>CAWFFY010000003.1:0-2440517 GCA_963815235.1 uncultured Solirubrobacteraceae bacterium | reverse complement strand
TGGCGGTGACGGGCGCAAGCTCGGGTGTAGGGCGCGCGACCGCGCAGGCGTTCGCGCGTGAGGGTGCGACGGTTGGGCTGATCGCCCGCGGGCAGGAAGCCTTGGCCGCCACGGCGTCTGAGGTGCAGTCGCTGGGCGGGCGCCCGGTGGTGTTGGAGTGCGATGTCGCTGACCCGCAGGCGCTCGAGGAGGCAGCAGGCACGCTGGAGGAGCACGGCGAGATCGGGGTGTGGGTGAACAACGCGATGGCGAGCGTGTTCGCCCCCACGTGGGAGATCACCGCCGATGAGTTCCGACGGGTGACTGAGGTGACGTATCTCGGGGTGGTGTATGGGACGTTGTGTGCGCTTTCGCGGATGCGCTCGCGGGATCGTGGTGTGATCGTGCAGGTCGGCTCGGCGCTGGCCTATCGTGGCATCCCTTTGCAGAGCCCTTACTGTGCGTGCAAGCACGCGATCCAGGGGTTCACCGAGTCGCTGCGTTGCGAGCTGATGCACGAGGGCAGCGGGGTCCGGGTGACGATGGTGCAGTTGCCGGCGATGAACACGCCGCAGTTCGACACGGTGCGTACACGGCTCCCCCGGCACCCGCAGCCGGTGCCACCGATCTATCAGCCGGAGGTCGCGGCGCGGGCGATCGTGGCCGCCGCCAGCGAGCCGGCGCGGCGAGAGTGGTGGGTCGGCGCGTCGACCGCTGTCACGCTGCTCGGCAATGCGCTCGCTCCCGGCGTCGGCGACCGCTATCTCGCGAAGACGGGGTTTGACGCCCAGCAGACCGATGAGCCTGTGCAGGCGGGGCGGCCGGATAACTTGTTTGCGCCGCTTCCGGGCGAGCGCTCAGCGCACGGCGACTTCGATAAGCAGGCCAAGCCGCGCAGCGTGCAGTGGGAGCTGACGCGCCACCGGCGGCTGGTTGGCGCCGGCGCTGTGGTCGCGGCGGGGCTTGTGGGGATTGGCGCGATGCGGCGGGGGCGATGAGCAAGCAGGCGCCGGCGATCGGCTCATATGGGCTGATCGGGGACTGTCACAGCGCCGCGCTGGTTTCGGCTGAGGGTTCGATCGACTGGTGCTGTCTGCCGCGTTTCGATAGCGGGAGCTGCTTCGGACGGCTGCTTGACCGTGAGCGCGGAGGGTTCTGCACGGTAGGCGTGGAGGGCGAGGCGAGCTGGCGGGGCGTGAGTTATGTCGAGGACACGCTGGTGCTCGAGAGCCTCCTTGAAGGGCCGCAGGGGACTGTGCGGGTGAGGGATTTCTTTGCGATGCGCGAGCACGGGGCGCTCGAGCCGCATCGTGAGCTGGTGCGGATCGTGGAGTGCGAGCGCGGCAGCGCGGAGGTGCGCTTCGAGGTGGCACCGCGGTTTGACTACGGGGCGGTGCGGCCGTGGCTGCGTCGCGCTGCGGTAGACGTGTTTACGGCGATCGGCGGCGACGACGGGCTCTTGGTTTGGAGCGACGGCGAGCTGCGCGTCGAGCAGGAAGCGATCGTCGCGGGCGGCCAGATCCATGCCGGGGAGCGGCTGCGACTGTTGATCCGGTTCGTGCGCCCGCATCTGCTTGAGCGAGAGCAGAGCGCGTTGGATGCCGGGAAGGTGGACGAGCGTCTTGAGGAGACCGTGCAGTGGTGGCGCGCTTGGCGTGAGCGGTTGAGCAAGGACGGCCCCGATCACGATGCGGTCGTGCGTTCGGCGTTGACGCTGAAGGCGCTGACCTACGCGCCGACCGGGGCGATCGTGGCTGCCCCCACGACCTCGCTGCCGGAGACGTTGGGCGGCGAGCGCAACTGGGATTACCGCTTCAGCTGGGTGCGGGACTCGACGCTGACGGCGCACGCGCTGGCGGAGCTTGGCTGCGAGCGTGAGGCCCGGCGGTTTCGCCATTTCATCGTGCGCACCAGCGCCGGGCACGCCGAGGACCTGCAGATTCTGTTCGGGATCGGTGGTGAGCGACGCATCTCTGAGGAATGCCTGGAGTTGGAGGGCTACCGTGGCTCGCAGCCGGTACGGGTCGGTAACGAAGCTGCCGGTCAGCTGCAGTTGGACGCCTTCGGCGAGATCCTCAATCTGGCGTGGCGGTGGCATCGCCGTGGGCACTCCCCTGACGATGACGAATGGCGGTTCTTCTCAGAGCTCGTCGACACTGCGGTTGAGCGGTGGTCTGAGCCCGACCGGGGGATCTGGGAGTGGCGGGGTGAGCCGCGGCATTTCGTTCACTCCAAGGCGTGCTGTTGGGCGGCGGTGGACAGCGGCCTCAGGCTGGCTGAGGAGTGCGCGCGCACGGCGCCGACGCGGCGCTGGGAGAAAGCGCGCAAAGAGATGCGCGAGGCGATCCACACGCGCGGCTATGACTCTGAGCGTGGCGTGTTCGTGCAGTGCTTTGACGAGCCGGCGTTGGACGCCGCGCTGCTGCTGCTGCCGGTCGTGGGGTTCGTAGAGTTCGATGATGAGCGAATGCTCCGCACCGCTGACGCGGTGCGCGCGGAGCTTGATGCGGACGGGTTTCTCTACCGCTACCGCCAAGACGATGGGCTGCCCGGCCAGGAGGGCGCGTTCCTTGCCTGCTCGTTCTGGCTGGCTGAGTGCTACGCCCGCCAGGGCAGGCTGCCGGAGGCGCGGGAGGTGTTCGACCGGACGACGGGCGCCGCCAGCCCGCTCGGCTTGTTCTCAGAGCAGGTCGATCCCGCCAGCGGTGAGCTGCTGGGCAACTATCCGCAGACGCTTACGCACCTCTCGCATGTCGCCGCGGTCGCTGCACTCGCGCAGGCGGAGTCGCGAGCAACGACGGTTTGAGCAACGACGGTTTGGGTATGTGACTGGCATGGAATTTGGAGGCATTTTCATTCTCGTGCTGGTGCTGATCGTGGTTGGCGTGCTCGGCGGCGGGCTGTATGCGTTGAGCATGTGGCTGCGCGGCAAAAAGCTGGCGCCCGAGGGCGATGAGATCGAGGGCGGCCGGGATGAGGGTCCGCGGCCCGAGCACGTCGAGGTCGAGAACGAGCAGAACGCTCGTTTCGTCGGCACTCGCTGAACGAGACACGATCGCGGGCCGGGCCGGTGAGCAGCGCAGACGCCGAGAGCCCCGCGGAGCATCCGGCCCGCGGGGCGAAGCCCGTTGTCGAGCAGCTCACGGCGAGGACGTTCACGGTGCCGACGGACGCGCCGGAGGCCGATGGCACGCTTAGCTGGGATGCGACCACGATCGTCGTCGTGGAAGCCCGCTCAGCTGGACATACCGGCGTCGGCTATAGCTACGCGGCGGGTGCGGCAGCCGCGCTGGTCTCAGAGCTCCTTGGCGAGGCGGTTGTTGGCGGGGATGCGCTTTCGCCGTCGGCGGCGTGGGCAGCGATGCGTCGTGCGGTGCGCAACATCGGCTATCCGGGGGTGGCCTCGAGCGGGATCTCGGCCGTAGATGTCGCGCTCTGGGACCTGAAGGCAAGGTTGCTTGGGGTCGCGTTGAGCACTCTGCTGGGTCCGGTCCGCGAGCGGGTGCCGGTGTATGGCAGCGGCGGGTTCACCACCTACACCCCGGAGCAGATGCAGCGCCAGCTCGCCGGCTGGGTGGCACAGGGAATCGGCGCGGTGAAGGTGAAGGTGGGCTCGGAGCCTGACCGTGATCCTGAGCGCGTTCGACATGCCCGCAGCGTGATCGGCGATGGGGTTGAGTTGTTCGTGGACGCGAACGGCGCTTACTCGCGCAAGCAGGCGCTGGCGCTCGCCGAGACGTTCGCGCGAGAGGCTCGGGTGTCGTGGTTTGAGGAGCCGGTCTCCTCCGATGACCTCGAGGGACTCAGATTGCTGCGAGACCGCGCCCCTGCGGGGATGGAGGTCGCCGCGGGCGAGTACGGCTATGACCTTTTCTACTTCCGGCGGATGCTCGACGCCGGCGCGGTCGACGTGCTGCAGACAGACGTGACGCGCTGCGGCGGCATCACCCAGATGCTGCAGGTGGGTGCACTGTGCGCCGCGCGTGGCTTGCGGCTCTCTGCGCACACGAGCCCGGCGCTGCACGCGCACGTGTGCGCGGCGATCGAGCCGCTCGCGCACGTCGAGTATTTCCACGACCACGCCCGCATCGAGGGGATGCTGTTCGACGGCGCCCCGCCGCTGCGCGAAGGCGGGCTCTGGCCGGACCCGACAGTCCCTGGGATGGGGCTGTCGTTGCGTGAGGGCGAGGCGGAGCGCTACGAGCACTGATGCCGAACACGGCGCACGCCTACGAGCACGTGGAGGGGATCTACCTGCCGATCGCCGTGGGCGTGTTCGTGCTCGTGCTCGGCACGCTGCTGGTGCTGCTGATCCTTGGCGCGAGACGCAGGACGCCGGGGCGGCGCTCGCAGGCGCTCGTGCTGGAGACGGCGTATGCGTGCGTCCTGGCGGCCGTGGTGGCTTTCTTGTTGTGGGTGACGTTCACTGCGGAGACGCCGATCGATCGCACGGCCGCGCATCCTCGGGTTCGGATCAAGGTGATCGCCGCGCAGTGGAGCTGGCGCTTCATCTACTCGGACGGCGCGAGCATCGCCGATGTGGATACGTGGCATCCGACGCCGGCGTATGTGCCGACGGGCAGCGAGGTTGAATTCGTGGGTAGCTCTGAGGATGTGATTCACGGCTTCTGGGTGCCCGGTCTTCACTACCAGCGGCAGTTCGTGCCGGGCTACACGACCCGCTTTGATCTCCTGTTCCAGACGCCCGGCTATTACGGCGGTGAGTGCTCGGTGCTCTGTGGAGAGGACCACAGCGAGATGCACTTCGCCATCCGGGCGGTCAGCCCGCAGCGCTTCGGAGCGTGGCTCGCGCACGAAGCCGCCCGGCAGGGAGTGTCGTCGTGAACGCGGTTGCGGTGCCTGCCCGTGTGGCGTCGCGCACGCTCGCCTCGAGTGACCACAAGCGGATCGCCGGCGCGGCCTGCATGGTCGCGTTCGTGTTCTTCCTGGCGGGCGGGCTGTTGGCGTTGTTGATGCGAAGCCAGCTCGCGGCGGACGGCGGCGTGGTCTCCCAGCAGACCTACAACGAACTTTTCACGATGCATGGCTCGACGATGGTCTACCTCGTGATCGTCCCGGTCGCGCTCGCGGTCGGCCTGTACTTCGTCCCCTTGCAGGTCGGGGCGGCCGAGATCGCAGGGCCGCGCGTGGCGCTGGCCGGGCTGTGGATGCTGTTGTGCGGCGGTGTGAGCATGTGGTCGGGGTTTCTGACCAGCGGCGGCGCCGCGGCGGCCTCCTGGTGGGGGTTCGACCCGCTCTCAGATTCGATCCACTCTCCTGGCAGCGGCATGGAACTGTGGATCTTCGGGGTGATGCTGGCGACCCTCGGGCAGATCCTGTGGGCTGGCTGCATCCTCTCGACCGCGCTTCGCCGGCGTGCGCCGGGGATGACGTTGATGCGGATGCCGGTGTTCACCTGGACGATGGTCGTGACCTGCGTGATGGTTGTGTTCGGGTTCCCCGCGCTGCTGCTCGCGCTCGGGTTGCTGTGGGCGCAACGGCACTTCGGGGATGTGCTCGTCGGTGGCGCCGGCGCGGTGGACTACCAGGCGCTGTTCTGGTTCTACGGGCACCCAGTTGTGTACGTGATGTTCTTCCCGTTCGTGGGGATGGTCGGCGAGGTGCTGGCCACGTTCTCATCCCGGCGGTTTTTCGGCTACTCCGCGTTCGTGGTCGCGCTGCTCGCTTTCGCTGGCTTGTCGATGACGGTGTGGGCGCACCACATGTACACGTTCGGGGTGCTCTCGAATAAGTATTTCGCGCTGACATCGACCGCTTTGATCGTCCCGGCGGGTGTGGAGTATTTCGATTTCCTAGCGACGCTGTGGCGAGGCAGGCTGCGTTTCACCACCTCGTTCTTGTTCGCGCTCGGCTTCCTCGTGCAGTTCCTCGTGGGTGGGTTGACGGGGGTGATCCTTGCCTCGCCGCCGTTGGATTACGGGCTGAACATGTCGTATTTCGTGGTGGCGCATTTTCACTACACGATCTTCGCGGGCAGCGCGTTCGGCTTGTTCGCCGGCATCTACTACTGGTTTCCGAAGATCACCGGGGCGATGTTGCGCGAGCGTCTCGGCAAGCTGAACTTCGTGCTGATGGTAATCGGGACGAACGTGACCTTTTTCCCGATGTTCATCCTGGGTGCTGAGGGCATGACGCGGCGCATCGCGCGCTATCCCGCCTCAACGGGTTGGCAGGGGTTGAACATTCTGGAGACTGCCGGGTCGGTCGTGATCGCGCTGTCGGTGCTGGTGTTCATGTGGAACATGCTGGTCTCGTTGCGTGACCGGCGCGAGGCTGGAGATGATCCTTGGGGGGCGCAGACGCTCGAGTGGGCGACGAGCTCGCCACCACCCCGCCACAACTTCCATGAGCTGCCGCCGATACGCAGCTACGCGCCCCTTTTGGATCTGTGCGAGGCGCGAGAGGAGGTGGGCGTGTGAGACGCG
The DNA here is from genome assembly GCA_963815235.1 of uncultured Solirubrobacteraceae bacterium. GTDB lineage: Bacteria > Actinomycetota > Thermoleophilia > Solirubrobacterales > Solirubrobacteraceae > Palsa-744. The sequence goes on along the minus strand of CAWFFY010000003.1, from coordinate 2,434,092 downwards.
CGGCTGTCGTGCTGCTCGTCTGGGGGTTGTGGCTGGCGGTGCTGACCGGCGTGCAGGCCGTGTTCGCCCCGAAACTGATCCAGTTCGCGATCCCGGCGGTGGCCAGCGCAGCGTGTGTTCTCGTCGGGCTTGTGGTGTGGGCGCTCGACATGCGCCAGGGGCAGGTGGATGGGCCGCGGCTGATCACCGACAGCTCCGTCGCTACGGTCGCGCTGGTCGTCGGGGTTGCCGTGGCGCTCATCGGCGCCGGGTTCGGGCTGTGGCTGATCTTGATCGGCGTCGGCATCATGGCGCTCGGCCTCGGCGGCGTGGTGCGTGAGCAGCGCGAGCGCTCGCGGGAGCTGCGCAGGGAAGGCTTGCGGTGAGCGCGCAGCCACCCACGCTCAGCCGTCTGCTGGGTACGTGGGCCTTGGACCCCGTGCTGCTCTGTGTGTTGGGGATGACGGCTGGGCTTTACGTGTGGGGCATGTGCCGTGCCTCCTCGCCCTGGCCGATCTGGCGGGCGGTTTCGTTTCTGGCGGGGCTGGTGGTCCTGGCGCTCGCGTTGATGTCGGGGGTCGACCAGTACGCGGATGAGCTGCTGTCGGTGCATGTGATCGAGCATCTGCTGCTGATCCTCCTCGCACCGATGCTGCTGTTGTGGGGTGCGCCGGTACGCCTGGCGCTGAGCGCCTCCACGCCGGCTGCGCGACGTGTGCTGGTAGTGGTTCTGCGTAGCCGCCCGGTGCGCTTGTTGACGAGGCCGGTGTGCGGGTTCCTGTTGTTCACGGTTGTGGTGCTCGCCACGCATTTGACGGGTGTCTATGAAGCGGCGCTGCGCGACCAGACACTCCATGCGCTCGAGCACGCCGCCTACTTCTGGACGGGCACGCTGTTCTTGCTGCCGCTGCTCGCGGCCGACCCGATTCCGCGCCCGCCTGGTGCGATCGCGAGGTTCTCGTGGCTCATGGCCGCGATGCTCGTGATGTCGATTCCTGCCGGCGTGTTCCTGTTCGATGAGCACGTCCGCTACCCGTTCTATTTGGCGCCGGCGCGGGCCCTGCACGTCTCGGCGCTCGCGGACCAGCAGACAGCTGGGGTGCTGATGCTGGTGGCCGGCGGCGTGGTGATGGGTGTGCTAGCGATCGTGATCGCGATGAGCGCGATGCTCGCCGAGGAGCGACGCCAGCAGCGCCGCGACCGCTACGCCGACCGGAGCACCGGGCTGCCGGTGCGGGAGCCGGCGGGCCGATGAGACGCCGGCTGATGATGATGGTGGCGCTTGGGTGCGGCGCGCTCGCGCTGACTGACTTCGCCGCTCACTGGGACGCCAGCGCAACCCCCTCGCCCACTTCCACTGCCGCTCCTTCTGGGCTGGTGGCGCAGGGTCACGCGCTGTTCGACTCCTCCTGCGCGTCATGCCACGGTCTGAGCGCGCAGGGCATCAGTGGCCGCGCCCCGAGCCTGCATGGCGTCGGCGCGCTGGCGGCGGACTTCTACCTGCAGACCGGACGAATGCCGCTACCCAACCCGAAGGCGCAGCCGCTGCGGACGAGTCCCGCATTTCCGCCGAGCAAGATCAAGGCGCTCGTCGCCTACGTCGGATCGTTCGGCGGCCCTGGCATTCCAACAGTGCAGCCGAACCGAGGGTCGCTCGCGGAAGGGCAGCGTCTGTTCGGACTGGACTGCGCGGGCTGCCACACGATCCAGGGTCAGGGCGGGATCGTGACCGGCGCGATCGTCCCTGCGCTGAATCAGGCGACACCGAGACAGGTCGGTGAGGCGGTACGGATCGGCCCGTATGTGATGCCTCGCTTCGGCGAAGGCGAGCTCACCGACACGGAGGTGAACTCGCTCGCGCGCTACATCCAGAGCATCCAACACCCAGACAACCTGGGCGGCTGGGGCATCGGTCGGATCGGCCCAATCCCCGAGGGAATGGTCGCGTGGCTGCTGGCCGCCGCCGCGCTGTTGTTGATCGCCAGGCTGCTCGGCGAGCGCACGAGCGAGCAGCCCGAACGTCCACCGCGGCCAGGGAGCAACGCATGAGCCGGGCCTGGAAGGCGATCGTGATGTTCGCGCTGTGGCGCACCGGAGCGCTGCGCTCCCGCCGCCAGGGGCAGCCCGAGGTGGACCCCTCTGAGCGGCACACAGGCGCACCCGCATGGGCGGAGCTATCGGTCGTGGCTGTGCTGCTGCTGGTGCCCGTCGCGGCGCTCGCGTTCGTCGCCTTGTTCGTGCTCGACCCGAACACGCAGCTGCTGGGTCTCGCACTCGGCGCGGCGCTCGCTTTGCTGGCTTGTGCGCTCGTGCTCGCGGGCCGCTGGCTGGTGCCCCAAGAGACGCAGGTCGAGCAGCGCCCCCGCCTGGCCGACCCAGACGCCGCTCGTGAAGTCATCGAGCAGGCCGCCGAGGGTGTGGAGGGCATCACGCGCCGGCGGCTGCTCGCCGGCGCTGCCGGGGTCGCGGGCGCCGGGCTGACGGCGGCGGTGGTGATTCCCGTGGCGGCGCTCGGCCCTGGTCTGGAGGAGCAGCTGCGACGCACACCGTGGCGGGCAGGGCGCGCGCTCGTGGACGAGCAGGGCAACCCGATGCTCGCGGCCGACATCATCGAACGGAGCTTTCAGACCGCGTTCCCGCAGGGCGCCGATCAGGAGGACCTGGGCTCCCCCGTCGTGGTGGTGCGCGTTGACCCCGCGACGCTGCGGCTACCCGCCGAGCGTGCCGGCTGGGCACCGCAGGGCATCCTTGCCTACTCGAAGATCTGCACCCATGCCGCGTGCGCTATCTCGCTGTTTCGAGACCCGCTCAGCCCATCCACCGAGTCCAAGGGGCCAGCGCTGGTGTGCCCCTGCCACTACTCCACGTTCGACGTACTGGACGGTGGCAGCGTCGAGTTCGGCCCCGCCGGCAGGCCGCTGCCGCAGCTGCCGCTGACTATCGACAGCGCCGGTGTGCTGCGCGCTGCTGGGCCGATGTCGGGGCCTGTCGGCCCGTCCTGGTGGGGAGACCCATCGTGAGCCACACCGCCAAGGAACGGCCGGTGGACGCGGTGGCGTTCGTGGATGAGCGGCTGGGCGCAGCGCGGGGGATGCGCTGGCTGATGGATTACGTGTTCCCTGACCACTGGAGCTTCCTGCTCGGCGAGATCGCCCTGTACTCGTTCGTGATGCTGGTCCTCACGGGCACGTTCTTGGCGCTGTTCTTCGACCCGGACACGACGCAGACCGTCTACCACGGCAGCTACCAGGCATTGCAGGGCCAGAGCGTCTCAGACGCCTACGCCTCCACCCTGCACATCTCCTTTGATGTATCGGGCGGGCTGCTCGCCCGTCAGGTTCACCATTGGGCGGCGCTGGTGTTCGTCGCGGCGATCACCCTCCATCTGCTGCGAATCGTGTTCACCGGCGCGTTTCGCAAGCCCCGCGACATCAACTACTTCATCGGCGTCACCCTGTTGGCGCTCGCGATCTTGGAGGGCTTCGCTGGCTACTCGCTCCCCGACGATCTGCTCTCGGGAATGGGGTTGGCGATCGCGTGGGCAGTCGCGATGTCGCTCCCTTTGATCGGCGGCCCGTTCGCGACGGCGTTGTGGGGCGGCAGGTTCCCTGGGTCGACGGCGTTTGAGTCGCGGCTGTTCATCGCGCATGTGTTCCTGCTCCCGGCGATCATCGGCGGCCTGATCGCGGTTCACTTGGCGATCATCATGCGCCAGCGCCACTCGCAGTTCCCCGGCCCCGGCCGGCGTGAGGACAACGTGGTGGGCACCCCGATGTGGCCTGGGTACGCGCTGCGCTCGCTCGGCTTGTTCGCGGCGGTCGCCGCGCTGCTGGTGCTGATCGGCGGTGAGATCCAGATCAACCCGGTGTGGCTGTGGGGCCCCTATCACCCCTATATCGGCACGAACGGGGCGCAGCCGGACTGGTATCTGGGGTGGCTGATCGGCGCGCTGCGACTGATGCCGAACCTGGAGATCCACGCCTTCGGACACACGCTCGTACCGAACCCGTTTTTTGGCGGCGTGTTGTTTCCCGGCATCGTGTTCGGGCTGTTGTATGCGCTGCCGTGGCTTGACAGGCGCTTCATCAGCAGGGACTACCGTCGCCACGATCTGCTTGAGCGTCCGCGCGATAATCCGCGGCGCAGCGCGCTTGCCGCTGCGCTGCTCTCGGCGGTGGCGGTGGTGTTCGCGGCGGGCTCGGCCGACCGTCTGTTCTTCCAGTTCGGGTTTGGCTATGAAGGCGCGGTGTGGTTCTTCCGCGGCGCGTTCCTAGTGGTGCCGGTCATCGCCTATGCGGTAACGAAACGGGTGTGCGCGGGACTCGCGCGAGAGCAGGCGCATCCGTTGCGGGGCTGGAGTGGCCACATCGTTGTCCGCAACCGCAGCGGGGGCTTCGACGCTGACGGGGAAGCTATCGAGCTTGATCCGGCCGAGCGCTAGAGATGAACGTAATCCCCTGCTGCTCGTGCAGCCTGATTGCGTGCGCCGCGTCTAACTTCCGCTCTGCTGCTGGTCTTTGATGGCGGCGCGCATGATCAGGCGGGCCCGGTGCGCCTCGCTGCGCAGACCGGCTCTTAGACAATATGGATTGATCATCCGTCCGGCTTGCGTTGTAGAAGGGGCCGGTTCCCCCACGTCGTTTGTGGGGTGATGTTCAGCCGTGCGGCTCTAACCCGCGCGGCGATCCACAATCGAATAGGAGGAACCAGCCATGGCGAAGGCTAGATCCCTCGTCGGCCTTGACGTGCACGCGGCGAAGATCGTCGCGGTGGTGCTGGACGCCGAGACGGGGCAGTTGCAGACGTTTGCGATGAGCGGCGAGAGCACCGGGGCGGCCGGCTTCTGCGCCGGGCTGCCGCAGCCGGTCCGCGCGACGTATGAGGCCGGCCCGACCGGCTATGGCCTGGCGCGCGAGCTGGCCAAGCGCGGCGTGGAGTGTGTGGTTGCGGCGCCGAGCAAGATCCCGCGGGCGAGCGGGGACCGTGTGAAGACCGACCGGCGTGACGCGGAGCTGCTCGCGCGGCTGTTGATGGCCGGTAAGCTGCATCCGGTCAGGGTTCCGGGCGATGAGGAGGAGGCGCTCAGGGACCTGGTCCGCGCACGCGAGGCGGTCCGTGTTGATCTGATGCGTGCTCGTCACCGGCTCTCCAAGCTGCTGCTACGCCATGGCATCCGCTTCGAGGACGGGACGGCGTGGACGCAGCGCCACCGCGATTGGCTGGTCAAGGTCACGCTACCGTGGCCGGCCGCGCAGGCCACGCTGCTGGACTGCCGCGGCGCGATCGACGCGCTGTCGCACCGTCGCGACGCGCTGGAGCGCGAGATCCTCGCGCTGCTGCCGGCCTCGCCCTGGCAGGTGCAGGTCGGGCGGCTGCGCTGCCTGCGCGGGATCGACACGCTGACCGCTGTCGGCTTGTGTGCCGAGATCGGCGACTTCGAGCGCTTCGCCCGCGCTGAGCAGCTGATGAGCTACGTCGGGCTCGTTCCTTCGGAGAACACGACCGGGCAGCAACGCCGGCTCGGCTCGATCACCAAGACCGGGTCCGCTCACGCGCGCAGGCTGCTCGTCGAGGCCGCGTGGCACTACCGTGCCCGTCCGAACCTCAGCCACGCGCTGATCGACCGCCAGGACGGCCAACCCGCGGAGGCGGTCGCGGTCGCGTGGTCAGCCCAGCGGCGCCTTCACCGCACCTGGACACGACTGGAAGCACGCGCCAAGCGCCGCACGATCATCGCGGTCGCTGCCGCACGCGAACTCGCCGGCTTCTGTTGGGCGGTCACCCAAATCGAGTGAAATCGCCCGCAGCCCACAACTTCATCCCGTCGGCTGGGTCGGTGGCGGCCCGGCAACGCGCGGGGAATCCGCGACTGACCTATGAGCAACCCACCCAACAGGGCTGGCCACGCCCGATCCTAGACAGCGGCTCCCCACGACGAACCATGGTCCTGCGGCACCCAACCCGCGTATATCAGTCTGACCGCGCGTCGCGCACAGCCTGCCGGACCGCCACCCACCCAGCCGACCACACCAACAACCAAGAGGCGCAAATGCGGCAAAACGACGACCCCCACTTGACAAACCACTCTCCATATCAGATCATCGGCTCCGCGACGGGCGTGGGGGCTCTGAGGAGCCGGCGCGCTGCTTCGGAGAGGCTGGTGAGCTGTGGCCCCGGTGCGCCGCGCCAGCCTGGTGGGCGAGGCCTTGGCGCGGATGTGGCATGGGTGCTCATGCTGTGGTTGAGATGAGTGTTGAGGCGTCGCTGTTGAAGTGCGGCAGGATCTCGTTGGCGTAGGTCTGGAAGAAGCGTTCTTGGTCGGGGCCGATCTGCTGGATGTAGAGCTCGTCGAACCCGGCGTCGCGGTAGCGACGGATCGCCTGCAGGTGCAGGTCGAGGTCGGGGCCGCACGGGACGGCTTCGGCCACCATGTCCTCGGTGATGAGTTCGCTTGCTTGCTCGAAGTGTGCGGGGGTCGGCAGGATCTGCGCGAGCTCGCCGGGTAGCTGCTCGTTGGGCCACAGCCGGTGTGCGGTGGCGCGTGCTTGGTGCTCGTCAGGGGCCCAGCAGACCTTCATGCCGCCCGCGACAGGCCCGTTTCCGCCGGCGTCGCGGAACCGTTTGACTTCTTCCTTCTCGGGCTGGACGGTGCAGTAGCCGTCGCCAATCTTGGCGGCGAGGCTGGTGGCCTTGGGGCCGAATCCGGATATGAGGATCGGCGGTGTCTGCTCGGGCAGGTCATAGATGCGGGCGTTCTCTACTTGGTAGTGGTGTCCGCGGTGGCTTTGCATCCCGCCCTGCCAGAGGGTGCGGATGACCTGCACGGCCTCCTCGAGCATCTCTAGGCGCTCGTCAGCCGCGGGCCACTGGTCGCCGAGGATGTGCTCGTTGAGCGCCTCGCCGCTGCCGAGACCGAGCGCGAAGCGTCCCTCTAGCAGCACCGCGCAGGTCGCGGCGGCCTGAGCGATTACGGCCGGGTGGATGCGGACGGTGGGGCACGTCACTGCGGTTGTGACCTTCATCGTGGAGGTCGCCTGGGCGAGCGCGCCGATGGTCGACCAAACGAAGCCGCTGTGTCCCTGCTCGTCGTTCCAGGGGTGGTAGTGGTCTGAGATCCACAGCCCTTGGAAGCCGGCGTCCTCGGCCATGCGCGCCTGCGCGATGAGCTCGCGGGGGCCGAACTCCTCGCTGGACAAGAAATAGCCGATCCTCACCTCATGGTCTCCTTGATCGCGGGTTCGCGGCTTTTCTACCCCACAGCGGCGCGACTCAATCGTTGCGCAGCGTCTGAGCGCTGCGACTCGTGCAGTTCTTCTGGGAACGGATGAGCGCAGCGTCAGGAGGGTCATCGTGGCGCCCCTCGAATAGACATTGATGGCCGACGCTCCCGAGGGCGTGGTGCTTGAGCGCAGCCGTGACCTGGCGGGCCGGCGGCACCATCCCTACTACCGCAGACTGTTGCTGTGCGTGATCGCCGTCTTGCCGGTGCTAGCGCTGCTTGGCGTGTTCGGCCAGAAGCCGAGCACGAGCTCCGCTGAGGCAGGCGCCGCGAGCCTGAGCGTCACCGCGCCCACGCGGCTGCGCAGCGGACTGATCTTCCAGGTGAAGGTCAGGGTGATGGCCCACCGTCAGATCAAGAAGCCCGAAATCGTCTTCGATGAAGGATGGTGGGAATCGATGAGCGTCAACTCAATCGAGCCCGAACCGACAGAATCGAGCTCCAAGAACGGGCGAGTCGTCCTGTCATACGGCAAGCTCGAACCGGGCGAATGGTTGACCAGCTGGATCTACTTCCAGGTGAACCCGACGAACGTCGGCAAGCGCCGTGAGGACGTTCAGCTCGATGACGGCGAAACCCCGCTCGTGAGCGTCCATCGTTCGCTGACGATCTTCCCTTAGCTCATGGACCTCGTAATCCGCGCCACCGTCGTCTTCTTCTTCATCTTCCTGGTGACTCGCGTCGTTGGTCGGCGCCAGCTCTCAGACCTCGAGCCATTTGACTTCATTCTGCTCGTGGTCTTGGGTGATCTAGTCCAGCAGGGCATCACGCAGAGTGATCAGTCGGTGACGGGCACGCTGACTGTGATCTCGACTATCGCGCTCCTCTCGGTAGCGGTGAGCTGGATCTCATTCCGCTCTCCCCGCGCACGGCTGATCGCCGAGGGGGAGCCGATCGTGCTCGTGCAGGACGGCCGGCCGATCGAGCGTAACATGCGACGAGAGCGCATCACACTCGCAGACATCCAAGAGGAGGCCCGACAAGCACAGATCGTCTCAATCGGCGACATCCAGTGGGCGATCCTCGAGAACGACGGAAGGATCAGCTGCATTCCCCGCCGCGAGTAGCGGCGGGTAGGAACTGATGATGGCCGGCGACGCTCAACCACCACACGCCGATCGCGAGAGTCGTGCCGGTGCCCCTGGCCGCCGGGAGACGGACCTTGAGCGTCTGGATCGCAATCTGGAGGAGATGACCGGCGAGCTGCGCGTGGTCGTCACGGGCGTACAGGTGCTCTTTGCCTTTCTCTTGATTGTGCCGTTCAACACCGGGTTCGCGCATGTCGGAGATTTCGAGCGCACCGTGTATTTCGTGACGCTGGTGTTGGCGGCGCTCGCAGCGGTCTGCATGATCGCGCCGTCTGCTGAGCATCGCTTTCTTTTCCGTCACGACGACAAGCGTCACATCGTGTTCAACTCAAACCGCGTGGTGATCGCGGGCCTGGTGTGCTTGGCGCTCGCGATGTGTGGCTGTCTGCTGCTTGTCACGACCAAGTTGTTTGGTGTGAGCGCGGGTGTGGTGACGGCGGCGCTGGGCGCTGTCCCGTTTGTGCTGCTGTGGTTCGTGCTGCCGCTGAGGAGGTTGCGCCTGCTCGACGAGCGCGACCCGACTCGAGGTCGGTAGCGCGTCGGCGGCTTCGCCGCATGGCTAGTGAGCGAGTGGCTTGACCGTTTTCAGAACAGGGTGTCGGCGTCGGTGATCTTCGCTCGCATGTTGGTTTTCATCATTTGTAGAGCAGCGTCAGCGAGGTGCTCGTGAATGTGCGCCACGGCGTCGCGGGGGACGATGACTTGGAAGTGACGGACGTAGGCGTCTAGGCGGAACCTCAAAAACTTCCGTCTAGGGCGGAGTAGAGGACGCACTGCTCGGCGACTTGGCCGGTCAGGATCAGCCGCTCGATCCCTTGGTTTCTCAGTAGGTACTCCAGGGAGGTTTCGTAGAAGATCGAGTGCCGTGCCTTAGTGATGAACGCTGCCCCTGGCGGCGGCAGAATGGGCTCAACGAGGGCACCGTGTGCTCCCGCCAGTGCTTGCTCGCAGAGCTCGGCGGGACCTGCGCTCCAGTCGTCATAGTTGTCGTTGACGTAGACGATCGGGGCGTCTTGTTCGCGCGCTCGCGCGATCAGCGCCTGCATGACGGGCAGCACCTCCTCGACGGAGTCCCTCAGCGTGTCGGCGTCGTCGTGCTCGTAGCGGTTGAGCATGTCGATGACGATCAGCGCGGTATCTACTGCCATCGGCCTGCCCTCAGCGTTTGGCGGGGGTACGTTTCGCTTTGGCTTTATTCGTAGCGGCTCGCTTGGGGCGTGCCCTGGTGGTTGCTTTGCGGCGTTGCGCGGGCGGGATCTCGGCTTGTACGACGGCTTTGGTGAGGACCGGGATCTGGCGCTCGAGGAAGCTAGCCATGCTTTGCTCCTCACGGCGGATCGCGCGTGCGAGCTTGGCGGTTTGGGTGTCGCCGAGCGTTTCGGCGAGCGTCTCGATCGCGGTGTAGGTCGCGATCTCCTCGTGCTCGTCGGCGTACTCGCTCTTGGCGTTCTTGAGCATCTTCTCCTGCTCGCCGGTACCGCGGATGGCGTGCAACGGCCCCTTCGCGGCGGCTACGGCGCGACCGGCGATCTCGACTGCGGCGCCGGCGCCTTTGGCGATCGGGTCAAGGCCCTCGATCGGCACTGTCTGCGGGGTGCCGCCGAGCTGCTTCACTCGTTTCTCGAGCTCGCGGGCGTGGCGCTTGGTCTCTGTCAGGCGCTGTCGCAGGCGCTTCTTGTAGGGCGCTCGGGTGGTCATGCCGATGTGTGCTTGGAGTGCGGTTTCGAGCTCCTTCTCCTTGCCGTATGCCTCGTTGAGGTATTGCACGAGCTTGCTGTCTCGTGCGCTCAGCTCAGCCATCCTGCCCTCCTTCGTGTCGTGGGGTTTGGAACGTGTGTGTGAGCACGGGTGCTTTCGGTTGGTATTGGTGGTTTTTGCCCGTTTCGCGCCGTGGGAAACGATGCGGGCACTCGCCTACATACCTGCGCAGGTTGCCGGCTGCGTGCTGGGTGCCGTCGTGGCGAACGGCATGTTCTCACTGGCCGCCATCAGCATTTCCACGCATCACCGCGCCACACCCGTGGCGCCAGCGGATACCGCCGAAGGTCGCGTCGGCGAGCGAGACGACCGGGTTGAAGTGCCCGCCGGACACCGGGCCGAACATCAGGATGATCATGTAGAGCCCTGCTGCCGTGGCGGCCACGTTCTCGAACAGCTCGAGGCCAACGTCGTTCGGGAGAGCGTCTGCGCTGCGATGCCCGAGCCGATCACGAGCGCGGCGAGGAACGCCGAGCCAAGCAGCTCGGCAAGCAGGCGGCGAGTGAGCGGGGGCGTATCGGAGTCCGGGGATTAGTCTCACGCGCTAGTTCTGCCCGAGTAGCTGCCGATAGATCACCCGAGTCTCGCGGGCGGGCTCAAGGCCTAGCTGTTCATCTAGGGAGCGGGTCAGGTCGTCGTATCGGCGGGTGATCGACTCCCGCAGTCCGAGCGCGTGTTCGGCTTGCAGCGCGAGCCGCCAGCTTGGCTCGTGTAGTTGGTCGAGGGCGATGGCTTGCTCTGCTATTTGGAGGGCGCCGCGAGCGTCGCCGTGAGCGAGTCGCACGCGGCCTACGCGCTCAAGCAGGTCGAGCAGGGTGGCGCTGAGGCTGCGCATCTCCCCTTCGGCCCATAGGTAGTCCGTGCCTTCAAGTGGCTCGCCCCGCCAGAGCGCGAGAGCACGTTCGAGCGTGGTGGCGTCGCTCGTGGAGTCGTCGCTGGCGATGGTGAGGAGTTGGTCGAGTTCATCGAGGTCGACGCCAGCTACAAGGGACACACGCTTACCGTAGCTCCCTTTGCAGGCACGAAGCACAATCGCCGCGACCGGCATCGGCCGCACGGATGCTCGGCCGACGGCCTGCAAACGTCCTGCAAACGTTTTGGGCCGTCGCTGCAAACGTCCTGCAAACGCCCGACCGTCGAAACCCCGCGAAACCGGGCGAAACGACTCACGCGATCCCCCGTGTTTTCGGGGTTTCTTGCCCATGTTCGCTGGGTTTCGCGGAACATGAACCTATCGGGGAGACAGGATTTGAACCTGCGACCGCCCGGCCCCCAGCCGGGTGCGCTACCAGACTGCGCCACTCCCCGTGGCTTTCAAGCGGGCGACGGGAATCGAACCCGCCCTAGAAGCTTGGAAGGCTTCTGTGCAACCACAACACTTCGCCCGCAGCCCTCGCTCCATCCTACCGGCGCGCCTCGGTCGGCACCTCCCCTGCCTCGTCCGCCAGGCCTGCCGGCGGCCACGGGCCGTACCAGTTGTCGCGAGCGCCGTCGAGCGTGACTGTCGAGCCGCTGAACGCGCGCCCCAGCTGCGAAGCGAGCAGCGCGACCAGCCACGCGTGCTCGGAGACCGTGCCGAGTCGCTGCAGCGGCACCGTTTGCGACGCGCCGGCGCGCACGCTCGCGGGGTACTTCGAGAGCACCTCCGTGTCGAAGTGCCCCGCCGCCACCGCCGTCACCGTGACGCCCGCCGGCTGCCAGCGTCGCGCGAGCTCTCGCGTGAGGGCCTCGACGGTCGCCCGCGCGGACCCCGAGTGCGCCATCCCGGGCATGCCGTTGTGGGGCGACAGCGTCACGTTCACGACCGTGCCCGTGCCCGCCTGAGCAAACGCCAGCTCGAACGCCGCCTCGGCCATGTTCAGACCGCCTTCCACGTTCAGGCGCCACACCGCGCGCCAGCCCTTCGCAGCGATCAGCTCCGCTGGGCTGAAGAACTGGCCGCCGGCGTTGTTCACGAGCGCGTCCAGCCGCCCGTGGCGCTCGAGCACCGTTCCCACAATCCGCCGCGCCTCATCGCTGTCGCGCACGTCGCCCGCCAGCGAATCGGCGCCCGTTCCGGCACCCGCACACGCGTTGATCTCCGCAGCCGCGTCCTCCAACACCTCGCTGCGGCGCCCCACGATCGTCACGCGCGCACCGCAGCGGACGAGCTCGAGCGCGCTCGCCTTGCCGAGGCCGGTGCCACCGCCCGTCACGAGCGCCACGCGACCATCGAGCAGTCCAGGCGCGAACACCTGTGAGCGCTCTTCAACGCTGTTCATGGCGAGCGATCATAGGCGTCGCACCGTCCGTCCCCCAACACGTCTAGGGTTAGTGCGTGTCCCACAGGCCGCTGGTGTTCTTCTCTGGACTCACCGTCGCCGACTCCCTACTGTGGAACTGGTCGCTGAACAGCAATCACGACGTGCTCGCGCTCGTCTCTGGGCTGACCCTGCCGCCGCTGGCTGTCGCCAGCCTGTGGCTGCTCTCCCTGACCGTCGCTCGCCTGCTCGCCCGCGTAGCGAGGCGTCCGACGCGCCGCACCGCCCGTCACGCCGTCGGTCGCCGCACGCGGCGCCGGCGCCAGCCGGCAGTGCGCGCCGGCTCAACGCTCGAGGAGCCCACCACCGCGGCCACCGCGAGCGGCGCCTCATCCCGCAAGCTCGCAGCCTGAGCGGCGCACGCCGGTGAGCACCGGCGGCAGACGCCGGCTTCCCGGCTCGCGACGGGTGCACGTGGCGCTGGTGGCGATCGTCGTGCTGCTCGCCGGCGCCGCGCTCGGCGCATACCTCTACGACCGCAACCGCACCGGCAACGTCTACCACCCGCACGCGCCCTTCATAGCCCAGCCGACACCCACGCTGCCAACGCCCCCCGCGCGCGGGCCCGTCAGCTTTACGTGGCCGCTGTACGGCTACACCAAGAACCACACGCGCTTCTTCCCCGCACCCGCGCGCGTACGCCCGCCGTTCAGGGGCATCTGGGTGCACGGCGGCAACGCGCTGCTCGAGTTCCCGCCGGTGATCTACGGCGAACACCTGTTCCAGCTGGGCGACAACGCCGTCCTGCAGGCGATCGACAAGCACAACGGCCACGTCGTGTGGTCGCGCCGCCTCGGCCAGCTCTCCGCCTCCTCCCCAGCCGTCACCGCCAACACCGTCTACGTGACGATCCTCTCCAGCGGTCATCCCGACAAGCCCGGCCGCATCGTCGCGCTGAACAGCGCCACCGGCGCGATCCGCTGGTTCCGCTCACTGCCCAGCCCCAGCGAGTCATCGCCGTTGATCGACGACGGGCACCTGTTCTTCGGCTCGCAGAACGGCACCGTGTACGCGCTCAACGACCGCAACGGCGCCGTCCTCTGGGCCTATCACGCCGCCGGTGCCGTCAAGGCGAGCCCGTCATTGGCCGGTGGCGTCCTCTACTTCGGCGACTACTCCGGCCGGCTGCAGGCGATATCCGAGCGCACCGGGCGCCGGATCTGGATCAGCCGGTCCGAAGGCGCGCTGCTCGGCAGCGGCACCTTCTACTCCACCGCGGCAGTTATCTACGGCCGCGTCTTTCTCGGCAACACCGACGGGCGCGTGTACGCCTACGACGCGTCGACCGGCGCGCTCGACTGGGCAGTGCAGACCGGCGCCTACGTGTACTCCTCGCCCGCCGTCACCAACACCCCCGGCCTCGGTCCCACCGTCTACATCGGCTCCTACGACGGCACCTTCTATGCGATCAACGCGCGCTCAGGCCACGTCAGCTGGACCTTCAACGGCCACGGGCGGATCTCCGGCTCGCCGACCATCATCGGCCGCATCGTCTACTTCTCCGACCTCGGCACGCACCGCACCTACGGCCTCGGTATCTCCACCGGGCGCGTGCTGTTCGAGAAGAACACAGGCGCGTTCGACCCTGTGATCAGCGACGGCAACAACATCTACCTCACCGGCGAGAGCGGCCTCTACGGCCTCGCGCCGGCGGGCTAACGCGCGCCCGCCGAGCATGAGCCACCGGAGCTGAACGCACGCGACAGCGAGAAGCTCGCGGTCACCACCGTCGTGCCCGGCGCACGCACGTCCACCGCCGTCCAGCCGCCCGGTGCCGGCGTCACGCAGCCGCTGCCGCGGGTGATCGCCCAGTAGGGGGTGAAGTGCACGCGCACCACGAACCGGCCCGGGGTGCGCGCGCGCAGCGCGAACGAGTCGTGCCCCAGCGACGCCAGCCGACCCGGTCCCGAGAGCAGCGGCGTCGCACCGAGCACGCGGAAGATCCGCCAGTGCGCGCTGTCGAACACCGGTTGCAGGTATGGCAGCCCGCGCCGAATCAGCTTGCCCTCCTGGGCGCTCGACGGGTCCAGCGCGGCGTCCGGCAGCGCCACGTAGGAGACCGCCTGGTCGTGCAGCCAGCGCTCGTAGCTCGCTGCTGTCAGCCCGTGGGCCAGCAGCACGCCGTCGTAGCGCATCTCCAGCTGCTTCTCCCATCCCCGCGCAAGCGACACCGTCGGCGCGAGTAGCGCCGCCTCCCAGTGCGAGCGCGTCAGCGGCACCTCGACGCGCACCGGACCCCCCGCCCGGGTCGCGAGAAAGCGCTCCACCGGCGCGTAATACGCCGCGCTCGTCGCTTCGCTACCCGCGACGGCAGCCGTCTCGCGCACCGGCCCCCACACGACCCATACCGCGATCACGCACAGCGTCGCTGCACCGGTCGGCGCGACGCGCCCCCACGCGGATACGCCGTCGCGCTCCTGCGGTTGCGCGAGCCGCGCGCACAGCAGCAGCGGGGCCGCCAGCAGCACCGCGTAGCGCTCGACGTTGCTGCCCATCGGTGAATGCACCAGCAGGCACGCCACGCACGCCGCCAGATACACGCAGGCGCCGATGCGCAGCAGGCGCGAACGCCGCGGCAGCGCCAACAGGAACGACAGCACGACCACGACCGTCGCCGCGAACGACAGGATCGGGTACGGCTCGTAACCGCCTTCCGGGAACAGCGCCGTGAGCGGAAGCACGACCAGCGCAACCGGCGCCGCCAGTGTCACGAGCTCGCGTGGCGAGCGCCGCGCGAGCGAGACCGTCAGGCCCGCCAGCGCCAGCAGCACCCCCGCCACCGGGCTCGCCGCCGCGCACAGCGCCGCCAGCACCGCCGCCCACAGCCAGCGCTCCCGCATCAATGCCAGCCCCGCAGTAAGCGCCAGCGAGACCCCCAACGCGAACGTCATCCGCCCGATCCACACGTCGCCGAGAGCCGCCACCGCGAAACACGCAGCGCCCCATCGCGCTACCGCCTCGCCGTACACCGAGCTGAGGAGCCGCGCGAACAGCAGCGTCGAGGCGAGAACGCAAAGGGCGCCCAGGACACGGATCCCCAGCAGCGACGCCAGCGGCGGGTACAGCAGGCTGTATCCCGGCAGGCTGTGTCCGGCGTACCAGTGCGTGTCCCACACCGCCCAGCCGAGCTGCTGGAACAGCGCCACGCGATACACCTGTGCCGCGAGGTCCGGCGTGCGCGGGTCCACCACCAGCCACAGCGAGATCAGCGCCGCGAGCAACGCCAACAGAGCGATCGGCGGGCGGGCAGCCGGCGCGGCCCAACGACGCGCGGTGCGAAGATCGACCGTCGTCCGCTGCGACACCGCAGCGGATCGCAGCACACGCGGCTCGGAAGTAGCGTCCGGCGGAGCGGACGCGCTGGTGCTTCTCGCGGGCACGCCAAGATAATGACGCCCATGACCTCCCCCACCAACGCCAGGCGAGCAGCCCGCGCAGGAAGGGCCGCGCTCACGTTGGCGGCGGCGGCGCTCGCGCTCGCGCTCGCCGGCTGCGGCACGAGCCACCCTGCGGCGCTCGACGCAAGCGATCTCGCCGAAGCCCAGACGTTTCCGTTCTACAAGATCTACTGGGCCGGCCCGCGCTTCGACGGTCGGCCACTGGCGGCGGTCGATGGCCTCAACGGCTACATCCCCAAGATCGGCGACACGGTCTACTACGGAGACTGCGTGCAGACCAAGGGGATCTTCGGTGGGGGCAGCTGCGAGCTGCCACTGCAAGTCACCACCGTCATCTACGTGCTGCACTCAAACGCCACGCTCGGCCCGCAGCGCAACGCGCTGATCCGCGGCGTGCCCGCAACCGTCTACGACGAAGGCCGCTCGATCGAGATCTACACAGGCGGCGTCGCGATCGACATCTTCTCCGACAGCTTCGCTCACGCCTTCCGCGCGAGCGAGGAACTGCGCCCGCTGAACGCGCCCGGATCAGCGTCCGCCGACCTGCCCGAGCCGAACTACTGCCCCGGACTCGCCGGCGCTGTCAACACGACGCTCGCCGAAGTGATGGAAAGCCTGCCCGACAACGTCTGCCAGCGCACCTGGGCGCAACAGGCCTACAACAAGCAGATCACCAAAACGGCCTCCACCGTCGGCGAGGACTAGCTCGAGACCGCCGGCGCGACCGGCTCGCCGATCTCGCGACGCAGGCTCAGGAACGCGATCGAGCCGATCACCGCCGGTACCCACAGCGAGATCGCGCGGTACACCACCACCGCCGCGATCACCACCGACGCGGGGCGCGTGCCGAACAGCAGGAGCATCCCCACGAGGCCGCCTTCGACCGCCACGAAGCCACCCGGCACCGGCACGGCGTTTGCGAGCATGCCCACCAGATAGGCCATCGCCACGATCCAGAACGACGGCGCGTCACCGAAAGCCGCCAGGCACGCGTACAGCACCAGGTTGTCGAACAGCCAGTAACCGACCGACCCGAGGAGCCTCCAGTCGTGCGCCCGGATCAGTCGCACGGCGTCCTGCACGCCGCCGCTCAGAGCTCTCAGCGCGACCGCCACGCGACCGTGCTCGAGCTTGCGTGCGCCGGCCGCACGCCGGGCCCACTCGGCGGCCGCCAGCGTCCCGAGGATCGCCGCCAGCGCCAGCGCAGCCGGCAACAGCGTCAACAGCGGGTTGCTGGAGCCGGGCACCACGCCCAACCACATCAGCACCCCGATGATCAGCACCGCGCCCACGTTCACGGCGCTCGTCAGCACGAATATCAGCACCGAGCGCTTCGCGATCCGCTGCACCGAGACGCCCTTCGTACGCAACACCCACGCACCCAGCGCGATGCCCGCCAGCCCGCTCACTGACACAACCGAGTTGACGGCCAGCTCGGCGAGCGACAGCCGCGAGCTGAGGCTACGGCCGAGGCGACCGAAGACCAGTTCGAACAGGATCACGTAGCCCAGGCACGACAGCAGCTCCAGCCCAACGCCCGCGAGGATCCACGCACTGTTCGCGTGCGCGATCCGTTTGGCAGCCGCGTTCAGGCCCGGGACGCCGATCAAGAGCGCGGCGATCAGCGCGAAGAAGATCGCCAGGCTGATGACGCTGTTGCGCAGCTTGCGCGACTGCGACGCGAAAGTGTCGGCGCCTTCCTGCGCGTCCGTCTCCTGCTCAGCGATGCCAGCCTCCCAGCCGCTCGGTTCTTACCATTCTCTTCGCGTTTCCTTCGCTCGAGATCGCGTGCATGCATCACGCTAGCCTCTAATTACCCATTACCCGCCTCACCGGAGGATCGGCGCATGGGCAAGCAGACCGGGACGCTAGATCATGGCCGAGCAAGCGCGCATACTGGTCGTCGACGACGAGCCTGCCGTGCAGAACGCGCTCTCGCGCGCGCTGGCGCTCGAGCATTACGACGTCGCGAGGGCGGGCGACGGACTCGAGGCGCTCGAGCGCCTCGACACCACGCCGTATGAGGCGATCATCCTCGACATCGCCATGCCCCGCATGGACGGGCTCGAGCTGTGCCGGCGTCTGCGCGCCGGCGGCGACAGCACACCCGTGCTGATGCTCACCGCACGCGGCGAGGTCGACGACCGTGTCGCCGGCCTCGACGCCGGTGCTGACGACTACCTCGTCAAGCCGTTCGCGCTGCGCGAGCTGCTCGCCCGGATCCGCGCGCTGCTGCGACGCGCCGGCGACGAGGACGGCAAGGAGCAGGTGCTGAGCTTTGCTGACCTGCGTGTCGACCTGCGCGCCCACGAGGCGTGGCGTGGCGAGCGGCCGCTGGCGCTCACCCGAACCGAGTTTCTGCTGCTTGAGCTGTTCCTACGCCACCCCCGGCAGGTGCTGACGCGCTCGGTCATCTTCGAGAACGTATGGGGCTATGACTTCGGCTCGAGCTCCAACTCGCTGGGCGTCTATATGGGCTACCTGCGCCGCAAGACCGAGGTCGGCGAGGAGCCGCGGCTGCTGCACACCGTACGCGGCGTCGGCTACGTGCTGCGCACCCCGCCATGAGCTTCCGTCGGCGCATAACGATCGCGTCAGCGGCTGCGGTGGCGATCGCGGTCGTGCTCGCGAGCATCCTCACCTACGTGCTGACATCGGCGGAGCTGCACAAACAGATCGACACGCAGCTGACCCAGCGAGCGCGCCAGGCACGGCCGTTCGAGCGACTGCTCGGCAGGCCCCCGTCGCGGTTGCCGGGGCTCGGCCGGCTGTCGCCGAGCCCGCAGCAGGTGCGCGGCTACCAGCAGATGGTCGACGCCAACGGACACGTGATCGCACGCTCCGTCGGCAGGGTGACACTGCCGGTCAACGCCCGCACGCGCGCGCTGGCCGCACACGGAGGCAAGCCGTTCTTCAGAGATGCTGTCGTCGGCGGCGTTCACCTGCGCGTGCTCGCGCTGTCGTTCGGCAGCGGACGCGCCGTGCAGCTCGCGCTGCCGCTCAGTGAACTCGACAGCCTGCTCAGCCGCCTGCGCCTGATCCTGGCGCTGCTGGTGATCGGCGGCGTCGCGCTCGCCGCGCTGCTCGGTCGCCTGGTCGCAGGCGCCGCGGTGCAACCGCTGAAGCGCCTCACCGAGGCAACCGAGCACGTGGCGCTCACCCAGGACCTCAGCGGACGCATCGAGCCCTCCGGCGGCGATGAGCTCGGGCGCCTGGCGGCGAGCTTCAACTCGATGCTCGACGCGCTCGAGCGCTCCATGGGCGCACTCGACGCGTCCGTGCACGCACAGCGACAGCTCGTCGCCGACGCTTCGCACGAGCTCCGCACGCCCGTGACCAGCCTCCGCACCAACATCGAAATCCTCCAGCACCAGGGCCAGCACATGAACCCGCAGGAGAGCAGCCGGCTGCTCAGCGACGTGGTCGAGCAGATCGAGGAACTGACGCTGCTGATGAACGACCTGATCGATCTCGCCAAAGGCGAGGAACCGCGCGCCGACGCCGAGGAGGTGCGGCTCGACCTGCTCGCCGGCGAGGTGCTCGAACGCTCCCGTCGACGCTCGCCCGGGACGCCGCTGCTGGCCGAGCTCGCGCCGACGATCGTCACGGGCGTGCCGGCGCGCCTGGAGCGCGCGGTCGGCAACCTGATCGACAACGCCGTCAAGTACAGCCCGCCTGGCGAACCCGTCGAGGTGCGCCTAGCGGCCGGAGAGCTGTCGGTCCGCGACCACGGGCCCGGCATCGCGCCCGAGGATCTGCCGCACGTCTTCGACCGCTTTTACCGCGGCGCCGAGGCACGCAGCCGACCCGGCTCGGGACTCGGCCTGGCGATCGTGCGCCAGGTCGCCCTCCAGCAAGGCGGCAGCGTCACCGCCGAACGGCCCGCCGGTGGCGGCACGCTCATGCGCCTGTCGCTGCCGGGCGCCGAGACGGTCGACCCCGAGACGGTCTACGAGCGCTCCTCCGCCTGACGCGCCGCGGCGCGGAAAGCCGCCGGCGAGACCCCGTAGCGGCGGCGAAACGCATGCGCGAAGTGCGGCGCATGGCGATAGCCGACCAGGCGCGCCACGTCGGCCACCGCGATCGAGCGCTGTTCGATCAAGCAGCTCGGCCGCAACCGCCATGCGCTTCGCGCACAGCTCCTCGCGGAAGCTCATCTCGCCGAACTGCGCGTACGCGCGCTGCAGCTCGCGCGGCGAGCTGCCCAGCCCCTGCGCGACCACCGCCAGGGTCAGCTCGTGGCGATAGTGCCGCTTGATCACGACTCGCGTGAGCAGATACAGACGCCTGCGGGCCGAGGCCGTCTCCGGACGCACACCTCCCATTCCGACGCAGTTCGTAGACGGTGACGCGCCTCGCAGGCCTACCTCGCGTAGCGGCGCACGGCGCGCTCGACCGCGCTCGCGTAGGAGCCGCCGAACAGGAGCGCGTGGACCAGTAGCGGCAGCAGCTGGTAGAGGTCGACTCGGTCCTGCCAGCCGTCGCTCAGCGGCGCCAGCTCCTCATAGGCCGCGAACACCCGCTCCGATGGCGCGCCGAACAGGCGCAGCATCGCCACACCGAGTCCAGCGCATCGAGCGCCGAGCGCGACAGCGCATCCCGCTCGCGCGCCTGGCGCGCCAGCGGTCGCAGCCGCCGCTCCGCATAGAACTCGGGCCACGTCACGGCCGGCTCGTTGGGGAGGCTCACCGAACCCAGTCTCCCCGGCTTGCTCGAGCCGAAGCACCGCGCGCCGGCCGCGTGCGTCGCCGCGAGCCCGCGCCCCAGCTCCTCCGCCCCGGCTTCGTCCAGGACGCCGGCCTCGATCCACTCGAGCGCCAGGTAGCCCTGGTCCACGTCCAGCACGCGCGGCGTACGCAGCGCGCCCGGTTGCGCCAACCACTCGAGGCCCGTCGCCTCCGCCGCGTACTCGCCCACGCCGGCGTCCGCGCGCGTCTTCACGAACGCGTCGCCGCCGTCGGCGAGCACCACGCGAAAGGCGTCGTTGATGTAGCCGCCGCCGACGCGCGTCGCGTCGCGCGCACCCGGCGGTAGCGTCACCGCGAGCGGCTCCTGCACGGCATCACCGAGTCAAGTCCCGCACGATCTGCTCGAGCAGGCCCGCACACGCCGCATGCACCAGCTGGAACACGTCGTCGAAGCCGCCCGCGCGGCCGTAGTAGGGGTCGGGTACGTCCAGGTCAGCCGCGCCCGCGCTCGCCGGGTCGAACTCGCGTAGCAGCCGCACCTTCGCGCGCCCCTCATCTGCGGGCGCCTGCCTGCGCAGCTCGCGCGCGTTTTCACCGTCCATCGCGAGCAGCAGATCAAAGTCCTCGAAGTCCTCGGCACGCACCTGCCGCGCGTGACCCTGCAGCTCGACGCCGCGCGCGCGTGCAGCCTCGCTCGCGCGCCGGTCCGGCGGGCTGCCGACGTGCCACGCACCCGTGCCCGCCGATTCCAGCTGGACTCTGTCCTCCATGCCCGCGTCCGTGACCAGCGCACGCATCACGCCCTCCGCCGTCGGCGATCTGCAGATGTTGCCCAGGCATACGAACAGCACGCGCGTCGGTCGCGCACCAGCCTGCCGCCCTGACACCGCGCTCGCCGCGCGGGCGCCGGAGGCGCCCACCTAATCCTCTCCCAGCTCGAGCACAGCCAGGAACGCCTCCTGCGGGATCTCTACACGGCCGACCTGCTTCATCCGTTTCTTTCCCTCCCGCTGTTTCTCAAGCAGCTTTTTCTTGCGCGTGATGTCGCCGCCGTAGCAGCCCGCGATCACGTCCTTGCGGAACGCCTTGACCGTCTCGCGCGCGATCACGTGCGCGCCGATCGCCGCCTGGATCGGCACGTCGTACTGCTGGCGCGGGATCCGCTTGCGCAGCTTCTCCGTCAGCGTGCGACCCATCTCATAGGCCTTCTCGCGGTGCACGATCATCGACAGCGCGTCCACCGTGTCCCCCGCCAGCAGCACGTCGAGCTTGACCATGTCCGAGGGCTTCATCCCGCTCAGCTCGTAGTCCAACGACGCGTAGCCGCGCGTGCGCGACTTCAGCTGGTCGAAGAAGTCCAGCACGATTTCCGCGAGCGGCAGCTCGTACGTCAGCTGCACGCGCTCCGGGGAGAGGTAGCTCATGCCCGTGTGCTCGCCGCGGCGTTCCTGGCAGAGGCCCATCACCGCGCCCACGAACTCTTTCGGAGCGATCACCGACGCCGTGATGAACGGCTCGCGGACCCCCTCGATCGTGCCCGGATCAGGCATGTCCGACGGGTTGTGCACCTCGATCTCTTCGCCGTTGGTCAGGGTCACGTCGAACTCCACCGACGGCATCGTCGCCAGCAGCTCGAGGTCGTACTCGCGCTCCAGGCGCTCGCGCACGATGTCCATGTGCAGCAGGCCCAGGAAGCCACATCGGAACCCGAAGCCGAGCGCGTCGGAGGTCTCCGGCTCCCACGACAGGGCAGCGTCGTTCAGCACCAGCTTCTCCAGCGCGTCGCGCAGGTCCGGGTAATCGTCGGAGTCGATCGGGAACAGCCCGCAGAACACCATCGGCTTGACCTCGCGGTAGCCGGGCAGCGGCTCGGTCGCTTCGCCGGGGTGGTTGCGTCCCGCGGAGCCGCCGGCCTTCGCGCGGGTCGTCAGCGTGTCGCCGACGCGCAGCAGCGTCACGTCCTTCAGCCCCGTGATCAGGTAGCCCACCTCGCCCGCCGCCAGCTGGTCGGTCGGCATCATCTGCGGGCTGAAGAAGCCGATGTCATCGATGTCCGCCTCGGTGCCCGTCGCCATCGCGCGAATCGCCTCGCCCTTGCGAAACACGCCATCCACCACCCTGATGTAGGCGATCACGCCACGGTACTGGTCGAACTCCGAGTCGAAGATCAGCGCCCGCGGCGGACCGTCGGGATCGCCCTGCGGCGCCGGCACCCGCGCGATCAGCTCCTCCAGCACCTCCCCGACGCCCTCGCCGGTCTTGCCGCTGATCTGCAGGATCGACTCCGGCGGCTCGCCGATCAGCTCGCTCACTTCGCCCGCCACGCGCTCGGGCTCCGCGCCCGGCAGGTCGATCTTGTTCAGGCACGGGATCAGCTCGAGGCCGGATTCCACCGCCAGGTAGGTGTTGGCGACCGTCTGCGCCTCCACCCCCTGCGCCGCGTCCACCACCAACAGCGCGCCCTCGCACGCCGCCAGCGACCGTGACACCTCGTAGGTGAAGTCCACGTGCCCGGGGGTGTCGATCAGGTGCAGCTGGTAGGTCTCGCCGTTGCGCGCGGTGTAGAACACGCGCACCGCCTGCGCCTTGATCGTGATGCCGCGCTCGCGCTCGAGGTCCATCGAGTCGAGCAGCTGCGCCCGCATCTCGCGCGCCGCCACCGTGTGGGTCAGCTCGAGGATGCGGTCCGCCAGCGTCGACTTGCCGTGGTCGATGTGCGCGATGATCGAGAAGTTGCGGATGTGAGACTGGTCCATGGGCTCCACTACAGCGTAGATGGCGCGCGAGCCGGCGCGAGACCCGCTAGCGTTGATGATCCGGCGGATCGCCAACCCGACAAGGATTCATTCAGCCGCGGCTACGCGCCGGCCCTCGGGCGGGCGGCCTGTCCAGGTGTCGGGAGTGTTAAGCCGCCCAGGCGAAACACACAGTCCTGGGACGTATGTAGTAAGCGGCGATCTATGTTCGGGCGCAAGCCGGGTGGGCTTCGGCTCACCCGGCCTCTGCTCGCTGATCGGGGCGCGCGAGCTAGGCCCGGCCCAGCCGCCCGCGAATCAGACCGCTCACCTGGTGGGCCTCGGGGATGCGCATGATCAGCACCGCTCGCACGTACACGAACCCGCCGGCGAGCGCCGCGCCGCCAACGCTGATGATCTGCGCCGGCAACGACACGCCGAGGGCCTCGTCGAGCAGCTTCCACACGCCCCACGAGACGCCCGCGAGCAGCGCCGAGGCGATCAGGATGCGGACGGTGATCATCGTCGTCTGGGCTCCCTCCAGGTGGCCGTTCAGACCCACCCGCAGCCGGTAGAACTGCAGCGCCGTCATGACGATGTTGGCGATGATCGTTCCGAGGATCAGGCCGGCGATCCCCAGCGGCTTGTAGAGGGCGATGCTGACGACGATGTCGACGACGATGTTCATCGCCGCGAGGCTTGTCGGGATCCACGGTCGCTGGACCGAGAAGAACGTCCGCGTGAGCAGCAGGTTCAGTCCGCCGAACGGGAGGCTGAACGCGAACCAGAACAGCGCGATCGACACCAGATGGGTGGACTGGGCATTGAATTCGCCGCGCTGGAACACGAGCCGCACGATCGGCGTCGGCAGCACCGCCATGAACGCCGCCGCCGGGATCAACAGCAGGTTAATCTGGCGCATGCCGTTGCCGACCGCGTGGCGCATCGCCGACACATCTCTGTTCGAGGCCATACGGCTGAGAGTTGGGAACAGGACGGTTGCGACGGCGACGCTGAACACTCCCTGCGGGAGCATGTAGATGCGGAAGGCGTTGTTGATCGCGCTTGGAGCTTCTTCGGAGACGAGGCTGCCGAAGGTGGCGTTGATCAGCTGGTCGAGGTTGACGATCCCGAGCGCCAGCGTCACCGGGAGCATCAGCGCGAACACGTGCCTGATCCGCGGGTCGTGCCAGTCGATCTGGACGCGCAGGCGAAAGTCGATCCGCCCGAGCGCACCGAACGCCATCGCCAGCTGTACGAGCGTCGCGACGAGGATGCCGATCGCAAACGCGTAGATCTTGTCTTCGCCGTGGAAGTGCGGCGCCAGCACGACCAGCAGCACGATGATCACGATGTTCCACACCGCCGGCGAGAGAGCGGGGATCGTGAAGTGGTCGTAGGACTGCAGGATCCCCACCAGCAGGCCGTTCAGGCCCAGCAGCAGGATCACCGGGAACAGCACGCGCGAGAGGCCCACCGTAAGCGCGGTAAGGGAGGAGCTGAAGGTCGGGCCGATGAACAGCGGCATGATCAGCCCGGCCGCGAGGATGAACACCGCGGTGATCGCGCCGAGGCCGATCAGCATGATCCAGAACAGCGTCGATGCGAGCCGCACCGCCTCGCTGCGGCGCCCCTTCTGCAGCAGGTCCGTGAACACGGGCACGAAGGCCGCCGACAGCGCCGACTGGGCGAACAGCTGGGCGATGTAGTTCGGGACCTGGGAGGCGATCGTGTAGGCGGACGCGAAGCCCGTCGTCCCGAAATATTTGGCGAAGACGATTTCGCGCAGCAGGCCGATCACCCGCGAGACGCCGGTGAGGAACGAGAAGATCGCCGTGTTGCGGGCGACGCGGCCGCCCGTGCCGCCATCCCCCGGCGATGGCGGGACGACCGGCTCCTCGCCGAAGGCTTCTGCGCTGGCGGACAAGGCCGCTATAGTACGGCGACCGTCCGAGCGATCGGGCGTCGGAGCGTGCGCCCTCCCGGCGAGCGCTCCCAGAACTCCAGTCATGGCCAACATCCACTCCCAGAAGAAGCGAATCCTGCGATCCGAGCGCGAGCGCTTGGAGAACCGCCGCTACACGTCGACCATCAAGACCTACTTCCGCCGCCTGGAGGAGCTGGTCGAGGGCGACGACAAGCCGGCCGCCGACACCGCGCACCGCGAGCTCGTCAGCACGATCGACAAGGCCGTCAAGCGTGGCGCGATGCACAAGAACACCGGCGCACGCAAGAAGTCCCGCGCCGCCCGCACGCTGGCCAGCCGCTAGGCGGCGCGCTACTGCGTCCTCGGTCGCTCGCGTGCTGGCCGATCGGCGAGCGCATCTGATCGTCGATCGGTACGCCACGCTCCCTGCGTCCTTGTATCGCTTGCCTATCGGCCGGCCAGTCGCTTCGTTCGCCGCATAGCTAGGCCGTGATCGCTTCGATCGCGTGCAGAGCCAGCGTGTCCTCGTCCAGGCCCGCCACGGCTGTGCGGCTGCTCGCCAGCGGGGCGCCTCCGCGCGTGTCGAGCTCGAGGGCTGCGAGCGCTGCGAGCGCGGCGCGCAGGCGCTCGACGTCGGTGCGGGCGACGTCGGCGACGAAGCGCTCGGCGGCACGGGGGGGCATGCGCAGGCCGCGCTTGACGTCGGCGACCGAGTCACCTGCCTGCAGTCGCAGAGCGACGGCCAGTGCGTCACGCAGGCGCTGCGCCATCAGGTAGGTGAGGCCTGAGAGGCGCTCGCCCTGCTGGCGCAGACGCAGGTAGGAGAGCGTCGACTCGCGGGCGTCCGCTCCGACGAGCGCGTCGGCCAGGCCGTAGGCGCGCCACTCGGTCGAGTGCGCGGCGCGGCGTTCGATGTCCTGCGCGGTGATCGGCTCGGAGGAGTCGGCTTCGAGTGCCAGCTTCTCCAGCTCGCGCAGCAGCCGCTGCTGGCGTTCGCCGACCTGTGCCACGAGCGCCTTCGCGGCGGCCGCGTCGAGCGAGACGCCAAGGCGTGTCGCCTGCCCGCGCGTCCACTTGGCGAGCTCCCACGACTTGACGGTCATCTGCGCCACCACCTGGCCGCCGGCGCGCTTGACCGCGTCGTGCAGGGCCGCGGGTGCCTTCGCGCGGGCCTCCTCGCGCGCGAACAGCGCGAGCGTGGTGTCCGGCGGCATCTGCTTGATCGCCTCGAGCAGGTGCTGCTCGACGTCGGCCTGGCGCCAGCGCTCGACGCCTTCGACGATGATCACCCTGCGCCCGATGGCGAGCG
Organism: uncultured Solirubrobacteraceae bacterium; assembly: GCA_963815235.1. Classification (GTDB taxonomy): domain Bacteria; phylum Actinomycetota; class Thermoleophilia; order Solirubrobacterales; family Solirubrobacteraceae; genus Palsa-744. The sequence goes on along the minus strand of CAWFFY010000003.1, from coordinate 2,407,631 downwards.
TCATCGCCGCCAGCGCTTCAGCGACGGCGCTCGGCGTCGCGCCCTCACCTTCGAGCACCTCGACGTTGGCGCCCGCACCGGCCTCTCCCTCGACGAGCGCGCGCAGCCCGGCCCTGCGCTCCGCCACCGCACCGTGATCGTCGCCGTGGATCAGGTAGGCGGGCTTGAGGTCGGGCATTTCGCGAGTGTATGACTCAGCGGACGACGAGGTTGACTAGCTTGCCGGGCACCACTATTTCCTTGACGATCTCCTTGCCGTCGACGTGCGCCATGACGTTGGGGGCGGCCCGGCAGAGATCCTTGAGCTCGTGCGGAGCGGCGTCGCTGCTGGCCTGCACACGGTCGCGTACCTTGCCGTTGACCTGGCAGACCAGCTCGTACTGGTCACGCTCGAGCATCGACTCCTCGGCCTGCGGCCACGGCTGCTCCCATACGCGCTCGCCGGTGAGCATGTCGTAGGCGTCGGCGCTGACGTGCGGTGCGAACGGGAACAGCAGCGATGCGGCGGTTGCGAGTGCAAAGCGCAGCGTCTCGGGCGCGACGGCGTCGCGCAATCGCGAGCTGTCGTTGATCAGCTCCATGACGGCGGCGATGGCGGTGTTGAAGGTGAACCGGCGCAGGTCGCCGCTGACCTTGTCGATCGCCCAGTGCGCCTTGCGCAGCAGCTCGAGATCGGCGCCTTCGGGCGCACTCGGCACCGACAGGTCGGCGCTCGGCGCACCCGCCTGATCGGCGGTGTCGGCTGCGAGGCGCCACAGGCGGCTGAGGAAGCGGTGCACCCCTTCGACGCCCTCGTCGGACCAGTCGGCGTCCTGCTCGGGCGGCCCGACGAACAGGATGTAGGCGCGTGCGGTGTCGGCGCCGACGCGCTCGATGATCGAGGCGGGCGAGACGACATTGCCCCTGGACTTGCTCATCTTGGCGCCGTCCTTCGTGACCATCCCCTGCGTGAACAGCGCCTGGAAGGGCTCCTGGAAGTCGAGGTGCCCGAGATCGGCGAGCGCCTTGGTGAAGAAGCGCGCGTACATCAGGTGCAGGATCGCGTGCTCGACGCCGCCGATGTACTGGTCCACCGGCATCCATTGGCGCAGCGCGGCGGGTCCCCATGCGGCCTGTTCGTTGCGCGCGTCGCAGTAGCGCAGGAAGTACCAGGACGAGTCCACGAACGTGTCCATGGTGTCGGTCTCGCGGCGCGCGGGGCCACCGCACTGCGGGCAGGTCGTGTTCACCCAAAGCTCTGCGGCGGCGAGCGGCGAGCGGCCCTTGGGCGTGTAGTCCTCGATTTCCGGGAGTTCGACCGGCAGCTGGTCCTCGGGTACCGGCACCATTCCGCAGCGCTCGCAATACAGGATCGGGATCGGCGTGCCCCAGTAGCGCTGCCTGGAGACGAGCCAGTCGCGCAGCCGGTAGTTGACGGAGGCGTGTCCTTTGCCCTCGCGGTCGAGCCACGCGACGATCGCACCGATCGCCTCCCGGTTGGGCATGCCGTCGAAGTCGGGGTGCGAGTTGACGAGCGTGCCGTCGCCGGTGTACGGCAGGCCGTCCTCGCCGGGCGCAGCCTCGACGGAATCGTGTGCGTTTGGCGGGAAGATCACACGCCGGACCGGCAGGTCGAAGGCGCGTGCGAAGTCGTAGTCGCGCTCGTCATGCGCGGGGACCGCCATGATCGCGCCGGTGCCGTACTCCATCAGCACGTAGTCGGCGACGAACATCGGGATCTGCTCGCCGTTGACGGGATTGGTGACGGTGCGCCCGAGCGCGACCCCGGTCTTCGGCTTGTCGGCGTTGCCACGTTCCTCGTTGGGCTCGTTGAGCGCGTGGTTGACGTAGTCGTGCACGGCCTGCTGATTCGGCGTGCCCTCGGCGAGGCGCATGACGTCTGGGTGCTCGGGCGCCATCACGAAGAAGGTCGCACCGAACAGGGTGTCGGGCCTGGTGGTGAACACGGGGTAGTCGACTGGGTGGGCGGGGTCCAAATCCTCGCAGCGGAAGATCACCTCGGCGCCCTCGCTGCGCCCGATCCAGTTGCGCTGCATGGTCTTGACGTGCTCGGGCCACTCGATCGTGTCGAGGTCTCCGAGCAGCCGCTCGGCGTAGTCGGTGATGCGCAGGAACCACTGCTCGAGCTGCTTCACTTCGACGAGCGCGCCACAGCGCTCGCAGCAGCCGTCGGCGTCGACCTGCTCGTTGGCGAGGACCGTCTGGTCGTTCGGGCACCACTTGACCGCCGCCTCCTTGCGGTAGGCGAGCCCGGCACGGAACAGCTCGAGGAAGATCCACTGCGTCCAGCGGTAGTACGACGGTTCGCACGTGGCGAACTCGCGCGACCAGTCGATCGAGATGCCCCAGCGGCGGAACTGGCGCTGGAAGGATGCGATCGACTCGTCTGTCGAAACGCGGGGCTGCACGCCGGTTTTGATCGCGTGGTTCTCGGCGGGCAGGCCGAACGCGTCGTAGCCCATCGGGTGCAGCACGCGCGCGCCCGAGCGCCGATGGAAGTGCGCGATCGCGTCGCCGACGGAGTACACCTTCAGGTGGCCGATGTGCGGCTCGCCGCTGGGGTAGGGCAGCATCTCGAGGATGTATGAGTTCAGCGCGCTGCGCCCGTCGGTGCGCGACTCGGTGGGCTCGTTGGAGACCTCCCAGGTCCCCTCGCGCGCCCACAGCGCCTGCCAGCGTGGCTCGATCTCCTGGGGGTCGTAGCGGCGCTCTGCCATCGGCATTCGCAGGTTAGCGGGCGGCCTGCGCCGAAACCTCCTGGAAGCGGCTGCGGTTGCGCAGCAGCTCGACGATCTCGGCCGGTGCCTTGTGCGGCGAGCCGGCGTCGAACGGCGGTTGCGGGTCGTACTCGATACCGAGCTGGATCGCCTGCGCGACCACATCACCGGCGATCCGCGCGGCCAGTGTCAGCGCCATGTCGATGCCGGCGGAGACGCCCGCGGCGGTGACGAGCTTGCCGTCGAAGACGACGCGCTCGTCGACCGGCTCGGCGCCGAGGCGCCGCAGCTCGTCGACCGCGAGCCAGTGCGTGGTCGCGCGCCTGCCGTCGAGCAGGCCGGCAGCGGCGAGGATCAGCGAGCCGGTGCACACGGACGTCGTCCACGTGCTCGTCTGGTCCGCCTCGCGCAGCCAGTCGAAGGCGACACCGCCGGCGCGTGCTGCGACCTCGCCGGGGCCGCCGGGGAGGAGCAGCAGGTCGGGCGCGCGCATGTCATCGAGCGAGCGCTCGGCGAGCAGCGTGAGCATGCCGTTGTCGGTACGGACAGGCCCCGCTTCAGCGGCGACGAAGGTGACGGTCGCGTCAGGCAGGCGGCTGAGCACCTCGTAGGGCCCGATCGCGTCGAGCGCGGTGAATTTGTCGTATAGGAGGATCGCGATGTTCATGCCACTGGCTCCTTTGTGCTCCTGGCGGGGTTGGCGGGACCGGCGTTGCGTGCGATGGGTGCGTGAAAGCGACGGCGGTACTCGGAAGGGGCGATGTGGAGGGTGCGCAGGAAGGCCCTGCGCATCGTCTCTGCGGTGCCGAAGCCGCAGTCGGCGGCGATCAGCGCGATCGCGTCGTCGCTGCCCTCCAGCCGGCGCCGTGCCGCCTCCAGGCGCACGCGCTCGACGTGGCGCGCAGGAGTCACGCCGGTCTCGGCGCGGAACGCACGCGCGAAATGACGGGGGCTCATGTGGGCGCGCGCCGCCATCGCCTCGACGCGGTGATCGCCGGCGATGTCCTCGAGCACCGCGCGCTGGATCTCGCGCAGCGGCGCGCGGTCGGCCTGCTGCGCGGCGAGCGTGGCGCTGAACTGCGACTGGTTGCCGGGTCGGCGCAGGAACAGCACCAGATGGCGGGCGATGGTGAGCGCGGCGTCGCTGCCGATGTCCTCCTCGACGAGCGCCAGCGCGAGGTCCATGCCGGCGGTCACGCCGGCTGAGGTCCAGATCGCACCGTCGCGCACGAAGATCGGCTCCGCGTCGACGATCACACGCGGGTACAGACGCTGGAGCTTCGCCGCCGACGCCCAGTGCGTGGTCGCGCGGCGTCCGTCGAGCAGCCCGGCGCGCGCGAGCACGAACGCACCGGTACACACCGAGGCGGTGCGTCTGGCATCGCTGGAAGTGCGGGCGACCCAGTCGAGCAGCGGCCGATCCTCGCACGCCTGCACGTGACCGGATCCGCCGGCCACGATCACGGTGTCGATCGGCGCTGCCTGGCTCGAGAGCCTGCCGTGCGGAATCAGGCCGAGGCCGCTGGATGTCTGCAGCGGCTGGCCGTCGCGGCTGAGCACGCGCACGTCGTAGCCGCGCTCGCTGCGCGAGGAGGCTTCGAGCAGCTGTTGGGCGCCGGCGAACACCTCGAGCGGTCCGGTGACGTCGAGGCTCTGCACGCCCGGGTAGACGACGATCGCGATCGAGCGGCGGTCGAGGATGTCTGGCATACGACGATCATCGCCGACCGCCGATCTGTCCGCAAGGACAGATTTCCAACACTTCCTGCCATCGCTCCGGTCGCGGCGAGGCGGACGCCGACCGCCGTTCTCGGATCGTGCGGAGTTTATCGGCACGCGACCCGGCGCCGCACTTTACGATGGCCGCATGGAGGGGTCACCGACGCACGTGTCCGAGCACCACGAACAGGAATTCATCGAGGATGAAGGCCCCGACACGCTGAGCGCCGCGCCGGGACGGGTGGCGAGCATCGTCGCGGCGGCCGAAGCGGCGTCGCGCGAGCTGCGCGATCAGGCCGAGGTCCGCGCCCGGGAGCGGATCGAGGAGGCCGACCGCGCCGCTGAGATCCGCGTGCAGGCGGCCGAGGAGGAGGCTGAGGAGCTCGTCAGCTCCGCGAGCGAGCACGCCGCGACCACGAAGGACGAGGCTGAGTCCGCCGCGACGGAGCTGAAGGCCGCGGCGGAGAGCACGCGCGAGGAGGCGGCACGCGGGCTCGAGCAGGCGCGCGAGGAGGGCGCACGCACGCTCGAGGCGGCGCGCGAGCAGTCGGCGCGTCTGCTCGCGGACACGCGCAGGGAGTCCGAGCAGGTATGGGCGACCGCCGCATCAGGAGTCCGAGCGCGTGCGCGCGTCCGCGCGCGAGGAGTCAGAGCAGCTGCGCGCGACCACGCAGCAGGAGCTGCGACCGCTCGCACGCCGCGGCCGCACGAGGAGGCCGAGCGGGCTGGGCGCGAGGCACGCGAGCAGTCCGAGGCGATCCTGGCGTCCGGTCGTGAGGAGCTCGCGCGCATGCTGCAGGCGGCGGAGGAGCAGGCCAAGGGCATCAAGGCGAAGGCGCGCGAGGAAGCGCGCGAGATCACCAGCAACGCGCACATCGTCTCCCACGACATCCTCAGCGAGGGCACCGAGATCTCGCGCAACCTGCGCGAGCTGTCGACGTCGCTTCGCAACAACGCCGAGCGCCTGATCCGCGACGTGCGCCTGACCCACGGCGGCATGACGGCGCGTCTGGACCAGCTCACCAACGGCGCCGACCACGAGCTCGGCGACATCACGCAGACGCGGACACGGCGCAGGATCAGCGACAGCCGCGGCGCCAACGGCAGCGCCGCCGATGACGACCTCGACGTGCCGGAGTTCATTCCGCGGGGTTAGGCCGGGCGCGGTGTCGGCCGGCTGGGTCGCCGCGGGCGGCTCAGGACGGCGGCCCGCCCCGGGCGGCTCAGGATTGGCACAGCAAGGTCACAAAGCTGCCACAAAGGGCACCCACGCGGCACACGACGCCGCGTAGATTGCCTCGCATGGACCACCTGACACCGAGCCAGAAGGGCGCCGTGGCCGAGGCGGGCATCACCTCGATGGTGATCCAGCTCGGTCTGACGGTGCTGCGGCCGCTGTGCGAGGGGCGGCGCTATGACCTAGCGATCGATCTCGAGCCGGAGCTGTTGCGGGTCCAGTGCAAGCTGGCTCGTCGCCGTCTCGGGCGTGTTGTCGGTGCGCCTGAGGACCAACCGGCTCACCCCGGCCGGCTACGTGAGCACGAGCTACTCCGCGGCTGAGGTGGACGCGATCGCTGCGTACGCGCCCGAGCTGCACCGCGGCTTCCTGATCCCGATCGCGGAGGCCGCCGGCCGCACCGCCGTCCATCTCCGGCTGGATCCAGCGCGAAACAACCAGGTCCGAGGGATCAAATGGGCCCGGGACTATGAGCTGGCGTCAGGCATCGAGCGGCTCCGACCACGCCCGCGGCTCATAGTCCCGGGGCGGGGCGGCTACACTTTCTGAGCTGACTTGGGGCTATAGCTCAGCTGGGAGAGCGTCTGGCTGGCAGCCAGAAGGTCGTCGGTTCGATCCCGACTAGCTCCACCAAATTGACCAGACCACAACCGCCGACCTTAGAGGTCGGGGTTGATCCAGCACCCACGAGGACCCGTTCGGGCTCTCGTGGGTGCTGTTCGTTGTGGGCTTCGACCCCGATAGCTGGCAGCCCTTGGGCCAGTTCGACTGCTCGTGCGTCCTCTTCTACCTTGATGGCAGCGGCAAGCCGCAGATCATCGCCGAGGATCAAGTCAAAGGGCTCGGCCAGCTCAGCCGTAATGCCGTAGTCATCGTCGATCACAAGCCGCTTGAAGAACGCGAGGTTGAACTGCCGCCGCATGGTGGCCGATGCTTCGCGGTAGGCCGTCTCGCAGTCGCCTACCCGCGCGAGAGCACGGCGCATGTTGGTCTCGGCAGCTTTGAAGTCGCCTTCAACGGCCACCTGTCGGCCTTCGATGGCCGCGACCTCGGCAGCGATCCTGGCCTGCTCGCTCTTGAGCAGGTCGAGCGGGATGGCGTCGGCGTAGTGGGCATCGAGCAGCTTCTTGCGCTCATCTACGAGCTGACGCAACCGGCGCTCGGAGCTGGCACTCTCCTGCTCGGCGTCGGTGCGGAGTTTGGACAGCTCCCCGTTGAGGTATGCCCGCAGTCGCGCTATCTCATCCTCGGGTAGCTGCACGGTCGCGTAGTAGGCGGCGATGGCTTCCTCGGCCAGCTCGATGCGGATGGCACGGAGGGTGCAGCTTGTCTTGTCTTGCTGACGGCCGATGCAGACGAAGTAGCGGTAGGTGCCGCCGTTGCCTTTGGCGTGGTTGACGATTAGGCGACTGCCGCAAATACCGCAGTAGATACTGCCCTTGAGGTAGTGGGGGTGCTGGCGTTGCTTCTCGCCAGACAGGTACTTGGCGGTGAGGGTCTCCTGAACTTTCTGCCAGGTCTGCGGGGTCACGAGCGGGGTGTGCTTGCCGGGGTAGAGGACACCCTGATAGCGGACCAGGCCCATGTAGTAGGGGTGGCGTAGCAATCTGTGTAGCTGTGAGTCACTGAGAGGCTTGCTTGGGGTCTTGGGGCCAGGCGCGGTCGTCAGCCCGCGTGCCGTCAGCTCGTTCACCAGTTTGAGGATGGTCCAGTCCCCCGTGGCGTATGCCTCGAAGGCCCAAGCCATCAGCGGCCCGCGCTCGGGATCTACTTCGACGGTTCGTATCTCACGGCCGTTGTCGTAGTGACGGACGTTGAGATAGCCGAGTGGGACACGTCCTGGCGTGCCGCCATTCTTGGCCTTCTGGACGCTGCCCTTGAGAATCTCCAGCGCGAGGTTCTGTGAATAGAACTCGGCAATCGAACTCATAATGCCGTGCAGCAGCAAACCGGATGGGGTCTGGTCGATGTTCTCGCTGACAGAGACGAGCGTGACCCCGGCCTGCTTGAGCGCCAGGTTGATCGCCACGTCATCGGCCCGGTTGCGCGCCAGCCGGTCAACCTTGTGGACGATGACGTACTTGACCGGCTGCTCGGTGACGAACTCCAAGAGGCGTTGCAGCTCCGGCCGGTCAGCGGTCTTGGCTGACTCGCCCCGGTCTGCAAACTCTTCGATAACGGCGGCGCTGAGACTGGCGGCCTTGCGCTTACACGCCTCGCGCTGGGCCGGGATGGAGAAGCCCTCGGCTTCGCCGCCTCTCTCGGCCTGCTCCTTGCTCGACACCCGCAGGTAGATGACGGCGGCGGCCCCGTCCGAACTGTCAGTTTTCACTATCATAAATTGCACGCCCTCCATCCAGTAGACCTTACGCTAATTGTCGTTAAGTCTACTACACGCGGGTAGATAATGAAAGGCCGTTTCATGGTGTAACTCCGCGCAATATTGCGACTGCCTGGGCCGAGGTTGTCACAATAAATAGACGATCCGGCAACGAGCGATCCCGTGTGATGGCAGCCCGCACGCGCTCAGCTCGCACCTCATCCGGTACCGCCCAGCAGACGCGGGGAAAGACACCGCCACTATTGGCTTGCTCATTGCCGGATCGGTAGTAGTCGGCGTACAGTCGACACTTGCCCACAACCACCGGCAGACTCTCCGTCGCCCGGTCCACCTCGATAAACCAGCGCAGCTCATACGCCCCGACGCCGAGCGTGAGGAACATATCGGGGCGCAGCAACCGCCGCCCGCCCAGGCCCGGGAACTGCCGCCAGCTTGTCGGCTCGGCCTGGCAGTCCAACAGGTCGAGTACCCCACGGCGGGCCGCAACGGTCACGTCTACCACCAGTTGTGCGACGGCTAGGGTGTGATCGACAAAGCGCGGCCCCGGTTCATGTGTCCTACGACGTGGCCCTTCCAACCCAAGCACTCGCTGCCCGACTTCCCCCAGCGCCAGTACCAAGCCCGCCGAACCGGCGCGCACGCCACCGATGCGCCGCTCCAAACGGATCAACAATCGCTCGCTGACCAGCCGCGCGAGCGCGCGCTGCCGGGCGCGCATCGCTGCCGCCGCGCTGCCGTGCTGGCTGTCCGGAAAATGGATCACCTGAATCTGCCGGGCGCTCATCAGTCGCAGCTCGGCCACCTGACGGATAATCGCCACGTCCCGCTCAGACAGGCGCTCACGAAGCTGGGCAACCCCCCTCGCGGAGATGTAGGGGTGCGTCATCGCCGCACCTCTCATCGTCCAGCCTCATTTCTATTTTCTTTCGTTGCCAAAGCCGGTGTGGTGGCAGGTGTTACCAATGCGGCTCCGCGCCCCTCGACCCGACATGCACCCCCACAACCGCCATACGGACGCCCCCTTACGGACGGCCGCGCGACCACTGTCCCGTCATCGCTCAGCACCCACCGCCCGGCCTGGCACGACAAGAAAGGCTGACACGGATAGTGAAAGACATTCCTCGCCAAAGCTGGACCATCTACACCGTCTATGCAGGCGTTTTGGCATGGTGTCATAGACGCGATACGACGGGCGACACGACAGGTACTCACTTGGCGCCCCCGCTGTCTCGGCGTCGTGGCGTAAGGTCGTCAGTCTCGCTCTGCCGGTGGCCGCCAAAGAGCTTGTGCAGGTCGGCTTCGACCTCGGCCCGATCGACGCCGTACGCCTCACGCGAAGCGGCGCGGACCCTTGTCGGGTCGCTGATCGGCTTGCCCGGCGGCAAGGTGCGGGCGCTGCACCACGGCTGCACCGCGCCCTTGGCTACGAGCTGTGCGTAGCACTGGAAGGCCCCGAGGCTTTGGAAGTCCTCATGGGTCAGCGTGGCGCTGTCGGCGGCGATCACCCGGGCGTCCTCACCTGGCAGGCGGAAGGCGATCCGCGTTTGGGCGTTGGCGAGCACAGCCGAGCGCATCGCCGGGTCGAGCTGGTGCAGGTATTGGTGGGCGGCTACAAAGCCCACGCCCAAGCTGCGGGCTTGGGCCAAGGCGTCGGCGAAGTCCAAGGGCAGGTGCATGTAGTCCTGAAACTCATCGACGTGGACGAAGACCGGATGGCGGCGCTCGGGTTGAATCGCGGCGCGGCCGAGGACGGCCTGCCAGAGCTGCGAGACGATCAGGCTGCCGAGCAGTCCCGAAGTCTCCGGCCCGAGCAGACCCTTACTCAGACTGACCAAGAGAATCTTGCGTTCGGTGAAAACCCGGCGCAGGTCAAAACTCCGGCGGGTCTGCCCGACAATGGCCCGCATTTCCGGGCGCAGCAATAGAGGGCGGAGCTTGTTCATAACCGGCGCGATAGCGGCTGCCCGCTCGGCTTCGCTCCACGCCTCAAAGCCGCTCCAGAACGGGCCGAGGCCGATGGGGTCAGCCACCTTTGGCACCACCTGACGGCGGAAACCGGCGTCAGTCAGCAGCAGCGGCAAAGCGGAGAGCGTCATGCCCGGCGTCCGGGCCAGGGTCAGCAGTGACGCGCCCAGGATGTCATGGGTGCGCGGCCCCCAATGGGCGATATATAGCGAGTGAAACAGCCCAAGTAGTTGGTCGGCCACCAGCTCCGGTGAGCGGCCACCGCGCGCCAGCGGGTTGAAACCGACCGGCCGCTCAATGTCGGTCGGATCGATCAGCACCACATCGTCAACGCGCTCGGGCGGTATGCGTGCCAGCACGTCCGCCACGAGATCACCCTTGGGCTCGATCACGACCACCGCCCGGCCAGCGGCGATGTCCTGAGTAATGAGGTTCAGGAGCAAGGTGGACTTGCCAACGCCGGTCGGCCCGAGGGCGTGGACATGGCGGAGTGAGTCGGTGGGGGTCAAGGCCAATGGGCGCTCCCGGCCGGGGAATGTCGCCTTGCCAATAACCCGGCCAGCTCTAGGAATGGCGGCCGAGGGTGCAACCGAACGGCTGCCGATCATGGCAACCGGCAACTCGCCCGTCACACCGACCGGGAAGGCCGAGACGCTCGCCAGCTCACTGGCGTTCACGCGCAGCGGCCACCGCCAGCGCGGCACCTGCGCACGGCTGACTCGCGGCGCGCTAGCCAGGCGCACCGAAAAGCTAACTCCGGGCGCTTCAGCGCTGCGCACCGCGCCGAGTACCTGCCGGATCAGTTGGCGTTCACGGCCCGGAGTTTTCGCCATGACGGCGATCCGGGCAGCAGCCCACCAACCCGGCTCACCCTGCTTGATGCGCAGGGCGTTACGGACCTCCGGGTCGGCCACGGGCGGCGGGCCGAGAGGCGCGAGCAGCAAAGCACCGAGCCATGACTCCCGGCCCAGGCCCTCCAAATGGTTTGGTACGGCCAGTGGCGTCAGCGTGCGGCCGAGTACCCACTGAAGGGCCAGGCGCTCACCCCGGCGCACATCGGCCAAGGCGGTCAGGATGGCACGGCTCACACTGGCCGGATCGTCGGTACGGAGCGGCCTACGCCTGGTAGATAGACGTAGCCCTACAGCGTGGGTCATCACCATTGGCGGTTTGGTGGCAAGGGCCTCAACGGAGAGTCCCGGGATCGCGGCGCGGAGCTGGTCAACGCTCGCTCCAGCCCGGCCCTCGGGCAGCGCTACGCGGTGCTCGACCATACCGGCCGAGCCCACAGCCTCAATGATTACCGGCGGTCCGGCGGCTGTTGCCAGCAAACGGCAGACCTGCACAACCTGTTCGGGTGTTACTTCACGCGGCCACCGCAAACGGTGCCAGGTCAGTGCGACAGGCGTCACGCGGCTTTCCGATCGCGGCCGTTCGTCTTACCCTTGCCAGCGCGCTTGGGCTTTTTGTGATGTTCGGCTGCGGCCTCAGCTTCAACCCTGGCCGCCTCCAGCTCAATCAGGACCCGGGCCAGGCGACGCAAGTCAGTCGGCCGCCGGATGCCGCGCACCCGGATACGCCGGTCTTTCCCGTGATGGTACGTTCTACTCATAATATGTACCCCCTTTCTGTCCGCATACCGGGCCGGAAAAAGACATGAGCGAACCAGCACCCTGCAAGAGGGCGAGTTACTAATAGTGAGGTTTACGGTCTTCTAGCCTGGCCGTTTACCGCGTTAGGTGCGGTAAAGCGAACCTTCTAGTAAACGACACGGGCAGGTAGCACGTCAATACGGCTTGTGCATTTCACTACACCGATACGACACGCCCTGCTATCTGGCGCATTAGTTACCACCTGGACTTACGAAATTGATAAACCGACCAGCCAGCAAAGCCGAGCAGGGCGACAATGCCTATGCCGATGAGTACCGGCAGGACTGCCACAATAAGCTTGGCCGCGATATACAGCAGCAGGGCAATGACGAAGACCGTCACGGCCAGGCTCATCGCCTTGTCCGGCCAGTGCGAGGGAGGTGTGGTCATAGCGTAGTTCGCTCCCTTCGGTTGATGATCCGCCTCTTTCGGCGGCCTGGAAGCCAGCATGAGCGAGCGCCGAGTTATTGACCAACCTGAAATTATGGGAGCCATGCCCCGGCCACAATTGCCGCCACACCTGGTGCCCCGGCAACCCAAGACGGTGCTGGGCTGGTCGATGCAGAAGCTCCGGCAGATCAACGGGATAACAGGGAAGCAGGTCGCCCGGGAGTTCGGCTGTAGTCCGGCCCATATCTCCCGTGTGGAGCAAGGCAGCAGCAAACCCAGCCGCGAGCTGGTGCAGTTCTACGAGGTTCGCTTCGAGGCCGACGGACTGCTCCTGAGCCTGTTCGAAGTCGCCGAGCACGCCCCGGAGCAGGAGCGCCGACGGGCTGGCGGCAAACGGCCGAGGCTCCATCGAGCCATACCTGGCGACGGCTCAACCTTTCTCGGTGACACCATCCCGCACGGCACCAGAATGGAGCCGGGTCAGGTCTTCGAGCAGACCTGGCGGATCATGAACAGCGGCGCAGTGGCCTGGGAGGGTCGGAAGCTAGAACGGCAGGGGCCGCTGACGGGGCCGGGGCTTATTAGCTCCCTGCGGCTCGTGGAGATCCCCGACACCAAGCCCGGCAAGGTCGCCAACATCACGGCGCTGCTCAAGGCCCCGACCTACGACTGCTCATCCATCGCCTACTTCAAGATGGTGGACTCAGACAAAAGGCTGTGCTTCCCGGACAGCTACCAGCTTGGCTTGGACGTGCTGGTCAGGGTGGCCGGGCAGCGGCCGGACGAGCAGACGTCAACATCGAGTGACCGCAACAAGGTGGGCTTGAGGTTTGCCGGAGGACGCGCTACAACGGAAGTCCATCAGCACATCCAAATCCGGAGGTATCGAGGCATGGGCAAGGCAAGCGAGCTAGACGACTTTCTGGAGACCCAACGGCTTACGCCAGCTGAGATTAGACAGCGGCGGCTAGAGGAAGAAATTAGCAACCCTGATATAGAAGTTACGCTTGATGGCAAGCTAGTCAAGCGGCAGAACGCGACGGCTACGATTGTGCATCAGCTACCCGACCGCACCTGGGATTGAATAACTAGGTCTTGGCTAAAGCTGGCATTTAGTGGTATGGATCACCGGTGTGCACCCAGACTGCACGCGGATCGACCTGCTCGACGCCTAGCACTGAAAGGGTGGCGTCGGATGGCCTAATCTGCCCGTCCTCTGGCGATACTTCGCTGAGATTCATGGCGCGTATGTGTGAGCTGACGAGGTATAGATATAATTCTACTGGCACGGCAACTGCGGTAGCGCCGGATTCCTTGTCATGTAGGACTATTTCTCCATCGGCATTCTCTTTATTCAACTCATGGAGGGCACGCCTAACCCCTGTAGACGGGCCGAGGGCCTTGGCTAGCAGCTCTGGCCGAAGCCGGAGTTCGGGGCGGGGGCCGTATGCTTCTTCTGGCGTAAGAGGAGGTTGCTTGTCTAGAAAATCGTCTAGCTCACTCGCTTTTCCCATCGTTTTTATCCTTTATCCAAAAATCATTATAACATTGAAGTGTCTATTACATGCAACTGGCTGATAAAAAGTCTAGTTATGGCGGAGTCACCTGATCAGTTTGCACACCTAACTGGACTGGCTGATCTTTCGGCACTAGCCGATAAGCAGGTTATCATTGTGGGTGTTGGTGCCGTTGGCTCGCAAGTAGCTAAGGGGCTGGCCGATCATGCAGTAGGCCGGATGTGCATGATTGACCACGACACCTTTACAATCAGGAATAGAGGCCGTCATGCACTGCCAAGGAAGTACGCCGAAGATGCTCTGCCTTGGAATAAGGCTGAGGCTATGGCAACGTACCTGGAGCAAGAGGTACACGGCATCAAGTCTGAATCAATACGACGCAAGGTTGATGACTCACTACCCGACGGACAGCTTGACAGATGGCTGGCTGACGCTGATCTGATCGTCGCCGCTACTGACGACCGCACAGCTCAGCGACGTATTGGACGGCGCGCGCTTGCGCTCGATATCCCTGCTGTGATTCCTGGCTTGTATGAAGGGCGCGGTGGTGAGGTGTTCGTACAGCGGGGCCCACGCCGACCGTGCTTTTTTTGTTGGGACGCTTGGCGGCCAGCTGACCAAGCTGTACGTGGTGCGGTGGGTAGTAACGCCGATGTTTTCGACGTTATTTCCCTGGCGACCAAGATATGTATTGGAGTATTGGATCAGACGAGCAGCTACACGCGCCGTTTTCTTGTGGCTGGAGCCGGTGAATCACAGCCACCACAGCTCTTTATCACAAATGATCATGTAACCGCGAGGCGACCGATTGATCGGCGCCCTGACTGCCTGTCCTGTGAAGTCGGTCCTTCACCGCTTCGCCCGGAAGCAAGGCAGGCTTGGGAGTCAGCACGAAGAGCACGCGCGGAGGCGACACCAAGACCTCAAACGGCTATGCCTCACCCTGCTGCCACTCCATCTATACCGAGTCACCCGGTTAGGTCTATCAATTGGGACGAAGCAATCCCAAGCGGGATTGGAGTCATATTGTGGTACTGCATTTCTGCCGAGGGATGGGCTGGCTTCCGACTTTGGTGGAACCCGATTGGATTGATTCCCCTTATTTGGTGGTTCATATATTTCTTTGCGATCCGTGAGTAGCCATGCGATAGCTGGGTGCCGGACCCGTCTATTCCCGACACAGCAGTTCATTTTTCGGGTCACTGGTATTGATGGTCGGCGGCGTGCCGCCGACCAAGGAGATGTAAGCCTCCTGGTAAACCCCAGCTTCGGCAGGGCAAGTGACGATGCGCTTGCCACTCGCAGCCCTGGCATTGGCTATGCCAGCCCGTGAGTTGTCAAGTTTGGCTTCCAGGGGATGTATCAGCCATTGCCCGTGCGCCAAGGTGGCAGTAGATGGGTGGGGGTCATTCGGCGTGATGGCGTCACCGAGTACCACCCACATGGCGAAGTCGTGGGGTTCATGCGGTTGGAGCGTCCCCAAATCGGGGCTCCTGACTTCTTCTTCGCTTTCTTCGCCTATAGATGAGCAGCTTGCCCCTTCGCTGTTGTCGATCACAAAGTCCACATGTGGTGTCACCGCTGAAGGCGCGAGATTAGCGAGCGTGACATGAGCCGACAAACCGGACTCGATAGTGGCGGTCAAATCCAACCGGGTAATCAGCTCTCGACCATCGACCTCGGAACAGGTACCCAGCACGCTTTGGTCAACGTCCGATTCGTCCGCTGGCAGGAGCAGCCCAAATCGGCCTTCGATCTTCAGCTTGTCGCCGCTTTGGGCGCTCTCATTGAGAATAAAGTCCGGCGGGCTATGTGGCGAGGGTGCGGCCTTGTCTACGGCCGACGAAGTAGCAGCATGGCTCGTGGTGGTGGTAGTTGGTGCTGACGGTGCTGGGACAGTGACAGCGACCGTTCGGGTAGTAGTCGAGGCGGAGCCACAGCCCACCAACAGCAGGCCAAGCGCGCTAAGCCCGAGCAGCCCGCAGCGCTTCCATCCAGGTCGGTCTGGTGTCACGCCACCCGTACCCGCACGGTGGCGCTGGCGGCCGGTTCGTAAGCGTTGCCGCGGGCGATAGCCCGCAGCAGCGTGTGATTGCCGCGAAGACCAGTTGGCACCGTGCATGGCACCTTGGCTACGCCACCAGCAGCGGACGTGCTGCCGATGGTTTGCCAGTGTCCGTGGCTCTGGATTTGTACGAGCACTTGCAAGCCTGAATCGCTGATTGGTCGGCCTTCTGGGGTACTGACGTGGACCGCCACCGTGCCATGCAGCGGCAACACCCATCGGCGTGGGATGAACAGGCGAACCTCATGCTTGACGGAGGCCGTAAAGCTGTACGGGCCGGTGATACTTGTAAAGCAGCCACCGGCCCCGATGACCAAGGGCATCGTGCCGCTGACGGTGGCGCGGAACCACAGCGCGGCCTTGCCGTTGCCGGACACCGTGGCGTGTTCGACGGCCTGCGCGCCGAGCACGTTGAAATCCGTCGTGCCGACCGGGAACACCATCGCATAGCTTTCGGCCGGTGCTTCCCAATCGACCGTGACCGCATCGCCAGCGACCACAGGCAGATTCCACCAGCCATTGTTGCCAGTCTGCGAGCATTGCTGCTCAAGGCTCAGGCTGCCGGGGTTGGTACCGCCGTCAGTGGCAGTGTTGCCGAACTCCGGCTGGGCATAGGCGACGGCCGGGGCGGCAGCAATCGAAGCACCGCCACCGGCAGCGGCGGTGCCTGGCACGATCAAGAGGCTGGCAATCCCCAGGCTGATGAGGCAAAGGAGTCGTCTCACTTTGGCTATACCTTCGCGTAGGCTGTCAGCATGGGTTCGGGTGGTGGATTGGTAGGAGCCCTCACTGGATCGGCCCCGCGCTACCCAGCCAGTCGGCGCCCGTTCGACCAGCTATCCGCCCCGGAGCCACCGCCGCCGCTCCAGGTGTAGTCGGTGGCGCTGGCGGTGGCCACTGGCAGGCAGGCGGCGCTGATTGGCCGCCAGTGGGACGGCCGACGCTCGGCCAAGCTGACAGGGACACGGACGGATCGGCATAGGGGGCGGCTCCCTTCTCAGGGTCGGCACTATTCCTGCTAACCGACTAGAGGGAATAGCCTACACGATCAGCGCATCGCCCGACCCGAACGCCAAGCTCCCGATGCTCGCAAGCACCTGACGGCCTTTGCCAAGAGCTACGTGAAGCGCGAGGAAGCCTTGCAACGAGCCGGCGATGATCTGCGCCGGGAGCGTGACGAAGCCATCCGAGTCGCCTACAGCGACGGCCTGCCGATGTCGGCCATCGCCCAGATCATGGGCGTCAGCCACCAGCGGGTGTCGCAGATCGTCAGGAGCTGAGATGCCGATACGGACATGCTGCAGCGAGCTGGCGCAAGGACTTGCGACCTTCGAAGACGAATCCCGAGGCTAGCCATGCCCAACTCCGCACCTGATGCCGCCGCCCTGGGGCGAGCCCTGCAAGCCATTCGGACGGAGCGCGGCATCAGCCAGGTGCAGCTATCCGAGGCCACTGGCCTGATGCAGAGCTGGATCAGCAACGTCGAGCACGGACGGCGCAACCCGGCCTGGAGCAACGTCGTCCGGCTGGCCGAGGGCCTGGGCGTCAGCGTCTCGGAGCTGGCGGCACGGGCCGAGACCCTGGCTGAGTAGTCCTGTCTCGACTTGACGCGGATTCTATAGTAGCCTGGTCGGAACCTAAGCCAATCAGTGCCCCCGGCGACAGCGGTGAACTGCCCCGGGGGCGTGACACAGGAGGTATCAGCTCCCATGCCAGACCAGCCTAACGAGCAGATGCGCAGGTGGGACGTGCGGGAACGTGAGGCCCTGTACCTGCTGACCGATCCCGACCGCTACCCGCCGCTCTGGTCGGTGGCCGAGGTCGGACGCCAGATCGAATACTTCGACCCCGAGGCAGTCATCCGGCCGCTTTGCAACGCCGGACTCGTCCACCGCACCAGCGACGGCTTCGTGTTCGCATCAGTCGCTGCCTTCCGTATGGTGCAGCTCGTCGGCCAGGTCGTCTGACGGATGCCTGCCGACAAGTCAGCGGCTCGGGCGCTCGGCGAGGCGATCCGAGCGGGTCGCCGGGAACGCGGGTTCTCACAGGAGGCGTTTGCCGCGCACGTCGGGTTGGATCGGAGCTACTTCGGGGCCGTCGAGCGTGGCGAGTTCAACCTCACGCTTGCCACGCTGTTGAAGATCGCGGTCGGTCTCGGGGTGCGCCTGGACGAGCTGCTTCGCCGGGCGCAGCTCTGAGCATCCAGAGCGCCACGTCAGGGGATGGGCGTGGCGCTCGCTGACGAAGGCGTGGCCCGCCCGTTATGATCGCTCCAACTATTGGGAGGGGGAGCAATGACTCTACCGCGGCTGTTCTCGATGAGCTTGATCGCCACGGTGCTGGCTACGATCGCGTTGGCCGTACCAGCATCAAGTGGCGCGCAGCCAGTCGCTCGCATCGCCTGTAGCCGCGACGTGCCGGCCATCATCGGCGGCAAGCACAAGTGCCTTGGCGAAGGCGAGTATTGCGCAACGCGCTACGAGCGACAGTACGAACGCTACGGCTTTGTGTGCAGCACCCGCTACGACCCGCCTCGACTGAGACGCAAATAGCGGCACAGCTGCGTCGTCATCTATCAGTGCCGCACACTGGCACTTGTGCGACATGGGTGGGGAACAGCGGTGGGCGTTGAGGCACTAACTACGTCGCGGAACGAGCCGTCGGCGCGTTCTCAGCTTGCTCACCCGTATCACTTGGTATGGGCTCATATATGGTTTCACCGTAAGGACCCGGCGTAATATTACTGATAATAAACAACAGCAGGAAAACAACACTACATCCCGCCAGAATGAGCCACTCTTTTTCGAGCTCTCCCGCGGCCTTCGCTGTTTGTCTCATCGTGCCGAGATTGATACTAAACGGGCCAAACGCTATCGCTGCCGTTTCACCGGAGCTAGTTGTATCATGTGTCGAAATTAGGAAGTACACGGCGAGTGCCGGTAGGATTCCATCTGCCACTAGAGCAAGTCGCGCCCAGCGAAGCATTTTCGACGTAATCACGTGCTCGCCAGGACGGGCTAGATAGGCAGCAAGCAGCGCGGGAGCAAGTAGCAGCACCGCAGCGCCGGCCTCCGACTTACCATCTTTCAATATGTCCGGCGCCTTGAGAGCTGCAAGGATCAACATTGCAGTAGTGATGATTGACGCGATAAGCGCGCCAGTCAAGAAGCCAGCCCGCCGGGCGCGGAGCTTTACCCATGCGAGGCCGACACGACGCCCGGCAATCGGCTGCGGGATGTATATTTTCCCGTCGCTTGCGCTCCCAACCTGCTGTATCAAATAGTCAGCATGGTGCTCCCGATTCAGGAGGTCGCCAAACTGTTCGTAACTCTTGCCGATGAGGTTCACAGAGTTGATAAGGAGTTCACTGGGAACTTCTATTTCGACATGGTAGCTTGAACTTGCCCCAATCTCGCTCAAGGGCACGTAGTATTGCTGTGACCGCCAGCCCAAACTCCGCCAAAGTGCCCCTTTTTTGTTGGCAGTCACGTGACTCTCAAAAGAGATCTTATAGATAGAGCGCTGGGGTGGGCCACCCATGAATAGGCAGGCGACAATAATATGGCTTGCCAAAATGTGGGCAAGCTCGGGAAAAGATTTATCTTCTCTTAGTTGCTTGCGTTTGTCGAGCTGGCCGTCTGGATCGTCCAAGAGCCAGCTCAAAATCGAGGTCTCACTTCCCGGCCTGGGCGCAGTCAGATCCTGGATGCTCCGCTGAGGGATAGCTGATATGTAGTCCCTTAGCGTGCCGGTGGGACGCTCACCCAACGCTTTCTCAGCCACATCAAGAAGCATCGTCATTCCGAGCAAGCTACTTTGTTCGTGCGTTACTACTGGGAGGCGGTGGCCGTCTTGGCTAGTGAAGTCGAGATTAGAGCAGGCTGGGGTAGGGATAGGCCGTTTGGTAAGGTCGAGTCGGCGCTCACCGAATAGGAAATAACGCCGCCGTGGTAGTTTACCCTGGCGGCGCGGTTTAGCGCTGTTCTTTTGGAGTAGGAATAGGGGCGCGATGTAAATATCTCTACCCTCAAACCTACCGATCCTCGGCATACCGGCCGGTAGAGTAAAGTCGACACTTACCTGATGGTGCGCCGTCTCATGGTCCTTGAAGTAGATACGCTCTACACGACGATGGATCCAGCGCTGAGGTTGCTTGAACAGAGTGAGAGTGACTTGCGCCATGCGGCGCAGTGCCGTGGGATCAAGATTGTCAGCCCACTCCCAAGTATCGCCAAGGATATCTGGTACCTGTGGCAGGAACGGCTCCTGTTGTCGGAACTTCCTGCCTTTGTGCAGGCGCACCCGCTTGCATCTTCCCCGGCGCAACGTTCTCTGCTCTAGCTATTTCTGCGTCGGGTGCGGAGAATAGAGCGGCGGCGGCTCGTCGTTCGCCCAGGGATCCTCAATCGCCAGCGCAGCATCGGCGATTTTCCTGTTATCCAGCTCAGCTTGCGTAGGGCCGGAGGGAGAATCGTTTGGGAGAATGGGCTCCGTATAAGAGCCCGCCATATGCGTTGGCCGCGGCATCTTGAAGCCATCTGGTATTGGTATACCGTCGACTGCCGCGCCGTTGCGGTTATGCCGACTGTCCCTGTGCGGGTTCCCGCCGTTGCTTCCAGTGCTGCGGTTCACCGCACCTGCCCCCTGCTCACGATCTGCAGAGTGGCATAATGTGCCCAACCATCGCACTTTGCGCAACTTTGCAACGGCAGTTGCAGCACGGGGTAATCGGGGTGGGTGCTCGGCAGACTCCATACAAATACAATAGACGGTTGAGGGATTATTGCCAACCCTCGATCGAAGGACCGCATGCCGGCGCCTTTGATGCAAGCCTGTCTGCCACCTTCACGACCGTGGGCACGGCCACCGTATCGCGTCCGTCTCGGCGGAGTGGGTGGTGCGGGCATGGACTGGCGGGCTTGCCAAGCGTGTCCGGTGCGCACGACCGCGCAAACTATCGCATTCGGTGGCGAAAGAGCTGACACGGGGAAAGAACGGTCGAACGAGCAGGATCTTGCACGGTGTCTCTGTCCGCTTCCGATATTACCCGCGCTATCAGACGAAGGACAGATTGACCAGTCAGTCAACCAAACGAGCGGATGAGGGATCTGGACCCGCTGCCACGGCGTCGGGGCATTTCCAGTGCTTGAGCAGGTAGACGCCATAGCTGACGCGCTCGAACCGTGGTTGCCGACCTCGGACGCAGGCAGCAAGGCACCAGCTCACAGAGTTCTTGGAGACTGGATGCCCGAGCAGACGCTCAACGGCCCGATGGATCTCGGCACCGCGCATCGGCCGATTGGCTGCTGCCAGCACCTTGACGACGGCTCGCTGAATCACGCCATTGCCGAGCCGGCCCATAGCCGGAAGCGACTCCGAGCGGCCACTAGGCTCGATCGGATCGCCGGCAGCGCCTCGAACACAGCCGCCAGAGGCGCCGAGGGGTTTGAGAGCTGTCCTACCAAGTTGCACTTGAGTGGACCCAAACCTCCACGCATCCGTGAAAGTGCATCTACGCTCCGGCTAGGGCGTATCGCCCTGGAGCCACTCGCCTGAATCTCGGTGAGAAACCTGTGACGTTGGCAGCTAGAGAAGCCTTGACCGAACTCCAGCACACCGGCTCTCCAAGCAATGCCTCAACTGCTGAATGAACATCTCGGGCCTGCATCGGCTTCTGCCGATCGGCCAGTACCTGAACGATCGCCTCCACCACCCAGCCTGGCCGACGATGCGGAGGCATATGTGGATTGGCACTTGATTGGAGTCTAGTTGAGGGAGTACCCTTTCCCTTGGGTATATCTACCGCCTCAAGTACGACCATCAGGGGTCCGACGGGGTTGGAAAGCGCCTGTATAAGGTCCATAAGAAAAGGCCCCGCAGATGCGGGGCCTTTCTTTGCGTTGGCGGCGGCGGGAACGCCGAAGCGAGAAAGAAGGAAGCCCCCCCTACCGTCTCGCGCAGCCGCCGCCGACGCCTATTTTTTTACTTTCTTTTCCTTGATCTTGACGGTGCCACTCTTGCTGAGGCCGCGGAGGTTGACGGTGTATTCATCGCCCGTATGGATCGGCGCGTATTCGGATTGGTGATAGCTCGATCCGAACGTGAACACCACTTCGGTTTCGGTATAGGTTTTGAAGATCAGGCCGATGCAGTCGCCCGGGCCCAAGCCGGCCTGCCAACCCGCCGTGACATCGGCGAAATTCGCGGCGGATCCGAAGTTGTTGCCGAGTCCCGACGTTTCTTCGCCGAAGCAGTTCGGGTCTTCTTCGGCGTCTTCGAATGGCAGCGAGCCCAGCCCAGAACCCTTGACGACGACGAGCGGTTCGGCGGGCGTGCCTTGGAACTTCACCTTCTTGATCTCCGGCGGTTTGGCTTTCGCGAGCGCGACACCGCTCAAAAGCGCCATCCCGACGATGGTCGCCGCGGCGACGACGCCCAGCATTGCGAATGCCCTTCGCATAAACGTCCCCCTTTTATTGATGCTGCTCGAGGTCGGGTCTCTTCCCCGACCGGCGCGAGAGTTTATAGCGATCAAGTGGTCCGGCGGGGCCAGCTCCCCGACCGGTGTAGCCGGCGTCGCCCGGCCGCGGACGGCTACGCCTCAGGAACCGTCGTTGACGAACGCCTGGTAGGGCCGGCAGGGCTCGTTGCGCAGGCTCGGGCAGGCGGGCAGCCCCGTCGGCACGCTGACGCCGGGCACGATCGGGAGCGTGAGGCTCGACGGCATGCTCGGACGAGAAGGCGATCGACTCCGTCGCCGTTCCTGCCGGTTCTGTCTCGCTGAACGCCCAGATCGGCTGCGTCCCGTTGGGCGCGGCGATCGTGACCCTGATGCGCGAGCCGGCACGGTAGGCGTGACCCTCGAAGTACAGCGGGATCGTGACGGGAACGAATTCGTTCGCGGGCATCGCTTCCTCGTCTGCTTCGGGGAAGGTCGGGATCGGCTGCAGCACCGTTGGCTTCTGCTTGAACATGTTCTTCGCGTTGGTTGCGAGCTTGCGCTCGCTGGCCCGGAGCCAGCCGTTCTGGACGAAGGTTTCGTTGCCGTCGGGACGCACCTCGCTGACGGTCGCCTGGAAATCGACGTTCGGCGTGGAGGACTTGACCCAGAGGTGCACGGCGCCGCCGCCGATGGCGGTCGTGTTAGCCGTGAGCGGCGCCGAAACGTAGGACACCGCAGATCCGGCCGCCGGCTGCGCCCAGTTCCATTCCCACTGCGACGCGTTGCCCCAGAGACCGCCCGAGCCGGTGTTCGCCCCAAAGTCGGTCAGCGGCGTGGCATTCGCGTCGGAGGTGTAGGAGTCGACCCCTTCCGCGGCGGGCTGTTTTTCGTTGAGGGTGCCGTGCGGACCGAGGTACCAGCTCTCGGCCTTCGTGCCGGGGATCGGGAAGCTCGAGAACGAGTCTTCGAATCCCGGGTAGGGATCGCCGGCCGTCGTGGTTCCGAGCGGCGAGGTGCCTGCGCCGTTGTCGAACAGGACCCTGATCGGCGGGAGCGCTTCGAAGGCGGCCAGCGCCGATTCGTAGGTCAGCTTTTCCTGGATCGGGTCCGACGGCAGCGTGACGAGGTCGGTTTTGGGCAGCCCCATCGCTTCGTCGTAGATGACCGGCGCCGCGGCATGGATGACCGCCGCGTTGACGATCGGCGCCTGATGCGCGACGTACAGCTCGAGGAAGTCGTAGAGCCGGTCGAAGGTGTACGGATCGAGCGAGTCGACGTGGGCGCCGTTGGTGAACGTGAACCACTTGCGGCTCGTGCCGGTGAAGTGCTGCGCCAGATCGGCGCAGTGCCCGCCGGTCTGCTCGTCCTCCCACTGGCAGGCCATGAACGTCGGCACGTCGATGTTCTTGACGAACGTGACCGGGTCGAGGGGGTCGGCGACCGGCGGGTTGTAGGTCGCGTTGGCCTTGATCTTTTCCATCAGGTTCGCGGCCTCGCCGTGCAGCGCCTGGTTGGCCGCGCACGTCTGATCGCCTTCTTCGATCCGCTTCGTCGCCCACGCCTGTCCGTGGCCGGGGCTTGCCGGTTCGGCGTTCTGCTGGCGCTGTTCGGCCCACGCCACCGCGAAGCCGGTGTTGAGGATGCCGCCGGGATAGAGCGTCGAAGCCGTCGCGTCGATCGTCGACAGCGGCGCGATCGCCTCGAGCCCGGCGGGCTGGGTCTGCGCCGTGAACAGCTGGCTGATCGCGCCGTAGGAGATGCCGAGCATGCCGACCTTGTTTCCGAGCACCCACGGCTGGTGAGCGATCGTTTCGATCACGTCGTAGCCGTCGAGGTTCTGGAGCGGTTCGAAGAAGTCGTAGGCGCCGCCCGAGCAGCCCGTCCCGCGCATGTTCACGTCGACGACCGCGAAGCCCATCAGGTTGGCGAGCACGGCGATGCCGTTTTCCGGGCCGGCCGGGTTCGCGTACCCGTAGCCCGGAGTACTCGATCAGCGTCGGGTACGGCGCGCGTGTAGCTCGGCGTCGGCACGCCGGGGATCGGCAGCGTCGGGAAGTGGAATATCGACGGCACGCCCGGCTCGCCCGCGGGGCTCGTCGGCGGGTGCACGTCGATCGCCAGCTTGGTGCCGTCCCGCGTGGTCAGATATGTGTATCCGTTGTCGGGGATTTCCTGGTTGTAGATGCTCGGGTCCCACGGCGCCGACGCATCCTTGTGGACCGTGATCGGTTCCGACGTTTCGCCCGTCGAGGCCACCGACACCCGGTACTTCTTGCCGGGCTTCACGTTGCGGAACAGCAGGCCTCCCTGCGCATCGGCTTCCTGCGTGAGCACGGTCGCACCGCTCTTGCTCAGCAGTGACGCTTGGGCGTTCGGGGCGAGGCCGGTGACGTCGACCTGTTCGACGCTCCCCTGGACGGCGAAGGCGGACGCGCTCGCGGCCGCCACCAGCGACGACGCGAACGCTACGAGCGCGGTGGTGACAGCGATCCTCCCACAACGCCAAAGCGCAGACCGTGTCACCACCCGCCCTCCCTCTCCCGCGTACCTCACGACGCCGGGTAAATACCCACGTCAGCGGCTTCTAAACCGCAGGGTGGATCTCACACGCCTCGACGAGTGGCGGCTCCATCGGTGCGGCTAGTGCGTCGTCAGGTAGGAATTCGCCTCTCCTCCGACCATCGCCAAGAGGTTGCCCATCGCGACGTTGAAGTCATCGAGGTGGGTGCCCCACAGTGGGCCGAGCGTTTCCAGGAGCGCTTCTCGCGGATCATCGGGTGAGGTCCGTGTCAGCTGCAGCCAGCTCGCGCCATTGGCCTTCTTGCACTGGGCCGAGTACTCGTCGGGCGTCGACACCCAGGGGGTCGCCCCTTTCGGCACCTGCACGGAGGCCTCGAGAGGTCCGGGAAAGGGCTCGGTCGGGTAGTAGCCGAGCGCTGACCCGGCCTGGCCGTCCTGGACCGGCACGGTCGGGTTCACGCACGCAACTTCCGGGTTGGGAATCAGTGCGTTCGTGGGACGTCCGAAGTACGACCGGGTCGGCGGTTCCTGCAGGAAACTCGAGAAGGCGATCAGGCAGCCCGTCTGCAGCTCGCTCTGACAGGTCGGAATGTGCTCAAAGCTGCCACCCACCGTCTTGCCTTCCGGCACGATCACGTTCCCCCCGAGCAGGATCGCCGAGACGAGTTTCGCGCGCAGCAGCGGGTTGGGGTCGATCTGTTCTCGGATCAGCTCCGTGAGAATCGCCGCCCCCTGCGAGTCGCCGATCAACACGAAACCACGACCGTGGTTGTCGTCGGCGAGGTATTCGTCGAACGCGCCGACCACGCCGAAATAGGCTGTCACGATTCCCTGCAGGGTCACGCCGCCCGGCGCGGAGATCGCCGCGACGGTCAGCTGCCGGTAGATCGGCGCGTACACCCGGCAGGCCTGGGAGAACCGCGACGCCTGGTTCACCGCGGCCTGTCTCTCTTCCGGTCCAATCTCGAGATTCGCGTTCTCGGCGCTCTGACCGCTGACCGTCCCATACACGTAGAAGCAGTCAATCGGCGGTCTCTTGCTCGGCTTGGCGCGTTCGACGTAGCTCGGGCCGCTTGCGAGCTCGACCGTCGTCTGCTCACGGCTCAAGCACGGGTTGCGCGTGATCCCCGGCCCGCAGAGCCAGGTCGTTCGTGCGGACGCGGTGGCGGGCGTGGTCGCCCAGGCGCTGAGCGCGCCAGCTGCGAACACCGTGAGAGCGAGAGCCCTCGATTTGCTTCGAGCCACCATCTCCCCCTTCCCCGGGCACATGCTCCGGTGCAAACGACGAGCTGAGCGCGGTCGAGTCAAGCAGGTTCGCGGCCGGACGGCAAGCCGCGGCGTGGCAAGCTCAGCTCTACTGCAGACCGGCGACACGCGAGTCGCTTCACACCCCCCGTCAAACCCGCCCGTCGATGAGCAACGCCAGCAACGCGACCGCCTCCTGCACGGATCGCACGATTTGTCCCTGACTGGCGAGGATGAAGTGCTCGACCTGGAGGTTGACGACGGCACCCTCGTTGTCGCCGGCCTGGCGCGTGTCGAGCCTCAACCCCACGATTGGCTTGCCGAGCGCCGCGGCGAAGCCGATCTCGGCCGCGGTGCCGGAGTCGACGTCAACGCCGTCGAGCACCGCGAACAGCGCGTCGGCGCGCTGGATGTTGGCGGCATTGGCTGCGCCCAGCCTCCGGTTGATGGCGCGGAACGCCTCGTTGCGCGCTGCGCTCACGGGCAGCGCGAGCGCGGCATCGATTTCCTGCCCCGCGCGCGGGTCGGCCCACGGGTCAAGCGGTTCCAGGCCCTTTGCACGAATCGCATCGAGCAGCTCGGCCTCGTAGAAGCCGCGCGTGGCAGCCGAGAATCCGAAAGGGCTGGCGACGTAGACCGTGGCGATCCCGTC
The DNA here is from genome assembly GCA_963815235.1 of uncultured Solirubrobacteraceae bacterium. Classification (GTDB taxonomy): domain Bacteria; phylum Actinomycetota; class Thermoleophilia; order Solirubrobacterales; family Solirubrobacteraceae; genus Palsa-744. Next base: position 2,381,169 of record CAWFFY010000003.1, on the reverse strand, counting down.
ACTGTACGCGCACGCCCGACCGACGCATCGTGCGCGTCGAAGCGGCTACTGTGACAGTGCGATGAGAGCGGGCAGGTTGCATCTGCTTACTCAAGCCGGATCGAGCGGTTTACGGGGCATGCCATGAGCTTCGCGGCCGCCGCATCTGTGATCGCGAGCTACCGGGGCGGCAGCACCTACGCGCCGCTGTATGAAACGTTCGTGATCGTGCCGCTGATCATGGTGATGACGGTCGCGTGCGTGCTGATCGGGCTGTATCTGCGACGCCGTCACCGCCGCCCCCGGCGTGTCGCCGATCAGTGGCAGGCGCTGGCCGTGATGGGCGAGTTGTGCCCGCACGGCTGGCAGGCCCAGATCACGCTTTACGGCTGGGGCGCACCGGTGCCCGAGGACGCGCCCCCCTCCCGCGTGCCGTTGGTGGAGCTCGAGTGGACACAGTTCGACGAGGAGCCCGGCCATATCGCAGTTGCGCGGCGGGTGTGGGCGCCAACGATCAGCGACGCGCTGCAGAGCATGGTGGAGGACCGCCGCACCGACCTCACGCTCGAGCAAATCGAGCAGGCTGCCGCCGAAGAGGATCCCGAATGGGGCGACTGAGCAGCGCCGTCGGCGCCGGCTGACGACACCGCCACGGCGGCGCCGCTCGACGCCGGCGACGCTGCCCTGCGAGGGCCTACCGCCGCACGCACGTCGAACGGGAAGCATGGCGAACCCTTCATGCACCCCTCAAGTCCTCGCGCGTGTCGCCCGATAGGGGTCCATGGCCGCACCGCACAGCTTCGCGGGGCCCCACTTCCAAAGGGCCAACCTCGGACGCGAGCGAAGCGCTGTAACGCGCGACCACAAGCAATCTGCACCACACTAGTTCCCTCGAAACCCGGAGCACGACCATGGAAATAGTCGCGAAGCAGGCAGTCAGGCCCCCCGCACCTGAAGTGCTGGCGACCTGGACGGAGTACCGACGGTCCGGAGATCTCCAGCTTCGTGACCGGCTGGTCTTCACGTTCATGCCGATGGTCCGCTACATCGTCTACCGCAAGGTGCGCGAGGTGCCGGCCCACTGCGACGTCGAGGATTTCCTGTCGTGTGGCGTGGAGGCGCTGATCCGTTCGATCGAGCGCTACGACCCCGACAAGGGCGCCACGCTCGAGCAGTATGCGTGGACGCGCATCCACGGCGCCGTGCTCGACGAGCTGCGCCGCCACGACTGGGCGCCCCGCTCGCTACGCCGCGACGAGCGGACCATCAACACCGCTCGCGAGAGCTTCCTCGCGACGCATGAGCGTCAGCCCAGCCGCGAGGAGCTCGCAGCGGCGGCGGGCATGACGCCGAGCGAACTGACGAGCCGGCTCGACCAGGTGGCAGTGGCGGACGTTGGCTCGCTGAACCGCGCGGTGCGCTCGGACGAGAGCGTGACGATCGAACAGATCGACACGCTCGAGAGCGCCGACAGGGATTGCGATCCGATGGTGCACGCCGAACTCGGCGAAGCCAAGGAGCGCTTCCGCAAGGCATTCGCGCATCTGTCCAAGCAGGAGCGCGAAGTGGCGGTGATGCTGTACGTGGAGGAACTGACGCTACGTGAGATCGGGAGCCGCCTCGGCGTGACAGAGAGCCGCATCTCCCAGATCCACACGCGGCTGCGCAGGCGCCTGTACGAACAGCTCTCGGGCGAGCTCGCGCTGTTCAGCGAGCTCAGCTGAGCTCGCAACGCCGGGCGCCCCATCCGCGCGGGTGGGCGCGTGTACGATTGCTCTCCGTCTAAACGAGGAGGCTCATGAACGACACGCTGCCCGCGGGTCCGCGCATGCCGGCACTGCTGCAGACACTCGGCGTCTGGAGTCGTCCGACCGCCTTTCTCGAGCGCGCCAGAGCACGCTACGGAACTCGCTTCACGCTGCGACTTCTCGGCCAGCCGCCGGCGGTGATGATCTCCGATCCGGAGGAGATCAAGGAACTGTTCCTCGCGGCACCCGACGTGCTGCACCCCGGCGAGGGCGCCAAGATCCTCGAACCGACGGTAGGTCGGAGCTCCGTGATCCTGCTCGACGAGGGCGAGCACCTCGAGCAGCGCAAGCTGCTTCTGCCGGCGTTCCACGGCGAGCGCATGCAGCGCCTTGCCGGCCTGATGGCCGAGCTGTCCGCGGGCGAGGTCGAATCGTGGCCGCGCGATGAGCCGCTCGAGCTGCACCCGCGCCTGCAGCGGCTGACGCTCGAGATCATCCTGCGTGCGGTGTTCGGCCTCGAGCGCGGCACCCAGCTCGATTCGCTACGCGAGCTGCTGACGAGGGTGCTCGCGTTTGCCGACAGTCCGCTTTCGCTGCTGCCGCGCCCACCGCGCGTGCTCGCCCGGTTCACCGCGCTGGCGAGCTTCGAGGAGCTGATCGCGCAGGTCGATGAGCTGATTTTCGATCTGGTCGAGCAGCGCCGGCGCGACGGTGACGCGCACGGTGAGGACGTGCTCGCGCTGCTGCTCGCAGCCGAGCACGACGACGGCTCGCCGATGAGCGCTCGTGAGCTGCGCGACGAGCTGATGACGGCGCTGGTGGCCGGCCACGAGACCACGGCGTCGCAGCTTTCGTGGGCGTTCGAGCGTCTCGCCCGCGAGCCGGTGGTACTCGCGCGCCTGCGCGACGAGCTCGACGGCGCCAACGACGATGTCTATCTGACGGCAACGATCAACGAGACGCTGCGCCACCGGCCGGTGCTCCCCAACGCCGAGCCGCGGCTGGTGAAGAAGCCGGTCGAGATCGGCGGCGTACGCTATCCGCCGGGGGTGGTGCTGATGGCGAACGCATACCTGGTGCACCACGATCCGGCGATCTATCCCGACCCCTATGCGTTCCGCCCGGAGCGGTTCCTCGAGCGAGGAGGGTGGGCGGGCAGCCGGCACCTATACGTGGATCCCGTTCGGCGGCGGGCGACGCCGCTGCCTGGGAGCGAGCTTTGCGGTGCTCGAGATGAAGATCGTGCTTCGGAGCGTGCTCGAGCGCTGCGAGCTGGCGGCGGTGGCCGCGCGCGGTGAGCGCACCCGCAGGCGCAGCATCACGATCAGCCCGGCTCAGGGCGCCCTGCTGGTGCTACGCGATCGCGGTGGAGCCCGAGCCGCCGGCGGCGCATCGACGCGAAGCGTCGACCGCCAAGGGCATCCCGGCGCCCGCCTGAGCGTGGCGCCAGCGCCTGCGCAATCATTCCGAGGTGATTCTGGTTGGGGTCAAGGTGCTGCTCGCGCCGAGCTTCGTCGTCGGCGCATCGCTTGTGGCGCGCCGTTTCGGCCCGCGCGTCGGCGGGCTGATCGCCGGGCTGCCGGTCGTCGCGGGTCCGATCCTGCTCGCGTACGCGCTCGCTCACGGCCGCGCGTTCGCGGCGACCGCCGCCGCCGGCACGCTGCTCGGTCTCGTGTCGCTGATCGCGTTCGTGATCGTGTATGCACGGCTGGCGGGCCGCCTCTCGTGGTGGCTGTGCATGCTCGCGGCTGGGTCGCGTTCGCCGCGGTGACCGCGGTGTTCGCCGCGGTGACGCCGCCGGTCGGGCGCATCGCTGGTGCTGGCCGGCCTCGCGCTCGCTGCCGGGCTCGCCGCGCTGCCCCGTCCCGGCAGCGATCCTCAGCCGCAGCCGTCACGTCCGTCGTGGGATCTGCCGATGCGCGCCGCGTGCGCGCTGACACTGGTGCTGACGCTGACGGCGGTCGCCGGCTGGCTCGGGCCCGCAGCTGAGCGGCCTGCTGGCGCCGTTTCCAATCATCGCGACGGTGTTGGCGATCTTCACCCACGCCCAACGCGGCACCGACGAGCTGCTGCGACTGCTGCGCGGCATGCTGGCCGGCTTCGGCGCCTTCGCGGTCTTCTGCTTCACGCTCGCGCTGGCGCTGCGCACGCTCGACACCGGCGCCGCGTTCGCGCTGGCGACCGCGCTGGCGCTGTCGATCGCAGGCGGTCGCGCTGGTGCTCGTGCCCAAGGAGCCCGTCCCGTTGGCGCCCCGTGACCGAGTACTAGCTGGAGACTCCCCCGCCCACCGGCTGATGGCGCACCCGCTCGCGCACGTCGGCGTAGCGCAGCGCCTCGTAGGCGACCAGCGCCACGAGCACGGCGGCCAGCGATCGCGATGCGTGGCGAGCGCAGGCAGCGTCGGCGCCGGCGGGTACCAGCGCCAGTAGCACGACCGCGCACACCAGCCGCCGCCCGCTGAGCGTGTGCATGTTGCGCAGCCTGAACGCGACGTGCGCGAACAGGTACATCGCCGCGCCGCCGAGCAGCGCGACGGCCGGCACCAGCTTCGAGCGCGTCGTCGACCCCGATGATCAGCGCGCGCTTGATGCCGACGGCGATCAGCGCGATGCCGGCGACCATCGGGAAGTGCAGGTAGGAGTAGGAGTCGCGCGCGATCTCGTTGCGCTCTCGTCCCGCGGCGCCGCGCGCGCCAGCCGCCGGGCGGCGATGATCGCGACGACGTCGAAGTACGTCCACCACAGGGCGGCGGCGATCACCACCCCGAGCACCGCCGCGATCACGACGCCGGCGGCGATCGTGGGCTCGCGCGCCGACGCCGATCGCCACGATCGACTCGCCGAGCGCGATGATCACGATCGCGCCGTGGCGCTCGGCGAAGTGGCCCGGCACGAGCTTCCAGCCGTCGATCCCGAACAGAAACGGCCCGCCGACATCGAGCAGCAGCGCGAGACCCCACAGGCCCAGCTGCAGCGCGCCGCCGGCGAACGCCGCGAGCGAGCAACAGGCCGACGCCGATGGCGGTCGAGCAGGCGAGCCCGAGCACCGAGCGGCGCAGGCGCGGCGTCGTCGCGGCTGGCGATCATGAACAGCGCGATGTGCGCGCCGCGCACGGCGGCGTAGGCGCACGCGAACAGCAGCGCCTCCGACCCGAACGCGCCGGGCACGCACAGGGCGGCGACCAGGAAGGCGGCCATCGCGGCGAACATCACCAGGCGCACGATGCCCTCCTCGGGATCGACGACGCTGGTCAGCCACGCGTAGCCGGTCCACGACCACCACAGCACGCCGAGCACGAGCAGCCCCTTGAGCATCCCTTCCCACGTGGGGTCGCGCGCGACCAGCGTCGTGCACTGCGTGAGCGCGAGCACGAACACGAGGTCGAAGAACAGCTCGAGCGGCGTCACCCGCTCGCCCTCGCGCATCACCGCGCTGACACGCGGGGCGTGATTTGGCTCGCGTGCGCTCACCGCGCCCATCTTCGCAGCGCCGCCGCTGCGAGCTGGTGGGCGCGGCTGACGGGCAAAGCGGGGCGCCGACGCTTGGCCGGCGCCCCGATCAGCTCGATCAGTGCAGCGACATGTTCGGCTCGCCGGCCGAGTTGAGTCCCGTACCCGAGGTCGTGCAGGTGCCGCCCGTAGGGTTCGGTCAGCGTTTCGATCGTGCGGATCTGGTTGAACCACTCGCTCTTGTTGACCGCTTCGGCCGCTTTCCAGTTGGACAGGCCCTCTTCCTCGAGCAGCCCCACGCCCTTTTCGCACAGCCGGTGGCTGTTGAAGGCGGAGGACAGTTCCATGTCTTCACGTTCGACAGGCCCGCGGCCGCGGCCGCTGAAGACGGTGCTGTCGATCGTCGGCAGCATCGTGGCGTTGGCGTAGTTGGCGTCTGTGTTCCAGAAGCCGCAGCCGCCGGTCTGCCTGCTGTAGCCGCTCTGGGTGTAGCGGAATTCCGACCCGTTGGGGATCGGCGACGGGTAGTCCTGGACGAGGATCGTGTACTGCGAGCTCGAGTAGCCGGCGTTGGTCATCGCCGTGGCCACGTTTTTGATCGCTGTTCTCGATTTCGCCCTTGACTTTGGTGACGTTGCTCGAGCTGAAGTTGTTCGTGACGGAGCTTTCTTCGCTGCAGTAGAAGTCGGCGACGATCGTCGACTCGAGGAAGTCCTCGACGCACGTCGTGCACGATGCTGGCGAAGTTGAAGTTGTTGCCGCCGATCGACAGGGCGACGAGCTTGACGTTGTGGGGCGCGGCGAAGTGCTGGAGCATCAGCGCCTGGCCTTCGTTGTCCGCCGGAGTTGTAGAAGTCGATGCCGGGCTTGAACAGGCCTTCGGTGGTGAAGCTGGAGGTCTTAGCGCCCGAGCAGGCGAGGTTCTCGCCGTCGACGCCGCCGCCGATGTAGACCTCGGCCGACTTCGAGCGATGACAGCTATCGATCCTCTCTCCCGCGCCGCCCCTTCGGCGGCGCTGTCGAGCCGACCCTAATGCCTAGCGGTGCGGCCAGTCAATCGGATGATCAGCTGGCTGCGTCGCTGGCGACGCGCGCGGGCGCCTCGCCCCACAGCTGCTCCAGCCGGTAGAACTCGCGCGTCTCGGGCGTGAAGATGTGCACGACGACGTCGAGGTAGTCCATCAGGATCCAGCCGGCCTGCGCCGAGCCCTCGACGCGGCGCGGCAGCGTGCCGTGCTCGCGCTTGAGCCCCTCGTGGATGCCGTCGTGGATCGCCTTCGCCTGGCGGGCGGTGTTGCCCGAGCAGACGAGGAAGTAGTCGGTGTAGCCGAGCACGCCGCGCAGGTCGAGCTCGACGACGTCGATCGCCTTCTTGTCGGCCGCGTAGCGGGCGATCTCGCCGACGAGCTGCTCGCGCTGCATCACGCGACCGCCCCGGCGCGCGCCCGGTACAGGCCGTGCTCCGCGATGTAGTGCGGCGACCGCCGCGCCGACGAGCTCCTCGATCGCTTCGCCCGCGGCGACGCGCTCGCGCACCAGCGAGGAGGAGACCTCGACCGCGGGCATCTCCAGGAAGCGCACGCGCGCGCACCCGGCGAGGGTGTCGCAGCACGCTGCTCCCGCCGCGGCGCCGGCGCGCGCGGCGACCGCGAGCTCCGCCAGCTCGAGCAGTCGCTGGGGCTCGCGCCAGGAGCTGAGCGTGCTGGCGGTGTCGGCTCCGACGATGAACGTCAGCGCAGCGTCGGGGTCGCTGGCATGGATGGCACTCAAGGTATCGACGGTATAGGACGGGCCGCCGCGCTCGAGCTCGATGTCGCACACGCCGAGGCCGTCGCCGTCCTCGATCGCGAGCTGGCACATCCGCAGCCGGTGCTCGGGACCGGGATCCTGCGTGGCTGACGCGTGCGCGGCGTCTGCCTTGTGCGGGGAGGTGTGCGCGGGCACCAGCAGCACGCGGTCGAGCGCGAGCTCGTCGAGCGCGTGGCGGGCGAGCGCGAGATGCCCGAGATGCGGCGGGTTGAACGTGCCGCCGAGGATGCCGAGCGCTCGCGCGCCGTGGTCGCCGGCGCTCACGCGCGGACGTGCCCGTCGCCCTCGACGAGGTACTTGAACGTGCACAGCTCGCGCAGCCCGATCGGCCCGCGCGCGTGCAGCTTCTGCGTCGAGTTGCCGATCTCGGCGCCCATCCCGAACTCGCCGCCGTCGGTGAAGCGCGTCGAGGCGTTGACGTACACGCAGGCGGCGTCGACGCCGAGCTGGAACGCGCGCGCGGCGGCGGTGTCGCGCGTGACGATCGCCTCGGAGTGCCCGCTGCCGTAGCGGCCGATGTGCTCGATCGCCTCCTCGACCGAGTCGACGACGCCGACGGCGATGATCGGCGCGAGGTACTCGCTCGCCCAGTCCTCCTCGGTGGCGTCGTCGATCTTCAGACCTGGGATCGCGCCGACTGCCGGCGATGGCGTCCTGGGTGCGCTCGTCGGCGCGCACCTCGACCCCGGCGGCGGCGAGCGCGCGCGAGCACGCGCGGCAGGAACTCGCCGGCGACCCGCTCGTGCACGAGCAGCGTCTCGGCGGCGTTGCAGACGCCGGGGCGCTGGGTCTTGGCGTTGAGCACGATCGCCTCCGCCTGCTCGAGGTCGGCGCGCGGCGTCGACGTAGACGTGGCAGTTGCCGGAGGCGGCGTAGATCACGGGCACGGTGGCGACCGCCTGCAGCGCCTCCTTGAGGCCCTCGCCGCCGCGCGGGATGATCAGGTCGACGGTGTCGCTCTGGGTCGCCAGCTCGGCGAGCTCCTCGCGCCCGCCGCCGCCGACGAGGCTGACGCAGCCGTCGGGCAGGCCGGCCGCGACCGCCGCCTCGGCGGCGATCCGGGCGAGCGACGGCGTTGGAGTGCGTCGCCGAGGAGGAGCCGCGCAGGACGATCGCGTTGCCCGACTTCAGGCACAGCGCGGCGGCGTCGATCGTGACGTTCGGGCGCGCCTCGTAGACGACCGCGATCGACGCCGAGCGGCACGCGCACCTTGCGCACGTCCAGGCCGTTCGGCAGGCGCCGGCCGTCGATCACCTCGCCGACGGGGTCGGCCAGCGCGAGCGATCTGGCGCACGGCGCGCGCGATCGCAGCGATACGCGCCTCGTCCAGGCGCAGCCGGTCGAGCAGCGCGTCGCCGATGCCCGGCCTCGCGCGCCGAGCTCCATGTCGCGCTCGTTGGCCGCGAGGATCTCCTCGGTCCGACGCTCGAGCGCCGCCGCGATCGCCTCGAGCGCCGCGTCCTTGACCGCGGTGTCGGTCTGCGCGAGCAGCGCGCGCGGCGCGCTTGGCGGCGCGGCACGTGTCGGCGACCGATGAGACTGCGATTGCCATTGGCCATACAGGGTACGACAGGGCCGCTCGCGTCAGTCGACCACGAGGTAGTCGCGGTGGACGGCCTCCTCGGTGGCGCGCGGCAGGATCTCGCGCACGGCGTCCGACTTCAGGCCCATCACCCGGCGCAGCTCGGCGGCGGAGTAGTTGCAGATGCCCTTCGCGAGCGTGCGGCCGTGCGCGCCGTCGCCGTCTGCAGGCGCCGCGATCTCGACCGCGTCGCCGGCGTCGAAGTCGCCGCGCACCTCGACGACGCCGACGGGCAGCAGGCTCGCGCTGCCCTCGCGCAGCGCGCGCGCCGCGCCGGCGTCGATCACGAGCGTGCCGCGCGAGGGCTTGGCGTACTTCAGCCACAGCTTGAAGCTCGAGTAGCGCGCCTCGCGCGCCGCGAAGCGCGTGCCCTCGCGCTCGCCCGCGAGCACCGCCCGCAGCGCCTCCGGGCGCACGCCGTTGCAGATCACGGTGGGGATGCCGGCGGCGGTGGCCATCTCGGCGGCGACGACCTTCGAGCGCATGCCGCCCGAGCCGAGCGGCGAGGTCGTGTGCCCGATCTCGAGCTCCTCGAGCGCGGCGAAGTCGTGACCTCGGTGGACACGATCCTGCGCGTCGGGGTGCAGGCGCGGATCGGCGGTGTAGAGCCCGTCGATGTCGGTCAGCAGGATCAGCTCGTCGGCGGCCACCAGCACCGCCACCTGCGCGGCGAGGAAGTCGTTGTCGCCGAAGGAGATCTCGTCGGTCGCGGTCGTGTCGTTCTCGTTGATCACCGGCAGCACGCGCCACTCGAGCAGCGTGCTCGAGCGTCTGGCGCGCGTTCAGGTAGTGGGTGCGGGCGCTCATGTCGAAGAACGTCAGCAGCACCTGCGCGCTGGTGACGCCGCGCTCGCGCAGCAGCTCGTCGTAGACGCGGTAGAGCTTGCCCTGGCCGACCGCGCTCGCGGCCTGCAGCTCGCCGATCGTGGTCGGGCGCTGCGGGCAGTCCCATCACGCGCATGCCGCGCGCGATCGCGCCGCTGGTCACGACGATCACCTCGTCGCCCTCGCGGTGCAGCGTCGGCGAGCTGGTCGCAGACGCGCGCGAGCACCTCCATGCGCAGCTCTGCCGTCGCTGTCGGCGACGACGCTCGAGCCGAGCTTGATCACCACCCGTCTCATCGGCGTGACGCAGCGTAGACGTTTGGTGCGCCGCGCCCTGCTCACGCAGCGCTCAGCTGGACTCGTGCGGATCGAGCTCGAAGGTGACGCCCGCGATCTCGATCTCGTCGCCCGGCTGGAAGCCCTCCGCCTCGAGCGCGCCGAGCACGCCGATCCGGCGCAGCCTGCCCTCGAGGTAGGCCATCGCGTCCTCGTTGTCGATGTCGTAGCGCGCGAGCAGCCGCTCGATGCCCCTGCCCCGACGGCGAACGCGCCCTCGCCGAGCCGCTCGACGCTGAAGCCCCTCGCCGCCGCCGGGCGGAACACCATGTGCTCGGCGAGCTGCGGCTCCGGCGGCGCATCGCGGTCGAGCTGCCCGGTCACGCCGTCGGGCGCCGCGCGTCGGCGCATCGGCAACGGTGCGCATCAGCAGCTCGCCGCAGAGCTCGCGCACGCCCGCGCCGGTCGCGCTCGAGGTGGCGAGCACGGGCACCTCGGGGCCGAGCCGCTCGCTGCCACTCCGCGACCGCCGCCTGAGCCTGCTCGGGGCTCAGCAGGTCGGCCTTGGACAGCGCGAGCACGCGCGGCAGCCGCGCCAGGCGCTCGTCGTGGGCGGCCAGCTCGCGCTCGATCGTCGCGTGGTTGCTGACGGCGTCGGCGTCCTCGCCCATCGACAGCTCGGGGGCGAGGTCGAGCACGTGCACGAGCAGCCGCGTGCGCTCGACGTGCGCGAGGAAGTCGTGCCCGAGCCCGGCGCCCTCGCTTGCGCCCTCGATCAGCCCGGGGATGTCGGCGACGACGAGCTGGCGCTCGTCGCCTTCGAGCACGCCGAGCACCGGCGAGAGCGTCGTGAAGGGGTAGTCGGCGACCTTCGGCGCGGCGCGCGTGAGGCGCGCCAGCAGCGAGGACTTGCCGGCGTTGGGCAGGCCGACGAGGCCGACGTCGGCGAGCAGCTTCAGCGCGCAGCTCGAGCCAGCCCTCCTCGCCGGCGAGGCCGCGCTCGGCGAAGCGCGGCGCCTGGCGGGTCGGGGTCGCGAAGCGCTTGTTGCCCTTGCCGCCGCCGCCGCCGCGCGCGACCGTCGCGCGCTGCCCGTCGGCCGAGCAGCTCCCAGCGGCGCCCGGCGAGATCGCCGCCGTCGTCCTCGCCGGCGCGACCTGGGTCCCCGGCGGCACGCGCGATCGCGAGCGTCTCGCCGTCGGCGCCGTGGCGCAGCGCGCCCTCGCCGTGCCCGCCGCGTCCGGCGCGGTAGTGGCTCGTGCGCCGGAAGCTCTGCAGGTCGCGCAGCGAGTCGTCGCACACGAGCACCACGTCGCCGCCGCGCCCGCCGTCGCCGCCGTCGGGGCCGCCGCGCGGCACGTGCGCTTCGCGGCGGAAGCTCAGCAGCCGTCGCCGCCGGCGCCGGCCTGGACGTGGATCCTCGCGCGATCGTGCAGCATCGCGACCCATCGTGACAGCCGCGCACGGCCGGCACGGACCGGATCGGATGTGGGTAGACGCTGACGAGCACGCCAACCGGCGCAGACAAGGAGCAGCAGACCATGAGCAACGACAGCACCGTCACCCGAGGACCGTGTCTTCCTGATCACCGGCGCCTCCTCGGGGATCGGCGCCGCGACCGCCCGGCGCGCCGCGCGCGGCGGGCTGGCGGCTCGTGCTCGCGGCGCGCTCGCTCGAGCGCCTGCAGGAGCTCGCCGAGGAGCTCGGCGGCCCGGAGCGGGCGCTCGCGGTGCGCTGCGACGTGACCGAGTGGGAGCGAGCAGCAGCAGCATGGTCGACGCGGCGCTCGAGCGCGTTCGGCCGCATCGACGTCGCGTTCGCCAACGCCGGCTTCGGCGGACCGCGCGGCTTCCTGAGCGGACACGCCCGAGCACTGGCGCGAGATGGTGCTGACGAACGTCTACGGCGCGGCGCTGACGCTGCGCGCGACGATCCCGGCGCTGAAGGACTCGCGCGGGCACCTGCTGCTGACCTCGAGCGTCGCCGGGCGGCGCGTGCTGCCGGGCTCGATGTACTCGTGCACCAAGCACGCGGTCACCGCGATGGGCGAGGCCGCGCGCCAGGATCTGCACGGCAGCGGCGTGCGGGTGACGCTGATCGAGCCCGGCATGACCGACACGCCGTTCTTCGAGAACCGCCCGCAGCGATGCGCTGCAGGACGACGACATCGCCCGCGCCGTGATGTACGCGGTCTCGCAGCCGCCGCACGTCGACGTCAACGAGATCCTCGTGCGACCGACCGCCCAGCAGGGCTGAGCGCGCCCGGCTCAGGGCCGCTCAGCGCGCGCGAGCGCTGCAGAGCCGCCGGCGCCGCGCCGCCCGGCGACGCGACGGTGCCGACGAGCCCGCTGCGGGCAGCTCAGCGCGCGGCGATCGTCGCGAGCACGTCGACGGCGTCGACGAGCGCGCACGGCGCCTGCACGCGCGGCCCGATCACGGGATCGTCGAGCGTCTGCAGCGCGATCGATCCCGAGCACGACGTCGCGCGCGCCGAGCGAGCGCGCGAGGTCGCCCACGGCGGGCTGCCGGCGTTGCTCGCCGAGCCAGCGCGCGGTGACCTGCTCGGGCGCAGCAGCACGCCGACGCCGAGCGCCATGCGCCCGCCGCGAGCAGCGTGCGCCGCGCCGCGGGCTCGCGCGGCGCAGCTCAGCCCTGCTCGTCGTCGGCAGCACGCTGACGACGCGCCCGCGCCGGCCGGTCGTGAACTGCACGGTGCCGGCGGCGCGCGCGTAGAGCGTGTCGTCCTTGCCGATGCCGACGCCTTCGCCGGGCTTGAAGCGGGTGCCGCGCTGGCGCACGATGATCTCGCCGCCGGTCACGGTCTGCCGGCGAACGTCTTGACGCCGAGGCGCTGGGCGTTCGAGTCGCGGCCGTTGCGGCTCGAGCCGAGCCCCTTCTTATGAGCCATCTGCTGCCGTCTCCTTGCCGCTCGGGCGTCTCTGGCGCTCGCCGCGGCTTTGCTCGCTTTGCGCGCTTTCGCGCCGGCGCTGATCTCGGTGACCTCGATCCGGGTCAGCTCCTGGCGGTGGCCGGTGCGGCGCTTGTAGCCGCGCTTGGGCTTGAACTTGAACACGCGCAGCTTCTCGCCGCGCACGTGCGCGAGCACCTTGGCGGTGACCTTCACCTTCGCGAGGCCGGCCGTGTCGAACACGGTCTCCTCGGAGCGGTAGAGCATCGGCTCGAGCGCGACGTCGGCGCCCTCGTCGGCGGCAGCCGCTCGACGAGCAGCGTCTGGCCGCGCTCGACGCGGTACTGCTTGCCGCCGGTCTTCACGATCGCGTACATGTCTGTGTGGTTCTCGATTTCTGTGCTTGCGGCAGGCCTCGCCGCGCGCGCCGGCGCGCGTGCCCGCCTACTCCGGAGTGGCCTTGGCCTTGGCAGCCGAACGGCGCCGCCCGCCCCTGCGGCCACGACGCCGAGGCTTGGATTGTAGGCCATCCTCGCCCGCCTCGTCCTGCGGCGCCCGTCGGCGCCGCCGCTCGATCCGCGGCGCCTGGGGCTCGCGCGCATTCCTGCTCGGGCTCGGAGTCGATCGCGCGTCGGAGCGACTCGCTCAGGCCGGCTTCGCGGCGCGCCTCGGCGTCCTCGCTGTCGGCCGGCGCGCGTCGCTGGCGGCGACCGCGCGACGTGCGCCGCCGGCGCTGCGGCGCTGCTCGGCGCCGGCCGCTGCGGAGCGCCGTCGCGCGCGCCCGCCGGCGCGCGAGCTCGGCCGCGCGCCGGCGGGCGCGATCGACCTCGCCGGACTCGTCGAGCAGCAGCGCGCTCGCGGCGGTGCGCCCGACCTGGTCGATGCGCACCATCCGCTTCTCGCCGACGTGCGCGGCGGCGCCGGCGATCGAGATGATGTAGCCGTCGATTTTGGCGACCGCGTCGTCGACGTCGTACATGTGCGGCTCGACGATCTCGACCAGCACCTCGTCGCCCTGGCGGAACGGCAGCGCGCGCTCCTCGACCTCCTCGCGGGTGCCCTTGAAGGTGATCGCGAAGTGGTCGAGCGCGAGCCCTTCGGAGCCCTCGAACAGGAACGACTTGCCGGTCTCGCGCCTCGAGCGCGTGCAGCACGCGCGAGCCGTGGCCGGTGAACTGGGCGCTGACGCGCGGGTTGATCTGCACGAGGAACGCCTCGGCGTCGGGGTGCTCGACGGCGACGTCGCGCAGGCGCGCGCTCGAATTCGATCGCGATCGTCTCCTCGGAGCGGATCACGCCCTCGCCGTCGCAGGTCGGGCACGGGCGGCTCATGATCTCGCGCACGCCCTCGGTGACGTTCTGGCGCGTCATCTCGACCAGCCCGAGCTTGGAGATCTCGGCGGTGAACGTCTTCGTGCGGTCCTCGTCGAGCGTCTTGCGCAGCGTCTTCATGACCGCGTCGCGGTTGCGCGCGCGCGCCATGTCGATGAAGTCGATCACGATGATCCCGCCGATGTCGCGCAGGCGCAGCTGGTTGACGACCTCCTCGGCGGCCTCGAGGTTGGTCTTGGTGATCGTGTCCTCGAGGCCGGCGCCCTTGCCGCGGCCGATGAAGCTGCCGGAGTTGACGTCGATCACCGTCAGCGCCTCGGCGTAGTCGATGATCAGGTAGCCGCCGCTGGGCAGGTCGACGCGCCGCGAGAGCACGCCCTCGATCGCCTTGTCGACGCCGTAGGCCTCGAACAGCGGCTCTGGCTCCTGCCACAGCTCGACGCGCTCGACGAGCTCGGGCGCGGTGCGCGTGAAGAACGAGACGAGGCGGTGGTACTGCTGCTCGTCGTCGACGATCGCGCGCTCGAAGTGCGCGGAGAAGATGTCGCGCACGACGCGCACCGACAGGTCGGCCTCCTGGAAGACCAGATCCGGCGCCGGCGTCTCCTCGACGCGTTTGATCGAGCACCTCGTGCAGCTTGTGCAGGTACTTGCAGCTCGCGCTCGAAGTCCTCGCGCTTGGCGCCGTGCGCGGCGGTGCGCACGATCACGCCGCCGCCGCCGAGCATCGAGCTTGGCGGTCTGGCGGCGCAGGCGTTCGCGCTCGCGGTCCTCCAGGCGGCGCGAGACGCCGACGCCCTCGCCGGTCGGCGCGTAGACCATGTAGCGCCCGGCGATCGTCAGCTCCATCGACAGGCGCGCGCCCTTGGTCTTCAGCGGGTCCTTGACGACCTGCACGACGATCTCCTGGCCGGGCTTCAGCAGGTCGGCGATCTTGCGCCCGCCGCCGCCGCCGCGCCCGCGCTTGGGCGCCTCGACGCCCGGCAGCACGATCTCATCGACGTGCAGGAAGCCGTTCTTCTCGAGGCCGATGTCGACGAACGCGGCCTCGAGGCCGGGCAGGACGTTGTCGACCTTGCCCTTGTAGATGTTGCCGACGATCGAGCGCTGCCCGCGGCGCTCGATGTAGAGCTCAGCGACGCGATAGCCGGCCTTCAGGCCGCCGCCGCGCTTGCGGGCGTTGGCGCTTTGCTGGCCGATTGCCGATCGGCGCGGAGGACGAGCGCGAGGCGGCGGGCGTTCCGCTCGCCTCCAGCAGCGCCACGCGCGTCTCCGCGCGATCGACGCTGACAAGTACTTGCTTTTTCAATTTGATCCAGTCTTTCGGTATGGGAAGGAGCCGAGCATCGGGCAGGCTGGCGCCGGGGCGGCTGAGCCAATGCGGCACCCGGCGCGCCCTGCGCAGATTGAGACTCGCGCGCGAGTTGGCGCTGGCATGTCTGGTGGGGATGCTCGGCAAACATTCGTGTCTAGTAGCGCAGCACGCGGCCCTTCATGCCTGCGAGGCGCGCGCCTGCACGTAGATCGACTGCAGCAGGCCGACGGCCAGCAGGGTGGTGATCACCGACGAGCCGCCGTAGCTCATGAGCGGCAGCGTGACGCCGGTGATGGGCATGATCCCAATTGTCATGCCTACGTTGACGAAGACCTGAAACATGAGCATAGCCGCTACGCCGGCCGGCGACCAGCGAGCCGAACAGGTCCTTGGCCATCACGAGGATGCGCAGCGCGCGCCAGATCAGCAGCGCGTACAGCGAGCAGCACCAGCGCCGCGCCGACGAAGCCGTACTGCTCGCCGACGGCGGCGAAGATGAAGTCGGTGTGGCTCTCGGGCACGAAGTTGCAGGAGACCTGGTCGGCGTTGACGCCGCGGCCGGTCTTCTGCCCGAGCCGATCGCGATCTTCGACTCCTGCTGCTGGTAGGAGGGGTCGGCTTCGTCTCGGTCTTGCTTCGCTTCTTCGCTTGATGGTTCCTGCGACGTGAGGAGGTAGCGGGTGCAGGAACGCCGTCAGGCGTTCCACCTGGTAGGGCTTGAGCACGTTGACGCCGACCGCCGGGGCCGACCGACGAGCACGAGCGCGACCGACGACGCACACCGAGCGCCGCGAGCGCCGGCCAGCTGCCGCCAGGAGGTGCCGGCGACGAACAGCAGCGTGAAGGCGATCACCATGTAGACCAGGCCCGAGCCGAGGTCGGGCTGGGCGATCACGAGCATCGCCGGCACGAGCGCCGCGAGCATCACGCGCACGGTCGTGTCGCGCTCGCGCAGGCTGCCTGCGAGCGGTCGACCACGAACGCCGACAGCGACGACGATCAGCAGCACCTTGCCGAGCTCGGAGGCCTGGAAGGAGAACAGCGGGAAGTTGATCGCGCGCTGCGCGCCGTTGGCGCTGTGCCCGAGCGCGAGCACCGCGAGGATGCTCAGGATCAGGGCGCGTAGATCGCGTTTTTGAGCGGCGCAGGCGCGCGTAGTCGAGCCGCGAGAGCGCGAGCATGACCACGAAGCCGACGATCAGATAGACCGTCTGGCGGTCGACGTAGTAGTGGGGCCGCCGGGAAGAGTTCGCGCGTGGCGGCGCGGAGCGTGAGGATCGAGCAGATGCCGAGGCCGATCACCGCGAGCGTCAGCAGCGGGTCGAGCGGCAGGCGCAGCGTCGCGCGGTCGGCGCCGCCGGCGCCTCGTCGGGAACGGTGATCGGGCTCAGCGGGCTCAAAACGTCTTCGACGTGCCGGCGACGAACTTCTCGGGCTTGCCGAACCACTGCGAGGCCATCAGGCGCGCGATCGGGGCGGCGGTTTCGGCGCCGAAGCCGCCTTGCTCGACGGTCACCGCGATCACGATCGGGCGCTGCGGGTCGCCGATGATAGCACATGTACCAGGACTGTTCCACCTGTCCGGCGCGTTCGGCGGTGCCCGTCTTGCCGTAGACCGGGTCTTCGGCCTGGTTCCAGCCGACCCACACCGGCGTCGAGGTGCCGCCCGGCTCGCGTGGCGGCCTCGTGGATGCCTTCCATCACGAGGCTGAGGTCTGCGTCGTTGAGCTGCACGTGGCGGCTGGGGAAGTGCAGCGTCTGCACCAGCCCGCCGTTGGCTTCGTCGATCTCCATGCCGAGGTGCGGTGTCACGACGGTGCCGTTGCCGCCGTTGCGGTAGGCGTTGGCGAGCGTCGAGTAGGCGACGGCCATCTGCAGCGGGTCGGTCAGCAGCTCGCCCTGCCCGACCGCCAGATCCATGTTGTCGCCGACCGTCCACGGCGCGCCGGTTCGGCGACGATGTAGCAGCGGTGCCCGTGGTGCTCGCGCTCGCATTTGGCTTCGAGCGCGTTCTCTTCGGCCAGCCAGCTGCGGCTCGGGATCACGCCGGGGAACTCGCTCGGCAGGTCGATGCCGGTCGGCTCCCCGACGCCCAGCTTGCGCGCCATGTGCTGGATGACTTCGCCGCCGTGGTCGTTGGCGAGCTCGCCGACTTTGAAGAAGTAGGTGTCCGAGGACACCTTCAGCGCTTCGACGAGCGTCGCGTTCCCGTAGTCGGCGTGCCCGGCGTTGCAGAACGGCTCGGTCGAGACGTAGATGCACTGGCCCGCCCCGAGCCCCTCGCTTGGCGTGATCACGCCGGCTTCCAGCGCCGCCATCGCGGTGATCGGCTTGAAGGTCGAGCCGGTCGGGTAGTCGCCTTCGACCGCGCGATCGGTGAGCCGGCCGGGTTCTTCGCCGTGGCGGCCGGCGAGCTCGTCGTATTCGGCGTGGTCAGCGGTTTGGCGAACTTGTTGGGGTCGAAGCTCGGCGAGGAGCCGATCGCGAGCACTTCGCCGTTGCGCGGATCCATCGCGACGAACGCGCCGGCGATCGCGGGTTTGCCGCCGGCGCGCGCGTGTTCCATCCCCTCCAGCAGCGCCTTTTCGCCCTCCTTCTGCAGGCCGAGGTCGAGCGTCGTCTGCAGGCTGTGACCGGCCTGCGGCGGAATCGGCGCGAGTTTGCTCGGAACCGGCTGACCGGCGGCGTTGACCTCGACGCGCTGCTCGCCGGGCAGCCGCGCAGGTAGCGGTCGTAGTAGTACTCGAGGCCCTCCTGGCCGACGACGGTGCCCTGCTTGACGCCCTGGAACGGGCGCATCTTCAGCTCCGGTTCGGTGACCTGGCCGACGTAGCCGAGCACCTGCGCGGCCATTTCGCCGTACGGGTAGTCGCGAATCGACACCGGTTCCTGCACGACGCCCGGGAATTCGCTGGCGCGCTCGCCGAGCACGGTCAGGGCTCCACGCCCTCCGGCGGCCTTGATCGTGACGTGCGCGTACGGCATTGCCGTGATGCCCTCCACGACGCGTTCGTCGATCTTGCGAGGGCTGACGTCGATCACCCGCCGAGGCGTCTGAACAGCTGCTCGAGCGCGACAGCCGACCCCGGCAGCGGCGGTACCGCGATCCGCGGCGGACCGGTGGCGCTGTGCAGCCGGTCGAGCTCGCGGCGCTGCGCATGCGAGAGATGGCGAACACCGCCGAGCGCGGATTCGTATCGCGACAGCTGCACAACCGCCTTGCGACGCACGGCTTCGGCCTTGAACAGGCTCGCCTGGTATTCGGCGACCTGCGGCGCGATGCCGGGAGGCAGCTCGTCGGGAACGATCTGCACCGCGTTGGTGACGGTGCTGCCGACGATCGGCTGGCCGTTGCGGTCGAGGATCTCCCCGCGCGGCGCCGGGATCGGCAGGTCACGCGCCCGGTTGGCGTCCGCCTGCTGTCACGTACTGTTCGCCGGAGAGCACCTGCAGGTACCAGAGGCGGAAGAAGATCACCCCGAACAGCACCATCGCGACGCCACCGATGATCGCCACCCGCAGCGCCAGCTGCGGCGAGACCGGGATGCGCGGGTCCCGTTTTCGGGCCGGCTCGATCGCGCTCACGGTTTGACAGCGGGCTCAATCCCCCGGTCGTGTAGGCGCGCCGGCGCCGGCGCCGGCGCGGATCCTCGGGCAGAGCGCCGTCGAGGACGCGGCGCACCAGCGCCCACATCGGCAGCGCGACGATGGTGTTGACGAGCACCCCCAGCACGATCTGGCGCAGCAGCTCGAAGCTGACGGGAGCGTCGACGCCGAGCATGAACTCCATCAGCGAGTAGCCGAACAGCGACACAGCCGACGCCGCCGCGCCGACGAGCAGCGGCGTCAACGGCCCCTGCGGATCGCGCAGCTCGCGCAGCCTGCCGCACCAGTAGCCGACCAGCGTGAAGACCAGCGAGCTCAGGCCGAGCGTCTGCAGGAGCGCGAGATCGACGAGCAGCCCGACCGCGAAGCCGGTCGCGGCACCGATCGTCGAGCCGCACAGCAGCCCGACGAACGCGACCAGCAGCGGCACAGGTCGACGTTGACGCCGAACACCGGGACCTCCGAGACGACGCCGATCTGGAAGAAGACGACGATGAAGGCGAGCGCCGCCAGCCGCGGCAGCAGCGAGCTGGAGGCGGCGCCGTTCATTCACCCACCTTGGTCGAGGCGAGCTGTTCGCCGGTGTTGGTGGTGGTCGTGCTCTGTCCCGCCGACAGGCTCGCAGCGAGGCTGCTGAGATTCGCCGGGCGCGTGCGCGCGCCGGCGGTCAGCACCTGCACGATGTCGAGGTCGTGCAGGTTGGCGATCGGCTGCACGTTGACGGACTTGTACGCGCTTTCTTCGTTGACCGAGGTCACCTGTCCGATCAGGATGCCCGGCGGATAAAGCGATTCGTCGTTGGAGACGGTGCCGGAGGTGACGACGTATTCGCCGGGATTGGGCCGGTAGTTGGCCGGCAGGTACTGCAGCAGCAGGTCGTTCGGTTCGCCCACCTTCGGCTGCAGCAGCCCGGTCGCGGTGTTCGCGCCGATCCGCGCGGATACGCCCATCGAGCTGTCGGTGATCAGGTCCACCTGAGCGCCGTCGGGGACGACTGTTGCCACCCGGCCGACGAGGCCTTCGCCGTTGATGACGGGGTCGTTGACGCGGATGCCGGCGGATTCGCCCTTGTCGATGTTGACCGTCTGGTACCAGAGTTCGGGGTTTTTGCCCACGACCGTGGCCGTCACCGGGTGGTAGTCGTTGACTCCGAGCTGGTCGAGGTGGTACAGCGATGCCAGCTGGTGGTAGGTGCGTTTTTCGGCCTGGTTGGCGACCAGCTCGCGGCGCAGCTGCTCGTTCTGCTTGAGCAGTTCGTTGCGCTGGCTTTTCGCGTGCAAGGTGTCGCCGAACCAGCCGAACAGGTCGCGCACCGGCTTCAGCGCCTTGTTGGCGCCGTCCTGGATCGGCGAGACGACCGTCAGGAAATCGCGCTGCACGTCGTGCAGGCGTCCGTTGTGGGCCTCGCCGAAGTAGGCGGTGAGGAGCAGCAGGGAGAGCACGACGAGCAGCCCGAGGACCGCCCGTCGACGCCGAACCGTCTTGTCGTGCACCGATCTTTACCTTCCGAAGCGTTCAGGCAACAGACTACCCACGACGCGGGCGGCAGGCGCGGGCGCGCGCGGCCGGGCGGGCGAGGGCAGGTGGGAACCCCATCAAACGGCGGCGCAGCTCACCGTCGGCGGCGGTTGCGTGAGGTCCGGTTCGAGCGGTGGATCGCCTCGAACTCCTCCAGCGACCGGCCCGAGCCGACCGCCACGCACGTCAGTGGCGACTCGGCGAGATGCGCGGGCATCTGCGTCTCCTCGCGCAGACGCTCGTCGAGGCCCTGCAGCAGCGAGCCGCCGCCGGCGAGCATGATGCCGCGGTCCATGATGTCCGAGGCGAGCTCGGGAGGCGTGCGGTCGAGCGTCTCCTTGACGGCGTCGATGATCTGCGTCAGCGGCTCCTCCAGCGCCTGGCGGATCTCCTCGCTGGTCAGCACCACGGTCTTGGGCAGCCCGGCGACCATGTCGCGCCCGCGGATCTCCGCCTGCAGCTCCTCGGACATCGGGCACGCCGAGCCGATCTCGAGCTTGAGCTCCTCGGCGGTCTGCTGGCCGATCAGCAGCTTGTACTCCTTCTTGGCGTAGTTGATGATCGCCTCGTCCATCTCGTCGCCGCCGACGCGGATCGACTGCGAGACGACGATGCCGCCGAGCGAGATCACCGCGACCTCGGAGGTGCCGCCGCCGATGTCCACGACCATCGAGCCCGTCGGCTCGCCGACCGGCAGGCCGGCGCCGATCGCGGCGGCCATCGGCTCCTCGATCAGGTAGGCGGTGCGCGCTCCGGCCGACAGGCACGCCTCCTCGACCGCGCGCTTCTCGACGCCTGTCACGCCCGAGGGCACGCACACGACCACCCGCGGGTGCGCCCAGCGGTTCTGGTGGACCTTCTGGATGAAGTGCCGGAGCATCTGCTCGGTCACGTCGAAGTCCGCGATCACGCCGTCCTTCAGGGGGCGGATCGCCTGGATCGTGCCGGGTGTGCGCCCGAGCATGCGCTTGGCCTCGATCCCGACGGCGTGGACTTCGCCGGTGCGCGAGTCGATCGCGACGACGCTCGGCTCCGACAGGACGATGCCGCGCCCGCGCACGTACACGAGCGTGTTGGCGGTGCCGAGGTCGACCGCCATGTCGCGCCCGCCGAAGCCTGTCAGATAGCTGAAGATGCCCATATAAAGAGAAGGAGCACGCTCGTATCCGGTCCAGCGCCGCTACCGATCGAAGATCAGCCTGCGAAGCGTTCGGTGGCCTGCGCTCGTCGGGGCGTGCCCGCGGTGAGTCTAGCGAACTACCCTCCGAGCCCACCAGATGTGGCACTCGATTTGCAGCGCTCGAAGCCCTCCGGGTAGAGCTCGAGCAGCTTCGCCAGCGGCAAGCCGACGACGTTCTCCACTTCGCCGTCGATGGCGAGCGCCAGCGCCGCGCCCTGGCCCTGGATCGCGTAGCCGCCCGAGCGTCCACGCCACTCCTCGGTCCCGACGTACCACTCCAGCAACTCCTCGTCGATGGCGCGGAACGTCACCCGCGTGCGCGCCACAGCGGTTCGCTCGACGATCTCGAGCGTCCGTCCGTCAGCAGCAGCGCCAGCCCGCTGATCACCTCGTGCGTGCGCCCGGCGAGCGCCGCCAGCGTCTTGCGGGCGCCCGCCGCGTCGGCTGGCTTGCCGTAGATCACGCCGTCGAGGACCACGATCGTGTCGCACGCCAGCACGGCCTCGGGCGCCCCTGGGCGCCGCACCGCGCGCGCCTTGCGCAGCGCGTTCTCGACCGCCACCGCGGCGGCGTCGGCTCCCTGCTCGAGCTCGCTGGCGTCGGAGACCCTGACCGTGAATGGCACGCCCGCGCGCTCGAGCAGCGCACGCCGCTGCGGCGAGCGCGAGGCGAGCACCAGAGGGAGCGGCTCGCCGACGATGCCTAGAGGTCGAGGTCCGGGAAGAACAGCGCCGCCTCGCGCGCCGCCGACTCCGGCGAATCCGAGCCGTGCACCATGTTGGCGCCCATCTCGATCGCGAAGTCGCCGCGGATCGAGCCGGGGGCGGCCTCGAGCGGGTTGGTCGCGCCGATCAGCTGGCGCGCCGCCTTGACCGCGTCGATCCCCTCCAGCACCATCGCGACGATCGGCCCCGAGGTGATGAAGTCGACGAGCTCGCCGAAGAACGGGCGCTCGGCGTGCTCGGCGTAGTGGCGCTCGGCGAGCTCGCGCGAGACGGTCATGTGGCGCAGCGCGGCGATGCGCAGCCCCTTGCGCTCGAAGCGAGCGATGATCTCGCCGGTCAGGCCTCGTGCGAAGGCGTCGGGCTTGACCAGGATCAGCGTTCGGTCCATGGGTTCCTTTGGTAGGCCTTTTGCGGGCTAGAACTCGCGGCTCAGGAGCTGGGGCGCGAGCGCCCGCCGGGACGGGTCGAGCGACGCGGCCGCGCCGGTGCGGGCTCGGTTGCGAGCGCCGGCTCGGCGTCCTCGACAGCTGCCTCCTCGGAGGCCGCCGGAACGTCGAGCTCCAGATCGCTCTCGAGCTCCGGCGCGCTGGCGCGGCGCCGGCGCGAGCGCCCCGCCGCGGCCGAGTCCGCACTCGTGGTCGACGCCTCGAACTCGCCGAGATCGCTCTCGATCTCCGGGGTCGCGCCGCGTCGCCTCCGCGAGCGCGTCCCGGACAGTCCGGGCACGTCGGCCTCGCAGTAGGGACAGATCGTCCACGCCCGGTCGAGCGGGCGCGAGCAGCTGGCACAGCGCTCCTTGAGCTTTCGCAGGCAGCTCGGGCAGCGGACGAAGTCGTGCTCGATCCGGTAGCTGCAGTGCGGGCACAGCCCCTGATCGAGCTGGCGCAGGCGCGCCTCGGCGGCCTGTGTCTCCAGTTCGCGCTCGAGCACGTCCTCCAGATACTCAGGCGGGCGCAGCACCATGTAGATGATCGTGCCGACGAACGGGAACAGCGACGCCGCGGTGGCGCACACGATCAGCCAGGGATCGACGAGCCGGCGTCGCGCGTCCGCGTAGGTCCAGTAGATCAGCGAGAGGTACAGGACGACCACGAACAGGATCAGGAGATCCACGGCCAGACTCAAGCCGCTGCTTTCGATTCCGAAGTAAGCAAGAGGCGGCATCGGCCGGCTGAGTTTAGAGAAACAGCCGGCCGAAACCGTAACCAGCGGCGAAGAACACGAGGATCACCAGCGCGACGAACAGCGCCACGCCGCCGATCATCGTCAGCACCGACGGGCCTTGGTCGTTCATCGCGCCGAGATCCGTGCCACGGGTTCCTCCTCAGCGCCGTCACTGTGCGCGAGCGCGCCGAGAAGATCGCCGACGAGATACACCGAGCCGGTGGCGAGCACGACGCCGTCGTTCGCGGCGGCCCACTCGCGGGCGTGCGCGAGCGCGCGGGAGGGCTGGGGCTCGCTCGCGGTCGCCTCGAAGCCGAGCTGGCGCGCGAGCGACTGCAGCGCCGCCGGCGAGAGCGCGCGGCTGTTCGGCGGCGCCGTGAACCACGCGCGCTCGACGCTGGGCAGCAGCGCGGCGAGCATCGCGGCCGCGTCCTTGTCCTCGAGCACTCCCAGCACCAGCGCGAGCGAGCGCCTGGCCGACCACGTCCGGCAGCGACTCGACGAGCGCTGCGATCGCGTGCGGGTTGTGCGCGCCGTCGAAGACCGTCAGCGGCTCGCGGCTGACCACCTGCAGGCGTCCGGGCACCTCGACCGTGGCGGCGGCATCCGCGAAGGCCTGCTCGCGCAGCGCGGTCCCGGCTGTCTGCAGGTACGCCTCCGCGGCGGCGCGCGCGAGCGCGAAGTTGCGCGCTGAAAGCCGCCGCGGGCGAGCAGCTCCGTGCCGGCGGGCAGCGGGCGCGGGCGCACGATCCGTGCGCCGCGCTCCGCTGCCACCCGCTCGGCCACCGCCAGCGCCGGCGCCGCCAGCTCCGCGCCGAGCACCAGCGTGCTATCCAGGCTGACGACCGCCAGCTTCTCCTCGGCGATGTCCGTGATCGTCGGACCCAGCCAGCGCGTGTGCTCGAGACCGACGTTCGTGAGCACAGTGACCTGCGCGTCGACCACGCTGGTCGCGTCGTAGCGCCCGCCGAGGCCCGCCTCGAGGACGGCCACATCCACCTCCTGCCTGGCCATCTCCCACAGCGCAGCCGCCGTCAGCAGTTCGAACTGCGTCACGTGATCATCCTCGGCGAGCGTACGGTTGACGTGGTCGGCCGCCCACGACGCGCGGGCGACCGCCGCGGCGAAGGCCTCGGTGTCGAGCTCGCGCCCGTCGATCAGGATGCGCTCGCGGTAGGAGACCAGGTGCGGCGAGAGATAGGTGCCGGTGCGCAGGCCGTGGCCCTGGAGGATCGCGGCGGTCATCCGCGTCGTCGAGGACTTGCCGTTGGTGCCGAGCACGTGGATCGTGTCGAAGCGTCGCTCGGGCGAGCCGAGGACGGTCATCATCCGCCGCATCCGGTCCAGGCCGAAACGCATGCCGAACAGCTCGAGCGAGCGCAGCTGGCGCTCTGCCTGTGCCTCGGTCCAGATCACCTGCGCGCGCGAGAACGCCGGCGTCGGCCCCCGCGACGGCGCGTGAGCGCGTACAGCTCCGCGGCGATGCCCCTGAGGTCGAGCTTGCGCAGCAGCCACCGGAGTTCCGCGCGCTCCTTCGTGCTGAGGTTGCCGGGGCGCCCGCGCGACGCGCGCGCAAGCCGCGTCAAGCGCGCACGATCCTTGGCCGAGAGGGCACGCCAGCGGCGAGCTATCACCACCCCGACCTGTGCCATCGCCACCCACGGCAATGCGCGCAGGCGGTCGAGCTTGGATCTGGCGTTGTCGTTGCGCCTCGACACAGCCGCGATGGTAGCGCTCACGCAGGTGCCCGCGGAGACCGCCGGCCCTGCCGCGCGCTGTTAGGCCGACTCCTCGCGCAGCGAGGAGTCGTCGGTCTCCTCGCGCGCCGCTTCGGTGACGAGCGTGGGCGTGAGGCCCTTCTCGACCGTCTCCTTGGTGACCACGCACTTCTTCACGTCGCGGCGCGACGGCAGCTCGAACTGGACCTCGAGCAGGATTTCCTCGATGATCGAGCGCAGCCCGCGCGCTCCCGTTTCGCGCTCGAGGCCCTTCTCGGCGATCGCGATGAGCGAATCGTCGGAGAACACGAGCTCGATGCCGTCGAAGGCGAAGAACCGCTGGAACTGCTTGACCAGTGCGTTGCGCGGCTCGACGAGGATCGAGACCAGGTCCTCGCGAGTCAGCTGGTGGACGGCGGACACGACCGGCAGGCGGCCGATGAACTCCGGGATCAGCCCGTACTCGATCAGGTCCTCGGGCAGGCAGTGCTCGAACACTTCGCCGGTGTCGCGCTCGGCCTTGGCCTCGATCGCGGCGGCGAAGCCGACGCCTTTGTGCCCGATGCGCCGCTCGATCACCTTGTCGAGGTTGGCGAAGGCGCCACCGCACACGAACAGCACGTTGGTGGTGTCGATCGTCAGGAACTCCTGGTGGGGGTGCTTGCGCCCGCCCTGCGGCGGAACCGACGCCTGCGTGCCCTCGAGGATCTTCAGCAGCGCCTGCTGCACGCCCTCGCCGGAGACGTCGCGCGTGATCGAGGGGTTGTCGGCCTTGCGGGCGATCTTGTCGACCTCGTCGATGTAGATGATCCCCGTTTCGGCCTTCTTGACGTCATAGTCGGCGGCCTGGATCAGCTTCAGGAGGATGTTCTCGACGTCCTCGCCGACATACCCGGCCTCGGTCAGCGCGGTCGCGTCGGCGATCGCGAACGGCACGTTGAGGATTCGCGCGAGCGTCTGCGCGAGCAGCGTCTTGCCGCACCCGGTCGGCCCCAGCAGCAGGATGTTTGACTTCTGCAGCTCGATGTCGGAGTCGCCGGACATCATCATCTGCACGCGCTTGTAGTGGTTGTAGACGGCCACCGACAAGGTGCGCTTGGACGGGTCCTGGCCGACGACGTACTCGTCGAGCACCTCGTAGATCTCGCGCGGCTTGGGCAGGCTCTCGATGTCGAACGCCGGCGGTGCCGAGAGCTCCTCGTCGATGATCTCGTTGCAGAGGTCGATGCACTCGTCGCAGATGTATACGCCCGGGCCGGCGATCAGCTTCTTGACCTGCCGCTGGGACTTGCCGCA
Source organism: uncultured Solirubrobacteraceae bacterium (assembly GCA_963815235.1). GTDB lineage: Bacteria > Actinomycetota > Thermoleophilia > Solirubrobacterales > Solirubrobacteraceae > Palsa-744. The sequence goes on along the minus strand of CAWFFY010000003.1, from coordinate 2,354,739 downwards.
GAAGCTGCACAGCAGCTGCTCGTTGGACTCTGTCGGTCTGGCCATATCCCTTGATGCTCCCTGCGTCCGGCGGCCTTGGGACCCGAGCTAATGCTCGGAGATCACCCGATCGATGATGCCATACTCCTTGGCCTCCTCCGAGCTCATGAAGTAGTCGCGCTCGGTATCTGTCCGCACCTGCTCGAGGTCTTTGCCCGTGTGCTTGGCGATGATCTCGTCCAGGCGCCGGCGCACGTCGATGATCTCTTTGGCGTGGATCTCGATGTCCGTGGCCTGGCCCTGGAAGCTCGAGGACACCTGGTGGATCAGGATCTTCGCGTTGGGCAGCGCCATGCGCTTGCCATGCGCGCCGCCGGCGAGCAGCAGCGCGCCCATCGACATCGCGATGCCGACGCAGATCGTCTGCACGTCGGGCTTGATGAACTGCATCGTGTCGTAGATCGCCAGGCCCGCGTAGACCGAGCCGCCCGGCGAGTTGATGTACAGCGAGACGTCCTTTTCGGGGTCCTCGGACTCGAGGTGCAGCAGCTGCGCGACGATCAGGTTGGCGATCTGGTCGTCGACGGGCGTGCCGAGGAAGATGATCCGCTCGTTGAGCAGGCGGCTGTAGATGTCGAACGCACGCTCGCCGCGTGAGGTCTGCTCGACGACCATGGGTACAAGTGGGCTCATTTTCCTCGCTTCCGGCGCATGTCCTCGCCTTTGTTTCGCCTAGCCGACCAGATTCCTCTAGAGGCTAGCGATCTGGTGTCCACAACCGTGCAGGCGCCGCTGCGGGCTCGTTCGCCGCGCCTGGCGCGGCCTCCCCATCCTTGCCGGGCGTCCAGATCTGCTCGCGGGCCTGCGCCTGGGCGAGCGGGATCGGCTTCGCGGCGGCGGCGATCACGCCGATCGCCTCGCGTGCGGCGAGGTCCTCGCGCACCTCCTCCACGCGCCCGGCGCGGCGGAGGTCTTCGAGCAGCTTCTCCGGCGTCAGGTCCTCGCGCTCGGCGATCGGAGCGAGCGCCGCGAGCAGCTCCTCCTCGGGGGGATCGATGCTCTCGGCCGCGACCACCGCGGTGATCACCGCCTCGCGGCGCAGCGCCAGCTCCGCTTCGGGCTCCATCTCGGTGAGGATGTCCGCCTCCTCGCGTGCGACGATCTGCAGGTAGGCCTCACGCTGGATGCCGCGGTGCGAGAGCGAATGCAGCATCCGCTCCCACATCTCGCGCGCCCTCGCTTTGACGAGCTCGGGCGTGACGGCGACGCGGGCGCCGGCGACGGCGGCGTCGAGCGCGGCCTGCCGGAACTCCGAGTCGATCCGCTGTTCGTCGAGCTCGATCAGGCGTTTGCGGATGTCCTCGCGCAGCTCCTCCAGGTCGTCGAAGCCGGCGTCCACGGCAAAGTCGTCGTCGAGCTCCGGAAGCTCCTTGAGCTTGACCTCCTTGACGGTGATCTCAAACGAAGCGTCGCGTCCGGCGAGCTCCTGGCTGCCGTAATCGCTGGGGAACGCGAGCGCGACGGTGCGCGTCTCGCCCGCGGCCGCGCCCAGCAGCCCCTCCTCGAACCCGGGGATCAGGTTCCCGGCGCCGAGCTCCACCAGCTGGTCGCGGCCCTCGCCGCCCGCGAACGGCTCCCAGCTTGGCTCGCCGCCCTCGAGGTCCTCGCTCGCGAGCGAGCCGACGTAGTCGACGACGACGAAGTCGCCGGCAGCGGCGGGGCGCTCCGCGGTCTGGAGCCGAGCAAGACGCTCGCGCATCGCGTCGATCTCCTGCTGGATCTGCTCGTCCGTGACCTCGGGCTCACGCCGACCGACCTCAAGGCCCTTGTACTCGCCGAGCTCCGCCTTCGGCAGCACGCCGATCTCGATCGAGAACTCCAGCGCCTGCCCCTGCGCAGGAAGCTCGCCAAGATCGAGCTGCGGATCGCCGACCGGCACGATCCCGGCATTCTCTATCGCGTCGGAGTACCAGCTCGAGAGCGTGTCGCGGACAGCTTCCTCGAGCACCACCTCGCGGCCGACGCGCTGGATCACCAGCGGCGCCGGCACCTTGCCGCGGCGAAAACCTGGGAGCTTCAGCTCGCGCCCGAGCTGGCGCGCCTTCTGCTCGAGGCGACCCTCGACCTCCCCGGCGGGAACCTCGACCTGCAGGCGCACGCGCGAGTCCCCGAGCTCGGTGACGGTGGTCTTCACGGCTGCTGGCACCAGCGCCACGATACCGTGCCGCCAGATGCGGCCACAGCTACGGACACCGCGGCACCGGCGCGCCGAGACGTGGGCGTGGACCGGTCCGCTCGGCCACCTGGTCGGGGGCGCGCTCGACTTCCTCGCCGCGCTCGCGCGCTACCTGCTTGCCCGAGCCCGGCGACGGGCGATCCGCTGAGCGGTCCGCAGCGTCCGCGGGCCCGACCATTCGCTGGTCGTGGCCCGCGGCCCGTGCGGTAACGCGGTCCCGCTAGGCGGCGGTCGGCGCGTGCACGCCGGATCCGAACGACAGCGTCACGCCGCGCGGCACCACCAGCACCGGGCAGGTGGCCGTCTCGATCAGGTGCGACGCGGAGGAGCTGAGCGAGACGCGACCCTGGGGCGCGTCCACACGCGAGTCGATCACGAGCAGATCGGCCTGCTCGTTGGCCACCGGCTCGACGCTCGCGCCGAGCGCGCGTGCCAGCGAGTCGGCGGTCTGACGGGCGCCGCCGTCTCCGTCGCCGACAGCGACGATCCGCTGGACGCCGGAGGCCTGGACGCGCTCGGCGAGGTCCACCGGCGCGATCGCGATCGCGCTGCGACCGCCCTCGAGCAGGCGCTCCGCCGAGTTGCCGACAGCGATGTGCCCCTTGGCGGTGTGGGAGTCCGAGCAGAACACGATCACGTCCGCGCCCTCGCGCTCGGCGAGCGCGGCGAGGCCCTGCGGCGTCGAGCGGTCCGTGACGACGTGGCGCTTGGCACCGGCAACGCCGAGCAGCTCGACGCCCTGGTCGAGGACGCTCTCCGCCTCGGCCTGCGCGATCTCCTCGCGAACGCTGTCGGTCTCGGGGTTGTGGCGCACGTACGCGAGGGACACCTCGGCGCCGGCGCCGCCGAGCAGACGCCCCAGCGTGATGGCGTCCTCCTCGTTGGCGGTTCCGTCGTAGGAAACGATGATCTTGGCCATGATGCTCTCCTTCGTATGGTCGGCCCGGAGGCCGGCAAGTGGTTTCTCAAATATTCGCTTTCGCCCCATCTTGGCAGCCCCCTGCCATCAGCACCAATGATTGTGGTGATCTATGTTATTAGTATAGCTAATGCTTAACGTGGTCCGCCTGAAGGTCCTCAAGGAGGTCGCCTACCGCGGGTCGTTCTCGGCCGCCGCGACCGCCCTCTCCTACACCCAGTCGGCGGTCTCCCAGCAGATCGCGGCGCTCGAGTCCGAAACCGGCATGGCGCTGCTCGAGCGCCACCCGCGCGGGGTCACCCTGACCGCCGCCGGACAGACGCTCGTCGGCCACGCCGAGGGCATCCTCGCGCGCACTGGACGCCGCCGAGGCGTCGCTGTCGGCGATCGCCGGGCTGCGCGGCGGACGGCTAAGGGTCGCCTCGTTTCCGACGGCCGGCGCGACGCTGATGCCGCTCGCGATCGCCACCTTTCGCGCCTCCTATCCCGATGTCGAGCTGACGCTCGCCGAGGGCGAGCCGGAGGCGATCGTCGCGCGCCTGCGCGCCGGCGAGCTCGACCTGGCGCTGCTGTTCGAGTTCGCCGGCGAGACGCTGCTGGGCGAGGACATGGCGGGGACGCAGCTGCTCGAGGACCCGATGTACCTGGCACTGCCACGGGAGCATCCACTGGCCGCGCAAGGAGCGGCTGCGACTGGCGGACCTCGCCGAGGAAGCGTGGGTGCAGACTTCGAGTGAGAGCCCCTGCGCACGGCATGTCGTGCGCAGCTGCCACGCTGCCGGCTTCGAGCCGAACGTCGCGTTCGAGAGCGACGACTACCAGACCGTCCAGGGCCTGGTCGCCGCGGGTGTCGGCGTCGCGCTGATCCCCGAGCTGGCGCTGTCGGTCGTGCGCGAGGACGTTGCGATCCGCGCGCTGTCCCCCGCACCGCCGGTGCGCCAGGTGATCGCCGCGCTTCCTGCAGGCGCACGGCTGGTGGCGGCGGCGACCGGCGATGCTCGGCGTCCTCGAGGACGTCGCGCGGCGCTACGAGACGCAAAGGGGCGCTCGGTCGGGATAGACCGGGCGCCCCCTTGTTCGCTTCAACCGCCGCCTAGGAGCGCGGTGGCTTGTTGCCTGGATCTAGAAGGAGCAGGTTGACTCCATCTGTTTGCCCATCTGTTCGTAGCCTGCTTTGGTTGCGTGGATGTCCGGGCCGTCGGAGCTCAGGGTCTCCGGTCCAACTTTGACCGATTCGTCGTAGTTGAGCACGTGGCCTGGCGCGTATTCGAACGGCGTGAAGTTGGCCATGTTCGTCCATGCGTCCAGCTGGCCTTCTTCTTGTTCGATCAGTGCGAGTTCCGCCGGGCTGTATTCAGACGGTTTCGCCTTTTCGGTCACCGAGAGCGCTGAGTTGAACAGCGTCTCCGCGTCGCTGTAGCACACCGCTTTGAGCTTCCCGTCCGCCGCGAATGTGCCCTGCTCGAGTCCGGCCAGCTCGGCAGCCGCCAAGTTGAATCCAGGCTGGAGTTCTTTGTGTTCTTTGTTGATCAGCCCAACACGGCCGTACGGGTCGTATGCGGCCTCGAAGATGATCTCGCCCTTGAAGCCACTCATCTTGACCGCGTTGAGGATCCCGACGACGTTCGTCGTGATCTGCTCGAACTCTGCAGGCAGAGCCGCTTTGATCAGGCTGAGACCGAGTTCTTCGCCTTCTTTCTTCAGTTCGGCCCCGTGTTCTGCGGCGTATTTCCCGGCGTCTTCGAGCCCGAGTTTCGCGCCTTCTTCGTCGAGTTCTTTCAGGTGCGCTGCGACATATGCGAGGGCATCCCGGATTCCGAGCAGGTGCAGTTCCTCGGCGTTTGCTGCGCCGTATTCGCCTGCGTCCTTGCCGATGTCCTCGATGAACGCGGGTTCTTCGCCGCCGTTGCTTTCGACATACGCCTGCGGAATCACCTGTTCGATGACGAACGCTTCAACCTCTGCCGCGGCAGCGGCGAGGACTTTGTCTTCAACTTCTTTTTCGGCCTGCGGCGTGACGATCGCGCCGACTTTGGCTTCGATCTCAGCTTCGGCTTCTTTGGTCGCCTTTGCAACCTCGTGAAGCTCGTCGTTGGCACCGATGTCGAGCGAGATGACCTTCACCGGCTTGCCGGCTTCTCTCTCGGTCGTGATCGTCTTCAGCGTGGCTTCGAGCTGCGATTCGCCGGCGCCGTATTCGTTGTGCAGCGGGAGACCGTCCGCATAGTGGTAAGCGCAGGGCGCTTCACCGGTGATCGGCTGGGTGATGTATTTTTTGGCTTTTTCGTTGAGTTCTTTGATAAACGTCGGGTTGTCGCCGATCAATGACTCCGTGGTCTCGCCTGGGCAGCCGTAGTTGACAAGTTGGTACGGCTTGGGCGACAGTTCGTTGGTGTCGGCCAGGTACTGGTTCGGGTACCCGTTTTCGAACGCGGATGGTTTCTCGCCCGTCGCAAGGTTTTCGTTGAAGCCCTGCTGCGAGTAGCCGAACGCGAGCGAGTCACCGAGCGCTACGTAGGTGCGATTCACCGGCTTCGGAGCCCTCCTCGCGGAAGCGACCGACGTCATCGTCATCGCCGCCAGGGCGGCCAACGCCGCCGCACATCCGAGCAGGCGCAGAATACGTCTGGCGCCTAGCCCACCTGAGCCATTCATGGCTGTCATCACTCATCCTCCTAGTTGACGGCGGGACCGACGGCAGAACAGCGCCCTCCGCGCATCTCCTGCGAACGGGTCTGCAGCGCAGACCAATCTCTCGCAGTCCCTCCTCTTGATATTCCCTCACTGTGGAGCGCTCCGCCGAGGTCTTCCCGACAGAGCAACCAGGCCAAGGTAACTGCGAAGGTCCTAGATGTCAAGCCGGCACTTACCAGACACTTATGACGAGGACCGGCCGTCGTGGTGCCGGTGTTAGCGCCCGCACGGCCTCGACAAGGAGGCTCTGCGCCCGATCGCGTGCTCCCGTCCGAGGCTGCTGGCATCTTTTATCGGCTGATGAGCGTCCTGCTGCTGATCGTCGGAGTGCTGCTCGGGGCCGCGTGCGCGGCGGCCCTGATGCGGCGTGATCGTGCCCGTACGCGCGAGCAGCTGACGGCGATCTCGGTCGACGTGCTCTCGCAGACCGGCGAGTCGCTCGCCCAGCGCGTCGCCGATGCACGCCGCGCCGAGGAGGAGCGCGCCGCCGGCGAGATGGCGCGTCGCGCGGAGGAGATGAAGGGCATCGTCAAGCCCGTCCAGGAGAAGCTCGGCAGGATGCAGGACGAGATCGGGCGCCTCGAGCGCGAGCGCAGGCAGGCGCAGGGCGAGCTCGCACAGATGATCCGCCAGCTCGGCGACGGCGTGGGCACGCTGCGCCAGGAGACCGGCAACCTCGTCTCCGCACTGAAGCGGCCGGCCACGCGTGGCTCATGGGGAGAGATTCAGCTGCGCAACGTGGTGGAGATGGCCGGGATGGTCTCGCACTGCGACTTCGTCGAGCAGAGCACGATCCAGACAGGAGAGGGCACCCTGCGGCCGGACATGCTCGTGCGCCTGCCCGGCGGCAAGCTCGTCGTCGTCGACTCCAAGGTCCCGCTCGACGCTTACCTCTCGGCGCTCGAGGCCAGCGGCGAGGAGGACCGCGAGTTGCACACCGCACGCCACGCACGCCAGACGCGCGAGCACATCGCCAAACTCGCCTCCAAGGGCTACCAGCGCCAGTTCGACTCGACGCCCGAGTTCGTCGTGATGTTCGTGCCCTCCGACGGCATCTACCAGGCGGCGCTCGCGCAGGATCCCGCGCTGATCGAGTACGGCGTCCAGCAGCAGGTGCTGATGGCGACGCCGACGACGCTGATCGGCCTGCTGTGGGCGGTCCACTACGGCTGGCGCCAGGAGCTGATCGCACAGTCGGCGCGCGAGATCGCGGACTCCGCACGCGAGCTGCACAGCCGGCTCGGACGCTTCGTCGAGCCGTTCGCCAAGGTCGGGCGCCAGCTCGACTCTGCGGTCGGCGCCTACAACGAGGCGATCGGCTCCTTCGAGCACCGTGTCATCCCCCAGGTCCGCAAGATCGAGCAGGCCGGCGCCGCCTCCGAACGCAAGGTGCTGGCGCCCGACGCGGTCGAGATCACCGCCCGCTCGCTCAGCGCGCGGCCGGGCTTCGCGGATCAGCCCGAGCACGAGCCGCGCCCGCTCGCAGTGCCGGAGCCTCCGGCCCGTGAGCGGATCTCGCGCGCCGGCTGAGCATCGTCGCGATCAGCGCCAGCGCAACCGGCACCGTCGCGGGCAGCTCGTTGACGAAGAAGAACAGCAGATCACACAAGAGCGCCAGCAACGCCGTGAGAGCAGCGGCGCGCAGCTGCAGGCGCCGGCCGACCGTCGCCGCGAGCAGCCCCCCGAGGACGCCGGCGATGAAGAGGTCGCCATAGCCCATCACCGCCGACCCGAACACAGCGCTCTGCAGCTGCGGCAGGTTGGCGACGGGCCGCGCGGCGTTGAGAGCATTGTTCGGGCGCTGCAGCAGTTCCGAGACAACGAGCGTCGTGTCTGCGATTGCCATCGCCACGATCCCGGCGGCGAGCCAGCGCGGCGGCGTCACGGCCGCCAGCAGCACGCCGAGCGCCACGCAGCTGAGCGCCGACAGGGCCAGCGCGGCGGACTCGCCCGCCAGTCCGCCGCGGTCAGCCCACGCAAGCGCGAACAGCGGCGCGACGAGCAGCGCCCGCAGCACACGCATCGCGCGCGTGCGCCCGACGTCCCACAGCAGCCAGCCGAGCGCCAGCGCCGCCAGCAAAGGGACGGCGCACAGCGCGAGATATGTCAGTCCCTGGGCGCTCGCGTGTTCAGCCGCGCGGGCGCCAAAGACGAACGCGATCACCGACAGCGGCGGCACGATCGCCCAGCGCCGGCTGCGAAGGCGACCGGGAGGCCCCCACGGAAGCACGCCCGGGAGCGCCACGAGCGCCCCCTGCACGAGCGACAGCAGCGCGATCGATATCCAGAACGGCGGCACTGCCATCCAACATAGATCTCCGGCTCGGCACGAGCCGCGGTTGCCCCGTGCGCGGCACTGCGGTGAGCGACCTGCGGCCAGCGTAGGATGAACGTAGTGAGCGCGCCTGCTGTACAGACGCCGCCGATCCTGCACCTCTCCACGGTCGTCGGCAGCCCGCTACGCGACGCCGACGGCGAGCGGCTCGGCAAGGTCGACGATCTGATCGTGCGGCTCGGCGGCAGCGGCTACCCGCCGATCACAGGCTTCCTCGTCAACGTCGCCGGACGCCAGTCGTTTCTGGGCGCCGACCGCGTCTCTGAGATCGGCACCGGCGGCGTCGTCATGCACAAGGCGAAGCTCGACCTGCGCCCGTTCGAGCGCCGGCCGGAGGAGGTGCTGCTCAAGCGCGACCTGCTCGATCGACAGCTGATCAACGTCGAGGGCGCGCGCCTCGTGCGCGCCAACGAGATCGAGCTGGCGCTGGTCGCCGGCTCGTGGCGGGTGGTCGGCGTCGACACCGGTCCTCGCGGCGGGCTGCGGCGTCTGCTGCCGAAGGGGCTCGGCGCGCACATCGCCACCGGCGAGTTTCTCGACTGGGCGGGTATCGAGCCGTTCGTCGGCCACGTGCCCACGGTTCGCCTGCGCGTGCCACACCCCAAGCTCGCCAAGCTCCACCCTGCGCAGATCGCCGATCTCGTCGAGGCAGCCTCGCGCCACGAGGGTGAGGAGATCATCCAGGCCGTCGGCGATGACGACCGCGAGCTCGAGGCGGACGTGTTCGAGGAGCTCGACGACCAGCACCAGCGCGAGTTCCTCGAGGATCGCCCCGATCCACAGGTCGCGGAGATCCTCGCCAGGATGGCACCCGACGACGCCGCTGACATCATCGGCGAGCTCGACGAGGATCGCCGCGAGACGGTGCTCTCGCTGCTGCCGGTCAGCCACCGCGTCAAGGTCCGCGCGCTGCTCGGCTACGACCCCGCCGAGGCCGGCGGGCTGATGAGCCCGGACTTCATCCTGCTGCGCGGCAGCACCTCCGCCGGCGATGCGCTCGAGGCCGTGCGCCGCAGCACGATCGCCCCGGAGCTGCTGACGACCGTGTTCGTCAGCTCGAGCGCCGGGCCACTCGAAGGAAGCGTACCTGTCGACGGCGCTGTTGCGGGTCGGAGGCCTCGCGCGCGCTGGCCACGATCGTCAAGCACGAGACGCCGTGCCTGGCGCCGGACGCTTCGTTCGAGGAGGTCGCACGGCTGATGGCCGACTACAACCTCACCGCCATCCCGGTCTGCGACGAGCACGAGCAGATGCTCGGCATCGTCACGGTCGATGACGTGCTCGAGGCGATGCTGCCACGTGGCTGGCGGCGGCGCTTCGGCCTGCTCGGCGAGGACTGACAGCCGACACCCGGCCGTCGGCAGCCCGACTGAATAGACTGCGGCTTCAGTGAAGGCCCCAAGCGGACAGTTCGATGGCGGTCCGAGTACCTGCCGTCATGCGTCGTATCAGGTCGACCGTCCGCGGTCGACCACGTCTGCCTGCGCGTCTTAGCCCGCGCCGAGCTCGCATCTTCGCCTTTCTCGGCCTGCTCGGACCCGGGCCTGATCGCGGCCAACGCCGGCAACGACGCCGGCGGGATCGCCACATATTCCTCGGTCGGCGCCAAGTACGGCTACGAGCTGCTGTGGACGATGGTGCTGATCACGATCTCACTCGCGCTCGTCCAGCTCCTCGCGGCCCGCATGGGCATCGTCACCGGCAAGGGCCTGGCCGAGCTGGTGCGCGAGGAGTATGGGATCCGCTGGTCGGTGTTCGCCACCAGCGCCGTGCTGATCGCCAACCTCGGCATCTGCATCTCGGACTTCGTCGGCATCGGCGCCGCGCTCGGCCTCGCGGGAGTGCCCGCCCAGGTGTCGGTCCCGATCGCGGCTGTGGGCATCTGGCTGATCATCGTGCGCGGCTCCTACCGCTCCGCCGAGCGCATCTTCATCTGGTTCACGATCCCGTTCTTCGCATACCCGATCGCCGCGATCCTCGCGCACCCCGACTGGGGCGAAGTCGCCAAGGGACTCGTCGTCCCCCAGATCCACACGAGCCCCGCGTTCCTCGTGCTGCTCGTCGCGCTGACCGGGACCACGATCACGCCATACATGCAGCTGTACCTGCAGTCGGCCGTGGTCGAGCGCGGCGTGCGCGTCGACGAGCTGCCACACGAGGAACGTGAGGCGGTCGCTGGTGCCGTCTTCGCCAACGTCATCGCGTCGTTCATCATCATCGCCACGGCCGCCACGCTGTTCACACACGGCGTCCACAACATCTCCTCCGCGGCCGGCGCCGCGCGGGCGCTGAGCCCGTTCGCCGGCCGCTACGCGGAGGTGCTGTTCGGTGTCGGCCTGCTCGGCGCGAGCCTGCTCGCAGCCGCGATCCTGCCGATCGCCACCGCCTATGTCATCTCCGAGTCGCTCGGCTACGAGAAGGGGGTCGGCAGGCGCCGAACGGAGGCGCCCGTGTTCGTGAACATCATCACGGCGATGATCATGATCAGCGCGTTCGTGGCGATCATCCCCGACGTACCGGTGATCACGCTGCTGGTCGCCGTGCAGGTCGTCAACGGGTTCCTGCTGCCGATCAACCTGTTCTTCATATGGCGTCTTTCGCGATCCCACCACGTGATGGGCGCGCGGCGCAGCCGCGGGCTGATGGACGTCGCGGCGGCGGTGACGGTGGTGGTCACGTCGACCCTTTCGATCACGCTCGTGGTCATCACCTTCTCCGGCCTTTGAGCGCCGCGGTCGCCCGCGACAGCGCCCGGCATGCCTCAGGGCGCAGCTGAATCGCGGACCAGGAGCGAGGCGCCGACCGCGCCGCCGAGGTCGCCCAGCTCCGCCACGTGCACGCGCGGCGGATGCGCGTCGTGGAACAAATGCGGCTGCATCGCTTCGTTGATGCGCTTCACGTAGGGATCGCCGAGCCGCACGCCGAGCCCGCCGCCGAATACGACACCCTCGACGTCGAGCACGTTGACGACCGACGCGACGCCCGCGCCCAGCGCCTCGATCGCGCGGTCGATCGTCTCGATCGCGAGCTTGTCGCCGTGCTGCAGCGCCCGCTCCCAGATACCGCTCGTCAGGCGCGTGCGGTTGTGCTCCTTCATCAGCTTGAACAGGTCGGTCTTGCGGCCCTTCTCCTCGTGCATGCTCGCGCGCGTAGGCTTCCATCGAGCCCCTGCCGGCGTACGCCTCCATGCAGCCGAGACGTCCGCACGTGCAACGGGCGCCATTGATCACGACCACGACGTGTCCGATCTCGCCGGCGCCGCCGCGCCCGGTCCACGGCCGGCCGTCGAGGATCAGGCCGCCGCCGACGCCCGTTCCCCAGAACACACCCAACAACGAGCTGTACAGGCGCCCGGCGCCCAGTTTGAACTCGGCGTCGGTTGCCACCTGGACGTCGTTGCCGACCACGACCCTGGAGCCGAGCGCGCTTTCGAGCGTGCTCGCCAAAGCAAACGTGCCTTCCCAGCCAGGCAGGTTGCGCGCGCTTGTGACCTTGCCGGCTTCGATCGTCCCGGGCGAGCCGACCCCCACTCCGGCCAGGCTCGGCTTGCCCTCCGCCCCCTCGAGCTCAGCCGCCTTGGCAGCGTCACACAACGCGCTCGCGATCTCCGCCGCGACGTCCGCGGGACCGCCGCTGGTCGGCGTCGCGCGCCTGGACGAGCCGAGGACATCGTTGCTCTCATCGACGATCACGGCCTGGATCTTGGTGCCGCCGAGGTCGATCCCGCCGTAGCTGGCCATCTGCACGGATCATGGCAGAGCCTTTCTTCGCCCGCTCTTACTGCTCGCTTCGGCCACACTTAGAGCGCGTGCCGACTATCTGTCCAGCGAGATGACCGAGCGCACCAGAGGATCGTGGCTGCTGTACGCGCTGGGCGCTCTATGCGCCGGCGCGATCGTCGCTGCGGTGCTGCTGGTCGGGCCGTCGTCGAGCAGTCAGGCGAGCGTCACCCGAACCGCGACGGCAGCCCAGGGCGTGGTCCAGTCGACCGTCTCCGGCAGCGGCAACCTGCAGGCGATCAGCCAGCTGAACCTCGGGTTCAAGACCGCCGGCACGGTTACGCACATCGACGTGAGCCAAGGTCAACACGTCGTGCAGGGTCAGCTGTTGGCGACGCTCGACCCGCAGAGCGCCGAAGTGACCCTCGAACAGGCCAAGGCATCGCTGCAGTCCGCCGAAGCGAATCTCGCCAAGGAGGAAGAAACCGACGGCGAAGGCTCAAGCGCAGGCAGCGCCTCCAGCGCAGGCGCTGCATCGGTCAGCTACACGACCGTCCCGCAGACCGCGGCGGCCGCCTACACAGCCGTTTACGCGGCTCCAGCCACCTCGACGGGCACGCCCAGCCAGCCGGCGAGCACGACGCCGACGGGCACCGGCCCAGCAGCTGCCGCACCCACGGGCACCACGCGGGCGAACACGCCGTCGACGGGCACGAGCTCGACGAGCACACCGCCGACCACCACCAGCACGACCGGCAGGAGCACGACCGGCACGAGCACGGAATCCACTCACGACAGCCAGTCCAGTGAAGGAAGCTCGGGGGGATCGTCATCCAAAACCACGATCAGCACCGCCACCCGCGAAGCAAACCTGGCATCCGCGAGGGCGGCGGTCAGGAGCGACAAGCTGACGGTGCAGAGCGACGAACAGTCGGTGCAGGACACGAGGCTCTACGCACCGGAGAGCGGCACAATCGTCTCGCTCTCCGGACAGGTCGGGGAAGTTGTCTCCGGCAGCGGAACGACGAAGGCGTCGAGCTCCACCAGCTCGTCCGGTGACTCTGGCGCGGGCGCCACGGGCACGACCGGCTCCGCGGCTGCCGGGCGCACCGCCACCGGCGCCTCCAGCGCCTCCACGAGTTCCTCGGGATCTTCATCCAGCTCGGCGTTCGCCGTCCTGAGCAACCTCAGCTCGATGCAACTCGTGGTGCCCCTCAGCGAATCGGAAATCGTCCACGTCAAGGCCGGCCAGATCGCGACCGTGACGGTGGAAGCCCTCGAAGGCCGCAAGCTGGCGGCGCAAGTCAGCGAAGTCGCGATCGAGTCGACGAGCAGCAGCGGCGCGGTCAGCTACGACGTCGCCTTTCAGCTTGACCAGATGGAATCCAGCCTCAAACCCGGCATGAGCGCGACCGCCGAAGTCGTGGTCAAACAGGCAGAAGGGGTCAACGTCCCGACCAGCGCCATATCCGGCGGCGAGGTGACCGTCGAGCGAGACGGCAAGCAGGTGCGCCAGCGAGTCCTCACGGGCCTTGCTGGCAACAGCTCGACGATCATCGTCAGCGGCCTGAAAGCGGGCGAAACGGTCGTGCTGCCGGCCGCGAGCACGACGAGCTCGAGCGCGACTAACCTGATCTCCAAATTCGCCGGCCGTGCCGGTGGCGGACTCGGCGGCGCGGGCGGCTTTGCCGGCGCGGGCGGCGCGGGCGGCTTTGCCGGCGCGGGCGGCGCGGGCGGCGCGGGCGGCGGCGGAGCGTTCTTCAGGGGCGGCGGCGGCTGATGCGCCGGCCCCTACGAGCGCGGGAGCAGGCCGTGCCCCGCACGGAGCGCAGCCGGCCGCTGGTCGCGCGCGTCCAGTCACAGCGCGCGTCGAGCGCGCCGCCTGCGCGGCGCCATCCGGTCATCGAGGTGCACGACGTGTCCAAGGTCTTCGAGCTTGGACAGATACGGGTGCGGGCGCTGCGCGATGTCTCGCTGAAGATCGAGACCGGCGACCTCGTGGCGATCATGGGCAGCTCCGGCAGCGGCAAGAGCACGCTGATGAACATCCTCGGCTGCCTGGACGTACCGACGAGCGGGCGCTATCTGATCGACGGCGTCGACGTCAGCGTGATGGACGAGGACGACCTGGCCGACCTGCGCAACCGCAAGATCGGGTTCGTTTTCCAGAGCTTCAACCTCGTCGCACGCACGAGCGCGCTGGTCAACGTCGAGCTGCCGCTCGCCTACGCGGGGCTGCGTGGCGCCGCGCGACGCAAGCGCGCCGAGCACGCGCTGCGCTCGGTCGGCATGGGCCACCGCCTCGAGCATCAGCCCTCGGAGCTCTCCGGCGGGCAGCAACAGCGCGTGGCGGTCGCGCGTGCAATCGTGACCAACCCCGCGCTGATCCTCGCCGATGAGCCGACCGGGAACCTCGACTCGCGCTCGACCGAGGATGTGCTGGGGATCTTCGCGCGCCTCAACGGAGAAGGACGCACCGTGGTCCTGATCACGCACGAGCCCGACGTGGCGGAACAGAGCAAGCGCGTGATCCGCCTGAGCGACGGGCGCATCGTCGAGGACCAGCGCACGCTCGGCGTCCACGACCCGCCGCCGCTGCCCCGCAGCCAGAAGTCCGCGCACGCTTCGATCGCACCCGGCGCCGTCGAGGCAGCGACATGATCGGCGCAGAGATGCTGCGGATCGCATGGAGCGGGATCACCGCCAACAAGCTGCGCTCGGGGCTGACGATCCTCGGCATGACGATCGGCGTCGCCTCCGTGATCGTGCTGATCGCGGTCGGCAACGGCTCCTCGAAGGCGGTGCAGTCCACGATCCAGAGCCTCGGCACGAACGTGCTCGTCGTACAGCCGACCGGGGCGTTTCGCGGCGGCGCGCGCGCGAGCACCGCGAACACCGTGTCGCTGACGAAGGCCGACGCCGAAGCTCTGCAGAATCCGAGCCTCGCCCCCGATGTCAAGAACGCCTCGCCGGTCGTCGATGCCAGCGATGTGTCGCTCACTTACAACGGCACGAGCTTTGAACCATCCTCGTTTCTCGGCACCACGCCGTCCTACCTGACGGCGCACACGTACAAGCTCGCCGAAGGCGCGCCGTTCACACCCGAAGACGTCAGCAAGCACCGGCGTGTAGCCGTGATCGGCCAGGAAGTCGTGCAAGAACTGTTCGCGGGGGCCAGCGCCGTCGGTCAGAACATCAAGGTCAACGGCAGCAACTACGAAGTCGTTGGTGTGCTCGCGAAAAAGGGCACCAACGGCACGACAAATGAGGACGACATCGTGATGGCGCCGATCACCACGGTGCAGGACTCGCTCACGGGCACCGGCCCGATCGACTCGATCACGGTCCAGGCGAAGTCCGAATCCGCGCTCGATGCAGCCGAAGCGGAGGTCACGACGATCCTCGAGGAACGCCACCGGATCAAGGACACGAGCGAACCGGGCTTCAGCGTGCTCAATCAGGGTTCGCTGCTCGAAACCTCGAGTTCGACCAGCAGCGTGTTCACGACGCTGCTCGGTGAGGTCGCCGCGATCTCGCTGCTCGTCGGCGGCATCGGCGTGATGAACATCATGCTCGTGAGCGTGACCGAGCGCACGCGCGAGATCGGCATCCGTAAGGCCGTGGGCGCGCGGCGCTCGGACATCCTCACGCAGTTCCTTACCGAGGCCGTGCTCGTATCCGTCTTCGGCGGGATCATCGGCGTGCTCGTCGGCGTGATCGGCAGCCAGTTCGAGATCGCCGGCGTCCATCCCGAGATCGCGACCTACTCGATCTTCCTCGCGTTCGGCGCCGCGCTCGCGTCGGGGCTGTTCTTCGGCACCTATCCAGCGGCTCGCGCGGCGCGTCTGCGACCGATCGAGGCCTTGCGCTTTGAGTGAGCCACCTTCCCCCCATCAGGAGTCCGCGATGCCCCAGCACGAACCCGTGACCGTCGACGAGCAGGACGAATGGCTCGAAGATCCCGAGGAACTGCCCCCTCGCCCTCGTCGGCGCCTGCTCGGGACGGGCGCCAACCCAATCTTCCTGGTGCTGCTGGGGGTGCTGGCGCTAGCGTGCGGTTTCATCGGCGGCGTGCTCGTGGAGAAGGGCCAGACGCCGTCGGGCTCGGCGGGCGGCGCGACGGCCGGACTGGCGGCGCGCTTCGCCGCGCTGCATGGAGGCACGTCCAGCACGGCCGCCCGTTCGGGCGCCGCGGGCGCCGCGGGCGGATTCTTCGGCGCCGGCGCGGGCGCCGGTCGGCCCACCTCTGGGACGGTCGCGTACCTCGCGGGCAGCACTCTGTACGTCACCAACGCGGAAGGCAACACCGTGAAGGTGAAGACCTCAACCGGCACGAACGTCACGAAGAACGTGAAAACGAGCGTCACCGGCATCCACCCCGGCGAAACGGTGACGGTCACCGGTGCCGCCGCCGCGAACGGCACGGTCAACGCCGAAGCGATCAGCGTCGGCACGAGCGGCGGCGCTCTGTCGGCGCTGCTCGGCGGCGCGGCCGCGCGGTCGAGCTCCGCCAAGAGCACCGGCGGCGGCGAACAGTCGCTGTTCGGGAGCGGCTGACGCTTAGCGAGGACTTAGCGGGACGGCCCACCATCTCGACCAAGCGTTCTCCGCCGCCGTTGGCGGGCGCGTGACAGCACGAAACTCGACAAGGAGCTCAATGCCTCAACTCACCAGCAGACGCAAGCGCAGCCCGATGGCTGCGGCAATCCTTCTCCTAGTGCTCGCCGCCGGCCTGCTCGCGGCGTGCGGAGGATCCTCCAACAGTGCCACCACGACCGCGAGCACCAGCACGAGCGCGACGAAGTCGACGCCGGGCAAAGCTCCTGGGTTTGGACACAGGTTCGCCGCGATCCGCGAATGCCTGAAGAAGGAAGGCGTCACGCTCCCGACGCGCCAACCCGGTCAGCAACCGGGAGCCGGCGGCTTCCTCGGCGGTGGCTCCTCCGCGCTTCCGGCGGGCGTGAGCAAAGCGAAGTTTGAAGCCGCCCTCAAGAAGTGCGGCGGCAACTTTGCCGGTGGCCGTGGCGGCTTCCGCAGCGGCACTCCCCGATTCGAGAGCGCCGCAGGCAAGAAGGCGCTCGCCAAGTTCGCGGCGTGTCTGCGCGAAAACGGCGTCAAGGTCGGCGAACCGAACACCTCCGGGAAAGGCGCGATCTTCAACACGGCAGGCATCAACACCAAAAGCGCCGAGTTCAAGGCCGCCGAGGCGAAGTGTCGCAGTGACCTCGCCGGCGCCTTTGGCGCCACGCCAGGTGCTGGAGCACCAGGGGCGCCCGGAGCCGGAGCCGGCGGCTAGCTCGATGCTTGCTGTGGGGACGCCTGAACCCGTCAGGCGTCCCGGTGGCCGCGTCCGCCTCGCGGTCGCGGAGCTGGCGGGGATCGCCTACGGACGCTTCGGCTTCGGGTCCGGGATCGCGGCGGAGCTCGGCTTGCTGGAGATCGTCGGCATCGGCAGCGCGGCCACCCGCACCATCAGCTGAGTCCACTGTGCAGAGCTCAGCGCGCTGGTGGTGACCACCGGTGACGGCGCTGTGCGACCGGTGCGAGCGGAGTGCGCCTGTGTCGCGGTGGCGGCCGTGGTGAGCGGCGGCGTGGCGGCGGGCGGGTTGAAGACGAGTTCGATACGGCTGCGGTAGGAAGACGATGCGTGCGTGCTCGGCGAGTTCGGGTAACGCATGAGGCTGTTGATCTCGTGCGGCGCGAAAGCCGCGGGGAGCGTCAGCAGTGCACGGATGGTGAGGTCGGTGATCGTTTCGGGACCCTGGTGGCGGGCGATCGGGGTGCCGTTGATCGCCGAGATCTGCAGCTGACCACCGGGGTCTGCGCCGGACAGCGCCGAGCCCGGTCCGAACTGGCGCTGGCTGCATGGCAGCGCGGTGACGGTCGGCTCGAGGCCGCTGCGCGAGAGGAACGCGAGCACCGCGAGCACGCGCTTGTCGGTCTTGCCCGCGGCGACTTCGTGTCGCCCGCACGCGTCGATCGTGATGCCGGGGTCTGACAGCACCGCACGCTCGAGCTGCGGCTTGGAGAGCAGGAAGGCGTCGCTCGCGGTGGCCCCCAGCAGAGGATTCGTCGCTTTGGCACCCTTTGGATGCAGCACGCCCTGGAGCTGTGCCCAGTTCGTCAGGATCGGTCCCGGATCGACCGTTTCGGGGTCACCGGCGGGCTGAACGGCAAAGCGCAGGTGGCCGTCGTGCGCCCGTGGCGGCATGCTGACACGCCCGAGCACCGTGCCCGAGGCGACAACGGCGCCGGTGCGCAGCGGCGCCCGGCCTCCTGCGCTCGTGGTCTTGGCCTTCCTGGCGGCGCTGGCGGCGGCCGCTGCGCGGGCGTCGGGGTTGCCGGGATGGGCGAACAGGCGCACCCTGTCCATGCCCGCTGGCGTCGCTTCCGCCGCGGCGGACTGGACCGATGCCTGTCCCTTGCTCGACGGGGCCTGTGGAGGTGTCGCCTTTACCTGCAGCGTCAGCGGCGACTGCGAGCCCGCAGTCGCGGGCTGCGAGGGCGCCGGGTCGTGGGTGCTCGCCGCTTCGATCACCGGCGAGGAGGTGCTCGGGCTGGAGGGCTTTGGCAGCACGTAGCTCGTGGCGAGCCGGCCGAGGCCCGCGTATGTGAAGACGTCGCCGTAGACGTCGCGCAGGACGATGTAGCGACCAAGCTTGCGCGAGTCGCCGAGCTTGATGATCGTTCCATCCTGCACAGCCACCACCGACGCGTTCGCCGCGCTCGTCAGGTCGACGAGCTGAAGCGTGGGGGCCGGCGCCTTGGAGCCGTGAGCACCTTTGGCGGTCGCCGCGGCGGCGGCCGCGGTCGGCGAGATCGCCGGGGTCGATCCCGGCGTGGCGCCGGCGCCGCTCGCTGCGTTGCTGGCGGCTGCGGGCGCGGTCGCGACGGCACTGGCGCCGGCTGTCGCGTTGGACGCCGACGGAGCCGCGATCCGCACCGTTTCCCAGGCGACGTGCCGGCCGCTCACGGGCAGGCGCCCGTCGACGAGGCCGGTCAGCGTGGCGATGACCGCCTTCGGGTAGGTGGAGATCAGCTTCGCCCGCAGCAGCACCGATTCGACGTATTCTTCGGAGTGGTTGTAGGCGAGGATCGCTGCGCGCAGGTTGGTTGCGGCACCGGCTGCGCGTAGGTAGCGCGCGGCAGCGAACACCGCGTCGACGGGGTTATACGGATCCGCGTTGCCGGCGTCGAGGGCGTCCACGCCGTACTGCAGCCAGGTGCTCGGCATGAACTGCATCCAGCCGACGGCGCCGGCGGAGGAGACGGACAGATCACTGCCGTAGTCGGTCTCGATTTCGTTGATCGCCGCCAGGATCTGCCACGGCACGCCGTACTGAACGGCAGCCGCCTTGTAGATCGGCAGCAGGAACAGCGGGATGCGGTAGAAGGACAGCGACTGCACCGAGGCTTCCGAGGATGCGAGCACCGCCGCCAGCGCGCCCGCCTCGGCGGCGACCACCTGCGGCGAGACAGCGACGTTGTTCGGCCCTGAGGCCTTTTCGCCGTGCTTCTTGGACTTCTTCGCGCCCTTGGCGGCGCCGGCGGTCGTGGTCGTCGTCGGGCCCGGGGACGCCGGTTCGCTCGAGCTGGCCTTCTGTTTGCGTTTGAGCACGACCGTCGGCCCTTGCGCAGCGGATGGCGCCGGCGCACCGCTCGTCCCCGAGCCGGTGGTCTGCGTCGGCGCGGTCGTGGTCGCCGCTGGGGTCGTGGGCGTCGGCGCCGGCGTGGTCGCCGCCGGGGTCGTGGGCGTCGTCGTCTGCGTGGTCGTTTCGGACGGCGTCGTTTCGGTGCCGGTCGAAGACGTGCCGGTTTCGGTGCCCTGAGAACCGCCCGATTCGCTCGCGGGCGTGGTGTTGGTTTCCCCCAGCGCGGCGCCCGCGAGCGGACCGCCGATGCCGGCGGCGGTCAGACCGCTGCCGGCGAGCGTTGCCAGCAACGCACGCAAAACCCTGCGCCGGGCTCGGTTCGCAGGGGTCATACGCGAAGGTCGATCATCTCGGTGGACGTCCCATGTGTGTGGTCGGCGCATCAAACCCACCGTTGCGGGGCACGCCCACCGGCAGTCTTATCGGCAGCGAACCACGAATCCGTAAAGGATTCGTAATCAGACTGACAAAATGTGGGGCGCTCGAATTCCATGTCGGGCAGCAGCGGATGATACGGGCGCGGATCGATTTCCGCTCCAGTGCAGGCCAATCTGCACCGGCTTGCGGTCCGGCGCTCAGCGCCAGCGTTGCCGCGCCGCTGCGCTCTTGCAGGCGGTACCCTATGCGACGTGGAAACTATCCTTTCCGTTCTGCAGGTCGCGATCTCGGTCGTCGTGGTGCTCCTGATCCTCATGCACTCCGGTAAAGACTCCGGCCTTTCCGGTGCCTTCGGGGTTGGCAGTGGCACCGGGCCGCTTGGTGGCGGCTCGCTCGTCGAGCGCAATCTCAACCGCTGGACGGTCTTCTTCGCTGTGTTGTTCTTCCTCAACGCGCTGATACTGCTCACGCATCCCTGGTCCTGAGCCGCTCCAGCCGGTTGAGGATCTCGATCGCCTCGGCACGCAGATCGCCGTCAATCGCCCGGTAATCCTCGCTCGAGAGCTTGCCTGTGCGGAAATCGAGCTCGGCGTCGCGGATCTCTCTGTACTTCGCCTCCCGCGCGGCCTCAAGCTCCTCGTGCAGGCGTGAGTCGCCAGCAAGGAGCGGCTCCTCAAAATCGGAAGCCGCCGCGTCCTTGGGGATCGGCGGATCGAGCTCGCGGGCACGTCGCAACGGCGCACTCACGAGCGCCACGACAAGCCCGACGAGCAGCAGCGTCAGGATCGCGATCAGGAAGCCCACCCCTTGAGAGTCGCAGCACGCCCGCGCGTCACACGCGGGCAAGCCCCCGCACCGCCCGCTCGCGCGAGCGGGCGGTGACGCGACGACGAACAGCGCTCGGCGCCGGCCACAGAGCGATCAGCCCGCCACCGACGCTGATCAGTCCGCCGAGCCAGATCCACATGACCAGCGGCGAGACGAGCAGGTTGAACTGCGCGGGGGGCGGGTTCTTCAGGTAGGCGCGGGCGAGGTAGGCGACGGCCACGAGCGCGTCTTGCGCCGGCAGCGTGCTGTTGCCGACCGTGATGATCCGCTTCAACGCGGTGGTTTCGATGTCCGGGTCGATCGCAGTCCACACGTTGCGGGTGAGGCTCGCGTTCATCGCGACGTGGCTGACCGGCTGCCCGCCGATCAGACTCCCGACCGTGCCCTGGCTGGCGTCCTCTGAGGCGTAATAGCCCTCGCTTGGGTTCAGCGTGGCGACGTGGTGTCCGTTCTTTGTGATGTACAGCAGCGCTCCGAGGCTGAGCGTCGAACCGGTGTGAGCCTGGTCGTACTTGGGCGTGATCGTCGCCGTCGGGCGCATGTAGCGCACCGTGTAGGCGCCGACGCGCGTGGACTGGCCCGGCGACAGGCTCAGCTGCGAGGCGTGCTGGAAGGACGAGGAGGCGGCGACGCCGACGAACAGCACCGCGATGCCGATATGCACGATGTAGCCGCCGTAGCGGCGGCGGTTGCGCCGCACGAGCGCGAGCAGCGCGCGTGGAACGGGCTCGCCGGCCATCGCGCGGCGCGCACGCGTGCCGCGGAAGAACTCCTGTCCGACGCTGCCGAACACGAACGCCGCGAGGCAGAACAGCGCGAGCGCGAGCGGCTTCTGATTGATGCCGGCGAGCTCCAACCCGACCAGCGTCGCGAGCGCGCACCCGATCGGCACGAGGAAATTGCGACGGGCGTTGGCGAGCGTCGCTCGCCGCCACGCGATCACCGGCCCGACACCGCTGAGCAGCACCAGGATCAGCCCGAGCGGAACCGTGTAGCGATCGAACCACGGCGGCCCAACCGAGGCTTCCTGGCCGGTCACGGCCTCGGAGATCAATGGGAAGTAGGTGCCCCAGAAGATCACGAAGCACAGCGCGACGAGCACGACGTTGTTGGCCAGGAACGCCGACTCGCGCGAGAGCCACGAGTCCAGTCGATGCTCGCTGCGAAGCATGTCGCGGCGCGAGATGACCAGGTAGATCGAGCCCACGATCATCAGGGCGATCAGGCACACGAACGGAACCCCCAGCGTATGTCCGCCGAATGCGTGGATCGAGTCGAGGATGCCGCTGCGCACGAGGAACGTGCCCATGATCGCGAGCGTCCCGGTGGCGAGCACCAGCGAGATGTTCCAGATCTTGAGCATCCCGCGCTTCTCCTGGATCATCAGCGAGTGCAGGAACGCCGTGCCCGTCAGCCAAGGCATCAGCGACGCGTTCTCGACAGCATCCCAGCCCCAGTAGCCGCCCCAGCCCAGCTCTGAGTAGGACCACAGCGCGCCGAGCAGGATCCCCACCCCGAGGAACAGCCATGCGGCGAACGCGAAGCGTCGGATCGCTTTGATCCATTCGGCGTCGACTCTGCGCGCCAGCAGCGCGCCCGCTCCGAACGCGAACGGGATCGTGCACAGCGTGTAGCCCGAGTACAGCATCGGCGGGTGGATCATCATCGTCGGGAAGCGCAGCAGCGGATCGAGCCCGACGCCTTCCGGCGGCACCGGATGCGTCGTCGCGAACGGGTTGGCGTAGAAGACCATCAGCGCGACGAAGAACCCGCCGAAGCCGAGCATGATCGCGGTCGCGTAGGCGGCCACATCGCGTAGGCGCTTGCGCGTCAGGAACAGCGCGAGACTCGACCACATCGACATCAGCCACGCCCACAGCAGCAGCGAGCCTTCCTGTGAGGACCACACCGCTGCGGCGCGGTACAGCGCCGGCGTGGTGCGACTGGAGGTGTCAGCGACCGCGTTGAAGGCGAAGTTGTTGCGCAGGAACGCCAGCTCGAGGACGACGAAGGCGGTCGTGAGGATCCCAGCGAGCGCGTACACCGAGCGCCGCCCCGATTCCGAGAACTCCACGCGGCCGGTGCGTACGCCGTACAGCGACGCGCCGATGCCGTACGCACAGACGATCAGCGCGAGCACGAGGCACGCGAAGCCGAATGTCGCCATCAGCCCCTACGCCCGGATCGCGTATCGCCGCGCACAGGCGCACTCAGGCGTTCTGGTTCTCGCTCGGAGGAGCGGTCTTGTACTTGGACGGGCACTTGGTGATCAGCGAGTTGCGTTCGCCGATGAAGCGCGACCCCTGCTTCTCGACCGTGACGATCACCTCGCGCCCTTCGCGAAAGGGATCGGGCACGACGCCCGTGTAGGCCAGCGGGATCGCGGTCCCACCGACGCGGTCGGCGACGCTGAAGTCCATGACGGCACCTTCGCGGCGTACTGAGCCGTTGACCACGGTGCCCGTCAGCTGGTAGCTGCGTCCGGGCTGCGCCTCGCGGAGTAGCTGGGTCGGCGTCAGGGCGGGGCTGGCGGCGCTGAAGCTCGTGTAGATCAAGGCGCTCGCCAGCACCACGGCGGCGCTCAACGCTACGACCAGCCGCACGGTTCGCTTGCGCGCGGGGTTCATCGCGTCGAAGTATCGCAAACCGCTTTGAGCCCCGCGTCGGCCCTCGTTCGCGCCGCACCCGAGCGGCCAAACCTGGACATTCGCAGGAAATCCCGCGTGCAAAGCGAAACCTTTGGGTGTGGATGACGTCTTAGGGGGTAGCGCATCATGAGACCGAGCATCCTGCACCCCCTCCGCGAGCCCCGGCGCACCCGCCGGCGTCCCGTGCGTCGTGCCCGCCAGGGCGCCAGCGCTCCCGAGCCGCTTCATCGTGACCGCGACCTCGCTGTAGAGCGCGTGCGCGAGGCCGGCGGTCCAGTCGATCGCGCATCCTACAGCTGCGCCTGCGGCTACCTGTTCAGCGCGAGCGTCTCGACGAGCGTCACCTGCCCGCACTGCGGCGCCGGCCAGGCCTGGTGATCGAGCAGGGCCCCGCCGGAGCGGGGCCCTCCCGTGCTTCGTCGATGCTTCGGGGCCTCGCCTAGCTTGGCGCTGACCTCGAATATCGGCTGGCCGCCTTCCCAGAACGCCGAGCAGCTGGCGGGGCCGAACGTGCCGGCGGTGCCGCCTTCGCAGAACATTTCCGAGTAGGTCGAGTTGACGTAGTCGTCGGTGGTCGGCTGCGCGCCCACGGTGAGCGTGTTTTCGCCCGGATAGGCGAGCGCCACATTCAGCGAGTCGTAGTAGCAACCCTCGCTGGTCGTGCTGCAGGCCGCGGTGCCGACCGGCGACGGGCCGTGCGTGGTCGTGTTGTAGGAGACGGTGAGGATCTCTCGCTGGCGCAGTTCGATGCGCGTCTTGAACGTGATCGGGAACGCCATGCCGTGGTAGCAGGCATCTGTCGCTGCGTCGTACCAGGTGCCCGCCACGTAGCCTTTGGCGACACATTCGGCGTCGTCCTTGCTCGGCCGATAGGGCATCTTGAACGTCTTGGTGATCGACGGCCCGACTTTTGCCCCGACGGCGCCATTGGCTTCCACGTCATAGACGTTCAGCGTCATCGGCCACTCGAACTTCTTGGCCGGCTTGGCGGTTTCGCAGGTGTCCTGGTAGACGCCTCCGCTCTGACACGCCCACGTGCTCATCACCACGGTCACGTCGGGGTTCTTGCGAGCGGTACCGGTGAATTCGACCTCACCGCCGAGCTCCTGCATCGAGTAGGCCTGGTTGCCGAGCGATGCGAAGTTCCCCGGCAGCGGGCTGGGAATGTTGTTGTAGACGACTTCGCTCGCGCCCGCCCCGGCGGCGCCAGCCGCCAGCGCGCACAGGGTCGCCGTCAACGCCACGACAAGCGTGGCGAGTCTCACTGGGATCCGTCCAGCCATGTGATTGTCTCCGTTCGTAACAGGCGCCGCTCGGCTGACCGGCCGAGAGCGCTCTTTAGCCCTCCAGGGCCCCTCTTTCGAGACGCACGCCGCACACTGCACGCGCATCGCACTCGATGCACGCGACTCCCCCGCCCGGCCTGCTCCTCTGCGGACACCGTATTCGCCGGGCAGCCAACTGTCAACCCTCGCGTCCGAGGGGCACCATGTCCGCCAGGGGACCCCGCGCCGGGCGGGCGGGGTCCCGTGCGGCCCGACCAGCTCGCTAGCTCGCGCGGATGGTGAACAGCGGCTGGTCGCCTTCCCAGCAGTTGCCCTGGCTGGGGCCGAACGTGCCGACGTCGGTCGCGCCTGCGCAATACATTTCGCTCCAGCTCGAGTCGAGGAACAGTTCCTCCGTGGGGTCAGAGCCAAGTCCGAGCGTGTATTCCGACGGTTCGCTGATTGCAACGTTCAGCGACTGCGACGGCAGGCTCGTCGTCGGATAGGAGACGGCGGCGATGAACCGTTTGGGCAGCGCCGCCACGTGCATCTTGGCGGTGAACGTCGAAGCGATGCCGTTGAAGCATTCGTTCGACGCTTCGTCGTACCACGTGCCGGCGAATTCACCGGAGCAGTGCGCAGGTTCCGCCGATGGTCGGTAGGGAATCTTGGCGGTCTTGGTCGCCGTGGCGATCGGGGTTGTGAGGTTGCCTACTTCGTAGAGCGAGACTGTGATCGGCTCCCTGAACGACTTTTTCCGCGGCGAGGAGCAGTTGTCGCCGTTCCAGCTGCCGCTTTCGCACGCCCAGTCGCTCATCACGACTTCGACGCTCACTTTCGAGTTTGCCTTCGCCAGGCCCGCGAGTTCGACCTCGCCGCCGAATTGCGTCGAGGACGTCGCGGCGAACCCGATCGACGCGAAGTTCCCCGGCAGCGGGCTCGGAATGTTTTTGTAAACGCCCACAGCGCCGGCGGAGCTCGCCGCGATGGCCATCACAGCACTTGTTGCGAGCGCAGCGGCTATGAGCCCCGCCCGCCTCACTGGAATCCTTCCGGTCATGTCGTCTCCGTTCGTCTTGGCCCGGCACACGAAACAGCACCGAGGCGTTTGACCCCCTCCAGGGTCCTTTGCGGACGGAAAGCCACGGCTCGGCTGGCCGCCTCCGTGCAGCACAAATGCCGAAGCCGGCAAAACCCGCTGCGCACTCCCGTCAAATCGCAGGCTAAGCGCCTACCAGAGCCATGTCAACACGGTTAAACGACTTGGCAACGTGCGGGGCTGGACTACCGGATGTGCATGCCCGAGATCGCGCGTGCGATGACGAGCTGCTGAATCTCGGCGGTGCCCTCGAAGATGTCGTAGATCACGCGCGACCTGCATGGTTGAGCCATTTTCCGCACGGTTGAGCCAAACACGCTCCGGCTGAGTCCGCTGGAATCCGGTCGAATCAGGGCTGAACTGGCGCGAGACTGGCGCGAGCTGAGGCTCGTGCTTCAGGTCCGTGGACCGAGAAAGACGCGCCGCTCGCTGCGCGTTTCAGCCCGTCGCCGCCTGGCCCTGCTGCGCCGCCAGGTACGCATCGAGCAGACCCGCGGCCTCGCTCTCGTTGCCGGGCATGGCTTGGGCGATCGCGACCGAGGACCCGACCTGGGCCCCAGGCGGCGATCGCCGCGCCCGCCTCGCCCAAGCACGCGAGCCCACACACCCAGAGGAGGCGCTCTCCTTGTACATGCTCGTCGCCGGGGAAGAGCTGCTCCAGACAGGCCGCGCGTATACGCGAGGGCGATCGCGATGCTGAAGCGCGCAAGCCGGGCCGCGAGCGCCTCTGAACAGGACCACTGGTTCTCAGACCAGCTCCTCGACCTGCGCGAGCAGCACCGCCGCCGCCCAGCCCTCATCGAGATGCTCGACAAGGCGAAGCTCCCCTGAGCGCTCGCCACATCAAGACGGCCGTGTCTGGCGCTGCTCGTAGCTTGTCTGGGTGGCCGAGAACGATCCAAGCACGACTGATCCCGACGGACGCCTTGTCGTCTTCGACGCCGGCACCCGCCTGCACCTGTCCCTGGGTCGGCCGGAGCTCGTAGACGAGCACGAACTGATCCTCGGCACCGTCGCGCATCCCGACCACCGCATCGATGACGCCATCCCGGGCCGCGAGCACTTCTATCGGCGACACGTCGATCCCCGAAGGTGGCTGCGGGTGGTCGTAGACTTCAATGACGAGCCTGCGTGGGTCGTGACCGCACTGGTCCAAGAAAACCCGCCGCGCGGCTGGAAATCATGACCATCACGATCGCCGGCATCCCGTTCGACCATCACCACTACGACGAGCGCGGCGACGTGCTCTATCTCAACGTCGGCGAGCCCCGTCCCGCAGCACGCGGCCTAGAGACGCCCGACGGGCACGCGATCCACTACGACGAGAACGGCGCGGTTATCGGGTTGACGCTGCTGAACGTCCGGCACACCCTGGAACGCGACGGGCGACTGACGCTCACACTGCCACCGGAGCACCTCGAAGCCGACGCACTCGAACCCATCCTCGCCGCAGCCTGAAATCGTAACGTCGCTCAGCCGGTCTGGTCACCCTTCAGATAGCCAAGCCAGCGACCGCCGACGGCGCGGCCGACCGGCAACGACCAGATAGCGCACGCCGGCTCCGCCGGCTGTAACCGAGCCTCCCTGCGGTCGGCTCTCCACCGACCCTGGCGTCGTGCAAGCCCGCCGGCAGCCCTTCGGGCTGCTCGCTCGCCGCTCGCTAACGCTCGCAAGCTCCCGCGGCCGGCGCACAACCCCAAGCCCGGACAGACTACGGGTATGAAATATGGGTGGGGTTCTTGTCCGGTCGTGTTCGTAGGGTCGTTTGACCAGGACAGGGGTTCTTGTGGGAAGACGCACTGGTGGGGCAGGCCGTCGTGCATTTGGGCTGTGAGCCCGTCAATGACTATATGGCCGCCCCTGCGACTCACCTGGTTGGGCTGAGAGCCCGAATCCGTATTTGTCGCTTGCCCGCCGCGCC
Organism: uncultured Solirubrobacteraceae bacterium; assembly: GCA_963815235.1. Taxonomy (GTDB): domain Bacteria; phylum Actinomycetota; class Thermoleophilia; order Solirubrobacterales; family Solirubrobacteraceae; genus Palsa-744. The sequence goes on along the minus strand of CAWFFY010000003.1, from coordinate 2,327,066 downwards.
TTCCAGTTTGAGAGTTCGATGGCTGGTGAGTTTTTCGGTATTGATGTTCACTTGGAGTTCTGCGAGATCGCGGTCGCTGAGGGCGGCAAGGTCTCGCAGGTCGGGCGGATCGCGAGCACACCGGAGGCGATCAGGGAGTTCGCGAAGGGTCTCGGCGGCGAGGACCAGGTCGTCTTGGACGCCAGCGGCAGCGTGATGGCGATCGCGAGGATCCTGCGGGAAAGCAACGTTGGGCGGGTCATCGTCTCTAACGCGGCGCAGACGCGCGCGATCTCTCACGCGCGCGTAAAGTCCGACCGCTTTGACGCTGCGATGCTCGCCAGGCTCCTCTCGGCGGGAATGCTCAGCGAGGTATGGGTGCCGGACGAGGCGACGCTTGCGCTACGCCGCCGTGTCGCGCGGCGCTCAGCTTTGGTGCGGGCACGCACACGGATCAAGAACGAGGTGCATGCCGTCGTGATGCGCTGCCTGCTCGGCCGCCCACCTGTGAGCGATCTGTTCGGCCGCAAGGGACGTGTGTGGCTGGCCGAACAACAGCTCCCCGAGGAGGAGGCCGAGACGGTAGCGGGCTGCCTGCGGCAGATCGACTTCATGGACAGCGAGATCGCTCTGCTTGACCAGAAGATCGCCGAGCAGGCCCTCACATGGCCCGGGCTGTGCAGACTCTTGACGATCCCCGGCGTGGATATCGGGACCGCGGCGGCGGTAATCGCAGCCGTGGGAGACATCTCTCGCTTTCAGACCTCGGGGCAGCTGGTCGCCTACCTCGGCTTGGACCCGAAGGTCCGCCAGTCCGGCTCAGAGCCCGCTCGCTACGGGCACATCTCAAAGCGCGGCAACGCGCAGGCCCGTTCGATGCTGGTCGAGGCGGCATGGATCGCGATCCGCAGCCCCGGTCCCCTGCGTGCGTTCGGGGAGCGCGTTCGTGCTCGCCGAGGCGCCCAGGTCGCCGCCGTAGCTGTCGCACGCAAGCTCGTCGTTCTCTGCTGGCATCTGCTGAGCAAGGACGAGGACTACGCGTTCGCACGACCGTCGCTGACGCGCCAGAAGACCCGCCGGTTGGAACTCACCGCCGGCGCGTCACGCCGGCCACGACGCCATGACGGGGCAACCGTCTCGCCGACGGCCGCTCAGCGCGCGGCGGAGCTCCAGCTGCAAACCCAGGCAGAGCTCGCCTACCGGCGCCTGGTCGACGATTGGCGCTCAACAACACCAAAAGGTGGTGCGGGCGCGACACCGGGGCGCGCATCTCAAAAGCCCGTAAAGGGCAAAGCCGCGCGGCAGGCCACAAGCCCCTGACGCCTGCGCTTCGCTCACGTCAGTCACCCGCACCACAACCAATCATCCCACTCCGAAGCACTCGACGCGACCCCACCGTCGATGCGTCTCCCTGCGCCACGACACGCCCCAGCGCAACAAGAACGGCCGTATAGACCAGATGCACACGCCTCCAGGCGCTGTGCGATCGCTGTGCCGCCGGAGCACACCCTCAAGCGTGGAGCAGCGCCCTCAGCAACCCCAAAGAAAAGCTCACACAGCCCTTGACTTTTCATCCGAACATGCACCGCTGTGCGAGCGCTGTGTCCGCGCTGTGCAACTGGCCTTTGGCGGTTTGTCCGTCGAACGCTCGGCCCGCCTCACGACCTGGCGTGCCAGAGGGGCCGCCGGAGACGCCCCCAAAACCAGTCCCGGCGACTGCCGGACGACCGCTGGGGAAATCTGTAGGGAAATCTGGCCCGCCGTCCGCAAGCCCTGCTAGGGTGCTTTTTGTTCCTTTTGCAGGGGTTTCCGGGATGGGCCCGGCAGGACTCGAACCTGCGACCTACCGATTATGAGTCGCTGACAGCGCGTCGAGTTCGCTCCAGTAAGCTGCTGTTTCCTCCAGAAGCACGAGGTTCGCTCGGGTTGCGGGGTCCCGAGTCAGGAAATCTTGGGGAATCATGGCGTCGTCGCCATCAGACGGCACTACTCCGCGCAGGTACGCCGACAACAGCAGCCGTTTCGGGCGCTCCACGGCTGCTACGCGACACCAGACACGACGAACGACCGCGTGACTGGCGCGAGAACTGGCGCGAGGCGTGTGCCGCAACTTGGCTGAGCACCCCCAACGGAGTGCTCCTCGACGACGCGGATTCTCCAGATTTGGCTCTACAGCGCTACCTGATGTGCATCCCCGAGATCGCGCGCGCGATCACCAGCTGCTGGATCTCGGCGGTGCCCTCGAAGATGTCGTAGATCTTGGCGTCGCGGTGCCAGCGCTCGACGGGGAACTCGCGCGTGTAGCCGTTGCCGCCGAGGATCTGAATTGCACGCTCGGTCGCCCAGACCGCCACCTCGCCGGCCTTGAGCTTGCTCATCGAGCCCTCGGCGTTCTCGAATTTCACACCGGTGCGGCCCATCCACGACGCGCGCCACACGAGCAGCCGCGCTGCGTCGATCTCGAGCTTCATCCGTGCGAGCGTGAACGCGATCGATTGGTTCTCGATGATCTTGCGGCCGAACTGTTCGCGCTCCTTGGCGTACTCGAGCGAGTACTCATACGCTGCCCGCGCGATCCCGAGCGCCTGCGCCCCGACCGTCGGGCGCGAGGACTCGAATGTCTGCATCGCGGCCTGCGAGTTGCCCTTCTTGCCCTCGCGCACACGCGCGAGGCGCTCGTCGAGCTTGTCCTTGCCGCCAAGTACATAGCCGGCCGGGACGCGACAGTCGTCGAGGAACACGTCCGCGGTGTGCGACGCGCGCAGCCCGTGCTTTGAGACCTTGCTGCCCTGCGATATGCCCTTGGCCTCGCTCATCGGCACGATGAACGCCGCGTGACCGCGGGCGCCGAGCTCGCGGTCGACCGATGCGATCACGACGTGCACGTCGGCGATGCCGCCGTTCGTCGCCCACGCCTTCTGGCCGTTGAGAACCCACTCCCCCGCGGCCTCGTCGAACTTGGCGCTGGTGCGCAGCGCCGAGACATCCGAGCCGGCGTTGGGCTCGGATGCACAGAAGGCGGCCACCTTGACCTCATCCGGCGTGCCGAAGCAGCGCGGTATCCACTCGCCGATCTGCTCGCCGGATCCCTGGCCGAAGATCGCCGCGACCGCGAGCGCGGTCCCCATGATCGACATGCCGATGCCGGCGTCGCCCCAGAACAGCTCCTCGTTGACCAACGGCAGCGTCAGACCGGTGGGGTCCGCGAAGAACTGCGCCAGCCCTTCGAAGCCATACAGCCCGATCTTCGCGGCCTCTTCGATGATCGGCCACGGGGTCTGCTCCTTCTCGTCCCACTCGTGCGCGGCGGGGCGCACGACGTCGGCGGCGAAGCCGTGGACCCAGTCGCGAATGTCCTTCTGGTCCTGCGTCAGCTCGAGCGAGAACGTGACCTCCTGCCCGGCGGCGCCTGAGATTGCCTCGACCGCCGCCTCAGCGGCTGCGGTCGCCGATGCATTGGACGCGGACGAGACGGCTGTGGGGGATGCTGACATCGGACGCGATCTCCTTTGCGGTGACGGGGGACGCCTTGGGGAACGATGGACGGTCGGCACGCCGGGGTCGGCCGCAACCCTTGACAGGTCACGACACGCGACCCTTGACAGGGTAGCTGAGAAAGCGCCACCGTTGTCCGCGGGCGGACGGGCGCGCGAAGGCAAAGATACCCGCGTAGGCGCCGGCCCAAGCACGTTCGCGAGACGGTCCGGCGCGGCTAACGCGTCTGCCAGGCTTCCTCGCCGCGCGTGAGCGCCACTACCTCCTTTGGCAGGCGGCCCTCCGCGATGTCGGCGACCGTCACCTGCTCGAGGACCGCGCGCAAGTTGGCGCGCAGCGCTATCCAGACCTGCTGCAGGCTCTCGGCGGAGCCGGCGTACTCGACCTCCTCGGGGCGCTGCCCGCGGACCCCCACGAGCGGTCCCTCGACGGCGCGGATGATCTGCGCGAGGTTGACCTCCTCGGCCGGATGCGCGAGCCAGTAGCCGCCCTCGGGGCCGCGCTGGCTGCGAACGATCCCCGCGGAGCGCAGTTGGGTGAGGATGTTCTCCAGGAAGGACACGGGGATGCTCTGCGCCTGTGCGACTTCGTCGACCTTGCGCGGGTTGCCCTGGCCGCTGTCCGCGAGCTCTACGACGGCGCGCACGGCATAGTCGGCCTTGGCTGTCACGTGCATGGTTGTGATTCTCGCCTATCCGGCGGCGAAGCGCCGCACGGGTAGCTCGGCCCGGCCGCGAGTCCGCGAGACTGTCGCAATGCTCATCGCCCGGACGCTGCTCGCAGGCGCGTTGCTCCTGGCGCTCTGCAGCTGCGGTCGGGCCGGGAGCGCGGGCAGCGAGCATCAGCACACCGCGAGCGTTCCCGCATACGTCGTCGAACCGTTCAGCCACGAGCAGCAGCTCGTCGAGCAGGGCGCACGCCTGGTCGTCTCCGACGGATGCGCCGCGTGCCACCTGTCCGCTCAGGGCAAGGCGATCGCCCCGAGCTTCGCGAGCTTCGCGGGGCATCACGTCGAGCTGGCCCACGGGCGCACCGCGGTGGTGGAAGAACACTTCCTGCGCGAAGGGCTGCTGGCCCCGCGACGGATCGTGATCAGGGGCTACGCGGCGGCGCCGATGCTCGCCGCCGTGGCGCGCCTGAAGCTCGCCAGCCACCCCCAGCAGGTCGCCGCACTGGCGGCGTTCATCGAGCAGGTGGGCCCCGAACCCGAATAGCCGGATGCGGGACCGCCTCGCACGAAGCCCGCGGAGGCTGCGTCTAGCATCTGGCAATGCGCGGGCGCTGGGACTGGCATTTCGGGGATCGCGAGTCCGTGCACGGGCGAACGGATGCGCCGCCGCCAGCGGGCATGCCCGGACACGCGCGGCGGATTCAGATCCGCCGGCGCAGGATCGCGGCGGCGATCGTGCTCACGGCCGTGCTGCTGGCGCTGGTGGCGTTGGCGCCCGGCTCTGACTCGCACGGGTCGCATGCCTCGAGGGCGCCGTCGAGCGCCAAGGCGCCCACCAGCGCGCACGCCGCAAACCCGACCGTCGCCCGCGCACAGCAGGAGAGCCCGAGCGCGGCCGTCAAAGCGGTACTCGCGTACACGCCGTTCGTCAAAGAGGGCGGCGATCGCGGGCGTGATATCGCGTTGACCTTCGACGATGGCCCCGGGCCCTACACGCCCGCCCTGCTGGACGTGCTGGAGCGCCTGCACGTGCATGCGACGTTTTTCGAGATCGGCGAGATGCTGCGCTACTTCAGCGCCTCGACCCTGCGCGAGCTGCGCGACGGCGACGTGATCGGCGACCACACGCAGACCCACCCGGAAATGGCGACTCTGGCCGCGCACGCCCAGCACGAAGAGCTGTTCGAACAGATACTGCACATCGAACTGCTCGGCGGACCGCGGCCAATCCTCTTCCGTCCGCCGTACGGCTCTTACGACGCGACGACGATGCGTCAGCTGCGGGCACTGCATCTGTTGATGGTCCTCTGGTCGGTGGACACCGACGACTACCTGCAGCCGGGCGTCGCCGTGATCGTTCAGCGCGCGCTTGCGGGTGCCCACCCGGGCGCGATCATCCTGATGCACGACGCTGGCGGCACGCGCACGCAGACGATCGCGGCGCTGCCGATCATCATCCAGAGGCTGCGCGCGCGTGGTTTTCACCTGGTGACGGTTCCGGAACTTCTGAGAGACGACCCGCCGCCGTCGGGGCAGACGCTACCGTCGAGCCTCAGAGGCGACTGAATGGAGATCGAGGCTCTGCGTGCACGTCGTGCCGAGCGTCGGCGACAGATCCGCCGTCGGCGACTCAGCGCAGCGCTGATCGTGGCTGCGATCGCTGCGGTGATCGTGATCGTCGTGCTTGCCGCCGGCTCGGGCAAGGGAGCGCACGCCGTCGTAGATACGGCGCGCTCGAGCGGCAGCGCCGCTCGGCATGCGAACCCGCCTGCGAGCTCGTCCGTGGGCGCGCGTACCGGGCCGCCGGGCACGCGCGCAGTTCCGATCCTCATGTATCACGTGATCGCCGTCACCTCCCGCCGGGCGCGCCGTTCCCGGGGCTGTATGTCGAACCGGCGGAGTTCGCCGAACAGATGCACGCCCTCGCGAGCGCCGGCTGGCATGCGGTGACGCTCGACCAGGTCGAGGAATACTGGCGTCGCGGCGTGTCACTCGGGGCGGGCAAGCCGATTGTGATCAGCTTCGACAATGGCTACAACTCCCAGTACACACAGGCGCTGCCTGTCCTGCGCAGTCTGGGCTGGGTCGGCGATGAGAACATCCAGCTAAGCGGCCTACCTCCCTCGCAGGGGGGCCTTGGCGACGATCAGATCCGGGGTCTTCTGGCGTCGGGCTGGGAGCTCGACACCCAGGGCATCAGCCACGCGGACCTGATCACGCTCGACGCCGAAGCGCTCCACGATCAGGTGGCCGTCGCCCGCGCGAGGCTCCAGCGTCGTTACCACGTGCCGGTCAACTGGTTCTGCTACCCGTCGGGCCATTACAACGCAACGGTCATCGCGGCGGTGAAGGCGGCGGGCTTCACCGGGTCGACCACGGTCGTCCCCGGCTGGGCGCATCCAGACGATGACCCCTATCGCCTGCACCGGCTACGCGTGCTCGGCGGCACCTCCGGTCGCGGGCTGCTGGAACTGGTCGACGGAGCGCGCGAGGACCCACCAGCGCCGGCCTCCTATAGCGCCTAATCGTTTCCTGCTGACCGTTGGCTTTTGCAGACGCAAGCGGTCAATCCGCCAAGCGATAAAGAGCTCGTCGTTCCTTGCCGATCGGCGGGTGATGGCCAGGTCCCGGACAAGCTCCTCGGTCGATCAGCTCGCGTGTCTCGGGCAGGCGCTCAACGCCCGCACGCCCGAGGTTGTCGAGTCGATGCTCGAACGCACACGCACATCGGAGCGCCAGCTCGACGCCGCCGTGGAGGAGCGCTTTGCACGCATCGGCACCGTGTCGACGATCGCCGTCGCGCGCTGGATGTCGGGCGCGAGTGTCGACGTCGCCCGCGACGTCGGTAAGGAGGCGTGGCAGATATTCGGCCAGCTGGCCTCGCAGCGCGCGGCTCCGTTGAACGAGGTGACGAAGCGCTGCCTGCGCTGGTGCGATGCGGCGCGGGAGATCGTGCAGGACTGCGCCGAGGAGCTCGACCTCGCTCCCGCCGTGCTCGATGAGGCGCTCGCGATGCTCCAGCGCAGCCTCAACGTGACGCTCGTGCGCATGTGTGAGTCATTCGAGTCGGCGCGCCAGTCCGCTGACGAGGAGCTCGCGCATCGTCAGCGCGAGCTCGCGTTCCTCGCGACGCACGACGCGCTGACAGGATTGCCGAACCGGACGCTGATCCTCGACCGCGTCGGGCAGCTGATGATGCGCGCGCGCCGCGACAAGACGCCGCTCGCAGCGTTGTTCATCGATCTCGACAACTTCAAGGCGATCAACGACTCGCTCGGTCACGCCGCCGGCGATGAGCTGCTGCAGTCGGTCGCCGAACGACTGACAGCTGTGGTGCGAGAGACCGACGCGGTCGGCCGGCTCGGCGGCGACGAGTTCGTCGTGATCGCCAGCGAGCTGTCGTTCGCGTCCGGGCCAGAGCTGATCGCCGAGCGTCTGCTCGAAGCGCTCGATCAGCCGTTCAAGCTCGCCGGAGCCGCTCAGACCGCGCTGAAGTTGACCGCGAGCATCGGCATCGCCGCCGGCGACAGGGAATCTCCTGACGAACTGCTGCGCGACGCCGACGTCGCGATGTACGAGGCCAAGTGGAGCGGGCGCCACTGCTACGTGCTCTTTGAAGCCGGTATGCAAACCGCTGTCCAGTCGCGGATGGAACTCGAGATGGACCTGCGGGTGGCGCTGGAGAACGAGGAGTTCTTCCTCGTCTATCAGCCGACGTTCAGCCTGCGCGACATGAGCCCCACGGGCATGGAGGCGCTGATCCGCTGGCGCAGCCCGACGCGCGGACTGGTGCAGCCGAACGACTTCATCCCGGTCCTGGAGGAGACCGGCATGATCGTCGAGATCGGCCGATGGGTCCTCGATGAGGCCTGCCGGCAGGCCGTCGGCTGGCGCGACGCCGGCCATGCGATCGGCGTGGCCGTGAACGTCTCGGCACGGCAGCTCGACACCGACGAGTTCATCATCGACGTCGAACGCGTCCTGCGCGAGACCGGACTCGAGCCCAGCCAGTTGACGATCGAGATCACCGAGACGGCGTTGATGCGTGACATCGAGCGGACGGCCGCGCGTCTGACCACGGTCAAGCAGCTGGGAGTGCGCGTCGCGATCGACGACTTCGGAACCGGCTACTCCTCGATGGCCCACCTGCAACGGCTGTCGGTCGACGCGCTCAAGATCGATCGCTCGTTCATCGCACAGATGACGCACAACCAGGAGGGTGAGACGATCATCCGCACGCTGGTGCAGTTGGGCAAGTCGCTTTCGATCGAGACGCTCGCCGAGGGCATCGAGCGCGCGAACGAGCTGAGCCTGCTGCAGGGCGAGCGCTGCGACAGCGGACAGGGCTTCCTGTTTGCGCGGCCGCTCGAATCGAGCGACGCGTCGGAGTTCCTGCGCAATTGGATCGCCCAGCAGGCGCTCGCAGCCGGGTGACAGCCGCCCGCGCGCGTCGATCCGTCCGCGCGGTGACGCAGGATGCCGGGCTCTTTGACGGCCCGCCGATCGACATCGCTACGCGCCTGGCAGGAGCGCGCGCTGGAGCAGCTCGCCCACTGGCAGGACGGGCCGTTCTTGATCTCGGCGGCGCCGGGTGCGGGAAAGACGCGGCCCGCGCTCGAGCTCGCCAGGACTCTGCTGTCGCAGCGTGCCGCCAGGCGGGTGGTGGTGCTCTGCCCGACCACGCCGCTCACGCGCCAATGGGCGGCCGCGGCGGCGAGCCTCGGCGTGCAGCTGCAGCCCGACGCCCGCGAAGCGAGCCCGTCACGTGACTTCGACGGCGTGGCGATCACCTACGCGCGCGTGTCAGCCGATCCGCGCGGGTGGTCGGCCAAGGTCGCGCCGGACACGCTGGTGATCGTCGATGAGGCGCACCATCTCGGTGAGGATCTGGCATGGGGCGAGAGCTTTCAGCAGGCGTTCGCGGCCGCACGGCGGTGGCTGCTGCTCTCCGGGACACCCTTTCGGTCAGATGCCACGCCAATCCCTGGGGTGCGCTACGACCGCGAGGGCCTCGTCGTGCCGGACGTGTCCTACACCTACGCGGAAGCGGTCGCGGACGGGGTCTGTCGCCCCGTGGCGTTCGTCACGTTCGACGGGACGCTGTCGTGGCGCAGCGGCGAGGACGTCGTCGAATCCTCGTTCGAGACGGTCCTGAGCGTCCGCGAGGCCGCCCGCCGTTACCGCACGGCGATCTCTGCCGAGCTGCCCGAGGGGCTGGCGCGAATCGTCCGCGAAGCGGACGCGAAGCTACGCGCGGTGCGCTCTGCGGGCCACCGCGACGCCGCCGGGCTGGCCGTCGCTGCCGACGCCGGCCACGCGCGCCAGCTGGCCAAGCTCCTCCACGAGGTGACCGGACGCGCACCGGTGGTCGTCCTGCACACCGATACCGACGCGGCACCCAAGCTCGCAGACTTCCGCGCGTCGCGCGAGCCATGGATCGTGGCGGTGAACATGGTCTCCGAGGGTGTCGATGTCCCGCGGCTGCGCGTCGGCGTCTACGCGAGCGCCGCCAAGACCGCTCTGATCTTCCGCCAGATCGTGGGTCGATTCGTGCGCACGAGCCCGAACATGCCAGCCGAGCCGAGCTGGCTGTATCTACCAGCCGAGCAGACGCTGCGCAGCCACGCGTCGGAGATCGAAAGCGAGCTGCGCCACGCCCTGCGCGACGTCGAGCCTCACGAAGACCTCGAGCAGGCTCCCGAGCGGCGCCAGAGCGAGCAATCGCCAAACGCTGAGTTCGTGCCGCTGAGTGCCGAGTTCGCCGCGCAGATGACGCTCTTCGGCGCGCCTCAGCGCGCGCCGTCCTCCCCGCCTGCCGAGGCAGCATCCCACGATCGCGAGTCGGCGTCGAACACCTCGGTGCCGACGCCGCTCGAGCCGGTGGCCATGCCGGTGTTCGAACGCCGGGCCGATCTACGACGCGAACGCACCCGTCTGGTGGCGGAACTCCACCGCCGCGATGGCCGCAGCCACCGGGAGATCAACTCCTGGGTCAATCGCGTGGTCGGTCTCGAGCGTGTCGAGCAGGCGAGCATCGAGCAGCTCGAGCGCTCGATTGAGACACTCGTGAAGGAGCTGACACGCGCCAGCCGGCGAGGCGCCCCCGCCTGAGCGTTGACGGCCGTGCGGGCACTCTTGCAGGTGTCGTGTTTGGCGCGCGCGGTTTGGGGGTACGTCGCCTTTAGGCCCCAACCCCTCAGGGTCCTAGCGAATCACTGTGGATCGCCTGCGGCACGCCCGTCCATCCTCCGGGCGTGCCGCAGGAGCCTAATTTGCGCTCACCGTGCCAGCTCGCGCGCACGCTCGGCGAGGTGAGCGACGCCCAGCTGGTCGTACTCGCTCGCGGCGCGCGCAAGCGCTGCGACAGCGGCCTCTCTGTCGTCCTCGAGCAGCCGCTGGCCGAAGAGCAGCTCGCAGCGGGCCGCCTCGAGCGGGCGCCTAAGGTTCTGCCAAGCCTCGCGCGCGCGCTTGAGCTCAGCCGGCGCGCCCGGCAGGGGGCCGACGATCCCGGTTGCTTCAATCGCCGCCGCTTCACCCACCGGATAGCGCGCGCGCTCGCACAGGGCGACCGCCTCTCGCGCCGCCTGCTCCGCCTCGTCGTGGCGCCCGGCCAGGCGATGCAGCAAGGCCTGTGCCGAGTTGGCTTGGATCGACTGCACGATCAGACCGGCCCGTTCGCAGACGTCGAGCGCTTGGGCGAGCGCCGTGTCTGCGGCAGCGAGCTCGCCCTGATCGCGCAGCGTGTTGGCGAGCCCGTAGAGCGCGTCGAAGCTGACCTCAGACCAGCCGATCTGCTGCGCGAGCTCATACGCGCGCGTGTAGGAGCTCTGCGAGTCCTGCCAGCGCCCGCTACGCCAGTGCAGTCGGCCGCGCAGCGCATACGGCAGGCAGAGCTTGCCGACCAGGCCCTCACGTTCGGAGAGCTCGGCGCTCGCATCGCTCGAACGTGCGACCGCCGCCCAGTCCGCGGCATAAAGAGCGAGCTGCGCGACGGCCGCGTGCAGCTCGATCTCCGTCGGCACATCGCCGATCTGCTGAGCCAGGGCGAGCGCCTCCCTGTAGGAATCGGCGGCACCGGCGTAGTCGCCGTCGGAGCTCTCCAGGTGATGGCCCAGCGCCATCAACGCGAGCACCGTCTCGTGCGCGTCCGAGCCGCGCGCCAGCTCGACGGCGCGCTCGAGGTTCTCGCGCGCCTTGACGGTGTCGCCGATGCGGCCGAAGACGCGGCCGAAGATGCCGTGGGCGCGGCTCGCGGCACGCACCTCGCCAAGTCGCTCGGCGAGCCGCAGCGCCTTCTCGGACGCATAGATCGCGAGCATGTTGTCGCCGGTCTGCATGTACAGCCAGGCAGCCTCCTCATACAGGCGCACGAGCGCCAGTGACGGCTCGCTGTCCTTGATCAGGTTGATGCCTCGCTGGTGATGCTCGATTGCCTGCTTGCGCTCGCCCTTGTGAGCCAGGCCGGCGCCGATCTTGCGGTGAAGCTCGGCGACGTGCTCGAGATCGTCGCGCTCGCGATGGTGCTCCAGCGCCCGCTCCCACGCTCCGATCGCGGCATCGACGCGGCCGAGCCGCAGCGCGACATCGCCCTGCTTCTCGAGCAGGCGCGCGAGCGCCTCCGGATCCTCGCTCGCCTGCGCGAGTGCGGCCTCGTAGTTGGAGAACGCGTCCGCGTTCGAATAGAACGCCGTTGCCGCGTCGCCCGCCGCCTCCAGGAAGGTGAGCGCCTTGGCACGGTAGGGCGCGAGCGCGCCCGGGGCGAGACCGAGCTCGCCGCCCAGCTCGGCCGCTTTGCCGTAGTGCTCGGCGAGCAGCGCGACCACCTCCTCGACGCGCTCGCCCGCACGGACCTCGATGAAGCGCGCGACCTCGAAGTGCTTCTGGGCGCGCACGGCCTTGGGCAGCATCTCGTAGGCCGCGTCGCGGATCAGGGCGTGCTTGAACGCAAGCTCTGGCTCGCCCGCGAGCGCACTGCCCTCGCCAGCGACCACGATGTCCTTGTCGCGCAGCGCCCGCAACGCCGCGGCGAGGTCGCCGCCCTCAGCAGCGGCGACCGGGGCCAGAGCCGCCTCCCAGAAGGTCCGCCCGATCACGGCGGCGTGCGCCAGCAGCCGTCGCTGGAACGGCTCGAGCGAGTCCAGCCGCGCCGCGAGCAGCGCCTGCACGGTCGCCGGCAGCTCAGCCGCGGTCGAGCCTTCCTCCTCTGCCAGGCGACGCACCATCTCCTCGGCGAACAGCGGGTTGCCCTCGGCGCGGGCCGCTACCGCGGCGACGACGCCGTCGCTGGGGCCGGTCATGTGCATCAGCGAGGTGATCAGCTCGCGCGTCTCGGTGTCGCCCAGCGGCTCGAGGAAGATCGTCGTCGAGTCGCGCCTCACCCCTCCCCAGCCACTACGGCGTGCGAGCAGCTCTTCTCTGGCGAGGCAGATCTGCAGCACGGGCGCACGCACCCACTGCACGAGGTGCTCGATCAGGTCGAGCATGCCCTCGTCTGCCCAGTGGATGTCCTCCCACACGAGCACCACGGGCCGCTCGCGCGCGAGTCCTTCCACACACGCGCGCACCGCCGCGAAGAACACTTCGCGGGCACGCTGCGCGTCCTCGTGCTCCACGAGCTGCGAGTCGTACGGCCCCTCGATCCCGAGCAGGCGGCCGATCACGGCCGTTTTCGACGCCGAGGATCTGCTGTCGGACTCGGGGATGTCCAGCAGCTCGCCCATCCGCGCCGAGAGCTTCTCCCACGCCGCCGCCGGTGCATCGCCGTCGGTGATCGCGCACTCGGCGCGAATGACCTCGCCCAGCGGCCAGAAGACGATGCTCGAGCCATATGGCAGGCAGCGTCCGTGTCGCACCAGCGGTGGCGATTCGCGGTTCTGTAGCTCGAGCTCGAACTGCCGCAGCAGCCGTGTCTTGCCGACGCCGGGATCGCCGATCACGGTCGCCAGATGCGGTGCGCGCTTGCGCTGCACCCGCGCGAGCAGGTCGTGCAGCTGGGCGAGCTCGGACGTGCGCCCGACCAGAGGAGTGCCGGCGGGGAGCGCCGAGGCGGACGGCAGCGGGCGCTCGTCGACCGCCAGCGCCTCCCACGCGGGCACCGGCTCGGTCTTGCCCTTCAGGACGAGCGGCTCCGCGAGCGTGCGATAGTCGATCGCCTCACGCGTGGCGCGATAGGTCGCCTCGCCGACGGTCACGCTCCCCGGGCGCGCCCCCGCCTGCAACCGCGAAGCGACGTTGACGGTGTCGCCGATCACTGTGTAGCTGTCGCCCACCTCGCCCGCGAGCACCTCACCGGTGTTGATGCCCACGCACAGCTCGAAGGTGATGCCGTGCTGCGCGCTCAGCGGCTCGTTCAGCTCGTCCATCGCAGCCTGCATCCCCAGGCCCGCGCGAACGGCGCGCTCGGCGTCGTCACCGTGGGCCACCGGCGCGCCGAAGATCGCCATCACGTTGTCGCCGATGAACTTGTCCACATAGCCGCCGTAGACCACCACCTCCTGTCCCAAGCGCCCGAGGATCCGCTCGAGCTGACGCTTCACCGCCTCCGGGTCCATCTTCGCCGCCGCCGCCGTGTAACCGGAGAGGTCCGCGAACAGGACGGTGACGGTACGCCGCTCGTCGAGCGTGGGCGATGCGAGCGCCACCGCCGGCGCGTCCGTGTCGTGCGCAGCACGTGGTGCATCCGCCGCGCTGGGCGTCTGCAGCGACGCGCCACAAGCCATGCAGAACCGCGCGTCTTCGGGCGCAGGCTCACCGCAGTCACGGCAGCGCCGCTCGAGCGCCGCGCCGCATCCCATGCAAAAGCGCGCCCCGGTGGGATTCTCAGCAGAACACGCAGCGCAGGGAGCCATAGACGTTAACTCAGTACCGAAGGGACGTTCGCGAACATCCGCACGAGTATCACCTATTTGAGTGAGCTGGTCGAGGTCAGGCGGCGGCCGTCACTCGGCCACTTGCGGCATCACCTCGGCGGCGATCACAGCCAGGTGATCGAGGTCGTCGAGGTCGATGATCTGAAGGTAAGACCGCGACACGCCGGCGCGCCCGTACTCCCGCAGCCGTGCGGCCACCTCCTGCGGGGTGCCGGCGGCGGCTGATTTGCGTAGGTCGTCGAGGTCGCGGCCGATGCGAGCGGCGCGCCGCTCGAGCTCAGACTGCTCATGCGCACAGCACACGGTGATCGCGTGCGAGTACACCAGCTCGTCGGGATCACGGCCGGCCGCGGCGCACGCCGCTCGCACGGCCTCGATACGTTCTGCCGTGACCTCGACAGAAGCGAAGGGCACGTTGAACTCCTTGGCGAATCGAGCGGCCAGCGCGGGAGTGCGGCGGGTGCCGAGGCCGCCGATGATGACCGGGGGGTGCGGGCGCTGCAGCGGCTTGGGCAGCGCCGGGCTGTCGGTGAGTTGGTAGAAACGGCCGTCGAAGCTGAAGCGCTCCTCGATCGGGGTGCTCCACAGGCCGATCAGGATCGCGAGCTGCTCCTCGAGACGGTCAAAGCGCTCACCGAGGACCGGGAACGGGACGCCGTAGGCGGTGTGCTCGGGCTCGAACCAGCCTGTCCCGAGCCCGAACTCGACGCGCCCGCCGCTCATCGCGTCGACCTGCGCGACCGCGACCGCGAGCGGCCCCGGCAGCCTGAACGTCGCCGATGTGACCATCGTGCCCAGACGGATCCTGCTCGTCTCGCGCGCCAGCGCGCCGAGGGTCACCCACGAATCCGTCGGTCCGGGCAAACCGGACCCGGGTTTGATCCTCAGCAGGTGATCAGATCGAAAGAAGGCAGCGAAGCCGTGTGACTCCGCCGCCTGGGCCACGCTGAGCTGCTGCTCATAGCTCGCGCCTTCCTGCGGCTCGATGAAGATCCTCAACTCCACGTTCGTGCTCAGCCGCGCATCGAGTCTGGCGCCCGGCGGCGTCGGCTGGGCGCCCTCACCACCACTTGCGCTCGAGCGCCTGGTCGGTGCCCCCCGATTGATCGAGCTCGTCGAGCTCTGCCATGTCCGCGTCGGAGAGGGTGAAGTCGAAGATCCGTGCGTTCTCCTCGATGCGCTCTCGGTGAGTTGACTTCGGGATCACAGGCAGGCCATGCTGCACGCACCAGCGCAGCAGCACCTGCGCCGGCGTGCGGCCGACGCGTTGAGCCATGCCGTTGACGGCCTGGTGGGACATGTGGCGACCTGTGCCGAGCGGGCTGTATGCCTCGAGCGCGATGTCGCGTTGCCGGCAGGCCTCGAGCAGCGCGCGACGGTACTCGAACGGACTGAACTGCACCTGATTGACGACTGGCCCGAGGTCCGCCACGGCGGCCAGCTGGTCGAGCTCCTGGGCGCTGAAGTTGGAGACGCCGATCGAGCGCGTGCTGCCCTGCTCCTTGGCCTTTTCCATGCCGGGCCACGCCCACGTGGGACCGCCCTGCGGCCAGTGGATGATGTAGAGGTCGACGTAGTCGACGCCCAAGCGCTTGAGGCTTTTCTCGGCCTCGGCGGCTGGGTCTTTGTGGGCCGGGTAGAACTTGGTCGTGAGGAAGACTTCCTCGCGCTCGATGGCGGCGTCGCGCAACGCCTGACCGACGCTCTCCTCGTTGCCATACGCCTGGGCGGTGTCGATGTGGCGGTACCCGAGCTCGAGTGCGGTCCCCACGGCGTTGACGCATTCCGGGCCGTTGGGCACCTGCCAGACGCCGAGGCCGAGCATCGGCAGCTCGTGGCCGTCCGCGAGCACGCGCGCTTGACCGTCCGATGTCATTGCCAGAGGAGTCATGCGTCCTCTCCTAGGTCGTTGGCGGGCACGATCCACTTGGCTCCGGCGCGAGCAGTGTATCTCGCGTCGTCGGCGACATCCCCGCCCATTGGAGCCCGCTTAGGGGTCCCTAATTAGGGCTGCCTAAGCTGTGGTATGGTCCGCGCGGTCATACCCGAGCGCATCCGTCGGATTTCGCAGATCGAGAGCTTTCGTCATTCCCGAGGCCCACAATCCCCTGCTCGCGTCGACCGCGTGGCGAGTGCCGTCTGCGCTCATCGCCGGGCTCGCCTCGCTCGTCCTACTGGCGGCCTGCGGCTCCTCCAAGCCGGCGCTGTCGAGCGCGCAGGTCAAGACGCAGACGTGCAAGCAGGTCGAAGCGGCGCTGAGCGACGGCCCTGACCCTGAAGCGGACCCGGTCGGTCATGCGCAGGCGCAGATCCTGCCGCTGCGCGAGATCCACACCGGCGACGAAACTCTGCATCAGGCAATCGACACGCTCGCCGCCGCCTATCAGTCATTCGTGTCCACGAACGGATCCGCCGCCGCCAAGAGTGCCGTAAGTGTCGCCAGCAAGACGATCGAACATCTGTGCCCGGGAGTCGAATCGTGACCACCGCCGATCGACGAGGACGCCCGTGAGCAGAACACGACGCATCGCTTCACTGGTAGCGGCACTCGCGCTGACAGCCTGCTTGCTGACCGGCTGCGGAAGCTCCTCGAGGTCCGGGCAGTCGATCACGTTGTATAACGGCCAGCACGAGCAGACGACCGACGCGCTCGTTGAAGGCTTCGAAAAGCAGACCGGGATCAAGGTGAACGTGCGCAACGACGACGAGGACACCTTGGTCGATGAGATCGTGACCGAGGGCTCGCGCTCGCCCGCGGATGTCATCTACACCGAGAACTCTCCCGCACTGGAGTATCTGCAGGGCAAGGGGCTGCTCGCCCCGGTCGACGCCTCGACGCTCGCCCTCACTCCGAGCAAGTGGAACTCGCCGCAGGGCGACTGGCTCGGCGTCTCGGCAAGGGTGAGTGTGTTGATCTACAACCCGAGCCTGATCAGCACGAGCCAACTGCCGAGGAGCGCCAGCGAACTGGCGAATCCGAGGTACAGCGGCAAGCTGGCGTTCGCCGCCGGGGAGACCGATTTTCAGCCGATCGTAACTTCCTACGCGCGCACCTACGGCGAAGCGGCCGCGCTGAAGTGGTTGGAAGCGATCAAGTCGAACGCGGGCAGCCATGTCTACCCGGACAACGAGACGATCGCCGATGAGGTCAACCGCGGCGCGGTCGCGTTTGGGGTAGTGAACCAGTACTACTGGTATCGGATGCGGGCCGAGCTCGGCGCGTCGAACGTGCCATCGAAGATCGCCTACTTCGCGCCGCGTGACGCCGGCTATGTGCTGGACATATCGAGCGCGGGGATCTTGAAGTCTTCGCAACACGTGGCGAACGCACAGAAGTTCCTCGCGTTCATCGTCTCAACGCAGGGGCAGGAAATCATCGCGCACTCGATCAGCTTCGAGTACCCGATCGCCTCTGGTGTCAGCACCACGGCTCCGGAGACCCCGCTCGATCAGCTGCAACCCAACCCGATCACGACCACCGAGCTCGGGGACGGGTCGAGCGCGATCGCGCTGCTACGTAAGGCGGGGCTGCTGTGAGGCAACCGCTCTTTCAGGCGGCTGCTGGGGAACACAGTGTCCGCGCCAGCCGTCGCTGACGCTCCGCCGGCGGGGGCACGGCGCGTCGGGCTGGTGCCGGCCCGCCGCGCTCCCCGGCCGTGGGGGCTGCTCACGCTGAGCCTGGCGGTCGCAGTGGTGTTGGTGGCACCCCTGTGCTTTCTGCTGATCGAGGCGCACGGCGCGGGGACCTCGACGATCGTGAACCTGATCTTCCGGTCGCTGACGGCGACCCTTTTGTGGAACACGATCAGGCTGACCGTCGTCGTGACGCTGCTGTGCGCCGTGATCGGGACCGCGGCGGCGTGGCTGATCGAGCGGACCGACCTGCCGGGCCGCCGCGTGTGGGCTGTGTTGGTCGTGGTGCCGCTCGCGATCCCAGACTTCGTGGTGAGCTTCGGGTGGGCATCACTGAGCACGTGGGTTCAGGGATTCCGCGGCGCGGTGCTCGTGATGACCCTCGCGATCTACCCACTGGTCTATCTGCCGGTTGCGGCGAGCTTCCGTAACGCCGACCCTGGCCAAGAGGAGGTCGCGCGCAGCCTTGGCGTCGGGCGCCTGCAGACGTTCTGGCGGATCACCATCGGCCAGGCCCGCACGGCGATCGTCGGCGGCTGTCTGCTGGTGGCGCTGGTACTGCTGGCCGAGTACGGCGCGTTTGAGATCCTCGGCTACCAGACGTTCACGACCGAGATCTTCACAGAGTTCAACGTCTCCTTCAACGTCCCGACGGCCTCAGCGCTGTCGCTCGTGCTCGTGTTGCTGAGCCTGGCCGTGGTGGCGGGCGAGGGGTTCGCGCGGGGCCGGGGCCGCGTCAGCCGCTCGGGGCCGCTGGCGCAGCGCGTCACGGCACGACGCCGCTTGGGGCGCGCGCGGCTGCCGGCGCTCGCGGCCCTGCTGGCGCTCGTCGCGCTCGCGCTCGGCGTGCCGGTGGGGGCAAGCGTCTACTGGGTACTCGAGTCCGGACACGCATATCTCACCGGCGTCTCGCTGCTGGACGCCGCGTGGCATACCGCCCTCTACAGCGCCGCCGCCGCCGCGATCGCAACGCTGATGGCGCTGCCGGTCGCGTTGCTCGCTGTACGTCACCACGCCCGCGTCTACCAGCTGCTTGAACGCAGCACCTATCTCGTGCTGGCGATGCCCGGGCTAGTGATCGCGCTCGCGCTCTCTTACTTCACCGAGCGCTACGCAGACGGGTTCCTCTATCAGAGCGCCCCGCTTCTGATCCTCGCTTACGCAATCCTGTTCTTCCCGCTGGCGCTGATCGGCGTGCGCGCGTCGGTCATGCAGGCGCCGCCGGGCCTCGAAGAGGTCGCCCGCTCCCTCGGCCAGCGCCGTCCGGCGGTGCTGTGGCGTGTGACGCTGCCGTTGATCGGGCCCGGATTGGCGGCGGCGTTCTGCCTGGTGTTCCTCTCCGCGGTGACGGAGCTGACCGCGACGCTGATCCTGATCCCGACGGGCGTGCAGACACTCGCCACCCAGTTCTGGGCCTATCAGCAGAACCTTGCTTACGGGCAGGCCGCCCCGTTCGCGTTGGCGATGATCGTGATCGCGGCCGTGCCGAGCTATGTGCTCGGACGCTTCTTCGACAAGCTCCCATCACGGACGGTGCCATCGACATGAGCGGCGTTCAGATCAGCAACCTTTACAAGAGCTTCGGAGCGCACCCCGTTCTCGGCGGCCTCGACCTCGAGGTGCCTGCCGGGTCGCTGACCGCGATCCTGGGACCGTCCGGGAGCGGCAAGACCACGCTGCTGCGCCTGCTCGCCGGCTTCGAGAGACCCGATCTCGGCACCATCAGCGTCGCTGGGAAGATCGTCGACGGCGAGGGCGCCCACGTACATCCCGAGCGGCGCCAGATCGGCTATGTCCCTCAGGAGGGTGGCCTGTTTCCGCACCTCACGGTGGAGGCAAACGTCGCTTTTGGTCTCTCCCGCGCGGCACGCCGGCAAGGAGTCGGCGACCTGCTCGAGATGGTCGGGCTCACCGACCTCGAGCGGCGCTACCCCCATCAGCTCTCCGGCGGCCAGCAGCAGCGCGTCGCCTTGGCCAGGGCGCTCGCGATCAAACCCGAGATCCTGCTGCTGGACGAGCCGTTCGCCTCGCTCGACGCGCACATGCGCGCGTCCGTCCGCGAGGAGGTCGCGCGAATCATCCGCCAGTCCTCCACCACAGCACTGCTGGTCACCCATGATCAGGACGAGGCGCTCTCACTCTCCGATCTCGTAGCGGTGCTGAGGGACGGCAAGATCGCCCAATGCGCCCCACCCCAGGACCTGTACGCGGCGCCGGTCGACGACGAGCTCGCGCGGTTCATCGGAGACGCCAACATTCTCGACGGCGTGCTGGACGGCGCGTTTGTCGACACACCACTGGGAATGCTCGCCGCCCGCTGGCACGGCGAGGCGCCGCCGGGCGGACGCTCCGTGAGCGTCCTCATACGTCCCGAGCAGATTGAGCTGCACCCCCCCGACAGCGAGGGCGGTGTCACGGGCGAAATAACACATTCCGGTTACCACGGCCACGATTCCGTCGCGCACATAACACTCGAGCACGGGCACCACCAGCAGGTCCTGATCGTCCGCACCTCCGGCGACACCGGTTTCGCGGCCGGCTCACAGGTGAGGCTCGTCGCCAGCGGCCCGATGCTCGTGTGGCCGGCGGCGTAGCTCGGCGGCAGTCGAAACAGCCGCCCACCAGACGCGGACATGGATCGCGAGCGGTACCAGTCAAGCGTCTAGGAAGACACGCGCGAGCTCGACCAGCTCCGCGGTCGCCTCGCGAGCCTCATCGATGCTGGCCTGGGCGACGAATTTGCTGCGTAGGAAGCTTCGTTGCGCCGCGTGCGCGCGGCATCGAGGCGCTCCAGTAGGTCCTCGATGTCACCGTCGAGATGTTCAAGCGCCGTTTCCAGACGCAGCACGTGTCGCCGTCGCCCACGGTCACGCGCTGCCCAGCTGCCTGGAGAATCGCATCGCAAGCAGAGACAGCCGCGCTGTGTAAAAGGATGGAACGAGACGGTGCGCTCAGGCCAGTGGCATCGGCGTCACCAAGGAAGGTATCCGCCTGCGCGAGGAACGTGCGAGCACCGACCCGATCCTCGTAGACCTTCTCGACGCGTGCGGAGGTCATTGTCTTGCGGTGCTCGCCAGGTCGCCAACGAGCGGCGTCATCTGGGACTCCATCACGCCCCGAATGAAGCTTGAGCCTTCACCGAGCAGGCGACGGAACTCATCGTCGCCAAGAACTGTGAGGTCGACGTTGCGACCGGCGCTCTTTCCAATCGGCCGCACGAGTTTGCGCAGCGATCGGAGGTTGGCATCACCGACGACGAGTACGTCAATATCGCTGCCGGGCCGGCGAACGCCGGCGACCCAGGAGCCGTAGATCGCCGCCGCGTCCACGTCTGGGCGGTCGAGGGCGTTACGCAGCTGCAGCTCAACGCCGACAGATCTACTGAGGAGAGTGGCCAAGGGCTCATAGAACGCGTCATCGACCGCCGCGGAAAACAGATGTGGCCGCGCCTCGGCATTCCTGCGCACGATGCCAGCTGCCTCCGCTCGCCCGAGCTCGCGATGAACGGATGATTGGGGTGCGTCCACGGCCTCCGCAAGCTCATGCAGCGTCCACTGGCGCTCTGGCTGCAGCAGCAAGAGCGCAAGCAGTCGAAGTTGCATCTCGGACCGGAACAGCGGCAACAACGAGGGGGCTTGCGTTCGCAATAATGAGAAGTATATCCACACAAAGCGAACGGTCGTCCGAGGTCACCCCCCGTTCCCAATAGCTGTTATCGGGCCGCGGATATCGCACCCGACCGTGAGTCGCTGCCAAATGACCACGAAAAACGTCGTCCAACTACTCGTCACTCGTCGAGTCGTCCTTAAACCCGTCCCGCGACGCCCCGCATCCGACTCCCTGCCGATGCCACTTTCGTGAGCATGACTGCCCGACGGAAGCGAGCGCTTGGACGCGAGCTACGCGACACAGTATTTCGCCTGTGCTCGGTGGCAGGCCTCGTTCTGGGCATGCTCTGGGACCTGCACCGCCACCAATCCGGGAAGCGTCCGTCAAGCCCCGCGTGCTCGGAGCACGCCGCACACCACATCGCGATCAGCCAGGCGGGCAAGTGCATCGGAAACGCGATCTCGAGCGCGCTGCTCTCGTGGCTCACTCCGATCGGTGTCGGACTTCTGGTGGGCGCGATCGTGGGCGTTGTACTTGCGTCGATGATCCGCCTCGGCCGGGGCTCCAGTCATACCCGCAGGATTTCGCTCTAGAGCCAGGGATCCCGCCATTGGCTAGCCAGGACTCGAACCTGCGACCAAGGGGATTATGAGTTCGGCCCTCGCGGCTCTCGGTAGGCCTCCGACTGGACTGGTGGACGCTATGCCACATCGCCCCGACGGACTCGGTTGGCGATGTTGTCAAGGTGGGCCGCTGCCAGATTGCAATAAGGCGGCGCGAAGTGCCCACGCCCTTGCCTAGAGGCTCTCGGGAGCCGGGGGCATCGAGACTCGAGCCCGATGAGCGACCGGATATCGCGGGAAACGGTACTGCAGACCCGTGTTCGCTTGGCCCGGTATTGCTCTCGTCTCGCCGGGTGTTTTCCAACGGTGGTTCGAGCGAGACTCCGCTCCACAGAGCCAAATATCGTTCTGGTACCAGGAAGCGGCGGACGGGGGTCGAACCCGCGACCTCAAGCTTGGGAAGCTTGCGCTCTACCAACTGAGCTACCGCCGCGCGAGCCGGGATTCTAGGCGCTGGCGCCCCATCCCACTACCCTTCCCGCGCATGGCGCCCACCACCAAGCTCCGAGGCAGCGTCGGCCGTCGCCTCAGTCGCGTCCAAATCTGCGCCGCGACGCTCGCGGCCTGCGCGCTGCTCGCCGGCTGCGGCAGCGCCGGCAGCCCCGCGCCGACACAGGCCCAGTTCGCCGCCCACGCGAACGCGATCTGCGTGGGCGGCCTGCGCAGCGCCGCGCGCCTGAAGCCACCAAAGTCGACGGCAGAGCTGCTGTCGTTCTCCGAACAGACGAGCGCGATCGTCTCGAAGCTCGCGCACGAACTGAACGGCGTGCAGGCTCCGACGAGCGCCCGCCCGGGCTACAGCCGCTTCGTCAAGAGCGTCGCTCGGGAAGCACAGCTGCTCGAAGAGGCGGTGGCGGGGCTGCGTGCCCGCAACGCTGTGCGCGCTCGTGACGCGCTGGAAGCACTCAGCTCCAACACGGGCAAGGAAGAAGCGAAGGCGCTGGGCATCACGGACTGCGCACGCACCGTCTCGCCCGGCTGAGGAGGCGCTTCGACGGCCGCACACGCCTCGTCACGGGCACACGCGGCTCCGCTCAGGCGCCGCCGCTCTAACCTTCTCGCTCGTGAGACGCCGCCTCGTGCCGATCATCGCCTCGCTTGCCGGCGCCGCGGTGATCGCGCTTCTGCTTTATGGCGTCTCGACGCAGTCGGCCAACCGCACGCTCGACGAACAGGTGGCGCGCCACGTATACCCGGTGGCGCCCGACGCCACCCGTCAGCTGCCGGTGCTCGGCGCGAGCACAAGCCGAGCGCTGGCTTCGCTGCGCGGCAAGGTCGTGGTGCTGAACTTCTGGGCGTCGTGGTGCGAACCCTGCCAGACCGAGGCGCCGCTGCTCGAGCACGCCCAGCCCCAGCTCGAACGGCACGGCGGGACGGTGCTGGGGGTCACCTACCAGGACAACGCCCCCGACTCCGAAGGCTTCGTACGCCGCTACCACCTCACCTATCCTGTGCTTCGCGACATCACCAGCGAATTTGCCAGCTCCTACGGCACCCACCAGGTGCCCGAGAGCTTCATCATCAACCGCCAAGGACGGGTCGTGGCCATCTCCCGCGGAGAGATCGAACAGGACTTCGTAAACCAGGCACTGGCGCTCGCCACCAGCTCGTGACGGCGCGATCGCACAGCTCGGCGGGTGCTGGGCCGCGCCACCACGCCGCGCCGGCCCGCGGACTGATCGCCGCGCTGTTGGTCGCGATGGCACTCGCGGCGAGCCCCGCGCAGGCAGCCGCCAGCGTCGCGCCGCGCGCGTCGCTGCTGGCGATCGAGCGCCAGGCGATGTGCGTGACGTGCAAAGTCGCGCTCGACGAGTCCCAGGCCCCTCAGGCCAACACCGAGCGCGAATACATCCAGAGCCTGATCGACCGCGGCCAGGACGAAGCCGAGATCAAGCGCGCACTCGTCGCCCAGTACGGGCCAACCGTGCTGGGGCTGCCGAGCGCGCACGGCTTCGACCTCGCCGCGTATCTCGTGCCGGTGCTCGTCGTGCTCGGCCTGGTGGCAACGGTGCTGCTGCTGATCCCGAGCTGGCGGCGACGCGCCCGCGCGCAGGCCACCGCAACCAGCTCCTCGGCGGCGCTCAGCCCGGACGACGCGGCCAAGCTCGATGCCGACCTTGCCCGCTTCGACTGACGCTGAAACCGCGCGCGGGCGGCACGTGCCGGTTCACTGCGGCCTACATCCTCGTCGGCGCGCTCACGCCGAGGAGGTCGAGCGAGCGCGCGATCGTGCGCATGCTCAAGACGCACAGCAGGATCCGAAAGGACTCCACCTCGATCGGCTCCGCACCGACGACGTGGCAGTCGCGGTAGAAAGCTGTGAACGTCTGCGCCAGCGTCAAGGCATACGCAGCGATCCGGTGGGGCGCGCGGCGCTCTGCGGCCTCGGCGAGCTCCGCCGGGAATGCCAGCAGCTGCTCCACCAGCGCACGCTCGGTGACGTGCAGCGGTTCGCGCTCGAGCTCCGCCACCGCCGCGCCCGCTCCCTTGACGCGCTCGGGGCCCGCCTTCGCGAGCACCGACGCGATGCGGGCGTGCGCGTACTGCACGTAGTACACGTCGTTCTCGTTCGACTGTTCGCGCGCCAGGTCCAGGTCGAGATCGACGGTCGTGTCGTGCGAGCGTGCAAGCAGGTACCAGCGCGCCGCGTCCACGCCGATCTCACTGACGAGGTCGTCGAGCGTCACGAACTCGCCGGCACGCTTGGACATCTGCGCGCGCTCGCCCGAGCTGATCAGGTGCACCAGCTGCATGATCAGCAGCTCGAGCTCGCCGGGATCGCCGCCGAGCGCCTCATACGCCGCCTTCATGCGCAGCACGTAACCATGATGGTCCGCACCCCATACGTCGATCTGGCGTTCGAAGCCGCGCTCGCGCTTGTCCTGGTGGTAGGCGATGTCCGAGGCGAAATAGGTGTGCTCGCCGCTCGAGCGCACCAGCACCCGGTCCTTGTCGTCGCCGAAGTCGGTGGTGCGCAGCCACAGCGCGCCCTCGCTGCGGTAAGTGTGGCCTTCGCGCTCGAGGATCGCCAGCGTGTGCGCCACCGGGCTCGGGTCGCCGGCGTGCAGCGCGCTCTCATAGCTCCAGACGTCGAACTCGCCGACTCCGAATGCCGTCAGCGACGCGCGAATGCTCTCGATCAGGAGCGCCACGGCGGCACGGCCGGTATCCGCGGGGTCCACGCTCGCCGCATCCGGAAGCCTGGCCGCCAGCTCGACCATGTAGTCGCCCTTGTAGCCGTCCTCCGGCACCGGCTCGCCGCGCGCGATCGCCTGCAGCGACTCGCCGAGCTTGCGCACCTGCGAGCCGGCGTCGTTGACGTAGAACTCCCGCTCCACCCGATTGCCCTGCAGCGCGAGCATGCGCGCCAGCGCATCGCCGTAGGCCGCGTTGCGTGCGTGTCCGACGTGCATCGGCCCGGTGGGGTTCGCCGATACGAATTCAACGAGGATCCGCCGCGGGCGTTCAGCCAGCCCCGCGCCGAAGGCGTCGCCCGCTGCGAGCGCCTGCGCGAGCGCCGCCGTCAGCCACGAGTCGGACATGAACAGGTTGACAAAGCCCGGCCCGGCGACCTCGAAGCGCTCCAGGCTTCCCCCCAAGCGCTCCTGCAACGCGTCACCCAGGCGCTCCGCGAGCTCCCGCGGGGGCACGCCGACGCCCGGCGCCATCAGCAGCGCCGCGTTGGTCGAGTAGTCGCCGAACTCCGCGCGCCGCGGACGCTCCAGCGTGATCGCGGCGCGGCCGCCGTTCGCGGTGCTCGTACCGGTCAGATCGTCGACTGCGGCGAGCACCGTCTGGCGCAGCCGCTCCGGGGAGGCTCGATCGTCGTAGCTGGGAGGCTCGGTCATTGGCTTCGTACTCGGGGATTGCGATACTAGCTGTGTGAACGACCAAGACTCAGGCGCCGAGCGCCACATAAACATCCATCTGTCCCCCGAGATCATGGGGGGCGTCTACGCCAATTTCGCCAACGTCAGCCACTCTGACTACGAGTTCACGGTCACGTTCGCGCGCGTCGACCACGAGGTCGAGTCAGACGAGGTCCCGGGGGTCGTGGTCTCGCGAGTCAACCTCTCCCCGCGCTTCATGCGTGAGCTGATCGATGCGATGGAGGACAACTACTCCAAGTGGCGCACCCGCGAGGGCATCAAGAACCTGCCCGAGTACGGCGGCAGCGAGGGCGGTCCCACCGGCGAGTAGTGCACCGTGCGGCGCCTCGTCGGCGCCGCACCGGCTGGCCGCGTCCTTGCAGCGGCGGCGCGCGTGGAACACGTGAGGTTCAGCGGTGTTCGTACCCTGCAAGGATGAAGGTCGCCGTCATCTCCGATATCCACGCCAACCGTCACGCCTTCGAGGCGACGCTCGAGGCCGTCGCCGCCAGCGACGCGTCGGAGCTGTGGTGCCTGGGTGACCTCGTCGGCTATGGAGCCGAGCCCGATGCCTGCGTCGAGCTCGCGCGGCGCCATGCGGCGGTGTGTCTCGCCGGCAACCACGATCTCGCGGTGACGGGCGAGATCCCGCTCGACGAGTTCTCCAAGGGCGCCAGCCTCGCCGCGCAGTGGACGCGGGAGGTGATCGCACCGGAGAACCTCGCGTTCCTCCGGGGCTTGAGCCCGCAGGGCGAGGAGGGCCCCGTCGGTCTCTACCACGCCAGCCCGCGTGATCCCGTGTGGGAGTACGTGCTCTCGGTGCTGCTCGCGGAGCTGTGCCTCGACGTCCAACGTCAACGCGTCTGCCTGATCGGACACTCGCACGTGGCGCTCTCGTTCGCCCGTCACGACGGTGAGCTCGCCACCGGCGAGCCGCAGCGCGACCGCACGCAACTCGACGTCGCCGACGGCGAATGGCTGCTCAACCCCGGCAGCGTCGGGCAGCCGCGCGACGGAGATCCACGCGCCTCGTGGCTGTTGCTCGATCTCGACGAGATGGCCGCGTCGTTTCACCGCGCCGACTACGACATCGCCGGCGCCGCCGCCGCAATTCGCGCCGCGCGGCTGCCGGACTCGCTCGCGGAGCGTTTGGAGTACGGCCAATGAGTTCGCGCCGACGCCGGTCCTCCGCGCGCAGCGCGCTGGCCGTGATGCTCGGCGCCGCTGCCGCGCTGCTCGTCGCCTGCGGCAGCTCGACCGGCAAGCTGATTCCGGTCGCCGACTCCGGCCCTCTGCAGGGCGACTTCGAAACTGTCGCGCAGGAGGCCGAAAGCGCCAACGGCAGCTGCTCGGCGACCGAAACAGCGCTCGCCAAGACCGAACAGGACTTCAACACGCTGCCCGGGTCGATCGATTCGGGGCTCCTCGACACGCTGCGCCAGGGCATCGAGAACCTGCGCAAACGCGCGCTCGCGCTGTGCGCACAGCCGCTCGCACAGAACACAGCCACGAGCACCACGCCCAGGCCGAGCACGACGACAAGCACCAACACCGCCACGACGCCGACGACCACGCCCAGCACCACGACGACCACGACGACCCCCCCGATCGACACCACCCCCACCACGCCCGCCACCCCCGGAGGCGGGACCCCCGCCGGGCCGGGTGAAGCGACGCCCGGCATCGGCAGCGAACAGGGTGGCACCGGGGCCGGCGAAGGTAACGGCGAAGCCTCCGAAGGCGCGGGCGGGATCGGCGCCGGTGGCCAGGAAGGCGGCAAATGAGCGAGCGTGAGATCGCGGCGCGCTACCGGCTCGAGAGCCGGCTGGGCTTCGGCGGCATGTCCACGGTGCATCTCGCTCAGGACATGCGCCTCGAGCGCCCGGTAGCGGTCAAGCTGCTCGCCGAGCACCTCGCCGATGACCCCGCCTTCGTCTCGCGCTTCCAGCGCGAGGCACAGGCCGCCGCGCGCCTCGTGCACCCCAACATCGTCCAGGTGTTCGACTCCGGCCGCGACGAGCGCACAGGCCAGTACTTCATCGTCATGGAGTACATCGAGGGGTCCTCGGGTGCGGAGATCCTGCGCGACGAGGGTTGGGTGGAGGTCGACGAGGCGCTGTCGATCATCGAACAGGCGTGCGAGGGTCTGCACTACGCCCACCGCCACGGCGTCGTGCACCGCGACGTCAAGCCGGGGAACCTGCTGCGCGCGCGCGAAGGCGAGGTCAAGCTCGCGGACTTCGGCATCGCCAAGGCCACAGAGCAGTCGAGCATCACGCAGGTCGGCTCGGTGCTGGGTACCGCCGCATACCTGGCTCCCGAGCAGGCGCGCGGCGAGGAGGCCGGACCGAGCGCCGACCTGTACGCGCTCGGCGTCGTCACCTACCAGCTGATCTCCGGGCGCCTGCCGTATGAAGCCAACTCGCTGACCGAGCTCGCGCTCAAGCAGCAGCAGGAGGAGCCGGCGATGCTCGACACGCTCGTGGCTGCCGTCAACCCCGAGCTCGCCGAGGCTGTCGCCGGCGCTCTGGCGCTCGATCCGCGCGACCGCTACAAGACCGCTCTGGAGATGCGACACGCGCTCAGCGACGGAGCTAGGGGCGTGGCGCCCAATGATCCCGGGGCGGGCCGAACCCGTCGCTCGGCCGGCCGCCGCGGGGCGCCGGCCACCGAGGCGACCAGCGTGCTCGCCGGGGCCGCGCGCCCGGGCGCCGTCGCCCCCACGGTCGCCCCGCGCCGGCCGCGTTCCGGACCAGCCAGAGCGTCCGCCGCCCGCGCCCAGCCCGCCGGCCGCGTCCCGGCATCCACGCGGCGGCGCTCCCGCCTGCTCGTGACGATGCTCGCGATCCTGGTGCTGGCGGTCGCCGTCGTGGCGGCTGTGGTCCTGACGGCTCCCGCGCCGACCAAGGTGACGCTGCGCAACGTCGTCTACTCAGACGTCCAGCACACCGCGGCCGCGCTGCAGAAGCTCGTCTCCGAAAACACGCAGTAGTGCTCGTCGCGCTCGTCGATGTCAATCAGCTAGTCAAGACCGCCGGCTACCCGCTGCTGTTCCTGCTCGTCATGGGCGAGTCCAGCGGCGTCCCGATTCCCGGCGAGACGGCGTTGATAGCCGCCGCCGTGCTCGCCAGCGAGGGCAAGCTGCAGATCGGGGTCGTGATCGCGCTCGCCGCCGCCGCTGCGATCGTCGGCGACAACATCGGCTACCTGATCGGCCGCAAGGGCGGACGCTGGCTGCTCGAACGACCGGGCTCCTTCTACCGCCAGCGCCAGGAGGTTCTGCGGGTCGGCGAGCCATTCTTCGAACGCCACGGGCCCAAGGCCGTGTTCTTCGGGCGCTTCATCCTGGGGCTGCGCGTGTGGGCGTCGTGGCTGGCCGGCGCCACGCGCATGCACTGGCGATCATTCGCGCTGTGGAACGCGCT
Source organism: uncultured Solirubrobacteraceae bacterium (assembly GCA_963815235.1). GTDB lineage: Bacteria > Actinomycetota > Thermoleophilia > Solirubrobacterales > Solirubrobacteraceae > Palsa-744. The sequence goes on along the minus strand of CAWFFY010000003.1, from coordinate 2,297,894 downwards.
CGGAGGGATCACCTGGGCGTTTGGCGTGGGGCTGATCGCCTACCTGCTCGGCAGCTCTGCCGGCAACGCGCTGGAAGCATTCGGCATCTACGGCCTCGTCGCGGTCGGGATCGCGATCGTCGGCGGTCTGTTGCTGCACCGGCGCCACGTTCGTCGCGGGCCGCGCACACCGAGTGACTGAAGCGGCGGGCTCAGCAGGCGCTGCAGGGAGCGATCCGCTCCCACATGTCCGCCAGCAGGCTCAGCTCGCTCTCGGAGAAGCGCGAGAAGAAGTGCTCTCTGACGACCGCCCGGTGAGTGCCCCGCGCCGCCTCCAAACGATCGCGCCCGGCGCCCGTGAGGCACGCATACGAACCGCGCGCGTCGTGGTCGCATGAGCAGCGCTCGAGCAGGCCGTCGCGCTCCAGCCGGTCGACCAGACGCGTCAGCCCGCTGCGCGAGAGCTGCGCCTGCTGTGCCAGGTCGCACATGCGCATGCGCCCAGCGGTCGCCTCCTCGAGGTGGTACAGCACCTCATAGGAGGTCATCGGCAAGCCCGTGGGCCTGCTCCAACTCGGCGTCCAGCCGCTTGGCCAGGCACGCGTGGGCCCGCAGCAGGCCGCGCCACGCGCGCAGCTCTCCGAGCGTGAGCCCATCCTGCTCAGAGGTGGAGATCTTGACGGCGGTGACGGTCGACATTGCGGTCCTTGCAGGCCCTTTCCTCAGTCGAACATAGCAGCGCGAGTCCCGATTGCTCGCGAAATCGCTGTCATCGCCTCGTGGCGCGCCACGCCCACAGCATCATCAGCGGCTGCAGCGGCAGCCGCGCGTACAGCGCCCACGGGGGGATTGCGCGAAAGCGCTCCGGCGCGCGGGCCATGTGCAGGTTGGCCGGGAACACCGCCGCGAGTAGCGCGATCAGCCCGACGCCCGAGAGGCGCCGTGTCAACGGCACCAGCACGCCAAGGCCGCCGACGATCTCAGCCACTCCGCTCACCTGCACGACGCGCTTCGCGTTCCCGCGCAGCGGCGGTGGCACGATCACCTCGTAGGCGCGCGGCATCACGAAGTGGTTGACACCCGCCGCGATGAAGAAGCTCGCGAGCACGCGCCGCGACAGTCCCCGCTTCGCACCCTCCTGCTCATCTGCATCCATCGCGCCTCGCTTCCTCGGTACGCTCGCCCCACGGCCGGCAGGCCGCCTGGAGGAAAATCTAGCGACCCTCGATCAGCGAGCGCCCGGTCATCTGCGCCGGCTGTTCGATCCCGAGCGCCTGCAGCACCGTCGGCGCCACGTCCGCGAGGATCCCGCCCTGCGCCCGCAGCCGCACGCCGGCGCTCGTGAGGATCAGCGGCACCGGGTTCAACGAGTGCGCCGTGTTGGGAGAGCCGTCCGGCTCGAGCATGTGATCCGCGTTGCCGTGATCGGCGGTCACCACGCACACGCCGCCGCGCGCGTGCACCGCCGCAACCACCTCGCCGAGGCACTCGTCAACGGTCTCGATCGCCTTCACGGCTGCCTCGATCACGCCCGTGTGCCCGACCATGTCGGCGTTGGCAAAGTTGATGATCCCGAAGCGCGGAGCATCCCCGTCCGCGTCCGCGTCCGCGTCCGCGCGCCACGCGTTCACGAACGCGGCCGCCGCCTCGTGCGCGCTCATCTGTGGCTTGTGGTCGTACGTCGGGACGTCCCGCGGCGAGGGCACCAGCTCGCGGCGCTCTCCGCGCAGCGGCGCCTCCTCACCGCCGTTGAAGAAGTACGTCACGTGGGGATACTTCTCCGTCTCGGCAACGTGCAGCTGGGGCACCCCCGCGCGCTCGAGCACCAGCGACAGCGTCGTCTGCGGGCGCTCTGGTGAGAACACCACCGGATACGGCCAGCCCTCCTCGTAGCGCGTCAGCGTCGTGTAGCGCGCGATCGCCGGCACGCCGCCGCGGTCCACCTCCGCAAACTCCGGCTCCGCCAGCGCCCGCGTCAGCTCGCGCATCCTGTCGGGCCTGAAGTTGAACGCGATCACGCTGTCGCCCGGGCGGATGCGCGCCTCCTCGCCGACGAGCGTCGGCTCGATGAACTCGTCGGTCTCGCCTCTGCGATACGCGTCCTGGACCGCCTGCTCGCCGCTGCCGGCGCTTTGCGGAGCCTCGCCGTGCACGAGCAGGTCGTAGGCCCGCTGCGTGCGCTCCCAGCGGTGGTCGCGGTCCATCGCCCAGTAGCGGCCCGTCACCGAGCCGACGCGTACTCCCGGCGTTGCGTCGAGCTCGCGCAGATAGCCGGCGCCCGCGTGCGGCAACGTGTCGCGGCCGTCGGTGAACGCGTGTACGACCAGGTCCTTGACCGCCAGCGCACGAGCGAGCTCGATCAGCGCGCGCAGGTGATCCAGCGAGGAGTGCACGCCGCCATCGGAGACGAGGCCCAGCAGGTGGACGCGCTCGGCATCCGCGAACGCCGCGCGCAGCATCTCGTTCTGCGCGAGCGAGCCGTCAGCGGCCGCGTCGTCGATCCGCACCAGGTCTTGGCGGACCACCGCGCCGGCGCCAAGGTTCAGATGCCCCACCTCGCTGTTGCCCATCTGCCCTTCCGGCAGCCCCACCGCCAGCCCCCACGCGGTCAGCGTCGTGTGCGGGTATGAATCCCACAGGGAGTCGAACACCGGCGTGTGCGCCAGCGACACGGCGTTGCCCGGGCCCGGCTCGGCCAATCCCCAGCCGTCCAGCACGATCAGGCACGCACTCGACACCGGCAGCTTGGAAGGCCCGCCCGCCCCGGGCGCCCCAGCCGTGGCGCTCATCGCATGCGCGCGACCGAGCCGCCGCTGGAGCGTCCGCTGGCCGCAGCGGCAGCGGCGATCTGCGCGAAGGACTCCGCGTCGAGCGACGCACCGCCCACCAGCGCCCCGTCGACGTCCGCCAGCGCCAGCAGCTCCGACGCGTTCTCGGGCTTGACCGAGCCTCCGTAGAGGATCCGCAGCGACTGCGCGGCCTGCGCGTCGCGGTCTGCCACGAGCGCGCGGATGAACGTGATCGCCTCCTGCGCCTGCTCCGGCGTGGCCACCCTGCCCGTGCCGATCGCCCAGATCGGCTCGTACGCAATCACCACCTCCGCGAGACGCTCGGCCTCCACATTCGCGAGATCCTCGCGCAATTGCTGGCGCAGCTTGCGATCCGTTTCGTCGTTGTCGCGCTCCTCCTCGGTCTCGCCCACGCACAGGATCGGCACCAGACCGGCCGCCAGCGCCGCCGGCAGCTTCAGCGACAGCGCCTTGTCGCTCTCGCCGAACAACGCCCTGCGCTCGGAATGACCCAGCACCACGCCGCGAACGTCCAGCTCGCTCAGCATCGGCGCGGAGATCTCGCCCGTGAACGCGCCCTCGGCCTCCTGGTGCATGTTCTGCGCGTAGACCTCGACGCGCGAGCCGCGCGCGCTGTCCACCATCGCCTGCAGGTCCGTGAACGGAACGCAGATCGCGACGTCGACGCCGTCCATCGCAGATACACGGGGAAGCAGCGCCTGGATGTAGTCCTCCGCCTGCTCCTGAGTCTTGTGCATCTTCCAGTTGCCCGCGATCAGCGGCGTGCGAGCTCCGCTCATCCGAGCGCCACCCCGACGCCGGCCAACGCCTGCACCCCCGGCAGCGTCGCGCCCTCGAGCAGCTGCAGCGTCACGCCACCGCCTGTCGAGAGGTGATCGACCTTGCTCTCGAGCCCGAAATCCGCCAACGCAGCGGCGGAGTCGCCGCCCCCTACGACCGTCATCGCCTTCGTACTCGCCACCGCCTCGGCCACCGCGCGCGTGCCGGCCGCGAACGGCTCGACCTCGAACGCACCCATCGGCCCGTTCCAGAAGACCGTGCCGGCGCTCGCGATCACGCTCGCATAGCGCGCCGCGGTCTTTGGGCCGATGTCCAACCCCATCCAGCCCTTCGGCACCTCCACTCCGTCCAACACACGGTGCTCCGCGTCCGCCGCCAGGCGCTTGCCGATGACCAGATCGTTCGGCACCAGCAGGCGCGCACGGCCGAGCTGCGGAGTGTGCGTGTCGCTCGCGCGCAACAGTGCGCTGCGGGCGTGCTCCACGTCCTCGTCGTCGCACAGCGACTCGCCGACGGTGTGCCCCTGCGCGCACAGGAACGGGAAGCACATCGCGCCGCCGATCATCACCACGTCTGCCACCTCCAGGAAGCGCTCGATCACCTTGATCTTGTCGCCCACCTTGGAGCCGCCGACGATCGCCACCAGCGGGTGATCCGGGTGCTCGAGGATGCCGCTGAGCGTCTTCACCTCGCGTTCCAGCAGCCGTCCCGCGGCGCTCGGAAGCAGGTGCGTCACGCCCTCGTTGCTCGCATGCGCGCGGTGCGCCACGCCGAACGCGTCGTCGACATACAGATCGGCGAGCGCGGCTAGCTCCTTGGCGAACTCGGGATCGTTGCTCGTCTCACCCGGCTCGAAGCGGACGTTCTCCAGCACCAGGATCTCGCCGTCCCCGAGCTCCTGCGCGAGCGCCGTCACCTCCTCGCCCACGACCGCGGGCGCGAGCGTCACCTTCGCGCCGGTCAGCTCGCGCAGACGATCCGCCACCGGCACCAACGACAGTTCCGCCACCGGTTTTCCCTCCGGCCTGCCCAGATGCGAGACCAGCACCAGCCGCGCGCCGCGGGCGCGCAGGTCTTCGATGGTCGCAAGCGCGGCAGCTATGCGCGTGTCGTCGCTCACCAGCGGCACGCCGCCGGTCGCGGCGTCGCTTTCCGTGCCCAGCGGCACATTGAAATCGACCCGCACGAGCACTCGCCGTCCGTGCACGTCCAAGTCGTCAATGCTCCTCATCGACTCTCCCATCTGTCGCGATCCATCACGATATCCACCCCGCAGACCTCCTGTCTGCCGGCCCTGCGGACGGCCTCGATTTGATCGGCCGGGTCGCTGTCGCTCACAGGACCCTCTGCACCAGGTCGACCACGCGGTTGGAGTACCCCCACTCGTTGTCGTACCACGCGACGACCTTCAGCATCGTGCCGTCCATGACCGCCGTCAGCAGCGAGTCCACGATCGAGGAGTACTGCGAGGAGACGATGTCGCTCGAGACGATCGGATCCTCGGTGTACTGCAGGATCCCAGCCATCGGGCCGCTGCCGGCGGCGGCCTTCAGCGCCGCGTTGATCTCATCGACGCTCGTCTCGCGAGCGCACTCGACGGTCAGGTCGACGACCGAGCCGACGGGCACCGGCGCGCGTACGGCGAAGCCGCCCAGCTTGCCCTGGAGCTCCGGAATCACCAGGCCGATCGCCTTCGCCGCGCCCGTCGAAGCAGGGATCAGGTTGATCGCAGCCGCCCGCGCGCGGCGGAGGTCCTTGTGGGGCATGTCCTGCAGGCGCTGGTCGGCCGTGTAGGCGTGAATCGTCGTCATCAGGCCGTGCTTGATGCCAACGGTGTCGTTGACCACCTTCGCGACCGGCGCCAGGCAGTTGGTCGTGCACGAGGCGTTGGAGATCACGTCGTGACGCTCGCGGTCGTAGACCTCGTCGAAGTTGACGCCCAGCACGACCGTCGCGTCGGGATCGCTCGCCGGGGCCGAGATGATCACCTTCTTGGCCCCCTGCGCGAGGTGCTTGGCGGCGCTTTCGCGGTCGGTGAACAGCCCGGTTGACTCGATCACCACGTCAACCCCGAGCTCTCCCCACGGCAGCGCCGCAGGGTCGCGCTCGGCGAGCACCTGCAGCTGTTTGCCGTCCACTTCCAGCGCGCGCTCGCCACTGGCGCGGACCTCGCCCGGATACGGCCCGAGGATCGAGTCGTACTTGAGCAGGTGCGCCAGCGTCTTGGCGTCGGTCAGGTCGTTGACCGCCACCCACTCGATCTCCTGCGCCAGCTCGTCGCCTCGAGCCATCGCGGCGCGGAACACGTTTCGCCCGATGCGCCCGAAGCCGTTGATCCCGACGCGTACCGCCATTCACTGCCTCCTGAAACCGAAAATGAACGATGCCGGCCTCGGGAGCCCCAGCGGCCGGCGGGGGATCCCGCGGCCACCGATCGCTCCCTCGCCCGGCGTGCCGGGGAGGCTATCAGCGCGCCGTGGGCCGGCGACTTCGCTGCCGGTGTCAGCCGGCGCCGGAAGGCTGGCCCGCCGATTGCGGAGCGCCCACCGAGATCTCGGCCTCTGCGGACGGCGGCGCAGCGCTCACCGTGACGGTCGCGGTCCTCGCCGCGAGCTCGACGCGCGCGAGCGCCGTGCCAGAAACCGCCGCGATCTCACACGCTTGCTCGAGCGCATGCTCGACGGCGACGGCTGGCAGCAGGCACGCCTCGAGGAACTGACGCAGCAGGCCGCGCTCGAGCATCTGCACGTCGACCTCCAGCTCCTCGATATGTGTGAGCGCCGCCTTGCCGGCGATCTGCGGGACCAGAATGCAGGCGGCCATGTCGTCCGGTGTCGCGAGCGCCGCCGCTCGTACACGCGCCAGCAGCTTCGACGCATCGGGCCGCGAGCCGAGCTCGGCGACGATCCCTGTGAGCCGCTCCTGCCCGAGCAGGTCATCCCCGCAGCGGGCCTCGAGGAGACCGTCGGTGAAGAAGCACGCGACCGCGCCACGCGGCAGCGACACGCTCGTCTGCCGGCGCCCGGTCGGCACTGTCCAGCCGATCGGCGGCGAAGCGCAGACCGCGAGCGGCTCACGCGTCTGCAACCCCAGCAGGATCGGGGGAGGATGGCCCGCACTCGCATACGTCAAGCGGCCCTCGCGGGAGTCGAAGACACCCACCACGACCGTCGCGAAGTGCTCCATCGTGCGATCGGCCAGCACCCGCCCGGCCAGCGCCAGCGCCGCGCGCGGCTCGAGCCCGGCCTGCAGGTAGGCGCGCAGCGTGTAGCGCATCAGCGCCGCCTGCGTCAGCGCTTCGTGTCCGTGGCCGGCGACATCGCCGAGGATCAGTGTGACCCGCTCGGGGGCCGGCACGAACACGTCGTAGAAATCGCCACCGGCGGCGGGGCCCTCAGCCGGCCTGTAGGCCACCGACACCGCCGCGCCGCCGACACGAGCAGGTATCTCCGGCACCAGCGCCGCCTGCAGCACGTCCACGTCGTGCAGCAATGTCGTCCGCTGCCCCTCCAGGCGCCGCGCGCGGCGCCTGGCCACCCGTGCGCGCACGGCAAACCACAGCGCCAGCAGGAGCAGCACGAGGATGATCGGCTTGCTCCAATCGGGGACGGGGATCGGCAGCGGAATGTGCCTGCCGATCGCGTCCAGCGGATTGCTCGCGTGTTTGTGGCTCGCGCCGGAGCCTGCCCGCCGGAGACTCGGGCCGCGGACTCGGGGGCCGCTCGCCGGTGTCGCGACGCCTGGAGAGGAGCTGCCGGCGGGGCCGGCCGCGGTCGGGCCACGCGCAGCGCGCGCTGCCGACGCCCCCGGGTGGGCGCCGACGTGCGCCGATCGGCGAGCGCTCCGATTGGCGGTCGGCGCCGCAGCAGCAGCAGCGGCGGCCGGTACCGCGGACGAGCCTGCCGCGGCGGCGACCGCCGTGGTGCCGTGGCCGCCATCCGGCGAGGACGATCCGCCCGATGATGCCCCGGACCCGCCGGCGCCGGGAGTTTTCGGCTTGTCCGAGTGGGGGCTTTCCGTGGGTGTTTCGCTCGGCGTGCCCGGCGTCGAAACCGTCACCGGGGTGCTCGACACGCTGGTCGGAGCGCTCGACACCTTGACTTCCGGCGTGGAGACCGTGGCGGCCGGCGTGGACACGGTGACCGACGGAACGGACGCACCGATCGGGGAGCTGGACAGCGTGACCGACGGCGTCGACACGGTCGCGCCTCCTACCGAGATACCGACGCTGGGCAGCGACACGACCTGGGCGCCGGCGGGGCCACCTGCGAGCAGCGCGCCGGTGGCGCCCATCAACGACGCACCCAGCGCAATCGCAGCGCCCCTGAACGGTCGCGGCTTCATCTCAGTCACCGCGACCCGCGACGCCGCGAACGCGTGCCGGGCTCAGGTCAATCACCCGCCGCGAGCGCCAGCAGCGCCGCCTCACACGACGGATACAGCGCAATCAAGCCAGTCACCCCCGCCATGTCGAAGGTTCGCAGCACCTGCTCGTTGTCCTCGCTGCAGACCACCGCCAGCGAGCCGCCGGGGTGCTCGCGCAGCCGCATCACGGCGCCGACCAGCGCGCCGATCGCCGTCGAGTCGATGAACGTCGCCGGCGACAGATCGACGACCAGTCGCAGGCCGGCGCTGGTCGCCTCGGCGATGCGTTCTCTGAACTGGGGACTGGCGGCATAGTCGAGCTCGCCACCGGCGACAAGGATCACGACATCGTCGTCGCGGTCGACGCCCTGATCCGTCGCGTCCTCGGTGAAATAGAAGAAGGTCATCTGCTGCTCCGTGCCGGACGGCCGGAACTCTCTCCAATGTGTCGGCAGCTGTCGTTAATGCTGTAGCAGAAAAGCGCTGCTAGGAGGTGCTTTGTGGCCGCAGTTTCGAGCGCGCTCAGGCGTTGCGCGGCGACTTCTGCAGATCGCGATGCGCGACCGCCACGTCGAGGTCGTCGTCCTCGCGATAGCGCTCAGCGAGGTGCTCGGCGATCGCCACCGAGCGGTGGCGGCCACCGGTGCAGCCGATCGCGATCACCAGGTGCGCCTTGCCCTCGGCGACGTATTGCGGCAGCAGGAAGTCCAGCAGCGCCTCGAGACGCTGGTAGAGCTCGTCGAGACGCCCGTCGGCGGCGATGTAGTCGACCACCGCCTGATCGAGTCCCGTCAGTTCCTGCAGATCCGGCTCGTAGTGTGGATTGGCGAGGAAGCGCACGTCGAACGCGAGGTCCTCCTCGCGCGGCGGACCGTGCTTGAAGCCGAAGCTCATGAACGTCACCGACAGGCGCCCGACCGTCTGGCGCGGCAGGAACTCCTCGGCGAGCTTCTCGCGCAGCATCGCCGCCGACATCGCGGTCGTGTCGATCACCAGGTCGGCGCGTCCCCGCAGCGGCTCGAGCAGCGCGCGCTCGGCCGCGACCCCCGCGGCGACGCTGCCCTCCGGCGCCAGCGGGTGGCGCCTGCGCGTCTCCTTGTAGCGCGTCACCAACGTCTGCTCGTCGGCCTCGAGGAACAGCAGGTGGTGCGAGAGACCCAGCGCGTCGAGATCGTCCACCACCGCGCGCAGCGCCTCGAAGTACACCCCCCCGCGCACATCTGACACGACCGCCGCGCGCTCGACCTTCGAGCCCTTGTGCACGAACAGCTCGACCAGCGATCGGATCATCTCCGGCGGCAGGTTGTCCACGCAGAAGTACCCCGCGTCCTCGAACACGTTCATCGCCGTCGACTTGCCCGCACCCGAGAAGCCGGTGATCACCACCAGGTCCTCAAGGCGCGACTCGATTACCGGCTCGGCGGTCTTCCCGCCGCCGGTGCGCAGCGGGCGCAGGGGCCTGATCACGGCCATCACCGGAGATTGTGGCGCGCCGAGCGGACGCGCGCGTCAACTCGTCGTGAAGTCATCCCCGACGTATGCGGCACACTCGCGATGCGCGTGGAAAAGGCCGCCAAACGGGCTCAGCTGTCTGGAGCCACCAGTGGATCGGCTCCGCCGTACTCCGAGCCGCTAGGAAGAACGCCGATCAATCACGCCGAGACGCACGTTACGTCACTGCTGTGGCTGAGCCGCGCCGAGGCCAGACGACACGCCGTCTAGATGATTTTTTCGTTGCCCGACACGTTCGTCATGATAGACCCTCAATCAGCAGACAACATGGTGCCGAGTCTCGCGCAACCGCTTGTGCGTTACGGTACGCGCTTCGATGGGGGACGAGACATCGCAGGCTGACGCTGAGCCGCAAGTAAAGCACCCGTCGTTCAAGGCGGCCTACGAGACTGGCGTCGTTCCGTTTGGCGACCTCGTTGTAATCGCGGCGATGCGGGAACACCCCGACGAGGCGCGGCGAGAGATCGCCAACCACGACTATCCACTGCTTTACAAGAAGTTCCTCAAGAAGCACGAGGACGCTGAGATCGCGATCCAGAGCTGGGCCGCAATCGGTGCTTGCCTAAACGCCGGGCACGACGGTGTGCTCGAACTGATCGTCGTGCGCAATAGCCTCAGGTTTCAGTGGCAGAGCGCCAGGGCGCTGCAGGTAGAACTAAACGAGCTCGACGACGACGCGTTGCGGTGGCTACTCCCCAAGGAGCGGCGAAGCCTCCGACTGCACATCTACGGCCTCATTACGCAGGTACAGACGACTGTCGCGCTCGAGAATAAGAGGCACGACCCTGGGAGGACAGACGACGATCCCACCGAGTACCTCGAGCCCGAACTCGCGTCTCTCCGACCATCGATTACGCACGCTCAGGCCCGATTCAAGGAAGAAGCTGAGCGGACCGCCCAAGTCAGATATGCGACCGGCATGGGCCTCGGAACGGCGATTCTGGCAGTCCTTTGCGGGGTCGGTGGCGCCGTCTTTCTCTGGCAGCACGTCCCGGCGGCATACGGGATCGGCGCCATTGCTGGCGGGCTAGGGGCGTGCCTAAGCGTCTTTCAAAGGTTCACGAAGGGTCGGCTTTGGCTCGACTATAAGACGGACCCCAAGCTGCTCACTTGGTTTGGAGCCGTGCGGCCGTTCGTGGGAGCCATCGCCGGAATGGTCGCGTTCACAATCATTAAGGCGGGCCTCGTATCCAGCGTCATTGTCGTTCCCACGAGCGCGGGCGCATTCTCGGCGCTCGTCGCCTTCTTCGCGTTCCTCGCTAGCTTCAGCGAGCGCTTTTTCCAGGACATGTTGCGGGTTGCCGGCGGCGGCATTTCCGATGCCGCTGACGGCAACGCAGACGGCGACGAGCCGGCGTCGGAAGATGCCGGCTCGGACCCAGCTCCGGCCCGCGCTGGCGCGGCCGCGCCGAGCCCACAAACCGGAAAAGCGAGCGATTAGCAGGCTTCCCGAGTCGCTACCCGGCGAGTCGTTTCCAAACAAGACACTCCCACGGCCTGCTCCAGGGCTCACCCGGCGCGATGGAGGTATGCGTGTATATCGCGACCGACCTTCGCCGGCAGGCCTGGCACGGACTGCAGTTCCTCGCTCGACGCCGAGACGACCGCCTCGGGCGAGCCGAAGTGCGTCAGCAGCGCGCGCTTGCGTGCGGCGCCGATCCCGGGTAGCCCGTCCAGCAGCGAGCTCTTCATCGCCTTGTCGCGACGGCCGCGGTGATGGGTGATCGCGAAGCGGTGCGCCTCGTCGCGGATGCGCTGGAGCAGCTGCAGCTCGGGGGTGGAGTGCTCGAGCACGAGCGGCGCCGAGCTGCCCGGGACAAAGATCTCCTCGATCCGCTTGGCGAGCGAGATGACCGCGACGCCGCGCTCGCGAAAGCCGCGCAGCGGGCCCAGCCCGGCGGACAGCTGTCCCTTGCCGCCGTCGATGACGACGAGGTTGGGCAGCGCCGCGAAGCTCTGGTCATAGGCGCTGTCGTGCGGCGAGATGTCCGCCTGGCGCTCCCACTGGGCGTAGCGGCGACTGAGGACCTCCGCCATCGAGGCGAAGTCGTCGGGTGCGCCCTCGGTGGTGCGGATCGTGAAGCGGCGGTAGTCGGACTTCTTCGGCGCGCCGCCCTCGAACACGACCATCGAGGCGACTGTGTGCGTGCCGCCGAGGTTCGAGATGTCGAAGCACTCGATCCGGATCGGAGGCACGTCCAGGCCCAGCAACGCCTGCAGGCCGTCGAGCGCCTCGATGCGGCTCTGGCGCCGGCGCTCGGAGCGCAGGCGCTCCTGGTCGAGCGCGAGCAGCGCGTTGCGCTCGGCCAGCTCGAGGATCCGGCGCTTCTCGCCACGCTCGGCCGCGCGCAGCTCCACAGGGCCGTCGCGCCGACTGGAGAGCGCCTCCGCCAGCGCCGGACGCCGGTCGAGGCCGTGCTGGACGACCAGCAGCGCCGGGATCGATGTGTAGCCCCCGTAGTACTGGAGCATGAACTCCTCCCCCACCTCCGCCTCGCCGCGCTCGGCCTCGTTGGCGAGATAGAACGACTGCCGGTCCGAGAGCACGCCGTCGCGCACCTGGAACACCTGCGCGTTCGCGTCGCGTCCGTCCACCGCGACCGCGACCGCGTCGAACGTGCCCACCGACTCGCTCGTCACGCGGCGGCGCTCCAGCAGCGAGCGCACCGCCTGCAGCCGGTTGCGCTCGAGCGTCGCCTGCTCGAACTCCTCCTCCGCCGCCGCCGCCAGCATGCGTGCCTCGAGATCGCGCTCGATCGCGGAGAAGCGGCCGCTGAGGAAGTCGATCACGCCGTCGATGCTCTCGCGGTAGCCGTCTTTGGAGACGTAGTCCACGCACGGCGCGCCGCAGCGCTTGATGTAGTAATCCAGGCAGGGGCTGCCGCTGCGCCGCCCCGGCTCGGGACCGGTGCACGAGCGGAACATGAACACCTTCGCCAGCACCTCGAGCGTCGCGCGCACGCGCTTGGCGTTCGAGTACGGGCCGAAGTACGCGCGTCCGGGTCGGTGTCGCTCGCGCGTGAAGTACACCCGCGGATATGGCTCGTCGAGCGAGATCGCGATGAACGGATAGGACTTGTCGTCGCGCAGGCGGATGTTGAAGCGCGGCCGGTACTGCTTGATGAAGCTCTGCTCGGCCAGCAGCGCGTCGGCCTCGGTCGCGACGACCACGCACTCGATCTGCTCGACGCTCGCCACCATCTCCGCGTGCCCTGGACTGCTCGGCACCTGCGCCTTGGAGAAGTGCGACGCGACCCGCTTGCGCACCGACTTCGCCTTGCCGACATAGATCACGCGGCCGCGTGCGTCCCTGAAGAGGTACACGCCCGGCTGATCGGGCAGCGCGCGACGCTGCTGGGCGAGGCTCGAACGCGCGCTCTCGGCGGGCGTCGGCGCGTCGCCGTGTGCCTCGGCAGTGTCGTCTGTGTCCGTGTGCGCCCGCGTGGCAGCCATCACTCAGAGGTTAGGCGCCGCCTGAAGTCGATCAGTAGCTGCGGGCGTGACGGTAGACCGCGACCAGCGAGTACACCACGAGCGCGGCCAGCGCGAACCACACGAACTCGCCCACACCACTCCACCTGTGCACCTGCACGAGTTCGCCGCCGCGCACCTGCAGCGTGTACCACAGGCGGCTGCGCACCAAGTACAGGAACACCGCCAGGACGACCGCGCCGTAGAGCAGCCCGCGGTAACCGTCGCCGAGCCCGTACAGCGTCATGCGGTGTTCGCGATACATGCGCAGGCCGAGAAAGGCGATGCCGAAGCCGAACGCGACCCACACGACGGCTTCGACGGTGCTCGCGACGCGGCCGCCGCCCGGGATGAAGTACACGGCCGCCGCGACCACGAGGATGATCGCGACGTTGCGCGTGTTCTTCATCGATTCGCTCACAGGCAGAGGTTAGCCGCCGTAGGAGCCCAGTTTCTCAATCGACGAGCGTCTCCAGGCGCGCGTAGGCGTCCTCGACGGCGCGCGTGGCGGCGGTGTGACGCGCTTCGGACTTGGCGGACTCGTAGCGACTCGCCCACGACGCCGGATCGGTCAGATCAGCTTCGAGCGCGCGCAGCGCCGCCTCGGCCGCTTCGACGTCGAGCTCGGCCTTCTGCTGCGCGCTGACGCGATTCTTCGACGCGCCCTTCGCCTTTGCCCTGCGCTTCGGTTTGTCCGGTGCGGGCGGGCTCGATCCGTTTGTAGTTCCAGACGGCGCATGCGCCGTCTGGCGGGGAGGCGCATGCGCCTCCCCGGGACGGCCCGCATGCGGGCCGTCCTGCCCCGAAGACTTCCGCTCGTCGCGCACGCGCACGTACTCGGGCCAGCCACCGAGGTAGCTGTGCAGCGCGTGATCCTCGACCGCGACCGTGCGCGTGCCGACCGCGTCGAGCAGCGCGCGATCGTGCGAGACGAGCAGGATCGCGCCTCCGAACGAGCGCAGCGCGTCCTCCAGCGCCTCGCGGCTCTCGAGATCGAGGTGGTTGGTGGGCTCGTCGAGGATCAGCACGTTGGCGCCGGACTGCACGAGCACCGCCAGCGACAGCCGCCGCCGCTCCCCGCCGGAGAGCCCGCTGAGCGGCTTGTCCGCGTCCTCGCCCGAGAACAGGAAGCGTCCGAGCAGCGCCCGCGCCTTGCCCGGGCTGAGGCCGGTCGCGCGCCCCGCCGCCTCGGCGACGCTCTGCTGCGGCGGGCCGCCCGCGCCGAGCTCGTCCGCGTGCTGGGAGAGGTAGCCGACCTGCACGTTGTGCCCTGTGCTCAGCTTTCCCGCCGCCAGCGGCCGGCGGCCGGCGAGCGTCTCGATCAGCGTCGTCTTGCCGGTGCCGTTGGGCCCCACCAGCGAGACGTGCTCTCCGCGTTCGAGCCACAGCTCGACCTGATCGAGCAGCACGACCGGGTTGCCGTCATGGCCTTCGCCGATCTCGATGCGGCCGTCGAGCAGCTCGAAGATCACGCGCCCGGTGCGCTCGGGTGCCGCGAACTCGAACTCCAGTCCCTTGCCCTCGCGCGGGTCACGCTCGATGCGCTCGATCCTGTTCAGCTTCTTGACGCGCGATTGCGCCTGTTTGGCCTTGGTCGCCTTGTAGCGGAAGCGCTCGATGAAGCGCTCCATGCGCTCGATCTCCGCCGCCTGCTTGTCGATTGCCTTCCCCAGCGCCATCTCGCGCGCCGCCTGCTCGCGCCGCCACTGATGCCACGTGCCGGCGAAGAAGCGTGAACGGCCGGCCTCGAGCTCCAGCACAGCCGTGCCGACCGCCTCCAGGAACCAGCGATCGTGGGCCACCAGCACGACCGCCGCGTCGAGGTCGACGAGGGTCTGCTCGAGCCACTCGAGCGACTCGATGTCGAGGTGGTTCGTGGGCTCGTCCAGCAGCAGCACGTCCGCGCCTGTGGCCAGCGCGCGTGCCAGCGACGCGCGCGTCAGCTGGCCGCCGGAGAACGTGTCCAGGTTGCGGTCGAGGTCCGCGTCGCGGAAGCCGAGCCCGTGCGCCATCGCCGTAGCGCGGTTGCGCCACAGGTAGCCGCCGCGCGACTCCAGGTTGGCCTGCGCGCGCGCATAGCGGGCGAACGTCGCCTCGTCGCTCGCGCCCGCCGCCATCTTCGTCTCGAGCGCCGCCAGCTCGGCCTCGATCTGCAGCTCCTCGGCGCAGCCCGACAGCAGGTACTCGCGCAGCGCCACGTCGCGCTCGCGCGGCGGGCGCTGATCGTGCAGGGCGATGCGCACGCCCTTGGCGACGCTCAGCTCACCGCGGTCGATCGAGGTCTCGCCCGCGAGCATCCGCAGCAGCGTCGTCTTGCCCGCGCCGTTGCGGCCCGCGATCGTCATCCGTTCGCGGCGCTCGAGCTTGAACGACACGCCGCGCAGCAGCGGCTTGCCAGCCATGTCCTTGTGCATGTCGGATGCGATCAGAAGCGCCATCGGCTGCTGATGGTAGGCGCTGGATTTGCCTCACCCGTCTGTCCCGACGACGAGGTCCGCTCGGCTTCCGTGTGCTTCGGTAGGATCCCGACCGATGCGCACCCGGCTCCTCATAGCGCTGTTGACATCCGCGCTGCTCGCCTCACTCGTCCTGGCCCCCGTCGCCGGTGCCTACAACGACGGCCGTGGCCTGTACGGCGATCTCCTGGAAGAAGCGGTCACCACCACGGGCTTTGCGCTGATCGTCTTCTTCCCGCTGTTCGTGTTCCTGATGAGCATGCTCCAGAAACACCTCGAGAAGCGCAAGGAAGCGCGCAAAGCGGCGCACAAGGCGTATCTGGCCAACGGCCAATGGCGCGGCGGCTGGTAGTAGCGGGCCGATGAGCGGCGCTGGACTTTGTCCTCGGTCGCTCGCGTGCTAGCGCACGCCACGCTTCCTGCGTCCGCGTCCAGCTTGCTCCTCGACTTGCTACCCCGGTTCGCGTAACGGCGATGACCGACGGTCGCAGCGAGCCGGCGGCCGTCCTCTACGAGCGGCGCGGCGCGGCCGCGATCATCACGATCGACCGCCAGCACCGGCGCAATGCGGTCGACGGCGACACGGCGGCCGCGCTGCACGAGGCTTACCTGCGCTTCGAGGCCGACGACGATGCGCGCGTGCTCGTCGTCACTGGAGCCGGCGGTGTTTCCTTCTGCGCGGGCGCTGACCTGAAGGCCACCGGCACGATGGCGGGGCGGCTGATGAGCGAGGAGGGGCCGATGGGCTTCACGCGGCTGACGGCGTCGAAGCCGACGATCGCCGCGATCTCCGGGTACTGCCTCGCGGGCGGCCTCGAGATCGCGCTGTGGTGCGACCTGCGGATCGCCACCGAGTCCTCCGTGCTCGGGTATCCCGAGCGCCGCTGGGGCGTGCCGTTGATCGACGGCGGCACCCAACGGCTGCCACGGATCGTCGGCCTTGGGCGCGCGCTCGATCTGATCCTCACCGGTCGCCTGCTCGACGCCCACGAGGCGCTGTCGATGGGTCTGCTGACCGAGGTGGTCGCTTCGGGCGCTCACCTCGAGCGCGCGCTCGCGCTCGCCGAGGGGCTGGCGCGCTTTCCGCAGCGCACGATGCTCGCCGATCGACGCGCCGCGATCGAGGGCTTCGGCCTGCCGCTCGCCGATGCGCTCGCGCTGGAGGCCCAGGCGGGGCCGGAGGTGTTCGAGGACGGGGCGCGTGGTGCGCAACGGTTCGCCGCAGGTGAGGGCCGCGGCGGGGCCGGCGCGGGGGTCTGATCGGCCGGGCGCGCGAACGGGGCGCTCAGAGGCTGCCGCGCGGCACGATCCAGCGCGTGGGCTGGCCGGTGATCGCGGCGATTCGCTGGAAGTCCTCGTCGTAGTGCAGCAGCTCGACCCCGGCGGACTCGGCGGAGGCGGCGATCAGCAGGTCTGCGTGTCCGACGCTGCGCTGATGGGCGCCGCCCTGGTGGGCGAGCTCGCGGTAGATGTCGATCGCGCGCGCCCACTCTGCCGTCGCGATCGGAAACTGCGGTAGCTCGTCCAGCTCCACTCTGCGCTCGTCGAACTCGCGGCCGTTGCGAGCGCTCTGCAGGAGCTCGAGCGCGACTATCGGGCAGGTGCCGATCTCCCCGCTGACCACCTTCTGGTCGAACGGCTGGCGCAGTTGAGGTACGCGACGCGACAAATGCCATGCGGTCGTGTCAGCCAGTTGCTGCATCATCTCGTGCGAACCGTCCCCACGGCTTGGTGTCAACGCGCGAGCGGCGCATCTCCTTGATGCCCGCCAACGTGAGTCCCTCCAGCTCCCATTCACCAAGCCGTTTCAAGCGCTCACGGCGCACCACGTCCCGCAGCGCGTCGTGCACCGTGTCGGTCGTGTTCCTCGTCTTCAGCACCTCGCGCGCGTCAGCCACAAGCTCGGTGTCCAGGTTGATGGTCGTTCTTCTCACCATCGGCACCCTCCCATACATATGCTCATAGATCAATAGCCATACACCGATTGTATCGTTGTGTGCACAGAGTTGTCACAGTTCGGGCACACTTGTGCGCGACCTGCAGCAGGCCAACCCGTCGACAGAGGCGCACGCGAGCCAAAGTGCCGGCCACCAGCTCGCGCCGCAGGGTATGCTCGGCTAGGCAATGGCGTACTTCGTGACAGGAGCGACGGGCTTCATCGGTCGCCGTCTGGTGGAGCAGCTGCTCGAGCTGCGCCAGGGCAAGGTGTACGTGCTCGTGCGCGACAGCTCGGCCGCGCGGCTCGACGACCTGATCGCGCGCTGGAGCGTCGTCGCCGGGCCCTCTGCGGCGGAGCGCGTCGAGCCGGTGATCGGCGATCTGCGCCGCCCGCTGCTGGGCGTCGAGAAGGAGCGCGTCGCGGAGCTGCGCGGCGAGATCGACCATTTCTTCCACCTGGCGGCCGTCTATGACATGACGGCCCCCGCCGAGCGCAACACGGCGGTCAACGTCGGCGGCACCACGCACGCCGTCGAGCTGGCGCGCGCGATCGACGCCAAGCGCCTGCACCACGTGTCCTCGATCGCCGTCGCGGGCACCTACAGGGGCGTCTTCGACGAGGACATGTTCGACGAGGGCCAGCGCCTGCCCTCGCCGTATCACCGCACCAAGTACGAGTCCGAGCGGATCGTGCGCGAGCAGCCCTACGTGCCGTGGCGCGTGTACCGGCCGGGCGTCGTGGTCGGCGACTCGCAGACCGGCGAGATGGACAAGATCGACGGCCCGTACTACTTCTTCAAGGCGATCCAGCGGCTGCGCCAGCTGCTGCCCGAGTGGGTGCCGCTCGTCGGACTGGATCTCGGCTACACGAACATCGTGCCCGTCGACTGGGTCGCCGGCGCGCTCGAGCACATCGCGCACGAGCCCGACCTCGACGGCAGGGCGTTCCACCTCACCGACCCGCGCGGGCAGCGCGTCGAGGATGTGATCAACGAGCTGGCCACGAACGCGCACGCGCCGCGCTTCGCCGTGAGCATCGACAAACGCATCACCGACCCGCTGCCGAAGTGGCCGCTGAAGCTCGCGCTGGCGCTGCCGCCGCTGCGCCAGGCACGCACGCTGGCGCTGCGCGATCTCGGCATCCCGCAGGAGGTGCTCGCGCACATGGAGCTGGTGCCGCGCTTCGACACGCGCGAAGCCAGCCAGCGCGCTGGCCGGCTCGCCGCTCGAGCAGCCGCCGGCGCTGAACGACTACATCGGGCGCCTGTGGGACTACTGGGAGCGCGACATGGACACGCAGCTGCGTCGCGGCGCCACGCTCAAGCAGGCGCTCGACGGCAAGCACGTGCTGATCACCGGCGCTTCCTCGGGCATCGGGCGCTCGACCGCGCTGAAGGTCGCCGAGGCCGGCGGCGTGCCGCTGCTGGTGGCGCGCAACGTCGACAAGCTCGAGGAGGTGCGCGCCGAGATCGTCGCCGGCGGCGGCACCGCGTACGTGTACGCCGCGGACATCTCCGACATCGAGTCCGTCGAGCGGCTGCTCGAGCGCGTGCTCGCCGACCACCGCAACATCGACATGCTCGTCAACAACGCCGGGCGCTCGATCCGGCGCTCGATCGCGCTCAGCTACGACCGCTTCCACGACTTCGAACGCACGATCCAGCTCAACTACTTCGGCGCCGTCAAGCTGATCATCGGCCTGCTGCCGGACATGCGCGAGCGCGGCTCCGGGCACATCGTCAACGTCTCCTCGATCGGCGTGCAGACCAACCCGCCGCGCTTCTCCGCGTACGTCGCCTCGAAGGCCGCGCTCGACGCGTTCACGCGCGTGGTCGCCTCCGAGGTGATCGGCGACGGCGTCACCTTCACCACGATCCACATGCCGCTCGTGCGCACGCCGATGATCGCGCCCACGAAGATGTACGACGCGTTCCCCGCGATCAGCCCCGAGGAGGCCGCCGACATGATCTGCGAGGCGCTGCGCGCGCGCCCCAAGGAGATGGGCACCTGGATGGGCAAGTTCGGCGAGGTCGCCTACACGCTGTCGCCGAGCGCCGTCGACCGGCTCCTGCATCTCGCCTACCGCGTGTTCCCCGACTCGGCTGCCTCGAAGGGTCACACCGACCTCGAGGAGCACGTGTCCTTCGAGCAGATCGCGATGGCGACGCTCACCAGGGGCGTGCACTGGTAACAAGCGCTGAGCACGCGCCGACCCAGCGCGAGCGCAGTGCCAGAGGCACGATCTTGAGAAGATCGCAGGGGTGAGCGACGACCGCGGCAACGCAATCGAGGTGCGCGCCCTGTGCAAGCGCTACGGCGACTACGAGGCGGTGCGCGGCATCGACATCACGGTGCGCCGCGGCGAGGTGTTCGGGCTGCTCGGCCCGAACGGCGCCGGCAAGACGACCACGGTCGAGATCCTCGAGGGCTACCGCACGCGCACCAGCGGCGAGGTCTCCGTGCTCGGCCACGACCCCGCGGCAGCGCTCGATCGAGCTGCGCCGGCGATCGGCATCGTGCTGCAGTCGGGCGGCATCTACAGCCACATCACCCCGCGCGAGGCGCTCACGCACTGGGCGAGCTTCTATCCGCACCCGCGCGACGTCGAGGAGGTGCTCGCGCTCGCCGGCCTGCAGGAGAAGGCCGACGTGCGCAGCCGCAAGCTCTCCGGCGGGCAGCTGCGGCGGCTGGACTTCGCGCTGGCGCTGGTCGGCGACCCCGAGCTGATCTTCCTCGACGAGCCCACCACCGGCTTTGACCCGGAGGCGCGCCGCGCGGCGTGGGAGACGATGCGCTCGCTGCGCGACGCTCGGCAAGACGATCCTGCTGACCACGCACTACCTCGAGGAGGCGCAAGCGCTCGCCGACCGCGTCGCGATCGTCAAGGACGGGCGCGTGCTCGCGATCGGGCCGCCGCGGGAGCTCGGCGTTCGCACCCGGCCGGCGGGCGCGACTCACTATCGCGTCGCCTACCGCAACGCCGACGGGCGAGCTGATCGAGCACGAGACCGACGACCCGACCGCGCTGCTGCACGAGCTGACCGCGCAGGCGCTCGCCGAGCGGGCGCACGCCTGCAGGAGCTGTCGGTGGGACGCCCGACGCTCGAGGACGTCTACCTGGAGCTGACCGCGCGATGCCGAGCACCGCGCCGTCGCCCACGCGCGGAGCTCGCCGGGAGGCCAGCCGTGCCTGACGCGCTCGCCCTGACCTGGCGCCAGTACCGCCTGGAGCGCAGGATGTTCTGGCGCAACCCCAGCGCCGCGTTCTTCAACTTCGTGCTGCCGCTGCTGTTCCTCGCCGGCGGCGGCGTCGCTCCTCAGCGGCAACCAGCACGACCTCAACAAGCTCGTGCCGTCGATCGCTGGCATGAGCGTGATGTCGACGACGTTCACCGCGCTCGCCTACAACATCGTGTTCCTGCGCGAGCGCGGCGTGCTCAAGCGCATCCGCGGCACGCCGCTGCCGACGATCTCCTACTTCGGCGGCGTCGCCGCCAACGCCGTCACCAACACCGCGCTGCAGATCGCGATCATCGTGCTCGCCGGGCGCGCGTTCTTCGGCATCGGCTGGCCGCTGCACTGGGGCGAGCTGATCGTGTTCGTGCTCGTCGGCGTCGTCAGCCTGGCCGCGCTCGGCGTCGCCTTCGCGCACGTGATCCCCAACTTCGAGTCGACCGCCGCGTACGTCAACGCGGTGTTCCTGCCGGTCGTGTTCGTGTCCTTCTACGTGTTCGACTCGAACAGCGCACCGCGGTTCCTGCGCACGATCGCCGAAGCGCTGCCGCTGAAGCCGCTGATCGACGGGCTGTCCGGGGCGATGGTCACCGGCTCGAGCCTCGTCGAGCCACCTCGACGCGCTCGCCGTGATCGCGCTGTGGGGCGTGCTTCGGCTGTACCTCGCCGTGCGCGGCTTCTCCTGGGAGGCTCGCGCGCATGAGCCCAGCGAGCAGCTCGATGAGCAGCTCGCCGAGGACGTCTACCAGCTGCGCGGCCGGCCGCCGAACGCGATCAACGTGTACCTGATCGGCGACGTGCTGCTCGACGCCGCCACGCGCCAGGGCGAGCAGCGGATCATGCGCGAGCTCGCCGGGCGCAAGCTCAGCGCGCACGCGCTCACCCACGCGCACCCCGACCACCAGGGCTCGAGCCACGCGATCTGCGAACGGCTGCAGATTCCCGCTGTGGTGCGGGCAGGGCGACGTGCCGGCGATGGAGACCCCCGGCGGCATCCACAACCCGCAAGGCGCCCGCGTGGCTCGAACCGGCTGTACACGCGGTTCTGGACGGGACCGCCGCACCCGGTCGCACGGGCGCTCGTCGAGGGCGACGAGGTGGCCGGCTTCACCGTGCTCGAGACGCCCGGACACTCGCGCGGCCACATCGCCTACTGGCGCGAGTCAGACCGCGTCCTGATCCTCGGCGACGTGCTCAACAACATCAACATCAGGACCGGCATCCCCGGGCTGCACGAGCCGCCGGCGATGTCACGCCCGACCCCGCCCGCAACCGCGAGTCGGCGCGCAGGCTCGCCGCGCTGCGACCGCGCTTGACGCTGCTTCGGTCACGGCGCGCCGCTGCGCGACCCGGGCAAGCTCGCCGACTTCGTCGCCGAGCTGGCGGACTGAGCGGCGCGATGGCGCGAGAGCATCTTCCTCGCCGGTGCGGCGCACGGCAATGCAGCAGCGGACACGTCCCCGACCGACGATGGCCGCGTGAGCGATCGCCGTGCAGCCGACCGAGCAGGCGCGCGGACCGTGGGATCCGCGGGCGCTGCACGGCGGCGCGCCGGCGGCGCTTGTTCGCGGCGGCCTTCGAGCGCTGCGAGCCGGGCTCCGAGCTGCGCATCGCGCGCCTTGGCTTCGAGTTCCTGCGCCCGATCCCGCTCGCGCCGCTGCCGCTGTCGACGCGCATCGTGCGCCCCGGCCGGCGCGTGCAGGAGCTTGCCGGCGAGCTTCACCGCGACCGACCGCGACGCTCGGGCGCGCAGCAGCTCGTCTGCCGGGCGAGCGCACTGCGCGTGCAGCGCGATCCGCGCCGACGGTGGCTGAGCCGCAGCGCCGCCGCAGCCGACCGCGCCGCACGGGGCGGGCGAGCGTCCGCTGCCGGCGCCCGAGGACGGCACGCCGGTGCGCTTCTCGCTGAACGGCTCGCAGCGAGTCGAGCTTCGCGGCCACCGCGATGGAGATGCGCTGGCTGGATGACCCCCGCGCGCTGGGCCCGGCACGGGTGTGGATGCGCCTGCGCCACCCGCTGCTGCCCGGCGAGCAGCTGACGCCGCTCGCGCGCCTGGCCGCGACCGCCGACTTCGGCAACGGCGTCGGCGCCGCGCTGCCGTTCGAGCGCTTCCTGTTCATCAACGCCGACCTCACGATCCACCTGCAGCGCCAGCCGCGCGGCGAGTGGATCGGGCTCGACGCGCGCACGCTGCTGCACAGCGGCGGCACCGGGCTCGCCGAGAGCGTGCTGCACGACGTGACGGCCCGGTCGGCCGCGCCTTTCAGACGCTCGTCGTCGAGCCACGCTGAGCCGAGAATATAGTTGCAGCCGCAAGTAACGTTGCTAGTGTCGGGGTAAGCCTGTCCCAGTCTGAGACAGCAACCACCTGCGAACAAGGAGATCCGATGTCAACACCAGAGAGCACCGCCACCCAGACCCCGCTGCCGACAGGCACCTGGAAGGTCGACCCGATCCACTCGAGCGTCGAATTCCAGGTCAAACACCTCGGCATCGCGACCGTCAAGGGCCAGTTCAAGGAGTTCGAGGGCACGCTCGAGGTGACGCCCGACGGCCTCAACGCCTACGGCACGCGTCGACGTCGCGAGCGTCGACACGCGCGAGCCCCAGCGCGACGCGCCACCTGCGCTCCGCCGACTTCTTCGACGTCGAGAACCACCCGCAGATCACCTTCAAATCGACATCCGTGCGTCCGATCGACGACGACGACTTCGAGGTCGAGGGCGACTTCACGCTCCACGGCATCACCACGCCCGCTGAAGCTCGTCGGCACGCTCGAGGGCACCGAGACCGACCCGCAGGGCAACGAGCGCGTCGGCCTCTCCGCCAGCGCCCAGATCAACCGCTCCGACTCACGACATGAAGTTCAACATGGCGCTCGGCTCGGGCAACGTCGTCGTCGGCGACAAGGTCAAGATCCTGCTCGACATCTCAGCCGTCAAGGCCGGCTGAGCGCCGCCACGCTGCAGGTCGCGCTGCTCACGGGCGCACGGGCGAGGCGGCCCCATTCAGCGCCAGCGAGCTCAGCGCACGATCACGTCGGCGAGCGCGTCGTCGATCGCATCGAGCGTGTCCGCGCTGAGCTTCACGCCGGACGCCGACGCGTTCGCGTGCACCTGCTCGGGACGGCTCGCGCCGACGATCGCCGAGGCGACGTTCTGCTGGCGCAGCACCCACGCGAGCGCCAGCTGGACCATCGTCAGACCCGCCTGCTCGGCGATCGGCTCGCAGCCGCTGCACCGCCTCGAGCACGCGCGGCTCGATCAGCCGGTCGATGAAGCCGCCCATGCTCTCGCTCGCCGCCCGCGAGTCCGCCGGCGGCGGCTCGCCCGGGCAGGTACTTGCCGCGTCAGCACGCCCTGCGCCAGCGGCGACCACACGATCTGCGAGATGCCCTCCGCTTCGCACAGCGGGATCACCTCCGCCTCGGGAGCGCGCCACAGCATCGAGTACTGCGGCTGGCTCGACGACCCAGCGCTCGACGCCCGCGCAGCGCCGAGCGACTCCTCGATCCTCTCTGCCGGCCACTCGCTGAAGCCGATGTGACGCGCCTTGCCCGCCTGCACGACTTCGGTGAGCGCGCCCATCGTCTCCTCCAGCGGCGTGTGCGCGTCGTAGCGGTGGCACTGGTACAGGTCAACGTAGTCGGTCTGCAGTCGCTCCAGCGAGGCGTCGATCTGCTTGTGGATCTGCGCCGCCGAGAGGCCGCGATCGGTGTCGGACATCGGGAAGTAGACCTTCGTCGCGAGCACGTAGGAGGAGCGCTCGTGCCCGGAGAGCACCTCGCCGAGCAGCGTCTCGGCGGCGCCACGCCCGTACACGTTGGCGGTGTCGATGAAGTTGATGCCCTCCTCGAACGCCGCCTCCACGCACGCGCGCGCCTGCTCGCGCTCGACGCCGCCGGAGTAGGTCAGCCACGAGCCGAGGCTGATCTCGCGACACCTCGATCTCGCTCCAGCCGAGCTTGCGGAAGTCCATCGGTCAGGAGGCTACCCTCAAACCGGTTACGGCCTAACGTCAATAGTCGACCGATGACCGTCATCGACCCCAGCCTGCGCATCCGCTCGGTCGAGCTCGCCGTCAGCGATCTGCCGACGCAGCGCCGACTTCTACGAGCGGGTGCTCGGGCTGCCGCTGATCTCCAGCGACGCGCACGGCGCGCAGCTGGGCCCCGACGCCGAGCGTCCAGCGCTCGTGCTCAGCGAGCATCGAAGCGCCCACGCCGCTGCCGCCGAGCGCCACCGGCCTCTACCACGTCGCCTGGCTGCACCCCAGCCGCGCCGCGCTCGCCGACAGCGTGCGCCGCGTCGCCGCGCCGCGCTGGCCGTTCGAGGGCGCCTCCGACCACGGCGTCTCCGAGGCGCTGTACCTGAGCGACCCCGACGGCCTCGGGATCGAGCTCTATGCCGACCGGCCGCGCGAGCACTGGGAACGACGCTCGCGACGGCCACGGCGTGAGCATGGTCACGCTGCCACTCGACCTCGACGACCTGCTCGCGCAGTCTCGCGACGAGCCCGCCCGCCGCCGTCCCCGCCGACACGTTCGTCGGCCACGTGCACCTGAAGGTCGCCGACGTCGCCAGCGCCGCCGCCTTCTACCGCGACGCGCTCGGCCTGGAAGAACAGGCGCAACTGCCCTCCGCGGCGTTCCTCGCGGCCGGCGGCTACCACCACCACGTCGGCCTGAACTCGTGGCAGAGCAGCGGCGCCGCGCGCGCCCCCGACAGCGCGCCCGGCCTGCGCCGAGATCGAGTTCGAGCTCGGCGACGCACCCGCTCTGGACGCGCTCGAGCGCACGCTCGCCGGGGCCGGACGCGCGGCGCGCCGAGCGCACCTCGAGACCGACGGGGAGCTGTCGGTACGCGACCCCGACGGGCAACTGCTCGCGTTCACGCGGCGCTGAGGCCACGTCGGCGCTCGCGCTCAGCCGCCGGCGCTCGCGTCATCGAGGCGCGCGAGCTGATCCGGCGTCAACTGCAAATCGACGCTTGCCACCAGCTCCGCAAGCTGCGCGGTCGAGGTCGCGCTGGCGATCGGCGCGAGCACAGTCGGCTGCGCGAGCAACCACGCCAGCGCGACCGCCGCGACGGCCGTGTCGTGCGCGGCGGCGAGCTCCTGCAACACGTCCAGCACTGCGAAGCCGCGCTCGTTGAAGTAGGCCTCGCGCACGCCCGCCGCTCGCGGGCTGTCCACCTCGGGCCCGTCGCGCTGATACTTCCCCGTCAGAAAGCCCCGCGCGAGGCCGAAGTACGGCATGCACGCGAGCCCGTGGCGTTCGCACAGCGGCCGTAGCTCGCCCTCGTACTCCCGTCGCTCCATCAGGTTGTAGTGCGGCTGCAGCGCCACATACGAGGCCATGCCCGCCTCCTGGCCGAGGCGCAGCGCCTCCTCGAGGCGCTCGGCGCTGTAGTTGGAGGCCGCCGCGTAGCGGATCCTGCCCTCGTCGATCAGCTGCGAGAACGCGCCCAGCGTCTCCTGCAGCGGCGTGTCGGGATCGTCGCGGTGGGCGTAGTACAGATCGACGGTCTCGATGCCCAGCCGCTCGAGCGAGCCCTCGATGCCGCGCCTGATCGTCGCTCGCGACAATCCCGGCAGCTCGGCCGACATGCCGACCTTCGTGGCGATCACCAGCTGCTCGCGGTTCCCTCGCGCCGCGATCCAGCGGCCGATGATGCGCTCGGACTCGCCGGCGCCGCCAGGCCCGCGACGGCCGTAGGCGTCGGCCGTGTCGATGAAGTTGCCGCCCGCCGCGACGTAGGCGTCGAGCACCTCGAACGAGCGCTCCTCGTCGATCGACCAGCCGAACACGTTGCCGCCCAGGCACAGCTGAAAGACGTCGAGCTCGGTGTCGGCCAGGCGGGCGATGCGCTCAGGGTAGCGAGAGCGCGACGCTCTGCTACCGCACGGGGTACGGCGGCGGCCCGTTGTCGATGATGCCGCTCTTGACGCCCGAGACATCCATGTAGACGGCGTAACCGATCGCCAGCAGCACAAAGGCTGCGAACACCGGAGCTCGCCACGACGGGCGCCGGCTCAGCACGTGCGCGCCAGCCGGGTAGAACACGGGCGCCGCGAGCAGGATCATGCGCCCCCAGTCGAGCGCGAAGCTCATCGCCACGACGCTCAACGCCACCAGCACCAGGCCGCGACGCGCATAAGCGCATGTCGCGCAGCGCCAGCGGAGCGACGAGCCACAGCGGCCCGTAGATGGTGAACATGCGCCGCGCCTGCAGGAACCCGCTCTGCAGCCCCTGTTTGATGACCGTGAAGCGCTCTCCGACCAGCGATCCCCCGTAGCCCGGGACCTGCGTTTCGCCGACGGTACGGATGCCGAGCCTGATCGCGGCGTACACGGCGACCGCGGGCGCCGCCACTGCGATGGTGTCGAGCGCCGCGCGGCGGTCGAGCGGTCGAAGCGCCCACAGCGCGTAGGCGAACGGGATGACGAACAGCACCGCTTCGCGCACGGCCACGCCCAGCGCCAGCGTCACCGCCAGCCGCCAGCGCTCGCGCCGCACCGCGAAGTAGCTGGCCGCCATCAACAGGAACACCGTCGCGATGTCCGGATTGCGCCCGTGGCGGAGCATCACGATCAAAAATGGCGGCGAGATGCTCATGAGCAGCGCCAGCGCAGCCGCCACGCGCCGGTCGCTGCCCAGCCGGCACATCAGCAGATATGCGAACGTCGCCGCTGCACCCGCGGCCAGCAGCGCCAGCGCGGTGAACGAGAAGGTGTGGCCGAAGGGCAGCCAGTTGACCAGCAGCGGCAACCCCAGCCGATAGCCGAACGGAAACGTGTGCACACCGAAGGGATGGCGTGCGATGTCTTCGTAGATCAGGTCGTCCCCGCGCGGCGTCGGCTCCTTGCGGATCGGCGCGCTCAGCAGCCCCAGCGCGAGCGCGCCGAGAACGCCAACCAGGGCCGCGTCGCGCCACGGCGGTGCACGTCCGAGCCGCGGCGCCGGCCGAGCGGCGCTCGCGGGTCTGCCCGAAGCGGTGCGGCCTGTCCGCAGCGGCTCGTCGCTGGCCTCTCCGCCCTGCACTCCGTCGCAGCGCTATCGCCGCCGCCCCGTCGCGAAGCTCTGTATCGGCGGGGCGACCGCGCGCATGCTGGACCCCACCTCATCGCCGTCGGCCTGCTCGTCGCTGCTCGACGGCTGCGAGTCCTCGCGACGCAGCTGGTGGACGCGCGCCTGCGCGGCCCTCGCCCTCCTCCTCCTCGATGCCACCCGGCAGGAAGCGCTCGAGTGCCGCCAGCTCGCGGACGATCACGTTGACGACCCCCTGCGCGCGCTCGAGGCTGCCCCGGGCGAGCAGCAGCGGCTCGGCCCGCGCCAGGTGGCGATGGCGCTCGTAGACCGCCTTTCCGCACGATCAGGTTGACCGTGCCGAACTCGTCCTCGAACAGCAGGAACATCGTCCCCTTCGCCGTTCCCGGTTTCTGCCTGGCGATCACCAGCCCCGCTACCGCGACCTGGCAACCCGACGGCAGCCGCGGGAGCTGCGCGCTGGTGGCCAGCATCGGCACGGTCAGCCGCCCGCGCAGGATCGCCAGCGCGTGCTCGCCGAGCGTCACGCCGCTGGTGGCGTAGTCGGCGATCAGTCGCTGCCAGCGTCCGAGCGCCCGCAGCCGTGGCGGCGCGGGCAACTCCAGGGGCAGCGCCAGCTGCGTGCTCTCCTGCGCCGCTGTGCGAGCGCCGTCGCGAGCCCCGGAGCGCCCGACCGTCTCGGCCGGCGCGGCCATCCCCAGCTGCCACAGGGCCGTGCGCCGGTCGCGCTCGCTGAGCCCCAGCGGGCCCTCCACGCGGGCGTTGAGCAGGCCATCGCAGGCGCCTGACCACGCCAGCTGTTCGAGCGAGCCGCGCCTGCAGTCGACGCGCCCGGCGAGCTCTCCGAGGCTGGTGAAGGGCCCGTTGCGCTCGCGCTCGCAGACCAGCCTGTGCATCTCGGCGGCGGGCACGTCCTTGACGTAGCCCAGGCCCAGGCGCACGCCTCCGTGCTCGACCACGCACTGCACCTGGGAGGCGTTCACGTCGATCCCAAGCATGGCGATGCCCCGGTTTTCGGCCTCGTGGACGAGGCTGTCCGGTGCGTAGAAGCCCATCGGCTGCTCGTTCAGCAGCGCGCACAGGAACTCCGCGCCGTAGTGCACCCGCAGCCAGGTCGACTGGTAGGCGAGCAGTCCGAAGGCGGCGCTGTGCGCCTTGGGAAAGCCAAAGCCCGCGAAGCCCACGATCATCGTCCACACGCGTTCGGCCGTCTGGCGGTCGGGCGGGGCCGCCTGGGCGGGCTGGTCTCCAACCCCGCCGCGGTGGCGCAGCGCCCCTTCGATGAAGCGCTCGCGGTGACCGTGGAGCATCTCGTGCGAGCGCTTGCGGCTCATCGCCCGGCGCAGCCCGTCCGCTTCTCCGGGGGTGAAGCCGGCGAACACTTCGGCCACCTGCATCACCTGGTCCTGGAAGATGATCGTGCCGAGCGTCTCGCGCAGAACCGGCTCGAGCGACGGGTGATCGTAGGGGATCACGAACTCGGGGTCCTCCCGCAGGCGCCGTCGCCGCTCGATGTACGGGTTGATCGCTCCACCCTGGATCGGTCCGGGCCGTACGATCGCGACCTGGATGACGAGGTCGTCGAGGTTCTCCGGCTGCGTACGGCGAATCGACTGCATCTGCGCGCGGCTCTCGATCTGAAAGACGCCGACGGTGTCGGCCGCGCGGATCGCCTTGAAGGTCTGCGCATCGTCGAACGGGATACGCGACAGGTCGATGCGTTCACCGCGTACGCGCGCGATTTCCTCCACGCAGCGCTCAACCGCCGAGAGCATCCCCAGGCCGAGCAGGTCGATCTTCAGGAAGCCCGCGTCAGCGCACGAGTCCTTGTCCCACTGGACCATCTGCCTGCCCTCCATCGCCGCGGGCACCACCGGGCAGCAGTCGATCAGCGGTCTCGTCGCGATCACCATGCCGCCCGAGTGCTGGGAGAGATGGCGCGGCAGCCCGTATGCCTGCTCGACCAGCTGCGCCAGCCAGCGCCAGCGTGTCGAGCCCGGCCCCGCGGGAGCGATGCTCTCCGAGTCTCGGCCCCACGGCTCGGCTCCTCGAGCCGCGCGCTCGATCTCGCCGGCTGGCAGCCCGAGGACCTTGCCCAGCTCGCGGATCGCTCCGCGCGCGCGAAACGTCGGAAAGGCCGCCACCAGCGCTGCGCGATCGTGTCCGTAGCGCTCGTGCACGCGCGGGATCAGCCGCTCGCGGATGTCGCGGGGAAAGTCCAGGTCGATGTCGGGCAGCCCGTGCAGATCCTCGTGCAGGAAGCGCCCCAGCTCCAGCCTGCTCGCGATCGGATCGATGTGCGAGAGACCTGTCAGGTAGCACACGATCGAGGAGACCGACGAGCCGCGCCCGCGTCCGGGCGCCAGCAGCGCGCGCGGCGAGTCGCCGCCGGGCCGCACCTCCGCGGCGACCTCGCGCGCCAGCTCGAGCATGTCGTGGTGGAGCAGGAAGAAGCCCGCCAGGCCGAGCTGCTCGATCACGCGCAGCTCCTCTTCCAGGCGCGCGTGCGCCTCCGCGTAGTCGCCTCGTGCGCGTGCCGGCGCGGGCACGCAATCGGACCCGTAGCGCTCGTCCAGACGTGCCCGGCACAGCTCTGCCAGACGGCGCGTCGAGCCCTCGTCCTCCGCTCCCGGATAGCGGTAGCCGAGGTCCGTGGTCAGGTCGAACCGCAGCTGCTCGGCCAGTGCCAGCGTCTCGCGGACCGCCTCGGGGTGATCGTCGAAGCGGCTGGCCATCGCCGGAGGCGTGCTCATCACGTGGCTGTGGTTGCCGCGTCGCTGCGGCTCGGATGCGTCGAGCGTGGCGTGGTGGGCGAGCGCCACGAACGCGTCCTGCAGCTCAGCCCTGGCGCGCGTGTGCGCATGGACGTCGCCGGTGGCCACACACCTGACCCCCAGCCGCCGCGCCTGCGCCGCCAGCGCGCGATTGCGCGCACGATCGTGACGGGCATACGGGCGCTGTAGCTCCACGTACAGGCTCTCCCGCCCGAACGCGTCCAGCAGCCGCCGCGCGGCGGGCTCATCGTCGCTGCCGCGGCCGATCACAGAGCGCTCGGCGCAGCCAGTCAGGCAGACCAGGCCCTCGGCGTGGTCGATCACCGCCTGCAGGTCAACCCACGGCTCACTGCGCTCGCGCCGCGCCGTGCCGTCACGGGTGTGCGCATGGGCGAGCGTGATGATCCGGCAGAGGTTGCTCCAGCCGCCCGCGTCGCGTACGAGCAGCGTCAGGTGGCGCGTCGTCCCCCCCGCTCCGCGCACACCGCCCGTCACAGAGTCGGCGTCACCGTCCGCGCCGGTGCGTGGCGGGCCGAGAGCCACGTCGATCTCCGCGCCGTGGATCGCCCTCACGTCGCTGTCCGCCGCAGCCTGCGCCAGCTCCATCGATCCGGACAGCGAGTTGTGGTCGGTCAGCGCAAGCGCCGTGTGACCCAGCTCGCCGGCGCGCTGCACCAGCTCGTGTGGCAGCGACACGCCGTCCAGGAACGAGTACGCCGAGTGGCAGTGCAGCTCGACGTATGGCGGAGTCCCGCAGTATGGCGAAGCGCTCACGGCCATCTCAGGAGCCCTGCGCGAACCAGCCGCCCGAGCCCAGATCGTGAAAGACGACCACGTTGCGTCCCCGCTCTCCTACCAGCTCCCAGTAGCGGCGTCGCAGCGGCTCGGCGGTCCACCAGCGGTCCTCTACCAGCCAGGACTCCCGCAGCGACTCGACCCGTTCGCCGTCCACCTCCGACGGCAGCATGTCCTCGCCCCAACGCACTCGCGCCGGGCGGGGCTTGTTCAGAGCGCGAGCCATCAAGCCGGAATCGGGGCCAGCACCACCCGCCGCTCGGGCACGCGCGAGTCGGGGTCGACGCACACTGCGCGCAGCGCCGCATCCTGCCCTGCCACGGTGCGCACCTGGGCGACGGCCTCGCGCAGGCGCGCGGCGCGCGCGGGGCTGGCAGCAGGGCGCCCGCCAGGACTCTCGTGCTCGAACAGCCCGCCCTGATCGCTGACGGGAGGCCCGAAGCCCTCGACACTCAACCGTAGCTCGGCTGCTGGGGCAGGGAGCGCCAGCAGGCGCAGCGAAAGCGCCAGCCAGATGCGCTCGGGATCGCATAGCGCCTGACGGAAGACCACGCGTTCGCGCCAGCCGCCGCCCGCGACCAGCAGCGCCGAGAGCGTGGCGGCGCGCAGTGTGCGCCCGCGGCGCTCGGGGCGAGCCAGCAGCCGGTCCACGAGCACGCCCAGCACGCGCTTCAGTGCCTCGCCAGAGCTTGCATCGCCGACCCCCATCGACTCCTCCAGGCGCTCTTCCGTGTGGCGCGGGCGCAACCGGCTGTCCTCGCCACAGGCCAGTCTGTGCGCGAGCGTGCCCGGCGCCCCGA
The DNA here is from genome assembly GCA_963815235.1 of uncultured Solirubrobacteraceae bacterium. Lineage (GTDB taxonomy): Bacteria > Actinomycetota > Thermoleophilia > Solirubrobacterales > Solirubrobacteraceae > Palsa-744. Next base: position 2,265,931 of record CAWFFY010000003.1, on the reverse strand, counting down.
AGCGGTCGGTGAGCTCAGAGCGCCCGAGCCTCTGCAGCTCGCCCAACGTGCGCACCCCCAAGCGTGAGAGCGGCTGCACCAGCGCCTCTGTGTCCCGGCGGAAGCCGAGCAGCTCGATCGGGCGCCCGGCGAGCCAGCGCCTGGCCTCGCCGGCGTCGAGCACCAGCGGACGGCGCGAGCGTACCGCCAGTGCGGCGGCCAGCGCACAGAAGCGCGTCGGCCCGGCCCCGATGTGCACGGGACGCCTGCCGATCGCGGATCGCCCGGCGTGCGCGGCTGCCGCGAGCGTCCGCTCCTGCGTGCCGTGGATCCCGCGCAACGGGTCGCTCTCGAAGTACGCGAGCCCGGCACCGGCCGGCTCGACGGCCGCGCCGATCGACTCCAGCGCACGCGTCGTCCTCTCCCACACCTCCGCCACTTGCACGGGGTCGCCCGGCACGAGCACCAGGTCGGGGCAGCGGGCGAGCGCCTCTCCGAGGACCATCCCCCGTGCCACGCCCTGTGCCTCAGCCGCTCCCGAGACCTCGCCCACACGCTGTTCTGAGCCGACGAGCGGCGCCACCGCCAGCGCACGCCCGGCCAGCGTCTCGTGAGCGATCTGCGGGCCCTCGCCGGTCGCCACGACCAGCTCGAAGCGGGGGATGTAGAAGCAGACCACCATACGAACGTATGTTCGCGTTGACGTCGCTCGATCGCAACAGCTAGACGTCTACCAGCTAGTTATATGCAAGCGCGCCTCAGACGCGCAGCACCTCGACCGCCGTGAATACCGAGAAATCGTCGTCCTGCGTAACCACAGCGGCGCCATGCCGAAGCGCTGTCGCAGCGATCCACGCGTCGTGCCTACGCAACTTCCGACCCGCCTCCAGCTCGTGAGCCGCGATGCGGGCGAAGCACGAGGCGGTCTGAGCATCGACCGGCAGGAGCGTGTACGCGCTGCGCACGCGCGAGAGAGTGGCTATGCGACGAGCACGCACGTCGGTGCTCTGGGCACGAAGGACGCCAAGCTCCAGCTCCGCAGCCGTGATCACCGACACGGCAATTTTCTCCGGCAGCTCGCCCAGGCTACGTCCAGTCTCCTGAGCAACGAAGACCGACGTGTCGGCGATAGCGCGACTCACGTGTCCTCTAGGAGAGCGCCACGCACATCCGCGAGATCCGTCAGCAGACCCTCATCTGTCGGCGCCTCCCGAACGATGTCGCGCAGCACCGACGACGGCACCCAGGGATCACGCTGCTCGACGTGCGGCACGATGTCGGCCACAGGATCGTGGTTGACGGTCAGCGTCAACCGCTCGCCGGCGCGCACGGCTGCGACGACATCGGCCGTGCTGTTGCGAAGATCGCGTACGGAAACATTACGGGCCATGTGCATTGTTGTAGCACGAATGTGCGACGCCGCTCGCGAAGCCACCCCCGTGCCCACGGACACCCTGCTCCTTATTCCATCGCCCTCAATCCATCGTCAACGGCCCCTCGGCGGAGCCGCTGAGAAACTGGCGCACGAAGGGGTTCTCCGAGGAGAACATCTTGGCGGCGTCGCCCGATTCGACGATCCGCCCGCGCCACAGCACGGCGATGTATTCGCCGATCTGCCGCGCCGAGGCGATGTTGTGCGTGACGACGATGTAGGTGCCTTTGTGAATCTGGTGCATCTCCTGGATGAGGTCGCACAGCAACGCGGTGCGCACCGGGTCCAGACCCGAGTCGGGCTCGTCGAAGATCACGATGTCCGGCTCCATCACGAGCGCGCGCGCGAAGCCTGCGCGCTTGCGCATGCCGCCGGAGAGCTGCGACGGGGCATCGTCCATCGCATCCGCAAGGCCGACGTCGGCCAGCCGCTCGCGCACCCGCTGCGCGATCGCGCCCTCCTTGTAGTCCGTGTGCTGGCGCAGCGGGAAGGCGACGTTGTCGAACACCGACATCGACCCGAACAGCGCGCCGTCCTGGAAGAGCACGCCGATCTTGCGGCGCATCTCCAGGAGTTGTGGCATCGTCAGCTCTTTGACGACTTTTCCTTTCACCACGACGTCGCCCGAGTCGGGGAACATCAGGCCGATGATGTGCTTGATCAGCACGCTCTTGCCGGTGCCGGACGGCCCCAGCACGACGGTGATCTTGTCCTCCGGGAACGCGACGTTCAGCCCGTCGAGCACGGGCACTCCGCCGAGGCGCTTGTGGACGTCCAGGCAGCGGATCGACCACTCGCCGTCGTCGGGATCGCCGACGAGATCAACGTCGCTTGCGTGGTACTGGTGGCGGTCGTCCTCAGACATCATTTGCCGGGGGGAGCTTTATACACGACATGCGGGAACTCGCTGGTTTCACCGTTGAACGTGAACGGCGCCTGCTGGGTGCACCCGGGCGCCGCCACCCTGTTGGCCGTTTCCGGTTCGTTTGCCAGCGGCGATTCTCCGGCGTTCGAGGGATGAGTGAGCTGCTGGAGGAGTTCTTCGGAGACGATTTCGTTGGGCGGTCCGCTGACCGATGGTGCCGAGTTCGCGCAGGTGCTCGAGTTGAACACCGGCAGCCCGCTGACGAGCGAGCCGTAGACGCCGGAGTGCGGGTAGGCGTTGGCGCGGTTGGTGCCGATCCGTTTCGGGTAGATCGCGAGGCTTTCCGGGCTGAGCACCTGCATCGCCGTCAGCACGTGCACCTTGGGCGCGTGCTCGGAGGCGGGGAAGTCGCTGCTTTCTTCCGTTCCCTCGGCGGCGGCCGTGATGTTGGCGAAGAACGACTGCACCTCCGGCAGGTACTCGCCGAGATATTGCAGGAAGGGATCGAGGTTGTGCAGCACCGGACGGAAGTTTTCGAGGATCGGGACGGAGAGTTCGAGCGCCTTCTTCTGATCGGGCAGGCCCTTGTTGGCGGCCTTCGTCAACGGCCCGAGCGCGGTGAGGAAGCTGTTGAACTGCGGCGCGAACGGCTTGGCGGTCTCGAGCAGCGCGGAGAGCTGACGCTCGGTCGGCTGGAATTCCTTGAAGTACGGGTTCGCGATCGCCGCGAAGCGGTCCGTTTCCTTGAGCGCCACCGTCGAGTTGTGCTCGAACGTCGGCAACGCGTGGAAGGCTTCGGCGAAGGCCTGGCTGGCTTCGGCGGCGGCGTGGAAGGTGCGCTCGCCGTTTTCGATCGAGCCTTCGAGCTGGTTGTCGCGGCTCGCGAGCGCGTTGAAGACGACGCCGGTGTTGTGCACGAGCGCTTTCACCGCCCCTTCCTGCTGGTCCAGCAGCGTCACGAGCTGGTTGGCGTGTTCGACGAAGGGTTCGAGCTGCGCGAAGGATGCGTTGATGTCTTCGCCGCGGTTGGCGATCCCGATTGCGACTTCCCGCTGCCACAGCCGGAAGTCGGCTCTCGTCTTCGGATCGAGCGCGGAGAGGATGTCGTCGAGCGTGACCGACGGTTCGACCTGGCTGTTCGGGAGCCGATCGCCGTCCTCCAGGCGCGGCCCAGTGTTGCCCTCCGGGATCAGCTGTATGTAGGTCTCGCCGAGGATCGTCTTCGTACGCAGGATCGCGTGCATGTCTTCGCGGATCGGGGCGTAGCGCCCGTTGAGTTCGACGGTCGCTTCGGTGCGCCCTTCGTTGTTCAGCTTCAGCGAGACGACGTGCCCGACTTCGACGCCGCTGATGCGCACGTCCGACTCTTCGGCCAGAGAGAACGAGCGTGGGAACGCCACGTTGAACCGGTAGCCCTTGGGTTTCAGCGGCAGCGGCCCGCCGAAGGACTCCCACAGGAACATCAGCAGCGCGAAGCAGCTGAGCACGAACAGGATGATCACGAGCAGGTTGCCGAGGGTCGGAGCGCGCTTTTGCATCTAGCCCTTGCCTCCAAACGTGCTCTGGCCGAGGCTCGAGAAGGGACTGCTCGCCGGCGCCTTCGGGTGGCCGTGGGCGCTCGCCGCAGCGCTCGCGCTTTCTTTCAGGATGCCCTGGCTCACGCACTCCTGCTTGCTCGGCGGCTTGAGCAGGCTCAGCAACAGGTTGACGTTCGGGTTGACCGCCTGTACCGACTTGAAGATTTTCAGGATCGCGCAGTTGAAGTACACGACCGTGCGGCCAAGCACACCGTGCGCGTCGGCGGTGCTGAGCACGCTGTTGAGGTTGTGGTTGCCCCAGTCGAGGAAGAACAGGAAGCCGCCCTTGCTGGGGCCGGGGTTGTAGGCGATCTCGTTGAAGAATTCGTTGAGTACGGAGAACGCCGAGGCGAGTTTCGGCAGCGCCTGCGCGAGGTTCTGGGTCGATGGGCCGAGTTCGTTGACAACGGGCAGGATTTCCTTCGCGAACGGACGGACCTCGTTCTTGATGATCGGCGTGGTCTTCAGCGCGAGCTTGCGAGTCGCTTCGTTGGCGGGGCCGAGAGCGCGGGCGAACGGCTCGAGATCGCTCAGCGTCGGCGCCAGCACGTGCGTCGCGGTTGCCAGCTTGCCCAGCCCCACGCCGGTCTTGTGCAGCGCGCCGGGCAGCAGCGCGAGCGTCTTCTTGAAGCTCGCGTCCTCTTTGGCGAAGGTGGCGAACACGGCGTTTGAGGCATCGACGAGCTGCGAGAGCTGCTGATCCTTGCCACCGAGCGCCTGCACCAGCACCCGGAAGTTGTGGATCGAGCGCGCGACGTTCGCGTGGCGAATTTCGAGCTGCTGGGCGATCTCTTCGGTGTAGCGGGCAGTCGGGTCGAAGCGCTTCAGCGCTGCGGACAGCGCCGGTCCGTTGTCCTTCAGGCCGATCCCCAGGCCGGCGAGCAGCTCCTGCAGGTAGGCGCGCGTTTCGGCGTCGAGTCCCGCGAGGAACTGGTCGAAGTCGATGTTCGGGGCCGTCTGGGACTGCGGGATCACCTCGCCGCTGTGCAGTTTCCCGGCGGACGGGGTGCCGGGGCTGACCTCGATCGTGATGTCCTGCAGCTGCGTCTTCGGGCGCAGCAGCATCGTCGCGTTGCGGTAGATGTAGTTCGCATACTTCGGGTCGACTTTCATCGTCACGAGCGCCGCGCCGTTGCGCAGCTCGACGCTCGCGATTTCACCGATCTTGGCGCCGGCGATCGTGACCGCCTGGCCCTGGCCCGGAGTCACCGCCTGAGCGGTCTGGAATTCGCCCTCGAGCGTGAAGTAGCTATGCCCGAGCACCGGCACCCAGCTCGGGAGCTTGAGGTTCTCGTGCGCGAGGATGTAGCCACCCACGAGCGCTGCGAGCACGATCATCGTCACCACGGCGATGAACGACGCTCGGTAGCGCTCGATCTGGTCGCGGACGCTGAGGCCGCCTTCGTGACCCTCGGCCGGGTTCATCCCTGCCCGCTCCCGTCGGCGGGACCCTGCGAGAGCGGCCCGTTGAAGTTAGGCAGCGCCTGCTTGGCGCACGGCACGAGCGGCTCATACGGCGGCTCTTCGGCGGGATACGCCGGCCGCGTGCCGAGCGGCGGCAGTGGCGAATGTGCGAGCAGCGGTTCACCCGTTATGTGGGTGCCGGCAATCGAAACCGGCGGCGACTTCAGCGTCTGTCCGCTGTTGCCGACCAGGAACCGGACCGCCGGCCCGTTGCCGGTGAAGCCCTGGCCGATGCTGTCGAGGCCCACGAGGCTGTACCAGAATTCCTTGTAGTTTTCGACGCCGGTCGTGCTGCTGCCGTCCTGGATCTTGGTGTTGCCGGCCGGGTAGATGACCTTCGTCATGCATTCGTTGAATGCTTCGGTCTGCTTGTAGAGCGGTGTCTGTTCGGCCGTCAGCTTGGCGACCGTCGGGATCGAGGCCTGCAGACCCTTCGCCACGCCGCCGAGCTCGCTCGGCGCCAGCGACGCTTGGACCTGTTCGATCCACGGCAGAGTTGCCGCGACCGTCTGGTTGGTGTTTTTCACGCCCGGGAGGATGTCGTGCGCGAAGGCGCGCGTCGGCGGGAACGATTCGTCGAGACCCGCGAGGCCCTGATCGACGCTCGTCAGCGTTGCGGGCAGCTGCGCGACGAGCGTTTTCAGGCCGGCGGACTGGGACGCGAGCGCTGCGAAGAACGTGTTGAAGTTCGGGAACAGTTCGCTGAGGTCCTGTTCGTGGACGTTCAGCGCCGAGGTGACCTTGCCGATGCTCGCGACAAGCTCCGACAGGTCGTTTGGTTCGGTGCCAGTGACGGCCTGGGCGTCGATCGCGCCACCGCGCAGCGGCGCGGCACCGCGCGCGTAGACTTTGTTCAACGCTTCCGCCGCGTTCACGCCGCGGACTTCGGGTTCCTGTTCGGCGTCCTCTTTCGCTGTCGGCTTGGCTGTCAGCGCTTCGCCGTAGTTGATCAGGAAGCTCTGCAGGTTCGCGCGCGTGTCGGTGTTGAGCGCGTCGAGCACCTGGTCGAGCTGCACCGGGTCAGAGCTCTGGGTGGTCGGGATCGTGTAGCCCGAGGAGACTGTCCTCGCCGACGGCGAGCCAGGCTGCAGTTCGACGAACCAGTTCCCTTCCAGGAACAGGCGCGGACGGACCTTCACGGTCGCGTCGGTGTGAATCGGCAGCCCGCTAGGGTTCGATTTCCATGTTCACGAGGCCCGTGTTGCCCTCGCGCTGGATTGTCGTGACCTTGCCGATGGTGACGCCGGCGATGCGCACCGGTGACTTCGGTTGGATGTCCACTGCGGTCGCGAACTGCGCCTTCAGACGGAAGCCGTGTTTGAACGGGACGTGCTTGGTGAAGCCGAAGTACACGGCGATCGCGATCAGCACGAGCAGCACGATCCCCGCCGCGCACGGGGTGGGCGCGCTGCAGGTCCACGACCGCTACGCGACTGCGTCGGCCGAAGAAGCGCGGGCGTTTCATGCGCCCTTCCCCTTCGCGTTGCTCTTCTTCTTCGAGTTGCTCGGCGCTTTGGCGAGACCGAGCGCCTTGAGCGTCGCGGCGGGGTACTTTTCGCCGAGCAGGTTGTCTTCTCGGTTCGTGATTTCGCGGTTGTTCGTCACGTCGCTCGCGGGCAGGTTGCCGACGGTCAGCTTCCCGGGCACGTAGGTCTCGTTGCCCGCTTCGCATACGTCCGGCTGGCCGGGCGCGGTCGTGTTCGGGTAGGGGTTGTAGTGAAGGTGGTTGTTGGGGAGGATCTTGGAGCTCGTCACCGATTCTTTTTCGATGTCCGGACCGTTCGCGGGCACTGCCGAAGGGAAGCCCTCGTTGTTGGGTCCGATCGGAGAGAGCAGCGTGCTGGCACGAGCGAGCGTGCCCACGCCGACGCTCTCGGACTCGAGGCTCGCGAGGTTGCGGAACGCGAGGGTCCAGTAGTTGCAGTTGACCTGCTCGGGCGCGATCCCTGCGAGCAGCGGGTTGCCGATTTCGAGCGTTTCGGTGAAGTCTTCGAAGGCGAGCGTGACCACGGGGTTGCGCGCGAATTCCTCGAGCGCCTGTGACGATTCGGCCAGCTTCGTGTTCAGCGCGGTCGCCGCGGCGAGGTTCCTCGCGCCGACGCTGAAGGCGTGCCCGAGCTGCGGCGCGACCGTCTTCAGCGATTCCGCGCTGGGGCGCAGCAGGTGCATGAACTCGGCGGCGTTCTCGTAGAAGGGCGCCTCGTGGGGGAGCGAGTAGATCGCCTGTTCAAGCGACGCCGGGCCGCCCTTGTTGGCGGCTTCGATCGACGGCGCGACGCTCGCCCATGCCTTGAAGAAGGTGTCGAGGTTCGTGAAATATTCCGCATTCTGCTGCGCCACAGGCGCCGTCTGCGAGGCGACGCGGTCGAGCGCGACCCACAGCTCGTGCAGGCCCGTCGCCGGCAGCGCGAGGTTGTGCAGCGCCGGGATCGCGTGAATCACGAGCGGGCGCAGTTCAGCGATCGTGTTGTTCAGGCCGAGGCCGCGGCCGGCGAGGCCGTCGCCGAAGTTGTTGCTGTTGATCTTGATCGCGGTCCTCGTCGGCTTGTTGAACATGTTGAAGAGTTCTTCGATGTTCACCGGTTCGCTTCGTCTGGGAGATCGGGATCGTGTGGCCCGCCTTCAAGGTCTGACTCGAGTTGCCCTTTACGAGTTCCAGGTACTTCAGCCCGACGGTGGAGACCGACTGCACGATCGCCTTGGTGTTGGCCGGCAGCGGCTCGATTTTCTTTTCGAGGTGGAGTTCGGCGATCGCCGTGACGCGTCCCGTGCGTGGGTTCTGATGGGGTTTCATCGAGCTGACGAGCCCCACGCGCGTGCCCGCGATCCGTACCTGGTTCGACTGCTGCAGGCCCGCGGCCTCGGGCAGTTCGACCTTGATGTTGTAGGTCGGCACGAACGGCAGGCCGTTGTTGGCGTTGTAGGAGAGGAACACCGCGACGACGACGATCAGTGTCGTGATCGCACCGATCAGCAGCGGGCTGGCGGCCAGTGAGCTGCGACGCCGGTTCATGGGAGCTCCGACGGGTCGCAGCTGAGCAGTTCGCCGTCGGCGAACGGCGAGGAGCCGTCTGCTGTCGGCTGGGTCGCCGGACCCTGGGCAGCGGCGCAGCTGTCCGGTGACGAGGCCTTCGAGCGCCTGCGGCGCCGTGGCGGCGGGAGTGAGCGCTTCGTGTTCGCCGACCTTGAAATCGGGGAAGACGCCGTTGACGTGGACGTAGTGACCGTCGGCGTCGTAGTAGCCCGCGGCCGCGCCGAAGGTGCGCAGCGTGCCCGCGAGATCGGGCGAATAGGGCCCGAACACGGCGGTGATCGGTACCGATTCCTTCAGTGCGGTCACGCTGATCGGCGAGGCCGTCGTCAGTTGCTTGGCGAGCGCCGGCAGCGCGTTCGCCAGGTCGGTCAGGTCGTTGTTCGGTCCCGGGCGGCTGAACACTTCGCTGAAGTTGTGCACGACGGGGGTCGCGGTGCTGAGCAGCGGCCGCAGCCGTTCGAACAGCACGGTCAGCGGCTTGGTCGTCGGCCTCGACGCGTTCACGAGCTTGGTCAACGCGGCGAACGTCGCGGGGAGTTCGGCGAACGTCTTGTTGCCCTGGTTGAGAGTCACAGGCAGCTTTTTCAGGCCCTGTGCGAGCGCGGTCTGCTCGGAGCCGATCGCCCGGAAGGTCGTGTTCTGGTTTTCGATCAGGTCCGCCACCGATTCCTGGCGAGCGCCGATCGTCGTCACAGCCTTCGCGGTTTCGATCAGGAAGTGCGTGAAGACCGGCTGGTCGATCGTCAGCTGGTGGATGAAGTGGTCGGTCGAGGTCAGCGCCGGCGCGAAGTATTCGGTCGAGGCCCGCAGGTTGCGCCCCTGCCCGGCGAACTGTTCGGCCGTGCCCTGGATGAATCCCTGCAGGCCCTTGCGCGTCTTCGGGTTGAGCGTGTTGAACAGCGCGTCGAGGTCGGTCACTTCTCGCGTGGCGCTCGCCGGCAGCGTCGCGCCGGCCGGGTACGCGCGGTTGCTGTTCGGGCCCGGCGACAGTTCGATGTAGCGGTCGGCGACCGTCGTCAACGACGGATCGCGCACCTGGGCGACGGTCCCTTCGTGCAGCGGCACGAGCGAGCCGTTCACGTGGATCGTGACTTCCGCCTTGAAGTCGGGGGTCAGGACGATGTCCTTGACGCTGCCCACCGGCGTGCCGGCGACCTCGCACCTGGTCGCCCCTGACGAGCTGGTCGGCTTCGCTGAAGATCAGCCTGTAGTTCGCGCCGCTCGAGCCGCCGAACACGAGGTAGGCGACGATCAGCACGACCAGCCCCAGGGCTCCGAGCGCGATGATCCGCACCGGTCCGGTCCGCGGCGCTCTGGGGCGCGCATCCGGGACTGGCGGGCCGCTCGGAGACGGTGGCGGCGGTGCCGCAGGCGGTGTGGGCGGGCTAGTCGTTGCCATGAGCCTGTCCTTCTTGCGGTCGTGCCTCGAGGTGCCGGCGGCGTCCGGGATCGCGGCGCTCGAGTGCCCGCTGCCGACCGTCGGGTCGGGGATCTCGCCGAGGCGGTCGAGCAGCTCGATCCACTCGCTCGGGCTGAGACCCGACGCGGACTGGGCCGCGGCGCGCGCGCCGCGCGCACCGAGCGCTCCGAAGCTCACGTGAATCGCGTCGCTGGCGTTCGGGCTCGTTCGCGCGGCGGCCGCCCCCGGGTAGCTCATCAGGCTCACGATCCGCTTCGGCCTCGCGAGCCCCTGCAGCATCAGCAGCTTGCGCACGGTCGTGTCCGCGATCGAGCCGGCTCCCTGGTGCCCGGCGACCGGCACGCCGTTGACGGCGGTGATGTCGACGGCGGCGGCGCTTGCGCTCGCGGGAGCGTTGGCCGCGAGCGCCGCTGGCGTCCGGGCCGCGCACGGCAGGCCGGAGACCGTCGGGCGCAGGCCCGAGACCGACAGGTACTCGAGCATCGCGAGCACGCGCTTGTCCACCCTGCCCTCCTGCACGTCCTGGCGGGCGCAGCCGCCCAGCCGGATGCCGCCGCCGTGCAGCACCTGCGGCTCGAGCTGCTGCTTTGACTCGAGCAGCACCTGCCCCACGGTCGGCGAGGTCGCGAGGAACGGGTTCTCGCCCTTTGCCCGGAAGATCGAGGTGTCTTCGAGCGCCACCCAGCCGTCGAGGATCGGCTTCGGGTCGATCAGCGGCGCCCCGCTGCCCGCGGGGCGCATCTGGAAGACGATGTGCGGGGCGGCTTCCTCGCCGCCGGCCGGCGCACCAGCGGTTGTGCCGGCGCCGACGTGGCCGAGGACCGTGCCAGCGATCACCTGCACGCCGGGGACCAGCGGATGCAGATAGACGTCGTTGGCGCCTTCGGTGAAGACACGCACGTTGGCGGTCGCCTTCCGCGGTGGCGGCACCTGCGTCGTGGTCGGGGCGCTCGGCGTCGGCACGGGGTCCGCTTCCAGGCCCGCGGCGGCGCCGAGTGCGAGCCCGGAGATCGCGGCGCCCTCGGTCAGCGGCGAGCGCGGCTGCGCGCCCGCCGTCGCCGGGCCGCTCGGCGTCTGTTCGCTGGGGCGCGGGCGCGACGCGTGGACTCGGCGCGGTGTGGACGTGTGGCTCGAGCACCGGGTACACCGACGCGACGTCGCCGAGCTCCGCGTACACGTAGGTGTTGCCATAGGCGTCGCGCAGCGTCACGAAGCGCCCGAGCGAAGGCGAGTCGCCGACCTGCACGACTTCGCCGTCCTGCACCGCGATCACGGGCGCTCCCGCCTGCGAGTAGATCGTCGTGCCGACGAGCGTCGTCGGCTTCGAGCCGCCGCAGACACGGTCGGGAAGCCGTCGCTGTAGTGCGAGGCCGCGTGCACCGGGAAGCGCGCCTCGGTCAGGCCGGTGATCGCGCCGAGCAGTTCCGACGGCGTGCCCCCGAGCAGCTGCGCGCGCAGCATCACCGATTCGACGTATGCCTGCGAGTGGTTGTAGGAGAAGACGGCCGCCTTGATGTTCGTGTCGCCCCCGGCGGCGCGCAGGTACCTGGCCGCGGCGAAGATCGCGTCGGCCGGGTTGTACGGGTCCTTGAAGCCGTCGCCGTTGGCGTCGACGCCGTACTGCGCCCACTCGGACGGCAGGAACTGCATCCAGCCCTCGGCGCCGGCGCTCGAGACGCTGAGATCGCGCCCGTAGTCGGTCTCGACCTCGTTGATCGCCGCCAGCACCTGCCACGGGATCCCGTACGCGGTGCCGGCGGCCTGGAAGATCGGCAGCAGGAACGGCGGGATCTGGAAGCTTTCGATGAAGAACGCGGGCACCCCGAAGATCGAGGAGCGCAGGTTCAGCGGCAGCGACGGCGTCAGCGTCGAGGGCGCAGGGGCGCGCTTCTTGGCGCGCACGCCCGCCGGCGCCTTCCGGGGCTGTGCCCGCGGGCGCCTGCCGGCGCCGCGCTCGAGGACTTGTGCTTGGCGTGGGCGGCGGGCGAGCCGCTCGCGCTCGTGCCCTGGGCGTGCTCGGCCTGGACCTGCGGCGGCGCTTCCGCCGCAGCGCGCTTCGGGCGACCCGGCCGTGCTGCTCGTCGGCGCCGGTGCTTCGCCGGCCGTCGAGCCGGTCTGCGTTTCCGTGGCCGCGGGCGGCGATGACGTCGCGCTCGATGTCGCGGGCGTCGTCGCGCTGTTCGTTTCGTCCGCCTGGACGGCTGCCGGAGCGGCCAGCGCGAGTGCGCCGGCGGTCAGCGCGGGCAGCAGGTATAGGAGGGCGGGGCGTCGGGTCATCGTGTCATTCGTTGCCGAGCAGGTAGTTGAGCAGCAGGCCGCCTGCTTCCGAGCCTTCGCTCGCGGGCGTGTAGTAGGTGGTGCCGGCGGTCGAGCCGCCGACCGGCGCCGCGCTCGGCGCGGTCGAGTCGCTGGTCAGGCTCGGTGCGCGCTGCTTCGCCCGCGCTCGTCGTCGTCGCGCCCGGGTATTTCGCGAGCGCCTGTGCCGGCGTCGCGCCTTTGAGCACCGCGAGCGTGCGCGCCATCAGCACGCTCGTTCCGCTTCCGACGCTCGCCGCCGAAGCGTTCGGAGCGTTGCCGGCGCTCGCCGCGGTGCCGGAGTTGCTGAACAGTTTGCGCCGGCAGCCAGCGTCTGTCGACGGCGTGACCGCGTATCCGAGGCAGCGCGTTGCCGACGCCCTCGGCGCGCAGGAAGTGGCCGAGCGCGTCGTAGCCGTTGGCGGAGCCGGTGCCGAGGAAGATGAAGTCCATGATCCGCTCGAGGCCGCCGGTGTTGCGCAGGCTTTCGAACAGCTGCGAGAAGTTGGTCGTGAACGGCACCGCGCGACTTGCCGAGCGCTTTCGAGGCGTTTGAGCAGCGGTCTCACGCCGACGAGCGCGGGGCCCGAGACCTTCGCGGTCTGGCCGAGGTTCTCGAAGAACTTTTCGGAGCTCTTCGAGAACGCCGGCAGGCTCGTGAACGCCTTGTTCAGATCCGGGCGCGGCGACTTTCAGGGCGGTGAACGTCGGCGTCGTCTGTTCGGCGAAGCGCCGACGCGTTCCAGCGCGGGCCCGAGCTGTTCGAGGAACGGCGGGAACAGCTGCGAGGTTGCGCGCGAGGGCGCCGCGCGTGGCGGCGCCGGCCTGCGCGACGGTGTTGCTCTGCACGATGAAGTCGGCGACGCGCGCGCGCACTTTCGCCAGCGGCTGCAAGCGCCTTGTCGGAGTCGACCGCCAGTTTCGCGAGCACGTGGTTCTCGCTGGCGAGGATCGCGAGCACCTTGTCGAGTTCCTGCAGCGCCGGGTTGGCGCGCTTGATGACTTCGCTGAGGTCGCTGCCGCGCCCGGCGAGGCCGGCGCCGAGTTCGTTGAGGATGATCGTGAAGCGCTGCTGTTCGGGCAGCCGGTTGATGTCGCCGAGCAGGTCGACGTCGACCGGGCTCGAGGTGTTCTGCACCGGGCAGCAGGTACTGGCCGGCGCCTTCTGCCGTGGCGGATCTTGTGCAGCGGCGGCGGCAGCGGCGTGCCTTCCACGCGCGGCTGCGTCGGCAGGCAGTCGACGTACTTCTCGCCGATCAGCGCCTGCGGGCGGATCGTGCAGCTGGCGTCGGAGCGGAAGTCCTTGAAGCCGGGGTTTTCGATGTTGAGCACGACCGCCGCCTTGCCCTGCGGCGTCGGCGTGACCGAGCCCACGGTCCCCACCTTGACGCCGTCGATCTTGACGTTCTCGCCGGAGATCAGGTTGCCGGCGTCGTCGAAGATCGCGCGCACCGTGTAGGAGCCGTTGGAGCCGCCGGCGGCGGTGGCGAGCAGCACCACGGCGACCAGCGCGGCGACGCAGGCCGCGCCGGCAAGGCCGGCCGCCCATCTCCTCCACCCCACGATCTCCGTCCTCAACCCAATCCTTCCTTGCGTTTACAACGAGCGGGCGACCCCACCGTCTTCGACGGGGTCGCCCCTCGAGCCTTGCCTGTAGTCGAGCTTACGCCCTCAATCGGCGCAAACCCTGCCGGTTGCCCTACTTGCGCGGGCACGGCGCCTTGTAGAAGGCCGTCGCGGTCTCCGGTTTCGATTCTTCGCCGTTTTCCGCGAAGATCACTTCGGTCTTCAGCGGGAAGCCGCCTTTCGGGCATTTCTTCGGGACACGGCCGTAGTAGATCGTTTTCCCGCGCGACTTGTATGCCGAGCCGGCCTTGACGTTGATCGTCTTGACCGACGCGTACGGCGCGCCGGGCACACTCGCGACGAGCGGCACCTCCGTGATCAGCTCGGGCCCGAAGCCGCCGCCGCCGGTGAAGTTCTTGTAGTGGCCGTGGAGCGATGATTTCCAGCGACACCGGCGAGTGGCCGTCGGTGAAGAACACGAAGCCGCCGCCCGGCGCGTAGAACGAGGACAGTTCCGCGGTCTCTTCGACGCGTTCGCCGCCGAAGGTCACGAAGCCGAGCACCGTGCCGATCGGACCGGCCGCCGAGCCTTTGGGGCACTTGATCGGACCGAACTGTTCGAGCGTGGCCTTCGTGCAGGTCGGGAAGCCGGTGGGGTGCAGCTTCGAGCCGCTGGGCAGGTAGAAGTTGACGCCGATGAGCGGCGGCGGCGAGCCGTGGTATTCGGTGCCCGCGATCGTCGTATTCGGCCTTCAATGCGGTGCCGGCGCCGAGGATGTTGCCGGTGTGCGGGAAGCCGGGGATCGGCACGGCTTCCGCTTTGAACTTGACGGTCGGCACCGCCGAGGCGACGCCGGCAGCGCCAGCAGCGCCAAGCCCAGGACGGCAAGACAGGTGGATGCTCTGCGCATCAGTTTCTCTCCCTCTTTTGATGGACAGGTCCGCCTCGATCCGGGTAGCTCCGGAGCCATGCCGGTCCGGCGACATCGAGATCCCCTGCGGGCTCGCAGAGGAACAGTGGCGAGTTTCTGGCGCAAACCTTATCCGTCCCGCTCGTTGCGTTCAAGTTGTGACCGTTGGCACTCGCACGAGCGTATCCAGGCTGCAGCTGTCGCGCGAGCATCCGATGACGCGGCAGTCTCACGAACCCTGAACACTGAACCTCTAGCCTGAGCGTTACGGCTGAGTCGATCGGACAGCTCGAGCTGGTCGCCGCCGAAGCGCACGCCGACCGGCTCGAGGACCACCTCCCTCGGCCCCTCCTCGACGCTGCCCGCGAGCAGCGCGTCGAGACCGAGGCCGTCGGCGATCTCGACGACCTGCGCGCCGGCGCCGGCGCGCGCAGTACAGCGCATAGCCGGCGCCCATGTTGAAGGTCGAGTACGCCGCCTGCGCGATCCATGCCCGCCTGCTGCGACGAGGAAGCTCGAGCACCGGCGGCACCGCGCGGCAGGCGCTCGATGCGATAGCTCAGCGGCTTGGCGGGGCGCATCAGCTTGAGCAGGCCGTGGCCGGTGACGTGGCTGAGGTAGGTCAGCGGCACGTCCTGCTCGAGCAGCGCGGCGACCAGCGGCGACGTACATCAGCGAGGGCTCCAGCAGCGCCTCGCCGAGCGTCGCGCCGCCGAGCTTCGGTCGCGTAGCCGTCGGGCAGCCGCCCGGCGATCAGCGCGCGCGAGCGAGGCGCCGTTGGCGTGCAGCCCGCTGGAGGCGACGAGCACGATCTCATCGCCCGCAGCGAGCCGCTCGCCGAGGATCGCGCGGCGCCCCTCGGGCACCGCCCCGACGGCGGCGCCCGCCAGCTCGATGTCGTGCTCGGCGAGCATCCCCGGCAGCGACGGCGACTCGCCCCCGCCCCACACGCAGCCGGCGTCCGCGCACGCGCGGCGCCAGCCCTCGAGCAGCGACGCCGAGCGCTCGCGCTGCAGATACCACTCCGAGGCGCCGGTCGCGAAGTACGCGTTGACGACCAGCGGCAGCGCGCCGACGCAGCAGAGGTCGTTGAGGATCGCCGCGACCGTGTCGTAGGCGACGTCCGCGAAGCGGTCGATCCCCTGGCCTTCGAGCACGTGGCGGGCGATGATCGACTTCGTGCCGAGCCCCTCGACGACGAACGCGAGCGTCTGCGCGCCGAGCTCGAACACGAACGCCGGCTCGCCACGCGAGGCGTCGAGCGCGCGCCCGCCGCGCGCCGCCAGCAGCGAGCGAGGTGGACAGCGCCTTGGCCATCGCCAGGCGCTTGCCGGCGTCGAGCGCGTCGTAGTCCACCCCGGCCGCGCGGTAGCTCGCGCCGTCTTTGCTCATCGGCGATGATCCTAGGCGACTGCCCACACCGCCGCCCGTCACCGAGGGAGAGGACCCAATGGACTTCGAGCCGAGCCAGCGCTGTTCTGAATTCAAGGAGCGCCTGAGCGCGTTCATGGACGAGCACGTCTACCCCGCGGAGGAGGTGTACGAGCGCCAGCTGCGCGAGTCCGGCGACCCGCACCACCAGCCGCCGATCATGGAGGAGCTGAAGCGCACGCGCGCGCGAGGCGGGGCTGTGGAACATGTTCCTGCCCGACGAGGAGCACGGCGCGGGCCTGTCCAACAGCGACTACGCGCCGCTGGCGGAGATCCTCGGGCGCTCGCGCATCGCCTCGGAGGCGTGCAACTGCTCGGCGCCCGACACCGGCAACATGGAGGTGCTGCACCAGTTCGGCACGACCGAGCAGAAGGACCGCTGGCTGACGCCGCTGCTCGACGGAGAGATTCGTTCGGCGTTCGCGATGACCGAGCCCGACGTAGCGAGCTCAGACGCGACCAACGTCGCGCTGCGCATCGAGCGCGACGGTGACGAGTACGTGCTCAACGGCCGCAAGTGGTGGATCACGAACGTGTTTCACCCCCACTGCCGGATCATGATCGTGATGGGCAAGACGCAGCCGGACGCGCCGACCTACACGCAGCAGAGCCAGATCCTCGTGCCGCTGGACACGCCGGGGGTGACGGTCGTGCGCAACCTGCCGGTGTTCGGCTACGTCGACCAGGACGGACACGGGGAAATCGAGTTCGAGGACGTGCGCGTGCCGGTGAGCGAACGTGATCGCCAAGGAGGGCGACGGCTTCATGATCGCCCAGGCGCGCCTCGGCCCGGGCCGCATCCACCACTGCATGCGCGCGATCGGCGCCGCCGAGCGGGCGCTCGAGCGATGTGCAAGCGCGCGGTCTCGCGCGTCACGTTCGGCCAGCCGCTGGCGACGCGCGGCAACATCCAGGACTGGATCGCCGAGTCGCGCATCGAGATCGAGATGGCGCGCCTGCTGACGCTGAAGGCGGCGTGGATGATGGACACGGTCGGCAACCGCCACGCGCGCACGGAGATCGCGGCGATCAAGGTCGCGGCGCCGAACATGGCGCTGAAGGTGCTCGACCGCGCGATCCAGGTGCACGGCGGCGGCGGCGTCACCGAAGACTTCGGCCTCGCCTCGCGCCTACGCGCACCTGCGCACGCTGCGTCTGGCCGACGGCCCCGACGAGGTGCACAAGCTCTCGATCGCGCGGCGCGAGCTCGCCCCGTACATGCCGCGCGAGGAGCCTGCGAGGTCACGGCGTAGCGCCGGCATGCCAACCCACAGACACGCCGAGCGCAGCATGAGCGCACTCATCTACCGCGAGCGCCCGCCACGGCGCGCCGCAGGGCCTGCTGATCCTGCACCACGGGCGCGGCTCCGACGAGCACGACCTGCTGACGCTCGCCGACGTGCTCGACCCCGAGCGCCGGCTGCACGTCGTCACGCCGCGCGCGCCGCTGAGCTTGCCGGCTCGCCCGGGCTACCACTGGTATCTGGTGCCGCGCGTCGGCTACCCCGACCCGGAGACTTCGATGCCGCCAGGCGCGCAGCTCGCCGAGCTGCACGACGAGCTGTGGCAGCGGACGGGGCTGACACCTCAGCAGACCGTGCTTGGCGGCTTCTCGATGGGCGCGGTGATGAGCTACGTGATGGCTTCGACGCCGAGCGCCCGGCGCCGCGCGGGATCCTCGCCTTCTCCGGCTTCATCCCGCACGGTGGAGGGCTGGCAGCCGGACCTCGCGCAGCGCACCGCGCGTGCGCGTGTTCATCGCGCACGGCACGCAGCGACCAGGTGATCCCCGTGGAGTTCGCGCGCGCGGCTGCGAGCGCCTGCGCGAGGCGGGCCTGCCGGTCGACTACCACGAGTCCGAGGCCGGGCACCACATCGACCCCAGGGAGATCCCACACGCCGCCACGTGGCTGCGCGCGACATCTGCGCCAGCACCCGGCATAAGCGTTGCACCCAGAAGCATAAGGTTCGAGGACAGCCACCAGGAGGAGGAGTCGCATGGCAGCCGCAGCGGTCGGTCCACAGCAGCCCACGAGCCGCGCGCTCGAGGTGCTGATCGTGGGCGCGGGCTTCGGCGGGATCGCCGCGGCGATCGAGCTGCGCCGCCACGGGATCACCAACATCACGATCCTCGAGAAGGCCCCCGACCTCGGCGGCACGTGGTTCTACAACAGCTATCCAGGAGCCGCGTGCGATGTGCCCAGTCACCTGTACTCGTTCTCCTTCGCGCAGCGGCGCGACTGGTCGCGGCTGTGCTCGCCGCAGGCGGAGATCCACGCCTACCTGCGACGACGTCGCGCGCGCATACGGGATCGACCGCCTGGTGCAGACCGACACGACAGTCACCGCCTGCGCGTGGGACGCGGAGCGCTGCCGCTGGAGCGTCGAGACCGCCGGCGGTCCGAGCCACGAGGCCGATGCGCTGATCCTCGCCACGGGGCAGCTCGACCAGCCATCGCGCCCGCAGATCGAGGGCGCGACACAGTTCGCCGGCCACAGCTTCCACTCGGCCGAATGGGACCACGACTACCCGCTCGCGGGCAAGCGCGTGGCGGTCATCGGCACGGGCGCGAGCGCCGTCCAGTTCGTGCCCGAGATCGCGCCCGTGGTCGAGCGGCTGACGCGTCTTCCAACGCACCGGCAACTGGTTCCTGCCACGGCGCAACCGCCGCTACAACCAGGCGATAAGAACGGCGATCGAACGCGTCCCCGGCCTGCAGGCGCTGCGGCGCAGGTTCGTGTTCGAGTACACCGAGTCGCTGACGCTGGCGATCCGCCACCCGCGCACGTCGGGCGCCTCGCCGCGGCGCGCTCCGCCGGCTTCATGCGCTCGCAGCTCAAGGACCGCGCGCTGCGCGAGAAGGCGTGGCCGGACTACACGTTCGGCTGCAAGCGCGATCCTCTTCAGCTCGCACTACCTGCCCGCGCTGGAGCGACCGAACGTCGAGCTGGTCACCGACGCGATCGCGCGCATCACGCCCACAGGGATCGTGACCGCGGACGGCGTGGTGCACGAGCTCGACTGCCTGATCTGGGCGACCGGCTTCAAGACCACCGACTTCATGTTCCCGATGCGCGTCACCGGCAGCGACGGCGTCGAGCTGCACGAGTACTGGTCGCGGGGCGCGCACGCGCACCTCGGCATCTGCGTGCCGGGCTTCCCCAGCATGTTCGTCATGTACGGACCCAACACGAACACCTCCGGGCGGCTCGATCATCGTCTACCTGGAGGCGCAGGCGCGCTACATCCGCCAGGCCCTGGAGCAGCTGCGCGCGCGCGCGGCCGGCGCGATCGAGGTGCGCGCCGAGGTCGAGGCCGCCAGCGACCGCGAGCTGCAGGCGCGCTTCGCGGGTACCGCGTGGATGCAGTGCGACTCCTGGTACCGCGACGAGAACGGCCGGATCGTCACCAACTGGCCCGGATACATGCGCGAGTACCTCGAGCGGACCGCGCGACTGGACGCAGCCGAGTACCGCTTCGCGCCACTGCCAAAGCCAGCCACCGTCGTGAGTGCTTAGCGTGCGCAGCGAGGAGGCAAGCCGATGTACGACTACATAATCGTCGGAGCCGGCTCCGCCGGCTGCGTGCTCGCCAACCGGCTCTCGGAGGACCCGTCCGTGCGGGTGCTGCTGCTCGAGGCCGGCGGCGCTGACCGCTCGCTGAAGATCAAGATCCCCGCGGCGTTCCCCGAACAGTTCCACTCCAAGCTCGACTGGGACTTCGCGACCGAGCCCGAGCCGCACGTCGACGGCCGCTCGCTGTACATCCCGCGCGGCAAGGCGCTCGGCGGCTCGAGCTCGATGAACGCGATGCTCTACGTCCGCGGCCGGCCGCTCGACTACGACGGCTGGGAGGCGCAGGGCGCCCCCGGCTGGGGCTACGCCGACGTGCTGCCCGTACTTCAAGAAGTCCGAGGACAACGTCCGCGGCGCGTCCGCCTACCACGGCGTCGGCGGCCCGCTGCGCGTCGCCGAGCAGCGCTCGCCGCGGCCGATGAGCGCGCGGCTGCTCGCGGCCAGCGAGGCGGCCGGCATCCCGCGCATCGCCGACTACAACGGCCCCGAGCAGGACGGCGCCTCGATGTTCCAGGTCACCCAGAAGAACGGGCGGCGCTTCAGCGCCGCCGACGCCTACCTGCGCCCCGCGCTCACCCGCCCCAACCTGGAGGTCCGCAAGAACGTCACCGTGCTCGGCGTCGAGCTCGACGGCGAGCGCGCCGTCGGCGTGCGCGTCGGGCGCGGACGTCGCAGCGGCGTCGAGGTCGTGCGCGCCGAGCGCGAGGTGCTGCTGAGCGCCGGCGCGATCGGCTCACCGCAGCTGCTGCAGCTGTCGGGCATCGGCGCCGGCGAGGAGCTGCGCGCGGCCGGCGTCGAGGTCCGCCACGAGCTGCCGGGCGTCGGTCGCAACCTCCAGGACCACCCGTTCGTGACCGTCATCTGGGAGGTCTCCGACACGAACACGCTGTACGGCGCCGACAAGCCCAGGCCGCTGGCCGAGTGGCTGCTGCGCAGATCCGGCAAGCTCACCTCGACCGTCGCCGAGGTCGTCGCCTTCACGCGCACCCGCGGCGGCCTGCCGGCGGCCGACATCCAGTTCCACATGGGCGCCGCCTACTACGAAGACCACGGCGCCGAGACCTACGACGGCGACTGCATCGTGATCGCGCCGACGCTCGTCTCGCCGCAGGCCCGCGGGCAGGTGTGGCTGCGCTCGGCAGACCCCACCGCCAAGCCACGGATCATCACCAACACGCTGTCCGAGCCCGACGACGTGCGTTCGCTGATCGCCGGCGTGCGCCTCGCGCGCGAGATCGCCGCGCAGCCGCCGTTGCGCGAGCTGATCGTCAACGAGCTCAAGCCGGGCCCCGACAGCGTCGAGGACGCCGAGCTCGAAGCCGATCTGCGCCGGCGGCTGATGCTCATCTACCACCCTGTCGGCACCGCCAGGATGAGCGACACCCACGAGGAAGCGGTCGTCGACTCGCAGCTGCGCGTGCACGGACTGCAGGGGCTGCGCGTGATCGACGCCTCGATCATGCCGACCATCACCGGCGGCAACACCAACGCTCCGACGATCATGATCGCCGAGCGCGGCGCCGACCTGATTCGGTCCCAGCCACCGGCCGCGAGCGTCGAGAGCAGCGGCAGCGTCGCATGAGCCTCTCGATCAACTACCACCGCGAGGGCAGCGGGCCGCCGCTGGTGCTGCTGCACGGCGTCGGACACCACTGGCAGGCGTGGGAGCCGGTGATCGCGCTGCTCGTCGATCACTTCGACGTGATCGCGTGCGACTCACCCGGCTTCGGTCGCTCCGCGCCGCTCAGCGCCGGCATCGAGCCGACGATCCCCGCGTACGCCGACGCGTTCGAGTGGTTCTTCGCCGAGCTCGGCCTCGAGCGCCCGCACGTCGCCGGCAACTCGATGGGCGGCGCGATCGCGCTCGAGCTGGCGCGCGGCCGAGCGGTGCGCTCGGTCACCGCGTTCTCGCCCGCCGGCTTCTGGAACGCCCCGGAGCTGCGCTTCTGCCAGCTGTCACTCGGAGCCATCGGCGCCGTGCCCGCGGCTGCGCGTCCGGCCACCGAAGCGCTCGCACGCACGCGCGCGGGCCGCGTCGCGCTGTTCTCACAGACCTACGGCTACCCCGCGCGGCTGCCGGCCGACGAGGCGGTCGCGACGCTCCGCGACGCCTGGGCCGCGCCCGCGCTCAGCGGCGCGCTCGACGCGTTCGACCAGTATCGCTTCGGCTCGCCCGAGCAGCTGCGCAGCACGCCCGTGACGATCGCGTGGGGCAGGCGCGACCGGCTGCTGCCCTACCGCCTGCAGGCACCGCGAGCACGCGCGCTGATGCCGTGGGCGACGCACGTCACGCTCGGCGCCGGGCACGTGCCGTTCTACGACGATCCCGCAGCCGTCGCCGAGGTGATCCGTGTGTGCGCGCGCACAGCCGCGCCGCAAGCAGCTCAGCAGGCCTGACGCGCGTCGCCCGCTGGCGCTCGCCCGCCTCGCGCTGCGCTAGCGTCTCGGAGCCGTGGTCACGAGCGAACGGCCGGCGCCGACTGAACAGGGCCCACTGGCGCCCGCCACGAGGGATCATCGCAGCAGTCGCAGCACTCGTGCTGATAGTGGTGGTTGGGCGGCTCCTGACAGAGACCACACCGCCGTTGGTCCTCCACCGCACGCTGGCCGCATACGTGCGCGTGCCGGGCGGACCGCCGCTGCTTGCCTGGCCAGCTGAAGGCCAGGCGGCCGTCGAGGTCGAGGGCATCGGTGGCGCCGCGAGCGTACGCGCGCTGCCGCCGGTCCCGATCGCGAGCGTCGCCAAGATCATGACCGCGTACCTGGTCCTGCGCGAACACCCGCTCACGCGACGAGGACAGGGGTACACGATCACGATCACACCCGGGGACGTCGCCGACGAGCAGCGGCGAGTAGCGCTCGGCGAGTCGACGCTGCCGGTGCGCGCCGGCGAGCG
Source organism: uncultured Solirubrobacteraceae bacterium (assembly GCA_963815235.1). Taxonomy (GTDB): domain Bacteria; phylum Actinomycetota; class Thermoleophilia; order Solirubrobacterales; family Solirubrobacteraceae; genus Palsa-744. The sequence continues at coordinate 2,243,485 of CAWFFY010000003.1, read as the reverse complement.
CATCAGCGAGCGTCAGGCGCTTGAGTCGCTGCTGCTGCCATCGGCGAACAACATCGCCGTGCTGCTCGCGATCCACGACGCTGGCTCGCTCGCGTCGTTCGTGGCGCGCATGAACGCCGCGGCGCGCGCGTTCGGCATGCGCTCCACCACCTATACCGACCCGAGCGGCTTCAACCCCGAAACGACCTCCACCGCCACCGACCAGTTGCGGCTCGCGCGTGTCGCGATGCGTGACGCGACGTTCGCGACGATCGTCGCGGAGCCCTCTACCGTTCTGCCCGTCGTCGGTCGCGTCGCCAACCTCAACGCGCTCGTCGGGACCGATGGCTACGTCGGCGTCAAGACCGGCTCCGACGGCGCCGCCGGGGGCTGTCTAGTGTTCGCCAAGGACATCACCGTCGCCGGGCGACACCTGACCGTGCTCGGCGCCGTGCTCGGGCAGCACCAGGGTCCGCCTGTCGAAGCGGCCCTCATCGCCGCTCGGCGACTGGGAGACTCGCTCGCCGCCGCCGTGCATGTCGCGACGGTGCTGCCGGCCGGTACGCGCGTGCTCAGCGCCAGCTCAACCGACGGTCGCCACACCACAGCGGTGACGGCAGCTACGTTGCACGAGATCGGCTGGGGCGGGCTGAAGCTCCCGGTCGGGTTGATCGTGCACCTACCCGCGAGTGGCCTGCACGCGCGTGAACCGATCGCGACCGTGTCCGTCGCCGGCCTCGCTCGCGCTTCCAGCGCCGCTGTCGCCGTGCACGCCGTCGGCGGCCCGTCGTTCGGCTGGCGGCTGGCGAACCTACTCTGAGTCGGCCGAGTCGAGCGTCTCGGGGTGCGCGTTCTCATGTTCGGCCGCGCGCAGACGCGAGTCCGCGCCCTGATGGCGGCGCTCGAGTTCCCGCAGGCGCCCCGGACTCGTCAGGCGGGGGCCGTACGCCTTTGCTTTGTAGAGCTCGTAACGCTCGCGGTGGTAGCGCGCCTCGGCCTGTAGCTCCTCGATTCTGCGCAGGCCGATCATCACCCTGACTGTAGCGCGCCCTCTCTCTGCAGCAACGCCGAAGAGGCCGCTGCGTGGCAGCGACCTCTTCGCCCTGATGACCGGCTGACTGCTCGTGCGCCCTGCAATGACTAGATCGTGGAGTTCGCGGCGATGCCGCTGCCGAGTGTGCCCCTGGCGCCGGACCGGCTGCGGACGTAGAGGCTGATCGTGCGGGCGATCGTCATCGCGAGCGCCTCGAGCACGAGCGCGTCGGTGAGCACAGCGGCGGTGATGTGGTGGGCGAGCATCCAGCTGTCGAGGCTGCCGGCGAACCAGTGCTGTGAGCCGTAGATGAACGCGAGCCGTACGGCGGCCGCTGCGATCCAGATGGCTGCGTAGGCGATCCCGGCGCGGGTGAACACCTCGCCGTTGTCGGGGTCATTCTCGACGCGCATGAAGCTCGCCGCCAGAAGGCCGAGTACGGCGCCCGTGCCGGCGGCTGAAAGCTCGAGCGCAAGACCTGCTCCGCTCGTGGCGAGCGCCGCCAGGTATGTCGAGCCGACGATGCCAGCGATGATCAGCGGCCGGTGCAGGCGGCGCCGGCTGACGGCGCGGCGGCCGAGGTCGGACATGAATACCCCGACGATGATGACGGCGGTGAGGATGAGGGCGCTGGTGGGCATTTCGTGGCTCCTTGTTCGTTCGTTCGCTTGTGGAACACACCGTCGCAGCGGGGCGCGCCCGTGTCATCGGCGCGTGGGAGGATCTGTGGGTGGATCCTCGAGGCCGCCTCCACCTGGATCTCCACCTGCGCGCGCCACCCGCGCCCGGCGGGCAGCTGATGCTCGCGCGACTGGCGGGGCTGGCCGTCGTGGACGTCCTCGTCGCGCGCAGCCCGCACCACGCGGGCTCGTTCGCGCTCCTTGTCGTGCTCGCGGTGCTCGCGAACGTCGGCGCGCTGATCTCGACGCTCGGGCGCCCGCAGAGCGCCGGGGTACAGGCCGGTGCGCTCGCGCTGATGGCGTTCGCCGGTGGCCTGCTCGCGGCGCTCCAGCACGGCAGCGCGGCGCTCGCCTTCCCGGCCGTGGCTGTCGTCCAGGCCGTGTCCGACGGCTCGCTGCTCGAGGCGCTCGCGACCGGCGCGCTCGCGCTCGTAGGGCTCGAGGCGGGTGTCGATCTGGGCGAACCGCGGCGTCACCGCAGGCGGCTCGGCTATCCGGCGATCCTGCTCGCGAGCGCGCTCGTCGGGCTCACCCGTCGCCAATACGTCGCGCGCAGCCGCGCCGCCGAAGCACTCGTCGCGCAAACGAAACGGACCGAGGCGGCGAGCCGGCGCGCGGCGGCACTCGATGAGCGCACGCGGATCGCGCGCGAGATCCACGACGTGCTCGCTCACGCCCTCGGCGGCCTCGACGGTCCAGCTCGACGCGGCCGAGCTGCTGCTGAGCGAGCGCGGCGACGTCGACGCGCGCTCGAACGCATCCGTGGCTGCCAGCTGACAGCGCGCGAGGGACTCGAGGAGGCACGACGCGCGGTCGCGGCGCTGCGCACCGACGCGCCGCCGCTGCGGGAGAGCCTTGCCGCGCTGCTCGAGTCGCACCGCGATCAGGGCGATCGCGGCGAGCTGACGGTCGAGGGCAGCGCGCGCGAGCTCTCCCCGGAGGCCTCGCTCGCATTGATGCGCACCGTGCAGGAGGCCCTCACGAACGCCCGCCGCCACGCGCCGGGGTCGGCGGTGCACGTGCGACTGATCTATGACGCGCAGAGCACCAGCGTGACCGTCACGAACGACGCGGCGCGCGCAGGCACCGGTCGCCGTCGGCGCGAAAGCCACCGGCGGCTACGGCCTGGCGGGCATGCGCGAGCGCCTGGAGCTCGCCGGTGGCCGTCTCGCCGCGGGACCCGGCCCGGAGGGCTGGACGGTCAGCGCGGAGGTTCCCTCGTGAGCGTGCCGCTGCGCGTGCTGGTCGTCGACGATCAGCAGATCGTGCGCGAGGGGCTCGCGACCGTCCTCGACCTGCTCGCCGACGTGAGCGTCGTCGGTAGCGCCGGCGACGGAGCCGAGGCGCTCGAGCTGGTCGCGCGACGCCGACCCGACGTCGTGCTGCTGGACCTGCACATGCCGGTGCTCGACGGGGTCGCGACGACACGGCGGATCGTCGCCGAGCACCCCACGACTGCCGTTCTGATCCTGACCACCTTCGGCGAGGACGACGACGCGCTGGAGGCGCTGCGCGCGGGCGCCCGCGGCGTGCTGACCAAGGACGCCGGGCACGAGGAGATCTCCCGCGCACTGCACCAGGCCGCCGCCGGGCACATGACGCTCGCCGCCCCGCTGCAGGCGCGGCTGCTCGCAGCGGCCGCCGCCGCCGGAGCCGGTCGCGGGTCGAGCTCCCCGACGGTCTCACCGCGCGCGAGGCCGACGTGCTCGGCCTGATCGGCGCCGGCTTCACCAATCGCGAGATCGCCGGCCGGCTGTTCGTCTCCGAGGCAACCGTCAAGACGCACATCAACCATCTGTTCGCCAAGATCGGGGCGCGCGACCGCGCCGCTGCGATCAACTACGCGACAAGCCACGGGCTTGGCCCGGGCTGAACCCGCGCCCACTGGTTCGATCCGGCCCGCAACCTGAGTCCCATCTGGCAGCTCCGCTCGCGCGCGCTAGCTGCGCGTGCGACGTTTGAGCACGAGCACCACGGCGAGCGCGATCAGCGCACCGAGGATGACCGAGCCGACGGTGCCGGCGTCGGCGACGACGTCGGTGATCGACGGACCCACGAAGTAGGCGCCGAGGCCGATCGCGAGGGCCCACGCCAGCGCGGAGAGCGCGTTGAACGCCAGGAAGCGTGAAGGGCGCATCGCGTGGATGCCGGCTGCCCACGACGGCGTGAACAGCACGGCGACCGGGCCGTAGCGCTCGTAGAAGCGCTCGCCGCGCGCGATCATCGCGAGCCGCCATTGATGCAGAGGGCCGGTGGCCCTCAGCACGCCCCGTCCGGCGAGGATGCCGAGGACCCACCCGCCCGTGCCCCCGGCGGTGGCGCCGGCCCACGCGACGGCGAGCACCGCGGCGAGGTCGAGCCGTCCATGCGCCGCCGAGATCCCCGCGGCGATCAACGCCGCCTCGCCGGGGCCCGGGATCGCGATCCAGCTGGCGCCGGCGGCGAGAAACACACCCAAGTAGTCGACCGCGGGATCGTGGGCATGGTGATGCAGGACGGCAAGGCCGACCAGCGTCGCGAGCATCGATCCCAGGGGACGCACCCCGTCATGGTGACGTTCCGCGACCCGGCGCCCGGCGGATTCCGCGGCTCCACGCCAGCGCCGCCGACGAGAAAGCGGTTCAGTACAAGCATGCGGCCGCTGACGCCGATCGCGTACACCAACACAGAGGCCGTCGCCGGGCTCGTGCTGGCGCTGGCCTCGACGACGCTCGTGAACCTCGCGTACGTGCGTGAGCACGACGCGGTCGGCGAGCTCCCGCCGCTGTCGCTGCTGCGGCCCATGCACTCGCTGCGCGCGCTGCTGGGTGATCGCCTGTGGCTCGCGGCCTTTGCGATGGAGTCGAGCGGATTCCTGCTGTACGTGGCGGCCCTGAGGCTGGCGCCCCTGGCGCTGGTGCAGAGCGTCGCAGCTGGAGGTATCGGCGTTCTCGCTGTGGCCTCGGCGCGCATCGGGCATCGCACGCTGAGCGGAAGCGAGCGCGTCGGCGCTGGTGTTTCGGTCGCGGGGCTGCTGTTCCTGTCGCTCTCGCTGCTTGGGGGCGTCCAGCCGGGCACGCATGGCGACCTGCTCGAGATCGGCCTGTGGCTCGGCTGCAGCGCCGCGGCGGCGTTGCTCGTGCTGACGGCGGGCCGCGCAGTGCTCGGGGCGGCCGCAGCTGACGCGGTCGCCGGCGGGCTGTTGTTCTCCTGCGGTGACATCTCGACGAAGATCGCCACCCAGGGTGGCTCGAGGGCCCTGTTCGCGCTGGTGGCGATCGTCGCCTATCTGCTTGGCAGCTCGTTGCTTCAGATCGGCTATCAGCGCGGCACTGCGCTGAGCATCGCCGGGGTGGCGACGCTGCTCACGACCGCGCTTCCGATCGCGGCCGGCGCGGTGCTACTGCACGAGACGCCGCCGGGCGATGCCGAGGGAGCTCTACGGATCGTGGCGTTCGCTGCCGTCGTCGCCGGCGCGGTTCTGCTCGGCCGTCCCCGGCGCCGTGCCCCCGACAACGGAGCGTAGGCGAGCCGAGCCGACCGCCGCCCGTTCCACCGCAGCGCTCAGTTCGACCATGTCGACGCCCAGCGCGTCGGCTATCCGGCGCACCGTGTTCCAGCGCGGTACGGCCTGGGCCAGCTCGATGTGCGCGAGCGCGCCTGTAGTGAGCCCGGCATGGAATGCCAGTACTTCCCGAGTGATGCCGCGTTCTTCACGCATCCGCCGCAGGGTCGCGGCGAGGGCAACTTCCGGTGTGGAGTCTCCTACGACCAATGGTCACCGCGCGGTGAGGGCCTGCGCTCGAGCGGAACAGCCAACCCGGCGAGAAGCTCGTCGATCGTCACGCTGAGAGCGTCCGCGAGGATGTACAGCGTCGTCAGGCGCGGCTCCACCAGCCCCTGCTCGATTTTGCCGATCTCGGTGCGGTGCAGTCTGGCGGCATGGGATAGGCGTTCCTGGGAGATCGGCGGCCGTCGTCCCACACGCACGCGGCGAACGTTGCCACCGAAGCCTTCGAGAAAACCGGCAAGCTCTGCCTTGTAGGCCTCCATCGCGCTCATTGCTCCACTCTTCCTGCCGGCAGAACCGAATGCGACCGATGTCCAACAGCCACTCGTTCGAGTGTCGGCTGGCAATCCGCCACTTGTATGACTGACGGACGCTTGTCTGCAGCGCGGCCAGCAAGTTGACTCGGCGTGCCTACCAGTACCGATCCAACCGCATTCATACGAACATATGTTCGCATAAGTGTCGTGGCGACAACGGTCCCCCTCTGCCAGGCGCAGATCGTCGTCCACCACGCCGACGCTGCCAGCGCGACCGCTCAGATCCTGGCGCCGTTGGAGGGCCGAGAGCTTCGAACAGGATGGGGCGCTGCAGGCGCCGCCAGGCTGCGGCTGCGAGGTGCACCCTGCCACGACGGAGTTCGACTGTGCCCCCGCACCGATGATCACGTCGGTCTCGACCCGTCGAAAGCGCGGCCAGCTCGATCAGGCTGAAAGGCATGAGCGGGCGTCCGACACCGCGGCACGCGGCGGGAACGTGGTGGCTGACGGCGAGAACGACTGCCCGCCCGCGGTGGCGTTCGGAGCAAGACCGCGGCGACACTATGCCGCCGGCAATGCGCCGCTCGTACATCCGTCCAAAAAAACACCGTCGAGCGAAATTCACTTCCATCCGGCGCTGGCGATCCGCACACTCCGCCCTCGTTCAATAAGTCTGAAGGGGCAAACCCGTCGTGAGGCGGGCTCGCAAAGTAAGGGGTCTCGCCGAGACAGCCCGACTGCCAGCCAAGCAAGGAGGCTCTGTGATGCTGTTGCAGTCGAACCCGCCGCACCGCACCGCCGCCGGCGTACAGCGGGCCGGCACCCCCGGATGGCGTCGCCGCGGGTGGCATCTTGGTGTGAGTGACGGCTTCGCGTTGCCAGAACTGCTGGTCGTGATCCTGATCATCGGGGTGCTCGCCGCGATCGCGATCCCCACCTTTTTGAGCACCACCGCGAAGGCGACCAACGTGCAGGCGAAGGAACTCGTACGCAACGCTCAGACCGCGGCAGAGACCTTCGCCGTAGATCACACCGGCAGCTACGCCACAATAACGCCCGAAGCGCTCGCGGCGGAGGACCCGACGATCGCGACCACCACCAGCACCCAACACGCGTGGCTCAGCGCTGCTACGGGCAGCGCAAGCGAATACACGCTCACCGCGACTGCTACCAACAACGATGAACTGACGATCAAACGCGCCGCCGACGGGACCGTCACCCGTAGCTGCCACAGCAAAAAGGCCGACTGCTCGGGAGCGGAAGACTCGAGCTGGTAACCGACTTGGGGGAGACAAGCGCGGCCCCCTATTGGGGCGGGGCCGTGGAAGTGCACACACCAGCCTCCGCGGACGTGAGGGACGCCGCGGGGGCTGATGCGTCGTGCAGGCGGGTAAGGCGCCGGATCGGCGAGACTGTGCGACGGCCCGCTGGTCCAGAACGAAGCGCCTCGAGTCAATGGATCTCCATCTGCGCGACAGGGTGTACATCCCTCCGGCACGCGGGTCAACGCGATCCTGCCGGTCAGGATTGCGACCGAGAGAGTGCGTCAGCTCGATGCCCTCAGCGGCGACCCGGATGAGGTGCGTGCCCGCAAGTCGCATGACATTCCGTTGCGCCGCGAGCTTGTCGAGCCGGGCGGCGCCCTCGCCGGGTACTGCCGACAACATAAACTTGCTTGACAAAAATAATCGTCGGTGAGAGAGTGCGCGAATGCACGAGGTCACCGTCATCGAGGACCCCGCCGCGGCGGAGGCGTCGTTGGACCCGATCCGCGCGCGCCTGTTGGCCGAGCTCGCCGAGCCCGCCTCGGCGAGCACGCTGGCGGCGCGCGTCGGGTTGACCCGCCAGAAGGCGAACTACCACCTGCGGGCGCTGGAGCACCACGGTCTCGTCGAGCTCGTCGAGGAGCATCGTCGGGGCAACTGCACAGAGCGCGTCCTCCAGGCGACGGCCGCGTCCTACGTCATCTCCCCCGCTGCCCTCTCGACGCTCGCGCCCGACCCGGAACGCGAACCGGACCAGCGCTCGGCGCGCTGGTTGCTCGCACTCGCGGGACGGCTCGTCGGCGAGGTCGGCGAGCTGATCACCGGCGCGAGCGCCGCCGGCAAGCCGCTCGCGACGCTCGGGATCGACAGCGAGGTGCGCTTCGCCTCCGCCAAGGACCGCGCTGCGTTCGCCGGCGAGCTGGCGGAGGCCGTCAACGGCCTCGTCGCGAGGTACCACGACGAGCACGCGGCTGGCGGTCGCCCCCACAGGTTCGTCGTCGCCCTGCACCCCACCATCACGAACAACAAGGAGCCCAAGCCATGAGCCGCGCCTTCGAGATCACCCGCGAGGTCGACCTGCCTGCCGGCCCGCGCGACGTCTGGACCGCGATCACCGCCGACACCGCCGCGTGGCAGTTCCCGACCGGGATGGAGATCCCCGCGGGCACCACGCCACCGGAGGGTGGGCCCGTCACGACCTGGGACCCACCGCACCGACTGGTGATCCGCATGCAGGCGCCAGACGGGACATTCAACGCGCTCGACTACACGATCGAGGCGCGTGCAGGCGGAACGGCACACCTGCGCTACGTCCACAGCGGGATCCTCGCGGTCGGCTGGGAGGACCAGTACGACGCGATCGGCGCTCATACCGACTTCTACCTCCACACGCTCGCCGAGTACCTCGAACATTTCAAAGGCCGCAAGGTCACCTACATCGGCCAGCCGTCCTCCGGCATCGAGGGACCCGAGGCAGCCGCGGCGCCAGAGGCGATGGACACGCTTCGCGCCGCTTTGGGCCTCTCGCAGAATCCGCAGGTGGGCGACGCGGTCCACGCCTCGCTCGGCGAAGCCGGCACGCTCGACGGCGTGATCGACTACTCGACGCCGGAGTTCCTCGGAGTGCGCACCGCGCGACGGCCTGTATCGCTTCTTCGGGCGCAACCACTTCGGCGGCGTGGTCGGCATGAGCGGGCACCTGTTCACGGACGGTGTCGACGCCGCGGCCAGCGAAGCGGCGCTGCGGGCTTGGCTCGACGCGGTGTACGCGTAGCCGTTCATCGCAAGCACGACGCGCCGTCTACTGGCGCGTCTTTGCCGGGCGCCCGGCGGCAGCACTCACCTAACGGCCTCGACGCGACATATCGGACTTCGCCGCCTTCGATCTTCGTCGCTGCCAAGCCGCCGCTCCAGCCGCACCGACAGCACCGACGCCAGCCACGCCTGCGCCCGCACCCGCGACGGCGGCGCCGCGTACGAGCCTGCGCCCGGCGCGTCGCACCCGGCGACGTGCGTAGAGGACTGCGGCCGACACCGCCGCCGTCAGCAGCGCATCGTCGATCTGATGGTCGAGCTTGCGCGCCATACGGGAGAGCGTACGCCACAACGCCGCATGTGGCAGCCGAGCAAGCGGGACACGCAACCCCGTGTGCTAGTTTGCAGACACGTCCCGCAACCATCGGTTGCATATCAACGAAGGAGGCAGCGTGGCCGCTGACAGCGTCGAACGAGACATCCTTATCGAGGCGAGCCCAGAGGTCGTCTGGGTCGTGATAACCGCGCCTGATCAGATCAGCTGCTGGTTCAGCGATGAGGCCGACGTCGAGGGGCGCGAGGGTGCTGATGGCACGCTCACGTGGAGGCGCGGAGGCCGCGGCGGAAACAAAGAATTCGACGCGATCGTGCCGATTCGAGTCGTGGAGGCCGAGCCATTCCGCCGCTTCTGCTTTCGCTGGAACCATCCGGAGGGCACTGCACCGGACGAGGAGAACTCGGCGCTGGTCGAGTTCAGCCTGATCGAGGAGGCCGACGGGACCCGGTTGCGGGTCCGCGAGAGCGGCATCGGCGCCGTGACGCATGACGAGGACGACAAGGCCCGCTACGTCGAAGACCACGCACAGGGCTGGGGCAAGCACCTCGGCGAACTGCACGATCACGTCGCCTCCGAGCCACGCATCGCGACCCGCTGATGCCCAACGCGCTCGCCGAGGACGACGCCCTGTGGGCGGCGGTGGCCGATCCGACGCGCCGTCGGGTGCTCGACGCGCTGCTCGCGCATGGCGAGGCGACCACGACCACGCTCGCGGACGGGCTGCCGGTCACACGACAGGCTGTCGCCAAGCACCTGGCGGTGCTGAACCGTGTCGGCCTCGTGTCGGGCCAACGGCATGGGCGGGAGGTGCGCTACACGCTCAGGCCAGAGCGGCTCGACGATGCCGCAGAGGCGATGGCTCGCGTGGCCGCGCAGTGGGACGGGCGCCTGGAACGGATCAAGCGGCTCGCCGAGTCCACACAGGCCGAAGCCGCAATCGATATCCAACACCAACGAGGAGAATGCGATGACCACTCACAGGACCGGAAGCAGTGAGGAATGGCTCTCGGCGCGCCTCGAGCTGCTCGAGGCCGAGAAGGAGCTGACGCGGCGCAGCGATCAGCTTGCACGGCTGCGACAGGACCTCCCCTGGGTCCCGATCGAGAAGGATTACCGCTTCGAGACGGACGAGGGAAGCGCGTCCCTCGCCGACCTCTTCAAGGGGCGCTCGCAGCTGCTCGTGTACCACTTCATGTTCGGACCCGACTTCACGGCCGGGTGTCCATCGTGCTCGGCGATCGCCGACGGATTCTCCGGTTCGGTTGCGCACCTCGTCAACCACGACGTCGCCTTCACGGCCGTGTCGCGTGCCCCGCTGGCACAGCTGCAGGATTACCAGCGGCGGATGGGCTGGAGCTTTCCGTGGGCGTCTTCGTTCGACAGCGACTTCAATTACGACTTTCACACGTCGCACACCGAGCAGGAATGGCAGTCGGGCGCCGTCGAGTACAACTTTCGCAGCGCGGATTTCCGCCCGTCAGAGCAGAGCCCCGGGCTCATCCAGATCGCAAGGGGCGCCGGCACGGATCCCGTGACCTTCAGGAAAGAGGGCCCTGGTATGAGCGCGTTCGCCCTCGAGGACGGCGTGGTGTTCCACACATACTCCGCGTACGGACGCGGTGTCGACGGTCTCTGGGGCATGTACGCGTGGCTCGACCGCGCCCCACTGGGGCGCAACGAGACGGGCGTATGGTGGCGCCGCCACGACGAATACGACGGAGAATGAGCCGTGGCATCGTAATGTTTTAAAGACGCGGCGTTAACCTTATAATCGGAGTCGTGCGTGCCATAGGCCTACGGAATGTCAGGCGTAGCCTCGGAACGTCGGCTGCGTGCGGCGGTTGATCGATTGCGCTCAATTGCTGGTAGGGTCGTGTTTATTAACGTCACGTCCGGCTTCCCGGACGGCAGTGTTGGCGTTATCAACTCTCGAGGAAGGGACTCTTAGATGCGTCATCCATTCTGCCGCCGTTTTGCCGGCGTGGCCGCAGCCGGGGCACTGTCGGTCCTCGCCTTCAGCTCTGTCGCCTCGGCGTCGCCGGGGCTGCAGCTGAAAAGGCTCAAGCCCGCCAGCGGGCCTGAGTACGCGTCCAGCACGATCGACCTCAAGGGCAAGGGCTTCAGTACCACGCCGGGCGCGACGACCGTCTCATTCGGCGGGACCGCCGCGCTGTCCGTCGCCTGCTCGTCGTCGACCCTGTGCGTCGTCACCACTCCGGATCTGCCGGAAGGGCCCGTTGCGGTGACTGCGACGACGGGCGCCTCGACATCGGCGCCTCAGACCTTCACCGCCCTGCCATACGACCCGCCCGTCATAACGATCAAATCCAAAAAGGGCCTACCGCGTTTCAGCAAGACGCATCTCACCGACGCCTACGCCGGGATTCTTCGACACCGGAAACGTTTACTTGAACATCGAAAACGCGACGGCGAGCAGCCAGACCGTCGTCGATAACGTGCCCGGACCCGGCACGTTCACGCTCGAACCCGGCTTCACAGAGGGCTTCAATATGCCCGCAGCGCTGGGGCCATACACGTTTACCGTCCTCGGCAACGCCTCCCCGAAGGCGACCCTGACGGTCACAACCCCATAGTCGCACGCTCTTGCGGGCGGGCGCGACGATCACCTGGCCCGAGCAGCGGGCCAGGTGATCTGGTGGTCCCTCGGATCGTCGCGCAGCCGGGCCGCGGAAATGATTCCGCCCGGACAGTCCCGCCTCGACCCGCTACGACGCCGACTTGCCTTTGAGCCCGCCGATCGCGAGCGACCCGTCGTCTGCGGGCGGAGCGCTCGCGACGATCTCGCACGGGCCGGCCGCTTCCCCATCGCCGGTGTCTATCGCGTCACCGGCCCCGCCGGGCAACGGCGGCGGGTCGTCGAGGAAGTCCGTCGTGGGAACGAAGAACAGGCTCCCGGTGACTGCAGTGGAGAAGTCGAGGATCCGGTCGTAGTTGCCGGGAGGGTCTCCGAGGAACATGCGCCGGAGCATCAGCTCGGTGACTGAGGGAGTCTCGGCGTAGCCGATGAAGTAAGTGCCGAACTCTCCGGCGCTGAGCGAGCCGAAGGGCATGTTGTCCCGCAGGATCTGGCGTTGGGTGCCGTCGGCATCGACGATCGTGTTCAGGGCCACGTGCGAGTTGGCCGGCTTGACGTCGTCGGCCATCTCAACGTTGGAGAGCTTGGCCCGCCCGATCACCCGCTCTTGCTCCTCAACCGTGAGGGCATCCCAGGCGGCCATGTCATGGATGTACTTCTGGACGATGACGTAGCTCCCCCCGGCGAACGCCGGATCCTCGGCACCGATGGTCACCGCCGCCTCGGCTGCCGGTCCGGTTGGATTCTCAGTTCCGTCGACAAAGCCGAGCAGGTCTCGCTCATCGAAGTACCTGAACCCGTGGACCTCATCGACCACGGTAGCCGCCCCGGCCAGCCGCGCGGTGACCAGGGACGCGAGCTCCCAGCACAGGTCCATTGTCGCGGCCCGGATATGGAACAGGAGGTCACCGGGGGTCGCGACGGCCTGGTGGCGAGCGCCGTCGAGAGGGCGAAACGGGTGTAGCTCGGCCGGTCGCGGGCCGGCGAAGACCCGGTCCCACGCCGCCGATCCCAGCCCCGTCACGACGGCCAGACCGCCCTCAGGGGAGCGGAAGCCGACGGTCCTGGCCAGTCCGGATAGATCGGCGAGCAGATCGTGGACCACCGCCTCACCGCCGCCGTCGATGTTCAGGACGACGATCATGGCGCTGGCCGTCAGCGGCGTCAGCACTGGCTGGGCGGTCGGCGGCCCCGCGACGGCGGCCGGACTCTGTGAGACGCTCACCATAGACGTTGTCCTATGTCTTTTCGCCAGCGTTTGTGGGCCGACGGGGCCGTTGCCCGCTCAGGGCCGATCCGGACAAGAATACCGGCGGGACGCAGCCGTCGATCCTCGACGATAAAGCGTGTTCACGCCCCGAACCAGCGAGCGCGGCGGCTCGAACCGAACCGCTGCTTCTCTGCCATCTGCGCTTCAGAAGGTGCGTTGAACGTCCCCGTTTTTGTCGGACCGGACAGGAAGTCGATGTCGACGCTGCCGATACGTCCCTGGCCGAACTCTATGTAGCAGGTGCCCCTCCCCAGGTGACGTTCAGGGGGCTCGCCGCCGCTTCGCCGAGCGGCTATCGCCTGGGCAACGACCCGCGCGGCGCCCTCGGCGAAGACACCGGCCTTCGGGACACCCGCGGTGGCGACGTCACCGATCGCGTAGACGTCTGGATATCGCGTCTCGAGCGTGGCGGAGTCGACTGATATGTAGCCATCCTCGGTCATGCCGCTCGAGATCACGACATCCGGCGCGCGATGCTTTGGGACGCCGAGGAACAGGTCGTAGGGCAGCTCGCTGCTGTCGTCGAGCACCGCGACTCTCCGAGACGGATCGAGTGCCGCGACGCGCCGCCCGCTGAGGAGCGCGATGTCACGGGCGGCGAACTCCTGTTCCAGTGCGACCGACGTCTCTGGCGAGGGCGGGACGGGTGTGCCCAGCGGCATCACGATCGAGATCTCGCAAGCGTCGCGGGCGCCGCGCGTCCTCAGCTCGTCATCGAGCATCAGCGCACACTCGCTGGGGGCAGGCGGGCACTTGAACGGCGCGCCGCATATGCCGATCACGGCGTGCCCGTGCGAGAACGACGGGATGATGCCGGCGAGCCGTTCGGCGCCGGCCACGGAGTAGAACTCGTTGCCGCCCTCGGCAAGACCGGGCGTGGCGTCCATGTCGTAGTCGGCACCGAGCGCGACCACAAGCACGTCCGCTGCATGAATCCCCGCGTCGGTGCTCACCAGCCGGGAGTCAGGGTCGATCGCCGTGATCGTCTCGCGCAGTACCCGCACGCCCGACTTGACGATGTCGCTGTAGTACATCCGCACCGAATCCGGCGGGGAGCGACGGAACATGATGTCGAGCTTGGAGAACCCGAACACGAAGGCGTCGGACTTCTCGATCAGCGTCACGTCGGCGTCCTCGCCGAGCAGCTCTGACAGCATCGTGCAAAGCTCCAGCCCGCCGAAACCGGCACCGAGCACAACAATACGGTCGCTCACTCCCGTGCCACCCTCGATCGAGCATCGCCGGCCCCGGCGCCAGCCTCGCAGGGGACCCTACCTTCCAGGAGCGTTCCGTGGATCCAGACGGCCGGCCGGAGCCTCAGGCGGCGGACGCGAATTGCCTGTCGCGTCAGCGTCCTCCCTCGACCTAACTGCATCTGATGTATAATCTGCATCATGAAAGAGCGTAGAACGACAGTCGTCGCTCGCGACGAGGACTTGGCACTGCTCGCCCACGAGGCCCGAACCCGAGGGATGTCCCTCGGCAGGATGCTCGGAGCCGTTCTGGCTGAGCGTGCGGATGAGCTAAGGCAGAGCCGACGTCCACGTCTGGCGACCTTCCGCGCGGACACGAGCATCGCTGTCGCCGCGGATCAAGAGCAGCCGGCAGCGCGCGACTTCCGCTCTACGTGACGCTCATCCTCGACACGGGGCCAATTGTGGCGGCTCTCAACGAACAGGACCCCGACCACCAGCGTTGCGCGACTCTACTCGCAGAAGCGCAGGATCTGCTCGTACCCAGTCCAGTTCTCGTCGAGGTCGACTACTGGCTCGTCAAGCTCGCCGGCCCGAGGGTGTGGAGCGACTTCGTTGCCGACATCAATCGAGGCGCCTACCGGGTGGCCCATCCAACCGATTCCGATCTGGCACGCGCCGCCGAGTTGGAGAGCACCTATGACGACCTCGATCTGGGGCTGGTCGATGCCTGCACGATTGCCCTTTGCGAGCGTCTAGGCGAGACCCGCGTCGCCACGCTCGACCAGCGACATTTCGCGGTCGTTCGCCCCCGACACTGCACGCACCTAACGCTCGTCCCGGACTGACGATTTCGGCCTCGGGTTGGTTGCTACCCGGCCGAGTGATCAGACAAGCGCCTTGATGTCCTCAGCGTCCAAGTCATCGTCGTCCCACCAAGCCATCCAAGAAATGCCAGAGATTGCGCGTGCCGTCTCGCGCTGTACGGGCTCTGCCATCTGCGTCTGGAGCCGAGCCTCTACCTGGGCGCATACCAGTCCGCGGCACCCGCCGGCTACGACGGCAGTGGGCTGCGTTCAGCCGTATTCAGCGCCTTCGGCCTCCAATTCGGCGTGCAGCTTGGCGCCGCTCTCGAAGAACGCACGCACGCGAGGATCGCGCCGCGAGCGTTCCAAATCCCGCTCGTCAATCACAATCACGGCCTGCTCGAGCACGTTCTTCATCTCGTCCTCATCCTGCGATGTAGCCATAGAGCCAGCGTACCGCGCGCTGGCCTGGCCGACTGCTTGGCTGCGCAGGCGGACTGCTGCGACAATGACGGGCATGACCAAGACCGAGTTGCACGAGCTGGTCGATGGTCTGCCCGACGACATGCTCAGCGGAGCGGCGGTGCTGCTTCGCAGTCTCACCGAGCGCAGGGGCAACGCCGACCAGGCATGGTTTTGGACGCTGGACTGGCTTTCTGGCGAGCTTGAAGCCGAGCGCGAGGCGCAGAGCGAACCCGGGGTCGTGTACCAGCACGCCGAGTCCTTCAAGGCCGCGCTACACACCGCGCGCAGCGGGTAGTGCCGTTAGTGGCCCGGCTCTGCCGCCGGATCGACAACAACCACACCCGCGGCATCGAAGTCGCGTCGGTTGAGCGTCACGACCGCCAGATCGTTCGCCAGCGCGGTCGCAGCGATGAGGCTGTCCTTGATCGGCATCGCGCGCCCCTCCGTGCGGAGCTTCGCGAGCAACTCAGCCCAACGCAGACCCGTCGAGCCCTCCCACGGGATGCACTGAAATCTCTGTACTCCGTCCTCGAACCAGCGCTCAAGCCGACTTCGGCGGCGACCACGTGGAAGCAGCAGGATGCCGAAACGAATCTCACCCAGGATGATCGGATCGACAGCGACCTCGGGCTCGTTGCGCTCAAGCCACTCGACAACACGCTCGTCCGGGGCAGGCTTGGTCGCCTCCGAGAGGACGTTCGCATCAACCAGAAAGCGCGCCATACGATCAGCTAGAGCGAGTCGGTTGACTCCGACTCAATCTCTACGAACCAACCGTCCTCCGGACACGACCGCAGCCAATCGACCAAGCCACGGTTCGGCGGCGGCGTCAGTCGGGTGAGCCGGTACTCATCAGGGCCGACTCGGTCGACCTCGAACTCCTCCCCCGCCTTGATGTCGTCCGCAGCACGAAGCTCCGCCGGGAGAACGATCTGGCCCTTTGTCGAGATGGTGGTACGCATAGATGTAAGATAGCATCTTACTGGCCGCACGATCCGCTAGCTCGAGCCTGCGGCCCGGAGCATGAGATTGAGAAGATGGTCGTGTTCGCGAAAGTCGTATGAACTCGAGTACGAAGCAGGTGACCACCGTCGTAGGTGACGATGTCCAGATGGGCGCCGCAGCGGCGCGCCTGCTTCTCGATGAGGGCATCGAGGCGTCTGCAGAAATCGAGGACCCTCTGAGCGGACCGTTCGCAGAGTCGTTTGTGGATGCGCTGAGCGTTGGAATGTCTGCCGGGCGACGAGGCTGGTTTCGCAACGTAATGGACGGCACCGGCCGCCTGGCTAGGAATCTAAATGTCGAGCCTGAGCACGGGCTCGTGGAGGTCATCCAAAATGTGGATGACCTTGGCGCAAGCCGAGTGCGGTTTGCGTTCTCTCCGGGACCCTCGAGGCGGTTGCTCGTCGTGCACAACGGCGCCCAGGTTCATGCCCCGGATATCCTGGCAATGACTCTAGCGCTCGTCTCCACCAAGGGCGCGGACGCAATGAGCACCGGCAAGTTCGGGATCGGCCTGAAGACCTTGACCCGACTCGCCGATCGATTCGAGGTCCACAGCCCGCCGTACGACTTCGCAGTCGCCGACCAGCAGCTGTCAGCCACCGACCCGCATGAGCCCCTGCCCAGTCTATGGGATCCGCTCGCCAGCGGCGAGAAGATGCACAAGTCGCCACACAGCCGGCCATCGCGTGCTCGACGCCATCGGCAACCTGAAGGCCGTCCAGAAGCTGCTCGGCCACGCCTCGATCCAGACGACCGGCGACATCTACGCCGACTGGGACATCGACCAGCTCGCCGCCACGATGGCCGACGTGCTGGCTGAGGACGAGGACGACGAAGCGGCCGATTCGCAATCGTTCCCCCCGTCCCCGCCGCAAAAACAGCCTATTTGCAGCGGAAACGAGGAATCAGTGGAGAGGACCGTACGTTGCGCAAACCCCATGTGCGTGCGCGCGCCGAGGCTGACCCTGACGTAACGCGGAGGCAGGTGGCCCACGATGAGAGGGCTGCGGGAAACCTACGAATACCGCGCGTCGTGCGCAGCACGCATCTCGTGCAGCATCGCGTCGCGTCGCCCCCGCCTGCGCTCGGCCTTCTTCGCCGACGACAGCTTGTGGGGCTTGCACAGGAGGCAGCCGGCGCGACGCTGCTTGGGTCGCCCTCGCTTGTGATTGCCCATTACGCCCATCATGGTAGACATTCGTCCGCAGATCCTTCTGGAGAACTGATCCCACTGAGCCATCCCAAGCGCCGGTCATCATCATGGCGAGGTGCTAGAGCGTGGGCCGCTTCGGATGCAGGCAAACCCTGCCTATAATGTAGGCATGTCAAGCATCCAGTACACGATACGCCGCGTGTCGCCTGCCCTCGATGCGGAGCTTCGCCGCGAGGCGAGCGAGACCGGCAAGACCCTCAACGCCGTGGTCGTGCAGACGCTCGAGAACGCGAAGCTGTCCTCTGCAGCCAACGAGCACGACGACCTCGACTGGTTCATCGGGCGCATGCCGATTGGTAACGGCGACGAAGCCGACGCACAAGCATGGCTCGACTCACTTCCGGTCGAGCCCGCCGCGTGAAGCTCGCCCTAGACACGAACGCCTACAAGGCTCTCGGCGAAGGCAACCAGCAACTAGCCGAGGAAGCACGCACAGCCGACGCCGTTGGTCTACCGATGATTGTGCTCGGAGAGCTTTGGTTTGGCTTCATGAACGGAACCAAGCTACGGCAGAACGCCGCCACGCTCGAACGCTTCCTCGCCACACCCCGCGTTCGAGTGCTCGACCCCGACCGCCAGACAACTCGCGTCTTCGGCGAGATCGCAACCCTACTCCGACAAGCAGGCATTGCGATACAGCAAAACGACATCTGGATCGCGGCGCTGTGCAAACAACACGGGTTCGCTCTCGCAACCAGAGACCGTGGCTTCCACCACGTCCTCGGACTCGAGGTCATCGAGTTCACCGTGCACGTGCCAGAGACTCGAGGTAGTCGGTGACTTCAGGAACCTTCGTGAACCCCAAGGTAGGCGCGAGTTGCGACCCTGTGGACCTGTGGTACCGCTACTACGCTGGCTACTCTGCCGGCTTCGTCGAACAGGCGCTGAAGGAGTCTGCCGCAACGGCGAAGCTAGTACTAGATCCCTGGAACGGGACAGGAACGACCACAGTCGTCGCCGCTAGCAAGAACGTCCCGGCGATCGGCTTCGACCTCAACCCCGCACTGGTGGTGGTGTCCCGGGCCAGACTGCTGGGCGCAGGAGTGTGGGCGAGCATCGACCCGCTGGGTGCGGACGTTGTAGACCACGCGGCCAGCGTCGAGTTGGACGATGACCCACTCTGCTTCTGGTTCACCCAACGGGCGGCCAGCTCGCTTCGCGGGCTGCAGCAAAGTGTCCACCGACTTCTTGTCGACAGCGGTACCGCCTCTCAGCCGGCGTATAAGGGCGCATCGGGAATGAGCACGCTCGCCGCCTTTTTCTACACCGTCCTTTTCCGGACCGCTCGGGTGCTGATCGCACCGCGGGCCGGGACGAACCCCACATGGTGGAAGCGGGTGGAGGAGGCCGACCGGCTCGGCCCAACTCGTGAGGAGATCATGACCCAATTTCGGGCGTCGGCGACGGAGCTGGCCTCAGGGCTGCACCGGGACAATTACGACGCTGGTGTTGACATTCGAGTCGATCTCGGCGACAGCCGGTGCCTTTCGCTGGAGGCCGGCAGCGTCGATGCGGTCGTCAGCTCGCCGCCCTACTGCACGCGGATCGACTACGGGGTCGCTACCCGACCTGAGCTGGCGGTCCTGGGTGCCGGCGAGGAGGACATCAAGCTCCTTCGCAATCGTATGGTCGGAACCCCGACGATGACAGGGGAACGCGGTAGTCCGGAGCAATGGGGTGAGGCCGCGATGGCGTTCCTTGAAGGGGTGGCCGCGCACGGCAGCAAGGCGTCGGAGGGCTACTACACGAAGTACTTTCTGCAGTATTACGCCGGCATGTGGAGTTCGCTTGGCGAGCTGCGCCGCGTGATGCGGAACGGTGCTCCGGCGATCCTGGTTGTGCAAGACAACTACTACAAGGATCTGCATAACGACACCGCGAAGATCTTGAGCGAGATGGCGCGCGCCCTTGACTTTGAGTCCGTGACCCGCCAGGACTTTCCGGTCGTCCGGAACCGAGCCAGCATGAACCCTCGCGCACGGCAGTACCGCACCAAGGCCTCCGCTGTGGAGAGCATTTTGGTCCTCAGATAACGCGTTACGTGGAAAACGTGGAGGGCGTGGTATCATGTTCTTCATGGAATGCGCGCAGGAACTAATCGAGGTGGTCACCGCCCTCCGCAACGCCAACGATGCTCTGCTCGAAGCGACCACGTCCGGCAACGGCGCTGAGGCAACTCGGCTGCTACAGGACATCGCTGTCCTGGAGCGACGCAGGAACCGCCTCGTACACAAGAGCAACCCGGATATCGCCCGCACCACGTCGTCGTATGAGTCCTCGATCCCTCTGCGGGATCAGGTGATCCAGGCTTTGCGACTGACGGGTCGCCCTTCGAGTGCTCGCCTGGTTTCCGATGTCACCAAGTCCCGCTGGGCCGAGCGGGTCGACACCGCCAAGCTCTCCTCCTTGCGCCGTGATGAGGCCCGAAGCTGGCGAAAGTCTCAGGAGCTACCCGGACGACAAGCACGCGACGTCTACGTCGTCCCAGCGCTGACCTACGACCGGTTCACCCCTGTACGTGGCACGGTCGCGCTCTCGACCTGGCCGACCAGTCTGCGGTTGATTGCCCCATTGTCGCCCCGCGTCGACATGCTGCACAGCACTGTCGCGCTGGCTCAGGAGGCCTTGGCCGTGGCGGGCACGAACTACGAGGCCCCAATGATGCGGCTCATGGCCCGCCTGGGGGCGACGATCCCAGGCGTCAGGCCGTTTGGTGTCGAGCCGCAGGCCGTGATCGAGGCTGCTCGGGCCGAGCTGAGCGAGATCGAGGAGACCGATGAACTGGAGCGCTCCGAGGCTGGGGAGCGAGCGCATGCTCAACTTGACGCCGACGTACTCTTGTTCGGCACCCAGATCCACACGGTTACCTCACACGCCGCCCGAGGATCGCAATGACCAACACGTCAGGTCCGCTCGAGAACTTCCGTGGCGACTTCCCGCGGCAGCCCCTCAATGCCCGCCGTGTCGCCGGCGCGCTGGAGGCACCAGGGTGTCAGCGCCGTACCGTGCTCGACGCTGCGGCAGTCAATCTGGACAAGCTCGGGAGCCTGATCAGCGGCACCCCGACAGATCGCCAGTCGCCATTCGCCCTCACCCGGGGCAATCAGTTCGAGCAGCAGGTGGTGGCCAACGGGATGGCGGAGATCGTCTCCCTCGCGCGTCGCCACCTTGCCCTCGAGATCCCGGAGGTTCGCCAGCACGACCTATCCGCCTCCGCGCTGAGCGAGGCATACCCCGGCGTGACTGGCACCAGGATGAACGAGTTGCGGGCGAGACTCACTCGCCAGCGGGCCAGTGAGATGCTCAGCGACCCAACCCACGCCTATAACCTCATCCGCCACGCAATGACCCGTCTCGACTTCGGCGGCGAGATCGTGTACCTCGAGCAAGACGTGCTGGCCTTTGCGGTCGACGGGCGGATCCATGTCGTCGAGATCAAGTCCTATCCTCGCATCGACGGTCGCGCCGACCCCGTCAAGGCTTCGGCCACGGTCCGCCAGACCGCGGTCTATGCCCTGAGCCTGCAGCAACTCATGGTCGAGATCGGTGCAACGCCCGACGTGGTCAACACCACCACCATGATCGTGCTGCCGGAAAACCTCTCCTTCCGGCCAACCGCGGTGACGATCGAGATCGATATGTACGTGCGCCGTCTGCGCCGCCAACTCGCGTCGGTCCCACAGGCAACGGAGATCCTCGAGGCGCTCCCTGTCGGGATTCGGCTGCCCGATCACCCTGCGAAAGGGGCCGGCAGTGACGAACTGACCACGGCCGCGACGGCCGCCCGTGAAGCGCTCGCGCCGCTGCCTCCGCGATTCACCGACGGCTGCGTCTCGTGTCCCCTGTTCCACCACTGCCGCGACGAGGCAGAGCTCCACCGCTCGACCGCGCGGCTCGGTTCGGCCGTGGCAGGCGCTTGCGGCAACGTCACTGATATCGCTGCCGCGATCGATCTGGCAGAAGGCCGCCGCGCACCGGCTGACGCCTCAGAGGCGGCGGTCGCAGCCGCCCTAGCACGAGGCGCTGCAGCTGCCCGGCTCGCCGTCGGAGGAGTTGCATGAACGCCCTGCAAACCCACCAGGCCCTTCTGGCTGCTACCGATCGACGCGCTGTTGCCAAGACAACAAGGCGCCACGTCCACCTGAGCCCACGCCCGCTGGTCCTCGTCGGCTACCACCTCGCTGGTGATCCCGGCGCGCCCCTCGCGCTGATGTGGGGCACCCGCCGCGACGAGGAACCACGCTGCATGGTGGTTCCTGAGCCCCGCAACCGTGGACTCCGGTTTGAGGCCCTCGACGAGTTCGCCGCGGAGTTCCTCACCTATCTCTCCGAGTTCGAGGACCGCGACGAGTCTGGCAACTGTCTGGATGCACCACAGCTCGTCGTTGCCAATGCCGCCACCGCCGACTGGCTTGGCGGGATCGTCGGCCGCTTTACACGCAACCTGAGGACCGACGGTGACGCGCCTGCGCCGTCAGCGGTTCCGCTGGCAGGAAAACACCTGTCTTTCTTCGCCGACCTCATGCCCGGAAGCAGCCTCGTCCTAGCTGCTACCGACGTGCTTACCACCCACTGGCAGACCGGACAGCTTCCGTCAGAGGATCTCAACCTGGCCGCCCTGCTGGGCTGGATCGACCCACCGGCCGGGATGGACAGCCCGCGGGCCGCCCGGGAGGGCGAGGCCTCGCCTCCGGCCGGCCCAGATTCCGATCCCCACTGGGACGCTAACTCGCTGGCCGAACTGATCCAGGAATGGCACACCGCCGCTGACGCGGTCTCCCAATCCCGAGTGCGACGCGAGCTCGAGGGCGAGATCCGCGATCA
Source organism: uncultured Solirubrobacteraceae bacterium (assembly GCA_963815235.1). GTDB lineage: Bacteria > Actinomycetota > Thermoleophilia > Solirubrobacterales > Solirubrobacteraceae > Palsa-744. The sequence goes on along the minus strand of CAWFFY010000003.1, from coordinate 2,221,038 downwards.
GCTCTCTCCAGCCTGGACAGACTGTTGGCGAGCACTGGATCGTCTTGGTTTCCTGCCAGTCGCCGAGCACGTAGCCATCCGATGGCAAACAGACAAGAGCGAATGGACCAACCACTGCGACCGGGTCGCAGAGGGCCGAGCTTTCTTCCGCAACATCCCCACGCCTCTCCAGGCCGCAACACGGCTGAAAATCCTGGAGGACTGCACCGAGAACCTTCAGCGAGAGATGGCCTGGGACGATCCGCTCGTAATGGCGGCAGCAGTTGCTAGCGGTGAGGCCCTCGCCGGACGCGTCGTGACAGCCGAGCCTGAGCGCCGGACCCGGAACGCTAACGGGAGAGCGGTACGCCGACCCCTGATCACCATCGAACCCGCCCTCGAGTTCACGCGACCGGCGGGGACGACGCTTTTCCTTTCGACCAACCCCGGGGTGATGCTGGCGGTGCTGTCATCTGACCCCAGCAGCAACCTGATCCGAGCAGAGGTTCTCAAAGGCGCAAATCAGAGCAATACGGTCGGACTCCTGCCCAACTCGGGCGATGAGGTCGTCCTGAGTCCTTACGGAAAGCCTGAGTTCTACAAACGGTCGAAGGTCGAGCACATCCCCTGGACTCACGAGCAGATCCTCGAAGACAACGCGGAGGAGGAGTCCCAGTGAAGGCAGCAGAGGCCGCCGCGACGGCGCAGGAAGAGATCTGGGCCACCGTCGCCGCGGGCAACCGGTCGACCCTTGTCGACAGCCCGCCCGGTGCCGGGAAGTCGACACTCGTGCGAGATATCGGCCGCCGGGCACGACGGCGCGCGCAAGTCCCGATCGTCGTCCAGACCAACGACCAGGCCGACGACATGATCCGTGGCTTCATCGCCGACCAGCAACGCGGTGCGCCACCCGTGCGTGTCGGACGCCTCCATGCCACCAGCTACGTACCGCCTGACGACATCCGCGCCCAGCAGGGGCTGACATTCAGCAAGTCCGTCACCGACTTCCACGACAGCCACGTGATCGTCGCTACCGCTGCGAAGTGGGCGACCATCGGCTTCGACCAAACCTGGCCTTTCGCCATCGTAGACGAGGCGTACCAGATGCGGTCGGATGCTCTGCTCCCGATCGGGGTCATGATGGAGTCGCTTCTCCTGGTCGGCGACCCCGGTCAGCTCGCCCCCTTTACGACGGCAGACGACACCCGATTTCGGGGTCGGCCGCTCTCGCCGCTCGAAACTGCGGCGGCAACGATCCTCACCACCCAGCCGGCGACCGCGCGCTTCGCCCTACCGATCTCGTGGCGCCTCCCAAGCCACGCGGCCGGCTTGATCTCTGACGCCTTCTACGAAATCCCCTTCACCGCGGGCACTCATCCGCAACAGCGGCGCCTACGACGGGGCGTCACCCCGCTGCACCGCGGACGATCAGCAGACGCGGTCAGCAGTGCGACACGAGATGGGTGGGCCTACTTCGAGCTCGACGATCTGCCCATGCCACAGAAGGACCCCGAGGCCGTCGCGACGATCGTGGACATCATCAAAGAACTCCTCGCCACCGATCTCACCGTCGAGGACGAGTACGGAACCCGGGGCCTGCAGCCCAGCGACATCGCAGTCGGCGTTACCCACCGTGACCAACGGGATCATGTCCGCACCGGTCTACAGGACGCCCGCACGCAGACAGGGCTCCCCGTCGATGATGTCGTGGTCGACACGGCCAACGTTCTTCAAGGCCGTGAGTTCGAGATCGTTGTCGTCTGGCACCCGCTTTCCGGCCGCCGAGACGCGAGCGAGTTCCATCTCGATGCCGGCCGACTGTGTGTGCTCTTGAGCCGACACCGACAAGCCTGCATCGTCGTCTCCCGGGGCGGGATCCGCGACCAGCTCGCCAGTCATGCTCCGACCGAACCCGTATGGCTCGGCGAGACGGCGCCGGTTTTGGACGGATGGCACGCCCACCTCACGGTGCTCGACCACCTCATGCAACACGCAGTCTGAGCGGGCGGCGATCCCTTCCCGCGGGCCGCCTCTTGCGATCTCGCACCGGTTCTGCTCTGATCGCGCGATTCGATAATCAAGTGGCCGGACGGACGTTGGTAGCGCCCGCCCGGCCTGAGCACCGAAGGAGTGCGCCTTCGATGCCCTGGAAACCGTAGCTCTCTGCGGTCATCCGGTCGTGCTCGTCTGCGCGCTCCTCGGTCTATCCGAGAGGAGTCGGCGAGATGACCAGCGACGCAGACGAGCAGCAGCGCATGAGCGATGGCGAATCAAGCGGCGGCGCTCGCCCCCGCGCGAAACAGCGACGCCTGAATAGCGAGCTGGGGCGGTTTGAGCCCGTGTCCGATGCCCTCGTGCTTGCGGCCGTGGAGCGTGCCGAGCGTCATCGCGAGCGGGAGGGCGAAGGCGTGATGATGAGCGATATCGCCGAGCACCTGGGGTTCGTTCACGGCTCGTGGACTACGCGCCGGCTGCGTCCGCAGATCGACGCGCTCATTGCCGAGGGCTCGCTGGCGCGGTCGCGCCGTCACGGGGTCGTGGTGTGGGAACTGACAGCCGTGGGGCGTGGAGGGCTGGAGCGGACGCGTCGGGCTGGCGAGGTCGAGGAGCTGCCCGAGGCTCCGCAGCATCGTGCGTGGCGCCATGCCCGCGCCACGGCCGGCGAGCGGATCGACGGATTCCGTGCAGACGCGCGAGAGGCGCTGGAGCAGGCCGCGATGCTGCTCGACGCTGAGGACGCACCCTCGGATGCGTGGTTCGGTATCGCTGAGCGCCTGCAGGCGGCTTGTTGGCGCGTCGGTTCGGCCACGCACTGCCTCCACGAGTGGCGCGAGCCCGACGACGCCCGTCCAGACGTAGATGACCGCTGCGACACCGGCGACGACCTGCTCGACTCCGAGGAGTTGGGCCGGGTGCGCTATCGCCGTACTGGACGGCGCGGTGTGTGGCGCTGGCCGAAGCCCGACCCACTGGACTGAGCACCGCTTGCGGCCGTGTCGCCGCCGCTGACACACGGCTGACAAATCGCTGACAGATCACCCCGAGCCGGCAGAAAAATCCGCATCGACTTGTAACAGCACGGGCTCGAATTCGGCCTTCGTTAGGTGAGGGTCGCGATGGCCGCCCCGCATGGGGTGGCTGTACCGCGCGGCCCTCGGACCAGACCTTTGTGTGTGTCTGGTCCTCAACCGGCCGAAGGAAGGCAATGCAAGACCGTGTGCCTCGTGATCGGGTGCGCCTCGCCGCGCCCCGCATGCAACGACTCTCCGCTGAGCAGCAGCACGAGGCCACCAGGCTGCTTGCCGCGCTGCTCGCCGACGCCGCCGAGCGCCACGGGCACGAAGCTGAGAGGGAGCGCGGTGCCGATCGCTGCTCCGTTCCGTTCTCCGGTCCCGCCTCCGTTCGCTACTCCGGTTGGACGAGAGGACCGTCGAGCGTGGAAATCCCCAGCAAACAAGCCAGATCGACGGCTGGCAAGCAACCCCGACAATAGAGGAGGTAGTTAGAAAATGAAGGAGATAGTTCGTCCCAGACGGCTCGGTCAGCAGGACGTGCTGCGGCTCGCATCGCATCTCACCGAGCGTGACCGGTGGATCGCCAGGGACTGCTTCGAGTTCCGCGTGATGACGACCAGCCAAATCAGACGCCTGTATTTCACCGGCACGAGAACAGCAGCCGCTCGCCTGGATGTCCTGTATCGCCTGCGTGTACTCGACCGCTTCCGCCCATCACTGCCGATGGGGCAGGGCACCGCTCCGTATCACTGGATTCTCGATGAGGCAGGCGCGCTGATCGTCGCTGACCACCTGGACATCGAACGCGCGAAGCTCGGCTGGCAGCACTCGATCGCCGCGAGCATCGCCCACAGCCAGAAGCTCCCCCACCACGTAGAGGTCAACGAGTTCTTCACCCGCCTGGCCGTCGAGGCGAACGTCGCCGGCGGCGCGCTGTCGGAGTGGTACGGCGAGCGAACCTGCCACCACCTCTTCTCCGGCTACCTCGTCGCCGACGGCTACGGCGTCCTCGATCTCCCGGGCCGCGCGCCTTTGCACTTCCTGGTCGAGCTGGACCGAGGCACCGAGACAACCGGACGGCTACGCGAGAAGGCCAAGGCATACACGTCCAGCCTGCCTACCAGCTCCCTCGGCAAGCTCGATCCGTTCGTGCTGCTCCTCGTCCCAAGCGCGAGGCGCGCGGAAACCGCCAGGGCAGCGCTCGCGTACAGCCCCGCGCCAATCGCCGTGGCGGTATGGAGCAAGGACAGCACAAGCTCGGTGCTCGCGATCGTGGTCAACGCCCGGGAACGCCTGCGGCAAAGCCAGCAAGCAGCGGCGCGAGAGGGCTTGAGATCCGCCGCCGGTTCTGATCTCCTCGGCCCGCCAAAGGACCACGACGGCGAGCGATAGGAGGCAGGCCATGACCCGCGTGTGCGTGTACACCCGCATCTCCACCGACGAGGAGAACCAGCCAACCTCGCTGGCCTCCCAGCACGAACGGCTGGAGGCGTTCTGCAAGGTGCAGGAGGACTGGCGGATCATCGCCCACCACGAAGACCGCGCCACCGGCACCAAGCTCGACCGGCCCGGCCTCCAAGCCGCGCTCGACCTCGCCCGCCAAGGCAGGATCGACCAGCTCCTCGTCTACCGCATCGACAGGCTCAGCCGCAAGGTGCGCCAGCTCGCGAGCATCGCCGAGGAGCTAGACACCCTCAACGTCGTGCTGCGCTCGGCGACCGAGCCATTCGACACCGGCTCACCAGCCGGCCGGATGATGCTGCAGATGCTCGGCGTGTTCGCCGAGTTCGAGCACGCCACCATCGTCGACCGCATCACCGCCGGGATCGAGCGCCGCGCCCGCGAAGGCCGCTGGTACAGCGGACGCCCACCCTTCGGCTACACCCTCAACGACGGCCAACTCGCACCCGATCCGATCACCGCACCAACCGTTCGGCGCATCTACCAGCTCTACATCGAGGACCGGCTCGGCACGATCGCCATCGCCCACCAGCTCCGCGCCGAGCACGCACCCGCACCCTCCGCAGGCTGGGGCCACCCGGCCGTGCACCGCGTCCTGACCAACCCGACCTATCTCGGGCGCATCCGCTGGCGCGACCAAGACTTCCTCTCCACACACGAGCCGACTGATCGAGCAGAGCACCTTCGATCAGGCACAGGCGATCCTCACCGAGCGCGGCGAGGACGCCTCCCGCCGACGCGGCAACCGCTCGGACTTCCTGCTCTCCGGCGTCGTCCGCTGCGGACACTGCGGCCGCGCCTACATCGGCATGTCAGCACGCGGCAAAGGCGGCCTCTACCACTACTACGCCTGCACCGCCCGCCAAAAGTACGGCCCCAAAGCCTGCCAAGGCCAGCGCGTCTCCCGCGAGAAGCTCGAGACCGCCGTCCTGCACCAACTCACCGGCATCTACCGCGACGGACCACTCATCCAAGACGCACTCGCCACCGCCCAACAACAAGCAGAACGCGAGCGACCCGCGCTCGACGAACGCCGCCAAGCGATCGCCGCCGAGATCACCCGCACCGAACACTCAACCGCCCGCTACTTCGACGCCTTCGAGGAAGGCCGCCTCTCCCCCGAGCGCTGCGAGCAACGCCTCGCCGACCTCACCACCCGCCTCGACGACCTCCGCGCCCAACAAGCCGAGCTAACCGACAACGACGACGAAGCCGCGCACACGCCCACAACAGCCGATCTCGCAGCCAGTCGCCGACCGGCTCGACAAGGTCATCGAGCAAGGCGAGCCCGAGCAGACCAAGGCGCTCCTGCGCATCCTCATCGCCGAGCTACGCGTCAACAGCAAGACCAGCATCCAGCCGACCTACCGCATCGTCACGCCAGGGGTTTGCGCAACGTCCGAAAAAGTGGACGGGGGCGGTACCCGGTCGAACATAAGGCGAACATTGGCGGCCTTGGCGCTGGCTGCCCTTCCGTCGGGCATGGGGGCGGCCGAGGCCGGGCTGCCACGCTGAAAGGGCGTCGTAGACGGGCGTCAAGGTGCTGCCGGTGATGTGGCCTTCCTCGCCGACTTCGATGTGCTCGAAGATGGCGCGGTTCATGATGCGTCGCTCCATTTCGGTGCCGTCGCGGTAGACCTCGTAGGGCGTCTCGATGCGGCTGAGCGCTAGCTCCAGTGCGGCTTGGAGGTCATCGAGTTGGGCGGTAGCGGTAGCTTGGAGGTGTTTGGCGGCGCGGCGCTCGTCCTTGAGCTTGGCTTGCTCGGCAGCGAACACGTCCTCTGAGACGAGATCCTTGTAGAAGAGTTGCACCAGCTTTTCTTGCTTGGCCTCGATCGCTTTCAGGGCGCGTTCGTGGCGTTCGGCCTCCCGCTCGACGAGCCCGGTGCGGTCGGTCAGCTCTTGGCGTAGCTCAGCACGGATCTGCTCCTGCACATCGGGGTCGAGCCGCAGCGTGCGGTAGAGCGCGAGGACCCCCTCCTCGACGGTCGGGACTGAGGAGTGGCCGCTTGAGCACTGTGTTTTGCGGCGGCGGACGGTGCGGTTGTTGCAGCAGAAGTATTCGTACTGGCGTCCTGAGCGGCCGCGGTGGCGTCCGTAGAGCAGCCGCCCGAGACATTCGTCGCAGACGACGGTCCCACGCAGGTAGTGGCGGTGCTTCTGGGGACGTTCGCCTTTGATGTTCGCGGCGGTGAGCAATTCCTGAACTTTGTCGAACGTGTCTTCATCGATGAGCCGATCGTGCTTACCGGCGTAGCGCTGGCCGTTCCAGGCGACGATCCCGATGTAGTAAGGGTTCCGCAGCAGGGCGTTGATCCGGTTGGCTCCCAATGGCCGCTCGGGGTAGCGTCGGGTGCCTCGGCTGCGGAGTCCCTCTTCCTCCAGGTGCGTGGCGAGCCGGTGCAGTGGCCATTCTCCGGTCGAGTAGAGCGTGAACGCCAGTTTCACCAGCGGGGCACGTACCGGGTCCACGATCACGCTACGGATGTCCTGTGCTCCGATCAGCTCCCGCTTTGAGAGATAGCCGATCGGCGGCTTGAACGGGGTGCCGCCCATCTCGTGCTTGCGGCGCAGTCCCTTCATGATCTCGGTGGCGAGATTGTTGGAGTAGTACTCGGCGAAGGTCGCGAGCATCCCGTGCATGAGCTGCCCGGCCGGCGTCTCATCGATGTTCTCCGAGGCCGACACCAGTTTGATGCCCATGCCGACCAGCTTTTGGTAGAGCGTGGCGTCATCGAGACGGTTGCGGGCCAGCCGGTCGACCTTGTGGACGATCAGGTACTTGACGCGCAGGGTCGGTAGCTCGCGAAGCATGTACTGCAAGACGGGACGGTCATCGCTCTTGGCTGACTCGGCACGCTCGATGTAGACCTTGGCGACCTCCGCGCCGCGCGAGAGCGCCTCCTTCGTGCAGGCTTCGACCTGGGCCGGGATCGAGTACCCGTCCTCGTCGCCGTCACGGCCAAGCTGGCCGGTACTGGAGACGCGGACGTAGATCGCCGCCGTCTCGGCGGGCTCTGTCTCGGGGTTAGGTTGTTGTGGCTGTGTGTGGTTTTGTGGCATATGTATCCTCCTTTCGGGTTAATATGGCTTAACGATTTTCCCGTTAAAACTGAGATATGGCAAGCTGTCATATTTCTAGGTGTTGGGTGGCCTGAATTAACTACAATTCAGGCCACCCGCTTGCTCACTTCAACGCCTCGAGGCGCTCGGTGATGGCCTTCTTGCGGTCGTTGGCGCTGGCTTTCAGCGCGTCGTACTCGGCTTTGGCCTCATCGGCTCTGGCCTTGGCGGCCTCGACCTCGCGGTCGATCGATTCGACCGCTCGTTCCAATGCGGCCCGGGCGTCAGCCAGGGCGTCGTCGGGGGTCGTCTCCCGCCGGCGGGTCCGTGGTTTGCTCTCACCACCCTCGATCTTTTTCTTGTGGGAGTAATAACTGCCTCTCACTGAATCGTAAGGGCGGCCGGTCTCGTCCGAGAGCTGCTTGAACGCGTCGGCCTTCTCGGTGCCCGAGGCGACCATCGCCTCGACCTTCTCGTAGACCTCCTGGGCCTTCGTGACTGCCATGCGTTGTCTCCTTTGGGTTGGGTGGCCATGTCGGCCCGCAGAAAGACTGAAAGCCCTTCCGCGGGCCGGGAGACCTCCAACCCTCACGCCGACTCCCTCACAGCTGCATGCGCCCAATGGGTGAGCCGAGCGCAGGCGATGTCGATGTACTTCGGCTCTCGTTCGATTCCGAGGAACACCCGGTCTTCCAGTAGTGCTCCGATGCCGATGGATGCGCTCCCTGCAAATGGATCAAGGACCAACCCGCCCGCTGGCGTGATGAGCGCGACCAAATGGCGCACTAGGCCAACCGGCTTGACGGTCGGGTGAATGTTTCGCCGCAGCCGTACCGCCGGGCGGCTGTAGAGCAGATCGGATTGCAGCGGCAGCTCATCGCAGCCGGCCTCGCGTTCACGCTTGGATGCCTTGGCGCAGAAGAGCATCCGGCTCGGGCGAAGCTCGGGGCGCATGCTGTCGAGCAGCGCGACCGGGCACTCGCTCGTACAGCCGATCTCGGTGCAGGCGGGTGTGTGGGAGAGCGCGACATTGGCGGGCCAGTAGCCGTTGACGCGGGAGGCTTCGATGTTCAGCGCCCCGGTGCCCCACGCCTTGAGGTTGTGCGGCGTTGTGCCTTGGAGCGGTTTGCGGGCGAGCAGGATCGGCTCATACGCCGGTTTCAGGGCGGTGCCGAGCCCGCCGCGTAGACGTCGGGACTTCGGCATACCTTGGCCGTAGAGCCACAGCAGCGTGTCCCGGATCTCCAGGCCGGCATCTTCGATCCCGCTCGTCAGCCGGTGGAAGGTCCGGGGCGAGCCGAACCCGAGCAGGTGACCGCCGGGTTTGAGCACGCGGCGGCACTCGGCCGCCCAGGTTCTCGTCCAGCGGGTGAAGGCTTTGCCGTCGCTGAGCAGCTCCGTGTCGTCGCGGGCGGCGTCGTATATACCGGCCGCGTCCCAGGCTTCGCCGTGGAAGCCGATGCCGTAGGGCGGGTCGGTGACGACCGCGTCAACGCAGGCATCCGGGAGCTTGGTGAGCGCTAGCAGGCAGTCCGCCTCGAGCAGCCGCCAGCGCTCGGTGTCGTCGCGGTAGAGCGCGAGCTTGGCGGGGGCGGTCACGAGCGCGCCTCGTTGACGAGCACATCCACGACCTCGCTCGTCAGGCAGACGGTGAACAACCGGCGTGCCTCGGCCGACTGGGCGGCCAGAACGTCCCCTAGCTGCGCGACGCGCTGCTCGTCGGGGGCTGCCCACAGCACGCGCGGATAGGTCCCGCGATCGTGTTGTTCGCGGCCGGAGCGGAAATGCTCCAGATAGCGCGCAGCCTTGCGGGCGATGGTGCGGCCCGACTCGCTGGCGAGGTCGAGCTCGATCAGCCACCTGTCTTCAAGAGCGCCCGCTCCGACGCGCACGAACAGATCCGGCTTGAGCACGCGTTGGATGCCGCCGGCCGCGGGGTAGCGGCGCCAGCAGCGCGGCTCTTGCTGGGTCTCGATCACTTCCAGCCGGCCGGTGGCGTCGGCTTCGCGGAGCGTGAGCGCCAGCTCGGTCGTGGCCAGCGTGTGCGCGAGATGCAAGGTCCCTGGAGCCTCAACGCGGGGGCCGTGGATACCACGCGTTGCCAGCAGCCGTACTCCGGCGCGGCCCGCGTGGTAGATGAGCCCGTCGCTGCCGGTGCGTATCCCGCCGATGCGCCGGGGCAGGGTTTCCAGCACCCGCCAATCCGTCAGCCGCTTGAGAGCGCGACGCCCGGCGCGGGCACGGGCACTCATTGGGTCGCGGGTCAGCCAGAAGGCTCTGACGAGCTGCTGGCCGGTAGCGAAGCGGCTGTCGTGAACAAAGCCCAGCAGCGTCCAGTCCTGGTCGGTCAGCTCTGAGGCGATGTGGTGGAGCCGGTCGGCGGTGAGATAAAGGGACTGAGAGGAGACAGAACCTTTCGGCGTCGAAAACGCGGGCGAAGCGGCAGTAGCCCTAGCGTTCCGCCGGGTCGGACTCAACCTGCCTGGTCGAGCGACGGGACGGCTCATGCGGCCCTCCCGGTGCGACCTGGGCGCGGCTCGGCCGCTGTCTTGGCGTCAACTGACGGTGTGGCCGTATCCGCTTTAGCTGGCGTGCTGCCGTAGACCGCGGCGGAATGATCACGCACCTGCTCGGCCTGGCCGGTCTCGGGCGGCAAGGGCTCGGTGCGGCCGGTGACGACCGCGACGGCGCTGCCTGAGCCGGTGCCGACTCTTGCTGCCACCTCGAACCGGCCGAGCGCCATCAGGTCGGCGGCAGAGATCCCGGGCAGCTCCCGCGCGATGGTCGGCGCTTCGGTGGCTGCCGCCCGGAAGCTGACGATCGTCGCCAGGTTCCCGACCAGGGCAGAGCGGGTTGGCTCACCGATGCGCCCCAGGGTCTGCAACGCCACCGCCAGGCCCGCGCCGAGGCCACGGGCACGCTCTGCCAATAGCTCCACACCAAAGGGCGTGCCGTTGGTCAGCGTCGCCAGCTCATCGACGTACAGACAGACGAGGTGACGCCGCTCCGGCGGCAGGGCGACGCGGGCCTCGATCGCGCTCCAAACCACATACATCAGGGCCGCCCCGACGAAGGTCGCACCGGCCTCGCTCAACCCCGCACCGGGAGCCAGCGACACGAGCAGCCACTTCCGCTCTGACAGCAGCCGAGCAACGTCGAGCCGCGGATTGGGGCTAGCCAGGATCGCGCGCACCCGTGGCCGTGACAGCAGCGTAAGCACCCTGGCCATCGGCGCCTGAACGTGCTCAGCTCGCGCCGGAGCTGAGAGAGCGAGATAGCCCTGCCAGGAAGCGATCAGATAGGGGTCAGAAAGCCGAGCGATAGCGGCCTGCAAGTACGCCTCGTCATAGAACAGGCGACCAACATCACTGAGCGATGCCCCTGGGATCTCGCTCAGGGTACGGATCGCCAGCCGCCCGTAAAACTCCGAGCGGACTCCCCAGACCCCGGCGAAGATCGACTTCAACGTCCCGGCCAGAACGTCCGCGCGAGCGTCGGCGTCTCCTCCCGACAGCATGGCGACACTCGGCAACGGACGAGACAAATCACCGGCGTCGACCACCGCGATCCGATCGGCGTGCTCCGGCTTGATCCGCCGCAGGACGGCCTCGACCAAATCCGACTTCGGGTCGATCACCACCCCGCCGTGACCGGCCTCGATATCGCTGAGGATCGCGTTAGCGAGAAGGACGCTCTTGCCCACGCCGCTCGGGCCGATCACCGCCATGTGGTGGCGTGCGGCCTCGGCCGACAGCGCCACCGGCCGCTCACCACGCGGGTCACGCGCGATGAACAACCGCCGGCCGCTACGGGCCAGCGCCCGCGACGCCAGGATCTCCGGCGAACCAACCTCAACGCCAGGCACGGCGCTGCCGAGTGGCAGACCGAGCAGCGGCACCAGCTCGGAGACCGATAGCCAACCGGATGAGCGCCGCACCTTCCGGAGCGAGGCCAGGGTGCGGCTGCCACGCTCGGAGGTGACACGAATGCCGCCAGCCAGCCCCCGGCGGCTGCGCAGCAGGTTCTCCACATGCGCCGCCAACTCCCGCGCCCGGCCCACCGTTGCCGCGCGAATGAGGACGAGTCCACTGACACTGAAACCAGGCGTCGCCGTCTTGGCCTGCCACGCCCGCGCAATCTCCCGCTGCCGGGGAGTGGAGTCGGCCGGCTCCGGCCGAGGCCGCGCAATTCCCGGCGACAGCGCCCAGCGGATCACCACCTGCTCGCTTGCCCGCAACGTGGACAGGCCGGTCAGTAGCGACCGTGAGGCGGACGCGACGTCGCTCGTTGAAAGGATGGTCGGCGTTGAGACGAACAGCCGCAGGCTCAAGCTGGCCGCTTCACTCGATGAGGCCGGTGCCTCGTTGATCCGCAGACTGGGGATGACGCCGACCAGCGTTGAGCGTACCGACTCACATGCTGCCGCCGGCAGCCACAAGGCGTGGGTGATCGACCCCTCCGCTGCCACTACCTCGGCGATGAGCTCGGTGGTGTAGGGCAGACCGGCCAGGCCGTTCCACGCCGCCACTACCTGCGCCAGCTCCAGGCCAGCGGGGAACCGGGTCAACAGCCGAACCCGGCTAGCCCTCATCCGCTCCGCCTGGGCGTGCTCGCGAGCGGCGATGCCGGCCAGCATGGTCGAGCCCGACCCAGCGGCGACTAGGGCTAGGAGATCAGCGTTCACGATCGGCCTCCCGGCGCTTGGCCTTGGCCTTTGCGGCCTGTTCATTAGCCCGGCGCTCTTTCAACAGCCGTTTGGCTTGAAGCCACAAAACAAGACTGAGCATTTCCGTATCCTCAGTCTTTCTGACCCCCTTTATTTTGATGTGCTTAGTCCGTGCCATAAGTAATTGCACCTCCTCTCGATTGAATTGTTGCTACATAATTTCACCTCCTTTGTTCGCCTTTTGTTCGGCTGACCTCCTGAGTATTGATCAAAAGATTTGAGTGAGTCAAGGACTTTCTTTGCGTGTACGGGACTGATTGCGGCTGTGGTTACAGAGTCCGGCTAGCGGGTGTAAAACCACACACACTTGAGCAGCGCGACAACTACGCCCACGGCCAGCACCAGCGGTATGAGGGCACCGGCGAGCTTGAGAAGCGTGGGACTGGCAGCCACCAGCACCACCAGCCCCACGATCCCGAGCAGGGTCGATTGGATTAGCCTGTTCACCGCTCACCGACCAGGCGATCCATCGCCTCACCCAGGAGCACGTCGGCGGCGTCGCGCTCCACCCGCAGGTTGGCGTTGGCCTCGCGCAAGAGCTTGTTCTCGCGCAGCGCCGCCCAGAGCGCTGCCCGCAGGCGAACGCATTGGGCGACCACCAGCTCCCGCTCGGTCATCGCTCCACCTCCACCACAGTGCCGTCGACGACCTCACCGTCGGCTCTGGCAGCGGCTTGGTACATCGCCCGCGCCGTCGCAAAGGTGATCTCATCGATTTCCTGGCGCGCACGAGCGTGGCGCAACCGCTGGCGGGCCTGCCGCTCCCGCGCTTCCCGCCACGCTGCGATCCCCCACCACACGGCACCCAACACCAACCCGCAACCACGACATGCCAGTACGTCACGATCAGCATCACCGCCATGAGGACGACCAAGAGCGCGATCACAACCCCCTCCCGGCGTCGTAGACGACGGCGGCGATCCCGATCGCCCCGGCGCAGGCGACCGCATGGACGTAGCCGGCCGACTGTGGGGCGTTCTGAGCCAGGACGCCCTCAAGCGCACCCAGCTGGGCCGCCCGCACCATCCCGTGTTCGGTCGTGCCCGCCACCCGGTCGAGCCGCACCCGGTCCTGATGGCTGGCGACCAGCGCCGCGCCGTCGATCCGCGCCAGCGCCCGCGAGACCTGGCGATCCAGCTTCGAGGGAAGCAGACCCCCGGTGGGTACAAGCGTGCTGCTCATAGGTCCTCCTTCGCTTTGGATTCCGAGCCGCCGGGAGTGGCGGCTGAGCGAGGATCGCGCCGGTCTGCTTTCTTGACCAACTGTCATGAGCCCAGGACGCAAGGCAGGATGGGACCAGCCGGTCGGCGACCGGCCCGACCAACACGTCGGCGCGATGCTGCATGGCTTGCGCCAGCAGGCCGGCGTCACCCAGGCCGAGATCGCAGCCGACCTCGAAATCAACCAGGGCTACATCTCACGCATCGAGCACGGCAAACAGCCCGCCTCCGAGCGTGTCATCCGCTACTACGGCGAACGCTTCGGCGCTGCCGACCTACTGGCCGGCCTCGTTGACATCGCCCGCGAGGCAGACCGCCAGCGGCGCAAGCTCAGCCCGCTCCTGATCGCGCGCCAAGCCCGCTACCCACTGGAGGGAGACGAGTCCACCTTCGTCTCTGAGGCGCCACCGGACGGCTCAACCGTCGCCTGTGGCGCCACGTTCACCAAGACCTGGACCATCCGCAACAGCGGCAGCGTGCCCTGGCACGGGCGCCGGCTGCTACGGATCGGACCGACGACCGGACCGTGGGTACTGACCTCAGAGCGCTTCACCCCGATCGCCGACACCGAGCCGGGCAAGACGGCGTCAATCTCGGTGCAGCTCAAAACCCCGCAGATGGAGACGGCAGCGGTCGCGCAATGGAAGATGGTGGATAAGGACGACTTGCTGTACTTCCCTGACCGCTACTCAGTCGGGCTGGCGCTGTATGTGCTGGTAGGTCACAGCAGCTACGAAGCGTCTAGTTGACGGCGGACCAGGCCACCCCGCCAGATGCGGCTGCCAGTACGAGCAGCGCGACCGCGACGAGCGCGCCAAGCCACATACCGCTAAACAAGGACAGCCAGGGCCCAACTGTGCGCTTTCGTGTCAGAAAGAAGCCGACCCCGTAGGCGCGACGCGTCACAAACCATGCCGACAACACCAAGAGGGTGACGACAAACAGCGTGCCTTCGGCTGATATGGCGGCAGCTGGGCCGGTGAACCCATCTGGTACCAAAAAGGCCAACGGGAAGCCCATCACCACTCCGGCAGCGATCCCAGTCGCAAGCGCCGTACCTGGCCGGGCCACCTGGCTGGCGGTCATCTCGCGCCACCGGGCAGCGAATAGTGCGCCGAAGAGCGCAACGATCCCAATTCCCTCTAAGCCACCACCGACCCCGTGGGACCAAGCGACGACCACGACCACGAACATCGCCACCGCATAGACCAAGAGAGAACCACCGACTGCCGGGCTGCTCCCATTTGACGTCTTCATGTTAGCCAGTATGCGTCACAACATGCGTCTACGCAACAGACCGCAGTGTTAGTTTTGCTATTTTAGCTTCGCAGCAAACGCCGGCTCGTAGCCGAGTCGTTGGCCGTCAGCCGTCGGGTGGAAGCTGTCGGCTTCCGGCACATTCGTGCTGTCGAGTTCAACTGGATGGAACCACGATTCCGCCTTATCGCACAAACCATGCTTACTGAAGGCGGTCGGTTCGGCGTAGCTGACCGGAATGCCCTCATGTTGTGCGACCTCAACAGACGCCTCAATCACTGAATCGAGCTCTCCGGCAAGCTCGTTGAGCCATTGAGCATCGAAGTAGTCGACGAGCAACGGCTCCGGCGGAAGGAGTGCGGTTTCGTGCGTCGTTCCCACGAGGCACACCCGGCCGCTTGGGGACACGCCTGGAAGAGGGGCGTATGTCTTCCGCTTGCTACCAAAGAGCTGGGGATACCCTCCAACCACGATCCGAGCAGCTGGCGCTCGTGTGTGCACGGCCTCGATAACTTCTTTGAGGGAGCGAATCGGGCGGTGTTCTGGCGGCGGGGTGAACGCGAGGGAGCGGCCTTCAAGGGCTTCCAGACGCTGTTCCGTTTCCTCCTGCAAGGACTTGTCGGTAGAACATCCGAATTTTTGGACAAACGGGAACGTTGATCGTAGCCCGGCCACGCATTCTTCCACGATGTGCACAAACCCGGCGTCGTTGCCGCCGATCGTGAAAGTCACGGTCTGGTCGCTGGGCTCAAGCCAGCTTAGTTGTGCGGGTTCGGGTTCGTTGTTCGGGTTTTCGTTGAAGAAGTCTTCGGTGACCGCTCCACTACAAGCCTTGAATATCGTGGCGCCGAGATCTAGGATGCCGCCGACAAGTGGCCCGTAGGCTTGCTGCGATCGGTGGCAATGGTCAAACGTGCCGGAATTGAGCAGGTTCGGGTCCTGCGGTGGTGTCGTCCCGGCTTCGTACGGCGGATCGCCCTCGCCTGACGAGTAGGAGTCACCCAAGGCGACGTAGCTCGCGGTGCCTGGCGCCGTCATATTGCTCAACGGGACTCGTACGAGGCTCCCTTCGTTGTTCTGCCCTTGGTCGGTGACGTAGATCGCGTTGTTTGTTGCAGCAATCCCGACCGCGCCACCGCCGCCGGGAATCGAGGTCTCGCTCAGTTCTCCGTTGGCTGTGAGGCGCCCGATACCACCAAACCCGGAGACTGGGCCGAGGCCCTCGCTGAACCAAACCGCGTCGTCCGGGCCCGCGGTGATGTCGAAAATGCCGCGGTAGGCGGGCAGTTCGAATTCTGTGGTCTGGCCCGATGGAGAGATCGCAGTCATCAACGACTTTCCGTTTCCGTTGGACACCCAGACATTGTCGCCGACTGTCGCCATGCTGAGCGGTAGGTCCATCGGATACCGCGCGAGGATCGCTCCGGTTGCTGCCGACACCTCGTCCACGACGTTGCCGGTATACGACGCGACCCAGATGTTCCCATCAGGACCGATGGTGAGGTGGCCCTCGCAATCGCCGCCGATCCCATATTCCGTAAAGACGCCTGCGGGTGAGAGGCGGCCCAGACTGCAACCGTGCCCGCGCGCGGTGAACCAGACATTGCCCTCATGATCGACAACGACATATTCCGGTTCGGGGTTGAAATGCTTCTTTGGGAGCTTCTTGGTGACGAGCTTCCCGCCGGACGTGATGTGGGATATCTCATTGTCGTAGAACCGCGCGAACCACTCGGTCCCCTGGGGCCCTGGAGCGATTCCCTGAATGTACTCGGAGGAGTTGGTGAGCACCTTGAGCGCCACGCGGGTCAGGCCCGGGGCAGTCGGCTGATAGTGCGTCAGATATGCCGTTTGCTGCGTGTCCCCATTCTCCGAGAACCAAACCCCGTCGCTCCCGTCCGAACCGATTCCACGGAGGTCATCGCCCGGCGTCGTCGCGGCTGTTTCAGGCGTGGCGAGTTGCGGCCCGGACGTCGTTGGAAGGGGGTCGGCGCTCGCCTGACTAGCTATGACCAGCGCAACGAGACTCGTCACAATGAGCCCCACGATCGATCGATCGCGCACCCGGCCCCTCCACGCGTTCGGCACTCGACGACGATACCGAGTCGGCACGCGACTTTTGCTGCCCATACGCACGATTCTGGTCGAGATGCCGCGCCGCGTGCCCATGTCCGCCTCCGTGAGATTGCTGTGTTGCCTGTACCTCTGCCCTTGTGAGACGACCCACGAGAGATGGAACCAGCCACCTTACTGGGATGTCATGGCGCGGACTGTAGCGCATTGTCTGCGTCCATGTCTACCCCGATGTCATCGACACAGGGAGCACCACCGGGAAGGCTGGCCGGATGCCTGCCGCCCCAGCCTTCCAGCGTGCCCTGGGCCTGGCCGTCAAGGCCCGCCGCGAAGAGCTCGGGCTCACCCAAGAGCAGGTCTACCTGCGCACTGATATCCACCAGCGCTACATCAGCAACGTCGAGAACGGGAAGCGCAACCCCAGCTACGCGAGCCTGCGCCGCCTGGCTGAGGGACTCGAGCTATTCGCCTCTGAGCTAATCGCCCGTGCTGAGCGGATCGAAAAGAGCGGCGTCCACGCCGCCGGCACCGCTGCCCGCTAGGCCCCGCTGATTGGCGGGGTCTCGGCTGCTGCGTCACACCTTGACCGCTCAAGCCCCTCAGCCCTAGCCTGCCCGGCTCCTAAAAACAATGGTCTCGGCACGGATGGTACCCGCGCCGAGACCGGGACACGAAGGAGTGGTGACTCCCCATGCCCAAGAGCGATCGTACTCGCGAGCCGCTGCCGTCGGCGGAGCAAGTGTTGTCAGCCATCGACCGCGCAGTCCGCCACCGCCGCAGCCACGAGCGCCCCGGCGCCTGGATCTCCGACATCAAGGAACACCTCGGTCTGCCGCACACTGGCGCCACTACCGTCTGGCTGCGCCCCGTCTGGCAGCAACTCGAAGCCGAACGCCTAATCGAGCAGAACCGCAAGGGCGGCCTGCACCGCTACCAGCTCACCCGCGCCGGCAAGCTCCGCCTCGCAGCCGCCCAAGCCGAGATAGGGCGACCCTACGAGCTGCCCGAGTCCCCGCAGCACGCCCGCTGGCGCACAGCCCACGACGCCGCCGCCGGGCGGATAGCGCGGTTTCGCCACGACCTCCACGGTCTAATGGACGAAGCCCTGGCGCTACTCGAGGCCGGCGGCCAGCCCCCATCCGGCGACTGGTACGAGTTCGGCACCCGCCTGGGGGACGCCTGCGCTCGGCTCGGCTCCGCCACCCACTGCCTGTACGAGTGGGCAGAGCCCGACGACGCCACCGCCGATGTCGATGATGCGCCCCACGGACAGAACGGCCGCCGCGACCCCACCCGCTGGGACAGAGACGAGACGGTCTGCTAGCCATGCCGCCAAAGAAATCCGCTGCCAACCAGGCACTCGGCCAGGCGATCCGCGCCACCCGGCACGAACGCGGGCTGGCACAGGAAGCACTCGCCACCCGCGCCGGAATCGACCGTAGCTACTGCGGCGCGATTGAGCGCGGCGAGTTCAACGTCACCCTCGACACGCTCGCCAAGATCGCCGCAGCACTCGGCATCAGCGCCAGCCACCTGCTTGCACGCGTGGGGCTATAGGCGAAGCGGCTCACTGATCTGAGCCGGCGCCAGTTCGCACACCGGCACTTGTGCGACCCTTGTCGCCGCCTCGAATTACGGAGCAGGCAGAGCCACGGACTCCGTAAAGAGACGAGCGTAGAGGTCGGCCGCACGCAGAACCGATGCAATTCGTACATGCTCGTTCGGCGTGTGAGCGACGCGGAGATCTCCAGGGCCGAGCGTCACTCCCTCCATCGCCGCCGAAAGCCGCAACACACGTCCCTCGTCACCGCCGTTGAAGCCCTGTACTGGCCGGCCCGTCGCGCGTTCCACCGCTTGTACAATCGGCGAGTTCGCTGGTGTCACCGATCCGGGCGAATCCTTTATAACTGTCAGCGATACCGTCGCGTCAGGCTCAGTCACGCCGTGCGTGATCAAGTCGCGTAGCTCTTGCACGAGTTCTCCGTGGCGTTGTGGCAGTGTTCGCATGTCGACGGTAAACTGCGCCGAGCCCGGTGTCGTGGAGAATTTCGGAGTTCTTCACATTTACGGCTGACACTTGGATCGTTGAATGCGGTGGATCAAAGATTCGCTCATCTGGATGCTCGACCGTTCCGTATCTGAGCGTTCGTGCGTACTCGCCAATCTGCTCGACGACATCGGCGCCAAGCATAAAGGCGTTTTGAACGATGTCCGCGACGTGGCCCGGCCTTGCTACGTCGATCCTGAACTGCGCTAGCCAGCGGCCCTTATGCCCTCGCATGGCGACGAGCTCGCCTCCTATCTCGGTCGGCTCACCGACGACGAAGTAACCACTCTCGACAACCGCGCCGGTGTCCAGCAGCCCAGCTGCGAGCCGTGCGCCACGCATCGAAAGCGAGGGCTCGGTCGCCTCCTCGTCGTAGGTGAAGATGATCGTCGCCCTTCGCCCGGAATCAGCGAGAACGCCTTGTACGTCTGGACGGAGTGCCGCTAGAAGCATAGCTACGCCGCTTCCATGCGTATCGCACACGCCTCTTCCGAACCACAACCCGTCCCTCTCATTGAGAACCCAGGGGTCGGTGGTCCATATTTGCGACTCCACGCCCACCACGTCTGAGTGACTTACAGCCACAATGGATTGCGTGCCTTCCGATGCCCCCACGTCCACGACCAAAAGGGCGCGATCAGGCAAAGCTGGATCTTGGATGCGACGTAGGGCCACTGGTGCCGCCGCAAGATACTCGGACACCACCTCGACGAAGTCGAGATTCCCTCCCGCTGGATGCTGGCTGGTGGCAACCATCACTTTCATCAGATCTAAGGCCGTCGAATGCTCGTCGCCCATCCTTGCCATGGATCCTCTCCGTTCTGCCTGTTTGACTTCGTCGGCGCGCCTGTGCGAGGATAGCGGTGTATGGCTCGCGAGACCACAATCGACGACACGAAGGCCCTCGCGCGTGCGGCGGGTGAGTTCATCGCGCGGCCCGCTCTGACGTGGAGCGCGCAAGAACTAAGGGACCTCTACGGAGCTAGGCCGCCAAGTGTATGGAACGACCCCGTGCTCGTGCTGCGGGACATATTCCGAGTCTTCTGGACGGAGGCGCTCGCGGAGACACGCACGATACTCGCATCGGACGCAGATAGTCGTGATCGGCTGGCTTCCGTATTCGAGTATCTCCACAAAAAGCTCACTGCTGATGATGACCCTTGGGGTCAGTGCATCCTTCGGGAATGCAGAAGATACGACCGAGACAAGATCGCGACCTGTTTCATGATACCCGAGGTCGAGGACTTCCTCGCAGAGCTGCGCGCGTTTATCGGGCAACATCAGGAGGCCGGGGTCTTCATGCCCATCAATGGCGACTCGCTGCTGGAGATGCTCTTGAGCATCGTCGACGGTCTCGCCTTCGCTAGTCTGATCAATAGCGACTTTGGATACTCCTCACGAATCACAAGTGCTGACGTCGCCACCGTGACGCGGGTCTTGGTATCCGGCCTCCTCGTATCGCCACTCCACCAGAGCCGACTCTACTACGACGCAGTCGCCCAAGATTATGATGAGCTCTACACCGACGGCGTAAGCCAGGCAGAGAATTCGATCGTGGCTAAGGATCTATCGCCTTTGTGCCGCGGGAAGTCTGTTCTCGACCTAGGATGCGGGTCTGGCCTCGGATATGAACTGCTCCTCGATGGCTGTGGGGCGAATTTCGAGTATGTGGGCGTGGACATTTCGTCTGAGATGATCGGAGCGGCGCGCAAGCGCTGGTCCGCGGTGGACAACGCCCGGTTTGAGGTGATGGACGCGGCCGACCTTTCTTACTTCGGCCCCGACTCATTCGATACCGCAATATCGCTGTTTGGCTCGTTCTCCCATGTGATCGAGCGCCAGCAAGCCATAAGCGAGCTTAGCCGCGTACTGCGACCTGGTGGCAGCGTGCTACTGATGCTCTACTCGCGCTTCTCTCTGCGGAACACGTGGCTGAACCTCCGGCGTGGCAGGCTCAGCCACTATGAGAGCATGCACCCGTACGAGATTCGGAAGACGTCGGGCTCGATATTCGCTGACGCCTGGTTCTACGATCAGCGCGCAATCCGTCAGCTGTTCTCAGGATTTTCAGACCTCACAATCATCGGTCTAAACGCCGCGCTAGAGCTACCCGCCCTCGGTGCATTCTTCGAGTCACCCAGGCGTCGCTCACACGCCCAGCGGTATCTGGAAAGCGAGTCGCACATTCTGAGACGTGCACCAATGCTATGTCACAGCATGATCGTTACGGCGAGAAAGCCCGACGAAGGGAACGCAGCAAGTCACACAGAGCGAGCCGCCGTTGTCGGTGCTTAGCGAGATCCTCGATGCCATCGGCGCGGCGGAAGATGATCCGCGCCTGTCTTTTCATCAGCCACTGTACACTGCGCAAGACGCTGTCGCGCTGGAGCAAGGCTCAGGTTCGCGCTTCGCCAACGTCAAGTGCACGGTTTGGACTGACTCCGCCGGGGCTGTCGTAGTCACGACCGTCCCGGCGGAGGCGCGAGTCGATACCTCTCGTGTGCGCGCGGTGCTAGGCGTGGGCAAGCTACGGCTCGCAGAGGAAGAGATACTTGTCAGCCAGCTCTCCATCCCGCGCGGCGCAGTTGCGCCGTTCGGATACCAGTCGACGATTATGTGTGTCGTGGACTCGACGCTGGCCTTGGCAGAGGGAGTCTTGATCTCACCAGGAGCGAACAATGCGACGCTAGCGATCGACCGCGACACTCTCGCTGGAGCACTCAACGCGTTCGGATGCCATGTCGCACCTATAGCTAAGAGCTAGCGTAGAAACGCTCGTACTCGGCATTGAGGGTCGACATGCTCGAGAACTCGCAGATAAGCCCATTTCGGACCACCAGCTCAGTCAATCCGCGCCAGCGCAGATAGCCCCCGGTTCGCGTCATCCCGGTGAGTGGCTGACGAAGCGTGCCGGACTCGGCGAGCAGGGAAAAGATACGGCCGCCTTGGCCGATCCCGAAGTCGAGCACGTCAACCCGAAGATCCGGGAAGGCGTCAAGCACGCGTTGAAAGGAACTCAAGAAGTCACTTCGGGACGTGCCCTGGTCGGGTAGTGGAGTGTGGTCGTACACGTTAGAAGCGACCAGGGAGTCGAGCACGTTTAGATCACGGCCGTTCGACACCTCCGTGACGAGACGATAGAGTGTGTTCGCACTGCTCGGCGTCGGTGACCGTGCCAACCGCGGGAGTGCGGAGTGCATGCGCAGATAGTAGCTCAGGTGCCTCGCCTGGCTCACGCCGCTCATTACCGGTTGTGCGACGTTCGCTACGGCTCGGCCTGCGGAGAATGGAGCCTAGATACCTCGGATTATCAGAACGACTCCCACGATCGCCAGTGCGAACCCCACCAGGATCAGTAGGAGGCTGAGCGCTATTTCGCGCTGACGTTCATACCGTGGCGGTATCGCGGCCGACCCCGAGCGCAGAAGCGCAACCGCGGGCTCAACGCCAAGAAGTACGGCAGCCGTAACGAGCGCGCCGACGATTGCGTCGTGTGCCTGAGCGCTTGGGTGTTGTGACGATAGTGCCCCGAGTGCCCGTGCCTCGCCCCATACGATCAACAGGAATGCATAGAACCGGATGCTGGCAAGAAAGAGGTCTTTCTCCGGTACCTCGTCGAGTCGCCCGAACGCCCGAGTCTCGAAAGCCAACGCTAGGAACAGTACCGGGATAACCTGCGCACTAACGAGATAGAAGTCTAGGCGATTCACGGCGCAAGGAGACTACTACCGAAAGCTGGCATCGCGCAACGCCCGATTGTGCGACCTTTCTACCTCGGTACTTGACAGTCAACCTCGTAGCTGGCGCCTTGCCTAATTCGCAATTGCGCATCCGGTGTTAGACCAACGCCCGCGTCGCCGGTGACGCCAAATCTGACTCTGGGCGATCCACCCAACTCAAGGCATTCTCTAAACTGCTGTTCTGCGGCTCTAAGCCCCTCGGCTCCCGCTCGTTCGCCCCGTTTGTGTTGAAGCCAAACCGCGAGCGCGCCGATCCCACCAGCGAGACACACGCCGACGGTCGCCGCTAGATCCTCGATCGCGAAAGCGCGGAATTCAAGATCTTCTATCTGCGCCGTGGCGTCTTGCAGTGCGAAGCCGTCAGAAAGCTCGCGTGAAGCCACCGTCCAGCGAACGCCTTGAGAAACCTCGTCAGCTTCGAGCGTCCACGTAGTCTCGCGCTCGATATGTGTCCCGCCACTCAACTCCGAGTCGAGCGACATCTCGATGACGGCGCTTATCGGAAAGGGAGCTCCGGTCGCGGCACTAATCTCAGGATCGAGAAGCGTCCCAACGAGGACGAGAAAGTTGCTCTGGAGAACAACTGAGCTAGCGGACAACACCGAGCCGCCGCTCCGAACCACCACATCAACAGACTCATCGTCGCCCCGCATGCAACGACAATATCAAGGGTCGGGCTCTTGAGACACCATCTGCCGAGCGGGAGCGCCATCGGAACACTTCGCCCAGTGCCGCTCGTGCGACAGCGTACGTCTAGAACCGTCGGCTCGTGGGGTTTCCGTGCCCCAACGGCTTGCGCAACCCCTTAATCGGCGAGACGATCTCAAGCGCGGTGAAGCAGAAGCGTAGGCCCTCACCTTGGCGGTCGTTGAACTTCTCGGTCCGCACCTTCATCACGCGCTGCTTGGCGCGCTCGTGGAGGTTGACGCGCATGTTCTCGGTGGGCACGTCGTAGTCCTCGCCCTGCCGTATCTCCCAGATGGAGCCGTCGGACCACTGCTCCCAGGGATAGCGTCGCGGGACCTCCTGCACGTCCTTCTCGAAGCGATCTACTCGACGGGCCATTGGGACTCCTTCGGGTTGGCTAGCCTGGGGATGATCCTATAACCTTATCATCCTATAGCCCTATGTCAAGCGACGCCCCGCGTGCGATCAGCGCCCTCCAGGCGCGCTCGACACTCGCGCAGCGGCAAGCTGCCGGATTATTTGGTTCATCGTCTTACTAGGGTTGCTGACCACGATTGGTGCGCAGGAAATCTTGGCGCGCACATCTTTAGCTGCACGCTTGGCCCCCTCCTCCGAATAGAACGCCTGGCCTGATGTGGCGACGATCTGCCCGTTCGCCGCGACGGCGTGCCAAAACCACTTGCCGGCTACGTTGGGCTTGACTACGAACTTTGTTGTGTGCTCGATTGACATGGCGTGATCCCTCCTTCGTTGGACATCCATGATCTCCCGTAGCGCGGACAGAACGTTTGTTCGTGTCCCGGTGCGGCCAGGCGGGCAGGTTGACACGACAGCGTGGTGCGAAGCCCGCTCAGGTCAGCCGCGCGGCCAGCAGCGCTGCTATCAGCTGCTGGACGCGCTCCTCTTGTCCCAAAGACGCCGAAGGCCCAGCCCCCGAAGGGACTGGGCCGGTTCGACCTTCGTCAAGATGGTGGAGACGGTGGGAATCGAACCCACGTCCGTAATCGCGTCCGAATGGCTTCTACGAGCGTAGCCGGCGCTCTGATCTCGTCCCCCGCTCGCCTCGCCGGCTGGGTTGTGGGGAACCAGCCTCCTTGAGATTCCCCGGATTGGCGAAGGCGGACCGCACCGGGTGAGCCTGCTTTCTGATCCCGGCCTTCCCCGCCGCAGGCAAGCGGGGCCCGAGACCTCACGGCTTAGCTATTGACTAAGCGGCGAGGGCGTACTCGTGAGAGTCCGCACTTATGGTTTTCCCGGGTGTTTTACGAGGCCGCCCGGGACCTCGACTCGCAACCACCCGCACGAGCCGACCACGTCGAAGCCTGTCGTCCCCTTTGGATGCACTGCATATCTACTCCACCCAGTGTACCGCCGGGTAGCTGCGGACCCGCGAGGCGCCCGGCGCAAACCGCATGGCCGCCCACCGGTTACAGACGAAAAGAGACGCGGTCCCAAGCCACCTTTGAGGAACCCTCTTGGCCGGGCCCGAGGGCCCTTCCTGTCGGGTGGCGCGGCCTCACACCTCAGTGGCCTCGCTCTTTGCGGCTCGGTTCCGCGTCTGAATTCAAGGTAGCCCCCGCCCACGCGGATTGCAACCTCGCTCGACGAACGATTTCGCACCTTCCGAGAAAATCCCGCCGACAGGTCCACGACGCCCGCCCTGAGCGGCGACGGCCGTGGCGGCGTGGGTGCAAGGACGCTCGGCGCGGCTGTTAGGAAGCGCTTAGAAGTGCTGCCAGAATGTAGGTATGGAGAACATCGACGTCCCGTTGCCAGCCGCATCGCCGGTGCCAGTGGCACCGGTCGCGTCGGGCGGCTATCCAAGCCAGGCGACCGTGATCCAGCCGGCGCCCGCCCCCTCGAGCGAGAACCCGTTTGGTGGGCCTCCGCGCAGGACCAGCGCCGTGCGCAACGTGCGCAAGCGGATCGGCAGCGCGCTCGCGGCGCTGGTCGCGCTCGTCGCGAAGTTCGGCCTTGCGATCAAGGCGCTGCTGGTGGCGCTGCCGAACCTGAAGCTGCTCGTCACGGCGGGAACGGCGCTGGTGTCGGTGGCGGCGTACAGCCTGTTCTTCGGCTGGGAGTTCGCCGCCGGCTTCGTGGTGCTGCTGTTCGTGCACGAGATGGGTCACGTGATCGCGCTGCGCCGCGAGGGCATCAAGGCGAGCGCGCCGATGTTCATCCCGTTCATGGGGGCGGCGATCTTCACGCGCTCGCTCGGCGACAACGCGCTCGCGGAGGCGCGCGTCGGCCTCGCCGGCCCGATCCTCGGCAGCATCGGCGCCGCGCTGCGTGGCGGTCGTGGGCGAGCTGACCGGACAGCGATCTGCTGATCGCGCTCGCCTACTTCGGCTTCTTCATCAACCTCTTCAACCTGCTGCCGGTGGTGCCGCTCGATGGCGGTCGCGCGGCGGCGGCGATGAGCCCGTGGATGTGGTTCGCGGGCCTCGGCGTGCTGGTCGCGCTCGTGTTCCTCGAGCCAGGCAACCCGATCCTCCTGATCATCGTCCTGTTCTGCGGCCTTCCAGACATACCGCCGCTGGCAGCAGCGCAAATCCCGCACGCTCGAGCAGGCCGCCTACTACCGCGTCGCGCCGCGCTACCGACTGCTGGTATTTGCGGTGTACGTCGGGCTGATCGTCGCTGCTCGTGTTCGGCATGCAGCGAGACGCACATCCTCACCAGCGGCGGCCACAGCTTCGGCTCGATCTAGCGCCGCGCTTCGCGCAGCCCGCGTTCGATGTCGCGCTTGGTCTCGCGCTCGCGCAGCGTCTGGCGCTTGTCGTAGAGGTCCTTGCCGCGCGCGAGCGCGATCTCGACCTTGGCGTGGGCCCCGGAGAAGTAGATCCGGGTGGGTACCAGCGTGAGCCCGCGCTCGGCAGCGCGTTCGGCGATGCGATCGAGCTCGCGCCGGTGCAGCAGCAGCTTGCGCGGGCGCTCGGGCTCGTGGTTTTCGCGCGACGCCGGGCCGTAGGGCGGGATGTGCACGGAATGCAGCCACAGCTCGCCGTCGCGGATCGCGGCGTAGCCGTCCTTGAGCTGCGCGCCGGAGGTGCGCAGCGCCTTGACCTCGGTTCCCTCGAGCACGATGCCGGACTCGAGTCGCTCGATCAGCTCGTAGCGATAGGACGCGTAGCGGTTCGACGCGACGTCCCCGGCGCCGACCTTGCGCTTGCCCTTGCCCTTTGCCACCGCCCGAGACTAGCGTTTAGAACTCGAGCGGCCCCGCCCTGCCTTTGCCCCGTGGGGTGAAGGGCTCCGCGGCGGCGTTCGCGGTGGCCGCGACGGGGCGGCTCGAGATCGACGCGCCCGCGGACCGCGTCGACTCGTACCACGCGCACGTCGATCGCGTCACCGAGACGCAGCGTGGCGCCGGTGCGCTCGCCGTGCAGGATCGTGCCCTGCCTCGTTCAGCTCCCACCACTCGCGCTCGAGCTCCCCGGCGGGTCCGCGCGGAGCCCGCCGAGGAGCGCCACTACGGGCGCGCTTGTCGTCCTGGCGCGAGTGCTCGTCGCCAGCCGGCCGCGCGCGCAGCAGCCGTACGGGAAGCATGCCCTCGAAGCGCCGCATCCCGCCCGCGCGTGCGTCGAAGGCGACGAACGCTCCGGCCGAGATCAGCCCCGTGATCTCGCCGGCGAACGGCTGCTCCAGACCGCGCTCGTGCAGCAGGCGCTCGAGCGCGAAGCAGCGCGCGACGTCGTCGGCGTCGCGCTCGATGACCATCGCCTCGCGCTCGCGCTCAGAGCTCCACGCCCCCAGCTCGACGAGCTCGCCGGCGCGCGGCGCGGGCTCGCCGCCGCCGACCGCGGACAGCAGCGCGCGGTGGCAGACGAGGTCCGGATAGCGGCGGATGGGCGAGGTGAAGTGGCAGTAGCTGGAGGAGCGCAGCCCGGCGTGGCCGAGGTTCTGGGGCGAGTAGTAGGCCTGCTTGAGCGAGCGCAGCACCAGCGAGCTGAGCGCCTCGCGTCCGTGACCGGTGCGGCGCACGTGCTGCTCCACGCGACGTGACATCTCGGCGACGAGCTCGGCCGCCGAGCGTCGAAGACATGTGCTCGGGCAGCGGCGGCGTCGGCACCTCGAGCGACGCGAGCTGATCGGCGAGGCGCTCCACGCGCTGCGGGTCGGGCGCCTCGTGCACGCGGTACAGGCACGGCATGCTCGCGCTTCGAAAGCAGCCCGGCGACAGCCTCGTTGGCGGCGATCATCAGGTGCTCGATCAGACGGTGGGACTCGGTCTGCACGCGTGCGCCGATGGCCACCGACGTTGCCGCGGTCGTCGAACTCGAACTCGGGCTCCTCGGAGTCGACGACGAGCGCGCCGCTGCGCTCGCGCCGCCGTGCAGCGCGGCGGCCACGTCGCGCGCCGCGCGCAGCGGCGCCCCCCACGGTTCGGCGGCGGACTCGGCGCCGGCGAAGATGCGATCCACCCGCTCGTAGTCGAGGCGCACGTCGGAGCGGATCAGCGAGCGGTAGAACGCGGCGCGCATGACGACGCCGTCACGCAGCTCGAGCTCGACGGTGACGGCGGCGCGATCCGCGCCCGGCGACGAGCGAGCAGGCGTCGCTCGAGAGCGCGTGCGGGCAGCATCGGCTCGACGGCTCCCGGCACGTACACGCTGGTCGAGCGCCTGCGTGCCTCGCGATCGAGCGGCGAGCCGGCGGGCACGTGGGCGGCGACGTCCGCGATGTGCACCCACACCCGCGTCCCGGCGTCGCTGCCCTCGATCGGCTCGGCGGAGATCGCATCGTCGAAGTCGCGTGCGCTGATCGGGTCGATCGTGAACGTCGACAGGTCGCGCAGGTCGCGACGCTCGCCGGGCGCGCGCGAGATGCGCTCGCCGGCGCTGCGCGCCTCGCGCTCGAGCGCGGCCTCGAAGCCGCGCGCGAGGCCGCGCTCGAGCATCAGCGCCTCGATCACGTCGCGGGCAACGTCGGGCCGGCCGAGCACGCGCAGCACGCGCGCCCCGGAACCACCGCCGCGCCCAGCGCTCTGCACGAGCACCAGCTGGCCGGCGGATACCTCGATGCTGCCCCCGCGTCCGCCGCGGGCTGGCCCGAGCGTCAAGCGCCCGTTGCGCCTCGGCGCAACGGACGACCGTCGCGGTCGCGATCGCGCGGCGGGAACAACGGCTCGGCCGTCAGGAAGCGCCCGTGACGCTCGACGACCGCCACGAGCGCCCCCGCAGGCGCCGGTCCGCCGGCGCCTGCCGCCGAGCCGGTGACCGCGCGCCCCGAGCTTCGCCCGCGCGAGCCGGAGGGGCTCATTTCACTTTGGCGGCGAGCGTGCTCAGCGCGACGTTCAGCCCGCGAGTGGTGTCGACGACGTTCTTCGGCACGGCCACTTCGGGAACGACGCCGGCGCCCTGTTTGACGCCGCCGCCGCCGAGGTTGCGCCCGTTGGGCGTGAAGTACTCGCCGACCGTGATGTCGAGCGCGCCGCCGTTGGACAGCGGCTGCTCCTCCTGGAAGACGCCCTTGCCGAACGTGTGCGTGCCGACGACGGTCGCGCGGTGGTGGTCCTGCAGCGCGGCGGTGACGATCTCCGAAGAGGACGCGGTGTTGGAGTCGACGAGCACGACCATCGGGATCGACGGGGAGATCGCGTCGCCGGTGGCGAGGAGCACCTGCGTCGGCTGGGTGCGCCCGCGCGTCGTGACGATCACGCCCTTGGGGATGAAGATGCTCGCGATCAGCTGTGCTTCCTCGACGAGCCCGCCGCCGTTGCCGCGCAGGTCGAACACGAGGCCGCGGGCGCCTGCGCGAAGCTCGTGTTCCACCGCGCCGCGCACTTCGACGTGCGAGCCCGGGCTGAAGCTGGCGAGCGCGACGACGCCGAGCTTGACGCCGTGAACGGTCTTGGTGGCAGATTCGACGACCGGCTCGGAGACGACCGCGCGCGTGAGCTTGACGTTGTGCGGCGCGATGCGGGAGCTGCTGCGGGCGGGCGCCTGGATGGCGAGCTGAACGCCGGTGCCGGGCAGGCCTCGGATCAGCGCGGTGGCAGCTTCGGCGGACAGCCGTTCGAGCTTGTGACCGTTGACCGCGACGATCACGTCCCCGACCTTCAGCCCTGCGCGGGCGGCGGGCGAGGAGTCGAAGACCCGCACGATCAGCAGCCCGTGATTGGCCGACAGCTGCGTGGCGACGGCGACGCCGATGCCGGTGAAGTGGGGCGGCGCGGCGAATTCGCGGAATTCGCTGGGGCTGAGGTAGTGGGAGAAGCGGTCGTCGAGGCTCGCGACGAGGCCCGCGAGCGAGGCATTGTTGAGCTTGCTCACGGGGATCGGCCGGTAGTAGTCGTGCGCGATCCGCTCGACCGCTTCGTCGACGACGCTCGCCTGCGAGCTCGAGACGAACGCGCTGCGCAGGAAACCGGGCAGGTCTTCGGGGTGCCCGCCCAACCACAGACCCACGACGAGCAGCACGGGAAGCAGTAGCGCGAGCGCCAGGGTCAGCGGTGAACGGCGCGTCGTCGACATGGGCTCGCGCTAGCGTAGAACGTTCTAGGGTGCAGACATGACGAACGTAAGCACGAGCACAGTCCCGGAGAACGGGCTTCCGATCCACCGCATCGCGCTCCCCGGTACGCGCGCGCTGACGGTGCTGGTGGCCTTCGACGCCGGCGCGCGCAACGAGTCTCCGCAGGAGAACGGCATGGCGCACTTCCTCGAGCACCTGGTCTTCAAGGGCGGCGAGAGCTACCCGACGTACAAGGACGTCAACGAGACCGCCGAGCGGCTGGGCGGTGTGTTGAACGCCTACACCAGCCACGATCTCGTGGCGTTTCACATCACGGTGCGCGCCGAGAGCGCCGGAGCGGCGATCGACCTGCTGAGCGACTTCGTCGGCCGCCCGCGCCTAGACGCGGAGGAGCTCGACCGCGAGCGCGGGGTCGTGATCCAGGAGATCAACCGCGCTTACGATCAACCCTCGACGGTCGCCGAGTACCTGATCGACCGCGCGGCGTTCGGCAATCACCCGCTGGGACGGACGGTGCTCGGACCCGAGGAGAACCTGCGCAGCTTCACGCGCGACGGGATCGTGGCGTTTCGCGAGCGCCGCTGGTCGGGCACGCACGGCGGCGCCTTCCTGGTCGGCAATCTCGAGCACCTGCCTGACGATTCGCAGCTGCACGAGCGCTTCGCGCGCTTTCCATCGCTGCCCGAGCCCGGGCCGTATCTGCCGGCGGAGTTCGCTCCGGAGAAGCTGGCCGACGAGCGCGACACCAACCAGTCGCACCTGCGGATGATCTACCGGCCACAGATCACGGTCTCCGACGTACGTGAACGCGCAGCGCTGTCGATCTACGCGACGCTGCTGGGCGGCTCGATGGGCTCGCGGCTGTTCGAGGAGATTCGCGAGAAGCGGGGTCTGTGCTACTCGGTGTACGCGCTCAACCACGCGTTCGCGGACGTGCCGATCCTGCAGCTGGGCTCGGGCCTGGAGTCGGCGAAGGCGATCGAGGCCTACACGCGCATGCGCGAGATCGTCGACGAGCTGCGCAACGACGGGCCCACCGAGGAGGAGGTCGCGCGTGCACGCGCGTACGCCGCGGGCCGACTGGTCCTGGCGTTCGAGAACACCAACGCCGTCGCGCGCTACTCAGCCAATCAGCAGATCGTCTTCGGTGAGGACATCGACCCCGACGCGGCGATCGCAGCGCTCGACGCCGTCAGCTTCGACGAGGTCAGGGAGGTCGCCGCCGGCGTCCCGGACAATCTCGCGGTCGCCGTCGTCGGCCCCCACAACGCCGAGGAATTCTGAAGCGGTAGCTAGTCGGTGCTCTGCGCGGCGACGTCGAGCGACGAGCGCGGACCCCGGAGCACCACCGGGACGACGGCGATCGCGGCGGCTGTCAGCGCAGCTCCGATCCAGAAGGCGAGGTGATAGCCGCTGGTCAGCGCGACCGCCTTGGAGTAGCCCTGCGCGCTCAGATGTGCGGTGCGCGACGCGGACAGCGTCGCAAGCAGAGCGAGGCCGAGCGCGCCGCCGATCTGGGCGGTGGTGTTGACGAGCCCCGAGGCGAGCCCAGCGTCCTGCTGGCCGACGCCGTCCATCGCCACACCCATGAGCGCCGGGAAACAGACACCGGCGCCCGTCCCGAGCAGCAGCATCGAAGGCAGCACATGGACGAGGTAGCCGCCCTGCACCGGCGCCTGCGTCAGCAGGATCAGCGCGAGCATGATCAGCAAAAGGCCCGGTGCCAGCAGGTTGCGCGCGCCGAAGCGCGTTGCCAGCCGCTCGGCGTAGCGGATCGACAGCGTTCCCATCGTCAGCGTCACCGGCAGGAACGCGAGCCCGATCTGCAGCGCGTCGTAACCGACCACCCGTCGCAGGTACAGCGCGCCGAGGAAGAACACGCCGAACATGCCGGCGACGGACAGCGCCTGGATGACGTTCGCCGCGGCGACGTTGCCGACGCGGAAGATCCGCAACGGCACCAGCGGGTCGCGCGCCGTTGCCTCGCGCGCCACAAACGCGAGCAGTAGCGCGAGCGAGGCGCCGGCGAAGGCAAGCGCCCGCCCCGAGCCCCAGCCGTAGTCGGCGGCAGGCTTGACGATCGTATACACACCCAGCATCAGCGCTGTTGTGATGAGCAGCGCGCCGGGAACGTCGGCGCCCGCGCCGAAGCCCGCTCCGACTTCGTGTCTCAGCAAGCGTCTCGCGAGCACCACCGTGGCGATCCCGATCGGGATGTTGATGAAGAAGATCCAATGCCAGTCGATCGACTGCGTGATCACGCCGCCGGCTAGTAGGCCGACCGAGCCTCCGGCGGAGGCCACGAACGCATACACGCCGATCGCCTTGGCCTGCTCACGGCGTCCGCCCTCCGAATCGGCGGGAAACATCGTGATGATCATGCCGAGGATCACCGCCGAGGTCATCGCGCCGCCGACACCCTGGATGAAGCGGGCAGCGATCAGCAGCGACTGGCTGCCCGCGAGCCCGCACAGCAGCGAGGCGAGCGTGAACAGGCAGACACCTGCGAGGAACACGCGCCTGCGCCCGACCAGATCGCCGAGGCGCCCGGCTAGCAGCAGCAGGCCGCCGAAGCTGATCAGGTACGCGTTGACGACCCACGCGAGGCTCGAGGTGCTGAAGTGCAGCTGATCCTGAATCGAGGGCAGCGCGACGTTGACGACGGTCACGTCGAGGACGATCATCAGCATCCCGACACACAGCACGTAAAGCGCCACCCAGCGCTCGTCGCGAGAGCCCGCGCCGGTCTCGGCACCGTCTCCGGCGCCGACGCGACGGGCATCTGCCGGACGCGCGTCCGTGGTCGTGCTCACAGGCTGCCGTCCCCACTCTCGACGAACGTGCCGAGCGCGTCCATCATCTCGGCCGTGCCGTGCTCGCGCTGCTGCGGGGTGTCGTGCCCGTCGAGATAAACGCCGTACTCGGTGAGCGTCATGCGCGTGCCCTCGCCGTGCGGCTCGACCTCGACCGTCGCCAGCGACACGGAGATGCGCACATCGTCCTTGTGCATGTCATAGGCGTGGATGATGCGCCGCCCCGGGACGATGTCCTGATAGACCGCGTCAAGGGTGAAGAGCGACCCGTCGGGCGTATTGACGGCGAGGTGCTCGCGCCCACCGACGCGGAAGTCGAGCGAGTAGTCGGGCTTGTTGGGCGGCCCGAACCACTGTGCCTTGGCGGCCGGGTCGGCCCACGCGTCGAACACGCGCTGTGGCGAGGCGTCGTAGGTTCGCTCGATCACGAACGTCGAATGTGTGGTCGACCGCTCAACGGCGGCCTGGTCGGTGTCGCTCACTGCTCGCTCCTTTTCTGTGCTGGGTCATCGTCTGCGGCGAGGTACTCGCCGAGGCGGTCGAGGCTCTGCTCCCAGAACGTGCGCCGCTCGGCGATCCAGCGCTCCGCGGTTCGCAGCGCCGCCGGCTCGACCGTGCAGGTGCGCACCCGCCCGAGCTTCTGCGAGCGCACCAGGCCGCTGGCCTCGAGCACGTGCAGGTGCTGGACCACAGCCGGCAGCGATATCTCCAGCGGGCGTGCGAGCTCGCTGACCGACGCCGGTCCGTGGATCAATCGGTCGACCATCGCGCGACGGCTGGAGTCGGCGAGCGCATGGAATAGAAGGTCCACTTCGCCTTCAACCGGCTGATAATGCTTAAGCATTGACTTAAGTATTGCACAGATGCCGCCGGGCCATAAATCGCGAGCTCGGCGCGTCGCACACGCGCCGGCGCACCAGCGCCGGGAGAGCGGGACGGACTGCGCTGAAGGCCTCGCGCCGCCGGCTAAGCCGCGAGCCGCACCGGCAACGTCTTGAGCTGGTTGGCGAACGGCGACTCGACGTACCTTGGGGTGCCGTCGATCGCGATCGAGGGGAAGCGCGCGAGCGTCTCCTCGATCAGGATCTGCAGCTCCAAGCGGGCGAGCGCCGTGCCGAGACAGAAGTGGCGGCCGCCCGCACCGAACGCCTGGTGCTCGCCGGCGCGCTTGATGTCGAAGCGATCTGGATCCTCGAAGCGAGACTCGTCGCGGTTGGAGGAGGGGTACCACATCACGAGCCGCTCGCCGGCGCGGATCGGCTTGCCGCTGAGTTCCGTGTCGCGGGTCGCCGTACGGGCGAAGTGGGCGAACGCGGGGAACATGCGCAGGGACTCCTCGACGACGCCTGGAACCAGCGAGGGGTCCTCCACGACCTCGCGCAGCTGCTCGCGGTCTTCCATCAGCGCGCGCATGCCGCTGCAATAGGTCGCCTTGGTGCTGTCGTTGCCGGCAGCCATCAGCAGCAGGAAGCCCATCACGATCTCATGGTCCTCGAGGTGCTCGCCGTCCAGCTCGGCGTGCACGAGCACGCTCGTGAGGTCATCGCTCGGCGTCTCGCGCCGTTCGGCGATCAGCGCGCCACAGCGCGCGAACACTTCCGGCACCTCCTTCTCCATCACGCTCGCCGTCGCGTCCGGGCCCTCCGTCCCCACGATCGCGTTCATCAGCCGCGCCCACACCGCGTCGTCCTCGGGCGAGAGACCCATGAAACTGCCGATCACGCGCGCCACCACCGGCTGCGCGACGTCGTTGACCAGGTCGCAGGTGTCGCGGCCGTCGAGCCGGTCGAGCACGCCGACGGTGATCGCGCGGATCGCATCCTCGTGCTCGGCGATTCGCTTCGGCGTGAAGCCCCGTTGGAAGAGCGCCTTCAGGCGGTCGTGCTTCGGTGGATCCATGCCGATGAACATCGCCTGCTGCATCTCCAGCGACAGACCGGCGTCCTTCAGGGCCGTGAAGCCACCGATTTCCGAGGAGAACGTCTGCCAGTCGCGGCTGACCTCGTGTACGTCCTCGGCCGTGGTCACCGACCAGAAGCCGTCTTCGTCGGGGAAGTCGGTGATTCCATCTGACCAATGCACCGGGCACTCCGAGCGCAGGCGCCGGAACAGTTCGTGAGGCGGGCCCGCTTGGAAGTTCTCCAGGTCAGCGACGCGGATCCCCTTCAGATCATTTTCGGCTGATGCCATGGCTGCACCCCCCTTTTGAGTGTCCCGCCGTCGCCCACGGCGATCGCGAAGTCGCTGGCAGCCACGGTACCCGATTCCAGCGCCGTGAGCGAGACGGCGCGATCAGTGCTGCCCTGCCAGCGTCCAGCGCTCGACGTTGGACTCGTAGATGTCACGCAGGATCGCCCTCGATGCCGTAGGTCAGACGCCACCCGCCGTAATCCGCCATGAAGCATCGATGTCGCTGATCCACCAGCGGTGGTCGCCGATCCGGGCCTGCTCGGAGAGCGTGTAGTCGAGCTCGCGGCCGCGATCTCTCGCATAGGTCGATCGCCTCGAGCATCGAGACGTTCGACTCGCGCCCGCCGCCCAGGTTGTAGACGGCGGCCGCGCGAGGAGCGGCGTGAAACGCCGCGAAGGCGCGCACGACGTCGTGTGCGTGGATGTTGTCGCGCACCTGCTTGCCGCCGTAGCCGAAGATCGTGTACGGCTCGCCGGTGACGGTGCACTTCATGAGATAGGCGAGAAAGCCGTGCAACTGTGCGCCCGGCGTGCTGCGGCCCTGTCAGGCAGCCGCCGCGAAAGCACACCGTTGGCATGTCGAAATAGCGTCCGTACTCCTGCACCAGCAGGTCAGCCGCCGCCTTGGAGACCCCGAACAGCGAGTGGGTCGTGAGGTCGATCGACATCTCCGTGCCGATGCCGCCGTACCAGCGGTGGACTCCGGGAAGCTCCAGGCGTGTGGCGACTCCTGCAGCGGCAGGTGGTTCGGGCGATCGCCGTACACCTTGTTCGTCGAGGTGAAGATGAACGTGGCGTCGGGGGCGTGGCACGCGTCGCCTGCAGCAGGTTGAGCGTGCCGTTGGCGTTGACCGTGAAGTCGGTCTGAGGATCCGATGCCGCCCAGTCGTGCGAGGGCTGCGCCGCGGCGTGGACGACCAGCTCGATGTGCCGCGCGTGCCGGGCGAACAGCCTGTCGAGGCCATCGGCGTCGCGGATGTCCAGCTGCTCCCAGCGGAAGCCCTCGACCTCCGCCGCGAGGCGCTCAGAGGTCGGCGCTGGTCGACGCCTCGGCGCCGAAGAAGTGCGCGCGCATGTCGTTCTCCACGCCGATCACGTCAAACCCCTGCTCGGCGAAGAAGCGGACAGACTCCGAGCCGATGAGCCCGCCCGAGCCCGTGACGACCGCCACTCCCATCAGCTGCACCTCTCCCAGCCCGGATGGCGCGCAGCGAGCGCCGGGGCGATGCAGCTCATCCGATCGCGACCATCCGGTCGATCGGCACGCGCGCCCGAACCGCGACGGCCTCCGGCACGCGCACCTCGAACTGCATGTCGCGCAGCGCGTCACGCAGCTTCGGCAGCGTGATCATCTTCATGTACACGCACGACGCCTCGGCGTTACCGGGAATGAAATCGACGTCCGGAGCGGCCATGCGCAGCGGGTGGAGCATGCCGGTCTCGGTCGCCACGACCACCTCGCGGCGCACGCCCGTCGCCGACGCCATCGCTACCGAGGTGCTCGCGTGCTTCGTGCTCGGCGTGCGCCGCGTACTCGAGCATGCCGCCGGTTGAAAGCATGTGCACACCCTCGGCGGATACGTCGCCCGCGGCCACGTACTCCATGACGCTGGTGGTGCAGCCGCACTCGGGGTGGATCAGGAAGTCCGCGCCAGGATGCGCGGCGCGGGTCGCCTCGATGTCCGCGGGGCGGATGCCGGCGTGCACGTGGCACTCGCCGTCCCACACGTGCATGCGCCTGCCGAGCTCCTTCTCGACGTACGCGCCCAGCCACATGTCGGGGCCGAACAGGATCTCGGTGTCGGCGCCGTGGGTGTCGTAGATGTGGCGCACGACGTCGACGGCGTTGGCCGACGTGCAGCAGTAGTCGGTCAGCGCCTTGACCTCGGCGGTGGTGTTCACGTACATCACCACCACGCCCTTGGGATACTCCGCCTTCCATGCCGCCAGCTGGTCGAAGTCGATCGAATCGGCCAGCGAGCAGCCGGCGTCGAGGTCGGGGATCAGCACGGTCTTCTCGGGACACAGGATCGACGCGGTCTCAGCCATGAAGTGCACGCCGCAGAAGACGATCGTCTCCGCGTCCACGGCGGCGGCGGCTCTGCGCGAGAGCCCGAGCGAGTCGCCGACGTAGTCGGCGACGTCCTGAACCTCCGGCACCTGGTAGTTGTGCGCGAGGATCACCGCGCGACGCTCGCCGGCGAGCGCGCGCACCTCCGCCTGCAGCTCGGCGATCTCGGCCTGCGACAGCGCACCGGCGCCTTGCTGGCTGGGAGCCATCGGCAGAGCGGTTGGGGCCATCGGCAGGTTCATGGCTGTGCGTCGATGATCAGCGAGAGATCGAGGGCCGGCGCCGAATGGGTCAGCGCCCCCATCGAGATCCATTCTATCCCCGTGTCGTGCGAGCGCCCGCAGCGTCTGCAGGGTCACACCGCCGCTCGCCTCGAGCTCGGCCCTGCCCGCCACCTGCGCGACGGCTGCGCGCAGACTGCGGCGCGTCCATGTTGTCCAGCAGCAGGCGCGGCGCGCCGGCCGCGAGCGCCTGCTCGATCTCGTGCTCGTCGCGCACCTCGACCTCGAGCGTGTCCGCCAGCTCGGGCGCCAGCGCGCGCGCCCGCTCGATCGCCTCAGCGATGCCGCCGGCGGCGGCGATGTGGTTCTCCTTGATCAGGATCGCGTCGTAGAGCCCCGCGCGGTGGTTGCTGGCGCCGCCGGCCGCGACGGCGGCCTTCTCCAGCGCACGCAGCCCGGGGATCGTCTTGCGCGTGTCCAGCACCTTCGCGCCCGTGCCCTGCACCTCGCGCGCGGCGCGCGCGGCGAGCGTCGCCACGCCGGAGAGGTGCGCGAGGAAGTTCAGCGCGGTGCGCTCGCCCGTGAGCAGCGCCCGCGCGCCGCCCGCGATCGACAGCACCGGCTCCCCCCTGCTCGCGCCACACGCCCTCCTCGACGAGCCGCTCGAAGCGCGCGTCGGCGTCTAGCGCCAGGAACACCGCTTCGGCGCAGTCCAGGCCGTAGATCACGCCGGGCGCCTTCTGGGTGATCAGCGCCACCGCACGCGTGTCGGCGTCCACCGTCGCAAGCGTCGTCACGTCGCCCGTGCCGACGTCCTCCGCGAGCGCCGCGCGCACCAGCGCGGCCGTGTCGGCATCCAAGGCGGAACTCACTGCGCTTCAGCATAGGATCATGGGGATGGACGCGCGCCCCGCCGCAGACTCGCACGCCACGCTCGCCCACTGGATGGGGCCGCTGGACGCCAACGGCGCCGGCTTCGTGCACGGCGGCACCGTCATGAAGCTGTGCGACGAGGCCGCCGGCCTGGCCGCCGTCAAGCACTCGCGCAGCAGGGTCGTGACCGCCAGCATGGATCGCATGACCTTCCTGGTGCCGATCCACGTCGGCGAACTCGTCACCTTCCAGGCGAGCGTCAACGCCGTCTGGCACACCTCCATGGAGGTGGGAGTGCGCGTCGACACCGAGAACCCCCGCACCGGCGAGCGCCGGCACAGCAACAGCGCCTACCTGACGATGGTCGCCGTCGACGAGCAGGGCAACCCGCAAGCGGTGCCGCCGCTGCTGACCGAGCACCGAACGTGGAGCGTCGCCGCGAGAGCGAGGCACAGCTACGCCGCCGCAACCGCCTGGCCGAGCGCGAGCAGATCCAGGCAGCTCGCTGATGTTCCACGCCACGGCGCGCCTTAGCGCGTCGTGGCCCCTCGCTCGGAGCCCTGCGCTCGGTGCCGCAGCGGATTCCTCATCCTTAGCTCTTCGAGGCTGCGCTGGAGAGCAGGTACGCACGCACGAACCCATCTAGATCGCCGTCGAGCACGCGCTGCACGTCGCCCATCTCATATCCGGTGCGGTGGTCCTTGACCATCGTGTAGGGGTGCAGCACGTAGGAGCGGATCTGCGAGCCGAAGTTGACGTCCTGCGCCTCGCCCTTCTCGCGCGCGATCTCTTCCTGGCGTTCGCGCTCCTTGCGCTCGAGCAGCTTCGCGCGCAGCATCGCCATCGCGGTGGCGCGGTTGGAGGACTGCGAGCGCTCGTTCTGGCATTGCACGACGATGCCAGTCGGGCGGTGGGTGATGCGCACCGCCGAGTCGGTCTTGTTGACGTGCTGGCCGCCCGCGCCCGAGGCGCGGTAGGTGTCGACCTGCAGATCGTCCTCGTTGATCTCGATCTCGCCGGTGTCCTTGACCACCGGCGCGACCTCGACGCCCGCGAAGCTCGTCTGGCGGCGGTGGGCCGAGTCGAACGGCGACAGGCGCACGAGCCGGTGCACGCCGCGCTCGGCGCCGAACAGCCCGTAGGCGTTCTCGCCGGAGGCCCTGAACGTCGCCGACTTGATCCCCGCTTCCTCGCCGTCGCTCGCCTCCAGCAGCTCCACCTCAAAGCCGCGGCGCTCGGCCCAGCGCATCAGCATCCGCAGCACCATCTCCGCCCAGTCCTGCGCGTCGGTCCCGCCCGCGCCGGCGTTCACGGTCACGAGCGCGTCGCCGGAGTCATAGCGTCCGGCGAACAGCCGCTGCTCCTCGAGCTCCGCCAGGCGCTCCTCGACCGACGCGATCTGCTCGTCGACCTCGCCTTCAAGCGCGGCGTCCTCGGCGGCCATCTCGGCCAGCCCGTCGAGGTCCTCTACGTCGGCCTGCAGCGCCGTGAACATCTCCAGTCGCCGCGACGCGCGCGCATGCTCCGCCGACACCGTCGCCGCACGCTCGGAGTCATCCCAGAAGCCCGCCGCTCCCATCTCGCCCTCGAGCGCCGCCACGCGCTCGGCCAGCCCAGCCGGGTCAAAGATAATCCGAGAGCAGTTTCATCTGCTCACGGATTGCAGCCAAGCGCTGGGGCGTGGACTCGCTGGGCGCGGCTGTGGCCATGTGCTCACGCTATCAGCGGCGCGGCTCACCACAGGATCGGCACGTCATAGGCGGCGATCCGGGTGTCGCTCGTGACCAGCGTCAGGCGCTCGTTCTGCGCCTGGGCGATCAGCATGCGGTCAAACGGGTCAGCGTGGTGCGGCGGCAGCGCGCCAGCACGCAGCCCATCGGCTCGAGCGCACCGGCAGCTCCGCGAACCCGCGCTCCGCCATCGTTTCGAGCAGGTTCGCCGGCATCCTCAGCTTGCCCGACGCGTGCTTGATCGCCATCTCCCAGATCGATGCGGAGCTGAAGAACACCGAGATCTCTGGATCTGCGATCTTCTCGAGCACGCTCGCTCCGATCCGCTGTAGTCGCCCCGCCACCACAACAGGACGTGCGTGTCGAGCAGCAGGCCCGTCACTCGCGCGTGCCGAACAGTCGCTCAAGCTCCTCGTCGGGCTCGTCGAAGTCATCGCTCATCCAGATCTGACCCGCCAGATCACCGGGGACCCGCGGCTTGCGAACCGGCACGTAGGCGGTGAGCTTCGCAACGGGCTCTCGGCCGCGACGAATCACTATCTCCTCGCCGCGACTCACGCGCTCGACAAGACTCGAGAGCTGTGCTTTTGCCTCGGTGACCGTCACGGCGGACGCTGGCGTATGTGCCTCTACCATGACGAGCATCTTATCAGACCTGGTCAGACCTGGTCTGCTCCGCTCGCTCTCTCGATCACAGCCCCCTCAAAGCTGTCCTCGCACGGCCGAGACGTTCAGGCGCACATAGTCCAGCGGCAGCCGCACACGCGCGACGACTGCCGCGGCGAACGGCTCCCGGCGCGCTGCAGGCAGGCGCTCGAGGTGCGCCGCGAGGATCGAGGTGCGCACGAACGCGTCCACGTCCTGCGGGTGGGTCGGACGCTCCTGAAGCCAGCAGCGGATAGCCGTGAACCCGGCGTCGCGCAGCCGCTGCTCGGTTTCGCCCGGGCCGGCGAACACCCACGGGGACCACCCGAGCAGCTCGGGAGCCTGGGCGCGCGCGACCGCGTCGATGACCTCGCGCACCCCGTCGATGTTGCCCTCTCCCCCGCACTGGATCTCAAGCACCCCTCCCGGCCGCAGGGCGCCGGCCAAGCGCACCCACAGACGATCGTGTTCGGGCACCCAGTGCAACGCGGCCGTCGACACGATCGCGTCGACAGGCTCCTCCAGGTCGAGCTCGAGCGCGTCCTGGCACCACACGTGCGCGCGCTCGCCCAACCGTCCGCGTGCGAGCTCGACCATGTCCGCCGAAGCATCCATCGCGAGCACGCGACCTTGCGGCACGAGCGCCAGCAGCGCCTCCGTGACGCGCCCGGTCCCGCAGCCGACGTCGAGCACCGTCGCGTCCG
Source organism: uncultured Solirubrobacteraceae bacterium (assembly GCA_963815235.1). Classification (GTDB taxonomy): domain Bacteria; phylum Actinomycetota; class Thermoleophilia; order Solirubrobacterales; family Solirubrobacteraceae; genus Palsa-744. The sequence continues at coordinate 2,180,048 of CAWFFY010000003.1, read as the reverse complement.
GCGCGAGGCCCTCCAAGCGCGCCAGCACATCGGCCGCCCAAGCCTGCTGCGGCTCGCTCGAGCGGTCATACGTCTGCGCGTCCCAGGGCGTTACGCGCCGTGGCACTTCTTGAACTTCTTGCCCGACCCGCACCAGCAGGGGTCGTTGCGCCCGACCTGGTGCTCGTCGTCGAGCACGCGCTGCTCGACCACCGGCAGCGCTTCCAGCTCCTGGCCGCCATCGCCAAAGGCGGCGTCGGCGGCGGCTCCGGTGCCGAGCCCGGCGGCAGCGGCGGCGGCGGCGAGCGCGCCCGATCCGACGGCGCTGTGACCGCCGGAGTAGGACACGCGCCCGGCGCGCGTCGAGTTGCCGGCGGCGGAGAACGGCGCGATCGGGGCGGCGCCGGTCCCGGGCCGCCGTTCTCGCCCTCGACGTTGACCTGGACGTTGAAGATCATGCGTGCGTAGTCCGACCAGACGCTGTTCATCAGGTCGCCGAACAGCGTGAACGCCTCGTTCTTGTAGGCCACCAGCGGGTCGATCTGCGCGAAGCCGCGCAGGTGGATGCCCTCGCGCAGGTAGTCCATGTCGAAGAGGTGCTCGCGCCAGCGTTCGTCGATGATCTGCAGCAGCAGGAAGCGCTCGAGCGCTTCCATCAGCTCCTGCCCGAGCGACTCTTCGCGCGCGTTGTAGCGGTCGAGCGCCTCCTCGATGATGTGCTCGCTCAGGGTGTTGCGATCGACCGAGTCGCGGTCGATCTCCTGGCCCGCCAGCTCCACCGGGAACAGCTGCCCGAGCGCCGTGAACATGCCGTCGACGTCCCAGTCCTCGTAGAAGTCGCCGGGCGTGTACTGGTCGATCGTGCGTTCGATGACCTTCGCGACCTCCTCGCGAGCCTCCTCGCCGATGCTCTTGCCGTCGAGCACCTCGTCGCGGTATTTGTAGATCACGCGGCGCTGCTCGTTCATCACGTCGTCGTACTCGAGCACGCGTTTGCGGATCAGGAAGTTCTGCTCCTCGACCTTCTTCTGGGCTTTCTCGATCTGTTTTGAGAGCATGCCCGCCTCGATCGGCTCCTCGTTACCCTCCTCGTCGACGCCGCCCAGTTTGTCGAGGATCCGGTAGATGCGGTCCCCCGCGAACAAGCGCACGAGATCGTCCTCGGCGGACAGGAAGAAGCGCGATTCGCCGGGGTCGCCCTGGCGCCCGGAACGCCCTCGCAGCTGGTTGTCGATGCGGCGGGACTCGTGGCGCTCGGTGCCGCAGATGAACAGACCGCCGGCGGCCATGACGTCGGCGCGGCTCTCCGCGAGCTTGCGCTCGACCTCCGGCAGGATCTCCTTCATGCGCCGCTCGTAGCTCTCCGCGTCGGCCGCGTCGACGCCCTCACGCGCGAGCTGCAACGCCGCCATGTGCTCAGGATTGCCGCCGAGCTTGATGTCGACGCCACGTCCGGCCATGTTCGTGGCGATCGTCACGGCGCCGGGGTGCCCTGCCTCGGCCACGATCTCTGCCTCACGCGCCGCGTGCTCGGGCTTGGCGTTCAACACCGTGTGCTTGATGCCGCGCTTGGCCAACCGATCGCCGAGGAGTTCCGAGACCTCGACCGAGATCGTCCCGACCAGCACCGGCTGGCGGTTCTCGTGGCGCGCGACGATCTCTTTGACGACCGCGTTCCACTTGCCCTCCTTGGTCTTGTAGACCTGATCGTTGCGGTCCTCGCGCACCATCGCCATGTTCGTCGGGATCTGCACGACCGGCAGCTCGTAGATCTTCATGAACTCGGTCGCCTCGGTCAGCGCCGTGCCGGTCATGCCCGAGAGCTTGCCGTAGAGGCGGAAGTAGTTCTGGTAGGTGATCGTCGCGAGCGTCTGGTTCTCCTCCTGGACGGACACGCCCTCCTTCGCCTCGACCGCCTGGTGCAGGCCCTCTGACCAGCGCCGGCCATCGAGGATGCGCCCGGTGAACTCGTCGATGATCTTGACTTCGCCGTCGATCACCGCGTAGTCGACGTCCTTCTTGTAGAGCGCCTGGGCTCGCAGCGCCTGGATCAGATGGTTGACGAGGTGGCCGTTCTCGGCGCGGTAGAGGTGGTCGATGCCGAGGAAGCGCTCCGCCTTGGCGACGCCCTGCTCGGTGATCGCGACCGTCTTCTGCTTCTCGTCGATCTCGAAGTCGAACTCCGCGACGAACTGCTTCTTGGTGCGCGGGTCCATGCCCAGGGGGGTCTCCCCCATCTTCATCTGCGGCGCCAGGCGCGCGAACTTGACGTACAGGTCGGCGGCCTGTTCGGGCGCGCCGGAGATGATCAGCGGCGTGCGCGCCTCGTCGATGAGGATGTTGTCGACCTCATCGACGATCGAGAAGTGGTGCCCGCGCTGGACCTTTTCGCCGAGGTCCTTGGCCATGTTGTCGCGCAGGTAGTCGAAGCCGAACTCCGAGTTCGTGCCGTAGACCACGTCGCACGCGTATGCGCGGTGCTTCTCCTCGTAGTCCTGCATGTTCTGCAGCACGCCGACCGACACGCCGAGCGCGTCGTAGATCGGGCTCATCCATTCCGCGTCGCGACGCGCCAGGTAGTCGTTGACGGTGACCACGTGCACGCCCTTGCGTTCGCGCGGTGCGTCATCGGGCGCGTCCGCAGCGACGTCGTGCGCAGCGAGGGAGTTCAGCACGACGGCGAGCGTGGCCGTCAGCGTCTTGCCCTCGCCGGTCTTCATCTCCGCGATCTGTCCCTCGTGCAGCGCCATCCCGCCGATCAGCTGCACGTCGAAGTGGCGCATGCCCATCGTACGCTTGCCGGTCTCGCGTACGACCCCGAAGCACTCCGGCAGCAGCGCGTCGAGCGACTCGCCGTCGGCTGCGCGCGCGCGCAGCTCCTCCATCCGCTGGCGCAGCTCGGCGTCGCTGTCGTGTTCGAGCTCGCCCTCGAACGCGCCGATCAGCGCGACGCGCTTCTCATATTCCTTGCGCTTCTTCGCCTCGCCGACGTTCAGCGCACGATCCAGCAGGGATGGCATGCGCCAAGGATAGCCCCAGACGGGGGGCGCTAGACCGAAGGCAGCGACAGCCCGCGCTGGGTGGCGCCGGCGACGCGCGCCGACGCGGCGTGGGCCTCCCGACGGTGGCGCAGTTTGTCGCGATGGCGCTTGACCTGACGGGCCAGCTCGTCGACGACGAGGTTCAGCGAGTGCAGCATCTCTGGCGAGGCGTCCCGAGCGCGCAGCGTCACGCCCTTCAGATACAGCGTGCACTCGGCCACATCCTTGTCGCTGACGCGCGGATTGCGCTCCCTGAAGATCTCGATCTCCAGGCGGGCGAGGTCCGAGACCTGTCGCGCGACCTTTCCCAGACGACGCTCAGCATGCATGCGAAGCTCGTCGGTGACCGGGACGTTGCGACCCTTGATGTCGATCTGCATCACAGGCTCCTTCGGTCGGGAACTCCTTTTCGTGTTTCCGATGCTACGCCTGTGGACGGCGGATGTAAATGGAGCTGGACGGAATGTCGCGCCCGTGCCGAACGGCGAATCTCACGTCCGCCTCCAAGCAACGCCTTGGGCGCCAGATCGTCACCGCGCAACGTCGAGCACATGCAGTTCGCCGCAAGTTGCGAGCGATCTATAGTGCGCCACGTCATCTAAACGTGCTATGATGACTGTTGTCATAGTCTCACTTTCCGTGAGGGGGCTCGCTTCGGCGGGCCCTTTCGCGTTAAGCGGCGGATGCGAGGACTGGATCCCGGCGTCGAGCAGGGTCGCGAGTGGTTGCAGGCTGGTCGTGAGCGTTCAGCCGCGCCGGCGCAGGCTCTGCAGAATGCCGCTGTGCCCGGCGATCGCGTCGATCAGGATCGACTCCGGTGCGATCTCGGTTCCGGGGAAGACGATGCAGCCGCGCAGCTGTGCCCGGTCGCCCACGCGAGCGCCGTCGCCGAGCACGATCGGACCCATCAGGCGCACCCCCTCGCCGATCTGCACGTCGCGCCCGATCCACGCGCGACCGTCGAGCTCGGTATCCGCTCGCAGCGGCGATGCGCCACCGGCGACAAGCACGCCTGGACTCACCTCCTCGCCGTCGATCTGCAGGTGCAGCTCGCCGCGCAGCGCGTCCACCGTGCCCTGCCGCAGCTCGCTCAACGAACCCACGTCGTTCCAGTACTCGCCCAGCTCGTGGATGTAGAACGGCACGTCGTTCTCGAGCAGCACCGGGAACACGTCCTGTGCCCAGTCGACGAACGGCCGCGCCGGGAAATAGTCAAAGATCCGCGGCTCGAACATGTAGATACCGCAGTTGCCGAGATCCGACAGCGCCTCCTCGGGAGCCGGCTTCTCCTGAAAGCCCGTGATCCGCCCGTCACGGACGTGCAGCACGACGCCATACTCGCGTGTGTCCGGCACCTGCTTGACCGCCAGCGTGGCGATCCCGCCGCTCTGACGGTGCCTGGCGACGAACGCGGCGAGGTCGATGTCCGTGAGCGCATCGCCGGAGATCACCAGGAACGGCTCGTCGCCGAAGAAGTCCGCGCAGCCGCGCACGCCGCCGGCGGTCCCCAGCAGCTCCTCCTCGTAGCGGTAGCTCAGCCGCTCGCCGAAGTACTCGCGGATCGAGTCCGGGAAGTAGTGCAGGTTGGCGATCACCTCGTCGAAGCCGTGGCGCTCTAGCAGCTCGACGATGTGCTCCATCACCGGCCGGTCGAGCACCGGCACCATCGGCTTGGTGATCTCGTACGTCAGCGGCCGCAGGCGCGTGCCGAGACCCGCGGCCAGGACCATCGCCTTCATCGAACTAGTAGCGGTAGTGATCCGGCTTGTACGGGCCCTCGACGGGCACACCGATGTATGCGGCCTGCTCGTCGGTGAGTCGCGTGAGCTTGACGCCGAGGGCGCCGAGGTGCAGGCGGGCGACCTTCTCGTCTAGGTGCTTGGGCAGCACGTACACGCGCTTCTCGTACTCGTGGTTCTTGGTGAACAGCTCGATCTGGGCGATCGTCTGGTTGGAGAACGAGTTGCTCATCACGAAGCTCGGATGCCCGGTCGCGTTGCCGAGGTTCAGCAGGCGCCCCTCGGAGAGCATCAGGATCGCGTGGCCGTCGGGGAACACCCACTTGTCGACCTGAGGCTTGATGTTCACACGCTCGATCCCCGGGACCTTGGTCAGGCCAGCGATGTCGATCTCGTTGTCGAAGTGGCCGATGTTGCCGACGATCGCCTGGTGCTTCATGCGCGCCATGTCCCGTGCGGTGATGATGTCCTTGTTGCCGGTGGTGGTGATGAAGATGTCAGCGCTGTCGATCACGTCCTCGAGAGTGTTGACCTCATAGCCCTGCATTGCCGCCTGCAGCGCGCAGATCGGGTCGATCTCGGTGATCACCACGCGCGCGCCCTGGCCGCGCAGCGATTCCGCGCAGCCCTTGCCGACGTCGCCGAAGCCGCACACGACGGCCACCTTGCCGCCGATCATCACGTCGGTCGCGCGGTTGATGCCGTCGATCAGCGAGTGCCTGCAGCCGTACAGGTTGTCGAACTTGGACTTGGTGACCGAGTCGTTGACGTTGATCGCGGGGAACAGCAGCTCGCCGTCCTGCACCATCTGGTAGAGCCGGTGCACGCCCGTGGTGGTCTCCTCGGTGACGCCTTTGATGCCCTCGCCGATGCGCGTCCAGCGCTGGGGGTCCTCGCCCAACGAGCGCGAAAGCACCGACAGGATCACCTGGTACTCCTCGGAGTCAGCTGCCGTCGGCGCGGGCACAGCGCCCGCCTTCTCGTACTCGGTGCCCTTGTGCACGAGCAGCGTCGCGTCGCCGCCATCGTCGAGGATCATGTTCGGCCCGGCTTGATCTGAGTCCCCACTCTCCGCTGCCTGTGGCCAGTTGAGCACCTGCTCGGTGCACCACCAGTACTCCTCGAGCGTCTCGCCCTTCCAGGCGTACACCGGCACGCCTCGCGGGTCCTCGACCGTGCCCTCGGGGCCGACGGCGACCGCGGCCGCGGCGTGATCCTGCGTGGAGAAGATGTTGCAGCTGCACCAGCGGACCTCGGCGCCGAGCGCCGTCAGCGTCTCGATCAGCACGGCGGTCTGGATCGTCATGTGCAGCGAGCCGGTGATGCGTGCGCCGCGCAGCGGCTGCGCGTCGGCGTACTCGGCGCGGATCGCCATCAGGCCTGGCATCTCGTGCTCGGCGAGCGTGATCTCCTTGCGGCCGAACTCGGCGAGCGAGAGATCGGCGACCTTGAAGTCGTCGGTGGTGAGCGTGGCTGTGGGGGTCATTGCTGACATGACGAAGCCTCCTGTCGGGTCAGGTGAGCGCCCTTGCTGCAGAGATAACGGGCCGAGCGTGGCGGATTACAGCCCGTCGCAGCGCTCCTCGGCCGCTCCGCAACCTAGCACACGCTCCCGGCCGGGAAGCGTACTAGCGCTCGGCGAGCGCGGCCTTGAGCTCGTCGAGGATCTTCACCGGTCCCGGGTCGACTCCTCGCAGCGCCGCCAGGTAGATCGACACGAGGTCGCCGAGCAGCACCAGCGAGATCACGCGCTCGATCGCGGTCTCACCGCGCGTCTCCAGACGGAAGCTCGCGGCGGCGTTGCCGGCGATCAGTCGCTCGGTGAGCGCCATGCGCTCCTTGACGCGGGGATGAGCGTCGGAGTCGTCGAGGAACACCGCCGAGAAGCGGCCGAGCTCGGGCGCTCCCTCCCAGCCGACGATTTCATTGTGGTCGAGCTCGGGCAGTTCATTCGAGAAGGCGGGCTGCTTCGCGTTCTCATTGATCTGCGTCTTCCACCGATAGGCGATCGGGTTGGTGAGGCCCGCCCCGGCGATCACAGGCGTCGTGCCCGCTAGCCCGCGCGCGACGGTCTTTGCCAGCGAGTCCTCGGGCGCGTCGGGACCCCACTCGGCGACGAGGTGCTCGATATGCGACGCCGCCACATCGATCTCCGATGTCAGCCGGGGACCCGCGCCGCACAGCGCAGCGACCTCGAGCGACGCGACGATCATGTACGCGACCGCGGCGCGCGGCTGAAAGCCGCTGGGCAACGGGATCACGGGCACCCCGTCTGCGCGCGCCATCTCGGCGAGGCGTCCGCCGGTGGTCACGACCGTGCGCTTGGCGCCCAGCGCACCGGCCGACTCGTAGCAGGCGAGCGTCTCCTCGGTCTCGCCGGAGTAGCTCGCGCACAGCACCATCGTGTCGGGCGTCGTCCACGGGGGCAGCCCGTAGGCGCGCGTGATGAAGATCGGCCGCGAGGCGTGATCACCCATCGCGGCCCGCGCCAAGGCGCCGCCGATCGCCGACCCGCCCATGCCCGCGACGACGAGCCCCGCGGTCGTGTCCCAATCCTGCATGATCGCCGACTCCACCCGCCAGAGCGCGTCGCGCAGGTGCTCGGGCAGCGCCAGCACGTCGCCAAGCTGGTCGGAGGGGTCGATGCGGGCGATGCTCTCGCGCGAGAGCTCCTCCGCGGTTCCTGTCGCGGTCGCGCCGCCGTCACTCATCTGCTGCTCTCCTCGTGTCGTGCTCGGGTGGTGATGGCCGTCGATCGTTCACATGTGGGGTTGGTCATGGTCTTCTCCGGAGCTCCAGCGCCTAGAACTCGATCGCGTGATCTGGCAGCTCCACACCAGGGAAGATACGCGCCCCGCCGGTGACCACGTTGTCAGCCCCGATCCGCACGTCCTCGCCGAGCACCGCGCCGCCGGTGATCTTGGACCCCGCGCCGACCCTGCAGCCGGCGGCAACGATGCAATCGCGCAGTTCGCAGCCCTCGCCGATTGCGGCCCCCTGCAGGACAACCGAACGCTCGACGCTCGCGCCGGCGCCGACCGAGACATCCTCGGCGAGGACCACGAGGCTGCCAACGTGCGCGCCCTCGGCAACCCGCACGCCACGCTCGAGCACCGCCGGCGCGATCACCCGCCCGTGCACCTCGGCGCCGTCCGCCACCACGAGCCGATCGCTCCCCAGGCGCTGGGACACCGCGGTCTCGACGTTGCCCTCGATGATGTCGAAGGTCCCCTGCAGGTAGCGCGCCGGCGTGCCGATATCGAGCCAGTAGCCCTCGGAGGGAAAGCCGTACAGTCCGTCGCTGACGAGCAAGGGCCAGACCTCGCGCTCGATCGAGACATTTCGACCGGGCGGCACGAGCTGGAGGATGTCGCGCTGCAGCACGTAGGCGCCGGCGCTGATCAGCTTCTCGCCCGCGACGTCCGCGCTCGGCTTCTCGATGAACTCCGCCACCGAGCGGTCCTCAGCGAGGATCACCAGGCCGTACGCGCTCGGGTCCGGCACCGCGACGAGCGCGAGCGTCGCGCGCGCACCGGTGGCCCGGTGCTGTGCGATCTGGGCGGTGAGATCGATATCGGTGAGAACGTCGCCGTTGAGCATCAGGAAGCTCTCGTCGAGCATCGGCTCGGCGAGCTTCAGCGCGCCGGCGGTGCCGCGCGGCTCGGGCTCCTCGACGAAGCGCAGGCGTATGCCGAGCTGCGAGCCGTCGCCGAGCACGCTGCGCATGCCATCGGCGAGGAACCCGCAGGACATGATCACGTCATCGATGCCGTGCGCCCTCAGCCACTCGAGCATGAACGCTATGAACGGCCTGTCGACCAGCTGTACGACCGGCTTGGGCACCCTCGAGGTCAGCGGGCGCAGGCGGGTGCCCTGGCCCCCCACCAGAATCACGGCCTGAATGCTCTCACCGCCGTCCTATGCCCTCGTAAACGAGTCCAGCCGCGCGTATCGCGTCCGGATCCAGGGCGTTGCGCCCGTCGACGACGAGCTCGCCGGCCATCGCACCGGCGACGTGCTTCCAGTCGAGCTCGACGAATTCGGGCCACTCGGTCACAAGTACGACCGCGTCGGCGCCTGCGACCGCGTCCAGCGGCGAGTCCGCGAAAGCGAGCCCCGAGACCATCGCCCGTGCCTGCTCCTCGGCCACCGGGTCACACGCGGTGACGATCGCTCCGTCGGCCTGCAGGCGTGCCGAGAGCACCAGCGAGGAGGCCTCACGCATGTCGTCGGTGTTCGGCTTGAACGCCAGGCCGAGCAACGCCACGCGCTTGCCGGCCAAGCCGCCGAGATGCTTCTGCAGCTTGCCGATCACGCGGCGCTTCTGCAGCTCGTTGACCTCGATCACCGCTGTCAGCAGCTGGAAGTGGTAGCCGGAGTTGCCGGCGAGCTGCTTCAGCGCGTCGACATCCTTGGGAAAGCAGGACCCGCCGAATCCAATACCAGCCTGCAGGAACTTGGAGCCGATGCGGTCGTCGAGGCCCATCCCCCGCGCAACCTCGACCACGTCGGCGCCGGTCTCCTCGCAGACGTTGGCGATCTCGTTGATGAACGAGATCTTCGTCGCCAGAAACGCGTTGGAGGCGAGCTTGACCATCTCCGCGCTGGCCACGTCGGTGCGCACGAGCGGTGCCTCCAGCGGTGCGTACAGCGCCACCACGGCGTCGCCCGCCCAGTCGCCGTCGTCGCCGACGACGACCCGGTCGGGGTGCAGGAAGTCCTGTACGGCCGAGCCCTCCTTGAGGAACTCAGGGCAGGAGACGTAGCCCAGACCCTGCTTGCCCTGCTCGCCGAAGACGCGCTGCAGCGACGCGCCGGTGCCGCAGGGCACTGTCGACTTCATCACCAGCGCCCGGCCCGCGGCGGCCGGGACGGCGTCGACGACGGCGTGCACGGCGCTGAGGTCGGCGTCGCCGGAGTAGGTCGGTGGGGTGCCGACGGCGACGAACAGCAGTCGGCAGTGCTCGAGCGCGTCGGCCAGGTCGGTCGAGAAGTGCAGGCGCTCGGCGTTGCGTCTCAGCAGCTCCTCGAGCCCGGGCTCGTAGATCGGGACCTCGCCGCGGCGCAGGCGCTCGACCTTGGCGGCGTCGATGTCGACGCACCAAACGTCGCTGCCCAGCTCCGCGAAGCCGGCAGCCGTCACCAGCCCCACATAGCCGGTGCCGATCACTCCGATTGGCTCGCGTGTCTCACTCATGAGGCGGGGAAGGCTAGCCGGTGCGGGCGCCGGAGACGAGATCGTGCGCGCGGCGCGCTCAGGCGCCGCTGCTGCGCAGCCGGAAGACAGGGTGGTTGGGTGCGATCCGCGTGAGCTCCTGATCGCTCGAATCGGGCCCCACTCCTTCGAAGAAGACGCCGACCTCGGCCTTCCAGCGCTTCAGGTAGGCGCGCAGCACCGGTGCCTTGTCCTGATCGTCGAGCTCGTCCGCGGTGAAGGTCTCGCTGCGTCGCCCGAGCAGCAGCCGGCCGTGTCCGCTGGCGCGCAGGTTGCGCACCCATTGCGTGTGGCCGCGCGGTGCCACCAGGTAGCGCTCGCCCTCGACCGTCAGCAGGTTGACGGGGGTGCGGCGAGCTTGCCCAGAGCTGCGCCCTCGCACCTCGAGAACACGTGAGCCCCACACGCTGATCCCGGCTCGGGTGAGCCATGCGACCGCGCGGTTGAAGATGTGCTTCGTGAACCACCCAGGGCGCTTGAAGTGATCGCCGCTGGTGCCCATCGCCGCGCAGGCCCCTACTGCTCAACCGCGAGGAAGGCCTCGTAACGCCGGATATCGCGCTCTGCTCGCGCGTGTTCCTCGCTGTCGGGCCCGGCCCGCTCGGCCGCCGTACGTGCTTCTGCGAGCTTCGTCTCGAAGGTGGCACGGTCGATCTGCTCGGGTCGAATCGCCTCCTCGACGAGGACCAGTGCACGATTCTCGACGAACTGCAGATAGCCCTCGGCCTGCGCGAAGCGGACGATGTCGCCTTCTGAGCGATACAACCGAAGCTCGGTCGGTTCGAGCGTCGCCAGCACCGGCTCGTGATGGGCGAGGATCCCGATCGAGCCGACGACCGTGACGGTCGAGACCATTTCAACCTCGTCGGAGAACACCTCCCCCTCGGGGGTGAGCACTTCGACTGGGAACTTTGAGTGGGCCATTATTTCTTGGCTGCCTCTACGACTTCCTCGATCGTGCCCTTGAGGAAGAACGCGCTCTCGGGGACCTCGTCGTGCTTGCCTTCGATGATCTCCTCGAAGCCCCTGATCGTCTCCGCGATCGGCACGTACGCCCCGGGCGTCCCCGTGAACTGCTCGGCCACGAAGAACGGTTGGGAGAGGAAGCGCTCGATCCGGCGCGCGCGAGAGACGGTGAGCTTGTCCTCGTCGGAGAGCTCGTCGATCCCGAGGATCGCGATGATGTCCTGCAGCTCCTTGTAGCGCTGCAGGATCTCCTTGACGCTGTTGGCGACGCGGAAATGGTCCTCGCCGAGGATGTCCGCCTTGAGGATCGTGGAGGTCGAGTCGAGCGGATCGACCGCCGGATAGATGCCTTTTTCGGAGATCGCGCGCGACAGCGCGGTGGTCGCGTTGAGGTGGGCGAACACAGACGCCGGCGCCGGGTCGGTGTAGTCGTCGGCCGGCACGTAGATCGCCTGGATCGAGGTCACCGAGCCGCGCTTTGTCGAGGTGATGCGCTCCTGCAGCTGACCCATCTCCGTCTCGAGCGTCGGCTGGTAGCCGACCTGCGAGGGCATCCGTCCGAGCAGCGCCGAAACCTCGGAGCCGGCCTGGACGAAGCGAAAGATGTTGTCGATGAACAGCAGCACGTCCTGGCCCTGGTCGCGGAAGTATTCGGCCATCGTCAGGCCCGACAGCGCGACGCGCATGCGAGCGCCGGGCGGCTCGTTCATCTGGCCGAACACGAGCATCGTCTTGTCGAGCACGCCCGACTCCTTCATCTCCAGCCACAGGTCGTTGCCCTCGCGTGAGCGCTCACCGACGCCGCAGAAGGCGGACAGCCCGCCGTGCTCCGTGGCGAGGTTGTGGATGAGCTCCTGGATCAGCACCGTCTTGCCGACGCCAGCGCCGCCGAACAGCCCGACCTTGCCGCCCTTTGCGTACGGGGCAAGCAGGTCGATCACCTTGATGCCCGTCTCGAACATTTCGGTCGTAGGCGTCAGGTCCGTCGGTGCCGGCGCCTCCTGGTGGATGCCGCGGCGCTCGACGTCGGCGGGCAGCGGCTCGCCGAGGTCGATCGGGTCGCCCAGCAGGTTGAAGATGCGCCCGAGCGTCGCCTCGCCCACGGGCACGGTGATCGGGGCGCCCGTATCGACGACCTCGAGCCCTCGCGCGAGGCCGTCGGTCGTGTCCATCGCGACGGCGCGCACGCGATCATCGCCAAGGTGCTGCTGGACCTCGCACACGAGCAGCTTCTCCTCGGAGCCGGCGCTGATACCGGGCGCCTCCTCCTCCTTGTTGCTCGCCGTGCGCACGATCGTGATCGCATGGTTGATCTCGGGCAGGCGTTTGTCGAACACGGCCTCGATCACGACGCCCTGGATCTCCTCGATGCGCCCGACGTTGCGCTCGGGCGCCTCGCCGTTGACGGAAGTCGCCTCTTGGGTGGTGCTGGATGCCATTAGCTCTCTGATCTCCTAATCATTCTGTTTCAAGTTTTCTCAGCTCAGACCCTCAGCGCCCGCCACTACCTCCATGATCTCCTGCGTGATCTCTGCCTGGCGGGCGCGGTTCATCTGCAGCGTGTACTCGGTGATGATTTCGCCGGCGTTGTCGGACGCGCTGCGCATGGCTGTCATCTGCGCGCCGAAGAAGCCCGCCGCGGACTCCACCAGTGCGCGGTAGATCGAGATCTCGATGTAGTCCGGCACGAGGCGCCTGAGGATCTTCTCGGGGTCGGGCTCGTACTCGACGGAGCCGCCTTTGCCGGTCTCGGCGTCGGCGGAGGCGCGCGCCTGCCCGGACGAGGGCTCCACGCCGTCCTGCCCGTGCCCGCCAGGGTGCTCGCCGTCGATCGCTGCGTGGGTGAGCGGCAGCAGCGTCTGGCGGGTGACGTGCTGGGTCAGCGGCGAGATGTATGAGTTGAAGATCATCTCGACGCGGTCGACGTGCCCGTCGACGTACGCCTGGACCACGTCGTCGGCGATCGTGCGCGCGTCAGCGTAGGCGGGTCGATCTGAAAAGCCCGTATAGGCACCGCTGAGCTCGTTGCCGCGGAACACGAGCGAGGAGACGCCGCGGCGCCCGGTCGCGTACCAGCTGGTGCGCAGCCCTTGCTCGCCGAGCTCGGCGGAGAGCCGTACTCCGGCGCGGATGATCTGGGAGTTGAAGGCGCCGGCGAGCCCGCGATCACCGGTGACGAGCAGCACGCCCGCGTTCGTCTGGGTCTCGTGCTCGCGCAGCAACGGCACCCGCTCGGCCTCGCCGCCGGCGGCATTGGCGGCCTGGCGGGTCATGCGTCCGAGCGCGTCCGCGTACGGGCGCAGCGCCTCGATCCGCTGCTCGGCCCGACGTAGGCGCGCCGCGGCGACCATCTCCATCGCGCGCGTGATCTTCTGGATGTTCTTGACCGAGGCGATCTTGTTCTTGACGTCGCGCTGAGAGGGCATGGCGTTCGCGGCGGCCGGCGCTAGGCCGCCGCCGTCGCCTCCTCAGCCTGCTGGGCGCGCTCGTCGGACTCGGCCTCGGCGTCGGCGGCGGGCTGCGCCGAACCGGACGGCGGCGGTGCGTCGTCGTCCATCGGCTGGCCCTCCTCGTCGAGGTCGTAACCGAAGTCCCCTGCGAATTCCTCAACGGCAGTGTGCACGGCCTTCTGCGTCTCCTCCGACCAGTCACCGCCGGCGATGCGCTGGAGCAGCTCGCCGTGCTGGGCGTGCATCCGTTCGGTCAGCTCGAGCAGGAACTCGCTGACGCGATCGACGATGATGCGGTCGAGAAAGCCGTTCGTGGCGGCGTAGATCTGCACCGTCTGATCCTCCACCGGCAGCGGCTCACGCTCGTGTTGGTTGAGCGTCGTCACCAGTCGCTCGCCACGAGCGAGGGTCCGCTGGGTGTCAGCGTCGAGGTCGGAGCCGAACTGCGCGAACGCCTCGAGGTCGCGGTACTGGGAGAGCTCGAGCTTGATCCTCCCCGCGACTTTCTTCATCGGGCCGATCTGGGCGTTGCCCCCCACGCGTGAGACGGAGACGCCGACGTTGATCGCCGGGCGCACACCCGAGTTGAAGAGTTTCGACTCGAGGAAGATCTGCCCATCGGTGATCGAGATCACGTTCGTGGGGATGTAGGCCGAGACGTCTCCGGCCTGGGTCTCGATGATCGGCAGCGCCGTCAGCGAGCCGCCGCCGAGATCGTCGTTGAGCTTGACCGCGCGCTCGAGCAGCCGCGAGTGCAGGTAGAACACGTCTCCGGGGTAGGCCTCGCGACCCGGCGGGCGGCGCAGCAGCAGCGACATCTGGCGGTAGGCGTATGCGTGCTTGGTCAGGTCGTCGTACACGCACAGCGCGTGGCCGCCGTTGTAGAGGAAGTGCTCCGCCATCGCGCAGCCGGCGTAGGGCGCGATGAACTTGATCGGCGCGGCCTCGTCGGCGCCCGCCGCGACGATGATCGTGTTGTCAAGCGCGCCGTACTCCTCGAGCGTCTGCGCGAGCGCGACCACGGTCGCCATGCGTTGGCCGATCGCCACGTACACCGAGACCACGCCGGTGTCCTTGTTGTTGATGATCGTGTCGATCGCGATCGCGGTCTTGCCGGTCTGGCGGTCGCCGATGATCAGCTCTCGCTGACCGCGACCGATCGGGATCATCGCGTCGATCGCCTTGAGGCCCGTCTGCATCGGCTGCGTGACCGGCTGGCGCTGGACGACGCCCGGCGCCTTGAACTCAGCCGGACGCGTCTGCTCGAGCGAGATCGGTCCCTTGCCGTCCAAAGGACGGCCGAGCGGGTCGACCATCCGCCCGAGCAGTTGCTCGCCGACGGGGATCTCGAGCAGCGTGCCGGTGCGCTTGACGGTGTCGCCCTCGGAGATCTGCTCCCACTCGCCGAACAGCACTGCACCGACGTTGTCGGACTCGAGGTTCAGCGCCAGGCCCGTCACGCCGTGGGGAAGCTCGAGCATCTCGAAGGACATGCAGTTCTCCACGCCATGCACACGCGCGATGCCGTCGGCCACCGACAGCACGGTGCCGACCTCGGTCAGCTCGGCGGTGCCGCTGTCGAGTCCCTCGATACGGCTCTTCAGGATGCTCGTGATCTCGTCGGGGTTGATCTCCATGCTAAGAGGCTCCTTGGGCAACTTGCCTGCGCAGCTGCTCCAGTCGGTTGCGAATAGAGGCGTCGAGGATCGAGTTTCCGACCCTGATGATGATGCCGCCGAGGATGTCGGGGTCAACGCGCGCAGCCAACGTTATCTTGCGGCCGCCGGCGCGCTCTCCGATTTTCTCGCCGAGTCGCTGTGTCGTCGCCGAGTCGAGCGCGATCGCGCTGGTGATCTCGACCGGCAGGATCCGGTTCTCCTCCTCCCACAGCCGCTCGTACTCCTCGCGGATGCGGAAGATCACCGGCATGCGGTGGTTTTCGATCAACACCTTCAGGAAGTTCACGAACAGCGGGTCCGCGCCGTCGAGCATGCCTGCCAGCGCGTCCTGCTTCTCGGCGATAGAGAAGTAAGGCGAGAAGAAGAACACCGCGAGGTCGCGGTTCTGGCCCAGGGCGTCCGCGAACTGGCTCAGCTGCTCGCGCAGCGCGTCGAGCGTACCGTTGTCGCGGCCCACCTCGAACAGCGAGCGACCGTATACCTGAGCGAGCTCCTCCATCAGGGGCACCCTTGCGGCCCGCTCGCCAGCAGCGGGATCGGCAGGTCCAGGCTGGGACAGCGAGTCGCGATCGTGAGTATCAGTGGCGAGCGGGCCGTCATGTCAATCAATTCTGAGCCCCCTGGGACAGCGAGGAGAGGTCGAGCTCGCCGAGGGCCTCCTCCACGAGGCGTCGCTGGTCGGCGTCGTCGAGCGTCTTGCGCACGACCTTCTCGGTCGCCATGATCGTGAGGTCGGCGACCTCGCGGCGGATGTCGCCGAGCGCGCGTTTTGTGGCCGCGTCGATCTCGCGTTCGGCACGCTTGGACGCTTCCGCCAGGATCTCCGGCACGCGCTCGCGCGCGTCGTGTTCGTGCGCCTCGGCGGTCTGGCGTGCGCGCTGGAGGATCTCCTCGGACTGGGCGCGGGCCTCCTTGAGGCGCTCGCGGTATTCGCGCAGCAGCTCGTCGGCTTCCTTGCGGCTGCGTTCTGCGTCTTCGGTGGCCTCGTTGATGGTCGCGGCGCGTTGGTCCAGAGCCTCACGGATGCGCGGAAAGACGGCCTTTGAGAGGATGTAGAGGGAGATCGCGAAGACGACGAGCGTCCAGATCATCAGGCCGACGTTCGGCGTGATCAGCCAGGAATCGCTCGAGGCGATGGGCGTGCTGGTTGTGATGGCGAGGGGGTCCATGGGCCTAGAGGAAGAAGGCGATGAAGCCGCCCACCAGACCGTAGAAGAAGGTCGCCTCGGTGAGCGCGAAGCCGAGCCACTGAATCGAGGTGATCTCGTCGCGCATCTCCGGCTGGCGGGTGACCGACTCGATCACCTTGCCGAACAGCATGCCGATGCCCGCGCCGGCGCCCGCGGCACCGCCACCGGCACCCACGCCGAGCGCAATCGCTTTACCGGCGTTCGCACCGACTTCCTTTGAGGCTTCTGCCGCTGCCAGCAGCGGCGTGCCCAGGTGGATGGACATGAAAGGGATGAGGTGAGTCAGCATCGTTCTCCTTGTCGAGTGCTTAGTGGCTTGCGGCGGTCGCTCCGCCGAGATAGATGGCCGTAAGAATGGCGAAGATGAAGGCCTGCAGGCCGGCGATCAGGACGGCCTCGAACAGATAGATGATCACGCCGAGCGGCAGGGTGAACCAGCCGAGGAGCTGCAGCCCCAGGAGCACCGCCAGGTTGCCGGCCATGAAGTCGATCAGCAGATGCCCTGCAAGCAGATTTGCCCAGAGCCTGATGGTGAGCGACAGCGGCCTCAGCACGAAGTTTGAGAGCATCTCCAGCGGGAAGATCAACACGGCCATCACGCCGCCCACGCCCGCCGGGATCAGGCTCTTGATGTAGCCGATCGGCCCGTGCACACGGACTCCTTCGACGTTGTAGGCGACGAACACGCCGAGCGCGAGCACCAGCGGGACGGCGACGTTCGTCACCGCGGCGTAGATCTGGAACGACGGGATGTGAGCCCCGAACAGCTTGAAGGTGTTCTGCGAGTCGACCGGCAACGGGATGTAGCCGATCAGGTTCGAGACGAGGATGAACACGAACAGGGTGAAGATCACAGGGAACCAGCGCTTGGCCAGCTTCTCGTCCATGTTCTCGCGCGTGACCTGATCCATCAGGCCGTAGCCCATCTCGACCGCGACCTGCAGGCGGCCCGGACGCTTGCTCATGTGCCGGGCGACGTACAGCATGATTCCCAGCGTCAGCAGGGTCGCGATCAGCAGATACAGGACGCCCTTGTTGAAGTCGAGCGGACCGGCGATGTGAAACCAGGTTTCGAGGTGAAACGCATCGATCACCTTGAAGCTTTCGTTTTTGTGCCCCTTGATCCCGAAGGCGACGGCGAAGCCGATCAGGCCGAGCACGTACACCAGCAGAATGCCGTACAGGATCTTCCTGCCCTTGCTCCAGGACCGCACGCGGCTCATCGCTCGACCTTGCGTCGGGGCGCGTCCTGCGGCCCGCACAGGACCCGCGTTGCGAACGCGACGGAGTACGCGCAGAAGATCAGCACCGCCGCCGCCAGACCGTCCTGGCGCCCGCCCACGACGGCGGCCAGCACGATCGCGCCCGCCAGCAGCCAGATCCGGCCAAACGCCTCGAACAGGTTCAGGCCGAGCTGCGTGCGGGGCTCGACCGAGCTGCGAATCCAGCGTCGGTCGAGCTGTGCGAGCAGGCGCTGCACGAGCCAGGCGACGGCACCGATCACGCAGCCGAGCGCGGGTGCGCCCAGCGCAATCGCCACGGGGGCGCCAACCACGACCAGCACGACGTCGAGCGAGCGAACGAACGCCAGCGCGTACCTCTCAACGCTCGTGCTCACGCTTTGCCCCGGCTGAGCGCCGTGCGCGGAGAGCTCTAGCGGCGATTGGGTGATGGCCGGGCGCAGGCCGGCTGGCGGTCGTCGAAGCACTTGGAGGGGAACGTGGCCGTGTTACCCGTTGAATCGCCGGCGGCTCGACGGGGCCACGCCGCTGGCGCTGTTTGTGAGTCGTTTTGCTGGCATGTCCCGTTGACTGGCCACCCTATAGAAAAGAAGGTCCCGACGCAGGAAAGCGACGGGGCCGTTGCCGCGTCCCTCAACGGTCAGCAACGGTAGGTCCTAGTCTAACGGTTCTTGGACTTCGTAACAACTTTGTGACAACGGGTACGCGAGATCGGAGGCCGCGAGATGCGGCGCCTGGCGGCCCGCGCGACGCGTCTGCAGCCACGCCCAAACGCCGCGAGAGCGACCGCTGAAGAGCCGGACGAGTAGCAGCGACAGCGTGATCGTCGCAAGCCCTCCGAGCAGGTCGAGCACGTAGTGGTTACCGGTCGCGAGCACCGCGAAGGCAGTAACACACGGGTAGAGCACCGCGAGCGCGCGCAGCCATCGACGCGTGCTGATCCGCCAGACCACGACCGTGCACCACACCGCCCAGGCGATGTGAAGCGACGGCATCGCCGCCAGCTGGTTCGCCGCGGACGCGAGCGCGCCGGTGTGCCACGAGCCGATTGCGTGCGTCGCCGCCACGACATCGGTGAAGCCGTGCAGCATGCGCGGTGGCGCGACGGGATACAGCCAGAAGACGACGAACGCGAGCACGTTGGCGAGCACCAGCGCATTGCGCAGCGGCCGGTAGATGTCGGCGCGGCGCCACCACAGAAAGCCGAGCAGACCGAGCGTGACGATGAAGTGCGCGTTGTCGTAGTAGTCGGATACCGCCAGCCCGACCGTGTGGTGCGCGGCCAGCCAGCGGTCGAGCGTGTGCTCGGGATCGATCCCCAGCGAGCGCTCGATGCGCAGGATGGCCGCGCCATGTGCGAGTGCCGCGTGCACACGCAGCGGCGCCAGGTTGGTGACCGCGTCGTACACCCAGCACAGCCACACGATCGCAAGCACCTCGACCCACCAGTGCGTGCGCTGTTGTGAGCGCGCAGAGCTCGGCGCCGATCGCTCCGCCCCCGCAGCGGCCTCGCTGGCATCGATCGGTGCAGGTACGACGGTTGCCAAGCCGCCGATGTTATCCGCCGGCTCAGCGCCGCCCGGAGCAAGGCGCGGCGCTTTCACGGCATGACGGGCTCGAGCCCTCGCTGTGCGAGTGTGTCGAGCACGCGCGGAAGCGCGGCCGCTGTGCGTCTCCAGGAGTTCGGCGCCGAGTAGTCATCGGCGTCGTGCAACAGCAGCACCGCGCCGGCGCCGGCGCCCTCTGTCACACGCGCGGCGATCGACGCCGCTGTCGCATGCGCCTCCCAGTCCCGACCCCAGTGACTCCACAGCAGCGTCCGCCAGCCGCTCGCGCGAGCGATGTGCAGCGCAGCCGCGTTTGCGACACCGTACGGGGGCCGGTAGAGCGTCGGCGCGCAGCCGGTGTGCTCGGCGATGGTCTCGCGCGCGCGCCCGATGTCAGCCCGCACCTGCGCCGGGGTCAGGCGCAGCAGGTTGCGGTGGCGCTGGCAGTGGAGCGCGATCTGGTGGCCGGCGTCAGCGATCTCGCGTGCCAGTGCGGGATTGCGCAGGACCTGCTCGCCGACGAGGAAGAAGGTGGCCCGCGCGCGCTCGTTGCGGAGGATCTCCAGAACGGCCGGGGTTCCCTGCGCGTGGGGGCCGTCGTCGAAGGTGAGCGCGTAGCCAAGCCTGCTCGCGGTTCGGTCCTCGATCCCGAGCGCCGGGCGCAGCGCGGGCCATGCGCCGGCGAGCGCCGGCAGCATGTACCCGGCGAGCGCCGCGCCACCGATTGCGCCGGCGATGCGCGTGGCGCGGCTGCGATGATCGGGGGCAGAGATGCTCATGCTGATCCTGGGAATCCTGGCGGCGGCTGGGGCGTCGGCGCTTTACAGCCTAGGGATCGCCCTGCAGGCGATGGACGCCAAGGAGGCGCCCGGCGAGGATCACCTGCGCCCGGCGCTGGTGATCGGGCTGTTTCAGCGTACCCGCTGGCTGTTCGGCACCGGACTTTCGATGCTGGGCTGGCCGCTGCAGGTGCTGGCGCTGCTGCTGGCGCCGCTCGTGGTGGTGCAGCCGACGCTCGCCGTCGGCCTGCTCGTGCTGCTGTTCTTCGGCGAGCGGATGCTTGGCGAGCACGCCGGCCGCTACGAGCATCTGGCGATGCTCGCGATCGTCCTCGGCATGGTCGGAACTGCCGTGTTCGCGCCTCCGCGTAGCGCGAGTCCCGCCGGCAAGCAGCTGACGATCCTGCTCGTGCTGCTCGGCCTCGCGCTCCTGTGCATGCTGCCGTATCTGCTGCGCGCGTTGGGACATTCGATCGCCGGGGTGACGATGGTCTGCGCCGGTCTGGCGGGCGGTTGGAGCGGGATCGCAACGAAGCTCGCCTCGAACGATCTGTCACACCACCATCTGGCGATCGCCGCCCTGTGGGGTCTGTCGACCGCCGCCGCGGGCGGTGTCGGCGTGCTGAGCGAGATGAGCGCGCTGCAGTCGCGCCCCGCGATCCAGGTGGCGCCGGTGGTGTTCGTGACTCAGACGATCGTGCCGGTCGCGGTCGCGCCGTTCCTGTTCGGCGAGCGCTTCAGCGAGACGCCGCTCTCGGGCCTGCCGCTGAGCATCTCGCTCGCGGTCGTGATCGGCGGCGCGGCGATGCTGGCGCGCTCGCCACTGTTGCTCGCACTGATGGAAGCGGAGCTCGTCAGCGATGTCAGCGGCTCGGCGCCGAGCCCCTTGGAGCCGAGCCAAGTGACGATTCGCTCGAGTCCGCTCACCGATGCGGCGGACCCGTCGACTTCGACCACCACCACATCGCCGGCGCGCATGCGTCGTTGAGGCAGCGGACGCGTCGCGTTCAAGCGCAGCGCGCCGACCACCGGGGTCGCGCCGTCGGTCCGCGCGAGCACCAGCTGGCCGAGCGACACGCCGCCGTGCGGCTGCAGGTAGAAGAACGAGTGGTGCAGCCCGAGCGCGTGCGCCTGCGCGTGCAGCAAGCCGCGGGTGCGCTCCCATCGCAGCGGCGCGGAGCTCGGCACTTCGGCTACGAACTCGTCGTGCAGCGCGCGCAGCGTGGCGATTCGCGCGACATGCGGCACGCTCGAGTCGTCGGCGAAGGAGACGTGGATGCCCTTCGCTGCGAGCGCCGCCGCGACGGGCGCGACGTCGCCGGCGGACGCATGCACGATCAGGCCGACCTCCGGCTGGGTCGTGGTGACGCGCACGAGTGGGTGCACGTGCAGCAGCTTGTCCGCCAATGCGTTGACCTCGTCGGTGGAGGCCATCCATCCTCCGACCAGCACCAGCAGCGTCAGCTGCGTGGCGAACGCCACCAGGCGCAGCCGCCAGCGCGGGATCGGCCGCACCCGTCGCGGTTCCTGCAACACCACGTCAACCGCCGCCGGGTGCTCGAGATGGGCGGCCGGCGACGGGCGGGGCGGGCCTCCATCGAACGCGCCTGCGGCGACTTCGGGCCCGTCGGCGAAGCTGGCTTGAACGTGCGTGCGCAGCTCGTCGGTGTCGTTGGCCAGGCGCAGGAGGTCGAGCGCGGCCATCGCCCGCGTGTTCAGCCGCGCGTGTCCGACCGGCAGGCCGTAGGAGACGACCGGCGTACCCGCGGCCCGCGCCTCGAGGCAGGTGACGCCGCCGGTCGAGTGCACGAGCACGTCGGCGGCGGCCAGGATCTCCGGCATCTTGTCGGTGAACCCGTAGATGCGCACCCGCGGTTCGTCCGCGAAGGCGAGGCGCAGCTTCGCCGCGAGTTGATCGTTGTGCCCGGCGAGACACACGATGCTGCTCACCTCGGGCACCTTGGTGAACTCGTGAACGGCGCCCGCGATATCACCGACGCCCCAACCGCCGCCGGAGACGACCACGGCGCGGCCGCTCTCGGGCAAGCCAAGCGTACGCCGGGCCTCGGCCGGGCAGCGAGGCTCGAGGAAGTCGGCGGAGATCAGCGGACGCACCAGCTGCACGCTGCCGCGCCCGGCGATGCGCTCGACCGATCGCATCGACTCGCCGTACATCACGAGATGGGCGTCGATGCCTGGCTGAGCCCAGAAGAACAGCCCGGTCAGGTCGGTGATCGTGGCGACCGTGGAGCAGCGCACGGCCCCTGTGCGCCGCAGCCGGGCGAGCACGACGGTGACCGCCGGGTAGGTCGAGACGACCACGTCCGGGTCGTGCTCGGCGATCACCCGCGCCAGCGGGCGCGAGCCGAGCAGGCACAGCAACCGCCGCGTCGCCGCCCTGACCGGCATGACGTGCTCGAGCAGCCAGTACACAACGGTGTACGTCCATGGGAAGAAGCGCAGCTGGACGCGGTAGCCATCCTCGACGACCGGCCGCACGAGCGGACCCATCGCGGCGAGCCCATCGATCACGCGCACCTCGACGTGCTCGGGCGATGCTTCGATCTGCTCCGCCAGCGCGCGAGCAGCCGCGGCGTGACCCTCGCCCACGTCGGCGGACAGGATCAGGATGCGGCGGGCGCGCGCGGGCTGCGAACCCCGGCGCCGGTTGCGTGTGCGGTAACGACTGCGCATAGAAGGTGCCGCCCCGTCGGGTGGCTGAGGCCCGCCCACGCGCACACGGAGATTGCCCCGCCGCGCCCCGGACCTGAGGACAGGGTAACGGCCGCGGGGGACACCTGCACGACGGGAGAGGTAAAAATGGACTGATTCCGGCCACGAGCCCCATACCCCCTGTGCTGGTCGACGGGACGACGCGCACGGAGACGGGCGCCAGCACGGGCGCCGGCGCGTCCGCGGCCGTCACGCGCGGTCTCGGCGCGCTCGGGCTGATCGGGATCGTCGTTTGCGCGTTCCTGGTGAGCGCGGGAGCCGCCTCGGGGCCGTCGCGCTACGTGCCGGCGCGCAGCGGCGGCTGGCCGACGTGGCTGGCGGGACCGCTGCGGGGCCTCGGAATCGGCCTCTCCAGCGGAGGCTTTCAGACGCTCGTGTTGATCATGTGCGCGAGCTACCTGCTCGTGCTGCTGGTCGCTCGGCGGCTGCCGTTCGCGGCGCTTGCCGGCGCGATCGTGCTCGCGAACGTGATCGTGGCGCTCGGGCCGCCGTTGATCTCCCAGGACGTGTTCGGCTATCTGGCGTTCGCGCGATTGGGGGTTCTGCACGGACTCGACCCGTACACGCACATCGCCGCCGAAGCGCCCACCGACGCCGTGTTCCACTTCATCGGCTGGCCCTTTCAAAACTCCCCCTACGGGCCGTTGTTCACGCTTCTCAGCTACGCGCTGGTGCCGCTCGGACCCGCCGGGGCGCTGTGGGCATTCAAGGCGATTGCGGTCCTCGCGAGCCTTGGCGCGGTGGCATTGACCGCTCGCGCGGCGAGCCGACTCGGCCAGTCGCCGAACTGGGCGGCGGCGTTCGTCGGCCTGAATCCGGTGCTGGTGCTGCTGGCGGTCGGGGGGGCGCACAACGACACGCTGGTGATGCTCGCGTTGGCGGCCGCGCTGGCGCTGACAGCCGGGGCCCGAGCGACGAGCTCCGATATGCGCGCCGGCGCGGCGGCACTGGCCGCGGGCGTTGGCATCAAGCTCACCGCAGGCCTGGTGCTGCCGTTCCTCGTGCTGGCGCCGTCGCAGCCGCGCGAGCGCGTGCGGCTGGCGCTCGCGGCGTGCGCCGCGCTGCTGGCGCTCGCGTTGGTGGGGCTGCTCGGCTTCGGCGTGCACACCTTCGGCTTCGTCGGCGCTGTCGGCGAGCAGCAGCAGCTCGTGGCCTCGCACAGCATCCCCGCCGAGACGGCACGCCTGGTGGGGCTGAGCGGGACGCCGAGCTGGTGGCGTCACGCGTTCCTGGGCGGCTTCCTCGTGGTGCTCGCATTCGCGCTGTGGCGCACGGCGCGAGGTGCGAACTGGCGCGTTGCCGCCGGCTGGAGCACGATTGCCCTGCTGGTGTCGACCGCTTGGCTGCTGCCGTGGTATGCGGTCTGGGCGCTGCCGCTAGCGGCCGTCAGCGGCGATCGGCGCCTGCGCGCCGCCACGCTCCTGCTTTGCGCCTACGCCATCCTCATCCACCTGCCGCTTGCCGACGCGGTTCTCAGCCCCCCCGCCGCCCACCTCGCCGGTCGCGTGCACCTCGCCGTCCCCCACTTCGGACACCGCCTGGAACTCACCGGTTTCCAGATGCTTCACCACATCAAGGTCGATCTCCGCTGGTGAGACCCCCGGACGCAGGCGCCGCAGGCGAATCGCGTCCAGGCGCCTGAACTTGAGGATCTCCAGCACGTAGACGAGGTACACGCTGGCGGCGACCACGACCAGCCCGATGCCCACCATCACGAGCGTCCAACCGGTGTGGTAATGCCCTTTGTGGTCGCTGTAGGGAACGAAGCGCAGCGCCAGCGCCGTGCCCGCCAGCAGCAGCGTCCAGGCATACAGGTAGGCGATCGTGCGGCGGCTGGAAAAGCCGATGCGCGCCATGCGGTGGTGGAAGTGCTCGCTGTCGGGCCGGTAGATCGGCTGCCTGTACTTCAGGCGCTTGAGCACCACGAAGGTGGTGTCGAGAAACGGCACCGCCAGCAGGATCAGCGGCAGCACGAACGACACCACCGCCGCTGTCTTGACGGCGGCCTCGACCGTGATCACGCCCATCAACAGGCCGAGCAGGTTCGCACCGCAGTCGCCCATGAAGCTCGACGCGGGCGGGAAGTTGTAGAGCAGGAAGCCGAGCGCAGCGCCGGCCGTCAGCGCCGCCAGGACCCCTGGCTGCTGGCGGCCGGGGAAGTCGAACGCGATCACCGCCATCGCGGCGGCGATGATCGCGCAGACGCCGGCCGCCAGCCCGTCGACGCCGTCGGAGAAATTGACGACGTTCATCATCACCACCAGGCCGATCACCGTCAGCACCGGGCCGGCGTCCGCGGGGCCGGTGTTGGGGAACGACAGGTGGCCGATGAACGGCAGCGTGATCGCCTTCACCGCGACGCCGAAGTGCACGACGATCACGGCGGCAAACACCTGACCGAGCAGCTTCAGCGCTGGGTGCAGCTCGAAGCGGTCGTCGAACGCGCCGACCAGCGTGATCACGCCGGCCCCCAGCAGCACGCCGTGCCACAGCTGCGGCTGGTGTTCGTGCGAATAGCCCGCGGGCAGCCAGATCAGCCCCGCGAGCAACACGCCTGCAAAGATCGCCAGCCCGCCGAGCAGCGGTGTCGGGCGCTCGGACAGGCCCCGCTCGCGAGGTTCGTCGATCGCTCCGACGAACCTCGCGAAGCGCATCGTGAGGGGCGTCAGCAGCGCGGTCACGACCGCGGCGGCCAGGAATGCGTAAAGCGCGTCGAGCTCGGTTGGATGCGCCATCGGCTCGTGCACAGCATCGCAGGCCGGGAGGTCGGCGAGCGCCGCGGCCTACACCTGCGCGGTGGCGGCGAGCTGCTCGTAGAGCGGGTAGCGCTCCACGATCGCGGCCACGCGTTCTGCGAGCTCCTCGGCCCGTGACTCGTATTCCGGGGTCAGCGCGACCGCGAGGATCCGCCCAACCTCCTCGAAATCGTCCTGCTGCAGGCCGCGGGTCGCCAGCGCCGGCGTGCCGATGCGCAGTCCGGACGCCTCGATCGGCGGACGCGGGTCGAACGGCACGGCGTTGCGGTTGACGGTGATCTGGATCTCGTGCAGGCGGTCCTCGGCCTGCCTGCCGGTCAGCGCTGGCTCGCTGGCGCGTAGGTCCACGAGAATCAGGTGCACGTCGGTGCCGCCGGTGAGCACGTCGACGCCGTGGCTGGCCGGGCTTGAAGCCAACAGCTCCCGCGCGAGCGCCCTGGCACCCTCGACGGTGCGGCGCTGGCGCTCGGCGAACAGCTCGCTCGCCGCGATCTTGAAGGCGACAGCCTTGGCGGCGATCACGTGCTCGAGCGGACCGCCCTGCTGACCCGGGAACACCGCGGAGTCGATCTTCTTGGCGAGCTCCTGCTTGCACAGGATGACGCCCGCCCGTGGCCCGCCGAGCGTCTTGTGCGTGGTGGTCGTGACGACGTCGGCGCCGTACTCGACCGGGTTGGGATGCAGGCCGGCGGCGACAAGACCGGCGAAGTGCGCCATGTCGACCATCAGCAGCGCGCCAACCTCGTCGGCGATCTCCCTGAAGCGCGCGAAGTCGAGCTCGCGCGGATACGCGGACCAACCCGCGAGCAGCAGCTTCGGCCGGCGCTCGCGCGCGATCCGGGCGACCTCCTCCATGTCGATCAGGCTGCTCCCGCGATCGACCTCGTAGGCGGCGATGTCATACAGGCGTCCGGACACGTTGATCTTCATGCCGTGGCTGAGGTGTCCGCCGTGCGCGAGCGACATGCCCATGATCGTGTCGCCGGGCGTAAGCAGCGCGTGATAGACGGCGGCGTTGGCCTGCGAGCCGGAATGCGGCTGCACGTTGGCGTGCTCGGCTCCGAACAGCTCCTTGGCGCGGTCGATCGCGAGCTGCTCGCCGACGTCCACCCACTCGCAGCCACCGTAGTAACGGCGACCGGGGTAACCCTCGGCGTACTTGTTGGTGAGCACCGACCCCTGGCACTCGAGCACTGCGCGCGGGACGAAGTTCTCCGAGGCGATCATCTCGAGCGTGCTCTGCTCGCGCTCGAGCTCGCCGCGCAGCACCTCGGCGATCTCGGGGTCGACCTCGGCGAGAGGACGGTTGAAGTAATCGGGGCTCAGCTCGGACACGGCGCTCTCCTTGGACGACGTGAGGACTTTGGTGCCCAGGCGCGCGGCGGATGTGCTGGCCGCTCCCCGGTGGTCGTTTCCACCTCAGGCGCCAGTCGCGGCAGCGGCTTCGAGGCTAGCACTCAGGCCAGCGAGGTGAGCGACTCGCGCACCTCGCTGCGCGCCAGCGCGCCCTCACGCAGCACGTGCCAGCGCCGGTGGGCGCTGTAGTCGCGCAGGTCGATCACCGTGGACGGCGTGCCCGGGAGCTCGCCACCGTCGAGCACCAGATCGGCGCCGTCGCGGATGCTCTTGGGGACCTGCTCGAGCGAGCGTGCGTCCGGCTGACCGCTGAGGTTGGCGCTCGACTGCATCACCGGCCTGACGCTCGCGGCGAGCGCGCGCAGGCGCTCAGGCAGCCGCGGCACGCGCAGGCCGAGCGTCGCCGGATCGATCCTGCAGGCGGGCTCGAAGCGACGCACCGGGTTGGACAGCAGCACCGTCACAGGCCCGGGCAGCAGCACCGTGAGCGCGGCGCGCTCGTCGTGGTCGAGCTCGCCGAGCGTCTCGAGCGCGGGCTCGATCGCAAAGAACATGACCGCCGCCGGGCGCGCCGCCGGGCGCCCCTTGAGCGCGTACAGGCGTCTCGCGGCGCGCTCATCGCCGGGGTCGCAGCAGACCCCGTAGACGGTGTCCGTGGGAAAAACCGCGACGCCGCCGCCGGACACGCACTCCTCCAAGAGCCGCGCGTCGTGCTCGGTGAGCGTCTGCTGCTCGTGGGTGTTAGCAGTCATTCCCGGTGCCGCTCCGCAAAGACCACGCGCTGGATGCGCGCGAGGTCACGCTCGAACCGTATCGCGTCGAAGCCGGCGGCGCGGGTCAACTCGGCGACTGGTTGAGCTTGGCCGGCGCCGACCTCGAGGCCCAGGAAGCGTACGTCGGGCAGCTCGGCCAGCTGATCCAGCAGCGCGCGGATCACGCTGAGGCCGTCGGGGCCCGCGAACAGCGCCCCCGCAGGCTCGTGGCGCACGATCTCCGGCGCCAGCGCGGCGCGCGCGGACCCCGCGACGTAGGGCGGGTTGGAGAGGATCGCGTCGAACTCGCCGGCGTCCGTCAGCAGGTCCGCGTGCAGCCACCGCACATCGAGCCCGAGCGCCTGGCCGTTGGCCGCCGCCAGCTCGAGCGCCGCGGTGCTGATGTCGCTGCCGCTCACCTGCAGATCCGGCCGCTCGTCCTTCAGCGCGAGGGCCACCGCGCCGCTACCGGTGCCGACGTCGAGCACGCGCGCGCCGGCCGGCAGCTCGAGACCGACCTCCACCAGCAGCTCGGTCTCGGGGCGGGGCACCAGCACGCGCCGGTCGACAGCCAGCTCCAGACGGCGAAAGCCGCGGTGCCCGACGATGTAGGCGACCGGCTCACGCTCGACCGCGCGGCGACGCACCGCATCCTGGAAGGCGCGGACCGCGGGCCCTGCGACGAGCGCGTCGGGCTCGAGCAGCAGCCGCTCGCGCCGCACGCCGAGCACGTGGGCGAGCAGCAGTTCGGCGTCCAGGCGCGGCGTTTCGCAGCCCGCGGCCGCGATCGCGGTGATCGCCCCGTCGAGCGCGTCGCGAACGGGCGTGCCGGCGTTCGATGGAGCGTGCATCAGGGCTCTTCGCGCGCCTGCGCCTCCAGCCGCCGGCGCTTCTCGTCTGACTGCAGTGCGTCCGTCAGCTCGTCCAGCTCGCCTTCGAGCACCTGGTCGAGGTTGTGCACGGTCAGCTTGATGCGGTGGTCGGTCACGCGACGCTCGCCGTAGTTGTAGGTGCGGATCTTCTCCGCGCGGTCGCCGGTACCGACCTGCGAGCGCCGGTCGGCGGCCAGCTCGGCCTGCTGCTCGGCGAGCGCGCGCTCGTACAGTCGCGCGCGCAGCACGCGCAGCGCCTTCTCGCGGTTCTGCAGCTGCGACTTCTCGTCCTGCATCGAGACCACGATCCCGGACGGCTTGTGCGTGATGCGCACCGCCGAGTCGGTGGTGTTGACCGACTGCCCGCCGGGTCCAGAGGAGCGATACACGTCGATCTGCAGGTCGTTGGGGTCGACCTGCATGTCCACGTCCTCGGCCTCCGGCAGCACCGCGACGGTCGCCGTCGAGGTGTGGATTCGGCCCTGGGACTCGGTTTGAGGCACGCGCTGGACGCGGTGCGTGCCGCCCTCGAACTTGAACACCGAGTACGCGCCGTCGGGCGGCTGGCCCCGTGCTTCGACTTGATCGCGAACGTGTACTTGCCGTCGCCGACGTCCATCTGCTCGACCTGCCAGCCGCGGCGCTCGGCGTAGCGGGCGAGCATCCGGTAGAGGTCGCCCGCCCACAGGCCCGCCTCCTCGCCGCCGGCGCCGCCCTGGATTTCGACGATCACGCTCTTGTCGTCGTTGGGGTCGCGCTCGACCATCGCCAGGCGGATCTGCTCCTCGAGCTCCTCGATCCGCCGGCGCGCCGCGCCGAGCTCCTCGCGCATCTCCGCGTCCTCGCCCATCTCCGAGAGCAGCTCCTCGGCGCCGGCGGCGTCGTCCTGAGCCAGGCGCCATTGCTTCGCGAGCTTCGCTGCGGGCTCGAGCTGGCTGTAGGCGCGACCGACTTCGGCGTAGCGCTCCCTGTCGGAGATCACCTCGGGGTCGGTCATCTGCGCGCCGAGCTCGGCGAAGCGCGACTCGATCTGCTTGACGAGCTCTTCGATCATGCGGCTGAGTGTAGGCGCGGGGGCGTCCCGCGGGAGTCGTGCTCGGCCCTGGCCGCTCAGGCCGCCACCCGGCTGGGAGCGGCCAGCTCGAGCAGCTCGTCGAGCGTCGCGGACAGGGCCTCGACGGCGTCGCGCTCGAGCGGCAGGCCGTCGGCCCCCAGCGACTCGTCCGCCTGCGGCACCGGCAGCTCGCGGTCGACGACGCGCGCCCCGATCGTGGCGAGCACCTTGCGCAGCTCCGCCTGCGCCCACACCGCGCCGAACAGACCGGTGCTCGCGCCGATGACCGCTGCCGGCTTGCCCCGCAGCGGCGTGCGTTGCGATCGGACGCGAGACCCAGTCGAGCGCGTTCTTGAGCGCTCCGGGGATCGACCCGTTGTACTCCGGCGTCGCGATCAGAAGGGCGTCCGCGTCGGCGATCGCCGCCGACAGGGCGACGACCGCGGCGATGCTCTGCTGCTCGTCGTCCTCGCTGTAGGGCGGGATCGCGTCGAGCTGGTCGAACAGCACCAGCTCGACGCCGGCGGGCAGCAGTGAGCGCGCGCCTTCCAGCAGGCGCGTGTTGTAGGAGTCGCGGCGCAGGCTGCCCGACAGGCCGAGAATTCTCATGACGCTAGGCCTCCCGCACGAGCTCGAGCGAGACGTCCAGCTTGACGTCGTTGGCGACCGCGTAGCCGCCTTTGGGGAGCGCGGCATTGAAGTCGAGGCCGTAGTCACGGCGGTCGATGATCGCCTCGAGCTCGACTCCGAGCTTGTCGTTGCCGGCGAGGTCGGTGTGCGGGCCCGAGATGCTGCCGCGAGCGGTCACGCGGTGGGTGTTGCCCTTGATCGTCAGCTCGCCCTCGACCTCGAGCTCGCCCTGCTCGCCGACGTCGACCCGCTCGAGACGAACCCGATCTCGGGATAGCGTTCGGTGTCGAAGAAATCCGGGGCGCGTAGGTGCGCGGCGAGGTTCTCGTCCTTGACGACGATCGAGTCGGCGCGGACGCTGCCGCGCAGCGCCGGCTGTCCGTCCTCGCCGACGCTCAGCGCGCCGTCGTACTCCTCGAAGTGCGCGCGAAACGTCGCGACGACCATGTGCTTGACGGCGAAGCCCACGTGCGAGTGGACCTTGTCGATGCTCCAGGTGCCTGTTGCGAGCGGCTGGGTGCGGTGGTGCTCATGTCTGCTCCTTCGTTAGCGTTTCGGACCGCAGTCCACTTATGCCGAGGAGCGTAGCACACAATCGGACCGCGGTCCATTTAGTATCCTTAGTCGCATGGACAAGGGACTTCCAGGGACAGCCCACATCGATGAGGACGCGGCGCTCCTCGAGCTGCCGCTGATCGAGGCCGAGCCCGGTCGAGCGGGCCGATGCCGCGCGCAACCGCGCAGCGTATCCTGTGCGCCGCCGAGCGCCTGTTCGCGGAGCGCGGCGCGGGGTGCGTGTCGATGGACGAGGTCGCCGAGGCGGCCGGGGTCGGCAAGGGCACGCTGTTCCGCCGCTTCGGCTCGCGCGCGGCGCTCGCCCTTGCCGTCCTCAGCGAGCACGAGCGCGCGTTTCAGGAACAGCTCATCCGCGGCGAGCCCCCGCTCGGCCCGGGCGCCCCGCGCTCGAGCGCCTGATCGCGTTCGGCCACGCGGTGCTCGACCGCCTCGACGCCCACGCCGAACTGCTGTTCGCGGCGGAGGGCGGCGGCGCGCGCTTCGGCGCGCCGCCATACGCCGTGTACCGGCTGCACATGGCACTGCTGCTGGACGAGCTCGACCCGCGCTGCGACGCCGAGTTCCTCGCCGAGTCGCTGCTCGCCAGCCTCGGCGCGGACTTCTTCCTGTACATGCGCGACGTGCGCGAGATGCCGCTGGAGCGGCTGAAGGCCGGCTGGGAGACGCTCGTGCGCGGCACCGTCGGCGGCGCGACGAGCGCCGAGCTGAGCGGCCGCCGGGGGCTCAGCCTAGGCGACGACCTCGACGCCGAGCGAGGTCTGCGGCGGAGAGCTCGCCGGGCGTCTCGCGCTCGAGCACCGCCTGCAGCGCGGCGATCGCGACCTCGAGCTGATCGAGATCCGGCTCGCGCGTCGTCAGCAGTTGCAGCTTCAGACCCGGCCACATCACCGCCCGCACCCACTTCCGGCTGCGGTTGCGCCCCGCGAACTTGATCAGCTCGAAGGAGATGCCGGCGATCAGCGGGACGCCGAGGATGCGGGTGGCCATCAGCCAGTACCACGCGGGCAGCCCGATCGGCGCGAACACGAAGATCGCGACGACCATCACCACGAGCAGGAAGCTCGTGCCGCAGCGCGGGTGCAGGCGCGAGAAGCGCTGGGCGTTGGCGCGGCGTCAGCGGCAGACCGGCCTCGTAGCAGGAGATCGTCTTGTGCTCGGCGCCGTGGTACTCGAACACGCGGCGCAGGTCGCGCACGCGTGAGAGCAGCATACAGGTAGCCGAGGAAGAGCCCGGTGCGGATCAGGCCCTCGACCACCCAGAACAGCACCGAGGAGTCGCCGAGCTGACCCTTGATCAGGCTCGTCAAGCCGACCGGCATCAGGAAGAACAGCCCGATCGCCAGCACCACCGCGAACACGATCGTTCCGGCCCACACCACGCGCGGGATCTCCTGTGCCTCGCTCGGGCCGCCGTCGACATCGTCGTTCCCGCCCTCGCCCTCGTGCTCCTCCGGCGGCAGCTGGGCGTTGGCCGCGATCTCGAGCGCGCGGAAGCCGATCACCATCGATCCCCCGAGCGCGACGACGCCGCGCACGATCGGCAGGCGCAGCACGCGATGGCGCCGCAGCGCCGAGTCGAGCGGATAGGTGGTGACCTGGATCTCGCCGTTGGCGCCGTCCTCGGGCGAGCGCTCGCCGTCGTGCAGCTGCTCGGCGGTGGGCTTGCGCACGGCCACCGCCCAGTTGGCGACGCCGCGCATCATCACGCCCTCGATGACGGCCTGACCGCCGACCGGCGCGTCGCGCTGAGCGCTCAGCTCGCCGTCGGCCTCGAGCAGCGTTGACGGCGCCGCGGGGTCAGCCACGGCGCCCGCCATGGGACTACTGGGCGGACCGAGCTTGGCTGCAGGCGGCCTTTGGCGACGCGGCGCTGGAAGCGCTCGACGCGGCCACCGGTGTCCATCAGCTTCTGCCTGCCCGTGTAGAACGGGTGGCAGTTGGAGCAGACCTCGACGTGCAGCTCGTCCTGCGTCGCGCGCGTGATGAACTCGTTGCCGCACGTGCAGCGCACGTGCGCGCGTTCGTAGTTGGGGTGAATGTCCGCCTTCATCGTCGCTCGATTCTAGCGGGCCGCGCGACCGCCGTCGTGATCACGAGCCGCGCCGCTCGCGCCCGCGCCGGCGCCCGCTGTGGCGGTGGAGGCGCCGGAGGAGGTGCTCGACGGCGGCGCAGGCTGTTCGCAGACTGCCGTGCCAGCTCCTGGGCCTTGATCGTGCGACCCTTGGCGTTCAGCCAGCGGAAATGCAGGACGCCGCGGTAGACCGCCGGCGCCGACAGGTTCGTGACCTGCTGGATGTGCGTGAAGATCTTCACGCCCGGGGCCGAGCCGCGCCACACGCCCAGAGCTGGGTCAGCGACCGTCCGGTATTGCAGTTCGCCGGAGATCCGCTCCTGCAGCTCGACGCGCATCTGCATGCGCGCGGTCCCCGCAATCGCCGTCATTTCACCGGCAAATGTGGCGGATCGTTCGGTCTGGGGGATCGTCGCGGTGGCGCACTGGGTGAGCGTCGCCGAGGCGATCGGCTTGGCGCTCGACGCGCCGCTCTCGGCGTCGACGCCGGCGGTGCCCGGCGCGGCGGTCGGCGCGACGGCGGCCGGCAGCACGACCGCGACCGTCGCGCCCAGCGCGGGCGAGGACACCGCCAGCAACGCGATCGCGACGACCAGCACGAGCCCGATGACCGTACGTCGAGGAGCCGCGCGCGCGTCACACCTGTTCGAAGGCATCGCTCTCATCGCCTCTTCTAACACCCGAAGCGAGCGCTCGTTTCGCCGCGCCCTGCATCCGAGTGCTCCGCGCGAATGTCTCCCACCCGCGCGAGCGCGACACTCAGGTGATCTGGTACAGCGGCCCGTCGCCGCCCTCGGGGGCCGTCAGGCGACCGCCCTTGGCGGTGATCGCGCCGCACTGCACGCAGTTGGTGTAGTTGACGATCACGTCGACCTCGCCATGCTCGGGCGCATCCTCGGGGATCTCATAGACGCCCGCCGGACACATCCAGCGCCACGTCTCGGCGATCTCGCGGGGGACGTGTTTGCGCACGCGGATGTGGTTGGGGGCATCGTCGCGCGTGGCGTTGCCGGTGATGAACACCGAGGAGAGCTTGTCGAAGGTGTATTTGCCGTCGGGCTTGGGGTAGCTGTCCTTGGTCTTGCCGATGAACATCCGCTGCTCGTCGTTGCGGTGCCACGCCAGGCGACCCGGGGGGAGCTTGCCTTTGGTCGCGATCGCGAGGTTCACCAGCGGCGCGCCGAGCACGAAGCCTTTCTGGAACGGCTGGCGGGTGTTGCGCACCTGGTAGAGCTCCTTGCCGACGGAGGAGTCTTCGATCGCCTGTTCGTAGGAGTCGAACGTCCTCTCGCCGCGCACGAGCGCCGCGTAGATCGACTCGGCCGCGAGCTTGCCCGACATGATGCAGTGGTGCACGCCCTTCAGCGCGACGGTGTCGACCATGCCGCCGGCGTCGCCGACGATCACCGCGCCCGGCATCGACGAGCTTCGGCATCGACCAGTAGCCGCCGCCCGGCAGCGCCTTCGCGCCCCAGGCGACGCGTTCGCCGCCCTCGAGGATGCCCTTGACGAGCGGGTGCATCTTGAACTGCTGCAGCAGGTCGTGGGCGGAGGTGGTGGCGTCGGCGTACTCGAGGTCGATGACGAAGCCGATCCTGACGAGGTCCTCGCCGGTCTTCTCGTCCTTCATCGGGTACAGCCAGGTGCCGCCGATCTGCCCGTACTTGGCGGCGAGCTTCAGCGGCCACGGACCGATCGTGTGGATCACGCGGTCGAGCGGCTTGGGAACCTTCCAGACCTCCTTGACGCCGAGCTCCCACACCTGCGGCTCGCGGCCCTCGCCGAGGTCGAACTCCTTGATCGCGGCGCCGGTGATGTGCCCCCAGCAGCCCTCGGCGAGCACCGTCGCCTGCGCCTTGATGTCGGTGCCCGGCTCGAAGTTTCCCAGCGGCTCGCCGTCCTTGCCGCGGCCCTTGTCGCCCGAGCGCACGCCGACGACGCGGCCGTCCTCGACGATCAGCTGCGTGGCGGAGGTCTCGGTGAGGACGTACGCGCCGCCCTCCTCGGCCTGGCGCTGCTGGAAGCGCGCCATCGCGGAGACCGAGATGACCTCGTTGCCGTGGTTCTTGAAGTTGGGCGGCGTCGGGATGCGCAGCTTGGTCTTGGCGCTGGGCATCAAGTAGACGGCCTCCTTGGTGACCTCGCCGAAGGCGAAGCCCTCCTTGCGCCAGTCCTCGCGTGAGATGTCGGGGAACAGCTCCTGCAGCGGCCCCGGGCGCATGACCGCGCCCGACAGGTTGTGTCCGCCGCAGGTCTTGGCCTTCTCGATCACCGCGACGGGCACTTCGCCGAGGCGCTCCATCGTCTCGGGATCGTCTGCCAGCAGCTGCAGCAGGCGGTTGGCGCACGCCAGCCCGGCGGTGCCGCCGCCGACGATCGCGACACCGACCTCGATCAGCTCGTCCTCGGCGTCGAGGCCGCGCTTGATGAACTCCTTGCGCGAGTCGACCGGCGGGGGGAAGGCCGCGGGTGCGACCCTCCCGTTGCTCGAGCCATTGTGGCCGGACACGTCAGCTGCCCTTCTTGGCCTTCACAGCCTCGGTCAGCTTCGGCAGGATCTTGTTGAGGTCGCCGACGATGCCGAGGTCGGAGAATTCGAAGATCGGCGCGTTGGCGTCCTTGTTGATCGCGACGATGTTCTCCGAGCTCTGCATGCCGACCTTGTGCTGGATCGCGCCGGAGATGCCCGCCGCGAGGTACAGCTTCGGCGAGACGGTCTTGCCCGTCTGCCCGATCTGCGCCGCGTAGGGGTACCAACCGGCATCGACGACAGCGCGGGTGGCAGCGACGGCGGCGTTGCCGCCGAACGCCGCCGCGAGGTCCTCGGCGAGCTGGAAGCCCTCTGCCTTGCCGAGACCGCGACCGCCGGCCACGAGGATGTCGGCGCCCTCGATGTCGACGTCGGCGCCGCGCTGTTCGCCGCGGACCAGCATCGTCGCCTGCTGCGCCTGCGCGGACAGCTCGAAGTCGAGCTTCTCGACGGGCGCGTCGGCGCCGCCGAGGTCTCTGATCTCGAACGCGTTCAGGCGTCCGATGACGATGCCGACATCAGAGCGGTATTTGACTTCGGAGATCGAGGAGTCGCCGAGGATCGGACGCTCGGCGATCAGCTCGCCGTTCTCGGCACGCACGTTCGTGACCTCCATGACCACGCCTGCGCCGAGCCTCGCCGCCAGACCGGCGCCGATCTCGAAGCCGAGCAGGCCGCCGCCGAACAGCGCGTAGGAGTAGCCGCCGCCCGTGATCGCCGCGCCCATCGCGTCGACGAGCGGCTGCGCGAGGCCCTCTGGGCCCTCCGCCACGAGCACCTTCTTGGCTCCGTATTTGCCCAGCGACGCCGCCAGCTCCTGCGGCACGTTCTCACCGAGCAGGATCGCGTGCGCCTCGCCGCCCAGCTCCGCGGCGAGCTTGGCCCCCTCGGACACGGCGCCGAGCGAGTTCTTGTTGATCGCGCCGTCGTAGTGCAGCGCGTAGACCAGGATGTTGGCCATTTCGTCTCAGGTTCCCTTCGGCAGATTAAGAATCAGGGGCCCGGCTTGCCGGCCTCCGGCCGTCTGCGCCACCCTCACAGGAGCTTCCTCTCGTCGAGCCATGCGACGATTTTCTCGACGGTCTCGCCGGTGTCCTCGTCCTCGATGATCTCGCCTGCGGCCTTCGCCGGCGGCGCCTTTGCGGCGACCCACTGCGCGGCGGAGTTATCGCCGCCGACTTTCGAGGCGTCGATCTCGACGTCGCCGGCCGTGACGGTGTCGAGCGGCTTCTTCTTCGCGCCCATGATCGCCTTCAGCGACGGGTAGCGCGGCTCGTTGATGGCGTCGCCGACGGAGATCACCGCGGGCAGCTTCATCTGCACCGTGTCGTAGCCGTACTCGGCCTGGCGCTCGCAGCGCAGCGCTTCGGACTCGACGTCCATCTTGATCACCTGCGTCAACGACGGCATGCCCAGGTGCTCGGCGACGACCGCGCCGATCGTGTAGCACTCGCCGTCGTCGGACTGCTGGCCGAGCAGCACCAGGTCGGGGCTCTCGCGCTGCAGCGTCTTGGCGAGCGCGTAGCCGGTGGCTGCCACATCAGAGCCGGCCACGACCGGGTCCGAGAGATGGACCGACCGATCGGCGCCGAGCGAAACCGCCTTGTGCAGCGCGCGCACCGCGCTGTCGGGACCCATCGTCACGGCGACGATCTCCTCGACCGGTACCGCACCGCCCTCTTTGATCTGCATCGCCGCCTCGATGGCGTGCGTGTCATACGGATTCAGGTTCTTCTCGCCGCTGCGGTCCATGCGCCCCGTCGAGGGATCGATTCGCTTCTCGACGGCGGCGTCCGGGACCTCCTTCACCAGGACGCATATCTTCATTCTCAGGCAACTCCTTGGGGTATGAGTGAGGCCAATCCTATCTGTTCGAGCGGTTGACTGACGAGTCAATCGGTCTGGGGGCAGCGCGCTAGCGACTGACCACCGCGCCGCGGATGAAATCGACGATCGCCTGCGTCGGCGCGCCCGGCGTGAACACCTCGGAGACGCCGAGGCGCTTGAGCTCGGGGATGTCGTCGGCAGGGATCGTGCCGCCGACGGTGATCACCACATCCTCGACCCCCTGCTCGCGCAGCAGCTCGACGACGCGCGGCACGAGCGTCATGTGCGCACCCGAGAGGATCGACAGGCCGACGGCGTCGGCATCCTCCTGGATCACGGTCTCGACGATCTGCTCGGGCGTCTGGTGCAGTCCCGTGTAGATCACCTCCATGCCGGCGTCGCGCAGCGCGCGCGCGATGATCTTGGCGCCGCGGTCGTGGCCGTCGAGCCCAGGCTTGGCGACGACCACGCGGATCTTGCTCTGGGTAGCCGGCCCGGCGGGCGTCATCGGCGAAGCTTATGCGACGCGCGCCGCGACCGCGCGGAGCGCGAGCCGCCCGACGGACGGCGGAACGCGCCGCCGGCGCGCCGTCCAGCGGCCGGCGGCGCACCACGCTCGAGCACCGCCCGGCCCAGCGACGCGAGCGCGGTGCCGGCGCCGAGCGCCGCAAGCACCTTCAGGCGCCGGCCGAGTCGGTCGAGCTCGATCACCTCCCAGCCTTCCTCGAGCGCGATCCGCCGCAGCGCGGCATCGGGATTGACGACGACGGCATAGCGCACGGCGCGCAGCATCGGCAGGTCGGACTCCGAGTCCGAGTACGCGTAGGAGGCGGCCAGGTCGATGGCGTCGCGCTCGGCGACCTCGCGCATCGAGAGCACCTTGCCCTCGCGGTAGTTGAACGGCCCGGCGGGCCTGCCGGTGTAGCGGCCGTCGACGATCTCCGAGCGTGAGCCGAGGCCGCCGTCGAATGCAAGCACGCGCGCGAGCAGATCGGCCATCTCCTGCGAGGCGGCGGTGAGGATGTACACGGGCACGCCCGCGTCCTGGTGGGCGTAGGCGCGCTCGAGCATCTGCGGATACAGGCGCGGCAGCACGCCGGAGAGCACGCGCGGGGTCAAGCGCTCGAGATCGCGCACGCGCACGCCGGCGATCATCTCCCCCACCCGCTTGCGCACGTCGTCGGCGCGGTCGTCGGTCGAGCCGCGCAGGCGGAAGCGCAGGTTCTCGTAGACGTCGCGCACGAGCCGCCCGCGCGAGATCATCCCGCTCTCGTAGGCGGCGCGCGCGAAGAACACGCCCGAGGAGCCCGCCATCAGCGTCTTGTCGAGGTCGAAGAACGCCGCGCCGCGGGGTTGACCGTCCGGCGATCCGCCGGCGCCGTTCTCCTCGGCGGTCACCGCAAGCTGAGATGGCCGTGAGTCGAGCCAGACAAGGACGCAGTGAGCGCCGCGTACCGATCGTCGATCGATGGGATCGCCGATCGTCCAGCACGCAAGCGAACGAGGACGCAGTATGGCGAAGTGCTCACGGCCATCTCAGACCCTGAGGATCACCGCGTCGCCCTGACCGCCGCCCGAGCAGATCGCTGCGCAGCCGAGACCGCCGCCGCGCCGGCGCAGCTCGAGCACGAGGCTGCCGAGGATGCGCGCGCCGGAGGCGCCGATCGGGTGGCCGAGCGCGACGGCGCCGCCGTTGACGTTGACGCGCTCCTCGTCGATGCCGAGCATGCGGATCGAGTTGAGCGTGACCGACGCGAACGCCTCGTTGATCTCCCACAGGTCGATGTCTCCGGGCTGCAGGCCGGCCTTCTCGAGCGCCTTCTTGGCGGCGCTCGCGGGCGTGGTGGCGAGGTAGGCGAAGTCGTTGGCGCTCTGCGCGTGCGCGACGATCTCGGCGAGCACCTCCTTGCCGTTGGCTGCGGCCCACTCATCGGAGGAGAGCACGAGCGCGCCGGCGCCGTCGTTGACGCCCGGCGAGTTGCCGGCGGTGTGCGAGCCCTCCTTGCCGACCAGTCCGGGCAGCGACGCGAGCTTCTCGAGCGAGGTGTCGCGGCGCGGGCCCTCGTCGATCTCGACGACGGTGCTCTGCTTGCGCCCGTTGACCGTCACGGGCACGATCTCCTCCGCCAGTCGCCCGTCGTCGATCGCCGCCAGCGCGCGATCGTGCGAGCGCAGCGCCCAGCGGTCCATGTCGGCGCGCGTCATCTCGAGCTCGTCGCCGACCTCGGTGGCCTCGATGAACATCTGCTTGCCGGAGAACGGGTTGGTGAGCCCGTCGTGGACCATCGCGTCGAGCATCGTGGCGTCGCCCATGCGGTAGCCGAAGCGCGCCTGCGGCAGCAGGTAGGGAGCCGCGGACATCGACTCCATGCCGCCGCCGACGCCGACCTGCAGGTCGCCGGCGCGAATCGCCTGGTCGAGGATCACCGACGCGCGCAGCCCCGAGGCGCAGACCTTGTTGACCGTCTCGGAGGAGACCTCCTTGGGGATGCCGGCCTTGATCTGCGCCTGGCGCGAGGGGATCTGCCCCTGGCCGGCCTGCAGCACCTGGCCCATGACGACGTGCTCGACCTGCTCGGGCTCGACGCCGGCGCGCTCGAGCGCCGCGCTGATCGCCAGTCCGCCGAGCTCGGTGGCGTCAAGCGAGGCGAGGCCGCCGCCCATCTTGGCGATGGGGGTGCGCGCGCTGCCGAGGATCACGGTCTTGGACATGGAAGTGGCTCTGCTCCTGTAGGTCGTGAGTTAGGGACGCGAGAGCGAGAATGGTAGTGGACCGCTCGCCGAGCGCCGAGGCGCTCACCCGCAGGAGCGCCGCCGGCGCGGCTTCCCGCCGGCCGGCGCTCTCACGCGAGCGCGCTACTTCCGCCGCGCCGACGAATCGTTCGGAAGGTGGATATCGTGCGCGCGCATGCAGATCTCGTCAATCGCCCAGACGAAGGACGCGACCGATGCCGACACGATCGCGATCGGCGTGTTCGAGGGTGACAGCAGCCCTCCCAAGGCGCCGGCGGAGGTCGCACAGCTGCTTGACTCGGGCGAGGCGCGCCGCTCCTTCAAGTCGCTCGCGCTGACACACGCCGAGGGCAAGCGCTGGCTGGTCGTGGGCCTCGGCCCGCGTGCTGCGTTCACGCCGGAGCGCGCGCGCGTGGCGGCATCCATGGCCTGCGCACGCGCACGGGAGCTCTCGGCGCGCACGCTCTGCTGGGAGGTTCCCGGCGCCGACGGGGACGCACGGTCGGTTGCGGCGATCGCGGCGGCGCTCGTGGAGGGCACGATCCTCGGCGACTACCGCTTCGATCAGTACAAGTCCAAGCCGACCGGCGATGGCGCCGGTGAGGACGCGCCTCCCAAGCACCTGGAGCGGCTGATCATCGCCGGCGCAGACGGACTCGAGGACACGGTGGCGCAGGCGGCGATCGTGGCCGAGGCGGTCAATCGCGCGCGCGACCTGCAGAACCGTCCCGGCAACGACCTCACGCCGACGGCGCTGGGCGAGTACGCGAAGGCGCTGGCGCAGGATCTCGACGGGCTGTCGGTGGAGGTCGAGGGACGCGACGGGATCCTCGCGCGCGGCATGGGCGCGTTCGCCGCGGTCGCGCAGGGCTCAGACCAGGAGCCGGCGCTGATCACGCTCAAATATGAGGCGGCCCGCGGCCGGCGGTCCAACCCTCGGCTTCGTCGGCAAGGCGGTGACGTTCGACAGCGGCGGCATCTCGCTGAAGCCCGGGGCGAAAATGGCGGAGATGAAGTTCGACATGTCCGGCGGCGCAGCGGTGATCGAGGCGGTCTCGGCGATCGCGCGCCTGCAGCTGCCGGTGCGGCTCGTGGCGGTGGTCGGCGCCACGGAGAACCTGCCGAGTGGGCATGCGATCAAGCCAGGCGACATCGTGACGGCCGCGAACGGCAAGACGATCGAGATCAACAACACCGACGCCGAGGGCAGGCTGGTGCTGGCCGACTGCCTGTGGCACGCCACCGACGCAGGGCGCCGAGCGGATCCTCGACCTGGCGACGCTGACGGGAGCGGTGATCGTCGCGCTCGGCTCGACCTACGCGGGACTGATGAGCAACGACGACGAGTTCGCGGCGCGGATCGCGGCGGCGGGCGAGCGCCACGGGCGAGATCGTTTGGCGACTGCCGCTGCACGAGGAGTACGACGAGCTGGTCAAGGGCAACTACGGCGACCTCGACAACGCGCCGGAAGCACGCAAGGCGGGCACGATCGTCGGCGGCGCCTTCCTGTCGAACTTCGTCGGCGACACGCCGTGGGCGCACCTGGACATCGCTGGGTCGGCATGGGATCTCGATCGCCCGTACGTCGGCAAGGGCGCGTCGGGCTACGCGGTGCGGCTGCTGGTCGAGCTCGCCCGCTCCTACGGCGCCTGAAGCCGGCGGCTGCGCCTGCGCGCAAAGGGGGCGTGCTCGTGCTAAGGCGCCAGCGGCATCCGCCCGGGGACGTGCAGGCGAGATGTGACCGCCGCCCAGGCCGCGCCCCGCGGATCGATGTGGGCGCGGTGGCGCCCAGCCTCGCCGGGTATCTCGACCAGCTCGACCTCGCCGCCGGCCGCGCGCGCCGCACGCTCGTAGTTGCGGGCGAGCTCGATCGAGACGGTCTCATCGCGTGTCCCGTGCACCAGCAGCGCCGGCATGCTCAGCGGCAGCAGGCACATGGGGTCAGCGGCGGCGTAGCGCGCCGGGAGCTCCTCGGGCGAGCCCCCCATGAGCGCCGCAACGGCGCCGCCGTGCCAGCGCGCGTAGGCGCCGGTGAGGTCACACACGCCGGCCTGGGCGACCACGCGCGCGACCGTCACGACCGCTGCACCGGCGATGAAGCCAGGGGCGTCCTCGGGGAGCTTGTCGCGACCGGCGGCCCATAGAGCGAGGTGGCCGCCGGCGGAGTGCCCGATGATGGTGATCGCGTCGAGCGCGAGTGGCGCGGGGAGCTCGGCGAGGTGGTCGATCGCGGCGGCGACGTCCGCGAACGTGGCGGGCCAACCGCCGCCGCCACCGACGCGTCGGTACTCGATGTTCCACACCGCCCAGCCGCGCCGCACGAGGTCGGTCGCGAGGCCGCGCATCACGATCCGCCCGTAGCGTGCCCTCCACGAGCCGCCGTGGATGAGGACGATCAGCGGGTACGGTCCGGGACCAGGCGGCAGGTGCAGATCGGCCCGCTGCGAGCGATGGGGGCCGTAGCTGAAGCTGCGTCCGCGCCTGAGCATGTCGAGGATCAGACGCGTGCGGGCCACTGCGGGCCAATCCTGACAGACGCCGCTAGGCGCGCGAAACGCGCCCCGCGGCGACCGTCGCGGCAACGAGCATCACCACGCCGTACACCCCCGGCACCGCGCCCGCGGCGGCGCCAAACGCCTGTGTGGCGAGCGCGGCGGCGACGGCGAAGTCGCGCATCGCGATCGTGAACGCTCCCGGGATCGCGCTCGTGCGGCGCCCGTCGAGACGACGCCACAGCCCAGCCAGGCAGGCGCACACGATCAGGAAGGCGACGCTGGCGAGCAGCGCGGCGCCGAGATGATGGGCCCCGTGGGTGCCGCTGAGCGCCGCGTACACGAGCACTGCCACGGTCAGGGCGGCGACGCCCTCGCGGGCGCTGTCCACGTTGGCTTTCGCCAGCCGTGGCGCGAGCGGCCCGCGACTGCGCACGGCGACGCCGACGAGCAGCGGCACGAGCACCACCAGCACGAAGCGCCCGAGCAGGTGCGCGGAGCCGACATGCACCTCGCTCCCCGACAGCCAGCCGATCGTCACGGGCCCGACGAGAGCCGCCAGGACCAGCGAGCCGGTGACCACCCCAAGCGCGATCGTCGCGTCGGCTCCGGCAAGCGCCACGAGCCCGACCGACGCGACCTCCGCCGAGGACAGCCCGACGGCGAGCAGCCCGTCGCGCACCAGCGGCGCAAACGGCCGGCCCAGCAGCCACGCGGCGCCGACGAGCGCCGGCAGCGGCGTCAGCGACAGGGTCACGACGGCGCGCAGATGCTCGCGCAGGCGGCGCAGATCGGCAAAGGAGATCCCGAGGGCGGTCGCGAGCACGAGCAGTGCGAGCAACAGGTCCGAGCGCGCCGCGAGCGCGCCTGAGGGAAACACCAGCCCGAACACCGTCGCGATCAGCGCCAGCGGTGTGAGCAAACGGGGAACGGCGGCGAGCGTACGCATTGCCGCGGAGCTCAGTTGCGCCATCGGCGACAGTATCGCCGCGCCGAAGCCGGCAGCCGCATCGCTGCGCCGGAGCAGCCATATAGGCTCGAGCGATGGACGATCTCGGCTCGCACACCGGGCGCGGCGCCGAGCACACGGCGCGCCTGTTGATCTCCTGTCCCGACGGCCCCGGGATCGTCGCCGCGGTCTCGCGCTTCCTGTTCGAGCACGGAGCCAACATCGTCAGCTCCGACCAGCACTCCACCGACCCCGAGAACGGGAGCTTGTTCATGCGCTCCGCCTTCTTCCTGCCTGCGATCGAGCGGGACCGTGCGTCGTTCGAGCAGGCCTTCGGCGCCCTCGCCGAGCGGTTCGCGATGCGCTGGCGAATCGCCTACGCACGCGACCGCCGGCGTGTTGCGCTGATGGCCTCGCGCGAGGACCACTGCCTGCTCGACCTGCTGTGGCGCCAGCGCCGCGGCGAGCTCGACATGGATGTGATCTGTGTGATCTCCAACCACGAGGACGTCCGCGGCGAGGTCGACGCGCTGGGCGTGCCGTTCGTTCACATCCCCGTCAGCCCGGACACCAAGCCCCAGGCCGAGCAGCGCGCGCTCGAGGAGCTGGCGGGTCGCGCCGAGCTGCTGGTGCTCGCGCGCTACATGCAGATCCTCTCCGGCGACTTCCTCGCACGGGTCGGTTGCCCTGTGATCAACATCCACCACTCGTTCCTGCCCGCGTTCGCCGGCGCGCAGCCCTACCGCCACGCCTACGAGCGCGGCGTCAAGCTGATCGGCGCGACCGCGCACTACGTCACCGAGCAGCTCGACGAGGGGCCGATCATCGAGCAGGACGTGCAGCGCGTCGGGCACCGCTACACCGTCTCGGACCTCGAGCGCGTCGGGCGCGACCTCGAGCGGATGGTGCTGGCGAGCGCGGTTCGCAGCGAGCTCGATGACCGTGTGCTCGTGCACGAGGGCCGCACGATCGTCTTCTGAGCGGGCGCGGGGCAGACGACCGAGTCTGGGAGAATCCCCGCCGTGGACTTCGACCTGTCGCCCGACCACGAGCTGATCCGGCGTACGGTCAGGGAATTCGCCGAGGGCGAGGTCGCACCGGTCGCCGAGGAGCTCGACCGCACGAAGTCGTTCCCGTACGAGATCGTGGCCAAGCTCGGCGCGCTGAACCTGATGGGCATCCCGTTCCCCGAGGAGTACGGCGGCGGTGGCGGTGACACGCTGGCATACGCACTGGCGGTCGAGGAGCTCACGCGTGTGGACTCCTCGGTGGCGATCACCCTGTGCGCGCACACCTCACTGGGCACCCAGCCGATCTACGTGTTCGGCTCGGAGGAACAGAAGCGCGAATGGATGCCGCTACTGTGCTCCGGCGAGCGCCTCGGCGCGTTCGGGCTGACGGAGCCGGAGGCGGGCTCGGACGCAGGCAACACGC
The DNA here is from genome assembly GCA_963815235.1 of uncultured Solirubrobacteraceae bacterium. GTDB lineage: Bacteria > Actinomycetota > Thermoleophilia > Solirubrobacterales > Solirubrobacteraceae > Palsa-744. Next base: position 2,135,456 of record CAWFFY010000003.1, on the reverse strand, counting down.
GCACGCGCGCACGGCTGGACGGCGGCGAATGGGTAATCGACGGCGCCAAGCAGTTCATTACGAACGCCGGCACATCTATATCCGGAATCGTGTGCATCACGGCCGTCACCGGGGATGACGATCCCGCCCACCCCGGCTCGAAGGAGATCTCCAACGTAATCGTCGCCAACGGCACCGACGGCTACGAGCAGGGCGAGCCCTACCGCAAGATGGGCTGGAACGCGTCGGACACGCGCCCGCTGACGTTTACCGACTGCCACGTGCCCGAGGCGAACCTGCTGGGACCGCGCGGCGCGGGCTTCAAGCAGTTCCTGCACATCCTCGACATCGGACGCATCGGCGTCGCCGCGATGGGCGTGGGGCTCGCCCAGGGCGCGCTCGACGAGGCCTTGAAGTACGCCAAGGAACGCAAGGCGTTCGGCTCGCCGATCTCCAAGTTCCAGGCGATCCAGGGCAAGCTCGCGGACATGTCCACCGAGATCGCAGCCGCGCGGCTGCTCGTGTACAAGGCCGCCCGCGAGAAGGACGCCAAGCGCAACTTCACGCTGACCGCCGCCCAGGCCAAGCTGAAGACCGGACGCCTGGCGGTGCGCTGCGCCGAGGAGGCGGTGCAGATACACGGCGGCTACGGCTTCATCGAGGAGTACCCCGTATGCCGTTTCTATCGCGACGCCAAGATCCTCACCATCGGCGAGGGCACCGACGAGGTTCAGCAGATGGTGATCGCCCGCGCGCTCGGCGCCTAGCTAGCGGGGTTCAGCTAGCGCTCGACGCCGGCCTCGCGCTCGAGCAGCGTCGCCGCCGCACTCGCCGGATCCAGCCGCCGCGCTACGACCTCCTCGAGCAGCCGCTGGAACTCCGCGTCCTCGTGCAGCTCCTCCTCCAGGCGCCGGCGCATGCGCGCGGTCGCGATCGCCAGCACCTCGCTGCGCAGGTTGCGCGCGCGCCGCTCGTCGAGCTGGCCCGCCGCGAGGATGTGGGCGCGGTGCTCCTGCAGGCTCTGCACGAGCTCCTCGACGCCCTCGCCGCGGGCGGCCTCGGTCTTCACGATCGGCACTCGCCAGCGTCCGCGAGCTTCCTCGGGGGTGCGATCGAGGTTGGCGAGCGACAGCACGCCGCGGATCTCGCGGATCATCGTGTCGGTCAGCGGGTGGTCGGCCTTGTTGATCACGATCACGTCCGGTATCTCCATCACGCCGGCCTTCAAAGCCTGGATCGAGTCGCCCGAGCCCGGCATCAACACGAGCACGATCGTGTCGGCGTGGTCGATGATGTCGATCTCGGCCTGCCCGACGCCGACGGTCTCAACGAACACGTCCTGGCGCCCGGCCGCGTCGAGCAGCAACGCCGCCTGCAGCGCCGCCTCGGACAGGCCGCCGAGCGCACCGCGGTTGGCCATCGAGCGGATGAACACGCCGGGGTCGAGGAAGTGCTCGGAGAGGCGTATCCGGTCTCCCAGCAGAGCGCCGTGCGTGAACGGCGAGGACGGATCCACCGACAACACGCCCACCGTGCGGCCGGCCGCGCGCCGTGCCCTCGTCAGCGCGCCGATCAGCGTCGACTTGCCGACACCCGGTGGGCCGGTGAAGCCGACCACCTCGGCGCGACCCGTGTGCGGGTACACCTCGCGCACGAGCTCCCAGCCCTCGGGGCGGTTGTCCTCCACGAGCGTGATCGCGCGCGCCAACGCGCGGCGGTCGCCGTCGAGCAGGCGCTGTGCAAGCGTGGAGTCGACCATCGAGCGGGAATCATCGCAGGGGCCGGCGCGGGCGCCGACGCGCGGGGCAGTCCCATACGATTGGCGCTGCGATGGAGCTGGTGGCCGATCACGGCGAAGAGCGGACAGCCGTAACTCACGGCCGGCGATGCCGGGGAAGCGGTCCGCCGAGCGCCGGTGCCCCGTCGCGGAGGCCCGCTGGCGCTGCTGCGCTTCATGCGCTCCAACCACATGCTCAGCGCAAGCTACGCGATCCTGCTCGCGCGCTACGCGTTCTTGAAGCTGCGCTTCGGGCGGCGTCTGCAGACCGACGGCATCTGCTTCATCTGTCCGGGCGTGAAGCTCGAGATCGGCCGCCATGCGACCCTCCGCATCGGCCGCTGGGCGTGGATCGGACACGGCTGCAAGATCCGCGTGCATGAGGGCGAGGTCAGCATCGGGGCAAAGACCGTCATCGGCCAGGAGTGCACGATCTCGGCGTTCCAGCACGTGTCGATCGGACGCGAGTGCATCGTCGCCGATCGCGTCATGCTGATCGACTTCGACCACGGAGCAGCCGAGGTCGAGCGTCCCGTCCGCCTGCAGGGCATCTACAAGCGCGACGTACGGGTCGGGCACAACGTCTGGATCGGCTACGGCGCCTGCATCCTGCGCGGCGTCACCGTCGGCGACAACGCCATCATCGGCACCAGCGCAGTCCTCACCAAGCCGATGCCCGCGAACGCCGTCGTCGCCGGCTCACCTGCGCGCGTGATCCGCATGCGCGACGCTCCGCGCTCGATGCGCTGGGAGTGAGCATCAAACCGGAGATGTGCCCCTGCGGCAGGTCGCCGCGTGAACCTCTTCGGTGAGCGTGCTGAGCTTTTCGCTCAGCTTGTGGATCTGTTCGGTCATGTCGGTGTTCTTCTGCAGCAGGTCGGTCTGCAACTGCGCGAGCTCGTCCCTGTGCCTGGCGCCGGCTTCCTCGTTGGCCTTGTCGGTCCGCGTCTGGGCCTTCTGGGCGATGATCACCAGCGCACCGGTGAAGAAGGCGACGGCCGAGAACACCAGGTTGAGCAGGATGAAGGGCGCCGGATCGAAGCCCTTGCCGTTCAGCAGCCCGGTCCACGAGTCACTGAGGAAGCGCACGACGTGGTTGGAGAGCACCCATGCCAGGATCACGCCCGAGCTGACAAGCAGAAAGCCGACGGTGCCCATGCCGCTCGCCACAGACTCGGACACGCGCTCCATGAAGCTGCTGCCCCCTGCGTAAGGGGATGACGGGCCTTCGCCTTCGCCTTCGGCGTAGTGCGCGTAATGGCGCAGAGGGTCCGGTGTGCTCTGACTCTGGGGCTGCTGCTGCTGCTGCTGAACCTCGGTCGCTGCCATCTTTGACTCCTTTCGCAGGAACTGGCGTGCGGGAATCATCGCGGAGCCCTATGACGGCACGCGCAGATCGGCCGGGTCGGCATCGGTGGCGAGGTTGCGCAACTCGCTCAAATCGGCGTCAGCGCCGGCGGCCAGCGCGCGCGCAAGCGCCTGGCGGTGGGCATCGAAGCGCTCGTGCGCATACGGCGAGGCGATCTCGCGCGAGATCATGAAGGGCCAGTCGCTTGCCTGCAGCGCCAGGAGCTCGCGGACGGCCGCCGCGCCGGCGCGCTCGCCGGCGGCCAGCACCTGCAGCTCGGCGGCACGCCCGGCGAAGGCCGTCTCCGCGACAGCCGGCCCCGACCAGGTCGACAGGTCGCCGCCCTCGCCCCAGCTGCTCGGCGGCCACGCCTCAGCCGCGATCGCGGCATGCGGCCAGCGATGGCGCTCGAGCGCATCGTCGAGGCGTACCAGCGCCAGTCCCTGCCTGGCGCACTCCTCGACCACTGCACGCAGCCACACAAGACCCTCATACCACCAGTGCCCGAGCAGCTCGGTGTCGAGCGCGCACACCAGCAGCCCGCCACCCGGCAGCGACCCGTCCGCCGAGGACGCGTTGGCTTCGCGAAGCCGCGCCAGCGAGCGCTGCACGAAGTCGGCCGCATGCACGCGCGCCAGTGCACAGGCCGCCTCGTGATCGTACGCAGCGCCGTCGTTGTTCCACGGGGTGTGGTGGTGCACCGTGTGGTGGTGGTAATCGCGATAGGTGCCGCTCGCCGGATAGCCCTGTTCGCTCCACACCAGCGAGATCGTGCGGCGGTCGATCGGCACGAGCAGCACCCCGGACTCGGTCACGACGGGGCTCAGATGCTCGGCGGCGCCGAGGCCGAAGCGGTCGGTCAGCTCGACACACACGGCACGCACGCCGGCCGCGTCGAGCACGCCGCCTAGCCACGGAGCGTATGCGCACTCCGGCAGCCAGAAGCCGCCGCGCCACGACTCGCCGAAACGGCGGCGATGAGCCGCGACACCGGTTAGGACCTGCAGGCGCACACCGGCATCGGTGGCGAGTTGCGGCAGGATCGCGTGAGTCGATGACGAGGTCCACTGCGCGTGCGGCGCCAGCGACGCGAGCAGGTCGCCGCCACGCCTACGCAGGCTCGCAAGCGCGTGCTCATAGTCCCTCCACGAGCGTTCTATCTCGACCGCGAGCGTCTCGTGGCCGCCGGCGCGCAGCCCGGCGGCATCCTCCTCGTGGGTATCACGGCGCACGCCCTCCAGGAACGCGGCGAAGCGCTCGTCGACACCGGCCGCTTCCAGCTGATCGCACAACACCGGCGTCAGTGACAGCGTCAGCGGAGCGCCCTCGTCGAGCAGCTCGAGCAGCGGCAGGTAGCAACCGGCGATCGCCTCCCACAGCCACTCCTCGCCGAACGGCCATGTGCCGAAGCCCTCGACGTAAGGCATGTGCGTGTGCAGGACGATCGCGAGCGAGCCGCGATCGCGGCTCGACTTCACGGCCGGCACACCGCGATGAAATCGAGAGCCCGGTCCATATCGGCGTGCTCGGCGGCGCGCACGCTGAAGTCCCAGGACGCGATCGCCGGCGTGAACCAGTCGTAGAAGCGGCGTGTCAGGCCCAGCCGGGCATGCACCGTGTCCCATCCCAGGCGCAGCGCGAGCTCGTGGACGCGCAGCTTGCGCGCGTGGAAGAGCCCGTACAGCTCGACGGTCTTGAAATGCGTGCGACAGAGCTCCTCGAACTCTGCGCAGCGGTACTCGTGTACGTGCCACGGATTGTCCGAGCGGGGGGCGCCTCGCGGTGCGAGCGTGAGCACGTTCGGCGTGGAGACGAACACCGCTCCGCGCTCGCCGATCAGCGAGCGGAAATGCTCGAGTACCGCGCCCGGGTCCTGCAGGTGCTCGATCGTCTGCAGGAACACGATCGCGTCAGCCGGCTCGGAGAAGTTCTCGACGAGATCGCGTGCGTAGCGAAGGTTCGCGCGGGAGTAGCGCAGACGGGCGTGCTCGTGGGCCTCGGGGTTGGCGTCGACGCCGACGACGCTGGCGGCGGCGCGAGCGAGGACGTCAGCCCCGTAGCCCTCGCCGCAGGCCATGTCGATCGCGCTGCGACCGCGTATCTGTTCGGCGATCCACTCGTACACGACGAGGTGGCGGCGATACCAGTAGTTCTCCTCGGGGACGTCCGGAAGGGTGCGCTCGCCGGTCAGCGCCAGTGGCGGAACGCCGTCGGGCTGGTCGCGCTGACGATAGAGCGCGGCCGCGGAATCCGTGTGCGAAGTTGATGTCAATAGACGCCTTTTGTCGATACGGTCAGGCCGCGGGTGCGAGACGCAAGCACGGCGCGCGAGTATATGGTCCGCCTCGTGCCCTCCGTTCTGAGCGCCGAGCAGATCCGCGACGCCAACACCCGCTACCACGACGTCGCGGCCGACCACTACGACTCCAAGTGGGGCATCGACTTCGGCGAGATCGGACGCGGACAGGTCGCCGCGAAGGTGCGCAAGGCGCTCCGGGGAGAGCCTGCCCGCTACGAGCGCTCGCTCGAGATCGGCTCCGGTACAGGCTATTTCACGCTCAACCTGCTGGGCGCTGGGATCATCGGCGCCGCCACCTGCAGCGACATCTCCACCGGCATGCTCGAGACACTGCAACAGAACGCCGCACAGCTCGAGCTCGACGTGCGCACCGAGACGGCCGACGCCGAGCGGCTGCCATTCGCAGACGAGAGCTTCGACCTCGTCCTCGGGCACGCGGTACTGCACCACATCCCAGATCTGAACCGTGCCTTCGCCGAGTTCGAGCGCGTGCTCGCGCCTGGCGGCACGATCCTGTTCGCAGGTGAGCCGTCGCTCTACGGCGACCGCCTCGCGGCGGTGCCAAAGCGCGCGGCGAGCACGATCGCGCCGCTGTGGCGCCGCGCGATCGGCGCGGCAGCCGTGCGATCGACCAACGGCGGAGCGTCGGACGCCGCACTGGAGGGCGTCGTCGACGTGCACGCGTTCGCGCCCGCCGAGCTCTCCAGGCTCGCCCGCTCAGCCGGCTTCGAGAAGGTGCGCGTCAGCGGCGAGGAGCTGCTGGCCAACTGGTTCGGGTGGGCCAACCGCACGCTGGAGTCGACGGCTGAGCCGGATGAGGTGCCGTGGGCATGGCGTGTTTACGCCTACCGCGGCTACCTCGTGCTGCAGGAGCTCGACCGGCGGCTGCTCGAGTCGCGCCTACCGCCGGCGATCTTCTACAACCTGATGCTCGCAGCGCGCAAGCCGGCGGCTGGCTGACGACTCAGTGGCTCGGCGGCGTGTTCGACGTGGCCGCGCGCCGCCGCGTCAGTCGAACCTTGGCGCTGCGTGCCTGCGTCGGAGTGGGCGCGGACTTCACCACCAGCAGGTTCGCCTTCAGGTGGCCGTCGCCAGCGTGCAGCAGCGCCCGCCCGTAAGCGTTGAGCGCGAGCTTGACGGCGGCGACCTTGCCGGCGGCGAGCGAGAACCGCGCGGCGGCGATGCTCTTCGAGCGCGACCGCTTTTTCGCCGACTTCAGCTTGACCTTGAGCGTCAACGTGCCGCGGCAGGTGCCTGCGCCGAGCGCCTTCAGCCTCACGAGCGCGCGGGCATGCGCCCGGACGGCGATCCTGGCGCTGAGCAGTGACACCCTGCAGCTTGATTTCGCGCTGGCGTCGAACCCGAGGACGACGATCTCGCTGCCGGTGGCCAACTGCAGTCCGGTACCGGCCAGTGCTGTCGTTTGCGGGTCCAGCGGCGGTTCTTTGCTCCCGTGTTTTCCTCCGCCTCCGCCGCCCTGGTTGCCTTCGCCTTCGCCTTCGCCACCGCCACCGCTTTCGCCGCCACCTTTGCCGGTATAGGTGAAGCGATCGCCTGTGTTGGTCACGCTGACGCCGACAGCGGTTTCGACGGTGACGTTGACCGTGCCAGCGCCAGCGCCAGGCGGTGATACGACGGTGATCGATTTCGTCGACTGGGCTGTGATGGTGGCGTAGGCCCACCCAAAGCGCACGGTGCTAGCGCCGCTGAGATGTTCACCGGTGATCGTCACCTGTGTTCCGCCGGCCACGGGGCCGTTGTTAGGGGCCACGGCCGCGACGGACGGGCTCGGACCGAATACCCACGCCGTGCCTGCCCGTTCCGCGGAGTGGGCACCGACGAGCACCGTTTCGGCGTCGGACGACAGCGCGACGCCCGAGCCGAACTGGAGCGCGCCCCGTCCCGGCAGGCCCGAGCCGAGCTTCTCCTGCGCAGCGCCCCAGGTTTCGCTTTCGCCGGAGCGCTCGAACAGCCAGGTGTTGCCGCGGTGGCCGTCGGCCTGCCCAGCGCCGACGACAGCGACGCTCCCATCGAATGACAGCGCGACGCTGTCACCGAATCCTTCACCGGCTTCATCGCCGCCGGCGAGTGCTGGGCCCTGTTCGACCCAACCCGTGCCGGTGTTGGTGAAGACCGAGGCGGCGCCGCTGCCGTCATCAGCTCCGCGCGCGCCGACCACCGCCGTGCTGCCGTCTCCAGACAGCGCGACGCTCGAGCCGAAGTGTGCTTCGGGGCCGGCGCCGCCGCCGGTCAGCTTAGGGCCCTGTTCCTTCCAGCCCGAGCCCGAGCGCGAGAAGCCCCATGCCGCTCCTTGATCGTTGTTGTAGCCGGGAGCACCAACGAACATCGTTTGGCCATCGTCTGACAGCGCGAGGCTCTGACCGAACAGGCCGACGCCGTCCTCGCCGGATCCGGTGATGGGCCCGCCGAGCGAGGTCCAACTCGGCCCCGAACGGGCGAAGGTCCACACACGGCCTCCACCGAGCCGCGGTGCGCCAACTACGAGGGTGCTGCCGTCGGCCGATAGTGCCAGGCTGACGCCGAAGCGCAGCGGAATTTGCGTTTCAGGACTGCTCAGCTCGATCCCCGGTGATGACCAGCCCGTGCCAGCACGCGTGAAGGTCCACACGGCCCCGGTGTTCCCGTTCTCGCGTGGGGCGCCCACCACAGCCGTGTTGCCGTCGGCGGACAGCGCGACGCTGCGTCCGAAGTGGCACGGGCGGGTTTCTCCCGCGCTGGGTTCTTCGCCTTCTTCTTCGTCGTTTTCAACGTTGTTGCACGATTCGCCTAGCAGCGTGCCTTCCGGGATCGTCAACTTGGCGCCTGCCTGTATCCAGCCGCTGGGGGACCGCGTGAATGTCCACGCGGCGCCGACTCCTTCGTCTTCGCCGGGTGCCCCCACGAGCGCGGTGTTGCCGTCGGCGGACAGCGCCACGCTCCACCCGAACCGAGAGTGTTCCGCCGCCTGTCCAGAGCTTCCATCGGAGAGTTTTTCCGATCCCGCATTGAGCTTCTGTTCGGGTTCCGCTTCGACCATCGGGTCGACCATGAGTGGGAAGCGTGCACCCCGGGCGTCGACGTGCAGCAGCAGCTGCCGGCCATCGCTTGTCATCCAGGTGCGCAGCGCGCGGCCGCCGGCATCGCGTGCGCTCAAGTCGCCATAGCTGAGCTCGTCGCCGCCGGCGTCGCGCAGCAGCGCGCTCTGCCCGTCCGCCGTGAGCGCAACGCGGCTGGCGCCCGAGACGGCGACCGCCAGCGTCAGCGCTCCAGCAGAGGCCGGTGCGTGCGCAATCGAGAACCCCTGCTCGAGCCCGAGCGGACCGTTGACGTACCACTCGGTGGTTCCGTCGTGGGCATACGCGACGCGGTCCGAACGTTCGAGCTTGGGTTCGACATCGCCGACGGGACGCAGCGAGCTGCCGGCACCCTCAGCGCGCAGGCGCAAGCCGAGCTGCCCACGCGCCGCGCTCAACAACACGCCCGAGCGGGCGAAGCCGATGCGCAGGTGCTGCGCAGCATTCTCAGCGTTGAAAGAGCCGGCGTTCGAGGTGAGGTGGTAACCGGGAATGTCCAGGCCGAGCGCCGCCGAGATCGACGCCCGCGCCTGAGAGGCGACACTCGCTGCGCCTCCCTCGGAGACGGCGGGGGCACTCGCGACAGGCGGCGCCTGCGAGCCCCTGCCAGCGAGAAGACCCTCATACAGTGCCACGCCGACGATCAACGGCACCAACACCGCCAGCGCAAGAGCGCGCCACGGCAGGTACATCGCGCTGGGGAACGCGAGACGTCCCGTCATCGGGGAACCCCCAGCACCGCTGGGACCAAACTCAGTCGGCCTGACCACACGCAACCCTCCATAGTCGCCGGCGATGGCCTTGAGCGAAGCACACGCTCTACAACATCCGTCCGGGCGCAGTTTATAGCGTTAAGGTAGCTGTCGTGGGCCGCATACGCAAGTAATGGAGCGCTGGAGCAACCCGCAAAACTCACTGGCCAGCCAACTTAACCAGCCGAGAGATGGCAGATTTGCTGCGCCGTCTGCAACACGAACAGCTGCAGCTTGTGCAGGACCACGGGCTGCCCCGCAGAGTTGTCGGCGAAGCTCACGGTGCCGCTTTCGTCGCGGACGCCGTAGCTCAGCGTCGAGCCCGCTCGCGGCGGCAGTGACAGGTGAGCAGCGGACGGCTTTTGGAGTTCTTCCTGGATTTCTCGCGCCTTGACGATCTGCGCATCTTCGAGCTTCTTATGAGCCAGGCGCCCGTTGCAGGTGACGCCGCCTTCTTCATCGACGAGCAGCGTCAACTGCGCGCCGGGCGTCGCGCCGGAGCGGTTCACCACGAACAGGTCTGCCGCTGTGACGCCGGCGCAGCCGACGAGGACGAGCGTCGCCGCCAGCGCACACAGCACGAGTGCGGCCCTCATCCGCCCACCGCGACGCCGCCGCGGCGCGGGTCCCCCGCTCCGGTGATGTTCGAACCGACCCTGAGGACGGCCTGCACACCGCCGAAGAAGAGGTTGGGGGCGCCGAAGCGAACCACCCGCGCCGATGCGTCGAGTTCACCCAACTCGACCCCGGGCTCGGCGAACACGACGCCGTCCTCGAAGTGCACCCGCGGCGCCGCCACCGCCTCGCGCACGGCCATGCCGTGATCGACGACGCCCACGATCGTTTGCAGAATCGCGGAACGGATGCGGTTGGATCCGGCGCTGCCAAGAACCAGCTCCACCTCGCCGTCGCGCATCACCACCGAGGGGGCCATCATGCTCGGCATCCGCCTACCGGCAGGGTGCAGGTGAAAGCCCAGCGGGTTGAGGTCCTCCTCCCCCATGACGTTGTTGAGGTGGATACCGGTGCCCGGCACCACCACCCCCGACCCCTCGCCGTTCGTACACGTGGCGCTGCACGCGCGCCCTTCGGCGTCGATCACCGAGATGTGCGTCGTGGAGCCGAGACGGGTGGCGAGGAAACGCTCGAGGAAGCCATCTTGGTCGAGCCCCTCGACGAACTCGGGAGTGCGCTCGGACTGCGCCGCGGCCATCGCATCGACCACCGATCGCAGCGTCGGCGGCGAGGATCCCCGGTCGAGCAGCGCCAGCGAGTAGGCGAGGAGCGTGCCGCCCGCCGAGGGCGGCGGGTTGGTGAGGATCCGCCGGTCGCGGTAGGCGATCTCGATCGGCTCGCGCTCGAGCGCCCCGTAGCGCGCGAGGTCCGTGGGGCGCAGCGAGCCACCCCGCTCGCTGAGCCAGTCGCAAACGGATGCCGCGATGTCGCCGCGATAGAACGGCTCGGCGCCGTCGCGCGCCAGGCGCAGCAGCGAGTCACCCAGCTCGGGATTGCGCAGCAGACCACCCTCGCGCAGCAGCTGACCGTCCGGCGCCCACAGCGCGGCCGACTCCGGGGTAGACGTCAACAGCTCGACGAGGATCTCGGCGACGTACGCCTGGCCGGCGTTGAGCACGACACCCTCGCGCGCGAGCTCCGCGGCCGGCGCGACGAGCTCCTCGAGCGGGACCGTGCCCCAACGGCGAACCGCCTCGCACACTCCCGCCGGAACCCCGTAGACGCCGCACGAGGCCGGCCCGATGTGGAACACCTGCTCGGCATCACCAAAGGACACGCCGACGCCGAGCAGCTCGACCTCCGAGCCGTCACCGAGGCGCGTCGGCGCCGCCACAAAGAAGTCCAGCAGCGTCGGCTCGAGCCCCGCACCGGCCACCAACATGTAGCCACCGGCTCCGAGCCCGGTGAGCAGCGACTCGGTCACGAACGACGTCAGCATCGCCGCGACCGTCGCATCGACCGCGTTGCCACCCTCGCCCAGCACGCGCGCGCCGGCGCGCGCCGTCAGCGGATGCCCCGCCGCGACAACTCCAAGCTCAGCTGCGCCCATTGCAGAGCGATACCACAGGCAGCCGCGTCGATGCGCAGCGCTTCACGCGAGGCGAAGCCGCACCCTCTGAGGTCGTCGATCGAGCAGAACAAGGACGCAGGGAGCGTGGCGTGCTTCGCACGCGAGCGACCGAGGACGCAGTTATGCGAAGTGTCGACGGCCTCAGAGGTGGGGGAGGAACTCGGGTATCTCTAGCTCCTCGGAGGAGAACCCACCGCGCCGTGGCTCTCGGCTCGGGCGCGCCGGCGCACCACGCTGGGCCCTCACCTCGCCGGTGGTCGCGGGCTCTTTGAAGCGGCCGACGCTCTTGCGCCTGCCCTCGTCGCCGTAGCCGGTCGCCACGACCGTGACCCACACCTGATCGTCGAGCTTCTCGTCGACCATCGCACCGAAGATGATGTTCGCGTCGGGGTGCGCGGCCTCCGATACCGACTTGGCGGCCTCGTTGACCTCCCACAGCGACAGGTTGTTGCCGCCGGTGATCGATAGCAGGATCGAGCGCGCGCCCTCCATCGAGGTTTCCAAGAGCGGCGAGGAGACGGCCTGCATCGCAGCCTCTGTCGCACGGTTCTCGCCGACGCCCATGCCGATGCCGAGCAGCGCGTTGCCGGCCTCACTCATGATCGTGCGCACGTCCGCGAAGTCGAGGTTGATGAGACCGGGCAGCGTGACGAGATCGGAGATTCCCTGAACGCCCTGGCGCAGCACGTCGTCGGCCACGCGAAACGCCTCCACCATCGCGGTCTGCTTGTCGAGCACGCCGAGCAGGCGGTCGTTGGGAACCACGATCAGCGTGTCCACCTCGTCGGCGAGCGCACCGACGCCGCGCTCGGCCTGCTCGCCGCGGCGGGTGCCCTCGAAGCCGAACGGCTTCGTGACGATCGCGACGGTGAGCGCGCCGATTTCGCGCGAGATGCGAGCGACGATCGGCGCTGCGCCGGTACCGGTGCCGCCACCGGCGCCGGCTGCGATGAAGATCATGTCGGAGCCCTTTAGCAGCGCCTTGACGCGGTCGTAGTCCTCCATCGCGGCTTGGCGGCCGACGTTCGCATCCGAACCGGACCCGAGGCCGCGGGTGAGCTCCGCGCCGATGTGCAGCGTGATGTCGGCGGTCGACTGCTGCAGCGACTGCACGTCGGTGTTGACCGCGACGAACTCGATGCCCTCGACCTCCGCCTCGACCATGCGGTTGACCGCGTTGACGCCCGCGCCGCCGACGCCGACGACGCGGATCACCGGCTGCCCCACCGTCCCGGCGGAGCTGGACGGGAGCGGCTGTGCACGCGCGTAGTCGTCGATCAGGGGGCGTCCGGCGACGGGGCGATCCATGACGTTCTCAGTTATCTCCGAGGAGAAGGCGTGACGCAGACGCTCCTGGGGAGAGGGCACGTAGGCCTCCTCGTCCTCGGGCAGCGCCAGCGTCGGGGCGCTCAGCGCCGGGTGCGGCAGCCCGCTCTGGCGGGGATGCACCGGCGGCTCAGCGTCGACGCGGGGGCGCGATGAGGGCTCGGCGCTCTCGGGCGCCATCTCGCCGTCTTCGGTCTTGCGGAAGAGGGCCGCCAGCGGCCCTTCACGCATGCTCGCGCGTTTAGCGTTGGCCATTGGTTAGAACCTCCTGCGCGAGTTGTCGGTAGGACTGCGCGGCGACGCCGTCGGGCTCGTACTTGAGCACCGACATCCCCTTCACCGGAGCCTCGGCGAAGCGCACGGTCTTGCGGATGCGCGACGCGAACACGCGGTCGCCGAAGTTTTCCTCGAGGATCTCGATCGCCTCCTTCGCGTGGATCGTGCGCGAATCCACCAAGGTCGGGAGGATACCCTCGATGTCGACGCCGGGATTGAGGTTCTCCCGGATCATCGCGAGTGTGTTCTGCAGCTGGATGAGCCCGCGCATCGACAGATACTCGCACTGCACGGGGACGATCACCTTGTCGGACGCGGTGAGCGCGTTGATCGTCAGCAACCCGAGGCTCGGCGGCGTGTCGATGCAGATGAAGTCGTAGTCCTCGAGGATCGGCTCGAAGGCCTTCTGCAGCGAGCGCTCGCGACCGATCATGGTCGACATCGCGATCTCCGCCCCGGCGAGGTCGATCGAGGCGCACGCGATGTCGATCTCGCGCTTGCGGATGACCTCACGGATCGACACTTTGTGCACGAGCACGTCGTACATCGATTTCTCGAGCGTGTCAGGGTCGATCCCCTGCGACATCGTCAGGTTGCCCTGCGGGTCCATGTCCACGCACAGCACCCGGTGACCCTCCTCCGCAAATGCGGCTGCCAGGTTGAGCGTCGTCGTCGTCTTGGCCACGCCGCCCTTCTGGTTGGCGAACGCGATGACCTTGGCCTTGCCTTCCACGGTGGCTCCGATACTCGATTGCTGGTAAGCCGTCCGCTCGGTATTCGCATAGCGCGGGGCGATTCCTGCATCGGAACTACGATCCGGATATGGCCGAGACGAGCAGGCGTTCGCAGCCGCCTCGCCGCGCGACGCTCGCGAAGCGCCTGCGCGGCAAGCGTGTGCTGGTGTGCGTCGGCGCCGGCGGCGTCGGCAAGACGACGACCTCGGCGGCGCTGGCGCTCGGGCTGGCGTTGCGCGGTCAGAAGGTCGTGGTCGTCACGATCGACCCGGCACGGCGACTCGCGTCCGCTCTGGGCCTGGCGGAGCTGCCGTCGGATCCGCAGCGCATCGAGCCGGAGCTGTTCGCCGCCCAGGGCCTGGCGGTCGACGGCGAGCTGTGGGCGATGATGCTCGATGCGAAGCGGACCTTCGACGAGCTGATCACGAGCCTGGCGCCCGACGAAGGCACGCGCGAGGAAATCCTCGCCAACGGCGTGTACGCGGAGCTCTCGACGGCGGTCGCCGGTTCGCACGAGCTCAGCGCGATCTCCAAGCTCTACGAACTCAACGAGGAGCACGACTTCGACGTGATCGTGCTCGACACGCCGCCGTCACGGAACGCGCTGGACTTCCTCGACGCCCCCGGACGCCTGCTCGGTTTCCTCGAAGGCAGGGCGCTACAGGTGTTCCTCGCTCCGAGCGGGCTGACGGCGCGCGTGTTCGGCCGCGGCACCGCGCTCGTGTTCTCGATCTTCGCGCGCGTCACCGGCGTGGACATGCTCGGCGACCTCTCGACCTTCTTCCGTTCGCTGTCGGGCGTGCTCGACGGCTTCGGCGAGCGCACGCGCAACGTGTCAGCGCTGCTGCGGGCGCCTTCGACGACGTTCATGATCGTCACCTCGCCCGAGGCCGAGCCGGCACGCGAGGCGGAGTTCCTGCTCGAGCGGCTGGCGGCGAGCGAGATGCCGGTCGGCGAGCTGATCGTGAACCGTGTGAACACCTATGGCCTGCACGGCCTGCCCTCGCACGAGCTGGCCGGAATGCTCGCGCCGAAGCTCGGGGAGCAGCTGGCGACCCGCGTTTCCGCGAACCTCGCCGACTTCGACCTGCTCGCGGAGCGTGACCGTCAGGCGATCGCGCGCGTGACGCGCGCGTGGGGCGCGGGCGAGCCGATCGTCGTCCCGCAGCTAGATGAAGACGTCCAGGATCTCCTGGGACTGGCCCGCATCGCCGAGCATCTCTTCGACTGACTGATCGGCAACCGCGGCACTGTCGACGCTGTCGGCGCTGTGGGCGCCGGCGGCGCCGTCGACGGGCTCCAACAGCAGCCGGTCGGCGAGCGTGACGAGGTCCGGGTCGAGATGCCCGCAGATCACGTCACGCAGCAGCGCGCGCAGATGGTCCGCCATGTCCCTCGCGAGCGCCTGCCTGGCGTTGCGCGACCGGCCCGCTCGCGGGGCCGGAGCGCCCATCACAACCTCGCGCTCGAGCTCGAGCGCGGCGAGCGTGCGCTCGGTCAGCTCCAGGCGACGATCCGGTGTGGCGCACAGCGCCGCCAGCCGTCCGGGGAGCAGCCCGCTCGCGGGCCCCTCTGGCTCGAGCAGCGCGCGCAACGCGAGCAGGTGGTCGCTGAGCGCCTCGAATGAGCGCTCACGCTCGCAGCCGAGCTCGAAGCGCCTGAGCGCCCATGCGAGCGCGTTGCCATATGGCGCGCGGCGCGAGACGAGGTTGCAGAAGGCGCGCAACTCGTCCTCCTGCTCGGCGCTCACCACAAGCATCCCGTGCGGTCGCCCACCGGCTCCCAGCGCAACAGCCCGCCAGCTGCCACCGGCGACACGCGCCCAGCCGAGTGCACCCAGCGTCACGCGCCCGTCGCCGAACAGCCTGAGCGCTCGCAGCAGATCGTTGAGGATCTCGCGTCCGTTGGCGACCGCCTCGGCCGCATCGTCCTCGCCGGCGGCGAGCGCGACGATCAGGTGATCGTGGCCGTCGGGTGCCTCCGGCGCACGAGCTCGTTCGGGCAGTCCTTCGAGCGCCTCGGGCCGAGCGATCGTGAGGCCGCTCGTCAGCGCGATCTCGCTGGTGGCGATCGTGAGGCCGTGGAGCGTCGCGATCAAGGTCGTCTGCGTCGCCCTCGCCAGCGCCGCGGAATCGATGCGATCGAGCGCAGCGCGCATGCGCTCGGGGCGCAGCTCGAAATCGGTCTGCTCGTGGAACACCTCGCGCAGCAGCGCCAGGATCGCCGCGCCGGCGCGCGAGCGCGAATCGCGACGCGCCGGCTCAGCGCCGACGTTCGCCAGATAGCGGTCGAGGCCATCGAAGCCAGCGAGCAGGCTCAGTGCCTGCGAGTAGGACTGGAGCCGTTCCAGCTCGGGCTGGCGCTCGGCGATGAAGTCACCGGTGAGCGCCCGGTAGCAGTACAGCGATGGCCCGCCCGCGCCGCGGCGTGTCCGCTGCGGTTCGAGCTCGAACGGAACCTCTGCGCCTGCGGCGAGCGCGGCCTGAAAGTGACCCGCCACCGCCTCGACGAGCTCCGTCAGTGCCGTGCAAAGTTGACCTGAACCCATGGTGCGCTGAGTTCGCTGTCTGCCTTCGCGATCCTGCCGGCGCAGCCGGGCTTGCAGCGCGCCGGCCACGTCGATCACGGCGGCTACTGGTGGTGCCGGGCCGACCCGGATTGATAGCCTCGTCCGATGCCGGGAGCGGAGGTGCGTAGGCGGATTCCGCGACCGGTCAGGCGCCGGTTGAGGCAGCTGGCAGCCTGGGGGCGGCGCACGAGGCGAGGCTCGAGGCGCCAGTTCGACCAGGCGCCGAGTGCGGACGTGCTCGTGAGCCTCGACGCGTACAGGCTGCAGGCTGATGCCGTGGCATTGCCGTCCGGGGGTCCGGACTGCGTCGTCGCCAAGAATCAGCATGGCTCCTACTGTGTCCCGCGCTCATCGCTGCATCGACCGGCCGCGCAGGCAATCCTCAATGCGGGCGTTTGGGAGTCCGAGACCCTCGAGCTCCTCCGGAGAGCCGGCCGCGACGGCGACATCGTGCACGCGGGTACTTTCTTCGGGGACTTCATCCCGGCACTGGCGCGCTCGCGCGAGCGCGACGCGTGTGTGTGGGCGTTCGAGCCCAACCGCGAAAGCTATGAGTGCGCTCGCTTCACCGTGATGCTCAACGGCCTCGAGAATGTCGCCCTCACCCACGCTGGACTGGGCGCAGAGAGCGCCACGGCGCTGCTGGCGACCCGTAACGCGAAGGGTCTGCCGCTGGGCGGCGGCAGCCACCTGGTCGCGGATCCGTCCCGAGCCCCTGCAGTGGGCAGTGAACAGGTGGATCTGGTGGCTGTTGATGACGTCGTTTCAGGCGATCGGCGAGTCGCCATCATCCAGCTCGACGTCGAGGGCCACGAGCAGGAGGCGTTGACCGGCGCCATGCGTACGATCACCCGCTGGCGCCCGTTGATCGTGCTCGAGACGGTCCCTCCGAAGAGCTGGATCGCAGAGCACCTCGCGCCGCTGGGCTATCGCGTCGCCGGTGACGTCGACGCGAATACGGTCCTGCGCGAGCGCTGAAGGGTCAGACGACCGCTAGCTCTTCGTGACCGAGATCAGATCGGTCACGTTCGGCGCACTCTGCGCCCAGCCAGTCTTCTCCGTAGGCGCGCATGTCGTCGATGATCGGCAACAGCGCGCGGCCCTTGGCGGTGAGCGCGTACTCGACTCGCGGCGGCACTTCCGCAAAGGTTTGGCGCTCGACGATCCCCTCCTCCTCGAGCGCCCGCAGCCGCAACGACAGCGTCCGCGGGCTGATGCCGGCGAGCGAGCGTTCCAGCTCACAGAAACGCGAGCACCCCTCGGCGAGGTCTCGCACCAGCAGCAACGTCCACTTGCCGCACACGATGTCGGCTGTCATGCACACCGGACATGTCTCATCTACGGCCATCTCTGCCGTTACTTTACCAATTGAAGTGTTGGCAGCGGGCCGACGCGCCGCGGATCAAGCTGTCGTCAGCGACGGCTTGGACTCTGACTCGCGCTTCTGCTCGGCGACCGCGACGTCCTCCATGGTCGTGCCCTGGCGCCCTTCGGCCTGCATCAGCAGCTTGAAGTCGTGCGGGCTGGACGCCACGCGCATGGCGTCCTCGAAGGTCACGCGACCGGCCTTGACGTGCCCGTACAGCGCCTGGTCGAAGGTCTGCATGCCGTAGTAGCCACCGCTGGTGATCACCTCGACGAGCTTCCCGGTCTGCGAGGGGTCGACGATCATGTCGCGCACGCGCCCGGTCATGCGCAGGATCTCGCACACGGCGACGCGGCCGCCGTCGGCGCCGGGCACCAGACGCTGAGAGATCACGCCCTTGACCGTGCCGGCGATCATGCTGCGCGCCTGCCCGTGCTGGTGTGGCGGAAAGAAGTCGAGCATGCGGTTGATCGACTCGGTCGCGTCGACCGTGTGGATCGTCGAGAGCACGAGGTGCCCGGTCTCGGCCGCTGAAAGCGCCGTCTGGACGGTCTCCTCGTCGCGCATCTCCCCGACGAGGATCACGTCGGGATCCTGGCGCAGCACCCTACGCAGGGCGCGCTTGAACGAGGCCGTGTCCATGCCGATCTCGCGCTGGTTGATCACCGAGCGCACGTCTGCGTGGACGAACTCGATTGGATCCTCGATCGTGACGATGTGCTTGCTCATTGTCTGGTTCATGTGATCGATCATCGCCGCCAGCGTGGTTGACTTTCCTGAGCCGGTGGTACCGGTGAGCAGCACGATGCCGCGCTCCTCCTCTGCCAGTTCGCTCACCACCGGGGGCAGCGCGAGCTCCTCGATCGTGCTGATGTGGTGCGGGATCGCGCGACACGCCATCGAGATCACGCCGCGCTGCTGGAAGGCATTGATGCGGTAGCGCGCGGTGCCGGGGATTTCGAAGGAGAAGTCGACCTCGTGCTCCTGCGCGAATTCGGAGAGCTTGATCTCGTCGCTGAGCAGCGTCCTGAGCGCGGCCTCGGTGTCCTCGGCGCTCAGTGCTGCAACGCTCTGGTCGAGGGTCAGCTCGCCGTGGACACGGTACAGCGGCGCCGAACCGACCTTCAGGTGCAGATCCGAGCCCTCTCTCTCGACGAGCTCACACAGCGCTGCCTTGACGTCGAACATGCCCTCCTGATCGGCAATCCGCACGCAGGCCTTGAATGCCAGTGGACGTGTGTCTCGGCGCAATGGGCGTCAGGCGAGGTCGCGAAGCGACCCTGACCGCACATGTGCGGTCAGGCCAGGTGGCGCATGCGCCACCTGGAAGGAGGGCTGCATGCAGCCCTCCACGAGGGCGCGCATGCGCGCCCTCGTCGTGCGGCGCACGCGCCGCACGGGCCTCACGCGTCCTGACGTGCGTATCGGGTTCGCTGGCAAGGACGCAGTGAGCGAAGTGTGCAAGCGCACATACCCCTTCGGGGCACAGGCGAGCTGATCGAGGACGCCGCCAGCGGACCCGAGACGCGCGTCAGGCCACGTCGCGGAGCTTTTGTGCCTCCGCCAAGGACTGCAGCTTCTTCAGCGACTGGTTCTCGATCTGGCGAATGCGCTCGCGCGTGACGTTGAACGTACGTCCGACCTCGTCGAGCGTGCGCGGGTGCTCGCCGCCGAGCCCATAGCGCAGCTCGAGCACGCGACGTTCGCGGTAGGAGAGGTTCTCGAGCGCCTCGCGCAGCGCCTCCTTGGTGAGGATCTCGGCGGCGCGCTCATAGGGGGACTCGGCGCGCTCGTCGGCGATGAACTGGCCGAACTCGGACTCCTCCTCGTCACCGACGGGCTTCTCCAGTGACACCGGCGCCTGCGCGGAGCGCTTGATCGAGTCGACCTCCTCCGGATCGATGCCGGTGACGTCGGCGATCTCCTGCGCGGTTGGCTCGCGTCCGAGCTCGGTCACGAGCTTGCGCTCGGCGCGGCCGATCTTGTTGAGCTTCTCGACCACGTGTACGGGGATGCGGATCGTGCGCGCCTTGTCTGCCAGCGCGCGCGCTATCGCCTGGCGGATCCACCACGTGGCGTAGGTCGAGAACTTGAAGCCCTTGCGGTAGTCGAACTTCTCTGCCGCGCGCACGAGGCCGAGTGTGCCCTCCTGGATCAGGTCGAGGAACGGCAGTCCCTGGTTGCGGTAGTTCTTCGCGATCGAGACCACCAGGCGCAGGTTCGACTCGACCATCTTCTGCTTGGCGTCGAGGTCGCCGCGCTCGATGCGCTTGGCCAGATCGACCTCCTCCTGGGCGGTCAGCAGGCGGACCTTGCCGATGTCCTTGAGGAACAGCTGCAGCGAGTCGGTGGTCATGTCCGGCTTGAGGTCGAGCGCGGCTTTGGCTTTGCGGCGACCGCGTTTGTCCGGTGCGCGCTCGAGCTGCGCGGACGCCGCGATCGCCGGGTCGATGTCCTCGACCAGCTCGATCTCTGCGCGCTCGAGGAAACCGTGCAGCTCTTCGACGTCGGACTCGTCCAGGTCGAGCTCCGACATCGCCTTCGTGATCTCCGCGTAGGAGAGCACCCCTACCTGCTGCCCCTTGGCGAGCAGGCCCTTGACCTCATCCAGCTCCTGCAGCTCGACTACTGACATTCGTGTTTCCATTTCTTCCGTCAATCGACACCGGAGGGCGAGAGCCCGCGCAACGCTATGCCTGAGAGCAGCTACTCCGTCGCACATACGGTCGCAACCGTGCCGACGTTACACGCCAACTGCATTCTCCAGCCGCTCATGCTAACGCGTTGCGCCGACCTTGTGGACCATTTGTCGGTCGCTCCCAGGCCGCATTAAGCAATGATGTGCGCATGAGCCCCCCCAAAGACAGCGAGCGCGGAGCAGGTACGACCCGTAACGGGCGGGGCCCTGCGGGGGATGACCACCCGGGGATCCTCTCGCAGCTGCCAACGACACGGCCACAACGCTCGAGCCGCCGTCGCGCGGCGGCGCGCAACGGCAGCGCTGCCGACGCCCCGGGCACGGCGACCGCGCGCGCCGCCAACGGACACGCGCCGAGCACCGCGAAGCCGGTCGCGCGCGCGACCAAGAGAGCGACGCCGGCGACCCGCGCGAAAGCCGGGCGAAAAGCCGCCAAGAGCGGCGTCAGCAGTTCCGCGAGCACGGGCACGGGCGCGCGCGCCAGGAAAACGACGTCACGCAGCTCCCGCGCCGGCAGCGGCGCTGCGAACCGTGCCGCCGCGTCAACCGCGATGCCGACGGCTCCGAGGCAGGGGTTCGAGTGCGAGGGCGAGCGAGCGAGCGCGACCGTGCATCCGCCCGGTGGTGCCGAGTTGGTCGCGTCCGCCGCCGAGATCGTTGGCGAGCTCGCCAAAGCCGGCCTCTCGACGGGCGAGCGCCTGCTCAAAGACGTGCTCTCGCGCCTGCCGCTCTGAGCCCGAACGCGGCGAGCGCGCCCGCCGCGGAGGGGACGCGGCCCCGGGGCGTGCTTTGTATACTGCCCTGCAACGCCGAGCCGCTGCGACCAAGGTCGCGGTGGGCGGGGGACCCAACGCGGACCGAAGCAGGTCTGCTGGGGCGAATCGGTCCGGCAGGGCCGTAGCGCCGCACAGTTGCCGCGCGAGCCCGTCAGCTCACCCCGTAGGCGTCGATGACAATGCGAGTCTCGTTGAAGACATATACGGTCCTGCTCGTCCTGCTCACGGCTGTCGCGCTGGCCGCGAGCGCTCCCGCGGGCGCGCTCGCCGACGCGGGCGGCTCGGCAGCGCCGGCTCCCGCGGCCACGGCGACGCCCGCGCCGGCGCCGGCTGGGGCCGTCGCAACCTGGTTTGGACCTGGCTTCTACGGCAGGCAGACGGCGTGTGGCCAGACGCTGACCCCAGGCGTGATCGGCGTCGCCAACCGTACGCTGCCGTGCGGCACGCTCGTGCAGATCACCTACAAGGACCACCAGCTGACCGTGCCCGTGCTCGATCGCGGCCCCTACGCCCACCATGCAAGCTGGGATTTGACCGCCGGCGCAGCCGGCGCGCTCGGTATCACCGAGACGGTGCGGATCGGCACGCAGGTCGTCGGCAAGGCCCTCAACACGCCGACGCTCGGCCTGCCGTCCACGTCTTCGAGCACCGCCCTCGCCGGCGGCGCACTCGCAGGCTGACGGCTCCGGCACCGCGCCGTCGATCGGCGGCCTCTAGCGCGATTCGCCGCGGCCGGCGACCGAGGGGCCGGCCGGCGCATGGGCGCGTGAGCGAGCTGCGTAGGAGCCCACATCCGCATGCGCTGCAAGCGCCGACGCCTCGCGCCCCTGCTCTGGGCACACGGCGGTGCCGATCGCGAGCGCCAGCGAGCCGCCGCGCTGGCTCGCGCGCGCTGCGACCGCGCGTGCGAGACGCTCGGCCAGCAGCTGGGCGCCGACCAGGTCCGTTTCCGGCGCCACCAGCCAGCACCGGCCCGGTCGCTCGCGCGTGAACGATCCCGCCCATGCGCCCAGTGCGCCCGTCAGCGCCCGCTCCATCTCGCCGGCCGCGCGCGCAAGATCCTCGACATGAGCGGGGCCCTGCAATCGCTCGATGTCCACCAGCTCGACCAGCAACACCGCAAACGGCGCCCTGTCTTGCTCGAAGCGCTCGAGCTGGGCGCCGATCAACCCGATCCACGCCGCCGGCCCCTCCTCGCGGCGTTCGTCGCGGATCGCGATCTCGACAGCAGGCACGTCGGCGGCGCGCGACGCAGCTCCGGCACGCGAGCGCACGGGCTCGCTCGTGAAGGATGCAGCCACCGGCGCCACCCGCTCGTCGACGATCACCGCCTCGCCGGAGGCTCGCGGCGCGCCAGATTGCGCGCCCGCCGGCGGAGGGTGGAGATCGCGCAACCCAGCCTCGGCGCCGGCCTCGACGGCGGCGCGCCCGCGCTCGCCGTCTCGAACGCGCCCGGCGCCGAGCGCCGGAATCGCCTCCAGCGTCGCGGCGAGCGTCTCCGCGCAGACGAACGCCAGCCGATCACACGCGTCGCCCACCAGCCGCGCGCCGGGCTCGCGCAGCTCCTCGCGCAGCGCTTCCCAGAGCACCCCGCGCAGCGCCTCGACCGCCTCGAGCGCGTCCAGGTCGTCGAGCGCTCCACAGATCACGGAGAGACGCCTCGCCGCAGCCGCGTCAGCGCGGCCGCCTGACGCGGCGCGTCCGGTCAGTCGGTCGAGCTCGAGATCGGACTCCAGCGCCCGGAGGACCTGCGCGCAAAGGGTTGGAGCCTCGTCCACGAGCGTCTCGAGCGGCACCGCCGCGACTTCCTCCAGCGGCCGGCTGAGGATCAGCGCCACCGCCCAGCGCTTCGCGAGCTCGCCGGCCCCGGCCAGCAGCGGCTCGATCGGCAAGTCGACCACGGGGCGTGCGCGGACGTTATGACGCGGGCGCGGATCGTCGGTCACAGCCATTGAATATCAGCAACCGGGGACGTGAAGCGCAGCCCGACCCGACCCGCCAGGCCTCCGGGCGCGAACGTCGCGAGGATAGCCTGAGAGCCGTGGAGAGCCCGAAGCGGAAGGCCCAGATTGTCGAGCTGGCGAGCTCGACCTCTTTCGACCGCGACACCGGCGCGGTGCGCTCGGTGCAGAAGGCCGATCTGGTGCTCGAGGAGAGCGCCCTCGAGGCGATCTGGACACCTGCGTACCTCGAGCGGCTCGCGCGCACGTACTGGCGCTTCCTGTCTCGCGTGACGCTGGGGCTGGTCCGGGTCCGCTACACCGAGTCCGAACGATCCGTGGTGCTCGTGGCGCGACCCTTGAAGCTGCTGAGCTTCTACGCGCCCGAATACGAGATGAGCCCCACCCGCGGTCTCGTGCGCTGGCGTATAGCGCGGGGCCTGCTCGTGTCGAGGCAGGGACACGACGGTCGCGGCTACCTGCAGATCGAAGTCTGCAGGTACCCCGGCGCGGAGCCGAGCCACGCACGCCTGCACGTCGAGGTCGCCGTTGCCAACTTCTACCCGTCGATCGCCTCGCGACTGAGCCTGCGCCTGTACAACGCGACGCAGTCACGTATCCACGTGATCATCACCTATGGGTTCCTGCGCTCGCTCGCCCGCCTGGACCTCGCAGAGTCGCGGGTCGGACGCTACCGCGGCGAGGAGAGCGCTTCCGGCGGTGACTAGCTCCTGACGGGCCAAGCAGCGGTCATTTGCCTTCCTTCTGCTGCAGATCGTGAAAGGCCTTCGCTTCGGCGGCTTCTTCGGCCGCAAACTTCTTGCGAGCCGCTTCTTCGGCGGCGCTGCCGCCACCCCCGCTGGTGTGCTTTGCGGCTTTCTTCGAGCCTTTCGTCCCCGTGGTCTTCTTACCCGTCTTGGGCTGGGCCGAGCCTTTGCCAGACCCTTTCGAGCCTTTGTGCCCGCCGCCGGACGTCGCGCTCTTCTTCGTCGCTTCCGGTTGCGCGGCGGCTGCTTGCGCACGCTTCACTGCCTCTTCCTTGATCTTCTGCGTTTCCGCCACCGAAGCGGCTTCCGCCTCGGCCTCGTGCTTCTTGAATTCGGCCTCTCGCTGGGCTTCGCCGCTCGGGGCGACTTCGGCGCTCGATTCCTTTTCGCCCCCAGCTTCACTCGAGTTATTGGAGGATCCCCCGCACCCTGCAATCGCCACCGCGATCGCCACCGCCAGCAGGCAGCCGAACAGCGAGCGAAGCCGCGCTCGAGCATGCCTGGCAGTCGCCGGCGGATCCGAGCCCCGACTCGTTTCACAGTTTTTCATTGCGCCCTCATATCTACTCATTCGTCAACCTGCCCGGTGCTCGACGTTTGACGTTCCGGCGTCGCTACATCCGGCGGCGCACCCGACGTCGCACTCGGCTTCGCCTGTGCTCCGGACTGTTTCACCTGTTCGCCTGAGAGCTTCTGTTCTTCTTCCTTCACCTTCTTGGCCGCCGCCTGCTTCTGCTTCGCGGCGGCCTTCAGCGCTTCTTCACGTTTCTTGACGTTCGCTTCGGCCACCTGTTCTTTGTGCTTGGCCTGCTTCGCGGCGGCCTGTTCGCGCTTCTTCGCCCTCGTCGCCGCCAGCGCTTCGGTCCGTTGCGCATTTTCTTCCGCGGCTTCTTCGCGTTTTTTGGCTTCGATCTTCTGAAGCAGTTCCTGATCTTCGGTCGTTTCCGCGGCTTCCTCTTTGTGCTGCGCTGCTTCTTCACCGTGTTCGACTTCTGCACCACTGGCTTCCGACCCCTTCTGGGCCGTGGCGCCCCCACAGCCGGCGATCGCACCGGACAGGCCGATCACGATCGAGCAGCGCAGCGCCGCTCGGAGGACTCTGGGACCTATCACCGCGTCAAGCTAGCAGTCGGCGCAGCTGGGCTCAAGCGCGTACACGCGTCATCAGCCGGCGGCAGAGCCGGGCCACGGCCGGCCATCGCCCGCGGTTACTCATCGTCGTCCAGATCGTCGTCCTGCGGTGGCTGGCCCGGGTCGGCTGGATCTCGCATCAACACCCGGGCCGGTACCGAAACCACGGTCGCGCCCGCCGGCACGTCGTTGGTGACGACGGCGCCGGCGCCGATCCGCGCGCCGCGTCCAATCGTCAGGCTCCCTTCGCGGGGGCTGATGATCACCGAGTTGGCGCCGATGTGGACCTCGTCCTCGATGGTGATCCCGTGCGGTGTGCTCCAGCCCGAACGCGAGCGCACGGCGATCGTGACGTTGTGCCAGATCTTGACCCGGCTGCCGATGACGACGTTGCTGTGGATCATCGTCCCGAAGCCGTGGTGACCGAACTTGACATCAGGGCTCACCTTCGCGCCCGGCGCAAGCGAATTGTGGTAGATGACCGAGTTGAGTTTCTTGACCCACAGCGCGGCGCGCTGATGCCCGCGATCGCGCAGTGCGATCGACAGCAGCCACAATCGTTCGGGACTCATGGTGAGGGAGGCGCGCTCACAGTCGCTCGCCGGCGACGGCGCGCAGCTTGGCGCGGTCATGCGTGGCTGTGATGCGCCTGATGGTGCCCGTACGCGCGCGCGTGACGAGCGATTCGGTGCTCGCCCCGCCGGCGCTGGGGTAGCGCACCCCCTGCAGCACGTCGCCGTCGGTGATTCCGGTGGCCGAGAAGAACACGTCCTCGCCGGCGACCAGGTCGTCGCGGTCGAGCACGCGCGCCAGGTCGTACCCCGCGGCCTCGGCGGCGGTCCGCTCGGCCTCGTCGCGCGGCCACAGGCGCCCGAGCAGCTGCCCCCCGACGCACTTGACCGCCGCCGCCGAGATCACGCCCTCGGGCGTCCCCCCGATGCCCCACAGCAGCGCCACGGGCGAGCGTTCGGTGACCGCGAGCAGTGCCGCGGAGACGTCGCCGTGGGAGATCAGGCGCACGCGCGCACCGGCGGCGCGAATCGCTGCGATCCCCTGCTCGTGGCGTGGGCGATCGAGCACCACCACGATCACGTCGCCAATCGGGCAGCGGCGGCGCTCCGCGACGAGCGCCACCGTCTCGCCGAGCGGGCGGTCGAGGTCCAGCAGGTCGGCGATGTCGGGTGCGCCGGCCATCTTTTCCATGTACACGCAGGGCCCCGGATCGAACATCGCGCCGCGCGCCGACAGCGCGATCACGGCGAGCGCGCTCGGCATCCCGTTCGCCGCGAGCGTCGTGCCCTCGAGCGGATCCACCGCGATGTCCACGCGCGGAGGCGAGCCGTCGCCGATCTGCTCGCCGTTGTAGAGCATCGGCGCCTCGTCCTTCTCGCCCTCGCCGATCACGACGACACCGTCCATCGGCACGGACTGGAGCATGTAGCGCATGCCGTCGACGGCGGCCTGGTCGGCGGCCTCCTTATCGCCCATGCCCACCAGCGGAGCCGCCGCCAGCGCTGCCGCCTCGGTGACGCGCACGAGCTCGAGCGCCAGGTTGCGGTCGGGGAGCTGCTCGCGGGTGTCTGCGGTCAAGGCCATCACGCTCCCGGCGCCGTCCGCCGACAGATCCTGTGATCGCCGCGGCGCCTACTCGTTAGGGTCCGGTGAGGCGCCGACTCTAACCTCAATCGGCTGCGGGAGGGTCTCTCGGGATCACTCGAGGACTCGCGCCCACCACCGTTGCGCCGGGCGGCACATCGCTGGTCAGGACGGTCCCCGCCCCGATGCGCGCGCCCTTGCCGATCCGCAGCGTGCTCGCGCGCGGGGCGATCACGACGACGTTGGCCCCGATCGTGACGCCATCCTCGATGATGATCCTCGACCGCGGGCCCTGCTCGGCGCCCGCGCTCGCTGGTCCGCGCCCGTCGGCGCCCGATGACTGCACCTCCTTTGTCCCACGCCTCTCGGCGCGGCCCGCGGTGAGTGTGACGTTGTGCCAGATCGTCACCCGCTTGCCGATATCGACGTTGGCGCTGATGACGATCCCCATGCTGTTGTGACCCAGGAAGACGTCCGGGCTGACCGATGCGCCTGGAGCCAGAGAGTTGTGGTAGAGAAAGCTGTTCAGTTGCTTCACGCAGAACGCCAGCAGCCAGCGTTCGCGCTCGGCGAGGGCGTTGGCGGTCAGCCACAGACGTTCGGGGCTCACCCACAGCCTCCGCAGCCGGCCCTTCAGCCGCCAGAGCCTGTCGGACTTCAACGCACGGACCCCCCTGCAATGACCGCGCGCGCCCCTCGACACGACTTGGCGGGCATGCGACCGTCCATGAGCGCGGATCGTATCAACGCCCGTGCGCGTGCCGCCCAGCGGCCGCGCGCCGCTATCACTACGATCCTGGCGTGAGCGACCAAGCCCTCGCCGTCGACCAGCACATACCGGAGGCCCTGAGGCCGGGGGTCGAGCAGAAGGTGGCACTGGCCGGGCATGAGCAGGTCGCGCGACGACTGCGCGAGGCGGACGCGACGCTGTGGGGGCCGGCCGGTACGCCTGAGGTCGCCAACCGCCTGGGCTGGTTGACGATCGCCGAGCGGATGCTCCAGACGGTCGACGAGCTGGAGCTGTTCGCGGAACAGGTCAGCCACGAGGGCTACACCGATGTGGTGGTGCTCGGCATGGGCGGCTCCTCGCTCGCGCCCGAGGTTCTGCGTCGCTGCTTCCACCACCGCCCCGATCGGCCGGCGCTGCACGTGCTCGACTCGACGAACGCCGACGCGATCCTCGCGGTACAGGGCGCGGTCGACATGGAGCACACGCTGTTCATCGTCTCCTCCAAGTCCGGCGGCACGATCGAGCCACTGTCGCTCTTCGCCCACTTCTGGTCGCTCGTCGGCGACGGCCGGCACTTCGTCGCCATCACCGACCCGGGTTCCGGCCTTGCCACTCTGGCGCAGGAGCACGAATTCCGCAAGACGTTCCTCGGCGACCCGAACATCGGGGGGCGCTACAGCGCGCTCTCGCCTTTCGGGATCGTCCCGGCGGCGCTGATGGGCGTCGACGTGCGCGCGCTCCTAGCGGGCGCCGGCGCGGCGTGGGAGACCCCGGTCGCGGACTCCAACCCCTCCGCGCTCCGGTCCTCGCCGGTCTGGCTCGGAGCCGCCCTCAGCGCGCTGGCAGAGGCCGGCCGCGACAAGCTCACGTTCGTGATCGCGCCGTCACTGCCGGGACTGGGCCTGTGGCTCGAGCAGCTCGTGGCCGAGTCGACCGGCAAGCACGGCACCGGCATCCTGCCCGTCGCCGACGAGCCGCTCGGCGACGACGCAAGCTACGGCGAGGACCGCGTCTTCGCGTATCTCCCTGACATCAGCGAGCACAAGGGCGAGCTCGACGAGCGCATGCAGGCGCTGGCGCACGCGGGGCACCCGCTGCTGAGGATCCCGACCCGCGGCCCCGCCGATCTCGGCCGTGTGTTCATGCTCGCCGAGCTGGCAGTCGCGGTCGCCGGCTGGGGCCTCGCCATCAACCCGTTCGACCAGCCGAACGTGCAGCAGGCCAAGGACGCAACCAAGCACGTGCTCACGAGCTACGAAGCCGATCACGAGCTGCCGGCTGTGCCCGACGCCGACGAGGCCGCCCTGCGCGAGCTGCTCCTCGGCGCCGCGCCGCCCGATTACGTCGCGATCATGGCCTACGCCGAGCCTTCGCCCCAGCTCGACGAGGCAGCCGCCGAGCTGCGGATGGCAGTGCGCGAGCCGACGCTGGCGACGACGACGTTCGGCTACGGACCCCGCTTCCTGCACTCCACCGGGCAGTTCCACAAGGGCGGCCCGAAGACTGGACGCTTTCTGCAGCTGATCCACGACGGCGCGGCCGATGTCGAGATCCCCGGAGCGCCGTACACGTTCACGACGCTCGAGAACGCCCAGGCGATCGGCGACCTGAACACGCTGCGCGAGCTCGGCCTGCCCGCCGAGCGCCTCCGCCTGCAGGGCGATGACCCCGTGGGTGCGCTGCGCGCCCTGACCGCGAAGATCAAGGAGTCGAGGTGACCAGATGACGCAGATCGGTTTCGTCGGGCTGGGCAAGATGGGCGGCAACATGGTGCACCGCATCCGCCGCGACTCACAGAACGAGGTCGTCGCATTCGACTTCGACGAGAAGGCCGTCAAGCAGGCGGTCAAGAACGGCGCCGCGGGAGCGGGCTCGCTCAAAGAGCTCGTCAAGCAGCTGCAACCGCCGCGGATGGTCTGGATCATGGTCCCCGCCGGCACCCCCACGCAGGAAACCGTGGACAAGCTCGCCAAGCTGCTCGACCGCGGCGACCTGATCATCGACGGCGGCAACTCGAAGTGGACCGATGACAAGCGCCGCGCACAGCAGCTCAAGGCGAGCGGCATCGAATATGTCGACGTCGGTGTCTCCGGCGGCGTGTGGGGCCTGGAAGTGGGTTACTGCATGATGGTCGGGGGGCCACCGAAAGCGGTCAAACGCCTCGCGCCGATCCTCGACGTGCTCGCTCCGGAGACCAACGAGCAGAGCCGCGCAGCGATCGGCGACCGCGGCTGGCTGCGGTTCGGTCCGTCCGGCGCCGGGCACTACGTGAAGATGGTCCACAACGGCGTCGAGTACGGCCTGATGCAGGCCTACGCGGAGGGCTTCGACGTGTTCGACAAGTGTGAATACGAACTCGACAACGCCAAGATCGCGCACCTCTGGGGGCAGGGCTCAGTGGTGCGTTCGTGGCTGTGCGAACTCGCCGCGCGCGCATTCGAAGAGGACGGCAACAAGCTCGAAGCGATCGAGGGTTACACCGCAGATTCCGGCGAGGGCCGCTGGACGATCGCCGACGCGACCGCCCACGACGTACCCACGCCGGTGATCACCGCATCCCTGTACGCGCGCTTTCGCTCGCGCGGCAATGGCGATTTCGCCGACCGCGTGCTCGCCGCGCTGCGCAACCAGTTCGGTGGTCACGCGGTCAAGAGCGCGCCGAAAGCAGCGAGGCGCTGAGGATGGCTGTCGCGGCCGGTCGTCCAACGGACGAGCCTGTGCCGGAGAACCCGCTGACGGCCGGGCTCGAGCGGCTGCCCGTCCCTCCCACATCGCTGGTGATCTTCGGCGCCACCGGTGATCTGGCCAAGCGCAAACTGCTGCCGGCGCTCTACAACCTCGCCTTCGAGGGCGCGCTGCCCGCGCACTTTCACCTGGTTGGCGTCGCGCGCAAAGACATCAGCGATGACGACTTCCGCAGTGAGTGCGAGGAAGCGATTCAGCGCTTCTCGCGACGCAAGCCCGTCGAGGACGTCCTCAAGAGCCTGCTCGACAACGTCCGCTACGTGGCGGGCAGCTTCGACGAGGAGCGGGTGTACAGCGAGCTGTGCACCGTGCTCGACGGGTTCGAGCAGGAAGCCGGCGAGGCGCTGAACCGAGCGTTCTACCTGTCGACCGCGCCGAACTTCTTTCCCGTGATCGTCGAGCGGCTCGGCAGCTCGGGGCTCGCGCGCGCCGATCATGAGAAGCACCGCGAGGTGCGCGTGATCATCGAGAAGCCGTTCGGCACGACGCTCCAGGAGGCGCAGGAACTCAACCGCGGCGTGCTGTCGATCTTCGAAGAGAGCCAGGTCTACCGCATCGACCACTACCTGGGCAAGGAGACCGTCCAGAACATGCTGGCGTTCCGCTTCGCCAACGGCATGTTCGAGCCCCTGTGGAACCGCAACTACATCGAGAGCGTGCAGATCACCGCCGCAGAGGACCTCGGCATCGGCTCGCGCGCCGAGTACTACGACGAGGCTGGTGCGCTGCGCGACCTGATCCAGAACCACATGCTGCAGCTGCTGTGTCACATCGCGATGGAGCCGCCGGTGCACTTCGCCGCCGAAGAGGTGCGCAACGAGAAGGTGAAGGTCCTCGAGGCGATCCCCGAGCCCACGGCAGCGCAGGTCCCCGAGATCTCGGTGCGCGCCCAGTACGGTCCCGGACACGCCGGCGGCGAAGACGTGCCCGGCTATCTGGAAGAGAACGGCGTGCCACCCGACTCGACGACCGAGACCTACGCTGCGCTGCGACTGGAAGTCGACAACTGGCGCTGGGCCGGGGTGCCGTTCTACCTGCGCACCGGCAAGCGCCTGGCGCGCAAGGTCACCGAGATCGCGGTCACGCTCAAGCCCGTCCCCCATCTCGCCTTCAGCCAGGCCGGCTCCCTGGGCGTGCAGCCCAACCAGCTGGTGCTGACGCTACAGCCCAACGAGGGCGTGTCGCTGCGCCTGGGCGCCAAGATCCCCGGTACGCGCATGAGCATCCGCCCGGTCAACATGGAGTTCCTCTACGGCACCGCCTTCCTGTCGCAGTCGCCCGAGGCCTACGAGCGCCTGATCACCGACGCGATGCGCGGCGACCCGACGCTGTTCACGCGTAACGACGAGGTCGAGGCGCAATGGCGGATCTGCGATCCGATCGTGAAAGCATGGGCTCAGACACCGGGGCCGCTGCCGCAATACCCCGCCGGCTCGCAGGGCCCGAACGAGGCCGAGCAGCTGCTGCGGGAGGCCGATCACTGGCGCGCGATCTGATGCCCGCCGGCGAGGCGCTCGCTACTCGCAGCGACGCCGTCTGGAGCGAGCAGGGCACGACCCCCGACGCGATCGAAGCGGCGCTGCGCGAACTGCTCGTCGAGGTTCACGCCGAACACCGCGAGTACGTGCCGGCGCGGGTCCTCAACATGATTGCCTTCGTCGACCGCGAATGGAGCGGCGAGATCGCCAACCGGCTGCGGGGAGTCGGGCGCTACCACGCCTCGCGCCTGCTGGTACTCGCCTACGAGCCGCGGCGTGAGCGCCTCGACGCGCACGTGTCGATCGTCTCCGAAGGCTCCTCCGCGCCCGACGGCGTGGCGCTGCTGCGCGAGACCGTCGTCGTCGAACTCGGCGACCGCCACCTCGATGACCTGCTGACGATCGCCGACCCGCTGGTCGTCACGGACCTGCCGACGCTGTTGTGGTCACCGCACGGCCATCACGAGATCGTCGACCGAGCTGCTCCCGCTCGCGCAGGCGGTGCTCGTGGACTCGGTCGAGGAGCCGATCGCACAG
Organism: uncultured Solirubrobacteraceae bacterium; assembly: GCA_963815235.1. GTDB lineage: Bacteria > Actinomycetota > Thermoleophilia > Solirubrobacterales > Solirubrobacteraceae > Palsa-744. The sequence continues at coordinate 2,103,472 of CAWFFY010000003.1, read as the reverse complement.
GAGGCGCTGACCCGCGCGTGCGAGCTGAGCGAGCAGGCCTACGTCGTGGACCTCGCGTGGCTGCGCTCGACGCCGTGGCGCGAGCGTCTGGCGGCAACCTTCGACCCGCCCTGGCTGCGCCGCGAGCTGTACATGATCACGAGCGTGACCGTGCGCCACCACCCGGCCTCGACCGCCGCCGCGCTGCTGCTCGTGGGCTGGCTCGCCTCGCGGCTGCACTGGCGGACGGGGTCGCTCGTCAGCGACGGCGGTGCGCTCGTCGGAGCCACGCAGGCGCAGGACAACGACGTCGTTGTTCGCCTGGAGGCTCGCCCCCGAGCTGCAGGTGCCGGGGCTCGAGTCGCTCGAGCTGGTCACGGCCTCGGGCATGCGCCTGCGCCTCAGTCGCGGCAGAGGTGGATTGCGCGCCCACAGGCGTGACAGCAATGGCACGGAGCGCGAATGGACGCTCCCGGGCGGCTCGCGAGGAGAGGCCGGCGTGCTCGGAGAGGGCATCCGCCAGGCGCTGCTGCGCGACCCGACCTACCTGCCCGCGCTCGAAGCCGCGCGCGAGATGGTCGCGCCGCCGGGCGAGCGGCGCCCGCCCGCCGCTGCCGGGCCGGCGTTCGAGGATCGGCCGGCGACCCGGTCGTGACGCGCCTGACCACCTGCCCCGACGCGGACACCGTCGCGCAGCGCGCCGCCGCGCACATCGTGCGCCAGCTGCGCCAGGCCAAGGAGCAGCGCGGCGTCGCCCACCTGGCGCTCAGCGGCGGCACCACGCCGGGGCACACCTACGAGCTGCTGGGCGCGGCCGAGCCGGCTGATCTGAGCGACGTCGAGGTGTGGTTCGCCGACGAACGCTGCGTGGCGCCCGAGGACGACGAAAGCAACTACCTGCTCGTCGCCCAGACGCTGTTCGCCAGCGAGAAGATCGCACCGGAGCGCGTGCACCGGATGGAAGGCGAGGCGGGCCCGTACGAGGGCGCGCGCCGCTACGCCCAGACGCTCGTCCAGCACCTGCCGGGCGCAGGTGCGAGCCCAACCTCGCTGCCGGTGCTCGATCTGATCGTGCTCGGCATCGGCCCCGACGGCCACGTCGCATCGCTGTTCCCGGGAGCCGCCACGCTCGATGCCGGCGAGGAGGCGGTCTGCCTCGGTGTCGAGGACTCACCGAAGCCCCCTCCACAGCGGATCACGCTGAGCCTCGCCGTGCTGCGCGCGGCGCGCGAGTGTCTTGTGATCGCGACCACCACCAGCAAGGCCGACGCGATCAGTGCGATGCTCGGCGAGCCCAGCCGGCACGTACCCGCGAGCCTCCTGCGGCGTGAGCGGTTGACGGTGATCGTCGATGACGCGGCCGCACCGGCGGGCTCGCAGCGGTGAGCAGCCCCGGCGCGCGCGAGGCGGTGCTTGTACGCCACGCCGAGACCGAGTGGAGCCTCAACGGCCGGCACACCGGACGCACCGACCTTCCCCTCACCGACCACGGTCGCGAGGTCGCCGCCGCGCTGCGCGAGCCGTTGCGGGCGTGGCAGTTCGCGCTCGTGCTGGTCAGCCCGGCCCTCCGCGCGCGCGAAACGTGCGAGCTGTGCGGGCTGGGCGCCGAGGCGCAGGTGCGCGACGATCTGCAGGAGTGGGACTACGGCGACTACGAGGGCCTCACGACGGCGGAGATCTGGGAACGCCGCCCGGGCTGGGTGTTGTGGCGCGACGGCTGCCCCGGAGGCGAGAGCCCCGCCGACGTGGGCGCCCGTGCCGACCGTGTGATCGCCGAGGTCGCCGCTGCCGACGGCGACGTGGCGGTGTTCTCGCACGGACACATGCTGCGTGTGCTCGGCGCCCGCTGGATCGCGCTCGGCCCCGAGGGCGGCGGGCGTCTGGGGCTCTCCACGGCCGCGATCTGCGTGCTCGGGCACGAGCGCGACACGGCTGTGATCGCGCGTTGGAACGACACCGGTCTGTAACGCTCTCGCCGCTCGGCGGACTTTCGTTCTAGAGTGACCCAGCACGGTCGCTCCGGAGTGATGCAGCATCGCCGGCCATGGCAACTCCCGCGCTCAAGAACTCCCCTCTTCCCCGCGACGCCCAGCAGGCGCTGCGCGCGCTGGGCACTGCACGCGAGCGCACGCTGGCGCTGGTGGCGGAGCTCGATGACGAGCAGCTCGAACGCGTCCACTCGCCGATCATGAGCCCACTCGTGTGGGATCTCGCCCACATCGCCGCCTACGAGGACCTGTGGCTGGGCCATCGCCACGGTCGCCTCGAGCTGCTGCGCCCCGAGCTCGCGGCCCTCTACGACGCCTTCGAGACGCCGCGCGCCATACGCGGGCAGATCGAGGCGCTCGGCCCCGATGACGCGAGGGCGTACATGAGCGCCGTCAGGGCGCGAACCGAGGAGGTGGTCGCCGAGCGCGGGGTCGGCGACGGCGCGCTGTGCGAGCTGGTCCTACGCCACGAGCTCCAGCACGCCGAGACGATGCGCCAGACGATGGCGATCGCCGAGCTGCTACCGGACGCCGAGGCCGCTGGCGCCCGTGCACCGCTCGCGGCGGGCGACCCTCCCGCCGGGTGGCTGGAGGTTCCGGGCGGCCCGTTTGCGATGGGCGCCGGCGCCGATGGCTTCGCCTACGACAACGAGCGTCCGCGCCACAGCGTCGATCTGTCGGCATTCGCCCTTGCACGGCGCCCCGTGAGCAACCAGAGCTGGATGAGCTTCAGCGAAGGCGGCGGCTACGAGCGCCGCGAGTGGTGGTCGCGCGAGGGCTGGGCATGGAAGGAGGAGCACGACATCACCCATCATCCCGCCGTGGCGAAAGGCCACCCGGAGGCGCCCGTGTGCCACGTCTCCTGGTTCGAGGCCGACGCCTTCGCGCGTGCTCACGACGCGCGTCTGCCCACCGAGGCCGAGTGGGAGAAGGCAGCGACCTGGACCCAGCAGCGCTCCGCACAGGGTCTCGCGGGCGTCGGCCGCGTGTGGGAGTGGACAGCCTCGCAATTCGTTGGCTACCCGGGTTTCGAGCCATACCCCTACCGCGAGTACTCGCAGGTGTTCTTCGGCCCCGACTACCGCGTGCTGCGCGGGGGCTCGTGGGCGAGCGACCCACGTGTCGCGACCCTGACCTTCCGCAACTGGGACCTGCCGCAGCGGCGCCAGATCTTCGCAGGCGTGCGCCTCGCGCGGGAACTGTGATGGAGTCCTCCGCGCCGCAGCAGCCGCTCGCCGAGGATCTCGTGGACGCGATCCAGATCGACTCTCACCTCGACGCCGGCAACGAGCGCTCGCTCGCCGACGATGTGCTCGACGGGCTCACCCGCCCGTTCAAGGAGCTGCCGCCGAAGCACTTCTACGACGCTCGCGGCGCCGAGCTGTTCGACCGGATCTGCGAGCAGCCCGAGTACTACCCCACACGAACCGAGCGCGCGATCCTCGAGGAGCAGGCGGAGCTGCTCGCGGAGCTGACCGGCGCGGTCGAGCTGGTGGAGCTCGGCTCCGGCACCGCCGCCAAGACGCGCGTGCTGCTCGACGCGCTGTTCGCCGCAGGCACGCTCGAGCGCTATGTGCCGGTGGACGTCACCGAGAGCATGGTGCGCGACTGCGCCCGGGAGCTCACCAGCGAGTATCCCGGCCTGCGCGTGCACGGCGTGATCGGTGACTTCGAGCGTCACCTCGACCGCGTCCCGCCCGCTGCCGGGCCGCGGATCGTGGCCTTCCTCGGCGGTACGATCGGCAACTTCCCGCCAGGAAGCCGCCGCCGCTTCCTGCGCCAGATCGCGCGCCTGCTCGGACCCTCCGACCACCTGCTGATGGGGACCGACCTGGTCAAGGACCCGCGCGTGCTGGAGGCGGCCTACGATGACGCCCAGGGGGTGACGGCGGCGTTCAACCGCAATGTGCTGCACGTGCTCAACCGCGAGCTGCGGGCAGACTTCGACCCTGAGGACTTCGAGCACGTGGCGCTGTTCGACCCCGACAACGAGTGGATCGAGATGCGGCTGCGCGCGCGCCGCGAGCACACAACGCTGGTGCGCGACCTCGATCTACCGGTGCACTTTGACGCCGGCGAGGAGCTGCGCACCGAGATCAGCGCGAAGTTCACGCCGGGACGCCTCGAAGGCGACCTGTCCGCCGCCGGCTTGGAGCTCGTGCGCTGGCTGACCGACCCTGAGGCGTTGTTCGCGCTGTCGCTGTCACGCGTGCGCTCGGATCAATAGGCTGCGGGGATGAACATCGAGGGCAGCGCGGCGCTTGTCTCCGGCGGCGCCTCCGGTCTCGGCGAGGCGACGGTCCGCGCCCTGCACACACGGGGCGCGCACGTCACGATCGCCGACGTCAACGCTGAGAAGGGTCAGGCGCTCGGGGCCGAGCTGGGTCTCGAGTTCGTCGCCTGCGATGTTCGCGAGGAGGAGCAGGTGCAGGCTGCCGTCGAGCAGGCCGCGAGCGCCGATGGCGGGCTGCGCATCGCCATCAGCTGCGCCGGCACCGGCTGGGCGCAGAAGGTCGCCGGCTCGAAGGGCCCCCACCCGCTGATGCCATTCGAGACGATCATCTCGATCAACCTGATCGGCACGTTCAACCTGCTGCGGCTGGCCGCCACCGCGATGATCGCGAACGAGCCGGGTGCGGACGGCGAACGCGGGGTATGCGTGCACACGGCCTCGGTCGCGGCGTTCGACGGCCAGGTCGGCCAGATCGCGTACTCGGCCTCGAAGGGCGGCGTCGTCGCGATGACGCTGCCGGCCGCACGCGACCTCGCCCAGTACGGGATCCGGGTCAACACGATCGCACCCGGACTCTTCGATACGCCGCTACTCGCGGCGCTGCCCGAGGATGCTCGCGCCAAGCTCGGCGCCGGCGTCCCGTTCCCGCAGCGCCTCGGCGAGCCCGCCGAGTACGCCCAGCTTGCCTGTCAGATCGTCGAGAACCGGATGCTCAACGGCGAGACGATCCGGCTCGACGGGGCGCTTCGAATGCCTCCCCGCTGATTTACAATGGGTCGATGGCGGCGTCGGCGAACGAATCGGCTCGTTTGAACCCGCCAAAGAGCAGACTCCCCGACTTCTTCATCGTCGGTCACCCCAAGAGCGGCACTACCGCTCTACATAGGATGCTGCAGTCGCATCCTCAGATTCACATGCCCCGCAAGGAGCCGTCGTACTTCGTGCCCGAGATCGCGAGCGCGCATCCCAAGAGCTACGCGAGAAGGTTCCCGAATGGCATCGACAGCTACGCCTCGCTGTTCGACGGCGCCCGAGCCGAGCAGAGGATCGGTGAGGCGAGCCCCTCCTACCTGTGGTCTGAGAGCGCCGCGAGCTGCATCGCCGAGGCGCGGCCAGAGGCCCGCATCATCGCTATCCTGCGCGAGCCAGCGAGCTTCCTGCGCTCGCTACATCTGCAGTTCCTGCAGTCCAATGTCGAGAACGAGCGCGACCTCCGCAAGGCGATCGCGCTCGAGCAGCCACGTCGCGAAGGCAAGCGGCTACCGCGCAATTCGACTCGACCGCAGGCGCTGCTCTACTCCGAGCACGTCCGCTATGTCGCGCAGCTGCGCCGCTATCACGCCGTGTTTGGCCCCGATCAGGTGCTGGTGCTGATCTACGAGGACTTCCGCGCCGACAACGAGGGCACGGTGCGCCAGGTGCTGCGCTTCCTGGACATCGATGAGCTCACGCCGATCCAGCTCGTGGACGCGAATCCTACGGTCGCGATGCGCTCGCAGCGGCTGCACGATGTCATTCGTTCGCTCTACCTTGGTCGCGCCCCGGCAACGCGGACCGTGAAGCGAACGGTCAAGGCGCTCACGGCGCAGGGGCTGCGCCGTGACGCGATGGCGACGATTCGCCGCATGCAGGCGACCGACCCGCCTGCGGCCGATGACGAGCTGATGGACGAGCTGCGCCATCGCTTCACGGGGGAGGTGGCGGCGCTCAGCGATTACCTGAATCGCGACCTCCTCGCCTTTTGGAGCTACGACAGGCTCGACTGAGGCGCTCGGGCGGTCTCGGGCTGGCCCGGACCGCCGACGCTTGCGAGCCACTCGGGATCGCCGTCGGCGATCCTTTTGTACACGGCCTCCGAAAGCTGCGCGTTTGTGTCCTCGATCTGCTCCTTCCAGCGCCTGTGCCTGCGGCGGTTGAGGCCGCGCACCAGCCTATCCAGGCCCGGCACCGGCGGTACGGCCACAGGCGTCGGCGCACCGTCGCGGTCGGACCTGAGGACCACTGCGTGGTTGCGAAACGCGGCACCATGGTGGTAGACGACGCCGCCATAGACGCCGAAGAGAGCTGGGTGAGCCTCGTTCGCATTCGAGCGATGCAGCTCCAACCAGGGGCTGTCGGTGATCTCCAGCGCACGCAACAGGTTCGCCCCCACGCCGCTCGCGGCGACGCCGTTCTCGTCGATCCACGTGTACCCTCGTGACCAGTCGCCTGGCAGCCTCCGCCAGAACCCGACGGTTGTCACGCAGAAGCACGGATGAGGATGTGGCTCGTTGGCCTGCTCGACTCGGCGCACCGCAAGCAGCGGCGCTTCAGAGAGAGCGCTCGCGAGCAGAGATCCTAGATCGGCGATCGGAAAGGCATCGCCGTCCAGGAACATCAGCAAGTCGTCGTCGGCTGCCTCGTTCGATATCTCGAGAGCCAGGTGATTGAGCTTCTCGGGATGTGTGGCGTTTCCGATGTGCTCGATCGCCCTGTCGAAGTGCGCCGCGTAGCCCGCATCGATGCCCTGTACCGACCCCCAGATCGTGAGCGGCGCCGGTATATGACGACGCAGGTGCGTCACCTGAATCTCGATCCAGCGGGGTGAGCGAAAGTGTACCGTCGCGACGTGGACCATCGAGTTCCAGCTTACCCAAGGTGGAGCCGTTCGGCGTTGGGAATCGCGAGCAGGCGCTGGCGCATGTCTGCGTCGACTTCCACAGCGAGAAAGGCGAGCAGTGCATCGAGTTCCCCCTCGGGTTCTGCGCAGAGCCGGTCGATGTTCAGCTCGTGATAGCGGGTGCCGAGACGCGCAACCCCGATGCGTTCACTGCGGCCGGCGAGCAGCCGGCAGAAGCGCAGCGAGCACTCGACCAGGTCCGCGTCCGTGCGCGGCGCCTGGAGGCCGAGCTGTTGGCTCCAGTTGCGGACCATCGCGATCGTCGTGTCTTTCCTGCCGCGCGCTATGCGCTCGGGGTCACCGACCACGTGCAGAAAGCGCATGTCGGGAAAGGCCGTGACCAGCTCCGGCAGCAGCACGAGCGCGCTCGGCTCCTTCCAGCCCCAGCCGGGCACCTGTGCGGGGTCGTGCCCCTTGCTCTCCCGCAGACGGCGTACCGCACCCGGCGCCCAGTGCCGCCCGCGCCTACGTCCAAGCCGGTCGTTGCCGCGCGGCATTGTCCCGGCCATCGCGCCGAGGAGCGTCAGCCATTCGCGCGATGTGGGTGCGCTCGCATCCGTCAGGCTCCGCACGAGCGGTCGGGCGGCCGCGCTGACCCGGCGTTGGCGCGTGGATGAGCGGCAGTACCAGCGCGGGCGCTTGAGCAGCAACGTGTGAGTGAGATTGTCGAGCGCATCGTTGAGGTCTTCTCCCAGATAGAAGTCCAACTCGACAAGCAGGCGCGCCGCGACACGCGTGCCGCCCCCCGCGATTCCTCCGATCACGATCGGCGATCCGTAGCCGGCCGCGATCGGCACCCGTGAGCTCATCGAGTTTATTATCGCAGCCGCGGCGTTCAGATATCGTCGTAGCCCCAAAGGGCGACGAGGTCGCGTTCGAGATACTCGCTGAGTGCCTGCACTTCGGGCTTGAAACGGTGACGCAGCTCCAGCATGAAACTCTCATCAGCGGGCTCCGGCGCACCGAGCACGACGGTACGCTGGAGCGCTTTGAAACCGCCTCGACGCAACGCTCGGGGGGTCACCAGCACAACGGCTTTTCTGACAGCTCGCGCCAGCGAGCCCCGCCCGTATGTGACATCGAACATGGTCTCATCGAGCGCCACTCGACGGCGGACCGTTTTGTTCGCCTGTATCACCTCGACGGGGACGGTGTCGTCGACGCCGAGGAAACGCTGAAGCTCGCGCACGGTCTTCTCGTTGTCAGCGAGGAAGTCCTCGTAGACGACCACCAGCACCTGATCACGCGGGAACACTGCGTGGTAGCGGCGCAGCTGATCGACGTAGCGAGCGCGCTCGGTGTACAACAGCAGTTGCGGCTGCGATGCAGCGAGCTCGGTGAGCTCGCGCCCTTGGCGCCTGTCCGGCTCCAGTTCGATCGCGCGGCGCAGGCTCGGCTCGCGCTCGGAGCGATTCTGCAGAAGCTGAAGGTGAAGCGAGCGCAGAAAAGAAGCTGGCTCTCGCAGCAGCGCGACTATGCGAGCGCCAGGCTGAGCCGCGGCGATGCGCGCTGCCGCGGTGGGAGACCAGATGTGGCGTGTTGAGGCGTCACCTACGAGCTGGTCGGTCCTCGCTTGCGCAAACAGCGCCAGGTATTCTTCATATGTGAGCGGCGCGGCGCGAGCTGTTCCCGCACCGGTGATCCGCAGGTCGCTTGCGAAGAACTGCGGCTCCTTGATGTCCGGCATGTAGATTTCCGGGTGACGTTTCAGCATCGCGTGCAGCGCCGTGGTGCCGCACTTTGGATGACCGATGATGAAGAAGTCGGGCACTCGCCCCGAGGTGACGCTGACGGGCGGCGACTTCGCCGCGTCCCCGATCTGGCTGTCGCCGCGCGCGGTGTTCACAGTATCGGCCCTTCGCGACGCGAGCGAGTGTGAACTGTTGCAACGTCAACCCTCATGCTGAGATCTGATCATATCCCCACAGGCTCACGAGGTCCCGCTCGAGGTACTCGCCCGCGGCCACGACTTGGCTCCTGAAACGACGGCGCAGCTCGCCCATCAGCGCGGCGTCGGCGGGCGGCGGCTCACGCCTGACGAGCGTGCGGGTGAGCGTCCGCACTGCCCCACGGCGCATGCTTCGCGGCACGACTCTCTTGACGGCGGCCTTCGCCGCGCCGGAGCGCACGCCGCGTCCAAGCGTAACTGACTGCACCAGCGCGCTTGCCCGTGAGGAGCGCACGCGCACGGTGGGATTGGCGTCGGCGCGCTCGACCTCGACCCGATCGTCAACTTCAAGAAAGCTCAGCACCTCACGAACCATCCGCTCGTTGTCGCTGCGGAAGTCCTCGTAGATGAGCACGAGTACGCGCTCTCTTCCGAAGTGGCCGTGATAGCGCCGCAACTGCTCGACGTAGCGCAGGTGCTCGGAGTACAGCAGTGCCTGCTGCCAGAACGAGCCGCGATCATCGGCGATTTGGCCGCGGCGCTGGCCCTCGAGCTCGAGTGCCGTGGCGAGGTCCGGCTCGGTCTCGATGCCGGACTGCAGGAGCTGCAGATGCAGCGAGCGCAGAAAGCTGGCCGGCTCACGCAGGATCGCGATGATGCGCGCGTCGGGGCGCAGCTCGGCGATGCGCCCGGCGGCCGCCGGCGATCGCAGATACGTGGTCGACGCCTCGCCCAAGAGATGGCTCGGAGCCGCCGCCGCGAACAGCGCGAGATACTGCTCGAGCGTGTTGGGAATACGCCTCGACGGCCGCGCACGTTCGTTTGAATCGCGCGCGAAGAAGTGCGGCTCCTTCAGGTCGGGCATGAAGATCTGAGGGTGGGCCCTGAGCATCTGGTACAGCGCAGTCGTACCGCACTTGGGGTGTCCGACCATGAAAAAATCAGGCGCTGAAACCGGATTCACTCGATGCAACCCTATCGCGCCAGTGCGCTTGTCAACCCACAGCCTCGCACCGGGAGTGTCCCGGTAGCATGACATGCGGTGAGTGGCTCAGGGCAAGACGCGTCGGAGGCGAGGAGCGCGGTCGAGTTGGGCACGGCCGAGGAGGCCGTCATGGAGCAACTGCGACAGGCGCGGGCAACGGACACGAGACGGCCGGACTTCTTCATCGTGGGCCACGCGAAGTGCGGCACGACCGCCTTGTACAGCATGCTCAAGGCCCATCCGCAGGTGTACATGCCGTCCGTGAAGGAGCCCGAGTTCCTCTCGCGCGCGCCCGAGCATCACGCCCATCGCGCCAGCCTGCCGCCGAAACGGCTCCCCGACACCCTCGAGCGCTATCTCGCGCTGTTCGAGGGGGCCGCGCCGGGCCAGCTCGCCGGCGAGGCCTCGACGGAGTACCTGCGCACGCTGTCGACCGCGCGGCGTATCGCCGAGCTGCAACCCGATGCGCGCATAATCGCAATGTTCCGTGAGCCGGCCAGCTTTCTGCGCTCGCTGCACCTGCAGCTCCTGCAGGTCGGCGTCGAGACCGAGCCTGATTTCGAGCGGGCGATCGCGCTGGAGGACGAGAGGCGGGAGGGGCGGCGGATACCCCCCGACTGCCCGTGGCCGCCGGCGCTCCTCTACTCCGAGCATGTTCGCTACCGCGACCAGCTCCGCCAATACAACGAGTACTTCGGTCGCGAGCGGGTTCTGGCGCTGATCTACGACGACTTCCTCGCCGACAACGCCGCCGTCGTGCGTCAGGTCCTGCGCTTTCTCGACCTCGACGACTCGTTCGAGGTCGAGGCCACCAAAGCCAACCCCACGCTCCGGGTCCGCTCGCAGCGCGGCGAACGACTCCTCAACGCGGTGTCCGTCGGAAAGGGTCCGATATCGCGAGCCGTCAAGCGCACCTTGAAGGCCGTGCTGCCCGAGCGAGCACGCCGCCACGCCAAACGAGCGGCCGTACACATGGTGATCGATACCGAGCCGAAGCCGCCCGCGCAGGAGTTCATGGCGATGCTGCGCGGGCGCTACAAGGGCGAGGTGGTTGCGGCGAGCGAAGAGCTCGACCGCAACCTCGTCAGCCTGTGGGGCTACGACAAGCTTCCCTGATCCTCGCAGCGCCGGACGGCGCCTTACGGCAGCCGTTCGACGAGCATCGCCATGCCCATACCCCCGGCGACGCACATCGACTCGATCCCGTAGGTCCCCTCGAGCGTCTCCAGGTCGTTGAGCAGCGTTGTCATGATGCGCGCGCCGGTCATCCCGAACGGGTGCCCGAGCGCGATCGCACCGCCGAACGGGTTGAGCTTCTCGTCCGGTATGCCGAGCTCGTCTTTGCACGGCACGATCTGCGCCGCGAATGCCTCGTTGATCTCGACCACGTCGATTTCGTCGATCGTCATGCCGGTGTTCTTCAGCAGTTGCTGGATCGCCGGGATCGGGCCCGAGCCCCATCACCTCGGGGCGGATCGCCGCGACCGTCGAGGCCACGATCCGCGCGCGCGGCGTGAAGCCCGCGCTGCCTGCGCCTTCTCATCGCTCATGATCAGCAGCGCCGCGGCGCCGTCGTTGAGCGGGCATGCGTTGCCGGCGGTCACCGTCCCGTCCTCTTTGAAGACCGGCCGCAATGACGCCAGCGCCTCGAGCGTCGTCCCCGGACGCGGGCCGTCGTCCTTGGTGACGACCGTCTCGGGCACGTCGATCTCGTTGCCCTCCTTGTCGACGTCCTTGTGCGCCGGCACCGTCACCGGGATGATCTCCTTGTCGAAGTGCCCGGATTCCTGGGCTGCCACGGCGCGCGTCTGGGAGATCAGCGCCCATGCATCCTGGGCCTCGCGGCTGACTTTGCGTTCCTCGGCGACGTTCTCGGCCGTCATGCCCATCGTGATGTAGGCGTTGTACAGCGAGCCCTCCGAGCCGTCGAGCTTCGGGTGAAACTCGAACGGCGCGCCCGGAGCCGTGCGGGAGACCGCCTCGACTCCGGCGGCGATGTAGGTGTCACCCTCGCCCGCCTTGATCGCGTGGAACGCCATGCGCGTCGTCTGCAGCGAGGAAGCGCAGAAGCGGTTGACCGTACATCCCGGCACGTGGTAGTCGATGCCCGCGAGCAGCGTGCCATGCGACCGATGTTGTAGCCCGACTCGCGCTCGCCGTAGCCGCAGCCCATCATCACGTCGCCGATCGAGCGCTGGTCGAGCTGCGGGTTGCGCTCGATCAGCGCCTTCAGCGGCAGCGCCGCGAGGTCATCCGCGCGAACGGACTTGAGCGACCCCTTGGCGGCGCGCCCGATGGGCGTGCGAATGGCGTCGACGATTACGGCTTCGGGCATGCGTGACTCTCCTTGATCAGTTGACGGCCCTCTAAGACGGCACCGGTGGACGACTCCGGCGAGCTCAGTCTATGCGCTCATAGCCCCACTCGCGCACCAGGTCGCGTCCGAGATACTCGCTGAGGGCGAGCACCTCCGGCTTGAAGCGGCGACGCAGCTCCAGGAGCAACTGCTCATCGGGCGGGCGCGGCACGGAGAAGACGAGACGCCGCGCGAGGTTCTCGACTGCGTCGTTGCGCAGCACGCTGGGCGTCGAGCGCCTCGACAGCGCGGGACAGCCGGCCCGCCTGGGCGGGCCGGCGACGCGCGCGCTGCAGCGCCAGCACAGCGCGGTGGAGCCTGGGGGAGCGCACCGCTTTGCGCTCTCGGCTCGTATGGGGCAGCTCGAACGCATGTGTCGTCATCGATCTCGAGGAAACGCAGGATACGGCGCGCCGTGCCATCGTTGTCACGACGAAAATCGTCGTACAGGATCACCATGATCTGCTCAGTCGGGAAGTGTGACTGCAGGCGCCGCAGCTGCTCGCCATAGCGCACGTGATCGCAGTAGAAAAGCCTGTCCGGAGCGCGCGAGCCGGGCGGAATCTGCTCGACCTTCTCGCCGCGGCCCTTCAAGCGCGATCGCCTTGCGCAGGTCGCGCTCGCTCTCGACCAGTGTGAGCAGATTGTTGAGGTGAAAGTTCTGCACGAGGCTCGTGGGCTCGCGCAACACGGCGATGATCCGCGCGCCGGGCTGTACCTGCGCGATCAGCCGCGCAGCCTCCGGCGAGCGGATGTACTGCGGCGACGCCTCCCCGGCACGTTGGTCGGGACCCGCGTCGGCGAACAGCGAAAGATATGCGTCGAGCGTACCCGGGCGGAGGTCCGCGCCCGCACCAATCCGCTGCTCAGTGGAGTCCGACTGCGGGCGATCACGGAAGAAGAACCGCGGCTCCTTCAGGTCGGGCATGAAGATCTGGGGATGCTGGCGCAGGATGTTGAACAGCGCCGTGGTGCCACACTTTTCGTGACCGACGATGAAGAAGTCGGGAACCCTCGTCCCAGCCGACACCGGTGGCCTCGGCCGACGTCGCCATGGGTGCAAATTATACGCGACGTTTACAGGTCCAAGCGGCTGACGCCGAGCTCGTCGAAGCCGACGTGGTGGGCGAGCTCGTGGCGTACGGTGCGCGTCACCTGGTCGCGCAGGAGATCCGGGTCGTGGCCGAAGTCGCGGCGCAGCGTGTCGCGGAAGATCACGATGCGGTCGTGCGTGTTGTCACGGGTCGCCCCGTCCCCCTGGTAGAGGCCGTAGGCGCCACGGCGCCGACCGCCGTCGGAGATCACGACCGCGACGTGCGCGAGGGCGTTTCTTCAGCAGATCCGGAAGATCGTCCAGGGCATCGCGGACCAGCTCCTCGAAGTCCGTGTCGTTGAGCGGGTCGAGCTCCATGAACTCGGCTTCTTCGGGCGCCACCGCCAAGCCTTCACGGGCGAGCCGCTCGGAATAGCGGACGATCTCTTCGAACTCGCTCTCGGACTCCGGGTTGCGCCAGCCGGCCAGGCGCACCGCGACGAACGCCACGCGCGCCCATCAGGACGACCGCCACGATCACGCCCAGTGCGACGTCCTCGAGCGCCCGCACGACCCCGATCGAGCTGAAGCCCTGACCGACCACCAGCACCACCAGCCCGACGGACATCGCCACCAACGCTGCCACACCGGCGCGCCGAAGCGATCTCGGGTCTTCGGGAGGCATTGACGCGCGCATCGTCTGACGGTCGTCCTATTTCAGCGTGCGGGCGATCACGAGACGCTGGATCTCGTTGGTGCCCTCGTATATCTGGGTGATCTTGGCGTCGCGCATCATCCGCTCCACCGGGTACTCCTTGACGTAGCCGTAGCCACCGAGCACCTGCACGGCCTCGATCGTCACAGCCATCGCCGTGTCCGAGCAGAACACCTTCGCCATCGAGGAGTACTTCGCGCGCTGCGGATGGCCCTGGTCGGCCATCGCACACGCCTTGTAGAGCAGCTCGCGGGCGGCCGCCGTGCGAGTTTCCATATCGGCGAGCTTGAACTGGATCGCCTGGAATTCGTTGATCGCCTTGCCGAACTGGCGACGCTCGCGGGCGTAGGCCACCGCGTAGTCGGTCGCGCCCTGAGCGATGCCAACGGCCTGTGCGGCGGCCCCGAGGCGCGTGCGCTCGAGCGTGCCCAGCGCAACGGACAGGCCCTTGCCGACCTCGCCGATCACGTTCGCCTGCGGGACGCGCACGTCCTCGAAGATCGGCTGGCCCGTGGGCGAGGCGCGGATGCCGAGCTTGTGCTCGAGCTTGCCGACGCTGAATCCGGGCCGGTCGGCCTCCACGACGAACGCGCTCAGCCGACGACTGTCACGGTCGGTGACCGCGAAGGTGATGTAGAAGTCCGCGACGCCGAGGTTGGATATCCAGTTCTTGGTTCCGTTGATCACCCACTCATCACCGTCACTCACGGCGGTGGTCTTCATCCCCGCCGGATCCGATCCGGCCTCGGGCTCGGAGAGCGCGAACGCCGGCGAGAACTCTCCGGTGGCGCACCTGGGCAGCAAGCGCTCCTTGAGCTCGTCAGAGCCGAACAGCTGGATCGGCAGCGTGCCGAGCTCCTGCACCATCAGGATCAGCGCACAGGACGCGTCGACCTTCGCGATCTCCTCGACGGCCATGTTCAGCATCAGCGTGCCCGTGCCCGTACCCCCGTACTCGGTTGGGAAGGGCAAGCCGAGGATGTCCTGCTCGGCGAGCAGCTTGCGCACGTCCCACGGATATTCGGCACGCTCGTCGATCTCAGCCGAGCGCGGCGCGATCCGCTCGCGCGCGATCTGGCCGATCGTCTCACAGAAGTCGAGGTGCTCCTGGGGGACCGTGTAGACCTCGCTTACCGCCTCCATTCCCCCATACTAGTCGCGGTTGCTCGCCCGGCGCGCACCACCCGCGGTTCCGCTGGCGAGCCTGTCCACCCGGCAATCGCGCCCGCCTCCGCCGGCCCGCTACGCTCAGTCGAATGAGCCCAGCGGACGCTTCGGCCACGATCGAGATCGAGCCCGCGCGACTCGCGGCATTGATCGAGCAGGACGACGCCGTTCAGGTGATCGACGTGCGCGAGCCCTACGAGCGTGAGGCCGGGCACATCGAGGGCACGCGCCACATCGAGCTCGTCCAGCTCAGCTCCGCGGCCGAGAGCGTCGACCGCGAGCGGCCGGTGGTGTTCTACTGCCGGGTCGGGGCGCGCTCGGAGATGGCCGCGCAGGCCTTCCGCGCCTCGGGCTTCGAGGCATACACGCTGAGCGGCGGTCTCCTTCGCTGGGCCCAGGAGGAACGTCCGCTGGCTCCCGACGGCGGCGTCGTCGCCGACCACTAGAACACAGGAGGAGATCATAAGTATGGAGGCTTCGAGCGAGTACCCGAGCGTGAGCGTCGGCGAGGGCTACGCGGTTGCGCATCTGGAGGACCTCGGGAAGGGCCCGGGCTTTCGCAAGGCGCGCAAGGGACTGGGGGTCACGGCGTTCGGCGTCAACGCGGTGGTGATCCCTCCGGGCATCGAGTCGGGCTTTCACTACCACGAGCTCCAGGAGGAGCTGTACTTCGTCCATCGCGGCTCGCTCGAGATGGAATTCGGGGACGGAAGCGTCGAGCATCTGCACGAGGGCGGCATGGCGCGGGTGGACGCCGCGACCGTGCGCCGTGTCCGCAACCTCGGCGAGGTCGACGCGATCTATCTGTGCGTGGGCGGCAAGGACGGCTATGTCGGGCGCGACGGTCGCGTGCGCCCCGGCGAGGAGAGCCGCGTAAGCCCGATCCGCCCGACGGATGAGCGAGGCTGAGCGGCCCCGGCGGACCCTGCGCGTCGGCGACGGGCTGGAGATCCCGCTCGCTGAGATCACGCTGCGCACCAGCCGCTCCTCGGGGCCCGGCGGCCAGCACGCGAACGTCACCTCCTCGCGCGTGGAAGCGAGCTTCGATGTGCTCGCGTCGCGAACCCTGAGCGAGGCGCAACGCGCGCGGGTGCTGGCCCGCGCCGGTCCGCGACTGCTCGCGGTCGCGCAGGACGAGCGCTCGCAGACGCGCAATCGCGAGCTTGCGCTGCGGCGCCTCGCCGAGCGCCTGTCCTCGGCGCTTGCCGTTCCACGTGCCCGGCACGCGACGCGGCCCTCTGCGGCATCGCGTGCCCGCCGGCTCGAGCGTAAGCGCCGTGCGGGTGCTCGCAAGCTGTCACGGCGACGGCCGTCCGGCGGCATCGACGACGGCTAGCAGCAACGAACAGCTACGGGTTCAGCAGCTCCTTGACGTAGCGATGGTGCAGGCGTCCGAGCGCGGTGTTTTCCGGATGGAAATCGAGGGCGTCCCACAACACGGCCGAAGCGGGCGCCCAGGTGATGATCATGTACGCGCCGAGCACGAGCACGACAACGCGCAGGCGGCGCGAGCGTGACAGCGCCGCCAGCGGCAGTATCCACAGCACGTACCAGGGCAACACCCAGCTCAGCGTCACGAGCAGCGCGACGCTGGCCCATCCGGACGCTGTGATCGTGTCGCGCCGGCGCCAGGCGAACCAGCTGCACCACGCGACCGACGCCACCAGCGCGGCCGACGCGATGCCGCGCACGAATTCGGTCTCGCCACCGGCGCCGAACAGCAACCCGACCAGGTTCGGGATGCTCTCGCTCGTCACCAGCTCGCTCTGGGTGCTGAGGTCGGGGATGTGCAGGCCGAATACCAGCAGGCTTACGGCCGCCACGAGAACAGCTGTCACGAGCATCCCGAGCACGAACTGCACGAGCGCGCGCGGCAGCCGCAGCAGCGACGCCAGCACGACCGGGACCAGAACCGCCGCCGAGGCCTTGAGGCCAATCGCGATCACGAAGGCGCCGCCGGCGCCGGCGTCGAGCACCGACAGCGGCAGCAGCCATCCGAGCAGACTGCTCACGGCGCCGGCGCCGGCGCGCGGATTCGCGCCGGGCCCACCGATCTGCGCCGCCAAGGCGTGCCGGCGGACGCCCCGTCCGGGGCGCCGCTCGCGTCGCTCGGGCCCTGCGCGCGCGCCCTCGCGAGCAGCAGCAGATAGAAGCCGAGCATGATGAAGAACAGCATCAGGAAGTCGTTGTGATCGCCGCCGAGCCCCCAGACCAGGACGATCGGGTTGAGGCCGACCAGCGCCACCGCGGCGCGCGGATCGCGCTTCAGCAGCAGCGCGGACTTCCACACGAGCAGGATCGTCGCGAGGCTCGTCAGCACCAGCAGCGCCTTGAGCGCCCAGAACGAGCCGCCGATGCCGAGCGGGACGACGGCGAAGGTCACGAGCGTGAACAGGGGTCCGTACGGGCTCAACAGCTCGTGCCAGTTGCTCAGCAGGAAGCTGGGGTCGTTGTGCGGCTCGAGGATCGGGATCGTCGTGTACGGGTTGAGGTTGTGCACGACCTCCATGCGCCCGTAGTTGATGTAGTTGAAGAGGTCGGTCAAGGCCAGCGGCGGCGAGAGCAGATAGATCGCGTGCGCGGCGAGGATCGTCGCGATCAGCCATCGCGCCGGCAGTCGCGGCACGTACTTGAGCACCAGCAGGTAGCTGACGTACATGGCGACGATCGCGCCCGTGAACAGGTACTTGAGGGTGGTGGCGCTGTTGGTGAAGCCCGGCAGCATGCCGCCGAGCGGGCCCGCCATCCAGCCGGGAAAGAAGCCCGTGTGGGTCGTCGGCGCGATCACGCTCGGGCGGTTCGCCGCCACCAGCACGACGAAGATGCTGAGCGCGAGGATCGCGGCCAGCGACAGCGCCCCGACCAGCACGCCGCCGTCGAGGCGCGCCTGGGTCGCGTCGCGCCGGCGCCACGGCCACTTCGAGGCGCCCGCTGACGGCGCGTCGCCGGCAGCGCGGCCGAGGGGAATGGTTGTCGCGTCGCCCGGCATGCTCAGCCGTCGGCACGATATCCGGTCCGGACATGCCGAGGGCCCGCGTGTGCGGGCCCTCGAACGGTGGTTCCAGAAGACCCGGCGCGATCGCCGGGTCTGAGACTAGATCGCCTGGACGTTGACGGCCTTGGGACCCTTCTCCCCCTGCTCGGGGTCGTAGGAGACCTTCGCCCCCTCCTGCAGAGAGCGGTAACCCTCGCCGTTGATGCCGGTGTGATGGACGAACAGGTCCTTGTCACCGTCATCCGGGGTGATGAAGCCGAACCCCTTGTCGTCGCTGAACCACTTGACTGTGCCAGTAGGCATGGTGTGAATTTCCTCCACGGTATGTGCGTGCTGCACGCGGAGGATGCTTCTCAAAGCTTCGACCTGCGAGCGCTTGCACTACTTTCGCCGGTCTTTAGCGCCGGCCATACAGGACGACCGTAGCACGTCGAAGCGGCGACGTGTTGTCGACTTGTTGCGAGCCTGCAGCCGCGCGACGCGCGCTGCCCGACTGCGCCACGGGTAGTCTGGGGCGATGGAGCTCCACGCTGGCGGGTTTTCCGATGCCGCGGGAGCCGGATCGCCGCACTTCGGACGCCTGCTGCCGGCCGGCGCTCCCGCCTCGGTGAGCGAGGTCATCGAGGAGCTGGGGCTGTGGGACAGGAGCGCCGCGACGCAGGCGCGCCCGCAGGTGATGCTGAACATGATCAGCACCGCCGACGGCCGCGCCACGCTCAAGGGGCGTTCCGGAACGCTCAGCAACAGCGCGGATCGGGCGCTGTTCCATGGTCTGCGCGCCGCGGTGGACGCGGTGCTCGTGGGCGCCGGCACCGTCCGTGTCGAGCGCTACGGGCGGATCATCCCCGACGCCGCGGGCAGAGAGCTGCGGCACCGGCGCGGCCTCAGCGACGAGCCGCTCGCGTGCATCGTCTCGGGACGCGTCGAGCTCGAGGGGGACATCCCGCTGCTGCGCGAGCCCTCGGCGCGGGTCGTGATCCTGACCGGCTCGGAGGCGAGCCTGCCGGCCAGCGCCGCCGACGTCGAGTACATCCGCACGGGACACGCGGGCCGTTGCGAGCTGCCTGATGCGATCGCCGAGCTGGGCCGACGCTACGGCGTGCAGCGGGTGCTGTGCGAGGGCGGACCGCACCTGGCTTGGCAGCTGCTGGCCGCCGGGCTGCTCGACGAGCTGTTCCTGACGGTTGCGCCGATGCTCGCAGGCGGCGAGCCGTCGAGCGGCGAGGCGCTGCGGATCCTCGCCGGCGGTGAGCTGGTGCCGCCACGTGAGCTCGAGCTGCTCGGCGTGCTGAGCAGCGGCGCCGAGCTGTTCCTGCGCTACGGCGTGCTCGCCGCTTGAGAGTGCGTCTCGCGAGAGACGATCGCGAGCAGTTCGCTGGCGAGGTGACGGCCCTGCGTGCCGACCAGCGGCGTCGCCGAGATCCGGACCACGACTTCATCGCCGTCGAGCTCCTCCAGGGTGATCCGCGGCGGCCCGCGCAGTGGCGTCTGCAGCGCACCCTCGAGGATCTCCTGCAGGTCCCCTGGCGTCATGCCGGCGCGCAGGCGCGCGCGCAGGTTGACCGCGTCCGGTTCGTTGAGCGGCATCACGGCCACGTTCAGCACGACGCTGTTCGGAACCAGGATCGCGTCCTCGCCGGAGGCGAACGTCGTATACAGCAGCCCCAGCGCGCTGACGGTGCCCTCGAGCTGGCCCGCGAGCGGGCCGCCCTGCAGGCGCACGCGCTCGCCGACGCGAAAGGGACGCGCGCTCAGCAGGACCAGTCCCGCGATCAGGTTGCCGAGCGTCTGCTGCGCGGCGAGACCGAAGATGACGGCCGTGAAGGCGGTCCCCAGCGCCAGTTCGCGCGCTTCGAAACCCGCGATGCGCAGCGCCACCAGCAGCGCCAGCCCGATCGCGACGAGGCGGATCAGGAACCCGACGGTGCCAGCGGTCGCCGGGTCCAGGCGGCGAAACAGCGGCGGCCCCAGGCCGCGCCCGATGTCGCGCGCGATTGCCCAGCCGAGGATCACGAGCGCCACGACCGTGACCACGCGCAGCGGCGTCTCGAGTCCCGGTTCGAGCCGCAACGGTGCGTGTGGCGAGGTTCGGGTGCCGAACAGGCTGACGCGGTTGTCGTAGATGATCACGATGCCCACGAACAACGGCACCAGCACGAGCGCCTCCAGACGCGCGCGCTTGACCACGCGCGGGCTGATCTGGCGCAGCAGCCCGACCTCCTTCCAAGCCTGGCTGCGCGTCTCGAACATCTTCGGCGGGGTCCTAGGGACGGGCATCGCCGCCAGATGGCCGCGAGCGGCCCGCTTTGCGTATCCGCCGCATGAGTTTCTGCTCCAGCGTCAGCCGCGGCGGCCACGATCGCGGCAGCTCCGTCTCGTTGATGCGGGCGGCGAGGGTCTCGTAGTCGGGGTGACGGCCGTGAATGACCCGCACACGCTCCTGCACCGTCGTGGGGTAGCCGAGGCGAAAGTTGTACTCGGGCGCGAGCACGAACAGGCGGACGCCGTGCTCCCACGCGCAGCGGCGAAAGGCGAGCTGATCGGCTCTGCCGCTGCGGCTGCCCTTCCCAGGCGTGGGGAACGGATCGCCGTCTTGGCTCCACTCGAGGTATGTCTCTTCCCAGCTGCGCATGAACGCGGTCATCCGATCGTTGGCGCGCCACGCGAGCAGGCCGGTGTTGAACTCGTAGAAGGCGGGCGGCACGCCGGGGTCGTGGGGTCCACGACCTTCCGCGGTGTAGGCCGCTGCCATGTCGTAATGATCCAGCAGCCGCAGCAGGTGAGCGATCTCGTCGACGACGAAGGTGTCGCTGTCGAGGTACAGCGTGCGCTCGAACGGGGAGCGTCGCATGTTCGCGATCTTGTCCGCGTACGGATTCGCAGAGGGCTCGAAACGCGCTGTCGACACGCCCACAGCGTCCGCGGGCTCATCCGAGACGAACAGCAGATGCGGCAGCGGGTTGTGTCGCAGCGACGAACGCGCCGAGCGCAGCGCCTCGGCGATGTAGCGCTCGCCGGAGCACGAATACAGGACGCCCTCGGGGGCCGCTGCTGGTTTGAGGGAGGAATCGGGCACTGGCTTGACTCTGTGTTGACGGTCGACTCAGCGCCGGACCGAGAGCCGGCGGCCAGTCTATGCGCTCCCCGCCGCGTTCACGGCGGCTCTGCGACGATACATCGCCATGAAGCTGAGCAAGCGGGCGTGGAGACTCGCAAAGCCGATGTTGGAGAGCCGGGGATTCGAACTACGTCGAACGAGCATGAATCGCGACGACTGGGATCTCTACCCCCTTCTGATCCGTTTGATGCGCGAACATCAGGCGACCGTCGCGCTCGACGTCGGCGCCAACCGTGGCGGCTTCGTCGACCAGCTCCGCGGCTCGGGCTACGAGGGCCGCGTGATCTCCTTTGAGCCGCTCCCCGAGCCCTATGGCGTGCTCGCGCAACGAGCCGCCGGCGACCCTCGCTGGGACGCGGTGGAGACCGCGTTGAGCGACACGGCGGGCCCCGCGCCGATGCGCAGGTCGGGCTCTGGCGACGTCACCTCCTCGCTGCTGGGAACCACTGCCGCGATGGTCCAGGCGCTCCCCGAGGCGACGCCGGGCGAGCGCGTGGAGGTGAGTGTGTCCACCGTTGACGCTGAGGTCGCCAGCCGCTGCTCGGCGAGCGATCGACCGTTCCTGAAGATCGATACCCAGGGCAACGAGCTGGCCGTCCTGCAGGGCGCGCGAACGTCACTGGCCCGCATCGTCGGCGTCCTTGCGGAGCTTTCGCTGGTCGAGCTCTACGACGGGCAGGCGCTGTTCGCCGAGCTCGTCGACTGGCTCGCCGAGCGCGGCTTCCTGCTGCTCGCGATGGCGCCGGCCTTTCACGACCCGCGCACGGACCGGCTGTTGCAGGTCGACGCGCTGTTTGGCGATCTGAGCCAGTCCTCGCAGTGATCGGGCCGCCAGTCCGCAGGGACTGCGCGAGGCGGCGGCTCAGGTCGCCGTGTAGATGACCATCGCGCCCCCGAACACGAGGCAGTACAGCGCGAAGGGGATCAGCGTCCGGGTCTTGAACCAGCGCACCAGGAACGCGACCGTGAAGACGGCGGTCACCGCCGCCACCGCGCAGCCCACGATCGCCTGACCGCGGATGCCGTCGCCGAGATGGCCGAGCAGCTCGGGCAGCTTGAAGAGGCCGGCGGCCAGGATCACCGGCGTGGCCAGCAGGAAGGCGAAGTGCGCCGAGTCGCTGTGGTCGAGCCCGCGCACGAGACCGGCTCCCATCGTCACGCCGTCGCGGCTGATGCCCGCGACCAGCGCCGTCGACTGGGCCGCGCCGATGACCAGCGCCTCGCGGTACTCGAGCGTGTCCAGCTTGCGGGCACCGTCGGGCTTGGCTCCCTCGCGGATCGCCAGTTCGCGCACCTCGGCGCGGCGACGGAAGCGCTCGAACCCCAGCAGCAGACAGCCGTTGACCATCAGGAAGATCGCCGCGAGCTCCGGCTTGGCCGTGATCGTGCGCAGCTGGTTCTCCAGCGCCAGGGCGATGACGCCCGCGGGGATGCTCGCCACGATGATCAACCAGGCCAGCCGCTCGGTCGAGGTCTCGATCCGCCTGCTGCTCAACGTCCGAAAGAAGGCACGGACGATCTGAACCCAGTCGCGCCGGTAGTAGAAGAGCAGGCCGAGCGCGCTGCCGACATGGAGCATCACCACGAACGCCAGCCAGAAGGACTCCGATTCGGACTGGGCCTTCACGAGCGAGTTCCAGCCGAACAGGGTCGGGAACAGCACCGTGTGGCCGAGGCTCGAGACGGGGAACAGCTCGGTCACACCCTGCAGGAAGCCGAGCACCGCTGCCTGGAAGTACGTCAACGCTGACGCGAGCGGAATCGCCAGATGGGCGGACATCGGCGCGGGAGCTTAGTGGCTCGGCGCGACTTCTATCGCGGCTACGCGTTCATGCATGGGAAAACCCGGCCGCGCCGAGGACCGACGCTCGCTCGACGTCGCAATGGCGCCGGCGCGGCTCTGGGACACACATCACCCCCGGACCAAGGAGGCCCAATGCAGCTACCCAGCCATCGCACGCACCCCGCTGACACGCGATCTGGTGGCACCGCGCCAGAACGCCGCCGCCGACGCGCGACGATCCTCACCGCGAGCCGTCACGCTGCTGTGCGTCGCCGCCGCGACGCTCCGGCGGAGCCCTCGCCTACGCCGACGGCCAGCCGGTGCGCGGCGGCGTCAAGAACCCCCACTTGGGCGGGTTCTTCGGGACCACGCAGATCTGGGCCAACAACTCGACCTGGGGCACGCGCCAATCGAACCTCGGCAGCGGCGGATCGGCCATCTACGGTTGCCGCAGCCTCAAGGGCGGCCTCCCGTGCCTGGACGCCGACAACCTCAAAGGCGGGCCGGCGTTCGAGTTCATCACCACCGGCGCGACTGGCGGGTCGATCCTCGTCGCGAACTCCGGCGCGGCGCCGTTCACGACCAACGGCCACGGTGTCGCCACCGGCCTGAACGCCAACTACCTGCAGGGCAAGCAGGCAAGCGAATTCCAGCTTGCCAGCCAGCCGGCCGCCAACGCCAACGCGCTCGGCGGCCAGCCGCCCAGCTCCTACGTCAGCACGGGACAGCTGCTGTTCGCAGACGTCGGCCCCGGACCGGTCATCCAGAACACGCGCGGCGCAACCACGGTCGTCCAACTCGAAACCACCTACACGGTGGTGTTCGGCACGACGAACGTCAGCAAATGCTCCTTCACCGCCTCACCTCAGGGGGCGGCGCTGAGCGCCGGCCAGCTCGGCGTCGCGCCCAGCACGAGCAATGCGAGCGCCGTCGTCGTCAGCGCGCCAGCCGGCTTCGCCGGCGGCTTTGACCTGCAGGTCGCCTGCTGAGCGGCGACGCAGCACGATCGTGGCGTACCGGCGCCTGTCTTGAGCCGGTACGCCACGTGGCCGCGTCAGCCGCGAGCCTCGGCCCGGGCGCTCTTCACCACCGCTTCACACGATCGTTGCTGCTTGGTCACAAAAAGCCGCTGTTTGCGGGGAAAGCTGTGTGCTATGAACGGTCACGGAACGACCCCTCGCGACGTCAGCGCCGGGGACCGGCAGGCGCCGCGCGCGCCCTGCAAGGTCGACATGCACTGCCACTCGACCGCCTCACAGGAGTCGAAGCTCGGCGTGCAGCGCGCGGTTGGGCTGCCGGAGTGCGCCACCCCGCCGCAGGAGGTCTACGAGCTGGCCAAGCGCCGCGGCATGGATCTGGTGACGATCACCGACCACGACACGATCGCTGGGGTCCTCGAAATCGCCGATCGGCCGGACGTCTTCATCTCCGAGGAGCTGACGGCGCACTTTCGCGGCGAGCCACAGGCTGTGCACGTGCTCTGCTACGGGATCACGTGCGAGGACCACGAGTGGCTGCAGGCGCACAGCGGCGACGTCGAGCTGTGCGCGGGCTACATGGACGAACAGGAGATCGTGTGCGCGCTCGCTCATCCGTACTACACGGTCGCGGCCCCGTTGACCGCGCGTCATCGCCGTCGTCTGGCCGAGCTGTTCGGTATCTGGGAGATCCGCAATGGCGCGCGCGCTCGCGAGCTCAACCGGCCCGCAGCCACCTACGTCGCCACGCGCGAGGGGATCGGCATCGGCGGCAGCGACGATCACGCCGGCGTTGACATCGGGCGGACATTCAGCGAAACCCCGCCCGCGCGCACGCCGCGCGACTTTCTCGAGCACGTGCGCCGCGGCGACGTGCTCGCTCGCGGCGCGCAGGGCAGCGCCGCCAAGTGGGCACACGCGGCGATCGCGCTCGCCGCCCGTTCGTTCGCCAGCGAGCGTGCCGGCGAGGAGTGCCGCGAACGGCCTGACCCGACGCGCGTGCATGAGGATGGTCAATCGACTGCTGCGCGAGGGCGACGCTCGCCGCGGAGCCGTCGGCAGCGACGTCACGCCCGACGACGCGCGCTGCCTGCTGCGTGCGTGGTTGAGCGCGGTCGAGCTCGACCATCTCGATGAGCACCAGCTGGTGGCGTTCATGCAGGAGGAGAGCTTCAGCCACGCGGACCTCTACCGGCGCGCGTGCCGCCTGCACGAGCGCAAGCTGCGGCGTGCGGTAGAGGGCGCGGTCAGCGCCGCCACCGGTCAGACCGACGTGCCCGGCGCCGCCGAGGGTCTGTTCGAGGCGTGCATCGCGGCGATCCCGTACGCGCCGGCGACCGCCTTCCTCGCCAACGAGCAGGAGAAGCTCGCGGCGATTCCGTACTCGGCGCCGCGCACCCCCGGCCGGCGCGAGGGCGCGCGGCGGCGCGACGACGGCGAGTGCCCACGCGTCGCGATCCTCGCCGACGGCATCGGCTCGACGCACGGGGTCACGCGCACGATCGAGGAGATTCGCGACCGCGGCGTGCCCGGCTTCGAGATCGAGGTGGTCGGGACCGATCCGGAGGTCGACCGGCGCCTGTCCGCGGTTGCCGAGATCGACGTGCCGTTTTATCCGGGCCTGCGCATCGGGGTTCCGAGCCTGCCGGCCGCGGTGCAGACGCTCGCCGGCCTGGGCGGCGGTGGCTACGACGTGATCCACGTCTGCTCACCCGGCCCGGCCGGCATCTGCGGCGCGTTGGTCGCGCGCGCGCTGGGGTTGCCGCTGGTCGGCAGCTACCACACCGAGCTGACCGCCTATGCCGGGCTGCGCTCGGGCGATCAGCGCGTGGCCGACGCGATGGCGCTCGCCGTCAGCGCCTTCTACAACGCGTGCGACGTCGTGCTCTCCCCGAGCCCCGCCTCCGATGACGCGCTCGCGGCGCTCGGGATGCCGGCCGAGCGGGTGCTGCGCTGGGATCGCGGGCGTCGACACCGCGCGCTTTGACCCGGCGCTGCGCGACGAGTCGCTGCTGCCCGGGGCGATCAACGTTCTGTACTCGGGACGGATCACGCGCGAGAAGGGCGCCGAGCTGCTGGCCGACGCGTTCCTGCTGGCGCGCGAGCGCGAGCCGCGCCTGCACCTGGTGCTCGCCGGCGGCGGCCCCGAGGAGGATTACGTGCGCGGGCGCCTCGGCGAGCACGCGAGCTTCCTCGGCTGGCTGCAGGGCGACGAGCTCGCGCGCGCGTACGCGAGCGCCGACATGTTCGTGTTCCCGAGCGCCACCGACACCTTTGGACAGGTGATCCTCGAGGCCCAGGCGAGCGGCGTGCCGACGGTCGCGGTCGCCCGCGGCGGGCCGCTGTCGCTGATCGAGAACCGCATCAGCGGGCTGTTGTGCGAGCCCGACGCGCGCGTGTTCGCCGGCGCGCTGCTCGAGCTCGCCGCCTCGCCGCTGCTGCGCGAGCAGCTGACGCTGGGCGGGCTCGCGGCGGCCAGGCGGCGCACCTGGGAGCAAACGCTCGAGCGTCTTGCGGCCGGCTATCGACACGTGCTGCGCGCAGACGAGCTGCCGGAGCTCGCGCGTGCGGCGTAGCTCCGTCTCCCACCCGGCGGGCGAGGATCGCCGTCGCGCTGCACGACATCGAGCCCGCGACCTTCGAGCGCTGCGCGCTGATCCGCGACTGGCTCGACGACCACGGCGTCGATCGCATCACGCTGCTCGTGATCCCCGCTCGTGATCTGCATCCGCTCGGCGAGCGCTGCCCGGAGATGATCGGCTGGCTGAACGAACGTCGCCGCGCGGGCGACTCGATCGCTCAGCACGGCTTCCAGCACGAGCAGCTGCGCCGTGGTTCATTCGCGCGCCGGGCCTGAACCCCGCGCGCGGTTGGCGCTCGGCGGAGTTCGTGGGGCTCGACGAGGAGGAGACGCGCCGCGCCGTCGACGCCGGCTGGCGGGTGCTCAAGCTCGCTGGAATCGAGCCGGACGGGCTTCGTCGCTCCGGCCTACGCCTACACCCCCGCCCTGCGCCGGGTGCTGCCGCGGAAGTTCCGCTGGTGGGCGAGCCTGCTGCGTCTGCATCGCGCACGTGCGCGCTGACGATGGAAACCGCACGCAATGGCTCGCGCCTGCGTGGGGCATGGACGCCGACAGCCGCGTTCGCGCGCTTGCTCGCGCCGTCGCTGATCCGCGCCGGAAGCGTGCTCTGCGGCGACACCCTGCGCGTGGATCTGCACCCGGCCCACCTGCAGCATCCGCGCCACATGCTCGCCCTCGAGTGGGTGCTCGCGCGATCGGCGCCCCGCCGCGAGGCGATCACGTTCGAGGAACTGATCGCCGACGGCGGTTCGAGACCGAGCTGCGCGCGTGCGCGCGCGACACGCCAGGGCGCTGAGCGCTCAGCCCTTGCGCGCGGTGAACATCGCCGGTTCGAACGACTTGACCGCCGCGAGCCCCGCGTAGCCGAGGTGCTGCAGGCCAGAACAGGTCCTCGATCGTGCGCAGCAGCGAGAAGTGGTTGAACGGTTCCTGGCTGGTGGTCCCGCCCTTCACGTATGGCGAGAGCAGCAGCGCGCCGACGGCGCCGCCGCCGCGCGGCGCGCCGGTGATCGTCTTGAGCGGATCGTTCGGGAACAGCGGCTGGCCGCAGCATGAGCTCGAGTCGGCGAATTCCCCGCTCGAGGGCGCCTCATCGACGGTGATCACCAGCAGGCCGTTTTCCTTGTAGGCCTTCGACGCGAGGATCTCGGGCACGACCTGCGCCAGGAGCGTGCCCGCGGGCGCGATGCCGGCCGGGGCGCCGGCGGTGCACGGCGTCGGGTTGCCGTCGTGGCAGCGGTCGGGGACGATGTAGGAGAAGCTCGGCGTCCGCGCCGGGTCCGCGAGGTCGCCCTTCGAGGCCTTCGAGACCGACGTCGTCGGCCGCGCACGCGGGCGAGTCGACGATCGATTCGAAGTACACGAACGGGTTGCGGAACGTCGCGTACGGGCCCGTGCTCGCCGTCTGTGTCGGCCGTCGGGTCGGGCTGCCCGAGCGTCGGGTGCGCGCACGCGCCCGTGTGCGTGCCGGCTTCGTCGATGCCCTGCACGTACGCGCGCCAGCTCAGGTGCTTGGCCTGCAGCTGCCCGGGGAGCGTCTGCGTGGAGGCCGGGTACACGCAGCCGCTGCCGAGCACCTGTTCGTCGGCGCCGGTGCCGGTCGGCGCGATTGCGGTGTAGTTGGGGCAGTTGGCGGCCGTTTCGACGGTCGGTCCCTGACCGCTGAGCAGCGCCACCTCGTTGGCCAGCTCCTCGTGCGCGACCGCGTCGTAGCGCGCCAGCAGCTCGCCCTGGTGCTCGAGCGTCTGCGACAGGTACGGCGCGGTTGAGCTCGGGCCGAACACCGACGCGTAGGGCTCGTCGGAGAGCATGATCACGAACACGTGCTTGATCGGCGGCAGCTTCGTCGCCGGCGACCCGGCGGCCGGCTTGCCCGGAGCCGCCGTTGCCGGTGTTCGCGCTGGACGGTGCCTTCGTCGTCGCGGCTGGGCTCGTTTTGCTCGGCGCCGCTGCGGGGGTCGGCGTCGCCGCCGGTTCGGCTTCGGGCGCGGGCGTCGAGCCTTCGCCAGCCGCTTCGGAACTGGGCCGCTTCGGAGCCGGATGCAGCCGTTGGGGCCGAGCCGACGCTGGCGTTGCGTGGCGGGGAGCACGACCTTCAGCGGCGAGCGCGCGGAGGCCAGCGTGCCGCCGACCGGCGAGCTCGCGACGTCCCCGAGCAGCACGCCGAAGCCGAGGAACACCAGCACGAGCAGCGCCGAGATCCGTGGCGCGGGGAGCCGCAGGCCGAGCGCCAGGCGGTGACGCGGCGCGCGCCGCCTGCGAGCGCTCCCGGCAGCGCAGACGCTGAAGGAGCGGAGCCCCCGGCGCCGGCGCGCCTCCCCGACGGGTGCCACGCGGTCGGTGCGAGAGCGCCGACCGGCGCGCGCCAGCAGCACCTCCAGCTGCGGGCTGCGCGACCCAGCGCGCGCGCCGCAGCTCAGGCAGTAGCGCTGGTCGTCGGCCAGCGGCGAGCCGCAGTCCGCGCACAGCTGGGGGCGCTCGACGCTGATGGCTGGCGCCTCCTACTCGTCCGGCTCGGCCGCCGGCGCGGCGACCGGGCCACCCTGCTGAGCAAGCAGCGCATCCATCACCGAGGTGGCGCCGTCCTGGGCGATCGCGGCGCCGGCGTCGCGACGCTCCATCAGCGTGGTCCCGCACTGCCAGCAGTAGAGCGCGCCGCGACTGTGGGGCGCGCCGCAGCTCGGGCAGCCGCCGGCGACCCCGTCGTGCTCCATGCGCAGCAGGCGCTCGAGCTCGGCCAGCTCGGCGTCGCGTTCCTGCAGCACCGCCGCGCGACGAACGAGCACGTCGAGGCGGAAGTGGTCGCGGATCGCCATCTCATAGGCCAGCCCTCCCAGATCCCAGTGCAGCTCGGTGACCTGCTCGGCCAGCGCGTCGCGCCGGCGCTGCAGCCCGAGGGCCTCCGCGCGACCGCGGGTGGCGGGCCGGCTGGCGGCTCGCCGCGGCGCGCGTCGCTGCGGGCCGCGCGGGTCGCCTGCGTCCGGCCGGCCGGTCCGAGGATGCCCATGCGCGCCCAGCCTAGAATTCGACTACGTTGGGGAGGTTCTTGGATTTTTCCTCGTAGCTCTTGCCCTTGACGCCCTTGAGGCCGTGCAGCACTTTCGCGGGCTTGCGCCGGTGCTCTGAGCTCGAACCGGAGCCCTGGGAGGAGCTGGGGTGCTCGTGCCGGCTGGAGCCGCCGTTTGACACCTGCGATGACCTTCGCCGCGGGGAAGCTCTTCTTCAGAGCTGCCAGCGCCTTTTCGGCTTCGGCCTTCTTGTGGTAGACGCCCGAATAGATCACGTAGCTGCCGGCGCTCAGGCTCGCGAATTCTTCGGACTTGAGCGCGCCCACCGCCTTCGCGCCCTTGGCGCTCGCCGCCGACTTGGCGCTTCCACGGCGCTCACGGCCGTGCCCGATTGCGGCAGTGTCTGCAGCTGCACCGTGTAGCCGCTGGTCCCCGACGGCCAGTCACCCGTGAACGCCGCTTCGCCTCCGGTCGTGCGCCGCCCGCCGGCGACGTCGGCGGAGAGACGCTGATCACCTGCGCCGGCGCTGCGCTCTGCTTCGGCGACCCGGAGCGTCCGATCAGCACGCCGACGCCCATCGCCAGCAGCAGCACGCCGACGCCGGCGATCACCGTCAGCGTGTTGTTGCGCTGGGCGCGCCGGACGCCGGCGGCACGGCGCCGGGCGGATGACGGCGCCGTCGGCGGGGTCGCGGCCGCGGGAGCCTGACCCGGCGGCGGATCCCCGCTCAGCACGCTGCTCATCGGCACCAGGCGCTCGCCACACTCCAGGCAGTAGCGCTGATCGCGGCGCCAGCGGCGCACCGCAGCTCGCGCACTGTGCGGGCGCCTGTGTGTGCGACGAAGCTGAGCTTGCGATCGATTCGGTGGACAGGGCTGGGACCTTCGTGTCTGCGTCGCCGAAGAGGAAAAGGCGCCCGGACCCACCGGCTGCGCCGCTCTCGATGCTGCCCGTCTATGGTCGAGGCGCCGAGCCTTCGCGGCGTGACGATTTTGTGAAGGCCGCCGAGCTGCGAGACGCAGGCGCCGCGGGCCCGCGCGCCGGTCGGCGCGCGCCTACGCGGCGACGCCGTCGCGGTCGAACAGCGCGTGGCGCGGCTCGGCCGCTCGCGGGCTCGCGCGGGCCGGAGCTCGGCACGGTCGACTCCCGGCCCTCGCCGACGCTCGCCAGCCGGGCGCGGTCACCCAGCGCGCTGCCAGGCACAGGCCCACGACGATCGAAAGGAGCCCTATCCAAGCGACGACGACGAACAGCAAGATCATTGGGAGCTCCCGAGTCGGCGCGGACAGTTCCTCACCAAATGTATCAGCTTACTTGGCATCTGGGGCGTCGCCTGATTTGACCGCGAGGCGCAGCCCGCTTACGCGACAATCTGTTGCGCACGCCAGCGCATCGATCGCGCCGGCGCCG
Source organism: uncultured Solirubrobacteraceae bacterium (assembly GCA_963815235.1). Lineage (GTDB taxonomy): Bacteria > Actinomycetota > Thermoleophilia > Solirubrobacterales > Solirubrobacteraceae > Palsa-744. The sequence goes on along the minus strand of CAWFFY010000003.1, from coordinate 2,072,596 downwards.
GGTTCTGATGCTGCAGGCCACGCGCGGCTGGCGGTGTCCGGTGGCCGAGAAGAGACGCAAAACCAGAGACCAGGAGGGACTCGAACATGAGCAGCTACAAGATCAAGCACGCATGGGGCCTCCCAGCTCTCGCGCTCATCGGGCTCGTCCTGGCGCTGGCGCCCACGGCGTGGGCCGGCGGCAGCCAACTCAGCGGACCGGCGGCTCCGAGCGTAACCACCGGCCGGCGCGGGTGAGCGGCACCTCGGTCCTGCTCGAGGGAACGGTCAACCCGCACACGCTCGCCACCACCTACTACTTCAAGTACGGCGCCACGACCGCCTACGGCGCGCAGACGGCCGTCGGCACGCTGGCGGCCTCCGCGACGGCGACCGCGTCGGCCAGGGTCAGTGAGCCCGCTGCCGCGATCAAAGAAGGCTTCCACTACCGCCTGGTGGCCACCAACGCCCTCGGTACCAGCGAAGGCCACGACCTGTGTTCACGAGACAAGACCAAGACGAAGAAGACCTGCATTCGTGCTGCCGAAGACCTTCGCCGCGATCCCGCTCGGGAGTGAGTTCGTGCTCAGCGGCACGCTCACCGGAGCCAGCAACGGGGGTCGCGAGATCGTCCTGCAGGCGAGCGCCTATCCGTACACGACCGCATACGTGAACGTCGGGCGCCCCTGCTCACGACCGCCACCGGGGCCTTCTCCTTCCGCGTGGCGGACATGCGCACGAACACGAAGTTCCGCGTCGCCACCGTCGGCACGCTGCCGGCGCTGACGAGCCTGATCGTGCCCGCGCAGGTTGCGGCGCGCGTCGTGACTGAAAGTGCGCTCGAGCAGCCACAAGGGCTTGTTCGCCTGTACGGGACGGTCACGCCCGCCGAGGTCGGAGCGCACGTGCTGGTGCAGCTCGAAAAGCCGCCGGCCGAAGAAAAGCCGGAAAACGGCGAAAAGCCCAGCAAGCTGGAAAAGCCCCGCAAGGGCAGCTCCGAAAAGGAAGAAAAGGGACCCACGTTCGCGACCAAGTTCAAAACCGTCGTCAAGCCGGGGACCAAAGCGCTCTCGCGCTTCAGCGTGGTCGTCAGCGTCGCCACCACCGGCCACTACAGGGTGCTCGTGCAGATCCCGCCCGGGCCCGCTCGTCTCCGGACACAGCACGACGGTGCTGCTGCACGCCCCCGCCACGACAAAGGGCAAGAAGAAGAAAAAGGCATGAGCGGTCTGGGGGAGCGCCCCGAGACCGAGCCCGCCCAGCCGAGTTCCTAGCGCTCGCCGGCGATCAGCCCGAGCGCGAGCAGCAGCTCCATCACGCGCTCGACCTCTTCCTCGACCGTTTCCTGGCGGCTGCCGAGCACCAGGTCCGGTTCGGCGGGCGCCTCGTATGGCGCGCCGACGCCGGTCAGCCCGGCGAGCTCGCCCGCGCGCGCCCGCGCGTACAGGCCCTTGGGGTCGCGCTGCTCGCAGAGCTCCAGCGGAGCGTCGACGAAGATCTCGAGGAAGCCGAGCTCATCCGCGGCGTGCAGCGCCGCCGCGGCCTCGCGGTCGGCCGCGTAGGGGCTGACGAGGCTGACGAGCGCGATGGTGCCCGACTCCGCCAGCAGCCGCGCCACGTGGGCGGTGCGCCGCACGTTCTCGCGGCGGGCGTCCTCGTCGAAGCCGAGATCGCCGTTGAGGCCGTGGCGCAGGTTGTCGCCGTCCAGCAGGAACGCCGGCTGGCCGACCGCGAGCAAGCGCTCCTCGACGGCGGCGGCGACGGTCGACTTGCCCGCGCCGGGCAGCCCCGTGAACCACAGCGTCGCGCCGCCGTGCCCGAGCGACTGCCAGCGTCGCTCGCGTGTCATGCGCGTCCCCTGCCAGCGCACGTTCGGGCTGCGCTCGCTCTTGGGCTCCTCCGACACAGCCTCCTCGACCTCGGTGTCGAGGATCACGCCGGCCGCGACCGTGTCGTTGGTCGCCTCGTCGATCACGATCAGGCTGCCGGTGACGCGGTTGCGCCTGTAGGAGTCGAACACGAGCGGCGTGCTCAGCTCCATGTGCACGCGCGCGAGGTCGTTGAGCTCGAGCGTCGTCGACGCTCTCGTCGCGGCGCAGCGTCTCGACGTCGATCCGGTAGCGGACGTCGACCTTGCCGACCATCGCCGTGCGCGTGGTGTGCTTGACCAGGTAGCGCCGTCGGCGCTCAGCGGCTGCTCGGACATCCAGCACAGCAGGCACTCGAAGCGGCTCGACGACCGTCGGCTGGTTCTGCGTGCGCACGATCGTGCTGCCGCGCCCCACGTCGATGTCGTCGCTCAGTCGCAGCGCCACCGACATCGGCGGGAAGGCCTCCCGAACGCTGCCCGTCGTAGGTGTCGATGCCCGCGACCTTCGTGCGCTGGCCGCCCGGCAGCACGACCACCTCGTCGCCCTCGCGGATGATCCCGCCGGCGAGCTGCCCCGCGTAGGCGCGGTAGTCGGCGAGCTCTGATCGGCTGTCCCGCCCACCCGGGCGGATCACCCACTGCACCGGGAAGCGCACGTCGATCAGGTTGCGGTCGGAGGCGATGTGGACGTGCTCGAGGTGGTAGAGCAGCGGCGGACCCTGATACCACGGCATCGCCTCCGAGCGGTCGACGACGTTGTCGCCGAGCAGCGCCGAGATCGGGATGAACGTCACGTCGGGCAGCTCCAGGCGCGCGGCGAACGCGTCGAACTCCTCGACGATCGTGTCGAACACGCTCTCGTCGAAGTCGACCAGGTCCATCTTGTTGACGCACACGACCACGTGCGGGATCCCCAGCAGCGAGCTGATGAACGCGTGGCGCTTGGACTGGGCGAGCACCCCCTTGCGCGCGTCGACCAGCACGATCGCCAGGTCGGCCGTGGAGGCGCCGGTGACCATGTTGCGCGTGTACTGCTCGTGTCCGGGCGTGTCGGCGATGATGAAGCGGCGCTGCGCGGTGGCGAAGTAGCGGTAGGCGACGTCGATCGTGATGCCCTGCTCGCGCTCGGCGCGCAGGCCGTCGGTCAGCAGCGAGAGGTCGAGCACCTGACCCATGCGCTGGCTGGTCTGCTCGACGTGCGCGAGCTGGTCGGTGAGTACCTGCTTGGAGTCGTACAGCAGCCGGCCGATCAGCGTGCTCTTGCCGTCGTCGACCGAGCCGGCGGTGGCGAAGCGCAGCAGGTCGGCGGGTCGCTCGGTCAGACGCCGGAACACGTCCGCCGCGCTCTCGGCCGCGGGCTGCATGGGCATTTGCGACGGCGCCGTCGCCGTTGAGCGCCGTGGCGCGGGCCGGACCGGGGCCACCCGTCTGTGCCATCAGAAGTACCCCTGCCGCTTGCGATCCTCCATCGCGGCCTCGGTGACGCGGTCGTCGGCGCGCGTCTCACCGCGCTCGGTCACCTGCGTGGCGGCGATCTCGGCGACCACCTCCGCCAGCGTGGCGGCGTCGGACTCGACGGCGCCCGTACAGCTCATGTCGCCAACCGTGCGGTAGCGCACGCGCGCCGCGAACGGCTGCTCGTCGTCCATCAGCGACGTGAACGGGCTGACCGCGTACAGCATCCCGTCGCGCGCGAACACCTCGCGCTCGTGGGCGAAGTAGATCGACGGCACCTCCAGCTCCTCCTCGGCGATGTACTGCCACACGTCGAGCTCAGTCCAGTTGGAGATCGGAAAGACACGCGCGTGCTCACCCTTGCGAATGCGGCCATTGTAGAGGCTCCAAAGCTCCGGACGCTGTTTTTGGGGCTCCCACTGGCCGAACTCGTCGCGGAAGGAGAGGATGCGCTCCTTGGCCCGCGCGCGCTCCTCGTCGCGTCGGGCGCCTCCGAAGGCCGCGTCGAAGCCGTGCTCGGCGATCGCGTCCAGCAGCGTGACCGTCTGCAGCGCGTTGCGCGAGGCTCGCGGCCCTTGCTGCTCGACGACGCGCCCTCTGCGGATCGACTCCTCGACCGACGCCACGATCAGCCGCTCCCCGAGCTCCAGCGCGCGGCGGTCGCGGAACTCGATCGCCTCCGGAAAGTTGTGGCCCGTGTCGACGTGCATCAGCGGGAACGGGAACGACGCCGGGCGGAACGCCTTCTCGGCCAGACGCAGCAGCACGATCGAGTCCTTGCCGCCGCTGAACAGCAGCACCGGGCGCTCGAATTCGGCGGCGACCTCGCGCATCACGTGAACGGCCTCGGCCTCGAGCGTGCGCAGGTGTGACAGGTGGTAGGTGGCTGGCATCCTTGCTGGCTTCCCTTGGAGAGTCGAAGTGCGCGCGTTGACCGTTTGACAGGGCGCGCCCCCATGTGCACGCGCGGTCAACGTTAGGGCGTTCAGGCACATATTGCAAGGAACGCACGAGTCCGTCACAACCTTGCGGGAGCCCTGCCGCGGCTACGCGCCGACGCGTGCCAGCGCGGACTCGTACACCTCGAGCATGGCTGCGACGTGCCCGGCGACCGTGAAGCTCAGCTCGACCCGCCTGCGCCCGGCAGCACCCATCTGCGCGCGCCGCTCGGCGTCGCGCGCCAGGCCGGCGATCGCCTGCGCCCATGCGCGCGCGTCACGCGGCGCGCGCAACAGGCCCTCGCGACCGTCCTCGAGGATCTCCGCCGGGCCGCCGACGCTCGTGGCGAGCACGGGCACTTCGAGGGCCATCGCCTCGATCAGCGCGCGGCCGAACGGCTCCTCCCAGGAAGGCAGCAGCAGGATGTCCAGCGCGCGGATCAGGTCCGGCACGTCCTCGCGCTCGCCCAGGAAGGACACCCGATCGGCCACGCCGGCGGCTGCCGCGATCGCGCGCAGCCGGCGCAGATACGCCTCGTTGTCATACCTCGTCGAGCGCGCGACGAACTTGGCCGACCCGATCAGCAGCAGATGCGCATCGATGCCGTCGTCGCGCAGCCGCGACAGAGCTTCGATCGCCAGGTCCTGTCCCTTCCACGGGCTCAGCTGCGCGACCACGCCCAGCAGCAGCCCGTTCTCCGGCACCTCACCCAGGGCGGCCCGCACGGCCCCACGATCGATCCGCGCCGGATCGAAGCGTGCGAGATCCACCGCGTTGTGGACCACCTCCACGCGCGCGCCGGGCGCGGCCGCCCGCACCGAGCGCGCCGTGTAGTGCGAGTTGGCAACGATGGTGGTCGCGGTCGCGGCGATCAAGCGCATGGTCGCGCTCGTGAGCAACCCCGCGGGCAGGCAGTCGCGGACGTGCACCACGCGTGCCGCCCGCTTGCCGTGCTCCGTGCGCGGCGCCGGCGCGAGGCCGAGCTCGATGCCCGCACGAATCGAGTTGGCGTGGAGGATCGCCGCCTGCGCGCGGCGCCCCGCGCGGTGCACCTGCAGCGCCGCGAGCTCGATCTCCGCGATCGCTCGTGGCGTATGCAGCGGGTGCAGTCGCAGGCTGCCGGCGGTGCCCTTGATGCTCGTCACGGGCACACCGAGCCGTTGGGCCGCTGGCTGCAACGGGCCCGCGGGCGCGGCCAGGTGCGGCTGCACGCTCGCGGGCAGCGCGCCGAGCAGGCCCAGCAGCGAGCGCTCGCCGCCACTGATCGCGGCGGTGTGGCTCACGTACAGCACTCTCATCGGAACGCAACCCTCATCGCATCGAAGAGACTGCGTCGGCATCGTCGCGAGCGCGGCCGGCGGCCAATGCGAGCAGCAGCGTCTGCACGCGCTCGGCGATCCGCGGCCAGGAGAACGCCTCGGCGCGCTCGCGCCCGGCGCGCCCGAGCTGCTCGGCCAGGTCGCGGTCCAGCAGCAGCCGCGTGATCGCCTCCGCCACCGCGAGCTGGTCACACGGATCCACCAGCAGGCCCGTCACGCCGTCGATGACCGCGTCGATCGCGCCGCCGACGTTGCCGGCGACCACCGGGCGCCCGTGCGCAGCCGCCTCGAGAAACGCGATGCCGAAACCCTCCCCGGCGAAGCCGCCGGCTGGGAGTCGGCTCGGCATCGCCAGCAGCTGGCTGCGCGCCAGCCAGGAGTCGCGCTCCTCGTCTGCCACCGTGCCGAGGAACCGCGCCGCGTCCGCCACCCCGTAGGAGTCGGCGAGCTGTTCCACGCCCGAGCGCAGCGAGCCATCACCGATCACCACCCATTGGACGCTCGGAACCTTCGCCCGCACGAGCGCCAGCGCGCGCACCAGCATGTCGTGGCCCTTGTAGCGCTCCTGAATGCGCGCGACCGTCAGGAAGGTCGGTCGCTCACACGGCTCAGCACGTGCGCCTGCGACGAGGTCAACGCCATTGGGTATGACCGTGATCTCCACTGGCGCCGCGACGCGCGCCGCCACCAGCTCGGCGGTGTAGGCACTGACGGCGATCACCGCGTCGGCCTGCTCGGCGGCGAACGCCGCGAGCCGCGGCCGGGCGCCGATCTCTTCGGCGTGGAAGTACTGCGCGACGGGCGCGCCGAGCGCGCGCCTGACGGCGGCCGCGGCGGGACTGGCGACGAGATGCATGCTCAACACCACGTCCGGTCGAAATCGCAGCGCCTCGCCGAGCGCCACCGCGTTCAGCAGCGCAACGCGGCCGCTGTGCGGGACGGCCCCCATGCCCACACGACGCACCTGCGCCACGCGCGTCGCGTCGTACTCGTGCGCACCGGCGGCGCCGAGCGCGACCGTGTGCGTCTGGAAGCGCTCGAGCCCCTCGACCAGGCGCTCGGCGACGACCTGGATGCCGCCCGGTGCGGGCGGGTAGTCCGGCGTCAGCAGCAGCAGCCGCGGTCTCGTGTCCCTACTACTCACGAACGCGAGAGCCGTCGAGTCCGCAGAAACGATCCGCCCACAGCCCCAGGGACAGCAGCGGCCACAGCTCGGCGCTGTGGTCTGCCGCGCCCGCAAGATGCTCATCCGTCAGGCGCGCCACCGCGGCACGCTCGAAATAGCCCTCTCCGTAGATGACGCCGTGCTCCAGCTGGTGTCTGAGCGGCTCGGCGAGCGGTCCCCGCAGCCAGTGCGCGACCGGGACCCTGAAGGCGGTCTTGCGGTAGCGGCCCAGCCTCGAGGTATCGATCACGCCCGGCGGCAACATCGCCCGCAGCAGCGCCTTGCCGCCGCCGGCGAGATGCGTGGCGCTGTTCAGCGAAGCCGCGAAGTCGGCCAGCTCGCGGTTCAGGAACACGGTCCTGATCTCGAGCGACGCGAGCATGCCCGCTCGGTCGGTCTTGAAGAGCACGTCGTCGGGCAGGTAGTCGAGTTGGTCCAAGCGCATCAGCCAGCGCGCCGTCGGCTTGCCGTCGAGCTCGCCGGCACGCGCGTCGAGGCTGTCCAGCAGCTGCTCGCCACCGACCCCCGCGAGCGCCGGCCCGTAGAGCTCGCGCCGGCGATGGCGACGCTCGGCGGTGACCCAGTCGAGGTTGCGCTCGAGCAGCGGCGCGGGCGTCAGCCGCCGCGCTGCGCGCTCGCCACGGCCCGCCGTCCTTGCGCCCCCTCGCAGCAGCGCACCAAGCGGCGCTGCGGTGGAGCCCGGCAGCGCCGACTCCAATCGCCGCGAGCGCTCGAGCCAGCGGTAGCGAGGGTAGCCCCCGAACAGCTCATCGGCCCCCTCACCGCCGAGCGCGACGGTCACGCGCGGGCGGGCGAATTCCGAAAGGGTGTGCAGCGGCAGCAGCGCCGGGTCGGCCAGCGGCTGGTCGATGCCGGCCAGCAGCGCGGGTGCACGCGTGGCGACCTGCTCCTCGGTGAGCGTCACCTCATGGTGCTCGCTGCCCAGATAGCCCGCCGTCCGGCGCGCCTGCGCCGTCTCGTTGACAGCGCCGACGTCATAGCCGACTGTGAACGTCTGCAGCTGCTGGGAGGACGCCTTCGCCGCGGCGATCGCAACGAGCGTCGAGTCGACGCCGCCGCTCAGGAACACGCCGAGCGGCACGTCGGAGATCATGCGCCGGCGCACCGACTCATCGAACAGCCGTTGCGTCTCGGCGAGGACTGACTCGAGGCGCTCGCGTGGCGCGAGCGCCTGATCGTGGGGCGTCCACCAGCGCCGCTCGCGACTGGCTGTGCCGTCGCGTTCCCAGCTGAGCAGGTGTCCGGGAGGCAGCTGCCGGATCCCCGGCACGATCGTGCCGGGGCCGGGAACGTAGGCGAATACGAAGAACGCGTCGATCGCCGCGGGATCGAGCCTGCGCAGCTGCGGCTCGACCGCCACGAGCGCGCTCAGCTCCGAGGCGAAGGTGAGCTCGCGACCGCGTTCGCGCACGAACAGCGGCTTCTCGCCAAAGCGATCGCGGGCCAGCAGCAGACGCGCACGGCGCTCGTCCCACAGCGCGAACGCGAACATGCCGTCGAGCGCCTGCACCAGCTCGTCTCCGTACTCCTCGTAGAGATGCACCAGTACCTCGGTGTCCGAGCCGGTCGCAAACGTGTGCCCGCGCGCACGCAGCTGCGTGCGCAGCTCGGGGTGGTTGTAGATCTCGCCGTTACAGACGACCCACAGCGAGCCGTCCTCGTTGCAGAGCGGCTGGTGACCGCCTGCGACGTCCATGATCGAAAGGCGCCGCATGCCGATGCTGACCGCGCAGGAGCCGTCGGTATGGACCCCTTCGTCGTCCGGTCCGCGGTGAAGCATCGTCGCGCACATCGCGCGGACTGCACGCGCGCCAGGGTCATCCGTGCTCCCGGCGATTCCACACACCTGCCCAAACATAGTGATCTTCGGATGGCCTCGACGCCGCGCTGGCAGCGCTCGTGGCGAATCCGCCGCCCTCGCGCTCGCGGGCTCAAGTCCAGCCGAGTGCCAGTCGATAGGACCTCAGCCGCGCTGTCCAGGTTTCTCGCTCGGAGGACGACCACATGCCCAAGCTCCTTGGCCGAACGTCGCTCGTTCGGCGAGCCCTCTTCGCCATGCCGATCGCGCTGCTCGGCGCCGCCCTCGCACCTACCCCGGTCTTGGCGCACGGACACCGCCGCCTCACGGTCGAACCGGCCGCGACCGAACCACCCGCGTCCAACCCGCCCGTCGAATCGGGCTCCACGGAGCCACCCACCGAACCGAGCCTCGCGGCCCCGCCTCCCGTCGAACCAGCGTTGACGACGCCCGCGGAACGGGTCCGCCGCCACGGGAGATGTCGCGTGAGCCTGGAAGCGTCGGCGCACGTCGTCGATGCCGGCGAAACGGTCACCCTGCTCGGCCACTCGAGCTGCCCGGACACCACTGCAGCCGGCGCCGAACACATCGCCATCTACCAGCGCGAGGGCGCCGCGCAGACGGATATCGCCGCGTTCTCGACCGTGACCGCCGGGGAGGACGGCTCCTACGAGCTGACCACGCCTAGCTTGACCGAAAAGAGCGTGTTCATCGCCGAATCCGCGCTCGGCGGCAGGGCGCGCACGACCATCAGGGTTACCCCCACGGTCACGCTCACCGGCCCCACGGTCGCGGGGGCCGAGCTGGCCGCGCGCGGCAGTCGCGTGCGCGGACCCAACCGCTTCACGTTCAGCGGCAGCGTTAGCCCGACCGGTGAAGGCGGCCACGTGGCGCTCCAGGTCGAGTACCTCGGAGCGGGCGAACGGTGGCGCACAATCGCCCGTCCCCGACTCGACAGCGAAGGCCATTTCTCGACAAGCCGCGGCTTCCGTACACCGGGCGAGGTCGACGTGCGGGTGCTCTCACACGTGCGGGGCGAGTTGGTGGCGGCCAGCGAATCGCTCTCCTATGACATCGCTCCGGCGCAGAACCCGCAGCTGACGATCCAGACGTCGAGCGATCCGGTGATGTCGGGCGGATCGGTCACGATCAGCGGCCTCGCAGCGGGGGCGGCAGGACAGCCACTGACGCTGCTCGCGCGCACCCCCGGCGGGCGCTTCGCCTCGGTCGCGACGGGCGTCAGCGAAGCCGGCGGCGTCTACAGCTTCACCGCGACACCGACTGAGAACACGACCTACTGCGTAAGTGGCGCAAGCGTCGCGTCGGCCGAGGTGTTCGTGGGTGTCCGATTCCCATTGAGCGCCCAGGCGCCGGCAGGCGCCGTGCAGACCGGCGTTCCGGTGAGCTTCACGGGAACAGTGCCCAACGCGCCCCTCGGGCAGACCGTTTACCTCGAACGCGCGTCGGGCGGCGAAGCGGCCGTTCCCCGCTTCCGCGTCGTTGCCAGTGCCACTGTGACCGCCGGCTCTGGCTACTCGATCCCTTACACGTTCCGCCGCGCCGGCAGCTACCAGATGCGTGTCAGGGTGCCGGCGCCGGCGGACATGATGGACAGCACCAGTGACGCGTTCGCGGTCATCGTCACGGGAGCGACGAGCGGCACACCGGAAACAGAAGAAGCCTCGGAAGAGCCCGCTGGCGCTTAGCCGGGGGCGCGCGGCGGATCCTCCGCCGTGGGCGCCGCTGCGACGGACTCGGGCCGCGCAAGCCAGTTCACGACGCCGCTGCTCTGCGCGAACTCTGCGCGCGTCAGCGGGCCGGCGCCGGTGACGGTGAAGATCTCGTAGCTCAGCTCACGCAGCAGATCCCACACGGCAGCGGGCGAGGAACCGTACGGCGCTGCTGCCGCGGCTACGTGCTCGAAGAGAAGCAACGGCTTGGCTTCGCACAGCACCGTGCGAGCGCCTGCGAGGACATCGAGCTCGCCGCCCTCGACGTCGATCTTGACGACATCTGGGCTCACGCCAGCGAGCTCGATGTCGAGCGTCGAGACCGCCACCGTGATCATCTCCGGCGCGCCGCGCGCGTCGCTCACCTGGGTGCTGCGTCGCAGCCCGCTCCAGCCGTCGAGCTTGCGGTAGTAGCAGTAGTCCGCCGATCCGGCGACGGCGCCGAGGGCCAGACGCCGGGTGTCCACCTGCGGAAACGATGCTGCAAGCTCCGCCGCGAGATCGGGGATCGGCTCGAACGCGATGTGGCGCCCGCGTGGCGCCACGCGCACGGCCTCGCGCAGCACCTGGCCTCGGTTGGTACCGATATCGACGTAGGTCGAGTCGCTGCGCAGCGCGCTTGCGAGCACCGCCCCCATCGCGATCTCCTCACGCCACGCCTGGCGAGCGACGGGGTAGAAGGCAGCGAGCAGCTCGGGGCGATCCAGGCGCCGCGAGAGCCAGCCGAGGGCACGCCTCACCGACCGGCCGACGGGCCCTCGTCGACGCATGCTCAGCCGCCCTCTTCAGGCGCCGCGGGTGCGCTCGCCACTGGGCGCAGCCGAGCGAGGATCGCTCTCCAGGGCAGCTGCATGACGCTCGTGAGCAGCGATGCGCGCTCCGCGCGCTGTGGCTGGCGCTTGAGCGAGATCACTCCTCGCCTGATCAGCCGATTGCCCTCGAGTGGCGCGCCGACTCGCAGCTCTTCCAGATCGGGCGTCGCGGCCTGTGAACCGACGAGCTCGAGAATCTGGCGCAAAACCGACTCGGGGTCCTCCACGAAGGTCTCGTGGCGCAGGAACAGCCGGCGATCTCGCCGCTGGCCGTAGAACACCACGACCGACATGAGCAATGTGAACCACAGGTTGACATTCAGCACGAGCGTCCGCAAACGTCGCTCGGCGACCTCGTGCGCCTTGAACTGGCGCAGGTTGGAGTCGATCACACCGTGTGGGTCTCTGACGAGGAACACGAGGTACAGATCGATCGCGTCCAGTTTTTTCAGCTCGCGCGCACGCAGGGGAAAGTGTGAGGTGTCGATCACATTTCTGGCGCCGGCGGTTCGGGAGATGGCACACAGCAGTTCCTCGGAGACGCGGCGGTAGCGGCCGAGCAGGCGCCTGCGGGTCGGCCAGCGGTCGACCCGCAGCAAGGCCGAGGAACGCTCGATCGCGGGGACCGCCTTGCTGCCGAATAGATCGGCGCCGTCGGTCTCAGCCGCAACCGTCTGCCAGAACGCTGCCTGCTCCGCGTCTGCCCAAGGCGGCCTGCCCGACTTCACCAGCCACTCCTCGACCTCGCCGGCGAAGAAGAAATCTGAGCAGTTGCCGAGAGCCACGCCGAGAACCGTGCTGCCGCTGTGCCCCGCCCCCATCACGTAGATCACGTTCGTCCGTGAATTCGTCGTGCTCGCTCCCCGCGCCATCGCCGCGCAGTCTAATCGAGGCTGGCTAAGCTGCTGGGCGGGTCAGCGTGGCTCAGCCAGGAAATGCATCGGCAGACAAACGACAACGGGCAGCCGGGCACCGGGCGCGGCAAGCGCCCCGCGCTGCTGTGCATATCGCAGTCTTTCGCTCCCGCCACCACGCCCACCGCGATCCGTGCGAGCAAGCTGCTCGAAAACCTGAGCAGCGAGTGGGACATCACGGTCGTGAGCGAGACCGGCGCCAGCCGCGACGGTCCGCTCGCAGTTCAGTCGGTCCGTAGTCGCCGGCCGCGCCGGCTGCTCGCCGCGATCAGGCGGTTGCGGCTGAGCAAGCTGCTCGAGCTGGGGGTATGGCCCGACGACTCGGTTTTTTGGGTGCTGCCCGCGATCATCGCGGGCAGGCGGGCCGCGCGTGGCGCCAACTACGACGCGATTATCGTCTTCATGATGCCCTACTCGGCCGGGCTCGTGGGGATTGTGCTGCGTCGCCTGACGGGTCTGCCGCTGTTGCTGAACCTCGATGACTCGCCGACCTGCACCGACATGCACCCACACTTTCCGACGCGTCTGCATTACCTGCTCGCGCGCACGCTCGAGGACTTCTACGTCCGGCGCGCCGATGCCGTCGTGTACGTGTCGCAGACGAACCTCGACGCGGTGAAGGCGAGGCAGCCCGACGAGGTAGCAGCGCGGATGCACCTCGTGCGATACGGGGCCGACCCGGGCGATTTCCGCACGCAGCCGCAGGACAATCCGGATTTTCAAATCGCCTACGTCGGCGCGATGTCGGGCTGGTGGGCGTTGATCGAACAGGACGCGCGGCCGGGTCCAGCCAAGCGTGCGTATGACGCATGGACGCAGCTCGGGCGCTATGAGCGTCTGACGCTCGATCAGCGCACCTCCTCGCCGGCGCCGATCGGCGCGGCCCTGCATCGGCTCCTCGCCCAGCAGCCTGACTGGGCCGGGCGTCTGAAGCTTGTCATCTACGGCAACCCCTACGCCCCTGAGGTGGTTGAGCGTGCGCTGGCGAGCGCCGGGATCGATGACGTCGTAACCGTCCTCGGGCCGGTGTCCCACGATCACGTCGCGACGCTGATGGGCCAGGCGGACCTGCTGTTCCTGACGCTGCCGCGGCGTCTTGACGGCTCACGCGGCGGGCGCATCTCGGCGAAGACGTACGAGTACCTGATGACCGATCGTCCGATCCTCGCGGCCGTGCCGCGAGGAGAGAACTGGGATTACCTGGAGAACAGGCCCGGCGTCTGGCTGGTCGACCCGCAGGACGAGCAGCGCATGAGCGAGATCGTGGCAGAGCTCGCGCAGGCAAAGCTCAGCGGAGCACCGCAGGCGTTCGAGCGCGACGCGCTGCGCCCCGAGCTCTCCTATGAGACGCGCGCCGGCGAACTCGCGGCCGTGATCCGGTCCGCGATCGAGCGCCACGAAGCCGGTCGCCGCCACCTCGGGTTCCGGCGCGGATGACCGGACCGGTGCTGCTGGTCACCCCCCGCTGGACGCGGGACGGTGGCGTGGCGACACACGTCATGGCCAGCGCCGCCGCGCTCGTCGCCCACGGCATCGAGGTGCACGTGCTGGCGGCTCGGATCGACCCGAGCGAGCGCACGCCGGGGATCAGCTTCCATCAAAGCAGCGATCTCTTCAACCGTGAGGCGACGCCACAGCAGCGCGTCGGAGAGGCGATCACACGGGTGCCGCAGGTAATTCACTTTCACCAGTTTGAGGATCCAGACGTCGCCGCTCAGCTTCAGCAGATCGCGCCGGTCCTCGTCAGCGTTCACGGATACTCTGCCTGCACCTCGGCGGTTCACTATTTCCGGCCGGGACAGGAATGCGACCGACCGCACGGCCCCGGATGCGTGCCGAACCTGCTGGTGCGCGGCTGTGCCCATACGCGCAACCCGAGCTGGCTTCCGGGTTCCTTCCAGCGCGCATCACGCTCCGTGCGCCTCCTCCAACAGGCAGACATGGTGATCTCCTACTCGTCGGTGATCGACCGGCATCTGCGTGTGAACGGCGTCGAGCGGCGCGCGCTCGCGCCGCTGTTCAGCACGCTTGCGCCGACCGATCCCGGCTCGCACGAGGACCGCCGACGGGTGGTGTTCGCCGGCAGAGTCGTGCGACCCAAGGGCGTCCAGGTACTCCTGCGCGCCGCGAGCAAACTCGACGCCGAGGTCGTGATTTGCGGCGACGGGCGCGACCTTGAGTCGATGCGCTCGCTCGCGTCGAGGCTCGGCCTCGCGCATCGGATCTCGTTTCGGGGCTGGCTCACGGCTGAAGCGCTGGCCGCCGAGCTGGCGCAGGCTTCGGTGGTGGCGATCCCCTCACTGTGGCCCGAGCCGTTCGGGCTTGTCGGCATCGAGACGTTCGCCCTCGGCAGGCCCGTCGTCGCCAGCGCAACCGGCGGCATCGGCGACTGGCTCGAGCACGAAGCCAGCGGTCTGCAGGTGGCGCCGGGTGACGCGCGAGCGCTGGCTTGCGCCCTGAGCGAGCTGCTCGACGATCCCGAGCGCCAGCGGACGATGGGCGCGGTGGGGCGCAAGAACGTCGAAGCTCGCTTCACTGTTGCGCACCACGTCACGGCGCTGCTGGCCGCGTACGAATCGGCACGCACTAGCTGGGAGGCGACCCGCCGATGACCTCGTCGAGAACTTGGCCGACGGTGTGCGCGCTGCGCTCGACGCTCATCGCCCGCGTCGCGAACTTGCTCCCACGCTGCGCGAGCTGCGCACGCGCCTGTCCGTCGAGGAGCAGTTCCGCAAGCGCATCCGCGAGCGCGTCGGCCCGCGGCTCGACGATCAGGGCGGCTTGAGCCTGACGCAGCTCACGCCAGGTGTGACGGCCGTCGAGCGCCACCACGGGGCGCCCGGCCGCCAGCGAGGCCGCGAGCGTGGTCCGCCGCGAGGTCGGCCCGATGCGGTCGGCGGAGAGCAGGACATCACAGCTGCTCAGCCTGTCTGCGAGGTCCTGTGCGGCGAGCATGCCTGAGAATTCGAGCGGTCGCACGATGCCGCGCCCGTCGGCAGCGGCCAGCCACGACTCGCCCGCCGCGGAGCCGCGCCCCGGCGCGCCCAGGAGCACCAGCTCCGCCGTGATGCCGCGATCCTGGAGGACCCGCAGAGCATCGAGCACGATCTCGATCGCGACGCCCTCGTGCCCCCAGCCGAACAGCCCCAGCACGTGAGCCTCGTGCTCAGCGGCGTCGGGAGCGGCGGCGGACGCCCGGGGAAGCCCCGAGAACACCGGCGCGAGCGCAATCGAGCGGTCGGGCAACCAGGAACGCGTGCTCAGCCAATCGGCGCGGAAGTCGGTGGTGGCGAGAACTGCCGCGCTGGCGCGCATCACCTCGTAGAGCAGCGCGCGCTGGCTCAGCGCCCAGCCGGCTCCGCGCACGCCCCCACGGTGCCACGGATACGCGTACTCGTGGAGCAGCGTGACCGTCGGAACGCCGAGGTCTCGGATGACCGACAGCACCGGATGGACGAACACGGGAAAGCCCCGGTAGGAGTAGGCGAAGACGGAATAGTGCAGCAGGAGCGCATCCGGCTTTTCCGCTTGCAGCTCGACGCCGAGCCTCTTCGTCCACGCGCGCAGCTCGGAGCGGCTCGCGGCCAGCGGGGCGTCGTTGCGCCACAACCAGTGAAGTGAGCAGGCGACATCGTTGTGACGCAGCTCATCCGCGAGCGCCGTGGCGTGCGCGTGAACGCCGCAGGGACTGCCCAGCGAGACGCCGACGACGGCGACCTTGGTGCCTGCCCTGGAGGGCCGCGACGGTTCCTCGCTCATCAACCGAAGAGCTCGCCGCGGTAGGCGGCGTCGATCGCCTCCACGAGCTGGTGCATGTCACCTGTCGGCAACACCAGGCCGGCGGCCGACGAGTCGATCAGCTCCTTCATGCCCGTGTCCTCGCTGACGATCACCGGGACGCCACCCGCGAGCGCCTCGGCGGGCGCGTATGCGAACCCATCCTCGTAGGCAGGGTGCACGCACAGCGACGCGGTTCGCAGATGTTCCAGCGGATCGCCGGGCCCCGCCGTGATCCGAGGGTCGGCGGCGACGGCACCTTCGACGAAGCGACGCATGCCGCGCGTGCCCCATCCACCGACGAGTTTCAGTCGCATATCCGCATGGGGCAGGCGCCGAAACGCGTCGATCAACAGCGGTACCCCCTTGTGCACGGCGAGGCTGCCGCTGTAGACGATCTCGAACTCCCCAGAGATGGCGCGCGTGGCCGCAAAGTCGAAGCGAGGATGCGGTGTCAGCGGAAAATCCGCCATCAGCTGATCTGAGAAGCCCTCCTCGAGAAACGACTCGCGGATGTAGCGAGACGCGACGTAGATCAGGTCCGCCTCGCGATACTCGCTGAGGTTGCGTCGCAGAAGCCACCTGGTCCAAGAGCCCTCGAGCGGATAGCGCTGGCGCGCACGCTCGTGCTGGCGCAGCACCCGCCGCATGTGGGAGTTGGCCGATACCAGCGCGACCGACCGGTAGCCGGCTCGTCGCGCAGCGCGCAGCTGCTCGAGCGCCTGCCCGTTGAAGGCAACGAGGTGTTCGGCGCTCGGCAGGCGCGCGGCCGCCTCGCGGTCGAAGCTGGCGGCATGGGCGAGCGCGCGAAGGCCCTGGGACAGCGGCAGCCGCGAGACCGAGCCGGCCATCCGGGAGACCTGGACAGCCGGCCGCCGAGCGCGCTGACCGGCAGCCCGCGCTGGCGCCCCGCTCGCACCCGAGATGCAGAAGCTCTGCCGTCCCCCACGCTCGAGCGCGGCGAGGATCTCCTGCAGGTGGCGCCCGAGGCCGCCGTTGCCGGGTGAGGCCGAACACGACACGGCGACGGCGCCGCGTGGCATCACCTCGGTCTGCTGGTGCGACATGACTGCGCGCCAGCGCTCGCGGCACGCCTGCTGCGGACGCTCATCCGAGACCCTCACGTCAGTCACTGCCGTCATAGCCCCACAGCGTCACCAGGTCGCGACCCAGATACTCGCTCAACGCGAGCACCTCGCTCTTGAAACGAACGCGCAGCTCGCGCATCAGCTCCTCGTCGGCGGGGCCGGGCTTACCGTGGATCACGTGACGCCGGGTCACGCGCAGAGCACCGCTGCGCAGCTCGTCGGTGGTGAGCGCCTTGATCCCGGCCTTCAGCGCGCGCGCCGGCGCGCCTCTGCCGACGGACACCACGTTCACCATGTCATCGACGAGCTGCGAGCGAATCCGCTGGCGCGTCGGATTTGCATCCTGTGCAGCAACCGGGGCTCGGTCGTCGACCTCCAGGAAACGGAACACCGAGCGCACCGTGCCCTCGTTGTCGTGCCGAAAGTCGTCGTAGACCAGCACCAGCATCTTCTCGGCGGGGAGCACCGCCCTGTAGCGCTCGAGCTGCTCCACGTAGCGCACGTGCTGCGAGTAGTGCAGCAGCTGTGGACGGTGAGAGCGGCGAGGCACCTTCCTGCCGGCCCTTCGCGGCGCCTCGAGCTCGAGCGCGCGCCTGAGGTCCTTCTCGGTCTCGACGTGCGTCCGCAGCAACTGCATGTGCAGCGAACGCAGGAAGCTCGCAGGCTCGCGCAGGATCGCGATGATGCGCGCATCGGGACACAGCGTCGCAATCTCGGTGGCCGCGGTTTCGGAGAGCAGGTAGGACGACGAGGCCTCGCCCGCGCGCTGCTCGGGGCCGGCCTCGGCGAACAGCGCGCGATATTCCTCGAGCGTCTCAAGCGGCGCCGCGGCTCGCGGCGGCTGAAAACGAGCCAGCATGTCGCTCGCCAGGAACCAGGGCTCCTTGAGGTCCGGCATGTAGAGCTGTGGATGCGCTCTGAGCATCTCCCAGAGCGCAGTGGTGCCGCACTTCGGGTGCCCGACGATGAAGAAATCAGGCAGCCGCCCGCCCGAGGATCGAGCCGGCACCTCGGTCGGGCCGGAGTCGATCGGGCTTTGCGCTGCCCCACGGGGGCCGTCGATAACCGCGTCGGCATCAGAGCCGGTCATAGCCCCACAGGCTCACGAGATCTCGATCCAGGTATTCGCTCAAGGCCACGACCTGCTCTTTGTGTTGCACGCGCAGCGCGTGCAGCACCTCCTCATCAGCGACCGGGGGCGGCCCGAACACGACCTGGCGCTTGAGCGCGTACAGGGCACGTCGCCGCGGGCCCGAGGGGGTGACCGCCTTGATCACCTCCTTGACCGTATGTGACACAGGTCCGCGCCCGATGCCAACGGCGTGCACCAGCTCGTTCACGCGCTGTGAGCGAGGGGCGACGGTCGGGTTCGCCTGTACCGTTTCAACCGGCCGCGTGTCGTCCACGCCGATGAAGCGACGCACGTCGCGCACCGCACTCTCGTTGTCGGCGCGGAAATCATCGTAGATGATGATCTTCACCTGCTCCGAGGGAAAGGCCGCGTGAAACCGTTGCAGCTGCTCTACGTAACGAAGATACTCTGAGTAGAGTAGGAGCTGCGGCCAGTAGGTGTAACGTGGCACAGCCTGGCCCTGGCGGCGCTGTGACTCGAGCTTGGTCGCCTTGCCCAGATCGGTCTCCACCTCGATATACAGTTCGAGCAGCTGCAGGTGCAGGGAATGCAGGAAGCTCGCCGGCTCTCTCAGGATCGCGATGATGCGAGCATCGGGAATGACCTGGGCAATGTTCGGCGCGGCGGTCTTCGACCACAGGTAAAAGGGCGAGGCCTCGCCGATCTTTTGACCCGGAGCGGCCTCGGTGAACCACTCGGCATACTCGGCCACAGTGCGCGGCGTGCCGCCCGGTCGCGGAGGGGTGAACTCGTGGAGCTCCTCCGCGAAGAACCAGGGCTCCTTGCGATCGGGCATGTGAACTTCGGGGTGACCTCTCAGCATCTCGTATAGCGCGGTCGTCCCGCACTTGGGGTGTCCGACGATCAGGAAATCGGGAATTCGCCCGACGCGCGGGGCTGAATCAGACAAATCAATCGACGGAGTCATAGCCCCAGAGCTTAACAAGGTCGCGCTGCAGGTAGTCGGAGAAGGCGAGCACCTCGGGCTTCAGCCGCACGCGCAGCTCCGCGAGCGCCTGGTCGTCGGGCTCAGAGGAGCCGGCGAATACGACCCGCTCGCGCACGGCATGGAAGGCGCTGCGCCGCATCGCCTGCGGCGTGATGCACTTGATCGACCCCTTCACCGTTCGCGAGATCGGGCCGCGACCGACGCCGACCGCGTGTACAACTTCATTCAGCAGTTGTGAGCGCGCTCGGACTGTCGGATTTGCCTGAACCTGCGTGATCACCGCCTTGTCATCGACGTCCAGAAAGCGCAGGATCTCCCGCACCGTGCCATCGTTGTCGGCGCGGAAGTCCTCGTAGATGAGCACGTGTACTCGCTCGCGCGGAAACACGGCGAGGTAGCGAGTCAACTGCTCGACGTAGCGCGTGTGCTCCGAATACAGGAGCGACGTCGGCCAGTAGGTGTGTCGCGGTAGATCGTGGCCCTCGCGCCTGCGCGGCTCGAGCGCGAGCGCGAGCGCGAAATCACTCTGGGTCTCGACGTTGGCCTGCAGGAACTGCAGGTGCAAAGAGTGAAGGAAGCTCGCCGGCTCGCGAAAGATCGCAATTATGCGTGCGTCGGGGATTGCGCGCGCGATATTGCCCGCGGCCGTTTGCGAACGGAGATATTGCGGGCTGGCCTCCCCCACGCGCTGCTCAGACTCGGCTCCAGCGAACCACTCGGCGTATTCGGCGAGGCTGCCGGGTATGCCCTCTGGCCGCGGCGGCGTGCGCTCGTGCAGCTCGTCGGCGAAGAACCACGGCTCCTTGGCCGCCGGCAGGAAGATCTGCGGGTGCTGCTTGAGCATCTCATAGAGGGCTGTTGTGCCGCTCTTTGAGTGACCGACGATGAGGAAGTCCGGGAGGCGCATCGGAGACGATCGACGTCCGCCGTCGCGCCTAGTCCGAGTTCCCGATCATCGACAGTTGCGAGGCCTGGCGGTAATAATCGTTGTTCGCCTGTAGAGCGTCTTTGGTGTCGAACCCCGCCAGGCGGCCGTCGAGGACCACCATCACGCGGTCGCACATCTCGAGCGTCGACATGCGGTGCGCGACGATGATCAGCGTGAGGCTGCTGCGCATCGCGAGCAGCGACGCGCCGATGAACGCCTCGGACTGGGGGTCCAGCGCGCTCGTCGGCTCGTCGAGGATTAGCACCTCCGGCTGCGCGGCGAGCGCTCGCGCGAGACAGATCCGCTGCTGCTGGCCACCCGAGACGGCGTCTGCACGGGGACCGACCATCGCCTCGTAATGGCCGGGCCAGGTCATGATGTCGTCATGGATACGCGCGAGGCGGGCAGCGCGCTCGACCTGCTCCTCGTCGATGTCACGAAAGAAACGGATGTTGTCCGCCACCGACGCGTGCAGCAGGCGCGGTTCCTGCGGAACGTAGGAGACCTGCCTGTGCCAGTCATCGCTCGAGAACTCCTCAACTGGCACGCCGTTTATGAGGTAGCGACCATCCACAGGGGGCCGCAGCCGCAGCAGCAGCTGCACGAGCGTCGACTTGCCGGCACCCGACGGGCCGACGACGCCGATCGCTTCACCGCTGCGAATGTCAAAGCTCACGTCCGTGAGCACAGGCGTGTCGGCGTTGTACGCGAACGACACCCCCTCGAAGGAGATTTTATCGACCACCGGCAACGGTGTATCGCCATGGTCCTCGCCGTGCTCGTTGTAGCGCGCCAGCGCCAGCTGTGTTCGCTCGATGAACGGGAGCGACTGAACCAAGGCCGTGTAAGCGGCCTGCACACCCTGCCCGGTGGTTCCGGCGCGCAGCAGCAGCAGCACGACGGCGCCGAACGACGCCGCGTGCCCGCGACCGAGCAGGAAGAGCACGCCGACCCCCGCCACGAGCAGCACATAGACGAGGCTCTGATAGCCGTTTGTGACCAGCCGTCCGAGCACCTGCGCGCGGAAGAAGAAGTGCTGGTAGCGGCGCACGAGTCCCCCCACTTTCGAGCGCTGCGCCGCGTCGGCGCCGAACACGTGGGTCTCTTCCGCGACACGGTTGCTCTCCGCAATGCCGCCGGCATAGGCGACCTGCGCGCGGGAGAGCTCGCGCGAGTAACGCCCGCCGCGAGCACGCAGTGGCCGCAGTAGCGCGAACATTCCGATCGACAGCGTCCCGACGCTGACGGCGGCGATCGCGTTCAGCCACAGCGCACCGACCATCAACACGGTGAACTGAATTGTCGATGTAATGAGTGAGATCGTCGCTGATGCGCCGCCCACCGCCTGCAACACCTGACCGGTCATGACCTCTTGGAGCTGTCCCTCGCGGTCGCGCGACTGAACAGACCAGGACGATTTGCTGAATGCGTGAAACAGCTCGGTACGCAGGCGCGCCTGGACATCGGCGGTGATCCGCGCGGACAGCAGCGAGAGGGGAACCTGGACAGCGAGCCGCAGCACGCACAGCCCAAAGCCGATCAAGATCAGCGTTCCTGGAGCGCCGTGAAAATTCAGCACCGTCACCGTTTTGTGAGCCTCCGAGGCTTTCGATCTACCTACTAGCGTGGCGGCGAGGACTGCGACCAGAGCAAGCGTCGCTGCTTCGGTGACGCCTGACACAAGCGAGAAGACGGCGACCCCGGCGACCATGCCGCGGCGGTCGCCGATCAACAGGCCGAGGCGCTGGCGCATCGTCTCGGGCGTCGGCGTCGGCGAAGATGCCGCTGGCGACATCGTCGGCGTGCTCTCAGGCGAGCGCGAGAGGCGCATTCTGGGACCTTTGGGTCTTCGACTGCTGGTCGACCTGTTTCGGCCGTGCGAACCAGTATGCGGCGACGCCGACGGCAAACCAGAAGTACGGGCCGTCCGCGGCACTGGCGCTGAGAAACCCGGAGGTGCCCTCGATCAGGAGCGGAGTGAAGGGGGCCATTGTCCCAGCCAAGCAGATCGCGAGGTCGCTGTCAGGGATACGTCTCAGCCCGATCGCGGTGATGATGCTGACATAGATGATGATCGCGGGCCACAGTATGAGGCCAGGCACGCCGAGTTCCTTGATCAGGACGTTGTACTCAGTCTCAGAGGTCAGACCGTGCCCGTTGATCAGGTCGTTGTCTTTACCGCCGACGCTGCTGACGGGTCCGCTGTTTCCAAGACCGAACCCAAACGGCGACACTGCGGCGTACTGCGGGATTTTGCTCCACGCTGATTCCTTGTGCAGGGTGGTTTCAGTGCCCGTGTTGAGCTGTTCAAATCGCTTGAATGTCCCGGGCCGCAGCGCCGAGACCACGAGCACGCTCGCCGGGATCACGAGGATGGTCACCGCAATCAGGGCACCCAGACTGCGCGTCAGCGAGCGCCCGGAGAGCGCCGCATAGATGATGAACGTGACCACGCCGAGCCCCGCTCCGATCAATGACAGGCGGCCCAAGCCCACAAACACGCCGACGATCGCCCCCAAGCAGAGCAGAACCGCGATCCACCTGCGTTTGCGCATGATCACGAGCAGAGCGAGGCACATCGGCAGCGCAATGTGTCCGATGGCGCCGCTGAAACCGGCATCCGAACCGAGCGCGGGCGGCCTGACCCTGGCTTCGCCTTCGGAGTGATAGATGCGTCCGCTACCAACGTTGGTGGGGTGAATCAGGGCTTGGTAGCCAGGACCCCAGTTCGCCAGCTGTCCGGGCGAGAGCTCGGTCTGATAAGCGGCGACGACCCCGTTGGCAAACGCCATTACGCCGATGATCAGGAACAGCTGACGGAAGCGATGCTTCGAACGCATCAGAACGTAGCCAAAGAAGAAGAAGGGTACGTACTCCAGCTGTTGGCGGAAACCACCGAGGGCATGCAGGACGCCTTCGGTCCGCGGGTTGAACGCGTTGACCAGGACCAACACCACCCAGGCGATCACCCATCCGGAGAGCGCGGGCAGGCGCACTGGCTCTCTGCGCATCAGGATGCGCATGAGGGCCCCCGCGCTGACGGCGAGAATGATCACGTCCTGGAACGAAGCGGTCAATTCACGGCCGTTGAGCAACAGCTTGACCGGCCCATTCACCAATCCGAAATAGATCGCGAGGAACAAGACCGTGCGATCCAGGCGGCTGCTCGACATAAGCACCACGATCGCGAGGAGGCCCGCGATGATCGCGAGCACGATCAGAATGTTCGTATTCGGCAGAGCGATGGTGACGACCGTCGCGGTCACCGCGGGAACCGCCGCCGTCAGCGCGAGCCGCAGTGCATCCTGCACACGTCGCTCACGAACCAGCGGGTGCGCCATTGGAATCGCGGGCGTTTGCCGGCGAAGAACGTTCATCCTCTTCTTGGCCTGCCGCCCGACCGCGTCCGTCCGTTGAACGAGGAGAAGCCCGAGCGCTTGAGTTCTCGCGGAGCCGCAAAGTTGGCGACGACCCCGAGCACTGGGGCATTGGACGCGCCGTCCAGCATCTGCTGCACGCGCTGTGCGGAGACCTCACGCGAATGTCCGACCCGCACGACGGTCACGATCCCGTCGACCGCGCCGAACAATGGGACGACGTCGCTCACCTCAAGCGGCGAGGGCGCGTCTATCAACACATAATCGAACCGGTCGGCAAGCGTTTGCAGCAGGCCGGAGCTGGCCATCTGCGCGACGAGCGCCGGCGGATTCGGCACTGATGTGTCGCCGGCGAGCAGGAACAGTGAGCCGACCCGCTGCTGTGTGGCGGTCAGCACGCCGCCGCCATCCGCGCCGACGGCCTCGAGGTCGGCCGCAAGCACCGGCTGCATCGCATCGTCCAGCTCGAGCCGGCCCGTGAGCACATCGACGAGCGAGTGGTTCGCCTCGAGACCCAGCATGCGGGCCTGGATCGGTCGCCGGAAGTTGGCCTCCACGACGATCACGCGCTCGCCGCCGTCGCGCTGTGTCAACGCCAGATCCGCGACCAGCGTCGACTTGCCGTCCCCCGGATCGGGGCTGACGACGAGGATCACCTTGGGCCGCCTGCCGGAGGTCGTGCCATTGCCCACCGCCGGGTCATATCCGGCAGCGGCGCCGTGGCCCGGGAGCTCGATCAGACGCAGACCAGTGTGCAGCCGGCGCAGCGGCTCGAGCAGGAGCTTTGAGGGGCGCACCGAGCCGTCGCGGCGCACGATCGGGCGCGGCGCCTTGGGCAACACGGCGAGCAGCGGCGCCTGCATCACCGCTTCGATTGCTTCAAGCGAGCGCAGACGTCGGTCAAAGCGGCTGGCTGTGAACACGGCCAGGGCGGCCAGCACGAGGCCGAGCACGAACCCGAACTCGGCGTCCTTACGCGGTTTTGGAGAGACCAGCGTGCCACGCTTTGCCGGTTTCAGCTGCACGGCTGTGACGGTTCCCAGGCTCGCTTCAAGTTCGCTGATTTTGGTACTGAGGGTCGCGGCTTGGAGCACGCTCGAGGTCGATGCGCCCTTTCCGCCGCTTGGCGCGGCGCCACCTTTGCCTTTCGTCTTGGCGGCCGCGACGGCGGCTGCGGCTTCCTTGGCGGCGGCGATCGCTTCAATCCGTCGCAGCTGCCTGCGACTCAGCGCAATCGCCTGCTCGATGCCCCGTTCGCGCTTGCTGGTCTTGCGCCTGATGTAAGCCTGAGCCACCGTGTTCGCCATCAACGCAGCGGTCTTTGAGCGGTGGGCTTCCGCGGTGATCGTCAGGAATTCGCTTTTTTCCGGGAGTTTGGCGCGCACTTTCGCGCCGCGGATGAGCGCGCCCTTGTGCTCCTTGTCCAGCTGGTTGCGTACTTCTTCGACGACGATCGAGTTGACGATCGCCGCCTGGTCGCCGACGCTACGGGATTTGCCGGTCGCCTTCGTGGTGGGCGCCTGTTCTTCGGTGCTGGCGCCCAGGTAGACCTCTGTGGAGGCTGTGTAGGTGGGCCGCTCGTGCTTATAGTAGAAGTAGGTCGCGACTCCTACGACCACCGCGACCGCGAGGATTAGCCACTTCCGCCGCCAAATCGGAGCAAAGATGGAGCGGGCGTCAGGGGTCTGGTTCATCGGTTTAGGTCCGTCCGTGGCGAGAGGGCCCCGCATCATATGCGTCGCCCTTACCTGAAGCTAAAGATTAGCGCGTCCACGGGGCCAGAATTGCAGAGCAAGCAGGCGTGCAGAGGCCTGGTTTCTCGGGCTTTCCGCTAGCCCCGCGGGGCTCCAGACGCGGCGACGAGGCGGCTCAGCTGGAGTCCCTGCGACTCGCGATCCCGTAGAATGCCCGCCGGTGCGGTCGCGGGGTAAAGCAGGACGGATCCTGTGCTTCGCGACGCAGGGCCACGGGCACATCGAGGGCGAGCGGATCCGAGCCCTGCTCGAGTCGCTGGACGCCGAGGAGTATCGCTTTGAGCGCACTCGCAAGCTTGGCTCGGCCCTGGGTCTACTGAGGGCAGCACGCGCCGAGCGGCCGGAGCTGATCGTCATGGAGGGTACCGGCCTTGCCGGGGGCCTGCCGCTGCTGCTGGCGCGCGCGCTCTTCGGTGTGCCGTTCGTCGTCTCGAGCGGCGATGCGGTGGGCCCATTCCTGCGACTTCACTCTCGCTTCGCCGGAATCCTGGGCGGAGTCTACGAGCGCCTTCTGTGCCGGGCGTGCGCGGGGTTCGTGGGCTGGACCCCGTACCTGGTGGGGCGCGCACTCACCTATGGCGCGCCACGCGGGATGACAGCGCCGGGATGGACCCGCAGCGATCCGAGTCCGAACGCTCGCGCTGAGGTCCGGCGCAAGTTGGGAGTAGCCGACGAGACGATCCTCGTCGGTCTGGTCGGCTCGCTTCACTGGAATGAAACCGTCGAGTACGTGTACGGAGCCGAGCTCGTTGAGGCGGTCAGGCGAACCTCGCGCGAGGACCTCGCCGTGTGCATTGTCGGCGACGGCGACGGTCGCGGACGCCTGGAGGAACTCGCGGGGGACGATTTGGGCACGCGTGTGCTGCTCCCGGGACGCGTGCCTCCCGAGGAGGTACCCGATTATCTCGCGGCGTTCGACGCCGGCAGCCTGTCTCAGAGTCTGGACCCCGTGGGTGCATTTCGCTACACCACCAAACTCAGCGAGTATCTCGCCGTAGGCCTTCCCGTCATCACGGGCGAGGTGCCGCTCGCGTATGACCTCGACGAGGGGTACTTCTGGCGGCTGCCGGGGAGCGCTCCGTGGAGCTCGACCTATATAGACGCTCTGACGGCGTTGCTCGCGACGCTCACAGCCGCTGACATCGAGGACCGTCGGCGAGCGGCCGTTGCGTGTCGGACGGAGGTCTTTGATCGCGCGGCGCAACAGCGACGCATGAGCGCGTTCATACGGGACATCCTGGCGGCGCGCGCTCAAGCCGGCTGATCGACGCGTTCGGCGCCGGGGCGCGGTGGCGGCGCAGCCAGGCTCGAATAAAGCCGGTGATGGCGCTCGACCATCTTCTCCCAGCTGTACTCCAGGGCCGCGTCGCGAGCCGCCCGACCGAGCCGTTCACGCAACGCGGGATCCTCTGCGAGCATCCGCAGGCGTCCCGCGATGTCCCGCGGATCGGTGGTGATCAGAAAGCCGTTGACGCCGTCGCTGACGAGCTCGCGCACACCGTTTACGGGCGTCGCCAGGATCGGCAGTCCACTGGCCGCCGCCTCGAGCGCGACGAGTGGAAATGCCTCGTAGCTCGTGGGGAACACGAGTGCGTCCGCGATCTGGAAGAGCGGCGCGACGTCGCGCGAGACGCCCACCCAACGGAGCGCGTCGGCCACGCCGAGCTCCTGCGCGAGCGTCTGGTAGCGGTCGCGGTCGCCGCCGCCGACGACAAGCAGCAGCCAGCCGTCGACGAGCGCGAGCGCGCGGATCGCCGGCTCGAGACCCTTGCGCTGCCACTCGCTCCCGACGAAGATCGCGACCCTTCGCTCGGGGTCGATGTCAAGCGCCGCTCGCAGCTCGACGGCCTCCTCGCTGCGCGAACCCGGCGCGAACGTATTCAAGTCGACCCCGTTGGGAATCGCGATCGTACGCTCCGCGAGCGCCGGGAAATGCTCGCGGACCTCTTCCGCCACGCCCTCGGATACGCACACGAACCAGCGGGGACGGTTCAGCGGGAAGCACACACGTTCCGCGGCCCGGCCGAGCAACGCAGAGACCTTGGCGTTCAGACGGAACGGCCAGCTCGCACGACTGGGGGTCGCCGGGCCGACCTGGTGGCAGTAGTGGATGGCGACCAGGTCCACGCGGTTGAGAATGATGGCGCCGGTCGCGAGCACGAGGCCGCGCCGCCACCGTCGCACCGCGATCGTACCCGCCAGCATGAACCACGGGTAACTCAGCACGAATGGGCGACTGGGACCGCGAACGCGGCGAAACGTGACACCCGAGCCGGCGGGCAGCGTGCACGCGTAGGCGATGACTGTCACCTCATAGCCGCGGCGCCGAAGCCCCAGCGCGAGCTCGCTCAGCACGCGCTCCATGCCGCCGACGTCGCCGACATGGTGGGCAACGAGCGTCACCTCCGGCGGGGCGGCGCGGCTGCTGGCGCGTTGGCGTTCAGCGTCCGCCGACACTCTTCGTCCTATCCGCGACGAGCCCCTCGAGAGTCGTGAAGAAGCGCTCGCGCATGGCCACATCCGAATACTCGCGCAAAAATCGATCCAGACCGGCCTGGCCCAGGCCGTGCCGAAGCTCGGCTGAGCTCACCAGCGGCTCGAGCGCGTCCGCGAGGTCCTCGGGCGCACCGGAGCGCGCGAGCCTGCCGGTCTTCCCGTGCTCGACGATCTCGGCAGGTCCGCCGGCATCGACGGCCACGACGGGAACCGCCGCGGCCATTCCCTCCAACAGAACGATCCCGAACGGCTCGGGATCCGACGCGTTGACGAGGACGTCCAGCTGCTCGATGAATGGTCGTGCGTCGGCAACTTCGCCGGTCATCGTCACGTGCTCGGTGAGGCCGAGGCCGGCGACCAGCCCTGGCAGCGACGCCGCGTACTCGGGTGAGAGGCCGTAGGCGTCGCCGCCGACGATCACCAGGTGGACGTGGTGACCACGATCGCGCAGCATCGCCTGAGCGGCGAGCAGCCGGTCCTGTCCCTTCCATGGCTGCAGGCGCCCGACGATGCCGATCACGGTCTCGCCGGGGGGCAGTTCGAGCGGCGCCGCTGCCAATGCGTCGCCCGCCGCGGGAGCTGCGCCGGCGGGGATGACGAGCGTCGGGCGGCCCGGGAACATCCCCGCCTGCGCGCGCGCCGCCGCCGCCGAATAGCACACGATCGCGCGAGCAGGAAGCAGGTTCGCGATGCGCTCGAGCCACGTTTGCTGCGCGATCGAGTGCTGCCACCACACGACCCTGTCACTCATGCCGACGAGCGCCGCGGCGGGGGAGCCGTACACCTGCGTTTTCGCCGCCCAGTTGAGGATCACGTCCGGTCGGCGTCTGCGAAAGAGCGCGGCCAGACCGAGAACCGTCATCAGCCAGCGATGAAGCTGACGCACCCGGCCCGCCTCGATCACCTCGATGCGCAGTCCCGCCTCCCGCAGCTCAGCCGGCCACGATCCGTCCTCGAGGAAAACGAACTCCATTTCGTGTCCGCTCTCGCCAAGGCCGTCGATGATCGTCTGCAGCATCGCCTCCGCGCCCCCGAGGCGCTCGTGCCATGGCACTGTCACGAGGATGCGCACGTGTTAGCTGCTCGGGCGCTTGACCCCGCGTAGCGCCACGCACATATACGGGTAGCGCAGCATTCGCGTGACCGGGCGATCGACGATCACCACCGCTCGCAAGGGAAGCACGGTGATCCAGGCAGGCAGCAGACCCAGGCGCGAGGTGAGCCAGCGCATCAGGCTCGTCAGCTTCTGGGAGAGGACGCCGGTGACGAACGACTGTTCCACGACGTCCAGACCGGCGTCGTGCGCGAGCCGTGCGAGCTGCGCCTGGGAGTAACCGAAGCGGACGTGCGAACCGTCCTCGACGCCACTTGGATTTGGATCCTCGGTGTAGAGAGGGCGATGACCCTCGAAAGGGGTGGTCAGGAGCAACTGTCCTCCAGGCTCGAGCATGTGGCTGAGCGAGGTCATGAGCCCTCGATCATCGATCACGTGCTCAATCGTCTCCAGGCAGATGATCTGATCGAAGGTGCCGAGCGAGTCACGATGCGACTCGAGCTCGCGCAGATCGAGTATGCGAAAGTCGATTCCCGCGAGGCCGAGCACGTCCGCCCTGTGGCGCGCCGCAGCCTGCTCATCTGAGGAAAACGACGCAGCGAGAACTCGATTCCCCAGTTCGGCGGCGTACATGCTGAACGCGCCGTTGCCGCAGCCGGCGTCGAACGTCCTTTCCGGCCCAGGTTTGAGGCTTTTGCGCAGCCACAGCCACCGATCAAGCACCGGAGGGTCGCTGTTAAGTAGCAACATTCGCCAGCCAAGGACCCTTAGCATGATTTCCCGCACGGGCGAGATCGTAGCCTAAACACCCGCACGTCCGAGAAGCCCCGGCTTGTCTGCGGCAGACACCGTGAGGCTGTACCCTTTCAGCAACCTTGGCTACGACGACGAACACCACCACAGACGCCGGCGGGGTCACACTGGTGCATGACTATCTGCTCGTCATGCGAGGTGCCGAGCGGACATTTGCGACAATTGGCGATCTGTATCCTTCGGCTCCGATCTTCACACTGCTGTACGACAGCCAGATCACCAGTAGCCGCTTTACGAGTCATCCCATTACTGCCTCGATGCTGCAGAGGCTCGGAGCGAACCAGAGCAACTTCAGGCGACTGCTTCCACTTTATCCACTCGCGGTCGGGCGGCTCGAGCTTCCCGCCTGCGATGTCGTGCTCAGCAGCAGTAGTGCCTTCGCCCACGGTGTGCACACCCCGCCGGGTGCGATCCACATCTGTTACTGCCACGCGCCGTTTCGCTATCTCTGGACCGAGCGCGAGCGCGGGCTGAGTGAAGTGCCTGGAGCGCTGCGACGAGCGCTCGGTCTGCTTCTGGACCGGATGCGCAGCTGGGACCTCGCAGCCAGCCGCCGCGTTGACCACTACCTCGCCAACTCGCGAGTGACCCAGCAGCGCATCGAGCGCCTGTACGGCCGTTCGGCGACGATCATCTATCCGCCCGTGGAAACCGAACGCTTCAGCGTCGGAGTGCCGGGTGACGCGCTGCTCGTCGTCTCGGAGCTCGTCTCGCACAAGCGCGTGCATGTGGCGCTCGAGGCCGCCAGAAGGGCTCGAGCCCCGATCGAGGTGGTTGGCTCGGGGCCGGACCATGCGGCGCTGAGCGCAGCCTTTCCGCAGGCCACGTTCCTCGGCCGCGCGAGCGATACGGAGCTGGCCGAGCTCTACGCCGGCGCCCGCGCCGTGATCGTGCCCGGGATCGAGGAGTTCGGGATCACCGCCGTCGAGGCGCAGGCGGCGGGGCGACCGGTGATCGCCGCCGCCGCCGGCGGAGCCCTCGAGACCGTGCTCGACGGGGAGACGGGGCTGCTGGCGGCGCCGGATGACCCGGGTGCGTTTGCGGCGGCGATCGGAGCGATCGACGAGCTCGAGTTCGCCCCCGCGCGCGCGGTCGAGCACGCACGGCAATTCTCGGTCGCGAGCTTTCAGCGACAGCTGTCGAGGTACGTGAGCTCCGTGCTCGAGCAGCGCACCAGCGGAGTTGCCGGCTAGCGCCTCGTCGCCCGGCCGGACTCGCCGATGCAGACTGGTAGGGTCTCCGAGCGGATGCCGAGGACGTCGCTGCGAATAGCGTGGATCGGCAGCGGGCCGGGCACACAGGAGTCCGGCGGCGCACCCGGAGTCGCGACCGAGTTGATGCTTGGACTCGCCGCGCTCGGTCACCAGATCGATTGTTACCTCTCAGGTCGAGAGCGAGAGATTCCCGATCGCCTGAGCAGAGCGAACGGCGTGACTTTTTATTGGGGCACAGGCGAATGGCGCTGGAGCAGCTGGTACAACCGCACCGCGCTCGGCAGCTTCGTGTCGGGGCTTGTGACTCGCGGGCTCGGCTCTCTGCGAGTCCGCCGCAGTCTGCGAGATAGACATGCGGTGAATCCGTACGACGTGGTCTTCCAGTTCAACAGCATCGAGGCACTCGCGATGCCGCGATCACTCAGACATTCGCTCCCGCTTGTCATCGATGCCGGCACTCACAGCGAGGGCGAGCTCCGTCACCTGCTCGCCGAGCGCTCACTGGCGTTGCAGTGCCAGCCGGCACACGTGTTCGTGCTCACGGTCGGCGTCATGTGGTTGCGTGTGCTCGTGCAACGACGTCTGATTCTGGCCGCGCGGCTGCTGGTGTGCATCAGCGGCGTGTTTCGCGATCACCTCGTGCGCGACTACCGCGTTCCGCTGGAGAATACGGTGGTAATACCCAACCCGGTACGCCTCGAGCGCTTTGCCGCGGCCGACCTGACGCGAACGCTCGGAGCGCCGCCCACGGTTCTCGTACTCGGTCGCATTTCCGCGCGCAAGGGCATCGAGGACGTGATTGCGATGGCCCGGCGACTGCGCGACCGCGGCATCGACGCGCGCGTCCGGGTCGTCGGCGGACCCAGCCTGTGGTCGGACTACACCAGGTTGCTGTCGGATCTGCCGCCCGAGAACTCGGAATTCGCAGGCCGCATCGCGCCTGCCAAGATCCCCGAGGAGCTCGCGCGTGCGGACGTGCTGGTGCAGGCCAGCACGTACGAGCCGTTCGGGTTGACCGTTGGCGAGGCGCTGGCGGCGGGCGTGCTGGTCGCGGCGACCAGCGAGGTGGGCGCGATCGAGAATGTCGATCGAGACGTCCTCGCCGAGGTGGCGCCCGGCGACGTCGAGGGTCTCACCTCAGCGGTCATCGAGCTGCTCGCGCGGCTCGCGCGGGACGCGCCCGGCGTTCGCGCGAAGGCTCGCGCCGAGGCAGAGCGGCTATTCGCTCCGGACATAGTGTGCCGGCAGGTGTCCGACGCGTTGCTGGCGCTCGTGGCGTCGGTGGTTTAGAGGCCGCGGCGTTGGAGGACGTGGGGGATGGTGCGAAGCAGGATCTTGATGTCGGTCCACGGCGACCAGTTGGCGACGTAGAGATAGTCGATCGCGACCATCTCGCGTAGCGGCACCCGCGCGGGCCCGAGGATCTGCCACGGGCCGGTCATCCCCGGTGTCAGCTCCAGCCGCCGCCGGTGCCAGCCCTCGATCCGCTGATCCTCATCCAGCACCAACGGCCGCGGCCCGACAAGGCTCATCTCGCCCCTGACGATGTTCCACAGCTGCGGCAGCTCGTCCAGCGCGCTGCGCCGCAACAAGCGCCCGACCCGCGTCACACGCGGATCCTCAGCAATCTTGAACAAACCCTCCTGCGCCTCGTTGCGATCGCGCAACCCCGCCTTCAGCGCGTCCGCGCCCGGCACCATCGTGCGGAACTTCAACATCTCAAAACGCTTGCCATGGCGCCCCACCCGCTGCTGGCGAAAGAACACCGGCCCCCGCCCATCGAGCTTGATCGCAGCCGCGATCACCACCAACAACGGCGAGACCGCCAACAACCCAAGCGACGCGCCAAACAGATCAAACGCACGCTTGAACGCCGCCGAAGACCGCGTCAAATCGAAGCGCCTGACCCCCATCACCGTGACCCCGTGCAGATCATCGAACTCGACCGAGGAGCCCACGACCTCCAACAGCCGCGGCAACACACTCACCCGCACCCCGACCGCCTTCAACGTACGCACCAGGTTCAACATCTCCCCCCCATCGACACTCCGCGGCGCGATGATCGCCCGATGCACATCCAACGTCTGCGCCAAATCCCTGATCTCCGCCAAACGCGTCTCAGAAAAACTATCCGTCGACCACGAAGCGACCTTGTCCAAATCCAGATGCGCGACAACCTCCGCCTTCACCCCACCATGCCCCAGCTTCCCACGGATCGTCTCCGCCGAGAGCTCATCCCCGATGAACAAACACCGCTCCGCCGGCGCCAACCGCAACGCCAACGCCCGCGACACAGCACGCGCCAACAACAACCCCCCCGCCAACGCCAACCACAAGAACAACGCCTCATGACGATCAAGCACACGATGCGTGAACAAACCCCCCGTCAACCACGCCACCAACGCACACAACGTCGCCAACTGAAACAACTTCGGCGCCTCATCCAACGTCGTCTTACGCAACAACGTCTCATCCCGGTCATACAACCCAGTCAACTTCGCGCACACAACCAAAATCGGCACCCCAGCCGCAGCAGCCCACGTCAACTCCAACGACCGCTGCGCCAACGCCACCGTCAACACAAACGCCCCCACAATCGCCACCACATCAGCAACCAACAACAACCGCCTGAACAACGCATCCCGACGCAAACACGCAGCCGGCCCCCGAACCTCAGCAATCCCCCCCACAAACACACGCCGACGCCCACCCAACCCCAAAAAACCACGCGACACCGACAACGAACCCGACGAGCCAGCCAGCGGCCCCGCGCCGGTCAGTGCGCTCGTCGGGTCACCCAGCGCAGGACGACCCCAGGCCACCCCAGCCTCAGCCCCACTCCCCGTATCCACACTCATAGCGTCTCCCGCCTCCTTGCTCGCCACGACCGGACCCCGCACGGGGAGTCCACCAACCCCAACAGTTGTCGAGATTCCGTGACCCCTACTCAGGTGCCGCATCATAAACAGCATCGGTTGCTAAAGCAAGACCCCTTTAGGAAAGTCCGGCCCACAATTCGGGTCAACCCCACCCACAACGTGAGCAACGCCGTATGATGGTCGGCCGAAGGCGGAGGAACGGCCAGGCGCACCGCGCCGGCCGCGTGCCCCCGCCGCTCGGGTGAGGCAATGCACATCGATCCATACATCGTCCTCGGAAGCGCTGTCGTCGGGTTCCTGGTGGGCCTCACGGGCGCCGGCGGGGGCGCGCTGATGACGCCGATGCTGATCCTGCTGTTCGGCGTGACGCCGTCGAAGGCGATCTCGAGCGACCTCGTCGCGGCGGTCGTGATGCGGCCGTTCGGGGCGGCCGTGCACCTGCGGAAAGGGACGGTCAACCGCCGCATCGTCGGTTGGATGGTCCTGGGCTCCGTACCGATGGCATTCCTCGGTTCCTACCTGCTGCATCTGATGGGCAACAGCAAAACGGACCAGGAAAAAATCGAGATGATCCTCGGCGCGGCGTTGCTCGTGGGCGCCGCCGCGATGGTGCTGCGCTACGTGCTCGACCGCCGTGGCGGACAGGCCCGGACGGCGCTCGTCCACGAGGTCGACGTCAAGCCGGCGCGCACCGTCGCGATCGGGATGGTCGGCGGGCTCATCGTCGGGCTCACGTCGGTCGGCTCGGGCTCGCTGATGATCGTCCTGTTGCTGTTCCTCTACCCGATGCTGGGCGCCAACCAGCTCGTCGGGACCGACCTCAGCCAGGCGGTGCCGCTGACGCTCGCCGCGGCGCTCGGCGCGCTCGCGTTCGGACACGTCGACTTCGGTGTCACGGCCTCGTTGATCATCGGCAGCGTGCCAGCCGTGCTGGTCGGCTCGCTGCTGTCCTCGAGCGCGCCCGACCGCTACATCAGGCCGGCGATCACGTTCGTGATCTTCGCATCGGGCCTCAAGTACGTGGGCGTGTCCACCGAAGCCCTCGGCTGGATCCTGTGCGCGACGCTGTTCGCGGCGGCTTTGACATGGGTCCTCTACAAGCGCCCGTGGCAGACCCCGAATGCGATCGAGGTCGCGAGCGCCCACGCCGACGCCGCAGCACCGCCGGACCTCGGACCACGGCCCGACCTCGAGTATCGCCCGTAGCGCGTGGCGCGGCGCCTGCTCGACGTCCAGCGGCTCCTGTTGCCTACGTGCAGAGCTGCAGCGTGCTGGTCCCCGCCGCGAGGCTGACCGTCGCGTCGCCCCCCGCTGAGGCCGTCGCGACCGGGCTCCCGTCCTCTGTAACGGCGCTTTCGGGCTGCAGCTGCTCGAGCGTCAGCGCGCTGACGCCGTCGGTGGTGACCGTGACGGCACCGCACTTGAGCTTGGTGGCAAGGGTTTCGAGCGTCAACGCGGCGACGTTCGCGAGGTTGAGTGCCACCGCCTGGCGAGCCTTCGCGCGGGCGCCGGGAGCCCAAGTGAGCGAGTCGGTGATCGCAGGCGTCGGACCGTTGGCGGTGCCGGTGTGGTGTTCGCTCGCCTCTTGCGGTTCGCGGATCGCCGCCGAGGAGGCGCTGAGCGTCGCGAGCTGTCCGGGCGTGCTGCTGCGGGCGCGCAGGCCGCTGACCCAGTAGTCGCTCGTGGGACCGATGCCGAGCGCGCCGGAGTCGAGGTCGGGATACCAGTTGAACGTGAACGACCCTGGATCCTGGACGCGTTCGAGCTGCCCGAGCTGCGATGTGGCCGGGGCGAAGTCGTTCTGCGTGGCGAACACCAGGTGGTCCTCCGCCGGATACAGCACCGCGTAGTAGCGATAGCCGAGCTTCTCGAAGGCTTCCACCTGCTCCAGGCCACCTGTGAACGGGACCAGCTCGTCGAGAGCCCCGTAGGTCATCACGTAGGGGATCCACCTGCCGTTGGCGACGAGCGGCGTGGTGTTGCCGTCCTTTTCGCACTCACCGCCGCTGCCTGCGGCGGTTTCAACGCCTTCGACGATCTTCTCGCCGCATACGACCGGCCCCTCGAGCGGCATCGCCTGGGCGAACAGGTCCGGGTATTCCAGCGCGAGCTTGTAGGAGGCGAAGCCACCCATCGAGTACCCGGAGATGACCGTCGCGTCGGGATTGAGGTCGTAGTCGGCGGCGAGCTGGTGCCACACATCCCAGAAGTCAACCTGCGCGGCTTCGAAATACCACTGGCCATCGCTGAAGCCCTCGGTGGTCGCGCAGATGCTGGCGCGGTCCTGGCACTCCTCTTCCAGCTGGCTCGGCGCGAGTCCGCCGTACTGGTTGAGGTTCGAGCCGAGCGAATGCAGGATCCACGTCAGCGGCGCGGGCTTCGGCTTGGACGGCTTGTAGGAGCTAGGTACATACACGGCGTACGGCTGTACGCGGCCGAGATATGTCGGCCCGGTATACGTATTCGCCGCTTCTGCTTCGACGACACCTTCGCCGAGGCTCAACGGCGTCGCGTACCAGCGGTTTGAGTAGCCCGTAGGCTCGGGTCCCGGCGTCTGCTGGCCGGCTGCGAGCTGCGCCCAGTTGACGGTGAGCGAGTACTTGGAGACGTCGCCCGTAGCGAGCGTGTTCGCCTGGTCGTTCTCCATCCAGAAGTTGCCGCACTCGACGACTGGGATGTGGCCGGCTTCGCCGCCACCGCCACCGAGTTCGCCTTCCAGCACCGGCGCGATCGAAGAATCGGCGAGCGCTTCGGTGGGACATACGAGCGGCGCCTCCTGCTTGTAGGTGCGGAACGTGACGTTGTAGACGTTCGTAGCGCCGGGTACACCGCCGTCCTGCGGCGGTACCGTCGCGAATTCGCTGCCGGCGGAGTTGGCGAGCCCGGCCGCGAGTCGCACCTGCCAGCTGGCGCTGACCGGCAGCACGCTCGTCGGGATGCGGACGATGAACGAGCGCGCCTGCATGTTCACTTCTGTTTTCAGTTCGGCGCCCGGCACCGGCTTGCCCGAGGCGACTTCAAGCAGCTGCGCGTGCTGTGCGGAGACGACCAACGCGTACTGGATGCCGGCCGACCGAAGCTTCGCGTTCGCCGGCCATTCTTCCCCTGCGGCGGGTGCCGTTGATCCGGTCGCGAACGTCCACTCGGCAATCGGCACGTTCGCGTCCGCCAGCGTGTTCCAGTCGACGCGCCAATATGTGGCCTGCGGCGTGTAGCCCACCGCGGCGGCGAAGATGTCCGCACCGTCTTTGTCGGCTGGCCCTTCGGGGTACACGAAGCCGCCGTGGACCTCGGCGAGAGACGACACTTTCGCGCTGTCGGCGATTCCGATCGGGCTCCCGAGCGGGCCGTGATCGTCATAGACGAAGTCGGTCCACAGGCTCGCGCCGCCCGCCAGCAGTCCCGTGCCGGACGTGTGGGAGAAGTCGCTCGGAAACGGCCATTCGCCGGCCGCGGGCTCTGGCAGCGCTGGTTCGGGCGCTGTCGCGGCAGCCGGCACGCCCGTCGGCAGGCCAGGGAAACCCGGCTGGCTATCGGCGAGCCGACGCGCCTGCGAGATCGCGCCCGCACGCGCAGGCATCAGCCGCCACCAGTGACAGTGCCAGCACGATCGTCAGCAGCCGGCGCCGGCGAGCACGCGCCCCGCCCGCGCCGACCGCTCCCCTGATGCATCCCTCCACCCGCGCTATCTGCCCTGACGCTGAGATAGTCCTAAACATCTGCACTGCGCGGCGAGACGCGCGCTGGACGTTTGGTCGGTTGCCGATCCGGGACAATTAAAGTGTCAGCTGGGCGCCACCCGATAAGACCACGAAGATCGCGTCGCCCTCGACTGGCGCGATCACCTCGAACCGACTGGGATCAAATGCTCCTTTTCGCAGTTCTCGCTCATCTGGCTTGCGATTGCCACGTTTGTCGTGCTCCTGTGTCGCGCGGCGGCTGACGGCGACGCGGCACTGCTCGTCGGCGCCAAGCGCGCGACCGACCGGCACGACTCACGGCCCCAGCGGACCGGCCGCGACGCAGTCACCGACCTGGCGGCGATCCTCGGCGGACGCTCCGCAGCGCGTACGGGCGACGGCTCGCGCCGTCTTGCCCGGCGTCGCGAGAGCGACATGCTGCGCCCGCAGAGGAGCCGAGTAAAAGGCGCCGAGGGCGCGGCTGCCAACGCTCCGGCAGACCTCGCTTGCGCAGCAGCGGATCGGTTCAAAGGCTGTCGAGGGGTACGCCGATGATGTTCAACCTGCGCGTCAGGCCGTCGAGGGCGAAGGCTCGCAGCTCGTCCGCCGAGGCGCCGAGCACAGAGGCGTCGGCCCCAGACGGCGGCGTCAGCGCATCAGCGACCGCGGGCAGTAGCTCCCGCAGAGCCCCTCGCACGACATCGCTCACAGCGTTGTCCTCTGCGACTGCCTGACGGAGAAACCAGATGCCGTAGCCGATGTGGCGATGCTCGTCATGGTGAATCTTCGTGTAGCCCTCCACGAACCCTGGCAGCAGGCCTCGCGCGCCATGAAGCGCGTCGAGAACTCAAAAGTCGTCAAGCCAAGTGTCGCCTCGAGGATCAGGTGGTAGATCGTCACGAACGCGACCTTCGCGCCGCGATCCCCGGGATCGGCGAGCAGGCGGTCGTGAGCTGCCACGAGCTTGTCGTCAAAGATCGTCTGGAAAGCCGGCGAGACACGCTCGCGCGCGCGCTCGACATGCGCAGCGATCAACGCCGGCTCTGCGACAACCTCGTCCTGAAAACGTGCGTAGAACTGCATGTGCCGTGCCTCGTCGACCTGCTGTGTCGCAAGGAACGTGACCTCCTCCTCGCTGGCCTCGCGCCGACCAGTCCCGAGAACTTCGTCGTGATCCGCTCCTCGGCGACCATCAGCGAGCCGAGGACGAACGACACGAGCGAGCGATCCTCCGGCGCTTCCCACTGCTCGCAGTCGGTGGAAAGGTCGACCTCCCACGGACTCCACTGGCTCTTCTCCCAGTGGCGGTAAAGCGTCTGCGGATCGTGCAGATGCACCTCGTGCGGCGTTTCGCTCATGCCGAGATCTCGGCCGGCTTACGCGCACGGACGATCGCCGAGCCCGCCTGCGCGTGGACGCGATGGGTCTCGCGGATCTCCACTTCGACCAGCCCCGCGTCAGCGAGGCCTGGCTGAACTCGCCGTGGGTAAGGGCTCCTGCGATGCAGCCGGTGTATGCCTGCATGTCGGCGCGGGTCGCGTCGTCCATGTCCTCGTCGGCGATCACGTCGGAGACGGCGAAGCGTCCGCCTGGCCGTAGGACCCGTGCGACCTCGCGCAGCAGCTTCGGCTTGTCGGAGGAGAGGTTGATTACGCAGTTCGAGATCACGACGTCAACGCTCGCGTCGAGGAGCGGGATCGCCTCGATATAGCCCTTGTGGAACTCGACGTTCTCGACACCCGCCTTGCGGGCGTTCTCGCGGGCGAGCGCGAGCATCTCGTCGGTCATATCGAGACCGTGCGCCTTGCCGGTCGGGCCGACGCGCCGAGCCGACAGCAGAACGTCGATCCCGCCACCGGAGCCGAGGTCGAGGACTGTCTCGCCCTCGTGCAGTTCCGCGACGGCGGTGGGGTTGCCGCAGCCGAGCGATGCGAGCTTTGCGGTGTCGGGCAGCTGTTCGTGGTCGCCGAGCGCGTAGAGCGCGGCGCCGAACACCTCGCTGCCGCCGTCGAATGTCTCGCTCGGGGCGCAGCACCCGGCGCCGGGATCGGTCGTCGTCACCTGCGACGGCGGCGGCGGCGTAGCGCTCGCGCACCTGCTCGCGGACGTCGCCTGCTTGCGTCGTCCGTGACGGCCGCGCACAGCCGCAGCCCTCGCCGTGGCTCGGGTCGCAGCACTCGGCCTTCGCGCTCGGCTCACAGCACGTCGCCTGCGCCTCGGGCGCGCAACAGGAGCTCGTGGTCGTCTCAGCGGGAGTCGTCAGTTCAGCCATGCGGATAGCTCCTTTAGCGCCTCGGGGATCACGTAGTAGTACGCCCACAGGCCCTTGCGCTCAGAGTCCACGATCCCGGCGTCGCGAAGCTTCTTGAGATGGTGGGAGAGCGTTGGCTGTGAGATGTCGAACAGCGGCACCAGCTCGCAGACGCAGACCTTGCCGGCGTGCTTGCGCAGCACGTCCACGAGCTGCAGACGCACCGGGTCACCGAGCGCCTTGGCGACTTCGGCCATGCGCAGCGCGTGCTCGCGTTGAACGTCGGGGTAGACCACCGGCTCGCAGCAGCGCTCTCCGGCCGCGCGCTTCTGCTTGGGGGATAGCTCCAAATCGACAGGCATCGATCTACTTATATCAATAACACTCACGTCAGTCAATGTAATACGATCGGGGCCATGAACGCCAGCGACGTGCCGACGCAGGAGCAAGGAAGCGACCAGGCGATCCGCTACGTGCTGTTCGTCTGCAACCACAACGCGGGACGCTCGCAGATGGCCCAGGCGTTCTTCGAGCGCTATGGCCCCGAAGACGTGCGCGCCGAGTCCGCCGGCACCGAACCTGCCCGCGAGATTTGGCCGTCAGTTGTCGCGGCGATGCGCGAGATCGGCTTCGATCTTGGCGGAGCGCAAGCCGAAGAAGCTGACGCTCGAGATGCAGCTTCACGCCGATTGGGCGATCACGATGGGCTGCGGCGATGCCTGCCCCTACGTGCCGACGATGGTCGAGGATTGGGACATACCCGACCCGGCGGGCCGGCCGATCGACGAGGTCCGAGCGATCCGTGACGGCATCCAGGCGAGGTCCGTGAGCTGATCGCGGTTCGCCTCGATGCGATCCGCAGCGATCGCACCGCTCACGAGATGCGCCTGGCACGGCTGCTGCCGATGCTCGATCGGGAGTTCGCCGGCCTGCGATCTTCGGAGGAGATCCGTGCGTGCGCCGATGCGGTCCTTGCCACCTTCGACGGGGCGCGCGTGCGTACGCATGTGATGACGCTCGCGCATCGACAAACTCGCGAGTGCCTACGTCGCGAGACCTGCGACGTCATAACGGTTGGCCAGCGTTCGTGAGCACCCACCCGGACACCGTTGCGGTCATAACCGACATCCACGGAAATCTGCCGGCGCTGCAAGCTGCGCTAGCGCGAATCGAGGAGCTTGGCATCGACAGCGTGTTCTGCGGCGGCGACCTCGTCGGCTACGGGCCGCAGCCCAACGAGGTGTGTGCGCTGATCGCCGAGCGCGAGATTCCGACGATCTACGGAAACTACGACTACGCGATCGCCCGCGACGAAGAGGATTGCGGCTGCGCATACGTCACGCCGCACGATCGCGAGCTCGGGCAGCTCTCGGTGGACTGGACGCTCGTCCACACCAGCCGAGAATCGAAGGAGTTCCTGCACGGCCTCCCGTTCGATCTTCACTTTCCGGCCGGCAGCGTCGACGTTCACCTTGTCCATGGGTCGCCCAGGAAAGTCAACGAGTATCTGTTCGAGGACAAGCCC
This sequence comes from uncultured Solirubrobacteraceae bacterium, assembly GCA_963815235.1. Lineage (GTDB taxonomy): Bacteria > Actinomycetota > Thermoleophilia > Solirubrobacterales > Solirubrobacteraceae > Palsa-744. The sequence goes on along the minus strand of CAWFFY010000003.1, from coordinate 2,031,678 downwards.
GCGCGTCTGTACGAACGTCTCGCCGGCGCCGAGGGCGATCCGGTACTCGTATTCGGCCACACGCACAAACCCTGGGTACATGAGTACGCGGGTGTGCTATTCGTCAATTGCGGATCAGTCGGCAAGCCAAAGGATGGCTGACCCACGGGGCGCGTTCGCGGTTCTGACGCCGAACTCCGGCAGCATCGCCGTCCATATCGAGCGCGTGGCCTACGACGCCGATGCCGTCGCTGCAGAGATACGCGAGGTCGGGCTTCCCGACGAGTTCGCAGACAAGCTCCTGATCGCGGCATGACGGGCGCGCCACCGCTCCGCCGCCGCCTACTCGCCGAGCTGCTCGGCTCGGCGTTCCTCGCCGCGCTCGTCGTCGGCTCGGGCATCGCAGCGCAGACGCTCTCTCCCAACGACGTTGGTCTCGAGCTGTTTGAGAACGCTGCGGCCACGGCGGCAGGGTTGTTCACGATCATCCTCATGTTCGGCCCCGTATCGGGCGGGCACTTCAACCCGGTCGTCTCGCTCGCGGATGCGAGTTTTGGCGGTATCAGCTGGCGCGATGCTGTCGCCTACATGCCCGCACAGGTTCTTGGCTGCGTGCTAGGCGCTGTGGTGGCGAACGGCATGTTCTCGCTCGCCGCGATCAGCATCTCCACGCATCACCGCGCCTCCCCAGCACACCTGTTCTCCGAGGTGATCGCCACATCGGGGCTGCTGCTCGTGATCTTCTCGCTTGCACGCACCAAACGCGCGCACGTCGCTCCCGCCGCAGTCGGTGCGTACATCGGCGCGGCCTACTTTTTCACGAGCTCGGCCAGCTTCGCTAATCCCGCAATCACGGTCGGGCGCATGTTCTCCAATACATTCGCCGGCATCGCGCCAGCCTCAGTGCCCGGCTACGTCATCGCGCAGCTCGTCGGCGGCGTGTGCGCGATCTTCACGGTCAGGGTCCTGTACCCGGATCTAACGGCGGACGAGGCAGCCGACGCAGTCATGCCACACCATCAAGATGAACCGCTGTCGCCGCCTGTCTGACGCGCATCGTTAGAGGCCGCGGCGTTGGAGGACGTGGGGGATGGTGCGAAGCAGGATCTTGATGTCGGTCCACGGCGACCAGTTGGCGACGTAGAGATAGTCGATCGCGACCATCTCGCGTAGCGGCACCCGCGCGGGCCCGAGGATCTGCCACGGGCCGGTCATCCCCGGTGTCAGCTCCAGCCGCCGCCGGTGCCAGCCCTCGATCCGCTGATCCTCATCCAGCACCAACGGCCGCGGCCCGACAAGGCTCATCTCGCCCCTGACGATGTTCCACAGCTGCGGCAGCTCGTCCAGCGCGCTGCGCCGCAACAAGCGCCCGACCCGCGTCACACGCGGATCCTCAGCAATCTTGAACAAACCCTCCTGCGCCTCGTTGCGATCGCGCAACCCCGCCTTCAGCGCGTCCGCGCCCGGCACCATCGTGCGGAACTTCAACATCTCAAAACGCTTGCCATGGCGCCCCACCCGCTGCTGGCGAAAGAACACCGGCCCCCGCCCATCGAGCTTGATCGCAGCCGCGATCACCACCAACAACGGCGAGACCGCCAACAACCCAAGCGACGCGCCAAACAGATCAAACGCACGCTTGAACGCCGCCGAAGACCGCGTCAAATCGAAGCGCCTGACCCCCATCACCGTGACCCCGTGCAGATCATCGAACTCGACCGAGGAGCCCACGACCTCCAACAGCCGCGGCAACACACTCACCCGCACCCCGACCGCCTTCAACGTACGCACCAGGTTCAACATCTCCCCCCCATCGACACTCCGCGGCGCGATGATCGCCCGATGCACATCCAACGTCTGCGCCAAATCCCTGATCTCCGCCAAACGCGTCTCAGAAAAACTATCCGTCGACCACGAAGCGACCTTGTCCAAATCCAGATGCGCGACAACCTCCGCCTTCACCCCACCATGCCCCAGCTTCCCACGGATCGTCTCCGCCGAGAGCTCATCCCCGATGAACAAACACCGCTCCGCCGGCGCCAACCGCAACGCCAACGCCCGCGACACAGCACGCGCCAACAACAACCCCCCCGCCAACGCCAACCACAAGAACAACGCCTCATGACGATCAAGCACACGATGCGTGAACAAACCCCCCGTCAACCACGCCACCAACGCACACAACGTCGCCAACTGAAACAACTTCGGCGCCTCATCCAACGTCGTCTTACGCAACAACGTCTCATCCCGGTCATACAACCCAGTCAACTTCGCGCACACAACCAAAATCGGCACCCCAGCCGCAGCAGCCCACGTCAACTCCAACGACCGCTGCGCCAACGCCACCGTCAACACAAACGCCCCCACAATCGCCACCACATCAGCAACCAACAACAACCGCCTGAACAACGCATCCCGACGCAAACACGCAGCCGGCCCCCGAACCTCAGCAATCCCCCCCACAAACACACGCCGACGCCCACCCAACCCCAAAAAACCACGCGACACCGACAACGAACCCGACGAGCCAGCGCCAGCCACCAACTCTGCATCCAACACCAGGGGTGGCTGATCGCCGCGCCTGTCGATCGCCTCCTTGCTGGCCGCCATGACGCCGTATTGTCGCTCTTCAGCGAGCGGCGGATGTCGAAATTTCGTGACCGCGGGCACTGAATGCGGCGGGCGCGGCCTCCCAGCGCTCGGCCTGTGCAATCCAGCGCTCGGTGCGCTTTCGCATCGGCTGCCCGTCTGCCCGGCTCCGAAAAGACAACCGGGCCGCCGCATCCCTGCGACGGCCCGGCCGGTACTTTCCCTTCGATCCCTCAGAAGTCGCCGCTACTGGGCAACGCCGGAAGGGGTGTGTCGGGTACTAGCTGTATTCGATTTCGGCTGCGCCCTGGTCTGCGAGACCGAGGACGTTCGACGGGAGCGCCAGGTAGTCCTTACCTCCGAGCTCAGTCTGGCCGCCCTTCTTGCTGGTCATGAACTGGTAGTACTGCTTGACCGTTTCCTCCTCGGGCTGAGTGGTGCCAGGTACCGAGTGGTAGTTTTTGAAAGCGATGTCGTACGTGAGACCACACAGCGCGTAGGACTTCTTCTCGGTGAGGTTGGTGGTCACCTTGTCCCACGGCACCAACGTGCTTTCGGGCGGGAACGTGGTGTCCGCTCCGGCCACGACGTAGTCCTCCTTGTTGCAGTTGGAGCTAGCCTCTGCTGCCACGTCCCCGTTTGTCGACGGGTCTGCGTACGTCGCTTTACCCTTCTTTTCGGAATTCTGAAGCTCGGCCCAGAACTTCGTCGTCGTCGCTGGGGCGTAGCCTTTTGCGCGACCTTCGGCCAGGTTGGTGTAGCCGATCGCGCCTTCCTGCGCGCTGACTTCTTCGATCAACCCGCCGGAGCCTTTGGTTTTCGCTACCACCACGTGGGCTGCCGTCGGCCACGTCTTGTTGAGGCCACCCTCGGAGAGTTCACCCCAGGTAGCTTCCGTTTTACCGTCGGTTTCCGGAATCGTGAGCTCGGTCGACGGATCGATCTGGCCCAGGAAGCGCTTGAAGACGTGTGTCGTACCCGACCCGTCCAGACGCACGACCGGTTTGATGGTGACTTTGGAGCATTCCTCGCCACCGAGTTTGGTGGCTGTGCCCGTCACGGCGTCGCTGCCATCCGTGAGCTGACCCCAGGTTGTGTCGGTACCCTCGAAGATCCTCCTCAGATCTTCGTCGCTCAGGACCAGTCGGCCTGTCGCGACGCTTTCGGCTTTGCAGCCTTCGGGGAGGTGGATGATCAGCGCCTCCGAAGCTTGCGCGACCGGGATCGACTCGACACTTTCCGCGCCTTCTTTTTCGACTGTCTCCTCGGCGTCGAGGCTGCTCAACTGCGCTTCGTTCGGCGGTTCGTCGGTGGCGATGAAGGCGTTGGTGAGGCCAAAGCCCACGAACGGTTCCGTTTCCGTCGGGGCTTCAGCGCCCCACGACTTCAGCGCCGTCCCGCTACCGGTCGAGGTGTATTTGATTTCGGGAGAACCGGGCTGTCCGGGCGTGCCCGGGCAACCGAAGTCCTTCGTCGAGACGATGTTGAACTCTTTCGTCCAGACGTTGATCTGCTCCGGTGCCTGGAACGACGAGCCCTGGCCCGTCACGTTGGCGCCGTTGAGGCACGCCGGCGGCGTTCCCTTGGCGCTCGCGGCGGCTGGCGCGAGCAGTGCGGCAACCGAGGCCGCTGAGATTGCGCACGCCGAAAGCACACGGCGGGCGGAGAGAGAATGCATTACGTCACTACCTCCTGGTTATGCAGGTTGGTAACCGGCCCGGGGGAAACAGTCCCTCCCCCGAGCCGAGACACGTGGAAGCCTCTTGCTTCCGAGCACAAGACTCTCCGATCGGCGCGTTGACAAGGTTGCGAAGCGGTGACGCTCACCCATGTTCACACGCTGTTCACAAGTGTCTAACGGCGCGTACCTCGCCTGAACCTGAGGTCGACCGTTACGGTGGTCTCGGCGGCGCCGCGCACCGCCGAGACAACCGTCGTCCTGCTCGCTAGTGCTTCTTGACGACCTTCGCAGGATGAAGCGAGAAGCTCGCTTTAGTTGTTGCCGTTTCGGCCGCGGCGTCGTGCGCCACGATCGTCGCGAGCGCACTGAGCGCGTGCGAGCGTGCGAGCAGCGTGCGCGCGGTCGAGGACAGCCGCAGCGTCATCGATTTGAGCTGGCCTCCGGCCAACGTGAACGAGCCCGTGGCGAGCGTCACGATCGTCTTCTTCCTCGACCTGCCGGCCGCCACCGCTTTGGGCGTCTTCAAAGTGATCGTGCCCGTGCAGCTGGTAGCGCCGGGGGGGCATTTGAGCTTGACCGTGAACGAACCGGCCTGGCTGACCGTACTCGGGCTTCCGGCGACCGTCACCACCGGGCTCACCGCCTTGTTGCCGAGCACGCCGCCTCCAGGAGGTGGCGTCACGCCGCTGATGACGGTCGTCGTTCCGCCGCCCCCGCCCCCACCGCCGCCGCCACCACCACCACCACCACCGGGCGGTGGCGTTTCAGTGGCCTTGAAGCTTTCAAACGTGCCCGTCGTCGATTCGCTGCCGCCGGTGTTCGTCGCCGTCAGCTTGAAGCTGTATTTCGTCCCCGCGGCCAGGCCGGTGACCACGGCAGAAACCCCCACTGGGCTCGTGCCCGCTGCGATCGTCGCCGGCGTGCACTGCGCCGTTTTTGTCGATGGCAAGCTGGTCCCGTATTCAAACGTGCACGATTTCACTTCCGAGCCTTCCGGGTTGACCGTCCCCTTCAACTTCGCGCCCGTTTCCGTAACGGCTTCCGGGGCCTCCGCCACGACTTTTGGCTTCGCGGCCGCTTTCGGGGTTTCAAACGTGGCCGTCGAGGATTCGCTCGTGCCGCCGGTGTTTGTCGCTGTCAGCTTGAACGTGTATTTCGTGCCCGCAGTGAGGCCCGTGACCGCGGCGGAAACGCCGACGGGCGCTGTCCCAGAGCCCGGCAGCGTCGCGCACGCCGCCGTTTTCGTCAGCGGCAAGCTCGTCCCGTATTCGAACGTGCACGATTTCACTTCCGAGCCTTCCGGGTTGACCGTCCCTTTCAACGTCACGCCCGTTTCCGTGACACTCCCCGGAACTTCCACTGTGACCACCGGTTTTGCCGCTCCGCCCCCCGCCGTGGTTTCAAATGTCGCCGTCGGCGATTCGCTCGTGCCGTCGGTGTTGGTCGCGATCAGCTTGAAGACGTATTTGGTTCCGGCAGTAAGTCCGGTGACCGGGGCCGTTTCAACCGTAACGGGCGCTTTACCGGCCCCGGGCAACGACGTGCAGGGGGCGGTTTTCCCGGAGGGAAGGCCCGTCCCGTATTCGAACGTGCACTTCGTCACGTTCGCGCCTTCGGGGTTGACGGTTCCCTTCAGCGTCGCGCTGGTTTCGGTGACGCCGCTCGGCGCCTGCGCGACCTCGATCGCGCCGAGGATGTCGATTTTGGTGTGCGCGACGAGTTCGGGTTCTGCGAGATCGTCCGTGTGGATCTTCTCCGTGACTTCGAGTTTGCTGCCGGCGCTCGTGAACAGATGTTCGACTTCCGTTTTCTGGTGCTGATCTTCGCTGACCAGCTGCTTCGTGCCGTCTCCGAATTCCCATTCGACGCCGAGCGCGTTGGACTCGAGCAGCGTCGAGGAGAGCGTCACCTTGTCCTTGATCGGGATCGGTTCGGTTTCCGGGATCGCGCCCCCGGAGGAGATCGTGGACGCAGAGGTCGAGAGCACGGAGCCCTTGCGGCAGCCGAGGCCTCCGGGACCGAACTCGATCACGGCGGGATGGATCGTGCTCATGTCGAACACGAAGACATGGTGTTCTGTCCCTGCCGCGATCTGCGCGTAGACGCTCGCGGTGATTTTACACGGACCGCTTGCGCCGTCGCTCTGGATGCTCTGGCCTCCCGTCCAGCCTTCCTCCGTCCATTCGTTTTCCGACGGCTTGGCTTTGAACTCGAGGACACCCGGGTACTTGTTGCCGGTGAGTTTACCGTCGTTCTTCTGTTCGGTGATGCTGGCGCGCGTGTAGAGGGTTCCTTCTTCGCCGAGCGAGAGCTCCCCAGGCGTTTCCTGGTCGGAGGAGCCTGGAAAGGAGATCAGTTCGTCTTTGACGAGTGGCGGTTCTTCTTCGATTTCGGGATTGACGTCATAAATCGCCTGCGGTTTGCCCTCGGAAGCGAAGGTGGAGGGGATCTTGTCGATCTCGCCTCCGTCTTCTTCGCGCGTCACGAAGACTTCGCCCTTCTTGTTGACGATGGGCGAGGTGGCTTCGTCTTCGAGGAAGCCTTCCGGCGCTTCCGTGCTCGTAGGGTCCGACCAACGCTTTTCCGCGAGCGTTCCGGCCGCAGTGACGCGCTCAAGGGCGTCGATCGGCGTTCCTTTCGCGTGTTCCTCTTCACCCGCAGCGATCACGTCGCCGTTCGTGGGATCGACGGCGATCCCACTGGGGGACAGCAACGGTTCGCCTTCTACTTCACTCAGCGGCTCGAAGAAGGTCCCTTTTGAGATCCCGCCGAGCGAGGTCAGACCGCTGCCTTCGATGTTGAACTCCCAAAGTTCGACCGCGGCGAATCTCGAGGGATCAAGCGCTGCGGAGGATGGGCGCTCCTCTGAGGCGAGCACGTAGATCCGCTTGTGGACCGGGTCCACAGCGATGTTCGTTATTTCGTCGTCTTCTTCGTTTTCGTTTTTCGCGGAGTCCTTCGGTTTGAATTTCACGGTCGCGACGGGTTTGCCGTATTCGCCTTTTTCGTTCGGATCGAAGCGCTGAATGCGGAATTCGTTCTTTTCGTCCGGCAGGTCCGCGACGTAGATGTCGTCGTTTTCCGTGTTGACCCCGAATCCAGCCTCTTCTTCGCCCGTCGCGAACTGGCCTTCCCCGTTGCCGAGGGCGCCGAAGCGAGCGATTTCGCCGTATTCCGCGCGTGCCGTAGCTGCGAGTCCGGCCGCCGCCAGCGCCGCCAGCGCTAGCGCAGCGCACAAACGTCTACGGAAACACGCGAGTTCAGGCATCAGACTCCGATCTTGTCGCTTGGGTTGGCAGCTCGGTTGCGGCTGGTCGGTCTCGCGTCTCAGGAACGCCGACCCAGGCGCCCGCGCACCTCTGGATGCGCTCGCAGGATCTCAGTCCGCGCCGTTCCCGTCGTGTTAAATCTGTGAAGAGCACGTGACGGCCCGTCAGAGCCGACGATCGCGGCGCGAGCCGATCTCGCGCTGGGAGCGCATGCTCGAAAGCGTCGCCGGTGCAATCTGCGCGCCCCGTCGGCGACCGCGAGGGCGCCGACGGATCGAGGCTCCGGCGAACGCCGCGAGCACGACCACGCCGAGCAGGTATGCGGGGGACGGCTCGTGTTCGTGCGGGCTGTACGCGACTGCCTCGTTGCTCACGGACTCGGGGGCGACCTCATCCTCTTCTTCGCGTTGCGGCGCCTCCACCGGAGAGGTGACGGCGGACGTGCCCGATGGTGGTGTCGGCCGCGCGGGCGTCGGGACCGGCACGGGCACGAATGCCGGCAGGAAAGCAGCCGGCGTCGGCTGGATGAAGAAGCTCGGCGTGAAGGGGCGCGGGCTCGGAGGACGCACGGTCGGCGTCGGCGCGACGACGGCAGCGGGCAGCGGCGGCACCGGCGGGGGGGCGCTGGCCGGCGCTGCCGCCGGCGGCCCCTGGGCCGGTGCGGGTGCCGGCGGTGCCACGACCTGGCTGGCGGCGGCGGGGCTCGCTTTGACGTGAACGGTGCCGCACGGCTGGCGCACGCTTCCCGGCTCAACCGTGACGGGCAGCGACGCCGACTCGCCACCGGCTTCGATCTTCACCGTCGTCGTCCCGGGGTTGTAGGCGCAGAACAGACCGGGGCCCGAGGCTTCTTCGTCGGGAAGCGGTTCACCTTTGGGACCCGGGAGCACCGCTTCCGGGTCCAGGGAACGCGTGTTGCGCTTGACGAATTGACCGACTTCCGTGTTGGAGGAGGTGAATTTGTATTCGGGCAGGAGTCCGTGCGAGCAGGCGACGCCAACGCATTCGTCGGGGATCGGCGTGTACGGATCGGTCTCTGGCGAAGTCGTGCCTCCCTCCGCGAGGTTGCCCGACAGCGGGCGCCGGGCTAGTCCCTGGAACAGCGCCGCCTGACTCCTGCGCAGCAGCGTGCCCGCGACAGCTTCGAGCGCGAGCTCGCCGACGTTCGGGATCAGCTTCGCGTTCACTTCGAACACGCCGGTCTTGGCGTTCAGCGGCCCCACTTCCGCGAGCAGGAAGCCGCTCGCGCCGATGAAATCGGGCTGCTCCTGGTTGGCGAACTGGACGTAGCCGAGCGCGCCAGACCCGAAGCTCACGACAGAGCCCTGTTCGGTCGCCAGCGGCAGTCGCACGTTCTGTTCGGGCGAGTCGTAAAAGTACGCGGAGGCGCGGTCCGCGATCATCGTGTTCACGACTTCCACCGCCCACGCTTCGTGCGCCGCCATTGCTGCGGCAAGATTGGCGTTGCCGACGACGACCGCGGCCTCCTTGCCCTCGACGGCCGTCAGTTCTGTCCCGAGCCATCGCAGCTGCGTCGGGTCGACCGCGCTGGTGTCGTCGAGCACGATCACGCGCACGCTCGATCCGGCACCCGTTACGGTGCGCGCGTAGTACGCAGCCTCGCATCCAGCCGAGCTGGGACTGCATTCCGGGTCGCCTTCGAACATCCCCGGCGCAGACGGGAAGCCCACGAACACGGATGCGAGCGCGGCCTCGGTGTGAGGGTCGAGCTCGGTCGGCGATGCGGCGAGATATGCCGGCAGTTCACCTTCGGAAAGGAGCTGCCGGTAGCGAGCGAGCTCGCGCGCGTAGGGGACTTCGAGCGTCGCCGGGCCGCTCGTCCTGCCCGTCGTCACGCGAGGCCCGGTGTAGAGGAACGCTGCCGCCCCGGCCTCGTGCGCCTCGTGCAACGCGTTCTGCAGCCACGCATCGGGCCCGATCCCCGCATTGGCGAGGTCGGCACAGGGTGCGGCACATCCGTCGCCGCCCCCTACCGCGAGCGTCGTCACCGACGAGGAGATGGGGATCGGCGCCGCTCCGACCCCGGGCGGGACGGTACCCGGTTCGGCGGGGTAGCGCCATACGTCCGAGGTGTCCATCTGTTCGTTCTCGTTGTTGACGATTCCCCCCACTGCCCAGCCCTGCGTGCCGCTCGAGTTGATAAGCAGAGCCTGTACCGGGTCGGGCTCGTAGACGGTGTCATAGGTCACGTACACACCCGGCGGTTCCTTCGTGTTGTTGAGTTCGTGCTCCTCGTCACTCCAACCACTCGCCGTCTGACGCAGGACGCCGTGTTCCTGGCTGGCGGCGAGCGGGAACGGCGGGAACAGCGTCGGCGGGAACCCCGGCGGCGGCGCCGGTTCGCGTTCGGAGGCGAACGTGTTCGGCATCACGCCGGAGGCGATCACGCGCAAAGCCCCCCCTTCGCGGAACAGCGCGATCGAGCCGGGGGAAGTGGCGCCGGGATAGGGGATCGGCGTCGCCTGCCAGGGGCCGGCGGCGGATTCGCGCTCGAATATCTCGCCTGCTTCGGCGGTGAACGCAGCGCCACCGTCCGGCAACCCCGCGACCGCCCACGTGCCGCCGTTCCCGGCCGCGGCTGCCGCGCCGGCATCGATGCTCCAGCCGGAGCCGTTGTTGACGAGCAGCCCGCCTTCGTATTCCTCGCGGCCGGAGGCGACGAGCTTGCGGTAGGCGACGATCGCCTCAGAGCCGGAGAACGCGATCGAGGAGAAGCTCGCCTGCGCCGCCGCGGCCGGAATGCAGGGTTGGGGAACTTCCGGAGCGCACGTCGGTTCCTGCGTCCAGGTCTTGCCGTAGCGCAGCAGCACGCCGGCCTGACCGACTGCATAGCCGCGCGAGGCTTCTTCGGGGTCGAACGCGATCCCCAGCAGGTTTCCGCGGAAGTTCAGCGGAGTCGCGGGGTCTTTTTCCCACAGGCCCGTTTCGCCGCGCCACAGCCACATTTCGCCGAGATCGCCGACCGCGTACACCCGCTCGGGGGTCGGCCACGCGACGGCCCGCAGCCTGGGCTTTTCGCGCGCGCCGCCGGGACCGAGCAGGCTTTCCGGCAGCCAGCCCTCGCTGGGCCTGTATCGCGCGACCTCACCCCGGTCGCCGACCGCGACTGCTTCGCTGGATAGCGAGCCCGCGGACGCGTCTGGCGACGGCGCCAGCGCGAGCAGCGCGCGCCTGAACGACACGGGCCAGGAGGCAAGCCTGCTCGGTATCGGATCGAGCGTCAGATGTACGGGCAGCTGTTCTTGGCCGAGCCAGCCCTCCTTCGGTTCGGAGAAGGCCGACCCGAAGGCGCCGCCGACGTCTTCCTGGCCCTTGTGGCCCGCCGAGGCGCCCAGCGCGAGCACGCGTTTGAAGGTCGTGCCTTCGAGGCGCAGGCTGACGCCGTCGCGAAAGCCGGTCATCACGCGTTCGCCGAACTTGCCACCGGACGCCCATGCGAAGCTGCGGACGCCTTCCGTGGGGAGATCTTCGGGCAGTTCGTTTTCGCACGCCGAAGTGCCGGCGGGCGACCCCGCGGGCAGCCGACACCACGAGGTCAGGTAGCTCGTGTCTTCGGGCTTGTAGTACATCGTCGTCGACGCTTCCACGTCGGCGCGCTGGCCGTCGATCCAGACGCCTTCCCCGACGGCCGTGAGCAGTTGTGACTGCGTTCGTGCGGGCACCGTGAAGTCCTTCTGTTCGGCTGTCGCCGTGGGAACGGTCAGCGCTTCTCCCGGTTCGCCGCCGGGCTTGGTCGCGAGGGGCTGCCACGTCGCGCTTTCCCCGCCTTTGCCGAGTTCGCGGTGGAACAGGGCGATCGCTCCCTGAGATGAGATTCGCGCGAGCAGCCAGGCATTGGTGGGAGACGCGCTGATCGCGAGCGTCTGAAATTCTTCGGCGCCCGCAGGGATTTCGATCGGCTCGCCGCTCCAGCTCGCGCCGTTCCAGTGCAGGACCCGGGCTTCGCCGCCTTTCGCTTCGTTGACGGGCGCCACCAGCGCACCCGCGTGCCCCTGCCCGCCCCCGGGTCCAGCGGGTTCTTCGAGCACCGCCAGCATCGGCGCGCGGTCGGTCCCGAACAGCGTTTCCCCTTCGGCAAGCGCTTCAGTCCCTTCTGGGAGGGGCGTTTCCTGGAATGCGCCTCCGGGATTGCGCACGAGCAACACCTGCTTGGATGCGCCCGCGCTCCCGAGCAGCGCGCCGGCACCGTTGGGGGCGATCGCGCCCGCGAGGGGGCTCGGGTAGCCATAGATGCCGCCTTCGGGCTGATCGAGCCTGAAGCCCGCAAGCGGTTCGCCGGCCGAGTTCAGGAGCGCCGGCCCGAGCGTCCAACCCGTCGCGGGCGTGTAGCGCACGAGCACCGACACTCCGTTCTTGAAACCGAGTCCCCACGTCTCATCGCTCGCCTCGCCCGGGGAGGATCCGAGCATCGTGACCCTGTTCACCGGCAGCGAGTCATCGGTCTGAGGCGTCGGTTCGCCGCTGGCAGCCGGCGAGGCCGCCCGCGAGCTCGCCGGTGAGCCCGTCAGGACAACAACCGTGAGCGCCACCGCGCCGAGCAACGCGACCACGGAGACCAGCCGCCGGTAAATGCGACCGCCTCGCATTCTGCGCGAGCTCAACGCCGCAGTCCGAATCCAAGTGGCGCCGCCGCGAGCAGAGCGCTCGCGCGCGGGAAGCTCAGCGAGTAGCTGACCGTGTTTGTGGCGGCGGAGTTTTCACGCGTCGACGCGGTTGGCAGCGGTCCGAGCGCGTGAGTCTTGAGTTCCAGCTTGGTCGGCCAGCGCTTGAGGTTCAGGCGCAGTAGCAGGCTGCGGTTGCCCGCCTGCAGCGTACGAGTGGGCGTGCTCGCGACGATCTTCCCGTGACGCTTGGCGATCAGTCGGATGCGGGCCTCGGTGGCAAGGTGGAAGCTGAATTCGAGCTCGGTCCGATGACGCACGCGCGTACGCTCGTGGGAGAGCAGCGGCAGCGCGACGCGCGCGAACGGTTCTTCGGCGACCGGCTCGACGCGCACGCCTTCGAGCCCTGATCTCGATTCGTTCAGGCCGGAGTCGTCGACCGGTAGCGTCGTCGAGATCTGCAGCGGAACGCCTTCGTCGCGTGGACGGTAGGTGATCACGTATTCGCCCGAGCAGGCGCGCGTTTCTTTCGCGCCAAGCCCGCAGAAGGCCGGGTCGCCGTCGGGCTGAGGATCCGCGCGTTCTTCGCCGGTCGCGAGGTGGAACAGCCAGCCGGCGCTCGTCGTCACCCAGCAGTCGTGAGCGGCCGGACACGCGATGTGCGTGACGGCGCCCTTCGCCACCGGCAGCTGCAGCGTGTCGAGTACTTCGCCGGCGGCGGAGACGAGCGCGAGCTGCGCAACGGCGATCGGGCTGGGGTGCAGCGATTCTGCTTCCTTGGCTTCAGCTTGGGTCTCGAGCCCGATCCAGGCATCTTCTGTCCCCGGTTCCGCCGCGAGCGAGCTCACGACCTCTTCCGGGAACACTTTGCTGCCGCTCGGGCTGGTGTCGGGTCCGATCACCTGCCTCCAGCCAGGCACTTCTTCTTCTTCACATTGGCCGATCGCCGGCGCGAGCTGCGTGGACCCGTAGTGCAGAATCGTCACGCCCGCCCCTTCGGCGCCTTTGAGCGGCGGTGGTTCCGGCTTGCTGCCCGCGGCGGCCCACAGCGCGTTTTCGTCAGCGCTGAGGCGCAGAAAGTCGAGCGCGTAGAGGTCCTCGTTGTCGCCGTACAGACATTCGGCGAGCCCGGTGACGGGTTCGCCCGCGCCCCCGGCACCCAGCACGTGCAGCGCGGGTACTTCCAGCGTGTGCCTGATCTTGAGGTCTTTTTCGGAAAGGCGCAGGCTCTCGAACACCTTGCCTTCGAAGGCCTGCATGTCTCCCACGACGTGACCTTCGGGCAGATACGGTTCCTCGCTGATGGAGCTGCCGTTCCAGTGGAGTTGGAATGAGCCGACGGCCGGTTTCGGAAGCGCTTCACCGCCGAACCAGCAGTCGCTCCCGTTGATGCATGCCACGGCGTTCATCGCCTGATAGGAGGTCGATTCGAAGGCGAGCGAGGCGTATGACTTGACGATTTCAAACTCGCCCCCCCGGTTCACGGCGAAATGGCAGAGCGTGTTGTCTTCCAGCGGGGGCAGCGTGTTCTCGGGCCCCGGAGCCTGTCCCGGCCGCCCGTTCGAGACCGTCCAGAATTCGTCCGGCCCAGCCCACGCGATACGTCCGTTGGCAGCGCCGCAGATCCCTTCTTCTGGCGTCTGTGCCGTCAATGCATGCCAGGCTTCGCCGTTGTAGACCCACACGCCGGGCTTAACCGTGCTGCCGTTGCCTGAGGTTATGAGCGCGCCCCGGTTCGGCGACCAGAACTCGACGGCGCCGATCGTCCCGAGCCCGACCGGAACGCCGACGTTTTCTTCGACGCCGGCGCCAGGCGCCGGCGGCGGCGGCTGTTCGAGCCGCCATTCCGAGCCGTCGGGCAAGCCTTCGGCGCCGGCGCTCGCAGCAAGCGAGCTGGCGGCGACGACGACCAGCAGCACGAGCAGCGGCAGGACGCGCAGCCGGCGGATCACTTCTTCACCTTCTTCTTCTTGGCGCGGTGCGTCACCCTGCGCACGAATCGCACGTCGATGCGCTTGCGGAGCGTTGCGTGCCCCGTCGCAGAGAAGCTGACTTCGACCGTCGCCGACAGCCCGTCGGGGCGCTTCGTCAGCGCGTTGTATTTGGACGCGGACGCCAGGACGAGCGTCGTCAGCCCGCCCGTGCTCATATCAACCGCCTTTTTCCCGCTGGCAACCGTACGTGTGACGATCTTCGCGTGGGTGCCGCGCGCCTTCTTGGCATGTGAGCGACTCTCAGTCACGACCTTGATGGCGGCACTCGCACCGGCGTGCAACGCACCGACGCCCGGCACCTCGACGTACAGGCGCACCTCACCGTTCGCGAGCGAGCTCGCCGTCACCCCCAGGGTCCAGCTCCCGTTCGGCAGCGGGTTGGGCGGGGCACCGGAGATGATCTGGGGGGTTGCCACCGGTTCGAACACGATCCTTGGGATCACGAACGAGTCGCTTCCATCGAGCCGTTCGTCGCCGAGCGGCGGCGTGTTGCCGTCACCAAAGACCAGGTTCGAGGCGGTCGAGGAGAACGCGAGTAGGTTCCCGGAGCTCGCGAACGATGGCGACTGCGCACCATCGCCTCCTTGCGAGTACGGGTCTTCTTCGACAGAAGTGACCGACTTATGTGGGTGTTCGCTCGGACCGCCTTCATAGCTGTGGGTCACCCTCGTGAGCGTTTCGTCTTCGAGATCGACGTCGTAGAGTTCGAGCATCCCCGGCACGGTCAGCGGCGCGGTCACGTATGCGGGTGAGCTGAGCGGGAACACGGTGCGCTTGGTCGCGAACGCGATCTGGTTGCCGCTCGGCGAGATGCCGAGTTCGACAACCGGCGCGGTCTGACCTACAACGCTTTCGTTCCCGCTCGCGAGCTCGGTCAGCGGACGGAACGCCTGCTGGCGGGTGAGCCCTTCGTGCATGTCTGCGACGTACAGGTCGTCGCCTCTGTGCTCGCTGGGACTGCCGTTCCCGAAATCGCTGCCCTGGGCAACAAGTGGCGCGCTCGCGATGAACGCGACTTTGTACCCATCTTGACTGAGACGGGGGATGGCGTCGGCTCCTCCTGCTACGAGTTCGCTCGTCCACACGCCGAATTGCGGTTCCGTCCTGAACGGCCCCTGACACGGGTCGGACAGCGGGTCGTTGGGCGGCAGCGCGGTCTCACCACTCGCGACACACGCCGGGTTTGTCGGGTCCGAGCCGCCGGTCACACGCCGTATCGGGGTGAGCGGCCCGTCTGCGATGCGCCTCCACAGCGGCTCGCCGTACTTGGGAGCGAGCGTTTCCGCCGGCAGCGTGACCGCTTGCTCGCCGACGTCTTGGCCGAGCCAAGCCACGGTGGTGCCGTCGCCGCTGAGCGAGGCGCCGACCGCCGGCATCACCCCGTATGGTTTGACCGGCGCGAATCGCGGCGGGGCACCTTCGCTGTAGACAGCCCCGTAGCCCAACTGCCCTTCGGTCTGGGCGGGCACGGGCTCGGGAAGTCCGGTTTCCTCGTCGATCATGGGTCCGCCGGTGGCGGGGTCGTACTCGACGCTCACGAGTTCTGTCGTCCTCGTTTCCAGATCTCTGACCGCTACCTCGAGCGCCGGCGTTTGCGGACCGTCCAGGTTCGACACAGCGCTCGTGACGAACGCGACCTCGCGACCGTCGTCGCTGATTGCCGAGCGACCCGCTGCCTCCGCGCCATAGTCTTCCGTTTCGATGTCGCGCTGACTTTCTTCGTTTTCGCCTTCCCCTTGGGCGGCGTATTCGTAAGTCAAGGTTTCGTCCGACCCGCTCACCGCTGAGACCGGTTCGAAGGCGCCCGGTTCCGATGGCGCCTCGTCCATGTTGCGCACGTACACGTTGGGCGATTCGACCGTCGGGCCTTCGCCGATGTGATGCACCGGATCCGGCAGCCCGTCGGTGACGTTCGGCAGTTCCGCGCCTTCGTTCGTCGTGAAGCTGATGTACTGGCCGTTTTCGCTGATCGACGGGAGCTCGGCGTCGCCGCCGGCGACCTCTTCGAGGTTGCCTTCGTGCGTGACGACGCCTTCCGCGAAGCGCAGTTCGCGCCGCCACACGCCGGTGACACCCCCGATCGAGCCGTCGAAGACGACGTAGCGGCCATTGCCCGAGATCGCTGGATCGTGCGCGTAGTCCGCCTGTTCGATCGGGCTCACCGACACCAACGAGGTCGTCCCGAAGACATCCGCGCCGGCCGTGGGGCAGCCGAGGACAAACGCGCCTGTCGATGCGATCGACGCGATCAGCAGGAGACAGCGTTTCATCGCACGTCCACCAGTCGCCGCACGACGCCCGCGTTGCCAACCTTGTCGCGCACGTGGACGACGATCGTGTAGATCCCAGGGTGGGAGTAGCGGTGGCGGAACGTCATCTTGCCGTGTCCGTGAGCGCCGTCGCCGAACGTGACCGTAGTCGCCTGAGTGTTGATTCCGGAGAGCATGTCGCTGACGCGCACGACCACACCACGGCCGCCTTCGGCGCGCGCGATCTTCACAGTCGGCGGCTGTGCGTCGATCTTCAGCTTCGTCGGCGGTGTCAGCGTCTGGGCGCCGTGCTGGTCGGTGGCGAGCAGCTGCACCTCGTGCACGCCACTGCCAAGGACTTCGGGCTTGAACGTGTAGGCAAGCGCCCCCGACGGCGTCGGCAGTTCATGCCCGTCCAGCACGACCGTGTAGCGCAGCGGTCCGTCGGCGCTGTTGGCCGCTCCCCACGAGATCTGCGCCTGAGCGGGCTTCAGCCAACCCTTCGGCACATTGACGATGAATTTCTCCGGCGGCGCACTGATCGTCGCCCCAACGATCGCCGCGCCACCGAGCGCGCCCTGCTGAAAGGCCACGAGCCCGTCGCCGAGGCCCGAGCGGCCGACACCCAACTGCACGATCGGGCCACCACCGGCGCCGCTGAGCAGCCCCGTCTGCACGCCGCCGCCGGGAAAGTCCTCGCGCACGCCGACCGCCGGGTCACCGCCGGGCTCCTCGCTCGGCCACGCCGAGACACCACCGCCTTCGGGGTTCATGGTGCTCGCAGAGGACAGTTCCCACGGCTTATAGGGCTTCGGCGCCACAAATGGCGAGCCAAGCGTCAGCGTCCCCGTCAAGCCGACATCGGTGCCCTCGACCACGCGCGGCTCGCCGCCGGCGTCATACAGCAGCCGCACATCGCGGTCTTCGTCGATGTCGATGCTCGGGCGACCAATTTTGGCCGCCCTGCCGCCGGGGACGTTGGGGTCGGCGACGAACGCGCCTTCAAATTCGCCGCCGTTCGCCGATTCGCCGTCGGGCAGGATGTTCAGAAAGATTCGCGGCCCCGCCAGCGGCGAGCCGGCACCTTCGGCGGGCTGGCGGTAGGCGACCTCGGCCTGCCCGAGTCGCGAGAACGCCACGCTCGGCGCTTCGGCGTCTTCTTCGATCGGCGCGCCGTTGAAGCTCGCGGCGCTGACCGGCATCACGTAGTCGACGCTCGACCCGAACAGCCGCCTCGCGAAGATCCGCGCGACGCCGCTGATTTCCGGCTCCTGCCACACGACCACGCCGTTTCCGGTCGGGCCGATCGCGATTTGCGGCGCGTTGGCTTCGCTCGGGGGACGCATCGCGATGCCGGGGTCGCGGTTGATCGCGCCCAGGTCCGACCAGCGCTCCCCTTCGAAATGCGCCACGCGCACGCTCTCGCTGACATCGCCTGCGTGCACTGACGTCGCCGCGCCGTTGCGCTCAACCACCCGATAGACGACGTCCGCCTGTCCGGTCGTGCTCATCGCGAGGTCGGGACTCGTGCCGGTGCCTTCGCCGACGTCGGGGTCGACGATCGTCGCCGGGCTGAAGCCGGTCGCGCCCGGTCCGAGTGTGGCACTCAGCAGCTCGTCGACAGGGTGCTCTTCCTCGGTTGCAAAGGGCGTGACCCATACGACCATCAGCTCACCGCCATCGGCGGCGCCGATGCGCGGCCAGCTCGCCGCGTAGGGCTGTTCGGTATCGACCCGGATCGGGGCCTGCCATTGGCCGCCGAGGTAGCGCGAGACGAACACGTGCGTGACACCGCCGACGCGCTTCAGGTAGACGAGCCCGCCGGTCCCGTCTTCGGCCATCGCGACGCCGCCGAAGCCGACGATTTCCGGGCTGGGGCCGTCGATCGTGACGGCCGGAAGGATCACAGCCTGCGCGCTGCGAGCGAGAACTACGAAGGCTAGCGTGACCAGCAAGCTCAGCACCAGCGCCCGCCACAACCGATCCCCCGGTTGACACGCGAGCCTCATTCTTCAAGCTTGTTCACGGCGCCCGGCGACTTGTCGAAGGCGCAGCGGAAGTTCTGCGCTTCGTAGACCGGCTGCGAACCGGCAAAGCCGCCCTGCTGGCCGTTGTCGTAGACGGTCACATACTGCAGCGAGCCAGGCAGCGGGTTGGCCGGGAGCGGGATCGGGTTGGCCTGCCCTTGGCGCGGGTCGCCGGTGGCCCCTTCGGTGACACCCTCGAAGCCCGCCGCCGCCGACCCGGCTTCCGTGGTGACGAGCGTCGAGGTCATCTCGCGTTCATCTTTCAGGCCACGGGTCGGGTCCTGGTCGATCGTCGCGGTGTCCGGATTGTCGTGGATCGTCGACTCGAGCTTCACGCGAGCAGCGGCGCCGAGCAGTTCGGCGGCGGTGGGCAGCCAGCCACCTTCCGCCTGGCACGCTTTGGCGGCCCAGATGTAGTCGTTCTTGCCCGCGTCAGCCTTGGTGAGTGGATACGGCCCGGTGTCGAGGCACCAGGTCCCGAGATCAACCGTGTCCGGCGGACATGTCCCCGCGAGTTCCGTCGCGGTCTTACCGCCGACGCGGGAGGCGTTCGCGACGGTGGGGATCGCGGAGGCGGGGAATTTTCTGTTCTTGCCGAGCAGCAGGATCCCGCCGGCGTGTGGCTTGGTGCTGAGGGGGTGCCCGTTGATCGCGCTGATCACGGCCTGACGGGCGGCATCCGCGGCGCCCGTCGTTGACAGCACCAGCGCGAGCAGCGCGATCAGCATCGCCGGTGAGGGCAGCCGCGGTGTCCGGCGGCGGCGGCGGGGTTTCATGGGGTCTTGTCGGGGTCGCGGGTGGTGAAGCGTGGTGGTGCGGCGCGGCGGACCGGTGTGAGCTCCTCGAGTGTCACCTCCTGCACGGTGGAGAGCACCGCATCGAGGGCGACCCCCGAGAGCGTCTCCTGCTCGAGCAGCGCCGCGGCCGTCTCCTCGACGGTCGACCAGTTGCGGTCGAGGACAACAGCCGCGCGGGCCTCGGCGTCGCCGACGAGCCGCTCGACCTCGTTATCGATCAAGTTCAACGTCTCCGGGCCGACCGAGCCGAGGTCCTGCAGCGAGGCACCGAGGAACACCTCGCCGCTCTTCTCGCCGATCGTCACCAGCCCCAACGCCTCGGACATCCCGAACGAGGTGACCATGCTCCGCGCCAACGCCGTGGCCGCGTGCAGATCATCGTGGACGCTCGTCGAGGTATGCCCGAACGCGACCCGCTCCCCCGCCAAGCCTGCGGTGATCACGATCAGCTGACTCTGCAGATCAGGCTTGGTCATGATCGTCTGGTCACGATCAGAAAGCATGTGCGCCGCGGTCCCGAGCTGGCGACCACGCGCGACAATCGACAGCTTCCGCGTGGATGTCGTATGCCCCAGCGCCTCGGTCACGACCGCGTGCGCGGACTCGTGGACCGCGATCAGCCACCGCTCCTGTTCGCTCAGGATGTGGCGCTTCGCGGGACCCGCGACGACCCGGTCGATCGCCTCATCCAAAGTCGCCTGGTCGATCTGAGCGCGCCCGTCACGCACACTCAAAAGCGCCGCCTCGTTGATCACGTTCGCTAGCTCCGCGCCACTGAAACCCGGCGTCTGACGCGCAACCTCCTCCAGCGACGCGTCCGCCGCCAGCGGCCGCTTGTTGCCATGCAAACGCAGAATCTCAAGACGCCCATGCACATCCGGCACGTCGACCACGACCTGCCGGTCAAAGCGCCCCGGACGCAACAACGCGGGATCGAGAATGTCCGGACGGTTCGTCGCGCCCATCACCACCAGGCCCCCATCGCCGGCGAAACCGTCCATCTCCACCAGGATCTGGTTCAGCGTCTGCTCACGCTCGTCGTTGCCCTGCCCGATCCCCGCGCCACGCTTGCGCCCCGCCGCGTCGAGCTCGTCGATGAAAATGATCGCCGGCGACGCCTTCCGCGCCTTACGAAACAAATCCCTGACCCGCGCAGCACCCACCCCGACCAGCGACTCCACGAAATCCGAGCCCGACACCGAGAAGAACGCCGCGTCCGCTTCCCCCGCCACCGCCTTCGCCAGCAGCGTCTTGCCCGTGCCCGGAGGCCCGACCAGCAACACACCCTTCGGCGCGGCCGCGCCGACCGCCAGATACTTGCTGGGATCCTGCAGGTAGTCGCGGATCTCGCGAAGCTCAGCGAGCGCCTCGCCCGCACCGGCGACATCGGCGAATGTGATCTTGTCGCGCGTGCCCTTGCCTTTCTTGCGCCCTTTGCCGGTGAACTCCGAGAACGCCGCCAGGCCACCCGCGCCACCATCGCCACCAAGCCGCATGAACAGCGAGAACAGGCACACAAGCAGCAGGATCGGGATCAAGAACTGGACAATGATCTCCTTCGTCGGCTTGCTCGACTGTTGATCGACCGCGACCACCGCGCCGCTCCCCGTCAATTCCCGCAACAACTGCTGCGTCAGCGCACCCGACCCCGGATACGACGCCCACAACGGCTGCGCGACCCCCGCGGCCGGAGGCTGCACGACGTTGGTGACCGTGTGCCCCGGCTTGCCATGCCTACCTTTGACCAACGTCGTCGTCGTGGTCGGCGCCGGCAACCCACCGTTGAGCGACAACCGCGGCGCCGCGATCGTCGTGTGCAGCTCTACGCGATTGTCGTGATCCAGCAACAGCGCCGCGCCGATCTCGTGGCGCGCCGCCAGCGTCTGTACGGTGCTGATCGGGACCTGACTGCCATAGCTACTCGGCCCGATCGCGCCCAAAAGCAGGGCAAACGCAAGCGCCAGCCCGATCGAGGACAAGAACAAGAACAACGCCAACGGATCACGCAACAACACCCGCCGCGAACCAGTGAAGAAATCCCCCAGCGTCGCCAACACCGGATTACGACGATGCGCCAAACCCGAACGCACGGCCGCTTTTTGCGGGGCAGAGCCCGTGCCGTTGCTGGATTGGGAGTCGGTTGGAGGCGTCGGTTCGTCTGTCATGTCAGCACTCAACAGTCGGTTCTCGGGGGCGCAACCTGGTCGCGGCGACCGCGATCGCCGCGGCGCGCACGGGACAGCGGTCACACGCAGCGCCGATCGACGGCAGCCTCACATCACTCGGCCAGAAATTCAAGACCTTCACAAAAACGACACATCAGATCGTTTACAAAGTATTCACAAGGGCCGGAGGTTTCCGCACTGGGTAAACGTGACGGAGCCTCGCAGCGCTCCGCGTTCACAAAAACGAAACACACCCACGGCCGGCGGCCGCCACTCTAACCGCGAGGTGGCGAGCAGTCGCGCAACGGATCGGCGCACCGCATCGAACTCTTCCTCGGGCTGTTTCGGCGCCGAGCGTCGAAGACGCTGAAGTCCCACCTAACTTCCACACGAAAAGGAGCAACGACTTGCGCGCGCACCGCACCCTCATCGTTTCGCTGATCGTTGGCCTCACGCTCGCCGGCACGGCGAGCGCCGCCCCAAAGCGTCTGCTGATAGACGGCTCGACGTCGATGCTGCCACTCGTCCAGAAACTTGCGACCGCCTATCACAAGGCGTTCCCCAAACTGCCGGCGCCGAAAGTCGGCGGCGGAGAGTCCGACATCGGCATCAGTGACGTGGCCGCCGGCCGCGTCGACATCGGCGACGTCTCGCGCGAACACGAAGCGCAGGACCCCGAAGGCCTGCGCGGCTACAAGATCGCACGCGACGGCATCTGCGTGATCACCAACAACGCCAACCCCCTGGCCAGCCTCTCCGCGGAAACGATCGTGGGGATCTTCACCGGCACGATCCGCGACTGGAGCGAAGTCCCCGGCGCGAAGGTGTCGGGCACGATCAGCCTGTTCGACCGTGAAGCCACGTCCGGGACCCAGGCCGCGTTCCAGAACATCTTCCTCGGCGAAGAACGCAAGATCACACCGAGTGCCACGACCGAGTCATCGACGGGACTCGAGGTCAACGCGATCGCCGCCGAAAAAACCGCGATCGGCTTCGTGTCGCTCGCCGCCACGATCGGCGGCGGTGTCCACGCCGTCCCCTACCAGGGCATCCAGTGCACGCTGCCCAACGCGAAGTCCGGCCAATACGGCGGCGTGCGTAACTTCTGGATGCTCACCAAGGGCCCCAAGAAAGGCGAAGCCGCCAAGTTCATCAACTGGGTCCAGTCGGGCAACAAGACGGTTCAGTCGATCATCACCTCCGAGTGGATCTCCCTCAAGTGACGTTCGCGTCTCCCCGCCGTCGCAGCCACACGCGCAGCATGGCGACGGGAAGCGCGCGCAACTGAGCCATGGGCAGGACACGCAGCTGGGCCACGCCAAAGACGGACCAGCGCGTCGAGCGGGCGCTCGGCGCGCTGGCGGCCGCGGTACTTGTCGCGATCGCGGCGATGCTCCTCACGGTCCTGATCAAAGCGTGGCCGTCGTTCTCGCACAACGGGCTGCGGTGGTTCGGACCCGGGGGCGACGTCGACACACAGCTGCGGGCGATGGCCGAAAGCAAGCCGCTGCCGGGGCGCTCGATCTACTACTTCCGCGCGTGGCCACTGATCTGGGGAACGCTGTTGACGACGGTCGCAGCGGTGTTGATCGCGCTGGTCGTCTCGATGCTCGCCGCCGTGTTCCTGACCGAGTTCGCGCCCCCGTCCGTCCGGCGCGTGCTCGACCCGGTGATCCGCCTGCTCGCAGGTGTCCCTTCGGTGATCTACGGGCTGATCGGGATTCTCGTGATCGCGCCGTACATCGACAAACACCTGATCAGCAACAGCCGTAGGGCGTCGGTCGGCTATGTGGTCCAGCTCAACGGCAACAACGTCACGACCGCGATCTTGATCCTGACGCTGATGATCCTGCCGATCATGGTCGCGATCAGCGCCAGCGCGCTGACCTCGGTGCCGGCATCCTGGCGTGAAGGCTCGCTCGCATTGGGCGTCAACCGCTGGCGCACGATCTGGCGGGTGTCGCTGCGTACGGCGCGCCCGGCGATCGCCGCCGCCACGGTGCTCGCGACCGCACGCGCGCTCGGCGAGGCCGTGATGCTCGCTATGGTCGCAGGCGGCCGCGGCTTCGCGCCGAACCTGCTCGACGGGTTCACCGCGCTGTTCGAGCCGGTGCGCCCGCTCGCGGCGACGATTCTGCAGAACTCCGAAGGCCTGACGATTCCCGTGCTCGCCCACACGATGTACGCGGTCGCAGCGGTCCTGCTCGTCTCGGCCGCGATGCTGTCGTTCGCCGGCTGGTACGCCAAGCAGCGCTTCCAGCGCTACGGGGCGCGCGCCTGATGGCGGCGGCCGAGCTCGCGCCGTCGCCGCCGAGCGGCACGGCGATCGCACGAGCACCACGCGAAGGAACCTCCTCGTGGCCGCTGCTGGATCGGTTCGCCTACTGGCTCTGCTGGACCGTCGGGATCGGCCTGTGCGTGATCGCGCTGGCGATCGTCCTGTTCATGTTGGTCAAGGGGATCTCCTACCTGCGCATCAGCCTGCTCGTGCATTCGCCGGCGCCGTCTCAGATCCAGAGCCAGAGCGGTGGCTTCCTCGACCCGATCGAGGGGACCCTGATCGTGGCGCTGATCGGCACCGTGATCGCCGTTCCTGTGGGCGTCGCGATCGCGACGTGGCTCTCGGAGTACCGGCGCCCGGCGGGCCTGGCGCGCGCGGTTGAATCGGCAGTCGAGATCACGGCGGGCGCACCGAGCGTCGTGCTGGCCCTGTTCGGACTGCTGATCTTCGCCCAGGGCTTCCTCGGCTTCCTCTCACAGCGCGCCGCAACCGGAACCGTCTATGGGCGCTCGTTCTTCGCGGCGGGCGTCGTCATGGCGGGCCTCGCGCTGCCCCTGATAGTCAGTTCCACGCGCGAGGGGCTGGCCCAGCTGCCCAACCACCTGCGCGAGGCCTCCTACGCGCTCGGCCGAACCCGCGCCACTACGATCCGCCGCGTGCTGCTGCCCGCGATCCGCCCGGATATCTCGACCGGCACGGTGCTGGGAATCGGACGGATCATCGGCGACACGGCGATCATCAGGATCCTGCTCGGGCTGACGCTGACGACGCAGCCGGTTGGCCAGGTACCGGTCCTCGGGTTGCTGCGCGGCACCGGCTCGACGCTGACGAGCTACATCTATGAAAACTCGCCCGCCGGCGAAGGCCTGTCACCGCAGAAGGCATACGCCGCCGCGTTCGTGCTGCTCGCGATCGTGCTGGCGCTCAACGGGCTCGTGACGTGGATGACCAACCGGGGTGCGCGATGGACCCGTTGATGCCCCCGCCCGTGCGGCGGATCGCGGTCGACCGCGATCCATACGTGGCGCCGGAGCGTCCGGCGGGCAACGGCCACGCGCCGCCGGCCGTGACCGCGACGCGCCTGCGCGCCACGCGCGCGCCGGCCGCGCAGGTGCGTGAGCGGATGCGCGTGGAATCGCTGTGGCTTGCCTACGGTGAGAACTGGGTCGTACGCGACGTCAGCCTGACGGTCAGACAGGGCGAGGTGCTGGCGATGATCGGCGCCTCGGGCTCGGGCAAGACCACGCTCTTGCGCTCGCTCAACCGGCTCACCGAGATCACGGCGGGCGCCGCTCGAAGCGGACGCATCACGCTCGACGGGACCGACATCCATGAACTGGAGGTCAACCAGCTGCGCCGGAACGTGACGATGGTTTTCCAGCAGCCCAACCCGTTCCCGATGAGCATCTTCGACAACGTCGCCTACGCCCTCGCCGAGCGCCCCGCGCGCGGCGGGCGCCGTCGTCGGCGCACGCCCGCGATCGAGCGCGCGGTCTCCGACGCGCTGCACCGCGCCGGCCTCTACGACGAGGTCGCCGGCGATCTCGATCGCTCGGCGATGCGGCTGTCCGGCGGCCAGCAGCAGCGACTGTGCATCGCGCGCGCGCTCGCCGCCGAACCCGAGGTGCTGCTGCTCGACGAGCCGTGCTCGGCGCTCGACCCGATCTCGACGGCGACGATCGAGGAGCTGATCGTGTCGCTGCGCGAGAGCGTCGCAATTGTGATCGTGACGCACAACCTGCAGCAGGCTTTCCGCGTCGCCGACCACGTCGCGTTCATGCATCTGGGCGAGCTGGTCGAGTACGGGACCAGCGAGCAGGTCTTCGATCGCCCGGCGGCGCAGCGCACGCGCGACTACATCAGCGGGGCCTTCGGGTGAAGCGAGCAGCGCTCGTGCTCGCCGCGCTGGCGCTCACCGCATGCGAGTCAAACCAGGAACGAAGCGCCACGCTCGAACAGGCGGCCAAGCGCCATTCGCACGAAGTCGGCCAGCAGCAGGCCCTCGCGCAGCGCGCGCTCGAGATCACGCGGGTGAGCACCAAGATCAAGGTGACGAGCACCGCGGTCGTGCACAGCTCGCAAGGCGCCGCCGCGGTCCTGACACTGCGCAACACCTCGGGCGTGACGCTGCGCCACGTCCCGATTCAGATCGACGTGAAGGACGCCCATGGCGCATCCGTCTTCAAGAACGACAGCGCTGGCACCTCGGCGACGCTCGTGTCCACCGCGCTCGTGCCGGCGCACGGCTCGATCAGCTGGATCGACGACCAGGTCGACACAAGCGGGGGCGTGCCCGCGGGTGTCGATGCGACCGTCGGCGAAGGCACTCCGACGACCGGCTCGGTGCCGCAGCTACAGGTTCAGGGCGCGCATCTGGCCGAAGCGGGCGAGGCAGAAGGCGCCGTCGCCAACCACTCCCGCATCAACCAGCGGGAACTCGTCGTCTACGCCGTCGCCCGCAGGGGCGCGACGGTCGTCGCCGCCGGTCGAGCGGTGCTGCCGAACGCCGCCGCCGGCAGCTCAACACCATTCCAGGTGTACTTCGTCGGCAACCCCGCCGGCGCCCGGATCGAATACAGCGCGCCGGCGACAAGCGCGGGCTGACGAGGACCGGCCGGCGTTCAGCTTCGCTGCGCACGTGAACCCGCGCGCTCGTCTCAGCGCGAACGCCGGCGCTGCTTCAGCGTGATCCCCTCGAGCACGTGCGCGACCGTCTCGCACGCGTCCACCGCTGCCTCGAGCGACTCGAAGATGTCCTTCCAGCGAATCACGACCATCGGGTCGATGCCGCCCGCGAACAGCGAGGCGACGCCGTCGCGCTGGAGCCGATCGCCCTCGTTCTCGAGGCGGTGGATCTCGACCAGGTGCGGGCCGAGCTCGGTGCCTGTGCGCAGGCTGCGCAGCGCCTGCGCGATCTGCTCGCCGGCGCCGACGAGCACCTCGGTGAACTCGACCGCCTGCTCCATGGGCGCCTCCACGCCGTAGAGGCCGAGCTGCGCCGCGACCTGCTCGGAGTGATCGACGATGTCATCGAGCGCGGTCGCCAGGGCATATCCATCGCCGGCGTCGAACGGCGCGCGCACGCGTCCGCGCCCGGCCAGGCGGTGGATGATGTCGTGAGTGATGCGGTCGCCTTCCTGCTCGCACACCTTCAGGTCCTGCGCCAGCGTCGCTCGCTCCGGATAGTCCCGCAGCAGGTCGTGCAGCAGCAGACCGCAGCGCTGCACGTTGCGCCCGGACTCTTCAACCAGCGCCATCAGGGTGGCGT
The DNA here is from genome assembly GCA_963815235.1 of uncultured Solirubrobacteraceae bacterium. Lineage (GTDB taxonomy): Bacteria > Actinomycetota > Thermoleophilia > Solirubrobacterales > Solirubrobacteraceae > Palsa-744. The sequence goes on along the minus strand of CAWFFY010000003.1, from coordinate 2,004,757 downwards.
CGACGCTGCGACGCAGGAGGCTCATCGGCGCGAGGATATTCTCCGCCGCTGGCAGCCGCGCCCTGCCGCGATGCCTTTCACGGATTTTTCACGAGTAAATCACGAGTTTGCAACTCCTTCACGTCTGGCGGTTGCGACGCTCTACCGTCGTGGCGGCCCTTCCCGAGAGTTCGGACTCCCCGCCGGAGACGCCGGAGGTCCTGTATGCGGGTGAGCTCGAGATCAGGCTCGACGAAGGGCTCGTGCTCGCCACCGGCCAGCCGCTGGTTCTGTCCGTGCGGGAGTTCGAGGTGCTGGTCGCCATGGCCAGGCGGCTTGGCGCGATCATCACGCGCGACGATCTCTACAGGACCGTGTGGGGCGGCCAGCAGCGGGCTGGTGACCGTTCGGTCGACGTCTACGTGAGCAAGCTGCGTAGCAAGCTCGAGGACGCGCTCCCCGACCGCCGCTTCATCCACACCCATCCCGGCTTCGGATACAGATTTCAGCCGCAGCCTTCACGAAATGTTTACACGGAGGCTGCCAGCGGTTGAAGAGACTGGTCTGGGTAAGCCGTTCGGCGGAAAGGGCGCGTCTGCGCCTGCCGTCATTTGACAAACCAGCCAAGGAGAACTTGTGATCAAGAACAAGATGAGCGCATTCGCGGGTGTCGCGGTGCTGGCTCTGGGTCTCGCAGCGTGCGGAAGCTCGAGCAGCTCCAGCTCGACCGCCTCGGCGACGATCTCCGGGGCTGGCTCGACGTTCGCTGCGCCGGTCTACGAACAATGGGGCTCGTCCCTGTCGAGCTCCGGCTTGACGGTCAACTACCAGGCAGTGGGATCGGGCGCCGGGATCACCGCGCTCGAGACCAAGACAGTCGACTTCGGCGCCAGCGACCCGCCGCTGAAGCCGGCCGACGAAGAAGCGATCGCCAAGAACGGCAGCCCAGCGGTCCAGATCCCGATGTTCCTGGGCGCGATCACGATCTCCTACAACCTCCCGGGTGTCAAGGCGGGCATGAAGCTCGAAGGCAAGACGATTGCCAACATCTTCCTCGGGAAGATCAAAACCTGGAACGACCCGGAAATCAAGGCCCTGAACCCGGGCCTCACCCTGCCGAGCACGGCGATCACCGTGATCCACCGCTCAGATTCCTCGGGCACCACCTCCGGCTTCACCAGCTTCCTCAGCGAAGTCGACCCCGAATGGAAGAGCAAGGTCGGCGAAGGCAAGACCGTGCAGTGGCCGACAGGTACGGGTGCGAAGGGCAACGCCGGTGTCGCCGGTGGCGTCCAGCAGACGACCGGCGCCGTCGGTTACGTCGAGCAGGCGTACGCGCTTGCGCACAACTTCACGGCCGCGTCGGTGAAGAACAAAGCCGGGACGTTCGTCGAACCGACGCTCGCGTCGACCAGCGCCGCCGGCGAAGGCGTGACGGTGCCGGCGAACCTCGGCATCAAAGTCATCAACTCCCCCGCGCCCAGCGCCTACCCGATCACCTCGCAGACGTTCATCGTCGTCAACAAGGACCTCTGCAAGGCAGGCACTCCCGGCGGCGAAGCGGCCGCCAAGGGCGTCGTCAAGTTCATCGACTACGGGCTCGGCGAAGGACAGTCGATCCTCGCCAAGGCGGACTACGCGGCCCTGCCCGCGCCGATCCTGGCCAAGTCCAAGGAAGCCGCGAGCGGCCTCGAGTGCAACGGCTCGGCGATCGGCTGAGCATGACGCCTCGGCCGGCTTTCCGATAGACAGACGGCCGTGGACGCAGCAGCGATCCCCACCGGCGAGCGCTCGATCCTCGAGCGCTCGCCGTTGGCGCGCCTACCGGACCGCGCGCTCAAGTACGGGCTGACGACGCTCGCGGCGCTGATCCTGGCGCTGATCGTCTACTTCTTCATACGCCTCGTCGGCGAGGCTCAGCCCGCATTCGCCAAGGAAGGCGTTTTCGGCTTCGTCTTCGGCAACGACTGGAATGTCAACGCCGAACACTTCGGCGCGCTGCCGCTGCTCGTCGGAACGCTGGTCACGTCGGTGATCGCGCTGTTGATCGGTGTGCCGGTAGCGGTCGCCGCGGCCGTCTACGCGACCGAGCTGTGTCCGCTGCGCATGCGGGCGCCGCTGACGATGCTCGTCGAGCTGCTCGCCGCGGTCCCTTCGGTCGTGTACGGGCTGTGGGGGATCTTCTTTCTCGCCCCCAAACTGCAGCCGGCCGAGCAGTGGGTCGCCGATCGGCTGTCGTTCGTCCCCTTCATCGGCGGCGGCCTCGTGACGATTCCCAACTACTTCATCACCGGGCTCGTGCTCGCGATCATGATCCTGCCGATCGTCAGCTCGATCAGCCGCGAGGTGATGGCGACGGTCCCGACCGACCACAAGGAGGCGGCACTCGGACTCGGCGCGACGCGCTGGGAGATGATCCGTCTCGCGGTGTTGCCGTATTGCCGCTCCGGCATCGTCGGCGGAGCGATGCTGGGCCTTGGCCGCGCGATCGGCGAGACGATCGCGGTGACGATCCTGATCGGTGACGCGCCAAAGCTCAGCCACCACCTGTTCGAGCAGGGCTACAGCCTGGCGGCGGTGATCGCCAATGAGTTCGGCGAAGCGCAGGGACTGCACCGTTCGGCGCTGTTCGCCGCCGGCCTCGTGCTGTTCGTGTTGACGCTGATCGTCAACGCGATCGCGCGTCTGATCGTGCTCAGGGCGGCGCGTACGAGGAGCTCGGGGCCGGCCCCCACCCCGTCCACGGGCGCCACTGACATCGTCGCTGGAGCGGCGGCGGGCGCATGAGCGCACAGGGCGCATCTCCAGACCGGCTCGCGCGCTTCTCCGTCAGCCCGTCTCGCAGGCGCAAGGACAGCCTCGCCCGCGGGCTGGTCCTCGCCGCCACGGCGATCGCGCTGATCCCACTCGTGCTGATCGTCTACTACCTGCTGCGCAAGGGCCTCGGCGCCTGGAGCGTGAGCTTCTTCACGACCGACCCGACCGGCAACACCTTCTTCGGGGGCTCGAACATCGGCGGCATCAAGAGCGCGATCCTCGGCACGATCGAGATCGTGGCGCTCGCCTCGGCTATCTCGATCCCGATCGGCGTCGGCGTCGCGATCTGGCTGGTCGAGTACGGCCGCAACAGCTGGTTTGCGAACCTGGTCCGCTTCTTCGTCGACGTGCTCACCGGCGTGCCGTCGATCCTCTTCGGCCTGTTCGTCTACATCGTGCTGATCATCGGCACCGGCAGCACCTACGCCGGCTGGAAGGGCTCGATCGCGCTGTCGCTGCTGATGCTGCCGATCGTCATACGCTCTGCCGAGGTCGTCCTGCTGCTGGTCCCCGGGGCGCTGCGCGAGTCGGCGCTCGCACTCGGTGCGCCGCGCTGGCGGGTGATCTTCAGCGTCGTGCTGCCGACGGCGCTGCCGGGGATGCTCACCGGCGTGCTGCTCGCGGTGGCCCGCGCGGCCGGCGAGACCGCGCCGCTGCTGTTCACCGCGGCCGCCACCCTGAAGACCACGTTCGACCTCGGCGGTTTCATGAACTCGCTGCCTGTGCAAATCTACAAGGACGTGACCTCTCCCACGACCGCCGTCGTCAATCGGGCGTGGGGAGCGGCGCTAACGCTGGTCGTGATGATCCTGCTGCTCAACCTGGTCGCCCGCCTGATCTCGCGAAGGAGTCGCCTTGCATGACACCCGAAGGTCGCGCCCCAGAGTTGACTGACGTGGATCCCGAGAGCCAGCCCGATCTCGCGCGCGGGGAGCAGGACGCCCTCGGGGCGAACGAGACGCAGAGCTCGTCCCGGATCACCGATCCCGCGACGCGCGCCGCCGCGGCGAACGCAGAGCCGTCCAGTACCGGCAAGCCTGGGATCGAGGTCAAGCTCGAAGGACTGCGCGCGTTCTATGGGAACGCCGAACAGGTCAAGGGGATCGACCTCGAGTTTCGCGCCAACGAGGTCACCGCGATCATCGGACCGTCCGGTTGCGGCAAGTCGACGATGGTCCGCTGCATCAATCGCATGCACGAGGAGATCCCCGGCGCGCGCGCGGAGGGCCGGGTGCTGCTGGCGGACCTCGATGTGTACGACCCGTCGGTCGACGTCGTGGCGGTGCGACGGGCGGTCGGCATGGTCTTCCAGAAGCCCAACCCGTTTCCGACGATGTCGATCTTCGACAATGTCGCCGCCGGGCCGCGGCTGAGCTCGCGCCGTCGCGGCGACCTGCGCGAGAAGGTCGAGACGGCACTGCGTGGCGCGGGACTCTGGGACGAGGTCGCCGATCGCCTCGACGAGGCTGGCGCCGGTCTCTCCGGCGGCCAGCAGCAGCGCCTGTGCATCGCGCGCTCGCTCGCCGTCGAACCCGAGGTGATCCTGATGGACGAGCCGTGCTCGGCGCTCGACCCGATCGCCACGCTCAAGATCGAGGAGCTAATCGAGGAGCTCAAGCAGCGCGTCACGATCGTGATCGTCACGCACAACATGCAGCAGGCAGCACGCGTCGCCGACCGCACGGCGTTCATGCTCGACGGCAAGCTCGTCGAGGTCGGGCCGACGCAGGAGATCTTCACCAAACCAACCGATTCGCGAACCGAGGAATATGTCACCGGCAAGTTCGGCTGACGAGGAGCGCCCCGGCCGGGCGCTCAGTGCCGGCATCGCGACTGAGCGCCCCAGAGCCGGCTCGGCCGGCGACGACGCGCACGCCCAGGGGCGCGCGCATTTCCAGGCCCAACTGCGCGAGCTCGAGTCAAATGCGCTTGGCGGGCTCGATCTGATCGTCGAGCAGCTCGACCGCGTGCTCGAGGCGCTGCAGCACCAGGACGTCGAGCTCGCGCAGATGGTGATCGCCGACGACGACCGCGTCGACGGCCGCTACCTGGAGGTGCACCAGGGCATCCTCTCGCTGCTGGCGCTGCAGGCGCCGGTCGCCGGCGACCTGCGACTGGTGGCGGCGCTGCTGCACATGATCAAGCACATCGAGCGCATGGGCGACCAGTGCGTCAACATCGCCAAGCTGATCCCGCTCTCCGGCTACGAGCCGCCGGTGCACCGCGAAATGCTCGACGCGCTCGCCAAGATGGGCGCGTTCGCCCGCTCGGAGGTGGTGCAGTCCAAGGCCGCGTTCGCCGCGCGCGACGTCGCGCTGGCCGAAGACCTCGTACGCCAGGACCGCGAGATCAATCGTTTGAACCGCGAGATCTTCCGTCTGGCGATCGAGATCGGCGACGATCCCGACACGCGCGAGTGGGCGATGCACATGACGCTGGTCGCACGCGCGCTCGAGCGAATCGGCGACAACGCCGTCGATATCGGCGAGCAGGTCGCGTTCGTCGTGACCGGGCTGTTCCGCGAGTTCTCCGACTCCTCGCGGGCCGTGGGCTAGCGCCAAAGAGCAGCGCTCGCCTCCTGTGAAGATCCTGTTACATCGGCTTGCGAAGCTGTCGCGTGCCGTCGTGATCGCTTAGACTGCGCCGCGATGAGCGCAAGCGTGAGCGCCGGAGAGGCGGGGGGCGCGTCGGCCGCACAGGACGCCGCCAATGCCTCGGGAGCAGCCCTTCGTATCGCCGTCCTGGACCGCGACAGCGGTTTCATCCAGGTGCTGAGCAAGCGCTTGGACCGGCTCGGCTGGGAGCACAGGGTGCTCGCGAGCCCGGTGCCCGCCGAAGCGGTCGTCTCGATGCGCCTGAGTGCTCTGGTCGTTGACCTCGCAGTGCTGGGACCGCAGGCGTGGGGCTGGCTGGAGCGACTGTGCGAGGCGCTGCCCGAGCTCGGGATCGTCGTCTGCACGGGCCCGTCGACCGTTGCACAACGGGTCCGCGGCCTGCGCCTCGGAGCCGACGACTGGATAACCAAGCCCTGCCACCCCGAGGAAGTCATCGCCCGCGTGCAGAGCGTCGTGCGCCGGCGCCGGCGCAGCGCCAGCCGCGCCGAGACCGAGCCGATCACCGCCGGCGAGGTCGAGATCCGCTCCGACCGCTTCCAGGCGTTCGTCGCCAAGCAGAGCATCGACCTGACCAGGCGCGAGTTCGAGCTGATCGAGCTGCTCGCCGCCGCCGAGGGACGCGTGCTCGAGCGCGAGGAGATCTACTCGCGCCTGTGGGGCTACACGATGGTCCGCGGCGACCGCTCCGTCGACGTGTTCGTGCGCAAGCTGCGCCAGAAGCTAGAGAAGGCCTCGCCCAGCTGGCGCTACATCCACACGCACTTCGGCATCGGCTACCGCTTCGCCGCGGAATCGGTAGAGGTCGTCGACGCGAACGCCGTGCCGTCATCACTCCCCGCCGAGTGGGACACCGCCGATAAGCGCCAGCTCGCGGGGCCGCACGAGGACGACGAGCTCACCGCCGGCGGGGTGGGCGGGAATCCCATCTAGCCGCACCACCGCCAGACCACCCTTCTTGACATCCGCGCGGGCGCCGGTGAGTTCGCCGGTCACACGCGAGAGGTCCGGCTCGTGCCCGACCAGCAGCAGCCGCGCGTCGGCCGACAGCCCGGCCAGCGCTGTGAGCGCGTGCTCGGCGTCGAACCCGCCCGCGAGCGGCGCGTACTCCTGCAGGCGCGCCCGTTGCTCCTCGCTCCATGCCTGCGCCGCCAGCTCAGCGGTCCTGCGAGCACGCACGCGCGGGCTGAACAGGACCAGCTCGAACGAGGCGCCGAGCCGCTGCAACGCGACCCCGGCCGCGCGCGCCTGCTGCTCGCCGCGCTCGGTCAACCGCCGCTCAGCGTCGGCGCGCGTGCCGTGAGGCTCTGCCTCAGCGTGACGAAGTAGCCAGAGCTGGCGCGCCATTCAATCCCCCCGCTAACCCTACCGGGTCGCTCGCCGCGGCCGCTCCTCGAGCGCGCGCGAACGCCGAGGAGCTTCGGCTTCCACGCGTCACGGTGTAGCTTGGAGTGCATGGATCACGATCGCGAGCACGATCCGGGGCAGCGCGCGATGACGATCACGGCTGCGCGCCCCAGCGCCGGCGTGGAGCAGGCGCATACCGAGCAGTCGCTGTTGGACCCGTCCCTTTACCTGAATCGCGAGCTCTCGTGGCTCGACTTCAACGACCGCGTGCTGCAGCTCGCCGAGGACGTGCGCGTGCCGCTGCTGGAGCGGGTCAAGTTCTGCGCGATCTACACCACCAACCTGGACGAGTACTACATGGTGCGTGTCGCCGGGCTGCGTGACCAGATCGACGCCGGCGTCGAGAACCCGGGACAGGACGGGCGGACCCCATCGGAGACGATCGCGTTGATCCGCGAGCGCGTGCTCGGTCAAAGCCGGCGGCTGACCGACTGCTTCGAAGGCCAGTTGCGCCCGGCGCTGGCGGAGCACGACATCCGCGTAGTGGGGGTGCGCGAGCTCGACGACGAGCAGCGCGCGGATCTCGCACGGCACTTCCAGAAGGCGATCTTCCCGGCGCTCACGCCGCTGGCGGTCGCGCCGGGGCGCCCGTTCCCCTACATCTCCAACCTGTCGCTGAGCCTCGCGGTGCTCGTGCGCGACCCGACCAACGAGCAGACCGTGTTCGCGCGCGTGAAGGTCCCGACCGAGATCCTGCCGCGCTTTGTGACGCTCAAGCAGCCCGCCGGCGAGCCGCCGCTGCTGGTGCCGCTCGAGGACGTGATCGCCAACCACCTCGATGCGCTGTTCCCAGGTATGGAGATTGCCGATTACGACGTCTTCCGCGTCACCCGCGACGCCGACCTCGAGGTCTCCGACGACGCCGCCGACCTGCTGCAGGCGGTCGAGGACGAGCTGCGGCGCCGGCGCTTCGGCGAGATCGTGCGCGTCGAGATCGGCGCCCAGGGCTCCGAGCAGCTGCGCGAGGCGCTGCAGGGGCTGCTCGGCGTCCAGGACGACGAGGTCTACCCCGTGGACGGCCTGCTCGACATGGGTGCGCTGTGGCAGATCGTCAGGCTTCCCGGTCACAACGAGATACGCGAGGAGCCGATCGTCGGGGTCACCCATCCGCGCCTGCTGCGCCGCGAGGGCGAGCGTCCGGACGTGATGGGCGCGATGCGCGAAGGCGACCTGCTCGTGCACCACCCGTACGAGTCGTTTGCGACCTCCGTCGAGCGCTTCGTCGAGCAGGCGGTCGCCGACCCGAACGTGCTCGCGATCAAGCAGACTGTGTACCGCACGAGCGATGACTCGCCGCTGGTGCCGGCGCTGATCGACGCCACCGAACGCGGCAAGCAGGCGGTGGCGCTGGTCGAGCTGCAGGCGCGTTTCGACGAGCGCATGAACATCCACTGGGCGAAGGCGCTGGAGGAGGCGGGCGTGCACGTCGTCTACGGCCAGCCGGCGCTGAAGACGCACGCGAAGTGCGTGCTGGTGGTGCGCCGCGAGGGCGATGGCGTGCGCAACTACGTGCACATCGGCACCGGCAACTATCACTCCACCACCGCGCGCCTGTACACCGACTTCGGGCTGTTCACGACCGACGAGCAGATCGGCGCCGACGTGGCCGACATGTTCAACTACCTCACCGGCTACGGGCGCCCGCTGCACTATCGCAAGGTGCTGACCGCGCCCGAACACCTGCGCGAGGGCATCATCGAGCAGATCGAACGCACGGTTGCGGCCCACTCCGCCGAGCACCCGGCGCGCATCTCGATGAAGATGAACTCGCTCGTGGACGGGCGCTGCATCCGCGCGCTGTATGCGGCATCGCAGGCCGGTGTCCGTGTTCAGCTGAACGTCCGCGGCATCTGCTGCCTGCGTCCCGGAGTGCCCGGCGTCTCGGAGAACATCAGGGTCGTCTCGATCGTCGGGCGCCTGCTCGAGCACTCGCGCGTCTACTCCTTCGAACGCGAGGGAGACCTCGCGATCTACATCGCCTCGGCGGACCTGATGCCCCGTAACCTCGACCACCGCGTCGAGCTGGCGGTCCCGATCGAGGCGCCGGCGCTGCGCGAGGAGCTGCTCGACGTGCTCGAACGGGCCTTTGCCGACAACCAGAACTCGTGGGATCTCGACGCCGACGGCCACTGGCATCGCAACTCGCCGCGGCCCGGTGAACGGCCGCGCAGCCTGCAGCTGGAGCTCGCCGAGCTCTACGCCGCGCGCGCGCGCAGCGAGCGCAACAGCGCCGAGCGCGAGGTCGGCGCGCTGGGCGCCGGGCGTCCATGAGCCGGGGGACGGGCGCGGCTCAGCGAGAGGCGGGTGCCGGCAGCGCGTCGCGCGCCGACTTCAGCGCGTCTACCGACTGGTAGTCGAGCCCGAGCAGGTGATCGCTTCGCCCATTGTATCGATCAGTTCGCTTCTTTAGACTTTCGGCGCCGGCCACCACCACGTCGGTGCGAGCCGGCGGACCCTTGCAGTCGAGCAAGTGGCGCTTGTGCTCGCGTCAACCACAGAAGGAGGTCTCTCGATGCAATCCTCACATGCAGTACGGCGCGCCAGTATGCTCGGCATGACCGTCGCCCTCTTCATGGCAGGGGGTGCGGAGATCAACCTGGCCAGAGCAGCAACCTGGATATGCGTACCCGAAACTGCCGGGCAAGACGTCACCTCTGGCGGCAGCAGCGGCGAATGCAAAGCTGCTTACACCAAGGTCGAACTCCCGCCAACGGCCGAGATGACGGTCCTCAACGACATCCTGCCGCACACGAAATACGTTGCCGAAGGAATCGACAAAAAGCCGACCGTCCAGTTCTCCGGGATCAACCTGCAGATCATCAACGGCGAAGGAAAAACAACCACGAACAACGGTGATGGCAACCTCATCATCGGCTACGACGAAGAACCAGGCAGCCAGACCGGCTCGCACGACCTCATCCTGGGAGGTCACCAGAGTTATACGAACTTCGGTGGCCTCATCGCAGGCTATGCGAACAGCATCAGCGGAAAATACGCGACCGTTAGCGGCGGCTGGGGTAACACCGCCAGCGGCGAAGAGGCGCCGTCGGTCAGCGGCGGCGTGGATAACACCGCCAGCGGCTTCTACACGTCGATCAGCGGCGGCACCAACAACGTGGCAAGCCGGGAAGATGCGTCAGTCAGCGGCGGCCACGGCAACACTGCCAGCGGCCGGGTCGCGTCGATCAGCGGCGGCTCCGAAAACAAATCCAGCGGCGAATACGCCTCAGTTCTGGGAGGCTACAAAAACCTCGCCGAAGGTGAGTGGTCCGCTGTCTATGGCGGCAAAGAACAGACGGCCAGCAAAGAATACGAAGTGATCGGGTAGCGCCAGCCTGCGAGTGCTTGGGCGGCTCACCGCCAAGTAAAGATGGCAGAGACGCCCAAGCACTCAAGGCATGTCAAGCGAACAGCGATCCGATCGCGGATGCGGCCTCGAGCGAACAACGTCACCCAGACACAGACGCCGGCAGCGCATCCAGCGCCGACTTCAGCGCGTCTACCGACTGGTAGTCGAGCCCGAGCAGGTGATCGTGGCGATGGCGCACGATGCCCTGCTCGTCGATCACTATCACCGCGCGCTTGACCCCAAGGCGCGAGGAGAACGCGTCGTATTTGCGCGCCACGTCCTTGTCGACGTCCGCCAGCAGCGGCACCGTCAGGTCGTACTTGTCGCTGAAGCCGCGGTGTGAATCGAGGTCCTGCGAGGAGATCCCCACGACGGTCGCGTCCAGCGCCGAAAAGTCCTCGGCGCGATCCCGGTATGAGCAGAACTGTTTCGTGCACACCATCGTGTTGTCACCCGGGTAGAACAGCAGCACCACCCGCTCCCCACGGTGCTCGGAGAGCTTGAACGGCCCGTCGGTTCCGGGGAGCTCGAAGTCCGGTGCCTGCTCGCCAGCCTGAGGGTGCTTGGCCATGCCCGTCACCCTAGCGCGATCAGTGCGGCGCGCTGAGCAGCGCACCCGGATCGCGCATCCACCACGGCACCAACGACGGCGTCGCCGCCGCGTCCAGCGCGTGCACAGGCATGTTCTTCGAGCACATGAACGCGAGCCTTCGCTGACGTCGATAGTCGCTCATGCCGGTGTAATCGGAGATGTCAGGCGCCAGCGCCAGCGTGTCGAAGCCGAACTGGCTGGCGAGCTCCACGACGGCCGCTCTGCTCGGCACCAGACCGAGCGGGTATTCGACCGCATCGGTTGTGTTGTAGGGCCGCGCGAGCTCGAAGATGCTGAGACGCGCGCGCGAGACTTCGGTGTCGATCACGATCAGCTCGGCGCCCGCACCCGCCATCAGCTCGAACAGCTCGAAGGGCTTGCACAGCGAGCTCATCAAGCCGAGGCACAGAACCACGTCGAAGCTCTCCGCGAGCGTCGAGCTCGAATACGTTCGCGCGCTCGAAGCTGTAGCGCGACGGATCGATCCCCTTGCCCTCGAACACGAGCGCGGCCTGGTCGAGGTAGCTCTGGCGCGCATCCACACCCAGCACGAAGTCCGCGCCCGCCTCGACCGCGGCAAGCGACCAGAAGCCCGCGTTGCAGCCGAGGTCGAGCACGCGACGACCGCGGAGCGAGCCGCCGGTCAGCTCGAGCAGCGCGGTGAAGAAGTAGCGGTAGCGTTCCCGCTGCCTGTTGATCAGCACGGGGTTGGCGACGTGCGTGCGCACGCCCGCCCTCGAACTCGAACTCGTAGTGCCACGCCGGGAAGCTCAGCGATGCGCTGTTTGATCTCTTGCGCGTCCATCTCGATCAAAGCATTCTCGCATGGCGCATCAGGGCGTCCAACGAACGCTAGCCTGAAGATCATGGAGCAATCGCTCGCCGGCCAGTTGCTGCTGGCCTCGCCGTCGCTAGTCGATCCGAACTTCGCGCGCACGGTCGTGCTGATCGGGATCCACAGCGAGGACGGAGCGATGGGGGTCGTCCTCAACCGCCCGTCGAACCTCACCGTCGGCGAGGCCGTGCCGCAGCTGCTCGACGTCGTCGGGGCGCTCGAGACGGTTTACGTCGGCGGCCCGGTGCAGCCGAGCTCGGTCGTGTTCCTCGCCGAGTTTCTCGAGCCGGCGCTCGCCGGCGTGATGGTGCTCGGTCGCATCGGCTTCCCGGCGCCGGACGCGGGCGTCGAGGAGCTCGCCCAGACGACCGAGCGCCGAAGGGTCTTCGCCGGTCACGCCGGCTGGGGCCGCGGACAGCTCGACGCAGAGATCGCCGAAGGCGCCTGGATCGCCCACCCGGCCGAGCCCCGCGATGTGTTCACCGACACGCCCGGAGGAGCTGTGGAGCATCGTGCTCACGCGCATGGGCGGCAGCTATGCGCTGCTCGCACGGATGCCGCCGGACCCGAGCGTCAACTGAGCGCTGACGGTTACGCTTGCGCGCGGTGCTGGCGCGGGCGAGATACGGAGCGGGGCTCTGAGCCGGGTCCGGCGCGGACGGCGCTGAGCCTCCTCTGCTTCTCGGCGTTCGGCCCTGGCGGGCGCCGCCGAGGCGCTCGGCACGAGCGCGCAGGCCGTCGGCGCTGGTGGTTTTCGCGGCCGCCGGCGAGTCGCAGCTCGCCGGCCTCCGCTGGAGCATCGGTCGGCATCATGTCTGCCAGCCAGGGTCCCTACTCGAGCGACCAGCTGCTGCTCGACATCAGTCAGGGCGCGCGCGTCGCGAGCTCGGCTTATCGCGACACCGCGACCGCCTCCGCTCTCCCTCTCCCGCTCCGGCGCGCGCGCGAGGATCGCCGGATGGCAGGCGGCGCGCAGACGCGCGCAGGCGGCGCCGCAGCTGCTGCGCCCGGGGCTGCTCGCGAGCGAGATCCCGGGCGGCGCCGGCTATGCCGGCATCGACGCCGCTGCCAGCACCGACGCGCCGCTGGCAGCGGGACGCGCCGGCACGCTCGCCGCCGTCTCGCTCGGCTCGGCGACGACGCTCGTGCCGCGCATCGACGCGCTGATGCGCAGCAGGCGCCTCGTGATCGCCGATCTCCCCGCCGGCGCCGAAGGCCTCGCTGACCTCGGCCGTGCTCGCTCGTCAACGGGCGCCGGGCGAGCTGCTGATCGTCGTGCAGCGCGTCGCGCGCGCAGCCGGCCGGGCAGCTGCTGTGGACGCGGCGCGGCAGGCCTCGCCGGCGGCGGCGGGCACGAGCTGAGCTCGCAGAGCACCAGGCAGCGCGGGCTGATCGCGGCTTCGATCTCACGCCGACGATCCTCGAGCAGCTCGGCGTCAGACCGCCGCCGGCGGACGTGCGCGGCGAGCCGGTGGTCACCGACGGCGCGCTGCATTCAGCGAGCCTGCGGGCGCTGATGGCGCGTCTGCGCGTGATCGGCCCGCGCCGCCTGCCCGCGCTGGCTTGGCTGCTTGGCGCGTGGGCGCTGCTCGCGGCGCTGGCCTCGCCGTCGACGCGGGGGCGGGCGTGGGCGCTGCGCGTCGGCGCGCTCGGCGTGCTGTGGGCGCCCGTCGCGGTGCTGCTGCCGGCGGCGCTCGAGCCGAGCGCCGCGGTCGAGTACGCGACGATCGCGCTGCTCTGCCTGCGCTCGGCGCGCTCACCGACGCGCTCGTTCTGCTGGCCGCGCGCGCTGCTCGTGCCCGGCGCTCGCGGCGATCGTCGCGCTCAGCGCCGACGCGCTCGCGGGCACGCAGCTGCTGATGCGCTCGCTGCTCGGGCCCGACCCGATCCTGGGCGCGCGCTTCTACGGGATCGGCAACGATCTCAAGTCGGCGCTGGCCGTGCTGGCGCTGGCGGCGGTCGCCGGCGCGCTGTACCCCGCCGCGCGCGGTCGACGCGCAGCGCTGACGATGGCGCTGCAGCGGCGTCCTGCTGGCGCTGATCGAGGGCTCGGCGCGGATCGGCGCGGGCGTCGGCGGGGTGATCCTCGTCAGCTTCGGATTCGCGCTCGCCACGATCATGCTGCTCCCGGGCGCCTTGACGCGCAGACGCGCGCTGGTCGTGCTGCTCAGCCCGGTCGCCGGCCTCGTCGCGCTGGCGGCGCTCGACCTCGCCTTCGCGCACGGCACGGGCCACTTCACCGGCAGCGTCCTGGACGCGCGCTCGGCGGATGACCTGCGCGACGTGATCGTCCGCCGCTACACCGCCGCCTGGCACGAGCTGCGCAACCATGCGATGCCCGCGGCGAGCGCCGCCGCGCTCGTCGCCGCTGCCGTCGGCGTCCGCCGGCGGGCACGTGTGCTGGCCCCGGTGGCGAGTGACCCCGCGTGGACGGCGGCGCTCGCGGGTGGCTTGGCCGCGGGCTCGTCGGCGCGCTCGTCGAGGACTCCGGGCCGGTGCTGTTCGTGGTGGCAGTGTTCACGCTCGGCTGCGTGCTCTCCTACATCTGGGGTAAGCCGCGCGCCGCGCCGGACTCGGTACGCATGAGAGCGAAATCGCGGTCGCCGGCTACCGTGACGAACCACGAGGAGGCACCATCCGACCTGTCGGTCAGCAGACAATCCTGATCACCGTCTAGGCCGCGCAGTCGCGGCACGCCCCGTGCAGCACGATCTCGTGCTCGGAGACCGCCAGCGGCACCCGCTCGCTGAGCGGTCGATCGCGCGCTCGAGGCCGGGGTCGGAGAACGGCATCACCAGGCCGCACTCGTCGCAGACGAGGTGGTGGTGGTGCTGCTCGTGCTCGCACACGCGCTCGTAGCGCACCATCGCCTGGCCGGTCTCGACGCGCTGCACGAGCCCGAGCGCCTCGAGCTCATCGAGGATCCGATAGACGCTGGCGCGGCTGACCGGCGCGCGCCGAGCGGGCGCGCAGCGCGTCCTCGATCTCGAGCGCGGTCAGCGCGCACTCCTGCGCGCCGAGCAGCTCGAGCAGCGCGCGCCGGGCGCCGCCGCGCTTTCGCCCCGCGGCAGCGAGCGCCGCCTCGGCCTGCTCGACCCAGCCGTCGGTTAGCGCTCGAGACGCTCATGCGGCGATGTTCGAGGCGCCGCTGACGGCATAGTCGAGGGCCGTCGCGTCGCTGCCGGTGCGTCGGCGCGTGCGCCACGCCGCCCATGCGCGCCCGAGCGCGTAGGCGCCGGCGCTGATCGTGCCGACGAAGAAGCCGACCGGGTAGTTGGTCTCGTAGGAGGCGGCGATCGCGCTCCAGACGGTGATCAGCGCGATCGCGACGGACAGGCCGATCGCGACGAGCGGCCGGTCGGTGAACGAGCGCGCGGCGGCCGGCGCGCCGATCATCAGGCTGAAGATCAGCAGCGTGCCGACGACCGGCACGGTCATCGTGGTCGCGAGCGCGACGACGACCAGGAAGCACAGCTCCATCGCGAACGCGCTCACCCCGCGCGCCTCGCCGACCTCGGCGAGCACCGAGGAGAGCATCAGCGGGCGGTAGAGCGCCGCGATCGCGGCCACGCACACGAGCGCCAGCGCGGCCGTCGGCGCAACCTGGTTGCTGGAGATGCCGAGCACCTCGCCGAACAGCAGCGAGTCGACCTCCGGCTGCGTACTCGACGCTGAAGCTCACGAACAGCGAGCCGAGCCCGAGCATCATCACGAGCGCGAGCGCCGTCACGACGTCGTGGCGCCCGCGCCTGCCGAGCAGGCCGATGCCGAGCGCGCCGAGCAGCGAGAACACGCCCAGTCCGACGAGCGTGTTGACGCCGATCAGGCTCGCCCCCGCGGCGCCGGCGAACGAGCCGTTGGGGATCGCGTGCGCGACGAACGCCGACCCGCGCAGCACGGCGAAGAAGCCGACGAGGCCGGCGACGACGGCGACGATGCTCGCGACCTCCCACGCGTTGACCATGAAGCCCGAGAACATCTACGCGGCTCCGGGCCGCCTGCGCAGCAGCCCGGCGGACCCCGGAGAGCAGGTAGCCGAGGAAGATCAGCGTGACGACGAAGAAGCTCACCGGCCAGCCGGTGCCGCGCGGCGGCCAGTCGAAGCTGTCGTAGGCGAGCAGGATCCCCAGCCACATGGTCGCCACCCCGAGCCCGCCGGCGAGCGCGATCGCCGAGCCGGGACGTCGGGTGAGGCGCAGCGCGGTCGCGGCCGGGCCGACGAGCAGCGCGGTCGAGAGGATCGTGCCGATCGTCATCGCCGCCAGCGCGACCGCAAGCGCCAGCGCGAGCAGGTAGGCGGCGCCGAGCGCCCGCACGTGGAGCCCGCGCGCGGCGGCCATCTCCGCGCTCAGCGAGCTGAGCAGCAGCGGCCGGTAGAGCGCGGCGACGATCGCCAGCGCGACCACGCTCAGCAGCGCGACGAGCGGGATCGTGCGAGCGCGGCGACCGTGAACACCGAGCCGAACAGGATCGTCTTGCGGCGCCGGTGGTGTTGTGGAGCGTCGTGACCAGATACAGCAGCAGCGCGGCCAGCCCGAGCGCCGTCCCGAGCACGATGCCGGTCGCGAGGTCCCGCCCGCGCGGGCGCTGGATGCCGATCAGCTCCATCGCCGCCGCGGCGGCGACGCTCGACGGCGACGAAGCCCCACAGCGGTCCGACGCCGGCCAGGAACGCCGCCGAGCCGCCGGTGGTGCCGATGTCCCCGAGCGCCTCGCCTGCGAACGACTGGCCGCGGATCACCGTGAACACGCCGACGGCCCCGGCGACGACCGCGACGAGCGCGCCGACGACGAGCGCCACGTGACGGCTTCGCTCGAGAAGAACCCCGGCTCGATCACGGGCGCGAGCAGCGCGCCGAGCGCCGCGACGCTCACGAGACGATCTCCAGCCCCGGCAGCGCGGCCTCGTGCCCATGCAGGTCCGACTGCGTCGCCGGCGCCGGCCACGACGAGCACGCGTCCGTGGACGTTGAGCACGTCGACGTGGCTGCCGTAGAGCTCGCTGAGCACGTCCGCGCGCACGACCTCCTCGGTCGTGCCGCTCGCGGCGCGCCCGGCGGCGAGGTAGACGATGCGGTCCATCACCGGCAGCAGCGGGTTCATCTCGTGCGCGCTGATCAGCACCGCGATCTGCTGCTCGGTGGCGATCCGCGCGAGCAGCGCGACGACCTCCTGGCCGGCGCGCAGGTCGAGGTTGGCGAGCGGCTCGTCGAGCAGCAGCAGCTGCGGGCGAGCGATCAGCGCGTGGGCGATCAGCACGCGCTGCTGCTCGCCGCCGGAGAGCTGCCCGACGCGCGCGTCGGCGAAGCGCTCGGCGTCCACCGCCTGCAAGCATCTCCTCGATGAGCGCCCTGCGGGCGCGGGAGGGCAGCGGGATGCCGAACCGTGTGCGCGTCGATGCCCAGGCCGACGAGGTCGCGCGCGCGCAGCGGCATGTCGGGGTCGAGCAGGAACTTCTGCGGGACGTAGCCGATCAGCGGGTTGCGCCGCGAGCGCGGGCGGCCGTCGAGCAGCACGCGCCCGGCGCTGGCCGACTGCAGCCCGAGGATCACGCGGAACAGCGTCGTCTTGCCGGCGCCGTTGGAGCCGATCAGCCCGGTGAACTCGCCAGGACGGATCGCGAAGCTGACGTCGCGCAGGACCTCGCGCCCGGACAGCCGCACGCTGACCCGCTCGACCGACAGGATCTCGCCCGCAGCGTCCATCACAGCTCCTGCGTCGAGACCTTTTCGGCGAGCGCCCGGCGCAGCGCGCGCACCTCGGCGAGCATCCACGACTGGTAGTCATAGCCGGGCGTGGGCATCGTCTCGTACACGCCGACCACCGGCACGCCTGCCCGTTTGGCGGCCTGCAGGAACGACTGGGTGAGCGAGTCGGTCACCTGCTGGTTGTAGACGAACACCTTGACCCTGTGCTCGGAGAACAGGCCGTTCTGCAGGGTCACGTCCTGGGGCGCGGGGTCGACGCCGTTCATGATGTCCGCCTGCAGGCCAAACGGGGTCAGGTTGACGGTGCCGGCGGCTTCGAGCATGTAGTCGCCGACCGGCTCGGTGGTCGCGACCGGCGTGTCCGGATAGGCGGCTGCGAAGCTCTTGAGCGCCTGATACCACGGCGTCAGCGATCGTTCAAAGGCGGTCGCGTTGGCCTGGAAGTAGGCGGCGTGCGCCGGCTGCAGCGCGCCAGGGAGGCGGCGACCGCCTTCGCGACCGCGGGCATCGTCCGCGGGCTTGTACCAGAGGTGCGGGTTGGGGGTGGAGTCGGGCAGCCCGAGCAGCTTCTGCACGTCGATCACCTTGCGTGAAGAATTGGATCCCACCCCCCCGGAGGCAGACTCGATCCGTTCCATGAAGGTGTCGTAGCCGAGCCCGTTCTGCACGACCAGCCGCGCCGCGCTCGACGGCCTCCGCGACGCTCGGGCTGGCCTCGAAGGTGTGCGGATCGGTGTTCGGGTTGCTCTCGATCGCGGTCGCTCTCACGTAGCGCCCGCCGACCTGTGCGATCACGTTGGCGTACTGGTTCTCGGCGCCGACCGCGACGATCGCGCCGCCGCGGTGGTGCTCAGGGCGGCGCCGGCGCAGCCGCCGAGCGACGTAGTCCCCGCGGCGAGCGCCAAGAGCGACGGTCAGGCGCACTGACGCGCTGATGCAACTCAGCTGCATGTCGGCCGGCTCCCTGATGGACGTGGGTGGTCGCTGCTGGCGCGAACACCATATCAAGACTGAGTCTTATTCTCAGTCTTGGCCGCGAATCAGGGCAGCGGCCGAGCTGCGGCTGCGAGGATCAGTAGTCCTCCCTGTAGCGCCTACGCCTGATCAGCAGCACGGCCGCGACGATGATGATCACGACGATCAGAACCCCGCAGCGATGTAGCGGATTTTGTGTTTGTGGGCTTTTTTCGGTCCGACTTTGGCTTCTTTGCTCGCTTCCGAGGACGTCAGCACGACGACGGGCACGTGCTTGGCTTCGAGCGCCGGCGGCGGCCTTCTGCTCTTCTTTGGGCTTGTAGCGCGCGAGCACGTAGCTGCCGTCGTCGAGCGTCACGCGCAGCGAGCGAAGGTGCTTGTTGATCGTGACGGCCCTGATCTTGCCGCTGTCGAGCTGCTGTTCATATACGGAGAGGCTCTCGGGCGCGTACACGATCGTGGTTGCTGCACCCGCTGCCACAGGACCGACGAGCAGCGATGCAAAGGCCAGCGATGCAACGAGCAGGGCGATCCTGGCAGTGAGTGAGGCTCTTGTCGTTTTGATCATCGGCGGTACCCTAGCGTCGCCCGACGCCGCGTGCGCAGCCATCGCATGCGAGCACACCGTGTGCTCGCGCCGCGGCCAGGCGGCTATATCCGCCCGGTGTCACGCCGGTAGGCGCGCGCGGCAAGCGCGCCGAGCACGACCGTCCAGGCGGCCATCACAACCCAGCCCATGGTGCTCCACGCGGCGCCACCGAGGGCCACGTGGCTGGCGCGAGCGAGCCAGTAGGAGGGGATGTACTGGCCCACGTCGTGGAGGAAGCCGTGGCTCGGAAGCGGGAAGTCAGACGCCCCCGAGCAGCGCCAGCAGCGAGACCCCTCCGCCCATCGCAGGACCGATCGAGTCCGGCGTGAGCATGTGCCCGAGCATGATCCCGAGCGCGGCGAACGGCACCAGGCCGACGAGGATCAGCGCGGTCATCTTCAGCCACTCCTCCGCGCTCAGGCTGACCCCGAGACAGGCGCCGGCGAGGTACAGCGCGAGCAGGCTGATCAGCGCCATCATGTATCCCGTGATGACCTTCACGCGGAAGTAGGCGCGCGGCGAGAGCGGCGTGATCCGCAGCTGTCGATTCCAGCCGACGGCGCGCTCGGCGGCGATGCGCGCGCCGCACGAGAGCATCGCGCTCATCGTCCCGAACGTCGCCATCGCGACCATGTAATAGAGCGGGAACGAGATACCGCTGCCGGCGAAGTCGGCGACGTTGCGGTTCGGCGCCGCGATCACGAAGTACAGGACCAGCGGAAAGCCCAGCGAGAGCAGGAAGAAGCGCCGGTTGCGCAACGTGCGCAGCAGCTCGTAGCGCATGTACAGCAGTGGCATCAGCCGTCCCCCTTCCCGCGCCCAGAGCGGGCGACAGCCGGCCCGTCGCCATCGCCGCTGGTCAGCGCGAGGAATGCCTGCTCGAGGCCGGCTGCGGCAATCTCGATGTCGCGCGCGTCGGGGTAGGCGCTCAGTAGCGCCCTGATCGCCACGTCGGAGTCGCTGCATCGCAGAACCACGGCCTCGCCGCGACGCTCGGCGCTGCTGACGCCCGGAAGCTCATCCAGCGCGCCCACCTCCACGCTCGGCAAGCGTTGCGCGGATCGTGCGCGTGCCGACCCTCGCCCGGATCTCGGTGGTCGGCCCGTCGGCGACGACCTCGCCGTGAGCCATCAGCACGGCGCGATCCGCGTACGCGTCAGCCTCCTCGAGGTAGTGGGTCGCGAACACGACCGTCTTGCCACGCGCCGCGAAGGCGCGCATCGTCGCCCAGAAGGCCCGGCGCCCCTCGACGTCGAGCGCGACCGTCGGCTCGTCGAGCACGAGCAGCTGCGGATCGCTGACGAGCGCGATCGCGAGCCGTACGCGCTGGGTCTGTCCGCCTGAGAGCTTCTGCGTGCGCTGGCCGGCGAACTCGCCTACGCCGGAGAGCTCGAGCGCCTCCTCGACGCGCAGTGGCGAGGGGTACAGCGAAGCCATCATCGCCACCAGCTCCCCCACCGACAGATCCCTGATCAGCTCTCCGGTCTGCAGCATCCCGCCGATCGCGCCGCGCGCGACCGCCTCTGCGGGGGAGCTACCGAAAACCGAAACGCTGCCCTCGTCCGGGGCCAGCAGGCCGAGCAACATGTCGATCGTCGTCGACTTGCCGGCGCCGTTGGGACCGAGCAGCGCGACCGTCTCACCCGGCGCGATCGTGCACGTCGATTCCGCGTACCGCCCTGATCGGGCCGTCAGGGCCGGGAAACGTCTTCACCAGGCCGCTGAGCCTGATACCGGCAGTCGCCGGCGGCGACTCACTCGTAACTGTGCTCATACCTCACTTGCGTGCCATTTTCATCGCCTTCTGACGTTCCAGCTTCGAGAGCTCGACCTTGCGCATCCGCACCGATAGCGGCGTCACCTCGACCGCCTCGTCCTCGCGCACGAACTCCAGTGCCTCGTCGAGCGTCAGTTTGCGGTGCGCGTCGAGGCGCACCAGCACGTCCGAGGTCGACGAGCGCATGTTCGTCAGATGCTTCTCTTTGACGGGGTTGACGTCGAGGTCCTCCGAGCGGGCGTTCTCGCCGATGACCATCCCTTCGTAGACCTCCTCGCCGGGGCCGACGAACAGCGAGCCGCGCTCCTGCAGGGTGAACAGCGAGAAGGTCACGGTCTCGCCGCGGCGGTCGGCGACGAGCACGCCGCTCGTCCGCGTCAGGATCTCCCCCGCCCACGGCTCCCAACGGTCGAACACGTGGTGCATGATCCCCGTGCCGCGCGTCTCGGTCAGGAACTGCGTGCGAAATCCGATCAGCCCGCGGGCCGGGACCAGGTAGTCCATTCGCACCCAGCCGGTGCCGTGGTTGGTCATGTGCTCCATCCTGCCCCTGCGCGCCGCCAGCAGCTGGGTGACCGTGCCGACGTGCTCCTCCGGGACGTCAATCGACAGGCGCTCGACGGGCTCGTGGCGCTTGCCTTCGATCTCGCGCTCGACTACGTGCGGCTGCCCGACGGTCAGCTCGAAGCCCTCCCGGCGCATCATCTCGACGAGCACCGCCAGCTGCAGCTCACCGCGGCCCTGGACCTCGTAGGTGTCCGGGCGCTCGGTCTCTTTCACACGCAGCGAGACGTTTCCGACCAGCTCCTGCTTCAGGCGCGCCTCGATCTGCCGCGCCGTGAGCTTGTCGCCGTCTTTGCCTGCAAGCGGCGAGGTGTTGACGCCGAGCGTGATCGACATCGCGGGCTCATCGACGGTGATCACCGGCAACGGACGCGGGTCGCCGAGATCGGCGAGCGTCTCGCCGATCGTGACCTCGGCGATGCCCGCCACCGCGATGATCTCCCCGGGCCCCGCCTCGGGAGCGTCGACGCGGTCGAGCGCGTCGGTGACGTACAGCTCGGCGACGGTCGCGCGCTGGATCGAGCCGTCGGCGCGACACCACGCGATCTGCTGGCCCTTGCGGATCGTGCCGTGGCGCACGCGGCAGATCGCCAGGCGCCCGACATAGGGAGAGGCGTCGAGGTTGGTCACGAGCGCCTGCAGCGGGTGTCGTGGATCGTAGGTGGGCGCCGGGATGCGCTCGAGCAGCAGGTCGAGCAGCGGCGCGAGGTTCTGCTCCTGGATCGGCTGCCCCGGCTCGTAGTGCAACGAGGCGACGCCCGCCTTGGCGTTGCAGTAGACGATCGGGAACTCGATCTGGTGCTCGTCGGCGTCGAGATCCAAGAACAGCTCGTACACCTCGTCGACGACCTCCGCGACGCGCGCGTCCGGCCGGTCCACCTTGTTGACGACCAGGATCACCGGCAGCCGCGCCTCCAGCGCCTTGCGCAGCACGAAGCGCGTCTGCGGCAGCGGCCCCTCGGAAGCGTCCACGAGCAGCAGCACGCCGTCGACCATCGTCAGACCACGCTCGACCTCGCCGCCGAAGTCGGCGTGCCCAGGGGTGTCGATGATGTTGAGCTTGACGTCCCGGTAGCGCAGCGAGGTGTTCTTGGCGAGGATCGTGATGCCCTTCTCGCGCTCGAGGTCCATCGAGTCGAGCACGCGGGTGGCGACGTCCTGGCCGACGCGAAAGGCGCCCGACTGCCACAGCATCGCGTCCACGAGCGTGGTCTTGCCGTGGTCGACGTGCGCCACGATCGCCACGTTTCGGATGTCATCTCTGGTTACGAGCACGGCCCGACAGGCTAGCGGCGCGCGTCGCCTCTCCCTGGAAGATCGCGCGCAAGACCCGCCAAACGCGGGTCGTAAGCCGCTAACGCCCGACGCCGGCGGCCCGCAGTCCGGTGCGCAGGCCGAAGCGTGCGAGCGCGGCCGGGTAGCGCTCGGCCGCGGCGATCGTCTGCTCGAGCGCGGCGGCGAACCGGCGCACCTCAGACTCCTCGATGGTGAGCGCGGGCAGCGCCTTGATCACGTTCATGTGATGGCCCGCCACCTGGCAGAAGATCTTGTGCTCGTGGAACAGCGGCACGGTGATCAGCTGCGAGAACAGGCCCGGCTGACGGCGCTCGACCCCCTCCCATAGCCGCCGCGCGCTCGCACCCGCCGGGGGCCCGAATTCGATCGCCCACATCAGCCCGAGGCCACGAACGTCCCGGACGACCTCGAAGCGCTCGACCAATGGCCTCGTCAGCTCGAGCAGCAGCGCGCCCATGTGCTCGGCGCGAGCGACGAGCTGTTCCTCGTCGAGCACCCGCAGCGTCGCCAGCGCGACAGCCGCTGCGAGATCGTTGCCGCCGAAGGTTGAGCCATGACGCACGGCGCGCTCCATGCCGTCGAAGACGCGCTCGAAGGCCTGGCGCGAGACAAGCACGGCGCCGATCGGGACGAACCCTCCCGAGAGCGCCTTGGCGACACAGATCAGGTCCGGCTCGAGCCCCCAGTGCTCGAGCGCCAGAAAACGCCCGGTGCGCCCGATCCCCGTCTGGACCTCGTCGCACACGAACAGCGTGCCGGCCTCGCGGCAGAGACGCTGAGCCGCGGGCAGGTAGTCGGGCGCGGGCAGGTTCACGCCCTTGCCCTGGATCGGCTCGACGATGAACGCCGCGACGTCGCCACGCGCGAGCTCCCGCGCCAGCGCCTCGAGATCGCCGAAGCCGACGGCGTCACAGCCGGGCAGCAGCGGACCGAACCCCTCGCGGAACTCGACGCCGCCGTTGAGCGACAGCGAGCCGAGCGTGAGCCCGTGGAAGGCATGCTCGGCGTACAGCACGCGCGCACGTCCGGTGGCGGCGCGCGAGATCTTGATCGACGCCTCGACCGCCTCGGTGCCGCTGTTGGCCGGAACCATCGCGCCGACGCTGCGCGGCGCGCGCGCGAGCAGCTGCTCGGCGAGCACGCCGCTCAGCAGCGTCACCCCGAGCTGCGGCAGGTTCCCGGTGCGCGCCGCGATCACCTGCTCGATCGCCGCGATCGCCTCCGGATGGTTGCGTCCGATCGCGAACACCCCATAGCCGCCGAACAGATCGAGGTAGCGCTCGCCGTCGGCGTCGATCAGGTGCGCGCCCTCACCGCCGGTCCACACCTTGTCGAAGCCCAGCGTGCGCAGGATCCGCCCGATCTGCGGGTTCAGGTAGGCGTCGTTGAGCGCCATCTCCTCACCGCCGCGCGTTGCGAGGATCTGCTCGACGCTTGGCACGGGCTTGCGGGGCATCGCCACGCGCTTGAGCCTAGCGGGCAGATGGCCGAATTTTGTGGTTTACGATGGCCCGACAGGGGGTATCATCAGCTTGACTGGCGGCCCAGCGGTCGGGGGCCGTGCTTGCACGCTAGCTAGAGAGGAGTCGAGATGCCCGCAGTGGCGACAAGGCCATCGTCCGGATCACGCACCGCTCCCGGCGCAGCCAAGGATTCGCAGGAGCTGTTCGCGCGCTGGCAGCGCGACAGAGACCCGCACGCGCGCGAAGCGCTCGTACGCCAATACCTGCCGCTGACCCGCGGCCTCGCGAGGCGCTACGGGCGCTCGTCCGAGCCGTTCGAGGACCTGCTGCAGGTCGCGTCCCTGGGGCTGCTGAAGGCTCTGGACCGTTACGACGCCGACCGTGGCCACCCGTTTGCGTCGTTCGCAGTGCCCACGATCCTCGGCGAGATGCGCCGCTACTTCCGCGACTCCGGCTGGGCGGTACACGTCCCGCGGGGCGCACAGGAGCGCGCGCTGAAGGTCCGCGACGCGCAGGAGCGCCTCGCCAACTCGCAAGGGCGCGCGCCGACGGTCAACCAACTCGCAGAGTTCCTCGAGATCGACACCGAGGACGTCATCGACGCGCTGCAGGCGATCCAGGCCTACGACACGCTTTCGCTGGATGCGCCGCGTCCGCGAGCCGACGGTGAGGCGGTGGCCTACGGCGAAACCGTCGGCGAGGACGACGAGCGCTACGAGCTGGTCGAGTTGGACGCGACGGTAACGGCAGTGCTCGGGCACATCCCCCCGCGCGAGCGCCTGATCCTGCGTATGCGCTTCGTTGAAGACCTCACGCAGACCGAGATCGCAGAGCGTGTCGGCATCTCGCAGATGCAGGTCTCGCGCCTGTTGCGCCGCTCACTCGAGCAGCTGCGGACGCTGACGCGTGCGGACTGAGTACGGCTGGGCGGAAGGACCGACGCCGCGGCGCTCCGCCGCTGCTCGACGCTCGCCTTCGGGGATCCGGTCGATCGCTGGCGCTCGATGGCCGAGCTTCCCAACGTACACCTGAGCCTCCCCAGCCGGCCCGAGAACGTCCTGATCGTACGCCAGGCGTTGAGCGGGGTGGCCGCTTGCCTGGCGCTCGACGCGATCGAGAGCAATGACCTGAACACGGCCGTCACCGAGGCGTGCAACAACGTGGTGATGCATGCCTACGGCGAGCAGGAGGGGCCGCTCGAAGTGGACGTGTTCGCGCTTTCCGCCGGCGTCGCCGTGGTAGTCCGCGATCACGGCAAGGGCATGCCCGTGGACGGCGGGGAGCAGCGTCAGGAGGGGATCGGCCTCGCCGTGATCGACACGCTCGCGCGCGAGGTCGAGTTCGCCCGCACCACCGCCGGCGGGACCGAGCTCCGCATGGAGTTCAACGTCAGGAACACCGGCGTCCTCGAGCCGATCGCCGGTGAGGACCTCGAGACGTTCGCCGCGGCACGCAGCGGGCCGGCTGGTGTGGTCGAGCTGCGACTGGCGCCGAACGCGATGGTGCGCGCCGTCCTTCCGCGCGTGCTGAGCGCGCTCGCCGCGCGCGCATACTTCACCACCGATCGTATCTCTGACGTGCAGATCGTCGCCGACATACTTGCCGCGAACGCAGGCGAGTCGATCAGGGGAACCCATCTGGACGTCGGCGTGACGGTCGCGCCGCGCAAGCTGGAGCTGCTGATCGGCCCGCTGCTGACCGGTCGCGGCGAAAGCCTCATGACCGCCGCCGCCGACGGCAGCGCACCGGTCATCGAACGGCTCACCGATGCCCAGCGCGTCGCGCGTTTCGACTCCGCCGAGACGCTCGAGCTGCACCTCGCCGACCGCCGCTGAACGACCGCGGGAGTCAGCCTCGCAGCAGGAGCGTGCGAGCAGAGCTGTTGTGGCCGGACGCTGGTGAGAAGCCGATCCTCAGCCTGGGCCTCTTGCCGTGGCCGTGTAGCGCGGCCACGGCGCTCGACGTCAGACGCACCCCGAAGGTGACGATCGTGCCGGCTCGCTTGACGCGCACGCTCACGCGTTTGACGCCGCGCCCGCTCACGCTCAGACGGCCGCTTTCAGGCACCCAGACCTTCAAGGTGAGGCGTTGACCGCGACGGCTGTGCGAGATCAACTCGATCGAGCAGCCGCGTACGGCGATCCGCGTGTTCTGGGTGATCTTGGCGCCGCTCTGAGCAATGATCGTCGTCGGCGCGATCAGGTTCGCGCCGCACAGCGAGCCGTTCGCCGACACCGCCGAGTTCGAGCCAGTCGGCAGGCTCACGACCGCGCTCGAGATCGGCACGTCGGGAAGGCTTTCGAAGGTCGACGTGGTGATGCTCGAGCGGGCGATGTGGGTGTGGCCGACCAGCACCACCTCGACACCGTCCCCCTGCAGGACGAGATCGAGGTCGGGGAACGATGCCGCGCCGTGCGAGACGAAGTATGCGTCGCCTTTGAGCGGGTCGGGCAGCACCGGCGTGATGACGGTCGCAGTGCCGGTTCGCGCCGTCGACTTGCATGTGCCGGGAGGCGGGCCCGTTTCGAATTCAGACGCGAGGCACGCTTTCTGGAGCGTCGTCAGACGCGCCACGAGCTGCTTTGGCAGCTGCAGCTGAAGCTCTTGGATGTCGGCCTGGTGGGGCGCCTGCGTGACCTTGACTTCGAGGCTCGCGCCACCAAGTTTCGATGTGCCGGCCGAGCTGCTCGCGCTGACCGCCGGTTTGAACGCCAGCGCGCCGCAGCCGCCCACCTGGAACGGGCTCGACAGGCTCTGGCTGGCACCGAACGTCGAGGTCAGCACCGATTCCGTGGACAGCGGCGCGCAGCTGGTCGGGTTGAACATGAAGTTCGGCCGGTTGACCGACACGTTCAGGCTCTGAAGGCGCAGCGGCACGCCGCCGACGATGCTCGGCAAGGTCGTCGTGGCCGTGATCCGGCCGCTGTAGAGCCCGACCGTGATGCCGGCGCGTGTCACGACTTCGCCGAGGTCATACGGCCCCGCGACCGCGGGCACGACGACCGACAGCCCGTACGGAGCGCCGGCGTAGGGTCCGGTCAGATAGGCGCGACCGGTGAACGTGTACGGTTCGCTGCCCGCCCCCGCCGCGACGGTGACGGTGCCGATCTGGCTGGTCGCCGCGCACGTACCCGCGTTGGCCTCAGCTTCGGGGCACAGCGGCACCGACGGAATCGCTCCGACGAGGCCGGCGGGCAGCGTCGTGCTGATCTTCGACAGGTACTGCTGCCCGCTGGCGCGTGCCACGCCGAAGCTCGCCGCGTCGTAGGCGCCGGCGTTCGCCGGGCTCTGAGGAGTAAGGCTCTGGACGAGCGAGAAGGGCAGCGGACAGGGACCGCCGGAGCCGTTGCCGTCGACCGTGAAGCCGGTCGCGGCGGCCGCTTTCGCCGGCTCGCCGCCGTAGGGCGTGATCGCCGCCGTCGGCGCGACTGCGCCGCAGCTGAGCGGGTTTGCGAGTGGCGCGCGGGCGCCACCGTTGAAATGCAGCTTCAGGTCTTCCACTGGCACCTGCGGCGCTCCGGCAAACGTGGCCGTCAGGCGCCCCGTGGACGCGTTGGCGCTGACGCGGCCTTCCAGGTGCAGCCCGACGCCATACTGCGCCGATTCGCCGACCAGCAAGATCCGGTACATGCCACCCGATTCGGGTCCCTTGCCGGCTTCAGGCGAGCCGACGTAGACGCCGCCGCTGAGCGCCGCCGGCGGGATGCCCGGGGCATTGACCGAGAAGGTGCCGACGCTCGATGCGGACGGGCAGGTCCCGGCTGCGAATTCGGCGCTGGCGCAACCCACGAGGCCGTGCGCCGCCGCCGGGTTCAACGTCATCCCTTCCGGCAGCGTGACCACGGCGCTTTCTATGTCCGGAGAGTTGGGCTTGGACGGGTCGTTGGTGGCCTGCGGAACATGCAGGCCGGCCGTCACACCGTCGGGCGCGTCGGACTGGGTGGTTTCAGGCGTGAGCGACAGCGTTGGGTCGAGCGCCAGCGAGCTGCAGCCGGTGGCCGTGACCGGCGTCTGGTTCGGGATGGCGACCCAGTCGCCGGGGTTTTCGTAGGAGTTCGCGTGCAGATAGGTGATCGGCTCTTCCGCGCACGTGCTTGGCAGGGTGAGGAATGCTTTCGCCGGTTCGGTTGGGGCTTTCTGGTGTTCCTGCGGCACACCCCAGAAGACGAGCCGTGACTCGACGACTTCTGGTTCTTTCGCGATTTCCCTGATCTCGAAATACTCGTGGTAGTCGCCGGTTGCGACGCCGCTGTTTTCTGGTGTGACCGGTTCTTTGTGCCAGCTGATGCCACCTTCGAGGTAGATATGCCCCTGCAGCTTGGGAAAGAGTTCGAGTTTCGCGCTGTTGATTTCGACACCGAAACGAGCGGGCTGGCCGGGCTTGCGCACCATGTTGTAGACCGGAAATTCTTCTTTGATCGTGAGTTTCGCGAGCACGGTCGCCGTACCGGTAGCGTCGTCGACACCAACCTGGCTCGCCGCCGGGCACAGTTTTTCGTCCGCGTTCAGCTCTTCTTCGGTGCACTTGGCGGCCGTCGCTTCGGGGTTGACCGCAAGCCCAGGCGGGAGGTCAACGCGTACGTCTTCGACGTGTTCGTTCGGCACTTCGGCTTTGAGCAGACCGTCTGGGTGGGTTTTGAACGCGAAATCGGTGATCCCGAAATCCGGGTGCCCAGCCGCCTGCGTATAGAAGTAGTTGGCTTTGCCTTCGTTGACGTCGGAGTCCTTGCATTCGCTGTTCGCACAGGTGCCGGCTTCCCACTTGGTGACTTCGATCGCGCTCGCCCCGGCCGCGAAGCAAAGTCCGGCCACCGCGGTACACACAAGAGCCAACAGCGACGCTCGCAAGAGCCCAAGCAACCTCGACATCGACACCCTTCCCTCCTCCGTTCTGAACATCGATCAGGCCGTCGGAACAGCGCGACGACGGTTGCGCTCGAAGAGGACGCCGCCACGCCCCACCCCTGCGATCGCGCGGGACACGGCCTCCCCGAGGATCAGGTAGACGAGCAGCGCGATGCCCCAGTCGACGGTGATCGCGCGCTTGGGATGACCGTTGAAGCGAATCAACCCGGTGAAGGCGCCGGCAAAGAAGTTGGCGCCTTCGTGGATCCCTTTGACGATCGTGTTGGACGGGTTGGCGCCGACGTCGCGCAGCACGACGGCGAGCGCGATCAGCAGAGCGATCAGCGTCGCTGCGAGCATCACGAGCCGCGCGATCAACAGCACTCCGGCGCCGGCCGTACCCACGGCCGCGGCTCCGGCATTGCGCGTCCGCCAAGCAAAACGCTGGCGTCGCGCGGCGGGTCGTTCGCCCGATTCACGTGCGAGAGGTTCACGCGCGGCGCCTTCGTGTGCTCGCGCCGTGGCGCCAGCTTCCTCGCGCGGAGCTTCTTCAGCAGGTTCGGTTCGCCTTGCAAGTCTCATTCCCACTCCCTTCGCTCTCGTCGACAGCTCCCCGCGCCCTGCTGCCTCAGGGCGTCCAAACTCGTCATTACCCACTCGCTCCTCCCTGAACACGTGCGAACTCAAAAAGGGGCGGTACGCCGGCAGGCAAGCGTCGGGGGCGAAGCCATGCCGGCGTACCGCCGTGCCACCCCACTATCTATGTGGGTGACAGCCGGGGGGCTCGGCTTACGCCCGCCGGGGGTGGCACTGCAGAGTCTTAGTTGCCCTGATCTGCCGGCTCTAAACCTCGCCGTTTCACGCCGGCTGGCGCCGGGAACACGTTTCTAGAGCGACAGCTGTCCGCCGGTCCTTCGACCGTCAACGGAGGGCGTCATTGACCGAGGAGGAGCGCGGTGGCGACCGAGGTGCAGGCCAAGGCGAGCGAGCTGGACGCAACCGCAGCGACGGGGACGATCGAGACCTACATCCCGGCGCGGCTGGATCGCCTGCCGTGGGCGCGCTTTCACTGGATGATCATTCTCGGGCTCGGTACGGCCTGGGTGCTCGACGGGCTCGAGGTCACCGTCGTCAGTTCGATCTCCGGCAGGCTCGGCGAACACGCGTCCGGTTCGGGGCTCACGATCAGCCAGGTCTCCGGCTGGGGAGCTTCTCTGTACATCGCCGGCGCCTGCGTCGGCGCCCTCCTGTTCGGACAGCTGACCGATCGCTTCGGGCGTAAGCGGCTGTTCATGCTGACGCTCGCGATCTACCTGCTCGGCACGCTGCTGACGGCCGCGACCTTCTCCTCGGGCTGGTTCTTCGCCGTGCGCTTCCTCACCGGCATGGGCATCGGCGGCGAGTACAGCGCGATCAACTCCGCGATCGACGAGTTGATCCCGGCCCACCACCGCGGTCGCGTGGACGTGTCGATCAACGGCAGCTACTGGCTCGGCGGCATCGGCGGCCCGCTCCTGGCGGTGCTGATGCTGAACACCAACATCTTTCCGATCGATCTTGGCTGGCGGCTGTGCTTCGTGCTCGGCGCCGTGATCGGGCTCGCCGTCCTGCTGGTGCGCCGCCACGTCCCGGAGAGCCCGCGCTGGCTGTTCATCCACGGTCGCGAGCAGGAGGCAGAGAAGATCGTCAAAGGCATCGAACGACGCGTCGAAGCGGACACCGGCGAGCAGCTCCTCGAGCCGCAGGGCGAGCCGCTGGTGGTCCATCAGCGACGTACGATCGCGCTACCCACGATCGTGCGCTCGGTCGTCGCTAGGTATCCGCGGCGCTCGATCCTCGGGCTGGCGCTGTTCATCGGCCAGGCCTTCCTCTACAACTCGATCCTGTTCGGCTTCGGCAACCTCGTGACGCTCTACTTCCACACTCCGTCCGGCAACGTCCCGTACTACCTCGCGGTGTTCGGAGCCGGAAACTTCGCCGGAGCGCTGCTGCTGAGCCCGCTGTTCGACGTTGTCGGGCGCAAGCCGATGATCGCCGGGACATACATCGTGTCGGGCATCCTGCTGATCGCCACGGGCCTGCTGTTCGAGCAGCACCAGCTCGACGCGACCACGTTCACGGTGTGCATCTGCGTGGTGTTCTTCTTCGCCTCCGCGGGAGCGAGCGCCGCCTACCTGACGGTTTCGGAGATCTTCCCGATGGAGACGCGGGCGCTGTGCATCGCGGTCTTCTACGCAGTCGGAACGGGTATCGGCGGTGTGATCGGGCCGCTGGTATTCAGTCGCCTGATCAACACCGGCAGCTACGAGCAGGTGTTCCTCGCGCTCGCGCTCGGGGCGGCGATGATGATCATCGGTGGGATTGCAGAGCTGCTGTTTGGCGTCAGAGCCGAGCGCCGCAGCCTCGAGAGCATCGCCAAGCCACTCACCGCCGCCGGGCCCAGCTCGGCGGGCTCTTCGTAGGCAAGGCGTTCGGCGGCGGGGTCGGGTGGCGCCCAGGCGAGCAGCGCCGCCCGACCCGTTCGGCGGCGAGCGTCAGCTGCCCGCGCCGGCGGTCGCGCCCGCGGCGGCGACCGCGTGCTCGCCCTCGGCGAACTCCTCGACGATCTTCGCGCAGAACGCCGACAGGTCTTCGGGCTTGCGGCTGGATACGAGGCCTTGGTCGACGACGACCTCCTCGTCCACCCAGTTTCCGCCCGCGTTGCGGATGTCCGTCTTCAGCGAGGGCCACGAGGTGATCGTGCGGTCGCGCACGAGGTCGGCCTCGACCAGCGTCCACGGGCCGTGGCAGATCACGCCGACCGGCTTGCCTTCGGCGAAGAACTGGCGCAGGAAGCTCACGGCGCGCTGCTCGGTGCGGAGCTGGTCGGGGTTGGCGACCCCGCCGGGAAGCACCACCGCGTCGTATTCGCTCGGCTGGATCTCGGCAAGCGTCCGGTCCACCGAGAATCTCGACCCCTTGTCCAGGTGGTCCATCGCCTGCACTTCGCCCGCCTCTGGGGCAATCAGCTCGGGGGTGCCACCAGCGCGCTCGACGGCTTCCCACGGCTTCGTGAGCTCGACTTCCTCGACTCCCTCCTGTGCCATCAGGAACGCAACCTTCTTGCCATTCAGCTCGGATGCCATCGCAATCCTCCTGCTCGATAGTGGGTCAGGTCTAGAACGGCTACCCGTGGCCGGCGTACGGAAACAGGGGCGGGCTCGGTTTGAGTTTCCGGCCCAGAGGGCAAATATGACGCAGACCGGCACACATCGAGCGGGCCACGGGCCCAATTCAGATGTGGTCTCGGGAACCCGACGAGTGGAGGTTGAAAAGCATGGTCGCACTGCTAGCTCTTGTCTTGATCCTGGCTATCTTCGGCGGGCTCGGGTTTGCGGCCCACGTGCTGTGGATAGTGCTGATCTTCGCCGTGCTGCTGTGGCTGATCGGCTTCTTTGTCGGCGGCGTGGACGGCGGCGGGCGCCGCTGGTACGGACGCTGACAGCCGGCGTCGCGCTAGGCGACCATCTCGTCAGGTGACGAGATGGTCGGCAGGTGCGTGGCAACGCCGGTGATGCTGAGCAGGCGCTGGACCTGCGGCGAGCCGGGTGTGATTGCGAAGTCCTGACCGCGCGCTCGGCAACGTTCGAGCGCCCTCAGCATCACGCGCAGGCCCGTAGAGTCGATGAACTCGAGCTCTTGGAGGTTAAGGACGACGCTCGTCTCGGCGCGCAGCCCCTCGTCGTCGATCGCCTGCTGCAGGCGCTCCGCACTCGCCATGTCGAGTTCGCCCGCCAAGATGAGCACCACACGGCTGCCGTCGTGACGGACCTCGATCTGGAGCTGGTCGGGCACCCCCATGGCTGGATTTTACCCAATAGCAGCTCGGAATGGACCAATTGCCCGCGCTTCGCGCGTCAGCCGTGGACAGAGACGTGCCCCGACGCGCGCCGCGGCGTCGCCCCGCTGCCGCTCAAACGGATCGCCAGCAGCGCGATGTCGTCGCGCAGGCTGCCGTTGGCGCGCTGCACAGCACTCTCCTCCAACAGCTCGAGCAGCTCGCCGAGGCTCGAGCGTCCCACCCGATCAGACATCTCGAACAGGCTCTGATCGTCCGGGCCGACGGGGCGGCCCGCCTCCGGCAGCCCATCGGTGTAGAGCAACAGCGTCTCGCCGGCACAGAGCTCGACGGCGACTTCGCTGACCTCGATCGGATCGAGCACACCGAGCAGCGTGCCGGGCGTCCCCAGCTGCGTGCGAGCGCCCGCGGCATCGATCAGCAGCGGTGCTGGATGTCCGGCGAGCGTCACCGTCAGCGCGGCGTGTGCCGCGAGGCGTTCGACGCTCACGAGGCAAACAGTGCACAGATCGCTACCCGCCGGCTGCTCGCGCAATGCGCGGTGCAGGGTCTCGAGCATGCCGGTCGGGGTCAGCCCGAGCATCGCCGCGGTGCGCAGTGTGTGGCGTGCCAGCGCCGTCACGCCTGCGGCTCGCGCGCCCTTTCCGCAGACGTCGCCGATCACCAGTATCCAGCGATCCTCACCATAGGGGAGCACGTCGTAGAAGTCGCCGCCGACATCGTTCAACTCGCCGGCTGCGTGATACCGCGTCGCCAGCTCGATCCCGGTGATCTGCGGGAGCGAGTCGGGCAACAGCGCGGCCTCGAGCATCCTCGAGATCCTGGTTCGCTCGGTGTAGAGCCGTGCGCTTTCGACCGCGGTGCCGGCACGCCGGCCGAGCCTCACCGCGAGGTCGAGATCGGCGTCCGTGAGCCGGCGCATCGACTCGGCCGAGACGAGTGTGATCGCGCCGAGCGTGTTCGCAGGGGCGGCGAGCGGCACGATGATCACGGCTCTGGCCCCGATCGCCTGCAGCAGCGCCAGGTGCGCACCGTCGCGGGCGTACGCGGCCAGCGCATCGGGATCGATATCCGGGTACAGGTGCGCTTCGCCGGTGCGGATCACCTCAGGCACGCCCAGCGGCTCGTCGAGCGCCGGACGGTAGCCGCGGTCGAGCTGCTCGGCGAGCGACAGCCTGCTCGGGTCGCTGTGGTGGACGGCGACGCGTTCGATCTCCCCGCGCCCGCCGAGCACGTCCACGGCGCACCAGTCGGCGATCTGCGGCACCGCCAGCCGCGCGATCCGCTGCAGTGTCTCCGCGTAGTCGAGCGAGGAGGCGAGCACGCGGCTCGCCTCCGCCATGAAGCTCTCGGCCAGCTGCGCGCGCTTTACCTCGGTGATGTTCTCGAACACGTTGACCACGTAGGAGATGCGCGCGCTCTGCGGGTCGCGCACCGGCGAGGATCGTACGATCAGCCAGCGCTCTTCGCCGGTAGCGCGCACCACGTTGCGGACCAGCAGCGGCTCGGGATCTTCGCCCGCGAACAGCCGCCTGCCGGGCATGCTCTCCAGCGCCAGCTCGCGGCCGTGCTCGTCGCACACGAGAAAGCGCTTCATGATCGTCCCCGGCGGGGCGCTCGTCAGCTCCTCGGGCGTGGCCGCGCCGAGCAGATCGGCGGCGGCCTGGTTGGCGAAGACCGTCAGCCCGCGATCGTCGGTCAGCGTGATCGCCTCGGCGACGTTCGTGAGCACCGCCTCGAGGCGCTGCTCGACCCGCCGCAGCTGCGAGAACAGCCGCGCATTGTCGATCGCCATCGCGGCGCGCCGTGCCAGCTCGCCGGCGAGCTCCGTGTCGCCGCTGTCGTAAGCCGCGCTGTCGCCGAGGCGCAGCAGCGACAGCGCACCGAGCGTGCGCCCGCGGGCGAGCAGCGGCGCGACTACGGCCGAGTGGTATCGATGCTCGATCAT
Organism: uncultured Solirubrobacteraceae bacterium; assembly: GCA_963815235.1. GTDB lineage: Bacteria > Actinomycetota > Thermoleophilia > Solirubrobacterales > Solirubrobacteraceae > Palsa-744. The sequence continues at coordinate 1,970,163 of CAWFFY010000003.1, read as the reverse complement.
GAAGCGCGCGTGCTCGTCACCCTGGGCGAACGAACGCAGCAGCACCCCGGACATCTCCTCGAGCAGCACCGGCTCGCCGCTGCGGATCACGCGCGCCACCGGGTGCTCGCCATCGGGATCGAGTGGATGACGCGCGCGCAGCTCTTCGAGTGCCGACGCGAGCGAGGCGTCCCCCGCCGCGACCGCCACCTCCCTGATCTCGCCATCCTCCTCGCGCAGGTCGATCACGCACAGATCCGCCAGCCGCGGCACCGTCAGATGGGCAACCTGCGCCATGGTCGTCGTCAAATCGAGCGAGGTCGCCAGCACGGCACCAGCCTCGACCAGCAACTCGACGGCGACATCGCCCGCCGGCAGCGCGCGCTGGCTCACGGGCCCTCATCCCGCGGCGCGCTCACGAGCTCGAACCAGACACGCGTGCCCCCCTCCCGATCGACGCCCCAGCGGGTCGCCTGTTGCTCGAGGAGGTACAGCCCGTAGCCCCCGTGCGGACGCTCGGGGTCGCGCGGAGTCGCGGTGAAGCCGGTGCCGCAATCGATCACCTCCACACGAACCGCGTCCTCCTCCAGCAGGTGCGCACGCAGCACGATGCCGCTCGCCGGCGGCGCATCGGAGTGCAGCACCGCGTTGGAGACGAGCTCGGAGACCAGCAGCGTCAGCGTGCCCCGCTCGGCCGCGGCAAGCTCGCTCTGCTCGACGAAGCCTCTCACCGCCGCGCGCGCCAGCGAGGGCGCCTGCGGGTCGCGCTCGAGGCCGATGCGCATCGTGCGCGGGTCCTGCGAGTCTGCGAAGGGCTCGGACATCAAGCTCACGACAGCGGCGGGCCCTCGAACGGAAGCGCCCGGTCGGCGCCTGTCATGCGCAGCACGAGCGTCGCCGAGTCGTGCTGCGGGGCGATCAGCGACAGCTTCCAACCGTCGCGCTTCGCGCGTTCGTTGAGCTGGATCAGCAGCCGCAGGCCGGAGGAGTCCATGAAGGTGATGCCGCCGAGGTCGAGCGTCAACGCCGCAGGCTCACTTTCGATCTGGCTGTCGATGTGCTGCGCGAGCAGCGGAACACTGCTCAGGTCGAGCTCGCCATCCACCGCCAGCGTGGCAAATGCCCCGTCCGGCTGCGCCCTAACCTCGAGTCTGACTGGTCGTACCATCGCGCTCCTCTATACGGGTGTCGTGATTGTGCCTGTCCGCAGGACCGCATGCGTCTCGCGCCCGAGTGCCGCGCCATCCGCGCGGCGGTGCACGGCGATGGCTGCGGTGTCGTCGGTGTGCATCCCGATCTGAAACTCCTCCAGCCGGCGCGCCAGCTCGTCGATCACCTCGGCTGCCGGTCGCTCGGCGAGCTGCGCAAGCGTGTCGCGCAAGCGCTCGAGCCCGAAGCGCTCCTGATCGCCGCCCCGTGCGTCGGTGATCCCGTCGGTGTAGGCCAGCAGCGTGCTGCCGGCCTTGAGCGCCAGCGTCGAATCCTGCCAGCGCGCTGCGGGGAAAGCTCCGAGTAGCGGGCCATGCTCGCCCACCTCGCGAACGCCGTCGCCCGTGATGTACAGGGGCAGCGGATGGCCGCCGGCGGCGATCGTCGCGGTGTCCCCCTCGAGTGCGACACACAGCGCTGTGCACACCGACAGGCTGGGCCGCTTCTTGAGCGTCGCGTCCACGAACGACAGCAGCTCGGCGGGACTGCGCTGAAACTCTGCCGCGGCTCGCAGCGTGTGGCGCACGAGCGCGGTCAGAGCGGCGGCCTCGATGCCCTTGCCGGTGACGTCCCCGATGACGACCAACCAGCGACCCTGCACCTCCCAGATGTCATAGAAATCCCCGCCGACCATGCTGGTCTCGACCGCGGGCAGATAGATGCTGCCGAGGTCATACCCGGGGATCGCGGGCAACTGCTCCGGCAGCAGATCCTGCTGCAGCATGCGCGCGATCCTCGAGCGCTCGCTGTAGACGCGCGAGTTCTCGATCGCCGCGGCGGCCCGTGCGGCGACCTGTTCGGCGAGCTCCTGGTCGAAGCGATCGAGCGTCCGTACCGACTCTGCGCTCACGAGCGTCATCGCCCCGAGGATCCGCTCACCGAGACGCATCGGCACGATCAGCAGCGAGCGGAATCCTACGGCGCGCAACAGCTCGAGATGCTCTGTGTCCACCGCGGCCGCTGCGATCATCTCGTCCGTGACGTGGGGGTAGAGAACCGCTTCGCCCGTACGCAGGACCCTGCCGAGGCCCACGTCGGGGTCGACTCGATCGGGGACATACCTGCGCAGCGCTTCTGCGAGGACCAGCCGCTCGGGATCGACGTGGGCGACGGCCACCGTCCTACGATCGCCGTCGTCGTCGACGAGGTCCACCGCGCACCAGTCGGCGATCCCCGGAACGGCCAGCTCGGCGACGTTTCGCAGCGTCTGCTCGTAGTCGAGCGAGGAGGCCAGGGCCGCGCTCGCATCGGCCAGGAAGGCGTTGCGCAGCTCGGCGCGTCGCTGCTCGGTGACGTCCTCGATGATCATGATCGTCGCATCGATCTCGCCCATTCTCATCCAGCAGCGGCGCCGCCTTGAGCAGGTTCCAGCGCTGCACGCCCGTGTCGTGCTGGATCGTCTGGATCAACAGCGGCTCGGCCGCTTCGCCGCGCAGCAGCCGCACCGACGGAATGTCATCCATTGCGACCTCCTCACCGCGCTCGTCGCGCACGAGGTAGTCGCTCATGATCGTGGCCGGAGCGGTGGCGCGCAACTGCTCCCATGACTCGAACCCGAGATGCGCGAGCGCGGCGCGGTTGGCGTATAGGAAGCGGTGGTCGCGATCGCGGATCGTGACCGGGTCGGTCAGCGAGCCGACGATCGCATCGAAGCGGCGCTCGCTTCCGCGCAGCGCCGCTTGGAGCTCCTCCACCAGGCGTTCACGATCGCGTTCGCCGTGCACCCGCTCGCTGATGTCCTGGATGAACGCGTGAAAGAACCAGCGGGCTCCGTCGCGGTGCGCGGAGATCGTGATCTCGACGGGGAACTCGCTGCCGTCCGCGCGCACAGCCGCGATCTCGATCCGCTGGTCGAGGACGGGCCCCGTGCCGTCGACGAGGAATCGCTCGAGTCCCTCCAGGTGTGCCCCGCGCAGACGCTCGGGGACGATCAGGTCCGCCACCCGGCGACCGACGGCCTGCTCACGCGCGACGCCGAAGATGCGCTCCGCGCTTGGATTCCAGTACGTCACGACGCCTTGCTCGTCCATCAGGACGGCGGCGTTGTGAGCACGGTCGAGGATGAGCTCCGTGAGATCCTGGGCCACCGCGCTGATTATCTCCCACGACGGCGAGCCGCGTAAAGGCCTGCGGCGGAAGCGCTCGCGCTCACGCCGCGCAGAGCCGCTACACCGGCGCGAAGCCTCGGAACGTCGCCGCCATCCTGCGGTCGCTCGTCATTTGTGGGTCCGCACCGTTGATCGCATCCTCTCGGCCGTCATCGGGCTCGAACTCCGCGTTGACCTGCAGCACGACGCTCTCGAGAAAGTGACGCAGAGCTTCCTCCGAGCCTTCGTGGACAGCCTCGACCGCAATCGCCTTGCGCGTGAGGCTCACCTCGCCCCAATCTCGCTCGCTGTGTTCGAGCAGCGCATGCACAGCTTCAAAGCGCGCCCTCCAGGCCTTCGAAGAGCGTCCCGTGAGCGCGACCGTGAGGCTTCCGTCCTGGACGTCGGCGCTGCCCCAGTCGATCTGTCGGCGCACGGGGTCTGCCATGCGGTCTACTTACCCGGCTCGGCCGGCCCTGACACGCACCGTCGCTCAACCGCACCGCATCGATGCGAACGCGCCATCCTGCGAGACGTCATCCCGAGACTCATCGGAGCGTCGGTCGATCTCGAACCAGATGCAGGCATCGTCATCATCAGCATCGATCGCCCAGCGATCGGCGAGCCCATCGACAAGCAGCAGGTCATCGTGCGGATGATCTGACTCCGCGGGCGGGCACAGCAGATCGCGCGAACCCCTTACCTCCACGCGCACCAGCTCGGGCGGCATCCAGACACGCAACTCCACGAACTCCTCGAGCGCGCTCTCGCACAGCATCACCGCCCGCGTGACCAGTTCGCTGGTCAGCAGCACGACCACGTCGCGTAGATCCGGCGACGGGCGATCGACCGTCGACACGCAGTAGCGCGCCGCGCGCGGAGCGTACGGATCTGGATGCAATGAGATAACTGCGTCTGGCGGGCTGAGCTCTGCCATCTATGGTTCGTTTGCCCCACCCAGGCAGATTCAAACTCGGCGATGGACGACATTCATCGCGTCGCGGACTCCGTTTCGCTCGGCGCCGTCAACGGGTAAAGAAGGAGGACCGGTGCAGCCATGAGCAAACGATTTTCGGGCCTCGAGCTCGACGAGAGCACCGACGGGGACTGTCACACGTTGACGCTCGGCGGCGAACTCGACATCGGCTCGGTGCCGATTCTGCACGCGGCGATCGCGCGTATGTGTAAGGCCGGCAGCGCACGCCGGATAACGCTCGACTTGAGCGGACTGATCTTCATCGACTCGACGGGCCTCGCGGAGGTCATCCTGACGAGCAGACTGTGCGAAAGGGACGGCTTCGAGCTGACACTGACCCCTGGGTCACGCGCCGTACAGCGTCTGTTCGAACTGACCGGGCTGATTGACGTCCTGCCGTTCAGCAGCACCAGCGAGACACGCTAGTCGCGGCGTTTCGAAGCGAGACCGACGGGGCATCTGAATGAGATGTCGCGTGCCCTGAGTCTGACCTTCGATGATGGGCCCGACGCGTCTTGGACGAGCGCGGTACTCGACGCGCTCAGTCGAGCGCAGGTACTGGCGACGTTCTTCATGGTCGGCGAGCGCGTGCGCGCCGCACCGGCGGCGGCTTGCGCGGTGATCGACGCCGGCCACGACGTTGGGCTTCATTGCGACCGGCACGTACGCCACTCCGAGCTCAGCGAGCTCGAGATCGAGCTCGACGCGCGCGCGGGCCTGGCGACGCTCGCCGAGTTGGGCGTGTTCCCGTCTCATTGGCGCGCGCCGTGGGGCGTGCGCACACCTGCTTCCGAACGCGTCGCCGAGCGCAACGGCTTGACGCTGGCCGACTGGACGATCGACACGCACGACTGGCGGGGCGACACGGCGCCGGCGATGCTGGCCCGCTGCAGGGGCCAGCTCGGTGGAGGCGGCATCGTCCTGATGCACGATGGGCTCGGCCCCGGAGCCCGGCGAGAAGGATGCGAGCAGACCGTCGAGCTGGTCGCACCACTGGTCGCGGCAGCCCGAGGCGCGGGGCTTCACGTCGGCGCCATGCGGGCGGGGCGTGCGCCCGCCGAGACTGCAACAGCTGTGGCCGGCTGAGCATGGCGATGATCGACGCGGCGGCGCTCAGCACGCCCCGGGTCACGCTCGAGCGCGCGCTGCGCGAGGTGGCGCGGCGTGCCGCAGAGCTCGATCGAAACCCGCGTTTCCCGATCGAGAGCTTCGACCTGCTGAGCGCGGCCGGCGTTCCCCAGCTCGCCGCTGTGCCCGCTGCGTGCGGTCTCGCGCGCGAGAGCGCGCTCGTGCGGGCACTCGCCGCTGCCGACGCCTCGTGCGCGCGGATCCTCGATGGCCACTTCAACGGCAGCGAGCGGCTCGCCCTGCTTGCGGCGCCGGCGCTGCGCGCGCGCGAGCTCCAGCTGGTTGCGCAGGGCCGGCTGCTCCTGGGCGTTTGGGGAGCCGACCCTGCCGCTGGCGAGGGCCCGCCGGCGAGCATCGCGACGGCTGGCGACGGCGCGATGACGTTGCGAGGGGTCAAGACCTTCTGCTCCGGCGCGGGCGGCGTGCAGCGCGCGCTCGTGATCGCCCGGGACGCGAGCGGTGCGCGACGCCTCGCCTACGTTGACGTCACCGATCGCATCCACATCGACCGCAGCTGGTACCGCGCCTCGGGGCTGCGCAGCTCGGAGAGCCACCGCGTCGAGTTCCACGACACCCCCGTGCTGTCGCTCCTCGGTGGCGAGGACGAGCTGATGCGCGACCCTTGGTTCTCGCGCGACGCGGTTCGCACCGCCGCGACCTGGGCGGGCATCGCCGACTGCATCCTCGCGGCAAGCGTAGATGCCGTCGGGGTGAGCTCACACGACGAGCTGCGTTTGCATGCGGTGGGCCGGATGCACGTGGCCCAGGCGACGATCGATCGCTGGCTCGAGCACGCGCTCGCCCGCCTCGGCGACCTCAACCGCGAAGACGATCTCCTCGGCGGTGGCGAGGAGGATCCACGCGAAAGCGCGAGTACCCTCGCCGCCGAGTGCCGCGTCGCGCTGGCCGACGCCGCCCGCGTGATCGCGGCCGAGGCGGCGCGGGCGTGCGGCTCGCGAGCGCTCGTCGGCAACGGTCCACTCGACCGCGCCCGGCGTGATCTCGACCTGTTTCTGCTGCAGCACCGCCTCGACCCAAAGCTCGTGGAGCTCGGCGCACGCACGCTGCGCGCGGATCACCGGTGAGCGAGACAATCGGCGCTCCCCGGATGGGCGTTGAGCAGTTCGAGCGCCTGTACGCGGCGAACGCCGACCCCTGGGGCTACCGCACGAGTCGCTATGAGCGGGGGAAGTACGCCGACACGCTTGCTGCGCTGCCGGCGCGGCCGCTGGGGCGCTGCCTCGAGGTCGGCTGCTCGATCGGCGTCTTCACTGGCGCTCTGGCGCCGCGCTGTAAACGGCTGGTCGCGATCGACTTCTCGGCGCGCGCGCTGACGCTCGCCCGCAGCCGTCTCGAGGGCGTGTCGAACGTCGAGCTGGAGCAGGCGAGCTTTCCCGAGCAGACGCCGCCCGGCCCGTGGGATCTGGTCGTGTGCTCCGAGGTTCTGTACTACCTCGACGAGCCGACACTGCGTCAGGCGATGAGCTGGATGGAACAGCAGCTGATCGCCGGCACCAGCATCGTCGCTGTCAGCTGGCGCGGCAAGGGACGCACCGAGCCGCTGAGCGGTGACGAGGTGCACGACCTGCTGGCCTTTGAGTGGGCTCGCTGGCATGCACTCGACGCGCGCCGACCCGGCTACCGTGTCGATTGTTTCGATGGCCATGCCCGCTGAGCGCATCGTTATCGTCGGCGCCGGTCCGGCTGGTCTCGCCACGGCCCGTTCCTACCGCGAGCACGGCGGCGACGGAGCTGTCACGCTCGTCGGCGCCGAGCCGCTGCTGCCATACCGACGGCCGCCTTTGAGCAAGGAGTTCCTGCGAGGCGACATCGACGCCCACGCGTTGGCGATCGAGCGCGAGTCCTGGTCCCACGACCACGACGTGCAGTTGCGCCTGGGGGTCGCCGCCGTTGCGATCGATCCCGAGCGCCGCATCGTGACGCTCGCGGGGGGCGAGCCGCTAGCGGCGGACGCGATCGTGCTGGCCACCGGCTCGCAGCCCGTTCGAAGCGAGCTCTCCGGGGTGAACCATCCCGCGGTGCTGACGCTGCGCACGCTGACCGACAGCGAGCGGCTCGCGGAACGCGCCGCCGCAGGCGCACGGATGCTGGTGATCGGCACCGGCTTCATCGGCTGCGAGATCGCGGCCTCACTATCGATGCGTGGTTGCAGCGTGACGCTGGTCGGACCGGAACGCCTCCCGCAACTCGAACGGCTCGGCGAGGACGCCGCTTGGGGAGACGGCTACGACGAAGCGCGCCTGCGGCCACATGCCGACGGGGCCTTCACCGTGTGGTACATCCGCGACGACGTGGCGGTCGGCGTACTGACACACGAATGCGACGCCGATTACGAGCGCGGTCGCGAGCTGATCTCGCGTGGAGACCCCGCGCCGTGAGGCGGCCACCCGAGCTCGGCGGGCGCTCCGCGCTGCCTGATCCCGACCCGCGGCTGCTCGCTGCGGTGGTGGTTCCAGCGCGCGACGAGCAGGCACGGATCGAAGCGTGCCTGCTGGCCTTGACCGGTCAGCGAGGCGTTGCGCCACGGAGCTACGAGGTGATCGTGATCCTCGACGGCTGCCGCGACGACACCGCGTCGATGCGTCGCTCAGATCGTCGGTCGCGCGTCGCAGACGCCGTTGCACGCGGTCGCGTTGCCAGTGTCGCAAGGGGTTGGGCGCGCGCGCCGTCACGGCATGGACCTCGCCTGCGAGCGGCTGCTCGGCCTCGGCAACGCGTGGCGGCCTGATCGCAAGCACCGACGCCGACAGCGTGGTCGCCGATGACTGGCTCGCCTGCCAGCTCGCGCTGGCGAGCAGCGGAGCGAGCGCGATCGGTGGCCTGATCGAGCTCGACGCGGACGAGAGCGGCGTAGCTTGCCGCCACAGGCACTGACGGAGCGCGAACGCCGCAGCGTGGAGCGCATGCGGGCGGTGCTTCGACGAGCACCCGCGCGAGGGAACCGTCCGAGCACCACCAGTTCAGCGGCGCCTCGCTCGCCCTGACCGCCGAGACCTATCGCCGCTGCGGCGGGCTGCCGGTGCGCGCTGCGCTCGAGGACGAGGCGCTCGAGCGTGAGCTGCGAAGCGCGTGGCGTGCCGATCCACCGCAGCCGCCGGTGCGCGTGCGCACCTCCGCGCGGACTGACGGGCGCGCGCCGCGCGGACTCGCTCAGGACCTTGCGCGATCGGACTGGCGTGCGCGGCGCTCGTATACCGCGGGCGAATTCTCGCTCGAGTCTCTGCTCGATTGCAAGAGCTGCACGGTCGCGGTGGTGCTCCCCGCGCGCGAGGTCGCCGGGACGATCGGCCCGATCGCGGCGGCCGCGGCGCGGCTGCGCGATGCGGGGCTGCTGGACGAGGTGCTCGTGGTCGACGCCGCCTCGCGCGACGGCACGGCGAGAGTCGCAGAACAGCGCGGGGCTGACGGTCGTGCAGGAGGACGAGCTCGTCGCGCGAGCTCGGGCCGGCTCGCGGCAAGGGCGACGCGATGTGGCGGGCGCTGCGGGTGCTCGACAGCGACATCGTGGCGTTCGTCGACACCGACACCGAGGATTTCGGCGAGCACTTCTTCACCGGCCTGCTCGGACCGCTGCTCTGCGAGCCGGCCGTGGCGCTCGTGAAGGGATGCTTCAGGCGCCCGTTTCGCGCCGACGGACAGGCTGATCGCGCACGAGGGCGGCGCGTGACCGAGTTGATGGCCCGGCCGCTGCTGAACCTGCACGCGCCCGAGCTCGCGGTTTTCGACCAGCCGCTCGCGGGCGAGACGCCGCCCGGCGTGAGCTGCTCGAGCAGCTCCCGTTCAGCGCGGGCTACGGCGTCGAGATTGCGATGCTGATCGACGCGTGGCGGCTCGTCGGCCTCGACGCGCTCGCCCAGGTCGACCTCGGAGTCCGCCAGAACCGCCACCAACCGCTTCGTGAGCTCTCGGCGATGGCCTACGCGGTCCTGATCGCCGCCCAGAGCGAGGTTCCTCGGCAGTGACTTCGCCGATAAGCACGCGTGTGCGTCGATCCTCCTGCCGGCCGCGGGCAGCGGCTCGGCAATGGAGAGCCGGGCGGTCACCGTCGATGAGCGCCCGCCGCTGGCTGGCGCCGTGAGGCTGTAGCAGCCGCCTTCGGCGTCTGATCGGTTCAGTCGCCCAGCAGCTCGAGGACGGCCGTCTCGATGCGCGCGCGCACGCGCACGGTCGGCGAGGTCCGGCCCGTCGATCTGCTCCAGTCTCGCTGCGATCGTCACGCCGGCGTGGTAGCGGTCGATCATGCGCGGGTCGACGTATGAGGCGCGGCACACCGCCGGGGTGTTGCCGAGATAGGCCGCGACGGTCTTGATCGCGTCCCTCACGACGCGCTCGCGCGCGGCGCGGCTCGGCCGCCGCGCGGTCTCCGCGCCCAGCGCCACCGCCGCGAGGACGGTCGCGTTCCACGTGCGAAAGTCCTTGGCGGTGAAGGCGCCGCCGGTGTGCTCGCTTGATGTAAGCGTTGACGTCCTCGGCGTGGAGCGCGACCCATCCGTGCCGTGCCCGGTAGGCGAACAGCTGGGGGTCGCCGCGCCGGCGCTTCAGCGCGGCGACGATCGCCAGCGCGTCGCTGTCGGTGATCTCCTGCACGCGCCGCTGGCCGGACTTCGCCGGAAAGTCGAACAGCAGCTCGCGCTCGGCAACGCTCACGTGCTCGCGCAGCATCGTCGTCAGACCGTAGGACTCGTTGCGCTCGGCGTAATCCTCTGAGCCGATGCGGAAGAAGCCGACGTCGAGCAGCCTGACCGCGCAGGCCAGGATCTGCTCGCGCGTCAGCTCGCTCGCCGGCAGACGCTTCGCGTCGCCCTCACCCGGCCGTCGCAGGTCGCGCGCAACACGGCGTCGCAGGCGCGGCAGAGCGTGCCCGAAGGCGATCATCGAGTCGAACTTGCGTCGGTCGCGATGGGCGCGCCAGCGCTCGTGGTAGAGGTACTGCTTGCGGCCGGCTGCATCGATGCCGGTCGCCTGCAGGTGCCCGAGTGGGTCCATGCAGATCCAGACCTCGCGCCAGGCCGGCGGGATCGCGAGCTCGGACGACGCGCTCCAGGACCTCGGGGTCCTTGACGCGCTCGCCGGCGGGATCGCGATACTCGAAGCCCCGGCCGCGACGCCGGCGGGCGATCCCCGGCGCAGCGCAGTTGGACCTCCGCAGTCTCGGCATCGGACGCTTGCATTATGCGGTGAGGGCGCGCGATGGCGTGGCGGCAGCTCCACGCCGTCGTGCACGGGCGCCGATTAGCTGCTGCCAAACCGGGGAACACGAAGGCGATGATCGAAGAGGTTCTGCCTGGACTCGCACAATGGACCGCCTTCCACGAGGGCATCGGACGGAACGTGTACACCCACTTGCAACTGGGCTCGGGCACGCTGATCGATCCGATGGTGCCGGAGGATGGACTCGAGGCGGTGGCGGAGCTGGCCACACCGCAGCAGATCGTGCTCACGAACCGGCATCACTTCCGCGACAGCGATCGTTACGTCGAGCGCTTCGGCTGTCCGGTGCTCTGCCACGAAGCCGGCATTTACCACTTCGCCGGCGAGCGCGCTGTTCGCGGGTTCATGTTCGACGAGCAGCTGACGAGCGACGTGCGCGCGCTCGAGCTGGGGGTCGATCTGCCCGGAGGAGACGACGCTGCTGCTCGACGCGGAGGAATGCGTCCTGTGCTTCGGCGATGGTGTCACCCGTGACGAGGACGGCGCGCTGGCGTTCATGCCCGACGAGCTCCTGGGCGAGAACCCGGAGCAGGTTCGCGCGGGACTGAGCAGAAACCTGCGGCGTATGTTCGACGAGGACTTCAACGCGCTGCTGTTCGCGCACGCCGAGCCGGTGCTCGATGGCGGCAGGGCGATGCTGAGCGATTTCCTTTCGCAGGAGTCGGTGCTCGAGACGAGCTGAGCGCTGAGCGTTTAGAAACCGGTAGGTCTCGGGTATTACCAGTTCATGCCCGCAGGAAGCTCGATATTTCTGATTGCCGTTGGCGCCGTGCTTCGTTATGCCGTGACGGCCACCGTGTCCGGGATCTCAATCCAGACCGTTGGGCTGATTCTCATCATCGCCGGCGTCCTCGGACTCGTGCTCTCGCTGTTCTACACGTTCGCCTGGGGCGCCCGGCGCGGCAACGTGGTGCGCGACCGTGTGATCGAACGCGAGCCGTACGAAGACCCGATGACGCGTCCCTAACCGGGACGCGTCACTCTCGGCGCCTGGCGGTCAGCGCTTCTTTCTGCGGTCGACGGCGTTCTGGGTTTCACCGCTGCGCGCGCGGTCCTTGTTGACCGTGCGCGCAGCGATTTCCTCCGCGCGCTCCTCGCCGACGCCAGTCTTGCGCTCCGACGCGACAATGTCTTTGTACTGACGGTCGCGCTTGCTGCCTTTCTTTACGCCCTTGGGAGGCACGGCGATCACCTCTTCTCTCTTCATCGGTGGCTGTCAGCTGTGAAGCTACCCACGGAGGCGATGCTCAACCGGCAGCCGTTTTGATGCGCGACTGCGCGGGGTAGCGTAATTAGCGGGGGTGGTTGTCCTATAGCGACGAGCAAGCCAAATTCATCCGATCGCACGCGTCGCGGCCACTCGACGCGCACAGGGAGCATCGCGCTGGAGGAGGCTCGACACGGTGCTGGGTTTGCGCAGCCAGCCGGCGGCCGCGAGTGGCCGCGACGAGACGCCGCTGGAGCGCGTCGATCGCAACTTGGAGGAGCTCAACGGCGAGCTGCGTGTCGTCGTCACCGGCGTGCAGGTGCTGTTCGCCTTCCTACTCGTGGTGCCGTTTGACACGGGCTTTCGTGGCATCGGCGGCTTCGAGCGGGGCGTTTACTTCGTGACCCTGATCTTCGCCGCGCTCGCCGCAGCTTGCACGATCGCGCCGTCGGCACAGCACCGCTTCCTGTTCCGCTACGACGACAAGCCACGGCTCGTGCACGTATCGAATCTCGTGGTGATTGCAGGCCTCGGGTGCCTCGCCGTGGCGATGTGCGGCTCCCTGCTGCTGGTCGCCACGAAGCTCTTCGGCGTTACCGCGGGCGCGCTGACGATGATCGTCGTAGCCCTCCCATTCGCAGTGCTGTGGTTCGCGATGCCGATAGGACGCCGGCGCGCGCTGGAGAAGGCGCGTATGCGCGAGAGCTGACTTCAACGACGACTCAGACGACGCCGGCGCGGGCGAGGTCGAGCTGTTCTTCGACCGCCGCGCGCTGGTTGTCGATCTCCAGTCGTTCGCTGAGGATCGGTATCGCGGCGTGCGGCTCACCGTCCAACCGCAGCGCGCTGCCGAGGTCGTACAGCGCGTAGGCGAACGTCAGACAGGCTTCGCTGATCGGTTGCGCACAGCGAGTGACGGACCCGCCGCTCGCCTGTACTGCTTCACCGAGCACGCCGATCGCCTGCGGGTAGCGCCCCTGGGAGAGCAGCTGATGCCCGGCGGCCTCGAGCGAGGCGGCGGCGGCAGGCGAGACGGCGAGCGACGGTTGCGGCCCGGCCGGCGCCTGCGACGTCGTGTGCTCTTCCGGGCCTGTCCCCCCGGCTGACGCGCGCGAAGCGTGCTGCGCGGCGCTCGAGGCGTCGGAGCGGCTGAGCGTGTGTCGCGGGTGATCGGCGCTGAGCCGCGGGCGCTTGGCGGGGTGGGCGTCGAGCGTCAGCGCCAGCAGCGCTGCGAGCACGACGAGGACCGCGGCGCTCGCGGCGGCGCCTGCGCGCCTGGGCCGCAGCCCCGAGCTGCGCTCCGCGCTCTCGTGCCCGGGAGCGTCGGGCTGCGGATCCAAGCTGAGCGCGCGACTCCCCCACTCGCGCACCTGCTCGATCGGGAGCCCGGCGGCCGCGAGCTCGTAGCCGAGCAGCGCCGGGTTTTCGATCCCCATCGCACGCAGCTCCGAGAAGCTGACGGGCGCGCCGTGCGCCGCCCGCAAACGCTCAACGACCCGCGCCTGCAGCTCGTCGCGGGGCTCTATGGCGCCATCGTGACTCACGATCACGCCTCACTATTGCCCGCCACGACCCGCGCGGAGCGCGGCTTGCTCGAAGGCGCGATGCAACTCTTGCGGCGTCACTCCCTCGATCCGCACGACCTTCTCGCGCGAGCGCTCGCCGCGGATGACGCTCACCTGGCCGCGGGCGACACCGGCGCGCTTGGCGATCAACTTGCACAGCGCCGCGTTGGCCTTGCCGTCGACCGGCGCAGCCGCGACGCTCACGTGCAGAACGCCGTCGTGCTCGCGCACGAGCGCGTTGCGCTTCGCACGTGGCTTCAGCCGAACCGTGACGTCGACGGGCACAAGCTGCATTATGCGCCTCTTGGGGCCGCGCCTCAGCGAAAGGCCTGGATACCGGTGAGCGCGCCGCCGACGACGAGCTCGTGCACGTCGGCGGTGCCCTCGTAGGTGACGACCGACTCGAGGTTGTTCATGTGGCGGATGACGGGGTACTCGAGCGTGATGCCGTTGGCGCCGAGCACCTGGCGTGCGGTGCGGGCGACGTCGAGGGCTGCGTTGACGTTGCCGAGCTTGCCCATCGAGACGTGCTCGGGGAGCAGGCGGTGCTCGTCCTTCATGCGCCCGAGGTGCAGCGCGAGCAGCGTCGAACGGTTGACCTCGAGCGCCATGTGAGCGAGCTTGTGCTGCTGGATCTGGGTGGCGGCGATCGGGCGCCCGAAGGCGATCCGCTCCTTGCTGTAGTCGAGCGCGGCCTCGAGGCAGGCGCGCGCGGCGCCGACGGCGCCCCAGACGATGCCGTAGCGCGCCTCGTTCAGGCACGACAGCGGCCCGCGTAGCGAGGCGACCTCGGGCAGCACCGCGTCGGCGGGCAGGCGCACGTCGTCGAGCAGCAGCTCGGAGGTGACGGACGCTCGCAGCGAGAGCTTGCGGTGGATGTCCTGCGTGGTGAAGCCGGGAGTACCGGCGGGGACGAGAAAGCCGCGGGTGCCCTCGTCGGTGGCGGCCCAGACGACGGCGACGTCGGCGACCGAGCCGTTGGTGATCCACATCTTCTGGCCGTGGAGGATCCAGTCGCTGCCGTCGCGCCGCGCACGGGTGCGCATCGCCGCCGGGTCCGAGCCGGCGTCGGGCTCGGTCAGCCCGAAGCAGCCGATCGCCTCGCCGGCCGCCATCGGCGGCAGCCACTGCAGCTTCTGCTCCTCGCTGCCCCAGCGCCAGATCGCGTACATCGCGAGCGACCCCTGCACGGAGACGAGCGAGCGCAGCCCGCTGTCGCCGGCCTCGAGCTCGAGGCAGGTGAGGCCGTAGGCGGTTGCGCTGGCGCCGGCGCAGCCGTAGCCCTCGAGGTGCATGCCGAGCACGCCGAGCTTCCCGAGCTCGGGCGCGAGCTCGCTGGTCGGGAAGCGCGCCTCCTCGAACCAGTCGCCGACGAACGGCAGCACGCGGTCGCGCACGAACGCGCGCACCGTGTCGCGGATGTCGCGCTCCTCGTCGGAGAGGAGCATGTCGATGGCGAGGAAGTCCTTGGGGTTGATCGCTTGGGGCGCCGCTGCAGTGCTCGCCATGCCTGTCCACTCCTTCGGCTGGATCGATCGTCGAGGATCTAAAACATATAGATGGGAGGCGTGCGGGCTGTCACACCCGGGTAGCGAGGCGCTCGTGCACTGAGCGCACCGCGCTCGAGCCCTCGCCGACGGCGGCGGCCACGCGCTTCATCGAGCCGAGACGCACGTCGCCCGCCGCGAACACGCCGGGGGTGGAGGTCTCGAACGGCAGGGGTGTGGTGGCTCCGGCCTCCGGCACGGGCAGCTGGCGATCGGTGAGGATGAAGCCGTCGCGATCGAGCACCACGGTGTCTGCGAGCCACGAGGTCGCCGGTGTGGCGCCGATGAAACAGAACAGGCCCGAGCAGGGCATCGTCCGCTGCTCGCCGCCGTCGACGCTGGCGAGCGTGACCCGCTCCAGATGCTCGCCGCCGGCGAGCGCCTGGACTTCGACGTCGGTGATGAGGCTGATCTTCGGGTCTGCCTCGATCCGCTCGATCAGATAGTGCGACATCGTCTGGGCCAGGTCGGGGCGACGGACCGCGATCGTCACGGCGCAGTTGCTCTGCGCGAGGTAGATCGCCGCCTGGCCCGCCGAGTTGCCGCCGCCGATGACGAGCACGGGCGCGCCGGCGCAGACGCGCGCCTCGAGGTCGGTAGCGGCGTAGTAGACGCCGGCGCCCTCGAAGCGGTCGAGGTCCTCCACGGGCAGCCGGCGGTAGCGCGCGCCGGAGGCGACGATCACCGCGCCCGTGCTGGGATCTCGCTGCCGTCGCGGAGCACGATCACGTTGAAGCTGGGCTCGACGCGCAGCCCGACGACCTCGCACGGGGAGTTCATGCGCGCCCCGAGTCGCAGTGCCTGGACGGCGGCTCGCGCGGTGAGGTCACCACCGGAGATGCCGTTGGGGAAGCCGGCGTAGTTCTCGATCCTCGAGCTCGAGCCGGCCTGACCGCCGACGGCGACGGCGTCGAGGCACACCGTGCCCAGCCCCTCGGAGGCGCCGTACACGGCCGCCGCCAGGCCCGCGGGGCCGCTGCCGACGACCACCAGGTCGAAGATGTAGCCGGGCTTCGGCCTGGAAGGTCAGACCGAGCTGTTCGGCGAGCGCCGGCGCCGTCGCACGCCGCAGGATTCCCGTGGGAGTTATCACGACGGGCGTGTCCTGCGGGCCCAAGTCCATGCTCTGCAGCAGCGTGTCCACGTCGGCGGCGTCCTCGAGGTCGATCCACGTGTGCGCGAGCCGCGAGTGCTCGGCGAAGCTGCGCAGGCTCATCGCCTCGGGCGAGTAGCGCGAGCCGATGATCTTGATCGTCTTCGCACCGGGACCCGTGCGCAGGAACTCGCGCCGCGCGACCAGCGCGCCGAAGATCACGTCGGCGATCGTCGGGCGCACGCTCAGCAGCTGTCGGAACTCGCGCTGGCCGACCGTCAACACGCGCCCCGCCCGCGTCATGCGCGCGGTGAGAAAGCGGCGCTGACCGGTCAACAGGTTCATCTCGCCGATGAAGCTGCCCGGCTCGTAAACGAGCACGACGGCCTCGTCGCGGCCCGTGCCCTGCACGATCTCGGCCTCGCCCTCGAGCACGACGAACAGGTCGGAGGACGCCTCGCCGGCCTCGAACAGGACCTCGCCGGCGGCGACGGTCCGCTCGCTGCCGAACTCGGCGACTTCGCGCAGCTGCGACGGGCTGAGCACCGGGTTGAGCGTGGGATCCGCCGCGGGATCTCCGGCGCTGACCGCGTTCATCGCGTGAGCGTAGCTGCTCCTCCTCAGAGCAGCCGAGCCGCGCGCGAGTAAGGTGGCGCAGATCAGCCAGCAAGTTGACGGAGACGCTGCCGCGCCTGCGCTGTCCACCGTGACGGGACTGCACGGGCGCCCGCTGCGCCTGGTGTTCGGCGGCCTGATGCTGGTGATGTTCCTGGCCGCGCTCGACCAGACGATCGTCGCCACGGCGTTGCCGACGATCGTCACCGACCTCGGTGGCCTGAATCACATCTCGTGGGTCGTGACGGCCTATCTGCTCGCCCAGACCGTGGTGACGCCGCTGTACGGGAAGCTCGGCGACATGTACGGGCGCAAGATCGTCCTGCAGACGGCGCTGATCGTGTTCCTGATCGGCTCGGCGCTGTGCGGGCTCGAGCCAGAACCTCGACGAGCTGATCGCGTTCCGAGCACTGCAGGGCCTCGGCGGGGGCGGCCTGATCGTCAGCGCGCAGGCGGCGATCGGCGACGTCGTTCCTCCGCGCGAACGCGGCCGCTACACGGGCCTGTTCGGCGCGGTCTTCGGCCTCGCGAGCATCGCCGGGCCGCTGCTCGGCGGCTTTCTCACCACCAACCTCAGCTGGCGCTGGATCTTCTACGTGAACCTGCCCCTCGGCGTGCTCGGCCTGTTCGTGCTGGCGGCGACGCTGCCCTCCGCCAGCGCGCGCGTGCGCCACTCGATCGACTACCTGGGGACGATGCTGCTCGCGGGCGGGTTGGCGGGGATCGTGCTGGCGACATCGCTCGGTGGCACCTCATACGCGTGGGGCTCGACGACGGTCGTCGGCCTGGCTGTCGGCGGGGCGGTACTGCTGGTGGCGTTCGCGCTGGTCGAGCGCCGCGCACCGGAGCCGGTGCTGCCGCCGCGGCTGTTCAGGAACCGGGTCTTCGCGGTCACCAGCCTCGTTGGCTTGATCATCGGCTTCGCGCTGTTCGGCGCGATCACCTACCTGCCGCTGTTCCTGCAGGTGGTGAAGGGCGCGACACCCACCGGCTCGGGGCTGCAGCTGGTGCCGCTGATGGGCGGGCTGCTGGTCACGTCGATCGCCTCGGGGCAGATCATCACCCGCACAGGTCGCTACAAGCCGTTTCCGATCGCCGGCACGGGGGTGATGGTCGTGGGTCTGTATCTGCTCTCGACGATCGAAGCATCAACCAGCCAGACGCTGATCTACCTGTTCATGTTCGTGCTCGGCCTCGGCCTCGGAATGGTGATGCAGGTGCTCGTGCTCGCCGTGCAGAACGCCGTCGACTACTCGGACCTCGGCGTAGCGACGTCGGGTGCCACGCTGTTTCGCTCGATCGGCGGCTCGCTCGGTACGGCGACGCTTGGCGCGATCTTCGCCAATCGGCTCAACGACGAGCTGCACATCTATCTGCCCGCAACCGTCGCCGCGCGTGCCGGCAATGGCGCGACACGTGAATCCGCAGCAGATCGCGCGCCTGCCCACGCCTCTGCGTGCGGACTACCTGCACGCGTTCACGAACTCGCTGAGCACGGTCTTCCTGGTCGCCTCCGGGATCACCGTCGCGGCCTTCGCGGCGTCGTGGTTCATACGCCAGCTGCCGCTGCGCGAGACTGTCGGCACCGGCGACCTCGTTGACACCTACGCCGCTCCGCGCGACTCGGACTCGCTCGCCGAAGTCGCCAACATGATCGGGCGCCTGGACCGGCGCGAGGGCGCAAGAGAGATCTTGACGCGCGTGGCCGCTCGCGCCGGCGTCGAGCTCGGCCCGGCCGCGTGCTGGCTGCTCGCACGCCTCAGCGACGACGACGCGCCGCCGTTGGCGACGCTCGCTCACACAGCTGAGATCAACGTCGCAGATACTGAGCAACGCGGAGGACGAGCTGCTCGCGGCGGGATTGGTGCTCAGCGCGACGGGGACGCCGTCCGGTGCGAGGCTCACCCCTGACGGCCGCGCGACGCTCGCGCGCCTGACGAGCACAGGTGAGCAGCGCCTCGCGGATCTGCTCGAGGACTGGCGGCCCGAGGAGCACGAAGAGCTGGCGCGCCTGATCGCGACGCTGGCGCGGGAATTCTTCATCGACCCCTCGGAGCTGTGCAAGCCGCTGGCCACGGCGTAGCGCTACGCTTCGCCCGAGCCAGGCGTCAGGAGGCCAGCAGCGATGAGCGATTTCATCTCGCGCGCATTCACAGGTAAGCGCCGCGTGCCGTCCGACCTGGCGGCACGACTACCGCCGGGCCAGTACCTCGAAACCGGCTTCCCCGTGCTGACGGCGGGCCCCACGCCCGATGTGGCGCCCGGCGACTGGCAGTTCGCGGTGGACGGCGTCGTCGCCAGTCCGCACGAATGGAGCTGGAACACGTTCGCCGAGCTGCCCTCCGAAGAGGTGCCCTGCGATATCCACTGCGTGACCAAGTGGTCGAAACTGGGCACCAGCTTCCACGGCGTCTCCGTGGACACGCTGCTCGCACAGGTCGAACCGCGCGGCGCTTACCTGATGGCGCGCAGCTACGGCGGCTACACGACCAACCTCGCGGTCGAGGATGTGACTGGCGGCAAGGCCTGGGTGGTGACGGAGCACGAGGGCGCGCCGCTGCCGCGCGAGCACGGCGGACCGGCGCGGCTGCTGGTACCGCATCTGTACTTCTGGAAGAGCGCCAAGTGGGTGACGGGCCTGCGTTTGATGGACCACGACGAGCCGGGGTTCTGGGAGGCCAACGGCTACCACATGCACGGCGACCCGTGGAAGGAGCAGCGGTATTGGAGCGACTGACACCGGTCGCTCAACGTGCGCCCGGGCTGTGGCAGATCGGCACGATCACGGCGATCAAGCGCGAGACGCCGACCGTCAAGTCGTTTCGTATCACGGTGCCGATGTGGATTCCGCAGGTGCCGGGACAGCATTACGAAGTGCGTCTGACGGCGCCGGACGGCTACCGCGCGCAGCGCTCCTACTCGATCGGCTCCTCCCCGCTGGACGAAGATGAAGTCGAGCTGACGATCGACCGCCTCGACGACGGCGAGGTCTCGCCCTACTTCGACGACGTGCTCGTCGTCGGCGACCAGGTGGAGCTGCGTGGCCCCTTCACCTCGTATTTCGTTTGGCAGGGGGAAGGCCCGGTCGCGCTCGTGGGCGGCGGCTCGGGCGTGGTGCCGTTGATGGCAATGCTTCGCCACCGCCGTCGCACCGCCCCCGAGCTGCCGATGCGCCTCGTCTACTCGGTGCGCTCCGCCGATGACGTCATCTACGCCGGCGAGCTCGGCGAGGACGCCGTGCTGACGTACACGCGCCAGCCCCCCGAGGGCTGGAACGGGCATCGCGGGCGCATCGACGCGGCGCTGATCGACGCGGCCTGCGCCCCGCTGGCGGACGGCGTCGCGTTCGTCTGCGGCACCAACGGCTTCGTCGAGACCGGCACGCGCCTGCTGATGAGCGCCGGCTTCGCGCCCGACCGGATCCGCACGGAGCGCTTCGGCCCGACCGACTGACCAGCGGCGGCGCCCAGCGCCGAGCTCACTCCGCCACGACGCTGTCGCCGATCCGGACGCTGCCCGGCTCGAGCACCTCGCCGAACACGCCGAAGGCGAGCGGTTCGCTCGTCGCCGCGCCGCGGCGGTAGGAGAGCAGCTCGAGCGTCGGCAGGTCGACGACGCCGGTGTCGGGCGACTGCGAGGTGACCAGGCAGCGGCCGACGTGGCCGCGAAATGCCACCCGGGCGCCGCCGACGCGCATCGTGCGCCCCACCCACTGATCCTCTTCATGCGCCTCGGGGCCGCAGACCTCGATCAGCATCCTGAAACGCCGCGAGTCGACCTCGCGACCGCCGGCCACCGCTTCCAGCCGCGCCACCGACGCTGCGGAGATCAGCGACACGGTGCCGGCGAGCCCGCGGTCCACGCCGCCTTCGGCGGGGTCGGCTTGGACCAGTCGCAGTTGCGTGCCGGTGTACTCGGAGAGCGCCTGCGACCAGGGGCCCGTGACGAGCCGCGCCAGCGGCCTGCGTGAGAAGAAGCGCGTCTCGAGCGCCTCGCCTAGCTGCACGGTGGCGGACACGCGCGTGCCGTCGGGGAAGCACATCGTCAGCCGGTCGGCGTCCTCGTCGAAGTCGGCGCGCACCGCGCTGAGAATGCCGATGCGCTTGCCGTTGACCATCCGCGCGCGTTCGTCGATCAGGTAAAAGCGACGGTTCTCCCGAACGCCGGTGCGCTCGAGCATCACTTGCTCGCGAGCACAGATCCTCAGCCCCTTCACGGGCGTGATCGCCAGTGCGGTCACGACAGCAGGCGGCGAGCCCAGTGCTGCACCCGCCGCCCGAGCGCTGTCGTGCTCCCCGGCCTCATCGTCGTTCATTCAGGTTGTTGTACCGCAGACACGACGTTCGCGCCAACAACCGTTGCGGGCCCCGGCGCAGGAGTGAAACCCGCGCTCGGCAGGTGAACGTGGTGAGGGTGTTCCTCCTCGCTGAGCGCGATATCGTGCGCCGAGGCGGCCAGCGCACTTTCGAGGTCGCGCTGGATCCGCGGCAGCGCTTCGGGCTGGGTGCGGTACATCCAGTACAGGCGCGCGCCGCCGATCAGCATGAAGCCGAGGAACAGGTATGGGAACAGGTTCACCGGCGACGGCGGCGACGGGTAGAAGCTGCCGACGGTCGGCACCATCAGGCAGACGAAGGCCAGCACCGCCACCACGACGTTGCGCGCTCGCAGCTCGCTGAGCTTGTGCAGGTAGAACGGCGCGGCGACGGTGATCATGAAGTACGCGAACAGGAAGCCGAACGCGGCCATCGTCCCGGCGTCCCCGAACAGCGTGAGCGGGCTGGTGCCGGTGGCGTCCAGCACCAGCGCGACGCCGAGGATCAGCGCCCCATAGGAAGCGAGGGCGATGTGGGGCGTCATGTTCTTGCTGTGCACGGCGTGCGCGCGCTTCGGAAGGAACCCGTGCCCGCCGAGCGGGAAGATGATGCGTGCGCCCGCGTTCAGGCACGACAGTGACAGCGAGAAGAAGCTCACCATCGCCCCCAGCGCCACCGGCACCTTGAAGAAGCTGACGCCGTACGCCGCCGAGATCGCGGTCAATGGCGTGCTGAACGAGCTCAGCGACTTGCCCATGTGATTGGTGGCAAAGACCTCGACGTAGCTCATGAACACCATGAACGCGCCTGTGATCAACAGGCTCCAGATGACCGCGCGCGGCACGTTGTGAAGCGGACGCTTCGCCTCACCGCCCAGTGTCGTGGCGCTCTCGAAGCCGACCAGGCTGAAGATGCAGATGACGATCGCGAAGTCCATGCCTTTCAGGCTCACGCCTTTCAGCTGCAGCTGGCCGGTGTCAACGGACACGCCGTGGCGGAAGAGCACCACGCCCGCCAGCGACAGGATGATCGTCACCGAGATCGCCTCGAGCGCGAGTGTCAACAGCGAGGAGATGCGAATGTCCTTCCACGCGATCGTCAGGCAGACGAAGCCGCTGATCACGAAGAAGATCCAGGGGCTGACAGTGCCGTGGATCCCGATCCCTGAGAGGAATTCCTGCGCGAAGATCGCGAAGCCCGCGAGCCCCGCCGTGGCGATCCCCCAGTAGGACCAGATCAGCGACCAACCTGTGAGCACGCCCGCTGCCGGGCCAAGCCCACGAGCCGTGTAGGCGTACATCGAGCCGGCCGTCGCCGAGCGTTTGGCGAACTGATTGAGCCCGAGCACGACGAACAGCAGCATGATCGTGCCGAACAGATAGGCCGCCCACGTTCCCTGACCGGCGTCAACGAACGCCAGGGCGATGATCAGCACCGCCGTCATCGTCGGTGAGATCAGCGCCACCGACTGGGCCAGCAGTGGCGGAAATCCGAGTGCGTGCTGTCTGAGGCGCGGCGAGGAGGTCCCCACACTCCCCGAAGGGTCGGTCGCAGCGGTGGTGGTGCTCATACTCATGGACCCCCAAGGTGGGTTTATGTGACAGGGCCCATCGCAAGCTACGAGTCCTGCAGACCCCTCTCCATAGCCAGCAGGCCCGAGATCGACTGGCCATGTGTGACAGATGGCCCACGGTGGGCCGCTCTTGTGGCCAGCAGGCCGACGGCGAGCGGCGTCGCTTGAACAGCGGTCCAGTAAGTCATATTTGACACATTCATCGTTCCGATGTGTGCCGACTTCTCTTTCACACACTGGCTGGACGGCCAGCCACTTCCAGATTCAGCGGGCGCGCTGCTGCGCCGCGGCGATCTCCTGCAGCGCATCCGCGCGCGAGCGCCAACCGCCGATGCTGACGTCCTTGTGTTCGAGCTCCTTGTAGATCGAGAAGAACTGCTCGATCTCCTGGCGCAACGGCAGGGGGAGATCCTCGAGCTCGTCGTACTCGTTCCAGTAGGTGTCGTGCAGCGGCACGCAGATGATCTTGTCGTCGATGCCCTTGTCGTCGCGCATCTTGAACATCGCCACCGGCTTGACCGGGATGATGCACCCCGGGAACGTCGGCTCGGTCAGGCACACCAGCGCGTCGAGCGGATCTCCATCCTGTCCCAGCGTGTCGCGCAGGAAGCCGTAGTCGGTCGGATAGGTCGCGGCGCTGATCAGCAGCCTGTCGAACTTGATGCCGCCGAGCTCAGGGTCGTACTCGTACTTGTTGCGTCCGCCCTTCGGGATCTCCACGACGCAGATCAGGGGCGCGTCCCGATCGTGCGGCGACTGGGTCTCGGGGGGCGCAGACATCTCGCCTGAGGTTACCCGCAGCGCCGCCGCGGGGCGATTCAGTGTGCGTGCCCGTCACCCGCGAGCAGCGCGAGCGCATGCGGCAGCGCGTCGCGGATCGCCTCGCCGGTCTGCTCGATGCTGCGAGGGCTGCCGGGAAAGTTGATGACAAGCGTCGATCCGCGGATGCCGGCCACGCCGCGCGAGAGCATCCAGTGGGCGGTGTGCGGACGCGACGCAGCCCGCATCGCCTCGGCGAGTCCCGGGACTTCGCGATCGATCACCGCGCGCGTCGCCTCGGGCGTGACGTCGCTGGGCGCCAGGCCGGTGCCGCCCGTCGTCAGCACGAGGTCGCAGCGCTCGACGTCGGCCCAGTGGCGCAGGCGCTGTTCGATCTCGGCGCGATCGTCGCGGATCAGATCCCGGCCTGCGATCTCCGCGCCCAGCTGTTCGGCCAGCGCGGCGAGCCGCGGCCCGCTCTCGTCCTCCCCGTCCCCCGCTGCCTTGGAGGTGCTGACGGTGATGATCGCCGCGCGCGTCATCCGTTCTGGTCGCCGTCATCCGCGCGGCGGTAGTCGCTACGCCCGCCACGCTTCTCCAACAGGACCACCTGCTCGAGCTCGACCCCTCGCTCGATTCCCTTGACCATGTCGTAGACCGTCAACGCCGCGACCGCGCACGCGGTCATCGCCTCCATCTCGACACCCGTTCGTCCAATCGTTCGCACCTCGCTGACGAGCACGACCAGCCCCTGCTCGACCTCGATGCCGGCCTGCACATCGACGAACGTCAGCGCCACCGGGTGCGCGAGCGGGATCAACTGCCCGGTCTGCTTCGCCGCCTGCACACCCGCGATTCGCGCGACGCCCAGCACCTCCCCCTTCGGGCCGTCGCCGGCCGCGACAGCGCGGGCGCTGGCCGGCGACATGCGCACACGCGCACGCGCACGCGCGACGCGCTCGGTTACCTGCTTGGCGCCGACGTCGACCATCCGCGCGCGCCCCTGATCGTCGAGGTGGCTCAGCCGGTGCGGGCGCTCTTCGCTCATCGCGCCGGCTCCGTTCCGGTGGCCCAGCGCCCGGGGGCTCCGGCGGCGTGCTCGCGCTTCCAGATCGGCGCCTCCGCCTTGAGCCGGTCGATCGCCTCGCGCGCGCCGGCGAATGCTTCGTCACGATGCGCCGCTGAGACCGCGACGATCACGCTCGGCTCGCCGCGCGGCACGCTCGCCGACGCGGTGCTCGACGGCGGCCGCGCGCAGGTCGTGGGCGGCGATGCAGTCACGCACGATCACCTCGATCCGCTCCTGCGCCATCGCGATGTACGCCTCGTAGTCCAGCCGCTCGACCTCGCGGGTGACCCCCTGGAAGATCACGATCGCTCCCGCGCCCGGGTCAGCGACCGCGCGCGAGAGCGCTTGCAGCGACAACGGCTCCTCGCTCACGCGCACATGCACGCGCGGCGCGGCACCCGAGTCGTGGTCTGCGCCGGCGCCGCCGCTGACGGGCGGGATCAACGCCAGCTCGTCGTCGGGCCTCAACAAGGTGTCCATGGTCGCGTAGTCGCGGTTGACCGCCAGGTGCACCGGCATTCGCTCGAGCAGCTCCCCCAGCCGCTCCTGCCGGGCGAGCACGAGCATCGCGTCTGCAACCGTCGCGCCGCTGCGCAGCTC
Source organism: uncultured Solirubrobacteraceae bacterium (assembly GCA_963815235.1). Taxonomy (GTDB): domain Bacteria; phylum Actinomycetota; class Thermoleophilia; order Solirubrobacterales; family Solirubrobacteraceae; genus Palsa-744. Next base: position 1,945,208 of record CAWFFY010000003.1, on the reverse strand, counting down.
GAGCTCGAGGCTGTCGGTACCTGCACGTTCGCGCAGGATGGCGAACAGCAGCACGTGAACCACCATCTCCTCGACGCCATCCGTGAGGCCGGCGCCGGTCACGCGGGCGCCCCGATCCACGCCCGCAACGGCTCGATCGCGACGCGCTCACCTGCGCGGACGTCGACCGTGTCACTTGGGATCAGCGCCAGCGCGTCGGCGGCGAGCATCGAGCTGAGCACATGCGAGCCCTGATGACCGGTGGGCACGGCGTGCCAGCCGTCCTCGCGTGCTGTGACCCGACAACGCACCGCATGGGCGCGTCCAGCTGGCTTCTCGTAGTCGCGGTCGATCACCGCCGTCAACTGCGGCAGCGATGCTGCCATCCCGAGCATCGCACGCAGCGCGGGGCGCACGAGCAGCACGAACGTCACCATCGCCGATACGGGGTTGCCTGGAAGGCCGAAGACGAGCGTCGTGCCGAGCATCCCGAACCACGTTGGGTGCCCCGGCCTCAGCGCCAGTCCCCAGAACAGCTCGCGCGCGCCGAGCGCGTCGAGGCCGGCCCGGATGTGGTCGTGCGCACCAACCGAGACGCCGCCGCAGATCACGGCCACGTCGACGTCCGCCAGGGTCGCGGCGAGCGCTCTCGCGGTGGCCTGCGGGTCATCGGCTACGGTCGCGCTGCGCACCACGTCTGCTCCATCGCCGCACGCCAGCGCGCGGATCGTGACCGAGTTCGAGTCGTGCACGGCGCCCGTGGGCAGCGGTTGGCCCGGCGCCGCCAGCTCATCCCCGCTCACCAGCACCGAGAGTCGCGGAGCGCGTGCACAGTCGATGCTCACCCGCCCCAGCGACGCCAGCACGCCGAGCTCGGCCGCGCCGAGCGCCACCCCCCGGACGAGCACGGTCTCACCAGCGCGGAGGTCGTCGCCGCTGCGGCGCACGTAGCGACCGGCGGGAGCCGCGGCGCGGACCTCGACGCGCCCGTCATGCCGGCTCGCGTCCTCTGCCCGGACGACCGCGTCGGCACCGGCCGGGAGCACCGCACCAGTCGAGATCGCGATTGCCTGACCCGGCGCCAGCCGGGCGCGCGCGGGCGCGCCGGCGCGCGCCTCGTCGATCACGCCGAGCAGCACCGGGTGTGAGCCGTCCGCGTGCGCCACGTCCTGGGCGCGTACCGCGAAGCCGTCCATCGCGGAGTTGTCGAAGGCCGGCACCGAGTGTTCGGCGCGGACGTCCTCGCCGAGCACCCTGCCGCGCGCCGCGTCCAGTGCGACGGGCTCGGGCTCGGACGGCGTCACCGCGTCCAAGATGAGACGGCGCGCATCGTCGATCTCCAGTAGCCCGCTAGCCATGATCGCCTCGCCACTGTAGTGCCACGCTCATGCGACCGTGCCCCGCGCGTCACCCGCTCACGGCTGAGCCGTGCCGGCCGATCGGGTAGAACGAGGGGATGCGCGACCAGCTCGACAGGCCGCTGCGCGATCTGCGGATCTCCGTCACCGATCGCTGCAACCTGCGCTGTCCCTACTGCATGCCCAAGGAGGTCTTCGGGCCGGGCTACACGTTCCTCGCAGGCGCCGAGCTGCTGAGCTTCGAGGAGATAGCCCGGGTGACCCGCGTGCTGGCGGCGCAGGGGGTGGACAAGCTGCGGCTCACCGGCGGTGAGCCGTTGCTGCGCCACGGTCTCGAGCACCTCGTCGAGATGCTCGCAGGCATAGACGGGATCGATGACATCGCCCTGACGACCAACGGCCTGCTGCTCGCGGGCAAGGCGCGCTCGCTCGCCGACGCGGGTCTCCGCCGCGTGACGGTGAGCCTCGACGCGCTCGATGACAAGACGCTGCACGCGATCAGCGACGCACCGACCTCGGCGGGAAGAGTGCTGGGCGGCATCGACGCAGCGGCCGCGGCGGGGCTGAGCCCGGTGAAGGTCAACATGGTGGTCCGCCGGGGCGTCAACGACGGCTGCGTGCTGGCGATGGCCGAGCGCTTCCGCCACAGCCGCCAGGTCCTGCGCTTCATCGAGTTCATGGACGTCGGCTCGACCAACGGCTGGCGGGCAACGGAGGTCGTACCGGCGGCGGAGATACGCGAGCGGATCGCCGCGCGCTGGCCGCTCGAGCCGCTGGCGCCGACACGGGCGGGCGAGGTGGCCACGCGCTACCGCTACCGCGACGGGGGCGGTGAGATCGGCCTGATCCACTCGGTCAGCGAGCCTTTCTGCGCCAGCTGCTCGCGGGCGCGGCTGTCAGCCGACGGCAAGCTCTTCACGTGTCTGTTCGCGCGCCGTGGACACGACCTGCGGGCAATGCTCCGTGACGGCACCGACGAACACGATCTCGCCGAGCGCACACGCGCGATCTGGACGGGCCGCGACGACCGCTATTCAGCGCAGCGGACCGAGCGTCAGCGGCCACTCGAGTCGCCCGCCAAGGTCGAGATGTCCTACATCGGCGGCTAGCGAGCGCTAGCCGGGCGCCGTGGCCGCCGGCCGCGCGCTCGAGATCCGTCCCTCGAGACGCCGCTGGCGACGGAAGTGCTCGAGGATCAGCACGCTCACGAGCGCCGCGTAGAGACACCACACGGAAGTGAACTCCTCTTCTCTGACGCTGAACGCGATCGCGACCCCCACGAGGTTGACGACCCCGAACCACTGCAGGTAGCGCCGGCTGGAGAGCAGCGCGGGTACGCACGTCGCGATCACGTAGGCGACGGCCGCCTGTGTTTCCAGTGGGGTGTTGGTGAGGTAGTTGATGCACGACGCCTGCTCCTCGGCGTGGATCGGATACTGCGTGACCTGCCAGAGCATGTAGCTGCCCACGAGCGCGCCCAGCGCTATGAACGGCACGACCAGGCGCCGACGCCTGTTGCTGGGCTCGATCAGGTAGAAGCCGACAGGGACGATCACCGGGAGCACCGCGTACGCATAGATCACATAGATGTCGGTCGCGGTGTGGCTGAGCCCGCTTGAGACCTCTCCGCGCACGCCCAGCCAGACGAACCCCTCGGTGAACTGGTGAAGCGCGAACAGCAGCGGCAGCGAACCGACGATCAGCTCCCGTCTCGTGCGCACACGGCGCAAGGTCTCGACACCGACGGCCCCCACGAGGACCGAGGCGGTGAAATCGGCTTGTGGTGAGAAGCACATCGGGTGGGATTCTCCCTACCCCGCATGCAGGAACGTCGAATCGCTGGAGCCGCCACCGCGCTGGGGACCGGACAGCGCCCACACCGACACGTCCTGCGGCTGGATGTGCAGGCGCAGGCGCTCTCCGACCACCAACTCGGTCGTTGCGGCGGTGCGCACGGTGAGCTCCAAGCGACCGGCCAGTGCCACGGTCAGCTCGCGGGTGGTGCCCAGATCGACGTCGTCGAGCAGGACCGCCTCATAGCCCCCGGCGCGATCCACCGAGATGCGCTCGGGGCGTACGCACCAGACGACCTCGCTGCCCTCCACCAGGTCGCTCGCGGAGGTCAGGATCTCTGCCCCGTCGCTGCTGATCGCCGCCCCCGCGACGGCCACGCCGCGACGAGCGTTGGCGATCCCCAAAAGGCCCGCGACCTCGGGCGAGCTCGGCGCCCGGAAAACCTCCGCGCGTGGTCCTGCTTGGAGCACGCGCCCGTGATCGAGGACGATGATCTCGTCGGCGAGCAGTGCGGCCTCCTCGGGGTCGTGGGTGACGATCACCGTGCACAGCCCGGCCTCGCGCTGGAGCCGACGCAGCTCGCGGCGCAGCCGATCGCCGACCGGCCCGTCAAGCCCGGTAAACGGCTCGTCGAGCAGCAGCACGCGCGGTTCGACGGCGAGCGCTCGCGCGAGCGCGACGCGTCGCTGCTGTCCCCCCGAGAGCTCCTCCGGATAGCGGTCGTCGAGCCCCTGCAGGCCCAGCTGCTCGAGCCACCATGCGGCCAGCTCGGGGCGCGCGCCCTCGCCGAAGGTCACCTGCTGCCAGACGGTGCGCCGCGGCAGCAGCGTCGGCTGCTGCGGCACGTAGCCGATCTGCCTGCGCTCGGCGGGGATTCCGTGTAGATCGCGAGATCCTGCGCGCACGTGGCCGCCGTCGCTGGCGGTGAGGCCGGCCAGCAGGCGCAGCGTCAGCGTCTTGCCCGCTCCGGAGGGTCCGAGCAGCGCCAGCCGCGGACTGCGCGAGCCGTGAGCGATCTCCAGCGTGAACGAGCCCAGGCGCTTGCTCAGAGCGAAGTCGAGCGTGGATGGCGAGCCTGGGATGACAGGCACGGACGGGGCGGCGACGATGCTCCCCCGGCGCCGTCTCGGGATCGGCAGCTGCGCGAGCGCCAGCACCACGAGCGCAGCGAGCAGCGCGGCGGCGATCGGCAGCATCGTCCCCGGCAGACCGGTCTCGTCGAACTGCACGAACGTGAACACGGGAAGCGAGAACGGGTGATAGGCGAGGATCACGGTCGCGCCGAACTCGGCGAAGGCCCGCAGCCACGTCAGCAGGATCCCGGCGGCGATGCCGGGCAGCGCCGCCGGAACCGCCACTCGCGCGAAGCGGGCCACGCGGCCGAAACCGAGTGTCGCCGCGACCTCCTCGAGGGCGGGGTCGACCGCGGCGAACGCCGCGCGCGCGGCGATGATCAGGAACGGCGCCGCGACGAAGATCTGAGCCAGGATGATCCCTGCCCGCGTTTCGGTCAGCTTGCCGCCGAACAGTTCTCCGGGGAGCGTGAACGGGACCGACGACGTACAGCAGCAGCATGCCGCTCATCAGCGTCGGCAGCGCGAGCGGAAGCGCCACCAACGCCAGCACCAGCCGCCCCACGACACCGCGGCTGCGTGCCAGCAGATACGCCAGCGGCGTGCCGAGCACCGTGATCACCACGGTTGAGACCGTCGCCGTGAACAGCGATGTCGCAAGCGCCGAGCCGAGCCCGGGGAGGCCGGAGCGCCCCCGGCGAGGCGCACCGCGAATGCGACGATCGGGACGAGCAGGTAGAGGGCGAGCAGCCCGCCCAGCCACGGCAGCGGGCTGCTCGCCCGGGAACGTCGCAACTGCCTAGCCTGCACCCACGATGCTGCGCAGGCTCGCGGGGACGGCGGAGGCGGCGCCGGAGAACTTCGGCTTGATCGGAACCAGTCCGTACTCCTTTTCGACCGCCTTGCGCTTCGGGCTCAGCAGGAACGACACCAGCGCTTCCCCTCCGCTCTGGTTTTCGGCGTTGTTCAGGAGCGTCACCGTGTAGTCGGCGTACTTGAAGATCGGCGTCAGGGGAACCGTCGGCATGTGCGCGGTCTTCGCCTCGACCACGTAGAAGAAGCCGGCGTCGAGCTGTCCGGCCTGCAGACGCCCGAGCATCGATGTCTCTTCGAAGATCGGGAAGTGCTTCAGCGCCTTCGTCAGCGCCGGCTCGTGGAGCTTCTTGGCCGCGGCGTCGACCGCTTCGACGGTCAGCTTGCCCTTGGGGTCAGCCTTCGGTTCGGTGCGCCCGACGAGGATGCCCGGCTCGGTGATGACCTTGTACCAGGGCTTGCCGGCTGCGAGCTGTTTACCGAACTTGCGTCTTCGGGTCATAGCCCAGCACCAGGTCCGACGAGGTGAACGTCGAGTACCACGACACCCAGTTGCCGTTGGCCGGCCCTTCGAGTTCTTGGTCGGCCGATGCCGCCGCGCTGACGAACACGTCACCCTGGCGCACCTTGCCCTTGATCTCGGCCGCATCTTCGTTGGAGCCGCCGCCGAAGCCTTCGAACGGGTAGCCGCTGGCCGCGGTGAATTCGGGGCCCAGCGACTTTTCCATGATGTCAACGAGCGAGCCGGCGAAGATCGCCGACACCTTGCTCGCCGCGGCCGTCCGGGCAACTGGTGCAGCGCCGGTCGGTGCAGCCGCGAGCAGGCTCCCGACGATCCCGATCGCCGTAGCGGCGGCGATGCTGGCGGCGCTCCTTGCCCGTGCCCTTTTGCGCCCAGACCGTCGTGTTGCGGCTTGCGTCATGTCTGCTCCTTGTGTTCGTTCGGGGTCCGCTCCATCATCACGGATGTCGCCTTGACAGTGGCGGTGGCCTCCACTCCGGGGGCCAGCGCGAGCTCCTCAACCGAGTCGCGCGTGATCGCCGCAGTCACGAGAAAGGGACCCGCCTCGATCTCGACGAGCGCCATCACGCCGTCGACCTCGACCGAGCGCACGACGCCGGCGAAGCGGTTGCGCGCCGAGCCGCGCGTCCCGGTGCGATGCCGCTGCGGACGCTTCGCCAGGCGCTGGACCTCGCTGGGCGAGATGCGGCGGCGGTTGCGCTCGTCGCGGTGGCTTCGCAGCTTGCCCGCACGGTCCCAACGACGCAGCGTGTCGACGCTCACGCCGATCGCCGCAGCGGCGTCGCCGAGTGAGAGGTCAGATCGCTGCTGCCCAGGCAATGCATATGCAGCCTACCAAGCCGGCCTTCGCGTGGATCGGCGCTCGTCTCAGCAGCCCCGAAGGGGTAAGGTCCGGACGGGCGATGCACACCTCCTCGAGGAATGCGTTCGGTACCGGAACGCCCTTCACGGTGGGCGTCGAGGAGGAGCTGTTCCTCGTCGACCCCGTGACCGGGCGCCAGACCAACGCGTCATCGGCGGTGCTCGAGCGCCTCGGTCCGGTCACCGGGACGGTCGAGCGTGAGCTGCACGCCTGCCAGGTGGAGCTGATCAGCGACGTCTGCGACAGCGCCGGCTCCGCCGGCGCGCAGCTGGCCGATCTGCGGCGAGCGGTCGTGGACACCGGAGCCGGCCTGCTCGGCTCAGGAACTCACCCCGCCGCGCTCGAGGGCGAGGCGGAGATCACCGACAAGAAGCGCTACGAGCAGATCCGCGATCTGCTCGGCGACGCCGTCGCGACGCCCGTCGGCGGGCTGCACATCCACGTCGGGATGCCGGACGCCGAGACCGCCATCAAGACGTTCAACGGCCTGCGCCGCCACCTGCCGCTGCTGCAGGCGCTCGCCGCAAACTCGCCCTTCAGACACGGCCGCGACACCGGCCTCGGCTCGGCACGCGAGGTGACTGTCCGCGGCTGGCCGCGCTCCGGCGTGCCGCGCGCGATGCGCGACTTCGCCGACTTCCGCGCGATGGCGCGCGTGCTGGCGCGCGCCGCCGACGTTCCCGACTACACGTGGTTCTGGTGGAAGCTACGGCCGCATCCGCGCATCGGCACGGTCGAGATCCGCGCGCTGGACGTGCAGAGCACGGTGACCGACACGGCTGCGCTCGTCGCGCTCGCGCACTGCCTTGCACGCCACGCAGCCGAAGCCGACGCCGACCCCGACCCGCCGGCCGAGGTGCTCGAGGAGGGCGCCTTCCGCGCGGCGCGCTTCGGCGTCAGCGCGCGGCTGCCCGACGCCGACGGCCGGCTGCGGCCGGTACACGAGCTGCTGGACGACGCGCTCGCGCTGGCGCGTGCTCATGCTCGCGAGCTGGACTGCGACCGCGAGCTCGACCAGCTCACCCCGCTGCTCGCGCGCGGGGGCGGCGCCGGACGCCAGCGCGCGGCATACGCGATCACCGGGATGGACGGGCTGCTGCGCGAGCTGACCGCGCTCACCTCCGCCGGCGAGACCCAGACCGACAGAGCCTAGTCCGGACGCAGGTCCACGACCGAGACGCCGAACTCCTGCTGCATGCGCTCGGCGATCAGCGAGCGGTGGCAGGCCTCGGGATCGCGCTCCACGCACATCAGCGCGCTGGCGTGCTCCCGCGGCAGATGCTCGACGAGCCTCCCCAGGTCCACGCGGTCGAGGATCTCGGCGAGGTAGCGCTGGCGATACTCGGCGGCGAGCTCGACCCGCGAGCGCTTGCCCACGCCCAGCCGGTCGTCCTCGCGGTATTGCAGCTGGCGCAGCTCGGTGGTCGGTGCCAGCGCCTTGTGGTGCTCGTAGCCGATCCCGGCTTCCTCCAGCGCTCGTTGCAGGCGCTGAGAGTTCGCCCACGCGTACTCGGGGCCGCGCACGCCACGGCGCTGGCGGACGTCGAGCAGCAGCGCAACATCCGCACCTCGTAGCGCGGCCAGAAAGCCGGAGACGTCGAAGCCGTACACGCCGATCGTCGCGACGCGGCGCATGCCCCGCTCCGCGCTTGCGCTACGCGGCACTGCGCGTCGCCTCGGTGACCCGCTCGAGCTGCTCGCGCAACATGGCAGCGTTCTTCGGCGCGAACGCCTCCCAGTCGTTGTTGAAGTACGCCAGCACCTCTGACTGCTCGCGCCAGCCCTGTAGTCGCCTCGCCCAGGCTCCGAGCTCGCGCTCGGAGTAGTTGCCTCGCCGCCCGCGCCTGCCATGGTGAAAACGGACATAGGTCCAAGTGGCCGTCAACTCATAGCTCTGAAACGGACGATCCGGATGATCGCCAATCACGAGCGCCGTGTCGTGCTCGCGCAGCAGCTCGTATACCTCGGGCGTGAACCAGCTGGGGTGGCGGAACTCGAAGGCGTGACGCCCCGGGGGCAGGAGCGCGAGCGCCCCCGCCAGGCGTTTGTCGTCGCGGTGGAAGTTCTCCGGTAGCAGCCACAGCACCGGGCCGAGTTGCTCGGCTTCGATCAGCAGGCGATAAAAGGTGGTGTTCACCTCAACCGTGTCGAACAGCTCCGCGTAGCGCTCGAGCCAATGCCCTGCACCGGGACCCGGCGGATAGACGACCCCTCGCCAGGAGTCGTAGTTCCAGCCGGAGCAGCCCACGCGCGACGGGCGCAATGCGAGCCTTCGATGCACGTGGGGCCCCTCCGTCACGGATTTCGCCGGCCGGCGGCGCTCAGGCGCCCGCCGTCTCGCGTTCGGTCGCCGCCTGCACACCGCTGCGGTTCTTGTGCGCGCGCTCATAGTTGCGCACCTGTGCCGCGCGGCTCTCGTCGGCGTCACCGAGGACCGAGCGGATCTCGTTGACGCCGAGCTCGTCGTAGCCAGGCCACGGCTCGTCCGAGCGCAGCGAGCTGGTCCGGGTCGAGAACCGTCGAGCGGTCCTGATGACGACGCTCGTAGGAGTCGATCTTCGCCAACTCGATCTGCGACAGGCTCGGGGAGCCGTCCGATCTCCTCGGCGGCAGTCAGCTTGTCGTAGCCGCGATCGCGAGGTCGCCCGCGGATGCGACGGCGCCCTTGAGTTGGCCCTCAGCGCGCGCGACACCTGGAACCTTGCGCGCGCTGCGCGCTTTGCGCCGCCCCTGGCCTCTGCGCCCTGCGCGCGGTGCGCTTGCCGGTCGCTCGACCGGCGTCGCGCACGGCGTCGGCCGCGCCGGTCTCAGCGTACGTGAATACGAGCTGCTGTCCTTCAGCTCGGCGCGCAGCACCGCCTCGGTCAGCTTCGGGATCTCGCGCATCACGCGCTCGAGCATGCGCTCCTCGTCGGCGCGGATCGATACGGCGAGCTTGGCTGTCTGCTCGTCGCCGACGGCGCGCGCGAAGTCCTCGATCGCCTCGTAGGTCGCGATCTCGAGCGCCTCTGTCGCGCATGCGTCCTTGGCGTTCTTGAGGATTTTCTCCTCGCCGCCGGTGCCGCGCACGAGCGCCAGCGGGGTCCTTCCGAGCGCGAGCAGCTGGCCGATCGTGCTCTGCGCGAGGCCGATCGCCGCCTGCAGCGGGTTCTCACCGGCACCGAGGTCCTGCAGGCGGCGCGTGACGCGCGCCGCGTGCTCGCCGGTCTCACGCAGGTGCGATTCGAGTGCTTCGCGATAGCTCCCGCGCGGCGTCATCGCGATCTGCGCCTGCAGCTCGCGCACGAGCGCCGACTCCGTTGCGTGCGCCTCGTTGAGGTACTGGACGATCTTGTGCTCGGCTGGGCTCATCTGGTCTCCTTCGATCTGGTCTCGGTATCGCGCATACGCGTGCAGCGCGCGCTGTGGCGCCTGCCCCTCTCCTGCATGCCACGTCATGCCGCGCGGGGCACGTGTCGAGGCGTGATGGGGCCGCTCCTTTGACCTACCCGCCGTCACACGGTCATAACTCGGCGCCGTCGGACGTCCCGGCTCGGGCTCCATGGTTCGGACCGAGGCTCGAAGGAGTAATCTCAGCGCACTCGTGCTGCACGCGCTGCTGTGTCTCCTGCCTGCCGTCGTGGTGGCGATACCGCTGCTCGCGCGTCGGTTTCCCGGCGAGCGTGCGCTGCTCGCCCTACGTGGGGCGAAGCCGACCCGCTGGCCCCGTCCGCGGCCCTGCGCGCCCTCGCGCCGCCCGCGCGTGGCCGTGCTGGCACGCGGAGGGCTGCTGATCGGCCGCTCTCTTGCGGTGCGTCCTCCCCCCGCTCTGAGCGCGGCGAGCTAGAGCCCCTGCCCCTGCCCGGGGCGTCGCCTGCTCGTCCGAGCCAGCTCGTCTGTCCGCATGCACGCGTGGGTTTGCGCCGGCACGCGGTCACTCAGCGGAAGGTCTGCTCAAAGGAGCCTGTCGATGTCCCGTTCAATCGTCGTCGCACGCCTTGCCCCATTCGTGCTCGCGCTCGCAGCCATCGGGCTGCTCGTGAGCGCGCCCGCGGCCTGGGCGCACGCACAGCTGCTCGGCACCTCCCCGGCGTCGGGCGCAACCGTCCAGTCACAGCCGAACGAGGTGATCTTCGAGTTCAACCAGAACGTCGGCGGCACGCTCGGGGCCGTCCGCGTATACAACGCACAGGGCACCGAGGTGGACAACCTCGACGTCTCACACCCGGACGGCAACGAGCACTGGATGGGTGTCGGCCTGAAGCCGCACCTGCCGGACGGGACGTATACCGGCACCTACCGCGTGATCTCGGCCGACACGCATATCGTCTATGGCGGCCTCGTCTTCAACATCGGCCACGCGGGAGCGGCGCCGAAGTTCACGGTCGCTGGGCTGATCGGCAGGAACAAGAGCGGCACGGTGACCGAGGTCGCGTTCGGCGTCGTGCGCGGCCTGGACTACCTCACGATCGCGCTGATGGTCGGTGGCCTGATCTTCCTGTTCTTCGTCTGGATCGGAGCGCTACGGACAACAGCAGGGGGCGAGCAGCGCTGGGTGGCGGCCTCGCGGGCGTTCGCAAGGCGTCTCGCGCGACTGTTCGCCGTCGCGATTGTGCTCGGCGCCCTCGTGAGCGTGCTCGGCCTGCTGTTGCAGGGCGCGAGCGCCGCCGGCGTCTCGCTGTGGGCCTCCGTGAAAGGCTCGATCTTCAGCGACACCCTCGACAGTCGCTTTGGCACGGTTTGGGGACTGCGCGCAATCGTCTGGATCGTGCTCGGAGCCGTGTTGCTGACGGCAAAGGCGATGCGTCGCGACGCGATTCCCGTGCTGCGTGCCGACCCGACGCAACCCGGCAAAGCGACGCTCGGCGCCGGTCCGCCGGCGCCGCTGCTCGCGCTGCTCGCGCTCGCCAGCGCCTACCTTGTTTGCACCCCGGCCTTGGCCGGTCACGCGAGCATCGAGAGTCCGCGCGGCGTGTTCTTCCCCTCCGATGTGCTGCACGTCACCGCCGCCAGCGTCTGGGTCGGAGGGATCGCCTGTCTGTTGCTGGCCCTGCCGGCGGCCACGCGCCGGCTCGAGGGTCCCGAGCGCAGCCGGATGCTGATCGCGGCGCTCGCGCGTTTCTCGCCGATCGCGCTCGCGTGCGTGGTCGTGATCGCGATCACCGGAGTCATCCAGGCGTATATCGACGTGCGCAGCGTCCACGGGCTGCTGCACTCGACCTACGGCGCGCTGATCATCGTCAAGACGGTGCTGCTCGCGTTGCTGATCGGCATCGGCTGGGTCAACCGTGAGCGTGTCATCCCCGCCCTCGAACACCTGGTCGGAGACGGCCGCTCGCCGGGCGGGGTCGGCGCGCTGGCGCGGCGCACGCTGCGCGGCGAGCTCGCGCTGATGCTCTGTGTCTTCGCCGTGACGGCCGCGCTGATCAGCTACGCACCGCCGATCGACGCCGCAACCGGGCCGTTCTCGACGAACACCACAATCGGCCCGGCCGAGCTCGAGATGACCGTCGAACCGGCAAGCGTCGGCCTCAACACCGTCCATCTGTACCTGATCGACGCCAAGACCGGCGCCCAGTTCACCGCCACGAAGGAACTCACGGCCAGCGCGAGGCTGCCCGCGAAGCACATCGGACCGCTGCCGCTGAAGGCGAACGTCGCCGGGCCGGGCCACTACATCCTCAACGCCGCGATCCTCAGCCCGAGCGGCACCTGGGAAATCGAAATCACCGACCGCGTCTCTGAATTCGAACAGTTCACCCGCACAGTCAAGGTGCCCATCCGATGAGCAGTCCCAAACAGTCGAAACCCATCATTCACACTCACTCAGGAGCGAGAAAGACATGAAATCCAAGTCGATCGGCGCGCTGGCCGCGGCGGCATCGCTGCTCGTCCCCGCAGCCGCGCAGGCGCACATCAGCCTGCACCCCAACACGATCCCCGCGGGCGCGTTCGCGACGCTCGATGTGCGGGTTCCGGGTGAGCAGGAAGGCGCCCACGTGACCAAGGTCGACGTCCTTTTCCCGCAGGGCTTCACCGGCGTCGACTACGAAAACGTGGCCGGCTGGAACGCCAGGATCATCGAAACAAAGCTGGCGACGCCGCTCAAAGAAGACGGGGAAACGATCGACACAGAGGTCTCACAGATCGTCTGGACATGGACCGGCCCGCTCGGCAAGGTCAACAACGGCCAGTTCATCAACTTCCCGCTGTCGCTGGCGATCCCCGCGGACGCGACTGGGAAGGCGCTCGAATTCAGGACGGTCCAGAGCTACAGCAACGGCCAGGTGATCCATTGGATCGCACCGTCGTTGACGGCAGAACATCCCTCGCCGAGGATCAACGTCACGGCCAAAGGCGGCGTGATCCAAGAAGTCGCCGGTGCCGAGGCGGGTCCGGAAGCGGCACAGACGGGCGCCGGCCAACCCGCACCGGCGACGGCGCCGGCCGCCGTGAAGTCAACCAGCGCTGGAGCGAGCAAAGGCCTCGCCGTCGCCGCGCTGATCCTCGGAGCGCTAGGTCTGATCGCGGGCCTCGCTGCACTCGTGGCGACGCGCCGCAAGGGATCCGCCTAGGAGGGCCTGTCAAGCTTGCCGGGCTGATGCCCGACCGTGAGATCCGTTCTTGGCTGATGGACATGGACGGCGTGCTCGTGCGCGAGGACGTGGCGATCCCCGGCGCGGATCGATTTCTCGAGCGCCTACGCGAGCTCGCGCTTCCGTTCCTGGTCCTGACGAACAACTCGATCTACACGCGGCGTGACCTGTCGGCGCGCCTCGCGGCCAGTGGCCTGGACGTCCCCGAGGAGGCGATCTGGACCTCGGCGCTGGCCACCGCGCGCTTCCTGCGCGATCAGCGCCCCCGAGGCTCGGCCTTTGTGATCGGCGAGGCCGGGCTGACGACCGCGCTGCACGACGCCGGCTACACGCTGACCGAGCGCGAACCGGACTACGTGGTGCTCGGGGAGACCCGCACCTACTCGTTCGAGCGCATCACACAGGCGATCCGACTGATCGCGGCGGGCGCGCGCTTCATCGCCACCAACCCCGACGCCACCGGTCCGACGGCCGAGGGCCCGCTACCAGCGACCGGGTCCGTCGCCGCATTGATCAGTCGAGCGACCGGCGTCGAGCCCTACTTCGTCGGCAAGCCCAACCCGCTGATGATGCGCTCCGCGCTGAACGCCATCGACGCCCACTCCGAGACAGCCGCGATGATCGGCGACCGCATGGACACGGATGTGATCTCTGGGCTCGAGGCCGGGATGGAGACCGTGCTGGTGCTGACGGGCGTGACCACGCGCGAGGCCGCCGAGCGCTACCCATTCCGCGCGTCGCGGATCGTCAACTCGATCGCCGACCTGCTCGAGACGCTCAGGTCTTGAGGTTGTAGGTCGAGCCCGTGGCTACCGACGCATCGAGCTTGCCTGTGTATTTGGCGTTCATTTCCACGCCGGTGTGTTCAACCGTGCTTTTCAGCGTGTTCACGAAATACGCTTTGAGTTCCGTGGCCTGGAACAGATGCTTCTGGAGTTCTTCGTTGTAGACCGATTCAGTGGAGCCTTTGATCATCTTGAAGATCACTCCGGTGCCACCGAACACGATTTCTTTTTCTCCGAGCAGGCAGCGGCTGCCGCCGATCGTGAATGTGGCGAGGGTCGTGCCTTCCTTTGGCGCAAGCAGGAAGCCATTGGCGCCCGCTGCGAGTTCTTCTTTTTCGGCGGCTGATTTGGTCAGGTAGGCGGTAGTGATGACCAGAGGCTTAGTCAGGAAGCCGCCGCCGAGTTTGCCGTTGATCGTGCATTCAGCGAAGCCGACGACGGCGCAGCCGCTGTAGGAGATCCTGCCTTCGCCGCTCGCCGGTGACAACGGACCGGCCCCGATCAATTTCGAGCTGAGCAATTCGAGTTTGGTGCATTCGAAGGTGCCAGCCAGAAGTTTGAAAGCCTGATTGCCTTCGGCCTGTCCGGTGATCGCCTCCGTTTCGGCTTCGCCGAGCGCTTTGCCGTTGACCCGCCAGCCAACGTCTGCTTCCGAAGCGGCCATCGCATTGGCGGCAAACGCGAGTCCGATCGCCATCAGTGTCAAGAGCGCTGCAATCGCCTGCTTTGTTCTCATGTCTACTGCTCCTGTCTAAGAGCGTCGAGCCGGCATGGATCGCCGCTGTCGGCAAGGCCCGGCATGCCGCGTGGCCCGGCTCGGTGCTTTCGTGGATTTGATCAGCGCCCGCGGCAGGCGAGGACCGGCCGCAACGGTCTAGCAGCGACCGGGCCGGTATGCAAACGGACGACTCCTGCTCGCGTTCAGGCCTAGCATTGGGCTTCGGCTAGCGTCTCCGACACTTGGAGCGCCGCCGCAACGGACGGGTGTTCGCATATTTGTTCGGTGCAATTAGTTTGGTATCAGCCGCACACATAGAAAGATGTTCGGTACAATTGGATAGTGCCTCAACCGAACAAAACTGCGAAGAGCGGCCGTGGTCGGCCTACGCGAGCTGCCGTCTACGATCGTCTGCGCGTTCAGATCGGCGAACTGCGTGACCGGCTCGGTGGTCTGCCCTCGCCTGGCGAAGCAGATGAGATCTGGCGCGGGATATGGCTCGAGGAGGCTCACCACTCGACTGCGATCGAGGGCAACACGCTCGTGCTAAAGCAAGTCGAGCAGTTGCTCGAGGAGGGCCGAGCAGTGGGCAACAAGGAGCTCAGGGAGTACATGGAGGTACGTGGGTACGCCGATGCCGCCAGCTGGATCTACGCTCAGGCGCTCAACCCTGGCGCATGGTCGAGCGGCGAGCTTCTCTCGCTGACCGAGCTTCGACACGTCCACCGACTCGCGCTTACACCCGCATGGGATGTCGCGCCTCACCCAAGCGCCGGCCATAGCGAGCGTCCGGGCTCATTTCGCGAGCACGACATCCGGCCGTTTCCGGGCGGCATGCGCCCACCGCCATGGCCCGAGGTCTCCGCCATGGTCAGCGACTGGATTCGCGAGGTGCAAGCACTGGGCCGTGAGAGTGAGGGCATCGAGCCCGAAGCGCTGGCCAGGGTGCATGCGCGCTTCGAGCAGATACATCCATTTCTCGACGGCAACGGGCGCACCGGCCGGCTTGTTCTAAATCTGCTCCTGATCAGGCTTGGCTATCCCCCCGCGATCATCTTCAAGGGCGATCGCCGGCGATACCTGGCCGCACTCCAGAGCGCCGATCGTGGCGACCATGGCCCGCTCGGAGAGCTGCTCGCCCGCGCGATCCTCGACAACCTCCACAAGTTCGTGGTCCCCGCCGTCGCCGGTCCATCACGCCTGGTCCCGTTGCCTGCTCTGGCCTCCCAGGAGATCTCCGCAAACGCGCTACGCGTGGCCGCAACGCGGGGGCGTCTCAAGGCCTCCAAGGCAGCCGACGGCACGTGGCGCAGCACACGCGCATGGGTTGATGAGTACCTGGCTGGGCGTTACGAGCGCGAGTCCCGCGACAGAAGCCAGTAGACATGCCAGCCGCGCCCCTGTAGACGATTGCCTATGGGCGAAGCTGCTCGGCGCGCAGACCATGTGCTGATGGTGGCGCCAGGCTTGGCGATCGGCCGAAAAGAGCTAAATCGTTCTTGCCGTAGCACGTTTTGTGCCACAATGATCGCGTGAGCCGCTCTCTTCATGTGCGTTTGGACGACACCTCGGCCGCAGCGCTCAGCGTCATTCGCAATGACGGGCTGAGCGACTCCGAGGCCGTGCGTACTGCGCTACGCGAGACTGCGGCGAGGCGCCGGGCCCGCTCCGCGATTGCAGCTGAGGTCAGACGACTTGCAGGTGACGAGGAAGATCGAGCGGAGATGCGAGCGATTCACGAGCAGATGGCCGAACTGGCGCCGGAGCCCACTGACTGAAGTGGTGCGCGGCGAGATATTTCGCCTGCCTGCGCCGCGGGCAACGCGCGTGAGAGAGCAACGAGGCGCGCGGTACGCGGTAATCGTGCAAGCCGACGAGTTCCTGACGCTGAGCACCGTCCTCGTTTCGCCGACGTCTACGACTGCGCGATCGGCGAGCTTTCGACCGGTCATCACCCTCGAAGGCACTCTCACACGCATTCTTGTCGAGCAGACGACTGTCGTGGACCCCCAGCGCTTGGGACGATCGGCAGGACGCCTCGATCCTCACGAGCTGAGCGCTGTCGATGAGGCGCTCGCGCTCGTCTTGGGTCTCTAATCGGCCTGTTTGCCGACTAGAAAAAAGGAGCAGTTTTCAGATACCAGCTAGAGCCAGACTAGGGGTGTTTTCCGGGACGTTTGGACGCCCGCACCCGATCGGATTGGGGCGTCTACACGCGTGTGTGCTTGTTCGGCGACTCTTACTTTGCCGTACCGGTCGATACGACCGGGATGCCGATCCCGCGGCAAGCATGGCGGCTCGACTGGCACAAGTCGTCGAAAGACGGCTCCACTACCTGGGATGAGATGCTGATCGAGACAGTCAGGCGACGTACGAAGAAAGCTGCTTAGCGATCAGGTTGGTCCCGACCGCGTCGGCGCACCCGTGGTTTGCGAGCCGACAGTTCAGTGGAGCCAACCGATCTCAAGTCGAACCGCTCGGCGCGGCTGTCGGCCGGCCGCGTGTCGCTTGACAATATCGCGCCATAGCAACCGCGCTGCCGATCGCTCTCTACGTACCGTCCAACAGAGGGCTGGGGCGGCCAGCGAAATTTACCCGTGAGCTAGACTCGTCCGACGTCTTGCCCTCCTGATTGAGCAGCCCAGCGGCCCGAAGGCCTTCAAGTCCATCAAGCTTGGCGAGCCTATCTTCAACGGCTGACCGCTCGCTCGGATTACTTGAGGATGCCAGAGCCAGGGTATAGGCCACGCGAGCTTGCTCTTGGCTGTTTTGTTTGCTCAAAAGTTCGCCCAGTTGCAACAGAAGCAGAGCTTCACCAGGTTCAGCCTCGAGGGCTTCTGTCAGCACAGTATGCGCCTCGTCGTACCGATGATTCTCAAGTAGGAAAGCTACATATGGCCGGGCTGTGTTTGCGAGCTCCCCGGCATTGTCTTCTGCTGCCACCAGCTCAAGACTGCGTTTGTATGCCTCATCAGCATCTTTGTCTCGCCCGAGCTCGGCTAGCGCGATCGCCTTGCTGCGCCAAAGGATCGCGCCTGTTGGGTTGATCGTGATCAGGTCGGTCACAAGCTCCAACATGGCCTCGTACTGTTCGGTGCGTGAGTAAAAGTTCAGGACGGAGCTGAGCAGGTTGCGATTCCGAGGGTTGCCCCGTGCGAGGCCGGCAAGCTGGTCGCGCGCCTCATCACGCGGCAGCCGTCCGTCGGAGGCTTGGATGAGGATCAGCGACGCTTGCGCGCTTCCCAACAGCGGGTCGGTCTGAACTGCCCGTTCGTACAAGTCTGCAGCTAGGGCCTGCGCGCCGAAGCGCTGCGTTGCGATATCCCCTCCGATCTCAAGCTCTCTCGCGGACGCAGCACTGCTGGGAAGACGGCTTCCGCAGATTCAAGGCGTGGCACCAAATCGGTAGCCTTCTCGAGAAGGGCGCTAAGGCGATCTGAGTGCTGTTCCGATGAAGACAGACGCTCTCGAAGCTTCCCCTCGATGTCGGCTGCGGTATTCGCAGTTGCCTCAAGCGATGAACGTATCGTGCCCTCAAACTCACGGTACTCGAGCAAGGTGCGACCGATGCTTGCACTCACAGCATTTGCGACCTTCTGATCGAGATCCTCCCTCCGACGTTGAACGTCCCGTGTGAGTAGTGCACCTAGAGCGGCGACGGCAGTAGCCACCGCGGCAACCAATGCCCAGTTGATACTTCCCCCAGAGTGCACCGTAGTCGCGGCGAGCAATGTCATCGTGACTCCATTTTGCAGGTCCGGGATTACCACGGATGGCCCGACCGGCGCTAGAACCACAAGGTCGCCGCCCGGCGGCAAAGCGGAACTATAGCGATTATTGGACCGAATGGGTCGTGGCTAATCCTGCGATCTTCCAGTCCTGCAGCAGCTCCTCGACGGGGACGGTACGCTGCCGGACGCGCAGCTGTCGTCGAGTGGTATGAACCGTCCACGAGCATCGTGCAAGCACGATCCCTTCGCGGATTCCGCGAGACTCTTGAGCAGCTACCCGAGATCCTGCTTGCCACCTGCGGCGAGATCGGCCACCAGCTCATCGGCCAGTGCGTCAGCGGTCCACGCCGCTGCGCGTCTGCAGGCAGCAGCGCGCGGTAGGGAACTCGCCGGTAGGGTGGTCATTCTTCGGCTATGCGAGAGCCTCTGGCGCAACTACGGCGGAGCGCGGTTCGACCACCGTCACGCTGCGCTCCCCGAATCCGCTGCAAAGCGACATGAATGGAGCCAGCCGGACTCGAACCGGCGACCCTCCTCGGTGCGCCCGACCGCTTTGAACGCGGATCGCTGACTAATCCTGCTCGACCCAGCCGAACGAGCGCTGCACCGCCTTCTTCCACTGCGCGTACTCGCGCTCACGCTGTGACTCGGGCATCGCTGGCTGCCAGCGCCTGTCCTCGGACCAGCGCTCGCGCAGCTCCTCCTGGTCGGCCCAGAAGCCGACGGCGAGGCCCGCGGCGAACGCAGCGCCCAGCGCCGTCGTCTCGGTCACCGCCGGGCGGATCACCGGCACGCCGAGCACGTCGGCCTGGAACTGCATCAGCAGCTCGTTGACGGTCATGCCACCGTCGACCTTCAGCTCGCTGAACCGAACACCGGCGACGGCGTTGACCTCGTCGACCACCTCGCGGCTCTGCCACGCTGTCGCCTCCAGTGCGGCGCGCGCGATGTGCCCGCTGTTGGCGTAGGCGGTCAGGCCCACGATCACACCGCGCGCGTCGTCGCGCCAGTACGGCGCGAACAACCCCGAGAACGCCGGCACGAAGTAGACGCCACCGTTGTCCTCGACGGTGCGCGCCAGCTCCTCGACCTCGGCAGCGCTGTCGATCAGCCTCAACCGGTCGCGCAGCCACTGAACCAACGCGCCCGTGACAGCGATCGAGCCCTCCAACACGTACTTCGGCTCGCCGTCGCCGAGCTTGTACGCGACGCTCGTCAGGAGCTTGTGTGAGTGCACGACATCCTCGCCGGTGTTCACCAACAGGAACGAGCCGGTGCCATAGGTGTTCTTCGCCTCGCCGCGAGCGAAGCACGTCTGCCCGAAGAGCGCCGCCTGCTGATCGCCGAGGATCCCCGCGATCGGACGCCCGCCGGCGGCTGTCCCCGACGCCAGACCGTAGACCTCGCTGGAGGAGCGGATCTCGGGAAGCATCGAACGCGGAACGCCCATCAGCTCGAGGCTCGGCTGGTGCCAGTCGAGCGTCTCGAGATCCATCAACATCGTGCGGCTGGCGTTGGTCACATCGGTGACGTGCACGCCGCCGTTCGGTCCTCCGGTGAGGTTCCACAGCACCCAGGTGTCCATCGTTCCGAAGGCGAGCTCGCCGTTCTCTGCACGCGCTCGCGCGCGCCGCGACGTTGTCGAGCAGCCACGTCAGCTTCGGGCCGGAGAAGTAGGTGGACAGGGGCAAACCGACCCGCTGGCGCAGGCGATCGACGCCCTCCTGGCCGGCGAGCTCGTGCACGAGCTGGTCCGTACGCGTGTCCTGCCAGACGATCGCGTTGTGGATCGGTTGGCCACTCTCGCGGTCCCACACGACCGTCGTCTCGCGCTGGTTGGTGATGCCAATCGCCTCGAGGTCCACCGCCTCGGCGTCGGACTTCGCGAGCGCGCCGTCGATCACCTCGCGCGTGCGGCGCCAGATCTCGCTCGCGTCGTGCTCGACCCAGCCGGCCTTTGGCGTGATCTGCTCGTGTTCGCGCTGGTCGACCGCGACGATCGCGCCGTCCCTGTCGAACAGGATGAAGCGGCTGCTCGTTGTTCCCTGGTCGATCGCCCCGACGTATTTAGGCATCTGCGACTCCTCCTCGGTTGCCATGCGACCCTATTCGCTGATCTGCTCGCGGGGTGTCGAAGTCGCGCGTGGGCCCGTTGCATTGGGCGCGCCACCGGCGCCTTGGCGCTACCCTCGCCCCATGAGCTCATCGGCGCCGGTGGCCACGGAGACGATGGTCGCCGCCGTCGAGGCAGACCTCGAGGCCCTGGTCGCGATCTCGAGCCCGTCGGGTGACGCCAGCGGCGCCGACGCCGCGCTGGCGCTGTGTGCAGCGCGGCTGCCAGCGTCGGCGAGGCTCGAGCGGGTCCCGTGTTCATCCCCGGATCACACGCGGGACCTGCTCGCGCGCGTGCAGGGAGATGGTTCGGGCCGTGTGCTGCTCTTGGGCCACGTCGACACGGTGGTCGCGCGCTCGGCGCATCGCCCGCTGCGCCGCGAAGGCGACATCTGGCAAGGCTCGGGGTCTGTGGATATGAAGGGAGGCGTGGCGCTCGCACTCGCGCTCGCGCGCTCGCTCGCGCAGCGACCCGATACGTTCGCCGAGCTTGGTGTGCTGCTGGTTGTCGATGAGGAGTGGCGCTCAGAGCCGTTCGCCCATGTCCACCGATTCAGCGACTACGACGCGTGTCTGTGCTTTGAGGCCGGCGAGCGCACGGCCACGGGGGCTGAGGGCGTGGTCGTCAGACGCAAGGCCGCCGGCACACTGCGCGTCAGCGCCCACGGGCGCGCGGCACATGCGGGATCGAACCCCGACGCGGGCGCCAATGCGCTACTCGCGCTGGCTGACGCCGCCACGGCGGCTGGCGCTCTGCACGACCCTGCCGGCCGCGAAGCGCTGAGCGTCGTGCCGAGCCGCGTCCGTGCCGGCGGCGCGATCAACGTCGTGCCCGCGGAGGGCGAGCTGATGATCGACGTGCGCGCCGACAGCGACTCCTCGTTCGCGCATGTCAGCGGCGCCGTCCGCGACAGCGTGCGCGACAGCGACGCGGGCGTGCGCCTGGAGGTCGAGCTGGTCCGCAGCTGGCCCGGGATGGACACGCGCGCCGCGAGCGCGCCGCTGCTCGAGGCGGCGAGCGCACGCCTCGGCCGCGAGATCGCCGGAGTCGCGCGCGGCGGCGCCAGCGATGCAAGCCACTTCGCGAGCGCGATCCCGGTCACGATCGACGGCCTCGGGCCCCGCGGCGGCCACGCGCACTCGCCAGAGGAGTACGTCTACGGTCCCTCACTGCGCGAGCGCGCCGAGCTCGCGCTCGCCCTCGCGGAGACGCTGCTCGCATGACGTGGAAGAAACTCCGCCACGCCGCGGTCGTCGAGCTGCTCGTGATCGTCGCCGTCGCCGTCGGATTGGCGTTCGCCGTGCAGGCATTCGTGGTCAAGCCCTACCGCATCCCAAGCGGATCGATGGAACCGACGCTGGCGGTCGGACAGCGCGTGCTGGTCAACCGCATCGGCACCGACTTCGATGGCCCGCACGTCGGTGAGGTGGCCGTCTTCCACCCGCCCGAAGCCGCCGAACAACAGGAGTGCGGGCCAACGCCACACACGGTCCAGCCCGGAGGTGCGGCGTGCGATCAGCCGCTCCTGCCGGAGGGAAGCGTCAACTTCGTCAAGCGGATCGTCGCCGGGCCGGGCGATCAGATCTACATCAGCGAAGGCCACGTCTATCGCAAGGCAGCCGGCACGCAGCGGTTCGTGCGGGAGCATGACCCCTACATCAAAGCCTGCGGAAGCAGCTCGGAGTGCAACTTCCCCACGCCGATCACGATCCCGGCGGGGCACTGGTTCATGATGGGCGACAACCGCGGCGACTCCGACGACAGCCGCTTCTGGGGGCCGGTTCCTACCGGTTGGATCATCGGCCAGGCGATCGTGACCTACTGGCCGCCCGATCGCATCGGCGTCTTCTGACAGGAAAATAGCGTTCAGGCTGCCACCGCGTTTTGCAGCGTGACGGTGTGTCCGAGCGCTTCGAGCTGGGTGATCAGGCGTTTGGCGGTGCGCTCGGGGTCGCGTTTTTGGAAGTAGTCGCCGCCGAGGTCGTTGTAGAGCTCGCCGGTGGTGAGCATGTGCCAGCAGGCGGTGATGATGGAGTGCTTGACCGCGCCGAGGGCCTTCTTGTGTCCGCGGCGGGGCCTGAGGCGCTGGTATTGAGCTTGGAGGTAGACGTCGTTGGTGCGTGTTGCGGCGAGCGCGGCCTCCTCGAGCGCCCAGTCGAGCCACTTCGATCCCTTGCGGGTGCGTCCGGAGCGCCGTCGGCCGGCGGACTGGTCGTTGCCGGGGCACTGCCCGGCCCAGGACGCCAGCTCCTTGGCGGTCGGGAACACCGACATGTCCACGCCGATCTCCGCGATGATTACCTCAGCGGTGCGCCGTTGAACGCCGGGGATCGTGCACAGCAGCTCAACGGCCTTCTCGAAAGGGGCGATCTGCTCCCCGATCGTCTCGGTCAAAGACGCGATCTGCTCGTCCAAGAAGTCCAGGTGCGCGAGGATCGCCCCGATCCAAACGGCGTGCAGACGATCGAAACGGCCCTCCAGAGCCTCTCTGAGCGCACCGAGCTTTGCGCGTAGCCTTCCCTTCGCCAGATCGGCGAGCACCTCGGGGTCGGTCGTGCCGGCCACGAGCGCGTCGAGCATCAGCCGGCCAGAGACGCCGAGGATGTCTGAGGCAACACAGTCCAGCTTGATCCCGGTGTCCTCGAGCGCCTTGTGCAAACGGTTAGCCTCCCGCGAGCGCTCCTGGATCTGGGTCTTGCGATAGCGGGTGAGGTTACGAAGCGCACGGATCGGCTTCGGCGGCACGAAGCTCGCTTTCAACAGTCCGGCCTCCGCGAGCTGACAGATCCATTCGGCGTCCTTGACATCGGTCTTGCGACCGGGAACCTGCTTGACATGCCGTGCGTTGACGAGCAGCAACTCGAACTCGTCCTCCAGGATCGCCCACACAGGCTTCCAATAGACACCGGTTGCCTCCATCGTGACCTGCGTCACCCCGTGCGCTGTGAGCCAGTCGCGCAGCGTGAGCAGCCCTGCGACCGTCGCTGGGAATTCCGCCACGTGCTGCTCACGTCCGCCACCATCAGCCGGAACGCGCACGCACGCGGTCACCTGCGCTTTATGAACATCCAGCGCCCCAGGACGCTCGACGACCGTCTCCATTGAAACCTCCCAAAGGGATCGAGGGACACACCATCATCGCCCAGGGGCCTCAAGAACTACGAATCTGACAGGCGTGCTCATGGCAACAGTCCGGAGGTCCGGGGAGACCCACACGCCAAACTAGCCTCGGGCTCAACAGCACCAAGCAGAGATCGGCGTCGCGAGCGACACCCAGATCATCCCCATTTTCATCAGCCCGCGCGGGCCCGCGGCGCGGGCACGGAAACTAGCCCCGAGACACGACCCAAGCGCGCCCAGCCGGCGCTGCTATCACGACGCAAATGCAAACCCTCGACCGCGATGACACAGCGTCGCAGTCCCCTTCGTCGCCCGCCTCGAGCACTCCAACCGCCGGCGGCGCTCAGGCGCGGATGTCGCGCGGCCTCGTCGCCCTGCTCGCCGTCGCCTGCGGCGCGGCCGTCGCCAACCTCTACTACATCCAGCCGCTGCTGGGCGTCGTCGCGCACGCCTTCGACGTCTCCGATGCGACCGCCGGGCTGCTGGTCACATGCGCGCAGGTCGGCTACGTGATCGGGCTGGCCTTCCTGGTACCGGTCGGCGACATCACCGAGCGGCGCCGGCTGATCAGCGTCGTCCTGCTGGGCACGGCGGCGGCGCTCGGCCTCTGCGCCGGAGCCCCGAGCTTCACGGTGCTCGCGGTCGCGCTGGTCGCGACCGGCGCGCTTTCGGTGGTGGCGCAGATCATCGTGCCGCTGGCCTCGACGCTCGCGGCGCCCGAGGAACGTGGACAGGTGGTCGGCACGGTCATGAGCGGACTGCTGGTCGGCATCCTCTCGGCGCGCACGCTGAGCGGGCTGATCGCCCAGGTGGGCGGTTGGCGCCTGGTATTCGCGCTCGCCGCCGGCGCGATGCTGATCCTCTCGCTGACCCTCTGGCGGCTGCTGCCGACAGTGGAGCCGTCGGAGCCGGTCCGCTACCGCGCTGTGCTGCGCTCGGTGGTCTCGCTGATCGTTGAGGAGCCGGTGCTGCGCCAGCGCATGGCCCTCGGCGCGCTCGGCTTCGCCGGCTTCTCGGCGCTGTGGACATCGATCGCGTTCCTGCTCAGCTCGCCCCCGTACGGATATGACGAGGCGGTCATCGGCCTGTTCGGGCTCGCCGGCGCCGCCGGCGCACTGGTGGCGCCGCTCGCCGGGCGCCTCGCCGACCGCGGCCACGGACGGCTCGTGCTCGGCGCGTTCCTGGCGCTGGTGCTCGCCAGCTGGGGGCTGCTCGCGCTCGGGAGCTCCTCGGTGGTTGCGCTGATCCTCGGCATCGTCGTGCTCGACCTCGGCATCCAGGGCGCCCAGATCAGCAATCAGGCGCGGATCTACAAGCTGCACGCGCACGCCCGAAGCCGCTTGACGACCGCCTACATGGTCTCGGTGTTCCTCGGCGGCATCGTCGGCTCGACGCTCTCCTCGGCGCTCTACGCCGCCGGCGGCTGGCACGCGGTATGCGTGCTGGGCGCGGCGCTGGCGCTGACCGCGATCGTCGTGCTCGCGGCCACGCGACGGCACTGAGCGGACCGCTGCGGCCGATACGATCATCGACCCATGAACGACACGACTGCGACGGGGTCTCTGCAGGCGATTGCTTACCTGAGCGAGTCCGCCCCCGCCGCCCCCGCAGCGGTCTCCTGGGCCCGGCGGCTGATCGGCGACTTTGGCGCCGCAGCCGGCCTCTCTGGCCAACGCCTGGAGGATGTGCGTCTCGCGATCTCCGAGGCTGTCACCAACGCCGTTGCGTACGCATACGACGGCGTGCCCGGTGACGTCCACCTGATCGCCGCGGTCGTGCCGGAGGAGCTGTGGCTGGTGATCGCCGACGACGGGACCGGCATGCGCGCAAGGCCCAGCGAGAACCGCGGGCTCGGCCTCGGCCTCGGCCTGATGGCGCAGCTGAGCGACGCGCTGACGATCCTCGCACGCTCCAGTGGCGGCGTCGAGGTGCGGATGCGCTTCGATCTCGGCGAGCGTACCGAGCGGGACGCTACCCGCGCGGATCGCTAGCTTCTGCCTGCTCTCCCGCGGCCGCGCGCTTCTCGACGACCACGTAACGCTCGTGCGTTTGCACGACCGTCTCGACGTCGGGGAGCTCGTGTCCGCCCACGAGCAGGAATTGGCGCGCCTCAGCGCGCACGCGCTCGTACTCGTTCGGCGTCAGCTCGAGCAACTGGTCACACTCCAGGCTGGCGCACTCGCAGCGAAAGGCCACGAGCGAGTTTTCCTCCCCCGGCCACAGTCCCCGCTCGATCGCCTCGTTCACCTCGCGAAAGGCGCCCTCGTTCGCGGCCACGCGGCGCTGCACACGCTCATTCATCGCGAACAGCGCAGCGGCTCACCGGCGGTGCGTGCGGCGCCCGCGCGGGCGAGCGTGAACCACACCAGCGTGCCGCCCTGATCGGGGACGACTCCCCACGCCTTCGACAGCGCCTCCACGATGCGTAGGCCGCGCCCGGATGGCTCCAGCACGGTCGGCGAGCGCAGCGTCGGACGCCCGGGCCCGGCGTCGCTGACCTCCACGCGAACCTCGCCGGGCCGCTCGGATATGGCGAGCTCGAAGTCGGTGCGTGCGTGTTGCACGCAATTGGTGGCGAGCTCGCACGCCATCAGCTCGGCGGCGTCCACCAGCTCTTGCGCGTCCTCGCGCAGCGTCTCCCTGACGAAGCCGCGCGCGGCCGTAACCGATTGCGGGCGACACTGGAATCGACGTACGCGAGTCACGACTCGATGGGGAGCACGTCCGACAGGCCAGTCAGCTCGATCACGCGGCGCACCGCCGGCGAGGGGTCGCGCAGCCGCACGGCGCCGACCTTGGCCGCCACCCCGAGCAGCACGGCGATGCCGGCGCTGTCCATGAAGCGCAAAGCGCTGAGGTCGAAGATCAGCTCGGTGGGGCGCTCCTGCACGAGCGGCGCCAGCTTCGCGTCGAGCGCATCCGCGTTCGCGCTGTCGAGCTCGCCCGACAGGCTCACGACCTTCGCGCCGCTCGGATCGGTCTGCGTCTCGACGACCACATCGGCGCCCGCCTCTCCCTCTAGTTCTGCCATTGGATCCCCACAATCGCCGTGTCGTCGTGGTGCTCGGCGCTCGCCAGCTCGCGCGCGAGGCGGCTCAGTAGCTCGTCGAGCCTGAGGTCGGTGCCGGTGGCCGCGGCGCGCAACCGTTCCAAGCCCACGTCGAGGACCTCGCCCCGTCGCTCCACCAGGCCATCGGTAAACGCCACCAGCGTGGCATTCGCGGGTACCGTGACGATCGCCTCCCGGTAGCGAGACTCGCTCACGACGCCGATCGGTGCATCGACATCAAACTCGACGTAGCGCCCGTCATCGCCGTCGATCAGCAACGGCGCCATGTGACCGGCACTGGCGACCGTAACGGTGTGACGCGGCACGTCTATCAGCGCGCAGAGCACCGTCGCGAAGTAGTCGTGCTCGCCGCTGTTGACAAAGTCGGAGAGCTTTGCGAGCACCGTCGCCGGGGCGCTGTCCTGCACCGCGTAAGCCAGCGCCGCATGCCGCAGCGACGCCATCGTGGTCGCGGCCCGAAGCCCGTGTCCGGAGACATCGCCGATCAGGAGCAGCACACCGTGGTCATCGGTCTCGACAACGTCATACCAGTCGCCTCCGACATCGATACCCGATGCCGCCGGGACGTAACGTGCGCTCACCCGCAGGCCCTCGAGCTCGGGCAGCGCGTCGGGCAGCAACGCGTGCTGGAGCGTCTGCGCGATGCCACGCTGCTGGGTGTACATGCGCTGGTTCTCGGTAGCCACGCGGTCGAGGTCGACGGCCAGCTGCTCGGCGTGCGCCCGGCGCCGGGCCAGGCGGTCGGTGATCAGCGCGGCGGCCAGGGTCAGCAGCACCCCCACGCCGGCGATGATCCAGGGCAGGCTTTGAAAGAACGCGCCGCCGAGCGATTCCCTGGGCGTGATCACCAGCGTGAAGGCGCTGTCGCCGAACGGCACGACGTCCGAGGCCTGACGGCCGCTGACCGGGAAGTGCCGCACGCTCGTCAGCAACAGCTCTTTGTGGCTGCGCGTGTGCCCGAGGAAAAGCGCGTAGTTCAGATCGGAGAAGCCCGAGCCACTCGCGATCCGCGAGCGCCGGTTCTTGGGCAGCAGGCCTTCGGCATACGCCGCGAAGCCGCTGCCCACCCCTGGGATCTCGTACAGGTAGCCCAGGGCAGGTGTCTTGGAGCCGAGGATACCGGTGACGCTGAGAAGCGAGCTTCCCTTCGCGCGTGTGAAGAACTGCTGTGCCTGTTGCGGCAGCGACGCCAGCACCGGTGCGGCGCCGGCGACCACCGTCGGCGCAGGGTGCGCATCGCTCACCCGCCACAACGAGGCCGACTGGAACTGCCGACCAGGGCCGACATAGGGCGCCATGAACGCGCGGAACTTCTGGGCATTTCCGCCGGTCGCGTCGGCGAGCTCCGCGGCTGCGACCAGCGGCGTCTGGACCGTCGGCACGGCGGCGCTCAACAGAGAGCTCAGCTCGAGTGCGCTCAGTTTCAGCAGGCGCGTCTCATTGCGGTCATACAGGGTCAGGGCCGTCAGCGTCAGCGCCGCCGTCACGACCAGTCCCAAGATCAACGCGATCACACCGGCCCGCGACGGCCTCTCCAGAGTCATACCCCTCGCTAGCTTACCCTCCGCCCCCGGCGAATGCGAAAAGTGACGGTTGACGCGGCCGAGCGCGTGCGGATAGGTTAGCCCGACGTGCTGCCAAGCGGTCTCTTGGATCGTGCTCGGCTACCCGAAGCTGTTCACCAAAGAAGGCAAGACGTGCAACGTCAACTTCCTCACTTCCGGCAATGAGAAGAAGATCAACGAAGCGGCGGAAAAACTGGACGCTGTGGTGAAGGCGCGTGCGGAAGCGATGAAATTCACGTTTGTCAACCCGACGAGCGCGTTTGAATCACACGCGGTGTGTGCGTCCGAAGAATGGCTGAACGGGCAGTCCGATCCGCTGTCGGAAAGCTATCACCCGAACGTGAAAGGTCAGGAAGAGTTCACCAAGCTGGTGGAGGCGGCAATCTAGGACCGCGACCGCCCGCACCCGTGCGCGTGATCGCTCGCGATATGGTGAGAGGGTGAGTCCGGTGCCTGCCGGGGTCACCTTCTCCACGCGCGGCGGCTGGATCGGTGGTGAGGACAGCCAGCTCGCCGAGCCGTCGCTGGAGCAGTCGCCGCTCGGCCTCGTCGTGCACGAGCGCCAACGCCCGCTCGTAGGCCGCTCGCGCCTCGGCGCTGCGACCGAGGCGCCGCAGCAGCTCGCCGCGTGTCGCGTGCAGGTAGTGGAAGTCCTCGAGCGCGAGGCGCTCGAGGATCGCAAGCCCCGCCCGTGGACCCCGCTGCTCGGCGACCGCGATCGCCCTGTTCAGCTCGACAACCGGTGAGCCGGTGCGGCGGGAGACCTCGCCGTAGAGAGCCGCGATCTCATCCCAGTCTGGCGTCTGCTCGACATGCAGCGAGGCGATTGCCGCCTGCAGGAGGTAGATGTCGGCCGCGCCACTCCTCGCCAAGGTGACGGCGTGATCGAGGACGATCCGCCCTTCGGCGATCTGCGCCCAGTCCCACAGCGTGCGGTCCTGGTCGCGGAGCAGCACGAGCTCGCCTTCGCGCTCGCGCGCGTCGCGTCGCGAGTCGTGCAGCAGCATCAGCGCCAGCAGGCCATGCACCTCGGCCTGCTCGGGCATCAGCGCGGCCAGCGCGCGTCCGAGCAGGAGCGCCTCGGTCACGAGAGTGCCACCGCCGGAACGCGTCGAATATCCCTGGTTGAAGATCAGGTAGACGACCGCGAGCACCGCCGCGAGGCGCTCCGCGAGCAGGTGCTCGGCGGGCACCCGGAACGGAATCCCGGCTGCCTTGATCTTGCGCTTCGCCCGTACCAGCCGTTGCGCCATCGTCGGCTCCGAGACGAGGAACGCCTGCGCGATCGCGTCCGTGCCAAGGCCGCCGAGCGTGCGCAGCGTCAAAGCCACCTGCGCCTCCGTCGCGAGCGCCGGATGACAGCAGGTGAAGATCAACTCGAGCCGTTCGTCGGGAAACGTCCTCGTCTCGATTTGATCCTCGGTCGCTTGCGGCACCTCCAGCAGCCGTGTCTTCGCCGCGAGCGTGCGCTCGCGGCGAAAGCGGTTGATTGCACGGTTGCGCGCGGTCGTCACGAGCCACGCGCCGGGGTGTGTCGGCGTGCCGTCGCGCGCCCAGCGCTGGGCGGCGATCGCGAATGCTTCCTGGGTCGCCTCCTCGGCACGGTCGAAGTCACCGAGAAAGCCGATCAGCGCAGCGAGCACGCGCCCCCACTCCTCGCGGAAGGTCCTCTCCAGGCTCTCGTTCATCCTCTCCTCCGGAATCGGGTGCAACCTGCTAGCGCTCCACCAGCGGACGCACCTCGATCGCGCCCCCCATGCGAGCCGCTGGGATCCGCGCGGCCAGTTCGATCGCCGCGTCGAGGTCGTCGGCCTCGTAGAACAGGTAGCCACCGAGTGCCTCCTTCATCTCGACGAACGGGCCGTCGGTCGTCAGCGTCCTGCCGTCCTGCACGCGCACGGTGCTCGCCATCTCTGGCGGCTGCATCTGAACGTCCGACGGCGTGACCCCGGGGGTTTCGTTGATGGCCCTGTAGTCGGCGTATACGGCCTTCTGCTCCTCGGGCGAGAGCTGCGCCCACGCAGCCGGGTGGTTGGGCGTCGGCGTCGTGCCCTGATGAATCAACAACATGAACTTCATCGCGTCCTCCTTCTCGAGAGATGGTCCTCTCTGAGACAAACGAACGGCTGCGAAATCGACCGCCTCCTCAAAGGTGCAGCCACGGCGCGCTAGCGCTCCGGCACCTGGCCCAGCTTGAGCCGGTTGCCGTCGGAGTCGGTGAGGATCGTATGGCGCACGCCGTTGCCCATCACGTCCACGGGGCCGATTGCGACGCCGCGCGAGACGACGCCGGCGAGGACCGCGTCGAGATCCTCCACCAGCAGCGTCTGCAGGCTCGAGCCGGCGCGAGCCGGGTCGACGATCAGATAGATCCAGCCGCCGTCGCTGATCCGCCACGCCGCCTCATCCTCGTTCGGAATCAGATCGGGCGGGCGTCCGAGCAGACGTCCGTACCACTCCATGGCCGCGTCACGGTCGCCGACCGGAATGCTCGCAAACAGCTCGCTGACTGGGACAGCCGCGAAGCCGGCAGGGAGGGTGGCGTGCCCGTCGCTGCCGAGCCGCGTGATGTTGCGGGTTGCGCCGTCGTAGATCTCGAGCACGACAGCGCCGAGGACGATCGCCCCGTCGGCGGGTCCTGGTGGCAGCTCGATGGCGAGGAGCCCCGTGACGCGCGCGACGACCCCCCGAGCGTCCATCCCCTGCGGCCCACCGGAGGGGCCGGTCATGCCGACGTCGGTGACGAGCGCCGTGCCGCCCGCGAGCACGTGTAGCGGCAATGTCGGCTCGTGGGTGTGCGTGCCGAGGACCGCGGCGACCTTTCCGTCCAGCGCGTATGCGAGCCCCTGCTTGACCGTCACCGACTGCGCGTGGATGTCGACGATCGTCGTCAGGCCGGGCGCCAGCGCGCTCCAGGCGTCGTACGGGTCGAGCGTCATGCGGGCGAACGCTGGCGCGAAATCGAGCGCGTCACGGTCGGCGAGCACGACGACGCGCAAGGACTCGCCGCCCGCATCCAGCGTCAGCACGCCGCATCCGGGCACATCCTCGCCGACGTTGAGCGGGCGCAGGACGCGCTCGTGCGTGAGCACTGCCTCGACCTCGGCGCCGTCGAAGGCATGGTTGCCGGCGGTGATCACGTCGGCGCCGGCTGCCAGCAGCCGCTCAACCGCTTCGACAGTCATGCTCGCGGCGTCCGCGCCGCAGTTCTCCGCGTTCACGACCGCCAGGTCGACGGCGTGCTCGGCGCGCAGCTCCGGCAGGCGCTCCGCCAGCCACTCGACGGCGCGCGGGCCGACGACATCGCCGATGAACAGGACGCGCATCGCTCTCAGTGTGAACGGTCGAGCCTCGTTGGCATCACCGCGCGATAATCGCCTCGTGCTCAGGTCGTGGTGGCGCTCGGTGATGCATCCCAGGGGTCGCTCGACGACCGACCCGGAGACGAACGCCACGGGCTACGCCGGCCGCACGGCCTGGGCGCGAAGCCTGACGGCGCCGGTGCGCAATTTCCTCGGCACGGAAACCGGCGGCGCAAGCGTGCTGCTCGCCGGCACCGCGCTCGCCCTCATCTGGGCGAACTCGCCCTGGTGGCATTCCTACGAATCGTTTTGGACCACGGAGATGTCGGTGAGGATCGGCACCCACGGCATTGCTCTCGACCTGCGCCACTGGGTCAACGAGGGGCTGATGACGCTGTTCTTCCTGGTCGTAGGGCTCGAGGCCAAGCGCGAGCTCGACCTCGGCGAGTTGCGCGAACGTCGAAGGCTCACGATTCCCGCGGCAGCCGCGCTCGGGCGGCATGACCGTTCCACTCTTGATCTATCTCGCGTTCAACGCCGGCGGCCCCGGCGCCCACGGCTGGGGAGCCGCGATGTCGACCGACACGGCGTTCGCGCTCGGCGCCGTCGCGGTGCTGACGCCGCGCGCGGCGACGCGTACGCGTGTTTTTCTGCTGACGCTCGCCGTGGTCGACGATCTCTTCGGCCTGATCGTGATCGCGACCGTCTACACGGCGCACATTTCGGTGCCCGCGCTGGTGATCGCCGCGGCGCTGTTCGGCGTGCTGCTGGTGCTGCGTTACCTCCCTCCGGAACGACGGCGCCCGCTGTTCTGGGCGGTCGCCCTGGGACTGTGGATCGCGATGTTCAAGTCCGGCGTCGACCCGGTGATCGCGGGGCTCGCGGCCGGCCTGGCGACGACCGCGTACGAGCCAGCCCGTCAGGACCTCGAGCGGGCGACCGAGCTCGCGCGCTCCTTCCGCGAGCAGCCGACCCCGGAGCTGGCGCGCTCGGCGCAGCAGAGCGTGCTCTTTGCGATCTCGCCGAACGAGCGTCTGCAGTATCGCCTGCACCCGTGGACCAGCTACGTGATCGTGCCGCTGTTCGCGCTCGCCAATCTCGGCGTCCACGTGACGGGCGGCCTGCTCAGTGACGCGGTCAGCTCCCCGATCACGCTCGGCATCGTCTTCGGCTACATCATCGGCAAGCCGATCGGGATCACGGGCGCCTCGTGGCTGGCGTCGCGGCCGGCCGTTCACGGTCCGCGTTCGCCGCTCAGCCCGCCGCTGCTCCTCGCTGCGGGCGCCTTCGCGGGGATCGGCTTCACGGTCTCGGTGCTGATCGCGAGCCTCGCGTTCTCCGGAGAGCGACTCGAGGAGGCCAAGCTCGGCGCGCTGGCGACGGTGGTGCTCGCGCCGCTGCTCGGCTGGGCTGTCCTGCAGGTCGTCAAACGGCTGCCCGCGACCGTACGCGCGCGCCAGATCGCGGGCACAGCCGAAGACATCCTCGATCTCTCCCAGGACGCCGATCCCGAGCGCGACCACATTCGCGGCGCCGAGGACGCACCGGTGACGCTCGTCGAGTACGGCGACTTCGAGTGTCCCTACTGCGGGCAGGCCGAGCAGGTCATCCGTGAACTGCTGGGGTCCTTCGGCGAGGACGTCCGCTACGTCTGGCGACAGCTGCCGCTCAACGACGTGCACCCGTACGCACAGCTCGCCGCCGAGGCCTCGGAGGCGGCGTCGGCCCAGGGCCATTTCTGGGAGATGCACGACGCCTTGCTGGCGCACCAGGGCGAGCTGCGGCCCGCGGACCTGGTGGGCTACGCCAAGGAGATCGGACTCGACAGCGAGCGCATGAGCGACGAGCTGCACCGCCACGTATACGCGCCGCGCGTCAGCGAAGACGTCGCCAGCGCCGACGAAAGCGGCGTCTCCGGCACGCCGACGTTCTTCGTCAACGGACGCCGCCATTACGGCGCCTACGACATCGACACCCTGAGCGCGGCGGTGCAGGCAGCAGGCCGGCGCACGAAACAACTGGCGGCCAGGGTCGCGTGAGCCGGGCGCTGGGCTGGCTCAGGCGACGCGACCACGACCTCGTGGCGCTGCGCCGCGGCGCACGCGCGGCGATCGTGATGCCGGCGGTTTTCGCCCTGGGCGAGGAGGTCATAGGCAATCCTGTCCTTGCGACGTTTGCGGCGTTTGGCTCGTTTGCGATGTTGTTGCTCGTCGACTTCGGCGGCCCACTGCGAGGGCGGCTGCAGGCCGAGGCGGCGCTCGCCGTCGTGGGATGCGCGTTCATCTGCATCGGCACGCTCGCCTCACGCAGCGTCTGGCTGGCCACCGCGACGATGGCGCTGATCGGCTTCGTCGTGATCTTCGCCGGCGTCCTCAGCTCGATGCTGGCCGGCGCCACGACCGCGTTGCTGCTCGCACTGATCTTGCCGGTCTCGCTCGCGGCACCGGTCTCGGCGATCGGAGATCGCGTCGCGGGCTGGGGTCTCGCTGCCGGTGCCGCGCTGATCGCGATCACGGTGTTGTGGCCGGCGCCCGCGCACGACCCCCTGCGCGCGGCCGCCGCCACCGCGTGCAAGGCGCTCGCGTCGCGGCTGCGAGCCGAGGTCGCGTGGATGATGGGGGACCGTGGCGAGGCGCTCACGCGCGCGCGGCAGTCCGCGGTGCTCGCGGCGGATGACGCCGTCGCGGCTCTGCGCAGTGGATTTCTCGCCACGTCCGTATCGCCCGGCCAGCCTCGGCACCGCCGATCGCGCGACCGTGCGTCTGGTCGATGAGATCAGCCGGGTGGACGGGATCGTCGTCGAGTCGGCGCGCGCGATGGATCGCGCGGCGGTCAACCACGCGGCGTGCCACGTCAGGATGACAGCAGCCGCCGTGCTCGAGCAGGCAGCCCGCCTGCTCGAGGTCACGGGCGGCGACTGCTGCGCAGCTGCACGCGGCGCTGGGCGAGCTGGGCGGTGCGCTCGACGCTGTCGAGCAGAGCGCGCTCGGCGGGCTTCGCACCGCCGAGCGACCCGGTGCCGGGGCACACCGCCGAGAACCCGCTCGGCGCCCTCGTCACATCACTAGATCCCCGCTTTCGAGCGCAGGAGCTCGGCTTCACGGTCTCCTTGATCGGGCAGAGCATCGACTTGATGGCGGCCGCCGAGCGACGCGACTGGCTCCAGCGAGTGCTGGGCCGCCCGCCCGAGGGCCTCGCCGGAGCGTTCGCCACAGCGCAGCAGCGTGCACGCGCGCACGTCGATCGCAACTCGGTCTGGCTGCACAACAGCCTGCGCGGAGCCGCAGGTCTCGCGCTGGCTGTCTTCGTGGCGAATCGGACCGGCGTGCAGCACGCCTTCTGGGTTGTTCTGGGAACATTCTCGGTGCTGCGCTCGAACGCGCTGAGCACGGGCCAGAACGTGGTTCGAGCACTGGCTGGAACGGTGGTCGGGTTCGTCGTCGGCACCGCGATCCTGAGCGTGATCGGGACCGACGAGACGCTGCTGTGGCTGCTGCTGCCGCCGGTGGTCCTGCTCGCGGGCGTGGCCCCGGCTGTGGTCTCGTTCGCGGCGGGCCAGGCGGCGTTCACGCTGACGGTGGTGTTCCTGTTCAACATCATCCAGCCGATCGGATGGCGGGTGGGCCTGCTGCGCGTCGAGGATGTCGCCCTCGGTTGCGCCGTCAGCCTCGCCGTCGGCCTCCTGTTCTGGCCGCGCGGCGCCGGCACCGCGCTACGCCGCGCGCTGGCCGACGCCTACGTGCAGAGCAGCGACTACCTCGCCGGGGCTGTCCGCTTCGGGGTGCTCGGCGGCGAAGCAGGCGCCCCGCGAGCGCGGGCACCCTCGGAGGAGGCGGGGCGCGCAAGCGCGGCAGCGCACCGCCTCGACGATGCGTTCCGCGGCTTTCTGGCCGAGCGCGGCGCCAAGCCGCTGCCACTGGCAGCGGTCACGAACGTCGTCACGGGCGTGGCCGGCCTGCGTCTCGCCGCCGACGCGGTTGTCGATCTCTGGGAGCAGGAGAACGTCTCGACCAGCACCGAGCCGGCCGCCGCGCGTGAAGAGCTTCTGAAATCGAGCGAGCTCGTGAAGCGCTGGTATGAGGATTTCGCCCGCAGCCTCGTCAGTGGGGAGACGCCGCGGCCGCCGCTGCCCCACGACGATGGCGCCGAACGGCGGCTGCTCGATGCCGTCCGCGACGAGCTCGGCAGTGGCGAGGCCGGGGCCAGCGAGAACGCCGTGCGGATCATCTGGACCGGCGACCATCTCGATGCGGCGCGCCGGACGCAGGAGCTGCTCCTCGCGCCGGCTCAGGCTGAGATCTAGGATGGGTCGATGGCCGGCCCGGTGACCCGTGTGCTGTCGAGCTCGCAGCTCGCGATGCTGGCCGAGCACGGCGAGCAGCGGACCGCCGAGGTCGGCGACACGCTGTTCGAGATCGGCGACGCGAGCTATCCGTTCGTCGCGATCATCAGCGGCGAGGTCGCGGTGCTCGACGCCGCCGGCCAGGAGGTCATCCGCCACGGCAGCTCGGGCTTCCTCGGCGAGATCAACCTGCTCTCCGGGCAGACCGTGTTCCTGACGGCAGTCGTGACCCAGCCGATGCGCTACATCGCCGTCGATCGTGAGGTGCTGAGACGGCTGATGTTCGAGGACGGCTCGCTGTCGGACCTGCTCCTCTCGGCGTTCGTCGAGCGCCGCGAGCTGCTCCAGCGTCGTGACGGCGTCGGCTTCGAGATCGTCGGCCCGCGTGACTCGCCCGACACGCGCAGGCTGGAGGACTTCGCCAGGCGCATGCGGCTCCCGCATTCATGGCTCGTGCCCGAGGAGGATCCGCAGGCGGCGGCGCTGCTCGAGCCGCTCGACGGTGGCGAGATCCCGCTCGTGCGGCTCCCCGGCGGCGGCGAGCTGCGACGTCCGAGCAACGGCGAGCTCTCCCGCGCACTCGGCATCGGACTCGAGCTCGGGCTGCACGAAGAGGTGGACCTGCTCGTCATCGGCGGTGGGCCCGCGGGCCTCGGTGCGGCTGTCTACGGCGCCTCGGAGGGCCTCGACACGCTCGTGGTCGAGAGCACAGTGCTCGGCGGACAGGCCGGCACGTCACGGCGGATCGAGAACTACCTCGGCTTTCCGGCCGGTATCAGCGGCACCGAACTCTCCAGCCGTGCGATCAACCAGGCGCGCAAGTTCGGCGCGCGGACCGCCACGCCTTACCGCGCGAGGACGCTCGAGCCCGGCGGCGAGCGCCACCTCGTGAGGCTCGACGAGGGCAACACGGTGAGCGCCCGGGCGGTGCTGCTCTCGACCGGCGCCGAATACCGGCGTCTGCCGGTCCCTGAGCTGGAGGCCTACGAGGGCATCAGCGTCTTCTACGCCGCAGGCCCGCCCGAGGGCCAGCTCTGCGCCGCGCAGCGGGTCGCGGTCGTCGGTGGCGGCAACTCGGCGGCACAGGCTGCGGTGTGGCTCGCACGGGGCGGCGCGCTGGTCACGCTGCTGCACCGCCGGGCCGACCTGCGCGAGACGATGTCGCAGCTACCTGATCGACGAGCTCGATCGTTTCGGCGTCGCGGTCCGTGACCGCAGCGAGGTCCGTGCGCTGCACGGGCAGCAGGGCCGGCTCGAGTCGGTGACCCTCGCAGACGGCTCGTCGATGGCGCTGTCGTTCCTGTTCCTGTTCCTCGGCGCCTCACCCTGCACCGATTGGCTCGGCGAGGTGGTTGCGCGAGATGCGGATGGGTTCATCCGCACCGGCCGCGACGCCGGGGCCGAGGGACTGCTGGAAACGAGCGTCCCCGGCATCTATGCCGCGGGTGACGTGCGCGCGGGGTCGACCAAGCGCTGCGCAACCGCCGTCGGAGAGGGCGCGGCGGTCGTGGGCTTCGTCCACGAGCGCCTCGCGCCCGTCGTGGCCTCGCCTCGCTAGCACGCGCGGCCGGCGCCGAAGCGGCCATCCGGCCTATTCGATGAAGCCCGCGCGCAGCGCATTCGCGACGGCCGCCGTGCGGTCACGAACGCCGAGCTTGCGATAGATGTGTTCGAGATGGGTCTTGACGGTCGCCGGACTGATCGTGAGCGTCTCGGCGATCCCGCACACCGACAGGCCGCGAGCGGCTAGCGTCAGCACCTCGACCTCGCGCACGCTCAGAGGCGTGAGGCTCAGTTCGCCGCGCCGGCGTGCGAACAGCGCCCCGAAGCCCGCGCCGGCGTGGGCCAGCACCTGCATCACGTGCCCGCTCCACTCGGGCCGGGCGCTCGAGTACAGCTCGACGACCCCCAGCACCTCGTCGGACTTCACGCACGGGAAGGCGACGGTCGCGTCGAGCTCCTGCGGCGGCCGCTGCTCCCCTGAGGCGTCGTCCGCTCGAGCGCAGACAGGACGGTCGACTGCCCCGCCGAGCTCCCACGCCCGGCCCGCGAGCCCGACCCCCCTCCGAACCCGCCGGCTGCCGAGCGCGTGCTGCAGCGCTGCGCCGTCCACGCCGGGCATGCTCCAGATCGCCCGGGCGATGAGCAACTCCCCCTGCGGCAGCCACAGCGCCGCGGCCATCTGTCCGAGGGCGCCGGCCAGCTCCCGCAGCAGCCGTTGGCTGCCGTCGCCGAAGGACTCCCAGGCAGTCAGCGTCCGCAGCACCGCCAGCACGACCGCCAGCTCGAGCTCACCGTCGTCGAGCGCATGCGGTGTGCGGATGGGATCGGTCTCGGACAAGCCCGGTGGCGCAGCGCTCGGTTGGGGCAGTCCGCTGGTAGACATACTCGTCTGTCTATTTGACTATACATACCTGTCTGACTACGGTCTGACGATGGGGGGAATCAGATAGACGCTGCTGCCAAAGAACGGCCCGAGCGCGATCCGCTGCGCGCTCACGACGCGCGCGAGCGCATCCTCGATGCCTCGTATGACCTGTTCTCCCGCCACGGCATTCATGCAGTCGGGATCGACCGGGTGATCGCCGAGGCCGGGGTTGCGAAGGCAACGCTCTACCACCACTTTCCCTCCAAGGAGGCGCTCGTGATCGCGTTTCTGGAGCGGCGCGGGCAGCGCTGGACGCACGGATGGCTCGAGGCCGAAGCCGATCGCCGGGCTCCGGGCCCGCAGCAGCGCGCGCTCGCCGTCTTCGACGCCCTCGACGCGTGGTTCCGTCGTCCCGACTACGAGGGCTGCTCGTTCATCAACACGTTGCTCGAAATCAAGGACCGCGACAGCCCCGTACACAGAGAGACGGTCCGCCACCTCGGCGTAGTCCGAGGGATCCTCGCGCGGTACGCCGAGCAGGCCGGAGTCAGTCGTCCTGAGGAGACCGGCGAGCAGCTGCACATCCTGCTGATGGGCTCGATCGTCTCGGCCAGTCGCGGCGAGCTCGACGCGGCACAACGG
This sequence comes from uncultured Solirubrobacteraceae bacterium, assembly GCA_963815235.1. Classification (GTDB taxonomy): domain Bacteria; phylum Actinomycetota; class Thermoleophilia; order Solirubrobacterales; family Solirubrobacteraceae; genus Palsa-744. The sequence goes on along the minus strand of CAWFFY010000003.1, from coordinate 1,906,475 downwards.
GCACGGCCGCTCGTCGCGGCGCTGCTCCTCGACGCGAGCTGACGCGCAGTCCGGAGCCGGCGCAGCCGAGCGTGGGCGCGGCTTTCAGGCAGGGTCCTGCGAGCTGTACGCGTCCTGATCGCCGCGCACGTCGCGGTAGCGGCGGTCGAACAGCTCGAGCACGGCGGTCACGTCCGACGGTCCCTGAACGGCATGGCGCACGACATCCGGCTCGGGCGGCGACTCGACCGGCTCGGCATCGCCATGCTCGACGAGCGCGTCGTGCTCGGGAACCGAGAATCGCAGCTCCGCCATGCCGCTGTCCGCGTCCAGGACGCCCAGCTCGAGCTGCTCGTAGCGCACCACGGCGACGCCCTCGGTGACGCGCTCGATTCGCACGCCCGGCCAGGTGTCGAGCTCGTTTGCGAGCTCGTCGACAAGCGCGGCATGGGACACGCCTCGATCCTACCCCTCTCGGGCCAGGGCGTCGAGGGGCGGCGCCGCGTCTGTGGCGCGCTGGTTGTCCTGGGGGCTCTCGGGGAACGCTGGAGCGCCCTCACGCTCGGCGTGCACGATCAGCACCGGCACAGGGCTGTGGTTCAGCACGTAGTGGCTGACGCTGCCGAGCAGCACGGTCCGTAGCGCGCCGCGCCCGCGGGATCCCATCACGACGAGATCGTGCTCTCCCGCGGCGATCTGGGACACGAGCGCCGGCCTGACCGGTGGAACCAAACATCGTGGATGAGCTGCAGCAGCGAGCCGGGAGGTAACGCCCAGCGGAGCCATCCCGCATTCTGCGGCAAAAGCTGCGTTCAGCTGTCCGACGATTGGGTGATACTTGCGCCATGGATCGGGAACAGTCCTCGCGGGGCGAAGAAAGAGACGTGCTGGTCGAGGGCTCCGAGCAGGCGCGGGTCGCTCGCTACATCGCGCTCGAGCGCGAAAAGGACGAGCTGCGACGCGAGCGCGACCACCTGATTCTCGATCTGGCGGCGAGTCTCGGACCGGCCGTGCTGGCTCAGCGCTTCGGCGTCGAGCCCCCGGTGATCGCGAAGCTCCTCGAGGGCGCTCGCGGGCGTCTGAACAGCGCACCGGCCGAAGATGACCACCTCAGAGCCGAGATCATCGCTCGCCGCGTGCGCGCGAGCGAGCCTCGGTGGGTCGTCGCCGACGCGCACTTCGAGGCGCTCGGGCGCGCTTCGCGCTAGCCGCCGAGCACAGCCGCCGCTGCGTCGTCGTGGAGGCGGTGGTCTTCGATCTCGGCCGTGCTCGCGTCGAGCGGCCTCGGTGCGTGCTTCAAGGCGACGGTCTCAGGTGAAGAGGTGGCGCACGGCAAGCCCGCGCCGGATGTCTATCTGGTAGCGACCGACAAGCTGGGGGTCGACCCGCGACGCAGCGCCGCGGTCGAGGATTCCGCCAACGGCCTGCGCGCGGCGGCAGCCGCCGGCATGGCCGTGATCGCGATGCCCAATCGCGAGTTTCCGCCGGACGAGGACGCGCTGGGCCTCGCCGACCTCGTGATCGAATCGCTCGAGCAGCTGACGCCGGCTGCGATCGAAGGCCTGGCCTCGGACCGGCGCCGGCTGGAGGGCGACGACGCGAGCGGCTAGCGCCGGTGCACCGCCTCCACGCTCAGACTGGCGGCTCCTCCAGAGACTGGCCGACACGCTGCTCGAGTAGCCGTGCGTATGCCTCCGGGCGACGCGTCGTCAGAAACGGGAACAGCTCGAGCCAGTCGTGGCGCTGGTCGAGGTCGAGGTCGGCCACCAGCACAGCCGGCTCGTCGCCTGGGAGCCTGGACGAGCTTGCGTCCGTACGGGTCGCAGATGAAGGACGAGCCGTAGAAGCTCAGCGGCGGCTCCTCGCCGGTGCGATTGATCGCGACCATGAACAGGCCATTGGCGATCGCGTTGCCGATGATCACCCGCTCCCACAGGGGCTCGGTGTCGAAGTCTGGATGCTCCGGCTCGGAGCCGATCGCCGTCGGATACACGAGCACGTCGGCTCCCTCCAGGCTGTAGGCGCGAGCGAGCTCGGGGAACCACTGATCCCAGCACGTCGGCAGGCCGAGATGCGCGTCATCGAGGTCGATCAACGGGAATGCGTCGCTGCCCCGCGGGCGCGGGCCGAAAGTAGTGATCCTCGTGGTATCCCGCCGTGATCGGGATATGCAGCTTGCGCGTGCGCGCGACGAGCTCACCGCCGGGACTCACCAGGATCGCCGTGTTGTAGCCGAGCCCATCGCCGTCCTGCGGTGCGCGCTCGTAGAGCGAGGCGTGGATGTAGGCGCCGGTCTCACGCGCCATCCGCGTGGCGAAACGATGCGTGGCCCCGCCGGGGAGCTCCTCGGGCTCGACGTCGTGCTGGCGCGGCCCGCCGGGCTCGACTGCGAAGTAGCGGCTGAGCGTCAGCTCCTGCAGGCACACGAGCCGGGCTCCCTCGCCCTGCGGCGAGCCCGATGGCGCTCGCCAGAGCGGCCTCGTGCTCGTCCGCGTTGGCGTGCCAGCGCTGCTGGACCGCTGCCACCCGCAGCGGCGCTCGACGCGGGGGGCGCTTGCGGGCGGGCGAGGCCTGAAGGCCCGGGGCGACGATCAGGCGAATCTCCTCCACCTCGATGACTCTAGTGTCGTGATCGAAAAGCTCAGGGAGTGTCCGCGGCTGCGCCACTATTACCTGCGATGAGCGCCACGCTGCACCTCCACCCCGCTCGCCGACGGCTACCGCATGCCAGGCGAGTTCGAGCCGCACGCAGGCTGCTGGATGGCATGGCCCGAGCGACCGGACAACTGGCGGCTGGGAGCCAAGCCGGCGCAGCACGCCTTCGCGGCCGTCGCCGAGGCGATCAACGTCTGCGAGCCGGTCACGGTGGGCGTCTCAGAGGCCCAGTTCGATCACTGCCGCGCGCTGCTCTCGCCCTCGATCCGTGTCGTCGAGCTCGCGAGCGACGATGCCTGGATGCGCGACACGGGTCCGACCTTCGTGCGGGACGGTGACGGTGGGCGGCGCGGCGTCGACTGGCGCTTCAACGCCTGGGGCGGGCTCGAGGGTGGCCTGTACTTCCCGTGGGACCGCGACGAGCGCGTCGCCGCGAAGGTCCTCGAGATCGAAGGCGCCGAGCGCTACCGCGCGCCGATCGTGCTCGAGGGCGGCTCGATCCACGTCGACGGCGAGGGCACCGTGATGGCGACCGAAGAGTGCCTGCTGAACCCCAATCGCAACCCTGAGCTGACGCGCGAGCAGATCGAGCGCGTGCTGTTCGAGCACCTCGGCGCCGAGAAGATGATCTGGCTCGGCCGTGGCGTCTACAACGACGAGACCGACGGGCACATCGACAACCTCGCGTGCTTCGTCCGGCCCGGCGTCGTGCTGCTCACCTGGAGCGAGGACGAGTCCGACCCCCAGCACGCGATCTCACGCGACGCGCACGAGCGACTCGCAGGAGGCCAGCGACGCGCGCGGTCGCTCGATCGAGGTGCTGCGCCTGCCCTCGCCGGGGCCGATCACGATCACCGCGGAGGAGGCGCAGGGGGTCGATGCGGTGCCCGGCAGCGCTTCCCCGCCGCGCCGGCGACCGCCTCGCCGCATCCTACGTCAACTTCTACCCCGCCAACGGGCGCATCGTCTTCCCGCTGCTCGACGAGCGCTACGACGAGGCAGCCGCGGCGGTCCTGCGCGGCTGTTTTCCCGAGCGCGAGGTGGTGGGCGTGCCGACCGCACGAGATCCTCCTCGGCGGCGGCAACATCCACTGCATCACCCAGCAGGTCCCGACGCTCGGGTGAGTCGCGCTCAGGCCTGGTCGACCGCGATGACGAGCTTGCCCACGTTCTCGCCCGCGAACAGCTTGAGTAGCGCATCGGGGAAGGCGCCGACGCCGCCGTCGATCACGTCCTCGCGCGAGATCAGCCTGCCTTCGCGCATCCATCCGGCGATCTCCGCCGCTGCCTCGCCGTAGCGGGCTACATAGTCGAAGACGACGAAACCGATCATCGCGGCGCGCGCGACCAGCAGCGACATGTAGTTGGCCGGACCGCGAACCGCGTCGCCGTTGTACTGCGAGACGGCACCGCAGATCACGATTCGTGCGCCACGGGCAAGACGCGTCAGCACCGCGTCGAGTATCTCGCCGCCGACGTTGTCGAAGTAGACGTCGACGCCGTCGGGTGCCGCCTCGCGCAGGGCGCGACGGACATCCTCGGTCTTGTAGTCGATCGCGGCATCGAAGCCGAGCTCCTCGACGAGCCAGCGACACTTCTCCTCGCCGCCCGCGATGCCGATCACGCGGGCTCCCTTGATCTTGGCGATCTGTCCGGCGACGCTTCCGACCGCGCCCGCGGCGCCCGAGACGACCACCGTCTCGCCCGCCTTCAGAGCGCCGACATCCAGCAGCCCAAAATAGGCTGTCATGCCGGTGATGCCAAGCGCACCGAGGTAGGTCGTGAGCGGCGCGAGCGAGGGGTCGATCTTGACGATGCCCTTGCCGTCGCTGAGCGCGAACTCCTGCACGCCAAAGGCGCCATAGAGGTGCTCGCCGGGAGCGAAGCCAGGATGCTCGGAGCTGACGACACGCGCGATCGCGCCGGCGCGCATCACATCGCCGACTTCGACCGGCTCGATATAGGAAGCGCCTGCGTTCATCCAGCCGCGCATCGCCGGGTCGACCGAAACGTGCGAGATCGCGACGACGAACTCGCCGGCGGCCGGCGTCGGGACGGGTTCACTGGTGTGCTCCCAGTCGCTCGGCTGGGGCAGGCCGGACGGTCGCGCGGCGAGGCGCACCTGGTTGTTGGTCGGGCTCATCTTTCTCCTCCTCCCGCGGGCTGGCGGTCCCGCGCGTTGACGGCTTCACGGACGCCTGGCTAGACTACTGCGCCGGTAAGATTTTTGTACCTACGAGAGAGAGGTCGCCATGTCGAGTCCGTCCGCTGCCCCCACTGCCAGGTCGGTGGACCTCGAGCTCGATGGGCTGACCGAGCAGGCGTCGGCGCTCGCGCGCGAGCTCGCCGCCACGACCGAGCGCGAGCGCGCGCTACCGGTCGAGCTACTCGACGCGCTGCGTGCCACGGGGCTGATGCGCGCCGGTGCGCCGGCATCGCTCGACGCGCTGCAAGCGCCGCCGGCCACGACACTTGCGCGGCGCCGAGAGCATCGCGCGCGGGGACGCGTCGGCCGGCTGGTGCGTGTCGATCGCGGCGACCAGCAGCCTGCTCTCGGCCTACCTTCCCGAGGAGGGCGCCGCCGAGATCTTCAGTGATCCACGCATGGTCGCCGCCGGCGTGTGGGCTCCGCGCGGACGGGCGGTGAGCGTCGAGGGCGGGCTGCGCGTCTCCGGACGCTGGTCGTTCTGCAGCGGGATCTCCCATTCGCAGTGGCTGTTCGCCGGGTGCGTGCTCGAGGATCCGCAGGCAGGCGACGGCGCCGGACCGCTGCTACGTGTGACCGCGCTGCCGACGGCTGAGCTCGAGATCCTCGATACCTGGCACACCAGCGGCCTGCGCGGTACCGGCAGCCACGACGCCGTCGCGGATGAGCTGTTCGTTCCCGATCGCCACGTCCTCTCGCTGATGGACGCGCCGGCGCGGATCGATGCGCCTCTGTACCGCTTTCCGATCTTCGGCTTCTTTGCGCTGTCGATCGCGGCCGCCGCACTTGGCAACGCGCGCGGCGCGATCGACGAGCTCAGCGAGCTGGCGGGCGCGAAGACGGCGCAGGGCTCGAGCCGTGTGCTCGCCGCACGCCCGGCCACGCAGGCGGCCGTCGGCGAGGCTGAGGCCGCGCTACGGGCAGCGCGCGCCTTCTACTACGCCGCGATCGAAGACGCCTGGGAGGCCGCGCAGCAGCCCGGCCCGGTTGACGTGTCGCTGCGCCTCGGCCTGCGCCTGGCGGCAACACACGCGGTCAGGACCGCCGCCGAGGTGGCCCGCTCGATGTACGACCTCGGCGGCGGCACGGCGATCTACGAGGACTCGCCGCTGCAACGGCGCTTCCGCGACGCCCACACCGCGACCGCGCACTTCCAGGTCAACCCCGCGATCTGGGAGCTCACCGGGCGTGTGCTGCTCGGGGTTCCGGCGCGGACAGAGCAGCTGTGATGGGCGACAGCCGTCTCGCGCCCGGCGAGCTGGAGGTCGTTGCGCCCTACTGGCTGGACCGCCCCGATGACGAGGTGCTCGATATCGCGCTCGCGGCGCGGCGCAACGGCTTCGAGACGATGTGGCTCGGCGAGATGGCGACTTTCGACGCGTTCGCGCTCGCGACCGCTGTCGGCCTGCGCGCCCCCGGGCTTGCCCTGAAGATCGGGCCGCTCGCCGTCGGCGTGCGCAGCCCAGTCGCGCTCGCACTGGGACTCGCATCGGTCGCCACGCTGACGGGCGCGCGCGTCGATCTCGCGCTCGGCGCCTCGAGCCCGGACATCGTCAGCGGCTGGCACGACCGTCCGTGGGCGGCGCTCGCGCCGCGTGCCCGCGAGACCGTCGAGGCGGTACGCGCGATCCTCGCGGGCGAGCGCGCGTCATATTCGGGGGCGCACGTGCGCACGCACGGCTTTCGGCTCAAACATCCCCAGCCGCAGGCGCGCATCTCGCTGGCGGCGTTCGGCCCGGAGATGACGCGCGTGGCCGCCAGCACCGCCGACGAGCTCGTGCTCAACCTCGTCACGCCCGAGCGCGTCGCGCAGGTGCGTGCGCGCGCCGACGCCCACGCCCGCAGCGCCGGGCGCCCGGCGCCCGAGATCGCGGTTTGGGTGACCGTCGCCCTGAACCCGGGTGCGGCGACGCTCGCGCAGATGTCGGCGCAGATCGCCGTCTATCTGCGGCCCCCCGGGTACGGCGAGATGTTCACCGAGCTCGGCTTCGGCGCGCTCGTCGAGCGCGCTCGCGCGGGCTGCCAGGCGCAGCGAGCTCGCGGAGCTGATCCCCGTCGAGCTGCTCGGCGAGGTCTGCGCGATCGGCTCCGAGAACGCGATCGAGGAGCGCCTCGCGAGCTATCTGGCAGCGGGCGCGTCGCGCGTCGGCATCGTTCCTGCGACGGCCGAGGATCCAGCCGGGCGGCGCGTGCTCGGCGCCCTGGCCTCGCGCGCCGAGGTCCGCTGCCGGATGAGCGAGCGCAGACGGGCGAGGACAGGCTCGATCTCAGCCATCGCCTGCAGTCGGACTCGGTGGGCCGTGCCCTGAGCCTCGTCAGCGAGCGCTGGACGATGCTGATCCTGCGCGAAACGTTCTTCGGCGTGCGCCGCTACGGAGAGTTCGCGCGCAACCTCGGCGTCCCGCGTCCGACGCTGTCGCTGCGGCTACGCAAGCTCGTCGACGCCGGCCTGCTCGAGCGGGTGCGCTACTCGGCAGAGCCCGGACCGCTACGAGTACCGGCTCACCCAGGCGGGTCGGGACCTGTTTCCCGCCGTGATCGCGTTGATGCGGTGGGGCGATCGCTATTTCGCCGGCCCCGACGGACCTCCGATCGTTCTGCGTCACGACAGCTGCGGCAGGCGCACGCATCCGCACGTCACATGCGACGTGTGCGGCGAGGAGATCGATGCGCACAACGTCACGCCCGAACGCGGGCCCGGCTACCGCACCGCTCGGGCGACTGCCTAGTCGATCTCGACCGGATCGCCGCCGCAGGCCTGCTCGTCGTCGGCGGCGGCGTCCTTGGGCGAGACACCCGTGCTCCGCGCGACGCGCGCGAGCAGATCATGGAGGGTCACGCGCTCGTCGGCATCCAACTCTGCGAAGAACGCGTCGTCGATCTGCATCGACGCGCGCTCCACTTCACAGATCAGCTTGCTGCCCCGCTTTGAGATCTCGACGAGGTGTCGGCGCCTGTCGTGCGGGTCGCGACTGCGCAGAATCAGGCCGCCCGCTTCGAGGTCGTTGAGCAGCACGACGAGGTTGCTCGCGTCGATGTCAAGCGTCGCCCCAAGCGCCTGTTGGCTCATCGCGCCTTCGTCGCGCAGCGCCAGCAGTGCGCTGGTCTCCCTGGGCTTGAGCCCGATCGGCGTGAGCGCCGAGCGGTACTGGCGCGTGATCGCGCGCCCGAGGCGGGCGAGCAGAAAGCCGGTGTGCTGCGCAAGACCCTCATCGAGCACTGCGAGCGGCTTATCCGTGACATCAGTCTTCATCGAAAGATCGTACCGCACGACGGGTGATTGGTAAAGACCAATGATTGCTAGACTACTGCGACCCACGTCTTATCGACCATCCATGGAGAGAGGTTGTCTTGGCTGTATCCGCGGTATCCATCTCCACCGAAACGAGCTCGCGAGCCAAGCCCGAGGTCGGACGGATATCGGTTCGCGCACGGTTGCTCACGACGCTGGCACTCGTCGCGGTGATCGTCTCGCTCGTGGTCGCGCTCCCGGCGCTGAGTGGCGTGGCGCACGAGATCGCGCACGTCCACCCGCTCTGGTTGGCGCTCGCGGGCGCTTTGGAGCTGGCTTCGTGCGCGAGCTTCGTGGTCGTCTTCCGCTACTTCTTCGCGGCAGTTCCGGCGCCGGCGGCGCGCGAGCTGGCGTGGACGGAGATGGGCTCCGGCGCACTGCTGCCAGGCGGCGGCGTCGGCTCGCTGGCCGTCGGCGGCTGGCTGCTCCACCTGGCAGGCACGCCCACGCGTGAGATCGTTCGCAACTCGAGCAGCCTGTTCTTCTTCACCAGCGCCGTCAACGTCATGGCGCTGATCGCGGGCGGATCACTGCTCGCGAGCGGCCTGTCCAACGGCAACGACGAGCTCGTGCTGGCCGCCGCCCCGATCGTGCTCGGCGTGAGCGTGATTGCCGCGGCAATCACGGTCGCGCGTTTGCGCCGGAGCCGCCGTCCCGGGGCGCAGGCCTCGCACTGGATGGCGGCGCTCGCGAGCGGCATCGGCGAGGCACAACGCGCGGTCCGCCACCCTGGCTGGCGACTGCTCGGTGCGATCGGCTACCTCGGGTTCGACATCGCCGTGCTCTGGACGACGCTCAGCGCGGTCGGCTACTCCCCCCCGATCGCAGTCCTGCTGCTGGGCTACATCATCGGCTACCTCGCCAACCTGATCCCCGTTCCCGGCGGCGTTGGCGTCCTCGAGGGAGGCCTGGCCGGGACGCTGGTCCTATACGGCGCGCCGGTCACTCAGGCCGCCGCGGGGGTGCTCATCTACCACGCCATCGCCTTCTGGATCCCCAGCCTCGGCGGTTTGCTCGCCTACCGACTGCTGCGGCGCGGGCTCGCAACAACGCAACCGACGCGGGCGCGAGCTCCCTTGGTTGCGCACCCACCCAACCAACCATCAGAAAGTCCCAAAGATGATCAGATCCGCCCCGACACGCCCCTCTCCCGTCGCACCTCCCAAGCGTCCCTCACGACCCGATCCCCCCGAAGCGAGGCCGCAAGCACGTCACCTCGAAGGACAGGTCGTGCAGTGGCTGCGTACGCTGCGCGCGAGCAGCGCACAGCATGATCGCAAGCCGCCGAGCGCCCGCCCGATGACTTCCTGAAACGAACCTCAACGGTTGCGATGCCCCGTTGGTTACGCTCCGGGGGTGGATGACGGGGGCAGCAGCGGGCGCCGCCCGCGAACGGCGGCGATGGCGGCGGCGCGGCGAATGTTCGCGCTGCATCGTGAGGCCGAGCGGACCGGCGTCCCCGTCGAGGAGCTCTCAGCGCGTCTGGGTGAGGCGCACACAGGCGCTGCCCTGAAGACCCGCCGCGAGTTCATCGCAGGTGGAGCAGCAGCGACGGCGGCGGTCGCGCTCGCCGCTCACCCCACCGCCGGGCTCGCGCGTGCGCTCCGCGCCCGCTCACAACCGCGAATCGCGATCATCGGCGCCGGCCTCGCGGGCCTGCGCTGCGCGCACCTGCTGTACACCGCACGACCGCACCGGCCGATCCTCTCGACCGTGTACGAGGCCAACGCCGAACGCAGCGGCGGACGCTGCTGGACGCTGAGGAGCTTTTTCGCCGACGGGCTCCTCACCGAGCACGGCGGCCAGCTGATCAACACCGATCAGACGGCGGTACGGAGTCTCGCGGCGCTGCTCGGGTTGCAGGAAGAGAACGTCAACGGCGGCAATCTGTTCCAGGGCGAAGAAGTCTTCTTCATCGACGGTGCCCCCTACCTGCTCCCCGAAGCCAACGCCGACTGGGAACAGGTCGGATATCGCACCTTCAGGACGGCGGGCCGTGAAATACGCACGCAGGCAGGCGCGGCGAGGCTCGACGCGATGTCGGTGCCCGAATGGCTGGACAGCACCGAGATCGGCGCCCACAGCCGCTTCGGCAAGCTGATGCAGGCCAACACCGTGACCGAAAACGGCGGCGACCCCGCGGACCAGTCGGCGCTCGACCTGATCGTGCTCCTCACCAGCAATCCGCGCTCCTCGGTGGTGCCGCTCGGGGGCGACGACGAGCGCTTTCACATCATCGGCGGCAACGACCAGCTGATCACTGGCATGGTCGAACGGCTGCCGCCCGAAACGGTTCAACACGGCCACGTGCTCGTCGCCGTACGCGCCAACAGCGACGGGACGGTCACGCTGACCTTCGAAGTCGGTCGGTCGCTCACCTCCGTGGTGGCGGACTTCGTCGTGTTCGCACTCCCGTTCAGCACGCTGCGAGACGTCGAGCTGACGCTCTCGAGCATGTCGCAGACCAAGCAGACGGTGATCGAGACGATGGGCATGGGCACGAACGCCAAGGTCCATCTCGAACTCACACACAAGACCTGGCCCGCGCTCGGGTTCAGCGGCGCTGCCTACGGCGAATGGAACCGCCTCGCCTGCGGCTGGGACGACTGTGTGCCGCTCGGGCCCGACGCCGCGCCGGCGCTTTACGTCGCCTTCCCGGGAGGTCGTGTCGGTCGCACGAAGCTCACGGGCGCGGCCCACGGCCCGACGCCAGCGGCCGATGCCACCTGGGCGCTCGCCGAAATCGACAACGTCTTCCCGGGCACCACTGCCGCTTTCACCGGGCGCTCATACGAGGACCACTGGGCGCTCGACCCGTGGGTCAAAGGCGCGTACTCCTACTATCGCGTCGGCCAGGCCACGAGCTACGCCGCCCTCGCGCAGGCGCCCGAAGGCCCGTACCTGTTCGCCGGCGAGCACACCTCCAGCGAAAATATCGGCTTTCTCGACGGTGCTGTCGAAACCGGCGCGCAGGCCGCGAAGACGCTGCTGCATCGCCTGCGCTGATTCAGGGCCGCTCGAAGGCTCGGCGCGCAGCGTCAACGGCCGCCCTCGTCTCGCAGCCGTCGAGGTGGTCGTTGACGAGGCCCATCGACTGCATGAACGCGTACACGGTGGTCGGCCCGACGAACCGCCAGCCGCGTCGCTTGAGATCTTTCGCGAGCGCGGCCGACTCGGGTGTGGTCGCGAGCTGCGCGAGGCCCGCACGATCGAGCCTTCCTCGCCGTGGCGTCGGCTCGAAGCTCCAGATGTAGTGGGCGAGCGATCCCTGCTCTTGGACGAGCTCGAGCGCACGCTGCGCGTTGTTGATGACCGCCTCGATCTTGCCGCGGTGGCGCACGGTGCCGGCGTCTGCGAGCAGGCGCTCGACGTCGCGCTCGTCGAAGCCCGCCACGCTCACGAGATCAAAGCCGGCAAAGGCCGCTCTGAAGGCGTCGCGCTTGCGCAGGATCGTCAGCCACGACAGGCCCGCCTGGAAGCCCTCGAGGCTCAGCTTCTCGAACAGCCGTACGTCGTCGGCGACCGGGAAGCCCCATTCGCTGTCGTGATAGGCGAGGTACTCGGGAGTCGAGCCCGCCCACCAGCAGCGTGTGACGCCGTCCTGCCCCTTCAACAAGCCGTCGACGGGCGTCTCGCTCACAGCTCGCGCCTGCGTGGATCATCGGCTTCGAGCAGCCAGTGGCGCACCACGCCGGGGCGCCAGTTGCCGTCCTCCTCGCGCGTGACGATGAAGCGGCTGATCGTCAGCTGACCGCCCTCGTGGTCGCCGTAGAGCAGGTCGACGGTCAGGAATCCAGCGTCGCGGAAGGCCTCGTCGAGACCGTCGCGGAACGGATCGTCGGGCTCGCGGATCGCTCCCTGCCAGAAGCCGGTGTCGCCCGCGGGCACGTAAAGGTCGCGCGTCTGGCGACGATGCTCGGCGGGCGCGACATGTGATGCCTTCAGATCGGGCCGTTGCGCCTGAAGGCGCCAGGCCTGCAGCACGGCGAGGCCGCTGCCCACGTTGCGGAGCGGGATCACCAGGTAGTAGTTCCTGTCGTCGTGCTCGACGGCCGCCATACCACCTTCGACGCTCACCGTCCGCCCCTCGCCGAAGCGCACCACCTCCGGCGGATCCGTCACACGGGCGGGCGCGAGCACCGGGCGCAGACCGAGCAAAAGCGAGCGCTCGGCGATCGCCGTCGAGCGCTCGGCGATGCGCGTCGAGCGCTGCCCCGAGCGCACCGCCGAGAACGTGGCGATCGCGAGCACGAGCGTGCCGGCAGCCGTCGCCAACGAGGCGATCGTGGGCCAGTCGACGGCGAGCGGCGGCATCGCCTACCAGCTGGTGAGCACCGGCGCCAGCGCCCGCCACTGCTCGGCCGGCAGCTCGAAGGCGTCCGCGCCGAGCGCCTGGATCATCACGTGATCCGCGCCCGCTTCGTGGTGCTCGCGCACGCGCGCGGCGATCGTGTCGGCGTCACCCCACGCGACCATCGCCTCCTTCAGGCGCTCCGATCCGCCGCGAACGAAGTCCGCCTCGTCAAAGCCCTGCGTTTCCCATGAGCCGCGATAGTTGGGCAGCCCCGTGTAGATCTCCAGATGCCAGTGCGCACGCCTCAGGAACTCGTCGCGGTCGCTGGTGAGAGCGACGGCCTGCTCGACGCACAGGATCGGCTCAGGGCCGAGGATCTCGCGAGCCCGGCGCGTGTGCTCGGGGGTCACGAGGTAGGGGTGCGCGCCGTCGGCGAGCGTCGCCGAGAGCTCGAGCATCTTCGGACGCAGGGCGGCGAGGACGCGCGGCGGGGCGGTCGCGGGCCCTGCCGCGAAGAACGGCGCCGCATCGATCGCTTCGAGGTAATCGCGCATCGTGCTGAGCGGCCTGCCGTAGCTGTGGCCGCGCATGCGCTGGACGAGCGGCTCATGCGAGATGCCCCAACCGACAACCAGCCGGCCCGGATAGGCGCCGTGCAAGGTGCGACCTGCCGCGTTGCCGGTAACGGCGTCGCGGCCGTAGAGGTTGGCGATGCCCGTGGCGACGACCAGGCCTTCGCTCGCGGCGAGCAGTACGCCGGCGTTCGTGAACGCCTCGCGCCCATAAGCCTCGCCGAACCACAGCGAGCCGTAGCCAAGACGCTCGATCTCGGCGGCGTATTCGCCTGCCTCCTGCGGGGACACGGTTTCAAGCGCTGTCGTCCAGACGCCGACGCGGGACGCGCGCAGGGTCTCGAGCGCGGTCTGGTCACGGGCCGGCGGCGAGCTCATGCGCGCCATCCAATCACGTCTGCGGCGACCTCGCCGCGAGACCCGCGAGGCGTCCGGCGGCATACCCTGTCGGGATGGCGATCCGATGGTTCGGCAAGCGCGGCACCGCCAGGGAGCCGGCGGTGGCGATCGCGGACCCGCGCTTCGACAGCTGGGAGACGGTCAGCACTTTCGAGGAGCAGACGACGGCCCTGGCGTGGCGCGATCAGCTGCGCGGCATGGGCATCGACGCGGCGTGTGCCGCCGACCACCCGCTCGACCAGTTTGGCCGTGGCGACATCTATCTCGTGGTCCCGCCCGAGCAGTGGTCGCGCGCGAACGAGATCATCGAGAACCTCGACTGACGCTACCCGAGCGCCGCCGCTGCATGACGGCCGGCGGCGCGGCCGCTGAAGAGACAGCCACCGAGGAAGGTCCCCTCGAGCGAGCGGTAGCCGTGCATCCCGCCGCCGCCAAAGCCGGCGATCTCGCCGGCCGCGTACAGGCCCGGGACCACCTCGCCGGCGCCGTTCAGCACGCGCGCGTCGAGGTCCGTCTGCAGCCCACCCAGTGTCTTGCGGGTGAGGACCGACAGGCGCACCGCGATCAACGGTCCGGCCTTCGGGTCGAGCAGGCGGTGCGGCGCCGCGGTCCGGATGAAGCGGTCGGCGAGGTAGCTGCGCGAACCGCGCAGCGCCGTCACCTGGAGATCCTTGCTGAAGGCGTTGGCCATCTCGCGGTCGCGCGAGATCACTTCGCGCTCGACGCGCTCGAGCTCCAGTCGCGGCGCACCGCCCGTGATCCTGTTCATCGCCTCGACGAGCTCGCTGAGCCCTCGCGCCGTGGCGAAGTCCTCGCCGCGCTCGACGAAGGCCTGCACAGGGCCTGGGACGCCGCCGCGCACGCGCTCGAGCAGATCTCGTATCGAGCGGTTGGTCAGGTCGGGGTTCTGCTCTGAGCCGGACAGCGCAAACTCGCGTTCGATGATCTTGCGCGTGCACACGAACCACGAATGGTCATAGCCGGTCTGTTGCAGGTGGGCGAGCGTGCCGAGCGTGTCAAAGCCCGGGAACAGCGGTACCGGCAGGCGCTCGCCGGTGGCGTCCAACCACAGCGACGAGGGCCCGGGCAGGATCCGGATCCCGTGCATGGCCCAGATCGGGTCCCAGTTGTGGATCCCCTCGACGTAGTGCCACATGCGGTCGCTGTTGATCACGTTGGCGCCCGCGCGCGCGGTGATGCCGAGCATGCGCCCGTCGACGTGCGCCGGGACGCCGGAGATCATGTGGCGTGGAGGCGTGCCGAGGCGCGCCGGCCACGCCCTGCGTACGAGCTCGTGATTGCCGCCGATGCCGCCGGCGGTGACGAGCACCGTCTGCGCACGCAACTCGAACGCGCCGACCGCCGTTCGCGAGCTCGCTCGCCCGCGTGCCACCGGCGAGGGCTCTAGCACGGTGCCGCTGACGCCGTTCACGGCACCGGCGCTCGTCGTCAACTCGTCGACCTGGTGGCGGAAGCGAAACTCGAGACGCCCGGCTGCGGCTGCGGCTCGCACGCGCCGCTCGAACGGCTCGACGATGCCCGGACCGGTGCCCCAGGTGATGTGAAAGCGCGGAACGGAGTTGCCGGGCCCGGTCGCGTCATAGCCGCCGCGCTCGGCCCAGCCGACGATCGGGAACAAGCGGTGGCCCATTGCGTGCAGCCACGCGCGCTTCTCGCCGGCCGCGAAATCCACGTAGGCCTGCGCCCAGCGGCGCGGCCACTCGTCCTCGGGACGATCGAAGCCGGCCGTCCCGAGCCAGTCCTGCCAGGCGAGCTCCTGCGAGTCGCGGATGCGCAGGCGACGCTGCTCGGGGCTGTCGATGAAGAACAGTCCGCCGAACGACCACCATGCCTGTCCGCCGAGTGACTGCTCGGGCTCCTGGTCGAGCAGGATCACCTTGCGACCGCCGTCAACCAGCTCGGCCGCCGCCGTCAGGCCTGCGAGGCCCGCGCCGACGACGATCGCGTCAGCGTCGTGCTGCAACGCCAGCCTCCAGGTGTGTCTCGAACAGGTCTCGAGTCCTCATCGCGGCCCCAGCATCGCAGAAGCAATAGACCAGGTAGCTGGGGTGCCGAACGCCAGAACGCCTCATTGGCGGGCCGGCGCGTGACCGAGAAGCTCCGCTCATGCCATTCCAGCGAGAGGAGAACCCGGTGAACATCGCAGCCCGAGCCGCGCGGTGGAGCGCGGCGAACTGGAAGAAGGCCACCTTCGGTTGGCTGGCCTTCGTGATCGCCTCGGCGGCGCTCGGACAGGCCGTCGGCCTGGTGAAGCTCACGGAACGCGAACAGGGCACCGGCGGCTCGGCACGCGCGCAAGCGGCGCTCGCGCAGAGCGACCTCGATCAGTCGGCCAACGAGACGGTGCTCGTGCACAGCGCAAGGCTCACGGCGAGCGAAGCGAAGTTCCAGGGGGTCGTCGCGCACGTGGCTGGGCGACTCGGAGCGATGACCCAGGTGAAGGAGGTGCGCTCTCCGTTCGCGCCTGGGGACGGCGGACAGATCTCGAGGGACCGCCATTCGGCGCTCGTCCAGTTCTCGATGCGCGGCAGCTCGGAATCCGCCGCCGACCGCGTACAGCCGATTATCAACACGGTGGCCGCGGTCCAGCGCCAAAGCCCCGGGTTCACCGTCTCGGAGTTCGGCGACGCGAGCGCGGCGCACGCGCTCAGCAAGCTCAGCGGCGAAGGCTTCGCGCAGGCGGAGAAGCTGTCCGTGCCGATCACCTTCCTGATCATGCTCGTCGCCTTCGGCGCGTTCGTGGCCGCAGGTATCCCGGTGCTGCTCGCGTTTTCGGCCGTGCTCGCCTCGAGCGGGCTCGCGGCCGTCGCGAGTCACGTCGTGCACCAGTCAGAAGCGACAAGCTCGGTGATGCTGCTGATGGGCATGGCGGTGGGCGTGGACTACTCGCTCTTCTACCTCCGGCGCGAGCGCGAGGAGCGCCGAGCAGGACACTCGAGCGCGGTTTCGCTCCAGCGCGCCGCCGCGACCTCTGGGCGAGCCGTGCTCGTTTCCGGCTTCACCGTGTTGATCGCGATGGCGGGCATGCTGCTCACCGGCTCGAAGGTCTTCACCTCGCTTGGAGTCGGCGCGATGCTTGTCGTGTTCACCGCGATGGTCGGCTCGCTCACGGTGCTCCCCGCGCTGCTCGGCCGACTCGGCGACAAAGTCGAGAAGGGAGCCGTCAGGCGTGCCAGCAGGGCACGCGCGAGCTCGCGCATCTGGGATTTCCTACTGAGGCCCGTGCTGCGCTTCCCACGGGTCGCCGTCGCGCTGTCGGGCGGCATACTCGTGATCCTGGCGCTGCCGCTGTTCGGGATGCACACGAGCTTTCTCAGCGGCAACGACATCCCGCATCAGCTCCAGATCGAGCGCACGTACGCCCAGATCCAGCACGCCTTTCCGGGCGCGCCACAACCGGCGCAGGTGGTGGTGAACGCAGAGGACGTCGATGCTCGACCTGTGCGCGCCGCGCTGGCGCACGCGGAGCGCCTCGCGCTGGCAAGCGGCGAGGCGAGGGAGCCGATCACAGAGCGCGTCAACGCCGCGCACACCGTGGCCGAGATCGACATCCCGCAGCCGGGGAACGGCCAGGATGCGGCGTCGATGCGCGCACTGCAAACGCTGCGCCAGCGCGTACTGCCGGCGACGCTCGGGCAGCTGAGCGGCGTCAGCTACTCAGTCGGCGGCATGGCTGCCGGCACGAGCGACTTCAACCACACGCTCTCCGATCACGCCCCGCTCGTGTTCGCGTTCGTCCTCGGGCTGGCGTTCCTGCTGCTGCTGATCACGTTTCGCTCGATCGTGATCCCGCTCACATCGATCGCCCTGAACCTCCTGTCTGTAGGCGCCGCATACGGCGTGCTCGTGTGGGTGTTCCAGGACGGCCATCTGGAGAACCTGCTCGGCTTCCGTTCCAACGGCGCCGTCGTGGCGTGGCTGCCGCTGTTCCTGTTCCCGGTCCTGTTCGGGCTCTCAATGGACTACCACGTGTTCATCGTGAGCCGCATCTCAGAGCTCCATGACCGCGGGGCCAGTACCTCCCAGGCGGTGTCGCGCGGGATTCGCGCGACGGCGGGTACGGTCACGGCCGCGGCGGCCGTGATGATCGCCGTGTTCGCCATCTTCGCGTCGCTGCCAACGCTGGACATCAAGCAGCTCGGGGTCGGTCTCGCCGTGGCCGTGCTGATCGACGCGACCCTGATCCGCAGCGTGCTGCTACCCGCGACGATGAAGCTGCTCGGCGAGTGGAACTGGTATCTCCCGCGGTGGCTCGGCTGGCTGCCCGAGATGAGCCGAGAGCACCGCCTGCCACATGGCGTTGCCGAGCTGGCATGACGGCCGCTCCCGTGAGACCCTGATGCCTCACCGCAATGGCCCTACCGACCGACTCCCGCGCGCAGAGCCTCCCGGCTGACGAGCCCGTGCCGATGCCGGGCTCGGCGCAGCTGGGGCCGGCATTCGCAATCCAGCTATGGGCGTCGACGCTGACCCTGACCTGGCTCGTGTTGATCTGGGCGCTAGCCGGCGCCGGCGGCTTCTGGCCAATCTGGGTTTTCCTGCCGGCGGCACTCGCCTTGGCGATACACGGGTGGATACAGCTTCTGCGACGCCGCCCCGCGATCTGGCGGCGATCGCACATGACGTTCGCGCTCGCGCTGACCGGCGGAATCTGGGTGAGCCTGACACTGTTCAACATCGGCGTCTGGGGGGCGAGCGGCGGTGGCAGCTTCTGGCCGGAGTGGCCTGCCCTGGCGTTCGCCATCGCGTTCGCGATCCAGGCGAGCGCCGTCGTCTTCGCCGCCCCCGGCCAACGGCAGATGAGCGAGCGCATCGACGTGCTCACAAGCACACGCGCCGGGGCAGTGGACGCGCAGGAGGAAAAGCTGCGTCGCATCGAGCGCGACCTGCACGACGGCGCGCAGGCCCGCCTGGTGGCACTCGGAATGAGCCTGGGGATGGCCGAGCAGAAGCTGGACGCCGCCGAGCCGGCCGCGGCGCGCGAGCTGCTGGCCGAGGCGCGTTCCGGGGCTGAGCACGCGCTGCGCGAGCTGCGCGACCTTGCCCGCGGCATCCACCCGCCCGTGCTGGCCGACCGCGGCCTCGAGGCGGCGGTGCGATCGCTGGCGGATCTCAGCACGATGCGAGTGAGCGTGTCCGTGAATCTTGGCGAGCGCCCGAGCGCGGCGGTCGAGAGTGCCGCCTATTTCGTCTCGGCCGAGGGCCTCGCCAACGCTGCCAAGCACGCCCATGCCACCCGTGTTGAGATCCGGATAGTGCGCCGCGGCGCCGTCCTGCACCTGGAGATCGTCGACGACGGCACCGGCGGCGCCGACCCTGAGGGCAGCGGGCTGCGCGGACTGCGCAACCGAGTGGAAGCGCTCGACGGCACGTTCTGCGTGTTGAGCGCGCCCGGCGGACCGACCGTCCTCAGCGCGGAGCTGCCGTGCGCGTAGTGATCGCCGAGGACCTCGCGCTGCTGCGCGACGGACTGGCCCGACTCCTGCGCGACAACGATTTCGATGTGGTGGCGGCGGTCGGCGACGGCGACGCGCTTGTGCGCGCGGTCGTCGAGTACGAGCCCGACATCGCTGTCGTCGACATCCGCCTGCCGCCGGAGTTTCGCGACGAGGGGCTGCGGGCGGCCCTGCGGGCGCGCGAGCTGGTGCCTGGCACGGCGATCCTCGTGGTCTCCCAGTATGTCGAGCACGCCTACGCCACCGAGCTGCTCGCAGACCCAGGCGGGGGCGTCGGCTACTTGCTGAAGGACAGGATCATGCACGTGGTCGAGTTCGTCGAGGCCGTTCGCAGGGTGGCGGGCGGCGGCACGGCCCTCGACCCCGAGGTCGTGGCACAGCTGTTCTCCCGCCGCCGCGAGGACGGCCCGCTCGAGCGTCTCACCCCGCGCGAGCGCGAAGTTCTCGCGCTGATGGCCGAGGGGCGTTCCAATACCGGGATCGCCGACGCGCTGGTGCTCAGCGTCGGCGCGGTCGAGAAGCACGTACAGAGCATCCTCGGAAAGCTCGACCTGCTGCAGTCCGCGAGCGACCACCGGCGCGTACTGGCCGTACTCACATACCTCCAGCAGTAGGCAGCGGCACATTCCTCGGCAGCTCCGCGAATCTATGGCGCCCTCGGCGCCGCGGCGTCAGACGACTGGTCGCTCGCGCGCCCGTGATGGCGCGCAGATGCCGTCGAGGACGATCTCGAGATGGCGCCGCCAGTCGGCGCTGCCCGGTTTGAAGTACATCGTGGAGGTGATTCCACACATCAGCATGCCGAAGTCGTCGAAGGTGAAATCGGCACGAATCACGCCCGCGTCGGCCGCGCGCTCGATGATCCGCCCGACGGCCGCATCGAGCGCCGCCTTCTCCTGCTCGATTCCCTCCCACTCGAGCTCGTCCGAGCCCATCATCGCCAGCTGAAAGCCGGCGTCGCCCTCGACCGCCTGGGCGGATTCGCGGATCACGCTCTCGAGCGCCGCCAGCGGATCGTCGATGTCCTCGACGCGCTGAGCGATCTCCGCGAACTCGCGGAAGCGGTCGCTCACCATCGCCGTCAGCAGCGCCGCCTTGGTCGGGAAGTGCCGGTAGACGGTGCCAATCCCTACGCCTGCGTGCGCGGCGATCTCATCCATCTGCGCCTGCGGCCCGAGGCGCGCGAACAGCTCGCGGCCCGAGGACATGATCCGCTCACGGTTACGTCGCGCGTCGGCTCGAAGTGTTCGCTGATCTATGGACATGACCTTGACAAACGGAATCTTAGCTCCGTATGCTGCTATAAGCAAGAGGAACCGTAGCTCCGCTTCCGAATCACGTCGTCCTTGCTTCGCCCGATTTCGCGCATCAACCACGAGAGGACCGGCATGACCACCACCACCGAGACCAAATCCCGCGACGAGGCGTCGATCGCCGGGCCTGCACGCCGCTCGGCGCCCGACCTGAGCACGGAGCGCGGCAAGAACCTGGCGCTGATGCTGCTGGCGATGACGCAGTTCGTCGTCGTGATCGACGCGTCGATCGTCAACGTCGCGCTGCCGTCGATCGGCACCGCGCTGCACTTCTCGCGCGACAACCTCTCGTGGGTCGTCAACGCATACACGCTCACGTTCGGCGGCTTCCTGCTGCTCGGGGGCCGGCTCGCCGACCTGCTCGGGCGTAGGCGCATGTTCATCATCGGCCTCGTGCTGTTCTCGCTCGCGTCGCTCGCGGGTGGCCTCGCACAGTCGGAGGCGTGGCTGATCATCGCCCGCGCGGTCCAGGGCCTCGGGGCGGCGATCGTCTCGCCGGCGGCGCTGTCGATCATCACGACGACATTCGCCGAAGGCCACGAGCGCAACCGCGCGCTCGGGATCTGGGGCGCGGTCGCCGGCGCAGGCGGCGCGGCGGGTGTGCTGCTCGGCGGCATCCTCACCAGCGGCCTGAGCTGGCGCTGGGTGCTGTTCGTGAACGTCCCGATCGGCCTGATCGCGGCTGGGCTGGCGCCACGGCTGCTGCTCGAGAGCCGCTCTGAAGACGGCACCGAAGGGTTCGACATCCCCGGCGCGGTGACGGTGACGGCGGGCCTCGCGCTGCTCGTCTACGCGGTCGTGGACGCGGTCAACGTCGGCTGGGGCTCGACGGGCACGCTGCTGCGGCTCGCGGGCTCGGCCGTGCTGCTCGCGGCGTTCGTAGCGATCGAGCGCCGCCAGCGCCACCCGCTGCTGCCCTTCTCGATCTTCCGCCTGCGCACCCTGCGCGGGGCGGACATCGTGGGCCTGCTCGTGGGCATGTCGCTGTTCTCGATGTTCTTCTTCATCTCGCTCTACCTCCAGGACGTCCTGCACTTCTCGCCCATCAAAACCGGGCTCTCATACCTGCCGCTGTCGGTCGGCATCATCATCTCGGCGGGCGTTGCCTCACAGCTCGTGACGCGCATCGGCTTCAAGCCCGTCCTGATCACGGGACTGCTGCTGATAGCGGTCGGTCTCGTGTGGTTCTCGCGCGTGCCGGGGACCGGCGGCTCGTTCGGCGCAGATGTGCTCGGTCCCTCGCTGCTGGCGGCGTTCGGGCTCGGCTTCTCGTTCGTGCCGGTGACGATCGCAGCGGTGACGGGGACCAAGCCGCACGAGGCCGGGCTGGCGTCGGGGCTGATCAACACCTCCCAGCAGGTCGGTGGCGCGCTCGGGCTGGCGATCCTCGCGACCGTCGCCAACAGCCGCACCCAGAGCCTGCTGAGTCGCGGCGCGCACAACCAGTCGATCGCCCTCACCAAAGGCTTCGACCGCGCCTTCCTCGTCGGCGCGGGCTTCGCGCTGGTCGGCGCGATCCTCGCCGCGGTCCTGTGCTCCTCGCGCGACAGCCGCGAGCAGGCGCAAGCGGCGCGCCGGAGGGAGCTCGACGCGGCCGTCGCCACCTGAACTGCCGGTGGTGTCTCAGTTTGAATCATCGGCGAGCCTCGCGATCTCCTCAGAGGTCCAAATGTGGTCCGCGATGCCAGCCGCCATCGCCGGGGTCTGCTTGATGGCGGGGCCGTCCTCCTCGGGCAGCGACAGGCTCTTGTGTGCCCTCGCGAAGTTGTAGTGCAGGAAGTGGATCGCGATCGCAGGCATGTGGTTGTCGAGCTTCTTGCTGAAGCCGTTGGTCAGCCGTGTGAAGCGGCGCATGCCTATGCGCATCGTCAGGTTCGAGCGACGTGGCTCGTTGAGATGCGCGCGGGGTCGGGGTTCCCACGGTCCACGCGCACGCCAGTGCCGGTGCAGATCGGCGGCCTGTAGCGGCCGACGCCACGGTCCGTGGCGTACTGCTTGACGAGCTGCGCAAAGTCGATGTTGTGGCGGAACGCCAGCCCGACCGCGTTCGGGTTCGCACCGAGACGTCCGTTGTGAGCTGAATACGGCCGCTCACGCGCTCGCTGAGATCGGTCATGAACGCGGCGGCGTCCTCGTTCTGGCGACCGCCGACGTACCAGCGTACGACCAGCTTGCTGTCAGCGTCGAGCGCGGTCCACGTCCAAACGTCGCCGACGCACAGGCTGATAGCTTCCAGTATGCCTGAGCGGTCGGACGGAGAGATCAGTTTGCCGGATGCCAGCGCGCCCTTGCCGCCTTCTTGGCGGCGACGGATCACTCCGCTGGGCTCAGCTTCTCTGCGGGGGCTTCTTGCCGCCCCGAAGCCCAGCCTTCCGCCCTAGCGCTACGGCGGCTGGGTCCTAACCCGCGAGCAGATCTGGCTCCTCGGCGGCGCCGGTCGCGAGATCGACTACGAGCTTGGCGAGCTGGTTCGAGTCGCGGGGTCGCTTGGGTGGGGCGGGCATGGGGAATAGGCTAGCGGTCGCGGTACACGAGAACGAAAACCGCGACCCCTGGGTCGGACGAGAAGAAGCTCGTTGGGCCATTCAACCTCGATCTCGAACCCTTGGTCTCGCGTCAGGTCTAGCGGCGGCGCGTTGGTCGGGTCGATAAGCGCCTGAATGGGAGGCATCTCGTCGCTCCGAACTGACGCGATCTGGCAATACGCTTCGTTCAGCAGAACTTCACTGAGTGGCTGTCCGTGGACGCTCGTGTAGCGGCCACGATATGACTCGCTCAGCGTGAGCACCGCAAGGTATACGGCGTCTGGGTATGCATCTTCCGGGAAGCTAGGGTGCTGCACCCGGATCGGTTCCCATTGGATCGCGCTAAGCCCGACCAACGTTCTTTCGGGCATCTCGCGGGTGACGAGCATCGTAGTCCCGAGCCGTTCGCCGTTGCGTAGCTGCCCGATAATTTCCTCGACCACTTCTTCGGCGTGGCGACTCGCGTCGCCGCACGTAAAATCAGCAAGGTCCGCGCACGTCCTCGGGTCCTCGACAAATGTCTGTAGCTCGCCCGAGATCGTGGGCATTGGGCGCTACAGACTACTGGGGCGGGAAAGCGTCCCCTTTGTGCCGCTCCATGATCCGGCGTGCCTGCTCGTCCGTCGCCTGTATGACGACTGGCCCCATTGCCAAGGCCCTGCTGACGTTCTCTAGGCTGACTTCGTCGGGTCCTAGCACCGTCCTAGTCGATCGCTCTTCCACGGCGATCGCGGCGGCTTCCTTGGCGGCACCATCGCCCGTGCGGACGTGGGTTATCAGCTTCCATTCGCGCTCGGCTGCGCGCTGCGCCTTGTCGTCCTCCGCGTTCCCCGAGCGCGTGAGCAGCCCGAGAATCGCCTGAGGCGGTTCGTGCGCGCCGCGTCGATAATCAAAAATCTCCATATCTACTCTCCTCCGGACGATAGTAGGTCCATCGTCGGTCCATCCAAGAAGGCGAACGCTTCGCCGACTAGGGTGGACACTTGGTCGATGTCGATCGGGCCCGTGCTCGCAGTGCGCGCGGACTTATAGTCGATGAAGATCAAGCGATCGTTGTGAATATCCGGCTCGATGCTCAGATCGTCTTCGTCGGGATTCCCCTGCTCGCGTAGATTGCGAAACCGCACGGCCCCGCCGAAGAAGCCGTCGCCCAAGACGCTTGCCTGATCCTTGCCCCGCATCAGCGTCTCGGCCACAAAGGCCCTAGCATCGCCGCCTGGCGCATCAACCTCAGCCACGATCTGTACCCCGCACGACAGGAACGCCGGCACCTCAAGTCTCTCGGCGGCCAGCGAGAAGATGCGCGCGACCTTCGCCTCGGCCGTCTCCTCGGTCAGGACGTCGGGGCCGTTCATCTTGGCCTCGATGCTGAACACCAGAGGCCGAAGCTCGACGGTATCTTCCGGCCCGCTGCTGAACTGAGCGCCCCGTCCGTCGGGCGTGAACGCGAAGCCCTGATATGCGTCCGTCTGAATAAGCTCCGCAAAGATTCCCGACAGCGCGTCGTGATCGAACGGCGGCGGCGGCATCTGCCGAGGCTGGGGCTGAAGCCCAACCATAAGTGTGCGGTAGCGCGGCTCCAAGGGATTGGTGTCGGGCGCCATCATGGCGCCTGGCATCTTAGCCCCAAGGGGACCTGCCGGTGGAAGGCCCTGCAGATCCCGCGTCGCCCACGACCGGCTACGCCCGAAAACCGGCCGAAACGCTTCAGAGCCAAACTGAGACACCACCGAACTGCTGGCCAGCACGCTCGAAGCGAGCACTCAGTGCCCTGGCGCGATCGATCAGCTCGCGGCGGTCACGGATTGCAGCTGCTCGAGCGAGTCGCGCATGAGCTCTCGGAGACCCTGCCGGCTGCCCTGCTCGACCCACCGTTCGAACGCGACCTTGAAGACGGCGATCCCCGCCTCGGCAGTCAGGCTCGCGGCTGGGTCGCCGACGCCTCGCCGGCGCAGTACGTCCGCGATGGCCGCGGCGAGCGACGCGAGCTTGATCAGCTCGCGCTCTTGAAGCTCGGCGTTCGCGGCAATGATGCTCTGGCGCTGCATGGCGAACTCCCGACGCTCGCCGAGCAGGGCAGCGGCGGCGTCGAGGCCGACGGCAACCACGTCGATCGGAGCGAGCGACTCGGGCGCGTCGGCGACTGCATCGACAAGGAGCTGCTGCAGGCCGCCCGCGCCTCCGAACAGCACCTCGCGCTTGTCGGCGAAGTGCCGGAAGAACGTTCGCTCGGTCAGTCCCGCACGCTCAGCGATCTCGGCCACCGTGGTCTGCTCGAATCCGCGCTCGCTGTAGAGCTCCAGGGCCGCCCGCTCGAGGCGGCCGCGCGCATCTGGCTGCCATCGGGTCACGCACGGATCGTACCCGATGACACTGCCCGATGACAGTCGCTGACATCTTTGCTAGGCTGATGACAGTAACTGACATTGGACTGGTCCGGGCGTGCCCATGCAGCCAGGACGGTCGACAATCTGGAGGTTTTCTCATGCGTGTATTCGTGACAGGCGCCAGTGGCTGGATCGGCTCCGCGGTCGTCCCTGAGCTGATCGACGGGGGCCATCAGGTCGTCGGGCTAGCACGCTCGGACGCGTCCGCGGCAGCGCTCGCCGCCGCCGGCGCCGACGTGCAGCGCGGTGGCCTTGACGATCTCGACATCTTGAGCAGCGCGGCCGCTGCGTCGGATGGCGTGATCCACCTTGCGTTCAAGCACGACCTCGCTTTCAGCGGCGACTTCCAGGGCGCCGCCGATGCCGATCGTCGTGCCGTGGAGACGCTCGGCGAGGCGCTCGCAGGGTCCGATCGACCGCTGCTGATCGCTTCGGGGACGCTGATGATCACGCCGGGGCGGGTCGTGACTGAGCTCGACGGCCACGGCCCCGCCTCGGCGATGCCCGCTTTTGGCGATGGCCCGCGCACCCGATGGGAAACGGCCGAGCTGGTGCTGTCCCTGGCCTCCCGCGGAGTCCGCTCGTCGGTGGTCCGCCTGCCGCCGACCAATCATGGCGACGGGGACAACGGCTTCATGGCGACGCTCGTCGGCATCGCGCGCGAGAAGGGCGCCTCCGGGTACATCGGCGACGGCGCCAACCTTTGGCCCGCCGTCCACCGTCTCGACTCCGCGCACCTCTTCCGCCTCGCGCTCGAAAAGGCTCCGGCCGGATCGACGCTGCATGCGGTGGCGGAGGAGGGCGTGCCGATCCGCGACGTGGCCGAGGTGATCGCCCGCCATCTCGACGTGCCCGTGGTGTCAGTCACTCCTGAGGATGCAGGCGAGCACTTCACCTGGCTCGCGCACTTCCTCGGGGCCGACAGCCCAGCCTCGAGTGAGCTGACCCGGCAACTGCTCGGATGGAACCCCACGCAACCCGGATTGATCGAGGATCTCGAGGAGGGCCACTACTTCCGCGACACACCCGCCTGAGCGGCTCGGCCAGGCGGCAGAACAGCTGCGCTAGCGAATACCCGCCCTGAGCATCGCTCGCTCGAGGTCAAACGCGTCGTGTTCCTCACCGGTGGCGTTCGGGTGCACCGGTACACCGGTGAGTGATCCAATCAGTGGTTCGATCCAGCGCACGCCGACCGGTGCGCACGCGTTGTGGCCGTTGCTCGGCGCGAACGTGTCGACGAAGATGTCGTGGTGGGCGAGGGCTGAGCGCTCGAGCAATTCGTTGCCGCGAGCGGTGACCGCGTCACGGAACCACCGCAGATCGCCGGTCGTCCACGGGATCGCCGCCGGGCAGTAGCCGTCCTGCGGCGTGATTTCGGGGTAGCCGACGATGAACACCTTGGCTTTCGGCGACAGGGCGTGGATTTCTTCGAGCGCTTTTTCGCGGGCAGGCAGATCCTCTTCGAAGCTCTTGTTCACGAACGACGCGAACCGCTTCTCGCAGGGCGAGCCGATGTTCGGCCGGCCGGCGTCGGTCGCCGTGCAACCGAGGACCAGGCTGATGAACAGGTTGTTGTCGTTTCCGCCCATACCGACGGAGATGACGTCCGTCGATGCAGACAGCGCCTGGAATTGCGGCGGCTGGTTGGGGTACTGCGCGACGGTGAAGTTTTCCGTCTTGGCCCCGCCGCAGCTCACGTCGGTCAACGACAGCTCGAGCGCCGCGGCGGTGAGATGCGGGTAGTTCAAGGTCGACTGGCCGCACTCCGGCGGGGCGCTCGGCGCGAGCGGCGTGACACCGAAGGCGGAGGTGTAGGAGTCCCCGAGCGCGGAGTAGGAGAGCTGCGTGGCGCTCGCGGCCACAGGCATGGCGAGCCCGAGGGCGGAGCTCGCCACAACCGCCAGGACCGTCAGCCACCGAGCACGCGCGGTCTGTCGCGTGCCTTGTGTGCGGTCGCGCTGCTCGTCGATCGATCCCATGTAATCCCTCTCTCTGTCGCGCGCTCGCAACATCCGCTGGCTCGAGTTCGCCACGCGGCTGGTGCCAGGCGATTCTAGTGCCGTTGATTCCCGGGACATCGGGCGTCGAAACACAGGCCACGGGCCGGCCCGGCGGCGGCGTGCTTGCTCGTCAGGCGGGGGCGCTCGCGAGTGCGGATGCAGTTGGCCCGCTCGGGCGGGCCAGAATCGCGAGTAGGTCGCCGACCTTTTTTTTGCGGGCGAGCGCGTCGGGGAGCGGGACGTCCGTGTGGATCAGGTAGGCGTTGCGTCGGCCGGTGCGCTTGCGCGTTATGTAGCCAGCGTCGGCGAGCTCGGTGACGATGCGGTGGGCGGCTCGTTCGGTGATCCCGACGCGCTCGCTGATGTCGCGCAGACGCACGCCGGGCTCATCGGCTATGCACACGAGGACCTGGGCGTGGTTGGTCAGGAACGCCCACCGCGGTGCCGACGACTCGACCATAAAAATAGAATAGCAACTCTAGATTTCGATTTCATGTTATGGTAGTCGGGTAGCGGCGCGCTCATCCAACAAGTCTCGGCGCGATCGAAAAGGAAACATATGACACAGACGGCAACAGATGAAACAGAAGCGATCGTCAGACGCTTGGCCCGTCCGCATGCCTCCGGGGGAACGGTGATCGAGCGTTCCGTGATCCTCGCCGAGGGCGCGCACTCGGCCGCGATCCTGAGCTGGATCTCCGAGCACGACGGCGTCGCGGACTCGACGGTGCCCTCCACGCGCGGCGGCGGGCTTCACGGCGCGCGCGCGAACACTCCAATCAAGGACGCGCCCGCACGACGATTCGTGCTGCCGGCGCACGCGTTCACGGAAACGAGGCTCCCAGCATGAACAATCAACCAGACGAGGCGCCCACCATGGACGATCAACCAAACGCAGAGTGGAATGTGGCCGAATGGCACGGAAAGATGCTGGTCGACAGCGCCGGCGAGAAGATCGGCAAGCTGCAGGACGTCTACGTCGACGTCGAGACCGACGAGCCACAGTTTGCGACCGTCAAGGAAGGCTTCATTGGGCGGCACCTGACCTTCGTGCCGCTCGGCGGCATCACCGTGGGCCCAGAGGAACTGCAGGTCGCGGTTACCAAGGAGCAGGTCGAGTCCGCGCCGAACATCGAGCAGCACGGCGAGGAGCTCTCCCAAGCCGACGAGTCGGCGCTGTACCACCACTTCGAGCTCAACTACACGCCACCTGACACCGAGAGTGGACGCCGGCTGGCTCGCCGCTGACTCGATCGCTAGCTACTTCCTGCGGAAAAAGTAGGGTGTTGAGGGGCTTGTTCCGTCCGGTCTGATCGCCAGAATGTCCTGCAAATGAGTGGGTTTTTGGTCGAAAGGGGTCGGTGTGTTGAGGTTGTCTGCGGGGCAGGCGGAGTGCTTGTGGGACGAGGCGTTGCCGGTCGAGGTTAGGGAGCTGCCGGTGGATCTGGCGGCGCTGGATTTGTTGCTCGTAGACCCTGGGTTGCTTGGGCCGATCGTGGAGCGTTTTCGCCAGGAGGTGTTGGAGTCGTCTCGGGCGGTGTTGACGGATGGTCGCCCGACGATCGCGATGGAGACGTTCATTCGCTTGATGGTGCTCAAGACGCGCTATCGGTGGGGGTATCGGACGCTTGTGGCGGAGGTCTCGGACTCGATTCACTTGCGGCGGTTCTGCCGGATCTCGTTGAGCGAGCGGGTGCCGGACGAGTCGACGGTCCGCAAGCTGACCAGGCGGCTGGGCTCAGAGACGGTGAGCGAGGTAACGCGCACGTTGATCGCGAGCGCGACGCGGGAGAAGCGCTTTCGTCCTCGCGCGGTGAGGGTCGACTCGACCGTGGTCGAGGCGGATGTGAAGTATCCGACCGATGCGGGGCTGGCTGGGCGCGGGGTCAGGGCGCTGGCACGCGAGGGCCGCAAGCTCGCCGCGATGGTGTCAGAGAGCAAACGGCGGGTGCGGGATCGCTCGCGGGCGATCGGTCGCCGGTTGCGGGGGATCACGCGCACGATCCGCCGGCGCTCAGGGGAGGCGAAGGCCGAGGTGCTCAAGCTCACGGCGCAGACCGGCGAGCTGCTGGAGCACTCGGTGCGCGAGGCCAGAAGGCTGGCGAAGCTCGCGCGGTCCAAGGCGCGTGGCCGGGGCGCGAAGGGCAAGCTGAAAGCAGCCGCCAAGCTCGAACAGCTCGCGGATCGTTGCGAGAAGGTCGCCTCGCAGATCACGAAGCGGGTGCAGGGCAAGCCAATCAAAGACCGGATCGTGTCGCTCACGGACCCGGATGCCCGCCCGATCCGCAAGGGCAAGCTGGGCAAGCCAACCGAGTTCGGCTATGTGACCCAGCTCGCGGAGGTGACCGAGAACACCAAACGCGGCGCACGAGGGCTGATCCTGCCGGCATCGAGCGCGCCGGGCAACCCGACCGAGAATACGCTGCTCCCGAACACGATCGCCGAGCTCAAACGGCTTCAGATCTCCCCGCGCGAGCTGGCATTCGACGGTGGGTTCATGCCCGGCCCGACGAACGAGGCGCTCGAAGATCTCACACCAGAGCGAGTGTTCATCTCCGGCCGCCAAGAACACGACTCCAGACGCACCAATCGCCGGCTGCAGCGCTACCGCACCGGCAAGGAGGGCCGGATCAGCCACCTCAAGCGCCGCTACGGGATGGGCCGCAGCCGCCTGAAGGGCAAAGACGGCCAGCAGATCTGGACCGAGTGGGGAATCCTCGCCTATAACGCCGACACGCTCGCCGTCCGAGCCCGGTGAAACACTCCACGCGCTCCTGACCAGAGCAACCCACTCACAGACCGAACGGCCGCGCCCTCAACAAGCGCGGCCGTTCGCCATCACAGAGAGTTTTTCCGCGGGAAGTAGCTAGTGCAGTGTCTCGTAAACGGCTTTACAGCGTGCGACCTTTTCGATGATGGTGTCTGCTGAGGCGGTCCAGATGAATGGTTGGGGGTCCTCGTTGTGTGTGTCGAGGTATTGCTCGATTGCGGCGATGAGGTCCGGGACGCTGTAGAAGACGCCGCGGCGGATTGCCTTGTCAGTCAGTTCTCTGAACCAGCGCTCGACGAGGTTCAGCCAGGAGCTGGATGTCGGCGTGAAGTGCAAGTGAAATCGTGGGTGTTGCTCCAGCCATTTGTTGACGGTGTCGTGCTTGTGGGTGCGGTAGTTATCGACAATGAGATGGAGGTCCATCTCACCGGGGAACTCGCGGTCGATGGTGCGCAGGAACTTCAGGAACTCTTGGTGGCGGTGACGGGGCAGGCACTCCCCGATCACGCTGCCATCAAGGATGTTCAGCGCAGCGAACAGGGTCGTCGTGCCGTTGCGCTTGTAGTCATGGGTCATCGTGCCGGCCCTGCCCTTCTTCATCGGCAGCGAGGCTTGTGTGCGATCGAGTGCTTGGATTTGACTCTTCTCGTCCACACACAGCACAAGCGCCTTCTCGGGCGGATTCAAATACAGCCCGACGACGTCGGTCAGCTTCTCTGTGAACAGCGGGTCGTTGGAGAGCTTGAACGTCTTGATGAGGTGGGGTTTGAGTCCGTGCGCGTCCCAGATGCGCTGCACCGTGGCTGGGCTCACGCCCTGAGCCTTGGCCATCGACCGGCAGCTCCAATGAGTTTCACCCGGCGGCGTGGTCTGGGTGGTCGCTTGGACGATCTCCTTGACCTTCTCCGCGGAGATCGTTCGCTTGCGCCCACGGCCGGGCTTCACCTCCCACAACGCCTGCGGACCATCCACACGGAAACGCTCGCGCCACATGATCACCGTCGGGCGCGAGACCCCGAGTTCCCTGGCGATCGCACTGTTCGAAACTCCGTCGCTGCCCATCAGCACGATCCATGCCCTCGCCGCCACGCTCTGCGGGGTGCCATGAGCATTCACCCATCGTTCGAGCAGCACCCGCTGCTCCTCGGAAACCTCCCCAGCGATAGCACCCAACGCCATACCCCGAGACGCTACCGCACCCCAACCCACATGTCAAGCTATATTAGAGACACTACACTAGCCGAGCGACACGGCGCTGGAACTGAACAGGTCGCGCACCGCTTCGCGGACCAGCTCCGCGACCTCCTCGATCGGGGCGTCGCCGAACAGACCCTCACCACCAACGAGCGCGGAAACGACCGCGCCGAGCGAGCAGGCCATACGCACACGCGTAGTGAGGGGTATGCCCGGACTTTCGAGCACGCGCCGGAACTGCTGCTCGATGTCGTCGTTCTCGGCCTGGTGGCGCTCGTTGTTCGTCAGCTCCTGCAGGGCGTTGATGTTGCGTTGGTGCAGCAGTACGAGGTCTCGGTTCTCGAGCACCTGGTCGATGAAGCGGTCGACCAGCCCCGGCCAGGCGTCAGCGCGCGCCTGCCCGTCCTCCAGCAGCTCGAGCTGCTCGAGCGTCTCGCGTCCGAGCGCGTGCAGACGCAGGTGCAGCTCCAAGAGGATGTCCTGCTTGCGTTCGAAGTGGTAGTAGAGCGCCGCCTTGGTGGTGCCGAGCCGCTCGGCGATGTCGCGTAGGGACGTCTTGTCGTAGCCCTGCGCGACAAAGAGCTCGAGGGCGATATCGAGGATCCGCTCGCGCGTGGAACTCTGCGCCATTGCGGCAGTCTAGACCATTTCTGGTTACTTACTTGACGACCGGCTAGCAGCTGTGTATGGTGCCGCCCCGTTGCTAGCTTGCCGACCGGTAAGGAGATTTTATGGCAGAGCAGACGATGATCGAAGCCCACGGGCTCAGCAAGCGATTCGGCCCGACGGTCGCGCTCGACGGGATCGACCTCGAGGTGCCAGCCGGCACGATCCTCGGCGTCCTCGGGCCCAACGGAGCGGGCAAGACCACAGCCGTCCGAATCCTCACCACGCTCGCACTTCCAGACACGGGCTCGGCGCGGGTCGCCGGGCATGACGTGGTCAGCGAAGCAGGCGCGGTGCAGCGCAACATCGGCGTGACCGCCCAGGACGCGACGCTCGACGAGGTGCTGACGGGGCGCCAGAACCTGGTGATGATCGGCCGCCTCAGCGGCCTGCGGCGCAACGAGGCGAAGGCTCGCGCCGTCGAGCTGCTCGAGCAGTTCGACCTCGCCGATGCAGCTGACAGGGTCCTCAAGGGCTATTCCGGCGGGATGCGCAGGCGCCTCGACCTCGCCGCCGGGCTCGTCACGCGACCGCCTGTGCTGTTCCTCGACGAGCCGACGACCGGGCTCGATCCGACCAGCAGGGTACGGATGTGGGATGTGATCAGAGAGCTCGTCGGCGGAGGCGTGACGCTGTTGCTGACGACCCAGTACCTCGACGAGGCCGACGAGCTCGCCGACCGCATCGTGGTGATCGACCACGGCCGGGTGATCGCCGAGGGCACGGCGGCGCAGCTGAAGACCCAGACGGGCGGCGCGCGCCTTGAGGTCACGCTCAGCCACCCCGACGCCGCTGCGGCGACCGCGCTCGAGGCCTACGTCAGCGGCCCCGTACAGGTCAGCCACGACGCTCGCAGGCTGCGGGCGCCGGTCGCCAGCACCACCGGTTTGGCAAGCACCGTCGTGCGCGCGCTCGACGCGGCGGGGATCACCGTGGACGATGTGGAGGTCCATCCGCCGTCGCTTGACGACGTCTTCTTCTCGCTCACCGGTCACGCCACCGAGGAGGTGGCGGCATGACGCAGAGACTGCGAGACGTGGCTGTGCTGACCGGGCGCAACCTGGTGCACATCGCCCGTGAGCCGCTGCAGCTCTCAGATGTGACCGTCCAGCCTGTGCTGTTCACGTTGCTGTTCGTGTACGTGTTCGGCTCCGGCGTGGTCCTCCCGGGTGGCGGCAGCTATACGGACTTCGCGATCGCGGGGCTGCTTGCGATGAACCTGACGACCTCGGCGATGGGCACCGCGGTGGGG
The DNA here is from genome assembly GCA_963815235.1 of uncultured Solirubrobacteraceae bacterium. Lineage (GTDB taxonomy): Bacteria > Actinomycetota > Thermoleophilia > Solirubrobacterales > Solirubrobacteraceae > Palsa-744. The sequence goes on along the minus strand of CAWFFY010000003.1, from coordinate 1,873,494 downwards.
CTGAGCACCGACCTCGGCAGCGGCGTCATCGATCGCTTCAGGACGCTTCCGATGTGGCGACCGTCGGTGCTCGTCGGCCGCTCCCTGGCCGATCTGATGACGGCTGCCATCTGCGCCTTCTTCGTCGCCGCGACAGGACTCGCGATCGGCTGGCGCCCAGACGCCGGGGCAGCTTCGATCGCCGGGGGCTTCGCGATCTTCCTGCTGTTCAGCTACGGGCTGTCGTGGGGCTGCGCCTGCCTGGGGATGGTGAGCAAGAGCCCGGAGTCCGCTCAGGGGATCGGCCTCGTGATCCTGTTCCCGCTCGCGATCGTGTCCAACGCCCTGGTTCCCACCGAGCACATGCCCTCGCTGCTGCGCACGGTCGCCGACTGGAACCCGGTGAGCGCCGTCACCACAGCCTCGCGCGAACTGCTCGGCAACCCGAACCCATCAGCGAGCATCCATTCGTGGCCGCTGCAGCACGCGCTGCTCGCCTCGTTGCTGTGGTCGCTCGCGCTCGTCGTGGTGTTCGCTCCCCTCGCCAGCACGCTGTACCGGCGTCGCACCACCGACTGAGCCGCTAACGCTCAGCTGCTCATCGGGCGACGGCGCGATCTCGCCGCGCCCGGCTTGTTGCAGGTCGGCCGGCAGGGGTGCGCCGGCTTCGCGGGCGATGACGGTCAGGCCGATACGCCAGCGGATGATCGCGGCGCGTTGGGCCGCCTGCGTGTTGGGCAGGTCGGTGAGCTCACCGTCAGCCAGGCCAGCCGCGAGCGCGCTGAGGTAGGCGTCCTCCAACACGTAGGTATCCGCGTAGCCGGCGTTGAGAGCACGGAGCTGGGCAGTCGGCGGATCGACCGCCGCGATGGCGACCGCATAGGCCGCGAATCGTCGCTCGAGCTGGCCCATGCGCTGGGCGGCCTGGGTGCCTGTGATGCGTCGGTCGTGAAACCCGCCCAGGATCGGGTCTGCTCGATCGAGCAGCACGTTGACGGCTAGCCTGATCGGCTCGACTTCACCCAGATAGCGCTCGAGCGCCGTCCGCTGCGCACGTCGCGTTGTGGCTGACGTCCCGGTTTGGCTCGCGCACCCGCCGAGCGCGAGCGCGCACAAAAAGCCGGCGGCCAGCGCGCGCGGCCGATGTCTGACAGCCACGAGCGCTGCCCGCGTATCTTCCGGATCGCTCAGTAGCCGTATGCGCCGCCACCACCGCCGCTTGATTCTTCCTTTTCGGACGAGCTGCCCGTGCTCGCCGCGGGGGCGCTACTGGAGCCGGTTGTGACGGCGCTCCAGGTACCTACGTCTTTGATCCCCTGCCCATTTGTTTCACCAGCCTGCGTGTCCTGCGCGAACGTGTAGAGCGGCGTGCCCTTGTAGGTGACCTGCACGGTCCCTTCGGGGCGTTTCACTGTTCCGAGCGAGCCGACTTCGCCGCTGGGAGTACCGCTGGATGGCGCGATCAGCGGGTGCCAGACGCCGAGGCAGGCGGACCCGGTGCAGATGAACTTGCCGTTTTGCTCGCCGCTGAGGTGATAGAGCGTCATGCCCTGGCTGTTCACAAGGATCGTCCCGAGCGAGCTGGAGGCAGTCTTGACGACGGCACCTGTGGAGCTGCTGCTTACCTGTGCGGCGGGCTGCGTGGTCGCGGCCGCGCTGGTCGTATTGCTGCTCGTTGAACTCCCGCCACAGGCTGCAAGCAACAGTGAAGCGGCGGCTGCCGGTAGGGACAGCTTCAGTAGATGGCGCAATGTGTTCACTCCTCTGGACAAGTCGGGCACCGCGTGGGCGCTCAGGGATCTTGCTGTTACTGATAAGGACGCCGAGCCGGCGCGTTCCTTCCGCGGCCGTCGGTGCAACAGACGCACTCGAGAACGCAGGGCCACATCGATGCCATACGTTATGTATGGTATCTTCGGCCTCGTGGTGAAGACAACCATCTACCTGCCGAACGAGCTCCATCAAGAGGTCAAGCAAGCGGCGAAGGAGCGTGGCACGAGCGAGGCTGAGCTGATCCGCGTGGCTGTCCGTCACGAGTTGCTCGGTGCACCGGCAGATCAGCGCCAGCGCCGGCAGCGGCGCGCTCGCCTACTCGCGGCGATGGGCAAGCTCGACAGCTCCGCGTATCCCTCCGGCTACCTCGATGAGCTGCGCGCCCAGTGGCGCGGCTGATCGTTCTCGACGCGAGCTTCGCAATCGCCGCGCTTGCGGCCGACGACGCCCATCACGAGGCAGCAGTGAACGCACTCGCCGGCGCGAGCGATGACGAGCTCGTGCTCGCCGCTACGACGAGGGCTGAGATCCTCGTTGGCCCCGCCCGCGTGGGGGGCAAAATCCTCGCGGCCGCGCGGGACTTCGTTGCGGGCTGCGAAACGGTGCCTGTCAGCGACACCATTGCTGACCACGCCGCGGCGCTCAAAGCCGAGCACCGCGGGCTCAGCCTGCCTGACGCGATCTCCCTCGTGATTGCCGAGCTGATCGACGCCGACGCCGCGTGGACGTTCGACCGGCGCTGGCGCGGCGTGCATCAGCGGGTGACGATTCTGTAGTCGGTCGCGCTCCGGCGCGCCGGCCAACTCACAGAAGCAAGCCGGCCCCGTGGTTTCTATGCTGCGAGGATGATGCCAGCGGTTACAGAGCCCGACGCGACCGCCACCCGTGAGCGGCCACTCGCGTCCGAGCGGCGCCCGGCGATTCTCGTGGTCGACGACGAGCCGACGGTGCTCGCGGCGGTCTCCCGCGACCTCCGTCGCGGCTTCGGCGAGCGCTTCAGGGTGCTGCGGGCGGGATCGGGTCCGCAGGCGCTCGAGCTGCTGCGCGAACTGGGCGTTCGTGGTGACCAGGTGGCGATGCTGATCGCAGACCAGCGCATGCCAGGGATGTCCGGCACGGAGTATCTCTCGCAGGCGCGCAACATTGCGCCGGAGGCCAAGCGCGTGCTGCTGACGGCGTATGCCGACACGGAGGCGGCGATCGCGGCGATCAACGAGGTGGCACTCGACTATTACCTGCTCAAGCCGTGGGATCCTCCGGAGGAACAACTGTTTCCGGTCGTCGAAGATCTGCTGACGACATGGGAGGCAGGAGCGGCGCTCGAAGCCGGCGGCGTGCGCCTGATCGGCCACCGCTACTCGAAGGAGTCACACGACCTGCGCGACTTCCTCGTGCGCAACCGCGTGCCGGCCCGCTGGCTGGACATCGAGCGCGACGGCGAGGCGCGCGAGCTGTTGCAGGTCGCCGGCGTCGACAGCGACCGGCTGCCGGTCGCGCTGCTCGAGGACGGCACGGTGCTCGAGCGCCCGACGATCCTCGAGCTGGCCGAGCGCCTCGGCGTCGTCGGCACACCGGCACAGAGCCACTACGACCTCGTCGTCGTCGGCGGTGGCCCCGCGGGGCTGGCGGCGGCGGTATACGGCGCCTCGGAGGGACTGAAGACGGTGCTGGTCGAGCGCGAGGCACCGGGCGGCCAGGCGGGACAGTCGAGCCGCATCGAGAACTACCTCGGCTTCCCCGCAGGCCTCAGCGGCTCGGATCTGGCGCGTCGCGCGACCGACCAGGCGCGGCGGCTGGGCGCAGAGCTGCTGACAGTCCACGAGGCGATCAGCCTGCGCACCGAGGGCGCCGCTCGGATCGTCGAGCTGACCGGCGCCGAGACGCTCAGCGCCAGCTGCGTGATCGTCGCCTCGGGCGTCTCCTATCGCCAGCTCGACACCCCCGGCTTCGCCGAGCTGACGGGAGCCGGCGTGTACTACGGGGCGGCGATGACCGAGGCGCGCGCGTGCCAACAGCAGCAGGTGGTGGTGATCGGCGGCGCCAACTCCGCCGGACAGGCGGCTGTCTATTTCAGCGGCTACGCGGCAAAGGTGACGATGCTCGTACGGGGTGCGTCGCTGGAACAGTCGATGTCGCACTACCTGATCGAGCAGATCGCGGCGCTCGCAAACATCGAGGTGCGCACCGGCAGCAGCGCGATCGCCGCAGAGGGCGAGGATGGCCATCTGCGGCGACTGCGAGTGCAGGGGCCAGACGGCGAGCAGACGCTCGATACGGACGCCTGCTTCGTGTTCATCGGCGCCTCGCCGCGCACGGACTGGCTCGAGGGCGTCGTCGCGCGCGACGAACGCGGCTTCATCCTCGCTGGGCGCGACGCGCAGAACAACGGCTGGCCGCTGCAGCGCGAGCCGTACGTACTCGAGACCACCGTGCCAGGGGTGTTCGTCGCCGGCGACGTGCGCTCGCGCTCGATCAAGCGCGTCGCAAGCGCCGTCGGCGAGGGCTCGATGGCGGTGTCGCTCGTCCACGAATACCTGCTGGACGCGTGAGCACTGCTCCCATCACCCGCGAGGAGCTGCGGCGGATCGACCTGTTCGACGAGCTCAGCGACGAGCAGCTCGCCGAGTGGGTGGCGGTCGCCGTGCCCCGGAGCGTCGCCGCCGGCGAGGTGATCGCCGAACAGGAAGATGAGTCGCGAGGAGCGGAACTGCTGCTCGAGGGCGAATCAGAGGCGCTGATCGTCGATCGCGGCCGCACCGAGCCCGTCAACAGACACGTCGCACCGACATGGATGGGCGCGATCTCGGCGCTGACCGGCGGCTCACTGGGGGTCAGGATGGTGGCGGTCACCGATTGCCACCTCGCCCGGATCCCGGCGGATGACTTTCGCCGGCTGGCACTCGCGCAACCGTCGGTGCATCGGCGTGTGATGCAGCAGGTCCAGCCGGTGATGAGCCGCGTCACTGAGATCGAGCAGAGCCGCGAGCGCTTGGCCTCGCTCGGGACGATGGCGGCCGGCCTCGCGCACGAGCTGAACAACCCGGCGGCGGCGGCGCGCAGCGCGGCGGCGCAGCTCGCCGAGGCGCTCGACGCAATCGGCTCGGCGCTCGCCGAGTTCGTCGCGGCAGGTGTGGAGCGCGAGGAGGCGGCGCAGCTGCTGGCGCTGCAGAAGCAGGCCGTGGCACATGCGGCGTCTGCGACCGCGCTCGACACGCTCGACGCAGCCGACGCCGAGGACGAGCTGTTGGCGCGCCTCGAGCACCTCGGCATCGCGGAACCGTGGAGCCTCGCCGAGCCGCTCGCCGCCGCCGGCATCGACGATCAGTGGCTGAGCCGTGTTGCCGAGCTCGCCGGCCCAGCCACCCTCGCCGCGCTGCGCTGGGTTGCGGCAACTCTCACAGCAGGCCGCCTCGCCGCCGAGCTGCAGGAGTCCACCGAGCGCATGTCGATGCTCGTGGGCGCGGTCAAGACCTACTCCTACATGGACCGCGGCGAGCTCATCGAAGTCGACATCCACGAGGGCATCGAGACGACGCTCACTGTGCTCGGCTTCAAGCTCAAGCAGACGACGATCGACGTCGTGCGCGAGTACGACCGCACACTGCCGCAGCTGACCGTGCGCGGTTCCGAGCTCAACCAGGTCTGGACGAACCTGCTCGACAACGCGATCGACGCGCTTGGGGGCCAGGGCACGATCACGATCACGACGCAACGCGAGGGCAGCGATTGCGCGCTCGTCGAAATCGCCGACGACGGGCCCGGGGTGCCGGAGGAGATCGCCGAGCGGCTATTCGATCCGTTCTTCACGACCAAGGACGTCGGACACGGCACCGGGCTCGGCCTCGCGACCGCGCGGCGGATCGTCGTCGACCGCCACCAAGGCTCGCTCACGCTCGAGACCCGACCGGGCCGCACCGTGTTTCAGGTGCGTCTGCCGTTGACGGGCGCATGACGCCGGATGCGAGCCCCAGGAGCTTGACCTACGGGGCGATGCGCGTGAGCTTCCAGCCGCCGTCGTGACGCTCGTACAGCCAGCGGTCGTGAAGGCGATCCGGCGCTTCGGACCACAGCTCGACGGTGTCGGGCGTCACGCAAATCGCGCCCCAGTCATCGGGGCAGTCCGGCGGTGTCTCCATCGTCGCTTTGAGGTGAGCGTGTCGTGCTCTCAGGGGTTGGAGGTCCGCGATCGGCGTGCCCTGGCGCGAGACGAGCGTCTGCAGCTGGTTCCCCAGGTCACGCTCGGCGAACAGCTCGCGTGCGAGGTCACGCTCGGCGAACGCAGCGCGCCCGGTGATGTGGACCTGCCGGCCGAGCGAGGGCCAGTGGAACAGCAGCGCGACGTTGGGGTTGCTTCGCAGCTCGACTGCTTTGCGGGTCCACAGTGCGCTCGTGAACGTAAGCCGGTCGTGATCGAGCCGCTTCAAGGAGACGGTGCGGGCTGACGGGCGGCCAGCCGCGCCGACGGTCACGAAGGCGACCGAGGACGGAGCCGGCACGTCGCTTGCGCGCGCCTCTGCGAGCCACGCCTGCAGTGCCTCCAGCGGGTTTGCGGGCGGCCCGGCCGCGGCGCGAGCGTCAACGCATCCGCTGTCGTCAGCGACATCGTCCATCGAGGATGGACCCTACCCCGGCTCCCGGTTCCTACCGCGCGACGTGCGACGGCGATCGCACATGGTCGCCGCCCGGGATCTGGACCGTCACCTTGCCGAGCGCGGTGAAGGCGACGTTGTCGTCAATGGCGCGGGTGTAGCCGACCGAGATCTTCGCCGAACGCGAACAGGCGTTGGCGAGGACCGAGGCGAGGCTGATACGCACGATCGCGCCCTTGGCGACGTCGTGGTCGACGCCTTCTCCACTGAGGACTCCCTTGCATCCGTACGAGTCGACCGAGTAACCCTCGGCTGCGCTCGTCACGGGGTAGGGCGCGCGGAAGACGAGGTAGGCGGCGGTGATCGTGTGCTCGTGGACCGCGAGCCGGACGTGCAACGGAACGTGGACGACCGGGAGCGGCTTCGCCCTCAGCGGCCCTTCGGAGAAGCCGCAGGCGCTGAGGGCATTGCCGTCGCCGATGACCTTGCACGTACGATTGCCGTAGCTGTAGGTGATCGCGGTCAACGTCCCGTCCGGGTCGACGGGCTCGCCCAGTGGCGCAGACGACTCGCTGGCTGAGACGAGCTGGCCGCCATGCGTCGCGCGCTGCACGATCAGGTAGGCGCCGAGGCCGCGGAGCACTTCCGCGGTCCTCACGCCGTCTTCGGAGCGGTAGGCGATCTTGCGCGCGTGCTCGCCGAGCAGGCCGAAGGAGATCTCCCTCAGGCTCGCGCGCGCGACGTTCGCGCTCGTGTTGCTCGCGGCGCGTGGCTGGAAGCCGACGGCGCTTGGCTGCAGGCCGATGATCGCGGCCGCGAACCCCGATCGGCCGGACAGCTCGCAGGTGCCGGCCTGCTGTGCGCCGAGTGCATCGGCCGGCAGTGGATGGAAGCGACCGTCATCGTGGAAGGCGCCGTCGATGCCGAGCTCGCCAAGCGTGCCGTCCTGGACACGCGCGATCTGCACGCAGAGGTAGCCGCGGGTGGTGCGAACGACGCGCATGCCCCAGGGCAGCCCGCCCGCAGGGTCGGGCACGCGCAGCGGCAGCAGCTCGCTGCCGCCGCGCGCCGGAACGCCCAACTCGTAGCCCGGGCGCAGGCGCCCGTTGCTCGGGACGCTCGAGCCGGTGAGGATCACGCCGCTGGCGGCGAGTGCGATCGTGGTTGTGCACAGCAGCGCGAGCACCGCGAATGCCGGCAGCCGCAGCGAGCGCGCGCGGATCCGCGCCAGGCGCGGTAGGCGTCGCGCCGCCTGGTCGCGGGCAACGGCGTCGAGCAGCGCGTGCTCGACCTCGGGCAGCATCGTCATCGATCGACTCCTTCGTGTTGGATACGCCTTCGCAGCGTGTTGAGGCCGCGACTGACGCGCTTGCGCGCGGCTGCCGGGCTGACCTGCAGGCGAGCGGCCAGCTCGCGGTAGTCGAGGTCTTCGAGCACGCGTGCCCGCACGGCCTCGCGCTGATCTGGTGGCAGCCCGGCGAGCAGCCGCATCGGGTCCTCGGCCTCGAGCTCCTCGAGCGCGGCAACACTCGACGGGCAGAGCTCGATTGCAGCGACCTCGAGCCGCTTGCGCGCCGACGCCTCGACGCGTGCGCGGCGCAGGCTGCGCAGGAGCTTGTGGCGCGCGATCCCGAGCAGCCAGGCCTGCGCCGGCTGCGGCCCGGGACGGAACCGCGGGGCGGCGACATAGGCGGCGGCAAAGACCTCCGCGACCAGATCCGCGGCGAGCTCCGGACGACCGCAGCGGCGGATCAGCCAGCTCGCGACGAGACGCTCGTGGCGACGGTAGAAGACGGCGAACGGCTCCTCCTGCGAATGACAGGCGCCCAGCAGCTCCGCGTCGGTGGCGTCCTCCCAGTTCCTCGGCATCGCTAGCTATCTTCCGCGAGCGTCGCGATTTGTGACCGCGACCTACGTCGGGGCTGTCAGGACTTCGACAGTCGGGTCCTCGACACCCGGCAGGAACGGTATACAGGCCGTCAGGGCAGTGAGCGCACCGCCCACGATCAGAGTGGGACGTACTCCGATCGCATCGGCCGCCGCGCCGGCCGCGACCAGGCCAAGCGGGCTGAGCGCGAAGCCGAACAGGTAATCCACCGACGAGACGCGTCCAAGCAGGGCTTCGGGGACGCCTTCCTGGATGAGCGGGTTGAACATCACCGAGCCGTAGGCGTCCAGGCCGTAGGTTACGAACACGACGCCGCCGGCCAGCCAGAGGTCAGGGACGAAGCCCAGGCCGAGAACTCCGACGCCCGACAGGCCCCACCCGACCCACAGGTGCACGAGCCGGCGCCGCGGTGGCCTGCGTCGACCGGCGATCACCGTCGCCGTCGCTCCACCCAGCCCTCCGGCGGCGAGGACCAGGCCGAGGGCGACGCCGCCGCCGTGCAAAACGTGTTTGACCAACAGCGGGATCATCGCGCCGAGCGGCGAGAACGCGACGAAGTTCCCCAAGGACGCACCGAGCATCGAGACCCACAGCCAGCGCCGCGACCGACAAAAGCGCAGGCCCTCACGCAGGTCCTCCAGCGGCGAATGACCGCTCGGCATCGGGCTGGAGCGTGCGCTCATGGCGGAGATCGCCGCCGCGCTGACGAGGAACGACACGGCGTCGATCCCGAACCCCCAGGCGGTGCCAAGGAATCCGACCAGCAGACCGCCGACCGCCGGGCCGATCAGGACGCCGGCAACCTGCAGGCTTGTCCCGTTGAGAGCGCTGGCGCCGACGAGCAGCTCGGATGGAAGCAGCTCGGGCGTGATCGCCATCGCCGCGGGAAAGAACACCGCATCGCCGAGACCGAAGACGAAGGCCATCAACACCAGCCACGTCAGATGGATCTCGCCGGTGGCCACGAGCACCGTCACGATCGCGACCGCGGCGCCACGCGCGAGATCGGACGCGAGCATCGCCAACCGACGGGGAACGCGATCCACGAGCACTCCGCCCGCGAGCGTGAACAGGACAGCTGGCAGCAGTCGCGCGGCCAGGACGTAGGAGAGGCCGATGGCGCGGTGATCGAGGCGCAGCGCCTCGATCGCGAGCGTCACCGTGAAGACGCCGTCGCCCAGCTGGGAGACGGCCTGACCGGACCACAGCAGCGCGAAGTCACGATGCCGCAGCGGCTCGAAGTACCGGTGTGATGGCATCGCCGACGACACCATGTCAGATCCCCCGGCCCCCGCTTCGAGCTAATCCGCGGCAGCTTCGAGTGGCTTCTCGATGTCTGGACGCGCGAGCGCGAGGTAGGAGACCAGGATGAAGACGGCGACGGCAAACACGACCGCCGTGGGACCGTCGCCGAAGTTGAGCCCGCTGAGGTTGCGGGGCTTGCTGATGTAGTCGGCGAAGGACGCCCCCAGCGGACGGGTGACGATGTAGGACATCCAAAACGCGGCGATGGCGTTCAGGCCGAACCGCCAGTGCGCCAGCGCCGGGATCAGGATGACGATCGCAAAGAGGATGCCCGAGTCCAGATAGCCGAGGTTCAGCGAGGTGGCGGTGAAATCTCCGAGCGCGGTCCCGAGGGCGAAGGTCGCGAACACGGTCGCCCAGTAGTAGGCCTCGCGTCGCTGGGTCGTGATGCTGTGGATCGACAGCGTGCCCTCACTGCGCTGCCAGAGCCAGAAGATCGCGGCCAGGACCACCGCCCACAGCAGGGTCGTCCCTGCGTAGGGGATGTGGACGTCGAGATGCAGGAAATCCGAGACGCCGGTCCCCGTGATCGCGATCGCGAAGGCCAGGGACCAGTAAGCAAAGGCTCGGTAGCGGCGCGCGTCGAACTGCGCCAGCAGTCCCACGACGATCACGAGCACCTCGATCCCGCCGCCGACGAAGTTCCCGAAGGTCTTCAGGTAGTCCGACGTGGCCTCTCCGCCCGCCGTGGTCAGGATCTTCACCACCCAAAAGAGAAAGATGACCTCCGGCACCTTTGCCGCCACCGGAGCGGGGAAGAAACGACCGACCAGGGGGACCAGATCGTCCCCCGATTGCGCCCGCTGGTCAGCCCTCGGCGAAGGGCGGCGAAGAGATGCCACGTAGCGTATGCCTCCTTCGAGTAGATGACCACGACACAAGCCGCCAGCGCCCGTTCAGCGCGGCGGCCCGCTCAGTTCTCGACGATAACCAGAGGACGCTGGATATCAATCGCCCCGGAGGACCAACTTTCGCCCACTCACCTCATCCGGAGGGCTGACCCCTTCTCCGCATCAGGTCCTAGATACGGATCCCGATGAGCGAGCCTGTCTCATGACCTGACGGCCCGGTACCCGAGGTAGAAGTGAAGCGCCGCCGGCGCAATGAACAGCAATCCCCACCAGATGCCGCGATAGCACAGGTACGCGCCAAGGCCGAGCAACCAGGCACCGACGCCAAAGCGCACGCCGGCGACCGCGTGACCGTGGCCCCGAGCGTATGCATTCAGGCGCTTCATGTCTCGGCGTGCTGCTCGTGACGCCGCGCGAGGTCGGCGAAATCGTTGATGAGCCTGCTGCGCAGAGCGGCCTCCCAAGCCACGGCCACGCAGTAGCGGACCTTGCGCAGGACGAGATCCAGAACAGAGCTCATACCCGAGCGGCATCATAGGCGACGTAATAGGTGTTGGACACGGGCACGACGAGAGTGCAATATGGGTCGAGCGATGGCACGGGTGTTGATCACCGGCTCAAGCGACGGGCTCGGCTTGATGGCTGGGCAACTGCTCGTCGAGGACGGCCACGCCGTAACCTTGCACGCCCGCAACGAGCAACGCGGAGCTGACGTCCGTCGGGCGCTGCCGGCCGCCGAGCACGTCGTGATCGGCGACGTGGAGAGCATTGCGGGAATGCGCCAGGTGGCGGAGGAGACCAACGCGCTCGGCCGCTATGACGCCGTCATCCACAACGCGGGCATCGGCTACCGACAACCTCGACGGATCGAGACCGTCGACGGGCTCTGCAGCGTGTTCGCCGTCAACGTGCTCGCCCCCTACCTGCTGACAGCGCTGATCACGCCACCCGACCGGCTGGTGTATCTCAGCTCGGGCATGCACCGAGGCGGAGAACCCGCCCTCGACGACCTGCAATGGACGCACCGGGATTGGGACGGAGCCCAGGCGTACTCAGACAGCAAGCTCCTCGATGTCGTGCTGGCGTTCGCCGTCGCTCGACGGTGGCCCGGCGTGTTGTCCAACGCCCTGGAGCCGGGCTGGGTTCCCACGAAGATGGGTGGCCCGGGGGCACCAGATGACCTGTCGCTGGCGCCTGTCACCCAGACCTGGCTGGCGGTGAGCCACGACCGGGCAGCCATGGTGACCGGGGGCTACTTCTTCCATCAGCGGCCCCGGGAAGTGAATCCGGCTGCCCGCGCGCTCCCGCTCCAAGAAGGGCTGCTGGAGCGCTGCGCGCAGCTGACCGGCACCCCGCTCCCACAGCGATAGGCGTCCCGCGACGCCCACTTCATGTCCCGCAGCCACGGGCCGGCCGCTCAGCCCTGCGGCAGGGATACGCGCAACTGCGGCCGTCTCGACCCGAAGTGCGGGGCGAGACAGCCGCTTGCTACTCCACGGCGCGCTCTTCGGCCGTAAGGATGTTCTCACTGGCAGCTCAGTAGGCCTTTAGAGACGGTCTTGATGCTGCCTCGCAATGTCCTCTCGAGGGAGCGCCGCGCGCCGACTGACCATCCGGCGTCGCCGAGCGGTGGCGTTGGCTGTGCCTGTCACGTTGGTACTTGCCGTCGCGATCGTCAATAGCCAAGGCGGCGGCAGAAGCCGCGCAGCCCCAGGCCCCCGCACCCGCACGGGCCTACAGGCTGGCGGCGTGCGGACGCCGGGTCCGCACTCCCAGGCGAGCGGCGCCGGCGCGAGCGGGAATCTGAGACCGGGCTCTGACCCGCGCGTCCTCCCTGGCCCGGTCCTGATCGCCGATCGTGACAACAACCGCCTGCTGGAGGTCAGCCCGGATGGACGGGTGCTGTGGCGCTTTCCGGCTGCTGGCGATCTTGCTCGCGGTCAGACGTTCCTGCTGCCGGACGATGCGTTCTTCTCACCCGATGGCCGTCAAATAGTCGTAACTCAGGAGGATGACTCTGCGATCAGCGTGATCGACCTCACAAGCGACCGGATCGTCTATCGCTACGGGCATCCCGGCGTGCCTGGCTCAGAACCCGGCTACGTCCACAATCCCGACGACGCGATGCTGATGCCATCTGGAGAACTCCTCTCCGCGGACATCAAGAACTGTCGGGTGCTCGCCATCCGCCCGCCGGCTCACCGGCCGTTGCGCCAGCTCGGCGAGACGGGCCTGTGCGAACACCAGCCGGGGGTGTCCTATGGCAGCCCCAACGGCGCTTTCCCGATGTCCAACGGTGACACCGCTATCACGGAGATCGACGGCGACTGGCTGGATGTGATCGCTCCTGACGGCACGCCGGTACTCGCCACGCACCCACCTGGGTTCACCTACCCGTCGGATACGAACGAGCTCCGGCCCGGACTGTTCCTCTCCGTCGACTACACCAACCCTGGGGCGATAGAGACGTTCACGAGCGACGGCGAAGTGCAGTGGCGCTATGAACCCGCTGGCGTACAGGCACTCGATCAGCCGTCGTTGGCGTTGCCGTTGCCGAACGGTGACGTGCTCGCCAACGATGACAAGAACGATCGGGTGATCGTGGTCGATCCGCGCACCGACAAGGTCGTGTGGCAGTACGGTCATACTCACGTGCCGGGCGCCGGCGAAGGCTTCTTGAGCAACCCCGATGGTGTCGACCTCGCGCCACCCCACTCGTTGGACGAGCGGTTCGCTGCCACGCTGCGCGCGCCTTGAACGTCGTGCTAGAGGGGCGTGGGCGTGAGTTCGAGCACCGAGTCGACGGGACCGTTTGTGCTCAATCCGCCAGCCAGCCACACCCGGTCGCCGAGGAGCATCGCGGCAGCGTCTGACAGTGGTTGTGGCAGTCGTCCGTCGAGCTCGGATCGCCCCGTGGCGGCATCGACCGCAAAGATCGCGGCGGTTTGTGTGCCGGGTGCGGAGCCTCGCCCTCCGAGGATGTAGGCGTAGGACCCGAGCGCGACCGCCGCGGCGTGCGTGAGCGGCTCGGGCAGATCGCCGATGTGGCGTAGCTGGTGTGTTGCCGGGTCGTAGCTCAGGATCGTTGTGGTGGCGGCTTCGACGTGTGAGCCTCCCATGATCAGCAGGTGGCCGTCGGTGGCAGCGGCGGCTGCGTAGCGCAGACCGTAGGGCAGGCGCGCGACGAGCTTCGGCTGTCCTCCCGGACGCCACGCGATGATCGTGTCGAGCGCCTGCTGCCCGTCGTAGCCGCCGACTATGTAGGCGGTGCCTTCGAGCACGGCGACCGCCGCGTCGGATGTGGGGGTTGGCAGGCTGCCGACCTGGGTCACGACACCGGTCTCGGGGTTGTAGGAGAGGATGTGGTCGTAGGAGCTGAACTGACCGCCTCCGAAGGTGTAGGCATGCCCATCGAGGGCTGCCCCCGCAGCGTCGTGCTGTGCTTCGGGCAGGCTTGTGCTGACTGCGACGCCGCGTCGAGCGAGCACGCTCACGGCCGCGGTCGAGGTGTCGGCGGCGGTCAGGCCCCCCAGCAGCACGGCGCGCCCTGACCCGAGTGCCACGCCGGCCGTGTCTTGCAGTGCGACCGGCAACGTGAGTGGCAGGCGCCTGACCAGGAACTTCTCGGGCGAGCTCGCGGATCGTGGGCGCGACGCGCGCCCGCTGCCCGCGTGAGTCGAGACGTGGTGTGCTGTCAGGCGGGTGCTGGTGAGCCAGGCGATGAGACCGTAGCCGGCGATCAGGACAACGGCGACCGCGGCGCGTCGCCTCCTTATCACTTGACGGCGCTTGGCTGACCGACGCGCGGGGCGAGCGGAACCCCGGATCGCCCGTGCACCACTAATGGGTGATCTTGGCTCGTTCGCCATCGCTGCGGGCGCTCGCTGGCTTCGCCGACGTGTGTGGCGGGGCGTTATCGGCGGGCGCGGCCGTGAAGCGGGGTAGGTCGAGCTCAATCTGTGCGCCCCCCGCTGGTGACTGGCTCGCCTTCACAGTGCCGCCGTGGGCTTTGGCGATCGCGTCGACGATCGCCAGCCCGAGGCCCGTGCCGCCAGAGGCGCGGTCGCGCGCTTCGTCCGTGCGGTGGAAACGATCGAAGACGCGCTGACGCTCGTCGGCAGGGATACCCGCCCCGTCGTCCTCGACGACAAAGCGGACGCAGTCGTCGCCCGCCTGTTGGACTCGCATGAGCACGAGCCCGCGCTCGGGGGTGGTGTGCTCAATCGCGTTGGCGAGCAGGTTACGCAGGGCTTGGGCGAGCCTGTCTGGGTCGGCGACCAGCGTTCCGGGCGGAACGGGGTCGAGTCGAAAACGGCGGCTCGCGAGCAGGGTGTTCGCGCGCCAGATCTCGTCTACGAACTCCGCCAGGTCGATGGGCTCGATGCGCAGGAACTCGGTCTGCTCGGCCTTTGTCAGCAGGAGCAGGTCGTCGACCAGCCGCATGATCCGCACGATCTCGGCCTGCACGAGTCGTTCGACTCGGCGCAGCTCCTCCGGCGCAGGATTCTCCTGCGCGGCAAGCACTTCGAGCTGTCCGCGAATCACGGTCAGCGGGGTGCGCAGCTCGTGCGAGGCGTCGGCGACGAACGCGCGTTGGCCGGCGAACGCCTCGGTCAAGCGCTCGAGCATGTGATTGAACGCGTCGGCGAGCACACGTATCTCGCTACCTTGCGCGTCGGCAAGGGGGATCCGTGGATTCAGGTCCCCGGCGTCAACCCGAGCAGCCACGGCGGCGATCCGGCGCAGCGGACGCGACACACGGCTGCCGATGAGATACGCACCGAGCAGCGCGCCGACGAGCGCGAGAATGCCCGCCAGGATGAATGCGCGCGCGACGCCGTGCTGAGCGTGGGCGACGGGCGCCAGCGGCTCTCCAACGCCGATGACCACGCGGCGAGACGGTGAGCCCGTGAGTCGCACTGAGCGCGTGAGCAGGCGCAGATTGCCCACGTCGGGCAGACGCAGCGTGGAGTAACCGACGCCGACTGTGAGCAGGCGTGCCGCGAGGTGGTTCTCCTGGTCTTGTTCTGCGACCGTCTCGCCCTGGTCGGGCGGCCCATTTTCAAACAGCTCCGGGACATTCGTGCTCGCGGGCGCGCCCGGGATGAGCGCGAAGAACACGGTGGCGCTGGAGCTGAACGGCTGGCCGCGAACGTAGCGTGTCGCGAATTGTGCGGCTTCCTTGGAGGAGCGGGGGTCAGCGAGCGACATGCTGCGGGCGAACCCACTCGCGTCACCCGCGATCTCCGTGTCGATCTCGTGTCGAACCTGTGTCCCCGTGCCACGGTAGACGGCCACGAACGCGATCCCGAGGCAGGCGAGCACGACGACTGCGACCCAGCCCGCGAGGCGCCAGCGCAGGCCGACATCGGCGAGCCGATGGCGTGGCGAGCTCATGGTCAGCTCGTGCGGCCCAGGCGATACCCGACGCTGCGCACCGTGAAGATCGGAGCGGGGTCATCGGGTCGCCCCAGCTTTCGGCGCAGGTAGCCGATGTAGACATCGACGACGTTGGTCTGGGGGTCGTGCTGGTAGCCCCACACGGAGCCGAGGATCTGCTCGCGCGAGAGCACGCTTCCGTGATGGCGAAGCAGCAGCGCCAGCAGCTCGAACTCAGTGCTCGACAGGCTCACGGCCTTTCCGTCTCGGTGAACCCTGCGGGTGAGCAGGTTCGCCTCAATCCCCTCCCCGCTCAGCTTTGTCGTGGTGGTCTGGTCGTAGGCACACAACTGAGCGCGTAGCCGCGCGACAAGCTCGGTCATCGAGAAGGGCTTGACCAGGTAGTCGACTGCACCGGCTTCGAGCCCCGCGACGCGATCGTCGAGCTCGCCGCGAGCGGTCAACACGATCACCGGCACGGTCGATTTGACGGCCCGCAGAGCGGCGAGGATGTCCAACCCGCTGCGGCCTGGGAGCATGACGTCGAGCACGATCGCGTCGAAGCTCTCGCTCAGCGCGAGCTGCTCCCCCTTGAGCCCATCGAAGGCGACCTCTACCGCGAAGCCGGTCGTTTCCAGGCCCCGGCGCACGAAGTCGACGATGCCCGGCTCGTCCTCGACGAGCAGCACTCGCGCTGTGACACGGGCCGCTGCCGCGGCACCGTCCACTTGCGCAGCCTCCTCGATCATTCCCATCGCTCAAGGATAGGGTCGTTACACACCCAGCTTTCGTTGCGGAGCGGATTAAGAGAACTTTCTCATCTGCTGGTTATCCGCTCCTTAACGACCGTCAACACAGTGCTTGCATGGCAACCAGCCGTGAGCGGGCGCCCGCAATCAGGGCCGGGGGACACTCTCAGCGTGCCCGTGCGGAGCATCTGACGGGCGGTGGGACGGACGGCAACGAGCGCCTCACGGCGGCCGCGGGCGCTGTCTTGCTCGTGCTGCTGGCGCTGATCGGTGTGACGATCCTTCGAATCGGCCAGCTCCTCTCAGTGCACCTGTTCGTGGGCATGCTGCTGATCCCGCCCGTGTTGCTGAAGTTGTCGAGCACCGGTTATCGGTTCGTCCGCTACTACACACGGTCTCCCCGCTACCGGGAGGAGGGACCGCCCGACTGGCCGCTGCGGATAATCGCGCCGATGGTCGTGCTCTCCACGCTGGTCGTGTTCGTCAGCGGAGTGGTGCTCTTGTTCGTCGGGCCGTCGGCGCGCGCAACGTGGTTCCCGATACACAAGGACAGCTTCTTCGTGTGGGTCGCGTTCATGGCCGTCCACGTCCTTGGACACCTACCCGCGATACCGCGACTGCTGCGTGCCGACTACAGCCGCTATGCGGCCTATGACCATGAGGACCTCGGCGGCGACGTCACCGGGCGCGCGGGGCGGATGCTCGCACTCAGCGGTGCGCTCGTGGCGGGGCTGGTGCTGGCGATTCTCGTGATCCCTGAGTTCGGTCCGTGGCTAAACGGCGCGGCTCTGTTTCACCACCAACATTGAGGATCGTGATGCCGATTCACACAACCGACACGCGCGATTCGGCGCTGCGTCAACTTCACCGAATCAATCGCTGGCTGATCGCCGGCAGCGTCGTCCTGACGGGCGCATTCGCTGAGGCAGCCGCGCACGCATTCCCCGGCAGGACCGCCAAAACCGGCTCGGCGAGCAAAGCGAAGCGAGCAGGCGCACGCGCCAGCGGCCCGTCCAGGACGACGACGCACTCACTGCAACCGCCCGCCGATGCCCCCAGGGCTACGACCGAATCCTCGCCCTCGTCGCAATCGACGGCGCCTTCACAGGAATCGCCGGCGACTTCACAGGATCCGGCCCCCGAGTCTGCGCCGGCGCAAGAAGCGGCGCCGGCGCAGGAATCTGCTCAGGCGGAAGAACCCGCGCCCGCGAGGGAATCGGCGCCGGCGCGCGAATCATCGCCGGCCGCAGAATCGACCCCGGCGGTGTCCGGTGGCTCCTGAGACGCCCGCGATCGTCACACCCACCGCGCTCGGCTCCTGTGTGTGGGCGACACTCGGCACCAGCGCGCTGCTGCGCGTGACCGACCCCGAGGCGCTCGCTGCCGCGCGCGGCGCGGTCGAGCAGGAGCTCGCGGCCATCGACCGGGCGTGCAGCCGCTTCCGGGCGGACTCCGAGCTGTCGCGGGTGAACGCCTGCGCGGGGCGACTGACCCGGGTCAGCCCTCTGCTGATCGAAGCGCTGGAGGTCGCGTTGCGGGCTGCCGAGCTGACTGACGGCGACGTCGATCCGACCGTTGGCTTGGCGCTCGAGCTCGCGGGCTATGACCGCGACTGGCGTCTGCTCGATGCTCCCGGCCCAGAGCCCGTAGCGGCGCCTGTGATCAGGCTGCGAGTCCGCGGCTGGTGGCAGACGATCGTGCTCGACCGAGCCGCCTGCTCGCTGCGGATGCCGGCGGGTGTGAAGCTCGACCTCGGCGCGAGCGCCAAAGCGTGGGCGGCCGATCGTGCTGCCGCAGCGGCGCACTTGGCCGGCGGCTGCGGCGTGCTGGTCGGCCTTGGGGGTGACATCGCAACCTCAGGGCCCGCTCCTGGTGGCGGCTGGCGTATCAGAGTGACCGACGATCACCGCAGCGACTGTTCGGCCCCCGGACAGACCGTCTCAATCCTCGCCGGCGGCCTGGCGACATCGAGCACGGCAGTCAGGCGTTGGAGTCATGGCGGCCACACCATGCACCACATCATCGACCCGCGCACCGGGGCGCCCGTCCGGGACACCTGGCGCACGGTCAGCGTGGCGGCCGCCAACTGCACGGACGCCAACGTCGCCGCCACGGCCGCGATCGTCAGAGCAAACGCGGGCGCCGAATGGCTGGCCCGACAGAGCCTGC
The DNA here is from genome assembly GCA_963815235.1 of uncultured Solirubrobacteraceae bacterium. Taxonomy (GTDB): domain Bacteria; phylum Actinomycetota; class Thermoleophilia; order Solirubrobacterales; family Solirubrobacteraceae; genus Palsa-744. The sequence goes on along the minus strand of CAWFFY010000003.1, from coordinate 1,854,812 downwards.
CGTCGCGGCTCGTGGACTGGGCGGGCAACGCCACGGCCGTCGGGGGCTGGCCGGCCGAGGTCGCGATCGACGCACCTACAGTCTCCGAGGCGGAGGCGGCGCCCGCGGTATGAGCACGCAACTCGCCACCGCCGGGCCTAGCACCTACTGGTATTTGACCCGCTCGACCGGGGCGGTCGCGCTGCTGTTGCTCACGGTCGCGATCGTCCTCGGCGTGATCGATGTGAGCCGCTGGAGCAGCCCACGCCTGCCCCGCTTCGTGACTGACTCGCTGCACCGCAACGTCTCGCTGCTGGCGCTGGTGTTCCTGGTGCTGCATATCCTCACGTCGGTGCTCGACGGCTTCACGTCGATCTCGCTCGTCGACGCGTTCGTCCCGTTCGTCGGCACCTACCGGCCGTTCTGGCTGGGCCTCGGCGCGGTGGCCTTCGACCTGATCCTCGCAGTCACCATCACGAGTGTTCTACGCGCGCGCTTGGGGTTTGCGACCTGGCGCGCCGTGCACTGGCTCACCTACGCGAGCTGGCCGATCGCGCTGCTTCACGGCCTCGGCACCGGCAGCGACGCGAGTAGCAGCTGGCTGTTGGCGCTGAGCGTCATCTGCATGGTGACGGTGCTCGCCGCTGTGCTCACGCGCGTGATCGCAGGCTGGCGGGAGAACGTCGCGATGCGCGCCGCGGCACTTGGCAGCGCCGGCGTCTTCTCGCTATTCATCGTGCTGTGGCTGCCGAGCGGCCCGCTGGGCTCGGAATGGGCGCGCCGGTCGGGCACACCCGCCGCGCTGCTGCCCCACCACCGCACGACAGACGCAACCAACGGGAGCGGTGAGTGACCGTCAACTCGACACTCGCCGAGTCGCTGCCCGCTGCCGGCGGGCGAGCCCATGGCGCCTTGCCCCGGCTGCTTGCCGGTGTCCCGGCGAGTGGCGCACTCTCGCTCTCGGAGCACATCGCAGTCCACGGCCCGCTGCCCGCGGCACGCGGGCGCGGCCGGCGCCACGCTCGGGAGCGGGCCGCGATGTTGGTCGATGAGATCTGGCGCTCAGGGCTACTCGGTCGCGGCGGCGCGGCGTTCCCAACCGCAATCAAGATGCGCGCGGTGGCCAGCGCGCGTAGGCGTTCGATCGTCGTCGTCGTCAACGCCGCCGAGGGCGAGCCCGCGAGCCGCAAGGACCGCACGCTGCTGGAGACGCTTCCTCACCTTGTGCTCGACGGCGGCATTCTCGCCGCTGAAGCCGTCGGCGCAGATGAAGTGATTGTGTGCGTCTGCGAGTCCGCTGAGGATGGGGTCGAGAGCATCGCGCGAGCGATCGAAGAACGCGCCTCCCCCGCCAAGCCCTCCCCGGGCCTGCATCTCGCGACGGTGCCCGGTGACTACGTGGCCGGCGAGGAGTCGGCCCTCGTCAACTACCTGAATGGCGGACCGGCGAGGCCGACGTTCACGCCGCCGCTGCCCTTCGAGCGGGGCGTCCGGCGTCGTCCGACCCTCGTGAACAACGCCGAGACGCTTGCGCACGTGGCGCTGATCGCGCGGCACGGAGCGTCGTGGTTTCGCCAACTCGGAACCCCCAGCCAACCAGGATCGACGCTCGTGACGCTCTCCGGCCCGCTCGCCTACCCAGGTGTGTATGAGATCGAGCACGGCGCCTCGCTCGCTTCACTGATCCAAGCGGCCGGCGGCAGCACAGCGGCTGTGCAGGGCGCGCTGCTCGGTGGCTACGGCGGCTCGTGGGTCGCCGGTGAGCTGCTGAGCGGCCTCGCCCTCTCGAATGAACACCTGGCCGTTCACGATGCCGCGCTCGGAGCAGGGGTCGTGCTACTGCTCTCCGAGCACGCGTGCCCCGTCGCTGAAACAGCCCGCGTCGCCCGTTGGCTCGCCAGCGAGAGCACTCGCCAGTGCGGGCCATGCGTACACGGCCTCGCCGCGCTCGCTCTCGCGATCGAGGAGGTCGCCGCGGGCATGCCTCAGGCCCAAGCGAGGCAGCGCATCGAGCGCCTTGCGTCGCTCACGACCCGGCGCGGCGGCTGCAGGCACCCTGACGGCGCCGTCAACCTGATCCTCACCACGCTGGGGAGCTTCGAGGCAGAATTCGCCCAGCACGCCCGACACGGGCCATGTGACAGCTGCTCGCGCCCACCGGAGCTGCCGATGCCAGTACGTGCCGCGGGCCAGGAAGCCTCACGCGGTATACGGGCGCGCGGATGAGCTACCGCGCACGAGTCAACCCGATCGCCTGCGAGGCGCACGGCATGTGCGCGGAGCTGCTCCCTGAGCGGATCACGATGGACGAGTGGGGCTACCCAATCGTCGACGGGACGCCGCTGCAGGACTGGCAGGTCAAGCACGCGATACGCGCGGCGCGCGCGTGCCCCACCTTCGCGCTGCTAGTCCTGCGTGAGCGCACGCCATCCCCGGCGAGTGGTCGTCGAGACGAGCGTCGTGGCTAGGAACAGCCGCTAACACGGGCGGAGCCCGCCTGGCGAGGTCGCCATTCTTCCGGGGTCCTCGCCCGTGTTGTCCGGCCTTCAGGGTCCTCCAACCAATCGGGGCGAACGGTTCGGGTTGGCTCTGCGCTGCGGTTTTCGGGCCGTCTGCGGTCTGTTTGCGGTCCGAATACCGCCTCCATGCCATGCTTCGTCCTCGCCGAGACCTCGAGTATGCCATACCGAACACATGTCTACGAAAGCTAAATCGGCCAACACGCGGCACGAGCGATGCGCGCCAGACAGGTCGTCGAACGTCGATGGACCGAGATCCAAGATGTCCGGGCACGCTGGCACGATTTCTGTCGATACCATGAGATCCGTGGCAACAACGCAAACCAATGGAAGCCCAGAGCGCCTCAGCCCCGAGCGGCTAGCTGAGCTGAAGCGCCCTGCGACCGCCAAAACTCCCGAGGAAAAACGCGCAGCCCTAAAGCGCGCCACGGAGGGACTCCGGGTCAAGGTTCGCGTCACGCCCGACATGTACGGCCGTCGGTAGGCCATGGCCTCTACAGGCGGACGCCGGCCCGCCACGCGCGGTGTCTTCGCCATCGAGGAGCCGGGGCTTCTCCTGCCCGATCCGATCGCGCTCGACACCAGCTTCGTAGTCGAGGCACTGATCGCCACGCAGCCCCTCCACGCAGTATGTCGCGCCCTCCTGCACCGGATCGACGAGAGCGGCGTCTCGATCACGACCAGCGACCTGCTCCCAGTCGAGCTAGCCGAGGCCGTATTCGCAATCGCGCTCAAGGAACGCTGGGGGAGCCGCTGGCGACAACACCGAACCGACGGACGTGCCCGCCGACGTGCCGCGCGTCTGCTCAACGACACCATCGACCGCTATGAGACCTTGCTCTTGTCGATCGACCACTTCCCCGTACCCCTCGGCGACACCACGAGCAGCGCAAGGAGCCTCATGACCGGCTACGGACTCGCCTCCTACGACGCGATCCATGCGGCGAGCGCCGTAGCTGCCGGCGCCGAGGCGATCGTGACGCTGGACACCGGATTCGCGCTCTTGCCCGCATCACTGCTAACGATCTACACCGACCGCTCACGGCTCGCCTCCTGCCGCACCAAGCGACCGCGCTAAGCAGGGACACACGGTTACGCCGGGACGCGCTATCTCGATGCGCTCGCGATGAACGTTATGTCCGCACGACTCGCGACACCGCTGCCACCGCGCTCGCCGGAACACGAGCGGCGACCATTCTAGGAACACGCGGCGTCAACTTCTCGCAACATTCGACGCAACTCCGAGGGAAGTTCAGACTCCGCCAGCTCACGAGAGGTCTCGCGCTCGAAGAGTCTTGCACCCCGCCGCAGAAATGGTCGGGCACAACGGCGGCGGCTATCTCATCACCACCGTCTACACCAAGCTAGTGTCCTGTCTGGTTGATTCGTTGGCAGTATCGGCTGATGGAGTCGAGGATTTGCTCGGCGGTCTTGGTCCAGACGTAGGGGCGCGGGTTCTCGTTCCAGGTGTCGATCCATTGGCGGATGTCGGTGTTCAGCGCGCGGACGGAGCGGTGCGCACCGCGACGCAAGAGCTTCGTGGTGAGCTCGCCGAACCACCGCTCGACAAGGTTGATCCACGAGCTCGAGGTCGGGGTGAAGTGCAGGTGAAACCGCGGGTGCTGAGCGAGCCAGCGTCGGATCTTCGGGGTCTTGTGGCTGGAGGCGTTATCGAGCACGAGGTGCACGTCGAGGTGCGCGGGGACGTTCTCATCGATCGTCTTGAGGAACCTCAGGAACTCGACCGCTCGGTGGCGTTGGTGCAGCGAGCCGATCACCTCGCCGCTTTGCAGGTTCAGAGCGGCGTACAGGCTCGAGGTGCCGTGGCGCTCATAGTCGTGGGTGGCGCGCTCGGGGGTGCCTGGCAGCATCGGCAGGATCGGCGTGGTGCGGTCCAGTGCTTGGATCTGGCTCTTCTCATCCACGCACAGCACCACCGCGCGCTCAGGTGGGTTCAGATACAGGCCGCAGATGTCGTGGACCTTCTCGATGAACAACGGGTCCTTGGAAAGCTTCCAGGTCTCTTGGCGGTGCGGCTGAAGCCCGAATGCGTGCCAGATCCGCATCACCGCGTCGGGCGTCATCCCGACCTCCCTGGCCATCGAGCGCGTCGACCAGTGCGTCGCGTCCTTGGGCGTGCTCTCCAGGGTCTTGGTCACCACCCGCTCGACCTGCTCATCGGTGATCGATCGCGGTTTCCCCGGCCGTGGCTCATCCACCAATCCCTCAAGGCGCCGCTCGGCGAACCGGTTGCGCCACTTCGTCACCGTCGGACGCGAAACGTCCAACGCCTCGGCGATCTCGCCATTGGACCACAACCCCTCAGAGGCCATCAACACGATCCGCGCCCTCAGCGCAAGCGCCTGAGCGCTCGTCCGGCGCCGCGTCCAGCCCTCCAACACGGCGCGCTCTTCATCGGCCAACTCGATCAAAACAGCAGTAGGAATAGGCATGAGCACCACCTACCCCAACTGCAAACTAATTAAACCACCACGACACTAGGCCAGCGTCGCGCGCTCGCACGCAGCAAGCTATGGCGGCCTACCAGGCACGACAAGCCGCCGCGACCGCCGAGACACCCACTTGCACGTCGTCGCGTAACGCGCGATGCCGCACCCCTGCCTTCTCGCAGCGCGCTCTGGAAACAGCCGGCGAGGGACCGGAGTCTGTCCGCACCTAGCTCTATCTTCAAGTCCCGCTTTTGCCACGCCGATCCGCGCTAACGCTTCATCGCACGTGAAGGAACCGCGCTAGTACCACGTGAACATTTGGAGGATGGCAGGCCGCTCGGCCGCTGGGTTGGGGGCGTCCTGTTTTCTGTGTAGGCAGGTTGATGGTTAGTGTAACAGTTGCTTCGGTCGAAGTGAATGTGTGACAGTCAGTTTGCAGTGTCGGGAACGCGGTCACCGAAGTGGATCTTGAACGCGAGCAACGCGGCCGTCCAGTTGCGGGTTTTCGTCCATTGTGGGACGGCGTTTTGCAGTGCGAGGTAGACGAGCTTGCGGGCGGCGTCCTCGGTCGGGAAGCTGCCCTTGGTCTTGATCGCCTTGCGAAGCTGGCGGTTGAGCGCCTCGATCGCGTTCGTCGTGTAGATCACGCGGCGGACCTCGTCGGGGAACGCGAGGAACGGTGTCACGTTCTCCCAGGCGTTTAGCCAGGTTTGGGTGATGACCGGGAACCGTTGGCCCCACTTCTCGTCGAAGGTCTCGAGCTCGGCGTGGGCCTGGTCGGCGTCCTTGGCGGTGTAGATCGGCTTGAGGTCGCGGGCGACCTGCTCGCGCTCGCGGCGGGGCACGTACTTCAGGCTCGCCCTGATGAGGTGAACCAGACACGTTTGCACCGTGGTAGCCGGGAAGATCGCCTCGATCGCGTCGGGGAACCCGGTGAGCCCGTCGATACAGGCGATCAGGATGTCCCGCACACCGCGGGTCTTCAGGTCGTTGAGGACCTGCATCCAGAACTTCGCGCCCTCGGTCTCTCAGAACCACATGCCGAGCACGTCACGGTCGCCGTCGAGCGTGACCCCGAGCGCGAGGTAGAGCGCGCGGCGCTGCACCGTGCCGCCCTCACGGATCTTCAGCACCATGCAGTCGAGGAACACGACTGGATAGATGTCCTCCAGCGGCCGCTTGGCCCAATCGCGCACGTCGTCCATCACCGCATCCGTGACGCGCGAGATGAGGTCACGGCCGACGTTCACGCCGTAGATCTCCTCGAGATGCGCGGAGATGTCCCGCGTGGAAAGCCCGCGGCTGTAGAGCGCGAGGATCTTCTCGTCGAACCCGACGAAGCGACGCTGGCGCTTGCGCACGATCTTCGGCTCAAAGCTCCCATCCCGGTCGCGCGGGGTCTCGACGCGCACGGGACCGTGCTCGGTGATCAGCGTCTTCGCCGACGTGCCGTTGCGCTGGTTGGCGGCCCCGCCCGGCGGCTCGCAGTGCGGCTCATAGCCCACATGCTCGGTCAGCTCGACCTCCATCGCCCGCTCCACCAGCCGCTTGGTCAACTCAGCCAACAGCCCGCCGGGCCCAGCGATCTCATCCTCGCTGCTCGCACCGGCGAGCAGCTCGTCGATCACCTCGTCGCTGATCCGCCGATCAGACGGCACCCCGATAGCTTGCCGCACACGACGGCGGCCACCGGCACGATCGACGGCCTCATCGACCAGCTCCGGAGAGAGCGACGGGGGGTCCACGGCGGACGCGCCGCCGCCGGTCCACTCCGATCGCCCTGCGGGCTCCCTGCGCTCCCCGGCAGCGGGGAACACCAGCTCCTGCGACTCCATGTGGCCCTGCGTAGAAGTAGGCATAGCGATCTCTTTCGCTCGTGCCTACACAGTTCCTGGGACACTCCCGCTGGGTTCGCAAGCAGCGCGACGTGTACAAGGGTGCCACGGCGGCGGACGGCTTAGCGAGAGGCAGTGGAAAAGGCTGGTCGCTCTCCCGGGGTGGACATGGGAGCCTGGTCCCGAGAAGTGGGAGCGAGGCTATTGCGCGCTTATCGCGTTTCAGAGGCGCGAAGGACACATCAAGGCCCCAGCGGGGCACATCGAGAACGGTGTGAACCTCGACGCGTGGATCGACCGTCAGCGGCAGCACTATCGCATGGGCCGAGTCCAACGGCAGGGAGATCACGTGGCTCGTCTCGAACGCATTCCTGGTTGGACTTGGTCGGAGTCGTATGCGGAGAGGTGGGATCGACACTACGCCGCACTGGTGAAGTTCGTAGAACGTGAACGGCATGCGAACGTGCCGACGAAGCACGTCGAGGGAGGTGTGATGCTTGGCCAGTGGGTCGGCAACCAACGCCAGCGATACGGTTGGATGCAAGCTCACCACCCACAGCGGATCGCCCGCTTGCAAGCACTCCGCAGCTGGACTTGGCGACGCCGACCTTGTCAATAGCCGCCTTGTCAAGGAATCTCATGACGGACCGACGCAGACGCCGGGCGGCGACTGGATAACCCCGCCCTCATCGCCGCTGGACACCGCGCCCGCACCGACCTGGGGCAGTCATGGACAACGATGCGCGGCCACCACTCGCACTGACAACGCTAAGGCTGCACGCCTGTCTGAATGTAGGCGAGCGCTATCGCGCGCTCCGCGCACCCCTTCAACTCAACTATCTGCCCGTCGTGGATCGTCACGACCATGTAAGCGATCCCCTCGTCCACCGGACGGTCGAGCTGCGCCGGCTGCTCGGGACGGAACGCCACGATCACGCGCGGCCCGTCTTGGATGGTCTCCTCGACCGTGCCTCGCAAGCGGCCAGCGAGGTTGCGGCTCATCACGTCGATGATTGCCTTGCGGCCATCGCAGAGCTGCCCGTCCTCCACGCCGTACCACTGCGCATCGGGCGCCAGCACTTCGCCCAAGACCTCCGGGCCACCCTGGATCAGGGCATCCCACGCCCGGCGCACCAGCTCAATCTCGGGACTCTCGCCCATAGCCGTGATTCTCGCGCATCCACCCGCGCGAAAGGCTGCGGTCCTTTTGCGGTCCCTTTTCGCGCCCGCTGCGGTCCGCTTGCGGTCGCCAGACCCGCGAACAGCCGCGAACACGAGCGAACACGCTCCCCCGATGTCCAGCGTTTTCGTGGATATTCGCGCGTGTTCGCGGCTGTTCGCGCTTCTCTAAGACAATCGGGGCGACCAGTTCGAGTTGGCTTAGGTAAGCCCTTTTCAGTGCGTTTGCAACGGGCTTGCAACGGCCATACCTCGTCCATACCGGGCATCGCGCCCGTCTATGCCGAGCGTATGCCATGTTGAACAAACGTACACAAACACTCGCTACGACTTTATGCTACCATGACACTATGGCTAAGAACCTGACCGTACGGCTAGACGACGACCTCGCATCCGACACCGAAGCGCTTGCACGCGCCGAAGGCAAGAGCCTCAACGAGACCGTCAAGCACGCCCTCGCCGAGGCCGTCCAGCGCCGCCGCGAAGACCCCGAGTTCAAGACGCGCGTACGCCGCATCATCGAAGAGGACCGTGAGCTGCTAGAGCGACTCGCCAAGTGAGCATCCGCTACGTCGAGCTCGCCGACTACCTCGCCATCGCCGCCGAGATAACCGGACTCGACCCCGCCACCCTCACAAGAGTCGCCAAGCTCGGGCTCGCCGAGTCAGCACTGCACGCCCCGTCAGCCGGCTTCGGCGAGACCGAGTTCTACCCAGACTTCATCGACAAGGCCGCCGTCCTCATCGTGCACCTAGCAAAGAACCATCCCCTGCCTGATGGCAACAAGCGTTCAGCGTGGGTAGCACTCCGCCTATTCATCGAGACAAACGACTGGACATGGCATACGACACCAACCATCGATGACGCCGAGCAAGCAGTACTCGCAATCGCCGCCGGCACATGGAATCAAGATGACACAAGCACATGGCTACGACACCACCTCACACCGACGACCCACCCGACCTCGCCATAGGACCCAACGAGGAGACGTCGCTCAGGATCGACAGGCCATTCATGATCTGGAACGGCCTACCGGCTGCCAGGTCGCTGCACTAGTCGTCGCTCGGACCACTCGACCGAAGTTCGTTGAACGTTGCGAGAGCCGGAGGGAGGTGACTGGTTATCTCTGCGAAGAACTGGTCTCGGAGTTTGGCAACAGCTTCGGGCTTCCCCTCGCTGGCAAACCGCCAAAGCTCGATGCGCTCGTTCGGCTCGTCTTTGCGCCTACGCTCGACCTCAAATGCTGCATGTAGCTTTAGGGAGCGGTCGGCGATCGTTTGCACTGCTGCGGAAGCGACGAACGTCACGCTGTAACGAGGCAGGTTCTCGACGACACACATGACGCCCCTCTGGTAGTCGGCCGAGTACGTCGGGACGCCTGGTGCCCGCCTTCGTTCTGGTAGCGGGATGGCCGTGGCACGGTCGTATATGCCTACCTCGACCGAAGGTAATGTAGCTACCTGCTCGGCGATTGCTTGCATACGAACCCAAAGCGCAGCGATGATCGGCGCGGCAAGCTGCGCTCCTAGACTTGATGCCTGTTCGGCTTTGGATTCTGCTTCCGCGAGTTCTTGTGCGCGATCCTCTAGTGATCCTTCACGTCTGTGGGCAGGTGGTTCGCGTGGAGGGGGAGCAGCCACTGGCATGAGGTGGAGCCAGCGGTTGAAGAACCGCACTTGTTTTAGATCGAGATCATGCCGGGATGCGAGGTGATAAACAGCATCAAGGCGCGCCTCCGGGAACGCATCGCCGAGCACGATGCCCGTGATGGCATCCGAGGCGTCTAGATAGACGGGAGACGGCTCGGGGTTTACAAACACCCAGCGATACTCGGCCTCGCTCGCCCAGTCCGAGTGCTTCTCAAAGAACAGTTCGCGCTGGTAACGCTCGATGTATCGCGTGACGACGGCATCAAGCCCGAACTCGTGAATTTGCTCGACGTCCAGTCCGGTCGCTTGGGCGGTGGACGACAACTCTAGACGGTACTCAACAGCTCCCTCGAACAGCAGGCCATACGAGGATAGTTGAGCACGCATGCACGAGTCGAGAGCACTCCGATCGAACCGCAGACAGACGCCAGTGTGACCCCCGGCATAGTGTGCCCAAAGCGCAGGGTGCGCATACCCACGCAGAGCATTTCGGTCGGCGACAGAGTCCGGCAGTTCGTAATCCTGCGTGAAGCATGCGACCTTCGCAGCGCGCCGTAGCAGTCGATCCGCTTCCTCCATGATCGCCGGTCCGGCTTCCGGGACGCCCTCGGCGATAGATAGGTTCGGATACCGCGGGCGCGACTCACGCGGATCGTTCATCAACTCGACCAGCCCTAGTCGGAGTTGCATCTGGGCAATGACGCTGTCGAGTGCGATGTTCGATGAGGTGTAGTGGTAAAGGTCGTCGGTCAGCGCGGGCACGATAGCCATGCGAGAGAAGCTAGCGAGTAGGAGCATGGTGACGGCGACTGCTCTTGAGATCGCGGCCAAGATCTGCTCTGATCGGCAGCAATGCACCACGAGCACTCGGAACTACCCGAGCCCTGGGTAACCAAGCAGCAGCTCGCCGACCACCTGAGCGTCACACGACGCTGGATCGAGCAGCAGCAAACACTCGGTTTGCCCCATCTGCACACGGGCGGCATGAACCGCTACCGAATCTCCGAGATCGAGGCCTGGCTACACGACCGCTACGGCTCACCCGCAAGAAGCGCCTAAAGCCAGAAAGAGCCTACGGCCCCGTCTATATAGCGTCGACAAGTTCGCGTCTGTTCGAACTGATGCGCTCTCATTCGCATCAGTTCGCAGACAACTGTCATATCGGGGCGAACGGTTAGAGTTGGCTTTCCTATGGGGTTTTCGGGGCGCCTGCGGTCCCATCTGCGGTCCTCATACCACGCCCATGCCGGGCGTCGCGCCCGTCGAGGCCCGGTGTATGCCATCGTGAACGGACGTATGGCAAGACCATGTTGCCGCCTGCTCCGTCGGCGAGGACACGCATCGCCGGTCCGGCATCCTGGCGCCTCGCCCTTCCAAGCCGACAACTACGCACTCGGACCACGCGAGTCCATAACTCGCCGCTACGAGACGACCTTGCCCACGCGCTCGATGACGCGCGTGGGGCTTACAAGCCCCACGCGCGAGACAATCTTTGGGAGCGCCCCTGCGAGGCCGCGGCGCCGCTTCGACAGGGCGCGGTGGCCCTCGCAGACTGAGCGCGAAGCTACCTAACTACTTTGGGGCGATCCTTGCCTTCGAGGCCCCGGCGGCGGCGAACTTCCCGTGCGAGCGTCATAGCCAGTGCGAAGGGCACGCCGCAGTAGAGCACGAGATCAACCGAGACTGGCGCATATCGAAAGCCGCCAACGACCCACGCCACCAAGAACCCCAGCGTGGGAGCCATAACCATGACCGCCATGTATCCGAGCACCGGGAGCCGGTTCAACCATGCCTCCACGTCTACAGCGTACCCCGACTGCCCGCGAGTCGCAAGGCCCGTGGGTTTGTCAGCGCACACATCCCCGATGAACGGGGGTCGCGGCCAGCCACGATCATCGCTGGCGCTCGCGGCACCGTCGCCATCCCCACCGAACGATCGGTCCGAACGGGTCAGCCTCCTGAGTGGGGCAAGGCTCCGGCGAGGACCGAGCGACACCTGCTGTTGCTGCTGCAACGCGCCAAGAGGCACGAAACCCCGGCGCACTAGCCGGGCTGGCTGTCAGTCGATGAGCTTGCGCTGCGTGGCCCAGCGGTGCTCGCCTCCCGCGCGTTATCGCGCATCGCCGAGCGTGTTCGCCTGGATCGTGGGATCAGCCTGAAACACGTCGGTAAAGACGCTCGACGCCAGTCGTGAACTGCCTCCGCGCCCGACTCCCCAGCATCCCCTCTGCGTACACGTACGGTCCCGCAGCGAACATCATCCAGTAGGGGGTCGGGGAGCCGGAGCCCAGCCTATAGCCGATGGCACCAGGAACCCCTTTGGCGTTCAACTTCGTGACTTTCTCCGAGCGCGTCGGCCGACCACCACAGAGGCTGTCATCGTGACGCAGGAACGTCGTCGCCTCGTTCGGCGATCCGAATTGTCCGACGATCGAGAACGCCACCCCGCCGGTCTTCGTTTTGTCGCCCAAGCTCTCCTCATACCCCGATATAAAGCCGGAGTGCTTGAGAGCCTGAGGCGACTCGATTTTCACGCACAGGCTCTTGATTTCTTCGCCGAGGTCTTCCGCCTGCCGCAGCGACTCATGCCCAATTATTGAGCCGTAGCCGGGCATCTCGTTTGGCCGCAAGAGTCGTTGTTCAAGCGTCATGTGACTGCTACCGATCCCGGCGAGCATCACAAAGGCCCATATTGGGGCTCGTATTGCGAACACCACTTCTCCATCCTATGCCAACGGTTGGACGACGGGGTAGAAGCCTCGCCCCCCCACCCGCGTCAGCACACGCGGCGCAGTCCGCGGCATGCCGACGCCGGATGGCGACGCTGGCACCAGCGGCGCACGAACACGTCTGGCGGCGGCGTCACATTGGCGCAACAGCACCGCTGGAACGGGCAGACGTCCCCTGAGCAGCCGTCCTGACGCTGCGCCCGACGAACGGCTGCGGTCCTTTTGCGGTCCCTTTTGGCGCCCGCTGCGGTCTGTTTGCGGTCTCCAGACCTACGAACAGCCGCGAACACGAGCGAACACGCTCCCGCGATGCTCAGCGTGTTCGGGGATATTCGCGCGTGTTCGCGGCTGTTCGCGGTTCCCTAAGACAATCGGGGCGAACGGTTAGAGTTGGCTTTCCTATGCGGTTTTCGGGACGTCTGCGGTCCCACCTGCGGTCCTCATACCGCGCCCGTACCAGCCGTCTCGCCGGTGGAGACCCGGCGTATGCCATCGTGAACGCCCGTATGGCGAACTATCCACATCAGGCGCCCCCAGGTCGCGGGCGCCTGGTCCTGGAGATCGCAGGAAGTAGGCGCAAGCCGCTGCGGGCCAAGGGCTCGTAGCCTTGCGGATGGGCTCGCTGGCACGTGCCGCGATCTGCTCCGCGCCCCAGGAAGGACAGCAAGACCGCAGCGGATCGCACTTTGTGTCGCCAGGACCGCCTAGACTTTGTTTCGGAGGTCACGTGATGCCAGAGTCAGCCGCGAGCAACGATCACATCGAGCGGGCAAATGCCCAGTTCTGGGCTCCTCCCTCGCTGGAGGAGCTGATGGCCGACGTCGCGCCGCTCGAGCCCGACGAGCACTTCGACATTCCCGGCGTGACCGACGAGGAGTGGGATGTGTTCGTGGCGGCGCTCGACGAGTGACCGCAACCGTCCTCGTCGACACTAACGTCTTCACCGCCCGCCTGCAGGAGCGATCGCCACTTGCCACAAGCTATGCGAAGCACCTGTTTGGTCAGCGCATCGCGGTTGCTCCGCAAACGGTAGCCGAGGCCCGTTATGGAGCGCTCAGCGCCGGATGGGGCACCGCCCGGGTAGGGCGCCTCTCCCATCTGATCGCACGCGCACGCGTTCTGCTGGTTGATATCGACACAATCGAGGCCGTCGCCGAACTGCGAAACGAATGCCGACAGATTGGGCACGCCCTGCACCAACGAGGCCACAACGCCGATCTGTGGATCGCGGCCACCGCGATCCGCTGGCACATCCCACTCGTCGCCCACGACGCGGTCTTTGACGGCTGCCCCGGCCTCGAGCTTCGCACAGAGCTCGACACGCAGCCCACCGACTAAAACCCGCGCTCAGCGAGCGGCTCCGCGGCATGCGCCCGAGTGGTTGCCTGGTGATGCACCCTGAGAATGTGCGCAGGACACAGCGGCGTCGGCGCACCAGGGCTTCGGCAACGGACGCCACACGTACACGAGCCAGAGGTGCAACCCAGATTGCCATAGTAATCAAATTGTCCATATATACGAGATTTATCTCATGGGCATCGAGACGGTGAGCGTGTATCTGCTGAAGCCGCGGATAGCCGAGGCGCGTGAAGCTTTGCGCGACCCCGAGCGCATCACGGCGACGCACACGGTGAGCGCGGGGGAGACGACCGGGCTGCTGTTCGTCGCGGATGGTGACGAGCACGAGCCCGAATGGGTTCGGCTCCTAGGTGGCGTGAGCACGCCGTTGCTGTCACGGCCCCGTAGGGCGACGAGCGCGGTGCTGGTCCTGGGTGCGACGGGACGGTGGTTCGCGATCCCGTTCGGCGCCTCGGGGCGAACGATGTTGGAGCCTGGCTCGTACGAGCGCGACTTCGGGCTGAAAGTGGCTCTGAATGCGATCGATCCGGAGCGCTTGCGCGGTGCGCAGGCGCGCACGTTCAGCGACTACGTGTTGCACAGCCAGCGCCAGCTCTCTCGGCTCTCGGATGTGGAGGCGCTCGAGATCGACGACCGGCGCGACCTCCTGACGGCGCTCAGTGGGGTGTTGCGCGACGAGGACGTAGGCCGGCGGATCGACGGTCGCGACGCGGCGCGAATCACGGCGGAGCTCGATGCGGCCGGGCTGGCTCCCAAGTGCAGCGAACTGCTCACGTTGAGCGAAGGCGAGACCTACAAAGATGTCTTTCCGTGGGTCGGCAAGATCGAAGAGATTCGCGACCCGGACCGAGTGAAGGATGTCGAGCGCCTCGCCTTCACGGCCCTCGGTAAGCGTGAATTCTCGCGCTTCGACCTGTACCCCCCGGAGCTCGTCAAGGATGAGATCGTCGAGTTCGGTCGCTGGCCTGGAACGCGAAGCAGGGTGATCGTCGAGCCGGGGCCGGGGCTGCTCGACGAGCCGATCCGCGTCCCGATGTCGGCCGACCAAGCCCGGCGCGCCGTCGAACGCTTTCGTCTGATCGGCCTCGACGGCGCCGGGGAAGAGGTTGATCGCTGGACATACCTCGAATGCCTCCACTACGAGACGCGCCACGAAGGCGCGGTGTACGTGCTCGACGGTGGCGCTTGGTACCGGATCGAGTTGGGCTTGGTCGCGGAAGTCGACAACGCGATCGCCGGCCTCAGGGAATCTGGCCTGAGACTACCCAGCGCCGGTCGTCGCCAGAGCGACCGCACCAACACGCTCGTGTGGCGCCCCGCGCGACCGTAAGCAAATAGGCAATCATTTGGATCCCGTAGCAGGCGCTGATCCGCAGTGACTCCTCTACCAGCGTCGCCTCGACATGGCTGCACCGCGGGCTCGCCCGACGTGCGCCGACCACCTCGCCCTCACCGCTTCCCGTACCCTTGCTTGCCGTGATCACTGGAGAGATGAAGGCGAAGGTCGATCGGATCTGGGAAAAATATCGGGGCGAACGGTTAGAGTTGGCCTCTTATGCGGTTTTGGGCCGTCTGGGGGGGGATTTGCGGGGGTCCAGACCCCGCTCATGCCCGGCTCGGCGACTGCTCAGACCCCGTGTATGCCATCGTGAACGGGCGTATCCTCAGCGCGGGCGATCCGCTACCTGGATAGGTGCGGCTGAGGCTCGCTCCGGGACCAGCCGATGCCCCTCCGAACGTCCCGCGACCCCGATACGCTCAAGGCCATGAGCAGCGTTGCTACCGAGGAGCTGATCGAGCGCGCCGGCCGCGCGCTGATCGACGCTGCACCCGTGCCGGCCAAGGTGATCCTGTTCGGCTCGCACGCTCGCGGCGACGCTGACACGGGCAGCGATCTTGACTTCCTCGTGATCGAGCGCGAGGTCGAGGACCGTCTCGCTGAGGCCGTCCGACTGCGGAGCGCGCTACGAGGCTTCGGCGCCCCGGTGGACGTGATCGTGATGGACGAGGCGCTAGCGCAACGGCGCGCCAAGGTCCGAGGCACGATGGTCGAGCGCGCGCTGCGCGAGGGGCGCCTTGTCGCCGAGTCCTGAGCACGTCGAGTACGCCGAGACGCTGCTCCGCCTCGCCGACGCCGACCTCTACGCCTGCCGAGTGCTCGCCGACGCTGACGATCTGGCGGACGGCGCCGTTGGATTCCATGCGCAGCAGGCAGTCGAGAAGGCCCTCAAGGTGGCGATCGTCCTCGCCGAAGCTGAACTGCCCCGCACCCACGACCTCGAACAACTCAGGGAGCAAGTCGAAGCCACGGGAGCACAGCTCCCCTCTGAGCTTGCGGGCGTGGATTGGCTGACGCCGTGGGCGGTCGCCCTCCGCTACGACGAGCCAACTGCGCTCGATCGCGCAGCGGCGCTCGCGTTGGCCGAGAGCGCCTGTAGCTGGGCCAGGACACTACTTAGCTGACCTAGCACTAACGGCTCGTACTGCCCAACACTCGCCGTACTTCGAAGGCATTTCAGGCTCCAGCGAGTCAGGCGCAGGATCGTGCGCAGGCCTCCTACTGACCCAGTTAATTGAGCGGGCTAGTCGGTTGCTACGAAAAGCGTGCAGCTACCTGCAAAATATCGGCGCCCTCCAACTCCACCGTTTGATCGCCCTCTCTTACAAACACCTTGCCGCCAACTGTAGAAGGAGCATCTTGAGCCGGAACGTTTATCACCAGAACTCCTAGACCGAAATATTCGGTAAATGTCAGGCTCGCAAGGACCGCCCCCTTGAGCGGCTGACTCAACTCTGAGTTCGCAAGAGCAGATCGAATCCGGCCGACATAATCCTCCATCTTCTCTTCGAGCGAGTCGGCCTCACGCCGAATGCCCACAACATACCTACGGCCAACCTTGCGCGGCTGGACGTCATACAGCTCACTGACCCGCTTGCTATGCGCCTCAGTATCAGCTACCCCGAGCAGCAGTGCCCCCGACCGACCGGCTCCGTTGTTTGCGATCGCACATACAGATCGCACAATCTTATCGAGCATCTTGGGGTCGAGCTCGCGGCTTGCATCCAGACGCAATAGACCCTGCTTGAGCTCGTAGTGGGGTCCCTCTATCTCCGAGCGCCGTATTGCGTCGTCGATATCCGTAGCCGTCTGGTTATCATAAAGGCTCCGCTCGGTTGCAGGGACGAGGTGCGGACGAATCAGTCCCTTAATCGTGTCGATGTTGCGCTGTCTCTCTTCGGGCGAGGTAGAACCACGGCTGGTGTCAATGCGCTTGTCAAGCGCCGTCAGTGATTTCCTGACTTCCGAGTAGTCGCCGATCTGCAGGCCATCACCAACCAGCAACTCATGCATCGCTATGGCGAGAACCGCAAACAATGCGGGAAAGGGATTTGTCGTCTGCTGAGAGAACAGTAGAGATCTAAGTTTGATCGAATTTCCGTCATTCTCAGAGAGGGCGCGGACCTCATCCACGACGTACTTGAACTCACTTGAGAACTTATCGGGCCCGTAACTGGCCAGTGCAACGTCGATTCGATTGCTCTCGCTTGACTCCTCGCGATATATTGCGTCCAGTGCATCCTTTGATCTCGCTAGGATCGCGCCGCTTACGATGGACGCAGCTATATCGGCAATGCACTGCTCATCCATGGAGTCACGAAGATCGGTAGAGCGCAAAATCCCTTGACTTACCCAGAACACGTCACTGGCTGCTACCTGGTAACCGTGACGGGTCTTGGGCAAATCGATGCTTATTGACGGCATATCTGCAAGCGCGACGGTATCGCCAGACACGTCGCCCCTGATCGCGCTCGACAAGTCGCGCACCATCTGAGAGAACCCATTACCCACGCCCGCCTGGCGCCGCTCCTGGTCACTGAGCCGGTGACCGTAAGTGTTAATCCGCGAAAACACCTCGTCAATCTCAGCGTCGGTGGCGCCACGCATAATGGATATCGCCATCGAATAATCCAAATACGTCCCCACCTCGCGAGCTGGCAACTTCTCGGGATAGTCCGTTGAGATTGTGAACGCGCCTTCGCTGACTCGTGTGTTCGCCGTAGGAAACTGAGTTACGTCAAAGACATGGTCGGTGTCCGTAGGGAAAGCCGTCTCAATGAACGACATCAGAGTATGGAGTCTCTGTAGGCCATCGATTACCTCGTAATCGCCACTATCACGCTCAGCAAGAAGGATGGCCGGAATAGGATATCTGCGCAGTACCGACTCAACTAGCTTTTGCTTCTCCTCAAGCGTCCATACAAGCTTGCGCTGGTACCGCCGGTTCACCCAGAGCTTTCCGTCGGCGTACCACGCGTAAAGGGACTGGACAGACTTTGGGCTAGAGTCGAGATCTGCCATGGCGGTAGCTTCCCAGATCTACCGGCCGGATCGACAGTGAGTTGTGCTGCGACTGGGACAGCAAGCCTCGCGACCAAGTACGCAGCATCCTCCCGGTATCTGGGAAGACGTCCTACAGCATCGGTGTTTCGTGGCGCTGCGGGGGATTTGCGGTCGGATTGCAGTCCCGCTGCGGGGGATTTGATTTGCGGGGGCCGCGACCACCGAAAGTCCGCAAACACGGGCGAAACGACCGACGCCAATCTCCAGCGTCCTTCGGGCCTTTTCGCCAGCATTCGCTGGCTTTCGCCCACGTTCGCAGACAACTAGCTATATCGGGGCGCCGAGATTCGAACTCGGGACCTCACCGACCCGAACGGTGCGCGCTACCAGGCTGCGCCACGCCCCGATGAGCGACCAGTATCCCATACTGCCGCTGGCGCTATGGTCGCGCTGATGCCCGGCGCGATCACCGACATCCTGGCTGAGCTCGACGGCCTCCTTGAACCGGAGCGCTTCGAGGACTACTGCGTCAACGGCCTGCAGGTGCCCGGGTCCGAGGAGGTGCGGACGATCGCGACGGGGGTATCGGCCCAGGCGGAGCTGTTCGAGCTGGCGGCGCGCGAGCAGGCGCAGCTGCTGCTCGTCCACCACGGGCTCTTCTGGGGCTCGGGCGTGGCGGCGATCGACGCGCTGCTGAAGCGCCGTCTGGAGATCCTGTTCGACGCGGGCATCGCGCTGGCGTCATACCACCTGCCGCTGGACGCGCACCCGCGGTTCGGCAACAACGCACTGCTGGCCGAGGCACTTGGCGCGGGCGACGCTGGCCAGCCGACCCCCTTCGCGCTGCACCGCGGACAGGCGATCGGCTTCGTGGCGAGCTTTCCAGGCGACGGCCTGCCCGCGCAGGAGCTGTTCGCGCGCGTCGCCGAGATCACCCAACGCGAGCCGCTGGTGTTCGACGCGGGGCCAGCGCGCGTGCGTCGCCTGGCGATCGTCTCCGGCGCGGGCGCCGACTACACAGCAGACGCCGCCGCTGCCGGCGCCGACGCGCTCCTGACCGGGGAGCCCGCGGAGCGCTCGATGGCGCTCGCACGCGAGTCGGGGGTGCACCTGATCGCCGCGGGCCACTACGCGACGGAGACGTTCGGCGTCAGACGTCTTGGCGAGCATCTCGCCGAGCGCTTCGAGCTACGCCACGTCTTTCTCGACGTGCCCAACCCTGTGTGACGGCTCCGGTCGGCCGCCGAGACGCGAGCTCGCGAGTAGCCGCGACGCGCGCGCACATCCTCCGCCTACACTCCCGTAGCAAGCCATTCCTTTTGCCTATTCAAATGACCCGCCAGCGTCTAACATCACCGCTAGTTTCCCCCGCGTGAACAACTTTGAGGAAGGAGTGCTGATGGAGGCAACGGCCGCCGCGTCGATCACCGGGTCGCGCACGATCGCCGACCTTGTCGCGAATTCGGCCGTTGAGCACGCCGAGCAGATCGCCGTGCGCCACAAGCGCGACGGCGAGTGGCACGACGTCACCTACGCGCAGTTGGCGGACATCGTCCACGAGATCGGGCTCGGCCTGATCGACGTCGGCATTCAGCCCGGCGAGCGGCTGTGCATCCTCGCCAACACTCGTCCCGAGTGGTCCTACGTGGACATGGCCGCGACCGCCGCGGGCGCGGTGGTGGTGCCGATCTACCAGACCAACTCGCCCGAGGAGTGCCTGTGGGTGATCTCCGACTCCGACGCGTGCGCGGTGGTCTGCGAGGACGAGGAGCAGCTGGCCAAGATCGCCGCCATCCGCGATCAGGTCCCGAACCTGCGCACCGTGATCGTGATCGACCCTCCGGCCGGCGCAGCGGACGCCAACGGCGCCAACGGGTCCGCGTCAGCCGGCGAGCAGCCCCCGGCGCTGACGCTCGACGAGGTCCGCGCACGCGCCGGGAAACGCTCACCCGAGGAGCTCGAGGCGCGTCGCGCGGGCGTGCGCCCGGAGGACCCGTTCACGTTCATCTACACCTCCGGCACCACCGGCCCCCCCAAGGGCTGCGTGCTAACCCATGGCAACTACCGCGCGATCGTCGACATGATCACCGACGCGGGTGAGATCGCGGGCGACGAGGTCATCTACCTGTACCTGCCGCTCGCGCACTCGTTCGCGCTGCTGATCCAGCTCGCGGTGTTCGACCTGGGTGGCACGCTCGCGTACTTCGGCGGCGACACCAAGCAGGTGATTCCCGAGCTGCTCGAGGTCAAACCGACCTACCTGCCGTCGGTGCCGCGTGTGTTCGAGAAGATCTACACGCTCGCCCACGGCGCGATCGAGGCGCAGCCGCCGGAGGAGCAGGAGCGCGCACGAGCCGCGATCGCGGTCGGGGTCAAGGTGCGCGACATGCTCAACCGCGGCGAATCGGTGCCGAGCGAGCTGCAGGCAGAGTTCGACGAAGCCGACGAGTTGCTGTTCAAGAACGTGCGCGCGATCTTCGGCGGCAACGTGCGCCACGCCACCAGCGGCGCCGCGCCGATCGCACGGGAGATCCTCGAGTTCTTCTGGGCGTGCGGGGTACCCGTGCTCGAGGGCTACGGCATGACCGAGACGGCCACGGCGGCCACCACCTCGACGGTCGAGAACCACCGCTTCGGCACCGTCGGGCGCGCGCTGCCCAACGTCGAGATCAAGATCGCCGACGACGGCGAGATCCTGATCAAAGGGCCGAACATCTTCGTCGGCTACCACAACCAGGCGTCCACCAGCTTCGGCGCCGTCGAGAACGGCTGGCTGCACACCGGCGACCTCGGCTCGCTCGACGAGGACGGCTACCTGTCGATCACCGGGCGCAAGAAGGACATCATCATCACCGCCGGTGGCAAGAACCTGACGCCCGCGAACATCGAGAACGACCTCAAGCAGAGCCGCTGGATCTCCCAGGCGGTGATGCACGGCGACCAGCGCCCCTATCCGGTTGTGCTGGTCACGCTCGACGAGGAAGAGATCCCGATCTTCGCGCGCGAGCACGGCCTGCCGGAGGACATCCCGTCGCTCGCCCGCGAGCCTGAGGTGCAGGCGCTGGTCCAGCACGAGATCGACCGCGCCAACGCAAAATACGCGCAGGTCGAGCAGGTCAAGAGGTTCGTGATTCTCGACCACGACCTGTCGCAGGCGACAGGCGAGCTGACGCCGACGATGAAGGTCAAGCGCAACGTCGTCAACGAGCGCTACGCGCAGCTGTTCGACGTGCTGTACGCCAGCTGACGTGCAACGGCGCTGATAGCTGCGAACATGGAAGGCAATGCGCACCGATCCCTCAGATAACGGCGGGCTGTTCGTCGGGCGCAGGCCGGGCACCGCACCGGTGCATTTCCGCACGACGCCTGAGCGCGGCGGCGAGACGCGCCAGCGGGTCGACGGCTCGATCGCGGGCTTCATGCTCGCCGCGATCACGCTGCTGTGCCTGCTGTGCTGGGGACCGATCCCGCTCGCGTGCCTGTGGCTCGGCTCGCAGGCCAACTACGTGACAGGCAGCGTCAGCCTCGGCATCCTCGCTTCGTTCGTCGCGCTGTTCGCGCTGCTGTTCGGCACGCTCGCGCTGATGAAACGCATCGACGGCGCCTGGATCCTGGTGCGCCGCGCTGCGGGCTACGACCAGCGCACAGGCGCACTGGGTCGTATCTTCGCCGCCACCGCGGTGGTCATGGCGCTCGCCTTCGTACTGTGGTTCGTGGTAATCCACGGGCCGGGAGCGGGCCTGGTAGCGCGCGGCGGGGAAGCCTGAGGCCGGCACGGTCAGGCCGTGCCGCGCACAGCGCCGGCCGCCGCTCGATCGCTGCTAGAAAGACGCCGTAGCCATGGGCCTGCTCGACTACTACCGCCAATTCGAGGGGATGTCCGAGGAGGAGGTCAACCAGGGGCTTCGCGAGGAAGCCGCCGAGCGCCGGCGCAAAGCGCTGACGCGCGTCGAGACGCTCGACCTGTCGCTCACGACCTGGCCCGAGCTGCCGCACCCGCGCATCGTCAACGCGATCACGTTCGTCGCGCGGCGCGGGCTGCACCGCTATCCGCACCTCAGCGGCTCTGACCTGCGCGGCCTGCTGGCCGAGCGCCACGGCGTCGACCCCGAGCGCCTGATCCTCGGCAACGGCGCCGGGCGAGCTGCTGAGCGCCGCCACGCGCGCGCTGCTCGAGCCCGGCCAGCAGCTGCTGACGCCGTGGCCGTCCTATCCGCTGTTCCCGATCATGGCGCGCCGCGCCCACGGCGTGGCGGTGCCGGTGAGCGGCGGCGTCGACGAGCTGCTCGAGGCTGCCGCTCGCGAGCCCAGCGTTCGGGCGATCGCGATCGCCAGCCCCAACGACCCGACCGGCGAGCTGTTCTCAGCAGCCGAGCTGCAACGGCTGCTCGAGTCCCTGCCCGCGGGTGTCGCGGTGCTGCTCGACGAGTCGCTTGTCGAGTTCGTCGACGCGCAGCCCACCGGCGCGGCGCTCGCGCTGCTCGAGCATCACCCGCAGCTGCTCGTCTTTCGCAGCTTCTCCAAGGCCTGGGGGCTGGCGGGCCTGCGGATCGGCTACGCGATCGGCGCTCCCGGCGCGGGCGAGCTGCTCGCCGAGCTCGCGCCCGACCTCGGCGTGTCCGAGATCTCGCAGGCGGGAGCGTTCGAGGCGCTGCACAGCTGCTCAGAGCTCGTCGAGCGACGCGTGCGGGTCATCTGCGAGGAGCGTCCGCGCGTCACCGCCGCGCTGCGCGCCGGCGGCTTCGACGTGGCGGACAGCCAGGCCAACTTCGTGTGGGCCGCCCACCCGACGCTGCCGGGTGGCGAGCTCGCGGCGCGCCTAGCGCGCTCCGGTGTGCTCGTCGCCGCCGGCGACGCACTCGGCGAGCCCGGCCACGTGCGCATCGCCATCCAGTCCGCCGCCGCCACCGATCGCCTCCTGGGCGCGATCGACAAGGCTGTCTAGCTCGCGCTGCCCGCCTGGCGCAGCAGGGCGCCGGTCGTGCCCTCGAGGATCTTGCGCCAGGCGCTGACCTCCTCGTTGCGCTCGTCGAAGTGCTGTACGACGCGGCGCACGCGCTTGGCTGAGATTTCCAGGCCGTGGCGCTCGGCTACCTCTGCGTAGCGCGAGTATTCGCCGGCGAGCTGCTTGGTCACCGACTCGAAGCCGTGACGCGCGATCTCGACGCGTGAGGCGAAGCTCATCATCGACGTCTGGAACATCAGTTCGTCGTTCGGCTCGGGCTCGATCAGCACGATGTCCACGCCCGGATAGCGCTCCTCCCAGCCCTTGGCAAGTTCATGCAGACGCTGGTAGGCGAGCAGCTTGAAGACCTGGTAGCCGATCTGCGCGAAGCCCATGTCCGCGACCCGTCGCGGGCGCCGTCCGTGCAGCGTGTTGACCTTGTGCGAGAAGTCGTTCACGAACGGCACGATCGGGTTGATCACGACGACGAGCTTGGCGCCGGCTTGGATCGCGAGGTCGAGGTTGGTCGTCGACATCATGCCGCCGTCGATCAGATCGCGATCGTGGACGCGAACGGGCGCGTAGACCATCGGCAGCGCCCCGGAGGCGCGCACGGCGGTCGAGATCGGCACGTCACGCGAGCCGTCCACGCCGAGCACCACGCGCTCGCAGCTGTCGAGGTCGGTCGCGGTGAGGTACAGCTCGCAGTCGAGCTGGCCGAAGTCATCGGTGCGGCCGGGCTCGCTGAGCACCTCGTGCAGGTAGCGCTCGATCCCCTCGCCTGTGTAAAGGCCCGACGGCAGGCCGTCGGCGAGCCCCATGACGACGTCCATCAGCGAGACGCCGCCGGGCTGTGAGATCAGGTGGCGGGCCAGCGACGCCGCGCGCAGCGGCATCAACGCGCCCTTGCGAGCGAACTCCATGAGGTTGGGACGCAATAGGTCGCCGATGTCGATGTCTTTGAACGGCGGCTTGCCCTGGCGCGTGACGACCCGCATCATCTCCTCGGGGGTCACGCCGTTGGCGCACAGCGCGGCGATGAACGATCCGGCGGAGGTGCCGATGTAGACGTCGAAATTGTTGACCGTGCTGTTCACCGCCAGCAGGTCGAGCGCGCGCAGCGCCCCGATCTCGTAGACGCCGCCGGTGAAGCCGCCACCCCCGAGCACCAGCGCGGTCTTATCGCGCCTGGGGCGGCGCCGGCGGTCGGTCGATGCAGGCTGCCCGACACCACGGGCCGCTACTCGCCTGGTCCGTGGCTTGGCCTTCGCGGCCTGCTCCAACTTGACAACCTTGCCCATCGACGGACATTCTATGGCTGCGTGCGGCCAAGATCTGCAACGAAAGTCCTCATTCTTCTATGCGGACTTCTACTTGCCGCCGTGCTGGCGCCTGCGGCCGCCAGCGCCGGTGGCGATCTGGCCGGTCTGCAGGCCGACTTCGCCCACCAGCTCGCGCTTGCAGGCCCGGCGGACGGCGCCTACGTGTACGACCTGACCACCAAACAGGCGCTGTTCTCCGAGCGCGCGGCCGCGATGCGCCCGCCGGCGTCGGTCGAGAAGCTGTACACGGCGACGACCGCGCTGGAGCAGATGGGCGCTTCGACACGGCTGACGACGAGTGTCTACGGCGTCGGCCGGATGGCGCCGGGCGGCGTGTGGGAAGGCAACCTGTACCTGCGCGGCGGCGGCGATCCGACGTTCGGCACGAGCGCGTTCATCCGCCGTCACTACGGGGGGCTCGGCGCCAGCGTCTCTTCGCTGGTCGCCCAGCTCGTGCAGAGCGACCACATCCGCCGCATCACAGGATCGATCGAGGGCGACGAGTCCTACTTCGACGCGCTGCGCGGGGAGCCGTCGAGCGGCTACGCGTGGGACCCGTTTCTCGAAGGCACGCTCAGCGCGCTCGCGTTCAACCGCGGTGAAACCGGCTCTTATGGAAGCCCACCCACCCCGCACGCGCCGGCAGCGTTCGCTGCACGAGGGCTGCTGGGCGCGTTGAAGGCGGCTGGCGTCAGCGTCCAGGGCCACAGCGGCGCCGCCACCACCCCGGCGGGCGCGGCAACGCTGGCCCAGGTGGCCTCGCCGACGATCGCGCAGCTGCTTGGGCTGATGCTGCCACCGTCTGACAACTTCTTCGCCGAGACCCTGCTCAAGGACCTGGGCGCGCGCTACGGTGGCGCCGGCACGACCGCGGCGGGAGCGGCTGTCGTGACGAACACGATCTCCACGCTGCTGGGTATCCATCCGCACGTCGTCGACGGCTCAGGCCTGTCAGAAGAAGACAGGACGTCTCCCTACCAGGTCGCCGATCTGCTGGTGGGCCTCGCGGACACGCCCATCGGCGTGGTCCTGCGCGAACACATGGCCGTCGCGGGGCGCACGGGGACGCTCGAACTGCGCATGCGTGACACGGGCGCGGCGGGGCGCTGCCAGGGCAAGACGGGCACGCTGACCGGCGTGTCGAACCTCGTCGGCTACTGCCAGGCGGCGGACGGGCATACGCTCGTGTTCGCGATCTTCACCGACAACATCGCGACCGAAACCGCCCACACGTTCCAGGACCACATGGCGATCACGGTCGCCAACTATTGAGAGGAGCGCCGCGCGCTCAGCCGGCGTGGGCGTGACAGGTCTGGCTCATTGAGAGCCAGTCGATTCGAACGTGGTGGGGCTGGGTGGTGGCGAACACGTCGGCTTGCGCCTTGCACGGAGCGGCGAAGTTGACGCCGCCAAGTTGCAGCGAGCAGCGCCAGCTGGCGAGTCGAGTGGTCGAGGTGATCACGCCAGAATCGGGGTTCTGGGCGCTGCACTGCGTCATCGCGTGGAAGCCGCTGTGCAGCTTGGATGCGACCTGCTTGTGAATCTGGGCGGTGATCGCGGCGGCTGCTTCGCCGCCCGTGATCGGGTACACATTGCCGTGGCCGCCGGCGGGCGCACCGGCAAGTGCCAGCGAGGTCGCGGGTATTGCCAGCAGCGCGCGCATGTGCGGACTTTACCCGTCCGCCGCCTGCGACCTCCGCTGCCCCTACCCTTCCCCTTCGGCTTCTTCTTCGGATTCAGTTTCCGGCTGTTCGGTTTCGCCCGGTTCAAGGCCCTGTTCGGCCGGTTCCTTCGACAGTTCTGACTGCTCCGCAGGCGGGAGTTCTTCTCGCAGCTGCTGACGTTCTTCGCTGTCGGTTTCGCTGTCGACGAATTCTTTGAGTTCCGCCTCGCTGTCGCCGCCGGTGTACGCGCCGGCGAGCCGCGCGGCGACGCCGCCGGACGCTTCGGCCGACGTGCCCGCGCCGGCTTCTTCGCCGCCGCCGGCGCAACCGCAGAGCGCGAGTGCGAGCAGGCACACGAACGCGGCGAGGGCGTACACGCTGTTGTGACGCTGCCTCATGCGCATCACTTCGACGCAAGCGAGCCGATGCTTGAGCGCGTGGCCGTTTCGGCGGCGTGCTACTGGTCGAGCAGCGCGATCAGTCCCGCTTCGTCCAGCACCGCGACGCCCAGTCGCTCGGCCTTCTCGAGCTTCGAGCCGGGGCTCTCGCCGGCGACGACGTAGTCGGTGTTCTTGGACACCGAGCCGGTGACGCGTCCGCCGGCCGCGAGAATGCGCTGCGTGGCCGCCTCGCGTGAAAGCTCGGGCAGCGATCCGGTGAGCACGAGCGTGTTGCCCGCCAGTGG
Organism: uncultured Solirubrobacteraceae bacterium; assembly: GCA_963815235.1. Lineage (GTDB taxonomy): Bacteria > Actinomycetota > Thermoleophilia > Solirubrobacterales > Solirubrobacteraceae > Palsa-744. Next base: position 1,828,155 of record CAWFFY010000003.1, on the reverse strand, counting down.
ACCCTCCGACGGCGGCGGCCCCTCCTCGTGAAAGCACAGGCCGAGCTCGCGCAGGTCGTGGGTCAGCGCGCGCATGCGCTCGTCGTGAAGTTGCGCGTGGATCGGCGCTGGCCATCTTCTCGCCCACACCCGGAGTCTCAGCCAGCTCCTCCAGCGAGGCGTTGATCAGCGCGTCGACGTTGCGAAAGCGCTGCGCGAGGTTGCGGCCCGTGACCTCGCCGACCTCCTCGATCCCGAGCGCGAACAGAACGCGGGCGAACGGCCGCTGCTTGGATGCGTCGATCGCAGCGAGCAGGCTCCTGACGGACACCTCGCCGAAGCCGTCGAGCTCGAGCAGCTGCTCGGCGCGCAGGCGGTAGATGTCGGCGGCGCTGCTCACGAGGCCACGCTCCTGCAGCAGCGCGACCTGCTTCTCGCCGAGTCCGTCGATGTCCATGGCGCCGCGCGAGACGAAGTGCTTGAGCAGCTGCCACGCGCGCGCCGGGCACTCGGGATTGGGGCACTTGGTGAAGATGCTGTCGGGCAGCTTGATCGTCTTGGTGTCGCAGAAGGGACAGCGCTCGGGCGGCTTTGGCAGCGGCGGGCGGTCCTTGCGCTCGGCGACGTGCGGCGCCGGTGAGACGACCTGCGGGATCACGTCGCCGGCGCGCACCACGATCACCTCCTCGCCCGCGCGGATGTCCTTGCGCACGATGTCCTCCTCGTTGTGAAGCGTCGCGAGCTTGATCGTGACGCCGCCCACTTCCACCGGCTCGAGCACCGCGTACGGGCGCATGTCGCCGAACTTGCCGACGTTCCACATGACTTTCTCCAGACGCGTCACGGCGGTGGTGGGCGCGAACTTCCACGCGACCGCCCAGCGTGGATCGCGCCCGACGGCGCCGAGCCGGCGCTGCAGCTCGAGGTCGTCGACCTTGACGACGACCCCGTCTATCTCGAAATCGAGCTCTCCCCTGCGGCGCTCCCACTCGAGGCACTGCGCGACCACCTCGTCCTCGTCGCCGAGCACCTTGATGCCGCTGTTGACGCGAAAGCCGTGCTCGCGCAGCCAGTCGAGCGCCTGCGAGTGCTTGGCGAAGGACAGCCCGTCGGTGACGCCCACCTGGTAGGCCCAGATCGAGAGCGGACGCTTGGCCGCGTCCGCCGGGTCGAGCTGGCGGATCGTGCCGGCGGCGGAGTTGCGGGGGTTCATGAAGGTCGATTCGCCGGCTTCGGCGCGCCGCTCGTTCAGCGCGGTGAAGTCCTTCAGCGACATGTACACCTCACCGCGCACCTCCAGCAGCGCCGGCGCGTCCTCGACGCGCAGTGGGATCGCGCCGATCGTCCGCAGGTTGTGGGTGACGTCCTCCCCGATCTCGCCGTTACCGCGCGTGGCGCCGCGCTCGAGCACGCCGTCGCGATACAGGAGGCTGATCGCGAGGCCGTCGATCTTCGGCTCCACCACGAACGTGAACTGCGGGTCGGTGATGCCCTCGCGCGCGAGGTGGTTGCGCATCCGCTCGACCCACGCGCGCAGCTCCTGCTCGGAGCGGACGTTGCCGAGCGACAGCATCGGCTCCAGGTGTCGCACTTTCTCCAGGCGTCCCACCGGCTCGCCACCCACGCGCTGCGTGGGCGAGTCGGGCGTGACGAGCTCGGGGTGCTCGCGCTCGATCGTGCGCAGCTCGTCGAGCAATCTGTCGTAGGCGTCGTCGCCGATCTCGGGGTCGTCGAGGACGTAGTAGCGGTAAGCGTGATGCTCGAGCTGCGCGCGCAGCTCCTGCGCGCGGGAGGCGATCTCAGGCGCGACGCTCACGGCTGGGCGTCGTGGGCGACCGGCGCCAGCATCTCCTCCATGTCGAAGCGCCGCAGCGCGTCGAGGCTCGGGCGGTCGGTGAGGTCGAAGTGGATCGGCGTCACGGCTATCCGTCCGGCGGCGATCGCCGCGAGGTCGGTGCCGGGCTCGTCGTGGAAGCCGGGGTCTGAGCCGTAGATCCAGTAGCGGCGGCGGTGCTCCTCCTCGCGCTCCAGTTTGAGCTCGTCACGGTAGATGCGCTTGCCGAGGCTCGTCACCTCGACGCCGCTGGGCTCGCCGGCGGGCACGTTGACGTTGAGCAGCGTCCGTGCGGGCAGTGGCACGTCGTCGATGCGCTCGATCAGACGCGACACGAACGCCGCGGCCGTCTCGAAGCCGAAGCCTCCGTCGAAGCGGTAGTCGAGCGCGCCGGCGCGCGACTGCTGCGAGACGGCGATCGCCGGCAGCCCGAGCACGACGCCCTCGAGCGCCGCGGCGACGGTGCCTGAGTAGGTGATGTCGTCGCCGAGGTTGGCGCCGTGATTGATGCCCGCCACGACCAGGTCGACGGCGAAATCCTCGACGAGCCCGAGGCTCGCCAGGCGCACGCAGTCCACGGGCGTGCCGTCGGTGGCGTAGCCGCTGGTGCCGTCGGCGAACGGCACCTCCTCGACCCACAGCGGCCTGCGCGTGGTGATCGAGCGCGCCATCGCCGAGCGGTTGCCATCGGGCGCGATCACCGCGAGGCGCACGTCGTCCAGCGCGCTCAGCGCACGGCGCATCGCCTGCAGGCCGTCGGCCTCGATCCCGTCGTCGTTGGTGAGCAGCACGTTGAGCATCGCTCGGACCAGCATAGGGGCCGCTTCGGTCCCGGCGCGTGAAGATCAGTGATCGCCGTAGCTGACCCGCGCCAGCGCCAACCCGTGCGCCGGCGCGGTCCTCCCCGCCTCGGCCCGCGGCCGCCCCTGCAACAGCTGCATGAAGTCATCGAACGTGCACAGGCCTGCGGCGACGTCGAGCATCGTGCCGACGAGCACGCGGTTCATGTGGCGCAGGAACATGTCGGCCTCGATCCAGAACTCGAGCAGCTCGCCGACGGCACGCCATTCGGCCGAGATGACGCGGCATTTGAAATAGGAGTGCTCGGTCTCGGTGGGCGTGAACGCGGTGAAGTCGTGCGTGCCGAGCAGCACGTCGGTGCAGCGGTCGAGCACGGCACGGTCGACCGGCGCAGTCCACCAGTAGGCGCGCCTGCGCTCGAACACAGAGCGCGTGCGCCGTGCGAGCACGCGGTAGCAGTAGGTCCTGCTGGTGGCGTCGCGGCGCGCGTTGAAGCCCACGGGCGCGGGTTCGGCGGCGAGCACCGCGACGTCGCCGTCGAGCAGGCCGTTGAGCCGCAGCGGATCAACGGCCTCGTGCGCGTAGCTCGCGACCTGGCCCCACGCGTGCACGCCCGCGTCGGTGCGACCGGCGACGGTCGCGGTCAGCGGCTGCTCGTCGTGACCGACGTCGCCGAGCACCGTGCGTAGCGCGCGCTCGAGCTCCTCCTGCACGGTGCGCTTGTGCGGCTGGCGCGCCCAGCCGGCGAAGTCGGTGCCGTCGTACTCGATCGTGAGCTTGGTGATCATCCCGCGCGGCTGGCCGCGAGAACGCGCAGCTAGACGAGCTCGATGAAGACCATCTCGGTGGCGTCGCTGCGGCGCGGCCCGAGCTTGAGGATGCGCGTGTAGCCGCCGGGCCGCTCGGCGTAGCGCGGCGCGACCTCGACGAACAGCTTGTGCACGGCGAACTTGTCCTGCGAGAGCGTCGACAGCGCCTGGCGGCGTGCGTGCAGGTCGCCGCGCTTGGCGAGCGTGATCAGCTTCTCGATCTCCGGCTTGACGGCCTTCGCCTTGGCCGCGGTCGTTTCGATCCGCTCGTGCTCGATGATCTCCTTGCTCAGGTTCATCAGCAGCGCCTTGCGGTGCGCCGAGTCGCGGCTGAGCTTGTTGCTGGTCTTCTGGTGGCGCATGGCTCGCGAAGTCTAGGGGGTCGCTAGTCCTGGCGGAGGTTGAGGCCGCGCGCGTGCAGCGTTTCGATGACCTCGTCGATCGACTTTTTGCCGAAGTTGGGGATTGCGTTGAGCTCCGCCTCGGACTTCGAGATGAGATCGCCGACCGTCTGGATGCCGGCGCGCTTGAGGCAGTTGTAGGAGCGCACTCCGAGCTCGAGCTCCTCGATCAGGATGCCCCACTCCTCGCCCTGCAGCGCCGGCTGCGCGCCGCCGCTGACCGCGAGGCCGTGGCCGTCGAGCTGTCCGCCGGGGGCGGCTCGCAGCTCCTGGATGCGATCGGCGTCGGTGAAGATCGCGAGCTGGGAGATCAGCAGCTCGGCCGCCTCGCGCAGCGCCGCCTGCGAGTCGATCGAGCCATCGGTCTCGATGTCGAGCGTGAGCTTGTCGAAGTCCGTCTTCTGCCCGACGCGCGCCTGCTCGACGGCGTATGCGACACGGCGCACGGGCGAGAAGATCGAGTCGATCGGGATCACGCCGATCGGCTGGTCGGCCGACTTGTTCTCCTCGGCGGGCCGGTAGCCGCGCCCGCGTCCGATCGTCATGTACAGCTCGAGCTTGGTTTTCTTCTCGAGCGTGGCGATGTGCAGGTCCGGGTTGAGGATCTCGACGCCGGCGGGCAGGTCGATGTCCTTGGCGGTGATGTCTCCGGGACCTGTGACCACGAGCGGAGCCTCGACCTCGCTGGCGTCGGAGTGCATCCGGCAGACGACGCCCTTGAGGTTGAGCACGATGTCGGTGACGTCCTCCTTGACGCCCTGAATCGTGGAGAACTCGTGCGCAACGCCCTCGATGCGCACGCTCGTGACGGCGGCGCCGGCGAGCGAGGAGAGCAGTACGCGGCGCAGCGAGTTGCCGAACGTGTAGCCGAAGCCGCGGTCGAGCGGCTCGATCGTGAACGTGCCACGGTTCTGCTCCACGGACTCGCTTGTGATCCGGGGGATTTGGAAGTCGAGCATGAGAGTCCTAACGTCGTTTTGGTGTCGCACCGGCGTCATTGCGGGCGCCGGCTCTGAGTGTCGCCGCCCGGATGGGCCGCGACGAGGGAAAAGATCTGTCTACTTCGAGTACAGCTCGACGATGAGCTGCTCCTGCACCGGTGCGGCGACCTCGCGCCGCTCCGGCTTGCGCAGCACCTTGGCCGAGAGCGACTCGTGGTCGGCCTGGAGCCACGCGGGTATCTGTCCGGTGAGCTCGGTGGCGTCTCTGACGACCTGCGTGGCAGGCGTGTCCGCCTTGATCGTGATCACATCGCCCGGGCGCACCTGATAGCTGGGGATGTTCACCCGGCGGCCGTTGACCGTCCAATGGCCGTGGCGGATCAGCTGGCGCGCCTGGCGGCGCGACGCTCCGAAGCCGAGGCGCACGAGCACGTTGTCCAGACGGCACTCCAGCAGCGTCAGCAGGTTCTCGCCGGTGATGCCCGTCTGGCGCGACGCCTTCTCGTAGTAGCCGGCGAACTGTTTCTCGAGCACGCCGTAGTAGCGCTTGGCCTTCTGCTTCTCACGCAGCTGCACGCGGTACTCGCTCTGTTTCATGCGTCCGCGCCCGTGCTCGCCCGGCGGGTAGGAGCGCCGCTCGACGCCGCACTTGTCGGTCAGGCAGCGCTCGCCCTTGAGGAACAGCTTCTGTCCCTCGCGACGGCACTGCTTGCACTGTGGGCTCGTGTCTCTTGCCATCAGACCCTCCTGCGCTTGCGGGGACGGCAGCCGTTGTGCGCCTGCGGGGTGACGTCCTTGACGCCCGTCACTTCAAGGCCGGCGGCCTGCAGCGAGCGGATCGCGGTCTCGCGACCGGAGCCCGGGCCCTTGACGTAGACCTCGACCTTCTGCAGTCCCTGCTCGAGACCCTTGCGCGCGGCGGCGTCGGCGGTCACCTGGGCGGCGAACGGCGTCGACTTGCGCGAGCCCTTGAAGCCGGCGCCGCCGGCGGACTCCCACGCGATCACGTTGCCGGCGGTGTCCGTCAGCGAGACGATCGTGTTGTTGAACGAGGTCTTGATGTGCGCCTGCCCGATCGGGATGTTCTTTTTCGGCTTGCGCCGCCCGCGGGCGCGTTTTGGAGCAGGAGGCATTACTTCTTGCCCGCTCTCTTCTTGCCGGCCACCTGCATGCGCTTGGGACCCTTGCGTGTGCGCGCGTTGGTCTTGGTCTTCTGCCCGCGCACCGGCAGTCCGCGACGGTGGCGCAGGCCGCGGTAGGAGCCGATCTCCTGCAGGCGTTTGATGTCCTGGGAGCGCTCGCGGCGCAGATCACCCTCGACGGTCAGCCCGTCGTCGATCGCGTCGCGAAGCTTGGCGACCTCGTCCTCGGTGAGGTCGCGGATGTAGGTGTCGGGATCGACGCCCACGCCCGCGAGCACCTTGTTGGACGTCGAGCGCCCGATGCCGTAGATGTAGGTCAGCCCGATCTCCGAACGCTTGTTCAAAGGCAGGTTGACTCCAGCGATACGTGCCACCTAGCGGATCACCCCTGGCGCTGCTTGTGACGCTTGTTCTGGCAGATCACCAGCACCACCCCGTTGCGGCGGATGATCTTGCATTTCTCGCACATCGGCTTGACCGACGGTCTTACCTTCATGATCCCTTTCGGCGGCTGGGTTCCGGCGACCCGGCTCTGGCTGCCGTTGCGGCCGCCGCTACCGGGTCGAGGACACGCCCCGCGCGCACAACTTGCGGCGCGCCTGGGCAGGACTCCAAATATTAGCAACCCCGGTTCGCCGTCGCGGCCTGCTCGCCCGATCAGCGCGCCGTGGCGACGTCCTGGGGCAGCTGGGCGCCGGCGAGCGCCTCGGCACGGGCCTCGGGGGCGAGGTGCCACGGGGTGAGGATCAGCGGACCGGTGGCCGTGACGGCGACAGTGAACTCGAAGTGTGCGGCGGCGGAGCCGTCCTGTGAGTAGATCGCCCAGCCGTCGCCGCCAACGCGCACGCCGGGTCGTCCTGCGGTCGTCATCGGCTCGATCGCCAGGACCATGCCCTCCTGCAGCAGCGGCCCCTTGCCGGGCTTGCCGTAGTTGGGCACCTGCGGGTCCTCGTGCATGCTGCGCCCGACACCGTGGCCGACGAGCGAGCGCACGACCGACAGGCCGGCCTCCTCGACGACGAGCTGGATCGCGGCCGAGACGTCACCGATGCGGTTGCCGTCGCGGCACTGCGCGACGCCCGCGTGCAGGGACTCCTCGGTTGCCGCGAGCAGACGCCTGGCGTCCTTGCCCACCTCCCCGACGGCGAACGTCCTGGCCGCGTCGGCGACCCACCCGTCGAGCGTGACGCCGACGTCGATTGAGATCATGTCGCCGTCCTCGAGCCTGTACGAGCCGGGAATGCCGTGCACGATCATCGCGTTCGGCGAGGCGCAGATCGAGCCGGGGAAGCCGCGGTAGCCCTTGAATGTCGGCGTCGCGCCGTGGGCGCGAATGAAGCGCTCGGCCAGCTTGTCGAGTTCGGCCGTGCTCACCCCGGGGCGGATGCTGCGCTCGATCTGGTCGTGTACCGCGGCAAGCAGAAGCCCCGCGCGCGCCATCTTCTCGATCTCCTGAGGCGACTTCCTGATGATCACCCACGGAGCTTAGCTGGGCGGCGTGAGCCGCCACCGCAGTGCACTAGAAGCCCTCCTCCAGGCGCAGCGTCGCGACGGTGGCGCGGATGTGCGCGTGGACCTCATCGGCGGTGCGTCGTCCGTCGAAGCGGCGCAGCAGCCCGGCGCGATCGTAATAGGCGATCAGCGGCTCGGTCTGGGAGTGGTAGACCTCCAGGCGCCGACGAATCACCTCCTCGCGGTCGTCGTCGCGCTGCATCAGGCGTGCGCCGTCCTGGTCGCACACTCCCTCGTGCTTGGGCGGATCGAAGTCGACGTGGTAGATGTGGCTGGGGTTCTTCACGCACACGCGCCGCCCGGCCAGTCGGCGCACGACGTCGTCGTCGGGCACCTCGATCAGCAGCACCGCGGTCAGGCGCCGGTCGAGCCCGCCCAGCGCCTCGCTGAGCGCATCAGCCTGTTGTTCGTTGCGAGGAAAGCCGTCGAGCAGGAAGCCGTCGCGCGCGTCGCCGCTTGCGAGACGGTCGGTGATCATGCCGATGATCACGTCGTCGGGCACGAGATCGCCGGCGTCCATGTAGCGCTTGGCCTCCTGGCCCAGCTCCGTCCCCTCGGACACCTGCGCGCGCAGGATGTCGCCGGTCGAGATGTGCGGCAGCCCAAAGTCCTCGTGCAGGCGCTCGGCCTGCGTGCCCTTTCCGGCGCCCGGCGGGCCGAGCAGGATCAGGTTCAGTTCGGACACGACCGAGGCAGACTACCCGCAAACGGGGTCCGGTTGCGAGCGTGGTCGGCGCTCCCGGACGCCGATGTCGGCCCCAGCGACGGCCGCTGGTGGACCCAGGTCGTTCAGTAAGCTCGAACCGAATCAGTCCCGGACCAACGCAAGGAGAAGGCCGATGGCCGCGTCCCAGGATCCCAGTGCCGAGCTGACGTCGCTCCCGCAAGCCGACCAGGAGGCGATCGCCACCACGCTGATCACCCTCAGAAGCGGCTTTCAAGAGCGCGACGCCGACAAGCTCGTCGGCGTCTACAGCGCCGACGCCGACTGGGTCAACGCGTTCGGCACCGTCAAGAAGGGCAGCGAGGAGATCCTCTCCTACCTGCGGCGATTGTTCGCCGACGCCAACTTCAACGCCGGCACGCTCAGGGCTCCGCCTGAGGTGGCGATTCGAGTCCTGACCGCGGAGGTCGTGCTGGTATCGGCGCACCTGCAGGTCGAGGGTCAGAAGCTGCTCGACGGCGGCGAGATCGAGCTGCGCGACAACTATTCGTTGCGCGTCCTACGCAGACAGGCCGACGGCTCCTGGCCAATCGTCTCGGAGATGTTCAACGACGCCAACAGCGAGCGCACCTTCGCCGGCGCAGAGCGCTCTTAGCGCCGGCTTCACTCGTCGCCGAGCACACCGGCAGCAAGAGAGGTGCACTGCCTTTGAGTGCCAGCCGCGATACGGGCCCGGGCGACCACGCGTAGTCCCCTCGGCCAAGCGAAGTCGGGTCCGCATGACGGTCGCCGCGAAGTCGCGACCGTCAGGTGGACCCGACGTAGCGTCAGTCGCGACCGTCATGCGGACAGGCGTAGCGCTACTTAAGGAATCCCTCGTAACTTCGCATCATCAGCTGCGCCTCGAGCTGCTTCATCGTTTCGAGCGCGACGCCGATCACGATCAGGATCGAGGTGCCGCCGAACTGGAACTGCTGGTGGGTCTGCGCGAACAGGATCGCGGGCAGCGCGGCGACGGCGGCGAGGAACAGCGCGCCGGGGAACGTCAGGCGCGCGAGGATGCGGTCGAGGAATTCGGCGGTGGGACGGCCGGGCCGCACGCCGGGGATGAAGCCGCCGTACTTCTTCAGGTTTTCGGCCTGGTCGACCGGGTTGAACGTGACGGCGGTGTAGAAGTAGGTGAAGATCACGATCAAGATCGACTCGCCGACGACGTAGTGCCAGCCGTTGGGCGTGAAGAAGTCCGAGATCGACTGGCCCCAGTGGGTTTTGACGAGCTGCCCGACGGTCGGCGGGAAGGCCATGATGCTCGCCGCGAAGATCACCGGGATGACGCCGGCCATGTTCACGCGCAGCGGCAGGTAGGTCTGCCCGCCCTCGGTCATGCGCCTGCCGATGACGCGCTTGGCGTATTGCACGGGGATCCGCCGCTGGCCTTCCTGGACGAACACGATCGCGGCGACGACCACCAGCACGAGGAACGGCGCCATCACCTTGAAGACCTGGTCCTGCGTGGTCCACCACGGCTGGATGCCCGACGGCAGCCGCGAGACGATCGAGGCGAAGATCAGCAGCGAGATGCCGTTGCCGATGCCGCGCTGGGTGATCAGCTCGCCGATCCACATCAGCATCACGCAGCCGGTCGTCAGGCAGATGACGATCAGGAAGATGTGCGCCAGGTCGAAGTGCGTGATGACGTTTTCGCCGGCTTTGGCCTGCAGGGTGTGGAACAGGAAGACGTAGCCGATCGACTGCGCGAAGGCCAGCCCGACGGTCAGGTAGCGGGTGTACTGGGTGATGCGCGCCTGTCCGACTTCGCCTTCCTTGGAGAGCTTCTCCAGCGAGGGCACCGCCACCTGCAGCAGCTGCAGGATGATCGAGGAGGTGATGTAGGGCATGATGCCCAGCGCGAAGATCGCGAGTTTCGACAGGCCGCCGCCGGAGAACAGGTTCAGGTAGCTGAGGATGCCGCCGCCGCCGAAGGACTTCTGGATGTTGTTGACCGCGGTGAGGTTGACGCCGGGCACCGGCACGTGCGAGCCGAACCGGTAGATCAGCAGCATCGCCGCCGTGAAGGCGATCTTCTTGCGGATGTCCGCAACCTGGAAGGCGTTGAGAATCGTCGAGAGCATGGCTTGTGTCCGCAGCGCGCAAGCCTCGCAGGCACGCCTTGGTCGCCGATTCTAGTGGATAGCCAGTCGCGGACCGCCGCTTGCGGGCGCGCTTGGCGCGGCTAACCCTCGATCGTCGTGCAGGTGCCGCCGGCCGCCTCGATGCGCTCGCGCGCGCTGGCGCTGAACGCGTGGGCGTGGACGGTCAGCGCCTTGCTGAGCTCGCCCTTGGCGAGCACCTTGACGGGATGTCCTTGCGGGTCGCCAGGCCGTTGGCCTTCATCAGCTCGATCGTGACCTCGGTGCCGGCGTCGAAGCGGCTCTCGAGCGCGGAGATGTTGACCGGCTGGGTGTGCGTGCGGAAGGGCTCGAACGGCATCGACTTCTTCATGTGCGGCCCGCGCAGCTTTCGCATGCGCATGTGGATCGGCATCTGGCCGCCCTCGAAGTCGGCACGGCGCTTGGAGCCCGAGCGCGAGCCCGCGCCCTTCTGGCCGCGGCCGGAGGTCTTGCCGGTGCCCGAGCCTTCGCCGCGTCCGATGCGCTTGCGCGGGCGGCGGCTGCCGGGCGCCGGCGCGAGGCTGTGCAGCCCGATGCGCTCCTCGGTGTCGTCTTTGGCGGGGCTCACTTGCCCTCCTTGACCTCGACCAGGTGGCGCACCGCGTGCAGCATGCCGCGCGCCTGCATCGGAGTCCTTGACCTCGACCGTGTGGCCGATGCGGCGCAGGCCGAGCGAGCGCAGCGTGTCGAGCTGTTTGGCGTTGGCGCCGTTCTTGGAGCGGCGCTGGGTGACGCTCAGCGCGCCCATCACGCGCTCGCTCCGTCAGCGGCGCTCGCCGTCGGCGCGGGCTCCTCGCTCGCAGCAGCTGTCTCCAGCTCGGCGTCGCGGCCTGCGCGCTGCCGTTGGCGGGCTCGCCGCCGAGGCCGAGGACCTTGTTGATGCTCAGCCCGCGCAGCTTGCCGACCTCCTCGGGCGTGCGCAGCCCGCGCAGGCCAGCGACGGTGGCCTTGACGAGGTTGATCGGGTTCTGCGTGCCGAGGCTCTTGGAGAGGATGTCGTGGATGCCCGCGAGCTCGAGCACCGCGCGCACGCCGCCGCCGGCGATCACGCCGGTACCGGGCGAGGCGGGCTTCAGCAGGACGCGCCCGGAGCCGAAGATGCCGGTCGTCTGGTGGGTGATGGTGCTGCCGTGCTTGGGCACGCGGAAGAGGTCCTTCTTGGCGCGCTCGACGCCCTTCTGGATCGCCAGCGGCACCTCGTTGGCCTTGCCGTAGCCGACGCCGACGACTTCGCGTTCGTCGCCGACGACCACGAGCGCGGTGAACGAGAAGCGCCGGCCGCCCTTGACGACCTTGGCGACGCGGTTGATCTCGACGACGCGCTCCTGGAGATCCAGGCCGGCGGGGTTGACTGAGCGATCTATGGATATGGACATGGCAGGAGGGAGAGGGTAGCGGGAGCGTGCGCCTCGGCGGGCTAGACGGTTATGCCGGCCTCGCGGATGGCCTCGGCGAAGGTGCGGACGTGGCCGTGGTACTGGTAGCCGCCGCGGTCGAACACGGCCTCGGAGATGCCCGCCGCCTTGGCGCGCTCGGCGAGCAGCTCGCCGGCGCGTTTGGTGCGCTCGGATTTCGCCAGCGAGCGCAGCTCCGGCTCGAACCAGTTGACAGCGGCGAGCGTGTGCGCGGCGATGTCGTCGACCAGCTGCGCGGACAGCCCGCGGTTGGAGCGGAACACGGAGATGCGCGGACGCGTCGCGGTGCCGGAGATCTTCGCGCGCACGCGGCGGCGGCGTTTGAGCCGGCGGGTCTCCTTGGTGAGGACGGTCATGCGCGCCCCCTGTCTATCCAAGCGCCTCGCATGAGCCCGTAGAGCAAGCTGGGCAAGGACGCAGTGAGCGAAGTGTGCTCCGCACATACCCCTTCGGGGCACGGGCGAGCTGATCGAGGACGCAGATCCAGCGCAGCTATACGGGCTCATGCGCGCTTTCCGACCTTGCGTTGCACGTACTCGCCCTCGTAGCGGATGCCCTTGCCCTTGTAGGGCTCGGGCGGGCGCTGCTTGCGGATGATCGCGGCGGTCTCGCCGACGAGCTGCTTGGAGATGCCCTTGACGACGACGCGCGTCGGCTGGGGCACCTCGAATTCGATGCCCTCGGGCGCGGGGATCGGCACGGGGTGGGAGTAGCCGACGGCGAGCTCGAGGTTCTTGCCCTTCAGCTGCGCGCGATAGCCGACGCCCTGGATCTCCAGGCGCTTCTCGTAGCCGCTGGTGACGCCCTCGACCATGTTCGCGACGAGCGTGCGGGTGAGCCCGTGCAGCGCACGGTGTTCGCCGCGGTCGGTGGGTCGCGTGACGAGCAGCTGCTCGCCTTCCTGGGTGACCTCGATGTCGCGGTGGATGCGCTCGGAGAGTTCGCCTTTGGGCCCGTTGACGCGCACCGACTCGGGCTCGATCGAGACGGTCACGCCGGCGGGCACGGGGATTGGCTGTCTACCGATTCTCGACATCGCTCACCTACCAGACCTGCGCCAGGACCTCGCCGCCGATGCCGGCGGCGCGCGCGTCGTGACCGGTCATCACGCCGTGCGAGGTCGAGACGATCGAGGTGCCCATCCCGCCCAGCACCTTGGGGATGTGCTTGGCGTCGACGTAGGTGCGCCGTCCGGGTCGCGACACGCGCCGCAGTCCCGAGATCGCCGAGCGGCGGTCCTCGGTGTACTTGAGGCGGATCTGGATCAGCTGCCCGGCGGCGCCGTCGGGCGCCGGCACGACCGACCAGGATTCGATGTAGCCCTGCTCGTCGAGGATCCGTGCGAGCTCGCCCTTGAGCTTGGACGCGGGCACGTCGACGGTCTCGTGCGCGGCGTGGATCGCGTTGCGCACGCGCGTGAGGAAGTCGGCTATGGGATCTGTCATCGACATGTGTGTGGGCCTAATCGTTTCTTCGGAGGAAGATCCCTACCAGGAGGACTTCGTCATCCCGGGGATCTGGCCGTTGTGGGCGAGGTCGCGAAGGCAGATGCGACACACCCCGAACTTCTTGTACACCGCTCGCGGGCGACCGCAACGGGTGCAGCGAGTATAAGCACGTGTCGTGAACTTCGGCGGGCGCGCCTGCTTGACGCGCAGTGAGGTCTTGGCCATCAGTCGGTGCTCTCTTTCTCAGTGGTATCCGTGTCGCCGTCCGCAGCGGCCTCGCCCTGCTCAGCCTCCTCGACGATCGCCGCTTCGGCTTCAGCCTCCTCGGCGACAGCCTCCTCGGCGTCCTCGGCTTCGATCTCCTCGGCGACAGCCTCCTCCAGGACGTCCTCCGCCGCGACGGTCTCCTCGGCCAGAACCTCGGCTCCGCCTCGTCTTCGATCTGCTCGGCCTCGGCCTCGGCGGCGACCTCGATCTCGGCCACCTCGGCGACGGCCTCCTCGATGCCTCATCGACGACCTCCTGGGCCGCCTGCTGCTCGCCGTCCTGCGCCTCTGCGACGACCTCGGCTTCCGCTGCGGCCTCCTCGGCGACAGCCTCCTCGGCCTCCTGGACCTCCTCGGGCTCCGCTGCCGGCTCAGGCGCGGCGGCCGCTTTGGCTTTCCCTTTGGCTTTGGCTGCGGCGGGCGCCGGCGCTGGCTGCGCGGCGGCGGCGGCGCTCGCACCTCGGCCTCCTCGTGGGCGCGCTGCGCGGCGGCGTCCGCGTCGGGGTCATAGCCCTTGGGCCGCCTTGGGGGGAGAAGGGCATGCCGAACGCTGCCAGCAGCGCGTAGGCCTCGATGTCGGTGGCGGCGGAGGTGGTGATGGTGATGTCCAGGCCCCGCACCTGTCGATCGCGTCGTAGTCGATCTCGGGGAAGATGATCTGCTCTTTGACGCCCAGCGAGTAGTTGCCGCGGCCGTCGAAGGAGCGGGCGTTCAGGCCGCGGAAGTCACGGATCCGCGGGATCGCAACCGAGATCAGCCGGTCGAGGAACTCGTAGCCGCGCTCGGCGCGCAGCGTCACGGCGACGCCGACGGGCATGCCCTCGCGCAGTTTGAACGCGGCGATCGACTTGCGCGCGCGACGGACGCTCGGCTGCTGGCCGGCGATCGTCGCGAGCTGCTCGGTCGCCGCCTTGAGCATTTTCGAGTCCTGCTTGGCGAGGCCGACGCCCATGTTGATCGTGATCTTCTCGATCTTTGGCGCCTGCATCACCGAGGAGTAGCCGAAGCGCTCGACCAGCGCGGGGCGGATCTCCTCGAGGTAGCGGGTCTTCAGACGGGCTGTGGGGGCTCTGTCGGTCATCGTCGCCATCGTCAGTCGAGCCTCGCGCCGGAGCTCTTGGCGACACGCACGCGCTCGCCGCTCGCCGCGCTCGATGCCGACGCGCGTGGGCTTGCCTTTGGCGTCGAGCAGCATCACGTTGGAGATGTGGATCGGTCCCTCGCGCTCGATCACGCCGCCCAGCTGCGCGCCGTCTGCGAGCTCGTGCCGGCGACCTGCTGGGGGCGGGTGTCGCGCTTGATCATGTTCAGGCCCTCGACGTACACGCGTTCCTTGGCGGGATCCACGCGCAGCACGCGGCCGGTCTTGCCGCGGTCCTTGCCGGACATCACCTGGACGCGGTCGCCGGAGCGGATCTTCAGCGAGCGGCGCTTGGGACGCGACTGCATGACGGCGGGCCATCACAGCACCTCCGGCGCGAGCGAGACGATCTTCATGAAGTTGCGCTCGCGCAGTTCGCGCGCGACCGGCCCGAACACGCGCGTGCCACGCGGGTTGTTCTGGTCGTCGATGATCACCGCGGCGTTCTCGTCGAAGGCGATGTAGGTGCCGTCGTCGCGGCCGATCGGCTTCTTGGTGCGCACGACCACGGCGGTGACGACCTCGCCCTTTTTGACGGCGCCCTGCGGGTTGGCCTGCTTGACGGTCGCGGTGATCACGTCGCCGACGAACGCGTAGCGCCGCCGCGAGCCGCCCTTGACGCGGATGCACAGGATCTCGCGGGCGCCGGAGTTGTCGGCGACCCGCAGACGGGTCTCGTTCTGGATCATCGCGCGCGCTCCAGCACGTCGACGAGCGCCCAGCGCTTGGTGCGCGACAGCGGCCGGCTCTCGATCACGCGCACCACGTCGCCCTCGTGTGGCGTCGTTGTTCTCGTCGTGCGCGTGCACGGTGCTCGAGCTGCGCACGATCTTCTCGTAGCGGCGGTGCCGGCGCGCGACGTCGATGCGCACGGTGATCGTCTTCTCGGCCTTGTCGGAGACGACGATGCCCTGGCGCACCCTGCGCGTGCCCTCGACGGGCGCGTGCACCGGCGGCAGCGCCTCTGGCGCGGGCGCCGCGGCACGGCGCTCGGCTGCCTTGGCGCGTTCCTGCAGGCGTCGCGCGCGGCGCCGGACGGCCTTGGTCTTGCGCTCGGCCAGCCGCTCGGCGTGGCGCTCCTCGGGGGTGCGGCTCGGACGCGCCTCGCGTGTGCTTCGAGCGCGCCTTGCGACGGCGCTCCTTGGGCGGCAGCTGCTCGACGGGCTCAGCCGCGGCGCGGCGGCGTCGGCGCAGCGACCTCTGCCTCCGGTGTCGCGAGTCCGGCTCGGCGTCGCCTCGCGTCAGCCTCGCGTCGGCCGCACGGCGCTCGCGCTCGGCAGCCTCGGTCGCGGGGGCCTGCGTCGGCCTGGTCCTCGGCGGTCTCTGCTGTGTCGTTGTCTGGTTCGTCAGCCATTTGATCCGTTCACGTTCGTCTTGTTCTCAGTTGCGTGGCCCTGGAGCTCGCGCTCGCGGGCGACGGTCAGCGCGCGCGCGAGGTCGCGCCTGGCGCGGCCCAGGCCGGCGGTGTCGTCGAGTTCGCCGGTCGCGTTGGAGAAGCGCAGGCCGAACACCTCTTTGCGCAGCTCGGCCAGCCGCTTGGTCAGTTCGTTGTCGTCCAGGTCTCGCATCTCGCTGGCCTTCACGTCAGTCCTCGCGCAGCACGAACTTGGACTTGACGGGCAGCTTGTGCGCGGCCAGGCGGATCGCTTCGCGCGCGAGCGGCTCGGACACGCCGGCCAGCTCGAACATCACGCGTCCGGGCTTGACGACCGCGACCCAGCCTTCGGGCGAGCCCTTGCCGGAGCCCATGCGGGTCTCGGCGGGCTTCTTGGTGACGGGCTTGTCGGGGAAGACGTTGATCCACACCTTGCCGCCACGCTTGATCTTGCGCGTCATCGCGATACGGGCTGCCTCGATCTGGCGGTTGGTCAGCCAGCCGCACTCGAGCGCCTTCAGGCCGTACTCGCCGAACTGGACGTGCAGCTGCCCGCGCGAGTTGCCGCGACGGCGTCCACGGTGCTGCTTGCGGTGCTTGACGCGCTTGGGTGAGAGCATCAGCGTCCACCTCCGCCGGAGGGCCCGCCGCCACCGGGACGCGGCCCGCGGCCTCCGCCGCCGCCGGGACCACCCGGACCGCGTCCACCACCGCCGCCACGTCCGCCGCCACCGGGACCACCCGGACCACGTCCGCCGCCACCGCCACCGGCCACCGCCGCCGCCGGGTCCACCGCCACCGGGTCCACCGGACCGCGCCGCCACCGCCACCGCCGGCCGGTTTCGCCCGCCGCCGCGACCCTCGCGGCCGTCACGGCCGCCGCGGCCGTCGCGGTCGTTGCTCGGCGGCGCGGGCGCGGTCATGTCGGTGAGATCTGCGCCGGTGTAGCCCTCGGGCATGATCTCGCCCTTGTTGACCCAGCACTTGACGCCGATGCGCCCGAAGGTGGTGCGCGCCTCGTAGAAGCCGTAGTCGATGTCCGCGCGCATCGTGTGCAGCGGCACGCGGCCGTCGGAGTAGCTTTCGGTGCGCGCCATCTCGGCGCCGCCGAGACGGCCGGCGACCTGCACCTTGACGCCCTTGGCGCCGGAGCGCATGGCGCTGGTGAGCGCGCGCTTCATCGCGCGGCGGAAGGCAACGCGGTTCTGCAGCTGCTCGGCGATCGACTGCGCGACGAGCTTGGCGTCGAGCTCGGGGCGCTTGATCTCGAGGATGTTGACCTTGATCTGCTTTTTGGTCATGCGGTGCAGATCGCGGCGCAGCGCGTCCACTTCGGTGCCGGACTTGCCGATCACGATGCCCGGCCGGGCGGTGTGGATGTTGACCTCGAGCTCGTTGGCGTCCTTGCGGATCGTGATGTCCGAGAGGCCGGCGTGGGCGAGCTTGCGCGATGATGTGCTCGCGCACGCTGAACGTCCTCGGCGAGGTACTCGGCGAAGTTTTTCTCGTTGAACCAGTTCGACTTCCAGTCGTGGATGTAGCCCACGCGCATTGCCTCTGGATGAACCTTCTGTCCCATGTTCTCGTCTCTCAGCCGTGTCTCTTGTTGGTTCCGGGCTCGGGGCGCGCGGTCAGCGTGATCGTCAGGTGGCTCGTGCGCTTGCGGATCGGCGTCGCCCGTCCCATCGCGCGCGGCCGGAAGCGCTTGATCGTCGGCCCTTCGTCGGCGTACGCCTCCCGGACGATCAGATCGTCCTCGAGCAGTTCGTGGTTGCTCTCGGCGTTGGCCACCGCGGACTCGAGCAGCTTGCTCCAATCGCGCGCCACCTCACGAGGGGTGAAGGCGAGGATAGCGCGTGCCTCCTGGATGGACTTGCCGCGGATGTGCCCGCAGACCATGCGCGCCTTGCGCGCGGAGGTGCGCACGTAGCGCGCGTGGGCGCGCACGACCCTGCGCCGCGGCGTCGCTTTGACGCCCGCGGCCGCACGCCGGGCGACTTTTTCGGCCGGTTTCGCCGTGGCCTTGACCTTCGCGAGCTCCTGCGCCTCCGCAGCGTCGCCGGGCGCCGCCGCTTTGGCGCTCGCCGCTTTCTTGGCGCCGCGTTTCTTCGTCGCGGACCGTCCCGCGGCCTGCGGTTTGCCGCCGGTCGGCTCTCCGCGGCGGACTCGCTCTCAGCGGCGGACTCGCTCGTCCACAGCCGGCTTGTTCTCAGCTACCGGTTTCGCCGCTGCGGCTTTTTTCTCGGCCGCCGGTTTTTTCTCAGCCGCCGGCTTTTTCTCGGCTGCTGCTTTTTTCTCGGCAGCAGGTTTTTCTCGGCCGCTGGTTTTTCTCGGCGGACGCTGCCGCTTTTTTCTCGGCCGGCGTTTTTTTCGCCGCGGCAGGTTTTTTGGCTGCTGATGCTTTCGCCGCGTCGGGCTCGTCGGCCGTCGTTGCCGTCGGGCGCGGTCGTCTCGTCCTCGGCGCTCATCGCACCTTCCCCGATCCGGCGTGGCCGCGGAACACGCGCGTCGGCGCGAACTCGCCGAGCTTGTGGCCGACCATCGACTCGCTGATGTACACGGGCACGTGTTTCTTGCCGTCGTGCACGGCGATCGTGTGGCCGACCATCTCCGGGAAGATCGTCGAGGCGCGCGACCACGTCCGGAGCATTTTTTTGTTGTTGGCCGCGTTGAGCGCTTCGATGCGCTGCATCAGGCGCTCTTCCACCCACGGGCCCTTCTTGCTGGAGCGACTCATCGCTGCTTGCCCTTCCCGCGGCGGCGGCCGCGCACGATGTAGCGGTCGGAGGTCTTGTTCTGCTTGCGCGTGCGGTACCCGAGCGTGGGCACGCCCCACGGCGTCACCGGATGGCGACCGGCGGTGGTCGAGCCCTCGCCGCCGCCGTGCGGGTGGTCGACGGGGTTCATCGCAACGCCGCGCGTCTGCGGGCGCACGCCCATGTGGCGCTTGCGCCCGGCCTTGCCGACCTTGACGTTCTGGTGCTCGGCGTTGCCGATCGTGCCGACCGTCGCGCGGCACTCGGCGCGGACCATGCGCATCTCGCCGGAGGGCAGGCGCAGGGTCGCCATGTCGCCGTCCTTGGCCATCAGCTGCGCGGAGGCGCCGGCCGAGCGCGCCATCTGGCCGCCGCGGCCGGGCTGCAGCTCGATGTTGTGCACGACCGTGCCGACGGGCATGCGCGCGAGCTCCATGCAGTTGCCCACGGCGATGTCGGCGCCCTCGCCGGAGGCCACGGTCATGCCGACGGTCAGCCGCTGCGGCGCGAGGATGTAGCGCTTCTCGCCGTCGACGTAGTGCAGCAGCGCGATGTAGGCGGAGCGGTTGGGGTCGTACTCGATCGCCGCGACGCGCGCCTGGACGCCGTCCTTGCGGCGCTTGAAGTCCACCCGCCGGTAGGCGCGCTTGGCGCCGCCGCCGCGGTGGCGGGCGGTCTTGCGCCCGTGCGCGTTGCGCCCGCCGCTCTTCTTGAGGCCTTCGACGAGCGTCTTCTCCGGCTTTGACTTCGTGATCTCGGCGAAGTCCGGATAGGAGACGAAGCGCATCCCGGGGCTGGTGGGCTTGGCTTGCGAATCGGCATCGTTCTCAGCCCTCGAGGGCCGCGAGGCCCTGGAAGATCGGGATGCTCTCGCCGGCGCGCACCTGCACGATCGCCTTCTTCCACTCGCGCGTGCGCCCTTGGCGGTGTTGCCGCGGCGCTTGGGCTTGGACTTGACGCTCATGCGTGCGCACCTCGACGACGTGCACGTCGAACAGCGCCTCGACCGCCTGGCGGATCTGCGTCTTGTGCGCGTCGGGGTGCACGCGGAAGGTGTAGCGGTCGGCCGCGGAGAGCACGTAGCTCTTCTCGGAGACGACCGGGCGGATGATCACCTGCGTGTGCTCCATCAGGCCTTCCTCCTGCTTGCGCGGCTGGCCGGTGCGCGCGGTGAGCGCCTGCAGGGCGGGCTCGGAGACGACCAGCGCAGGCGGCGCCGAGCAGATCGGCGACGCCGACGTTCTCGGCGCTCAGCACCGCCACGCGCGCGAGGTTGCGGAACGACAGCGCCGCCGAGGACTCCTCGGGGGCGAGCACCACGAGCGTCGGCTGAGCCGCCGGCCCTCGCCGGCGGCGGGCCCCAGTCTTCGAGCAGGTCCAGCGCCTGGCTGGTCTTGGGCGCCGTGAAGGCGCTCGCGTCGAGGATCGCGATCGAGCCGCGCCCGGCGTGCAGCGACAGCGCGCTGCGCAGCGCCGCGCGCTGCTCCTTGCGGTTGACCTTGAACGTGTAGGAGCGCGGCTGCGGCCCGAACACGGTGCCACCGCCGGTCCAGATGGGCGAGCGGCTGGAGCCGGCGCGGGCGCGGCCGGTGCCCTTCTGGCGCCATGGCTTGGCGCCACCGCCGGAGACCATGCCGCGGGTTTTGGTGGCGGCGGTGCCGCGCCGGCGTGCGGCCTGCTCGGCGCGCACGCTCTGGTGCACCAGCGGAGCCGGAGAAGCGCGCGCCGAAGGCGGCGTCGTCGAGCTTGACCTTCTTGGTGGCGGCTGCGCCGAGCACGGGAGCGTCAGGCATCGGTGCGCACCTCCACGATCCCGCCGGGGGGGCCGGGCACGGAGCCGCGCACCAGCAGCAGGTTCTCCTTGGCGTCCACGCGCACGATCTCGAGGCCCTTCTGGGTGACGCGCTTGTTGCCCATCTGCCCGGGTCCGCGGATGCCCTTGAACACGCGCGAGGGCGTCGCCGACGCGCCGATCGAGCCCGGCGCGCGAACGTTGTGCGAGCCGTGGGACTTGGGGCCGCTGGCGAAGTTGTGGCGCTTGATCGTGCCCTGGAAGCCCTTGCCCTTGGAGGTACCGGAGATCTTCACGCGCGCGCCGACCTCGAAGGAGTCCACCGTGACGGTCTCGCCGAGCGTCAGCTCGCCGGCCTCGTCGCGGAACTCCGCGAGCGTGCGCATCGGCGGCGCGTCGGCCTTCTTCAGGTGACCGAGCTCGGGCTTGGAGAGGTGCTTCTCCTTGGTCTGGCCGAACGCCAGCTGCACGGCCTCATAGCCGTCGCGCTCGGAGGTGCGAATCGCTGTCACCGGGCACGGGCCGGCCTGCAGCACGGTCACGCGCGCGACGCTGCCGTCCTCCTGGAAGACCTGGGTCATGCCGAGCTTCTTGGCGAGGATCGCAGGCCATCGGTCTCAGGTTCGGCCAGACGGATCTCGATGTCGACGCCCGCCGGCAGGTGGTCCAGGCGCTGGAGCGAGTCGACCGTCTTCGGCGTCGGCTGGTGGATGTCGATCAGGCGCTTGTGCGTGCGGATCTCGAAGTGCTCGCGCGAGTCCTTGTCCTTGAACGGCGAGCGGATCACGCAGTAGACGTTCTTCTCGGTCGGCAGCGGCACGGGGCCCGAGACGCTCGCGCCGGTGCGCGTCGCCGTCTCGACGATCTCCTTCGCCGCCGACTCGATGGCGGAGGTGTCATATGCCTTCAGGCGGATGCGGATCTTGTTTTGGTTGGCCGCTGCCATGAAGTGTCGCCTTGCTGGTCTCGTCGGTGGTGATCGTCTGGATGCTGGTGCTGCTGCTGGCTGCTGGTGCTCGGTCGGGCTCGCTGCGGTGCGTCACCGGCGGCTGAGCTTCCCCGCCGACGCCCCTCCCTGACGCGCGAGAAGGGCGGGTTCTGCTTCGGGAACCCGCCCCATCGCCGCCACACCCTGCGGTGGGGCTCAATTAGTCGTATCGGACTGCCAATATGCGCGTCGCCTCCGACGGTGTTCGGATCGACGCGCGTGTGCTACTCGATGATCTCGCTGACCACGCCGGAGCCGACCGTGCGGCCACCCTCGCGGATGGCGAAGCGCAGGCCCTGGTCCATGGCGATCGGCTGGATCAGCTCGATCTCCATCTGGACGTTGTCGCCGGGCATGACCATCTCGACGCCGTCGGGCAGCTTTGCCACCCCGGTGACGTCGGTCGTGCGGAAGTAGAACTGAGGCCTGTAGCCCGTGAAGAACGGGGTGTGACGACCGCCCTCCTCCTTCTTGAGCACGTACACCTCGGCCTTGTACTTGGTGTGCGGCGTGATCGAGCCCGGCTTGCACAGCACCTGTCCGCGCTCGATCTCCTCGCGCTTGGTGCCACGCAGCAGGCAGCCGACGTTGTCGCCCGCGCGACCCTCGTCGAGGATCTTGCGGAACATCTCCACGCCCGTCACGACCGTCGAGGTCGAGTCGTGGACGCCGACGATTTCGACGGTGTCGCCGGTGTTGACGATGCCCTGCTCGACGCGACCGGTGGCCACCGTGCCACGGCCGGTGATCGAGAAGACGTCCTCGACCGGCATCAGGAACGGCTTGTCGAGCTCGCGCACCGGGCTCCGGGATGTAGGAGTCCAGCGCGGCGGCCAGCTCGAGGATCTTCTCCTTGTAGGCCTCGTCGCCTTCGAGCGCCTTCAGCGCCGAGCCGGTGATGAACGGGATGTCGTCGCCCGGGAAGTCGTACTCGGAGAGCAGCTCGCGCACCTCGACCTCGACCAGCTCCAGAAGCTCCTCGTCGTCGACCATGTCGGCCTTGTTGAGGAACACGACGATGTAGGGGACGCCGACCTGGCGGGCGAGCAGGATGTGCTCGCGCGTCTGGGGCATCGGGCCGTCGGCCGCGGAGACCACCAGGATCGCGCCGTCCATCTGCGCGGCGCCGGTGATCATGTTCTTGACGTAGTCGGCGTGACCGGGGCAGTCGACGTGGGCGTAGTGACGGTTCTCCGTCTGGTACTCGACGTGGGAGGTGGCGATCGTGATCCCGCGTTCCTTCTCCTCGGGCGCGTTGTCGATCTCCGCGAAGGTGCGGGCTTCCGCGCCTCCGTGCTCGGCCAGCACCGTCGTTATGGCAGCGGTCAGCGTCGTCTTGCCATGGTCGATGTGACCGATGGTCCCGACGTTGACGTGCGGCTTGTCGCGCTCGAACTTCTCCTTCGCCACTTTTAATTCGCTCCTGTATCGACTTGTATGCCCGCCCCTGTGGAGGCGAACCTCAGAAATCTATCTAAATGCGGTCTTCCTTGACTGCTGCCTGCTCTGCAGTCCGCTCTAGGTGCTACCGACCAGCCTAGCCCGAGCCGTCTAGGCCGGGACCGGCTCCCCCGTTCGCTGTTCGACGATCTTCTCGGCGATGTTCGGCGGAACCTCCTCGTAGGCCTCGAACTGCATCGTGTACGTGGCCCGCCCCTGCGTGTTGGAGCGCAGGTCGGTCGCGTAGCCGAACATCTCGCTGAGCGGCACCTTGCCGGTCACCACCAGCGCGTTGCCGCGGCGCTCCTGGCCTTCGACCCGACCGCGGCGGCGGCTGAGATCGCCGATCACGTCGCCGAGGAACTCCTCGGGAGTGACCACCTCGACGGCGAAGATCGGCTCCAGCAGCACGGGCTTGGCGCGTTTGGCGGCCTCTTTGAAGGCGAGCGAGCCGGCGACTTTGAAGGCGATTTCCGAGGAGTCGACGTCGTGGTACTTGCCGTCCACGAGCGTCACGCGCATGTCGACCATCGGGTAGCCGGCCTTGACGCCGTTGTCGAGCGCCTCTTCGATGCCCTTCTTGACGGCGGGGATGTATTCCGAGGGGATGTTTCCACCCTTGATCTTGTTGATGAACTCGAATCCCACGCCCGGAGCGGGCTCGAGGTCGATGAAGACGACGCCGAACTGGCCCGAGCCACCGGTCTGGCGGACGAACTTGCCTTCGATCTTCTCGACGCTGCCGCGCACCGTCTCGCGGTAGGACACCTGCGGGCGCCCGACGTTCGCCTCGACGCCGAACTCCCGCTTCATGCGGTCGACGAGCACCTCGAGGTGCAGCTCGCCCATGCCCGAGATCTCGGTCTGGCCGGTCTCCTCGTTGGTGCGCACCTGGAAGGTGGGGTCCTCCTCGGCCAGGCGCCCGAGCGCGACCGACATCTTCTCCTGGTCGACCTTCGTCTTGGGCTCGACCGCGACCTTGATGACCGGCTCGGGGAAGATGATGTTCTCGAGATGCACCGGATGGGCCGGCTCGGCCAGCGTGTCGCCGGTGATCACCTGCTTGATGCCGACGGCCGCGGCGATGTCACCGGCGTAGACCTCGGTGACCTCCTCGCGCTCGTTGGCGTGCATCATCAGGATGCGCCCGATGCGCTCGGTGCGCCCGCTGCCGACGTTCAGGACCTTGGCGCCGGCCTCGAGTGTGCCGGAGTAGACGCGGAAGTAGGTGAGCTTGCCGACGTAGGGGTCGGCGGCGATCTTGAACGCGAGCGCGGCGAACGGCTCGGAGTCGTCGGCGTGGCGCATCGACCTCGCGCTCCTGCTCCTCGCCCTTGATCAGTTCGGTGCCGACGACCGGCGGCACGTCCAGCGGCGAGGGCAGATAGTCGATGACCGCGTCCAGCAGCGGCTGCACGCCCTTGTTCTTGAAGGACGAGCCGCACAGCACGGGCGTCAGTTTGGTCGACAGCGTCGCCTCGCGGATCGCGCTCTTGAGCACGTCCTCGGGCACGTCGGCCTCCTCGAGCAGCAGCTCGAGCAGCGCGTCGTCGTAGTGGGAGACCTCCTCGAGCAGGTGTTCGCGCGCGGCCTGCGCCGCTTCGGCGAGGTTCTCGGGGATCTCGATTTCGTCGACTTCCTTGCCCAGCTCGTCCTTGTAGACGATCGCTTTCATCGCGACCAGGTCGACGACGCCGAGGAAGTCGCCCTCGGCGCCGATCGGCAGCTGGATCGGCACCGGGTGCGCGCCGAGGCGGTCGATCATCGTCTGCACGCCCTTGTCGAAGTCCGCGCCGATGCGGTCCATCTTGTTGATGTAGGCGATGCGCGGCACGTGGTACTTGTCGGCCTGGCGCCAGACGGTCTCGGACTGCGGCTCGACGCCGGCGACCGAGTCGAACAGCGCGATCGCGCCGTCGAGCACGCGCAGCGAGCGCTCGACCTCGACCGTGAAGTCGACGTGGCCGGGCGTGTCGATGATGTTGATGCGGTGGTCCTTCCACTGCGCGGTGGTGGCAGCGGAGGTGATCGTGATGCCGCGCTCCTGCTCCTGCTCCATCCAGTCCATCACGGCAGCGCCCTCGTGCACCTCGCCGATCTTGTACGTGCGGCCGGTGTAGTAGAGGATGCGCTCGGTCGTCGTCGTCTTACCGGCGTCGATGTGCGCCATGATCCCGATGTTGCGGGTGTTTTGGAGTGAGAACTTACGTGGCATAGATCAGTTGTGGCATCGATCGGTTGAAGGTTGTAGCTGGGTGGTGGCTGCGGGCAAAAAAATAGGCCCCTCGGGCCCACGCACGCTGCTGGTCGTTATGGACCGGTCCGCGTTCGTTATCTGCTCGAGGTCTCCATCTTCATTGCCGGGTCGGCGGGCCGCACGCGTCCTGCAGCGCCCACCGCGACGCCTTTTCGACTATAGCAGAGCGATTCCTGCTCCTGACTGGCTGCCGATCGGCCCGTGCGTCAGTGCCCGTTTTGGCGTCCTCGCAAGCCGCCGCCGGACGGGGCGTCCTCGACCATCGCGCCGAGCCGCTCGAGCACGCGTGTGGCCGCGCGCAGCTCCTCGATCTCGACGCCCTGCGAGCGCCTGCTCCCAGCGGCTGCTGCCAGGCCTCGCGCTTGGCCTCGATCTTGCGCCGGCCCTGGCGCGTGAGCCGCGAGACGACCACCCGGCGGTCGGTCTCCGAGCGCACCCGCTCGACGTGGCCCTGCTCGGCGAGGTGATCGAGCATCTGCGTGACCGTCGCGGGCGTCAGCCGCGCGGCAGCCGCGAGCTCCCCGGCGGGCAGCTCGCCGCGCTCGAACAGCTCGATCAGCAGCTCGAACTGGGCGTGGCTGAGCTCGGAGCCGCCGAGATGCGTGTCGCGCCCGCGCAGGCGGTTGAAGCTGCGGAACACGCGCCGAAAGGCCAGGCCCAGCTCGGTCAGCTGCGCGTCGCGTGCATCGGTGGACTGGATCTTGCGGCTCAACGACCACGGGGGTGCTCATATCGCGCTCCGCTATACGCCCGAGCGGCTCGGCGGCCGCCTCGGCGTTGGCCGCGGCGCGACTGAGCCGCGCGCGCGGGTCCTCGGCGCGCAGCAGCACCACGCAGGGGACCAGCCCGATCGCGGCGATCCCGAACGACCACCAGTAGGAGATGTTGAATGCGTGCGCGAGATGCACGGTCGAGGGTGCGATCCCGCTCGCGCGCTGCAGCACGACCGCCAGCACAGCCGTGCCGATCGCGCCGCCGATGCGCTGCAACACGTTGAGCTGCGGCGTCGCGTCGGAGAGCTGATCGGGTCGCAGCGAGGCGAACGCGGTGGTCATCGCCGGCATGAACGAGAAGCCGATGCCGATCCCGCGCACGAGCAGGACGGCCGAGATCCCGACGATCGACGCGCTCGGGCCGATGAAGGCAAGCGGGAATCGTGCTGAGACACAGCACCGAGACGCCACCGAGGGCGATGCGGCCGCCGCCGAAGCGATCGGTCAGGCGGCCGGCGATCGGCATCGCGACGAGCATGCCGAGGCCCTGGGGCCCGACCAGCAGACCGGTCGCGATCAGGCTCTCGTGGCGGACTTCCTGGTAGTAGAGGGGCACGAGGATCATCGCCCCGAACAGCGCCGCGCCGAGCGCGAACGTCGTGAACGAGGCGGCGGCGAAGATCCGGTTCTTGTAGAGCCGGACGTCCAGCAGCGGGCGCTCGACGCGCAGCGCGTGCCAGCAGAAGACGGCGGTCAGCACGAGGCCCGCGACGATCGGCACGACGACGGCCGAGGCGAGCAGATCGGTGTGCGTGGCGAGCTGCGAGAGGCCGTAGACGACGGCTGTCGAGGCGGTCGAGAGCAGCACCAGGCCGAGCACGTCCAGGCGCCCGGCCTCACCTGATTCGGTGTGCGGGATGATCCGCCAGCCGAGGAAGAAGGCGATGAAACCGATCGGGACGTTGACGAGGAAGATCCACGACCAGTGCAGGCTCTCGAGGATCGTGCCGCCGACAACCGGCCCGAGGATCGGTCCGAGCATCGCGGGCATCGCCACGATGCCCATCACCCGCCCCATCCGCTTGGGACCGGCGACCTGGGCCATGATCAGCTGGGCGACGGGCATGATCATGCCGCCGCCGGCGCCCTGCAGCACGCGGAAGAGCACGAGCTCGGTGGTGCTCGTCGCGATCGCACAGAGCGCCGAGCCGACCGTGAACAGAACCAGAGAGGTCATGTACACGCGCTTTGCGCCAAAGCGGCGCGCGGCCCAGCCGGTGATCGGGATCACTGCGGCCAGCGACAGCAGATAGCCGGTGATCACCCACTGGATCTGCGCGAGCGAGCTGTGCAGGTCGTGCCCCAGCGTCCGCAGCGCCACGTTCACGATCGTGGTGTCGAGGATCGACATGATCATCCCGAGGATCACCACGCCGGCGATCTTCCACACGTACGGCTCGATGCGGTCTGAAGCCTCGGGGTGGAAGCCCGGGTCTGCTGTCTGTGTCGGGGAAGACATTTGGTACCGAAAGTTTAGGTACCAAAGCTTTCTGCTTCAAGGGGTTGGTGTGTGACTTGGGTCACACTTGGTCAATGACTGTATAAGCGGCTATAGCGCACAACCAACAAAGTCCCGGTGTCCGTGGGGCCATGCTGCGCTGGCTGGCTCTTGATCCCGGTTCCTGCGACATGCACAGCAAGCTCAACGTCATCGACGCCCAGTGTGCTCAACGCGCCGAGATCGTTGTTAGCGAGAAAAGTCTGTGCGACGACGAGAGCCGTCCGGTGGTTGCCGTCTCCGAACGATTGCGCCCGCGCGATGCCGTGGAGCAGCTGGGCGGCAGCCTGGATTGCTTCGGGCACCGCTAGCGGATCGCCAAGTTGCCCGCAGGCGTTCTCTAGCGCGTGCTCCAAGAAGCCGCGATCTCGTAGTCGATAGTCCTCGGGGTGGCCGTAGGCGTTGAGGATCGCCCTGTTGGCGTCGCAGACGTCTTGAACCGACGGTCGCCAGTACGTCAGGCTAGACGCCGCATCGTCTCGGGCATGCTGTCCCAACGCCAGTACCGCTTGACGGCATCTGCGGGCGAGATCACGTCGATCGAGGACGGCTCTGGGTCGAAGCCTACGGCCCGGCGAGTCGTCGCGCCATCAATGCGCCTGAAGCTGACAAAGGCGAGATCGTCGGCCGGTGCTGTTGCGCTCCAGACGAGCTTCTCGCGGTAGATGAATGTCCGTTGATTCGTCCAAGCCATGATGATCTCCTATCAGCTTATCGGTCGGCGGGTTGAGCGGTTTAGGGTGCGGACGCTCGGTCGATGTAGCGTCGAACCCCGCTCTCGATGAAATCGCGCGCTTCCCGGCATTTCTGCTCCACGGCGTCGAGTTCGATGGGACCGTTGAAGTCTGCGTCCACTTCGACGACGATGGTTCGGTGTTCCGGATCGGATAGGAGCGGCTCGATAACGACGGTAAACAGCTGCTCGGCCTCCGGATGAGGTACGAAGTACTTCACGCCAGGGATCACCCCATGACCAAGATCCGACAAATCGTTGTCGGTCTTTCCCAGGACGTCCTGCATGAACGAGCGCGCGTCGTTGCTCAGCGGCGTGAAGTGGTAAAGGTGCTTGACGCCGAGGTTGAAGAACTGGCCAACCGACAGGTGCCGGCCGACGATCCTCATGATGTCTGCTGCCTTCTCGGCCGACTGTTCGGCTGTCAGCCGGATCGCATCCCGCACCTGGACTAGGGGCGGCTGGATACTCACGCCCTCCGGGGGCATTGAGCCCGCGAACTCGGCCGAGTGACCGTCCGGCGATACCTGGAGCTGCACGTAATCGTCGTACTTTCCAGCAACGTCTGCCCAAACCTGATTTAGACGTTGTCTATTGATCGCATCCTCCTGTGTCGGCGGACCCATGAAGATGCCAGCGAGGAAAAGCTTCGGAACCAGTTCCATGACTCGGACTCTATCGGCGCCAACCCGCGTCGCCATCACCGGGCGATAGTTGTCTACCGACTTGACAAACGTCAGTTTGTCTAGTAGCTTTACAGCAATGCGTCCGGTCAACCGCCACGAACCCCGCCGCACCGACTGCTCGGACTCGCAGCTATCGCTCATGGAGTTCATGCGGGAGTTTGCCTGCCTAGAGCGCCTCTGGCGCGAGCGGTACGCGCCGGACGGCGAACACGCCAAATGCCCGAAATGCGAGCAGGAGCGCGTGTCCGCAAGTACGCGACCGCGCAGGGACGCCAGTCGTGGACCTGCACTGGCTGCGGCCTGCACGTACACCCGACCGCCGGGACAATCTTCGCCAAGTCATCGACATCGCTGCACCTCTGGTACTACGCGATGTATCTGATGACGAGCACTCGCTGCGGCATCTCCGCGAAGCAGCTGGAGCGCCAGATCGGCGTCTCATACCGCACAGCGTGGAGGATGCTCAACAAGATCCGTAACGAGCTAATGAAGGACGACGGCGCGATGCTCTCAGGCGATGTAGAGGTCGATGAGGCATCGGTCGATGGCAAGCCTCGCAAGAAGCAGGGGCAGCGCGAGCTACGCGGGACCGTCCCCAACCGTCGCTCAGAAGCCGCGAAACTGCGCGAACGTAGTAGAGCGACCGTCTTCGCCGCAGTCGAGCGAGGGGGACGGATCAAGGCAACCGTGCTGCCATCACGCCACGGGCCAGCGCTCAACAAGCAGGTCATCGAGTGGGTGATGCCCGAATCGATCATCATCACCGACACCTGGCTCGCCTACAACGACTTGGACAAGCACTTCATCTCCCATAGTCGGATCAATCACTCGACAGGGATGTACGTCGAAGGCTCAACGCACACAAACACCGTCGAGGGGTTCTTTGGTCATCTGAAGCCCGCGACTCGGGACACCTATCGCAAGGTGTCGCACCCCTGGCTCCAGGGCTACCTCAACGAGTTCGTCTGGCGTCGGAATGAGCGCTACTCCGACCCCGCAATGTTCTACGCGCTGCTAGAGAGGGCGTCGGCATGAGCGCCGACGAAGCGCTCCGGCGAGTCAGCGAAGCCGCCGACAAGCGGGCGAGCGCCGACCTGCTCCGCGCCGAGGCTAACCGCGAGATGCGGGAGTGGGCACGCGCCGCACACGCTGAGGGTGTCTCTATGACTCGGATCGCTCAGGAGGCGCGTCTGTCTCGACAGGGTCTTTACGACCTGATGGCGGACCCGCAATCCGTTTCACGAATCGGTCGAACGCCCCGCGCGTAGGGATCGGGATCGTCATCGGCTTGCCCTTCACGGGTTGCGTCTGCTGAGTAGGCTCACCGTCGTGCTCGGGGTCTGTCATGCCACTGAGGCTACGCCATGACCGAGCTAGTGCCGTCATTCCTATCGAAGCTCGAACGGGCCGAAAAGCACCTCGCTGATCTCGATGACGCGGTCGCTGCCTACGGGGGCAGCGACGGGTCCCGCCCATACACGGTCCGCGACGGGATCGAGGGCGAGCGCAAGGTCCACCGACTCCACTTCACCCGCTCGCCAGCGAACACCGATATCCCCCTCATCGCAGCCGACGCGATCTACAACATGCGATCCAGCCTTGAGCACTTGATCGCAGCGCTCGCGCCCGCTTCCGGTCGCGACAAACTCACGTTCCCAATCTTCTGGCGCGGCGTCTGGGAACCCGACATTGAGGGGGAGGACATGCGCCGACGAAAAGCCCGGCATGTATGGCGAGCGATCGCGAAAGCCCTCCCGGCGGAGGCCGTCGCAGCTCTCAAGATGCTGCAACCGCCAGATGACGCCGGGCCTACTGAGGAAGACCACGACCTGCGAGTCCTCAACCGGCTCTCGAATACCGACCGCCACTCGAAGCTCCCAGTCGCAGCAGCGGGCGCTCATACGCTCTACATCCTGTGGCGGCTGCCCGACGGTGGCGAAAAAATCGGGCTCTCCGCCGCTAACCCCGGACATATCGTGGAGGACGGCGCAGAACTCACCGACGTGCCCAACGGAGCCGTGTACGTGGATAGCCGTGGAGCGCCTGCTGTACTGATCCGCCTTCGAGAGAAAGACGTGGCGAGCAATCGAAAGAGCGTCAACATACTGCTCCCCGGCGGCCTCGGGGCCATCCACGGCTTTATCAACCGCGAGATCATCCCCCGACTGACGCCCTACGTACGCGGCTGAGCCGCTTATACAGTCATTGACCATGTGTGACTTGGGTCACACATGGTCAATCTGTGTATAAGCGCTGGATTGCGCGAGAGGACTGCTTGATTCCGGGATACTGGCCGGGCGATGCCAGAGGAATCCACGACCCCCGATCCCGTCGAGCTCGGACACCGGTCCCTTGAAGCTCTGAACCAGGGCGACTTTGATGCGGTGATGGGCGCCTGGGGTCCCGATCCCGTGTGGGACTTGTCTCCTATGGGGCTGGGCGTCTACGAGGGTAAGGCGGCGATTCGTGCCTTCTTTGAGGACTGGATCGGCGCTTACGAGGAGTACGAGATCAAGGCGGAGGAGACTCTCGATCTCGGAAGCGGGATCACGTTTGCCGTGGCTATCCAAAAGGGCCGTCCGGTTGGCAGCGATGGTCACGTGCAATGGCGCTACGCATCCATTACCGAGTGGGTAGACGGCATGGCCATGCGAGTCACGAACTACGCCGACATCGACGAGGCCCGTGCTGACGCCGAACGCCTCGCCGAGTCGAGAGCGCAGTCGTGACGAGTTTCGCGAGCCGTCGCCGACCGAGTGGCGATAGGCCGTGCGCCAGGTCCAAGCGCCGAGCGGGATACTCCCTGCCATGCCCGAAGAGTCCACGACCTTCGACCTGGTGAGGCTTGCGCGACAGGGGTACGAGGTCATGAGTCGCGGTGACCTCGACGCGGTGATGAGCTTGTTTGCCGCCGACGCGGTGTATGACATATCCGCCGCTGGACTAGGGACCTTCGAGGGCGCGGAGGCGATCAGGGGCTTCATCGAGGACTGGCATCGCAGCTGGGCGGACTACCGGTACGAGGAGGAGGAGCTTCTCGATCTCGGGCACGGCGTCGTGCTCAGCGTCCTTCGAGAGGGCGGCCGCCTGGTCGGCGGCGAAGGTCGCGTCGAGCAGCGGGTGGCGCACCTCACCACATGGACGGACGGCAAGATCGAGTGGTTCAAGCACGACCCTGACCCAGACGAGGCTCGTGCCGCCGGCGAACGCCTCGCCGAGGAACGCTCGGGCACTACCCTCTGAGTCGATGGCCGACGCACAGAAGGACCCGCCGCCGCAGGTCGTTGCGACCGCTGGCAGCGAACCAGAGGCCGAGATGATCTGCCAAATCCTCGCCGGCGCGGGGATTCGCGCGATGCAACGGCGGCTGATCGATAACCCGGAGTTCGGTCCGAGCGGTTCGCGTAGCGTTCTCGTCAAGGCACCGGACTTGGCCCGTGCCCGCGAAGCGCTTGGGCTGGAGCCGACCCAGCAGACGCATCCGAAAGGCATCGACCCAAAGACCGGCGAGTCCTACGAACCGGTCAAGATTCCGGCGCCGAAGCGCGGCGTCTTTCATCGACTCCTGCACCGCGCCGAGAACACGCCAGCCAAACACGAGTAGCGTCACGGGCATGCGGATCGCCGTGCGCGTGCTGTTGGCACCCCTCGCCACCTACTGCGCGGTGGCGGTTGTGGCGCTGCTCTTCGCCTTCGCGATCACCGGCTGGGAGCTCTTGGTCGTGGCCCTTGTGCTCGGGACGGTTGCGTTGAGGGTGGCTTTGCGTCCGCGACGATCGAGGTTGTCCCGTAGCGCGTAGAAGTTTGTAGGTGGCGGTCCCTTTCGCCTCGTCCGGTCCCGTTGGGACCGTGGCGAGTGCAAACAAGTCCATCGAGACGAAGGGAACCGCCATGAAGACCGTAATGCAGGAGCAGGACAGCCGCGCGGAGGGTTTGCCGCTGCGGGTGCAGGAAGCGCTCGGGGAGCTCGCCGGGGCCGCGAAGGAGGGGTTGCTCGCGTTGAGCGTCGGTGTTGGGCTTGGCGTGCTGAGCGAGATGATGGAGGCCGAGCTCGATGAGGTCGTCGGCGAGAAGCACGCAACGGTCAAGGAGCGCACCGCTCATCGTCACGGCCACGAAGACGGCGAGGTCACGCTGGGTGGCCGGCGGGTCGCCGTGAAGCGTCCGCGCGCCCGCACCGTCGATGGAGAGCACGAGGTGCCGCTTGCGACGTATGCGCATTTCGCTGACCGTGACCCGTTGACGCAGGTCGTGTTGGAGCAGATGCTCGCGGGTGTTTCCACGCGCCGGTTCGCAAGGACCCGCGAGCCCGTCGGCGATGCTCGTGCGCCGCGTCGGAGCGTTCGACGTCGAAGTCGACGGTCAGCCGCGAGTTCGTCTGCCCGCACCGGCGAGCATCTCGCGGCGCTGATGGCCCGCTCGCTCTCTGATGTGCGGCTGGCGGCGTTGATGCTCGACGGGATCGAGCTGAAGGGCCGCTGCTGTGTCGTCGCGCTCGGCATCAGCACCGAGGGGGTCAAGATCCCGCTCGGGCTCTGGGATGGCTCCACCGAGAACAAGACCGTCACCGTGCATCTCCTCGCCGATCTCGTCGAGCGGGGTCTTGACATCGAGCAGGGCGTCCTGGTCGTCCTGGACGGCGGCAAGGCCCTCAGGGCAGCCGTCAACGAGGTCTTCGGCCCCGTCCCGGTGCAGCGGTGTGTTCGCCACAAGGAACGCAATGTGCTCGATCATCTCCCCGAACGCGACCGGCCGCTCGTGAAGGCACGACTCAGGAAGGCGTGGGCGTCAGAGAACCACCAGCACGCGCTCCATGCACTCGCTCTGCTCGCCGGCGAGCTGGAGCGCTCACACCCTGGCGCAGCCGCATCCCTGCGCGAGGGCATGGGCGAGACGCTGACGCTCACGCGCCTCGGGGTCCGCGGGAAACTCAAGAGCACGCTCCAGAGCACGAACCCGATCGAGTCGATGATCGGCACCGTCCGACACATCAGCCGCAACGTCAAGCGCTGGCAAAACGGCGACATGTGCCTGCGCTGGACCGCCGCCGGGATGCTCGAGGCCGAGACCCAGTTCCGGAAGGTCGTCGGCTATAGCGATCTCGCCAAGCTCGCCCTCGCCGTCGAAGCGACCTCGCCGCCCAGCGCACGCCCATTCACGCCACGAGCGAGGAGAACACCCGCATCCCCGTCACCGTGTAACCATCACACCCGATCGCCACCGAGAAACTTCCACGGCGAACGGGACAACCTCCGACGATCGACGGCATCCCCGAAGGACTAGGCATCAGGGCCCTTCGCCTCGGCTGCGCGGTCGCGACTCGCCGGGGCTACTCGCTCAGCCCCGCCGCGGTAAGGGCTTCGGCCCGCTCTCGGTACCCGTCGAAGCACACGATCAGCCCATCGCGGAACCGCACAACGACGGTCAGGGGAAAGTCCGCCGTCAGACGCGTATGCCTCGTGCGTCCGACGAATCGATTGGTGACCACGATCACGTCTGGATCGTCGCCGGTGATCACCTCGTCGAGCAGCAGGCGCCCGTCCTCGAGGATGTCGAACGAGTCCTCACGCCACTGACGCAGCCCATCGAGGCCGCGGTAAGGACCCGAGATCGGCGACCCCTCGAACATATGAATCTCCACGTCGGCGCCAAAGAGCTCGGCCGGCACCTCCCCCGTGGTGTTGAGGCGCTCGTAAAACGACCGCAGCGTCTCCGCGTTTCTGTGCGACATCGCTTGGCAGTATCGCGCGAGCGCGCTTTGGGCGCCCGCAACCGGGTACGGTTGACACCGTGGAAGGCGAGTGGATCTGTGCCGTTTGCGAGCAGCCGATCCAGGTTCACGAAACAACTCTCGTCGTGGGCGACCACGACGCACACTGGACGATGCCTGCCTTCGAAGGCAGGCAGCCCCCCTCCTCACGCGTCTACCACCGAGGCTGCGCCCCGCTGGTCTGGCGCCACTCCTCGCCGCCAGACTAGGAAGCGCGCGCGAGACCTCGGTCGCTCGGCGGACGGCCCACCCATGCGAGAATCCGCACGATGTCCACGGCAGCGATCCTCATCGCAGTACTCGTCCTCCTGGTCCTCGGCGACATCGCCGTGGTGCGCGCGTGGACGCGAAGGAAACGCAACGACCCCGACGGTTGACGGCTACCAGCGGCGGCCGCTCGGCTTGCGACCAGCCGTGAGCGGGCCGAGGATCAAGCGAGACAAGGACGCAGTGAGCGAAGCGTGCTTCGCACGCGAGCGATCGAGGACGCAGTATCGCGCAGCGTCCTCGGCCCGCTCACCAGCGGTAGTGGGCGAAGGCCTTGTTGGCCTGGGCCATGCGGTAGATGTCGTCCTTGCGCTTGTACGCGCCGCCCTGCTGGGACTGGGCGTCCATCAGTTCGTTGGCGAGGCGCTGCGCCATGGTCTTCTCGCGACGCTGGCGGGCGAACTCGACGAGCCAGCGCACGGCCAGCGTGCGGGCCCGCCTGGAGGCGACCTCGACGGGCACCTGGTAGGTGGCGCCGCCGACGCGCCGCGATTTGACCTCGAGCGTCGGCGTCAGCGCTTTGATCGACGCGTCGAGCGTCTCCACGGGGTCTTTGTCGCTGCGCTCTCCGACCAGCGCGAGCGCGTCGTAGACGATCCGCTCGGCGGTTGACTTCTTGCCGTCGAGCATCACCTTGTTGATCACCTGCTGGACGAGTTTGGAACGGTGAATGGAGTCCGGCTCGACCGGACGGATCTGGGCAGCTGCGCGACGGGGCATCGGTGTCTCGTTCCTGGAAGCGGTGGGCGGCGACTATTTTTTCTTGACGCCGTACTGCGACCGCGCCTTTTTGCGGTCGCTCACGCCGGCGGCGTCGAGCGTGCCGCGCACGACCTTGTAGCGAACGCCCGGGAGGTCCTTGACGCGTCCACCGCGAACGAGCACCACTGAGTGCTCCTGCAGGTTGTGTCCCTCGCCGGGGATGTAGGCGGTCACCTCGATCGAGCCGGAGATGCGCACACGCGCGACCTTGCGCAGGGCGGAGTTAGGCTTCTTCGGCGTCGTCGTGTACACGCGCGTGCACACGCCGCGGCGCTGAGGCGCGGCGGTCTTCTTCTTGCGGCCTTTGCCGGACTTGAGGCCCGGGGTCGCGACCTTCTTCTTGGGCGTCACGCGGCCCTTGCGCACAAGTTGCGAGGTGGTTGGCATTCGCTGCGTGATGCTAGCAGCGCTAGGCCGTCTGGGCCACGCCGGCTGCACGAACAGGCGCAGGCATCAGCGCGGCGGCGACGATCACGAGCACGAAAGCGAGCGCCTGCAGCGCCACGCCGCCGGGGCTCGCGGCCACCGGGTCACCGAAGACGATGATCCCGCCGGCGATGCCGGCGATGTTGGCGGCTGTTCCTGTCACGGCGATCACGGGGACCGCCTCGCCGTCCTGCAGGCCGCGTGCGGAGGCGTAGAAGGCGACGATCGACGCGAGGATGGCGACGACCAGCCAGGGGCTGAGCACGAGACCGACCAGGCCGTGGGCGCCGGTGATGCCGGTGAGCGCCTTGATGGCGGTATCGGAGACGCCGAACAGGACGCCGGCGCTGGCGCCGAGCATCATGCCGTGGTGCTCGGTCGGGCCGCCCATGCGGGGACCCATCAGCAGCAGGCCGCCGATGCCGAACAGCCCCGCCTCGAATGAGATCATCGCCGCGTCTGAGAAGTGCGAGTGCGCGCCGTGCATCGCCGGCAGCGTCAGGCCGAGCAGCACGAGGCCGCCGGCGGTCAGGCACAGGCCGATCCATTGGCGGCGTCCGACGGAGAAGCCGAACATGCGCTCGGCCATCACCGCGATGAACACCACGCCCGCGGCGAGAGACACCTGCACCACCGACATCGGCGCCAGCGACAGCGCTGCCACGTGCAGGCCCCAGCTGGCCGTCGCGATGATCATGCCCAGCGTGAACCACTTGGACGAGTACAGCTGCTTGGCGGAGCGCAGCGGGTGCTTGACCTCGACCTTGGGAACCGAGTTGGCGCCTCGGTACTTGTAGAAGAAGCCGAGGTTCGCTACGAAGGCGCAGAGCAGCGCTAGGAATATGCCGAGATCCATGGTCATTTCAGGGGAAGGACGAGGTGCTCATCGGTAGGCGTCGGCGGCTGCTTTACTCCGCGCCGACGTCCTAAGCACATCGACCTGTCCGCCACACTACCCCCCTCGACCTCTGTGCAAGCTAAAGAGCGCGCTAGAGCCAAAATGCACGAGCGACCGCTCCTGATGGTCGACATCGACGGCGTCATCTCGCTGTTCGGCGGCGTCCACTGGCGCGGCTGGTCAGAGGGGTTCGGCGACGGCGTCGGCGGTCAGCTCGACGGCTCCTTTCATTCGATCGACGGCACACCGCACTTCCTTTCGTCCACAGCGGCCGCTCACCTGCTCGAGCTGGCAGGCGTGTTCGAGCTCGTGTGGGCGAGCGGCTGGGAGGAGCGCGCCAACGAGCACCTGCCGCACCTGCTGGGACTCCCGCCGGAGCTGCCGTTTCTGCGCTTCGCACGAGCCGTCGGACGCTCAAACGCGCACTGGAAGCTCGACGCGATCGAAGGGTACGCGCGTGGGCGTGCGCTTGCATGGATCGACGACGCACTCAGTCCCGCCTGCCACGAATGGGCCGACGCACGCGCGGCGCCGACGCTGCTCGTGCAGACAGAGCCCGACCGTGGACTCACCTCAACCGAGGCCCATCAGCTCGCGGAATGGGCCCGGGGGCTATGACCTGTCCCCTCAGGCCGCCACGCGACCTTAGAAAGACTACTTTCCATCCTACGCGAGAAAAGAAAGCAAAACCAGTTTTCCTTTCTAAGTCGTCTAGACTTGGCAAGGTTTCTTTCTAAGCCCTAAATACATGGACCCCTCTAGCTTCGTCGCCGATGCTCCCGGTCGCCTCGTTAGGCACGACGGCAACGTGGCCTTCGTGCCCGCACCCTTGCCGCCCTCGCTGGACTTTCCTGCCGAACTGGTCACAGACCTAAGCAAGGCCGCTGGTTGTATCGGCCTGCTCGTGGGCACCGGGCGCAACCTCCAGAATCCGACCTTGCTGATCGGGCCATATCTCCGCCGCGAGGCCGTCCTCAGCTCGCGGATCGAGGGGACGATGAGCACGCTCGCGGACCTGTACGAGGACGAGGCGACGGGTGGCGCCGGGGGCGACGTCCGCGAGGTCCGCAACTACCTCATGGCACACGAATACGGACTAAAGGCCCTTAAGGGGCTTCCGCTTTGCCTTCGCCTGCTGCAAGACGTCCATGAGCGCCTTATGCGAGGAGTACGTGGTCATGAGCGCCATCCCGGGAGTTTCCGTTCCTACCAGAACTGGATCGGCCGCCACCCCGGCGCACCGATCGAGGAGGCACGGTATGTGCCGCCGCCAGTGCCTGAGATGCAGACTGCACTGAAGGACGTCGAGAAGTTCTTGCACGACGAAACACTGCCGCCGCTTATCGTCGCCGCGCTCGCGCACTACCAGTTCGAGGCCATCCACCCCTTCGGCGACGGAAACGGGCGCGTCGGAAGGCTGCTGATATCGCTGCTGCTACACGAGCGAGGGCTCCTTCCGCAACCGCTGCTCTACATCTCGGCCTATTTCGAGCGAAGCGGCGCCGAATACTACGACCGTCTGCTTCGTGTCAGTACCCACGGCGACTGGCATGGGTGGCTCACCTACTTCTTGAAGGGCGTAGCGATTCAAGCTCAGGCCGCGGTGGATGACGCGGAGCGCCTTCTCGATTTGCAGGCCCACTATCACGAGCTTCTTTCCAAGGCGCGAGCTCGGCAAGCGGCCCATCAGCTCGTAGATCAGCTCTTTATGAACCCCTATATCGCGACCCCTCACGCTGCCAGGGTCTTGAACGTGTCGGCTCCAACCGCGCGTGCGGCCATTCGAGACCTCGAAGCACAAGGAGTACTACGCGAGGTGACCGGCCGCAAATGGGGCCAGCTCTTCCTCGCTGAGGCCATCCTCCAAGCAGCCCGTGGCAGCACGGAAGACGAGTCGGACTGACGCACGGAGAAATCGACACGGCCGGGCACGGTGGACGCCGACGACGGCCTGGCCTCTCCCGGAGACCGGACCGCCGCGCGTCAACCGCTGCTACTCGTCTTTGGTGCCCTCGTCGCTCAGCTCGAGCTCGGCCAGCTCCTCGGCGAAGCCGGGGTCGGTGCCACCGGCGCCGATCTTCTCGAGTGAGGCGAGGTCGGCGTCGAACTCCTGTCCGTAGCCGCCGTTGAAGCCGTCGCCGGCGAGCCCGAGCTCCGCCGCGATCTCGTCCTGGTCGAGCAGGCCGACGTCGTCGATCGCACGCGGCAGCGGTTCGGAGGGCTCGATCTCGATCCGCCGGTAGCGCTTGAGGCCGGTGGCGGCGGGAATGAGCTTGCCGATGATGACGTTCTCCTTGAGACCGTTGAGGCGGTCGATCTTGCCTTCGAGCGCTGCATCGGTGAGCACCTTGGTCGTCTCCTGGAAGGAGGCGGCCGAGAGGAACGAGTCGGTGTTGAGCGACGCCTTGGTGATGCCGAGGATGATGTCCTCGAACTGCGCTGTCTCGCCACCGGCCTTGGCAACCGCGTCGTTGGCCTTGGCGAACTCGAAGCGATCGACGAACTGCCCGGGCAGGTAGTCGGTGTCGCCCTTCTGATCGACGCGCACCTTCTTCAGCATCTGGCGCACGATCAGCTCGATGTGCTTGTCGTTGATGTCCACGCCCTGTGACTTGTAGACCTCCTGGACCTCCTTCACCAGGTACACCTCGGTCTCGGTGCGTCCGCGGATGGCGAGCAGCTCGTGCGGGTATACCGACCCCTCGTTGAGCTGGCTGCCGGCTTTGATCTTCTCGCCGCTTGAGACGAACAGCCGCGTGCGCCGCGGGAAGGCGTGGCGGTGCTCCTCGCCGGAGTCGTCGGTGATCACAACGGTCACCGCTTTGTCGGTCTCTTCGATCGACACGACCCCATCCTGCTCGGCGATTTTCGCCAGGCCCTTCGGGCGCCGCGCCTCGAACAGCTCGACCACGCGCGGCAGGCCGTGCGTGATGTCCGCGCCGGCGACGCCGCCGGTGTGGAACGTACGCATCGTCAGCTGCGTGCCGGGCTCGCCGATCGACTGCGCGGCGACGATCCCGACCGCGTCGCCGATCTGGGCGAGCGCGCCGGTGGCCATCGCGCGGCCGTAGCAGGCCTGACACACGCCGCTGGGCGCCTCGCACTTGAGCACCGAGCGCACCGGCACGGTGACCTCGACACCCTTCTCGTGGTCGTCGGCGAACGCGCTGACGATCTCGGCCATCTCCGCGCGGCCGATTTCGACGCCCTGCTCGGTGAGCATGCGGTTGCGCTTGGTCGTGATGTCACGCGCGGCGATGCGCCCGACGAGCACGTCGTTGGGTTCGTCGCCGGCCTTGAACACCGGCATCTCGATGTACTCCTCGGTGCCGCAGTCGGCCTCGCGGATGATCACGTCCTGGGCGACGTCGACCAGACGCCGCGTCAGGTAGCCCGAGTCGGCGGTACGCAGGGCCGTGTCGGCGAGGCCCTTTCGCGCGCCGTGCGTGGAGATGAAGTACTCGAGCACCGACAGGCCCTCCATGAAGTTGGCCTTGATCGGGCGCTCGATGATTTCACCCTTCGGGTTGGCCATCAGGCCGCGCATACCGGCGAGCTGGCGGATCTGCTTGAACGAGCCACGCGCACCCGAGTTGGCCATCATGAAGATCGGGTTGAGCACGTCGAGGTTTTTGACCATCGCCTCGGCGACCTCGTCGGTGGCCGCGTTCCACTGCTCGACGACCGCCTCGTGACGCTCCTCCTGGGTGATCAGGCCGTCGTCGTACTGGCCGGTGATGTCGCCCACGATCTTGTCGAACTTGTCGAGGATTTCCTGCTTCTCGGGCGGGATCACGACGTCGTTCTTGGAGATCGTGATGCCGGCCTGCGTGGCGTACTTGAAGCCGAGATCCTTGAACGCGTCGAGCACCAGCGAGATCGTGGTCGCGCCGTAGGCCTGCACGAGCATGTCGATCAGCCGCGTGGTGTCACGCTTCTTCATCGACTGGTTGACGAACACGTACTTGGACGCGTCGAACTCGTCGCCCAGCGCCTCCGCGAGCGCGCGCTCGATGCGGTCGTTGTAGATGATCCGCCCGATCGTCGTGAGGACGTGGCCGCCCTCGCGCCCGTAGGGACGGAACTCGGCGATGTCGTGCAGCTTGACGACGTTGCCCTCGTAGGAGAGCTCCGCCTCCTGCGCCGTGCGGAACACGTGCGGACGCGGCTCATACGTGGCGCGGTCGATCTTCGACAGCTCCTCCGCTTCGGGCCCGTAGGTGAGGTAGTAGGCACCGAGGATCATGTCCTGCGTCGGCGTCGCCAGCGGCGCGCCGTGCGCGGGGGACAGGATGTTGTTGGAGGAGAGCATCAGGATCCGCGCCTCCGCCTGGGCCTCCGCCGACAGCGGCAGGTGCACGGCCATCTGGTCGCCGTCGAAGTCCGCGTTGAACGCGTGACAGACGAGCGGGTGCACCTGGATCGCCTTGCCCTCGACGAGCAGCGGCTCGAACGCCTGGATGCCCAGGCGGTGGAGCGTCGGCGCGCGGTTCAGCAGCACCGGGTGCTCGTGGATGACCTCCTCGAGCACGTCCCACACCTCGCCGATCATCGAGTCGACCATCTTCTTGGCCGCCTTGATGTTCTGCGCGGACTTGCGCTCGACGAGGCGCGCCATGATGAACGGCTTGAACAGCTCGAGCGCCATGATCTTCGGCAGCCCACACTGGTGCAGCTTCAGGTACGGGCCGGCGACGATCACCGAGCGCCCGGAGTAGTCCACGCGCTTGCCGAGCAGGTTCTGACGGAAGCGTCCCTGCTTGCCCTTGAGCATGTCGGACAGGCTCTTCAGCGGACGGTTGCCCGGCCCGGTGACCGGACGCCCGCGGCGGCCGTTGTCGAACAGCGCGTCGACGGCCTCCTGCAGCATGCGCTTCTCGTTGTTGACGATGATCTCCGGCGCGCCGAGGTCGAGCAGCCGCTTGAGGCGGTTGTTGCGGTTGATGACGCGGCGGTACAGGTCGTTGAGGTCTGAGGTCGCGAAGCGCCCACCGTCGAGCTGCACCATCGGGCGCAGCTCCGGCGGGATCACCGGCACCGCGTCCAGCACCATCATCTCGGGCTTGTTGC
Organism: uncultured Solirubrobacteraceae bacterium; assembly: GCA_963815235.1. Lineage (GTDB taxonomy): Bacteria > Actinomycetota > Thermoleophilia > Solirubrobacterales > Solirubrobacteraceae > Palsa-744. The sequence continues at coordinate 1,786,140 of CAWFFY010000003.1, read as the reverse complement.
CCGACTGGATGAACGCGGAGACGACCTTCAGGCGCTTGACCGCGCGGGCCTGCTTCTGGCCTTTGCCGTTCTTGACCTGGTCCTCGAGCTCGATGCGTTCGGCCTCGAGGTCGACCTGCTGGAGCAGGTCGCGGATCGCTTCCGCGCCCATGCCGCCACGGAAGTACTCGCCGAAGCCGTACGGAGAGCCGAAGCGCTCCTTGAGCTCACGGAAGGTGGTCTCGTCGTGCTCGATCTGCTTGGGCTCCATCGTCTTGAACAGCTCCCACACGTTGCGCATGCGCTCGGCGGCGTCCTCGATGTAGGCCTCGGTGTCGGCGATGTCGGCGTCGAAGGCCTTGGTCAGTTCCTTGACCTGCTTCTCGCGCTCCTCGTCTGACAATTTGGACAGGTTGATGTCGAGCGAGTCCGCCCACAGGTGGTCTTCGTCGTTGAAGTTGGTCTGTTTGCCGTTCTGCAGGTACTTCTCGCGGCGCGCCAGCGACTCGCGCAGCTCGAGCACGCGCTCCTCACGCTCGGCGGCGTACGCGTCGAGGACCTTGTTGACCTCCTTCTCGAGCGTGTCGATGTCCTTCGCGCGAGCCTCGTCGTCGACCCACGTGACGATCGACGCGGCGAAGTACAGGACCTTCTCCAGTTCCTTCGGCGCCATGTCCAGCAGGTAGCCGATGCGGCTGGGAACGCCCTTGAAGAACCAGATGTGGCTGACGGGCGCGGCGAGGTCGACGTGGCCCATGCGCTCGCGGCGAACCTTCGAGCGCGTGACCTCCACGCCGCAACGCTCGCACACGATGCCCTTGTAGCGGACGCGCTTGTACTTACCGCAGTAGCACTCCCAGTCCTTGGTGGGACCGAAGATGCGCTCGCAGAAGAGACCGTCCTTCTCCGGCTTGAGCGTCCTGTAGTTGATCGTCTCCGGCTTGGTTACCTCGCCGGAGCTCCAACTGCGGATCTGCTTCGAAGAGGCAAGGCTGATCTCGATGGCGTCGAAGTTATTGATGTCAATCATCTAATGGGTGCTTTCGCTCGCGGGTGAATCGGACTCGTCGGTGACCAGGCTCTCAAGGTCGATGTCCTCCGGGGTCTCGACGTCGAGCAACTTCTCGACCTCGACTGCGTCGTCGTCTGTGTCGTCGGCGGTCTCGTCTGTTGTGTCTGCGGGGGCTGCGGCGCCGTCCTCGACGGCCGCGTCGGTGTTGTTCTCCTCGCCGGGGGTCTGCTCGTCGGCGCCGTCGGTGGCGAGCGCCCTGACCCCGGAGAGGTCGATGCCGAGCTCCTCGGCGGCGCGCAGCAGGTCGTCGTCCTCGTCGCGCATCTCCGTGCGCTGGCCCTCCTCGGAGACGACGTTGACGTCGAGCGCCAGCGACTGCATCTCCTTGAGCAGGACCTTGAACGACTCGGGGATCGACGGCTCGGCGATGTTCTCGCCCTTGACGATCGCCTCGTATGCCTTGACGCGCCCGACCGTGTCGTCGGACTTGATCGTGAGCATCTCCTGCAGCGTGTACGCGGCGCCGAATGCCTCCAGCGCCCACACCTCCATCTCGCCGAAGCGCTGGCCGCCGAACTGCGCCTTGCCGCCCAGCGGCTGCTGGGTGACGAGCGAGTACGGACCGGTGGAGCGTGCGTGGATCTTGTCGTCGACGAGGTGCAGGAGCTTCAGGATGTACATGTACCCGACGGTCACCTGTTCCTCGAACGGCTCGCCGGAGCGGCCGTTGAACAGCGTCATCTTGCCGGACGCCTGCTCGCCGACACGGCGGGACTTGTCGACGTCCATGCGGATGCGTCCGGTGTGGGCGTCCTGCCACTTGACCAGCGCGTTGTCCACGTCGGCGACGGTCGCGCCGTCGAACACCGGCGTCGACACGTACACGCGGCGCTTGCCGTCGGCCGCGTCGGCTTCCTTGTAGGCCTCGGTGCCGTCGTCGTACCAGCCCTGCGCGGCGGCCCAGCCGAGGTGCGTCTCGAGGATCTGCCCGACGTTCATGCGCGAGGGCACGCCCAGCGGGTTGAGGATCACGTCGACCGGCGTGCCGTCCTCGAGGAACGGCATGTCCTGCTGGTCGACGATCTTCGAGATCACACCCTTGTTGCCGTGGCGGCCCGCGAGCTTGTCGCCCTCGGAGATCTTGCGCTTCTTGGCGACGAACACGCGTACGAGGTCGTTGACCCCGGGCGGCAGGTCGTCGCCGGCGTCGCGGCTGAACGTCTTGACGTCGATCACGACGCCGCCCTCGCCGTGCGGGACCTTCAACGAGGTGTCACGCACCTCGCGCGCCTTCTCCTTGAAGATCGCGCGGATCAGCTTCTCCTCGGCCGTCAGCTCGGTCTCGCCCTTGGGCGTGACCTTGCCGACGAGCAGGTCGCCGGAGATGACCTCGGCGCCGACGCGCACGATGCCGCGGTCGTCGAGGTTGCGCAGCGACTCCTCGGAGCGGTTGGGGATGTCGCGGGTGATCTCCTCCTCGCCGAGCTTGGTCGTGCGGGCGTCGATCTCGTACTCCTCGATGTGAATCGAGGTGAGCTCGTCGTCCTGCACGAGGCGCTTGGACAGGATGATGGCGTCCTCGAAGTTGTAGCCCTCCCAGGACATGAACGCGACCATCAGGTTCTTGCCGAGCGCCATTTCGCCCTTGTCGGTCGAGGAGCCGTCTGCCAGCACGTCGCCCTTCCCGACCTTCTCACCGGTCTTGACCAGCGGCTTCTGGTGGATCAGCGTGCCCTGGTTGGAGCGCATGTACTTCTGCAGCTCGTACTCCTCCTTCTTGCCGTCGCTGCCGAGCACCGCGATCTGGTCGGCGTCGATGTAGTCGATCGTGCCGGCGTCGCGGGATAGCAGCACGTCGCCCGTGTCCAGGGCGGCGCGGCGCTCCATGCCGGTGCCGACCAGCGGCGCGTCGGACTTCAGCAGCGGCACTGCCTGGCGCTGCATGTTCGAACCCATCAGCGCGCGGTTGGCGTCGTCGTGCTCGAGGAACGGGATCATCGCGGTCGCAACGGACCAGATCTGCTCCGGTGAGACGTCGATCAGATCGACGTCCTTGGGCCCGACCGTGACGTACTGGCCAGCCTGCGTGCGGCACAGGATTTCGGTGCCCTTGAGCTTGCGCGTCTTCTCGTCGATCGGCGTGTTGGCCTGCCCGATCAGCAGCTCCTCTTCCTGGGTCGCGTCGAGGTGGCGCACCTCGTCGGTGACGACGCCGTCCTTGACGACGCGGTAGGGCGTCGTCACGAAGCCGTACTCGGAGACCTCCGCGAACGACGACAGCGAGCCCATCAGGCCGATGTTCGGACCCTCGGGGGTCTCGATCGGGCACATGCGCCCGTAGTGGGTGGGGTGCACGTCGCGCACCTCGATCGGCGCGCGCTCGCGGGTGAGCCCGCCGGCCCCCAGCGCGGACAGGCGCCGGCGGTGCGTGAGCCCCGACAGAGAGTTGGTCTGGTCCATGAACTGCGACAGCTGCGAGGAGCCGAAGAACTCCTTCAGCGCCGCCACCACGGGGCGGATGTTGATGATCGTCTGCGGCGTGATCGTGTCGGCGTCCTCGGTCGTGAGGCGCTCGCGCACGACCCGCTCCATGCGGTACAGGCCGATCCGGAAGGCCTCCTGGATGAGCTCGCCGACGGTCCGCAGCCGGCGGTTGCCGAAGTGCTCGTACTCGTCGAGGTGCTCGGCGACCGGCTCGCGCGGCATCGACATCGCCTCCGCGGCGTAGTCCTTGATCTCGACCTCGCCGTCTTCGGGCAGGCCGAGGCGCTTGGGCAGCGACACCAGCTCGCGCACCAGCGCGAGGATGTCGTCGTGGGTGAGCGTGCGCGTGTCGATGTCGACGTCCAGCCCGAGACGCGCGTTGAGCTTGTAGCGCCCGACGCGCGTGAGGTCGTAGCGCTTGGGGTCGAAGAACAGCTGGTTGAGCAGCGCCTTGGCGTTGTCGACGCTCGGCGGCTCACCCGGACGCTGCTTCTTGAACAGCTCGATCAGCGCGCCCTCTTCGGTGCGCGTCGCCTCGGTGTCGGACTCGATCGTGTTGCGGATGTACAGCGAGTTGTCGAACAGGCGCAGGATCTCCTCGTCGGAGGCGTAGCCCATCGCGCGCAGCAGCACCGTGACGGGCAGCTTGCGCTTGCGGTCGATGCGGACGAAGACCTTGCCCTTCTTGTCGATCTCGAGCTCCAGCCACGATCCGCGGGCCGGCATCAGGTTGGCGATGAAGACCTGCTTCTCGCGGTCCTTCGGTTCCATCAGGTAGGCGCCCGGGGAGCGCACCAGCTGCGTGACGACCACGCGCTCGGTGCCGTTGATCACGAACGTGCCGCGCTCGGTCATCCACGGGAAGTCGCCCATGAACACCGACTGCTCGCGGATCTCGCCGGTCTCGCGGTTGATGAACGCGACGGTCACCGTCAGCGGTCGCGCGTAGGTCAGATCCTTCTCGCGGCACTGCTCCAGCGACGCGACCGGCTCGTCGAACGTGAACTCGCCGAACTGGACTGCAAGGTTGCCCGTGTAGTCCTCGATCGGGGAGATGTCGTCGATCGTCTCGCGCAGGCCACCGGTCTTGGGATCGGTCAGCCACGCGAACGAGCGGCGCTGGATGTCTATGAGGTTGGGTACGTCAACGGTCTTCTGGAGACGCGCGAAAGTCCGGCGCGTCCGGAGAGCATCTGCAGCAGCCAAGAAATGACTCCTTCGGAGGGCGATACACGGGCAGAGGAAGGCGCCGAAGCGCGACCAGCAAAGATAGCACAGACTATCGACGCCCTTAAGGGCTGCCAGTGCTCACGGACCCCGTCCTCGACATCGCGTATGTGGCGCGGTGTCCGTGCTGTGGACGGCTGCGACTATCGACCAGCGCCGCAGACTCTACCGGAAAATGCGCGAATGTGAGCGGAAAATAAAGATCGGACGGCGCCCGGGCTTCGACGGGTCGCAGGCGTGCCCGGCCCGGGGGCGCGTCCGCCGCGGCAGGCCGCCCGCGAGCCCGGCCCTCAGCGGGCTATCGACAGGGCAGGGGGGCGCCGCTCCCTCCGCTAGGGGGGAGTTGTCGATAGCCCGCTCAAGGCCGCGCTCCTGCGCAACGGCAGTGACGGAGCTTCTGCGTATGCACCGAGCAGACCTGCTTTGGGCGGAACAGCCGGCTGACGCCGACTCCGCGCCAGCACCTACGCTCAGCGCGTCCACTCATACCTAATCGCTCTCCTTCGGTGTCGTCAATCAGTCATTCGACGGATCTTTCGCGATCCGTCGATCACGCGATCACTAGGCCGGCGCGCACTCTCCCCGAGCGCAACCGGCCGGCGGCGCATGGCCACCCCCACCGTTGTACAACGTTTTCAAAACGCACAAGCCGCATCGGCCCCGTCAGGCGCGCATTCTTATGCTGCGTTGAAGAAGCGGGGGCATCGAGCACGTCCCGCAAAGCGGAGCAGCGCGCCGTGGAACTCGGCCAAGCGAAGCCGTCCGCCGGAAGGTCGCCGCGAAGTCGCGACCTTCCGAGGGACGGCGTAGCGCTACTTCAGCTCGACGCTAGCCCCGGCCTCCTCGAGTTCCTGCTTGAGTTTGTCGGCCTCCTCGCGTTCGATGCCCTCCTTGACCGGCTTGGGGGCCTCGTCGACGAGCGCCTTGGCCTCTTTGAGGCCAAGGCCGGTCGCGGCGCGCACGACCTTGATGACCTGGATCTTCTTGTCGCCGGCGCCGGTGAGGAGCACGTCCACGGTGCTGCTTTCTTCCTCATCTGCACCGCCTGCGTCGCCACCGCCGGCGGGCGCGGCGACCGGCGCGGCCACAGCCGCGGCCGACACGCCGAACTCCTCCTCGAGCGCTTTGATCCGCTCGGCGAGTTCGAGCACCGAGATGCCCTTGAGCTCCTCGATCCAATCCTGTGTGCTGGTTGCCATGTGAGTCAGTCCTCCTTGGGGGGATTCGTCTCGGCGTCCTGTGGCTGCTCCTCAGCCGAGACGTCCGCGTGGTTGTCGTCTGCTTGCGCCGGCGCATCCGCCTCCGGCTCAGTCTGTGTCTCCGTCTCCGCCTGCGCCTCGGCGGCAGGCTCCTCTGCAGCTGCGGGCGCCTCGGGCTCTGCCTCGGCCGCAGGCTCTGGCTCAGGTGTGGGCTCGGCCTCAGCCTCCGGCGCCGCCTTGGCGTCGGGCGCCGCCTCAGCCTCGGGCGCGGGAGCCTCCTCGGCTGCGGGCTGCGCGTCGTCCGCCGCCGCCGGAGCGTCATCGGCCGTGGCAGCCTCCGCAGCAGGTGACTCATCTGCGGCGACAGCCGCGGAGGAGTCACCGGATGTGGGGGCGGCGCCAGCCGGGATCTCGCCGGACTCCTTCTTGGCCTGCACCTGTCCGAGCGCCACGGCGACGCCGCTGAGCAGCGCGTTCAACGTGCGCACGAGGCCGTTGACCGGCGAGGCGACGATGCCGACGAGCTGTCCGTAGAGCACTTCGCGCGAGGGCAGGCGCGAGAGCGAGCGGATCTGCTCGACGTCGAGCTCTGCGCCGCCCATGAGGCCGCCCTTGAACGGCAGCAACTGCGCCGCGCGCCCGTAGTCGGCGACGGCTTTGGCCGCGCTGGCGACGTCGCCGCGCACGAACGTCAGCGCCGTGGGGCCGGTGAGGAACGCCTTCAGCGTCTCAGCGCCGACCTGGTCGGCGGCGCGCTCGGTGAGCGAGTTCTTGACGACCTTGAAGGTCGCGTCGGACTCGCGCAGCTTGGCCCGCAGCTCGGCGACCTGCGCGACCGTGATGCCGCGGTAGTCGACGGCGAAGATCGCGTCGGACTCGTCGATGTTGGAGGCGATCTCGGCGATCGCCACTGCCTTCTGGTCTCGGTTCATGGGGCTCCTGTCCCGGTCTTGCGCCGCTGGCCGGCTGCCGGGGGTCTCTGGTGGCCTCTGCTGTGGATGACGCTAGGCGGCGATCGTAGCCGCGGGCGCCTCCTCGAGGATTTCGCGTGTCTTTGACGAGTCGACCTTGATGCCCGGCCCCATCGTCGAGCTGAGCGTGATCGAGCGCAGGTAGCGGCCTTTGGCGGCCGACGGTTTGGCGCGAACGAGCTCTTCAACGACGGCCGCGTAGTTCTCGAGCAGCTGACGCTGGTCGAAGCTGACCTTGCCGATCACCAGATGCACGATCGCGGTGCGATCGGTGCGGTACTCGACCTTGCCCGACTTGGATTCTTCGACCGCTTTGGCGACGTCCATCGTGACCGTGCCCACTTTCGGGTTCGGCATCTTGCCCGACGGCCCGAGGATCCGCCCGAGCTGGCCCACCACCGACATCATGTCGGGCGTCGCGATCGCCACATCGAAGTCGTCGAAGCCCTCCTGGATGCGTTTGGCGAGGTCCTGGGCACCGACGACGTCGGCCCCGGCGGCTTCGGCCTCGGCCGCCTTCGGCCCCTGCGCGAAGACCGCGACTTTGACGTCCTTGCCGAGACCGTTGGGCAGCGCGATCGTGCCGCGCAGCTGCTCGTCGGCGTGGCGCACGTTGAGGCCGGTACGCACGTGCACCTCGACGCTCTCGTCGAACTTCGCGCTGCCGAGCTCGCGCACCAGCGCGACCGCCTCGGCCGGCAGGTATTCGTGCTCGCGGTCTACCTTGCCGAGCAGCTCGGAGTAGCGCTTGCCGTGCTGGCTCATGACGCCACCTCGACTCCCATGGACCGTGCGGTGCCGGCGATGATCTTGGCGGCCTGGTCGACGTCGTGCGCGTTCAGGTCGGCGAGCTTGCGCTCGGCGATCTCGCGCAGCTGCTCCTGGGTGATGGTGCCGACCTTCACGCGGTTGGGCTCGCCGGAGCCCTTGTTGATCTTGATCGCCTGGCGGATCAGCACGGCGGCGGGCGGCGTCTTGGTGATGAACGTGAACGAGCGGTCCTCGTAGACGGTGATCACAACCGGGATCACGGTCCCGGTTTCGCTCTGCGTCTGCGCGTTGAACGCCTTGCAGAACTCCATGATGTTGATGCCGTGCTGGCCCAGCGCCGGACCGACCGGCGGCGCCGGGCTCGCCTGCCCGGCGTTCGCCTGCAGCTTGATCGTTGTGAGGACCTTCTTCGCCATATCTAAAGCTTCTTTACTTGGTCGAATTGCACTTCGACGGGCGTCTCCCGGCCGAAGATAGATACCAGCACCTTGAGCCGCGCCGCGTCCTCGTTGATCTCGGAGATCTCGCCGGAGAAGTCCGACAGAGGGCCCGAGACGACCTTGACGGACTCGCCGATCGTGAACTGGGCGCGCGTGCGGGTCGCGGTGGCGACCTCCTTGTGCAGCAGCCGGTCGACCTCGATCTGCGTCAGCGGCACCGGCTCCTGGGAGGCGCCGACGAAGCCGGTGACGCCGGGGGTGCCCTTGACGACACCCCACGAGTCCTCGTTGAGCTCCATGTTGACCAGCACGTAGCCCGGCATCGTGCGCTTCTCGACCGGGTTCTTCTGGTTGTCCTTCATCTCCATGACCGTTTCGGTCGGCACCACAACGCTGCGCACCGCGCGCTGCTGCCCGAGCGACACCACGCGGTGCTCGAGGTTGTGCTTGACCTTGTTCTCATGGCCTGAGTATGTGTTCACGACGTACCAGCGAAACATTCAGATCTTCCTCACGACTCAGCCGAGTATGAATTCGACGATTTCCTTGGCGACATAGTCGGCCAGGGCCAGATACAAACCGGCGATTGCGACGAACCCGAGCACCACCGCGGTCGCCTGCGTGACCTGCCGGCGGTCGGGCCACTGTACGCGTTGGAGCTCAGCCCAGCTCGCTCGCAGGAAGCCGACCGCGCGGTTGCCGCCTCGCAGGGGAGCGCCCGACGGTGGTACGACCTCGCCGCCGCCGCCCGCGCCGCCATGGCCTCCGCCGCCGCCTCCCGGCGCGGACGGACCGCCGCCGTGCTCCTGCAGCTCGTTCTCAGCCTCGTTCTCGTTCTCCGCCTCGACTTCGCCTTCGGAGAGCTCGGTGCCAGTTTCGGAGAGCGGGACGCCACCTTCGGAAAGCTCGTCGCCCGTGACCGGCACGCCGCCTGCGCCCCGTATGAGCGCGGCGTCGAACTCGTCGACGTCGCCCGCGTGCTCGAGCGCTCCAGGCAGGTCGGCGCGCTCGACCCTGCCGTGCGCCTCCGGGTGCGACGCCGACTCGGCGTCGGCGTCGGCGTCGACCGCAGCGCCCTGGGCGCCGTTGGGCGCGACGTCGGCGTCTGCAGGCCGTCGGACAGCCGCGCCGCCGCCGCGTGCGCGGCGCTGCTTTGCACGTTTACGGTCACGAGCCACGGCAGCGCTCCCGCGCTAACGGGTCTCCCTGTGGCTGGTGTGCTTGCGACACCAACGGCAGTACTTGCGCAGGCTGATCCGGTCAGGGTTGTTGCGCTTGCTCTTGTTTGTCTGGTAGTTGCGATGCTTGCACTCCTCGCAGGCGAGGGTGACAGCGATTCGGACGTCTCCGCGGGCCATGATCAGAAATCCCTGCGTCGTTGTTTGCAGCGGCTCTGGGCGAAGAAAAACCCCGCCCAGGCGCGAGGTCCAAGCAGTCTAGCGCGCTTGCGCGCTCGGAACCAGCGTGCACCGCAGACCGCGCCCGCATGCCGGCGTGCAGGCGTTGACGCGCGGCTCGCGAACCACGGACCGCGGGCCGCTGGGCGCCCATGCCGCGCCACCCGCCGACCCTCCCCATCTAAATAAAAGAAGGAGACACGCGCGATGCCCCTACCCGAGCCGATCCCCGTCAGCGCCCACGACGAGTCCTTCGCGGGCACCACCTACCACATCCGCGGCGAACTCGTGCCCGAGCTGCAGATCGACATCGCGGGTCAGCAGGTGATGTTCGAGCACCACACGCTGCTGTGGAAGGAGACGCAGCTGGACGTCGAGCTGAAGAAGCTGCCGGGCGGGATCAAGCGCAAGATCGCGGGCCTCGAGTACTTCGTCACGCGCACCTCCGGCTCCGGGCGCATCGCCTTCTCGCGCTGGCCGATCTATTGATCGGCCGCCCGGCCAGTGCGTGCCGATGCACCTCAGCCAGGGCGAAGGGCTCGACGTGCGCGAGCATCAGTTCCTCGCCGCCACCGACAACCTCGACTAAAGCTTCGAACGCATCAAGGGCGTGCAGAACATGCTGCTCGGCGGCTCCGGCCTGTTCATGGACAAGTTCCGCGCCAAGGACGGTGACGCGCTCGTCTGGCTGCACGGTCACGGCAACGTCTTCCTCGTCAACCTCGGCGACCGCGAGCAGCTCGACGTCGAGGCCGGCGCCTGGCTCTACAAGGACCCGTCGGTGCAGCTCGAGGCGGTCACCATGGGCCTCAAGACCGGGCTCATGGGCGGCGGCGGCAAGCTCACCTGGAACCGCTTCACCGGGCCCGGGCGGCTCGCCATCCAGACCATGTTCATCGCGCCGCTCGAGGGCGAAGCCGCCGGCGGTAACGCGCAGGCAGCCGCCGCCGGTGGCCTCGCCGGTGCGCTCATCGGGGGGCTCACGCGGGGGTAGTTCATCGGCGGCCTCGCCAGCAATGACGGGCAGACGGGTGAGGCGGCCGGCGTAACGCGCTGCGAGGAGCTAAGCCGAAGCCCCAGGAGCGGGAGTCTGCGCGTCCGCATCGAGCGCACGAAGCAGCTTCTCTTCGCGCGTGCGATCGTCGCCCTCGCCTGCTGCCGGCGTCAGCGTGGCACCAACCCTCTCGACAGTGACAGGAAGGCTCAGATTGGGGAACACAACTTTGATGAGAGAGGCCACTGCAGGAGACTTTAGCCGTCGGCGGCGACGGCACCCCGGCGCGAAGCCACGCACTCGATGCCACGACGCCGCCGTAGAGGACGCCTCCAAACGCGACAAGAAGCGCGAGGACGACGACCGACCGCACCGCCAACCCGTCTCCCGCATCTTCCCGGGCGCGGATTTGAGGGCGTGCGCGTCGCCCGAGCCACGGGGCCACGAGCGTTACCAGCAGCACACAGGTGGGAAACGCAGACACGAGCAAGGCGACCCGCATCCCGCGGAGCACGCCGGCGGAGACGATCGCCCCCTGCGCCGGCGGAATCTCACCGATCCCCGCGAGCGTGAGCACGTAAATCGCCGCCGCCAGGGGAAACAGCACCAACAACCGCGCGCCGCGCAGCATGCGCGTCACGTAGCTGTTGTCCTGGCCGCGGATGTAGTAGGCGGAAAGAGCAAACGGGACGAGCAGCAAAGCTGCCACCGTCTGCGCGTCGATCGTGTACACGTGCGCCGGCAGCAGGGCAAGCACCACCGAAATCAGCAACCCGGAGAACGCAAGCGGGAACAGAAGTTCCTGGCGATACGCGTGGAGAACGACCGTGAGCGTGGCGGTGTCGCCCCGCGTTGCTGGGACGGCGCGCAGGTGGGAGCGGAACCGCTGATCGTCCGTCCGCGTGGTTTCTAACCTGCCCTCCGAGCTGCCATCCCTCTGCCTGCACACGGTCAGCGACGTTTCGGCTACATACGCGTCTTTGGGCGGTATGACCTCAGCGTGGTAGCTCTCGCACAGGCCGAACGCGACGCAGTCGAGCACTTCCGAGCGACCCAGGAGCCCTAGCGACGCAAGCGTCGCTAGGACCGTCGCGTACCGACGATCGGACTTCGTTGCCACGGTCCCTAGCTCTCGCGCGACGTCGTAGGAGACCTTGCACACGATGCGCCTGTCGGGCTGGTACTCGAGCGGCACCAGCAGGAGAAACGCCGACTCGAGCTCTTTGAGCAGGCGCTCGATTTCCCTGCGCACCAGCTCGTCCGAAACCCGATCGAGCAGTAAGCCCATCGGCGCGTCTGACTTCAGATAGGCCGTCGCCGAGCCATCCACGTCGCGCGCTTCGACGATCTCGCGGAGCCTTCTTTCGTGATTCGCGTCGAGAGCGGTCCCGGCAGGGAGCAGAGGCGTCACCTGCTCCTGGATCCCGCGGACAACCGCCTCGGCGTTCTGCTCGGTGGTCAAAACCGGCAAGGGCCGATCGTCGGGGCCACGGACATCGAGGTTGCGCAGATCGCGCTTGGCGAGCGCGAGCAACGGCACGAAGACGAAGTCGCCCGCCGCCACGAAGCTCATGGCTGGGAGCGTCAGATCGATGCTCATCCGACATCGCACCGTCTCGGCGTCAAGGAACGAGAACGTCTCGACCCGGCGGTTGACCCAGTTGCGTGCCATCGCAAGTCGGACGGCGCCGCGCGCCGCGCCGCGGCTCGATTTGCCCGCTTCGGACATCGTCGACTGCAGGCTAGCCACCGCCGGCGACGGCATCGTCGCCAGCGCACAGCCGCGCCCACGGGACGCTACTCGTACAGCGTGAACGTCGCCAGGATCACGTACAGCGCCACCAGCGCCCAGCCCTCGAATTCGGCGGCCTCGCCGTCGCCGGTGACCTGCCACAGCGCCAGCGCCGTCAGCGCCAGCGCGCCGATGTACACCGGCGCGAGCGCGAACGTCAGCGTCGTCTTCAGCGCGAACGACACCAACACCAGCAGCGGGAACAGGAACGCGGCGATCTGCGCCACCGAGTTTTTGACCACCGAGATCGCCAGGTCCGAGCGGCGCTTGTAGGCCAGCACCAGCCCCGCCGTGTTCTCGACCGCGTTGCCCGCGATCGCCACGATCACCAGGCCCGCGAACGCCTGTGACAGGTGCAGGATCGAGATCGCCGGCTCGAGGCCGTTGACGAACCAATCAGACACGAACGCCGACGCCACGCCGCCCACCGCCAGCAGCGCCACCGTCAGCCCGAGCGACAGTCGCGGCTCGCGCGGAGCTGCTTGCGGCGCCGGCCCGCCGACGCCGGGAGGCTCGCCCTCGCCGGCTGCCTCGCTCTGGCCGGACGGCTCGCTCTGCCCGGGCAGCTCGCTCTGGCCCGGCAGCTCATCAGAGCGCAGATACGGAACCACCCACGTCATGTACACGACCAGCAGACAGATCGCGCCGACGATCGAGATCGCCTGCACGTGGTGGCTCGCTGGGTCGTGCGACGCCGTCGACAGCCCCAGCAGCACGATGATGAACACCGTCACCTGCAGCAGCGTCGCCGTGTCGTTGGGCAGGCGCTTGGAGAACCGCATCAGCCCGTCCGGCGAGCGCCGCGCGCCGACCACGATCACCAGGCCGAGCACCAGCAGCGCGTTCGCCAGCACCGAGCCGACGATCGCCGTCTGCGCCACCACCAGCTCGCCCTTCTGCAGCGCGAAGATCACCACGAACAGCTCCGGCAGGTTGCCCAGCGTCGACTGCAACATCCCCGTCACTCCCGGACCGAAACGCTCGCCCAGCTGCTCAGTCGCGAACGACACCACCCACGCCAGACCCGCCAGCGCGAGCGTGGCGAGCGCGAAGCGCAGAACCGGTGTCCACGATCCGTAGTTGGCCACTCCCGCCAGGGCTGTCAACACGGCGATCGCGAGCAGGGCGCTGCGCTCGAAGGGAGTCATGCGGGACATGGCTCGCCGCGACAATATCCTGCTGTACAGATGCGTCTCGCGACCTTCCTTCCACCAGGCTCCGACACTCCCCGCGCCGGCGAGGTGCGCGACGCGGACGGCGAGCTGCGCGTGTTCGGATACGCGCAGGAGCAGCTCACCGTGCTCGATCGACTCGCCGACCCGGAGGCGGTGCCGGTCGAGGGGCGCTCGTGGCGGCTGGAAGAGGTGACGCTGCTCGCCCCCGTGCCCACCCCCAGGGCGATCTTCGGGATCGGCCTCAACTACGCCGATCACATTCGCGAGACCGGCGGCGAGACGCCCGCCCAGCCGCTCGTGTTCACGAAGCTCCCGTCCTCAGCGGCAGCGCCGGGCGCTCCCGTGTTCTGCCCCGACGTCGTGCGTCGGCTCGACTACGAGGGAGAGCTCGCCGTCGTGATGGGGCCAGGACGCTCCGTCGCCGGCTACGCCGTTGCCGACGACGTCACCGCACGCGACCTGCAGGGGCGCGAGCCGCAGTGGACGCGCGCCAAGGGCGCCGACGGCTTCTGCCCCTATGGCCCCTGGATCACCACCGCCGAGGAGATCGCCGACCCGCACCAGCTGACGCTGCGCACGTGGGTCAACGGCGAGCTGCGCCAGGACTCCAACACCTCCAACCTGATCTTCTCGATTCCTCAGCTGATCGAGTTCATCTCCGAGACCTGCACTCTGCAGACCGGCGATTTGATCCTCAGCGGCACCCCGTCAGGCGTCGGCGTCGGGCAGAACCCGCCGGTGTTCCTCGCCACTGACGATGTCGTGCGCATCGAGATCCAGGACCTCGGCACGATCGAGCACGCGATCGGCTGAGCGACGCGAGCGGAGCGGAAGGCATCCGTGCCCCCGCTCGCGCTACGACACGGTCTAACTCCGTGCCGGGGTTGTTCACCCCTACCTACGTCAACGCGCGCAGGCCGCGAGGGTTGCTCTCACGTCCGCCGAATACCGCAACCGTGGTAGGAGGCGGATACGCCGGGCTCGGCCTCGAGCACGTCGCCGCGAAGGCGTCAGTGACTCTCGAGCACCCGGTCGACGAGTCCGTACTCGACGGCCTGCTCGGCGGTGAAGAAGCGGTCGCGCTCCATGTCCTTGCGCACCTGCTCCTGCGACAGGCCCGTGTGCTGCGCGTAGATTTCGTCGGTCCGTTCGCGCACCTTCAGGATCTCGCGCGCGTGGATCTCGATTTCCGTCGACTGCCCTTCGAAGCCCGCCGACGGCTGGTGGATCAGAATCCGCGAGTTGGGCAGCGCCGCGCGCTTGCCTTTCGCACCCGCCGCCAGCAGCAGCGAGCCCATCGACATCGCCACGCCCACGCACATCGTCGCGATGTCCGGCTTGACGAAGTTCATCGTGTCGTAGATCGCCAGGCCCGAGTAGATCGAGCCGCCGGGCGAGTTGATGTAGATCGAGATGTCCTTGTCGGGGTCCTCGCTCTCGAGGTGCAGCAGCTGCGCCACCACCAGGTTCGCCACCTGATCGTCGATCGGCGTGCCCAGGAAGATGATGCGCTCGTTGAGCAGCCGCGAGTAGATGTCGAACTCACGCTCGCCCCGCGCCGTGCGCTCGATGACCATCGGAATCAGTGGCATCGCCCCACCCTATCCACTGGCGCCCCTCTTGCCCGGCGTCCTGCGCGCACGCTCCTCCCGCCCCGGCCCGGCGGGCGCCTGCGGCTCGGACAGCCACGCCAGCAACGCAGCTGGCCGGATGTCCGAGTTGCCGCCACCACGGTCTGGGTACAGAACGTGCTGACGATGCTCAACACATGCCTCGAGCCCACGGAGGATCGATGACGCCCCTCCTCCCCCGTCCGCCGGCGCGTCCGCGCTCGTGGTTCCTCGTGGCGAGCGCGATCCTGCTCGCCACGCTCGCATCGGTCGCCAGCGCCGCGGCCATGACCAGCCACGCCGGCTGGCCCGCCGACCAGCACCTCGAGATGGACAAGGGGCCTGCCGGACGCCACAACACGCTGATCGGCCGCCAGCACGTGCACAACTACCTGCTCGGTGGCTACGGCAGCGACACCATCTACGGCGGCAGCGCCGGCGATGTCATCTGGGGCGACTACCACCCCTCCGGCTGGCCTTCATTTCAGACGGCCATCATCCACGCCGGCGACGGGCCCAACTTCATCTACGCCAACGACACCGTCAACTACGTCTGGACCGGCACCAACCCGGACACCGTCGTGCACGCCCACGAGGACGCGGGCGTGATCCATTGCGAAAACCCGAACATCGTCGTCTTCACCAGCCACCACGCGCTGCCTCACTACAAGCTTCACGGCTGCCGCCACATCAGCTTCTACTCGGTCGGCTACTGAGCGCCGGCCGCGCGCTCGCGGTATCCCAACGCGCCGAGCATGCACGCGCCGCGGACTACGAGCACACCGTGCAGGCCACGCCTTCGGACCCCTGCTTCAGCGCCGTCCAGCCGAGCTTCTTCACGCCCGTATGCGTCACAACTCCGTACTCGGCCGGGCCGTTCACTTCAGCATCGTGGTAGCCGTAGATGAAGACGCCGCCCACGTAGCCGGTCGAGCGCGCCCAGTTGACGAAGTTGTAGATGTTCGCCGCCTGTTCGGCCTGCGGCCACTGCAGCGAGTCGCCCGTCGGCGGGAAGCTCGTGGCCGTCGGCCAGCCGATCTCGGTCACATACACCGGCAGGCCTGTGTAGGCGTGCGCGCGTTCGACCTGGCCGCGGTTGCCCTGCGCCGACTGCGTGCGGTTCCCCGTGCCGCCGTATGGATGCACGACCACGCCGTCGATCGCCTGCCTGTTCTTGAGCGCGTTCCACCACGCGTCGCCCCACGTCGAGCCTTCCTCGAACGCACCCAGCAAGAGCGGGTGTTCGCCGCCGAACCTCGCCTCGACCTTGTTGTACACCGCTTCGAGCAGTCGCGCGTAGGCTTCCGCATTGGCCTTGCTGTTCGCGTCTTCACCCCAGAACCAGTTGCCGTCGGGCTCGTTCAGGATCTCGACGGACGCGATGCTCGGGTCGGCTTCGATCGCGGTCACGACGTGCGAGGCGTATTCAGCGTCGTTGATCGAACTGACACCGTGCGCGTACGGACCCCAGTCATCCCAATCCACGTGGATACCCGAAGCCTGGAAGCTGTCGAATTCCTTCGGGTTTCCCGATTCGAGGCGCACGTATTTGACCATCGGCGCCATTTCCGGTGGTTCCGAGGGCCCCCAGCCGCCCCCGTTCACACCGACCCACATGCTGCCGGGTTTGGTTTCGCCGTGTTCGGCTTCCGCACTTTCGCGTTCGGCCTGCTCGCGTTCGCGTTTTTTATGTTTTCTTGCCCGCTTGGCTGCTGTGACAGGCGTCTGTGCCGGTTCGGCGCCTTCGAAGAGCAGCTGTGCTCCGCCTTCTTCTTCTTCTTGTTCTTCTGCCGCTACCGCTACCGCTGCCGCTTCTACTTCACTTGCCGGCGCTTCTTCTTGGTTCGGGACTTCGGGCGGCGCTTGCTTGGAGGCTTCGCTCGGCGCCCCTTCTTCGGACGGGGCTTCTTCCTTCGCTTCCGCGTCCAGCACCGGTCGTTCGTGGCCCTGGCAGAACCACGAACAGGCGTCGTGCCACCAATACTGGCTCGGGGGCGCCACATCCGCACTGGCAGGCGCCACGAACCCGAACACGAGCATCGACGCGACGAGTACAAAACGCTTCATTCTCAACCTCCCAGGTATGACGATTCCTCGGGCGCTCTGATCGGCCGGCTGGCGTGCCGGGACGCGCGCCAAGGGGCACACAACAGGCGTTCCCTCGCCCACGCACGGGCACCGAGGCTCGTGATCTGCGGAAGGCAGCGATCGCGGAGGTACTTCGCGTCGCGCTTCAACCGCAGCGTTTGCTGATGTTACCCGAGCGCGCGCCGATCAATCGCCATTGGACACCAAACCTTCACATTGATGGCGATGTCTGAGCATCGCTGTGCATCGCGCGATTTAGGAACGCTTTACGCGTGCGTGTGGTCCGACTTATCGGCGCGCGCCACACTACGCTCTATGCGGCGGCTCAGCAGCGGCAGAAACGGGACGAGATGACGCGCAGGCTCAGACGAAGGCTGTTCATCGGGTTCGCCGCAGCGGCAGTGCTCGCCGGGGCGACCGCCGCCGTCGTGATGGCCGCGCAGCCCGGCCGCTCGGGACACGCGCATCACGGCCATCATCACCGGCTCGGTACGCTCGCGACGGCGGCCGCCTACCTCGGGCTCAGCGAAGCGCAGCTGCGCAGCGAGCTGCAGGCCGGCAAGTCGCTCGGCGAGATCGCCAACGCGACACCCGGCAAGTCCGAAGCGGGGCTCGAGCAAACACTGGAAACGGCCGACCGCCAGCGGCTCGCCGCGGTCTCAGCCAAGCTCACAAGGATCGTCGCGGCGGAGGTCAGCCAGGTGGGCGGCCCCCACGGAGGCCTCGGAAGCGACGCCCGCCGAGACGGTCGCCCAGCCGGCAGGCGCGGGCTCGCAACGGCCGCGCAGTATCTCGGTGTCAGCACCCTGCAGCTGCGCCACGATCTGCGCTCCGGCACGACGCTCGCGCAGGTCGCCAACACGACCGCTGGCAAGTCCGAAGCGGGGCTCGTAGAAGCCCTCGTGACGGCGGCCAAGGCAGCTCTCACCGCGCGCGTCGAGGGCGACAAGCTCGCGCAGGCCAAGGCCAACGAAATCCTGCCGCGGCTGACGAGCCGCGTCACTGCCGAGGTCAGACGAGCCCGACACCACGCCGCCGATCACGCCCCAATCCCGGGCGCCTAGCCGGTGCCGTCTGTGCCTAGACGTTGATCGAGCGCATGCCCGCCTCGTCGTAGCGCGCGCCCGCCGCCATCGGCAGCGCCTCGGTGATGCGTTCGACCTCCACTTCGCTCAGCGGGATGTCGGCCGCGGCGACGTTCTCTTCCAGGTAGGACACGCGCTTGGTCCCCGGGATCGGGACGATGTGCTCGCCGCGGTGCAGAACCCACGCCAACGCCAGCTGTCCCGGCGTCACGCCCTTCTCGTCGGCGAGCTCGCGCAGGCGCGCCACGAGCTCGCTGTTGTGCTTGAGGTTCTCGCCCGTGAAGCGGGGCCCGTAGCGGCGGAAGTCGCCCTCGTCCAGCTCGTCCGGCGTGCTGAAGCGCCCCGACAGGAAGCCGCGCCCGAGCGGCGAGTACGCCACCAGGCCGATCCCGAGCTCTTCCAGCGTCGGCAGGATCTCCGCCTCGACGTCGCGCGTCCACAGCGAGTACTCCGTCTGCAGCGCCGTGATCGGATGGATGGCGTGCGCGCGGCGGATCGTCTCGGCGCTCGCCTCCGACAGGCCCAGATAGCGGACCTTGCCCTCCAACACGAGCTCCGCCATCGCCGCCACCGTCTCCTCGATCGGCGTGTTCGGATCCACGCGGTGCTGGTAGTACAGGTCGATCTGCTCGACGCCCAACCGCTCCAGCGAGCCTTCGCAGGCCCTGTGCACGTACTCGCGACTGCCGTCGATCGAGCGCACCGGCGGCCCTCCCCCCTCCCCCGGCTCGAGCTTGATGCCGAACTTCGTCGCCAGGAACACCTCCTCGCGACGGTCTTTGATCGCCCGACCGAGCAGGCGCTCGTTGGTGTGCGGCCCATACATGTCGGAGGTGTCCAGGAAGTTGCAGTCGAGATCCAACGCGCGGTGGATCGTCGCCACGGCCTCATCTTCGTCGGCCTCGCCGTAGAACGCCGACATGCCCATGCAGCCGAGGCCGATCGCCGAGACCTCCGGGCCGTCCGGCCCAAGCGTGCGGGTGTGCATCGTTGCGCTCCTCTCGTCGCTGCGTTGTTGGTTACGGACATAATGGCAAGCGTCCGATGTTCCCCCTGAATCTGCCCAACGTCCTCACCGTGCTGCGGATCATGCTCGTGCCCGCGCTCGTCGTCGCGCTGCTCGGCAACACGCCCGACGGCGACGTCATCGCCGCGATCGTGTTCGCGCTCGCGTCGCTGACCGATTTCGTCGACGGCTACCTCGCACGAGCGCGTGACTCGATCACCACCTTCGGCAAGCTCATGGACCCGCTCGCCGACAAGCTGCTGATCATCGCCGCGCTGATCTCGCTCGTCTCGCTGCACCGCCTCGCCGCGTGGGTGGCGATGGTGATCATCACACGCGAGCTGGTCGTCACCGTGCTGCGCCTCGGCGCCACCCAGGCCGGCGTCGTGATCTCCGCCAGCATGTTCGGCAAGGTCAAGACCTGCCTGCAGATCGCCGCCATCCTCGCCGTCATCGCCGTGCCCGGCCACCCTGTGTGGGTCTCGGCGCTGCTCTACCTCGCGGTCATCGTCACCGTGCTCTCAGGCCTCGACTACTGCTTCGGCCTGCGCCGGCGCCTGCAGCAGGCCAACGCCGGTCTCGACGCATAACGATCGCTACACGCCGGCGCCGCCGGCGTCGAGCCACTGCTCGAGCGTCGTCTGGTGCGCGACCGGCGCGCCCGCGTCGATCTCCTCGCGCAGCTCCAAGAGCAGGCCGTGGCGTTCGGCGACGACGTTGTGCTGGTGGATCGTCTCGAGGTTCTCCTGTCGCGCGCACACGAAGCTGCCGCCGTCGAGCTCGCTGAACTCGCGCACCACGCCGGCGATCATCTCGCGCACGCAGTCCTCGACAAAGCGCGGCCGGCGATGCGCCTTTTCCACGACCTCGACCTCATCCGAGCGCTTCATCAGCTCGTAGATCTCCGAGGACATGCTCGCCTCGGCGATCGCCAGCAGCGTCCGCGCGTCGATCTCCACCGCGCACTCCTCGGTGCAGCCGATGTGCAGCGTCGCCAGCCCGCGCTGGTTGTGCGTCGCCACCGGCACGCTCTCGATTATCCGGTCGATCTGCTCGGGCGAGAACTCCTGCGCGGCCAGGCGCTCGCGCGCACGCGCCGCCACCAGCTCCTGCGCACACGGACACGCCGTCATGCCCGTCGCGGACACGCCGACGGTGCCGCGCGTTCCCCGCTCGGACGCCACCGCACGGCCGTGCAGCGTGTAGATCTCCTGCGTCTGGATGCCAGACACCGGCGCCAGCTTGTGCTCCGGGTAGCGCGCCGCGATCGTCACCTCCGCGCGCTCGGCACCCTGACGCTCACGCACCAGCTCCGCGATGTGGCGGGCGAGCGTCTCCGCGCGAAACGGCGCCTCGCTGAGGACGACCTCGCCGATCGCGTCGTTGACCACCTCCTCGAAGCGCGACATGTGCGCGCCCTTCTGGTTGCGGCTCAGATCCACGAAGCAGTCCAGCCGCGCGAGGAACAGCTCGTCGCGGATCCGCACGACCTTCTCGACGCCGCTGACGCCGACTCGCGACAGCCCCACCTGCACTCCCGGCTCGCGCGCCTGCACATCCTCGCCGGGGTCGCCGGTCAGAGACAGCGTCGAGATCGCCCGTGTCGCCCGCACCGCTGCCAAGCGTAGCGTGCCACACCAACCCCCCGGACGCATGCCCGAGGGCCCCCGGAACCCCGGGCCCGCAGATTCTGGTATCAATCGGCACGCAACTCATCAGAGCAACGCAACGCAACAGGAGGCTTAGCGTCGGGCTGGGGAGGTCGGAGCGGTTGTGCCGCGCCGAGGGGAGTCGGATGAGTACTTGGGAGGCCAGTTGAGCGAGAGGCTTGAGGGTCTAATGGCTGCCGCGGACATAGCGGTGGTGGAGTTGGAGGAGCTGCAGGGAACGATCGCCGACTCCCAGGAGCGGGGATACATGACGGCCGCTGCGCTGGCCGCCGCGGTGGAGGACGCGGAGCTGTCCGTGCAGCAGGCGCACGATCTGCTGGCCTACCTGGAGGAGCACGGCATCGAGGTGCTCGCCGCCGGCGAGTCCGCACCGGAGCTGCAGGTTCACGGCGCGGGGATCACTCCGCCCGAGCACGTCGAGGATCCGCTCGCCGGACGGGCGCCCGATCACGCGCTCGCTGCTGCGGGTGTTGGCGTCGGCGACCACGACGGCGAGCACGTCGGCGAGCTGCAGGTCCGCCTCGAGGAGCTCAAGCGTCCCGAGGTCGATCTGACGGTCGAGCCCAGCCTCGACTCGCTGCGGCTGTACCTGCGCTCGATCGGCCGTGTGCCGCTGCTGAGCGCCGAAGAGGAGGTCGGGCTCGCCAAGCGCATCGAGCGCGGCGACGTCGCCGCCAAGCAGCACATGGTCGAGGCCAACCTGCGCCTGGTGGTCTCGATCGCCAAGGGCTACGTCGGTCGCGGCCTGACGCTGCTCGACCTGATCCAGGAGGGCTCGCTCGGGCTGATCCGCGCGGTCGAGAAGTTCGACTACCGCCGCGGCTACAAGTTCTCGACCTACGCCACCTGGTGGATCCGCCAGGCGGTCACCCGCTCGCTGGCCGACAAGGGGCGCACGATTCGCATCCCCGTGCACATGGTCGAGCGGCTCAACCGCCTGATCCACGCCGAACGGCGGCTGATCCAGCAGCTCGGGCGCGAGCCCAGCCCCACCGAGCTCGCCGGCGAGCTCGAGTGCAGCGTGCGCGAGGTGCGCGACATCATGCGCATCACCCAGCAGCCGATCTCGCTGGAGAAGCCCGTCGGCGAGGAGGACGACTCGGCGCTCGCCGACTTCGTCGAGGACGCCTCCGCGGCATCCCCGTTCGAGCTCGCCTCGGAGGCGCTGCGGCGCGAGAACGTCACGCGCGTGCTCGCCTCGCTGCCGCGGCGCGAGCGCGAGGTGATCGAGATGCGCTACGGCATCGTCGGCGGGCGCTCGCGCACGCTCGAGGAGGTCGGCCGCGCCTTCAACATCACCCGCGAGCGCGTTCGCCAGATCGAGAACCGCACGCTCAAAAAGCTGCAGACGCTCCCCGAAGCCCAGCAGCTGCGCGAGGCGTCCTAGGTACTTGCCGCGGAAAAACTCTTTGGGATGACGAACGGCCGCGCTTGTTGAGGGCGCGGCCGTTCGTGAATGAGTGGTGCTCTGGTCAGGAGCATGTGGAGTGTTTCATCGAGCTCGGACGGCGAGGGTGTCGGCGTCATAGGCGAGGATTCCCCATTCGGTCCAGATCTGCTGGCCTTCGTGGCCCTTCAGGCGGCTGCGGCCCATCCCGTAGCGGCGCTTGAGGTGGCTGATGCGGCCCTCCGCACCGGTTCGGTAGCGCTGCAGCCTGCGGTTGGTGCGTCTGGAGCCGGGTTCTTGGCGGCCGGAGATGAACACTTTTTCTGGCTGGAGCTCTGCCAGCGCCTGGCTGGTCGGGCCGGCCTGGAAACCGCCGTCGAGGGCCACCTCGCGTGGGGATATCCCGAGTCGTTTCAGCTCCGCGACTGTGTCGGGCAGCAGCGTGTTCTCGACAGGGTTGCCCGGCGCGGTAGCCGCGGGCAGGATCAGCCCGCGCGCCCCGCGCTTGGTGTTCTCGGTCACCTCCGCCAGCTGGGTGACATACCCGAACTCGTTCGGCTTGCCCAGCTTGCCCTTGCGGATCGGCCTGGCGTCCGGGTCTGCGAGCGAGATGATCCGATCCGTGATCGGCTGGCCCTTGACGCGCTGCTTGATCTGCGAGGCGACCTTCTCGCAACGATCCGCGATCTCCTCCAGCTTGGCGGCGGCCTTCAGCTTCGCCCTCGCGCCACGCCCACGCGCCTTGCGCCTGGCGATGGCAGCGAGCTTGCGCGCCTCCTTGACTGAGCACTCCAACAGATCGCCGGTCTGGCCGGTCAACCGCAGAACCTGCGCCTTCGCCTCCCCCGAGCGAGCCCGGATCGTGCGTGTGATCCCCCGCAGCCGGCGACCCATCGCCCGCGAGCGATCCCGCACCCGCCGCTTCTGCTCGCCGATGAGCTTGGCGAGCTTGCGGGCCTCCCGCGCGAGCGCCCGCACCCCGTGCGCAGCAAGGCCCGCGTCCGTCGGGTACTTCACATCCGCCTCGACGACAGTCGAGTCGATCCGCACCGCTCGCGCACGAAACCGCTTCTCCCGCGTCGCGCTCGCGATCAACGTGCGCGTCAACTCCGACACCGTCTCTGAGCCCAGCCGCCTGGTCAGCTTGCGGACCGTCGACTCGTCCGGTACCCGCTCGCTCAACGAGATCCGACAAAACCGCCGCAAGTGAATCGAATCCGAAACCTCCGCCACAAGCGTCCGATACCCCCACCGGTAGCGCGCCTTGAGCACCATCAAACGAACGAACGTCTCCATCGCGATCGTCGGACGACCATCCGTCAACACCGCCCGAGAGGACTCCAACACCTCCCGGCGAAAACGCTCCACGATCGGCCCAAGCAACCCAGGATCCGACAGCAACAAATCCAGCGCCGCCAAATCCCGCGGCAGCTCCCTCACCTCGACCGGCAACGCCTCTTCCCACAAGCACTCCGCCTGCCCCGCAGACAACCTCAACATACCCGCCCCTTTCGACCAGAAACCCGCTCATTTACAGGGAATACTGGCGATCAGACCGGACGGAACAAGCCCCCCAACACCCCTACTTTTTCCTCAGGAAGTAGTTAGCCGGCTCGGGACTGCGACTGGGTGGCCCGAAGTACGCGGCGTTCGAGATCGAACCTGGACGCCCTCTGCGCCCGGTTCGGGACCGCTGACCGCTATCCTCGACACGCTCTGGCGGGGTTCCCGAGCGGTCAAAGGGGCGTGGCTGTAAACCACGTGGTTCTGCCTTCGAAGGTTCGAATCCTTCCCCCGCCATTCCAAGGTTTGAGTCGCCCCACGCCATCATCGCGTCAGTCTTGGAGCGCGACGGCCGGCGACACGCCGACGGCGAGGTAGCCGGGGATGGCGACGATCAGGAGCGCGGCGGCAGTGACGATCGCGAGGCTGAGGATGGCGGCGAGGGCGGCGACTGAGTAAACGACGGGGAAGTTGATGACGTTGGCGAGCGCGCGGTCCAGGAGCTGTTGGCCGTAGAGGCCGAAGATGGCGCCGGTGAGGCAGCCGACGGCGAGCAGGATCAGGCTCTCGAGCAGGATCGTGCGCCAGAGCTCTGTGCGGGGGAAGCCCTCGAGCTTGAGCTTGGCCAGGCGTGGACGGCGTTGCCAGACCATGTTGCCGATCGCGGCTGCCATCGCGAGCACGGCGACGAGGAGGATCAGCGTGGCGATCTGGCTGAGGCGCTGTAGGCCCTGGCGGCTGAGCGCGTTCTGTTCGTTGGCGTGCGCCTCGGCGCTCTGCACGGCCAGGCCGGAGGCGGGCCCGAGCGCACTTGTGATCTCCCTGCTGACCTGGGCGATACTGGCATGAGGGTCGAGCAGGATGTTGTAGGCGCTGGCGTCGCTGCTGCCCCAGGCTTGGGCGTAGCTGGCGGCGCTCATGGTGATCGCGCCGGGCGCCCAGCCGACGTTGGTCGAGAGTGCCGCCACCCGGAAGCTCGTGGGCACGGGCGTGGGCAGAGTCACGCGCGAGCCGATCTGCAGGTGGTGTTCGGAGGCGATCGCCTGCGAGAGCACCAGCCAGCCGCCCGCGCGCACGCGCGCCGCGGCCTGTGCGATCGAGCCTTCGAGGATCTGCGAGGGCGCCAGCAGCGGCACGGCTTCGCTGGGCGGCGCTATCGCCCAGACCTTGCGTTCGTCCCAGTCCAGCAGGCCGCCGCGGTAGACGCGCACCGCATGGACGCCGGGGAGAGCCTCGAGCTTGGCCTGCTGGGTGGGTGTAAACGGCGCGGTTCTGAGCAGGTTGTAGGCGCCGGGGGGCGAGACCCAGGCGTCGGTGAACGCGTTCTCGTCGTGCGCGGCGTTCTCCAGGCCCTTGAGCAGGTCCGCGTGCGCGCCCTGGATCGCCACGGCGCCGAACACGGCTATCGCCCCGGTCGCCGCGACGCCGATCGCCCTGGCGCGCGCGGCGCTCAGCTCCATCGCTGCCACGTGCGGCACGGCACCGGTCAGCGTCCGCGCGAGGCGGCTCAGCTGCGAGAGCGCGACGTCGAGCGCCAGCGGCAGCACGAGCAGCAGCGCCGCGATCAGCAGGACCACGCTCACGATCGCGAGCTTGGGCGCCGCGAGCATGATCGCCGTCGCAGCCCCCAGGCACATCACCGCCGCGAGCGCGCTCACAACGTTTGCACGCCCGGCTCCAGAGCCCTCCTTGGCCGTGACCGCCGCCAGCGGATCGCGGGAGATGATGTCGCGCAGCGGGCTCAGGACCGCCACGACCGCAGCCAGCATGCCGCCTCCCGCGGCTATCGCGACGCTCTGCCAGCCAACCGCGCGCTGCGTGCCGACCGCGAACGCCGAGCCGAGGTAACCGGGGTTGGAATGGAACAGGTGGATCGACAGCTCGTTCCCAAGGAGCAGGCCGGCGAGGCATCCCAACGCACCCAGCACGACCGCGTCGAGGAGCAGCACGCCGACGACGGTCCCCGGGGTGTAGCCGTCGCGGCGCAGATCCGCGATCAGTCGCCGGCGCTGCGGGACCGTCAGCAGCATCGCGTTGAACGCGAACAGGAACCCCACGAGGGCGCTGATGACGGCGAACAACGCAGTTGACTGGTTGCTCGCGGACGCCGCCTTCGCGAACAGCCGTTCGTCATAGCTCGTGGACTCGACGTTCAGACGCCCGCCGGCCAGACGCACGAGCGCGCGACGCACCGGGCCTTCCATGCCAGGGGCGGGCTCGATCAGGATGCGCGAGACGCGGCCCTCCAAGCCGGTCATTTCCTGGGCGAAGAACAGCGGCGCGACGACGATCGGGCTGTCCGCGAGACCGCCGATCTGCTTCTCGTGCAGCTGCTCGTACAGCGGCGCGTGTTCGGTCCTGCCGTACAGGCGCAGCGTGACTTCCCTGCCGAACTTCGTGACGCCGAGGTGTTCCGCCAGTGGCGCTGGCAGCAACACCGCACCGATGCCTGCGAACGGTTCCAGTTCGGTTCGCCGCACCAGCGCGCCGCCGAGCCTGCGCAGGCCGGAGTCGGCGCCCACCAGCTCGAGCGATTCGCTGCCCCGCGGCCCGCTCGCCTGTGCGCTCGCTTCCAACAACGGCGCGGCGACGCGTACTCCATCGGTCCGCCGGACCTGGGCGAGCAGGCTTTCGGGCATACCCTGCGGGTCGCGCGCGAGCAGCTGCAGCGTGGCTTTGCCGACAATCCCGTGCGACAGCTGCGCGACCGAGCTGGACAGGCTCTCACTCGCGACCTGCGAGGCGAACAGCAAAGCCACCCCCGCGGCGATCCCGACGACGGCGAAGCACTCCTGTACCAGGCGGGCGCGCACGCGAACCCGGTAGAGATGCAGCAGGTTCCCTGGCTTCACGCGACGTAGTCGGATAGCTTCGCCGTCGCGCAGCGCGAACACGCGATCGGCATAGCCGGCCGCAAGCGGATCGTGGCTGACGAGCACGATCGCGACATTGCGCTCGCGGCAGAGCTCGCGCAGCAGCTCGAGCACTTCTCGCGAGCGCTGGCTGTCGAGGCTGCCCGTCGGCTCGTCCGCCAGCAGCAGGCTCGGCTCCGTCGATAGGGCGCGCGCGATCATCACCCGCTGGCGCTCCCCCATCGACAGCGTCTCCGCGCGGTGCGCCACGCGCTCCCCGAGGCCGAGACGCTCCAGCAGCGGCGTGATCTGGCTGTGCGCCTCACGCCAGCGCACAGACTTCAGGAGCTTCAACACCGCATTGTCGATCGCGCTGACCCCCGGCAGCAGGTCGAAGTTCTGACGGATGAAGCCGAGCTGCTGGAGACGAAAATGCGACGCCTCACGCTCGGACAGCGAGGAGACGTCCCGATCGTCGATCTTCACGGTGCCGCTCGTCGGCGCCAAAAGCGTCGCGATCATCAACAGCAGCGTCGTCTTGCCAGAGCCGCTGGGGCCGTACAGGGCAACCATTTCGCCCGGGCGCACACGCAGCGAGACGCCATCGACGGCGCGCACCAGCTCCCCACCCACGGTGGGGTAGTGCTTCGCCAGGTCGCGCAGCTCGAGCACCCTTACCTCATCCCGGCTGGCGGGATACAATTTTGGCGTGGCACGCGAGCCGAGAGAGAAGCCACGCGGGCCGTGGACAGCCGAGGAGATCGCCCGCAACGAGCGGGCAGGCCAAGCGCAGGTCGCCCACGACCGCGCGCGCGGCGTGAGCGCAAACCTGGAGGAGGCTGTCGCGCTGAGCAGGTTCGCCAACCGCTTCTCCGAGGCGTTCCGCCATGCCCGACGCGCTTGACCCGCTGCCGCTGCTGCGAGCCCTGCACGAACGCGGCATCGAGCACATCGTCGTCGGCGGCTTCGCCGTCAACGCACATGGCTTCATCCGCGTGACCAAGGACCTCGACATCGTCCCAAGCCCCGCCGAAGGGAACCTCGAGAAGCTCGCCGAGATGCTGCGCGATCTCAACGCACGGATCTTGGACATCGACGACTTCACGCTGAGGAGATGCCAGCCGATCCACGCGCACCTCGATCTCGAGATGGGCGGCAACTACTGCCTGCTTACGGACCTCGGTCGTCTCGATGTCATGCAGTGGCTCACCGGACTCGAACCGACGATCTCTACGGCGAGCTCAACCCAGACACCGTCGAGGGAAGCCTCGACGGGATACCGGTGCGGGTCTGCAGCCTCGAGCACCTGCGCGCGATGAAGCGCGCAGCCGGGCGGCCACAGGACCTCGAGGACCTTCGACGACTGGGCGAGCTCTGAATGATCGTCGAGTTCATCGTCTCGCGACGCGAGGACCCAGTTGCCGCCGGATGACGTTCGGTCCTGCCAACGCCGAGCGCGCGTGGAGGATCGAGTACTCCGGGCGCTTCGGGTACGAGACCGCGGATCTGGAAGACCTACCAACGCTCGCCGCCCGCAAGGCGAGCCAGCGCGCCGCGCGCCTTGAACAGCACGAGCACCGGTCCCAGTGGAGGCCCGACGGCGTCCGCGACGCTGGCGGTGATCGCACGGGCATACGGCATGCGGGCCTCGGGGCTCGACAGGTAGTGGCCGGCCATCGCGGTCAGGAGCACGCGGTGCTGGCGCTCGTCCAGCAGGGCGTCGACCGCTTCGCCGGCGCGCCGAGCGAGGACCTCCATCGCGAACGCGGCCTGCTGTGAGGAGGCGTGATAGCCGAGCAGGCTGTGCTGACCGGCTCGCTCGTCCTCGGCGACGTCGACGAGGCTGTCGAGCAGCGAGTGAAGCGCGCAGATCCACGGGAAGTAGGCGGCCTCGATTGCCGCGACGTCGCGCCAGGTCACGTGGGGGCGGGCGGCGGTGGCGATCAGCGCGTGCACCGCCAGCGAGGAGCCTCCGGCGCCTGCCGTCTGCCACCAGTCCAGGCCGCTGCCGTGAGGGGTCTGGAGGCGAGCCCAGCGCTCGAGCGCCTCCTGGCCACCCTGGCGCTCGGTCAGGTTGAGGCTTTGGAAGCTGACGATCCGCTCGGCGGCGGCCGTCGCGCCAGCCGCGACGGCCGCGTGGGAGGGCAGCGCCGCGAGCGCCGTGCGGCACGCGTCCACGAGCGCCGCCAGGAACCCTCCGTCCTCGCGCTGGGGATGCAGCGCGTAGTAGTCGCGGTGACCGGCGGCGGGGTCGAGCGCCACGAGCAGCGCGCGATGCAGCTCACGACCGTTGGCGACCGGATCGGCGCTCGGCTGCTCGCACAGCGTGTCGAGGTAGTTGTAGGCCGTCTGGAAGGCGACGAGCGCACGCAGCGTCTCGCGGCGGCCGGCGGCTGGGGCGAGCACCGCGAACAGGGCCGCGCCCTCGATGTTGCCGCGCTTTGACAGGCTCGCGCGCGCGTTCGCCGCGAGCGCCGGGTCGGGGATCTCTCGCGCGCGCTCTCGCCAGTGCGCGAGCTCGCGTCCGACGGGCCCGAGCACCCCCGCCAGGTAACGCGCGACGGTCGCCCCGAGCGCCAACCGCGACCCCAGTGCCGACCGCGCCGCGAGGTCCGCGGGCCGGCGCGCGCCCCCGGACAAGGGGACGACCTGGAGTGCTGTGCTCATCCCCTACGCTCCTCTCCCAGACAGACCCACCTCGCCCGTAGAACTTGAGCAAGCGCTTCGGCGACGGCCTTGCACTCGGATCGGCGCCGAGCGACTATCCTTGCGTTATGGCCACGTTGGTGCTCGACCCGTACGCCTACGAGCTGGAGGCGCTCCAAGAGCGTCGGCGGGTTTCCGGGCTCGACCGGCTCGACGAGGTGTGGGAGGGTGTGCTGCACATGGTTCCCGCCCCCACGTTCGAGCACGCCCAGATCGCCCAGCAGCTGGCCGAGATCCTCGGCCCGCTTGCGCGCGGCGCCGGTTTGACGGCGGCCATGCACGAGGTGAACCTCGGCGACTCCAAGGACAACTTCCGGGTTCCCGATGGCGGCCTGTACCGTCCGGGCGCCGGCGGTGCCTGGCAGCACACGGCAGCGCTTGTCGTGGAGATCGTCTCCCCGTGCGATGAGACTTGGCAGAAGCTCTCGCATTACGCCGCCCACGAGGTCGACGAGGTGTTGATCCTCGATCCGGAGAAGCGCACCATCGACTGGCTCGGGCTCACCGGCAGCGAGTACCACCCGATCGAGCGCAGCGGCCTGATCGACCTTGGCCGCGAACAGTTGGCCGAGCGAATCAGCTGGCCGTAGCCACCAACAGGCTGCGGTGCGCGGCGTCACCCTCGCGTTCTCGCGCACTGGCCCACGCATGACGCTCACCGATGGCGTGCCGCGGGACAGGGGACGGTCGTCGAGGCGCTGGTGCTGGCGCCTTCCTGGAAGCCGAACTCGGCAGTGAACGGAAAACCACCATGCGGGCAGCGTTCCGGCACGGACACGCCCCGCGGGTGAAACGCGACGAGGCGGCCGTGCACGTGCTTGTAGTAGGTCAAGTGGCTCGGGCCGATCGTGCTGGTGACGCTCACGATCGAGACGTCGGGGCCGCCGGGGACGCTCGTGACCAGCGGCACCGTGGTCACCAGCTGGGAGCCGAAGCGGCCGGAGTCGGGGAGAACTTCGCCGGAGAACGTCAGCTGCGCGGATACCGGGAAAAGGCCGTTGGCGTAGAAGAGGACGGTCAGGTTGCCGTTCGGGGACGGCCCTGAAACGACCTGGACTTCTGGGATCTCGTGGCCGGCGCCGGTACCGAACGGGACTTCCACGTCGGCGGAGCCGAAGCCCAGGCGCGAGTTTGGCGGGCAGCCTGCGAGACCCCGCGCGAGCAGCGCCGCGGGTTGGCAGATCGCCAGGCCGAGCGTGGTGGTCGTGTAGTTCATGCCGGCGGGCATCTGCAGGTCCATGCTCGTCAACGGCGGCGGCGCGGTACCTTCGCCGGTGGCGAGGTGGAAGCCGAAGGTGATCGTGGTGGGCGTGCCGAGCCGATCCGGGGCGAAGGACGCGGCGAGCGTGGCTTGCTCGCTGACGGCCAGCGCGCCCGTGGGTGCCAGCAGAGACACAAGCGCCACGGCGAATGCCGCGAGAGCCGTGCGGCAAGACACCATCACAGGCTCAGCGCGTGGTCCGCGTCAAGTGGACATCCTGCCGCTGACGTGCACAGTGACGGCATCGTTGGCACGCTGGACGGTGCCGGTGAAGCTCAGCCCGGACCCATTCGCGCCGCTGTAGCGGCCCGTCCCCCGCTCGATCGTCATCGTGCCGCTGAAGGTCGCAACGGCACCGGACGGCCGGTAAGCCGCGGTTGCGTAGCCGGTGATCGAGGAGCCGCTCGGGTAGATACTCACTTCCGCGGTGACGCGGTTGGTGGAGACGATCTTCAGGTGGATGTAGATCGTGCCCGAGATCGTGCCAGAGGCAGATCCTTGCTCGTTGAGGGTGAAACCATGATGGCTCGTCCGGTGCAGATGCCCCGTGTCACTCAGCGAGAGCGTGCCCGCCGCGCGCGCCGCCGCGGCACGGACGACACCCGCGCCGGCGGTGAGCGCAGTGGTCGCGACGGCGGCAGCCAACGACAGCGCGCAGACACGGTGGTAAGCGTGTGTGCGCATCAGCGTGGGCGCGTGGCCCGCTCGACCAGTCTGCCACGCGCAGTCAAATGCCAAGCGTTCGCGGCTCCCTTCTCCTGTCCTTGGCCGCGGTTCTCGACCAGGTCCAGACCCGCGAGGCGAGTCAAGAGCTTTGAGACCTGGCCCTGATCTATGATCCCCGAGCCTTCGGCAACCTCCCGGTTGCTCGCCCCCGGCTGCCCAGCGATCGTCACGAGTACGCGCACCGTGCGGTAGGTCAAGCGAATGTTCAATCCCTGAAGCGGGTCGTGCGGAGGCACGTGGGCGACCCGTCCGTTGGAGATCGGCGGGGCTGGCCGCGCCAGCTCGCGCTTAGCTGCGCTCGGTCCGTGATACGGCAGCACGATGATGCTCATCAGCGGGCCGAGCAGCTCAGTGAGAGGCTTCTCATCCCGCTCGAGCAGCCGGTTGTGCAGCACGGTCACGATTGCGCCGACTATGCCCTCGGCCGTCATCTCGGACGGTTCACGGCTGGGGCTGCTGGCCAGGCGGCCTCGGTCGATCACCAGCGCGAGCTCGGCCAGCACCTCGGTCCGGCGCGCACGCACCCTGTCGCCGGCCGCCGGCGTCTCTACCAGGCAGAGTCTCGCCAGACCCGGCTCGTCCTCCATGAACTGGAGCAGGCTCGCCAACGCCAAGCGCATGCCGACCCGCCAGGAGGGCGCCTGCGAGTAGGCCCCGCGGGCAAGGAGACTAGCTTCGGCGACGGTCTGCTCGAACGCGGCAAGGAAGCAATCTTCGCGATCAGAGAACACGTCGTAGAAGGTCTTGCGCGAGATCCTCGCCCGGCCGATGATCTCCGCGACCGTAACCCGCGCGTAGCCGATCCGCGCAACTGCGTCGAGCGTCGCCGTCAGTATGCGACGACGCTGGATCTCAGCTACCTGCAGGCGCGACAGACCGTTCGGCCCGGAGCGCGGCGGCATCGTCGAAGGCGGTATCTCGGCGGGGGCGGCCATCGCGTTTTGCCCTTCAGCGCCCGCGGCGCGAGCCACGATCAAGCCGCAAGCCTGAATCGGCCGTGTGTGTCGTTCGCGGCTCAAGCGAGCTGCGCTCGTCTCGGGCGTCGGAACATTCGACGTTGCTCCCAGGTACCCCGAACCGCATGATCTCCTACCTTTCCTCAATTTCTATCCGATCGAATTAGGCCAGCGGCTCCTGACGCTTCGCCAAGCGCTGCCTTGAGACTCAGAAGGGCTCCTTGGATTCAGACATTCGTAGGCGCCGCGCCTCTACTCATACTTATTCAGCGCGCCCGCCCCCCGCAAGACCCGGCTTATAAGGTTCTAGTTTGTGAGTCCGTCGCGCCAATGTTCCCCACACTCACCATGTCTCAGACGCTGATCAACATAGGCACGGTGCTCAGCTCAGCCGATCAATACCGTCGTGCTGGTCGTGAGCTTCTTGCCCTTCGCCGGGGAGAAGGCCAGGTTGATCTTGGCCTTGAGCTTGCGGCCCTTGTGCTTGGACAGGGTTGCCGCCTCGGCCTTGGTGAGGGCGAGCTTGACCGTCAGGGTGGTCGTGGCCGTGACTGCCTTGCTCGCTTTCGAGAGCCCCTTGCCCGTCGCGACGAGCCTGCCGGCCCCGGGGACGCTGACCTGAATCGTGGCGGTCTTGCCCTTGACCTTGTGACTGACGACTGTGATCGCCGGGGCGCAGCCTTCTACCGTTATGGGGGTGTTTTGGCGGAGTTCCGCTCCGTTTTGGCCTGCGAATTCTGTGGGCATGATGAGTTTTTGGCCACACAGGTCGTGGGATTCGTGCGGGAGGTTTGTCGCGAGGGCGCTGTATGGCCCCTGCGGGAGGACCAGTTCAAATGAGCTGAAGGGTTGGTCCGGGACTGTCTTGAAGGTGGTGCTGGTTATGCCTGCTTTGCTGATGAACGTCGTCCCGACCAGGTCGATCGTGACACCGTACCCCTGCAGGACCATCGTCAGGCTCGGGAACGCTTCGCCGCCGTGGCTGACGAAGATCGCCGGGCCTTCCAGCGGTACCGGGAGCAACGGGGTGTGTACGACGGCGTGGCCGATGACCGACGCGGGCGGGCATGCGGCGGGGTTGGCTTCGAACACATTCGCGAGGCACGCCTTCTGCAGGGTCGTCAACCGTGACGGCAGCTGCAGCGGCAGTTCGACTTTGACCTTTGTGATGTCCGCCTGACTGCCCTGAGGTTCATCGGGCTCGGTCACCTTGGTCACCAGGTCGGCCCCATCCGCTTTGGATGTTTTCCCGCTCGTGCTGACCGTGAATTTCGGTGTGAACTTCAGGGCCGCGCAGTTCGTGACCTGGAAGGGGTCCTTGACTTCCGAAGACGCTCCTTCGGCGCTATTGATCGTTCCCGTGACATCGGTTTTGTTGCAGTTCGTCGGGTTGATCGTGAAGCCGGGACGGTTGACGAGCACGTTGACGTGCTGGATCTGCAGGGGGAAGCCTTCGACGATCGTCGGGATGGCATAACCCTGGGATGGCGAGTTCGTGGTGATCGTGAGCGCCGCCGTCGCCGGGTTAACTTCGATCTTGGCGCGCACCACTACCGGGCGGCCTTCTTGCAGATCGAACGGGCCGGCCGTCGCCGGGGTGACGAGCGACAGGCCAAACGGGGCACCCTCATACGGGCCTGTTATGTACGCCTTTCCGCCCGTCACCGTGAACGGCTCGCCGCCGACACCGACCGAGACGATCGTTTCGCCGATCTGGCTTTCCGGGCCGCACGTCCCCAGGTTGGCTTCGGCTTCGCCGCACAGTTTCACTCCGGAGAGCAGGCCTGTCAGACCCGGTGGGTAGTGCAGCGTCACCGACTGGATGTTCTGGTTGCCATCCGGACGCGACAGCGTCGTCGAAAGCGGCGTGAACGAGCCGGCGTTGATGTTCGTCGTCTCAGAGGTGAGCGAGGCGTTGAACGGCAGCGAGCTGCGCGACTGCTCGCCAACTGGGTTGGGGCAGGCGCCGCCGCCCGGACCGGAGGTGATGTTGAATTCCGAGCTGGCCGAGAGCGCTTCCGGAGCGGACGGGCTATTGGTCCACGGTTCGTAGGACGCGAGCGTCCGGTAGCCCGCTTCGCCCGGCCGCCGGCAGAGGTCGGGGGTCGCCAGCGGCGCTCGCTCCCCACCAAAGAAGTCCAGTTCGGCGTCTTCGAAGGGAAGCTGCGGCTGGTCGGCGAAGGTTGAGCGGATCTGACCCGGCGCAAGGCCCGTGACACCCGGTTCGCCACCCAATTCGACGCTGCCGGCGAGCTTCACGAGCACACCCGAGACCGGGTCCCTGGCCACGAGGTACTGGGCGACGTGCCTGGAGAATGGGTTCTGCGGCAGCCCCGCGAAGTTCTGCGGCGAGGCGAGGTAGACGAAGCCCGTCAGCGGGTTCGGCAGCAGCGGCGTGTGGATCGTCACGTTGGCGATCTTCGACGCGTCCGGGCACTGCGCTTCGGTGTCGCTGGAGAGGCCGATCTGTTCCTCAGAGCACGCCTGCAGCCCGTCCGCGGCCGAGGGGTTCAGGATCAGCCCTTCGGGCAACGTGACCGTAAGGTTCTTCACGTCCGAGGCGGACAGCCCTTCAGCGTCGAGGTCCACGGTCTGAGGGACGTGCACGTCGACGTTCAGACCGCTCGGCTTGCTCGCTTCCTGCACGTCGGGCGTGACCTTGATCGACGGTTCGAACGGCAGCCGGTTACAACCATCCAGCGCGGGCAGCGGTTCGCTCGGCGGGAACGAGGAGAACGCTCCGCGTTCCTGCCACGAGTCCGCTTCGACGGTCGTCTGCAACGGGCCGGTGCAGGATGTCGGCAGCGCCAGGAACGGCGCAGGGTGTTCTTCGGCGACTGTGCTGCAGGGCGGTATTTCAGTCGGATTGTTGTCGTGGTAGCCTTCATCGCTTACGCAGCTCCAGCCACGCGAGTTATTGTGGCTCGCGGCGCCGGGGACGCCCCACACGGTGACGCGACTCGAGATGAAGGTGACCTCTTGTGAGATGTTATCGACGCTGACGGTGACACCGTAATCCGAGCCGGTACGGACGGAGGTGTCCAAGAACACGGGGACGTTATGGAAGAAGAAGCCGAGCCGGGCGGGCTCGCCGACCTCGGGTGTGATGTTGAACAGCGGCACGAGAAACGGGAACGGGGCCGGGCCGACGGTCGGGATGACGGCCGTCACCAGCGCGACCCCGAGGGCCGTCCGGTTTTCGCACCCGTCGGTTTCGTCGAGTGCGAGCAGGAACTCCGCTTCCGGGCACTGCGGGAACGCGGTCGGGTTGCCGACCAGTCCCGGCGGGAGTCTCACCTTGAGGTCCTTCGCGAGAGCGGGCGGCTTGCTCGGTTCGGAGGACTGGTTGAGCGCGAGCGTTGTCGTGAGCTGGAAAGGGTGTGACCCCGCCTGGGTGTCGGTCGAGCCGCCGGCTTCTTCGGGCGCCAATTCGTAGTTTTCGAGACCGAACGAGGTCGCTGCCCCCGACACCGTGATCGGGTGGGAGACATGCGCGGCGGGCGCGCCCGCCCCAGAGATGCTGGCGCGGTTGATTTCGCCCGAGGACGCGCCCGGCTCGACTTCGACAGCGATCGTCACTTGGATCTGCGCGTAGGGCGCCAGGACTTCTGTGAGTTCACAGCTGAGTGAGGCGAACGAGCACGGGATCGATTCGGGGTAGGCGCCGGCGCGCAGGTTGCCCGCCGCACTGATGCTCAGCGCCTTCAGGCCCGCTGGAAGGGTATCGTGGATGCTGGCAGGCGTAAGCGCGCCGTCGGCGTCCCCGTCACCGAGATTTGCCGCCGTCACCACGATGTCCCCTTTTCCTCCGGGCGGCAGGTTCGCCGGGGCGGAGCCCGAGGTCAGGCGCCACCAAGGTGCAGCTGCGGAGGCCGAGGATGCACCGAGGGCGAGTAGCGCCAAGGCGGCCGCGGCACAGAGCGCAGCCGCCACGGAGATTCTCATCCGACCCGGTCGCCTCATGGGCGTGCCGGCGGGGCTAAAACTGTGGGTGCTTCGCTGATTGCTTTGGAGGCACTTGAAGGTCTTCATCGGGCGGCCCCCCTGTCGTGGCTGGCTCTTTTAGCCGCAGTCATGGCGCTGTACTTTTTGCGAGCCGTCTTTTCACAGTTTGCGCGCTGCTTGCCTCTTTTCTTGTGGCAGGCCGTGAGAGCGCTGGCGAGCTTCTGTGCACGGGTCAGCGCCTTGGGTTTGGGTTTGGCGGCTGCGGGGGCTGGTGGGGCCAGGTTTCCCGGGCCGGAGAAGGCGGCGCTGCCGGAGGGTCCGAAGATCTCGGGCTGCGGTTCAGGAGCCGGCCTGCAGGAGGCTTCGGTGTTGCACGCGACCGGCGCGGGATTGGGTTGTGCGGCGCACGGCGAGGCGCTCGTGCATTCGTGCGCGTCATAGACATCGAGACTGCTATCGACGTCCTGCGGGACGAGCCGCGAGTCTGTGAGGAAGAACACGTCACCGCCGGCTTCTGAGGCGCCCAGGAAGGCTGATTCTTCACCGGAGGTGCCGGAGGAGATCAGACCCACGCAACCCGCGCCTTCTTCCACCGTGTGCGCTTCCACTTCAACGGCTCGCGCGGGCTTGAAAGTGCTGCTTCCACCCTGGGTCGCGCTCGTACAGCCACCCACACCTTCCGGCTCGTACTCGTACACGTCCCAGGTCCCGTTGACGTCCTTCGACACGAGCGCATCATCACTATTGAAAAACAGGCGTCCGCTATCGGACAAGTAGTGTGGCTGCGTGCCTCCGCGTGCGTGTTCGTAGACGGACCAGCCTGGAACGTTTGCGGCGAGCCACGTCGTCGGTTTCCATATTTCCTGGTAGCCGCCGACGAGGCCACTGTTGCTAGTGTCCGGACCTCTCAGCGGGATGTGGGCATGTTCGATGCCGACGGGCGCTGCGCCGGTCGGGTCGCACGACGCGCAGCCGAGCGTCCCGGGCTCGAGGGTGCCCTCCGGCGAGGTTTCGGCGTGGTAGAGATAGACCTCCTCGTCGGGCTCGGCGCTCCTGGCATCGCGGTTGTCATAGCCCGCCAAAGGCCGTTCGGACATGAAGGCCAAAAACCGACCATTACCCGACACTAGCGATGTGTGAGCGATGAGTCTTTCGTATTGCCAGTCGGGCTCGTCCGCCCCGGAGACGGTAGCGATGAACTTCGGTGCTTCCCACATTTTTGATTCGTCGTTGTAGTGCGCGACGTACAGATTGCACGTCGTCATTTGTTTTTCGGCCTCGGTACTGGCGGGCGCGTTTTCACAGTCACCCGGCTTGGCGCCATGTTCCGCGCCGTCGGCGAGTACTCCGTCCGCGACGAAATAGACATACGTGCCGTCTTCACTTGCCCCTAGGACCGCACCCTGCACGGACGCGGGTTCACCGTCGGGATTGGTGTCAGGGGACAGATCGGTCAGATCGCACTTCAGCTTCTTCTGCCCGGCTTCTTCTACTTCAATCATCTCACACGCGTAAAGATCCGGCGCTCTTTCTTCTGGGGCTCCGCTTCCTGTAGAGGCGCGACTATTCGCAGTCAACTGCTGAGTGTCGGTGAAGAACACCGTAGACCCATCGCTGCTCGCCATGTCAAAATGCGCTGCGGCTTCTTCTCCGCCGCATGTGCTGTGTGCCAGACATTCCGGTTCGGGGAGATCGAGACGGACCGTTTCCTCGGTGGCCGTGTCGCGCATGTATAGGGCAGCTTCAGTCCCCTCGTGCGACGTCCATACGACGCGCGATCCGTCTTCTGAGATCGCATTCCTCGTTTCAGCGCCACGAAGACCCGCGCTGTACCCGCCGAAGTAGGCGTTCGCCGTTGGTTGCCCGCCTTCATCTTCGGGTAGTACGCTGACGAGTTGGACGTGGCCGGCAGCCCACTCATACAGCGCGCCAGATTCTTCGCCTTGACCGGCTATGGGTGGTGAGGTGAGCGGGATGTCCGAGCGGAGGAGAACGTGGCTGGCGTCAGGGGTCGCACCGAAGTATTCGACGGGCGGCATGTAGCCTTCAGGATTCGGCCCCCCGATGGAGCGTCCGGGTCCGAACTTGGTGCCGGGCGGGGTGTTCGCGGCCGTCAGGAGGGGCGTGTAGCAGGTGGCGGGTGTCGTTTGGCAGGTGGCGTCATCGCGGAGGTAGAGCGTCCGTTCGGTGGCACCTGGCGGGGTTTCTTCACTGGTGATCGGGGTGAATTCGCCTTCCGGTTCGACGATCGCCTGCGTCAGTTCAGAGGCGAAGAACCGGTACTCATATCCGTCGCCCGACGAAGTTCCAGTGGCGTACTCGTGGGGCGTGGAGAGATCCTTATCAGTCCAGCCTTCGGGCCCGCGGGTCGCGAGAACCTGCGTCGGGTTTCCGTTTCCGCGCGGTTCTGATTCGGTCGGCGAGGTCGTGAGGTAGGTGAACCGCGCGCCATCGGATGCGGCTTGTATCAGCCCTTCCGCGTCGATCGGTTCGATCACGGCACCCTCCTTGGCCGGCGGGGAGACCATTTCATACTGGCGACCGTCGGGTAGAGCGAACGCACCCCCAGCGCTCTGCGTTCTAAAGGCTGTCGTGGTGCCGGTCACGGTCGCGATGCTGTTGTGGGCGACCACGCGGAATTCGTAGGAGGTGCTCGGAAGCAACCCGTGCTGGACGTGGACGCTCACCCCGACGGCGTTGACGCCGGCCGGTAGATCGCCGCTGCCTTCGGCTTCGGTGACGGGTGTGAACGTGCCGCTTGCCGGGGCGTATTCGAACGTGTAGGTGGTCGCGAGGGCACCGGGGTTGACCGAGGAGCTCAGCGTCGCGCTGGTCGAGGCGACGTCGGTGACCGACTGTCCGCCGATCGCGGGGCGCGCGAGTGCCGTGAACGTCTGGTTGACTCCGGTTTTATTGTTTTCCCCGTTGGCGTTGGCGGCCACGAGGCGGTAGTCATAGACAGTGTCCGGCGTGAGGCCCGTGATGTCTGCCTTGACCGGGACTGCCACGGTTCCCGAGCCGGGATTGGATTCGCACGCAGCGCTCGCCCCTTTGGCGTATGGGTTGGCTTCCGCCGGTTCGTATTCGCTGCTTTGCACGTACTCGAAGTCGCACGAGGTCACTGGTTCTCCGTCGGGATTGACCGTGCCATTCAGGGTGGCGGAGGCTTCCGTTTCGAGATTGGTGGCTTCGCCGGTCGTAACTTCCGGCAGCAGGGTCGCGGTGAACATGGCGACGTCATTGCCGGCGGCGTCGGCGACGTACACCGTTCCCGTGGAGGAGTTCACCGCGAGGCCGCCGCCTCCCGTGAGGTCGCCTTCGCCGTAGCGTTCGATCAACGACCCGCCCGAGCTGAATTCGCCGATGGTCGCACCGGCGTCGAGGTACACGTTGTTGTTAGCGGGATTGACGGCGACTCCGGCCTGTTCTTCGACGCCGCCAAACCGTTGGGTTTCCGCTTCGCCGGCGCTGTTGAGCTTCGCGACGTTCCTGTATTGGAGACTGCCTTCGTGGAGGACATAGAGATGGTCTTCGGAGTCGACGGCGAACCCAGGTTCCTCGGTGAACTGGGCCTGCGAGTTACGAGCGGAAGCAAATGCGTTGACGAGAGCATCGCTGAAGCTGTCGATCTCCCCACTTGCCTGGTAGACCCACAGGCTGCCGGCGGGATCGACGGCGACACCATCGAGCCTGCTGAACGGGGCACCCCCCGAGCCTTCCGTTAGCTGCCCAAGATAGGTGCCGTCAGCTTCGAACTTCTCGATCACGTTCTCCGCGGTGTTCGTGACGTATACGTCGTCAGCGGACGGATCCATCGGGTTGCCGGAGTTGTCCACCGCGATCGCTTCGGGGGCATCGAACTGGCCGGGGCCCGCGCCTTCGATGCCGGCCTGGCAGCCAGTGGCGCATACCTCGTATTCGGCTTTGCCATCGCTGACGCCCCAGCCCCAGGCCGCGATGAACGCGCCGGCCGAGCTGAACTGCTCGACACGGTTATTGCCCTTATCGACGACGTACACGTCGCCCGCGTCGGGGTCGGTCAAGCTCGTTGAGCTGTTCACCGCCACGCCGGACGGTGCTTTGAACTGAGCAGCCGCTTCGCCTTCGCTGCCGAAGGAGGAGGTGTAGACGTGGACGATGGTGGCGGAGGCTGGGGTCGTTGTTAGGGCCAGGGTGGCGAAGGTCGTCGCGAGGGTTGCGAGCAGGAGCTTTGTGGGCGCACCACTGCCTCTGGCACAGAGCAAACCGGCGAAGCAGTTCCGAAACTTCGGGCCGAACGATCCGCGAAGTGGTCTTTCGTTCGGGACGAACGTTCGGATCCTGCGCTGCTCTGTGGATTTCATCTTGTCTCTCCCCGCTCCTTGGTGGTGCATCATGTGGTTCTTTTTCCGGTAATGACTGATGTGGTGCGTGAGGCCACTGCGGCCCCACGCACCATCACTCGTTTATCTATGAATAGGCTGTTCCCGCTCGAGGTTTGTGACCTAGCTCTTGACGATCTCTATAGTTTCTCCGTATTTCTGCGTTTCCTCCACCAGCGCCGCTGTTTCTTCGAATTTATCGCCGTTTCAGACTCACCCAAAGGTTGGCCTCTGCTTCGTTGCCGCCCTGCACGTAATCCTGTACGAGCTGTTTACCAGTGCTGCTCTGCTCTGCGTCTGTGGTTGTGGTTTTGCTTTCCGCGCCCAGTTTCGGGCCTACAATCGGCGCGACGAAGCCGCTTTCGACTTCGAATTTTCTGGCCTCGGCACAATGGAACTGCAGTTTGACGCCCGCGCCCGTGCCTTTTTGGATTTTTTTCGGCATGGGCTGTCCGATCACCGAGAGCACGCCTGGCTTTTCTTCCGATTCCTTACCGGCCCACGCGAGCGTGAGCGACACGTTCTCGACGATTTCTCCCCGATTGCTCGTGTTCCAACATGCTTCATTGGAACCCCTCGTGCTGAAGCATTCGGTAAAGGTGACCGTCGCCGTGCCCGACGTCGTGGCGGCCGCG
This sequence comes from uncultured Solirubrobacteraceae bacterium, assembly GCA_963815235.1. Lineage (GTDB taxonomy): Bacteria > Actinomycetota > Thermoleophilia > Solirubrobacterales > Solirubrobacteraceae > Palsa-744. The sequence continues at coordinate 1,744,908 of CAWFFY010000003.1, read as the reverse complement.
CCCGTGCCGGTGGTGCTCAGTTCACCCGTGCTTTTCCCGCCTCCACATTCGATAAAGCCCCCCGCTTTATTAAAGAAGAAAGGGTAGGACGTCTCTCCTTCGGCTACGCCTGTGAATTTTACTTTGGAGACGGCTTCCCCTTTCGCGTTCACGAGGATCGGGTTCGTGTACGCCGAGGCGCTCGCTGCTGCGATGCCGCTAAACACCAACATCGCCATAACCGCGAGCTGCGCACTTCTACCTATTGATCTATCTCTTACCATCTGCTAGAACTTCCTTTCGTCTCACCCGGTGCCGACGCGTATTCCCCGGAACGAGAAGCGCGGCGGCGCCGGTTTTGTTGGACAGCGCGGTTTCACCGGGGCCGTAGTCCATGCTCAAGCGCACACGTGGGCGCCCGGCGCGACTCGCGTTGGTTGGCTGGGTACCCAGATCGGTGCGACACGCCGACCGGCTGGCCTTCCTAAGCATAGGCAGACTCACTCTTTGTCCCTCATCCCGTTTTGCATCCTTGCCGCGATCCACCTCGATCGCAAGCCCAGCGCTAGAAGGTTCTAGTTTGTGAATCCTTTTGCAGCGCGGTGCCGCTGCGAGATTGGCTAGTATCGCCGCCGGTGTGTACGCCCTGATGCCGGTCTGGGCGCGCACCCGCCGCGTTGCATCGCACCCGCCGCGTTGCATTGCACGCGCGTCGATGCTGTGAGCGAGACAGCGACCCCCGTATTCGAGAAGCAGAAGATTCTACTTTGTGAATAGAAGCTTGGCCCCTATGAACCTGCCTGTTTTCGGTGTATCGTTGCCCTATCGATGCTTGGGAGGGCAGTCAGGGACGCGGGTACTGGGGCGATGCGCTCGCCGGTGAACTGGGCCGTGCTCGGCCTGATGATCGAGCGGCCCAGCTACGGCTACGAGATCCTGCAGCGCTTCGAACGCAACTACGGCGACCTGTTGAAGCTCAGCAGCCCGTCGCAGATCTACACCGCGCTTGACAGTCTCGCGGACAGAGGCATGATCGAGGCCACCAGTGACCCCTCCCCCGGTGTCGCCTCGCGGCAGCCCAAGCTGCACTACCGCGCCACCGAGGAGGGCGTCCGGCGCTACCAGGAGCACCTGATGGGGCAGGCCGAAGAGGACCGCCGGCGCTCCAGCCTGTTCGCGCGCGAACTCGCCGCGCTTGCAGCCCGAAGCCGCGCTGGCTGTCCTCGATCGACTACGAGCAGATGTGCCTGGCGCAGGCGACGAAGGCTGCAGCCACGGGATGTCGGAGCCGGCGGTGCCCGATGCCTCCAGGACGCTGGCCGACCGCCTCGCCGGCCGAGGAGGAGCGGCTGGCGATGGAAGCCAAACTCCCGTGGATCGAGTACGCGCGCAGAGAGCTTCGCGCGATCGGCGGATCGGGGCCGCCAGAATGGCCCTGCTTGAGCTCGCCGGCGTCGGCAAGCGCTACGGTCGCGGGCAGCTCGAACGCGTCGCGCTGCGCGACGTCTCCTTCGAGCTGAGCGCTGGAGAACTGCTCGCCGATCTGGGGTCGGCGCAACTCCGGGCGCTCGACGCTGCTGCGCATCGCGGCCGGCCTCGAGCCACCCGATCAGGGAGTCGTCTCGCTGCGACGGAGGCGACCTGAACGCTCGCGGCGGCGAGGATCTGCGCGAGCAGATCCGCTACTGCCGCAAGACCTACCGTCCAACCGAAGGGCAGCTCGTGATCGACCGGCTGATCACCGCCCAGCTGACGCGCGGCATCCCACGGGCCGTCGGCACGCACCCGCGCGCACGAGGCGCTCGAGCGAGCCAACGCATCGCACTGCGCGACGCTCAAGCCGAGCGAGCTCGACATCACCGAGACGGTGCTCGTCGGGATCGCCCGCTCGCTCGTGCACCAGCCAAAGCTGCTCGTGATCGACGAGCCCACGCTTGGCGTGGACGTCTTCGAACGCGATCGCATCCTGTCGCTGCTTCGCAGCCTCGCCGACGAGGGCATCTCCGTGCTGATGAGCGTCGGCGAGACGACCTGCCTCGCGGGCGCCGACCGCGCGCTGTCGCTGGCCGGCGGCGAGCTGCACGGCGAGCTGCAACCCGCCGGAGCTCGCTCCCGTCGTCCAGCTGCACGACGCGGCGAGCCGGACAGTGAGCGCGTGAGCGCCGCTTCTGACCCAGGCCGCGAGAAGATAGCCGCAGCCGTGCTGGAGCTCGCGGACGTCGTCAAGCGCTACCGGGGCGCAAGCGAAGAGGTCCACGCCGTGGACGGCCTGACGCTGCGAGTCAACCCGGGCGAAATGGTCGCCCTGCACGGCCCGAGCGGCTCCGGCAAGACGACCCTGCTGCTGATGATCGCCGCGCTCCTGCAACCGGACAGCGGCACGATCCGCTACGACGGGCGCGACCTCGCCTCCCTGTCCGAGCGGCAGATCAGCGAATACCAGCTGCGGGATATCGGCTTCATCTACCAACGATTCCGGCTGATGCCGAGAGCCTCGGCGCTCGAGAACGCCGCACGCAAGCTGCTCGTCGGCGGCATGCGGATGCGCGAGGCGCAGGAGCGCGCGAAGCCATGGCTCGAGCGAGTCGGGCTCGGCGAGCGGATCGGCCACACGCCATCTGAAATGTCCGGCGGCGAGTGCCAGCGAGTCGCGATCGCACGCGTGCTCGCGTGCGAGCCACGGCTGATCCTCGCCGACGAGCCGACCGGGAACCTCGACAGCGCGCGCGGCCGCGAGATCGTGCAGCTGCTCAGCTCGATCGCGCACGAGCGAAACGCCGCGGTCCTGCTTGTCACCCACGACCTTGCCGCGCTGGAGATCGCCGACCGCAGCTACGCGCTGCGCGACGGCAAGCTCACCGGCGCCGACCCCACCCCGCTCGACGCCCGCACCGCAGCCGCAGGCCGACGTGCTCGAGGACCTCCCGAGCGCAGGCAGGTAGCTCAGCCGTGCCGCCACCCGATCGACCCGCCATCCAGCTCCCGCCCCTTCATGGGCCCGTACGCGCTCGCCTACCTGTATCGCAACCGGCTGCGCGTCCACGCCGCACAGGAGCTGCTCGCCGGCCTCGGCGTCGCCGTCGCCGTCGCGCTCGTCTCCGCGACGCTGATCGCCAACGGCAGCATCGCCGGCTCAGCCGGCGAAGTGGTGCACAAGGTCATCGGCCCGGCGAACCTGCAGGTGCGAACCCGAGGCCCCGAAGGCTTCAGCGAATCGCTGCTGCCGCGGGTCGAACACCTGCCCGGCGTGCAGCAGGCGGCGCCGATGCTCGAAGAGACCGCGACCCTCGTCGGCCCCAGCGGCCGGCGCGTAGCGGTCTACCTCGCGGGAGCGGACCTCAGCCTCGCCACGCTCGACGGGCTCGCCCACACGATCCCGCGTCAGTCCCTCTCCGCCGACGGCATCAGCCTCAGCACCGCCACCGCCACGGCGCTGAGACTGCCCCCCACAGCGACAGGCGAAGAGCGAGCCACCGCTGTCGCTGCTGCTCCGCGGCCGCGCCTATCCCCGGAAGATCTCGGCGATACTCGGCAAGGAAGCCGCCGGCGCGCTCGCCGGCGCGCGCATCGCCGTCGATGCCGCTCACGCGACCTGCAGAGGCTCGCGGGCCAGCCGAGGCCGCATCTCGCGGATCCTGATCGAGACCAAGCCAGGCGCCGAAGCGTCGGTGCGCAAAGCCCTCGCCGGCCTCACGGGCGGGCGTCTGACCGTCGCCCGGGCAGATCAGGATCTCGCGCTGCTGCACCAGGCGCTCGGGCCGAGCGACCAGGCGAGCGGGCTGTTCGCGGCCATCAGCGCGCTGCTCGGGTTCCTGTTCGCCTTCAACGCGATGCTCCTGACCGCACCGGAGCGCCGCCAGACGATCGCCGATCTGCGCGTCGACGGGACCAGACGCGGCGCGATCGGCCAGATGGTCATGTTCCAGGCGCTGTGCCTGGGGCTGGCGGCGTCGGCGGTCGGCCTGCTCGCCGGATACGCGCTCGCGGTCGGGCTGTTCCACCAGTCGACCGGCTACCTCTCCCAGGCGTTCACGCTCGGCTCCGCCACCGTCGTCGGAGCGAGCCCGATGCTGATCGCGCTGGCATGCGGGCTGCTCGCGACATGCCTCGGCGCCTGCACGCCGCTGCTCGACCTGCGGCGGGGACGAGCCAGCGACGCCGTCTACGACGACGATGGCGCCCCCGGCAACCAGCTCAGCACCGAGACCCGCAACAGGCTCGCGACGATCGCCGTCGGGCTGCTGCTGCTGGCGAGCGCGCTGTTCGTGCTCGTGCCATCGGCGGCTCTGGCCGCATGCGTGCTGCTCGCGCTCGCGACGATGCTCGCCGTCCCGATGGCACTGGCCGGCTGTCATGCGCGCCACCGGCCTGCTCGGCGAGCGCTACCAGCAGCTCACGCTCGCTGCCGGTCGCGCTGACCGGGCTGCGCGCGACCACGCTGCGCTCGATGGCGCTCGCCGCGACCGGAGCGGTCGCGCTGTTCGGGACGCATGGCGCTCGGCGGCGCCCGCGGCGATCTCCTGCGCGGCATCGGGCAGGTCGCCCACCGCTTCTCCGGCGACGCGCAGCTGTGGGTCATCAGCCCGCTCGACAACCAGGCGACCGTCCCGTTCCTGGCCGCGCGACTACGCCGCACGCGTGGCAGGCGCTGCCGGCCGTGTCCGGGGTGGGCGCCTACCAGGGGAGCTTCCTCGACTGGGGCGACCGGCGGCCGTGGATCATCGCCCGCCCGGCCAACGCCACGACATCGGTGCTCGAAGGCCAGATCCTGCAGGGACAGGCGGCGACTGCGGCCCGGCGACTGCGCAGAAGGTGGCTGGATCGTGCTCTCCAAGCAGATCGCGAGCGAACACCACCTCGAGCTCGGAGGCATCGTGCGCCTCCCCACCCCCACGGGCGCTCACAGAGCTCCGGCTCGCGGCCACGAGCACGAACTTCGGCTGGCCCACCGGCGTGATCTTCATGAACACCCGCGACTACACGCGAGCCTTCGCCACCTCCGCGCTCACCGCCCTTGGCGTCGATCTCGAGCCGGGCGCGAACGTCGCTCAGGCGAAAGCGGCGGTCGAACGTCAGACTCGGACCGGGCAGCGGGCTCGAAGTGATCACCCCGAGCACGCGCGCGGCGAGGATCGAAGCTTCCGGCGGCGAAGGACTCGGCCAGCTCGGAGAGATCGCGAAGCTGCTGCTCGCGGCGACGATCGTAGCCATGGTCGCCGCGCTCGGCTCGAGTATCTGGCAGCAGCGGATATCGCTCGCCTCGCTGCGCGCTGGAAGGCACGCGGCCCTCCCAGCTGCGGCGCCTGCTGTTGGTCGAAGCGCTCGTGATGCTCAGCGCAGGCTGTATCACCGGTGCGCTCGCCGGCGTCTACGGACAGCTGATCATCGACGGCTACCTCAAACACGTCACGGGATTCCCAGTCGCCAGCCTCGTGACGGTCGGGCGCCCAGTCGAGATCTTCGCGCTGGTGGTGCTCGTCGTGCTGGCGCTCGCCGCGATACCTGGATTCCTCGCCTCGCGCGTGCGTCCCACGCTCGCCTTCGGGGAGGAGTAGACGAACGAGATGAGCAGACACTCCTGCCACGAGCCGCGCGAGCAACCCGCGGTCTTCGCCGACCGCCGGCTGTCGGCGCGCGCGGGCGTCGCGCTGGTGCTCGCCAACGCGCGCTACTGGACGACGGTCGCGCCGGAGGTACGCGCCCAGCTCGCGCGCTGGAGAACGCGAGCGCTCGAGATCGAGGATCCGCAGCTGCGCACGCTCGCGCTGCACACGCTGCAGGAGGAGGGCTTCGCCGCCGAGGTCGCGGCGACGCTCGCCACCCTCACCCCGCGCCGGCACCGCACGAGCCGCGATCCGCGGGATCGTCGCGCTGGAGGTGATGTACGACTACCTGGACGGCCTCACCGAGCAGCCCGCACCGGATCCGCTCGCCAACGGCCGCCAGCTGTTCAAGGCCTTCACAGACGCGCTCGATCCCAGCGGGCAGCTCGACGAGGACTACTACCGCCACCATCCATCGCGGATCCGACGGCGGATACCTGCAGGAGCTCGCGGCGACCGTCTCCGAGGCGCTCGCGTGCCTTCCCGCAGGCAGGAGCGCTCGCGCCGACAATGCTCGGCGCAGCCGCACGCTGCGCGGAAGCGGAGGTGCTGACCCACGCCGCCGCCCTCAGCGACAGTCCTTAGCCGAGCGATGGGCGAGAGAGACGACGAACGGCTCGGGCCTCGAGTGGCGCGAGTATCTGGCCGGCGCCGCGTCCTCGGTGCTTGCCGTGCACGCGCTGATAGCGCTCGCCGGGGACGAGCGCACCACCGTCGCAGCATGCCGCGGCGATCGACGAGATCTACCTGGCGTTTGGGGTTCTCAGCACGATGCTCGACAGCGTCGTCGACTACGAGCAGGACGCGGCGAATGGCACGCTCGCCTACATCAACCACTACGACGACCGCTCGCTGCTCGGAGAGCGTCTGGTCGATGTCGCCCAACAGGCCGCCATGCGGGCACGCGACGCGCCGGCCAGCGCGCATCACCTGATGACCCTGGCCGGCATCGCCGCCTACTACACCTCCGCGCCGAGCGCCACCAGCGAGCTGGCGCTGCCGGTGACCAGCCGCATCCAAAGCAGAGCTGCGGCCGCTGATCACGCCGACGCTCGCGGTCATGCGCACCTGGCGGCTCGCCAAGCGGCTACGTGCACGCTCCCGCGGCAAGCTCACAACGCACGCACATCCTTATAAATAAAAAAAGATGACGACGATGCCCTCCCGCCATGGAAACTCGCAGCCCCCGGCGCGTCATGTCGCGCTGATCGCCGACGGCAACCGCCGGTGGGCACGCGCGCGCGGACTGCCGGTGTCGGCGGGCTACGAGGCCGGCGCCGACACGCTCAAGGCGCGCCTGGCGGACGCAATCGAGCTGGGGGTCGAGGAGCTGAGCGTCTACTCGTTCTCGACCGAGAACTGGTCGCGCCCCGCCGAGGAGATCCGCGAACTGATCTCCACGCTCGCAGCGCGGATCGAGAGCGAGACCCCCGAGCTGGACGCTCGACGGCGTTCGCATGCGCTTCATCGGCAGACGCGACGACGCCTCGGCAGAGCTGGGCGCCCTGATGGACTGGGCCGAGTCGCTGACGAAGGGCAACCGCCTGCATCACGCTGTGCATCGCCTTCGACTACGGCGGGCGCGCGGAGATCCTCGACGCCGCCAAGCGCTTCCAGGGAGGCACCGAGGAGGACTTCCGCCGCTGCCTCTACGCGCCCGACCTGCACGACCCCGACCTGATCATCCGCACCGGCGGCGAGCAGCGCCTGTCGAACTACCTGCTCTGGCAGGCGGCCTACTCCGAGCTCGTGTTCCGCGAGGAGATGTGGCCCGACTTCTCCCGCGCCGCCTTCGCGGACTCGCTCACGCACTTCGACACCCGCTCGCGGCGCTTCGGCGGCAGGGCAGCCGACGCGCCGCCGACCGAGGCCCCGGGCGCAGCGCATCGACTCGCGCTGCGACGCGTTAGAACAGCAGTCGACGATCGGAGCATCAGATGACCCCTCACGCTGCGCCGCAGGGCCACGGCCGCCCTTTGCGGCGCGTTCGCCGCCGGCTGCCTGCGCAACAGCCGCGCAATCCGTGAACGCCGGCGCTTACGCAGCGCAACCCGCACGACGCGCGCACGCCGCGCACGTCCTCAACGCGACCGACACCGCCCATCTGCACTACGTATCGTCCTCGGGGTCGCTGCTGTTCGACGAAGGCAAGGCGACCGGCACGCTGCCCGGGAGCATGCGCGTGCACCTCAATCTCGGAACGACCTTCACCGGCACGTTCACGATCTACGCGAGCGGCGGGTCGATCGAGGGTCGTGGCAGCGCCGCGCCGCACGGGTCCGGCACCTACGAAAGCTTCGCCGGCACCCTGACCGTGACCGGCGGCACCGGCCGCTACGCTCACGCACACGGCCACGGAGGGCTGTACGGCACCTTCGACCGCGACAACTACGCGCTCGTCATCAAGACGACGGGCAGCCTCACCTACTGACACCCCGTGCGTGCTTAGCGCAGGCCCATCCGTCCGCGGCGCTCTCGTCGCACTCGCCGCGACCCTCCTCTGCCTGTACCTGGCCGACGACGGCGAGCGCCACGCCAATCGGTCACGCTCGGCGCCTCGTTCACGCCGTATCGACTCGGCGCACCCACGACCATCGACCTCAACCTCCAGGTACAGGCCCCGGCAGGCCAGATCCCGTCCGCGCTGACCGAAGTCGAAGTGCGATACCCCGCAGAACCTCGGCTTCGCTCTCAGCGGGCTCGGCCTGGCCGTCTGCTCGTCCTCGACGCTCGAAGCAGCCGGCACCAGCGGCTGCCCGGCCAACTCGATCATGGGCCGCGGCGACGCGCTCGCGGAGCTGCGCTTCGGCCCGCAGCTCGTCACCGAGCAGCGCATCGATCTCGATCGCCCGCGCACCCGGACCAGGAAGGCCACATCGCGCTCCTGCTCTACGCCTCCGGCCCCAGCCCCGTCAACACGCAGATCCTCTCCCCCGCGCAACTGCTACCCACCGGCCCACCGTTCGGTGGTCGCCTGAACATGCAGCTGCCCGTCATCCCCAGCGTCCCCGGAGCACCCGACGTCGCGATCGTCTCGCTGCGCGTGACCCTTGGCCCGCAGGGCCTCACCTACTACGAACAGACGGAAGGCAACACGCTCGCCTACACCCCCAAGGGCATCCTCCTGCCCACCACATGCCCACGCGGCGGCTTCCCGTTCGCGGCCACCTTCTCGTTTCTGGACGGCTCTCACCCAGGCGCCCGGACCACCGTGCCGTGCCCCGGCCCGCGGGGTCGTGCGCATCGTCGGCGCTGAAGCCGCTGATCACCGCCGGAGCCTTTAGGGCTCGACGCGCGAGATCGTCTGCACGCGATCGATGGAGCGATCAAACGACACGATCGCCGCGATGCCGGTGGCCTCGGCGCTGGCGACGAGATACGCCTCGGCGAAGTCGAGCCGGTCGATCTCATAGACCTCCAGCGCACGTAGTAGAAGCGAGACATCAATCACTGCGACCGACGGCAGGGCGATCGCCGCGCGCATCAGCTCTGCCACCCGCTGGCGCTCGACCTCGTAGAAGGATTCGAGCACGTACACGCACTCGGCCAACACGAGATCGGCCAGGAACAGCTGCTCGGTGCTGGACAGGGCCGCGGTCGCCCTGGCTGCCATCTCGGGCGGATCGCCGGTGAGATGTCGGATGAGGACGTTGGTGTCGAGGAACGCTCTCAGCGTCGCTTCTCCGAGCGCGCACGGCGCGTGCGCGCCAGAACCTCATCCCATGGCGTTCCGCGCTTCGCCGCGGGCACGGCGACCGACCCGCCCATCGCCAGGAAGTCGGGGGTCTTTGCGACGATCGCGCGCTTACGCTCAACGCGAAACACGATCTCGTCGCCCTCATTCAGCTCCAATGCGTCTCGAACCCGCTTCGGGATCGTGACCTGACCCTTCGATGTGAGACGTGCTGACGAATCCACAACGGCTCTCCTTACATTTCATATGAAGTAAGGATAGCATACGAACGCTGGCCGTCAGCGCAAGGGCGAAGTCCTCGATCATCCTGACTTGCACAACGGGACGAGTCGGCCCGCCGCCATTAAGACGCCAGCGCCAGCGCCGCGTCACCGGTCTTCGCGAGCCCCGCGGATTCGCGCCACTGCGGCTTGGCAAGGTGCATCTGCACCACGCCGATCCGCCGCTCGGTAAAGCCAGCCTCGCAGTAGGCGAGATACATTCGCCACAGCCGCTGAAAACGCTCGTCGTAGCCCAGATCTCCGAGCTGCGGACCGGCGGCCTCGAAGTTGGCGCGCCAGCGCCGCAGCGTCTCGGCGTAATGTGGCGTGAGGTCCCTGAGTGCGACCGTTCGCAGGTCGGTGTGACGGGCGACGCAGTGTGCGATCACCTCGAGCGAGGGCAGGCAACCGTCCGGAAAGATGTGCGTGCGAATGAAGCTTCGGGAGGCCTTCTCGACCGCGTAGGCGCGGTCGTCGATCACGATCCCCTGCAGCAGCATGCTGGCGTCGTCAGCGAGAAGGTTCGAGCAGCGTGCGAAGAACGTGTCGAAATCGCGCCACCCGACCGCCTCGATCATCTCGATCGAAACGAGCTTGTCGTAGCTCCCGCGCAGATCGCGATAGTCCTCGCACAGCACCGTGACCCGATCGGCGACCCCCGCCGCGCGCACCCGCTCTCGGGCGTACTCGTACTGCTCGCGCGAGATCGTGGTGGTGGTGACGCTACAGCCGCGCGTTCTCGCGGCGTGCACCGCAAAGCCGCCCCATCCCGTGCCGAGCTCCAGCACGTGATGGTCGGACTGAAGGTCGAGCTGCTGACAGACCAGCTCGAGCTTCGCTGTGGAGGCCTCCGCGAGCGTCATCCCCCGGCGCGGGAAGTACGCCGAGGAGTACATCATCGTCTCGTCGAGCATCAGCGCGAAGAACTCGTTTCCGAGGTCGTAGTGGGCGGCGATGCTGCGGCGGCTGCGCACGCGTGTGTTGCGTGCGCGGATACCGCGCGCCGCCTGTAGCGGTATCCGCGCTGGCGCAAGACGGCGACGCCACTCATCCAGGCCGGTGATGTTGCGTGCCGCCACCCGCACCAGAGCGGTCAGATCGGGGGACGCCCACAGCCCGCCCATGTAGGCCTCGGCCATCCCGCGACTTCCGTGCAGGAGCATCGGCCAGACCTGCGGCGAGCAGACCTCCACCGTCGCCTGCGGGCTGCCGTGACCGAACACCAGCCGCTGCCGGCCCTCGACGAGGGTCAGCTGGCCTGCACGAAGATGTGCCAGCAGCGCCAGCACGATGCTGCGCGCCATGCGCTGCCGAGCGCTCACGCCGGCACCTGCGGACGGGGGTGGAGTGGCACACCCCTGAGCTTGAGGGCGAGTGCATGGCCGTAGATGAGCGCCAGCACGCGCAAGGTTGCGGCGGGGTAGCGGGCCGTGACGCGGGCGAGACGGCCGCGCGTGAACGGGGCACGACGCAGCGCCAGCGTCGCGTCGAAGGCTCGTCGGTCGCGCTCGTGGCTCTCGATGTGAACCGACAGCGACGACCCCGGCGCGGCGATGCGCCACAGGTAGCGCTGCTCCATCGCCATGAACGGGGACACGTGCAGCTTCTTCTCAAAGCTCCCCGTGAGAACCGGGCCTGCATCGGTTCGCCCGACCACGTAGGCGTGGCGCTCTCCCCACGGCGTGCTCGTCACCTCAGCCACGACCGCCTCGAGTTGATCCTGCGGCGTGAAGCAGTAGTAGAAGCTGACGGGGTTGAAGCAGTGCCCGAAGGAGCGCAGCTGCGTGAGCAGGCGGATAGGCCCCGTCGGCAGCCAGCCCGTCTGCTGCTCCACCTGGTTGCGGACGGCGTCTGCGAGGCCGATGGAGGGATCGCCGAGGTAGTCGGCTCGGCGGAAGCGAACGAGGCGCGGACGGTCAGCCACAAGCCGTCCGCCGAGCAGGCCATCGAGCTCCTCCAGGTCGAGGTAGGCGAGCGCGACGCGGTGGCTGAACTCGCGCGGGCGCACCGCAAAGCGCCGGTGGCGGATCGTGCCCTCGTAGATCGCACTGGCTGTCAACTCCCCACCGCCTCCATCTGCCTGGCGCCGAGCTCGCCCACGACCCGCAGCGCGCTCTTGACGCCGTCCTCGTGGAAACCCCAGCCCCAGTAGGCGCCGCAGTAGTGCGTGCGATTGCGTCCGCTGATCTCGTGGTGACGCGATTGCGCCGCAACGCCGGCGGGCGTGTAGACAGGGTGCGAGTACTGGATCGTGCGGATGATCTGCTCCGGGTCGATGGCGGCGGTGCGGTTGAGCGTCACGCAGAACTCGCGGTCGGCTCGCAGCGACTGCAGACGATTCATGTGGTAGGTCACCGTGCAGCGTCCGTCCGCGTCTGGATCGAGGTGGTAGTTCCAGCTCGCCCACGCGCGCCGGCGCCGCGGCAGCAGCGAGCGGTCGGTATGCAGCACCGCCTCGTTGCTCTGGTAGGGGATCGCCCCGAGCAGCTCACGCTCGCGCTCGCTGGGGTCGCCCAGCAGCGCCAGCGCCTGGTCTGAGTGCGTCGCCATCACCACCGCGTCGAAGCGCTCCGGCTCAGAGCCGCGGGATGACACCGTGACGTGGTCCGGATGGCGCGTGATCTCCGTGACGGGTGCCGAGAGCCTGAGACACTCGCGCCAGGGCCGCGTCAGCGCCTCTACATATCTGCGCGATCCTCCGGCGATCGTGCGCCAGCGCGGACGCGCACGGAATCCGAGCATGCCGTGGTTGTCGAAGAACTCGACCAGAAAGCGTGCGGGAAACGACCACATCTGCGCCGGGTCCGCTGACCACACCGCCGCCGCCTGCGGCACTATCAGCCGCTCCACGAAGGCGCGCGAATAGCCCCCGACAGCCAGCCACTCGCGCAGCGACGGATCGTCCTCGCAGGCGAGCAGCTCGCGGGCGTCGCGGTTGAAGCGGACGAGATCCGCGATCATCCGGTGGAATGCGGGCCTGAGCATCTGGCCGCGGCTCGCGAACAGCCCGTTGGGCGAGACCCCGTTGTACTCGAAGTCGATTCCGTCGCTCACCCCGAAGCTCATCGGCGAGGCCTGCGTGGCGACGTCGAGCTCGTCGAGCAGCCGTTCGAAGCTCGGGTAGTTGCGGTCGTTGAAGACGATGAAGCCCGTGTCGATGTCATAGACCCCGGCCTCGGTCTCGACGCGCACCGTGTTGGCGTGTCCGCCGGCCCGATCGCTCGCCTCGAACAGAGCCACATCGTGCTCGCCGTGCAATCGGTGCGCGCACACGAGCCCGGAGACTCCTGCGCCGATGATCGCGACCCTCATGCCCTGCGTATACGGGTCACAGTGCACCGCGGATCACGGTCGGTGAGCGGTGATGGCTTTCAGCGTCATCCGGTTCCAGTATACAGTTTTTGTAGAGGTTCTGTAGAGGTTCGGTAGACTCCAAGTGTGAGCGACGGTCCACGACTGCGCATCGGCGAGCTCAGTAGACGCGTCGGTGTGAGCCCCGAGCTGCTGCGCGCCTGGGAAGTGCGCTACGGACTTCTGCGCCCGGACCGCACCGCGGGCGGGCTTCGTCTCTTCTCCGAAGAGGACGAGAGGCGCGTCCACCTCATGCGCAGGCACATCGCCGCCGGGCTGTCCGCCTCCGAGGCCGCCCGGCTGGCCAGGTCGGGGGAGGAATCGGCCTCGCGCGGTGGCGCGGCGAGCTTTGCCGAGATCCAGACCGCTCTCGCACAGGGCGTAGAGGCGCTCGACGAGCCGGCGGCCCAGTCGGCGCTCGACCAGCTGTTCAGAGCTTTCGCGCTCCCATTCGCGCTGTCGGAGGTGATCCTCCCGTTTCTGCACCGACTCGGTGAGCGTTGGGAGGCAGCGGAAACCAGCATCGCCCACGAGCACTTCGCGAGCAACGTACTAGGTGGGCGGCTACGCGCGATGACTCAGGGCTGGGGCAACGGCGTGGGCCCGCGCGCGGTGCTTGCGTGTGCGCCCGGCGAGCGACACGAGTTCGGGCTGCTGTGCTTCGGGCTCGCCCTCAGGGAGCTTGGCTGGCGGATCACCTACCTCGGCGCGGACACGCCTGCGCGCGAGATCACCGACGCGCTTGGAGAGCTGCTTCCGAACGTGGTCGTGCTCTCTGCGACCAGCCCGCAGCGCTTTCTCGACGCCGGTGGCGAGATCACCGACCTCAGCGGTCGTGTCCGTGTGGGCCTCGGCGGGGCAGGCGCCACCTCGGCGCTCGCTCACAGCATCGGCGCCGAGCTGCTCGGCGGCGATGCGATAGGCGAGGCCGCTGGCCTCGCGGCGTGAGCGATCTCTGTGTGCGCGACAGCCCCCAACTCGTCAACGCACAGTCACATCCTCGGCGAGCGCCTGGCGCAACGTCGCCTCGAACGGAGTGGGCCTTATGTCGAAGAGCCCGCGAGCGGAGTTCTCGGTGACGACCGTTTCGGTGCTGAGTCCCTCGATCAGCGGTCGCGCGACGCCGGCATCGACCGGCGTGACAAGGCCGATCCACAGCGAGGACAGCCACGGCGTTATGAACGGGACTGGGATCTTCGGGCGCGGGCGCTTGCCGAGGGCGCGTGCCATCACGTCGAGCATCTCCCCGTAGGTGAGCACGTCCGGGCCTCCGATCTGCAGCTCGCGGCCGCTCGAGGCCTCGAGGTGAGGCGCCTGCGAGAGGTAGGACAGCACGTCGTCGATCCCGATCGGCTGGGTCCTGGTGGTGAGCCACGCGGGCGCGATCATCGCCGGCAGGCGCTCGACCAGGTAGCGCAGGGTTCGATAGGACTCGCTCGCGCTGCCGACGACCATCCCGGCGCGGAAGTAGGTCAGGGGCGGGCCGTGCGCCTCGAGCTGCGTGGCGGTCTCGTGGCGGCTTCGCAGGTGCTCGGATCTGGGGTGCTCGCCGAGACCGCCGAGGTAGATGACGCGGCCAACGCCCTCCCGCTTGGCCATGCGCCCGAAGCCCTCGGCCGCCAGGCGCTCGCGTGCCGCGAAGTCCGCGGCGTTGCCGCCCCGGCCCATCGAGTGGACGAGGTAGTAGGCGACGTCGACGCCACGGCCGGCGCCCGAGAGCGAGTCGGGACGGAGAACGTCGCCGACGTGGAGCTCGAAGCCCTCGTCGAGGAGCGCGCGGGCGCGAGCGGCGTCGCGGTCGCGCACCAGACAGCGCACCTCCTCGCCGCGGTCGCGAAGGCAGCGGGCGAGACGCCCGCCGATGAAGCCGCTGGCGCCGGTCACGAGGACTTGCACGGGAACACAAACCTAGCCGCATGATCAGTTCGCTGCTCGACACGATCCTCGACCGCACCGTGGTTGCCGGCTACACGAGCGTCGGCTACCGCATCCGCAGCGGCATGTGGAGCGCCGCTGAACTGCCGTCGCTGGAGGGGAAGGTCGTGCTCGTCACCGGCGCCACCTCGGGCCTTGGGCTCGCCGCCGCCGAGGGCTTCGCGCGCCTCGGTGCCGCCGTGTGGCTGCTCGCCCGCAGCGAGGAGCGCGGCGAGCGGGCTCGCCAGGAGGTCGTGGCGCGGTCTGGCAATCGCGACATTCAGCTCGGCCTCTGTGACCTCAGCGACCTCAAAGCCGTGCGGGCGTTCGCCGCGCGTTTCAGCGCTGATATGTCGCGCCTGGATGTGCTGGTCAACAACGCGGGCGCGCTGCTCGACGAGCGGACGCTCTCGCCCGACGGCATCGAGATGACATTCGCCACCAATGTCCTCGGACCGTTCCTCTTGACGAACCTGCTTACGCCGCTGCTCAAGAAGAGCGCGCCCGCTCGCATCGTCAACGTGTCCTCAGGCGGGATGTACACGCAGCGGATCCACGTCGAGGACCCGCAGAGCGCCCGCGGTGAGTTCGACGGCGCCACCGCCTACGCTCGCAGCAAGCGCGCCCAGGTGATCCTGACCGAGCAGTGGGCGCAGCGGCTTGAGGGTAGCGGCGTGGTCGTCCACGCGATGCATCCCGGTTGGGCCGACACCCCCGGTCTCGAGTCCTCGCTGCCACGCTTCTACGGAGCGACGAAGTGGCTGCTTCGCACTCCGCAGGAGGGCGCCGACACGATCGTCTGGCTGGGCGCCGCGCCCGAGCCGGCACGCTGCTCCGGCGGCTTCTGGCATGACCGCCGAGAACGCCCGACGCACCGCGTGCCCTGGACCAAGGAGAGCCCAGAGGACCGTGAGCGGCTTTGGGCCGAGTGCGAACGACTCAGCGGAGGCGATGCTCATCGCGCTTGAATCCGCACGTGACAAGTGCCACAATCACCTTGACTGTGGCCCGCGCCGTGCGGGCCTCACTCACGGCCAACGCCGATCATCACATCCGCAACCTGAGGAGGCTGTGCATGTCCACTCGAAGTCTCACCGACGAGGAGATACACGAGGCACGATCTACGTCCTGGTTGTTCCTGGCGCTCGGTCTGATCAGCATCGCGGCGGGGGTGATCATTCTTGCGAAGCCCAGCGGCAGTCTCACGACGCTCGCCGTCATCGCCGGCATATTCGTGTTGATCGACGGCCTGTTCGACCTGGGCGTGTCGCTGAGCCGCAACACCGAGAATCGCGGTCTGGCGGCGATAATGGGGGTGCTGAGCGTCGTCGTCGGCGTGCTGCTGATCCGCCACCCGATCGGCGGCGTGCTCGCGATCGCGCTGCTCATCGGGATCTGGCTGATCGCCGTTGGCATCGTTCGCCTTGTCGGGGCCTTCGAACGCGAGCATCGCGCCTGGAACATCATCGTCGCGCTGATCGAGATCGCCGCCGGCATCGTGATCGTGGCGAGCCCACCGATCGCGTTCACAACGCTGGCGCTGATCGTCGGAATCGCGTTCATCGCAAGCGGCATCGCGACCTGTGCGCTCGGATGGACGATGCACGCCCTCAGTCACGATGCAGCGGGTCCGGAATTCAACACGGGCGTGACCGCCTGAGTGGGCTGGCGCCGAGCACGGCGAGATACATGGTCTCGGCCTGCGCTGCCGCTGGAGGCAGTCGCCGGGCGTCCGACGAGCGTTTGCTCAATCGTCGGCGCCCGGCATCTCGCTGCTGAGCTCGTGGTCGCCGGCCTCCTCGTTGTCGGCGCTGGCCGGCTCCTCGGGGCGCCCCTGTTGGTGCAGGATCCAGTGCGCCGACTGTTCGTCGGTGTGCGAGGCGTTTTCGATCAGAGCCTTCTCGGCCTGCTCGAAGCCCTCGCTCTCGCCACCGCCGGCCTCGATGACGGCGCGTTCAACCGGATCGAGGTCCTCTTCGCCGGCGACGCCGCCGATCCCGGCGGCTTCCCTGGCCGCTTCGTCTGTCTCGTCCTGCTCCCACTCCAGCTCCTCCTCGGTCATCTGGCTCCTCCTGTCGCGGTGGTGGACGCGTGATCGGCGCGGACGCGCCTGTACGGGCGCCTACCCGCGGCGCATGTCCGCGAACCGGCGCGTGGTCTAATGTCTAAACCTCAGCCTACGCGGGTATCAGCTCTCGCGAGCAACGTGAAGCGCACCCCAGACGCACGTCAGAGGGTCGAGCATGGCCGTTCAGGCACGAGACATCGAGGTTGCTGACGGCGCCCACGTCGTCAAGTTCTATGAACACGAGGCCGACCTCGTTGCGGCCGTCGCGCCGTACCTCGCAGCTGCGATCCACGCGGACGAGCTGGCGATGATGCTCGCCACCGAGCGCCACCGTCCAGCGTTCGAGTCGGCGCTCGAGGCTCACGGCGTCGATCTCGAGAGCGCCAAGGCGCAAGGCAGGCTGCTGTCGCTGGACGCGGCCACGACGTTGTCCGAGTTCTGCACCGCGGGAACGCTCGATCACGACGCCTTCAACGAGGTCATCGGCGGGGTCCTTCGTTCTGCGGCCGCCACCGGTCGGCCGATACGCGCGTACGGCGAGATGGTCGCGCTGTTGTGGGACGCCGGCGACGTGCTGGCGGCGATCGAGCTGGAGAAGCTGTGGCACGAGCTCGGGCGTGAGGTCCAGTTCACCCTCTTCTGCTCCTACCCCACAGCGTCGGTCGCGGCCGATGAGCAAGCGCAGGCGCTGGCCCAGGTCTGTCACCTGCACTCCTCGGTGCTCAGCCCCACGGCCGAACTCGGCGCGCCGGCAGCCGCCGCCTGCGCGCAGACGGGCGTCAGCGCGCTGTTCGGGGCCGATCCGGACTCACCCGCAATCGCGCGACACCTGGTCGCCGAGGCCTTGCGGCGCTGGGGCGCCGCGAACACGCTCGTCAACGACGTCGTGCTCGTGGTCAGCGAGCTCGCCGCCAACGCGGTGTGCCACGCGCAGTCGTCCTTCTCGGTCACCGTCCGTGCGTCCGGCTCGATGCTGCGCGTCGCTGTCCAGGACGATGCACCGCTGGCGGCGACGGAGCCCGAAGCCTGGCTGATCCCCGAGCCGCTGCACGGCTTGAGCCTGGTGGGCGCGCTCTGCAGCCGTTGGGGCGTCGAGGACACGCGCCACGGCAAGCTGGTGTGGGCGGAGCTGCGGTATGCCGCGCCCGCGCCCGCCGAGTGCTAGCCGGCAGCGAGGGCTGTGCCGTCCACCTCGCCGCCGGCTCCGTCGGTTCCGTCGGTTCCGTCGGCTGAGCGTGGAATCAGGACAAACGACTCGATCGCTATATCCGGGTCGATGTGGTTGGAGCTGAGGAACGCGAGCACGCGTCGCCCTGAGTGCGCTTCGACGGCGGCGACCATCTCGCGGCTCATCGTTCGCTGAAAGGCTTTGCGGCTGGCGAGCACGAGGTCCACCTCGCCGTCGCGCACGAGGCTGCGCTCGCCCATCGTCAGCGTGTCCTGCAGCACGACCGAGATCAGATCCTCGTCCATGTGGGTCCTCGCACGCGTGGGCCCGCGGCCGGTGTACTCGCGCATCAGCCCGACCACCGCCCCGGAGATCGCAGAGGCGACCGACCCCTTGTGGGTGTTCGTAACGTCGGACAGGACGTCCTCATTCTCGCCTCCCTCCTGAGCCTCGGGCCAAACGAAGGAAAGGAAGGAGACGGATGGGAATCCGTCCGCTCGGCCCGCGCTTCCCCTCAGTGCCGCACTCTATCCGCGGCCCGTCACGAATTCACGTAAGGACAACTCTACCGGGTCCTACGACCGCCGCTGCGAATCCTCACCGCCCCGCGAGCAGACTATGATTCGGATCCTCGTAGGCTCTCTGTCGAGGAGAGCAGATGATCGTTGGAGCGAAGGGACGCCCGGCAACGCAGGTGTCGAGCAGGACCTTCAGACGCAGTGTCCTAGGCGTGTACGGGGAGACCTCGAGTGGCGTTTGACAGCGATCGGACAGAGAACGGCCGAGTGGTGAGCGCAGGCGACGCGGTGGACGGCGCCGCCCAGCTGGAGCTCCGCGACGACGCCGACGGGCCTCGTCACGTGCTCGCCCTGAGCGGCGAACTGGACATGGCGTCCTCGCCGGCGCTCGATGAGGCAGTGCGTGGCATCTGCACCGACAGCGCCGAGGCGCTGACCATCGACCTCAGCAGGCTGACGTTCATGGACTCCACCGGTCTGCGCGTGCTGCTGCTCGCCAAAGAGCTCTGCGAACGCCACCGCTGCGAGTTCCTTGTGATCCCAGGGCCCGCGCAGATTCAGCGCCTGTTCGAGGTCACGGGCATCCTCGAGCGACTGCCGTTCAGCGCCTGAGCTGCGTCAGGCGACCGGCTGCAGCCGCTTGCGCTTGTGCGACTCGTACTCGCCGCCGGGGAGCGACGCGGGCGCGGACGTCGAGACGGGCGTCGTCGAGGCAGCCGCGGTCGAGAAGCGCTCCGCTCTGCCGTCTGTGGATCCGGAGCCAGCGCCGGGGTCGCTCGCCTGCGGCCACGGCCGGCCTGGGCGGCTGAGGTAGAAGCCCTGTACGAGCGGCACGCCGAGGCGGCGAATGGTTGCCAGCTCGGCCTCGGTCTCGACTCCCTCGGCGACGAGCAGGCTGCCGACCTGTATCGAGTAGCCGGCGAGCGCCTGCACGAGCGCGGCGCGCTCGCCGTCGCTGTCGATGCCGCTCACCAGCGAGCGGTCGAGCTTCAGATAGCTCGGGTGCACGGTCGTGATCTGGCGCAGCCCCGAGTAGCCGGCGCCCATGTCGTCAACCGCCAGGCGCGCGCCACGAGCCCGCAGCGGCTCGATCGCGCCCGCGAGCTGCGCGTCGCCGTGCACGAGCGTCTCCTCGGTGATCTCGACGATCAGCCCCTGCAGGTCGTCCGCGAGCGCGTCGCCGGCCGCTTCCAGCATCGCCGTCGTCTCGGTTTCGAGCAGCACCGGCGCGGACAGGTTGACCGACAGGCTCGTTCCGTCCGGGCGATTCGCGAGCAGCTCGAGCGCTCCACGCAGACACGCGCGCTCGAGTGCCGGACGCTGTCCCAGCTCCTGCGCGAGCGAGAACCAGTGCAGCGGGCTCATGCCCTCGCGCGGCTGGCCGAAGCGCGCGAGCGCCTCGTAGGCGTGCGCTGAGACCGCCCCACCGCGCACGTCGGAGATCGGCTGGACGACCATCGTCAAGCCCTCGCCGGCGATCAAACGCGCGAGCGCGTCGCCGGCGCTCGCCAGCTCCTCGGAGCTGAGCGGCTCCTCGTCAGACGCAAGGGGGGCTGCCGGGACGCTGACCGCACGCTCGCTGTGGCCGCTCATGCGCGCGGCGATGTCGCCTGCGAGCAGCAGCGTCTCCGCGCTCTCGGCCTGCTGGCGCGCCTGCATCAGCAGGTGGTTGAGCTCGCGTGTCAGGCGTCCGCAGGTCAGCAGCAGCCCGAGCGCAGCTGCGCACAGGGCGATGTACTGGCCTTCGAGCTGCTCCATGCGCAGCACCGGCATCGCCAACGAGAGCACCACGATCGCGCTCCCCAGCCAGTGCACGCGGCCTCCGCGCGCCATCACGCCACTGGCGATCGCCGCCAGCCAGAGGATGCTGAGCGCGGTGACGTGCTGGTTGCTCATGCCGATGATCAGCAGCGCGGCGGAGCCGGCGGCGGCCTCCTCGACTCTCAGCCACGACGGCCGCAGCGCCCACATCTGCACGACCGCGGTCAGCTCGATCGTCGCGAAGCCAAGCAGGCCGAGCACCGGATAGGGAAGCAGTTGCGGCTGCGCGACGATCAGCGTGATGCCGATCAGGCCGACGGCGATCCTGGTCTTGGCGGCGCTCCGCCGCGAGCGCACGACGTGCTCGTCGTGCTCGATCGGCACGGCTGCCTGGATCGCAATCGACATGCTCATTCACGTCAGCATCGCCTGTCGTCCCGGGATACTTGATTCGTGGTGGACGGTTCTAAACGCTTTTGCGCAGGCGACGGCGCGGTAGAGTCGGGCGAACGCGTGTCGGGCATGGGCGACAACGGCATCGAGGTCAACGGCCTGGTGCGCGACTTCAAGGGCGGCGTGCGCGCCGTAGACGGGATCGACCTGCGCGTCGCGCCCGGGGAGATCTACGGCTTCCTCGGCCCCAACGGCGCGGGCAAGTCAACGACGGTGCTGGTGCTGACCACGCTGCTGCCGCCGACGGCCGGCAGCGCGCGCGTGGCGGGACTGGACGTCGTGCATCAGGGCCCCGCGGTGCGTCGCGCGATCGGCGCGTCGCTGCAGGAGTCCGCGCTCGACCCGTTTCTCACCGGTCGCGAGCACATGCGCCTGCAGAGCTCCCTGCACGGGCTCGGCAAGGCCGAACGCGAACGCCGCGGCACCGAGCTGCTCGAGCGGGTGGGGCTGACCGACGCGGCCGATCGCAAGGTCGGCGGCTACTCCGGCGGCATGAAGCGGCGCCTGGACCTCGGGCTCGCGCTCGTGCACGAGCCGCGGCTGCTGTTCCTGGATGAGCCGACCACGGGCCTCGATCCGCAGAGCCGCGCGGCGCTGTGGGACGAGGTGCGCCGGCTCGCGAACGACGGTGTGACGGTGTTCCTGACGACGCAGTACCTCGAGGAGGCCGACGTGCTGGCCGACCGCGTGGGCATCATCGACCGCGGCAAGATCGTCGCCGAGGGCACACCGGCCGAACTGAAGGCGGCGATCGGGCGCCCCAGCGTCGAGGTGATCCCCCGTGACCCGAGCGATCGCGAGCGGCTGGCCGCGGCCCTGTCGCGCTTTGGCGAGCAGGCCGCAGCGTCCAGCAACGGCGTCGCGGTGCGCCTGCCCGAGGGTGTCAGCGACGTCGCCGAGATCGTGCGCACGCTCGATGCCGAGGGCGTGGCGATCGCGGACCTGCGGCTGCACTCCCCCACCCTCGACGACGTGTTCCTGGCCAAGACCGGACGTTCGCTCGAGGGGGCCGGCGACGGCGCCGACGATGAGGACGCCGACGCTGACGGCGTGGACGGCACAAGCGGGGCTGCAAAGCCTGACAGCGCGTCGGCGACGACGAGCACGTGAACCTGCTCGCCACACAGATCGGCGCGCTCGCCAGGCGCGCGATGCGAAAGACCCTGCGCCAGCCGTTTCAGCTATTTCCGATCATCTTCTTCCCGCTGGTGCTGCTCGCGGTGAACGCGACCGGGCTGAAGGCCGCGACGCGCCTGCCGGGCTTCCCGACGCACTCCTACGTCTCCTTTGCGATCGCCGTCGCGTTCATCCAGGGCGGCATGTTCTCGCTGATCAACACCGGTACGAACCTCGCCGAGGACATCGAGAGCGGCTTCTTCAACCGCTTGGCGCTGACGCCACTGCGACGCGTGTCGCTGATCTCGGGCCTGCTGGTGGGCGTCGCGGCGCTCGGCGTGCTGCAGTCGGCGGTGTACATGCTGATGGGCCTGGTCGCGGGCGCGCACCTGGACGCGGGCATCGGCGGCGCGCTCGTGGTCCTGGTGCTCGGCTCGCTGACCGCGGTGGCGTTCGGCGCGTTCGGCTGCGCGGCGGCGCTGCGCACGGGCTCCGGCGAGGCGGTCCAAAGCCTGTTTCCGCTGTTCTTCGTGTTCATCTTCCTGTCCTCGAGCAGCCTGCCGCGCAACCTGCTGAGGACCGGTTGGTTTCACGCGGTCGCCAACGTCAACCCGATCTCCTACCTGATCGAGGCGTTTCGCAGCCTTTACATATACGGATGGGATGGGACCGCCCTGTGGCGCGGCTTCGCGGTGGTGATCGGCCTGACGATCCTTGCCCTGCTGGCCATCGCGGGCGCTCTGCGAACGAGGCTGCAGCGCACGTGAACAGCCACGGCAGCATCTGGCGGGTTGCGCGCACGATCGCGTGGCGCAGCGTCCACACCTACGTGCGCAGGCCCGACCTGTTCGTGCCGTCGCTGCTGTTCCCGCTGGTGTTCCTGGCGGCCTTCGGCGGCGGCCTCTCAGCGCTCGGTCGTCTGCCGGGCTTTCACTTCCCGGCCGGCTATACGGCGTTCCAGTTCGTGTTCGTGCTGTGCCAGTCGGCGATGTTCGCTGGCCTGTTCACGGGCTTCACGTTGGCGTTCGACTTCGAAAGCGGCTTCGCACGCCGGCTGATGCTCGCGGCGGAGGACCGCCGCGGGATCGCCCTCGGCTACGCGCTGGTGGCGCTGACGCGTTCGGCGTTGACGCTCGCCGTGGTCACCGTGGTGGCGGTGGTGGCGGGCATACGCATCACGGGCGACGGCGTCGAAGTCTTCGGCCTGTACGGCCTGGCCGCGCTCTTGACGCTGATCGGCTACGGATGGGCGGCGGGTATTGCCTTCCGCTTCCGCTCGATCCAGGCGGGTCCACTGATGCAGACGCCGGTGTTCCTGCTGCTGTTCCTGGCTCCGGTGTACGTGCCGCTGAGCCTGCTCAAAGGCTGGATCCACGCGGTCGCGAGCGTCAATCCGGCGACCGCGTTTCTCGACGCCGGCCGCGGGCTGATCTCGGGGGTCCAGGACCACACCGCGCTGGCGTTCCTCACTGCGGCGGCGCTGGTGGTGCTGTTCGGCATATGGGTGCTGACGGGATTGCGCGCTGCCGAGAGGACGTCGTAGGTCCGCGGTCGCGGCAGGCGCTGGCGGGACACTTCGGCCGGGGCGTGCAGCGCCCGCGTCAGGAGGCTTGCAGCTGCTGCACGAGCGCATCTGCCTCGTGGGTGCTGACGAGCACGCGCCGCAGCGCGGTGTCGTTGTCCACGGCAAAGGACAGCGCCGGCACGCCACGGCGCACGATGAACGCTTCGTCGAGGCGGATCGTGCGGGCGACGTAGTACAGCCACGGCAGGCGCAGGCCAACTTTGATGCCCGAGCTCATCGCCTCGCTGAGCGGATCTTCGACGACGCGCACGTCGCTCACGTCCGTGCGCGCGACGCGGATGTCACGCAGCAGGCCGAGCAGCTTCTGCCACCTCGCGAGCCGTACCTCGACGTGCTCCTCGCTCAGCTCGATGTGCACGCCGGACAGCCTAGAGCGTGACGCAACGGCGGGACCGCGAGCGGCCGGCTGGTACAGCTGTCTGTGGAACTTTCGTCTGCGCCCCGCGACAGTTGGACAGGTGGAGACTGTCCGTAAGCAATTTGCCGCCAACCTGCGGCAGCACCGCGCTCGGTCAGGCCTCTCACAGGAGGCGCTCGCGGATCTGTGCGAACTGCATCGCACGGAGATCAGCCTGCTGGAGCGCTGCAAGCGCTCGCCGCGGCTGGAGACGATCGTGATCCTCGCGCGCGGCCTCGAGCTCGGCTCACCGGCAGAGCTGCTCGACGGGATCGGTTGACCCGGAGCGAGCTGTGACGAGCGACGCAGCGGCAGAGCTCACGACCAAGACGAGCCCGCGCTCGGTCGCCGAGACGGTCGCCCGTCTGCAGTCGCTCGCGGAGGCGAAGGGGTTGCAGGTGTTCGCTGTGATCGACCACA
The DNA here is from genome assembly GCA_963815235.1 of uncultured Solirubrobacteraceae bacterium. Classification (GTDB taxonomy): domain Bacteria; phylum Actinomycetota; class Thermoleophilia; order Solirubrobacterales; family Solirubrobacteraceae; genus Palsa-744. The sequence goes on along the minus strand of CAWFFY010000003.1, from coordinate 1,720,621 downwards.
GCGGCGAGGCGAAGAAGGCGGGGCTCGAGCTGCGCGACACGAAGGTCGTCATCTTCGGCAGCCCGCAGGCGGGCACGCCGGTGATGCAGGCCGCCCCGCTCGCGGCGCTCGACCTGCCGCTCAAGGCGCTCGTCTGGTCTGACGGCGGGCAGACGAAGGTCACCTACACCGCGCCAACGGCGCTCGCCCGGCGCTACGGCCTCAGCGAGGAGCTGTCAGCGCGGCTCGCCGGAGTCGATGGCCTGACCGACGCCCTCCTCGACGCGTGACCCACGGCCCCCTCGGCATGAGGTTCAGGCCGATGGGGCTGAGGCGAGCCCAATGAACACGATCAGCGACCGGTTCAGCGCTACGAGCTGGTCGTCGCGCAGTCTGCCGACGCGCTCGCCGAGGCTTGACCTGGGTACGGTCGTGACCTTGTCGATCATGAGCCGGCTCGGCTGGTCGAGGCCGTTGTCGTCAGACGGGTCGATCGGGAGCCTGAGGAGCGCAGCCTCGATGGGATTCGTGGTGAAGGGGCAGACCGTGATCGACGCGGTGGCATCGAAGCGGTCGTCCTGAAGGATCACGACGGGACGAGGCCTGCCGGTGCAGGGGCCTCGCCCTGCGGCCGTGTAGATCTCGCCGCGCGTCACGGAGCGGAAGCTTCTTCGTCCTCGGCCTCCCACGGGGAGGAGATCGCGTCGGCGAAGGCCTGATCGTCTGCCTCGCGTTCGCTGGTCGCGACTGCGCGCGACTGGCGGTGAGCCTCGGCGATGAACTCGGGTGCTCGCACGTCTGGAACCCAGATCTGGAGGGGGCGCAGCCCCTGGCGGCGCAGGCGTTCGCGGTGCTGGCGTACTCGGTCGCGAGTTGACGGCATGCCCGGTACGTTACATGTAACGTGCGAGTTCGTCAAGGTCGTTCGTCACCGCCTTTGGGCAGGACAACGACCCGGAAGGGCCTTCCGCGACGACGATCACGATCACGACCGGAACCCTCTCCTTCGGCACCCCATCGAGGTTCGGACGAGAGGCGAGGCGGTTGATCGCCTCTCGACGGAGCGTCCCGACGATCGAGTGTAGCGCTTGTGTTACACTTAGATAGAGCGTGGCACGGCAGAAGGTCACGATTGCGACCCACGTCAATCCCTAATCATGACCAAGACTCTCGACACCAGCTACTACGAAAAGCGCCGCCAAGGCTGGCTCGCGGACGAGGGCACCCGCGCGGAGTACGAGAGAGCCCGGAGCGAGATCGAGCAGATCGATGCCGTCATCCGCTCACTGGACGAGCTGCGCGAGGACGCCGGGATGTCCAAGGCCGAGCTGGCGCGGCGCGTGGGGCGCAACCCTGCCAGCATCAGACGCCTGTTCACGGCCGAGCAGGCCCGCCCAGAGCTACCTCTCATCATCTCGATAGCAAACGCGCTGGACGCCAGTATCGAGATCAAGCGCCGCCCACGCAGATCGAACGGCAAGCGCGCCGCTGTACGAGCCTGACCGGCTTCGATAACGCCCGCGCAGGCTCGTAGGCTGCGGCAATGGCGTGGGACGTCATCTTCTATGCGACCGCTGAGGGCTCCGTGCCGGGGGCGGATTTCCTCGACGGCTGCCCCGCGAAGGTCCGTGGAACGATCCTCGCCGTGCTCGATGCCGTGGCAGCGGCGCCGCCACCCGCGTTCTCCGGGGGAGGCAAGTGGGAGGCCATGCATGGCGACATGGGCGGCTACTACGAGATCCGCGTAACCGGACCAGGCCGGCGAGCAGTTCCGCCTCTTCTGCCTGCTGGAGAACGCCGACAAGCGCACGCTGACGACGCGTGGCCTACGTGGGCCGGCTATCGCCGTTATCACCGGGATGCGCAAGAAAACCGCGACGGTCTTTAGCGACCGCGACTACACCAAAGTCCGACAGCTTGGCAACGACCACCTTGCGCAGACTCCCCGACGCATCGCCAGCTAGACGCATATGCCGCGTTGGCCACCAGGGTGCCTGGAACTCCGTATAGGCGTGCGTGTAAGACCCTTCCCGCGCTTTCTCTGACTTGCCCCGATAACGCCCTCAGAGCACCACGAGTCTCCAGGGCAGCAAGAAAACCGCTTGTCTATGCGGTTTTTGGGCAAGCCGACGCGGGGACTCGAACCCCGGACCCCCTCCTTACCATGCTGGGGTTCCAGGGGCGCCCTATCTCTAGGTAGAGCGCCATTTTTTGACTCCTGTGCTGATGGTTAGCCGCCCTCGTCCGGTGGACAGAAGAGGACAACCTGGGACAAAAAGTGTATCGAACTGCTGGTGAGCTAGCGGTACAAAAAGAGAGCCGACGAAGGGACTCGAACCCTTGACCCCCGCCTTACCATGGCGGTGCTCTACCAGCTGAGCTACGTCGGCTTGACGGATCAATGCTACCGGCGCCGGACCGGAGGCGGACCGGAGGAGGAGGCTGGCTCAGTACCACGGGGATGACCTGGGCTTTCGGCGCCGCCGTCCGCATCTGATCACGTCAGTGTGCGTCCGTCAGGATGTCGAGGGCAGGCTCCGAGGGGAGTACATGACGGCTGCTTTGCTGCTGACGCTCGTCGTGTCGGCGATCGACACGGTGACTGTCGCACACGGCCGCGTCGGTCTGCTCGAGGATTCGGGGATCGCCCTCACTCCTGGGGAGCTCGACGCGTTCGGGTTCACGCTCGGTGTTGGCGAGCCCAACGGCGGCTGGGCCGACCGTGGATACCGCGAACGGCGTCACCTCGTCTAGTCATTCAGATGACGGCGGTAGATCGCCTCTGCGCGATCGGCCCACTCCCCTGGCAGCTCGCTGCGCAACTCCGCAAGGAAGACGTCGCTCTCCTCGGGCTCGGGCGCAGGAAGCGCGCCAAGGAATTGCTCTGCTTCCGTGGTAACCCATCCCGCAAGCTCTGGAGCGTGCTGCTCGGCCAACTCGACCAAGCCCCCCGCGACCTCCTCGACGGCATTGCGCCGGGCATGAGTCGCGATCAGCAGTACGTCCGGAATCTGCAGGTAGCGCTCGCGCCGACCCCACTCGACTGGCGTTATCCCCAGATCACGCACGGCGCGAGTGATGAACGAAGGATGCACGTCGATGAGCGCGGCGGCCTTCCGGAAGGTTGGGAGCACTCGCTGCAGATCTGTTCGGGCGATCGTCGGTGAGGTTGCCATGATCTCCACGGTAGCAGCGGGCTGCAACGATTGCAACCATCGCATTGGTAGCAATCGACTTGTCCGCGACGACCTCGGTGACCCGCGGCACCTGGCGAGGTCCCGTCGCCCGGCTGGACATCCCCCCATGCGTGGTTGCCCCGCGTCGCGATCGCCTGGTCGCTGCTGTACCGCCGGAGATAGAGCAACTCACGCTCGAACTTCGACAGCGGCGCGGCGGTCCGCACCCAGATCAGCGGCCACTCAGATGCGACCGCGAGCAATGGCGCACCTGCTCCGGTGGTGCCGAGCAGGCCGTAGAACGCTGCCGCGCTCCAGGGGAGGAGCGAGATGGTACCCCCGGTGAATGTCGTGCCAAGGGGTGCCCGCACTGGGAAGATGTGCTGGAAGGTGCTGGTTTTGGGGTCCATCGGTCCAGAGTAGGGACTATCTGGCAGAGGTAGGCAGTGACCGCAATCTGTTCGCACGGAAGAGTCTCGCCCCGCGCCGTTCGCACCACGTAGCGTCCGCACGCCCGCGCCCTACACGGCCTCGGACGGTTCGCCACCCGCCATCCCCACCACGTAACGTCCACGTCCCCGCCACGCACCGTCGAGTGCCGCCCGTAATCGCCACCACCGCCCGAGTCGCCGTTGCCGTTGCCGTTGCCGTTGTTATTGCCACCAACCATCCGACACCACCACCATCTTCGTCTGGGGGCGTCCTGTTTTCTGTGTAGGCAGGTTGATGGTTAGTGTAACAGTTGCTTCGGTCGAAGTGAATGTGTGACAGTCAGTTTGCAGTGTCGGGAACGCGGTCACCGAAGTGGATCTTGAACGCGAGCAACGCGGCCGTCCAGTTGCGGGTTTTCGTCCATTGTGGGACGGCGTTTTGCAGTGCGAGGTAGACGAGCTTGCGGGCGGCGTCCTCGGTCGGGAAGCTGCCCTTGGTCTTGATCGCCTTGCGAAGCTGGCGGTTGAGCGCCTCGATCGCGTTCGTCGTGTAGATCACGCGGCGGACCTCGTCGGGGAACGCGAGGAACGGTGTCACGTTCTCCCAGGCGTTTAGCCAGGTTTGGGTGATGACCGGGAACCGTTGGCCCCACTTCTCGTCGAAGGTCTCGAGCTCGGCGTGGGCCTGGTCGGCGTCCTTGGCGGTGTAGATCGGCTTGAGGTCGCGGGCGACCTGCTCGCGCTCGCGGCGGGGCACGTACTTCAGGCTCGCCCTGATGAGGTGAACCAGACACGTTTGCACCGTGGTAGCCGGGAAGATCGCCTCGATCGCGTCGGGGAACCCGGTGAGCCCGTCGATACAGGCGATCAGGATGTCCCGCACACCGCGGGTCTTCAGGTCGTTGAGGACCTGCATCCAGAACTTCGCGCCCTCGGTCTCTCAGAACCACATGCCGAGCACGTCACGGTCGCCGTCGAGCGTGACCCCGAGCGCGAGGTAGAGCGCGCGGCGCTGCACCGTGCCGCCCTCACGGATCTTCAGCACCATGCAGTCGAGGAACACGACTGGATAGATGTCCTCCAGCGGCCGCTTGGCCCAATCGCGCACGTCGTCCATCACCGCATCCGTGACGCGCGAGATGAGGTCACGGCCGACGTTCACGCCGTAGATCTCCTCGAGATGCGCGGAGATGTCCCGCGTGGAAAGCCCGCGGCTGTAGAGCGCGAGGATCTTCTCGTCGAACCCGACGAAGCGACGCTGGCGCTTGCGCACGATCTTCGGCTCAAAGCTCCCATCCCGGTCGCGCGGGGTCTCGACGCGCACGGGACCGTGCTCGGTGATCAGCGTCTTCGCCGACGTGCCGTTGCGCTGGTTGGCGGCCCCGCCCGGCGGCTCGCAGTGCGGCTCATAGCCCACATGCTCGGTCAGCTCGACCTCCATCGCCCGCTCCACCAGCCGCTTGGTCAACTCAGCCAACAGCCCGCCGGGCCCAGCGATCTCATCCTCGCTGCTCGCACCGGCGAGCAGCTCGTCGATCACCTCGTCGCTGATCCGCCGATCAGACGGCACCCCGATAGCTTGCCGCACACGACGGCGGCCACCGGCACGATCGACGGCCTCATCGACCAGCTCCGGAGAGAGCGACGGGGGGTCCACGGCGGACGCGCCGCCGCCGGTCCACTCCGATCGCCCTGCGGGCTCCCTGCGCTCCCCGGCAGCGGGGAACACCAGCTCCTGCGACTCCATGTGGCCCTGCGTAGAAGTAGGCATAGCGATCTCTTTCGCTCGTGCCTACACAGTTCCTGGGACACTCCCCGTCGTCTGACCAGTCCTGCTGTAGTTGTTGTTTTGTATCTCCACTTGCTGCTGTCCTACATCACTCTGCACCTGGCCCTTGACCTGAACATCTCTTGATGTTTGTTGGTCTGTTGGCTGAGGTTCCGCCAAGTAGTACGTTTCGCCAGCGAGCGGCCTCCGGTGGTTAGCGGCTGGCGCAGCGTTGGGCCGGTAGCGCAGGGAGGTATCAGAGCCTATAAGTCATTATCAGGTTTTCTTGATAGTGCCTTATACTTTCTGATAGCTCTGCTACCTTGCACCACTTTTTCGGACGTTGCGCAAACCCCTGGCGCGACGATGCGGTAGGTGGGCTGGATGTCGGTCTTGCTGTTGACGCGTAGCTCGGCGATGACGATGCGGAGGAGCGCCTTGGTTTGCTCGGGCTCGCCTTGCTCGATGACCTTGTCGAGCCGATCGGCGACGGCTGCGAGGTCGGCCGTTGTGGGCGTGTGCGCGGCGTTGTCGTCGTTGTCGGATAGCTCGGTTTGTTGGGCGCGGAGGTCGTCGAGGCGGCCGGTGAGGTCGGCGAGTCGTTGCTCGCAGCGCTCGGGGGAGAGGCGTCCTTCCTCGAAGGCGTCGAAGTAGCGGCTCGTGGAGTGTTCGGTGCGGGTGATCTCGGCGGCGATCGCTTGGCGGCGTTCGTCGAGTGCCGGTCGCTCGCGCTCGGCTTGTTGTTGGGCGGTGGCGAGGGCGTCTTGGATGAGTGGATCGTTGCGGTAGATGCCGCTGAGTTGGTGCAGGACGGCGGTCTCGAGCTTCTCGCGGGAGACGCGCTGGCCTTGGCAGGCTTTGGGGCCGTACTTTTGGCGGGCGGTGCAGACGTAGTAGTGGTAGAGGCCGCCTTTGCCGCGTGCGGACATGCCGATGTAGGCGCGGCCGCAGTGTCCGCAGCGGATCACGCCGGAGAGCAGGAAGTCCGAGCGGTTGCCGCGTCGGCGGGAGGCGTCCTCGCCGCGCTCGGTGAGGATCGCTTGCGCCTGGTCGAAGGTGCGCTGGTCGATCAGTGGCTCGTGGGTGGAGAGGAAGTCTTGGTCGCGCCAGCGGATGCGCCCGAGATAGGTGGGGTTGGTGAGGACGCGGTGCACGGCTGGGTGTCCCCAGCCTGCGGATGGTGCTGGTGCGTGCTCGCGATGACGCTCGGCACGCTCCACGGCCGCGAGCACGATGGCATCAGACACGGGCTCAAACCGGCCTAGCTCGCTACCCAGGCGTCGCTGGTTTCGCGCGGGCGTGGCGCCGCCGCTTGACTCGCCATCGCTCCTGTCCTGCTGCTTGTCTGCATCGCTGCTCATCTCGCCGACTCCTCTCGGATAGACCGAGGAGCGCGCAGACGAGCACGACCAGATGACCGCAGAGAGCTACGGTTTCCAGGGCATCGAAGGCGTGCTCCTTCGGTGCTCAGGCCGGGCGGGCGCTACCAACGTCCGTCCGGCCACTTGATTGTCGAATCGCGCGATCAGAGCAGAACCGGCGCGAGATCGCAAGAGGCAGCGAGACTTAGAATGGCGCGTGCTGAGCTTCGGCTCCTGTGACCTCCTTGGCCTGTCAGCACACCAGCCCGGCAGCGGAGCCTGCACGACGTCCGTCCTCAGCCTGAGGCAAAATCAGATTTCGTGGAGCTTGAGATTGAGATGCTTGAGAACATTCGTGTTGCGCACGACGCGCACGCGGCAGAATGTGATCAGCCTCCAAAGGCCATCCTCTTCCATCCTGGTAACTACGGCCTCATAGGCTGGGACGAGGTGTTCGGGCTTCCCGTATTGCCTGACGAGCGTGTCGAACCGAAGCGGTTCCGACTTCTCTGCGGCAGCGGACAGGGCGGCTACTGCATGCACGGCGAGGTCTTCTGGGACGAGGAGGGTAAGGCCTATGTTCTGGAGCCGGAGCCCGAGGTAGCTTAGCCAGCCTCGTCTCGAAAGTCTTGATGAGAGAAGCGCTCTCCGGCGTACAGCGCCGTGAGCTTGTACTTCAAGTGGATGGCGGCGAGCGGTGAGAGTTGGGCGACTCGTCGCTCCTCAAGGTAGTCGTGATGAATCGTGATCGATGCGTAGAGAAGGGCGAGGCTCTCGGGCATTTGGGCCGACTCAATGGGTGGCAGATAGAAGTAGTTGACCAGATGGTCGTAGACGCGTAGATCCGCAACGGACTCCTGCTTTACGACGTTGCGCTTTACGAGCTCGGAGAGTGGGAGCACTGGCGCGAGCATCCGAACTGGGTGCGCATAGCCGGTCGCGCCTTGAGCGACCATGCTGCAGGTGGGGGATAGCAGCATCCCGAAGCCGGCCTCGAATGGGCCTGAGAGGAACTTCCGACGCCCCGCGTCGTGATCGACGGCGTCGGGCGGCCAAGGGTAACCGAGCGGCACGTCTTGAAATATGTCGCCCATTCGGACGTAAGACGTCCGTTCCGTATAGTAGTCGTGATCGGGAGGTTTCGGCTCCCAGTCGGAGAGTGCCACGCAGCCAAACGTAGCTGCGTGGCGGGACGGAAGCTAGTTTTCGTAGTCCTCGTCGGAGAGCGTTGCGCGCTTGGTAGGCCTACGTGGCGTCTCCGGCATCGCGGTATCTGGTGCGAACTGGCTCCACATTTCCGCGCGCATCCGCTCTATGTCCTGCTTGCGAAAGCGACGGAAGCCCGATCCAGGCAGCCGGATCGCCTTGAGTTGTCCTCGCTTCTCGAGGTTGCGCACCGTGTTCTCGTGCACGTTCAGCTCGATGGCCGTCTCGCGCACATTCAAGAACTCTTTCGTTGGCATGTCGATCACCTCCGCGAACGCATCTTTGGGAACGCTGCACTATAGCCAGCTTGTCCGCTGTATAGGCCATGTAGCCACTATACACTATGTTGAATCTAGCTAGCTTGTAGTCCTTGTGGACTTTGGTATCCTATCGGCGGATTGAGAAACCCCCTTTAGGCGAACAAGGAGACATCATGGCCTCAGAGGCCGCAGCGCCAGATCGGCAGGAGCGGAAGAAAGAGATCGAGTACTTCGTCAACGGCGAGTCCCAGACGACCCTCGAGCACAAACGCACGGTCAAGGAGATCCTTGAAGACGCGGGCTTCGATCCCCCCGAGGAATGGTTGCTCTCGCGCGACAGCCCTCATCACGAGTACAAAGACGAGGGCCACGAGGTCGACCTCCACGAGGGCGAGAGGTTCACGGCCACGTTCACTGGCTCGACCGAAACCTCGTAGACATCATGACCGCGGATGAGCTGGAGGACTATCTCGCAAGCCTCGGCCTGGTGATTGAGAAAGCCATCGATGGGGACGGTCGAGCGTATACCGTTGCCTCCGGACTTGAGATCCAGACCGGTGGCTTGCGCGGAATGCGGTGCGACGTAGGCATCCTCCGCACGGAGACAAATCCGTACGTGATGGCGGCTGCGATCCACACGCGGCCTGCACTAGTGAGAATGGACGGCAATGGACCGCTATGCACTCAGGCGAGTCCACTTGGATCTGATTGGCAGTACTGGAGTCGGCGCTACGACTACGCTCCTACGCCGAAGAGGATCTGGGCCCACGTCCTTACCGTTCTCGGTGACTCGCGATGGGAGCCGGTATGAGCTCCCTCAGCGATCTCTTTGCGGTAGGCGAATGCTCGGTCGCGATGACGGTCGAGGTGGACGCTCAGCTCGGTGCTCATCTCGATAAAGGCCCCCATCAGGAGGATCTAACCTTCGCGTACTGGCGCCCGAGCTGCGGAGCGGATCGTCTCACGGCTATCTTGAGCACGCTGGTGCTCCCGCGGGATGGCGAGCGCATTCTGCAGGGCAATGTTGCATTCAACCCGAGCTACCTAAAACGAGTACTCGCCGAGCGGCCAGCTGACGCCGGTGTCGCGTTGCTTCACAGCCATCTGGGACCGGGCTGGCAGGGTATGAGCTTCGACGACGTAGTCGCTGAGCGCGATCGCCTTGCCGGGGCAGTATGGGGACAGTCGGGTTTGCCGGTGCTTGGGCTTACACGGGGCACCGATGGCGCATGGAGTGCTCGGTTCTGGGTGCGCAGTGCCCCACGCACCTTCGAACAGCGAGATGTCGCGTGCGTGCGTGTCGTAGGGCGCAGCACGCGAATCACGCAGCATCCTGATCACGTCCCGGCTGCCGCGACCCCTGGCCAGGCAGCGACCGTCAGCGTCTGGGGCGAGCAAGCCCAACTGCAGGTCGCAGGCGCGCGTATAGGCATCGTGGGCCTCGGGAGCGTGGGCAGTATCGTCGCCGAAGGCCTTGCCAGGATCGGATTCACGCGTATCACTCTGATCGATTTCGACGTCCTCGAAGAACGAAACCGTGACCGGACTGCGGGTGCCGGTGCCGCTGACGTCGCAGCCGGCCTCAGCAAGGTACAGGTTGCTGCCCGAAACGTTGTCCAGGCCTCCACATCGGAGCACCTCGATATGCGCGTTGTGCCCCACAGCTTGCTGGATCATGCTGGCCTTCTCGCAGCGATGGACTGCGACGTGCTTATAAGCTGCGTCGACCGTCCTTGGCCCCGCTTTGTGCTCAACACGCTCGCCTATGGGCACCTGATTCCCGTCATTGACGGCGGCATCGCAGCGCGCGTAAAGGCCGACGGTACCCCGCTGCACGTCGACTGGCGTATCCATAGTGTTGGTCCTGGCAACGCCTGCCTCGTTTGTCTCGGTGCGCTCCGTCGCAGTGACGTGGCGCTTGACCGAGAGGGCAAGCTCGACGACCCTGACTACATCAAAGGTCTCTCGGCAACCGAGCGAGCCCGTCTATCCCGTCGTAATGTCTTCCCCTTCAGCCTCAGCGTGGCCGCCCATGAGCTGCTCCAGCTCATCGGCCTCCTGATCGATATGGAGCGCATCGGTGGTACCGGGCCACAGCACTACCACGGCTACCCCGGCACGATGACCGTGTCCCAACCATCTTGCGCCGACGAGTGCGAGTTCGCCTCACTCACCGCTACGGCTCTCGACTTGTCACCAAACATAAAGCAAGGATCTCGGGCCAGAGAGGCGCCCATCAGTCCGAGTTCGGATTAGAGTCCACCGATGGCTGATCCGCATGATCGAGTTCAGCTGGATGACGACGACTTCCGTCGGATTCGCGCTTATCTCGCCCCCCACGTCTTCATGCCGTATGAGGAGGACCCGAGTGGCTACCCGCCGCCGTCCGATCTCATAGGGCAGAGCGCATGGGAGGGGATTATGGATCTGCCGACCGATGTCGCGCTGCGTACTTCGAGCTACACCGGCTCGGATATGGAGCGGATCAACGGTCTTGCTTCAAATTGGACGTTCTCCTGGCCAGACGTTGGCGAGGAGGACCGTATATCGGCGAGACGTGCCTGCTGGCGGGGGAGGAGCTTGACGCCCTAGTCTTCAACACGATTCATGGCTATTACCGGCAAGCGATCGCGTGCCTTCGGAATGCGCTCGAAATCATGACGGTTTCTGCGTCGCTCGCGGTCACAAGGAACACTTCGCTGTTTAGTAAGTGGCGGGAAGGACAGGAAATCTCCTTCGGGCAGGCCCGAGCTTGGCTGCGTGATAGCGCTGACGGCAGACAGCTAGACGCGGATGTTGCTCCTCATTCGGTTTTTGGCGACCATCCGACGGCTTGGTTGAAGGAGACATACGCACGACTTGGCGGATATGCCCACAGCCAAGCCGGCTACAACAATTCGGACTTCTGGGAGAGCAACGGCCCGGTTTATCGACCAAACGCTTTGGCGGTCGTAGAGGAGGAGTTCCGCGAGACCCTTGCGTTGCTCTATTTGATGCTGCGGATCGCTTGGTCTGACTACACGCCCGGGCAAGGTCAGGCGCCGCTGCTTGAAGTCCCGCAAGCCCGGTGGGTCAAGTTCGATTCGGTGCTTCGCCACTGGCTGCTTTGAGGCGAGATGGTCGGTGGGCTCACGTGCTTAGCCGCTGCGCCCGCACGACCGCGGGGTTTGCGCAACGTACGGCCCTCTCCCGTGGACCCTCTCGCGAACCCATATTCGATGAGTGCTGGCAACCCTCCGCGCGCCCTGACCGGCCGAGAGACGCAGAAGCAGCAATTCAGGACGATGCTCGGTCGCCTGGCCCGCGAGATGAACGAGCCGAGCATGATCGTCTTTGGCCTAGGCGGTGTCGGCAAGACGGTCCTGTTGCTGGAGTTCGAGAGCATCGCGGACGCCTCGGGATGGACCGCGCCGGACCCGATCGAGATCCGCTCGGACACAGACTTTCGTGCCGAGCTCGCCGACGCCGCCTACCAGGCGCTGCTGCGTCTCGACCGTCGCCGTGCGCTCGGCGACCGGCTAAAAACGTTTACCCGCCTGCTGAGCGGCTTCAAGGTCGGCGCGAGCATCGAGGGCAGCGTGGAGTAGCGTCCGGAGCATCCTCTCGAATGTACGGTCGTGCCTGACCGTGACGAACTCATCAGGCGACTGGCGGCGGCGCTGGTCGTTTCGGACGCCCGCCGGTCCGGTGATCCGGAGACCCGGCGGCGTCTCGACCACTACCTGCCGTCCGTGGGTGCCCCTGACCGGAGCGCTGTGCGCTGGCGTCTGTATACCGACGTCAAGCCGCCGCGAGCGAAGGCCGGGCGCCGCCGCCCGCATCTGATCAGCGTCGGTGTGCTCGAGGATTCGGCGATCGCCCGCACGTCCGGGGAGCTCGACGCGTTTGGGTTCACTCCGGGTGTTGGCGAGCCTAACGGCGGCTGGGCCGACCGGGGATACCGCGAACGGCGTCACCCCGTCTAGTCATTCAGATGGCGGCGGTAGATGGCCTCCGCGCGATCGGCCCATTCCCCGGGCAGCTCACTGCGCAGCTCTGCAATGAAGGTATCGCTCTCCTCGGGCTCAGGCGCGGGAAGCGCGGCTAGGAATTGCTCTGCTTGAGCGGTAACCGATCCTGCAAGCTCCGGTGCCTGGAGCTCGGCCAGCTCGACCAAGCCGCCCGCGACCTCCTCGGCATGCCTCAACGCCATCGACGTGGTAAGGAGGGGGTCCGGGGTTCGAGTCCCCGCGTCGGCTTGCTCAAAAACCGCATACCTATGTCCCGCTGCCTCGCAGGTCCTCGACCGAGCATGCGAGATCTCGGTCGAGGATCTCGGGGTCTCCGGTCAGGAGCGTCAGGTTGCGAGCGCAGGCGGTGGCGACCGCGAAGCAGTCACCGAGCGCGATCGGGGTGCTCGCCTTCAAGCGGGCGGTCTCAGTCATCAACGTAGTGCCGGGCAGATCCAGCTCGAACGCCTTGCGCAACCCGGCGAGCACCTCGTCTGCTTCGGAGCGGCCGTGGTCGCGCTCGACCCGGTAGTAGACCTCCACGGCGTTCACCCAGCTCATCAATGGCCGATCGCTGAGCAACTGCTCGATGCGTTTGCGTGCGGGCTCCTCGCCGTCGAGCCAGGCAAGGACGGCCCACGCGTCCAGGCAGACGGTCAACGTGGCTCGCGCGCGCGATCCTGGAGCAGTCGCTGAGCCATACCGCTCTGCGAGAACCGCCCGCCCAGTCCGGGGCCACCGCGGGCTGCCCTGATGCTCAACCGCTGCCCATCCAGCTCGAACTCGACGTCTGCTCCAGGGCGCAGCCCTGTCCGCTCACGCAGTTCCTTCGGTATCACGACCTGCCCCTTGGCGCCAACACGGTGAGTCATACCGGCGCAGTATAACAGCCGGCTCGCCGCGATTAGATGGCGTGCGCCTACGCCCCAGCGTCTTCGAGCGCCACGCGCGTCACGACCGTGAGCGTCGCGTGTTGGCGGAGGCGAAAGCCGAGCGCCTCGTAGAGCCGGATCGCGCCCGTGTTGGTGCTCATGACGTGCAGGAAGGCGCGCTCCGAGCGCCGCTGGATGCGCGCGATCAACGCCTCCACGAGCCGAGCGGCGAGCCCCTGGCCGCGGTGATCGGGCTTCGTGCAGACGGCGCTGATCTCAGTCCAACCGTCCAGGTGAAAGCGCTCGCCGGCCATCGCGACGAGTGCCCCGCCGCGACGGATGCCCAGATAGTCGCCGAGCTCGATCGTCCTCGCCAGAAACGGCCCCGGCTCGGTCGCGGCGACGAGCGCGAGCATCTCGGGCACGTCGGCGACACCAAGCGCGATCGCCTCCGCGCAATCGACCCCCTTGACGCGCTGCTCGATCATCTGCACCAGGTCGAACGCCTGGACCTGGCGCCAACCGTCCGGCAGCTCCGCGCCGCCGTAGCGGCCGGCGACGTAGGTTCCCGGCGCGACCAGGCCGGCGGCGTCGTGCCAGTCCTGTGCCGACGGCGGCGTCGGCAGAGCGAGGAACGGCGCCACATCGGCCGGGTATCGGCGCGCGCGCCCACTGACCTGCGCAAGCCGCGCATGCGCGCCGCACAGCGACGCGTACGCCGGGTTCTCAAACGCTGCTTCCTCGGTCGCCGACATGCCTGCTTGAGATACCACGCGGACGGCCCGGCGCCTGCCGGCCGGAGCAGGTAGGGTCGGCGGGAGGCGCCTGCGCCGCGCGGCGTAGCCGACTGGCGCTGGTTTCCTCCCGCCGCCACCTCGCACCGTGCGTGAGGTTTTCCCTCACACGGCGCACCGACACCCTTCACTTGGCGGCGTGCGCGACGCCGTGATGGACACGTCCGACGAGTGGTCGAAGGCCGAAGTACCGCTCTTGGCGCAAGCGCCAGTAGCCATAGGCGAGTGGGTGCCGTGACTTGTGGCGCTTCCCGATCCAGCGGGCCAGCCGCTCGGCCGTGTACAGGTCAAGCTTGTGGAACGTGGTCGTGGAGTTGCCCCGGCGGAAGTAGCCGGCCCAGCCGGTGAGAAACCGGCTGAGGTTGGTCACGATGTCCTCGACCGGCAGCCGCAACAGCCGGCGGTCGGTCAGCTCGCGAATCCTCTGCCTTGCCGCTCGCGTGGCGGCCACCGACGGCCAGCGTGCCAGGAAATGCCACCCCGGCTTGCTGAAGCTCTCCACCATCTGGTGGTGGAACCCCAGGAAGTCGAAGCTGCCCTCACCATCGTTGTCCAGACACACAAGGCGCGTCTTGGCGTCGGCCAGCTCCAACCGGAGTTCTGCGAGCAACGCCCGCAGCTCCCGAAGAGCCGTCTCGGCCTGCGCTTTGGACCTGCACAAGATCACGAGGTCATCGCAATACCTGACGAGCACACCGAGCCCACCGTGACCGTCCTCCCACGCCCGGTCGAGCGCGTTCAGATAGACGTTTGCGAGCAACGGTGAGATCGGCGAGCCTTGCGGCGAGCCGACCTCGGGGCGCAACAGGGTCTCCCCTTCGAGCACCCCGGCCCTCAACCAGCCCCGCAGCAACTTCAGCACCCGCCTGTCGGAGATCCGCTCCTCAAGCAGCAAGTCGAGGATCTTCGGGTCGAGCGCGTCAAAGAAACCGCGAATGTCGGCGTCGATCACCCAGCGCCGTCCCCGCATCACCTCACGCTTGATCTCGTCAAGCGCCTGGTGAGCTGAACGCTTCGGGCGAAACCCGAACGAGCAGCCACGGAAATCAGCCTCGAAGATCGGCTCCAAGATGAGCTTCGCCGCCGTCTGGCACACCCTGTCCTTGACGGCCGGGATGCCTAGCGGCCTCCGCTCGGAGCGGCCGGGCTTGGGGATGAATACCCTGCGCGCCGGCTGGGGGCGATAACACTCCTCACGCAACTCCTGTTGGAGCCCGTCGAGGAACGCCTGCACCCCTTCCCCTTCGATCTGGGCGATCGTGATGCGGTCAACCCCGGCAGAGCCACGATTCTCCCGCACCTGCTGCCACGCCCGCTGCAGCACATCCCTGCGAAGGATGCGATCCCACAGCGCGTGGAAACGTCGATCAGGCGACCGTTTGGCCGCCAAGTACAGCTTGACTTGGAGTTCTCGGACTTTGTCCTTCCTGGTGTTATTGGACCTATCGGTCATGCACCGGTCCTTCCATCGCCGTCAAACACGGATGAAGCAGGGCCCCTTCCCTCGCCCAGGGTTGTGTTGTCCGCCGGGCTGCAAGCGGTACTACGGGCCCCCCGCCACCCTGCCGGCCGGACGCGACTTCGCCCGAAGGCTTATACGCGCCCATCGCTTCCCGAGCGAACAGCCGCAGACCCGGGGCCAGCGAGGGCTTCCCCACTTCCCGCACCGACCTTTCCGACCATGCGATCCCTCTACCCCGGGAGGTTCTTAGCCGCTGCACTTCCAGGATCTACGCGGCGTCCGTGGCCTTCGCCCTGAATACCCAGGCTCGGCTCCCCCTTGTCCCTGACGGGCTAGCGTCACGAGGCGGCAGGATTCACTTGATGTTACGGCCTGGCCGGTCGCTTCCCCCAACGGGGCTTTCGACACTGGGCTTCGACGCCGGGCGTTTCCCCCCGACACCGCCAGCCTGCTACCCGGCGCCCTGGCGCCTACCGGGACCGGACTTCCACCGGCACGGCCGATGCGAGCTTATGTTCAGATCAGATCACTCACCGCATCACCTCCGAACTGTGGGCACACGTATTACTTGCTAGTATTACCGCGTGCGAGTCACCCAGAAGGGCCAGGTCACGATTCCTCTGCCGGTGCGGCGCGCGCTCGGCATCAAGCCGGGCAGCGACGTCGAGTTCGAGCTCGACGAGCGCGGGGCGCGGCTGATGATCGACCAGAACCGCGCCGCCGAGGAGATTGGCCGCATGGCCGGCGCCGGCAACGGCGAGCTGAGCACCGAAGAGATCCTCGCGCTCACCCGCCGCTAGCCAGCCAAGCCTGCATTGGAGACCTTCGTCGACAGCAGCGTCCTGCTCGACATCTTCACCGAGAACCGACGCTGGCTCTCGTGGTCGCAGCAGCAGCTCACGCACGCGGCTCAGGGCGGCGCGATCGTCCTCAACGCGGTCGTCCTCGCCGAGGTCGCACCACGCTTCCCACGCATCGAGGGACTCCGCTCGGCGCTGCCGTCGATGACGGTCGTCGAGGAGATCCCGACGGCGGCCGCCTTCCTCGCCGGTCACGCACACGCCGAGTACCGCCGCGCGGGAGGCACGCGTGAGGCCATCCTCCCCGACTTCTTGATCGGCGCGCACGCAGCTGTGAGCGGCCGGCCGCTGCTGACGCGCGACCCACGGCGCGTAGCCGCTTACATACCCGGCGCCACGCTCATCTTCCCGGAGGACCTGAGCGGGGATTTAACGTCCTAGGGGAGACTGCTGTCATGTCCGGGCGCGGCAAGCAGACGGTCCTGCGGCGCGCCGCGCTGGCGCTCGTGGTCGCCGTCGGAGTCGTGCTCGTCGCCACGCTCGACGCCGACCCCAGCACCCCGCGCCGAGCGCAGGCACGCGTGAGCTCATCGAGCGCCCCCGCCGGCGCTACGTCGAGCGCAGGCGTGCCGGTGAGCGCCACCGCGCCGACATGCGGCGCGCAGACCGCGTCTACGCTCGCAAGCGTCGATACCACCGTCGCCCAGGGCATATACACCGCCGAGACACAGAGCCGCGAGGTCGGCGTGGACGCCGGACACGTCACCCATTCCCAGGCGCTGCTGCGCGCGCTCGCGAGCGACAACGCGGCGGGCGTCCGTGAAGCGGTGCACAGCATCGTCTACACCCCGCACTGGCATATCGTGCGGCTGCGCGTTCTGCAAGCCGGCCACGTCGTCGCCGACGTCGGCGGCCCGGACGTGATCGCGCCGGTGACCGGCACCCTGAGCTCGCACGGCAGGACGCTCGGGACCTACGTGATGTCGGTCCAGGACGACCTCGGCTACGTGAAGCTCGTCAGCCGCTTCATCGGCGTGCCGGTGAATCTCTACCGCAACCGGTCGATGGTGATGGGCACGCTGCAGGGCGCTCCCTCGACGCTCAGCGACGGCGCGTCGGTCCGCGTACACGGCGTCTCCTACCTCGTGCAGCTGTTGAGCGCACAGGCGTTTCCCAGCGGCCCCATGCGGGTCGCGCTGTTCATTCCCGCTCCCTCGCGCGCGACGTCGAGTGCGAGCTGCGCAGCGGTGCGAGTCGCCGCGTGGGGCAGCGTCGCGATGCACGTCGCCGCACGCCTGCAGCCCCTGCCGGCGCACTACCAGTCGCTGGTGGAGGTCCTGCATGACACGACCGGCGCTCCGGCGTACGTGCGCGCCGGCTCGACGCGGATCGCGGGCGGCGCCGTGCCCGCGCGACTCCCCAGCCGCGGGGTCGTGAAATACGGTGGCAGCTCGTGGGCGGTGTTCTCGTGGGAGGCCGTCCCGCCCGCGCGGATCTACTTCCTGACGCCCCTCGCCTGAGCGCTGAAAACAGGCCGCGCGCGGCCGCGGTTCGGCGAGCGGGTCGCGCGATAGATCTGCGGCGCCCGGCGGGTGGACGGTGCCGCTGGGCCAGCCTCGCTGCAGAGGGCTTGGGGAGGGATTGCGACGATGCCCTGGTTTCGTACTACAATTCCCGGGTGGAGATCCAACGGCTGCTACCGGGAGGCTGAGCATGGCGACCAAGGCACACGGCAAGACGGCAAGCGGGGTGCCGATCACAGACGAGCTGATAGACAAGCTCGCTGCAAAGGCAGAGGCCGGCTATGACGTCGAGGAGACGCTACGCCGACGCGGTGGAAGGCCAGCAATGGGCTCGGCGGCTGCCAGCGTCGAGTCCGTGCGCCTTGAGCCCGAGCTGCGCGAGGCGTTGGCCCAGCGCGCCAAGCACGACCACGAGACGACGTCGTCCGTGATCCGCAAGGCACTGCGCGAATACCTCAAGGTCGCCTAGCACTAGTTTGTTGGCTGGCGTCAAAGCAGAGCAGAACTCGTGGGGGATCTCAAGGCCAAGGCGGAAAGAGACAGGGTTCGCCCTCCCGCTGGGCAACATCTAGGGGAAATGTCGGACCTGCTGTGTTGAGGTTGGTCTATGAAGTTACAACATAGAGTTGCAAATCTATAGTCGTCATGATATGCTTTGACCTATGAAACTTGATCAACATGAATTGGACGACGAGGTCAAACGTGTAACGCAAGAATTGGAGGCATCGCGTCAGCTTGTCTCTGAGCTGGAGGCAAAGCTCGATTGGTTGCTACGCGGCCAGGAGCTATACGGCGGTTCGCGTCACGACGGGCAAGCCGGTGCCCCGTTGCGGAAGCCAACGCTCACTCAGGCAATCGTCAGCGTCGTCGGCGAGCCGTCAGACGAAGGATGGACTCCCGTGCAGGTAATGGATCAGCTACGGGCGCGTGGCTGGATGCCGAACGGCAGTAGTGCCGAACACGTCGTACGGGCGAGGCTTGCAGCCCTTGCCCGCGGCGATGATCCGGTGCTCCACCGGATCTCGCATGGTGTATACGCGCTAAATGGGTCTGGTGGGAGCTAAGACACCGAGATGGCGCGCGTATCTAGACATGCTCATGCTCCCCAAGTGCACCGCGTCTCGATGCGCGGACGCACCGGGGTGATCGACGCACTCGTTGACGGTGTGGCCAACGGCCTGCGTGAGCATGTTCCGGGCGCCGTTGGAATCATCGTCAAGAGTGTGGCTGTCTGCGTGTCGTTGGTGCTAGTACATGTTGTCCTTGCCATTCCTGTCGCGTCGACGGCTATCGGCGCGACAGGCGTCGGTGCGACTTCGTACCTCATCAGTCTGGCTTGGAAGGCGAGCTAGGGCCAGCTCAGCAGTCGCCCATGCCCTTGTCGCCGTCGTTCATGACCGGGGTTCCGAAGAGTGCAGGACCAGTTGGGTGCGGGGATTGCTTGCTACGATGGGCATGTGACCACCAAGGTGCCCACATGAAGGTCGTAACCGTGCGCGACTTCCGCGACCACGCCAGCGAGATGTTCCGCTCGGACGACGTGATCCTTGTCACGCGCGAAGGCACGCCGGCCGGCTTTTTCCTGCCGTGGGACACGCCGGAGCTGCCGGTGGAGGTGCGCCGCGAGGTGTTTCTGCGCCTTTCCGAGCAGGTCGGCGAGCAGCTAGCCAACAAAGGCGTAGGCGAGTCGGAGGTATTGGACGATTTCGCTGCCTCCCGCCGTCGTAGCTGACGCAAACGTCGTTCTATCTGCCCTGATCGGCGGCCGTGCGCGCCTCGTTGTCGCCTCTCCGCAAGGCCCCGCGTGTATCGGAACGCAAGCGGTGGCCGAGGAGATCGCCCGCCACCTACCGGGTTTGGCCGCCAAGCGTGGGCTGGATCAGGCTCTCCTGTTTGCTGCCCTCCAGGTCATGCCGATCGCGTGGAAGCCGGCGGCTGACTATGAGGATTACCGTGATGAGGCAGAACAACGGATTGCCGCACGGGATCCTGACGACTGGCCGACGGTCGCGCTTGCGCTCAAGCTCGACCTGCCGGTCTGGTCGCAAGACAAGGATCTCGTCGATGCTGGCATCGAAGTCTTCACGACCGGCGATCTGCTCGACGCGCTACGAGACGCCGGCTAACTACCCCGCGTTGTGTCCGCTATTAGTGCTCGCTCGCTTTCAGCAGCCGAGCGGCGCTTATTCCGACTCGTTTCGAGTGAGTATCAGGACGAGTACAGCGGCGATCGCGAGCAGCGCGTCGGTGGCGCTAGTCACAGAATCTGGCAGTGGATCTCCGGCAGCGGTGGCGGCGAACCTACCGATCTGAAGGACCGCTGTTAGGAGGGCCACGACCCAAGCAAGCTGCGTGGCCGGGTCGGCGTCAAGCACACTGTTGCCTGGCGCCGACGAGGTCGCCGATATAAGGATCTCGTCGGCGGTTGCCGCAGGGATCGCATGATGGGGCTCTCAAAGTGGTCCGTGCGCCTCGCGCTCGATGAAGGCGAAGCTGGGCCCATCAGCCGTGTGATTGAGGCGGCGCTCAGGCCAGAGGTCCACGGCATGTCGATAGGTCGAGGTCCGCTCGACGAGCCGGATGAGCCTGACGCAATCACGATCGAGATCGACGGCGCTAGTGCCAACGACGCCAGGGTGCGATGCCAGCACATGCTTGGCGAATTGCAGACCCTTGCGGGGCTGTCGAAACGGCTTGCGCCTGCCGTATGGGTTGCACCCCTTTCTGATGACCACCCCAGCAGCCTCCGGTTTCTCTCAGAAGCCGAATATCTGGTCGGTGATGAACGGTACGAGATGGCCGTTGTCGCATCTCAGATCCACTTGGAGATCCAGGTGCGGGTGCTCATCGAAGCAGCAATCGAGGCAGGCTCCGAAAAGGCGCTCGCCGTCATACTCAGAGAGAGCGGCCAGCATGGGCACCTCACGACCGTATCGTTGAAGCCATCCTCGATGCCCTCCTTGGCGTGCGGGTCAAGGACTACCCTGGCTGGGGCATTACATGGTCCACGTGAAGCGCCGACGGGCTGTCGTCCACGGGGGCAGGCAATTGACGAGGAGTCGGCCAGAGCGTCCCTTAACGCCGTGTCGGGCCTATGGCTATGGCTCAACGCTCGGGCCCGGCCCGAAAGCCTGATAGCGAGCAAAGCTATCCATTAGGTGGTCGCCAAAGTGTCCTCGAGGCGCGTTTACCCCGAGACGCGTGAGCGTCAGCGTCTCGCCCATGCCCTCGCGCAGGGATGCAGCTGCGCCACCAGTCCCGGAAGGTCGTCGGCTATAGCGATCTCGCCAAGCTCGCCCTCGCCGTCGAAGCAGACCTCGCCGCCCAGCGCGCGCCCCTTCACGCCACGAACGAGGAGAACACCCGCATCCCCACCACCGTGTAACCATCACACCCGACCGCCACCCAGGAACTTCCACGGCAAACGGGACAACCTCGCGCAATGCCGCCAGCGAGGCGACCTTGCATCTAGCTTCGACGTGACGTGAGCTCCACCGCTCTCAGATCGGCGTCAAAAATCGCCGGGCTGGGGGATCAGAGTCTGCCCAAGGGTCGTCGCCCATGCTCATCTCAGAGCAGCTCACGAAGCCTGTCCGCGTCCAGTCCAGCGTCGCTGAGGACGCCGGACAGCGTCCCGCGCTTGAGTTCCCGGTGCAGCGGCACCGTAAGCGCGATGCGCCGCTCGGGATGCTTCATCCGGACGTGGCTGCCGCGCTGACGCGCGACCGTCCATCCATCGCGTTCGAGGGCTTTGACGAGGCGTTGGCCTGAGACGACGGGCGGTCCGTCGCTCACGCGGGGACCGGGAACTTGCGGCGGATCACGCCGGCATCGAGCGAACGTCCTTCTTCGCGCAGGCCCTCGACATACAGCTCCAGGGCCTCTTGAGCGTTGGTCGTCGCCTCGTCAAGCGTGTCGCCCTCCGTGTGGAGCCCTGGGAGGTCGGGCGCATAGACGTGGTAGCCGCCCTCGTCCTGGGGGGCGAACACAAGCTCGATCTCGCGTGGCTGGTCCATGCCCCCAGGATAGGCGCGAGCCTGCGCCGAAGCAACCCCACCTGCGATCAACGCCACGGCGGCTCGGACCAGACTTCAACATCATCCGGGGGCGATGCCTCGGACCAAGTCCCGTCGCTCCCGTATTGTTGCCTCACCTCCGGCGTCGGCTTTTGGACGTGTTGCCCGCCCCTCCGACCCGGCGGTGAAGTAGCTGGCGAAGGCGTGGTTCGGCTTGACAGCGATGATCTGGCCGTCCTTCTGCCAGACCTGCTCGAACAGCGAGAGCACGAGCTTGCGTCGCTCGGCGGGCTCGGGCTCGGCGTCCCAGAGCTACTGACCGGCAGAAGCGCGGCCAGCGACGCCTTGTCGTTCGATGCCGCGTGTCGCCTCCGCCGACCGACGCTTCTGCGTTTGGCGAGGAAGAGGGACGCGACCCCACCGTCGGCCGGAGACCTGCTTGGCGAATCGCGCGGTACTTCGGCTACGCCGTGAGCGAGCAGTCCTGCCACCAGCCGAGCGGGGTGCTGCCACTCTGCCACTCGTCCGAGGCGCAAGCTTGGAGCGTTGCGAATGGACGAGCCGCAACCGGCTTCGGTCATAGGCCAGAGCGCGGCGCTTCCTTCCTCACGAGGGCGAGTCGGTGCTGGCGTCGCTTTCAACGAGCGCCCTCAGGTCGCCAACCATCGTGTCCTCGTTTGCGGCGAAGGCCACCGGGTCGGCCAGCTGGAGCTGCCAGGCACGGCCGATGTGGGCCACGACCGCATGCTCGTCCGCATCAGCGTAGGGAGTGAGATCCCCGTCCCGGCACCACTCGAGCGTCATCGACACGACGTCGTCGAGGACGCTTTGCGGGTAGCTGATTTCGTAGACGGGCGGCGGCTGCACGACGTGGGCGGTCAGCGATGCCCATTCGGCCTGGATCCGGTCAGCCGCGACAGTTTCGCCGGTACCGCGCAGCACGGCCCCGATGACCGTCGCCCTGGCATTGTCGGCTGGGTGCGAGAACGGCTCGGTGTTCGCACCGAGCGGCGCGGGCTTGGCCGGTTGCCACGGCTTGGCGAGATCAGAGCCGCCCTGGGCGCGAAGGCGTACGTTCTGCCAGCCGTAGGCCGGTCCGCACACGTACGTGGCGATCACATCCGCCGCGAACTCGATGAACCACTCCTGATACTGGGGGTGCAGCGCGTCCGCGAATTCGGGATCGCCGTCGACCGTGCCGAGGCTCGTCGCGTAGGGACCGATCGACCGGCTGAGGAAGCGGCTGGTCAGTCCCCCGTCGGCCTCGTGCAGGAGGATGTGCGCCAGCTCGTGCACGAGGTCGGGGAAGGCGAGCAATTGATCATGGTCACCTGCGGGCAGGCACACTGTCACAAGCTCGGGAATGGTCCAGTAGCCGGTGCTCGAGAACGTCCCGATGATCGGGGTCCGGATCGGGAATCCTGCCTCCTCCGCCAGTTGCGCGGCGAGCTGACTCAGGTAGCGCTCGTCGGGACCGAAATGGGTGAAGAAAGGCAGCTGGATGCGCCGGAAGATGTCGAAATCGCCGCCAAGCGTCTCGAGCGCGAGCAGCACCCCGCCGTCGTCGATCCCGCCGTCAATGACATAGCGGACCGCGGAGATGATCTCCTCGAGGCCGCCAGTAGCCCGCTCGCGGTGTACGGCGAGGTCTGAGGGCTTGAGCTGATCCACGACCGCTTTGCTGCGGCGGCAGCTGGTGGCGATGTCATGGAGTAGGCCCTGCCAGACGGTCGGTGGGGGTGACTCGCTCGCTGGCACGCGCCGGGCCGTGTGGTCAGGACGCCAGGATCTCGCGCGAGAGGCTCAGGGCGTCGTGGGTGGCGACGTTCGCCACCTCCCGGACGAGTTGGACCTGGGAGCCATCCAGGGTGCGACCGGTCTTGAGCGCATCGGCGACCTCGATCAGCCTGCCCGACAGCTCGGGATCGTCGCGCCGCCGGGCGCCGAGGCTGCTGACGAGCGCGCGCGGAACGGCGGTGGCGTACTCGGGGTCGATCTCCCCCGCGAGCGCAGGGTCGATCAGGCCGGCGACTGAGGCGAGGTAGCGTCCGACGTCCTCACCGCCTTCGTCCACCTGGCCGACGGGCGCCCGGTTCAGCTCCTCGACGGCCTGGTCAATCGCCGAGGCCGCGCGGTAGGCGAGCTGGTACTGCGTGCTGAGGCGGCCGAGATTAGCCACGGCGGGTTTCCTCGGCCGTACTGGAGCCGATGTCGGATGAGTCGAGCAGGTCGGTGAGGCGGTCCCAGTCCCCGGGGTCGCGGATGCGCTCCGCGGCCCGGCGGAAGAACCGTGTCGCCGCCGGCTGGCTGGCGACGACCTCGAACGGAGACGGCACCCGGCCGGCGGCCGAGAGCAACTGGACCGGGTCTTCGTCGAGCGCGTGGGCGAGCGAGGTCACGGCGTCCGCGGAGGGGACCGACTGCAGGCTGTCGCTCTCGATCTTCGAGACATACGACGGGGTCAGGCCGCTGGCTCGCGCCAGGCTCCGCTGACTCATCTGTCGTGAGGTCCGCAGCCGGACCAGGGTTTCGCCGAGCTCGCTCATGGGCAGACCGTAGCAGGGTGTTGAATTTTAGTCAACACCCTGAGGGAAGCGGAGCTCGATCGTTGGCCCCGGTGCGGGACGCAACTGCACCGCCTTCTTGACCTTCCTGAGCAAGAACGGAGGCCGGACCGACCCGCCGAGCGTCACGCCGAGCCGCGCGGTCGCACCGACGGAAGCGCGCACGACCATCACCAGGCGGTACGTTCCATCCAGGGTCACCATGTCGGTGCGCTTGAACCTCCACGCGGGGTCCGACCCCATCAAGCCGTCAGCGCGAAGGTAGGGCTCCTCCCCCTGCCGCACCGCGGTGTTGCCCACGTCGCCAAGACTTCCCCCCCACCCGGCGAGCGTCAGGTTCGGGGCAAACGAAGAGGAGCTCGTGGTCTGAATCGGCGTCGAGGCAAGTTGGGGAAGCAGCGACCAGGCGACCGCGTCAGCCCCGCGGAGATGCAGTTGCACATCGCCCGTCTCAAGCTCACGATCACCGGATCCTGTCTGGAATGTCACACCCGAATGGACTAGCTGCCAGCTGGCTTTGGCATTTCGCATAAACGCGACCAGGTCCGGGTCGTTCTGAACGTCGCTCACGAGCAGCGGTGTGGCGAGCGGACCGCCGAACTGGATCCTGGTCGGCAGCGAGTCGGGGTCAACCCGACGACTCCGAGCCCCGGGCACGCCGAGCCTCGGTCTGGACCAGAAGCCCTCAGGCCGTAGGTCGAAGTTTGTGTAGGTCAGCTGGGGATATGGGAACTCGACCATTGCCTACCCACGGTGATACTGCGGACAGCCGAGGATAACCCAACGCCCCAGAGTGAGCGGTCAACTCATCTCGGCGTTGCCTACGAAGAAGGCTGGCTCTCGGGGGCTCCTGCTGGCACGCGATGCGAAGCGCGCGCGGCTCACG
This sequence comes from uncultured Solirubrobacteraceae bacterium, assembly GCA_963815235.1. Classification (GTDB taxonomy): domain Bacteria; phylum Actinomycetota; class Thermoleophilia; order Solirubrobacterales; family Solirubrobacteraceae; genus Palsa-744. Next base: position 1,695,534 of record CAWFFY010000003.1, on the reverse strand, counting down.
CGCGTTCTCGCGGCCTCCGCATCCTGACTGCGTCGCCGAGAACGCTGTGCGCTCGCCGCCGCGTCAGCAGCCTCGGCCCGACGGTGCGTAGGGCTCCGGTCGTTGGGTCGTGAGGACCGAATGGAGTCAGACGCTCTGTCAGATCCCGGGCGGCACGCATCCGTGCGATCGACTCCAGGCTGCCCCAGACCGACACTATGATCCAGCGCGTGAAACAAGCGCTCTCCTGGAGTGGTGGCAAGGACTCGGCGCTGACGCTCTGGACCCTGCGCGGGGAAGGGATCGAGCCCGAGGCGCTGATCACGACCGTCACCGACGCGTATGACCGGATCAGCATGCACGGCGTTCGCCGCGAGCTGCTCGCAAGCCAATCGGACATGGCTGGCATACCGCTCGTCGAGGTTCGCATCCCACCCACGTGTGTCAACGAGGTCTATGAAGCGCGCATGGCCGAGGCGTTCGCCTCCCCACCCCTGTCCGATGTCCAGACGGTCGCGTTCGGCGACCTCTTTCTAGAGGACGTACGCGCCTACCGCGAGACGCGACTCACAGCGGCCGGCAAGCGCGGTCTGTTCCCGCTGTGGGGACGCGACACGGGCGTCCTTGCACGGGAGTTCATCGCGGCCGGCTTCCAAGCGACCATCGTCTGCCTGGACCCGCGCGCGCTGGACCCGTCGTTTGCGGGCCGCGCATATGACGAGCAGCTACTCGCCGATCTGCCGGCGAGCGTGGACCCCTGCGGTGAGAACGGAGAGTTCCACACCTTCGTCCACGCAGGACCGATCTTCACCGAGCCGATCATGTGCGAGACCGGCGAGGTCGTCGAGCGCGAGCGCTTTGTCTTCTGTGATCTGACGCCCGCGTGAAGCGACCCACAGATGTCAGTGGCAGACCTGTTCGCTTTGAGGCGTCCGCGTCGAGACTGGACCACCATGCGTGTTGGCTCAGCCGATCACGTTTGCGGTGCCGCGCGCTGCGCCGGGCTTGACAAACACTCCACGGCGGCGCATCTCCACCAGGCGTGGCGCATCCGGGTAGCCACTGCCCAGCAGCAGGGCGGCCTCTCGCTCGACGTCATACTCGACGCGCATCATCTGGGGCTCACCGTCATCAATCAGCAGATAGCAAGCGCGCGGATCGCCGTCCCAGGGCATGCCCACGCTGCCGCTGTTCGCGACCGTCAGACCGCTCAGCGCGCGGGTGTATGGACGATGAATGTGACCGTAGACCGCGGTGGCCGCATCGAGCGGCGCATAGACGACCGACAGCTCGTCGTCTTCGGCGTCGGGCAAGGGCGCCCGCCACAAGTCGTCCGGGGCCGCATGCACCAGCACCAGATCCTCAAGGCGCTGCTGGGCGGGAAGCCTGCGCAGCCAGGCGACTCGCTCCTCGCCCAGCAACTCCAGGGTCGCCGGCGCGTACTCCTGAAAGATCAAGCTCAGAAGAGCCGCCAGCTTGGGAGCAAGCTCTTCCTGTCGTCGCTGCTCCTGCGGACGCCAGAGGACCTCATCGGTGTTGCCCACCACGCCCGGCCAGCCCAGCTCGCGCACCCGGTCGATGACCTCGGCGGGCCGCGCACCCATCAGAGCGAGATCACCACCGTGCAGCACAAGATCCGGCGCCCGCCGCTGGATGTCGGCTAGGACCGCGTCGAAGGCGGTCAGGTTGCCATGGACATCAGAAACAATTGCAACCCGCATAGGTCGTCTCTTTTCATAGCCACGCCGGCCCGACTCTCACCGAGCGTTGACCGAGAGAGAGTTGATTGCGCCCTCGGGCTGCTCACCGTCGAGCGCCTGGAGGATACCCTCGGCGGCTCGCATCTCGATAGCAGGGCGATGGTGTCTGCGTGCAAGGCGTGCGTCGCGATGGTCAGCGGCAGGTTCGGCATCATGTCAGGGCGTCGGCGCGCACGTCGCATGTCCGGAGCAGCAGCGCGTTGTCATGCGAGCACCGGCCGCGCGCGCAGGACGTTGGGAGTACGCAGCGTCCCCCCCAAGGACGAGGTTGCCGCCGACGCGGACGCAGGGAGCTCGCGCCCCGATCAGGACCCCTTGCTTCATCCTGGGGACGGTTTGGCAGACAGGTAACGAACGAGGCCGGCGAAGTTCTGCTCAGGCGAGGTCGCCTGCGCGTACGCGCTCGCCGTGCCCGCGCTCGTCCCAGCTGTGATCCTCGCGCGGATCGCCGCCGCGAACGCCGGCTCCCCGTGCGAGCCCGCCAGCTCCTCCACCCGCGTCAGCTCCTCACGCAGCGCCAGCAGGTGCTGCTCGAGGTCGCCGTATGCTCCGAAATGTGTGATCGCGACGCGACTCGCGCGCCAGCTCTCGATCAGCTCGAGCGACGCGCGCCACGCCTGCAGATCGATGTCCGGTGGCGGCGTCGGAGCCAGCACGCACGCTCCGTCGATACGCACGCCGGTGACGTCGCCCGTGAACGCGTACCCGCTCGGCTCGTGCAGATAGGAGACGTGATGCGAAGCGTGGCCCGGCGTGTAGGCCACCCGGAACGCACCCACGCGCTCGCCACCGGTGAGCACGCGCAGCCGCGCGGCGGGGACCGGCAGCACCTCGCCCCAGCGGCGCTCCATGTCGGCGCCGTACAGGCGGGTCGCGCTGCTCAGCAGCTTCGCCGGGTCGATCAGATGCGGCGCGCCACGCTCGTGCACCCAAACCTCCAGCCCGGGAAAGCGCCGCAGCAGCGACCCGGTGGCGCCGGCGTGATCGAGATGGATGTGCGTCAGCGCCAGCACCCGCGGCGGATCGCGCTCCAGCTGCGGTAGCAGCGTCTGCAGGCAGCTGCTCGGGCCGGGATCGACGATCACCTCCCCGACACGCCACGCGCCGATCACCTGCGCTCGCCCGAGGTGCATCAGGTCGATCAGCTCGGGCTGGGCGTCCACGTCAGTCCTTCAGCGCGACCGTCACCAGCGCGGCGCTGCTGGGCGCCACGTCGACGGTGATCACGCCTTTCCTGTTGGCCGCTCCGGGCAGCACCGCAGGCTGAGTCCAGGTGCCGTTCGGCGCCACCGCCGTGCCGCCCAGCTCGACGCCGCTCAGCGCTGACGGCGAAGGCGCCGTCAGCGACATGATCGTCCCACCGCGATAGCCGGGGCCGACGTGCAGGCGCATCGCGACGCTGCGCGCACCGGGGGCGTCGTCGTCGATGAGCACGAACTTCGTCGTCCCGTCGGGGGCGCGGAAAGCGCTCGCGACGACGTTCGGACGATTCGCCGGGCCGACGATCGTGCGCAGCGGGCTCTCCCCGAGCAACGAGCGCGCGAACAGCAGCGCGTACCACTCCGGGCGCGCTTCGAGCTGGCCGGTCGCCGCCGCTTCGGCGTTCGGAGCGCAGACCGGCGTGTAGCCCAGGCAGTTCATCGGGTTGCCCTCGAGGTTGATGCCGGCGGCACCAATGCGCATCGCCTGGGTCAGGTAGCTGACGGCCCACAGCGCCGACGCGAAGGTGTTGCTGATGCCGGGCACACCGCCGCACGAGACGGTCCCCGACTCGTCGAGGCGAAACGGCACTTCGGTCTCCTGTGCGATGAACACGTAGCGACGCAAGGACTGTTCCTCGAGCGCGCGCACTTGGCCGCTCAGCAGGCGCGTGATCGTCGGCGCCGGCTGTTCGGCGCAGCCCAGCGGATAGTGGTGGCCGGTCAACAGGGCCGGCCGCTGGTAGATCGCCTCGCTGAGCCCCCATCTCTGGTAGGAGCCCGAGCCCGAGGAGTCGGGGCCGGCGAGCGGGATCCCTGGCGCGAGCGCTTCGATCGCAGCCCGGTAGGAGGCGACCTCTTCGTTGTACTGTTCCGGCGCCCACGGCAGCGCCCGCAAGCCGTGTCGGGCATAGGCTTCGGGCTCGTTGCCGATCTCGATCGCCTGCAGCGAGCTCCCGAGCGCCGCCTGCGCCACCGCCGCCTCGCGCGCCGCCGCCTGCGGGTCGTAATGGCCGAACCCGAGCGTGAGCATGACACCCCAGCCGCTCGCCGCTGCCAGTTTGCCGAGCTGATTCAGGCTGGAGCCTTCGAGTACGCTCAACGCCCAAGGCGGGCGCGCGGTCACCGCATCCGTCCACGCGACCTGTTCGTCGGCGGTGACGCCGCCGAAGCGCAACAGGCCCACGCCGAGCGAGCGCAGCATCGTCACCAGGTCTCCCCTGCTCGAGTAGCCGGCTATCTGGCGCAGGCTGCCGACCTCGAACGACAGCCCCAGGAAGTCCTGCGGGACGGTCGGCCCCGGTTCGCTCGCGTCGACCGAGACCGACACGGGGATCGCGGCGTGGGCGCCCGGGCGCTGCAGCGGTTGCGGTGGTGAGGCGGCGCGCGCCTGCCCGATGCAGGCCGGGGCCAGCGGCAGCAGCAGCGCCAAGAGCGCCGCGACCGGCAGGGCGATCGCACACGCGCGTGCGTGAGCTCGGAGGACGGGCTCAGGAGTCAGGGCTGACCGCGAACCAATCCGACTTCAGCTCCGTTGAGCTTTCGCAGACCTCGCGCACCGTGTCCCAGACCCTGCGGCGGCCGATCTCGATGCGTTCGTCGCGCGTCATCGAGACCGGTGCGTCTTCGGGGGTCATCGCCCTGACCTGCTGGCCGACTTTCACGAACGAGATGCCGTCGCGGCTCGCGCCGACGCGGGCGCACAGAAGATCGAGCGCGTCGGCGGGCACCGCGAAGCCCGAATGGTGTGTGATCCTGAATCGCACGGCGGGGAGGCTACAAGGTCGCGTCCGCCGCGCGCGACAGCAGCGTACGCTGGCGCGTACCGTGCGGCAGTTCTCGGATGCACACCTGGCGGCGCTCGCGCTGCTGGTGGTCGCCGTCGCGCTGGCGGTGTGGGCGCCGCGCCGCCATCCGGGCGGCTGGACGGTGCCCGCCGCGCGGGTGCTGGCGCTGGTGATCTTCGCCGGCTGGGCCGGGGAGTATCTCGCGGACGTCGTGCTGGGAACGTGGACGACCCGCTACGACCTGCCGCTGCAGCTCACCGACGCGATCTCGGTGACCGCGATCGTCGCCCTGTGGACGCGCCGCCCGCTGGCGGTCGAGCTCACCTACTTCTGGTCGTTGACCGCCTCGCTGCAGGCGACGCTGACGCCCGATCTGTCGTGGAGCTTTCCCAGCGTCTACTACTTCACCTACTTCGTCTACCACGTGGGCGCGATCGTGGCCGGCTGCTTCCTGGTGCTCGGCTGCCGGCTATACCCGCGGCCGGGCGCGATCTGGCGCGTCTACGCCGCGACCTTCGCGGTGACGGTGCTCGCGGCGCTGGGGGACGTGCTCACGCACGGCAACTACGTGTTCCTGCGCGAAAAGCCCGAATACAGCTCGCTGCTCAACGTCCTCGGTCCGTGGCCGTGGTACATCGCCTCCACCGCCGTGCTCGCGTTGGCGCTGCTCTGGCTCGTGAAGCTGTTCACCGACTGGGTGCGTCGTCACGATCGCGCCGTCGCCGCGACCGCCGCGGCGGCCTGACGTCCGGTCGATAAGCCGTCGCTCGCGACGCTATGATGCAGGTATGAAGCGCACCACCATATCGCTGCCGGACGATCTGGCGCAGAGCCTCAGTCGAGAGGCGCGGCGACGCGACGTGTCGGCGTCGCAGTTGACCCGCGAGGCGTTGCAGGCCCACCTCGGCCTTCAGCCCGGGCACCCGCGCACGCTGGCCTTCGCCGCCCTCGGGCGCAGCGGCCACGCCAGCACCGCGCGGGACATGGAGGAGCTGCTCGAGCAAGAGTGGGATGACCACGCTCGCGATCGTTGACGCCGGACCGCTGTACGCGGCCGCCGACGCAGACGACCACGACCACCGCGCGTGTGTCGCGGCGCTGGAACGAGAGGACCTGCGGCTCGTAGTGCCAGCGCTCGTCGTCGCCGAGGCGACGTACTTCCTCGGACGCCGCCTCGGCAGCGCCGCCGAGGCCGCCTTCCTGCGCGGCATCGGAGAACTCGACGTGGAAGGCCCGCGCAGCGAGGACTTCCCACGTATCGCCGAACTCGTCGAGCAATACGCAGACTTCCCGCTCGGTGGAACCGACGCCTCGGTGATCGCACTCGCCGAGCGACTGGACACCGCCACGATCATCACCCTCGACCACCGGCACTTCGCCGCCGTCGCGCCACGACACACCAAGGCATTCGAACTGCTGCCATAGAAAGGGCGCCTGCGTGTTGCTCGCGGCCGACGCATTCGGGACGAGCCCCGCATCGTGCAAGTCTCGCTCTACCCTTGCAGGCATTGACCTACTTCTCTCCCCGGCCACTTCGCTCACGGAGCTGGTTGAGGCGGTTCGCGATCTGCCTTACGGGCGTCCTAGTGATCGCACCGTCAGTGCCATGGTGCGAGAGCGTCGCGGGACCTGCTCGACCAAGCACCTGTTCCTTGCCCGAGCTCTGGTCGAGCGCTTCCCGGACACGGACCCAATAATCATCCACCGCGTCTATCGTCTCGAGCGCGCCCGGGCCCGAGAGCTCTTTGGCATCGACGTCGCCAACGTGGTCCCCGATGCCGGGCTCACCGATGTTCATCGCTTCCTGACGCTGTTCTTGCGCGGCCGTCGGGTCGAGCTCGACGCCACTTTTGCCGGGGAACCGTGGGATGGCCGTTCGGCGCTCCCGCCTGCGTGCGGTCCCGGCACCGACTACATCGCCGGCGAAGACCCCGAATCTGACAAGCGCGCTCTCGAGTCAGCGAACTGCGATCCGGCGGTCCGTGAGCCCTTCATCGAAGCGCTCACTCTTCGCGGCGAGCCTTGATCGCGCCAGCCAGCTCTGCAGCCACGCTCGGCCTAGGAGCGCGGACACGGCGCGTCGTAGTTGACCGTCACGACCTCAGGCCGAGATGTTTCGCCGTCTTCGGCGAACGTCAACTGGGCGCGGACGGGAAAGCCTCCGCGCGGGCACCTGGTGGGAACGCGCCCGTAGTAGATGGTCTTGCCGCCGTGGCGGTAGGCCGCCCCGAGCGTGATGTCGATCGCTTCGACAGACGCGTACGGCGCGCCGGGGACGGTCGCGACCAGCGGGACGGGCGTCACGAGCTTCGGGCCGAAGCCTTCGCCGCCGGCGAGGTTCTCCAGCTGACCGCTGGTGGGGACTTCCAGCGACACCGGTGAGTGGCCCACGGTCAAGAACCCGATGCGATCGCCGGGGATGAAGAACGAGAAGATTTCCGCCGTCTCGGGCACGCGTTCGCTACCGAACGTGACCACCCCGTAGGCCCTGCCGTTCGGTCCCGCCGATGAGCCCTTCGGGCACTTCTCGGGATTGGCTTCTTCGAGGATCACGCTGACGGGGCACGTCGGAAATCCCTGCGGATGGAGCTTCACCCCGACCGGCAGCCAGGCGGTGACGCCGATGAGCGGCGGCGGCGCACCGGAGTATTCGGTGCCGGTGATCGTCACTTCTGCGTGCACGGCGGCACCCGCGCCGAGGATGTTGCCCGTGTGCCGGAACCCCGGAATCGGGACCGCCTCGCCTTTGATCTTGACCACCGGCACAGCCGACGCGGCGGCAGGGATGATCAGCGCCGCGAGGACGGACAGCAGCGTGGCGATACGCGCGCGATGCCGACCCCATCTGCCGATTTGCTGCATCTCCCCGTCCTTCCCTCGCAGGCAGAGCACCAGTGAGGCTAGCTGAGCGGCGGCGCGAGCAGCTTGACTCGGACTGAACTGGCCGTTGGCTTGGGCTCAGAGCTTGTCGATGGCGCGGTGTAGGTCACGACGGTCGATCACTCGTGCCACCAGGCAGCGCGCGTCGGCCTCACCGGTGAGCTCGCGGTAGAGCACGCGGTGCTCACCAGCACGCAGGCGTCGCCAAGGGGCGTGTCCAGCCACTGGCTTGACGTCAAGGTTCGCAACATCTGCCCCCAGCGCTTGGAAGGCCTGCTGCACACGCTTGCGGGTCTGACGGTCCAGGCTCTTCAGGTCGCAGATCGCGCGCGGAGCGAGCTTGATGTTGCTCAGAGGGTCCGTCATCTACGACAACGCAGCTCTTGCGTGTAGGCGCTATTGCCCAGCGTCTTGCGCGTCAAGCTCCGCGAGCACATCAGCAGCTGAGCGCGCCTCGCCATCTGCATGAGCCTGATCGGCGGCAGCCATGTCCTCGGCGAAGCCCGGGACCTTCGAGAGCAGATAGTCCTCGAGATCCTGGGCATCGATTGGCACAAGTGCAGCGACGGGCTCGCCGTGTCGTGTGACGAGCGCAGTGTGCTTGGAATTGGCGACGTCAGCGACGACGCCGCTTGTGTTGCGCTGTAGATCACGGATGCTGATGGTGCTCATCGGGTGCCCTTACCCTTCCCAGGAGATGTCCGACAAGTATACGTACATTAGCTGCGGGCGTCAAGCCCCCGCCGGTGCCGCCATCTCACGGCCAGGATAGGTCGAGTGCTCGTGCCGTGGTGCTGAGCTTCATGATCAGCCGACACGGGTCTGTCGGCGAGGGCAGGAAGTTGTGGGCGCGGTAGAAGTCAGCTGCGTTGTTGTCCACCGCGTCGACTACCACCAGTCGCCCCCCGGCTGAGCGAGCGGCCGTGACGATCGTGGTCAGGGCGTAAACCAGCAGCTCGGCGCCGAGGCCTTGGCCGTGCAGATCGCTACGCAGGGCCAACTTGGCGAGGAGGATCGCGGGGATGCGCTTCGGTGCTCCGCGGCTGACACCCGCTGGGGCGCTATCGCGCTCGACCAGGTAAGGGGCGACGGCGTAGTAGCCGGCGTCAGCGCCACTGGCTTCCTCGATCAGCAGATATGTACGAGTGCCCTGCCCGGTCGTGTTGCGGGCGTGTTGCTGTAGCCAGTCCGTGAGGGCATCGTGCCCGCAATCGAAGGCGTCGAGGTCGTGGCCGGCGGCGAGCGGCTCGACCCGGTAGCTCACCTCGACTTGATTCGCCTGCGCCGCGCGACCGTAGCAGCCGCCCTTTCCAGCCCGGGCGCGTCCTCTGGCTCATCGAGAGATGCGACGAGCCGGTCGAAGTAGGCGGCTGGGACTACCGTCGATGTCCGCTCCCGCACGAGAATGTCGGCGCGATCCAGCGCAGCCAGGACAACAAACGACGACACTGACTCGCCGGCCAGTGCCGCGGCCTGCTCGATCTGCTTGCGCTCCGTTGATGTGAGTCGCGCCTCTAGACGCTCTGCCTTGACGGCCACGTATCCTCCTTAGCTACGTACAAGTGTACGGAGCCATTCCCTCGCGCGTCAAGCTCCGCTCAGCCAAGCACGAACTCGCCGCTCGCGACGATCACCGCCGAACCGGCGACCTCGACCCGCTCGAGCGCTTCGGCGGACCCGGTGGCGCGTGCGCGCAACAGCGACGGGCGCGCGACCTCGCCGCCCTGGCGGATCTCGATCTCCTCGCCGAACGCGATCCTGCCGTGGCGCGCGAGGTGGACGGCGAGTGGCCCGGCCGCCGACCCCGTCGCCGGATCCTCGGGCACGCCGAGCCCGGGGGCGAACATCCGGCTCTTCCAGCTCGCGCCGGCGCCGGCGAAGCAGCTGACGCCAAGCTCGCCGAGCGCTGCCAATGCCTGCAGGTCGGGGCTCAGCGCCGCGACCGCCTGCTCGCTGTCGAGCTCCACGTACACGTGGCGCGGGCCGTTGACGTACACCTCGACGGGGAGCCCCGAGCCGCTCACGCCGAGCGCGTCCAGCAGCTCCGCCTCGCGCTCGTAGCGCTCCCACGTGGGGATCGGCTGGCGCATCGCTCCGTAGCCCGTGCGCGCGTCCGCGCCCCCCTCCCCGCGCCGCAGCACAACCGGCACCCGCCCCGCGCCTGTCTCGAGCGTCACCTGCTCGAGCCCTCGTTCGATGCCCAGCACGATCGCCGTGCCGAGCACCGGGTGGCCCGCGAAGGGCAGCTCGGCAGCCGGCGTGAAGATGCGGATGCGGGCGTCGCCGCCCTGCGCGGACGCGAACACGAACACCGTCTCTGAGACGTTCAGCTCGCGTGCCAGTGGCTGCATGGTCGCGACCGGCAGGGCCGTCGCGTCGGTGAACACGGCGAGCTGGTTTCCCTGCAGTGGAACCTCCGTGAACACGTCCACGATCACGTAGCGGTGGGAGACGCCGGCCCGGGGGCCGTCGCTGTCGTTGCCCCTGGCGCTCACTGCGGGCGCTCGCGCACGACCTCGGACGCACGCTTGTCATCGCGTAGCCCAAGGAAGCGGGGCTGGCGCAGGCGGCCTGCGGTGGTCCACTCGGCGAAGCCGACCTGCGCGACGAGCTCGGGCCGGACCCAGTGCGTAGCGCGCGGAAGCGGCCGCGCATCGGCGAACGGCGACGTGGGCGTCTCGAGCGCGCGCAGCCTCGCGCCGAGCTCGTGGAGCGTCGTCGTGCTGTAGCCGGTGCCGACCCTTCCCGCGTAGCGCAGCACTCCGTCCTCGTGATAGCCGACGAGCAGCGCGCCGAAGTCGCTGCGGCTGCCGGCCGGGTCGGTGAAGCCGCCGACCACCAGCTCCTGCTCCCACGCGCACTTCAGCTTCAGCCAGTCCTTGGAGCGACCGCGTTGGTAGGGCGTATCCGCGCGCTTGGCGATCAGGCCCTCCCACCCCGCGCGGCAGGCGTCGGCGAATCGCCGCTCGGCATCCCCGCGCCACGCCTCGGTCAGCGCCAGCGCCGCGTCCGTATGGACCGCCCGTTCGAGCCGCGCGCGGCGCTCCAGCAGAGGCAGGCCCGTGAGGTCCTCGCCGTCGAGCTCGAGCAGATCGAACACGCAGTAGACGACGGGATATGAAGCGATGAGCTGTGCGGACGGGCTCGCGACGCCGAGGCGCTGCTGCAGGCGGCTGAACGACGTCTGCGCGCCGTCGTAGGCGACGAGCTCCCCGTCGAGCAGCAGCTGCCGCGGTGCCTGCGCGGCGACCGCCCCACGTACCTCCGGGTAGGTGCCGGTCAGGTCTTTGCCGTTGCGCGACTCGAGTCGCACCTCGCCGCCGTCCTTGCGCGTGACGCAGCGCTCACCGTCGAGCTTGCGCTCGAGCAGCCAGCCCTCGCCGAAGTCGCGACGGTCGGTCAGGGTCGCCAGCATCAGCGGGATCGCCACCCCTGCATCCTGCCCGATCGACCGCCGCGAGGAAAGCGGCGCTGGACGCGGCGCCCGAAGAGCTGCTGCTCCTGGCTGAACCTAGTCGAGCACTGGTTCGACGAGCTGACCCGGGAACCCACCGCCTGCTTCTCGGGCTCGGCACGCGTCGCATCCTTGACGCCCGTCGGTCCCCGCCGCTACCATGACCGATACCCCCCTTGTTTGCTTCGGCAGCAGGGATGCGAGGCCGCCTTCGGGCGGCCTTTGCGATTTATGACCAGCTCGGCGGCTTGTGGACGATGCCCTTCGCGTCGGGCACCTGCAGGGGGAACTGGCTGGCCCTGAGCGCCGCGCGCCGGATGGGCTTGTAGAACGAGCCACGCGGTAGCGTTTTCGGGGAGAGGGCATGACCATCTTGGCGAAACTCGCCTGTCGCCTTGTGTCCGAGCAAGCAGTCGCGCTCGCCGCATAGAGCAACCGAAGCCTCGGATAGGCTGCTGCTCGATGAGCGCGGAACCGCTACTGGCACCCGAACTACCGCTCGGGCTGCTGGAGGAGGACCGTGCCTACCTCACGGACCAGCTCGTCACCTACATCGGCAACAAGCGCGCCCTGTTGGGGCTGATCAGGGGCGCGGTCGAGGACGTGCGGCGACGTACAGGGCTCGACAAGCTCCGGATTCTGGACGCATTCTCAGGTTCGGGTGTCGTGTCGCGGATGCTCAAGCAGTACGCGAGCGAGCTGGTCGTCAACGACATCGAGGCGTACGCGCGGGCGATCAGCGAGTGCTACCTGACTAACCGCGAGGCGGTACCGACGGAAGTCGTCGCGGCTGCCGCGGACGCGCTCAACCGAACCGTGGACGCCGCGTCGGGGCCAGCGGGCTTTATTCGGCGGCTCTATGCGCCGCGCGATGCAGCCGCCATCGGACCGGATGACCGCGCCTTCTACACGCCAGAGAACGCCCGCCGCTTGGATGCCTACCGTCAGCTTATGGAGGCGGAGCCGCCGGAGATCCGGACGCTGCTCATGGGGCCGCTCCTCTCCGAGGCGTCGATCCATGCCAACACAGCAGGTGTGTTCAAGGGCTTCTACAAGGACCGAGAGACGGGCGTGGGCAAGTTCGGTGGCAGCGGAGCCGACGCGCTCGACCGCATTACCGGGCAGATCGCGTTGCAGCCGCCGATCTTGAGCAGGTTCGAGTGCGACTACGCCGTCCATCAGACCGACGCGAACGTCTTGGTCGGCAAAGTCGGCGGGTTTGATGTCGCCTACTTCGATCCGCCCTACAACCAACACCCCTACGGCTCGAACTACTTCATGCTCAACCTACTGGTCAGCTACGAGGAGCCACGCGAAATAAGTCGCGTCTCCGGGATACCCACCTCCTGGCAACGCTCTGACTACAACGTGCGTAGCAAGGCCCTCGCCAAACTTGGGGAGCTGATCGGCGCGGTCGATGCGCGCTTCGTCATCCTGTCGTTCAACGACGACGGCTATATATCCCCACCCGAAATGCGCGAGGTGCTCAACCAGGTTGGCACCGTAACCGAGCAGCAGCAGCCCTACGCGACGTTCCGAGGCTGCCGGAACTTCGCCGGCCGAAGCACTCCCGGCAGGAGCACCCAGGTAACGGAGCACGTCTACTTGATCGAGAAGGACTGATGGCGAGGAAGGCGGACCTTCGTCGGCAGCGTGAGGGCACCGTTATCAACCTGACGTCCAAGAAACAGGAGACGGAGCTAGGTCGCGCCCTACTTGCCGTTGAAACGAAGATTCAAGACGAGTTCGACGTACTGCTCGACCACCGCAAGACATGGCGTCTCAGCGCGATCATCACCGCGTTCTGCGGGAGGCCGGCGTGATCACACAGCGGGTCCTCGGCACCTCGAAGCTCACCTCACTGCGCCGCGAGGATCTCGACCAGCGCTTCCCCGGCCTGCTCGACGCGGTGCTCGCGTCTGCCGAGACGCCCGTCGCCGTGCCCGCCTAGCCGCAGCGGTCGCTGCGGTGCGAGGCGTTCGGCGCTACGCTCGACCGAAGGGCATAGCTGCGAGCGGAGGGAGCAGGGATGAGCGAGGCAGTGCAGATACAGAGCGAAGTCGTGCAGATGCAGATCGAGGACGGCGTGGCGCTGTTGACGCTCAACCGTCCGGATCGCCTGAACGCGTGGACGGCGGAGATGGAGCACGCGTACTTCGCAATGCTCGAGCAGTGCGCGGATGACGAGGACGTCCGCGTGATCGTCGTCACCGGTGCCGGTCGCGGCTTCTGCGCGGGCGCCGACATGCAGCAGCTGCAGGCGCTCGGTGACGGCACGCTGAGCGCGGCCGCCGCGGAGCACGAGCGTCGCCCGCAGACCTTCGCGCTGTCGATCCCCAAGCCGATCATCGCCGCCGTCAACGGCGCGTGCGCCGGCATCGGCCTGGTGCAGGCGCTGATGTGCGACATCCGCTTCGCCGCCGAGGGCGCCAAGCTGACGACGGCGTTCGCCCGCCGTGGCCTGATCGCCGAGCACGGCATCTCGTGGATCCTGCCGCGCCTGGTCGGGCCGGCACGGGCGCTCGACCTGCTGCTCTCCGGGCGCGTCGTGTTCGCCGAAGAGGCCGCCACGCTCGGCCTCGTAAACCGTGTGCTCGCCCCCGACAGGCTGCTCGAAGCGACGCTCGACTACGCGCACGAGCTGGTTGTCAACTGCTCGCCGGCGAGCATGGCCACGATCAAGCAGCAGGTCTACGCCGACCTGCAGCGCGACCTCCCCAGCGCGCTCGCGGAGGCCGACAAGGCGATGCTCGCGTCGTTCACCGCGCCGGACTTCGTCGAGGGAGTCACCAGCTTCGTCGAGCGGCGCGACCCGCGCTTCGCGGCGCTCGGGGCGGCTTAAGCAGCGGGATCAGCATCGGCGGCGCGCTGTCGGACGTCTCCGGCGAGTGCCTCGCTTGCCACGTAGTGGGTGGCTCTCCCCCGCCCACGCTGACTGATCAGACCGGCGTCAACCAGCCGACGTAGATCGTTGCTCGCCGTCGGCGCCGACACGTCAGCCTCTGCCGAATAGCTTGCACGGTCGGTCCCCGCGACCAGGCTCTGCTCCAATGCAATCACGAATCGGTCGGGCCAGCCACGCCCTTTGACGAGCTCCTCAAGGAACATCCAGCGCGCGGCCGCCTGCGCCAGCTGGCGCAGGCGGCGTCGGGCCTGGGCGATGTGCGCCTCCACGGCGAGGCGCACGAAGGGCATCGCCTCGCGCCGCGGCTGGTAGGACCCTCCTTGCACGGCCTGGAGCGCTGCGTAGTAGGCGGCCGTGTTCTCGCCGAGGTACTCCTCGATCGTCACGAACTCGGGAGCCAGCAGTCCACTGCGGGCAAGCACGAGTGATTCGGTGATGCGGGAAATGCGTCCATTCCCGTCGGCGAATGGGTGGACCGAGACGACATGCAGGTGGGCCATTGCCGCGCGGATCACCACATGCGCATCTGCATCTCCCCCTCCCAACCATCCGACCACGTCGCGCATGAGCGGGCGGACATCGTCGGCCGACGGCCCGACGTATGCAGCAGGTCCGCCGCTGGGACTCGTGACCTCGATCCCGTGCGTCCTGTACAGACCTGGGCTCTTGTCCTTCTGGAAGTAGCAGGCGTCGAAGTGCAGATCGAGGATGACGCGGTCGATCCACTCGAACCCGGGGTCTGCGGCCATCACGCCGACGTGGTCCATGGCCCGCGCGCAGCAGGACAGGGCCATCCGATCGTCGTCGGTTGGATCGGCGGGCTCAACCCCGCTCGCCAGCGCCACCCGTTCGTCCGCCGGGACGCTGTATCCCTCGATCTCGATCGAGCTCTCAGCCGAGGACGCGCGCCACTGCCTCCGCAAGCTTCCCAGCCAGGGGCCGGCGGCGCCCGCCTGGGTGCCGAGCTGTTCGCGTAGATCGTCGAAGGTCTCGAGCTGAGCCTGCAGGTCGTCGTCGGGTTCTGGCGTTCGATAGATCATCGTCGGTCTCTATACGATTATACGTATATTCGACGCGACGGAAGAAAGGCTTGAGAACTAGCGGGCGATCGTCATGCGCTACATCGACAACCTGATCGCCTGGGGGGATCAGCTGTTCAGGCAGGACACGATGGAATCGATCAACCTCGCCACACAGCTGTACGTGCTCGCCTCGGACCTGCTCGGCCCCAAGCCGGAAATCGTCGCTCCCAGCGTGGAGCCCGAGCCGAAGACCTACAGCGAACTGAAGGAACTCGACGCCTTCTCGAACGCGACGGTCGCGGCCGAGAACGTGATCCCGCCGGTCAAGGTCAACGTCGCGATCGGGTCGTCAGGCGCCGGCCTGAGGGCCACCCGATCACCCCGGGGGCGCCGCGACCCGTCGCAGCCACACGCCGCCGAGTTCGACCGCGTCGGCACCGCCGGGCAGCTCGCGGGGAAGCTCGAGCGTGATCTCAACCAGGCCCTCCGCCCGCTCGTCGGCCGCCGCCTCGAAGCGGACCTCGCCGCCGTCCACAGATAGAACGGGCGCTCCCCTCGCCCCCAGCCCGCCGCTGACGCTCACGCCCAGCACCTCGCCCCAGCGCGCCGCCACCGCCGCCGGATCCGCGACCGCGATCGTGATGCCGGCCAGACGCCCCGGCGCACCGGACCCGGTCGCACCGGTCCACGCCGGGCCGCCCCAGCGCCAGGTGCCATACGGCTGCGAGCGGTCGAGCGAGACGATCGCGCCGCGCATGTCGCCCGGATGCAGATGCGTGCCCGAGATGTCAGGTAGGTCGATCTGCCACACCGTGCGCACGTCCAGCTCGAGCGCGCGCGAGCGCGCTCCCTCGAGATCCTCCAGGTCGAAGATCACCATGTAGCCGCCGTCACCGCCGCGGCGCGCGAGGTAGCGCCCCGCCGCCGTCTCGGCACGTGTCGGCGAGACCAGCTCCAGGAAGCAGTCACCCAGCGCGAACACCACGTTCTCGAGGCCGAACTCACCGACGCCCGGGTCGCGGAAGGGCTCCTGCAGGCCGAGCGCGGCACGCAGCGCAACCGCCACGGGCTCGAGCTCCTGCACCGCCAGCACCGCCTGGCGCAGCCGCACCGCCGATCCGCCCTCGCCGCCCACACGCGAAGGCTAGCGCGAGTTTCAGATTTCGTGTGCCCAAATCGTGCGTGCCAGCGGCTTGAGACTTGTGATTTGCGAACTTCTAACACGCATCTAACAGCCCTGCAAACAGCGGCGCAACAAGTGTCCGCTTAGCTTCCGTCGGTACACGTGTTGTCCACGGACCACGGAGGGGACATGGGGAGAGTCACACAGGGCGCAGCACGCGAAAGCCGGGGGCAGTGGTGATGGCAGCTGCATTGGAGCGTGCCACTGAACGGCCTTCGACGGAGGCCGACGGTCGCGTTCGCGACGCCGCGCCCCCCTGCGAGTCCACACCCGCGCTGCGCGCCGGCATGATCACGCCGCACGGACGCGCCAGCCGCGAGAGCCTCGTCACCCCCGGGCTCGTCGCGGACGCGGTCAAACGAGCGCAGGCCGGGGACCGGCAGGCACTCGGCTTCCTCTACGCGCGCTACGCCGACAACGTCTACGGCTACGTGCGCAGCATCGTGCACGACCAGCACGAGGCCGAAGACATCACGCAGCACGTGTTCGCCAAGCTGATCCACGTGATCGGCAAGTACGAGGAACGCGACGTGCCGTTCTTCGCTTGGATCCTGCGCGTCGCGCGCAACGTCGCCGTGGACCACATCCGCCGTCATCGCGCGATTCCCGTCGAGGAGGTTCGGGCCGTCAACGACGTCGGCGGCGGCCCCGAGGACCGCGAGCGCATGAACGACCTCCGGGAGGCGCTGGCGGTGCTGCCGCACGACCAGCGCGAGGTGCTCGTGCTGCGTCACTTCGCCGGCCTGTCGCCGGGCGAGATCGCGCAGCGCACAGGCCGCACCGAAGGCTCGGTCCACGGGCTGCACCACCGCGGCCGCCGGGCGCTCACCGCCGAGCTGAGCAGGCGCGGTGCAGCGCCCGCAACCGCGCGCTCGAGCGGCGCTCACGACGAGGCGTCCGTCGATTCCGCGTCTGAGGGATCCTCCGGCGAGGCGTGCTCTGGAGCCGAGGCGTCCGGATAGGGGCTGCGCGAGATCTCGCGGGCGATGCGCCCGCTGTCCGCGTCCGCGAGGTAGTACATCACCGCGAACGCCACCAGCTCCTCCACCGTGCACCCCTGGCGGGCGCTCTCCTGCTCGATCGCCTCCCACGCAAAGCCACCCATGCGCAGGTTCACGACGTGATCGAGCTGCATTGGCTGGCGGTCGCCAAACGGTCTGCCGCTCATCCTCGGCCTCGGTCTGATGACGGCACACTCCCACTCAACGGTGGGAGGCGATCATCGCTCACGCGCCGGCACCCCGCCACAGGGACCAAAAAAGGCTGGTCTCGCGCCCGCACGGGACGCTCGACCTGGCACTCCACTTGCGACACACCACATGTGACCTCAGATCCCCCGCAATCACCGAATGTAAGCGCGATCTTAGAACGTGCGGGTCAAGTTCGCAGCCGGCCGCGGTGCGTATCAGCCAGGTCAGCGTCCACGCTACGCAGGACCTCACCGATATGCGCTCAGCGGCCGCGCATCGTCAGCCGACGAGGCGGAGCTTGGTGAGTGGAGCAACGACGATCCGGTCAAGGACCAGCTCTCTTGGAGCCCCATCCCGAGCTCATTTAGTCATTTCGAGCTCGTGGAGGTCAATAACCGTGATGAGTACCACAGCAAAGCTCAGGGGGCATCTGCAGGTCAGGGCGAGAAGAACCCGCGCAGCTTGCTGACTCCGGTCGCGTCCTCGGAGTCGACGATGATCCGGTTGAGCTCGGCGACGATGCGAATGCGTACCGGAGGGCGCAGATCACGAGCCGTCGTCGTGAAGGAACTCTACGCACGGATCTCTCCGATTTGGTTACCCGTGGCCAGTGGCTGCGCTCGGCGAGTCGTAGGCGCTCGGCGGCCACGTACCGGCAGCGAGCTCCGCTTCGTCGCGCTCATTCAGCGGCAGATCGTCGGCGTTGACGGCTGCTCGCCCCCAGTAAGCGGCGAGCTTCACCTTGAGCTGGCGGCGCGCCGCTGGCTGGAGCTGCGCGACGCGCCGGGGCGGGTCCCGCAACAACTCGTCCGAGACGAGCGTCGGGCGGAAGAGGCAAGCCACCTGCTCGCTCTCGAAGATGTCGGGTAGGGCCGGCAGATACATATATGGCGTGATCGCGTCTCGGCTCCGCAGTAGGCCGAGACTCTGCTCGATCGCAGCGGTCTGCCGGATCACGAGATCGAGTGGCAACACCGGAACCAACACGAAGAGATCGCCGGCGAAGAGCGCTCGTGCCCACGGGCGCTGCCAGTACTCCTCGTTGTGTGGTCGATGCTCGCCGGGGCCCATTGCTTCCTCGCGCTCTGCGCAGGGTCGCGAAGCCTAATTCGAGGCGCGGCGGTCGTCTGGGTCAGTCGACTGAGCGGGCACGCACCGAGACAATGTCGTCGTCGGCGCGCAAAGGAGCGAAGCCGCTGAACATCTGCGCACGCACAGCCTCAACGTCATCGGGCCGAAAGCGCCGAACACCGCTCGGCAGTCGGACGGCACGCAGCAAGCCGCGCTCCTCCCAGCGACGCACGGTGTTCTCGTGAACCCCAAGAGTGCGGGCGACCTGTCGAACTTGCATGAGTTGCGCCATCTGTGCTCCTTTCGTCCGTGACGCTACGCCACTTGAGCCAGAATGTCAATTAGGGCTAGATGGTGGACTTAGGGGATTTAGGATAGCCGGCCGACCGATCATTGGGGCTGCTGCTCTCCGATCAACTCGGACGCGCTCAGGCGTCGAAGCGAGCGCCCGCCGACATCGCAAGCAGTTCGTCGCTGTATCCGCGAGCGCGGATCTGCTCGTCCGCGATGCCGAGCGCCTCACGCAGCTCCGTCACGTTTCGGTACTCGCCGCTCAGATCGGAGTCCGGCTCGGCGACGGCCTCCAGCTCGATGAAGCTACCGAGCCCCGGAACCTCGTCGAGATGTATGCGGACGTTGCGCCAGATCAGTAGATGGCGGGACTTCTCGACTGCGACGAGGATGCCGAGAGCCGCGCCCAGCACATCCTTGAAACCAGCCGGGTCGTCGATCGGGACGATCCGGTAGTTGCTCTCCCGCTCGATCGCCTCATCGGAGCGCTCGTACTGGATCAGCTCGGCGGTGCCGTCCTGCTCGCGGAGCTTCAGCCGCCCCTGGGCAACTCGGAAGTAGGTGTCGAGCTGTTGCAGCCAGCCGCGGTCCTCGGCGCCGAGGGCGAGCGAGGTCTTCAGCGAGCGAGCCGGGTCGGGGTCGCGTGCCTTCAGCTCGATATTTCGCGCCATCGTCAGGCGCTCAATGGGGTGCGGAGCCAGTCGAGCCAGCCGTTCTCGAGAACATGCTTGGCCAAGGTGTCGTAACCGGCGACTCCCGGGTGAGCACCGTCGTCCACGGCTACCTCGTCCATCCAGACGCGCGAGGCGAGCAGCGGCGCGATCATGTTGAGAAACGGCACGCCGTGCTGGCCGCAGACCTCCCCGAAGGACGCGGCGAGGCTGTGGGTGCGCTTGTTTTGGTCGGCGTCCTCGACGAGCGCGGGGCCCACAACGAGCGCGGGCAGCGCGATCGTTCGTGCGCCCTCCAGGACGCTTGCCAGGGCGTGGCAGGAGTGCTCCGGTGAAACGCGGCGCTGGCCGGCGTCGATTGTCGTGTCGTTGGCACCGAACGACAACACGATCCGGACGTCGCTCCCCGATAAGAGACGGGGCGCGGCCTCCTCGCGCCAGCGCGAGGCGACCTGCACAGAGGTCTCTCCTCTGACGCCGAGGTTGTAGGCGGTCACCGGCCGGCCGGCCGCGAAGGAGGCGGCCACGACACGGCCGACCCATCCGAGCCCTGACGGGTCGCCGACGCCAGCCACGTGAGAGTCGCCAAAGAAGAGGACGCGCTGGTCGGCCACGGTGCGAGTTATACGAGGTTCCGGGCTGATCGGCCTGCCGCGCGCCAGCTCGTAAGGCGTTCCACAGCCGTCTGGAGGGAGCTCGATCCGACAGACGACCGCCTAACCACCGTCCGGCTCCATCCGGATCACCCGGCGACGCTCTCGTCCGCATCGGTTGTCAGCCGCGGTGCGTGGCCGTGCGGAGACCTACAGCCGCGGGCGCACGAGATCCGCGAGCGTGAAGTCAGGCTCGTGCCCGAACGTACGCCACAGCCTCGAGCGCAGCGCCGCGTAGCGACGCACCGCGTCGCTACGACGCCCGCGTTTGATGTCCAGCTCCATCAGCTGACGGTGGACGTCTTCGTCGAACGGCTGCAGCGTCGCCAGGCGCTCGAGCGCATTGGCAGCGCCGTCGAACAGCCGCAGCTCGAGACGGATCGAAGACAGACGACGCAGTCCCATGCAGGCCAGCTCGTGGAGACGATGTCGTTCTGGCATCGCCCAGTCCGCGTACGGCAGCTCGGTGAGGAAGTCACCCGAATAGAGCGCCAGCCCGCGCTCGAGATCGTCGGCGGCGGCCTGCAGGCTGGTGTCGGGCGCCGCCAGCCCCGTGCGGACGTGAGCTTCGAAATCGTCGGCGTCAACGTCAACGTGGTCGAGCGCCAGCCCGTAGGCGCCGCCGCGTGAGACGATGAACGCGGATGGCTCGCGCGAGCCGCGCTGGGGCTCGAGCGTGCGGCGCAACGTGTGCACGTAGTAGCGGACGCTCGCGCCGACCGCGTAGTTGGAGCCCGGCCAGATGCTCTCGCCGATCTCGTCCACCGCGACCGCCCGGCGACGCTCAGCGACCAGGTACTTCAACAGCTGCCCCGCGCGCTGGTCGAGCCAGGCGCCGCCGATCGGACCCTCGAGCGATTCGACGCCGGTGACGCCGAGCGTGCGGATGCGCAAGCGCCGGCCCGATATCCAGTGCGGGCTCGTCCGCCGGCGGCGGTCGCCCGGGGCGCCCGGACGTAGCTGCACGACGAGCTGCTCGCTCGCGCCGCCGATCGCCGACGCCGTCACCCACATCGCGCCGACACCCGCCTGCGAGCCGATGTCAACGCGGATCTCCGGAAGCGGCGCATCGCACGCGAGCGCGAGGTCGGTCACGCACGCGTCCTCGAGCACCGTGCCCGGCGTGCGGCAGCCGAGCAGCGTGCAGCAGGTGAGCTCCGCCTTTGCCAAGCCCAGCAGGTCCACCAGCCGTGTCGCCTCGCGGTTGCGGCACACCACACGCCCGCTGCGATCGAGCACCAGCAGGCCGTAGGGAAACGCAGCGAAGGCTTCGGACTCCAGCGACGGGCGCCGCGCGCGTGTGCCGGCGGAGCGATGCGTCTGCCTCCCTGCAACTGTCGCCATAAATTAGCTCTTACATTAATTGCTCGCGCCTCAACAGACGCGAGCGTGTGTCATGAATAAACTGCGCACTCTCTAATTCACACAGTTAAACCCGGGGGCCAGCTGGGCAACTGTACTAGATTCCCCTTGAAATCCGGGACAATCCCACATTTTCGCTTGCACGGCCGCTCGAGATGCGCTAGCGTCAGCGTCAACTGGCGAGCATTGCGGCACCGTGCATTTGGTGTGTTGCACGCTTGGAGTTGCACCAGGGGGCGAAAGAAGGCGAGAATTGCTTCAGACAAACACACGGGAGTTGCCACTGACGGCAGTCGCGGGCAGCGCAGCGGTACTCGCCGGCGTGACGCTCTGGCAGCTGGGAATCGAGTTCGAACGCGCGTGGATCCGCAGCTACGAGCTCCCGCTGATGGGAGAGACCGACGTCGGCGAGCTCCATGGCGCACCGCAGCGCGCCCCGCTGGGCCCAACGGGCGTTCAGCGTCGCCGGTGGGTGGCAGACCACGACGCCAGCCGCGTGGCGCGTACGCCACATCAGACGCGGACGCGCGGTTAGCCTCGACGCCTGACGATTCCCGCGACGTGGCTCGACAGGCGGCGCGCGAACGCGGCGACCGAGAAGCGCTCGGCGTTCTCGACAGCACGCTCAGGGTCGAAGTCGAGCGTGTCGATACGCTCGATCGCTCGCGCGAACGCGTCAACGTCGTCCTGGCGCACCAGGCAGCCCGTGCGGCCGTCCAGCACCGTCTCGAGCGCACCGCCGGCTGCCGCGGCGATCACAGGCCGTCCCGCCGCCTGGGCCTCCACAGCGGTGATCCCGAACTCCTCGACGCCCGGCACGAGCAGCGCGCGAGCGCTCGCGTACAGCTCCACCAGATCCTCGTCGCTGACGCGCCCCAGGAACTCAGCCTCCGGGTAGGCGTCTCTGAGACAAGCGTGATGCGGACCCGACCCGACGACCTGAATCGGCGCGCGCGCGCGCCGCGCTGCCTCGAGCGCCACCTGCAGGCGCTTGTGACGGACGAGCTCTGAGACGACGAGCAGCGACTCGCCGGGCTTACCCGGCGCAAAGCGATGCGTCTCGACGGGCGGGTGGATGATCGCGGCGTCACGCCCGTAGTAACGCCTGATCCGCGCGCGGGTGAGACGCGAGTTGGCGACGTAGTGGTCCACACGGCGACTCGCCGATCGGTCCCACGCGCGTATGCGTCGCAGCTGTCCCCGCAGCAACGGGCGCAGCGGACGCCAGATCTCGTCGATGGCTGCGGCTTCCGCGTGCCACGCGTAGCGAAACGGCGCGTGGCAGTAGGACACGTGCACCGCGCCGTCGGGGATGCGCACGCCATGCGCGAACGCGCTGCTGCTGCTCAGCACGACGTCGGACTGTGGCAGTCGCAGTTGCTCCACGGCAAGCGGGTAGAGCGGCAGCAGGCGCCTGAACGTGGACTGGCCGACGCCGAAGCGCTGCAGGTGCGAGGTCGTGATCGAGCGGCCGGTGAAGCGCTCATTCGTGGCCTCCGCGTCGTGCAGCAGCGCGAAGATCGGCGCCTGCGCGTACAGGTCGGCCATCGCTGCGAACGTGCGCTCGGCGCCGCGCATAACGAGCAGGTAGTCGTGCGCCAAGCTCACGCGCGCACCCAGTTGCGAGACCGTCGGCGGCGGATCCGACCGGTTGTGGTGGGCGGCGATGCGCTCCACAACGTCCCGCCCAAGCGGGTCAGCGCCGAGGCCGGTGGACGCGATACGTGGTGGAAGTGTGCTGGAAACGCGGTCCATCTCAGCTCCTACGTGCTCGGACGTGCTGAACGGTCGGGCGCGAGCAGGTTATGCACCCGGCACCGCGCAGATGTAACTGCCTGGGGAAGAGCTATGCCCGAAAGCAGCCTTTTTTAGTCCCTCCGGCGGCCGGTCTGGTGCGAGCTAGCGTACCGCGCTCGCGTTGAACACGTATGGAGCGAGCAGACCGCAAGGAGGCGTGAGGGGCGGTGAGCGTCGAGACGGGCAGCCCGGCCGAGGAGACCGTTCCGCCGCTGGCTGTCCCGCGCGGGTTCCTCGGGCTGGCGGGCCGGCGCGGCGGCTCGACGTCGGCGATCTCCGAGGTGCGCGGCCCGGCAGCGTGCATGCGCCGCGACGCGCTGTTTCGCCGCATGCTGCTCATCGCCGACGTCCTCGCGCTGGTGGGTGCGTTCGCGCTCACGGTGGCGCTGTCGCGGCGCTCGCTGCAGCTGACGTGGGCGGGTGTCGCCGCCGTGCCGATCCTCATCATCTGCGCGAAGCTCACCGGCCTCTATGACCGCGATGAGACGCTGCTGCGCAAGACGACGCTCGATGAGGCGCCACGCCTGCTGCAACTGGCGACGGTGTGCGCGCTCGTCGCGTGGCTCGCCGGCGGCCTGCTCGTCCACGGCCAACTCGATCGCCACGAGGCGCTGTTCCTGTGGCTGACGCTGGCGGCGCTGCTGATCCTCGCGCGCACCGGCGCCCGCGCGGTCGCGCTGCGCGTCGCCGCGTCCGAGCGCTGCCTGTTCATCGGCGACGAGCTGTCCGCGGCGACGATCCGCGCGAAGCTTGCGTGCGGCGGGATCAGGGCCGAGGTGGTCGCGCATCTGGACCTCGACGAGGCCGCGTCGTGGTCCACGGACAGCTTCGCCGAGGCGCGCCTGGGCGAGATCCGCGACCTGGCACAGACGCTCGACGTGCACCGCGCGATCGTCGCGCCCCGCAGCGTCGACGCCGGCGAGATGCTCAACCTCGTCAGGACGCTGAAGGCCGTGGGTGTGCGCGTGAGCGTGCTGCCGCGACTGCTCGAGGTCGTCGGCTCCTCGGTCGAGTTCGACGACCTGCACGGGATCACGGTGATGGGCGTCAGGCGCTTCGAGTTGACGCGCTCATCCGCCGCGGTCAAGCGCGCCTTCGACCTTGCGTGGGCGTGCCTCGGCCTCGTGGCTGTATCCCCCGCGATGCTGCTCGGCGCACTGGCGATCAAGCTCGACAGCCGCGGTCCGGTGTTCTTCCGCCAGCTGCGCGTGGGCCGCGACGGCAAGCACTTCCACATCCTCAAGTTCCGCACGATGGTCGCGGACGCGGAGGCGATGAAGGACTCCCTGCGCGACCGCAACGAAGCGCAGGAGGGCCTGTTCAAGATCGTCAGTGACCCGCGCGTCACCAGAGTCGGCCGATTCCTGCGCAAGACCGCGCTCGACGAGGTCCCGCAGCTGCTGAACATCCTCAAAGGCGAGATGAGCCTCGTGGGACCGCGGCCGCTGATCGTCGAGGAGGACACCCGCATCCAGGGGTGGCATCGCCGCCGCCTCGAGCTGACGCCCGGAATGACCGGCCCGTGGCAGATCCTCGGCCCCGCGCGCGTGCCGCTCAAAGAGATGGTCGCGATCGACTACCTGTACGTGGCCAACTGGTCACTGTGGAGCGACATGAAGATCCTGCTGCGGACGGTCGCCTACGTGGTCAGCTTTCGTGGTCTGTGAGCAGCGACGTCTGCGCTGCGTGCGCCAAACCCTGAGAGACCGCCCCCAGTCCGTCCTGCCGAGGTCCGCGCTGCTTGGACAGGAGTCTAGAAGCGGGCGCCAAATTTCCCACAACCTCTCATGGCAGTGGCGCTGGAAACGTATACCTTCTCGCATCAGAGAAACGGGGCACATAGCGAGGAGGAGGGGCTGTCTATAAACCCGCAGATGGGAGCGTCACGCATGACCACAGCCAGTCCGTTGCCGATGCAACCAAGCACTTCCCTACCTCCAAGCCGAGACCAAAACATCACACGACGCAAATTCGGGAGAGTCTCCGAATCGGAAGCAATGGAAGGAATCGTCGGGGTCGCAATGGTAGGTCTACTCGAGAAAGACCCGCGTCTCGCGATGCGCGCGGCCCGCGTGTTGCTCGAGGACGGCTATCGCTCACGCCAATCGGCGCGGCGGGCCCGTCGGCGTGGCCGCATGCGACTCAGCGACGGCTGAGCATACGTACGACCTCGACGGGCGGCGTGGTTGCGTGTGCCCAGAGGACAAGGATGAACTCGACTGGAGGTGGTGCGGAATGGCGCTTGTCGCTAGCCGTATGGAAATAGAGATGCCGGGACTGGGAGCATCCGCGGCGGACGGGCAGCTGGGAACGCGGCTGGTCTCGCAAGCCATCAGACGGGCCCAGGAAGGCGATCGCGAGGCGCTTGGCTTCCTGTACTCACGCTATGCCGACAACGTGTACGGATACGTGCGGAGCATCGTCCACGACTCGCACGAGGCGGAAGATGTGACGCAGCAGGTGTTCGCCAAGCTGATCCACGTGATCGGTAAATACGAGGAGCGCGACGTGCCGTTCTTCGCTTGGATACTGCGGGTGGCGCGAAATCTCGCGGTGGATCATCTGCGTCGCCAGCGCGCCGTTCCGGTCGAGGAGGTGAGGGCGAACAGCGAGCCCGGTCGCGATCAGCGGACGACAGAGCTGCGCGAGGCACTGTCCGAGCTGCCGAGAGATCAGCGCGAGGTGCTCGTGCTGCGTCACGTCGCCGGGCTCTCCCCTCGGGAGATAGCGAAGCTGACCGAACGCTCCGAGGGCTCGGTCCACGGTCTTCACCATCGCGGGCGCAGGGCGCTTAAGGCCGACCTGACAGGCCGCGGAGCCGCGCCGAAAACTCGCAGGAGCGCTTGACGACGCACTCGGCGGGAAACGCCTCGCGCAGCTCCGAAGCCTCATCGAGGTGCTGCTGTGCCTCGAGCTCGGCCGAGAGGACCCGAGCGCTTTGACCGTCTTCGAGCCGCCGCCGGCCTCGCGTGAGGACCACCACCTGAGACGAACGAGCGCTACCGCTATTCGCACGTGCGCTTGATCGCTGCGAGTGATGTTCACCTCGCCGCGTTCCAGCAGCGTCTCGTATTGATCACGGATGTCGGGCAACTTCCACGACATGTCAGACGGTGGTGCCTTGTATCCGCGACGCTGACCGGCCGCTCGGAGGGATCATCCGCATGGCTGCACTGGGTCGTACACTTCTGCTCATGGCGACACGAACGATCCACTTGCCGGAGAGTTCCTACGAGCTGCTGTCCGCCGAGGCGCAGCGCCGCGGCTTGGACCCTGACGCGCTAGCCGATGAGCTGCTGCGCACGGACCTTGCTACGAGCGACGGCCAGGATCTTGACGCGACGCTTCAGAGCCTAGCTGAGCTTAGGGCGCGGCTGCCGGAGATCGACGGGGTCGTGCTGGCCCGCGATGCCCGCGCACAGCTCGAACAACGCGGCGGCAGTTGAGCGTCGTTCTCGACGCTAACGCGCTGGTCGTGCTCTCGCTCGACCGCCATCGTGCCCCCGCGGTCGAGAAACTGCTGCGTGCCTGGAAGGCCGAAGCGCAAGAGCTGCACGCACCTGTGCTCTTGCGCTAGGCGGAAGTTTTTGCGGTCGGTGCGCTGAGTCTCGTGGGGTGGCGGGGGTTTGACCGTGTTTGGGTGGCGGGGTTCTGTCTACGCGGCGAGCTTGACGTTGAGTAGGTCCAGTGCTTTGGCTTGCAGCGGTGTGGGCTTGGTGAGGCGCGTGAAGGTGTTTTTGGCCTCTCCGATGCGGATCGTGTTGCGGGCGATGGTGCCAAGCTCAGCGAGCAGGTCGGGCAGGTTTGAGGCTGGGTGCCCATCCTCGGTCGCGGCGCTGGCGGCCTTGGTCTTGGCGGCTTTTGAGCGCCGCGCAGACGCGACGGGGTCCGCGGGCGCGAGTGGCGTCTGGTCGGTGAAGAGCATGGTGGTCAGGCGTCCGGCGAGCTCGAAGGTGACGTAGTAGGCGAGCATGCATAGGAAGATGTGTGCGCGGACCCTGGTCTCGAGGTGGTGGTGGATGGGACGGATCTCCAGGGTGTCCTTCATCGTCTTGAATGCTCGCTCGGCCATCTTCAGCTGCTTGTAGGCACGGACCGCGGCCTGGCTTGAGAGCTGCTCGGCCGGGCAGGTGGTGCGGATCACGTAGAGCCCGTCCAGGGCGGTCTCCTCCTCGATCTGCTGATGCTTGCGAGCGAAAGAGAACGCGCCGTCTGCGATGTGAAGCTCGAAGTGCTTTGAGACCTTGTACTTGTTGACGATCTTGCCGGCGCGTGTCCCGATCTGACCCGCGTGGGCTTTGCGCAGGGAGCCACGCGGACCGTCAACCATCCGTTTGACCTTCTGAAGCTCGGCTTCGGTCGCGGCGAGCAGCTCTTGGCGCTTTCTGGCGCGCTCAGCGGCGACCGCGGGGTTGCGACAGACGATGAGGCGCTCACCGTCGAATTTCTCTGAGGAGATCTCCGCGAGGTTTGATTCATCAAACAGCGATAGCTGAATTGCCCCCGCGTTGATGAGCGTACGGATCTGCGCGCTCTTCAGCGCGCTGATGAAACCGACACCGTTCTCCTTGAGCGTCTGGGCGTGCGCCTGGGTGATCATCCCGCGGTCGCCGACGAGCACCACGTTCTTGACCCCGAAACGCTCGGTGACCGCCTGAACCGCGTCGGGAAGCGTCTTTGAATCGGTGGTCGACCCGTCGAACGCGTGGACGGCGACAGGCCGGCCCTCCGGGGAGCAGATCAGGCCGTAGTTGACCTGCTGGGTGCCTTTGCGCCCGTCACGCGAGTAGCCGAGCTTCGCCAGCGGACAACAGCGTCCCTCCACATAGCTCGATGACAGGTCATAGAGCACGAAGCCATCCGGGGAGAGGTGCCGGTGAGCGAGGGTCTTCTCGATCCGCTCCTGACGCTCAAGCAGCCAGTCCATTGCGGAGAGGAGCTCGGCCTCCTTCACCTCGCCGAGGTCCAGCTCATCGGCGAGCGTGCTCACACCAAAGCGCCGTGTCGCCGAGAGCTTTGAGCCCGGGCCGATCACACGCTGGACAATCATCGCGACCACCAGGTCACGCTCACGGCAACGCTCACGGCCGATCACCCGCTCCACGTCGAGCGCCCGCAGCACACCGAGCACCGCGGCGACGTGACCATGGGGCAGCGAACGCTCGATCTCAAGCTCCTGATCGAGATCCACAAGCGCCTTGCCGGCGAGCATCGCGCGGATCCCGTCGATCACGTGGGGCGGCAGGTGCGAGAGGTTGCCGACCGTTTCGTTGCGGACCTTGCCGTCCTTGCGGTAGGAGCGGCGCAGCAGCGTGCTCTCATAGACCTTACCCTTGTAGTGGCGACGAGTGACCGCCACATGTACCGCACCCACTCTCTTTGGCATACACACATGATGCCATATCCGTCGGACGGATAACCCCGATATTAGTGTCTACGCCCAACCACCAAAAGAAGGCCCGATCACCGCAACCACGGGGCAATCGGGCCTCAGACCCTCAAAAACTTCCGGCTAGGAGATAGCGAGCGCCTTGGCGCAGGCTGTCTCTGCCGGGCAGCTCGAGCCGGACGCCGTAGCGGACGCGTCAAAGCGCATCGAGTCGGTCCCGATCGTTCTGCATCAGCCCAAGGACACCGCGGCGGTAGTGGCGATGGCGCAGCGGCTTGAGCGCCGCAGTGCGTACGACGCGGCGTATCTCGTGCTCGCCGAGGAACTCGACACCCAGCTATGGACGCTTGATGGCCGACTCGCACGCAACGCCGCCGCACGCGGACTGCCCGTGCAACTGATCCAGACCAACTGAGACACACTCCACCTCGTGCTCAGGGGCGGCATCCTGCTGGCCGCCTTCGGCGAGCGCCGGCCAACGCGTGACGTGGATCTCCAGGTGCAGGATCTCGACAACGACGCAGACGAGGTTCGCAGCGCCGTCTGCGAGATCGCCAGCATCGAGCTCGACGACGGGATCATCTTCGACGTCGACGCCGCGAGCGCCGAGGTCATCCGCGACGAGGACGCCTACGCGGGCATGCGGGTGAGCATGAGCGCCCAGCGCAGCTTCGGGGTTGGGCCGGCACTACCGCGGACTTGGACATCGCCGTTGCCACCGACGGCGACAACGCGACGCGCCTCACCCGCGCGCTGTCGGAGGTGGGCTTGATGAAAACCGATTACGGCGGGCTACGGGAGCGAGCCGGGCGGCGCGAGCCAGACAGACTCGAACCCCATGATCTCGGCGAGCGTGTCGTAGTCGCGGTCGTAGTGGAGCACGGCGGCTCCGGTCTCTTGCGCGGCGGCGGCGATCAGGTAGTCGACCACCGGTATCCGCTGGGCACCGGCGGAGCGATGGGCGAGCGTGCGCATGGCGTCCTGCGCGGCGCGAGCGGTGGTGGCTGCGAGCGGGGCGGTGCGCACCGCGGTCAGCCTTTCGGCGAGCACGTCGAAGTCCGCGCCACTGCGAGCGCTGAGCAAGATCTCTAGCCGCGCAGCGGGCGAGACGCGCAGACGACCTGCAAGCAGCGCCTGCACCCAGCTGTCGCGGACGGCAGCATGGTGCGCGCGCGACCACGCCGAGGTATCGACGAGCAGCGGCAGCTCGCCCCAAGCGGCCCGGCTATCGGATGGGCCAGGCACGGAGCTTGCCGTCGCGCAGCAGATCCCAGTCGATGCCAGCAGTCTCTGGCTTCATGAAGCTCTCGGCGAGCCCTTCGAGCAGCATCGTGCGCTGCTCTTCGGTCGGTGGTTCATCGGCGATGTGGCGAGCTCCGGCGATCGCCAGTTCGCGCACCTGTCGCGAGCGCGAGAGTCCGGCCGGCAGATGCGGCGCGGCCGCGCGCAGCGCGCTTGCGAGCTCTGGATCCTCGGTGACCTGGATGCGGGGATGGGATGTGGCCACCAGGCCAGTGTACCACCGGTGTATCGCGTCCAGCCGCAGGTCGGCGTTAACGATCCGGATGCGACGGCATCGGCGATCCGCTCGGCCAAGCGCACGGCAAGAACCAGCCTTTTTAGTCCCCATACAGCACTGCCAGGCGTGAGCCCTGTCGCCTCTTTGACGTTTATGACCAGTGAGTGCGAATCCCAATGGGTCCAGTGCTGCGAGCGTGCGCCGGCTGAGCGACTCGCGAACCGGTCATCCGATCGACACGGGCCAGCTTCTAGCCATCCCGCTCGGCGACGTCTCCGCGCAGACCTCCGGGCGCCGGCAGACATTGTCCCCGATGGTTCCCACGCTACCGATCATGGGGGTACCGATCAGCAGATTGACGGGGGATCAGGCCCTGCGCGTCGTCGGAGACTGGGCGGAGGACGGTGCGTGCCCAGACCTTGGCGTATGTCAACGCTCACACGCTCAACCTCTCTGCACGCATCGACGCCCTGCACGAATCGCTTGTGCGCAGTCGACTCGTGATGAACGACGGCATAGGTCTCAGCCTGGCGGCACGAATGCGCAAGGAGCGCTTTCCCGAGAATCTCAACGGCAGCGACTTTACGGTTCGCCTGCTGCAGCTCGCTGCCTCGCGTGATTGGGGAGTGTTCTTGCTTGGGGGGAGCCCGGCGTCGCCGAAGCCGCAGCCGCAAGGCTCGAAGAGCGGATCAGTGGATTGCGCGTAGCTGGCACATCCCATGGCTTTACCGACATGAGCGACCAACTGCTTGCGCGGCGAGTCCGGAATACCGGCGCGTCGTTGCTCGTCGTCGCCTTCGGTAGCCCACGCCAGGAGATCTGGCTGGACCAGAACCTCGAGGCGACTGGCGCGCTCGTGGGCGTCGGCATGGGAGCCTTTCTCGACTTCACCGCCGGGCGCGTGCGCCGCGCGCCGAGCTGGATGAACGCGCTCGGTATCGAGTGGTGCCTCAAGCTGCTGCAGGAGCCGAGGCGGCTGTGGCGCAGGTATCTCGTGGGGAGTCCGCTGTTCTTGGTGCGGGCTTGGCGCGACCCGCTCGAGTGGCGTCGAGTCGGTCGCCGTTTCTGCATCTACCGGCGAAAAGCCGACCGGGCCCGCCCCACGCGCTCGCCCGTTCTCAGGCCGCTATCGACAACGCGGCCGGGGCCAGAGAACGGACAAACGTCCAAAGCGCGGCGAGATGCGCTCATGCCTGTGGGACGCCGTCCGATAACTGCACTGCAGCACCCCAGGTAGCTACCTCACGGGCCGACCGCAGCTAGGATCCGCGGTGGGCTCCCAACGACAAGGACGCTGTGCTCATGTTGCATGCTCGCCGCATGGCGGTCACTAAAGTCTGCCTGCTGATCGTCGGCTTCGTGCTCGTGAGCGCCACATCCGCGCTTGCCACGAGCACTCATCGGTCTCCCACCGCCTCAGCTTCGCGTCTGCACGATACGTCCCACGCTGTGCTTGCCTCCGAGCGGCGCCCGCGGGGGAGGAAGTCGTCGTCATCGCGGCGAGCCAGGTGCGTTGTCATCGCGACTCGTGCCGGTAAGCACCGCAAGGCGGGCACGCGGTGTGCAGCCAAGAAGCCGAAGGCGACGGGCGCCAAGCCGAGCGTCCAGACGAGCGCGGATGTGTCAGCCCCGGATTCCGCCGCATCTGTCGGTGCTCAGATAGCCGTAATGGGCGGCGCTCTCCCCGCGGAAGCGCTCGCGCTGCCCGGGCCGGAACCTGGTTCACCAGCCGAGCCTGCAGCCGAAGCTTCTGTGACCGGAAAGCAATCAACCACGACAACCCTTTCGTCTTCTCTGGATCCATCGATGGTGGGCCAGGCGGTGACTTACACGGCGAGAGTCAACGCAACGGCGGCGACGGGTAGCGTCACGTTCGAGGACGCCGGGACGGCCATCCCAGGCTGCACAGACCAGACCGTGAACTTCGGCGCCGCGGCGTGCACTCTCTCAGGCTACCCCGCCGCAAGTACCCATTCGATTACCGCGACCTATAACGGAGACAGCAACTACGTTGGCTCGGCGTCGTCTCTCTTGAGCCAAGTAGTCAGCCGCGCGAGCACGAGCACGACGTTGAGATCTTCGGCAAACCCCTCAATGGTCGGGCAACCCGTGATCTACACAGCGACCGTGAGCCGCGCGGCGGCGACTGGAACTGTCGCGTTCGAGGAAGCCGGTACGCCGATCGCGGGTTGCACCGCGCAGCCTGTCGGCTCCGCCACCGCGACGTGCACCCTCTCGGGCTATTCGACCGCGGGTGAACACGCCATCACCGCGACCTACAGTGGCGATGGGAACTACCTCGCATCGGCATCGTCCCCCTCAAAGCAGGTGGTCGACAAAACGGGCACAACGGAGGCCACCACGACGGTATCGTCCTCACTCGATCCTTCGACACTTGGCGAAGCCGTCACCTACACGGCTAAAGTGAGCCCCGCTGCTGCGACCGGGACAGTCGAATTCAAACAGGCTGGCGTGACGATCTCCGGTTGCGCTGCCCAGGCCATAAGCGCAGCCACCGCGAAGTGCAACGCAGCCGATCCTGCCGCCGGCGGACACTGGATCGTCGCGGTTTACTCGGGCGACAGCAACTATGGCAGCTCGACGTCTCCCGGTCTGACTCAGACCGTGAACAAGAAAACCACCACGACGACGGTATCGTCCTCACTCGATCCTTCGACACTTGGCGAAGCCGTCACCTACACGGCTAAAGTGAGCCCCGCTGCTGCGACCGGGACAGTCGAATTCAAACAGGCTGGCGTGACGATCTCCGGTTGCGCTGCCCAGGCCATAAGCGCAGCCACCGCGAAGTGCAACGCAGCCGATCCTGCCGCCGGCGGACACTGGATCGTCGCGGTTTACTCGGGCGACAGCAACTATGGCAGCTCGACGTCTCCCGGTCTGACTCAGACCGTGAACAAGAAAACCACCACGACGACGGTATCGTCCTCACTCGATCCTTCGACACTTGGCGAAGCCGTCACCTACACGGCTAAAGTGAGCCCCGCTGCTGCGACCGGGACAGTCGAATTCAAACAGGCTGGCGTGACGATCTCCGGTTGCGCTGCCCAGGCCATAAGCGCAGCCACCGCGAAGTGCAACGCAGCCGATCCTGCCGCCGGCGGACACTGGATCGTCGCGGTTTACTCGGGCGACAGCAACTATGGCAGCTCGACGTCTCCCGGTCTGACTCAGACCGTGAACAAGAAAACCACCACGACGACGGTATCGTCCTCACTCGATCCTTCGACACTCGGCGAAGCCGTCACCTACACGGCTAAAGTGAGCCCCGCTGCTGCGACCGGGACAGTCGAATTCAAACAGGCTGGCGTGACGATCTCCGGTTGCGCTGCCCAGGCCATAAGCGCAGCCACCGCGAAGTGCAACGCAGCCGATCCTGCCGCCGGCGGACACTGGATCGTCGCGGTTTACTCGGGCGACAGCAACTATGGCAGCTCGACGTCTCCCGGCCTGACCCAGACCGTGAACAAGAAAACCACCACGACGACGGTATCGTCCTCACTCGATCCTTCGACACTCGGCGAAGCCGTCACCTACACGGCTACAGTGAGCCCCGCTGCTGCGACGGGAACGATTGCGTTCAAGGAAGAAGGCACTCCGATCGCCGGATGCACAGCGGAGACCATCAGCTCCGGCGCGGCTACATGCACCGTCACGGGCTATCCCACATGGTCCTCGTATGGGATCACCGCTGCTTACAGTGGAGACGGCAGCGATCTAGCCTCGGCTTCGTCCATGTTTACGCAGACGGTTGAACCGCCGGCTGACTCTATCGGCCCCATTTCGTTTCTTCTCGCCCACGAGCTTCTGGAATGAAGAACTGCCCGCGAATGCGCCGTTGGATCCGAGCTCGGCCGCGGTCGTGGGCGCGTTCGATCAAGAAATTGCAGCGGCGGAGAAGAAAAAGAAGGCCTGCCGACATCAACACGACCTCGTGGTCGGTTCCGGTCTACACGGTGCCCGGCTGATCAGCCGACGGTCGATGTGACGCTGGAAAATGCTGCGGGCGAAAGCGCCCGCGCTGCAGGCGGCTTGGGAAGCGGTTCCGTTGCCGCGCGGACGCACAGCCGGCGGCGGGCACCGACAAACATCTCGTGGTGTGGCAGCCGAGCACGGACAAGCTGTGGGAGTTCTGGCAACTGGAAAAAACCCTCACGGGCTGGCAAGCGACGTGGGGCGGCGCGATGGAGAACGTGTCCGTCCGATTCGGGCGCCTACGGTCCCGAAGCCTGGCCGGGCGCCACGACCTAGCTGGGGGGCGTGCGCGACCTCGCTGTCGATCGCCGGTGGGCTGATCACGCTGGAAGATCTCGAAAAGGGCCAGATCAACCACGCGCTGGCGATCGCGATCCCCAACCCGCGCGCCGGGGTCTATGCCTCGCCTGCCCAGCGGACCGACGGATCGTCCACCGAACCGCTGTCGCTGCCCGAGGGCGCGCATCTGCGGCTGGATCCCAGTCTCGACCTCGCGTCGCTGCACCTCCCGCGGTTGACGTTGATGATGGCCGAAGCGGCGCAGCGCTACGGGATCTTCGTCAGGGACACGGCCGCGAACGTGGCCTTCTACGCGCAGGACCCGATCCCCACCGGCGACCGAACCCCTACGCCGGCGCCGCACGGCTACTACGAAGGCAAATCCGCGCAGCAGCTCCTCGAAGCCTTCCCCTGGAGCCACCTGCAGCTGCTGAAGATGGAACTGCACAGCGACCTCCTGAGACGCGCGGCGTCCGAGTCGGCTCCATCGACTACTATTTCGCGCTGAGCTCCGATGTCCAGCTCCCGCGCCGAACGGCAGCTCATCCTGCTCAGCGCCGGCACGGCCGCCCGCCGGCGGGCGTGCACGAGCAGGCCGAGCGGCTGATCGCGGAGGTGGACTGGCAACGACTCGCCGGGACCCTGCAGCTGCGCAGGCTGCTGACCGTCCTGGGTCCGCGTATCCTCGAGCTGGCCGAGGAGCGCGCCAGCGATGACTTCGCGCAGGCGGTCGACCAGGCGGTGGACGCGGGGCGCCGGCACGGCGCGTTCCTGCAGCTCGTCTCGCTGCGCGTGATGGCCATGCTCGCGCGACGCGGGGATTCGCTGCGGCCGCGCTTGAAGGGCCCGCTGCTGGGCGAGGCGATCTACGGCGATCCCGGCCGGCGCCTCTCCAGCGACATCGATCTGCTCGTCGCGCCGGAGCAGCTGCAGGCGGCGGTGGAGGTGGTGCGCGGGCTGGGCTACGGCGCCCCCACCGATTACGTGCTCGAGGACGGGCTGCCGCTGCTGCACTTCGTGCTCGTTCACGAGCGCGGCGAGCTGCCGCCGGTGGAGCTGCACTGGCGCATCCACTGGTACGAGCGCAGCTTCGCGCGCGAGCGGCTGCTGCCGGCCGCGGTCGATCCGCGGGGCGAGTGGCGCCCGGCCCCCGCCGACGAGCTCGCCGCCCTGCTGCTGTTCTACGCGCGGGACGGCTTCATCGACCTGCGCCTGGCCAGCGACCTGGGCGCCTGGTGGGACGTCCACGGCGCCGAGCTTGCCGCCGGGCGCGCTCGATGAGCTGCTGCGCGCCTATCCCGCGCTCGCGCGCGTCGATTCCGGTCGCGGCCGAGGTGGCCGAGAGGACGGTGGGCCTACCGGCGGCGCAGATCTCGGGGACACGCGCAAGCTGGGTCTGCGCGAGCGCATGGCCGTGCGGCTCGCGAACCCCAACCCGCACTCCAGCCAGCTCCCAGCTATATGCCGACATGGGATTGATCGACGGGCTGTTGATGCCCAAGGGGGGCTTCGGCGCGTTCGTGCGGCGCCAACTGCTGCCCCCGGCCGAGGTCCTGGACCAGCAGGCCCGGCACGGCGCCAGACGGCGGGCCGAGATCGCCCCTGGGCCGCGGCGCGGGCGTGCTGGGCCGGTATGGGCTGACGATGACTCGTCTGCTGCGCCCCCCCGAAACGCTGCGCTGAGGCTCGTGCCAACGTCACGCCTCGCGTCGCGCGTCAGCGATTTGAGGCATCGATCAAGATGGCGTATCCCCCCAACAGACGCACCGTGATTGCCTCGGGCAACAGTCGTCTTGGCACTCGTGCCAATCGTGATTTCACGGTCGTGGCCTCGAGGTCAAAGCTCCGTGTAAGGACATGTCCTCGGATTACGTAGCCCGCGTCCCGCACAGTCGCGATCGCCGTCTCCGGCGTGAAGTAGTGGATGTGTCCTACGCGCTCTCGCCATGACGTCAGCTTGCCAGGCCGGATGACGCTCTGGACAGAGAGATCTAGGGGCACGTGCAAGATGGTCCGCCTGGCCTTGAATCGCAGGTTGCGCAGGAACGAAATTGGATCCAAAACATGCTCGATTACATCCATGATGAGCATGAGATCAAAGACTTCGTCGTCGTCGGCTGCATCCATCAGCTTGAAGGACAGCCTCTCGGTTGTTCGCTCAGCGGCCATGGTCAGCGGCACGCCCGCAATCTCGTAGCCCACCAGGCGCCGAGTGGCGGGCATCCGATCATGGAGCTGGCGCAGGATCTCGCCGGCGCCACAGCCGACCTCGCAGACCGTCTCGACCGGTTCAGCTTTGAGCATCGCCAAAATCTGGGCCGCCTTCCAAGGCGAATCGGCCACGTGCCAATCGGGATTGGACGTGACGTACTGATCCCCTAGGTAACGGTCCGCAATCGTCATTAGCCGATCATAAACCTTGTCATCTCACGCACGTCCATGCTTCCGATCGGCGGCCGCGACCGAGTACAGATTGCGCAGTCGTGCGTCGATCACCTCGATGCTGCGTGTCTGCAGACAGAACCGCCGGCCCCGTTCGCCGATCGTGCGCGCGAGCTCGGGGTCGGCCAGCAGCTCGGTGAGGCGATCGGCCAAGGCGAGCTCATCGCCGACGGGCACGAGCACCCCGCCGTCCTGGGCGAGCTCGGGGATGCCGCCGACGGGCGTGCTCACGAACGGCCGGCCGAGGCTCATCGCCTCCGTCAGGATCATCGGCATGCCCTCCGCCCGCGAGGGCAGCGCAACAACACGCGCGCGCCGCAGGATCTCCTGCATCTTCGCCGGGACCGACGGGGCCTCGGATCTCCAGGCGCTCGGCGTGCGGGGGCGTGAAGCTGGTCCAGGGCCCAACCATCAGACATCGTGCCCGCGGGCGACGCTGGGCCACGAGGGACCAGGCTCGACGCAGGACGTCGGCGCCCTTGCGCAGGCCGATCTCCCCGGCGAACACGACCAGCTCATCCGTCTGATCCGCCGGCGAGACGCCGTCCTGCACGACCACGGGATTGGGCACGAGCTCGCAGCGCACGCTCGGCGCGCCGGCGCGCACGCAGGCGAGGGTCTCGCGGTCCAGGCAGGTGATGAGATCGGCACGCCGCAGCACCGCCGACACGAGCCGCGGGTGTCGGCGCGCGAACGGTATGAACGACGCGCCGTGGATCGTCGCGGCCGTGACGAGAACGCGCTGGCGGGCCATGGCCATCAGCGACCCCTCGCGCAGGAACGACCCGCGCTCGGAGAGGTGCAAGTGAGCCACCTCACCCGTCGGCATCGTCAAGAGCGCTCGCGCGGAAGCCGCGGACAGCCGGGCGGTGGCCAGGGGTGAGTGCGCTCGCCACGTAGGGTGCGAGTCGACCACATCGCCGCCGACGCTGTGCTCGCTTAGCAGTCGGATCACGGTCGCCATGCCGCCGACCGTGGCCGCGTCGGGGCCGAAGTGATGGACGACCACGCTGTCAGAGCTCCCACAGGGCGTGGATCGGAACGGGGCGGTCGCCTAGCGGGAGCATGTGTTGGCCGCCGTAAAGTACGACGCTGGTGGTGAAGCTTCGGTCTTGACCTCCAGTGCGCCGACGCGGCCGTCGGCGACCTCGAGCACGAAATCGATCTCTCCACCAGAGCGGCCTTGCCAATTGGTTTGCCGTCTCACGCGGTCTGCGGAACCGCCGCGCATCCCACCTCCACGCGCGGGTAGGCCAGCGCGGCGGCGACGACCAGCACGGCGGCGTAGCAAGTGGGGCTGTCGAGCAGCGTGTTGTCTGCGAGCGAGTCGATGAGGCAGCCAACGACCATGACGAGCGCGAGCGTTGCCGCATTTCTGGTACCTGCATTGGACGGGCCGGGGATTCTTCGCTTGCGCACAAGGGCGCGGACAAGCAGGAAGATAGCTGTTAGCAGGATCGCCAGCCCGACGACGCCGGTCTCGACGAGGTAGCGGATGTATTCGCTGTGAGGGGGCTTGCCCGAGTATCGATCACCGTATATATACGGGGTGGTCGTCGTCGTTCCCAAGCCTTGGCCGAATAGGGGCGACGCTTCCCATTCGGGGATGAGTATTTTCCACTTGTGCAGGCGCCAGTCGAGCGAGGTATTTGCTTCACCGCGTCCCGCCGCCGCAAGGCTGGTCGAGGACTCCTTGGCGATACGTTGTGCGCCGAGGGGCGTCGCGAAGAACGCCACGAGGACAACCGCGGCGATCGCATACGGGGCAAGTTTGACCCGCACCGACCCAGGGCGCAGCGCGCCGTACGCGATGAGCATTCCAACCAGTGCTACCAGGCCGCCGATGCTGAGCGTCGCCAAGAGGGCCACCGCAAAGAGCGCTGTGAGGAGCGCGTCATAACGACGGTGCCCATCGTCGAGATACAGCCACAGCGAGGCGATCGACGCTATCGCAAAGGACATGGCGGCGCTATCCGGATGGGCAAACGTGCCATTTGCTCGGATCTGGTCTCCGATGTCCATCCCGGTGTGCGTCGCAAGCTGGTAGATAGCAATGAGCGCCGGCACGAAACTGATGAGCTGAACCAGACGTGTGGTCACAGGGACGGTCACGACTCCGCGCGCGTTGTAGACGATCACGGCGAGCGCGACGACCGATGCCTCCCGCACGCCCTCGCGGAGCGTCTCGGTCGATGCGCCGTGGGTACTCACGGCGACGGCCGTCCAGATACACAACCACACTGCGCTCAGAATCGCGGACAGCACACCGCAGCGGCGGCTCAGCAGTAGACCGATAGCCACAAGGATGAACAGCGCGGCAATCGCACCCGACAGGTCGAGGCTGCCGGACTGGCGGCTGTTCGGCGAGGCCAGGTCGTCGGTCAAGACACGTACAAGCAGTGTCGCGCCGAGGAACAGCACAAGCACGAGGTCGAGATTGCTGACCGCACGGATCCGATCACGCCATGGGGCGAGCCGACTCGACCTTCGTGGCACGGCGTTCATCGCCGGTGATTCTGGAGATCCTCGCGCGGCCGTGACGAATGTAGAAGACACCGTCGCATAGGCTACTAACGGCGCGCCTTGGGGTTCTTCGTGCTGCATACACAAGTTCTTTGCTGCCGGGACGGGCCGACTGCCTCCTCCTGCCCATCACATCATCGCCGCGTATCCCATGCGGGCGGACTGCACCTTCGACATCGCCCGACAACTGCCGAGGGCCGCGAGAGTTGATCTCTGACAGAAGACGAGACGTGTACCGGGGATACGTCCTCCTCGGCTCGCACGGCTTGGCACTCGACGCGAAGGCTCGAGTGGAATTGACTGGGATGATTGAGATGGAGGTTCGGCACCGTCACTGAGCGTCGGCTAGGTGCATTGGCTGTGTTGGCAGCAAACTCAGTCCACTAACACGGGACCGGATCACTATCGACAGCTTCGCCACTGCGAGCGTGGCCCAGCCCGCATCTATCCCCGGCATCCGATACTCCCTCACCGAGCAAGCGCTTGCGGGTCCTTCGGCCGAAGCCAGGAGCGGCATTCCCCGGGTAACGCTGGCGTAACGAGCACCGCAAGGTGGCGGCCCACACGCGCATGACTGCTGAGACCGCTCTTTTCGCGCCGTCGTCCCACCGGCGAGCGCCGTCATCGTCGCCTTGCGTCGCAATAGTTCGAATCGCGAAGCGCCATGAGCCTCGAACCTGCCTTGCCAGACGCCAGTGGTGCCGCTCCGCTGCCATAAAACGTCATCGCGCTGCAAGTCTGTCCACCTTTCCGACGTTGTTTGGGCGATGACGAGGCTAGTACGATGACCGGAAGGGCTTAGCCGATGCTTGAGCCGGCGCTCGCCGAGCAACTGGCAGATGCGCAGTGGACGTGTCCCTGTGACCGCTGTGAGGACAAGAGGAGCTTGGTGACCGTCAACACGGTTGCCTTCGATGTTCTGACCAGGGACGCCTTCTCGGCGGCGATCACGCAGTTCAAGGACTGCGGCAACGCACATGTCGTGCACTTCCTTGCGGCGCATCCCA
The DNA here is from genome assembly GCA_963815235.1 of uncultured Solirubrobacteraceae bacterium. GTDB lineage: Bacteria > Actinomycetota > Thermoleophilia > Solirubrobacterales > Solirubrobacteraceae > Palsa-744. The sequence continues at coordinate 1,655,178 of CAWFFY010000003.1, read as the reverse complement.
CTGTCGTCGCACGTGAGGTGCCTGCCTACGGGGATCTCCTCAGAAGCGGCGACCTCATCGTCTCAGACGGAACGCCGATCGCCCTCACGATGCGCATCAAGGATCGCCGGGCGCGTCGTGTCACGTCGACCGACGGCTTCTTGCAGGTCTGCTCGGATGGCCTCTCGTCTGGCCTGCGCCACTACTTCGTAGGAGGCTCCGACGACGCGGTTGCGAGAGCGCTCCGTAAGAACTTGGTTGCCTCGTTCCCCGACATCGAGATCGTTGGCTTCGAGGTTCCTCCGTTCAGGCCTTACGAGGAGTATGAGTTCGACGAGTTGGTAGCCTCGATCAAGGACAGTCAGGCGGATCTCGTTTGGGTTGGCCTCGGCGCTCCCAAGCAGGAGGTGCTCTCGCATCGGTTGCGAACCGCGAATGCCGCGTCGGCAATCGTTACGATCGGAGCGACGTTCGACTTCGTCGCGGGGACCAAGCCGCGAGCGCCGAGACTGCTTCGTGCCTGTGGTTTCGAGTGGCTCTTCCGCGTGACACTCGAGCCCCGCCGATTGTGGAAGCGCTATCTCGTAGGCAACCTTCAGTTCGTCGCAGGCGTGCTCACGGACGGCATCCGGCAGCACTAGCGCATTATCTCCAATTCGATTTCACATGTCCAACCTACGAGGAGCAATTGCATGACGGTGATGGATCACATTGAAAAGGCCTACAGAAATCGAGTAGTGCTCGTGACTGGGGGCGCGAGCTTCATCGGCTCGCACCTAGTCGACCGCCTGCTCGATGCGGGCGCGGAGGTCCACATCGTCGATGACTTCAGCAGCGGTAAGCGCGAGAACGTCTCATCGCTCCGCGAGGATCATATCGTGGAGGTCGATCTCGCCGATCGCGAACGCACGCTGGAGCGCTTTCCCGAGTGCGAGTACGTCTTCCACCTCGCCGCTGTTCACGGTGGGCGAGGGTTCATCGACACCTTCCCCGACCAGGTGCTCGTCAACCTCGCGATCGATAACAACGTCTACACCGCGGCGGCGCAGGCCGGCAGCCGACACGTGATCAATGCGAGCTCGGCGTGTGTCTATCCGACGACGCTTCAGGCAGACACATCGAGCCGCCACCTGCTGGCCGAGTCCGAAGCGGGCTTTCTCATTCCGGGACAAGCGTTCGCCGACGGTGCATACGGCTGGGCGAAGCTGATGGGCGAGTACCAAGCGTGGCAGTTCGCTTTGCAGTCTCGCTTCCGTGCGAGTTCGGCGCGCATCTTTACCGCCTACGGCGAGCGTGAGAACGAGAGCCACGCGGCGATCGCGCTCATCGCCAAGGCGCTGTTGAACGTCGATCCGTATCCAATCTGGGGCGACGGTACCCAGACGCGCAACTTCACCTATGTAGCGGACACGGTCAGAGGTCTCCTGCTTCTCGGAACCCGCGACGACGACGAGCCGTTCCGCGCCGTAAACGTCGGCTCGAGCCGGCATCACACTGTAAAAGAGTTCATCGAGACCGTTTTTGCCCAGCTCGACTGGACGCCGGAGGATCTCGAGCTGCAGACGTGGCGCCCCGTCGGGGTTGCCAGTCGCGCCAGCGATAACACGCTGATTCGCAGCCTATTCGATTGGGAGCCGGAAACGCCGCTAGTCGAGGGCATAGCTGCGACGTTGGCCTGGTACGCCGACAGAACCGACCGGCCATCTACTGCTGAGGAGCTGGAGACGCTCCTTCTTGCGCGTTGACCTTGCTGGCGAGAACGTGTGTAGGATCCGAGGCACGGGGAGCTGTATGAAACAGATACCCGATACCGCCGGTCGTGTGGCATGGCTATACGCGTGGCGCTGATAACTCCGCCGTTGGACTCTAGCGGCGGAATCGGGCGTCTGATGTCCTATGTCGTCCAAAACATGTCAGCCGACGACATTACGATCAGACTGCTCGACCCGAGGGGGCGCAGCCGACGTCCAATCCTGTCGATCGTACCGCTCACGCGCGCCTGGTTGGAATTGCTCCTCTTCGGATTGACCGGCCGCATCGACGTCGCTCATATCAACATCTCATCACACGGGAGCAGCCTCCGCAAGGCGGTTATGCTGTGGACCTGTCGTCTTCTCTGCATCCCAACGCTCCTCCATCTCCATGCCAGCGAATTTCAGGAGTTTTTCGATAGCCTGCCGCGACCTGGAAAAGTATTGATTCGTCGCACCTTTTCCAGCGCAGACGTCGTGGTGGTGCTCGGTGCCAAATGGCGCGACTATGTCTGCCACGAACTGCGGGTTCCCGCTGACAGGGTGGCAGTTATGCTGAACGCTGCACCAGGCCCTGTCACGATCCGGGCGCCTAAAACACGTGGCGCGGATCCGCTGCGCATACTGTTTCTCGGTCGGCTGGGTGCACGCAAGGGCGTACCTGAGATCCTGCGAGCCCTTGCTGACTCGCGTGTTCGCCGTGAGCCGTGGGTGGCGGTACTGGCTGGCGACGGTGAGATCGCGTTCTACCGTGCCGAGGCACAGAGATTGGGGCTCGATGATCGCCTAACGTTCTCTGGTTGGGTCGATTCCGACCACGCTCAACGTCTGCTGAGCGAGAGCGACCTGCTCCTGCTGCCATCGCACGCAGAGGGTCTCCCCATGTCGGTCATCGAGGCATTCGCGCACGGGGTACCCGTCGTGAGCACGCCGGTTGGTGCGATACCGGATATCGTAGAAAACGACATCAACGGCCTGCTCGTGCGCTCGGGCGACAGCGTGCAACTGGCGGATGCACTTCTCAGGCTCATGGACGACGAGCCGTTGCGCTTGATACTTGCAGAGAACGCGCGTCGCACGTGGGAGCAACGCTTGAACGTTGCGTCGTATGCGCGCGAACTCGCTCTGTGCTGGCGCCGCATGTCGGTGAGCAAGCGTGGAGCGCGCGCGAGTGCGTGAGGCTTTATCATCTTCCATGACTGCTGGTTCGCTTCCTGCGACGAGACCGTCGAGTCGACTGGAGGGATGGGGTTATCGCATCCGAGCGATGGTGGACGGTTAGCTGATGACAACACTATCTCAACGTGAGTCGCCTGCGGTCAGCAATCAGACGCCGACAGTGATCTATGTCATGGGAGCAGGCAGAAGCGGAAGCACGATCTTTGGGGTCGCGTTGGGCAATTGCGCAAATGTGTTCTATGCGGGTGAGCTCGAGGCTTGGCTACGGAGGTCTGGCATACCCAACTTTCCCGGCGTCGGCCGGGCGCGGTTCTGGGATGTGGTGCGTGAAGATGTCAGGGGAGATGATCTCTTTGGAGACGAAGTATGGCGTCACCTCGAATACTCGCTGGCATCGTTTCGCCCTTCAAGCTGGGCTCGCCGGCGGCGTGTGCGCCATCGATACCGGGATGTGCTCGAGCGGCTTTATGGCGCGATCGCCTCTTCTGCGCAGGCGACCCACATCGTGGACACCTCCCACTACCCGCTGAGGGCACACGAAATCCAGCGCGTGCCCGGTGTCAATCTATACCTGATCTACCTGGTCCGAGATCCACTGGGAGTCGTAGCCTCATTCAAGCGTCGCGACGTCACCAACGTCTCGAAATCACTTCTGGCGACAAACGCATACCTCAGCCTTACGCATCTACTGTCCGTGCTCGTGTTTCTTCGTCATCCAGCGGAGAGTCGCCTATTGCTACGGTACGAGGATTTTATCGTGCACCCAGACTCCGTTATCCGCGATATCCTCAGTAGAGCGGGTGTTGGTTCATCGTCACCCGAGTCTACCTCGCTTAAGACGGGCATTGCCTTCCAAGGTAATCGACTTCTCGCCTCTGACACGATCACGCTTCGCGACAATGTCGTGTCGCGGCCCCACCGCTCGTATGCCTCGTATCTCACGATGCTGCTCCAGCTGCCCTGGACACTTGTTCTTTCGTGCCTCGGCCCAAAGGCGACTCTCTCAACCTCGAAATGACAGTCGGATGATCTCAGTGATCGTTGTGACCCATAATTCTGCGGCGTGTGTTGGATCGTGCCTGGACGCGATCGCCAGTTCGCTGCCCGACGCGGAGAGGCTCGTAGTCGATAATGCATCGACTGATTCAAGTTGTGCAGTTGCTGAACATCATGGCGCAAAGGTCACGCGACTTGATAAGAACCTCGGTTTCGGTCGTGCTTGCAATGTAGGTGCTCGTCAGGCAATCCATGAGCATATCCTCTTTCTAAACCCCGATGTTGCGATAGGCACTGCCGACGCTCGTCTCCTCGAGAATCTTCTGCAGACGCCTGACTTTGGACTTAATGTGCCGGTGTCACCGAACTGCCGATTCATGCTCACGGAGCGGCCATGGATCAGTGAGACACTGTCCCTCTCGCTCAGAGCGCTGCGGCCGCGGGAGCTTCCGAAGCGTGTGCCGTCGCCACGTGCGGGCCGCGCTCCGTGGGTGTCCGGAGCCGCACTTCTCGTGCGCAAGGCCGAGTTTCTCAACGTAGGCGGATTTGATACGCGATATTTCTTGTATTACGAGGATCGCGACCTGTCATGGAAATATCGCCAGCATGGGTTGCCGATGCGCGCCACATCCGCACTAGTCGCCGATCACGTTGGCGGTGGTTCCTCGGAGCTCAGCGATAGGCGTTCGAACATCGGCGCCTACGCAACACTCGGTTGGGTTCAGTATCGCTACGCGGTCTGTGGTCGTGACGCGGCAATGCGTACTTGGCTACTTGCACGCCGTACACACGCCGCGATCACACGCTCCGCCGAAAGCACAGCGCGAATTGCTCCGTCGGCACGCCTGCGACGTAAGAGCCTTCAACTACGCGAGGTGATGCAAGAGTTGGAGCTGATCTGCAGAGCCTCAGGGAAGCTCGAACAGAGCGATGAGCACGGCTACTGGCCCGATGCCGTCGCGGTGCTCGCCGATGGCTCCCTACAACCGGACGGCGTGTAGACGGCTGGACTACCGTGGTGGCTGAATCTGTCAAGCCGGCCGAGCCTGAGACTGTCCCGAGCGCCCCGCGCACCTCGATCAAAGTGATGCTGAGGAGCGCTTTCGGCACGGCGATCCTTCAGGGCACTTCGACAGGTCTCGGTTTCCTGACCGCGGTGCTGCTCGCCCGCTTGCTGGGTCAGAATGGCTATGGGCGTTACACATTCACGATCACGTGGGCTGCTTTCCTGACGATCCCGGCGCTCGTCGGCATGGACCAGTTCCTAATCCGAGGCATGGCTGGCTATGAGGTCGCAAAGAGCTGGTCACTGATGAAGGGACTGCTGCGACGCACGAACCAGATTGTCTTGCTGACGTCCCTGACGATCGCAGGTTGTGGGTGTGCGATAGGGGTTCTGTGCCTCTCGAGCTCGCTGGCGGCGCCATTCTGTGTGGCGATGTTGCTGGTCCCGATCGGTGCGGTCACGCTCCTGCGCCAAGGGGCCATGCAGGCTATCGGTCGCGTCGTTACAGGGCAACTACCCGAGTACCTGATCTGGCCGGCATTGACGATCGCCGGTATCGGTGTTCTCGCGGTGGTGGGCGGAGGGGCTCTCACCGCAACGACGGCCATGGCGGTCAACGTGGTAGGGATGGCTGTGGCATGCGGAGTCGGTATCGTGCTGTTGTTGCGCGCGTTGCCGCCCGTGCTACGTACGGTCCGGCCGGCATACAAGACGGGCGAGTGGACACGTGCGTCGTCGCGCATCATGCTGGTCAACGGGGTTTGGATGACGAATCGATATGTCGGCCTGCTGGTACTCGGAACGCTGGACAGTACTCGTGCGACGGCTGTCTACGGCGTTGTTGAGAAAGGCGCCGCGCTGATTGTGATGGTGCATTTTGCGGTCAACATGCCGCTCGCCCCAGCAATCGCGCGTCTCCACGCTCAGGCCGATCGCTGGGGCCTAGAGCATGCGACTGAACATATGGCGCGCGTCGCCACGTTGGTGTCGCTTCCGCTCTGTGTCGCGTTTGCGGTATTCCCCGGTGTCTACCTCGGCATCTTTGGCCCTGGCTTCCAAACCGGTGCGACCGCGATGGCGATTCTGGCGTTCGCGCAACTTGTCAACGCCGCGACCGGACCCGCGGGCAATATCCTGATTATGACCGGCAACGAGCGCTCGGCCGTGCGAGCTACGGTCGGCGGTCTACTTGTCAACGTCGTGCTCGCTGTCGCTCTCGTTCCCTCGCTCGGCGTCACCGGAAGCGCGATCGCCTTTGCGGCCAGCCTCATATCGTGGAACGTAGCGCTGGTCGTCATGGCCCGCCGTCGCGTGGGTGTCAATGCCACTGCGATCCATTACCTGAGGATGGTCAAGCCCGCGCGGGTCGGCGCATAGCGATCTCGTTGAACAGGTCAAGGTACGCCGATGCGCAGTCATCGATATGAAAGCGGTCGATCGCTTGAACACGCGCCGCCGCGCCAAGTTGACGTCGCATCTCCGGCTCCTTTGCATAGCTGACCAGCGCCCGAGCCAGAGCTTCGCCGTCCCCGGGCGTCACGAGCGTTCCGGTCACCCCATCGACGACAAGCTCGGGGATGGCGCCGTTGCGGGAGGCGATGATCGGCCGGCCACACGTCATGGCCTCCAACGTGACCATCGAGAACGACTCGATGAAGGTGTCTGAAGGGATCGCCACGACATCGCACTGCCGCCAGAACGCCGGCATGTCGTTGACCCTCCCGAGGAAGTCGATTCGCGGATCGATCCCCAGGGAGTGTGCCAACGACGCGAGTCGAGCGCGCTCGGGGCCCTCGCCGGCAATCAGCAGCTTGATCGGAACCCGCTTATTGGCCTCCGCTACCGCGCGGATCAAGGTGTCTGTCCCCTTCCCATCAATCAGGCGCGCGGCAAATCCAACCGCCAAGCTGTTACCGCCGTGAGTCGCCGTTGAAGCCGGAAGATATGCGTCGGGATCGATGCCATTGTAGATACGCCTGATCACGCTGGTGTGTGGTTGGCGGGACAATCGCTCGAGCATGAAGTCGGACACAGCGACTTCGGCGTCGTCGGCCCAGGCTCCCGCGATTCGATCGGCCTTCCAGGCGAGCCGCTTGCGCCTCGAGAAACGCTGGACGCCCAGCAGGGCGCCGTGTTCGACAGCGACGATTGCTCCCCGATAACCGCCGGCACGGAGCGTCGCTCCCATGAAGCCGCACTCTAGGAGCAGGGCGCCGTCGGGGCCCGCTTCAGTCACTGCCGCAGCATATCTGCGGGGATGCTTGAGAACAGCCCGTCCGTGGACCAGGCCGACGCATACATGTTTGATCCCCGAGCCAGCAAGGCGTTTCGCGAGTGGCCACGGACCTTGCACGAATACGACCGTAACACTGGCTCCGAGTCGGTGCATGCGCTCAGCGAGAGCCATACTTAGCGTCTCCGCGCCACCTAGATTACCGTTCCAAAGAACCATCGCCAGCCGTGGCACAGGCGGCTTCACATCAAATACTCCAAGTTGAGAAGCATTTGCCGGTAAGAGCGCGAAAGCGCTTCACCTCGTCCGCGTACAGCGCCTGTAGCCGAGCCGTTAGATCGTCGTCAATCGTTGGCGGCGCGAGCGGCTGCCAAAGGACTCTCTCCAACGATCGGCGCACAGAGCGGCGAAAGTCGCGCGGGAGCCAGCGAAGTGGAGACGCGCCGACGCGATCAGCAAAGCGTACATAGCCCGGCCGGTAGATCCGTCGTTCCTTGGTGGTCCCGCGTTCGTCGCTGAACTCAGGTGACTCGTACGCCACATCGACCGCCAGAAACGCGAAGATCGCGCGCAATGTGGCTCGTCGGGCCGTGAGCAGGTCGGTCTGGTCAAGCACCAGGATCCTCTCCTGAGGAAAGTGGAGCAGATAGCGCTCAAGCTGCGACGCATAGAAACCGGCACACGTATAGGGGGAATAGGGGTCTGAGAGGTCCCCGAGGGCATCTCGGAGAGACCGCTGCTCGCCCTCCATCGATACGCGATGTTGGTAGTGCGAAACACAGCGCGCGATGGGGTCGCGGACGACGTAGATGAACTTCGCAGAAGGGACAAGAGCGTGAATGCCTTCCGCCGCGCCCTTATGTCTTGGGTGCTCGGCATAGCTGGGAGAGGCCTCGCCTCGCACCTCAAACGTCGACTCGAAGAGCCCTTCGTAGTCCTCGAGGCGATCGACGCGTTTCGCGGGATATGCGACGTTCTCGGGACCGACGAAGAAGTGCGTCTCCTTCTTGACCGACATACCAATTTCGGGATGATGATTCAAATACGCGTGCAAACTGGTCGTCCCGCACTTGGGGGCTCCGATTATGAAAAAGGTAGGAAGGGGCATGCTTAACTCATCGCGCTTCGAGCCGCGATCAGCCGCTCCGCAACCCAAGCCTCGTCGCGGGGAGACTTCAGATAGGGCGACGAGCTCCGAGCGGTTAGCGCACCAAGCATGAGCCAAAAAAGAACTGCGTATGATGGCCACGCAAGCCCGTCAAAGAAAAGCAGCATAACTATCGCGCCAACCGCGACTGGCAAGAATCTCATACGCCTCTCGCGGTCAGCCGTTGCAATGGCAAAGCCCAGCATGCATAGCGCGGCCAGCAGCGGCACGAGCCCTACATCGAAAGTGGAGTCTATGAACTGATCGTCATAAGTGTTAACGCTTCCCACGCCACCGGTGGCTGTCAATTTGCGAGTTGTTGTGCCAATGCCTTCACCAAACGCCACACTGAGTGGGTTGCTAGTGAAAGCGCGCAATAGTTCGTTGGGACCCTCGTTGCGAGCGACTTCCTTACCGGATTGATTGAAAAGCCGTCCTTCGAGGGAGGTAGCAAAGCGTGGGAGCGCTACTACTGTGATGGATATAGCAACCGCGATCACGATGAAACTGATCACGATACGGCGACGTGCCGCTCCCTGAGCGATAGCAACGACAAGGATCGCGGCCATACCGAGCAATGCCGAGCGCGAAACAGTGACTACCGCGCCCAGTAGCACGAAGACGGCAACAAGATACCCTGCTCTACGTCCCAGAGTTGCGGCAAACGCAAGGATAGTGAGCGCCGCGCCAGCAACCAGTGGATGGCCAAACGTTGACGTTGAGCGTTGCAGTCCTTGGTACGTTTCCACCGATGCGAAGTGGAGCACCCCGACTAGATGGTTATACGGATTCGAGCCGGTGGCGGCCTGCCACAAGGAAAGCCCCGCCAGTGGGATCGCGAATATCCCGAGTGTCGCGAACTGCTCCGTGTCATCCGCGATGATTGAGCCGAGATAAAAGGCCGAGATCCAGAATGAAAACGTAGTCACGGAATGCCCGAATGTGCCGTTTCCGGAATACCCGCTCTCGACAAAACTTACGCATATAAAGGTGAGCAGCCCAGCAAGAGCGATCCTGCTCGGTGTGGTGCTCTGATGACGGACTCTGCGAATGAGGATCACGTTGACGGCCAAATATGTGGCTACCAGTGGGCCGACCGTGAGCGTATCTATTACTTTAGGCGAACTGAGTGCTGTTACGGGGTAAAGGAGAGCGGGCGCAACAGCGAACGAGACAGCCCATCGTGTGCGGACGGTCAGCATTGGCAGCAAAACTACAAGAGCAACGGCGAGCATCTTCACGCCGTGCCCTTCTGCGACGAGCCATCCCAGAAAGATTAGGAGTGGAGCACCGAGGAGTCCAAGCCCAACCGCGGGGATGACGTTTTGGGCACGCGAAATCGCTGACTTCCACACGAGCACTGACGGTCGAGGTGGGGTTAGTCCGGCTCGATTTACGGCCAGGCCACTGGGGCTATCGTGAGGCATAGGAGTAAAGGCTAGTGCAGCCTTCGCGGTAATCCGGAAGCGGATGTGCAGATACCGATGTGGACCAGCTCATTGAGCTGATTGAGGTTGTCGGTCGCCTACGGACGAAAGTTGACGCCTGCTCGCAAGTTTCGCTCGGGAGCGATTCTTTTGCAGGGTGATGATCACTGCACTCGCGGAAGGCACAGAGATGCGAAACGTATGGGCGCGGGAAATAAGCCGCACACGTTTTGGCTGCCATTGTCCTTCGCCGGCGACAGACGCCTCACCGAGCGTAATATGGGTTCTGGCGTCGATCGAAGGGCTGATGAGGGATTGGGCAAACGCGGAGTACCCGCGCATCTCAAGAGAAAGGGGCTGAGCTGAGCCAGTTGTACTGAAGTTGTCGATCGCGATCTTGATGGTGCCGTCGGATGCGAGGGTCGCCCAGGTTGTAAGATTCGGGAGCGGGTGAGAAGCGATGAGGTCAGTTGGCACAAATCGGCCGCCCTCAAGTTTACGCGCTGCGAGTAGGCCATAGTACTCTGGCTGTGGCGCAACGTGTCCTGCTTTGGCACCATCTCGGGTCGGAGCGCAGATGGGACTCTGATTGTAGGGCCCACATACACCAAGGTGCCCGTGGAAGTTAATACCTTCGACGCCTTGGCTTCCGGCGCGCAGTGCCCAATCGAGCGACCATAGGGAGCTGGCAAACACTGGGCTGGCAGACGCGTTTCCTGTGCATGCTGCGCTGCCGGTCTCGCTGATCCGAATAGGGCGTGCGGCGATGGCGCTCTCGTCCCGAATCGTGTTGAGGGTTTCATCCTCTTCTTGTCGAATTGTCGGTGATAGAAGTTCGGCAGCCGTTGGCGGGACCAGCGCGTCGGGAGATAGGCCGTGGCATGCGCTGCTTGGATAGAAGTGTTGGGTCAGCGTGCTGAACATGCCGGCCGCAGCCCCCATCTCGGTTAGCCAGCGGGTCCTGGCGGTAGCCGGCCCGTACATCGGTAGGCCCGGGACCGCTGTGGTCAAGTCCTGGCGATACGTCTCTGCTTCTGTCAGATATTCGGTCACGTTGTAGGTTGGGACACGCAAGCGATCCTTCTGTCCTCCAAACTCGTCGGGCTCGTTCCCGATTTCGATGCCTAGCAGGCGACCGCCAAAGATTTGCTTCGCGTATCGGGCCTCATCGACGGCTCGAGCCGGTTCAAAATGGCCGATGTCCACACCGAGCAGTACGCGCCATCCCGTAGCGGCGAGGAGTCCCTCTAGTTGCGAGAGATCGCTTGGTGTCACGGTGTTGAGCGCCCACGAGGGTGGCGGTTCGTTGGTGCTAGTCCACCACGAGAGGTCCACGCTGCTGCCGCCTATCCGCAGCACGGATGGGCCCAGTAATTGCATTAGGCGCACGAGGCCGGCGTGTTCAGCGCTGAGGTCGCCAGAACCCAGCTCGTTGGCGTCCATAGACAAGCCGACCGCACCGATACTAAACGAGTTCCCGAGCTGTTTCGTATTCACTTCGAGGATTGGAGTCTGCGGCTGCGGTACAGCGGCACCTGACCTACCCCATACCAACGTGCCGGTCGAGACCAGCATGAGTCCGAGCAGGGCCAATACTCCGCGGCTGCGGAAGCGTGTCATGTCACACACGTCCGCTGATCGAGTCGCCCTCAATGTCGCTTTAATGACTGACATGGAGCAGCCGCGGTAGCTACGCGCCAGCTTCTCTATCTTGTCGTCTCGGTGGACAGCAACAGTCCGCAATATATAGCGGTTGCGCGGCAGTTAGCGCTACGGAAACGATCGTATGCAGATATGTGCTGTAGGTCTCAGGGGGCCTGATGCTATTGCGCTGTCTCATGTGCTGGCCGTTGGGGTGAGCTCGTCGGAGGCAGCGGTACCGTTGGACGTTGGGGTAGAGGGAATCTGGTTGCGGTCGGTAGCAGCGTAGATGGTGGAAGTCTTGGAGGTATATCCATTAACAACAACTCCGAGCAGAGGTGCGCCGCTGCTCGCGAGGGTCTGGTGGAGCTGTTCGGCGGCGTCACGTCGGCTGCGCCCGACCCAGCCCACGATGATGACGCCATCGACCCTGTTGAGAAGCGGGAACGCGTCGGAAACTGCGGTGAGCGGCGGGGTGTCGATCACGACGAGGTCATAGGCAGACCTGGTCTGCTCAAGTAGGGCGTTCATCGCGTGGCTTTCCAGGAGCTCTGTCGGGTTGGGGGGGAGCACGGCGCCGGCTACCAGTACGTCGAGAGTGCGCTCTCCGACTCCCTTCCCGGATGGCATCGCCAATGCGACAGACTGGATCGCCTGACCAATGGTCGCGGTGTCGATCAGCACATCGGCAAGGCCTGGGCCAGAGCTGACGTTAAGCTGTTGGGCAAGTGTCGGTTCGCGTAGATCAACCTCTACGAGCAGCACCCGCGAGCCCAGTCTCGCCGTAGCCTCGGCCAAATGACGAGCGGTCGTGGTCTTGCCGTCACCGAGTGCCGCTGACGCAATCGCGATTGTGTGCAGCTCCCGATCTATATTGAAGAAGCGGAGGTGCGCGCGGATCAGGCTGAACGCCTCGGCCTCTAGAGGAGGCAGGGCCGCTGGGTTGCCGTTTTCGTCGAGTGTTGAGCGCGAGAACGCGGCGCTCTTGGGCACGGTGCCGAGCAAGGGCAGGCGATAGATCTCCTCCAGATCCTCCGGTCGCCTGATGCGACGATCGAAGCGCTCGAGAATAAAAGCGACGCCAAGACCGAGGACCAAGCCCAGGAACGCGCCGAGAGCTGTGTTCTTCGACGTCTTCGGCGAGGAGGGGCTCGTTGGCGGCAGCGCTTCCTGAGCGACCTGGACGTTGCCGTAGTTGAGTTCCGCGAGGAGAGCCAACGTCTGCGCCCGGTCCTCGAGCTCAACCCCATCCGCGCTAACCCTCTGCCGCGGCGGGAGCCTGGCCAGCTGCTTGCGGACGAGGGCCAACGCGGATTTGAAGTACTGGCGATTGGCGCTCTGCTGCTGGCTGACGAATTGCTGGGCGTAGGTATTGGCGATCGCGGCCGCAAGCGTGGGAGAGGTCGACGTGGCGGAGATGTCGATGACACCCGATTCTCCCTGGCTGGCTATCTTGAGGCTGCCGCTGACCTTCTCAGCGGTCAAGCCGTGGCCGAGAAGGCTCGCAGTCTTGGTCGCGGTGTCACCGCCCTTGACGAGTTCGAGGCTATCCGCCTGCTGGGCGAGCAAGGTGCTGCTACTGCCGCCGACAGCCGGGAGCCCAGCGATCTGCTGGCTGAGGGGGTTGACGTTGAAGATAACCGACGCAGTCGTCGTGTACTTCTTGGTCTCGCGCTTGGAGAACCCGTACGCGGCGCCGGCGACGATCACGACACAGAGCACGATCAACGGGAGGCGACGACGGAGGACGCCAAGGACCTGCTCGAGGCTGACTCCTTCTGAATCTTGCTGCACGGGGTCTGTCCTCTCAAATCGTTGTGCGCCGCTTCTACAAACCTATCCCACGCCCATAAACTTTTGTGGTGCAGTCACGCCCGATCGTCGCTCCCGTATGCCATCTTGGACACGAGCGGCGGGCTCGCCTCCGCCGAGATGTCGTCCCTCGTCCGGGCGTCATCCCAGCTCCTAAACGCTTCAGGGCTTCCAGAACGAAAGCGGTGGCACACAGCAGAGATCATCAGCCGCAGGGCAAACGGCACGCCGTCCACGATATAGCGCCGAACCAAGCGGTGCGTGGGTTCCTGTCCCAAGCGATAGGCCCACTCCAGCCCGAGGCCGCAGATCCAGCCCGGTGGGCGGGACAGATCGCCCGCCACGTAGCTCAGACTGATCCCTACTCCGAGGAACGACGCGCCGGGCAGGAAGTCGCGCAGATCGCGGATCAGCAGATCCTGCTTCGGGAACCCCATAGCCACGAACACGATGTGGGGCGCCGCCTCGGCGAGTTGTCGGCGAATGCGATCAAGCTCCTGCTCGTCGTTCTCAAAGCCCACTGGAGGGCACGTCGTACCGGCGATCTGAAGGCCCGGACAGCGGTCCCGGAAGACCGTTGCCGCCCGCTCGGCCACGCCCGGATCACCGCCCAGCAGGAACACCGACAGCCCGTTGGCACTAGCGGCGTCGCAGATCGACCAGACCATGCTCGACCCAGATACGCGCTCCGGCAGCGGCTCGCCGGCGAGGCGACTCGCCCAGATCAGCGGCATCCCGTCCGCGACGACGAGGTTGACCTCATCGATGAGGCTCATCTCGACGGCACTGTGGTGGTAGCGGCGGAGGTGGTCGAGGTTCGCGGTGATCGTCCAGTGGCCTCGGCTCGCCTGCGCCGCGTCGACGATGTCGTGCACGGCTCGAGCTTCGCTGACGACATCCATCGGCGCGCCCATCAGGCGTATCCGCCGCTTGGGGCCGGCCGATACGCCACTGGTTGAGCGTTCGGGTGTCAATGTGCCGGCCGTTGGATGCCGCTTGCGATCGACACGCTGAGAGACAGCGACGATGCCAGCTTGAACATATGCAACTAACGGCGAACTGCCGCGCGAGCTTACGAGGGCGCGAGGAGAGCTGTGGGTCAGGAAGCAACTCGCGGAGTGGTTATACGGTCGGGGCTAGGACCGGCGTCACACGGCGGTGGGCTCCCGCCGCTGTCCGATCGCGTGCGGGACAGTGCGCCCCTGCCTGTCCACGGGGGTCGCCTGGCGAGCGCCGGCGTTCTTGCGGGGCCAACCCCCGAGTCGGAGGCTGGCTCGTTTGGATGCTGCTCCCCTGATATGCCCATCAACGACGGGAACACCCTCAAACCTACGCCAGGTTCGTCACCTGCTCATCAAGCCGAAGCGGGCGTTGGCTCCACCGGCTCCCCACCCAGCCCCAGGATGCCCATCCCCAGCCCGCGCTCCGGGTCGAGGATCAGGCTCACGGCCTCGTTGCGCGAGCGCACCCCGAGCTTGCCGAACGCCGAGGAGAGGTGGCTCTTTGACCGTGCTCTCAGCGAGGAACAGCTGTCGGGCGATCTGGCTGTTCATATAGCCCATGACGACCAGCCCGAGGATCTGCTTCTCGCGTGTGGAGAGCGCCGGTGGATCGATCTGGCGACCGTACTCACGGGGCACGCACGTCTGACCTGTCAGCACCGCTTCCACGCACGGTCCCAGGACAGACTCAAGGTCCTCCGACGTGACGATTCCGGCGACTCCAGCTGGCGAGCGCCGATCGCACACCCCAACGCTCGATGCTGGGGCACGCAACGACCAGCGACGGGCCCGGAGAGGACCGTCTCACCGCCTCGATATGAGCGGCCAGCCCGGAGGCGGCATCCTCGACCCACAGAACAATCAGCGCGAAACGGGACCCCTCAGGTAGCCCGATCAGACTGTCGACGCTCTCGAACGCCTCGAGCGACCAGCCGTCCCCCCGCAAGATCTCGTCGATCGCTGTCCTGCGAGCGGGGTCGCCGACAACCGCGAGCTGCTCGGTCTGCGCCAGCCGGGGAGCACGCGTGAATCCGCCTTGGTCGAGGCCACTTTCTCGCGAATCTTGGGCACAGTCAACAACGTCGAGCCGATCAGCAAACTTATGATCCTGCGCCTGCTCGGCGGGGCGAGCGTCGCGCTCGGCAGGACAGCTCTCAAACCCTCCGGCGGCCCTGGCGGCGGTGTTCGAGGCTTCAGTGGACGCACCGGTCGAGGCGAACGCGCGCCCTGAGCCACGACTCGACGTCGGACGGCTCGGCAACAGCGTGGTCCAGCGGGCCGCCGTCAAGTTATTGGCATCCGCCGAGCGTCCCTTGACCGTGCTCGAGGTCCAGACGGCGATCGTAGACCTGCTCGGCCATCCCGTGTCGAAGGGTCAGACGTCCGGGTCGCCGATCGGCACGCCGGCTATCGACACCTCCGTACCTATCCGTTAGCGAAGCACGGTGTAAGCAATCCACGGTGCAGGCCGTAGGCAAAGAGGATGTATATGCCGCGTACGAGATGGCCGCCAGCAATCCCCAAGACGTCGGCGTGACGGTGCTCGCGAGCGTCCAACGCGCTTTCCTAGAGAACGATCAGGCTCTGCAGGGCAAGCGTCGTCTCACCGCCGCGACATTCGGCTGCCTGCTGCTCAGCGCACTGCTGATCGGCCTGCTGAACGTCGGCAACCAGGCTACACTGGGGTTGCTGTGAGCAAGAGCACAACACACACCCAGGACACGGTCCACGAGACTGTCGGGCCAAACGAGAACAAGACGCTCGGGCCGGAGAACTTCGACAAGCAGGCGATAGTGCCCGGGGGGCTGCCGATCCTGCCGAGGTGGCTCTTGAAGCGGCTTCATCTGGCTGTGTAGCTTGAGCCAGCTGGCCTAGGAGGGCTTGGCGAAGCGGTTGGCGAAACCCCTTGATCGGAACATCGGAGCAGTCTAACTTCGGCTGATCCATCAAAGTGCCCCCGCACCACGTGAATGGCCGGGGGCTGACACCAGGAGTGACCCTGATGCAATCTCAGCCTACCCCGATCACGCCCGATGAGATCGAGCGCGACATCCTCTACCTGCTCACGGCCGGCGATGCACCGATCTGGACCGTGGACGACCTCGGCGTGGCGATCGACGACCGGGTTGCAGCCATCGACGCCGTTGGGGGTCTGCGCCGTGGCGGCTTGATCCACCAGACCACCGACGGGCACGTGTTCGCCGCACACGCCGGAGTACACGCCGTGGGGATCATCGGCCGCGTCGTCTGAAGTTGTTGCTGGGGCGCCGCGCGGCAGGGCCGGGCGCGGCGCCCCAGTCAGCTCGCTTCTTGCGTCTCCACGGCAACTCTGGAATTGAAGCCGTCGCCTTCCCCTGAACGCGACGTGGCTCGCGCAGGCTGGGTTGCTCAGCGAGTGGCTGCTCTGGAGGGGGACCGCCACAGACGAACATGATGGTGCCGCGTAGGACCACCTTGCCGCCCTGAACTGACGGGTCCACAGTCTGCGTGCACCCGTCAAGCTCAAGGCTTTCCATTGGGCCTTCGGGGTGCAATAGCGGCATGTTGACCGCTTGAGCGTTGTGCACGATGGCACGCCTAATTCCCCCTCCGAACAAGGCCAGAGGCCCACGCGAGGGCTGAGCGCCACCGTCTGCGGTCGGTCGGGGCTGTTGTTGGTTCTTGTCGGGCTCCGTCATCGGGACCAATGTTACCTTCGCCCCTGACGCTTCCAATACCAACGGCCCGAACCATGCGCCCGCGATTGCCCCGGAGGTCTGTACTACCGATATAGCTGGCTTCCACCATCGCAGGTGGCCCCGGCGGCAACTTGGATGGCTCCGATGGCGGCTCTGGATGCCGTTTGGACTCTCGTCTACGTATCAATTCCGCCAAGAGCCAGATAAGCGCCGAGGTCGCCAGAACACCGTAGAGAATCGGAAAGACAGCGCTCCCGGACGGCTTAGTGTCCTTGACGACCCAAAACACGAGCAGGGCTGCGAGGGTCATGCTGAACACCAAGGCAGCCGCCGATTGAACGTATCGCCGCACGTCGAGAGACTACGCCCCAATGCCAGTCGTCTGCTGCCTGGGTAACCCGCAATAGCCGCGTTTTTCCGTCCGACGCGACGTGTAGCTTTCCTTGTTCTAAAGCCAAAAGTGACCCCCGCGAGACGGCAATCTCCGGGGGCCTGGATCAAGGAGTTGCACCTCCAATGACCACGCCAAACGTAGCACGGCGACCAGTCGCCGAAACCCTGTCGGACATCCTCAACTCGCCCGAGGTTTCGCGCCTCATAGACGAACTTCAACAGACCCGCGATACGGGCCGTCCGGGCTACCCGCTGAGAGCCATGATCGGCATGGCACTCGCCAAGTCGCTGTATGCCCTGCCGTGCTGGACGCGGGTCGTGCGTCTCGTACGCGAGCATCCCGCGCTGGCCGCCGTAATCGCGCCAGACGGGAATGTCCCGTCTCAGTGGGCGTGCTACCGCTTCACGGCGAAGCTCCGCGCCCACACGGACCTGCTGGAGGGCTGCATCGCCTCCGTGGTCGGTGCGCTCAAGAAGCAAAACCCGCTGCTCGGGTGGGACGTGGCGATCGACGCCAGCGACATGCCGGCGTACGCGAACGGGCAGCGCTACCTGTCCAGGAACGGTCCGGAACGCGAGAAATACAGCGACCCTGACGTCTCTTGGGGCCACCGCTCGGCTGTCTCGACGCGCAAGGGCGGCGGCTTCTACGGCTACCGCCTGCACATGGCCGTGTGCTCCAAGACAGACCTCCCGCTCGCGTGGACCGTGGAGACAGCGAAGGCGAACGAAGGGCCGACCGTCGCACCGCTGCTCGACGCACTCAAGGCGCGAGGGATCGCTCCCGAGACGTGCGCGATGGACAAGGGGTACGACACGAGCACCGTCCACGGTGCCTGCATGGACCGTGAAGTGCTGCCGGTGGTCTCGTTGCGCAAGACGCCGGCCGTCAAGCGCGGTGAGCACAAGCCGCCCGCGTGCGAGCACGGCGAGTGGAGGTTCGCCGGAGCGGACCGCAAGCGCAAGGCGAGCAAGTGGCGCTGCCCGACCGGCGAGTGCAAGCCCGCGTCGGTCTGGATCAAGGCCGACCGTCTGCACCCGCTGGTCCCGCGCGAGACGACGCGCTCGAAGGGTCTCTACCGCAGGCGGGGCAGCGTCGAGCGGGCGTTCGGCAGGCTCAAGAACGAATGGAGCCTCACGCCACTGCGTGCGCGCCCGATCGAGCGCGTGCGGCTTCACGTCGACCTGACTATCCTTGCAACGCTCTCGTGCACGCTCATCGGCACAAGGACCGCACAATTGGCAGCCTAAAATCATGTGGATGACCCGTGGCGCACATATCGCTTGACGGCCCCAAGCGACGCCTCGCGTGGGCAAAGCGCCATATCGAAGCCTATGAAGCGCTCGCAAAGGACTTTCTCGATTCCCAGCCGATAGTTGTCGTGTCCGAGACCGAGACGGAGACCGGCGATGAGGTCTTCCGCGCAAAGATCCTCAAACCCATCCCCCACGATCTGGCGCCCATCACCGGGGACGCAATCCACAGCCTTCGATCCACGCTCGATCACATCGCTTGGTCTCTCGCGCTGCTCAAAACCCCCACACCAGCAACTAACACGGCCTTCCCCGTTTGTCTCACCAAGAGCGCGTTTGACGGGCATCGCGGTAGCACGCTCCGCGACATCCCGAACGCCGCTATCGCGGTAATCGAGAGCGTGCAGCCGTACCACCGAACGTATGACCCGGGTGACCCGCCCGACATTGACTTCCTCTGGATGCTGCATCGCCTCTGGAACGACGACAAGCACAGGGCCACGCCTATCGTCACAGCAACCAGTCGCAAGTCCCGGATCACCGCGCGCAACGTCACCGTCGACCTGAGCCGAGGGAACGTCCCTTCCCCGTTCACATTCGGCCCGTTCAACGACGGCGCAGAGGTGGCGCGCATACCGGCCCATGTCAAGATCCAAGGCGACTTCGAGATGCAGATGACCTACGACATAGTCCTTGATGCAGCACCGCCAGGGCACGGGGCACAGGTCCACACCTTCCTCAACCACGTACACAAGTTTCTCCGAGACGAAGTCCTCCCGAAGTTCACGCAGAACTTCTGAGCCGCCAGTCACGCCTCACCCCAATCATGGGGTACGCTCGGTGCAGACGTGAGGTATCGACCGTGATCCCCCGACCTCGATCCCGCTCTACGAGCGGGGTTTCGAGTTTCGCCAAGCCCTCCTAGTTGTCCTGCCACACCTCATCGAGGCGAAGCGGGCGTTGGCTGCACCGGCTCCCCACCCAGCCCCAGGATGCCCATCCCCAGCCCGCGCTCCGGGTCGAGGATCAGGCTCACGGCCTCGTTGCGCGAGCGCACCCCGAGCTTGCCGAACGCCGAGGAGAGGTGGCTCTTGACCGTGCTCTCAGCGAGGAACAGCTGTCCGGCGATCTGGCTGTTCATATAGCCCATGACGACCAGCCCGAGGATCTGCTTCTCGCGTGTGGAGAGCGCCGGTGGATCGATCTGACGCCCATACTCACGGGGCACGCACGTCTGACCTGTCAGCACCGCTTCCACGCACGGTCCCAGGACAGACTCAAGGTCCTCCGACGTGACGATTCCGGCGACCCCAGCTGCCAGCGCCGATCGCACACCCCAACGCTCGATGCTCGCGCACGCAACGACCAGCGACGGGCCCGGAATGGACCGTCTC
This sequence comes from uncultured Solirubrobacteraceae bacterium, assembly GCA_963815235.1. GTDB lineage: Bacteria > Actinomycetota > Thermoleophilia > Solirubrobacterales > Solirubrobacteraceae > Palsa-744. Next base: position 1,635,287 of record CAWFFY010000003.1, on the reverse strand, counting down.
ACCGCCTCGATTTGACCGGCCAGCCCGGAGGCGGCGTCCTCGACCCACAGAACGATCAGCGCGAAACGGGACCCCTCAGATAGTCCGATCAGACTGTCGATGCTCTCGAACGCCTCGAGCGACCAGCCGTCCCCCCGCAAGATCTCGTCGATCGCTGTGGTGCGCGCCGGGTCGCCAACTTGGGCACAGTCAACAACGTCGCACCCAGGACAGCTCTCAAACCGTCCGGCGGCCCTGGGTGCGGTGTTCGAGGCTTTTGTGGACGCACCGGTCGAGGCGAACGCGCGCCCTGAGCCACGACTCGACGTCGGACGGCTCGGCAACAGCGTGGTCCAGCGGGCCGCCGTCAAGTTATTGGCATCCGCCGAGCGTCCCTTGACCGTGCTCGAGGTCCAGACGGCGATCGTAGACCTGCTCGGCCATCCCGTGTCGAAGGGTCAGACGTCCGGGTCGCCGATCGGCACGCCGGCTATCGACACCTCCGTACCTATCCGTTAGCGAAGCACGGTGTAAGCAATCCACGGTGCAGGCCGTTAGCGGTGATAGAACCCAATGTGGAGTCCAAAGCCCCGCTGATCGTGGCTGACGACACCATAATGGGATTGGGCCAGCTCTCCCGGAGTGTAGTCCCAAGCCCCAATGAGCGTGGCTTTGGAGTATACTTTGGGAATGCCTACGCAGAGCTTCACAGCCCGTGATACCGCCGTCATCCTCGCGGCTCGCCAACGTCGCCGCGACGTCATCGTCCTGAGCGAGGACTCCGACTGGCTCAGCGAGCTGCACCCTCGTCCGAAGGACCTGCTGCTGCGAATGGCCGGCCGCGGCGCGCTGATCAAGCTGGGCGCGGGCCGATACGCGATCCCAGCGTTGGGGCATGCAGACCCAGCCTACAAGTCCTGGCAGCCAATGATGCACGCCCGCCTTGCTCCGCTCGGGGACTACTACCTCGCCTTCTTCAGCGCGCTCGAGGAGCACCGCCTGACCGATCTTTCCGAGCCCTTCGCGACGGTGCTCGTGGGCTTCGGAAGCCGGCAGCTCGCGAGCGGCGCGCTGGAGGTCGCCGGCAAGCAGATACGGGCCGTACGGACCCGACGGCCGGTCTTCGGTCCCGAACATGGGGTCGAAGTCGTACGGCTCTCGCGCACTGAGACCTATATGCGCAGCAACATGACGCGCACGCTCGTGGATACCTTGTGGCATCCCGAGCTCAGCGGAGCCACAGAGACCTGGGTGACCGCCTGGGGGCGAGGCATGCGTTACGAGCAGCTGGATCCCGTCGCGGCCTGCAGCTACGCGCTCGCGCTCGGCCCAGCCGTTGCCCGCCGCGCAGGACTCATGCTCGACCTCCTCGGTGCTGGCGACGTCGCCCGCGCTCAGCTGCCTAGCCGACTCCGCCGAAGCGACCGCACCACGCTGATGGTCGCCGATGGGTCGCCGGCCGCCAAGGATACGCAGCTCGACTCCTTCTGGCGGGTGGCTCTGAATGTCCCGCGTGAACGCATGGAAGGGTGGCTCCAATATGGCAAATGAGCCCATCCTCGCCGTCGAGGCGAACATCGACGATCAGATCATCCAGTTCTGCAGAGCCCGTCCAGGGCTCACCGAAGAGCAAGTCGTGCGAGACATCGTGCGGATCGTGTGCATCGTCAACCTCGTGCACAACGGAACACTCGACGGTAAGAACACCGTGCTCTGTGGCGGCATGGCGATGAGATGCCTGGACAGTCCCAGGATGTCCGTCTTCGACGGCGACACCGCCAGTCGCTCAGAGCCCGATCCGGAGGTGCTCCGCGACGCGATCTCCTACGAAGACCCCGATGAGATCCTGGCCGAGAAGATCGTCGCGTGGTGGCTGTTCGGACACGCAAAGCACTACAACGACATCGCATTCCTCGCCGGCGCATGGTGCACGAAGGCCACCGTGACCGCGAGCCGGAGGTGAGAACGCTCGTGAGGCGCCTGGTCGAGAAGAAGCTCACTCGCAATCGCGACGTCAGCGCCCAGATCGCGAGCCGCGTGGACGCACTCGACGCTCTAGAGCGCCGACGACGTCTGGAGCAGCCGGAAGACCACGTCGACCCCGACGAGCGCAAGGGCTTCAACAGCCTCTCCTATCTGCACGGCGCTCGGCCCGATCGCACGAAGGTCGATCGCCTCGTACAGCGGGTCGTACTACCGCTGCTGTTCGACTACATCGCGATACCCGGCACCCCGCGCTGACTTCTACTTCCGTTTCTCGTTCTTGTGTTCGGATGGCGCGCGCCGAGAAGCTGCTGGCCGAGACCAAGTACGAGATCTGGGTCATCGCGCGGCTCTGCGGCTATCGCTCGGCACCCGCGTTTGCGGCGGCGTTCGGTGCGCGTTATCGCGTCTCGAAACTCGTGGATAAAGCGCGTCATGGCGAGCCAGCCGGCCCAGCTCTGCCACACCTCATCGAGCCGAAGCGGGCGTTGGCTCCACCGGCTCCCCACCCAGCCCGAGGATGCCCATCCCCAGCCCGCGCTCGGGGTCGAGGATCAGGCTCACGGCCTCGTTGCGCGAGCGCACCCCGAGCTTGCCGAACGCCGAGGAGAGGTGGCTCTTGACCGTGCTCTCGGCGAGGAACAGCTGTCCGGCGATCTGGCTGTTCATGTAGCCCATGACGACCAGCCCGAGGATCTGCTTCTCGCGTGTGGAGAGCGCCGGTGGATCGATCTGCAGCCCGAACTCACGGGGCACGCACGTCTGACCTGTCAGCACCGCTTCCACGCACGGTCCCAGGACAGACTCAAGGTCCTCCGACGTGACGATTCCGGCGACCCCAGCTGCCAGCGCCGACCGCACACCCCAACGCTCGATGCTCGCGCACGCAACGACCAGCGACGGGCCCGGAATAGACCGTCTCACCGCCTCGATATGACCGGCCAGCCCGGAGGCGGCGTCCTCGACCCACAGCACGATCAGCGCGAAACAGGACCCCTCAGATGGTCCGATCAGACTGTCGATGCTCTCGAACGCTTCGAGCGACCAGCCGTCCCCCCGCAAGATCTCCTCGATCGCCGTGGTGCGCGCCGGGTCGCCGACAACCGCGAGCTGCGCGGTCTGCGCCAGCCGGGGGAGCACGCGTGAGTCCGCCTTGGTGCAGGCCACCTTGTCGCGAATCTTGGGCACAGTCAACAACGTCGCACCCATCAGCAAACTTATGATCCTGCGCCTGCTCGGCGGGGCGAGCGTCGCGCTTTGGCAGGACAGCTCTCAAACCCTCCGGCGGCCCTGGGTGCGGCGTTCGAGGCTTTAGAGGCGCGCCGCCTAGCTCATCCGATCGGCGTTGAGCTCGGTCTGCCCGAATCCACCGAGCGACTCTCGAAAACAACCGTGGCTCTGAGGATGCTTGATCGATGAGCTATCCAGATGAGACCATGCGGCTCGCTCGCGACCTGACCGAAGAGGTCGTGAGGCTGGCGAGGGAATTGCTGCACGCAGTCGCTGACCTCGAGTACGTGCAGACCGTCTACACGATCGCCGCAATCGAGATACTCAGCGACGCCGAGGCACTCGGGGTGCTGGCCGCAAGTGGCGACCAAGACGCCGGTGCCGCGCTCGATGAGACCGTGTCCCAGCTCGCAGCGCTGAGCGACCGAGCACGCCGGGAGAGAGACCAGGGACGATCAGACGGATGAAGGCCGTGAATGCGCATCGGCCCGCGACTCGAAGCGACGCGCCATCTCCTCGGCGAGCTGGCGTTGACGCTCGCCCGACAACCGCGGCATCACTTCCCGAAGCAGGGCCGCGGCCCCACGACTGATCTCGGGTGCCGTCGCTGCGAGCCGCTGCTCGCTCTCTCGAGCAAGCCAACGAAGATCCTCGCTCGCAGCCATACGCAGAGGGTACTCCACAAGCCAAGCGAGTTTCGAACAACGGCCTCACACCCTGCGACAACGGAGATGGCGGGAAAGTCCTTGAAATCTCCGTGGCCCTTGATCCGGCAGGTCCACGAAGAGCGGCTTGGACCAAGGATCGATTAGGCGCTTGGAGACCGCTCGGCGCTGCAACTGTGGTCAGAATACCTGCCAGAGATCAGAATGTTAGGATTCGCCGCTTAATCTGAATCTCAGCAAAGGATGGAGGCGCGGATGTCCACGGCACGACAGCGGGCGGGTATCTGGTCGGCGGAGTTCCAAGCGCTGGGCTGGCCGGCTCGTTCGCGACCGTGAGCGGAGACCAGATCAACGAATCGGGTCTTTATTTCAAGCCGACCTATTTCACCAACGCGGTGACCGTGGCGCCGACACTGGCGACGCTGTTGGTCTCCCCGACGAGCGGGCTGCCGAGCTCGACGCTGACGATCAGCGGCACCGGCTACCTGCCCGGCGACACCATCACGCCGACGTTCACCGATCACGCCGGCGTCAAAACGGTCCGGTCGAGCACCACGACCAACCCCGGCGGGAGCTTCTCGACCAAAATCACGATCCCCGCCTCGGCGGCGGCGGGCGCGGGCACGATCACCGTCACGAGCGGACAGACGGGCGTCCACGTGAGCCAGGCATTTACCGTGACCTGACCCAGCCGTCCCCTCAACACTTCAAACCCCGCAACACCCCTGACGCTGGTACTTCGGCTCGTGCCGGGCGGTTACCGACTGGTGACCGCTCCGTTGGTCATCGCCGAGCTCGACCATCTCGTCTCCAGGCAAGGCCGCGCCTCCGCAGGCCAAGCTTGCCGAACGCCAAGGAGAGGTGGCTCTTGAAGCGGCTTCATCTGGCTATACACCAGTCTCCAATTGCACGAGACGTCCCTCTTTAGCCGCGACCACTGCCAGACCTCCGTCGAGCGTGACCAACCCGACATCCAGCCGACGAGCGAGGGCCAGGTACGCGGCGTCATACGCAGTCAGCGTGTCGCGCAGCTCCCATATCTCGGCGGCGAGCTCGATCACGGGATAGGCGAGCGTTCGCAGATCACGTAGAGCAGCCAGCGCCTCCGCAGCCCGCAGCTGGGTGAGCTCACCTCGAATCGCATAGCGCCGCAGCGCCGAGAGCGCCTCGACGTTGAAGTGCTCCGGCACGTGCAACTCGGAGTGCTCCGCGAGCGCCGCACGCACTTCACCGGCGCGTGGCATCGCGAGGAGCACCTCCACCATCGCGCTCGCGTCGGCAACGATCACGCAGCGGTGCGCTCGCGCTCCGCTGCAATCACGGCTGCAGGCGCTTCGCTGGTCTCAACCGGCGCCCAACCTTCGCTGCGCGCAAGCCACTCCCGCATCGTAGGTCGCACAGCCAAGGCCTGAAGCTCCGCGAGCAGATAGTCCGAGAGCGTCATGCCCGTCTGAGCTGCCCTGACCTTCAGCTCGCGATGCAGCGCGTCAGGCACGTTGCGAATCTGGATCATCGAAGACATGCTGATCGCATTGTAACATGCTGATCGCATGTCGCGACCGGCAAGACAAAGAGCGAGGGCGTGCGCGATGCGCTGCGTCGCCACGTCCAACTCGCGCACTCTGCGACACGAACGTACGGCTCCTTGACCGTGCTCTCGGCGAGGAACAGCTGACCGGCGATCTGGCTGTTCATGTAGCCCATCACCACCAGCCCGAGGATCTGCTTCTCGCGTGTGGAGAGGGCCGGTGGATCGATCTGCCGCCCAGGGATACGGCTGCCGGTCGTCCGCGTAGTCCCGGGCGCCGGAAGCATTGGCGCCGGCCGACAGTTGTTCTTCATATGACCGGAGGCAGTCGCGATGTGACGGCGCTCACACCCACCATGCGTCTGCGCCGTCAACCATAAGACAGTAAGGAGTCTCGATGCCCTTCATCACGAGCCTGCGCGCGACTGCTGCGCTCATCGCTACAGGCGGGATGCTGCTTGCGGCGTCCGCCTCAGCAACGAACGCTGACGCGACTACCATCTACGCCTGCGTGAAGAAGGACAGGATTCTGCGCGTCTCCACAAGGAAACCCAGGTGCGGGCGCGGGGCGATGCTCCTGTCTTGGAACAAAGTGGGGCCCACCGGGAGCAACGGCGCCAAAGGCAAGACCGGCCCCACGGGTAAGACCGGAGCCACCGGCAAAACAGGTGCCGGCGGCGTCGCCGGCGCTCCCGGGCAGCCTCAGCAGGCGGTCAAGTTCGCCGCGAGCCTGGCTGTAGGAGCAGCGCCGAGCGCGCTGTTCTCCGCAGATGGCATCGCGTACACGCTCAGTTGCAACAGTGTCGCGTCGCAAGTCGTCGGAGCCCTCGACGCCGGCGGCACGACCGCGCAGTCCTATGGCCAGGGCAGCTTCGGGCGACCCGGCGGCGAAGAAGCCGAGCCAGGAGACCCGAAGGGCGAAACACTGGTTCAAGCACTCGGGCAAGCGTCGGCGCCGATCGCCACGACAACCAGCGCAGTCGAAAACACAGCAAAAAGCGTCGAGCAGTACGGCGTCTGGACAGTGACCGTCGAAGGACCGACGTCGATGACCTGGCTGCATCTGTGGATGGAAACAGGCACGGCCTGCGGCGTTCACGGTACGGCGGTCACGGTCCCCGACTGAGCAGGGCAGGGTGCCGAACAGGCACATGGCACAGGCGTGGCATAATGGTGGCATGGCGAGAACGCGGGTGAGCACGACGGTTGACGAGCAGCTCTTGGAGAGCGCCCGGCAGGCGCTTGTGCCACTGAACGATGCCGCGGTCCTCGACCAGGCGCTCGCGGCGCTCTTGGACCGCCATCGTGCAGCCGAGATCGATGCTGCATATGCGACCTACGACGAGCACCCGCTCGATGAGGCCGATGAGTGGGGCGATCTGGCGTCGTTCCGAGAGGCGGCCGCGGCATCGTGAGCGGCGGCCCTCTTCCCGCGAGGGGAGAGGTGTGGTCGTGTGAGTTGCCGGAGATCGGACGGCGGCCTGTCGTTGTGCTCTCCCGTGATGCGGCCATCCCGCGATTGCGACGCGCGCTTGTCGCACCGTGCACCACCACCGTCCGCGGCTTGGCCAGCGAGGTCGTCCTGGAGCCAGATCACGATCCAGTCCCTCGTCGCTCCTCGATCAACCTCGACTCCGTCGAGAGCGTGTCTGTTGCAGTCCTGGTGGAGCGCGTGGGACGGCTCAGCGACAACCGTATGCGGGAGGTGTGCGCGGCGCTCGACGTGGCAGTCGAATGCCACGGCTGATATCCGCCTGCCTCAGCCGATTCCGACCGCTAGCACCGCCATCACCCCATGGTCGGTGCCATCAACCTCCACAGGGGACGCACCCCCAAGCCACTGGTCATGGCGCGCGTACGCGCACTACAGCCGCCCCTTGGGCGGCTGTAGACGCTACTCGAGATGTCTATCTCGGAGAGAACTTACGGGCTACGGTTTCGATTTGCAATCTGCCGCCGGGTTGCTCGGGCCAACGCTATAGCCCCCTGCTTTACCCGACGGGTCGAAGGCGTCTCCACCACTGCCACCCAGACAAGCCGCAGTCAGCTCCTGAAGGTCGCCATAATCGACGACCTGAGGCGCTTCATACGCCTGGACGGTCATTTGGTCATCCATGGGAGCGGTTCCTTATCGATTGACTCCCGCCCCGCTTTGACGGAACGGCCAAACCACTAGGACTAGCTTAGGGGACCTGCCCTCGCGGTCAAGGGGGAAAAACGTACTATGCGAATTCCGTCGCTCTTGCATGAGCTGGTCTGATGGAGACACGGGCAGGGCTTGCGTCGAGCCGCACGCGCAGCGTCTCGCCTCCCATGCCGCCCTGGGCCCGGAGCCAGCACTCCGCGCTCGTCAGACGCCAAAGCTGCCACATCCAGCGGAACGGCTGCTTGCGCCGCAGGGCGTCGCTGTCGAACAGCGCGCGCTCGAGGCTCCGCTGATCGACATACGCCCGCAGCTCCGCCCTGGGATCGCTCAGCAGCCTGCGCGCGGCCAAGCCGTCGGCGCCGTCGAGGCAGTCGAGGAGCACGGAGTCGAACAGGGCCTTCTGCGGGCGCAGGCGCACCGCGTCGGGCAGCAGGCCGGCCATCACGTCGCGCAGCAGCGGTCGGCTTCGGTAGCGGTCGAACGTCGCCAGCGGCGGCAGGCGCAGGCTCAGCTCCACCAGATCGAGGTCGAACAGTGGGTGGCGTGCCTCCAACCCGGCGGAAGCCGCGCGCCGGCGCTGGTGCTCGAACACGCCGACCTCCTCGACTCCGCGCGTGAGGCCGTGCGCGACCTCGGCCCACCAGCGCGGACCGGCCAGACGCTTCCACGCCAGCGGGTCCGCGGAGGCGAGCAGGTCGCGCGCGCTCTCAGGACGCAACCATGAAGGAACGTCGCGACGCGCAAACGGCGCCCGGAGCGTGCGGTGCAGCCTGTAGGGCAAAGCCCCCAGGATGGCGACCTCGGCGACCATCCTCGCGACGTCGCGCCGCGCCGGGCGGTCGCCGGCGCCGGGGAGCTCACGGGCGAGCGCGATCGACTGCAGCGGGTGGCCGGCGCTCAATCTGTCGGCGAGCAGGTGGGCACGGGCGCCGAACAGCTCGTCGCCACCGTCGCCGCCGAGCGTCACGCGCACCCCCGTGGATGCTGCTGCGCGCAGCAGCGGCAGTGCCCAGAAGTCGCCCCAGCTGCGCAGCGGCAGCTGCCATTGCTCGATCGACTCGACCGCGCTCGCCAGCAGTCCACCGGCTCGGACCTCGGCGGTGGCGCCACCGAGCTCCAGCGCGCTGCGCAGCTCCTCGATCAGCGCCGACTCGTCGACCGCGGGGTGCTCCGGGAACACGGCCGAATGCGCGGACACCGACCCAGGCGCCTGCTTCGAGGCGACCGCCGCGACCGACGCGGAGTCCAGGCCGCCGCTCATCAGCACGCCTGTCCCGCCGTCCGCTGCGATCCGCCGCGCGACAGCATGGTCGAGCGCTGCGCGCATCCGAACAGTGAGCTGCGGACCCGGCTCCTCGAGCGGTGGCTGGAAGCGAGGCTGCCAGTAGCTTGTTTCGCGCACACCGCTGCGGTCGAGCAGCAGCATCGCGCCCGGGTTCAGGCGGCGGACCCCCTCATACAGCGTCCCTGAGCCTGGCCGCTGGCTCATGGTTATCCAGTGCGCGACGCTGACTCGGTCTGGAGCGGGGCGGCGCGGCAGCTGCGCGAGCAGGTTGCGGATCTCGCTCGCGAAGCGCAGCGCGCCGGCGCCGTCGTGCAGGAACATCGACCGCACACCCAGCTGGTCGCGCGCGAGCATCCCCTCTCCGTGCTCCTCATCCCAGACGAGCAGCGCGAAGTCTCCGCGCATGCGCGCCGGCAGCCCACGACCCCAGCGCCGCCAGCCCGCGGCAAGGAGCTGCTCAGGCGACTGGTCGTCGGGCAGCCCGAGCGACGCGCTGAGCTCCGAGGCGTTGTCGAGGAACCCGTCGAGCAGACACAGCGGCCGGCGCACGACGTCCGCGGGGCCGCTGTAGGCGACGCACAGCGGCCCCAGCGACAGCACCGTCGAGGCTACGGGCGCGAGCGCGCGCGCCAGCGATGACGGATCGGCGCGCCCGCTGGGATCGAAGCTGCCGACGAGCCAGCGAGTCATGTCGAGGCGCCCAGGCGCAGCTCGACGGCCGTGCCGATCTCGTCGAGTGAGATGTCGGGGCCGCAGACGATCCGCGCGACACGCGTGCGGGCGGCCAGCGCGCACACCTCGAGCAGACCCCGCAGCCGCTCAGGCGTGGCCAGCACGAAGTTGAACGTGGCGCTCAGGAGCATCTGCGCGTCGTCGGTCGGTTCGAAGCACGGAGGACCGAGGCCCTCCGCGCGCCGATCGAGGAAGAACATCGCCGCGAGGGCGACCGGCTTGCCGGCTCCTGCGACGCGCACGAGACGCTCTCGCGCGTTGACAGCCACGAGCTGCCCGCCCGCGTCCCCCCCGATTTCGCTCTCGCTAGCTCCATCGACCCGCTCGACGCCGGCAAGCGGACTGCCTGGATGAGCCAGCAGCCGGCCGTCGCGACACTCGAGCGCGAGCACGTCGTCGGCCAGGAAGCTCGCCCCGCGGCGACACAGCTCCAGCGCGAGCGAGGTCTTGCCGGCACGCGAGCGCCCGAGGAAGGCCACCGCCTGCCCGTCCCAGACGACGGCGCTGGCGTGGAAGACCTCGAGCCCCTGCAGCAGCGCCGCGAAGGGCAGAACCTGCGCGACCAACAGCCGCTGCCAGCTCGCGTCAGGGAGCCCTTCCGGATCGCACTGCAGCTGCCCACCGTCGCGTGAGAGCAGGTGCGTGCCGTACTCCGGCCCCGAGATCAGATAGCCCGCCTCCGGGTCGGCCTCGATCTTGTAGACGAGGCTGCCGTCGCGCTGAAAGTCATCGCACAGGCGCTGCGAGAACGCCGGCCACCTAAGCCTCGCTCCCTCGCTCACCGAGACACCGAGCGGGCGGCCTGTTTGCTCTGCCTTGGCGCCGTCGAGCAGCGCGAGCGGCTGCTCCGTCTCGATGTCCAGCCCGAAGGCGGTCGTCGTCACGGCCATCTCACAGCTCGACGAGTCGCCCGAACGAGCCGTCGCCGGCGGCGAGCACCGGGTCGCCGCCGTACTCGACCCACGCGTGCGCAAGGAAGTCCGGCGCCGAGCGCGCGCCGATCACCAGCTTGGCCGGGATGCCGCGTCTGGCGAGCAGCCTGGTGAGCACGAGCGAGCGGGCCAGACAGCGCGTGTCGCCGGGAACGTGCGCGAGCAGTCGCGTCACCGCGTGGCCGAGCCGGCGGGCCTCGAGCAGCGCGGCGACGCCGACAGGCCCGCGGGGGTCGGGTTGCGCGGCGCGCAGGCTCGCGACCGCCTCGGCGATCGGGGCGCGGCGCAGCTCGCGCCGGGCCTGCGCGTAGGCGGCGAGGATCTCGACGGCGAGGCGCGCCCGTTGCGTCTGGCTCAGGCGCTCAGGGCTCGGGGCTGGCATCCGCTTCGATCAGCCCCCGCTCGAGCAGCGCCTGGCAGAGCGCGCACAGATCCTGCTCGACTACGTCCTGATCCTGCTCGTAGCTCCCCGCCAGCGCCACGGCCGCATCCTGCACGCAGTCAGCCCGCTCGAGCTCCGCCAGCATCTGCCCGGCGGTGGCGTTGAGACCGTGGTACTTGCCGGTCTGCAGGTTCAGCACGACCGTCTCCGAGGGGAAGCTCCTGTAGACGACGTGCTGGGGAACCTTCACCTTCGAGGCCAGGAGCGCGGCGGGATCGGCCACTGTGTCGGGGATCATACTGATTCCATTCTTTCGTCAGTACTCGATTATCGTTCCGCGCCGCTGGCCGAATCCAATCGCTCGCGCCAGGATCAGAATCGCGCCAGGAAGCAGCACCGCCGCGAATCCGGCCAGCTTCAGCAACGACGTCTCCGGGGCTTCCCCCAGCGGGCTGTTGACGAGCAGGTGCCGCAGCAGGGTGGTGGCTGCCGTGAACGGCTGCAGCCTTGACACGGTCTGCACCCAGCCCGGCAAGAGCGACACGGGAAAGTACAGACCGCCGACGATCGACAGCAGCGCGATCACCCACGTGGTCCCCACGTTGCCCTGCTTGACGACAACCGTCAGCGACGCAAACAGGATGCCGAAAGGCAGAAACGACAGCAGGACGAGGAACATCACCGGAATCGCGAGGGGGGCCGTTGACCAGTCCAGCTGCAGGCCGAAGATGACGCAGGCGAGCGTGAGGGTGATCGTCGCGAGCACGAAGGAATAGGCCAACGGGAACAGCGACATCGCGATCACGCTGCGGATCCCGCCGAACGGCGACAGCAGCAGGCGATCGAACGTGCCGGCGATCAGCTCCTGGCGGACGAGTTCGGGGATCGCGAAGGACGAGTACAGGACGCTGATCAGTGAGATGCCAACGACGACGAAGCCGAAGTAAGCGTCGGGCGAGCGGAAGCCGTCGACGTGGACGAGTCGCGAGACGTAGTAGAACAGCGTGAGGCTGAACAGCGCGGTCAGCACCTGGCTCACCAGACGGGTGCGGTAGGACAGGTAGACGTGCAGGTCGCGGCGCATCATCGCCACGAACGCGTACCAGGCGCTGATCGCGTCGTTCACGCCGCCACCAGCCGTCCGCGCTCGAGCATCCACAGCGCGTCGAAGTTCATGTCGACGTGCTCGCCGCTGGGCGAGCACCAGAGCACGGCGCCGTCGCGCGCGAGCACCTCGGCGACGGCGGCCTGGATCAGGACCGCACCCTCGGCGTCGAGGCTCGTCAACGGCTCGTCCAGCAGCACGACCTCCGGATCGGGAAGGAACGTCATCGCGATGCGCAGCCTTTGGCGCTGGCCCATCGACATCCGATCGACGCGGCGCTCGGCGAGCTCCTCGAGGTCGAACGTCGCGATCGCGTGCTCGACTGTCGCGCGGAAGCGCTCCCGCGGCACCATCGCGATTCGCGCCCAGAACTCGAGCTGGCGCCTGACGGTGAGGCGCGCGTAGAGGCCGCGGTCACCGGCGGGCAGGAAGGAGACCAGCCGCTGGTAGCGGACGCGGTTCTCGCCCGCAGAGACACCCCAGACCTCGGCGCGGCCGCTGTCGGGCTCGATCAACCCGGCAGCCACGCGCAGCATCGTCGTCTTGCCGACACCGTTGCGCCCGCCGACCCAGGTGGTCGTCCCGGGAGCGAGCGTGAGGTCGAGCTCGTCCAGCACGAGCGGCAGGTCCTTGCGCCAGCGCTTGTTGAGTCCACGCAGGCGCAGCGGCGCCGCATCGGTGTCGGATGCAGGCGTCCCGGCCGGCTGCTCGGGCGTCGCCGCGACGCCCTCGTGCTCAGCCACTTCGAGCGCCCCGGACGTCATCGACGCCCTCCAGCGAGCAGCTCGGGCTCACCCGCGAGCGACTGCACGAGCAGCTCTGCGAGCTCCCGCGGTCGATGCTCGGCGCCGCCTGTCAGCCGCACGAGCGCCGCGGACGCCGTCAGGTCGGCGTATAGCTCGAAGCACTCTCGGCGCCGGAGGGGGTCGCTGGAGAGGCCGAGCATGTAGGGCGCGAGCGCCAACGGGCTCGGCTCCATGGGCTCGATCTCGAGCGCGAGGCCAGGGCCCCGTTGGAGCAGGCAGAGCATGCGCACCGGGCGCGTGCGCGTCGTCGTGCTCGTCACCGCGAGCCAGCGCTCGCCGCCGACCACGCCGAGCGTCTCGCCGAGCCTTTGGGAGTCACTGTCCTCACGGTAAGCGAGGTTCATGTGCGGCGTCCCTGGATGGGCGCTGACCCGCCCCTCACAGCGATCGAGCGCGAGCACGTCGTCGGCGAACAACGGCCAGCCCTGGCGCAACAGCTCGAGCGCGAGCGTCGACTTGCCGACGCCGCTCGGCGCCATGATCGCGACGACGCCTTCGGGTGAGTCGAGCGCCGCCGCGTGCAGAGCCTCACGGCCACGCATCACGCTTATGCTTGGGATCACCTTGCCAATCAGCACGCGCTGCCAGTCCAGCCCGGACTCGCGAGGGAAGCATTCGAGCCGGCGCATCTGCGGATCGAGCCGGAAGCGCGCCAAGTCGCCGTAGCTGAAAAGCACGTCGCCGCCTGTTCCGTGCTCGATCGTAAGCTCGCGGCCGTCGCCCTGGCGCCCGCGCCATTCAGGTGGTCCACCGGACCCGCTCCAGGCACGCTCGAACTGCGCTGGGTCCAGGAGCGCCAGCTCGAGCGTCGGCAGCTCCTCGCTCGCCGGTGCCGCTGTCCGCATCCCCGGCAGTGGAAACGATGAGGCCAGGCGCAGGCCGTACGCAGCGTAGATCACCTCCATCGTCAAATAAACTCCTCCCCGCGTCGGGTTCTTCCGCGCGGCCGCCGGCGCAGACGCGCGCTTCAGCGCCGCTTCTTGGGCTTGCCGCGCAGTGGATGCGGCGCACAGGTGTGGTAGGTGCGCTGCTCTCTGAGATGGTGACCGAGCACGGTCGTCGCGCTGATCTTCACGGTGAACGCGCCGGGCGGGAAGCCCCGGAGGTTGATCGTGGCGACGATGTAGTGCCCGCTGCGCGACGTCTTGATGTGGCGGCCTTTGATCGTCACGGCGACCGACTCGAGCGGGTCGTACTTGGGGTCGGCCAAGTGGATCTTGAAGAGGCGGGCGCTCACGCATTGCTTGGCACTGCGCAGCGACAGGTGCTCGGCGGCAGCGAGCGGGGGCGGGGCCGTCAACGCGGAGTTGATACAGCCGTACGTGACGCTGGCCGTGGCGCCGTCGGCGGCGATCGTGGGCTGGGTGGTCCCAGGCTCGCTGAAGCACACCTGCAAGCTCTTTGAGCCGTCCGCCGCTTCGTTGACGCGCCACGCGGTGGGTCCCGGCGTCGGGTTTTTGGCACAGGTGCCTTCGAACAGCCACTGGTGGTGTCCCCAGTAGGACCCGTCTGGCTGCAGGCTCATGTCGGTCCAGATTTCTTCGCCGACCGGATGCACGCATTCCGCGAACTTCGTCTGCTCGACGACCGTCCCGACGAATGTCCCGCTGGGCAGCGCCGTGATCGCGATCTGGCCGCTTTCGAACGCCCAGACGCCTTCGATGCTCGACGTCGCGCCGGCGGATCCGACGCCTACGAGCAGCACCAGCGCCGCCGTGATCGCGATGAGCGACGAGATCCTGGTGCGTCGCCTGCGACGCGGTCGATGGGTGCGGATATGGAGCAAGGTCCTATCAACGGTGAGGCAGTCTGGTTCTTCCGTTGGCGTCATCGCCGCCTCGTTTTGCCGCGCTTTTTGAGCTTGGCCGGCTTGTGCCGTATCGGTTTCGCTGCACACGTGTGATAGGTCCGGCTTCCCGACAGGTGCAGCCCGAGGATCGTGGTGGCCGCGATCTTGAGCGTGAAGCCACCTGGCGGGAGCCCCTTGAGGCTGATCGCGGCGACGACGTAGCGCCCCACACGCCTCGTCTTGAAGCGGTGGCCTTTGAGCGATACGCGAACGCTCTTGAAGGGATCGTATTGCGGCTCGGCGAGGTGGATCGTGAAGTGGCGCCCGCTCACGCATCGCTTGGCCACCGAGAAGGAGGCTGCGCCGACGCTCGGCAGCGGCGCGGTAAGCGCGGAGTCTACGCAGCCATAGTTGACGGCGACTTCGGGCCCAGCAGCCGGGATCATCGGCTGAGAGCTGCCCGGGTCGCTGAAACAGACGCGCAGGTACTTCGAGCCGTCGGACGCTTCCAACACGCGCCAGGCTGTCGGTCCAAGCGTCGGGTTCGGCGCGCACGTGCCTTCGAAGTACCACTGGTGAAAGCCCCAATAGGACCCGTCGGGCTGCAAGCGCATTTCTTTCCAGATTTCCTCTTCCACCCTGTGCGGGCATTCGGCGAACGTGGTCGCGACGACGACCGTGCCGACGAGCGTCCCGTTCGGTCCGGGGTGGACGGCGATCTGGCCACCGCCGAACGACCAGATCCCTTCGATGCTCGAAGCGGCTCCGGCCGAGGCGACGCCGAGCGACAACAGCATCGTCGCGACGATCGCGAGCAGCAGCGGCAGCCTGACTCTCGACAACAGGAGCACGGTCAGCCGATCAGGATCGCGCGGCTGTGATTTGACAACTGCGCTCCGCTTGCCACCTGAACGTAAGCGCGGTACAGGCCCGCGCGGCGAATGCGCACGACGCGGCTGAAGCGCGAGAAGCTCCCAGCAGCACCGGTGATGACGGTACTGCCCACTGTCGCCAGCCGATGGCCAGGCGCCAGCAGTTGGAAGTCGACCAAGGCAACCGGCTGCGCCGGTGTGACCGTCCCAAACAGACGCGCATACCCGTGACGCCCGACAGCACGCAGATGAAGGGTGACCCGCACGGCGACGCGCTCGACCACAATCGGGCTGCTGACCTGCGGCGTTTCGAGGGTGGCGACGCGCAGCTGGGTGTTCTGCGTGAGGCCCGGAACGCTGAACGAGAAGCTCCCGCCGGCGCTGGTCAGCTCAGGGTTGCCCACAACCTTGAAGCCCGCGAGATACGGAAACGGATTGGCCTGGAGCACCACCGCGTGGTCTGCGCTGCCGGTACCCGACAACGTGCCGTCTACCGTGAACGGACTGTCGAAAAGACCTCGACTGGGGTTCGCGGCGACCGTGAACTTGAGTGGGATCTTCTTGGTCGTGAACGTGCGATCCGCACCCTCGGAAGTGCCTGTGGCATTGATGGCGACAAGCCGATAGTGGTACGTAGTGCCGACAGACAACCCCGTGACGGGCACCGCCACGTGGATCGTCTGCGTGCCGGTACCGGGCGTGACCGCCGTCTGCGCGACGTAGGCGCTGGTCAGCCCGTACTGGAAGTAGTAGCTGGTCGGCTGGTTGCCCTGATAGACAGAGCCCTTGAGCGTGGCCGACGAGGTCGTCAGTTCGGCCGCTTCGCCCGTCGATGCGGTCGGCGCAGACGCCGCATCAGCAGCTGGCGCGAGGCTCAACGCCAGTACCGCGAACGCCAGCAACGATCCGAGCACCACCGCTCGCGCAATCGCATTCCATCTGCACGTCAGTGCCCTCATATCAGTGTGTGCGCCGTGCCCTGCCGATGGCCATCAACATACCCGGTCGTGGCACCGGTTACGATCAGCGAGCACGAGACTCCGGTCCCCGAGCGGTCCGCGCCAGCGATCCAGCGAGCCGCCCGGCACGAACCGAAGTGCCTCGGGTGCGAGCTGCCCGCTGCGGAAGTCCACGCAAGCTCTGGCGTTGGTCCACTCGCCCGGCGGGTATGGGACCTGTACGGTTCGCTGAGCGTGTTTTGTTGGCGCTGGCGGGGTGACCGGAGTCTGCTCGTTGATGCAGGCGCCGTTCCCGATCAGTGATGCTGCCTGGGGACAGATGATCGCAGTGCTTGAGGCCATGAAGCCGGGCCTCGTCGCCTCAGACGAGTAGCTAGCTCGATTTCCAGCGAGCCTCGGCGGCCTTTTTGGCAGCCTCGCTGCGCTGCTCGGGCGTCATGCTCTCGGCACGAGCCTTCCGCCCTTCGATCCGCCCTTGCGGCCGAGCGCGACTGCCGCCGGGTCCTTGCCCGTGTCCTCGGGGGCGTCGTCGGCCTCGCCGGTGGCAATGTCTACGATCAGCTCGGCGAGCTGGTTCGGGTCGCGGTGTCTGCGTGAGCGGTCAGGCATACCTAGATCGTGGCGCGCCTACTGGGATTCAGATGGCGTCACGTAGCGCTTGCCCGTGAAATCCTCGTAGAACTTGCGCTCCGACTCGCTAACGACAGTCGGCCAGCCGTCACCGCACGGCGGCACCATCCCGAGGTCGACGATCAGAAACCGGATGACCTCCTCGATGGTCACCCAACCGGTCGGTAGGTGTGCCTTGTTTAGATCGAGCGTCGCGTCGCCAAGCTCGACCGCGGTCGATAGCTGCGCATGGTGCCGGGCGTAGTGGTCTACTGCGGTCGTCGCGTCGTACTCCCATCGCATTACTGCCTGGCTTTTTAGCTGCTCGTCGAGCTGGATGCGGTACCAATATTGCCTGGTCTTGAGCCGGTAGCCGTCCGGATCGTCGACCGCTTCGAGCGCTTGGCCGAGATAGAAGTAGAGCCGACCATAGGCCGTGTCGATAGGCACCGCAATGGGCTGGCCCTCGTAGAAGGAGAGGGTCATCTTGCGATCCGTAGGCACCATCTGGAGCGGATGCCGAGTCGTGACCGTTGCTGCGACCAAGCCACGCAGGTGCTCGGCGAAGACGTTGAAGCACTCGCGGGGCGTCCGCTCGATTATCGGCATAAGGCGGGCGCCCGAGCCCTAGTGTAGTGTCTCTAATATAGCTTGACATGTGGGTTGGGGTGCGGTAGCGTCTCGGGGTATGGCGTTGGGTGCTATCGCTGGGGAGGTTTCCGAGGAGCAGCGGGTGCTGCTCGAACGATGGGTGAATGCTCATGGCACCCCGCAGAGCGTGGCGGCGAGGGCATGGATCGTGCTGATGGGCAGCGACGGAGTTTCGAACAGTGCGATCGCCAGGGAACTCGGGGTCTCGCGCCCGACGGTGATCATGTGGCGCGAGCGTTTCCGTGTGGATGGTCCGCAGGCGTTGTGGGAGGTGAAGCCCGGCCGTGGGCGCAAGCGAACGATCTCCGCGGAGAAGGTCAAGGAGATCGTCCAAGCGACCACCCAGACCACGCCGCCGGGTGAAACTCATTGGAGCTGCCGGTCGATGGCCAAGGCTCAGGGCGTGAGCCCAGCCACGGTGCAGCGCATCTGGGACGCGCACGGCCTCAAACCCCACCTCATCAAGACGTTCAAGCTCTCCAACGACCCGCTGTTCACAGAGAAGCTGACCGACGTCGTCGGGCTGTATTTGAATCCGCCCGAGAAGGCGCTTGTGCTGTGTGTGGACGAGAAGAGTCAAATCCAAGCACTCGATCGCACACAAGCCTCGCTGCCGATGAAGAAGGGCAGGGCCGGCACGATGACCCATGACTACAAGCGCAACGGCACGACGACCCTGTTCGCTGCGCTGAACATCCTTGATGGCAGCGTGATCGGGGAGTGCCTGCCCCGTCACCGCCACCAAGAGTTCCTGAAGTTCCTGCGCACCATCGACCGCGAGTTCCCCGGTGAGATGGACCTCCATCTCACTGTCGATAACTACCGCACCCACAAGCACGACACCGTCAACAAATGGCTGGAGCAACACCCACGATTTCACTTGCACTTCACGCCGACATCCAGCTCCTGGCTGAACCTCGTCGAGCGCTGGTTCAGAGAACTGACTGACAAGGCAATCCGCCGCGGCGTCTTCTACAGCGTCCCGGACCTCATCGCCGCAATCGAGCAATACCTCGACACACACAACGAGGACCCCCAACCATTCATCTGGACCGCCTCAGCAGACACCATCATCGAAAAGGTCGCACGCTGTAAAGCCGTTTACGAGACACTGCACTAGCGAGTGCTCAGGCGTCCATCAGAAACATGAGCATGCGCAGCTCCGCCTCAACGGCGGTGCCCATGAGCGAGCCCTTTTTGAGCATCTGCTGAGCTTCCTGCCACGACATGCCGAGCAGCGCACGAGACTCGCGCTCAGCGCGCTCGGTTAGCTCCTCGCGGTTATATTCGTGCTCTGGCGGCATAACTCCGGTCTCCTGGTCTATCGGACGCTCAGCGTCGCATCCGTTAGCGGATGTAGCACAATTTACACGCTGGGCGGACGGATGCCAAGTAGTTTGTGTCGATCGTTACGACTAAACTGAGACAGCACCCGGCCACATTGGGCTGGCTGCGCGACCAGTTCCCCAAGATCGCAGTGGGCATGCCGAGGGCGCACGCCCCGCTGGTCCAGATAGTGGTGGTAATGCAGAAGCACCAAGCAAAGCTCCGTCTCCCGGACCTGAGCAAGCGCTCTCGCGGCTCGTCCGCACCGGACACGTCCAGCGGGAACCTTCCCGCGCTCGCTTGCGTGCGACAGCAGGATGCGCCCGACGAATCGGGCCCTCGGCAGCGGCGATGACGACCGGACGGCCGTGCCGCGCGCGGCGTAGACGAACTGGCCGAGTGGACTTGAGCGAGCGGCGCTGGCGGTCAGGCGCTGCGGAGCAGGTCTGCGACAACGTCGGCAGGCCGCTGGTGGCGGCGCGCGGCGAGCTGCTGCAGCCGCTCGGCGCCCTCGTCCTCGACGCCGACGACGATCGTCAGCTTGGCGTCGGGATTACCGACATGGGCCTCGACGTAGCGCGGATCGACCGCAGTCAGGTCGGCATCGAAATCGCCAGGCTGGGGATCAGGCTCTGTCCAAGGATCGTGCGCCATGTTCATCTCCTTAAGCAGTTTACGCTCGCGCGGCGAGGAATCCCAGCCCGTGACGATCAGCCAGGTTGCCCGGTCAACGGTCTGCTCAATGACTAGCGGCACGACTCGGCCACCGTCGGTGCGGCCGATGAGCAGTCAGCGTTTGCCGGGAGATGTCTTGTTCGGGTTGCGTACGACGACGTGAGCGTTGCGAGGGATCTGGCGTGCGCTCACGTGAGTGCATACTTTGTGCCACACTGCATACGTGTCGGTGAACGTCTCCGTACGGCTCGACGATGCTCTTGCGGAGCGTCTTCGTCTGCGGGCACGTACCGCCGGTGAGACTCTCTCAGATCGGCTTCGTCGCTATGCCGAGGAGGGAGCTCGCCGCGACGAACATCCGCTCATCACTTTCCGCGACGGCCCGGCCGGGCGACGTGCGGGGCTGCTTGGTGGCCCCGACGTGTGGGAGGTGGTCATGTGGGTTGAGGATCTGGCGGCGGAGGGCGATCCCGTCGCAACGCTCGTCGAGGACTCGACCCTTACGCGTTCTCAGGTGGATGCCGCGCTTCGCTACCGCGCCGCTTACTCGGATGAGATCGCGGCACGTATCGAGTTGCACCGTCACGAAACGGCCGCCGCTGAGACGCGTTGAAGCTGCTGCTGGACGAGATGTACTCGCCCGGCCTAGCCGCTGCGCTTCGAGCGACCGGTGTTGACGCCCGCACCGTCGTTGAGCTCGGGGTCGCCGGGAGCTCTGACCCTGAGGTATTTGCGGCGGCGATTGCGGACGGGCGTACGCTGCTCACCGAGAACCTCGCCGACTTCGCCCGCATCTCGGCGGAGCATCTCGTCGCCGGCCAGCATCACGCTGGCGTGCTGATCGCGCTCTCGTCCCGGTTCTCGCGCCGCGTGGCGGGCATCGGCCCCCTCGTCACAGCGGTCCGTGACATCGCCGACCAGCAGCTCACCGACCGCCTCGTCTATCTGCAGGAGCCAGGTAAGCCATGATCTCGAGCTGCCCGGCGACACAACAGCGAGCCCGTCAGGGCCAAACAGCCACCTCGACACGCCTCGCTCAGCGCTGAACGTCTGTTGATCGATCAGCGCCCCCGAGCAGCTCTCGAGGAAGCGACCGCCGTCGTTCCCGTCGCACCCCGGAAAAGCATCCCAAGGCGCTCTTACGCTACGCGGGTATGTCGATCTCCACGATCTGCGCCCAGTCCGGCCAAGCCCACAGCCTCATAGGCGCCGACCTTCTGGGACACCGCGGCGGCGTGCAGTGACCTACCAGGGAGACGCTAAAAAGCTGCGTCGACTCCTCGAACACGCGGGCTGGCGTGTCGAGAAGCGCAAGGAGTATTGGCTGCTCTTCCCACCAGACGGTTTGACTGCCCCCGCGCGGATGCCTGGCACCCCCTCTTCGCAGCGCACTTGGACCAATCTCCTTGCCGATCTCAAGCGCAAGGGGTATAAGCCATGAGCATGGAGTACCGCATTTTTGTCCAGATCCCCGGTGTGCTGCTCGCAGACGAGGCTTCGTGGGAACGCCTGATCGGCTGGCTTGAGCACAACCACGGAGACCTCGGCCCTGTGATCTCCTGGGACGACCCTACGACTGCGCGCATCACGGTCGCCACCGACACCGAGGACGCCGCCGCCGCCGCAGAGATCGCATCGAGTGCCGTGTCCCGCGCATTGCACGCCACGGCCCTCGGGGCGCTATATCCTCGCGCAATCGAGGTCGAGCCGGCAGACAGCAACGAGCCGGTAGCCGCATAGCAGCGCTTGACCGGCGTCTTCTCGATCTTTATTTATATCTATCAATAAGGGGCCATAGAACGGCTCACGCGTCCTCGCCGTGGGTCGCGCGCAGATACTGGGCGAAGCGGGGCACCGTGAAGTCGATGTAGGCCCGCCGCGGACTCCAGATCAGCTCCTTCGCGATCAGCTCTTCGCGCACCACGGACGCTCCGCCGATGTTCGCGTAGCCGGCCGCATGGGCAGCGTCGGCGGTCCTGTAAGGGCCGTCGCCGAGGCTCGAGATGGCGATCAGATAGCGCTGCTCGGCGTCGGTGGCGAGCTCGAAGGCGGGACCGAAGAAGCCACGGTCGAGGCTGTCATCGACGATCTCTTCGACGGTGCGAACGTGCTCGGCTGTGATCGGTGGATCGTCGATCTCATCCCACAGCACGCGCCCGTACTCCTGCAGGAAATAGGGGTAGCCGCCCGACTGCTCGACGACCAGATCGACAGCCCGCTTCTGCAGCTCGACGCCCTGCAGCGCGGCCGGCCCCACCAGGGCGAGCCTGGCCTCCGCGACCGACAGCTGCCCGAGCGTGTGGTAGGAGAACAGGCGCGCAGCGTAGGGCTTGGCGGCCCGCAGCATCGCCGGCAGCGTCGGCAGCCCCGCCCCCGCGAGCGCCACCGGCAGATCGCGCTGGCTGACGCGATGCAACGCCATGCAGATCGCCCCACTGCTCGCCGTCATTATCTTCTGGTACAGTAGAGAATATGGTGGCAGCAGAGAATCGTCTGGCTCGCATCCTCGCCCTAGCCTTGGATGGCACCGCCGCCGTACGCGCTGCCCCGCAGAGTGACAACTCGACCCTCGTCGTCCAGACGGGCGCCGGCGACCCGGTGGCGCTGCGCGCCGTGTGGGCCGGGGAGGGTTGGCCTGATGACGTGCGCCGGGCTGCGGCCGGTGTGCCCGATCCGTGGCCGTCGGATGTCGTGCTGCTCGGGCGCCGCCTATCTCCCGGGGCGATCGAATGGCTGCGCGCGCGAAACGCGAACTGGGCAGATGAAGATGCGCGGGCGCGGATCGCCGGCCCCGGCGGCCTGCTCGTCATTCGCGAACCACCGACCCGTGCTCCATACAGGGATACGCGGCGTTTCTCGTGGTCGCTGTCCTCGCTGTCGCTCGCCGAGATCCTCCTCGCCAGCGCAGATGAGCGCCTGAGCGCGGCGGCGCTCGCGCGTGACGGCGGATGGTCAACCGCGCAAACGGCGAGCGTGCTGGGAATGTTCGACGCACAGGGATGGACGGTCAAGCACGGTCCGGCGCGAGGCCCGGGTGCCTACCGGGAGATCCTCGACGCCGACGGGATGCTCTCCGCCTGGTCGGTCGCGCTCGGAGCACAGACACGCGACACGCGCATCGCCCATCGCGCCACGCGGGACGTGGTGGGCCTGCTCACAGGGGACCTGCGCGCGGCGCTCGACGAGGGCCTGCGCTGGGCGGTGAGCGGCTGGGCCGGGCTGGAGCTCACCGCGCCGTTCACGACCACCGTGCCGAGCGTCCACGTTTACATCGCCGACGAAGACTTCGCCGGGCCGCTGACCGCTGCGATCGCCGCCGCCGGGCTGCGCGAGGTCGATGAGGGCGGACGCGTGATCTTCTGGCGCGCGGACCCCCGCATCCTCAACCTCGCCAAGCGTCACGAGCGCGTCCCCGTGGTGAGCGCTCCGCGGCTGTACGCCGACCTCTCCTCGTTCGACGCGCGCGGCCAGGACGCGGCCGATCACGTCAAGTCCCTGCTGATCGACCCGCTGCACCCAACGGTAATGGACAGGCAGCCGATCGCCGAGGTGGCACCGGCATGACCGACGAGCAGCGCTCGCCGGCGGCGCGCGCGCGAGCCGAGACCGCG
Organism: uncultured Solirubrobacteraceae bacterium; assembly: GCA_963815235.1. Lineage (GTDB taxonomy): Bacteria > Actinomycetota > Thermoleophilia > Solirubrobacterales > Solirubrobacteraceae > Palsa-744. The sequence goes on along the minus strand of CAWFFY010000003.1, from coordinate 1,612,022 downwards.
CTGGTCAGGCTGCTGCACGAGATGGGCGATGAGGCGCCGTTCCTGGTGGTGCTCGGCGGATTGGTGCCCGCAGTCCTGGCACGCGACACCACTGGCGTCATCCCCGAACATCTCGGCACAACAGACGTGGATGTCCTTCTCGTCAGCCAGATCGATCCCGGCGCAGACCTGGGGGTGGTGGAGCGCGCCCTCGAAGCCCTCCAGTTCAAGCCCGATCCCGGACAGGACGGTTGGCGCTGGCAAGGATCGATCGGCTCCACTCTCGTGAGGATCGAGTTTCTCTGCGACCTCGACGAGTACCGCGAGGGCGAGAGCATACGACCGAACGGCAGCCACCGTCTCGGGGCCGCCAACCTGCGCGGCACCGGATACGTCGCCCACGACTACGAGTGGGAGCACGTAACGAGCGCCCTCGCTGACGGCACCGAGGTGCAGGTCAGCGTGCGCTTCGCCGGATTGCAGGGCTACCTGCTGTCCAAGTGCGTCGCGTTGCGCAGCCGCGCCGCCACCAAGGACTACTACGACCTCGCCTACGTACTGCTCCACAACCGCGCCGGTGGACCCGAGGACGCCGCCCAGGCCCTGCGCGACGGAACGCTCGCAAACGCCCTCGGGTCGCTCCGGAGTACCTTTCTCGAGGTCCGCGAACGCTATCGCGACACATCCGACATCGGACCACGCGCTTACGCCGAGCAGGCCATCCAGGTCGACGCGCAGGCTCCAGAACCAGAGCTGCGCGCAGACGCTGTGGACGCCGTGCAGCGCTTCTTCACCGAGCTCGGGATGAGCGCCGCTCCGTGACGAAAGCGGCCGACGCTTCGCCGGGAGAAGAACACTGCCACCGCGCTTGCCCGGTGTCTTCTCGATCTTTATTTACACCTATAAATAAAGGGCCATAGAACGGCTCACGCGTCCTCGCCGTGGGTCGCGCGCAGATACTGGGCGAAGCGGGGCACCGTGAAGTCGATGTAGGCCCGCCGCGGACTCCAGATCAGCTCCTTCGCGATCAGCTCTTCGCGCACCACGGACGCTCCGCCGATGTTCGCGTAGCCGGCCGCATGGGCAGCGTCGGCGGTCCTGTAAGGGCCGTCGCCGAGGCTCGAGATGGCGATCAGATAGCGCTGCTCGGCGTCGGTGGCGAGCTCGAAGGCGGGACCGAAGAAGCCACGGTCGAGGCTGTCATCGACGATCTCTTCGACGGTGCGAACGTGCTCGGCTGTGATCGGTGGATCGTCGATCTCATCCCACAGCACGCGCCCGTACTCCTGCAGGAAATAGGGGTAGCCGCCCGACTGCTCGACGACCAGATCGACAGCCCGCTTCTGCAGCTCGACGCCCTGCAGCGCGGCCGGCCCCACCAGGGCGAGCCTGGCCTCCGCGACCGACAGCTGCCCGAGCGTGTGGTAGGAGAACAGGCGCGCAGCGTAGGGCTTGGCGGCCCGCAGCATCGCCGGCAGCGTCGGCAGCCCCGCCCCCGCGAGCGCCACCGGCAGATCGCGCTGGCTGACGCGATGCAACGCCATGCAGATCGCCCCCAGCGAGGCCCTGTCGAGATTCTGCATCTCGTCGATCAAGAACAGCGCGCCCGTCGCGCCCGCGCGCGCCACCTCGCCGATCTCCACCAGCAGGTCGGCCAGATCCTGCTCGATGTCGCCCGTATCGGCGCTCCCCGTCGCCGCGTCGACGTCCAGCTGCAGCCTGATGCCCGCGGGCCCAGCGAGCGAGAAGGACTTGACGACCGACAGCGCCGCCCTGGCGCGATCCTTCATCCGCTGGCGCAGGCTCATGCTGCGCAACAGACGCAGCGCCAGACGCGCCATGCTGGTACGAAAGTCGGCGCTGCTTCCCACCTCCTGCACGCCGGTCGAGAACCACTGCGCTTCCCCGGCGAGAATCTCGAATTCGAGCAGCAGCACCGTCTTGCCGATGCCCCTCAGGCCGGCGAAGATCATGCTCCGCTCGTGGCGCCCGTCGCCCAACCGCTCGAGCAGCAGCTCGAAGTTCTCGAGATCAGCATCGCGGCCCGCCAGCTTCGCAGGCCGCTTGCCCGCCCCAGGCGTATACGGATTCGTGCTGCGCTTCATAGCCTCTATCGACAGTTATTGACGATCACCAATATATCTCGATAGACGCTCGAAACCCCTGCTCGACGGCACACGAGCGCTGTTGTCCAAGTGGCTCGGGGGGCAGTATGTCCCGGTAGGCCGCTTGGCTATGACGAGGAGCTGGATCGTGCTTCACGACCGGTCGAGGGAAGCAGCATCATCAGTGTGAGCGTGTCGATCGGCGACTCGACGAAGCCGTGATGCCGGTAAAAGCCCTTTGCCTGCTGATCCTTGGCGTGTACGAGGACGAGCCTGACCCCAACAATCTCTGAAACCTCGATTGCCTTCGTGATGAAGTGCTTGAGCATGGCTGCACCAAGGCCGTTGCCCTGGTGGCCGCGCTCGACGACCATTCGCCCGAGCAGGATTGCCGGCAGATCGGCGGGCTGGTCCCGGGCGATGTGACGCGGCGTCGCGGCGCGCATCACCGAAGCGGTGGAGGATGCGTAGTACGCGACGACCGTCCTGGCCGGCTCGTCGATCACGACCCACGTGCGACTGCTGCCGGCCGTCTGGTTGCCGAGCGCTCGGCGCGCGAGCCAGTCATTGAGCGCAGGCTCGCCACAGTCGAACCCCTCGAGCCTGTGCTCGCTGGTCAGCAGCGTTGGGCCGCTGTAGATCAACGTGCAGGTCGCTCGAGCACCGACTGCCGGGAGAGCAGCTTGGCCATCTCTGGCGGAAGTTGCGACGGCGTCGCCGAGAGCAGACCTTGCAACTCGTTCCAGGCAGCGTCGTCGAGGGCGAACACGCGACGGTCGGCGAGATCGAGCTCGGCGGCTTCCACGGCATGGCGCAGCACGTACTCGCCCGTTGACTCGCCGCGGGCCTCTGCAGCACGCCGCAGCACCATGTCCTGCTTGGGAGTCAAGCGGAGGCTCAGTCTCTCGGTCTTGGATGCCATGGCCAAAACTGTACGTCATTGGACGTACGGAAGGGGAGCCGCCGTGTTCGCGCGCGGCTGTCGAGGCCGACCCCAGCCGAGCCGTCCATCTGAGCTGGCATGTACGGTGCGCAAAAGCCGTGTTCGTGCCCAAGGCTCACGATCGGAGGGTGATATGAGTGGACCAGTGGATTCCGTCCTGCAGGTGAAGATCAGTCTCCTTGGAACCTCGAAGCCGCCGGTATGGAGGCGGCTGCTGATCCCGGCAGCGATCCGACTGGACCGGCTGCACGACATGATCCAGGCGGCGATGGGATGGCAGGACTGCCACATGCACGCCTTCACCGATGGCTCCTGCGAGTACGGGCTGGCCGATCCGGAGCTGGGGCATCGGGATGAGCGCAAGGCGACACTCGACCGGCTGCTCAAGCGAGAGGGAGAGCGGATTCGCTACACCTACGACTTCGGCGATGACTGGGAGCATGAGATCGTGGTCGAGAAGGCGCTCGCCGCCGAGCCGGGTGCGCGTTATCCGGTCTGCGTCGCCGGCAACGGTGCCTGCCCACCCGAGGATTGCGGCGGTGTGTGGGGGTATGAGCATCTGCGCGAGGTGCTGGGCGACCCAGCTGACGAGGAGCACCAGGAGATGCTTGAGTGGCTTGGCCTCCAGGCTGACGCGGAGTTCGACCCGGCTCGCTTCGATGTTGACGAGGTCAACAGGGCCCTCCGCAGCGGCAATGACGACCGGACGGCCGTCCAGCGCGCGGCGTAGACGAACTGGCCGAGTGGCCTCGAGCGAGCCGCGAGCATCCTGAGCCGGTCTACTCCAGTGCCGCGTCCAGCTTGCGACGAAACGCCAGCGGGTCGAGGGCCGGGTATCGATACAGCTCGGGCTCGATCGCTTCGAACAGCTCGATCAGACGCGCAGGCTCCACCGAGCCGCGCGCGATCATCGTGCGAACGTCGCCCAGATCCTGCTCGAACCCCCGCTCGATCTTCGACAGCGCCTGCGAGTACAGGTCGAAGTGATGCAACTCCACGCTGCCCTCGCGGAGCACCAGCGGGCTGCGCTCCCGCCAACCCGGAAGCTCTGGGATGAAGTCCGGCGGTGACGCCAGCTCGATATTGATTCCGAGACGGTCCTTCAACGCGGGAAGCGCCCGCATCAACTCATCAGACTCAGGCTCGAAGCGCAGATCCACGTCGATCGTCGAATCGCGCCATCCCTCCAGCACCGCCGTGGATCCTCCGGTCAGGTAGATCCGCACGGGACCGCGCGCTGCACGCGCAAGCCCGCGCGCGAGCTCACGAATGCGGTGCTCGTCAACCGGAGGCCGCGTCACGCTCGGCCGCCCGCGCGAAGCTGACAATCCGAGCGACCAGCGCGTTATATCGACTGTGCGCGCCGCCGTCACGCTCGGCGATCAGCTCGTAAAGGCGGTGGGAAGGACGCTCCTGGCGACTCACCGGCACCGCGAAGCCCAGCGCCCGCAGTCGCGGCGCCGCCATCGACACCAGCAACGACGCCTCGCTCTCACAGCCCTCCGCAAGATCCACGAGCCCCGCGCTCACGAGCTCGCTGCCGGGAAACTCAGCAGGCACATCCTTCATGCCCCAATGGTATGCGACGTGCGGGGCTGCTCGGCGGCCCCGACGTGTGGGAGGTGGTCATGTGGGTTGAGGATCTGGCGGCGCAGCTTGAGGTCACGCGGGTGCTCAGCCAGGTCTGGAACGGACCGGGGACACTGCTGCTCACTGCCGACGAGACGGGAAAGCTGGGACCAGGGCTCGAGGACTCGCTGGCGGCAATTCCTCCCGAACGATTCCTGCTGCACCCGGCGCTGACCGAAGTCGCCCGCGAGAGCCTGCAGCAGCTCTGGAGGGCCGCGCGGGACCGTGGGAAGAGAAGGTGGCGCAGCGCCAGGTGCATCCGTGGTGGTTGGTCGCAGGCGACGCGAGCGACCCCGAGATTGTCCGCGTCCCGCAGCCCACGTCGGACGCGGAGGCGGTGCGCACAGCGATGCTCTGAGGTTGGATAGACCCCGACGACATCGGTGCTCTACCGCCTCGACTCGTACTCGCTCCCGCCGCGGCGGAGAGTTTTGAGGTCACGCTTCTCACCGGCCAGATCGAGAGGAACTCGCAACTTGCGTTCGCAGCCAGATACATGGGGGCCACAGAATCCGTCAACGGACCTAGCCAACGTGCGCTGTTCGTGCTTGATGAAGACCCATCTTTCGAGGAACTCGTACTGTTTTGGAACGTGCGAGCGCGCCGCCCAGCGTCTGCGGGGCAGCCGGCGATCGTCGCAGCCACGACTGCGCGCCGCCACGGCCGTCGCCCTGCCGTCACTTGAAGCACTGGGGCTCATCTGGCCGCAACAGCGTGAAGGCCTTGTTGCTGCATTGGGGAGAGCCGAGGCGACACAACGGCCCGTAACAACGGTCTACAACAGCGCGTCGACCTCTCCTCCCTCGGGACGCCCACGCGTCTAGATGATTGATTCCACGGGGATCATGCGCAGTAGTTGACGAGTGCGCGGCTGGGTCGGGCGAGTTGGTGGTTGAGGGTGATCGCGGCGGCGAGAGTGAGGAAGCGTTGAAGGATGCGCTCTCTGAGGCCGGGAAGGGTTCTGGCTCCGTGGCGCTCGAGCGTGAGGATGTCCTTGCAGGTCCAGAAGATCGACTCGATCCTTTGGCGGATCGGGGCGAGGTGTGGTCCTCGGCCGGGCTCGTCTTTTCGTCGCGGCCGGACGATCGTGGCGTCGAGTTCGCTGGCCTTGATGGCGAACTCTTTGCCGGCGTAGCCCTTATCGCCGATCACGGTGACCGCGCCTCCTCGCTTTGCGCGGGCGAGCAGCTTGAGCGCGACCTCGCGCTCGTCGAGCTTGGGGGACGTCAAGGCGATCGCTCTCGGGGTGCCGTCCGGGGAGCACAGGGCGTGCAGCCGGAAACCCCAAAAGAACCGGCTGTGGCTGGCGCAGTACCCATAGTCGGCGGCATCCGCGAGCTGCGAGCGCTTGACGGTCTCGCGGCTGCGGGCGCACTCCACCGGCGTGGAGTCGATGAGCAGCAGATCGTCCTCGATTCCGGGGCTCTGGCTGGCGAACACGCCCATCAGCCACTCCAGCGTGTCAGCCAGGCGCCGGCGGCGCTTGTAGTAGCCGCCCTGCCCGGGGATGCTCGGGAACAAGTGACGCAAATGCTTAGAAGCGACCGCCAGGAACCGCCGATCCGACGGGATACCCATGATCGCCTGAGCAACGCAGAGCGTTACGACTTCCGCGTCTGTGACGATCCGCTTGGCGTTCCCCGGCCTCGCAGGCAGGAGATCGTCAGCCGTGACATAAACGGCAGTGAGCAGCAGGTCGAGGTCGGCGTCCATCGAGGCCCCCTTTTGGTCGGCGATGCTTCAGAGCACCGCCGACTTCGACCCTGCTGCCCAAAAACCCCCAATAACCACGCATCCCACCGTGGAATCAATCATCTAGTCGAGCCCACGATGGGGTTCGCCGCCCAACTCGTCGGACCACTCACCGAGATCGAGGCAACTGCACTCGTCGCAGACGCCATTGAGCACATGGCTCTCGCAGCTGGCTACACAGACCCGCGGATAGGCATCAGGGCCTTGCGCCACGAACTAGGCATTGTTACGCCAGACTGACCCACTGTGCAGAACCCAGTCCCGTGTTGCAGGCTAGCTCTCGATCGTGATCCCAGCACGGCGAGCGGACTTGCTGGCTGGCACCAGGTGATACTCGACGCTGTAGCCAAGAGCATCAGCGTAACGCTCGAGGGTCGACAGCTTGGTGTCAGCGGCGGTCGTCTCTAGCCTCGCAAGTGTTGGCTGCGAAGTGCACATCGCAGCTGCTACGAGGGTCTGCGACATCTTGCGAGCGCGGCGCTGCTCAGCGAGTGTTCGGAGTAGACGCCGGCGGCGTTCGGCGGCACGTAGCAACCTTGGGAAGGCTGGGTTAGCCTCCGTAAACTCGGCGATCATCTCGTCGAGCGCGTCTGGCTCGGCATGGCTCGTCGACACTTGGTCAGTCATCGCAGAACAATCTATCATGCCCTGAATAGTATATCGCTTATGATATAAGTATTGCGCCCTTGGACGCAGGGCATCTACGCCGCAACCCCTACCCGCTCACAGATCGCCATCGTGCAAGACGTTGCCTGGCGAGGCGACGCGCAGGCTCATGCAGACCACAAGACTCGCCTGTGGCATTGGCCGGACGTCGCGCACTGGCTCGCCGAGCACGAGAAGGCCAAGGTAGACGTCGACACCCACGCCGCAGACCTCATCGCCGCGCTGAACGCAGCGTTCGACCTACGCGAGCATGCCAGTCACCTTCACGACACGCAGGACCTCGCCCTGGTGGCCCGAGCCCTGGAGGAGATACCCTCACCCGTCGCTGACCCCGTTCACCGGCTCAGCACGGGCCAGCGGCCCCGGCAGCAGTTTGGCCCTATTTCGGCAGCGCGCTCGCCGGCGGGGTCGCGCCGAAGATGTTGCGCGCGCTGGGCTTGGCCGCGAAGAACGCTTCCGCAGCCTCGCGCCCCGAGTCGTACAGGAATTCCTTTTCCTGCGTGCTGAGTTCGAAGTTGAGCGTGGAGACGTTGCCCGTGGGGATGCCGATGGTCCGTGACGCGTACGCCGTCATTTCGAGCTTGTCGAGCGCGTTGATCGAGGTGTCGAGCACGCCTTTGAGCATGTCGATCGGCCACGCGGGACCGTGGATCGGCTGGTAGGGCGCCGCTTCGGGCGGCACGCCGCCGAACAGCCGGAAGCCCCACGTCGGGTGTTTGGGCTGCTCCTTGTCGAACAGGAACACCGGATACGCGCTGACCACGCCGCCGTCGACGAGCGCGCCGTCCTTGCCCGTGGCCGCGTCCTTCAGCGTCACCGGCGGAAAGAAGTACGGGTATCCGGCGCTGATGCGCACCGCGTCGGCGATCGGGAACGCGTCAGGCGTGTACGGGCGGCCGTTGTCGTCCGCGTACAGGACCACGTCCTCGGGGAACACGACCATGCGCTCGTGCGCGAGGTCGGTGCCGATCACGCGCAGCCGGTTTTCTGCGTCGAGGTCACCGAACGTCTGCGCCGGCTTCGGCGCCTGGACGAGCAGTTCGACGATCCATTCGTACAGCCCCTTGCCGTGCGTCAGCCCACGGCGCAGCAGCAGGTTCTCGGCCTCGCCGATGCCCAGCGGCGCGCCGTAGTCCGCGATCTTCTTGAAGTCGTAGTCCTCGAGACGTTCTCTCAGCTGCTTCGCGCTGTAGCCAACCGCGAGCGCCATCGCGGTAATCGCACCGGCCGAGGTGCCCGCGAGCTGAACCCAGTCGGTGTAGCCCTTTTCTTCGGCCACCTCGAGCGCGCCGGCGAACGCCAGCCCCTTGATGCCGCCACCCGAGAACACCCCGTCTGCCTGCACCGCACAACGCTCCCATACCTCGGCTCCACAGTCAACACAGTTCTGGCAAGCGAACTCAGGACGACGGACAGGAGGCGCGGGGGCGCTCTCAACGACCGATACGCTGTTTCTCGTGCCACCAACAGCAGAGCCTGCGCGGGCGGGCGAGCAGGCGCTACCGGGTACCGTTCGCGATCCACTGGCCGACCCTGCTGCGGTGATCGCAGCACGCCGGCGCCCCATGTCGGAGCGCCTCGAGCTGGCGCTGAGCTGGAACGCCGTCGCTGCCGAGCTGCGCGCCGGTCACCGCGGCGACCTCTGAGAATGAAGCGAGCTGCCGGCCGGCCGCAGGATCTCGCCGACGTGCAGTTGCTCGAATCGCTCGACGACGAGCCCTGACAAGACCTTGCCAACGTTTAGGCGAGCGTCGATCCGGATAGCTTGGCCTGCGATGAATCCGGCTGATACCGCAACTTTCGTGCCCCGCCCGACATAAAGCCCACATGAACACACTTCGTCGAGCCATCCCCCGCCATGCCGCCCGCCGCGCGCTGCTTGCCCTCACCGTGAGCATCAGCGCGCTTGCGCTGCTCGCCTCCGGCGCCAGCGCCGCGACGGCCCCCGCAGCGATCACCGGGCGCAGCGCCGGCGTCACCTTCTCCTCGGCGATCGTGTTCGCCACGATCAACCCACACGGCCAGGACACCAACTACGTCTTCCAGTACGGCACCACCAGGAAATACGGCTCACAGACGCCGCTCGCGCCCGCGGGCGCCGCAACGAGCTCGCTGCAGGTCAGCCAGACGCTCACCGGCCTCGCGCCGCTGACCACCTACCACTACCGGATCCTCGCCAGCAGTCCCGCCGGTGCCACCACCGGCACTGACCGGGAGTTCAAGACCGGGCCCGTGCCGCTGTCGCTCGCGATCGACGGCACGCCCAACCCCGTCGTCTTCGGAAGCTCGTTCCTCGTCGAGGGCACGCTCTCCGGTACCGGCGCCGCCAACCACGCGGTGGCTCTGCAGGCCAATCCGTTCCCCTACCTCGGGGGCTTTCAGACCGTCGGCAACCCGCAGCTGACGAGCGCCGACGGCGGCTTCTCCTTCCCCTTCCTCGGCCTGCTCGAGAACGCGCAGATACGCGTCGTGACGGTCGGCAAGCCCGAAGTCTCGAGCCCGGTGCTGGTCGAGAACGTGGCCGTGCACGTGAGCTTCCACGTGCACGCCACCCGCCGCCGGGGCTACGCCCGCCTGTATGGCACCGTCGCCCCCGCTGAGGTCGGCGCGCTGGTCGGCTTCCAGCTGCTGAAGCCCGGGCGCTCCGTCAACAGGGGCGGCACCGTGCTCAGCGCCGGCACCGCGACGGTGTCGAAGTTCAGCCGCGTCGTGCGGGTGCAACGCGGCCTGTACCGCGCGCTCGTCAGGGTCACGGACGGCGCGCACGTCTCCGCGTACAGCCCGCCCGTGCTGATCCGCTGAGCACTGACGCCGCGCCTCTGATCCCCTGATCTGCTCAGCGCGAGCGGGTCGGCGCGCGTTGGCTTCGCAGCCGTTGGCCAAAACGGCCAACAGGAGTGATGGATTTTGGACGCGGCCAGCTCGTGACGTCCGGAACTAATGCTGGTGGCCGTGGGTTTTTACCCCTGAAAATAAGCCATCTTCAGACCTCGGGGGCATCTTGCCAGCATCAAACTCCTCCCATCAGCTTTATCTAGGCGTTATACAACTCGGCCAATCACCGTCACAGGGGGCCGCGTGATGGAACCCAGCGAGTGGCCGCTTGACCCGGTGTACGCCGCCGGCCTCGTGATCCAGGTGATCGACGACATCGACGAACGCGACAGCAAGGAGCGAGACGCCCTGCTCACCGACCTGATGTGCGCCGCGTGGCCCAGTCAGCTCGCTCAGGACTCGTGACCCTCGCCAGCTAGCAACGGCGTCTCGCGCCGGATGTCATTAGCCTCCTCTCGCAGCCGATGAGGCGTGCCCGCCAGACATCCCAGCGCTGGCCTCGACACTCGCCTCGCGCGGCCGCCGGTCTGCCGGCGGCGCTGCTGGTCGGACTCGCGGCGCTCGTGCTGGCGAGCTGCTCGGCGTCGAAACAGCGCGCCGCGGCGACGCCAAGCAGCTGCAACGGCGCCGCCGCCCTGTGCGAGCGCCGTCTCAACGAAGTCGTCTTCCCCGGCACGCACAACTCGATGGCCGCCAGCGACGAGCCCGGCTGGCACTTCGCCAACCAGCGCTACGGCATCTCGCGCCAACTCGACGACGGCATTCGGGCGCTGCTGATCGACGTTCACTTCGGCGTGTATGACGCCGCGACGGGCCGCGTCCGCACCGACCTGAGCGCGGAGGGCTCCGACCGCAACAAGGTCGCCAAGCAGGTGCCGGCGGCGGCGTTGCGCGTCGCCGACCGGGTCGCAGGCCGCGTCGGCGTGGGCACGCTCAGCGGCAAGCCCGGGCTGTACCTGTGCCACACGCTGTGCGAGCTCGGGGCGGAGCCGCTCGAGCGAGAACTCGACGCAATCAGGGATTTCCTCGATCGCCACCCCGACCAGGTGCTGATCGTGATCGTCGAGGACTACGTGCCGCCGGCGAGCATCGAGCAGGCGTTTGAGCAGGCCGGCCTGACGCGCTATGTCGCGACGCTCGAGCGCGGACAGCCGCCGCCGACGCTCGCGGCGCTGATCGCCCGCGGGCAGCGCCTCGTGGTGTTCGCCGAGGAGCACGGCGGGACGCCGGCGTGGTACATGCCCGCGTTCTCTTTCATCCAGGACACGCCGCTCGGCGCGACACGGCCCGACCAGCTCAGCTGCAAGCGCTACCGCGGCGAACAACACAGCCCGCTGCTGCTGATCAACCACTGGATCCCGCCGTTCCCGCCGAGCCCGTCGCTGAACGCAGCCATCGGCCGCGAAGCGTTTCTGCGCGCACGCATCAAGCGCTGCCAGGCGCAGGACGGTGCCAAGGGCGCGATCGTGGCCGTCGACTTCTACCAGCGCACATCTGTGGTCAAGGTCGCGCGTGAGCTAGACGGCTGACCCAGCGCTCGCCGGCCGCGCCAGCGTACAGTTTGACGGGTGTCGCTCGGTCGATTCCCGCAACAGGCGGCCCGCGGCGTGGGCCTCGAGGGGTAGCACGTGACGGGCTCGGCTTACGCGACGCTCGAGTCCGGGGAGTCCGCAGAGCGTGGGCGCGCGGCCCGGCAGACGGCACCCCGCTCGGCGCACGGCGACTGGGCGCCCGCGTCCGACCGGGCCGACCCCGTGGCGCTGCTCGCCGCCCAGGCGGCCACGCGCGTGCAGGAGCTCGTGCCGATCCGCTACGGGCGCATGCTCGTCTCACCCTTCACCTTCTACCGCGGCGCAGCGGCGATCATGGCGGCCGATCTCGCGCACACGCCGACTTCGGGCATGGTCGTCCAGGCCTGCGGCGACGCGCACATCTCGAACTTTGGCGCGTTCGCAGCGCCGGATCGCAGGCTCGTCTTCAGCCCCAACGACTTCGACGAGACCCTGCCCGGTCCGTGGGAGTGGGACGTCAAGCGCATGGCCGCGAGCGTCGAGATCGCAGGACGCGACGTCGGGCTGCCCGCCGACCGCCGGCGCTGGATCGTGATGGCCTGCGTGCGCGAGTACCGCGAGGCGATGGAAGGCTTCGCTCAGCGCAGCCACCTCGACGTCTGGTATGAGCGGCTGAACGCGAGCGAGCTCGTCGATCGCTTCGGCGGGCGGCTCAACGGGACCGGTCGGATCGTGTTCGCGCAACCCTTCGCGCAGGCACGCAGGAAGACGAGCCTGCGGGCGGTCAAAAAACTGACGGAGCGGGTCGACGGCAAGCTGCGCTTCCGCAGCGTGCCGCCGCTGCTGGTCCCGATGCGCGAGCTCTTCGACCCCGCCGACCTCGGCGAGGAGGGCGCCTACATCCGCGGGCTGATGGACGACTACGCCGCCAGCCTGGCCGTCAACAGACGCCACCTGTTCGAGACCTACCGCTTCGTCGACATGGCGCGCAAGGTCGTCGGCGTCGGCAGCGTCGGCACGCGCGCCTGGGTAGTCCTGCTGGTCGGCCGCGAAGGCAGGGACCCGCTGGTGCTGCAGGCCAAGGAGGCGCAGCCGTCGGTGCTCGAGCCGCACGTCGGCGCGAGCGAGTTCGAGTGCGCGGGCGAGCGTGTCGTTCGGGGCCAGCGGATCTCACAGGCGGCGAGCGACATCTTCCTCGGCTGGCTGCGCAGCGAAGGCCTCGACGGCGAGCGCTATGACTTCTACGTGCGCCAGCTGTGGGATTGGAAGGCCTCCGCGGATCTCTCGACCATGGACGAGGCCGGTCTGCACGCGTACACGCGGGCGTGCGGGTGGTCGCTCGCGCGCATGCATGCGCGCTCCGGCGATCGGCTCGCGATCGCCGCCTACCTCGGCCGCGGTCGCCGCTTCGACCGGGCCATTGCCAGCTTCTCCAGCGCCTACGCCGACCAGAACGAGCTCGACCACCGGCGACTCGTGGAGGCAGTCGCCGCCGGCGAGGTCGCCGCCGAGCTCGGCGTCTGAGCCCGGCCGTTGGCCGAGCTCGAGCCGCTCCCGGCCGCACGCGGTCACTATCGGGGGCCCAGGAGGCGGCGTCCGCGGCGGGGGCCATCGTGCCCAATGCGGAGTGCGACCGGTTGCGGTTCGCGAGTGCGTCCCGGCCAATTAGCTAGTCACGTCCGGCGGGGGTGGCCGGCGCGAGCTCCACTGGGGCGCTGCCGTCACCCATCACCGAGATGGGAGCGAAGCGCTCGACGGACGGCGCGCTCGACCGCATCAAAGTGGTCCGGCTCGCCCGGAAGATGCTCACGCATCTCCGACTCCCAGTTCGATCGCCACTGGGGATCTCGGGCCTGAAGACGCTGGATCACGCAGCGCAGCTTCTCGGCTGCTATCTCGCTCAGCGTGTAGACGCTGATCTGCGCGTCGACCTGGTCGGGGTAGCGAGGAAGTAGCGCTTGCGTAGCCGTGTCCTCAATCCGCTCGTCAACCGCGACGTCGAGTTTAAGGTCGCGCCGCTTCCCTAGAGGTCCCTCGTACTCAATCATCTTGCCGTCGTGAGACACAGCAAGATGCGGCAGGCCGATCTCGGCACGCGCCTGCGCGAGTGCTGACCGGATACATCCCAACGCCGCGTTGAGGTCGCCTCCATCCCCGAGGCTGAAGTCCAAGTCTGCCGAGTAGCGGTAGTCCTCGAAATAGCAGAGACGCAAAGCCGTCCCGCCCTTGAACACCAAGCCGGACTCTGCAGAGTGCTGGCCAATCGCCGCCACGGCATGCGTGAGCACGTAGTCGCGCTCCACGGTCTTGGCATCGACGTCGTGTTCGTCGGCGATCCGCGTGAAATGGTTTCGTGTGATCACGTTGCGATGAGTTCGCGGCCGTCCCGTCTGGACATCGGCCACATAACACGCCACCGCTCATCTGTCCACGGATCTTCAGATGGTGCTCGTGGGTCGAGAGGCAGCACCCGCGCATCGCCAGCGGGCGGCGGAATCCCGTCCGCAAATTGATTGCGACCCAACGCTTCGCCGAGCGATCCGAGACGTCGGAGTGCCGGGCGAGCGTCAAGTTCATGCGCAAGTTCTGTCAACTTAGTCGGGTCGATCCGGGCGCGTGTCAAAGCACTAGCCACGACGGTCCATCCGCCGACGAGGGCGGGACGTGCTGCGCTCTCGAGTAGTGCGCGCTCGACACACGAGACCTCAGCCCCGAGCGCGACCTCTTCGTTACCCGTTGCGATCGTTCGCGTGGGCTCGTGGATTGCCTGGAACCGACGTCCGCTAAGCCGCTCGAGTTTGACGCGTCGCGGCAGCGCAACCTGGACGGTTCGCGCAGGGTGCATAAGAAGCTCGTGGTGATCCAAGGCTGAGCGAAACGCAATGCGATGTGGCTCGTCCGCGAACGCGGCTGCGACTGCCAACACGATGTCCTCGGATGCCGCACGCGTCCCTAGCTGCCCCAAGGGTCTTGGGGCGAAGACCCCGCGTGCGACGCGGTCGAGAAACCCAGCGCCTACCAGCCTCGTCATCAGGTTTGACGCCGACTGCTCCGAAATGTCAAGGCGCTGCCGGACCTCGGCAGTCGTTATTCCGCCACGCTCCTGTGCGGCGAGGTCATCAAGTAGATCGAGAACGTTTTGGCGCATGATGCTCCTCTGTACATACTTTACGTGTATTAGAGTACATCATTTGCCCAGATCTTCAAGCGATGCGCGTAACTACACGTTGAGCGTGTAGTAGCGTACACAGTGCGGGGGGGCGAAGCGTAGCCATGCAGAGCCAATTCCCACCGTTGCCGCTTGTCGGTCGGCCGTGTACGAGGGCGACACCCAGACAGATTGCGAGAGCATGCCGTTCCCGGGGCGCATCGGTGCTCGGGTCGGCGACGAGGTTGCCGGGCCACTACGGGCCATCCGAGAGCCAGTGGTGCGCGCGGCGGCATTGAAAGCCGCGATCACGCAGCTCCGCGACCTAACCAAGGCCAACGCCAGCCGATCCAGCCAAGAGGCGCTTGTAGCGAATCTGGTGCTTCTGCGAACCTACGGCGTCGATGACGAGATACTCGATCTAGCGGTGGAGATGGCTCTTGCGCAGAACCTCGATGAGGAAACGACCGCCGCTATCAACTACCTGGCTTCGGGCTTTCTCCTGGCTCTATTGGCCTTGCGGGAAGAAGGAATCTCTCGGTCTTTCCATCCTGGTAAAGATCGGTAGCCTTAGAACATGGCTACCACGAGGGTTGAGATCGACAGCGACCTCTTGGCGCGATTGCGCGAGCGCTCGCCGGGGAAGAGCGATCGTGAGCTACTCGAAGAGCTTGCGACCGTGACCCTTGGCTTCGAGACGATCCAGCGTGTACGACAGCGCACTGCGGACGCCGGCGTCGATCAGCAGGAGATCGAAGACGAAGCGGTGCGCGTAGTGCGCGAGCGTCGACGCCGGCGCGCGGCCGGACACGCCGCGAATTGAAGCGCGTCGTAATCGACCCCAACGTCCTGCTCTCGGCGCTGGTCGGCAAGCCGGACGCAGCGCCCGCCCTGCTGCTCGATGCGGTCCACGATCATGGCCTCGAAATGGTTGCGTGTCCGATGGTGATGGCCGAGGTGCGCGAGAACCTCGAGGAGCCCTACTTCAGCGCGCTGCTCGATTCAGCGCGAGGCCGAGCAGGCCGCAAGCGCACTCGAGCGGGTCGCGGTGATGCTCGCGGACCCGGTCGATCCAGAGCCTGTCCTGCGCGACAGCAGCGACGACTACTTGCTCGCCCTCGCACGATCAGGGAATGCGGAGGCGATCGTCACGGGCGACAAGGACCTTCTCGAGCACGCCGGGCTGCAGCCGCCTGCCATCAGCGCCCGCGAGGCCGTCGACAGGCTCGCATCGTCGTAGCTCCGGGTCAAGGAAAAGCCAAGGGAACGCCCGAAAACAGCCGCAAACAGAAGACGCTTCAGATCGCCTAAAACGAGCGATTTCCGGGCAAACGTCATCTAGCCGCAAACAGCCAACAACCCCCGGACGGGCTCATAACCCGAAGGTCGCGGGTTCGAATCCCGCCCCCGCTACTATAGAAAAGGCCTGCAAACGCGGGCCTTTTCGCCTTTTCTTTTGCGCCAGCCGAGCCGCCCGCGCCGCCTTGTTCCAATATTGTTCCAATTTGTTCTGGAACTCTGTCCGAAGTGGGCCCCGTCACGCGGCGATGTTTCGTATGCGAGCGCGCGTGACCCACCGTGTTCGCTCGCGCGCACTCGGCGTGTGCGGCGACGGCGACGGGCCGGCCTTACGGGAACCCATTGCGGCGCCGCCGAAACCTTCGGAGCACGGCGGCCGGGCTACGCTCATTCAACTGGGCGATACGCCCGATAGACACAGCAATGATTCCGCTCGCTTACATGCCCCAACGTGACGCCGAAGTCATCTTCAGCGTACTTGGCGGACTCATGATCGTGAGCGGGCTGGCCGCGGTCCGATACCGAAGGCGCGGCGTGGGCGGGCCGATGCCGACGCGGTTCGAAGCGTGGCTCCCGATTGTGGCGGGCGCAGGCGTCGTCGCATTTGGGTTGCTCATCGAAGCGGAAAGCGGCTCTCATCCGGATCACTACGGGTGGGGCGGTGCCGGAGGTGTCTGGTTCGTCATCGGCTGGTCGCTGTTGATGACCCTGTTTGCATGGTGGGGCTGGCGATCTCGACTCGGTCGCTTGGGTGAGACAAACCGTGAGAGCGCCGAGCGCTGGCGGCGATGGCATCACGGCAAGAAGCCCGAGGACCCTCGTCAAGGCGGCTGGTAGTCGCCTCGACCCGGCTGCGACTGTCGCCCGGCGACTGTCCCTTCTGTCCTCAGGGCAGTCGAGGGCGTTTG
Organism: uncultured Solirubrobacteraceae bacterium; assembly: GCA_963815235.1. Classification (GTDB taxonomy): domain Bacteria; phylum Actinomycetota; class Thermoleophilia; order Solirubrobacterales; family Solirubrobacteraceae; genus Palsa-744. Next base: position 1,595,247 of record CAWFFY010000003.1, on the reverse strand, counting down.
GGGGACGCCAACCGCTGGGCGGACGGCGACAGGCCGCGCGTCAGTCAGCAAGACTGCGTCGATGGAGGATGCTCGCTGGTGCCTGACCTCGACAAACGGCTGCTCGCGGTTGATCTGCGAGCTCGTGACGGTGCGCGGCTCGTCGCTCGTCCACAACGTGCGCCTTGAGCACAGGTCTCCAACCAGCGAGCCCGGTGCGACTGTCGCGATTGTGGGCCTCAACATCTCGTCCGACGAGGTCGCCCAGCTCGAGACCGTTCTCCAGGCGTGGCTCGCACAGTCGCTGCGCGGGCTCGCGCTGGACCCGCTGGACTACTCGACGGATCTAGCGGTCAATCACAACGAGTCGCTGAAGTTCACGTTCGGGAACAGCGCCCACATCATCACGACAACCGGAGCGATGGCGGTGGAGGTGGAGGTACGACGCGACTCGCTCAGCGGCATGGTCACCTTCGCCACTGATCCCACCTGTCTAAAACTTCTTTTCGACGGCGTAAAGCGACTGCTTGCGACGGTGCGCGCCGGGTGAGTGATCCCGCGCGCACTTCGTCACGCTTAGCCGGCTGGTCGGAGCTCAACGGCCGGTTAGGATCCGGACGGTGACGACCGCGTTCTCGGTGCGCTCGAACAGAGGCGGCGATTCTCTTGTCCATCGTCGCGGACAGTCACGATCATTGGCGGGCGACCATCGCGTGCGACGACCTCAGCTCGGTGGTGCGGTTCTACGAGCCTGAGCTGAGTTCACTCGGGGCCTACTTCGCCGAACTCGCCCAGTCATGGAGAGGCTGGGACGCAGAAAAGGCTTGGAGCTCGCTTGAGGGTGGAGCTGCGCCTTACGGCGGTTCACGACGGGCTTGGAACAGTCGGACTCCTCGCTCGCCTGCGGGCGGGCCCGTGGGAATTCCGCAGCCCGAGGTGGCTGGCCGAGGCGCAATTGCTCCTTGACGCCGGAAGCCTTGACACCTTGGCGCAGGCTGCCGCGGGCCTTGCCCCGGGGTGACCAGCCCGAGCAGGCACAGGTCCGCGCTCGGCAGACCGCTGCAATGCGGCAATCCGAGAGCGGGCTTCTCGCTCCTTGGAGGAGCCAGCGATCTAGGTTGCGGCTTCTCGCGGTTCCTTGTCTTCGAGGGGGTCGGTGCGTATCTGCTGAAGTCGAGCCGCAACGAAGGGTTTCTCACGGTTTACGTGTTTGGCGCCTGTGGCGCGTACTGCGGGCTCGCAGTCCCAGAGGCAGTCGATAGCAAGCTCGTCGGGGAATCGTGGGTCGGTCGCGGCGATGGCGTCGGCGACGTATCCCCGCCCGAACGAGTACGGGATTTCACTGAATGCGCGGTCGAGCTCGGGGTATGGCCCCTGCTCCGGGTGGCGGCCCAAGGCCTCGGCGAGGGCGCAGACGACGTATTGGTCGCCACTGAGTCCTTGATCGAGCTCTCCAGATAGCTCGGCAGTAATGAGGCGCACGTCGTCGTCGATCGCGTGCGCGCCCAATGCATTGGCGGCCGCGCCGCGACGCGTTCGATCGCCTCCAGTCAGCCACTCTGCGGCAGTGGCTCGCGTTGCCGCGTAGGGCAACGCCACGAAAGCTCGGTATAGAAGCGCCCGCGTTATCCCACGACCGGTCTCCTCGGAGAGTCTCAGGACGGCAGGTAGTACCTCGGTGTGCTGTTGCGTGGCGAGCGCGCCGACGGCGGCGCCGTGCATCGCCAGCGAGGGGTTCTCGGCCGCGCGGAGCATCAGCTGAACGTCCTCGTCCCCGGTCCTGGAGGCCAGCACGCTTGCAACCCGCCGCGCAAGCGTCGCCTTCTCGAGCGCGAGCAGCTCCGAAGTCGTTGCTTCGGCATACCGATCGTGCGCGGCGGGCCGCTCGTGGATCTCTGTGGCGCCCTCGAGTGCGCCCTCGATCAATGGGTACCCCGCCCGCCACACATCCCACGGCGCGTCCGTCGGTCTCACCGACCAGGCGTCCGTGATCGCCTCGCTCATCAGATCGGCGGTTGGGAACCGCTCGCACAACACCGACGCGAGACCGTCGACCCACTCCGGCCATCCGGGCGAAGCCCGCGTGGGCCGGCCCTCGGGCAGTAGCCAGGGGATCACCCACTCCCAGTAGCGTCCAGTTGCGATGTAGCGTCGTATCGCACTGATCGCCTCCGTGTTTCCTCGCGCGGCCGTCCGCGCGAGAACCCCTAGCACTGGTGATGGTCCTGGGTCGGACCCATCACCGCGCGGAGGGTCGCGGGCGAGCGCCTCCAGGACGTCAACGTCGACGCCGGCCGCGATACCGAGGACGGCGTAGTAGTCCGCGCGATTGTCTAGATCTGTGTCCCAGCGCGGATCGGCCTCCAAGCACGACCGCACCAATTCGCGTGCGTTGCGGGCGCGACCCTCCAGCACCTCCCGCGCCGCCGAGCCCAGTCCGCGCTGCAAACGGCCGAGCTGCGAGTCAGGAGCTTCTAGATGGGGCGGCCACGAAGAATCGCCTGTCACCCAGTTCCTCGCTGACACACGTAGGTCACGCATCCAGGGTGCCAGATCCCGTAGGTCGCCTCTGACCGGGCTGGACTCCCGCCGGGCGAGGAACCCCGGGAAGGCATCTCGCGCCCGCAGCCCGGCCGCCCGGAGGGACCTGCAAGGGACCCACGGGTGTGCCGTGCATCTGGTCTGCCTGGGCTGTTCGTTGTTGGCTCGTTGCGTCGGGGTGGGCTGTCTTGGTGAGGCTTCGGGCGGTGGTCTTGGCGGTGGTCGGGCGGCCGTGGCAGGGGTCGTTTGGCGCGGGCGGCGGCGAAGTTCGTGGCCGGTTTGGGGTGTATGGGGTCATGAACCCGTGTGGAGAGACGCAGATCTGAGATTTGTTGGCCGCGACCAGCCGTTCGCGCTCATTAACCGGTGTGGTGAGCGCGTCGAGCATCGGTGCCGCCAAGGGTGGCGGCTACGCCAGGTATCTGGAGGCCAAGACCATCGCGCCCGAGCGCGGCGACTACTACCTGACCCCCGACGGGGAGCTCACCCAGTCTCCTGGCCGCTGGCTCGCCGACCCCGAGACCCTCGACCGGCTCGCGGTTGACCCGGCCGGTCCGGTGGCCGGCGGGGACTTCATCTCGCTGATGGAGGGTCGGCACCCCGGGACCGGCAGGTTCCTGCGGCCCGAGGGCGCAGGGGGCGGCAGGGGCGGCGGGATCGATGTGACGTTCAGCGCCCCGAAGTCTGTCTCGACGGTGTGGGCGCTGGCGGAACCGGGCGCGTCATGCGCCTCGCGCAACAGCTCCGCATCAGCCGACGCCAAACACCATCCCTCGCCCACCGAGAGCTGGCAGACCCCGACTGGGGGCCCGGATTCCACCCCACACACCGGCTCGTCCCATCCCCGCTCCGCGCGCTCGCCAGAGCCACACGACACCTCGACCGGGAGCCCGCCCGCGACGCGCCAGGACCCGAGCGATGAGGGCAACAGCCGTGCGGCTCCGACCTCAACGCCTTGCTCACGGACGAACGACACGCGACAGGAGGGAACCACGATGAGTCCCAACGCGAGAACAGCGACAGACAACCGGCCTTCCGCACCGCCGCCGGATCCGCGGCTTCAGGAGCCGCTGCTCAGGCCTGCCGAGGCGGCACGGCTGTTGTCGGTGAAGCCGAGCTGGATCTATGAAGCCGTCCGCGCGCGACGGCTTCCCTGCGTGCGGGTCGGCCGGCACATCCGCTTCACCCATCGGATGCTGGAGGAATGGCTCGCCGAGAACACACATGCCGTGATCGCATGCCCACGCTCCCCCCATCCTCGGTCTCGCGCGGTCTCGACCCCGATGCCGCCGGCCGCACTGCCGCCTAAAATCGGGCGGCCATGGATAAGCGCTCTTACGGCACCGGCCGGCTCTTCGTCTGCATGGCAAGGGGCAGAGAGAGCTGGTATGGGTCCTGGTGGGCGGGGACGACGCGCGTGCAGCGCAAGATCGGCCCGAAGCGCGCGACCGGTACGGCACGATCGGCCTGACGCGCGTCCAGGCCGAGAGGGAGCTTCGCAAACGCATCGACCACGACCTCGTGCTCGCGGCCGGCGAGCGCAAGACGCTCGCCGAGGCCGGCGCGCTCTACGTCGACCACCTCGAGCACGTGATGGATCGCAAGCGCTCGACGATCCAGGACTATCGCGGCTATCTGCGCCGTCACCTCGAGCCGTTCTTCGGTGAGACCCCGGTCAACCGGATCGACCGGCCGAGGGTCTCCGCCTACCTGAAGCAGAAGCGCGCCGACGGCCTGTCGAGCAAGACCGTCCAGAACCACCTGAACTTCCTGCACGGCGTCTTCGCGTTCTCGCTCAAGCGCGGCTGGGTGATGAACAACCCGGTCGCGCATGTGGACCGCCCGAAGAAGGCGCGCTCTCCGCACCGGCGCGTTCGCTTCCTGCAGCCCCTCGAGCTCGACGCGCTCATCGCCGCGGTCCCCGACGATCCGCTCGGCGACGTCGAGCGGCCGCTCTACCTCGCCGCTGCCCTGACCGGGCTGCGCCAGGGCGAGCTGCTGGCGCTGAAGTGGATGGACGTCGATTGGCTCGCGGGCCGGGTACGCGTCGCCGACAACTTCACGCGCGGGAAGTTCGACAGCCCCAAGTCCCACGAGGGCCGCTCGGTGCCGATGGCCGACCGGCTGGCGCGAGAGCTCGAGCTTCACTTCCAGCGCTCGGCCTACCGCACAGAGGAAGACCTCGTCTTCTGCCATCCCCACACCGGCAACGTGCTCGACCCGTCGAAGATGCGCAAGCGCTTCGGCGAGGCCATCACCGGCGCCGGCGTGCGCGAGATCACCTTCCACGAGCTGCGCCACACGTTCGGCACGCAGATGGCCGCCGCCGGCGCGCCGCTGCGCGCGATCCAGGAGTGGATGGGCCACGCCGACGCCAAGACGACCGAGATCTACCGGCACTACGCCCCCGACCCGACCAACGGAGCGGACCTCGTGGAGCGCGCGTTTAGGTCACCCACGGACACGACGAGACGACTGCCGGTCGCACCTGAGCCTTCGTGAGCGCCCCGCCCCCGGCCTGGACGATCGAGTTCTACGAGGAGAAGGGCCGGGAGCCGGTCCTTGAGTTTCTGCGCGGGCTCGACGAGCTCAAGGAGCAGGCGCTCGCGGCTGCCCTCAGCAACGTGCTCGCGCATGAGGGCATCGGCGTTTGCGGATCTTCATGGGGCAAGTGGATAGCCGGCGCCCCCGGCATCTTCGAGTTCAGGGTGCGCCACAACGCCGCCACGATCCTGCGCGAGCGGGGGCTGCCCGTGCCAGAACAGCTCGAGGCGGCGGGCGGGTCCATCCTGCTGCGCGTCTTCTGTCATGCCCACGGCAGCAAGATCGTGCTCCTGCTGGCGGCCTACGACAAGGGCAAGGAACCGAGCGCGAAGCGCCAGAACACGGAGATCGCCAGAGCCAAGCAACGCCTCACGCTGTGGAAGGCGCAGCAGAAAGCCGATGGTGAGCCATCGGCCGGGCGCCGAGCGCGAAGCGGCAAGCGCAAGCGCTGAGCCCCGACTTGGTGCTCGGCTGGATATGAGGTAAACTACATATTCAGTTCCTGGCGATCTACTACTGGGCAGAGGCAATGGCAACGAAGTTCAACGACTACATCGGCGAGGTTGAGGACAAGGCGAAGGCGGCGGGCCCGGAGTCCGTGGCGCGCTGGGACGCATTCAACGCCCACTATGCGATGGCCCGCGAGGTGCGGGAGCTACGCAAGGCGCGCAACCTCACCCAGAAGCAGCTCGCTGCAGCCTCCGGCATCGACCAGGCTGAGATCTCCCGGATCGAGAGAGGTCAGACCAACCCGACCACCAGCACCCTCGCCGCGCTGCTCGGTCCGCTGGGCGCTCGGATCGGTGTCGTCGCGGTCAAGAGCCGCGACATGGCGCAGATCTAGCGCAGCGTTCGCGAAGCGGTCTGTCTGATTCGCCGCTTTGGTCGGTGACGATCGCACAGCTCTTTCCGGAGCGGCACGAAGCTGAGTGCCGACGCTCCGATCGCTCGCCACGCGCTAGCCATTAGGCTCCTCAAGGGACAGCACGCTCATCCAGGCGAGTCCGAGCGTCCCTCTTCCGTGGCAAGCCTCGCGGTGCGACACTAGATCACCATGGACAGAGAGGTCCTTCTGGAAGTTGAGCTGGCCGATCGACGACTGCCCGACTGGGGCCTCGAAGCACATCAAGGGCGGCGAACTCTTGCCTGCACCCAAGAGCCTCCGGATCGTGCGATACCCAGACGACCCCGGCATCTACCTCCTCTACCTTGACCAGGACGGTCAAGAGCAGACCGACACGTGGCATAAGAGCGTCGACGATGCACAGTGGCAGGCCACCTTCGAGTTTGAGGTTCAACCCGAGGAGTGGCGAACGCCGGGCGGCGGGGCGTAAGGCCGCTCAAGGGACATTCCCGAAGACTGGCCCAAAACCACTGACACCGCACTTGGGTAGCCCCCTGCCAGCGTCGATACCACCTGTATGGCGACAGTAAGTGGCGACAGCCCCGTAGTCGTACGCCCTCGCACGAGGCTCGGGAATCGGCAGTCTCGGGAGAGGCGCTGCCGCCGCCGGCGCGGTGCTCGCAAGTGTGTTCTACTCGCTTCAATTCCACGGTTGGGCTCGCGTGGTTGTTGTTGGTGCGGGCGTTGCCCTGGCTGTCGGGCTTGTGGGCTTGATCAGCCTGTCGCTCCGGCGCACGAATCTCGCGATGATCGGCGGGCAATTGATTTTCACGAAGCTTCGGGCGACCGCGTGGTGAGGGTGGGAGACGGCGCTGGACGGGTCGTCAAGGTTCAGGTCGACGGGGGATGGCGTCTGGCCGGCGGTCACGCTTCTGGCTGCTCATCGACGCGGCGGGACGAAAGGTGCTCGGATTGAATTGCGACGTATGGGACGACGGGGAGCTTGAAGGGGTGCGAGAACGCCTTGGGTTGCCCATCGAGATCGTCGAGATGCCTATGCGCCCCGCCGAGCTGCGCAAGGCCTATCCGGGAACCATCTCCTGGTGGGGTGCACATCCGGTTGCGGCGACGGTCCTAGCGATCGTGATAATCACGGGCTCGATTGCTTGCGGCGCGACACCTGAACGGAGCTCGTCGAACAGAGCGCCCGCCCAGCCAGATCATCGGCCGCGAGGGCGTGGGCGATCCGGCCCTTGAGCTGATCTCGGCGCTCATCCAGCTCGCCGGCTGCCGGCTGCTCCCCGTCGTACCTGGTCTCAGCTCTATCCAGCTCTCGAGGAGCTGTATGAGCGCCGAATCGACCGCCACGGCGTCCGTAACGTGTCGCGTGGCAATGCTTATGCGCGTGGCCGCTGCACAGGTAGCTGCGCGCCCGCGACCCGTCCTGGCGGGCAACGCCGGTGATCGCATGTATGGAGCTGAGGCAGTAGCTGCAGCGGGCCACGCCCACCAGCAGAAACGGCTGCCTCGGACGAGGCCCGATGCTCGTTAATGCGTCGCTCGCGTGTTCGCCGGACCCGCAGCGTCGCCGAACTCGGCCGGGGTGACGAATCCGGGCCAGTCTGCATGGGCGAGCACCTCGCCTTTCCAGGGGCTCAGGCCGGCGTAGCGCGGGTTGTTGAGGATCGCGCAAGATCCCCCAGGCCTCGAACCGTACCTGCCTGCCGGTGCGCAGTCGCGGGCCGTCGTCCAACCAGCCGCGGTCACGGCCTCAGCAGTCTCCCACGGGGTCGAGCCCTCCAGCGCCAGAGCAAAGACCATCTCGATCAACGGAGCCCGCGCCGGGTCGATCTCGAGATGCTTGCTGACGGCATTGTTCGCGCCAACGGTTACCACGACCCGATAGCCGTCGACGCAGATGCCGGCGTAAGCGCCGCGGGCCACATTCCTGCGGAGTCCAGCGGAGACCGACGCACCCTTCCGTTGGGAATCAAGGTGATTCCTCTGGCCGGTGACGACTGCGTAGAGCAGGTCGCGGAACGTGTCTGGGTTTTGCAGCGAGCGAATCGTCACTTCTGCCTTGCTCGCCCACAACGCCAGCTCGACGACATGACGGGCGGTCTTGCCGTCTCCGCGAGCCAGCCGATCGCTGTGCTGCACCCAGAGCTCAGCAGCCGGGTACAGGCCAGCTAGTTCGGCCACCTGACGCATCGCGTTCGCTAGCCCAAGGCCGCGGTTGCCGCTATAGGCGGAAACGGCCTCGTCCGTGTATTCACCGGCGACCGTCCGACCGCCAGCCGCCTCGACGGCCTCGAGGCAGTCAGCGAGCTGCGTCGGGATCGAGCCGCGCTTGTCCTCTGTGCTCTTCGCGGCATACAAGACACAGGGCAAACCTCCCATCGCTCAGCGAGGCTACCGGAGCTTCGTCCACGGCGATGCAAGGTCTCGCACACGCGATGTTCGCGCGGAAGGGACGCCGCAGCTCAGCGCCCTGGCCGGGCTCCGCGGCTTGATGCCCACATGCGAGGAACGCGTAGTCGCCGGCTGCGTCGATCGCCGGGTACTGGACACGGGTGATGCCGCCAGGCTGTCCCAGATGTAACGGGCGCAAAGCAGGAACGGACGCATCAGATCCGGCACCACGGTGGGTCGCGATTCTCCTGCCGTCGTGCTGAGCTCCACCGTCATCAACCCGTACACGATGGGGGTGTCACCCGGTCGGGCCTTTGCGGGCACGAGTCCCTGTCCGGAGTCGCCCCTCGTTGATTGCTCCGCCGGGTGGCCATCGCAGCTACCCCGATCTCCGACGTTCAAACATGAATCCAGTTATTGGGAATATTTGGTGATTTGGGGTTGACAGCCTTTTAGGTGTCTGTTAGATATCGCTGTGCTCTGGACAGGGGCCTCTTGGCACAGACTGCGAGGGTGATCGACGGGCGTGAGTCCGCCAAGTCAGCAGTGGGAGGAGAGGCTATGAGGCCCGTGAGCTTGCTTTGCCGTGTTCGGACTCTGCTCGTTAGTGTCGGTGCGGGGGCGGTGTTGGCTCTGGTGTTGCCGGTCGCAGCGCAGGCTGCTCCGCGCGGCAGCGGAGTCTCGCCGATGGAAGCCGCGGCGCACGAAACCGTCCACGTCGAACATGAACTCCCTGGGTTGCGTGCCGCGAATTCGGACACGTTCTTGCGCTCGGATGGCTCGAGGGAACTCGTGATCTACCCACACCCGGTCAACTACCAGGTCGCCGGCAAGGGCTGGCAGCCGATCGAAGACACTCTCACCGAAGCGAGCGGCAGCTGGAGCCCGAAAGCCTCGCCAGTGCCGGTGAGCCTGCCGGGGTCGCTGGCCAGCGGCGCGGTCTCGGTCGGCGGCTCGGGTCGCCAGCTCTCGCTCCAGCTGGAGGGCGCAGGGCCGACGACCGGGACCGTCTCAGGGCCGCAACGCAGCTACGCAAACGTGCTGCCAGGGGTCAGCGCTTCGTTTGGCGTCGCGGCGGAGAGCATTCACGAGACCCTGACGCTCGCGAACGCGTCAGCGCCGACGAGCTACCACTACAACCTCGGGCTGAGCGCCGGCCTGCAGGCCAGTCTCGCTCCTGGCGGCGGCGTCACGATCAGCGATAGCTCGGGGCACGCGGTGTACTCGTTGCCGGCGCCGAGCATCACCGAACCGGGGAGGTTGCCGCAGACCGCGCCGGTGCACTACGAACTCGGCGACGGAGGAACGTCGTTGAAGCTCGTGCTGAACAAGGAATGGCTGTCCTCGCCGACACGAACGTTCCCCGTCAAGATCGACCCGGACGTGTACTTCACCGAAGAGTACTCGTGCTCGATCGTCAGCGGCGCGTACACGAACACTCCCTTGTGCGGCGACCGCCTCTACGTCGGGGCGGACACCGCATCGCCCGCGAACGCAGCGCGGGCGGTGCTGTACTTCGAACTCTCCTCGATCCCGCGCCAGTCCGCGATCCTGAGCTCCAGCCTGGGGCTGTGGTTCGAAGCCGACACGACCACCAGCCCGATCGAAATCGAAGCCCGAGGCCTGACCCGCGAATGGACCCCGGACGTAACCTGGGACGACTACGACGGCACGCACGCCTGGACGACACCGGGCGGGGACTTCCTCAAAACCGAAGCGGGCGAGAGCACGATCACGAACGCAGACAAAGGCTACTGGGTCAAATGGGGGTTCACGCCCCAGGTCGAGCAGTGGGCCCGCGAACCGAGCTCGGACCACGGGATCCTCTTGAAGGCGAAGAACGAGACGGTCAACGGCTATGACACGTTCGTCCAGGGCGAAAACGGCGAAGGGGCGCCCGAACCAACGATGCAGGTGATCTACGAGCCGCGCCTCGGCAACCCGGCGGGCGAGGCGATGTATCAGCAGGCGCTCGGAAACGGCGGGACGCTCGGCGTCAACGTCGCCAACGGCAACCTCCACGTCGAAGCACCCGACGTCAACTACGCGACCGAAGGCTACGACACACAGCTCTCGCGCTCCTACAACAGCGAGTACGACAACCTCACCAGCAGCGCCTTCGGCTACCAGTGGACGGTCAACATGGGCGAAGACACCCTGCTCTACCCGTCGTGGTGGGACGGCTCCAACTACCTCCAGCAATCCGACGGGTCGTTCACCCGCTTCGACCGCGCCCCGTGGGCAGACGGACACCCCTCCTCTGGAGACCGCGCGTACACTAGCGAAGCGGGCGTTCCGGCGACGCTCGTTGTCCATGAAAACGGGACGCGCACACTGACGTACAACAACACTGGCGTCGAATGGCAGTTCGATAACTCCGAAAACGGCTACCCGCAGACCGTGACCGACCCGGGCGGCGAAGGCGACAAACTCTCGCTCTCATACACCTCGTCGCGACTCACGAAAGTCAAAGACACCCACGGCCACGAACTAACGCTCACACGAAGCTCCTCGACCGGCAACATCACCAAAATCAAAGACGGCAGCGAAACCTGGACATACAAATACACCAGCGGCAGCTACCTCGAAGCATACGAAGGCCCCGCCGGCCAGAAAGCCGAATACCACTACGACATCTACGGCGACATCACCGCCATCATCGAACCCGCCGGAACCACCGTCATCAAGTACGACGGGTACGGACGCGTCGAATCGCTACGCAAAATCGTCAACGGCACCCTCACCACCGTCGGCAGCGAAGACGAAATCACCAAATTCAGCTACGGGACCGAATCGACCGTCGTCACAGGCCCGAGCGGCAGCGAACAAACCTACTACTACGACCAGTTCGGGAACGCTCTCGAGGAACCGGCGACCCAAACCCAAGCCGCGGAAGCCTATGCGGCCTATGCAACAATAGGAGAAGGTGCCGCCCTGACCGACGTGAACCTCCAGGATCATGCCTCCATTCTCGATTCTCAGCTCTCCCAGCAGTTGGGCCCCAACTACACCGGAGAGTGGTTCGACGCGGGCACTGGCGGAGTCAAGGTTGGGATAACTTCAGCGGGCTACGAAAAGACGGCGGAGCAAGATCTGGATAATCTCGGACTGGCTAACAAAGCGGAAATTGTGACCGCCGCGCATTCGGTCACTGAACTCGAAGAAGGTGAGAGTTCAGATGAGAGCGCGCTCGAAGAACTCGCTAGCAAAGGCCTCATTCGCGTCGGGCTCGAATCGAGCACGAACTCGGTCACGGTCGAAAAGGCCGATGATCTGAACTCCACGCAAAATGCCCATCTTGCGGAAGTGGTCGCTCACGCAACGGTGCCGATCGTGGTGAGCGAACGTCCCATCGCGCGGTTCCGCGCGTACGCGGCGAGCTGCAGCGGGCCACTCTGCTCGGCTCCGCTCCGTGGCGGAGTCTCAATCCAAGAGCATGAAACAGAAAAAGGCGAAGAAGAATTTCAGTACTGCACCGCCGGCTTCATCGCTAAGTCGGATTACGGTCCTTTCCAATATGTACTCACCGCGGGCCATTGCATCGCGGACGGCCACGGCGTCGGCAAGGGCTGGGAGACAGCCTTCCCCGGGGACGGCGCCAAAGTCTTCGGGGATCGCTTCATCGGGCACGCGGCGGGGTTCGTCTACGGAAGCTCACATAGTTCCCCGTTTCCGGTGACATCGTCCAAAGGCGACGCGGGAATCATCGAAATCCCCTCAACGAGCGAAGTCCGAGGCGCAGGACTGCAACCATGGGTCCTCGTCTACGGCAGCTCCGAAACTGCACGGAACGAACGATACCTCATTCGCGGCACACACTACAACCCGCATGAAGCGCTCGAAAAATTTGCGGTTTGCACCAGCGGTGCGCCAGCCAGTGAAAGCCTTGTAGAAGCATTCGAAAGCTCATCCGGGGCTCCCAAACCCGTCGAGCGATGCGGGGTCACCGAAGGCTTCAGGAATCCGATCTATGACGAAGAAGGGCCTCACGAACAGCAGGTTCACAACCTCGAGCAGTTCAAAGCGTGCGGCGGAGGAGGTGGCGATAGCGGTTCTCCCGTATACAAGAATGGACTAGCCTACGGGATCATCTCCGGCGAAGAATCCCAAGAATGCCGAGACTTTTACGAGGGCATAAACACCGCAGAGTCGATCTTCGGCGTCCACATATTGACGGGATAGACGCTGATCCTGATCGCAATCACGGACTCGAGACATCTGCCGAACGCGAGGCGGCGCTGGGTCACGAGCATCGTGGTCGCGCTTTGTGTTCTCCTGTTGTGCAGCTGTGGCCAGGCTCACCCGACGACTACGCGTCCGAGCCGTAGCCTCTACGTGAATTGTCATGGCGGTCACCCTTCCGACGCGCGACAGCTACTTGGCCTTCCTCTTCACGCGACCGAGACGAAGATTCCCGCAGCATTCAGGGGCTGCACGATCAGACCCGTAATAAGCGACGGGCGGCACCTCGCCCTCGATGGAGCGTACTTCAGCAACCGCATCGACGTCGTAGTCCAGTCCGGAGTGATCGTTAGAATTGCGGGCCGTGGCTGAAGCCGGCGTCTAGATCGCCCATCGGCATGGCTCTTCTCGCGGCTGCCGTGGCGGTATCGATTCGTCAACCTGGCCCCCGCGCCGCGGGGGGCACTGAACACGGACACGAACGGCTTCTTCTCACCGGCCTCGACAAGGTGCGGCGGGACGGACCGCGATCGTCGCCGCTGAAAGCCAGAGCTCGCGTCGCGAGCCGCGAGCCAGGTCATCGAGTTGGTGCCGAGCGCTACCCCTACGTAGCCTCGCTCGCCTCCATCCGATGGTCGACCTGGCTGAGCTGATCACGTGATCTACTCATCATCGACGTTGGTTTCCCGTCCCAGATAGCCCCATGTTCGAGCTCCCGCGACTGGCGCTCCAGGCGGTCGCCGACCCCGCTCAGGGCGTCTTCGCCGAGCACGAGACGCAGTGGCGGGTCATCGGCGTCCAGCGCTGTCAGGATCGCTCGCGCGGCCTTCACCTGGCCCCCCGGCTGGCCGCCGTCGTTGTCCTGTACGTAGGCGCGGGTGGAGCCCACTGTCTGCTTATACTCGGGCATCGTCTCGGATTCGTGTGCCGCGCCAGGACGGAATAGACCTGTGCGGAATGCGCCTGGCTCAACGATCAGCGTCCGAATCGCGAACGCTGCGACCTCTTCTTGCAGGGTCCCGGTCAGTCCCTCGAGAGCGAACTTGGAGGCGCAATACGCGCTGAACCCGGGCGCCGTGACTCGTCCTCCGACGCTCGACATCTGGACGATTGCGCCGCCTCCCTGGGCGCGCATGTGCGGGAGAACAGCGCGTGTCAATGCCGCTGGTCCGAAGAAATGCAGGTCGAAGAGTGCCCGTAGCTCCTGTTCCGTGGTCTCCTCGACGGCGCCGACCTGGGTTCGGCCGGCGTTGTTGACGAGCACGTCGATGCGCCCGAGATGCTCGAGCGCTGAGGCGACCGCCGCCTCGCGTTGGGTGGCATCGGTCACGTCGAGGTCGCACAGTAAGACCCGCTCGAGACCGTCTAGGTCGGTCATCGACTTGGCGCGCCTGGCCGTAGCGACAACTGAGTCGCCGTGGGCGAGCGCGGCATTCACGATCGCGCGACCAAAGCCGCTTGACGCCCCGGTGATCAACCAGACACGTTTGTCGCTCACGCCCGGAGGATGATGCCACGCCGCCCGGGCGGCCGTCCCCATCACAGCGTCCTCGGCGGCGTAGACAGTGGGAAGGATTGGACGGAAGCCGAATGCGGTGCGTGTCCAAAAGTGAGTCCGCCGGGCGGATCTGTCGACCGCATCAGGCTGGCCGACGTTCGCCGGCGCGTCACCGACCGCACTAGGGCAGCGAGCGACACCTGCTCTCGCGTTTCGCCGAGCATCCGCCGACGAGACTGACTCCCCCCGGATTGCGCGGCCAGCAGGGCACTCGGCGCATTACCAGCAGCCAGGCGGCCTGCGGCTCCGCTTGTGGCGAGATGCAGGATCGCGGGTCTGTTGCCTGGCTGAACCTGCTTCGGTGTTGACGCGCGTGCCTCGGGTCTCCTGGTCGTGCGTGACCGTTTGAGGGGCACCGCGCACCACGGCTGCCAGGCGATGGGATGGCCACGCGGCGTGGGGTACTGTGGTGGTTGTGCGCTACGTCGAGCATGTGGTCGGCTCGCCGCTGGTCGCGTGCACGTGGGAGCAGGCCGCGGTGGCGGAGCATTAGCAGCGGGTTGTGCCGGACGGGTGCGTGGATTTGATCTGGTGGGGGGAGGGGGTGAGCGTCGCGGGTCCTGACACCCGGGCGCGGGTCGTGGCACTCCGGCCCGGGTCGCGCCGGAAACCCCAGAACGGCACCAGCGGCCCGCGGCCGCAGCCGCACGCCAATGCCGCCGACGTGCTTGGACGCCAGGTGGCGGCGGGGCTGGTGGAGGAGTTGTCTGCAGGCCAGGACCCGCACGTGCTGCTTCGGCGGGCCGTGGAGTTACGCGGGGTGCGCGCGCTGGATCCGCTCGTGTCTGCCGCGGTCCGGGCGCTCGGACGGCCACGTGCGCGCGTGGGGGTGGTCGCGGTCGAGCTTGGGGTGAGCGCCCGCCAGTTGCAGCGCCGCATCAGCGATGCGGTCGGCTATGGCCCCAAGATGCTTCAGCGCGTATTGCGCTTTCGGCGCCTGCAGGCGCTCCCGCGGGCGCCGCTGGCCGAGCTGGCCCCTCGACGCTGGCTACGCAGACCAAGCGCACATGACCGCCGAGGTGACAGCGCTCGCCGGGGTCTCGCCCGTCCGATTCCTCAAAGACCGCGCGGCCACGGCCGCGTAACGTGAGGCGCACGGATATTCAATTCATCGCGACCCTCGCGGTTATCGCGCCCGATCCGCAGCAGAGCCGCGAGTTGTTCATCGATGCACTGGGCCTTCCGCTCGAGTCGAGTCCCGGCAGCGACTACTTCCACAGCGAGCGGATCGAGGGCAGCAAGCATTTCGCGATCTGGCCGCTGTCCGAGGCGGCCGAGGCGTGCTTCGGCACACCGGACTGGCCGGCGGATCGCACCGTCCCGCAGATGAGCCTCGAGTTCGACGTGCACGACGCGGACGCTGTTCAGTCCGCCGCCGACGAACTCCGCCACCGAGGATTTACCCTGCTGCACGAGCGGCGAGAGCAGCCGTGGGGCCAAACGGTGGCTCGGCTTCAGTCGCCAGAAGGCTCGATCATCGGGATCTCGTTGACGCCCTCGCTGCACAACTGGCCGGAGCAGGTTTCAGCATCGCCGAGCCGGAGCACTGCGAACCACAGCGTCGAGCCCGCCTCGGCCACGCGGATTGCATCAGTGCGCCCCACACTCGCTCCGAACGAGGAGCCGAACTACCGTGGTGCATCGTAGGAACGGCGAGTGCCGTGCCGCCGTCATGCGGCCGGAATAGCCCGTCGGGCCGCCAGGTCCCAGCGCTCTTCGATCCGGTGCGCCACGGCCGATGATCTGCGTGGCGCCGTATCGGTGGGCTCTGGGGTCGCGGGTACTCGTTTCAATCCCGCCCCCGCTATTTTTCCCTGCAAATAGGCACTTTTTGGGTGCTCGTTAGTAGCGAGAGGCGAGTGGCGGCAGCGGATAGTAGTGCGGCATTCGTCCGTGTCCCGGCACCGCGGTGCTGACCCGATCTCATCGAGGAGCTGGACGGACTAACCGGGGGATGCGCGGGTCCGGGGACGGACACACCTCAAGATCTATTCCTACCCAGCCGATCTTTATGTTAGGTTCGGTATTGGTTCGGTACCCTCAGCTCATGGCGCGTTACGCGAATGCTCCCCTACGTTATGTACTATTCGGTGCTGAGCTGCGTTCGGCGGCGGTGCTCGGTGAAACGGCTGCTCTAGACGAGATTCACGCGGCTCTGAAAGACGCGTTGCCAGTCCGCGAGGACAGCTCTGGGCCACCCGTGCTCCGCCCGCCGACGGGTGGCGCACGCTTCGTCGATGGTGCTCAACATCGTGCAGTTGCTGTTGGTCCGTCTATGGTGACCGTAGACACCACCAGCTACTCGACGTTTGGTGAGTTCTCAGCGTTCCTCGGCCTCGTGTTTGACGCAGTCGCGAGTGTTGCGCCTGGCCGGGCGTTCCAGCGACTCGGACTGCGTTACGTAGACGAAATACGGATACCCGACGCGCAACCGGGCAACGTGGAGCAATGGCGTGAGTGGATCAATCCCGAGCTTATCCCGCAAGTGGCGCTCAAAGCGACTGCTAGTCATCGGGAGATCTCCGGTGTGATTGACGACGACCGGGGTCGCGGCTTTGGAGTGCGTTTCGCGTGGCACACCGGCACAGGGCATGTTGTGCAGCCACAAGGACCCCTGATCGTCCCTAACCCTAGTGAGGCGGGCCCGTACTTCGCAATCGATACCGACAGCTATTGGAACTTCGTGCCGGGTGCCGATATTCTCGCGCTCGGCGATCCAGTGCTCAAGCAGCATGTAGACAGCCTTCACGATCCTGTGCACGAGTTCTTTGAGATGAGTCTCACAGACCGGCTGCGCGACGAGATCCTAGTTCCGGGGAAACTATGAACGCCACCACCATCTCACGCATCTCAAAGGACAGCACGAACCCCACTAGCCCGCCCGCCGAGCAGCTACAGGAGACGCCGGTCGTAGAACGGCTGCGGGAGCATTCCTTCAATCGCGCGGGTTCGTACCTGGCTCACCAGGACGCAGTTGCCAGCCACCACAGTGTTCGCGCCGAGTACATCGACGACCTCGTAGACCAGCTCAATCAAACGTCTGCGTCAGAGATCCTCGCTGAGCTACGACAGCGAGGCCTGCTCTGGAGCAAGGTTGCCGAAATTATCGGAGTGACCGAAACCGCCGTAAGAAAGTGGCGGAAAGGGGCCGCGATCGACTCGACGCACCGCCACAGCCTCGGCCGCCTCGCCGCACTCGGGCAGATATACGACGAGTGGGCTATGCCGGGAGGTCCGACAGCGTTTGGTGAGTGGCTCGACAGCAACATCGTCTCGCGCTTTTCTGCCACTCCTATGCAGCTATTGGCTCTCAATCGTGAAGCCGACGTCGTGGCCCTACAGCCGCTTCTCGACTGGATGCTCGGAGAGCCGGATGCCACGCATGCGGAACATCTTCTTGACCAGTATCTAGGGGCGCGATGGCGCGATGATGCACAGGAGGAGCAGCGCTTTCGGATCGTCACGAATGGCGCGGGAGAGCGTATCCTGCTCGTAGAGAGCTAGATTCGATGGCAAGCGTTGACGACGACGCCGCGGACATCCGCGAGGCGGAAACGTACGAATTGCTCAAGGCCGAAGACGTCAACAGCGATCCGCCGATCGTTCGTCCTGTTGGCCCTGGCGATGTGTTTTGCGATGTGCCTCTCGACCATCTCGCCACCCCCGTATGCGGGCCCGTAATCGTAGTAGGACACCCCTGTTCGCTCAGGCGCGGCTTGCAGTTGCAGGAGGACGTCCCAGTCGCCCCGATCACAGAGCCTGGCATACCAAGCGACCGGCACCACATTGCCGAGCGCGTTCTTCCAGTTAAGAAGCTCCTGCCGCCCGGCTCCGACAAGAACCGCGTGATCCAGCTCACGCTCGTGACTACTGTCCCGTCCAGGGATCTTGAGGGTTGTCGGCGGTGCGCATCGCTCAACCGCGCTGGGATAGTCGCACTTCAGCAGCGGCTCATCGGTAATCAATCGCTGGTCAAAGTACCTGCGGGGGTCATCGCCAAGCATTGCCGCGGTCCTCTGACAGAGCTCGAGCTATGGACCGACTGGCGCGAAGCCTGTGTCGAGGACGGGGAGGACGCAACGTCGATGGACCACGAGTTCGACGAGTTCATGACCAGCGACTCCGGATTTGGGTCCCTCTCGTGGCGCGACGCGCTTGGCGAGCACGAGCACGCTCAGGCTCGCGTAACCGCTGCGATGGGAACGCGGTTCGCCGTGCTACGCGGCGCGAGCACCTGACGCTAGGCGATTGAGTTCGGCTTGTCGTCGGTCGGGCAAAGCTCAAGCCGCTGCGTAATGCATAAGCGATCGTGCCGAAGGTCACGGGGACCCGTTCGCGCGGTTCGTATTTCATAGAATCCGTTCGGCAAGCCAGCGCCGGCCCGCCAAATCCCAAACCGCCCAAGCCCGCAACACGGTCGCAGGTTTAGCGATCAATCCCGCCCCCGCTATTTTTTCCCTGCAAATGAGCACTTTTTGGATGCTTGTTGGTAGCTGAGGGTTGGCGAGTCTGAGCCCCCGTTGTACCTCTGGGCGTCTGCCGCCTAATCGCTCGCGGACCCCGAGGTAGGCGCTACTTGGTGCTCAGCGAGGACCGGCTTGATCATGTCCGAAAGGGGTCGTTTGCGCTCGCAGGCGGAGACTGTCACAGCGTCGTAGCGACCGGTATCTCGAAGGAACAGAGCCATTGTGAGCCAACCCTTGCCGGCGACATCGCTGTACTCGATCGTGAGCGTGAAGGACCACAACTCTTTCCAGAACGGCAGCTCGATCAGGAGAGCCAGAAAATCCCTCTCGCCGAGTCCGGCTATGCGCGCCGAAGTTTGATGCTCGGTCCGGGCCTCGTCCGGGATGCTGACCCCCGATACGGAGGCTTCAACATTGAGAGCCGGGCCGGATCCGATGTTCTCGATAGGCACGAGCAAGAGACCTCCGGGCTCCAACTGAGGACGTCTCTCCCGGTTAGCCCCGTCGGCTCCCAAGTCCATGTAGGAGGTCGAGTCCACGACGGGCACCAACACCGGTCGATGTGCTTCCTCGACCTCACTTCGCGATAGCTCGATCTCGCGCTGCGTTTGTTCGAGTTGGTCTTGCCCTAGGTTGATCTGCTGTTGCATCTGCCCGAGCGAACGCCGTGCGAAGTAGAGCGATACAAACGTCGCTGCTGCGAGTGCCAGGGTGCCGATGGCCGTCCAGTCCCACGTGCCGTTGAACGTCGCTAGCATCGCCGCATCGTAGATGCCCGATCAGTCGAACTTGATACGCTTTGCGTGCGGCGCCTGGCCCGTGAAGTTCTGATTCCGCCCTGTACGCCAGGCAAGGGCAAGGACACATGGAGGACGCTTATGTCTGCTAGTGCGAAAGGCAAGCCCGCCAACGCGACGTGGGTTGCCAAAGAGAAGGTGGCGGCCGATGACCAAGCGATCGACTTCCCGCTCGAACACGAGGAGGTTCATCACTTCCGTGAGGTCGACCTGGCGTGGTACGACCACGGTCGTCTGAAGATCACTATCCCTCGCGGAACGCCCGGCGTGATCCGTCAGGCCTACCTGACGGGCAACGGGCGCGACCTCATCATCGAGGTCGCGCCCCGCGACTAAGGGGCTCTGCTCGCCGGGCGCGGCGTGCTGTCGGTCCGGCGAGCATCTTCCTGTTTGCTGCACGAATCTGGGACAGCTAGACCAGAGTGTGTGATCTTCTGCCTCGCCTTCACAAACCATCATTTATCAGTGGGGTGATTACGCTCTCGTTCTCGGACGTCGCGATGTCACCAGCTCGGGTGTTCTTGTTTCAGCCGACCGGATGGCTATGTGTACTGGTCGCGAGTGGAGCAGCAGTGGCTGTGCTGCTCATTAAGCCAGTCAGTCCAGCCGCGTGGGGAGCAATCGTAAGTGCGACTGTCTTGGTGGGCGGCGAGACTGTCTCTGGATTGACTGTTGGGTGGACGCTAGTGTCGTGGTGGTTTAATTAGTTTGCAGTTGGGGTAGGTGGTGCTCATGCCTATTCCTACTGCTGTTTTGATCGAGTTGGCCGATGAAGAGCGCGCCGTGTTGGAGGGCTGGACGCGGCGCCGGACGAGCGCTCAGGCGCTTGCGCTGAGGGCGCGGATCGTGTTGATGGCCTCTGAGGGGTTGTGGTCCAATGGCGAGATCGCCGAGGCGTTGGACGTTTCGCGTCCGACGGTGACGAAGTGGCGCAACCGGTTCGCCGAGCGGCGCCTTGAGGGATTGGTGGATGAGCCACGGCCGGGGAAACCGCGATCGATCACCGATGAGCAGGTCGAGCGGGTGGTGACCAAGACCCTGGAGAGCACGCCCAAGGACGCGACGCACTGGTCGACGCGCTCGATGGCCAGGGAGGTCGGGATGACGCCCGACGCGGTGATGCGGATCTGGCACGCATTCGGGCTTCAGCCGCACCGCCAAGAGACCTGGAAGCTTTCCAAGGACCCGTTGTTCATCGAGAAGGTCCACGACATCTGCGGCCTGTATCTGAACCCACCTGAGCGCGCGGTGGTGCTGTGCGTGGATGAGAAGAGCCAGATCCAAGCACTGGACCGCACCACGCCGATCCTGCCGATGCTGCCAGGCACCCCCGAGCGCGCCACCCACGACTATGAGCGCCACGGCACCTCGAGCCTGTACGCCGCTCTGAACCTGCAAAGCGGCGAGGTGATCGGCTCGCTGCACCAACGCCACCGAGCGGTCGAGTTCCTGAGGTTCCTCAAGACGATCGATGAGAACGTCCCCGCGCACCTCGACGTGCACCTCGTGCTCGATAACGCCTCCAGCCACAAGACCCCGAAGATCCGACGCTGGCTCGCTCAGCACCCGCGGTTTCACCTGCACTTCACCCCGACCTCGAGCTCGTGGATCAACCTTGTCGAGCGGTGGTTCGGCGAGCTCACCACGAAGCTCTTGCGTCGCGGTGCGCACCGCTCCGTCCGCGCGCTGAACACCGACATCCGCCAATGGATCGACACCTGGAACGAGAACCCGCGCCCCTACGTCTGGACCAAGACCGCCGAGCAAATCCTCGACTCCATCAGCCGATACTGCCAACGAATCAACCAGACAGGACACTAGACACTTATCTGACATCGCTCGCTAGAGCGAAACGGCGGGCATCGGCCAGCGCTGCAACACAAGCGGAGTGGAGTGAGGCGAAGCGGGCGTTCGTGCAGGTGTCCGAGATAGCCGAGTCTGAACAGGTGCGTACCAAGGAGCTAACGAGAAGGGTCAAGCGCGCGAAGCGAAGGCTCGCGCGAGCAGACTTCCAAATGTTCCTCGCGGTTGATGATGTCCGACAGCTGCAGCGAGGTAAGCGACGATGGCTAAAGGCTTATCTACGAGCTCCATGGTGGAGAGAGCACTCTCGATCCGCATCTCTTGGGCTTGTGATTGGGCCAGGAATCGTTGCTGTGTGGACTGCATCGGGTGGCGGCTTGGCGGTCACCGCGACGGTGGCGATCGTCGCGGGTGCCGCTCGAACGGCGAGCGGCGAGCGCTTGAACGCGACTAAGGGTTCCCTAAACGCCTCATCCCATGCGCATCAGCTATGGGATGATCCGCAAGCCCGCGAGCAAGCAGGTCATCGGATCGACGAGCTGCTTGCGTGTGCTCAAACCGAGTATCTCAGGGTCATGGCGACACGTGCCTGCTTTGTCGGGACGCTGGGTGCTCTAGTTGCGGTGGGGATTGCTCGGGAAGCAGGTCTCGACCTGCCCTTTCAACTGCTTGCATGTCTCGCTGCTGTTGTCTTTTCGCTCCTCGGCGCTGTGCGCTCGGCCCTCGAGGAGGTAGATCTCCCAAGACGACCGGACCCGATTCCAATTGAATTTCTCAGTCTTACCTGGTTCTCGGGCGGACAGGCTTCTCCGGAGCGGCCATCAGCCTCTATTCGCATTGTGGCGGAGGATGAGCCCGATGAGGAACAGAGCGGTCCGTCGAAAAAGAGTCGCCACTACGGGTAGCCAGCGCTGCGAAGCGCAGCGACCGTGACCATCAGCGTTCGTGGTGCAGCGCTGAGCGCTCGGAAGCCGGACCGCTCGTAGAACGACGAAGCGTTCTCGTCTATTGCTTGCACGACCACCGCACGAACGGCTACTTGCTCGGATGCACGAACAACACGGACGAGTGCGTCGTTGAGAAGGGCGGCGCCAATCCCCTGACCCTGCTGGCCCACATCGACAGCTAGACGGGCGAGGATCGCGGCCGGGATTGGAAAGTGTTGCGATAGCCCTTTGCTCGTCTCGCGCGTTGCTTCGTGATGGTCGAGCTGCCCGGCGAGGAGCGTGTAGTAGCCACAGACGCGCTGGCCGGTGGTTGCGGCGACGAATGTTCGTGCTGCGTCTCGACGCTGGTTCTGGCCCGCATAACGTACGAGCCATCGGTCGAGTAGCTCGTTGCCGCAGCTGAAGCCGGTGACGTCGTGGCGGGCAGCGTCGTAACGTTCGGTGCCAGCGAAGTCGACGGTCACGCGCGCTCACGCAGTTCGTGCAAGCGCGCGACCGTGTCCTGATCCACGGTGTCCAATGCGTCCAGGAAGGCCGCCGCCTCGTCCTCGCTGAGCACGATTCGCTGCTGGTCGGCGAGAACCTCTTGGGCGCGAGCGCTAGCCGCACGGCGAAAGAAGTCGCTCAGCGTCTCGCCCACCGCCGCTGCTGCGACGCTGTCGAGTTGCCGCTCGTCGTCAGTCAAACGAAGCTCAAGTCGCTGAGTACGCATGGGAACCATTGTACGGACATCGTACGGTCTTGTCAAGGGCTCCATTACGCGTCCTGATAGTGCTGTTCGTCACCAGATCTGCTCATGTATCCACCGCCGGCGCACCAAATCCCAAAGCGCCCAAGCCCGAATCTCGGTCGCAGGTTTAGCGATCAATCCCTCCCCCGCTATGAGAAGAAGCCCCGCCAGAGCGGGGTTTTTTCGTGGGCACGCGGGGCGGACGGAGACCGCCAAGGTTCCAATGGGGTTCCGTTTGTGGGGATTTCCGCGCCCAGCGTGAGCCGTCGGCGTAGGCCGGGCCGCCGCGGTTTAGACTGGCCGGTCTCCGAGTGGTACACGCTGATCGGCACCCAACAGGCCGTGATCGACCTGCGCGAGGAGATCTCCTTCTTCAAGAAGCTCGCGGGCGAGGTGCGCAAGATCGCCACACCGGTCCCCCAGGCAAGCGCCGAGGCCGAGCAGGCCGTGCGACAGTTCATGTCCGAGGGGCTCGCGGCGGGCGAGGTCATCGAGACGCTCGCACTCGCCGATCAAGACCGTCCTGACATCTCCGTCCTTTCCGAGGAGTTCCTCGACTCGATTGCGGCCAAGACCGAGCATCCAAACATTCAGATACGGCTGCTCGAGAAGCTGCTGAAGAACGAAGTCAAGAGCCGAAGCCGCACCAACCACGCGCAGGCCAAGCTCTTCGCCGAACAACTGGACGCCGTCCTGCACCGCTACGAGCTGCGCCAGATCTCAAGCGCCGAAGTCGTGCAGCGCCTCGTTGAGATCGCGAGGAGCCTCCGCGAAGCCGGCCGCCGTCACGAGCAGCTCGGCCTCACGGCGGAGGAGGCCGCCTTCTACGACGCGCTCGCCGGTGGCGCCGACGCGCCGAACGTCGACCCGCAACTCGCCAAAATTGCGCGAGACCTCGTCAAAAGCATCAGGGAAGACCTCACCGTCGACTGGGCTGACAGGGCATCGACCGAGGCTGCCATTCGCCGCAAGATCAGGCGCCTCCTCCGCGAGCACGAGTACAAGCCGCCAGTTGCGCCGCCGGGGGGCGGGAGTGTCCAGGACATCAACCACTTTGCCCAGCTCGTGCTCGAGCAGGCCAAGACCCTCTATCGGTACTGGCCGGACGTCGAGGGCCGGCTGTTCGAATAGCCGCTTGCTTGGCGGACGCGTTTGCCGGTCGCAGGCCGAGAGTAGAATGCCGTGCACGATGTTCGCGCCGAGGTCTGCCAATGCTCAGGTGTCGCAGCGATGAACGCGGTTGCGGCCGAAGCCCTCATCGAGCGTGCAGGCCAGGCGCTGATCGAGGCGACGACTGCCCCGGCCAAGGTGATCCTGTTTGGATCGCGTGCCCGTGGCGACAACGACGATCGCAGCGATTTCGACTTCTTGGTGATCGAGAGCGATGTCGACGATCGCTTCGGCGAGATGGTACGCCTGGGACGGATCCTCGGACGGCTCTTGATTCCGGCTGATGTCGTCGTCGTAAGCGAGCAACATGCGGCGAAGTGGGCGCCGGTCAGGGGCACCTTGATCCATGAGGCCATGAGCGAAGGACGGGTTGTTGCCGCCGAGCTCCTTGAGGCGGGATGAGTCGGTTCTAGATCGGCTGCTGGACGACCCCGATGTACCGGACGACATACTCGGCTTTCACGTCCAGCAAGCCGTCGAGAAGCGTCTGAAGGCGGTGCTTGCTCTGCGAGGGATCGAGTACGACCGGACGCACAGCATCGGCTATCTCACGTCGGTTTTGGAGCATCACGGGGTCGATCCTCCAGACTGCCGTGCGCAGATAGAGGAGCTGACGCCCTGGGCGGTCGCGGCGCGCTATGAGGACAGCTTCGAGGAGGTGCTCGATCGCGTCGCAGTACAGGAGCTGCTCTCGAATGTGCGCGACTGGTCGCAAAGGCTGATGGCCGATGCGTAATCCGCGGCGACCGCAGGTGTGGCGTCAGTGAGCGAAGTCGAGCTCGGAAGGCTGACGCGAATTCAAGACATTCGCACGATCTGGTCGCGCGAGCGCCAGGATTTTTCGAGATGGCTGCTCGACAACGGCGACTATCTCGCCGAGGTGCTCGGGATCGAACTCGAGCTCGACCACCAAGAGGAGCCGGTCGGCGACTTCTCCCTCGATCTGATCGGTCGGGACCTGACCCATGGTGCTGTCCTCATGGTTGAGAATCAGCTCGAGGCGACCGACCACACTCATCTCGGTCAGGTGGTTCTCTACGCTGCGGGCACGGGGGAGCAGTTTCACTTCTTCGGCGTAGAGGTCGCGGCGGTGCGGATTGGCGAGTCTCTTCCGGCGCCGCTTCTGAGCCTTGCTGTCGAGCCGAGTGATTGGCAACGGCGAGTTCGCGAGCGGGCCGACGCGAGTGCGCTGTCCGGCAAGGCGCCACTGTACGTGGACTTCTGGGCTCGCTTTCTCGAGCGTTGCCAGACCGAGCATCCTGGCTGGACCCGTCGGCGAGATGGCACACGGTCCAGCAACTGGCTCGACTTCCCATCGGGGATCACGGGTACCCACATTGCTGCCAGCTTCGCCCAGGGACACCGGCTCCGGCACGAGCTGTACATCGATGGCGGGGAGGCTGAGCGCAACCTCGAGCTCTTTGGAGCGCTGGAAGCTCAGCGCCACGCGCTAGACGAGGCATACGGGGGCTCGCTCACGTTCGAGCCACTGCCCGAACGGCGGGCGAGTCGAGTGGCGGACTACTTCGACGGTGCCGACGTCTCAGAGACCGATCGACACGACGAGTTCATCGACTGGTTCTTCGATACCGGGGAGCGGCTGCGTCGCGCTCTGCAGAGTATCGACGTCCCGGGCCAGGTTTGAGGCGCATCCGCACGTGCCTTCCAGCGGCTGAGTCGGCTACGCCGCTTGGCGCTCGTCGGCGCGCAGCGCGTCGGGGAGCGCCATCTCGAAGCCGAGCTTCCGCAGCGCCGTGACGAGCGTGAGGAACTTCTCGCGCTTGTCCTCGGCGTATGCCGAAGGGTCATCAGCGAGCTCGGCGATCCGCACGGCGTGGTACTTGGCGTACCACGCGCCAGCGGCACGGAGCGCTTCGAGCTCCTCGGGAGCCATGTCTCTCATCGTGATGAGCGTGTCCACTTGCCGTACAGTAGCCGCCGTTTCGGATGCCGTCTCCCACGCAGCAGCCGCAGAAAGCTCGCCGGGATCAGACATCGGGCTGCCACGGAACGACTCTCTGACAGGTATGGCCTGAATCAGGCTCCCGCGTACATCACTGTCGGAGCCTTCCTCGTCGCGACATGACGCGTGCCAGGGTTCCATTCAAGGTTCCGTTTTGAGCCAGGCCGACCCCACCGAACCCGACCTAACCCCAGCAAACATGGGCCATCTGACCCCACCTGACCCCCTCTGGGCGAACTCATAACCCGAAGGTCGCGGGTTCGAATCCCGCCCCCGCTATCTCAAAAAGCCCTGCAAGTGCTGGGTTTTTTGTTTATAGCGGCAGGGGTGTCGGAAGGACGAGCTAGAGCAGTTGCGGTTCTAGTTCGTTCCGAGCGACATCGAACGGATCGACCGTCGAACGTGCCGGACGTGTTTCGCGGACTTTCGCTCGCAGATCCGCAACGGTCGAGGAGGGGACGTAGTATCGACCCCGTCCTTGCCCGACAGCGTCGAGTAGCTCGGCATCGACCATTGCTTTCAGGTCCCGACTCGCCGTGAGGTCGGAGATCTCTTCGCCAAGGGTTTCGTCGACTAGCTTCCTGTACATAGCGTTGCGTAGCCGAATGCCGTAGGCAGCGTCATATATGCCAGCTGTCGCTCGCTCGGACAGGCCGTTGGCGGCGGCGAGGCCGGATGCGGCGCGCCACAAGCCCTCCGCCTCCTCGATGCGCCTAAGGTGGGTCATCGCTTGGTGGTAATGCGCGGTAAGGCAGAAGCGAACCCAAGAGAGACTGCTATTCGAGGGGCTCCACGAGCCACGACCGACCTCGGCGAGAACGTGGTAATAAGCCTGTGTGTTTCGTCCGAGGTACTCCTCGATGCTTGAAAACACTGGCGCGACGATCTGCTCCCGCGCGAGAACGAGCGTTTGCAATGCCCTTGCCATTCGCCCATTTCCGTCGCTGTACGGATGGACCATCACTAGGTTTAGGTGAGCAACGGCGGCTCTGACGAGAACGGGCGCTTGGCTCTGCTCAAGCTCGTTGATCGTGGCGTCGATCAATGCCGGGATACGGTCGGCGTCAGGACCTTCGTAGACGATTTGACCTGTCTCGTCGTTGCGGACGTATATGTCCCCGGGTCGCCAGCGACCTGGATTCTTGCTCAGATCATGCTTGATCATCATGAAATGGAGCGCCTTGAGTAGGCCCTCGTCAACCTGAGGGGCCTTCTGGTCTTGCGCGATTTGGAGCACGTAGGTCATCGCATCGCGATAACCGGCCAGCGCTAGTCGAGTCTCTTCGTCGGCGTTGATAGTGGGCTCGTCGTCTACGGCCGCGAGCACGTCGTCGAGGCTCGCGTTGTAGCCCTCGATGCTGTTTGAACCCTGTACCGCGCGGGCGAATGCCATCCGCCGAAGGCTCCCCGACAATCGCTTCGGCTCGGCCACTCGAAAGCGAAGTTGCTGTCGAGCCTCGTCGATGAGCGCAAGGACACGTAGCTCAATTGGGCCGCACTCAGGAGTCTTGAAGACTTGGTCGGTCATGATGGGTTCAATCTATCATTCCCTCATCTGACCTTTTCGCGGGAGTGTGGGTGCAAGACCTATGGCGCAAGACCTCCGTCGGGAGGTCTTCGGCGTTACCGCGCCCGCTGCCTGTGGCAGAATTGCTTGCGGGCAGGCAGAAATTTGATAGAGTCGCCAGTATGGCCGAGACGCAGACGATCTACGCCCGAGTCCAGCCTCATGTCAAGGAGGCTGCTGACGACTATGCGGCGACAGGCGGGATGACACTCGCAAATGGAGGTTGTCCCGTTCGCCGTGGAAGTTTCTCGGTGGCGATCGGGTGTGATGGTTACACGGTGACGGGGATGCGGGTGTTCTCCTCGCTCGTGGCGTGAAGGGGCGCACGCTGGGCGGCGAGGTCTGCTTCGACGGCGACGGCGAGCTTGGCGAGATCGCTATAGCCGACGACCTTCCGGAACTGGGTCTCGGCCTCGAGCATCCCGGCGGCGGTCCAGCGCAGGCACATGTCGCCGTTCTGCCAGTGCTTGACGTTGCGGCTGATGTGTCGCACGGTGCCGATCATCGACTCGATCGGGTTCGTACTCTGGAGCGTGCTCTTGAGTTTCCCGCGGACCCCGAGACGCGTGAGCGTCAGCGTCTCGCCCATGCCCTCGCGCAGGGATGCAGCTGCGCCAGGGTGTGAGCGCTCCAGCTCGCCGGCGAGCAGAGCGAGTGCATGGAGTGCCTGCTGGTGGTTCTCTGACGCCCACGCCTTCCTGAGTCGTGCCTTCACGAGCGGCCGATCGCGTTCGGGGAGGTGATCGAGCACATTGCGTTCCTTGTGGCGAACACACCTCTGCACCGGGACGGGGCCGAACACCTCGTTGACGGCTGCCCTGAGGGCCTTCCCTCCGTCCAGGATGACCAGGACGCCCTGCTCGATGTCAAGACCCCGCTCGACGAGATCGGCGAGGAGGTGCACGGTGACGGTCTTGTTCTCTGTGGAGCCATCCCAGAGCCCGAGCGGGATCTTCACGCCCTCGGTGCTGATGCCGAGCGCGACGACACAGCAGCGGCCCTTCATCTCGATCCCGTCGAGCATCAACGCCGCCAACCGCACATCAGAGAGCGAGCGGGCCATCAGCGCAGCGAGGTGCTCACCGGTGCGGGCAACGAACTCGCGGCTGACCGCCGACTTCGACGTCGAACGCTCAGTCGCGGCGAGAGCATCGCCGACGGGCTCGCGGGTCCTTGCGAACCGGCGGGTGGAAACGCCCGCGAGCATCTGCTCGAGCACGACCCGAGTCAACGGGTCACGGTCGGCGAAATGCGCATACGTCGCAAGCGGCACCTCGTGCTCTCCGTCGACGGTGCGGGCGCGCGGACGCTTCACGGCGACCCGCCGGCCTCCCAGGGTGACCTCGCCGTCTTCGTGGCCGTGTCGATGAGCGGTGCGCTCCTTGACCGTTGCGTGCTTCTCGCCGACGACCTCATCGAGCTCGGCCTCCATCATCTCGCTCAGCACGCCAAGCCCAACACCGACGCTGAGCGCGAGCAACCCCTCCTTCGCGGCCCCGGCGAGCTCCCCGAGCGCTTCCTGCACCCGCAGCGGCAAACCCTCCGCGCGGCTGTCCTGCTCCTGCATTACGGTCTTCATGGCGGTTCCCTTCGTCTCGATGGACTTGTTTGCACTCGCCACGGTCCCAACGGGACCGGACGAGGCGAAAGGGACCGCCACCTACAAACTTCTACGCGCTACGGGACAACCTCCGCAAATGCCGTCTCAGAGCTACTTGAGCGTGGATTGCAAGCGACATCGAATGAGCGCTCGGTTGGCGAGTTGGAGCAGCAGGTGACTGCGCTGCGCATGGAAGTCGAGGCGCAGCGGAACCGAGAGGAGACGTTGGCCTCGGTTTATCGAGCGCTTTCGCAGCGCACGGCGCAAACGATCGGGACCTGCCCCAGCTGCGGCGGGTCGGTTACGGGCCACGACCTTCTGGTCGCTGGTCACTGCCCCAACCGCGAGTGCGGCTCCAGTCTTTCGGCGCTCCTCGGTACGGGCGACCCTGCACCAAGCGAGGGCGGCCTTAACGATGGCGACTTCAAGCTCCTGCTCGGTGCGCTCGGGCTCTTGCTGGCGGTTGCATTCGTCTCGCAACAAGGTGGAGGGGGGTGAGACATGGAAATCCTTCGCGAGGCTGCATTCCTGTATGCGCTCCTCATTGCGGCTGGTGCTTGGCTTCTGTTCGCAGAACACCCCACGGCGGCACGATTGCGTGCCGCGATCATTGACACCCTTGATCTGTGAGCGTCCCCTAAGCCCAAAAGCGGCGCGGATACCTGACTTGCCGTCCGAGGGCGCTTCGTTCTGGCGGTTGGCTCAGGCTTCGCGCCGTTTGGGCACCCGTGAGGGTCTGTCGGACATGACGGGACAATTGCCGTGTGTTTCAAGCAGCTGTAGCGTCGCCGCCCATCGCAGTTGCGGTGCGTTCGCGATGTCGCATGTCGTCTTCATCCTGGCTTCGGCTGCGAGCGGCGGTGGCCTGGCCCGCCGAGTGCGAAGTTACCCCCGGGCTCTCTAACGCCTGATGTGGTGTCGTTCGGCATACCTGATGGACGGAGTGCGATTGGAGGCCGAATTGCGTCTTCCTCCTCTGTCGGTGCGGCCGATCGGGCTGGATCGAGGCTTTGTAGGTCGGGACGGTCGAGAGATCTTCAACTGCGAGCTTGCCGAGATCGGGTACGTGACCAACATCAACGCGCCGGCCTGGGGCGTGCAGTTCGGTCCCCGTCATCGACTCGCGCTGATTGAGTCCGACGCGCTAGACATTGGTGAGGGGGTAGCTGGAACGCAGATACCCAACGCCTTGGCGAGCAGGGTCGGTGACCTTCTGGCGCTCACAAACGGCGGAGCCCCGCGCTTGCTTGCCGGCGTGACGGAGGTCAGCGACGATGACGGAGCGAACTGGCGGACTCTCGCGATTATGGCCGGAAGCGGACCATTCCCTGGCAGCATTCTGCAGAGTCGGGCTACCGAAAGCCAACCGATCGAGTCTCTCGATACCGAGACACTATGGACCCATATTGACGACGATCCTCGGGTCCCGCTGTGGCTCTCGTTGTACCGAGGAATCGCCGCCGAGCCATCGTGGGATGTTCGTATGTTCCGCGCCTGCTCCTTGCTCGAGGCAGTCGCCCATGAGGTGTTCCCGAGCCCCGTGCAGGCGACGAACGCGACCGGCGAGCAACTGCTGGACCACGGTCATCATCCGGCCACCACCCGAAAGGCAAGGGGCGCGATCTACATGTTGTCCCGGCGTTGCCTTGAGGCATTGTCGATTTCGGATGATCTCTTGCTCGCGCACGACACCAGGGCGCTCTGGGATGAGGTGGGGGTCTGGGTCGATGTACGGAACTCCGTTGCGCACGAAGGGCATTGGTTGGCTCCTCCGTTGGCAAGCGGCAAGCCCGATCGACAGAAGCGAGTCGCCTCCGCGTTCGACATCGCCGGGCTCGGCGATGGGATCGAAGCCGGATCCGTGCGCTACGTCGCCGCCTGCGCCGCGGGGGTCGAGGTTGTGCTTCGAGCGGCTGCTGCCGGGCTACTACGGTCTTGAACTAGAAGACCATCTATCCGTCACAAGACCCGTTCGCTTCACCAGATCCGTTCGCATATCCACTGCTCAGCCACCAAATCCCAAAGCGCCCAAGCCCGAAACACGGTCGCAGGTTTAGCGATCAATCCCGCCCCCGCTATGACAGTGTCTGCAAAGTGGAAATATTCGGGCCGATGCGCGCAGGCCCTCGGGCTCGCCGAGTTCGGGGGTATCGAGTCAAGTCATCGGCACTCCGGCTCGGACGGGGATGCGCAGACGCAGGTGATGCTCCCGCGCGTAAAGAACGACGACGGCGTGAATTGCGCGCGCGGGTGCCGCTCATCACTCGGCCTTCGAGCGCGCGCCGCTCGCGCCCGGTGCCCCAGCCCTTCGTTGCCTTCCAACGTGACCTTGCGACCGAGGAGTCATAGGCTTGAGAGATGTCGCACGCTGTCGAGGATCGCAACCGCCGCATGTTGCGGACTCGCGACATGATGGACCGTGCGTTCGCGCAGCCGCTCGACGTGCCGGCGCTTGCACGTGTCGCTCACATCTCGTCGGCGCACTTCAGCCGCCAGTTCCGGGCGACGTTTGGCGAGACGCCGCACCGCTACCTGCAGCGCCGCCGGGTGGAGCGTGCGATGGAGCTGCTGCGCGAAACCGACCGCCCCGTAACCGAGATCTGCCTCGACGTCGGATTCAACAGCCTCGGCACATTCACTCGCACCTTCCGCGAGATCGTCGGTGAGCCGCCCTCGGCATACCGCGCGCGTTTCGACGGCGACGGCGCCGCGCTGCGCGTGCCGGCCTGCTGGGCGATGGCGTGGCTGCGCCCGGCCGGGTAACAGAGCAGATTCGGAGTAGCGAGCCGCGACGCCGCCGTCTAACGTGACGCCCATGCTCAAGCGAATCAGCCACACCTTCATCCACGTTCTCGACCAGGACGAGGCGCGCGACTTCTACGTCGGCAAGCTCGGGATGGTCGTACAGACCGACGCAGACCTGGGCGTCATGCGCTTTCTGACGGTGAGCCTCCCCGACCAGCCCAACGTCGAGCTGGTCCTGATGCTCCCGGGACCGCCCGCCTACGACGACGCCACCGCTGCGGAAATCCGCGAGCTCGTGGCGAAGGGGGCGGCAGGCGGTGGCGTAATCTTCGAGACCGACGACTGTCGCGGCACCTATGAGAGCCTACGGGCTGCGGGCGTTGAGTTCACGCAGGAGCCGACGGAGCGCTTCTACGGGACCGACTGCGCGCTGCGAGATCCGTCCGGGAACCCGATCCGCTTTACCCAACCGCCGGAGGGACCAATCGTCGTGCCATCGGTCGAGGAGCTGCAGGCGCAATCCTGAAGACAGGTACATCGGGAGGCGTCATCCCGTTCGCTGCGGTGGGAAGTCGGCATGAGCCAGCGGAGTGATCACCCGACAGGAGAGGTGGACTCATACACGCCCGCGGCGCCGCTCGCGTGCTATCACGCGGATGCGCCGGCCCCGGAGGTGATGTGCTCGATCACCGGACGGAACTGCTCTGTCGGTGAGAAGTCGACGTACTCAGAGTCCTCGAGCGCCTCAGGAGCGTGGCCGGGGGCCCAGTAGAACGCTTCGCCGGCGGCGAAGTCGTGATGCCCGGCCAGTGTGTGCATGCGTACGCAGCCCTTGATCATGTACCCCCAGTGCGGACACGGGCAGAGGTCGCTGGGGAGACCGGCGGTGGCTGGACGCAGGTCGGCACCGGCTGGCAGCCGCACGAACCCGATGGAGAGACCGGCCTCGTCGCGCAAACGGACCTCGACACCGTTGTCGTCGATGACGACGGGGACGTCCTCACGTGGGATAGATCGCATGGTATGCCTCGTTTCTCATGATGGTGGGATGTTTTGGTTCAGGTGAAACAGGTTGGTCGGGTCGTAGCGATCCTTGAGCGCGCGAAGCCGGGCGAACTTCTTGGTCCCGTAGGCCGCCTGCACGCGATCCTCGCCCTCGGAGGAGAGGAAGTTGATGTAGGCGCCGCCGGTCAGCGACGGCTCGATCTCGGCATAGAACTGTTGCGCCCAGTCGATGTGGGTCTCCAGACCACCGCCCGGCTCGTGCGTGGTGGCGATCGCGTTGAGCACGAAGGGCGCCTGGCGCTCACCTTGGGCGGTCTCATCCTCACCGACACGGGCGATCGCACCGCCGAACTGCTGGATGTGGATCTCCGACGAGGGGGAGGTCGCGTTCTGATGGAAGCGGGCCATCGTCTCGATCGCGTGGTCGTCGAGCTCGCGGAAATAGCCCGCCTTCATGTAGGCCTGAGTGCCCTTCGGCCAGAGCGCGTCGAGCAGGCTCTGCATCTGCACGTAGGGCATCGGGGCGACCAGGTCGGCGACGGGATCGCCCAGGTCGCGGATCGGCTGCAGCACCTTCATCCCCTCCTCGGCGTCGCCGGAGTAGCAGCCGACCAGGCCGATGAGCTTCTTGCCGTGCCAATCCTCGGGCAGGAACGGGGCGGGCGGCGCGGTGATCAGATTGACCAGGGTGCTCAGCTCATCCGGTACCTCGCGCGCGAAATCGCGGTAGAAGCGCATGATCTCCGCGGCGCGCTCGCCCGGATAGAAGACCGGGCCGGCGGCGACGGTCGGGCCGACCGGGTGCAGGTCGAACTCGAAGGAGGTGACGATGCCGAAGTTGCCGCCTCCCCCGCGCAGGCCCCAGAAGAGGTCGGGATTCTCGGTCGCGCTGGCGGTGAGGATCTGGCCGTCGGCGGTGACCACCTCGGCCGAGCGCAGGTTGTCGCAGGCCAGGCCGTACTTGCGCATCAGCCAGCCGATCCCGCCGCCCAGCGTGAAGCCGGCGACGCCGGTGGTCGAGATCAGGCCCCCGGTGGTGGCGAGGCCGTGCTCCTGGGTGGCGGCGTCGAACTCCCCCCAGGTGAGGCCGCCCTCGGCTGTGGCGGTGCGGCCGCTGACATCCACCGTGATGCCCCTCATCGGCGAGAGGTCGATGACGATGCCGTCGTCGCAGGTCGAGAAGCCGGGAATGCTGTGGCTGCCGCCGCGCACGGCGATGTCGAGCCCCTCGCTGCGCGCGAAGCCGATTGCGTGGCGCACGTCGGAGGAGTCGGCGCAGCGGGCGATCACCGCCGGCCGGGCGTCATGGGCGCCGTTCCAGATCGTACGAGCCTCGTCGTAGGCGCCGTCGCCGGGCCGGATCAATTCTCCGTGCAGACCGTCCTCGAACTCCTTCAGCGTTGCCGCTCCAAGCACCCCTTGCGTAGCCATGCCGGCCCCCTTCTCGGTTCGGTTGGTTGACGTCGCGTTTCGCCGACGCTCAGCGAGGCTACGGTCCGCCTCTTAGCGACCACTTTGCAGTGACTTAGGGCTCCCCTAAGTCGGGTTACTCGGCCATCGCGATCGCCGCGGCGACTCCCGGCCCGCGCCCGACCTCATGGCAGTAGGCCATGCCGGCGTCGCCGCCGAGCAACTTGAAATGCCGGGTCGCCCGGTCGAGCCAGCGCCGCGCCGTCGCCGGTTCGTCGTCCTCGGCGGACATCGCGGCCAGCACAGCCAATACCCAACCCTCTTGGGGGTCGACTCGATACCCCCGAACACCGAGGCCGCGGCCTCCAGATGCGCCCGTGCGCAGACTCGATCGCCGGCGGACAGCGCCACGTTTGCCAGGGCGAGCTCGGCGGCACTGAGGCCGATCATGTCGTCGTTCTCGGCAAACCAGCTGCGGCCCTGCCCGGCGGCGGCCCGGCCCCCTGCCGGGTCGCCCGAGCGAGCGCGCAGCACCGCCAGGCACCCGAGCGTGATCCCAGTGCCGCGTCGGTCGCCGACGTCCTGCCGGAGGGCGAAGCTGCGCTCGAGCAGCTCCCGGCCGCGCTCGAAGTCGCCGCTGGAGCGGGCGAGGTTGCCGAGCGCGCCCAGCGCGAAGGCTTCCCCTTGCACGTCCGCGAGCCGCTGGAAGCGCGCGAGACTCTCTTCGATCAATTGACGCGCCCGGTCGAAGTTGCCCTCGACCCGATCGACAACGGCGAGGTTGCCCAGGATGTAGGCAACCGCGGCTTCTCCACCGACCCGGCGGCCGACGATCGCCGTGTCCTCCTGCAGGAGCAACGGGTAGCCGACCTCGGGTGCGACGGTGATCAGCGCGTAGCTCAGCGGCCAAAGTGCCGGGCGCTCCTCGGCGACCAGCCCCGCGGCCCGCTTCAGCGCGAGCTCGAACTGTTGGCGCGCCTGTGGATATTCACGCCGAAACCAGGCCGCGATGCCGCGAGTGTGCGCCGCCCATGCCGGCGGCCGGGCCGCGGACAGGCCGTCCACAACCAGCGTCTCGTGCTTGCCGAGCAGCGCCTCGATGTCCGCCGGACCGCTGACGATCGCGCGACAGGCCGTCGATACCTCGACCGCGTCGAACATCCCCACGTGGTCGCCGAGCTCGGCGAAGATCGCGACGCTTTCGGCGCCGAACTCGTGGAGTCGCGCATGGACGCCGCGCCGCAGGCCCACGAGGCAGGAGGCGAGCAGTGCGCGGGCGCGATCCGCGGTGTGCTCCGGCGCCGCCGCCAGGGACGCGGCTAGCCAGCGACACCCCTCGGCGAGGTAGCCGCGCATCAGCCAGAAACGCCAGAGCGCGACGGTCAGGCGCAGGGCAACCTGAGGATCGTCCGCGAGGGCCGAGGCGAGAGCGGCGCGGAGATTGTCTCGCTCCAGATCCAGCCGCTGGAGCCGGTCCCTCGCCGGGAGGTCTCCGGCCGGCGTCGGGTCGCTCTCGGCGAGCTCGACATACCAATCGCGATAGCGGCGCCCGAAGGCCTCTCGCTCGCCGGCCTCCTGGAGCCGCTCTGCTGTGTACTGCCGTACGGTCTCGAGCAAGCGGTAGCGGCGATCGCCGGGGCCCTCCTCGACGTGGACGAGCGACTTGTCGATCAAGCGGCCGAGGAGAGCGACGGCCTCCTGGCGCTGCAGCGGATCCTGGGCGCAGATGTCCTCGGCCGCCTCCAAGCCAAAACTCCCGGCGAACACCGCGAGGCGCCGCAGCAGGATCTGCTCGTCGGGCTCGAGCAGATCGAAGCTCCAGGCGAGTGTCGCCCGCAGCGTCTGCTGCCGGGTCATCGCCGTGCGGCTCCCCCCCGAGAGTAGGTCGAGAGAGTCGTCGAGACGCGCGACGATCTGTGTGGGGGTCAGGGCGCCGACCCGGGCCGCGGCGAGCTCGATTGCCAGCGGCATCCCGTCGAGCCGGTGGCAGAGGGCCGAGATCGCGGCCGCGTTCTCGTCGTCCAGCTCGAAGCCCGGGGCGCCCTGGCCCGCCCGAACGATGAATAGCCGCACCGACTCCGCCTCCAGCGATCCGCCCGAGGGGGAGTGATCGACCAACTCCGGGAGGGAGAGCGACGGGACCCGCCATGTCACCTCGCCAGGAACGCGAAGCGGCTCGCGACTGGTCGCCAGCACGGTCAGACGGGGGCAGCGCCGGAGCAGCGCCTCGACGAGCTGCGCGACCGGCCCCACCAGGTGCTCACAGTTGTCGAGCAGAAGCAACTGCTGGCGATCGCCGATGTGCCCGGCGATCGCGACCTCCGGGGCACGATCAGAGGCAAGCCGCGTATCCAGGGCCTGAGCGATCGCCGGGCCAATCAACTCGGGCTCCCCGAGCGGGGCCAGCTCCACCGGCCAGACGCCGTCCGAGAAATCGCCGAAGCGCTGCCCCGCCAGCTCCAGAGCGAGCCTCGTCTTGCCGCAGCCACCCGTCCCCGTCAGCGTCAACAGCCGCGCATTACTCAGGAGCGCAGCGGCCTCGGCCAGCTCGCGCTCGCGGCCGATGAAGCTGGTCAGCTGCCGCGGGAGGTTGTTCGGGCTCTCGGCCAGCCATCGTTCCGCGCCCGCCGTGGGTGGGCGCGCCGGCTCCCTCTCCCCCCCACCGCGAGTGAGTATCTCCCGGTAGAGGCGGCGGGTCTCCTCGTCGGCCTCGTCCTCGAACTCGCGTCGCAGGCCGACCTTCAGCTCCTGGAACTGGGCCAGCGCCTCCTGTCGGCGTCCGCCCTTCACGTAGAGGCGCATCAGCGCCCGATGGGCAGGCTCGTGTAGCGGCGCGTCGACCAACACCGATCGCAGACAGTCGATCGCCGCAGCGGGGTCATCCGGCGCCTCGAGCTCCGCCAGCTCGACCCCCAGAACGAGGCGAAGGTCGTGGACAGCGTCGCGCCGCGATGCCGCCCACTCCTCGTAGCGATCCTCGGGCAGCAGCTCGCCCTCATAGGAATCGAGGACATCCCGGTAGGCAGCCGGATCGCGGCTCTCTCGCGCTATCGCCGCGGCCTCCTCGAAAGCGAGCACGTCGATCCGCACGGGATCGTCCGGGCAGAGGGCGATCACGTCCTCGTGAAACTCCAGACACTCACGACCGTCGAGCCCGCCCGAGTCGAACGCCCGCCGCGCCGCAAAAATCGCCTGGTGCAAATTGTTCCGGCCCGAGGCATCGTCGCGCCCCGCCCAAAGCAGCTCGGTGACCCGGTCCGCGTGCAAGCGATGTTCGGGCGCAAGCGCGAGCAGCTTGATCAGGGTCTTCGCCTTGCGCAACCGCCAAGCATCCTCTGGGAGGACACAGCCGCCCACAGTGATCGAGAAAGCCCCGAGGACGCTGATGCCCAATACGTCATCACCCATCCATGCGCCTTTCGTCCCGGGGCCAGCCACACAACAAAATACTCCGCCGAGCAGGAGGCCACACCCGGAGGCCGACCGGCTCGCAGAATCGATCAACGCGAGGGACATCGAGGGCTATCTCGCCTGCTGCACCGAGACCATCAAGTTGGAGACGCCAATGGCCGCCGTTGGAGGGGTGTACGAAGGAACCGACGGCATCAGGCGTTACTTCACGGACATCGAGGAAGCCGCACCCGATTTCCGGATCGAGCTTGACGGCGTGGAAGAGGTCGATAGCAAGCGGGTGGTCGCGTCCCTGCGCTTTAGCTCCACGGGCCGAGCCAGCGGCATCCCCCTGGCAGCGTCTCTCACCAACGTGTACGACCTGGTCGACGGCAAGATGAGCCACATTCGCATCTTCCGCGACCGTCAGGAGGCCCTCGAAGCCGTCGGCCTCGAGGGGTAGGCGATGTCCGAGGAAGTGACGGGAGGTATCGGCGCCCGCTGACGACTGCGCGTGCGGCTGATGCGCTTGATGATGACGGTCCAGATTCCGACCGAGTCTGGGAACGCCGCGATCAAGGACGGTAGCCTGCCGCGGATCGTCGGAAGCGCGCTCGAGGCATAGAAGGCGGAGGCCGCGTACTTCACGGACACCGATGGGTGCGCACCGCCCTGATCTTTTTCGAGATGGCGGACTCCACTGAGATCCCGTCGGCGGCTCAGCCGTTCTTCCAGGGGCTCAACGCCAAGATCACGTTGTCGCCGGTCATGAATGCCGACGAGATGGGCGCGGGAGTCGGCAAGGCCATGCAGGCCGGGTAGCCCTGCCGGGCACTCGGGCGGATTCCGGGAGACAACCCGGACGCCTGCCCGGGACGACGAGCAGCGCTCGTCGAAGATTGCCGGCCTGGCAGCGCTACCTATTGCCGTTCGACGAGCGCTTTGAAGTTGTGGAGAGCCTCCTCGAGACTCTTGGCATTCATGCGCTTAACGATGAGCTCATCAGCGATCTTGCCGAACACGCCGCCCGGCAGCGCGTAGTCGAACGTCGTGGTCAGGCGCGTTCCGTCGCCTTCCGCGGTGAGCTCCCAGCGAGCGCGCCCCGACAACATGCCGTCCATTTGGAGAAGCTGCAGCTTGTCTGGCTGGTAGTCGAGAACCGTCTCGCTGATCGGCATCGACACGCCCGCCGACTTCACCTTGAAGCTGACCTTGCCCCCTTCTTCGGGGAACGGAGCGCCGATGTCGATCTCTGTCATCCCCGGATACCACTCTGGCCAGCGACTGGCATCGCTCAAGAGCGCCATAGTCTCCTCCGGCGAGGCCTTGATCTGGACATTGCGTTGCACGATCGCCATCGTGGATCTCCCCGTTCACTGTTGCGGTAAGCCGTTCCGTTACGCCCGGAGCCTACTCGTCAAATACCTCGCGGGCTTTATGGCCGCGATCAGACGTTCGGCCGGTTCGAGGGACTCCCGCGACATCGCTACTTCTCCAGGCCGAGGTCGGCGAGCGCCCGCTCGCGGTCCAGGTAGAGAACGAGCCTCGTCACTTTGCCCGCTCGGATCTGGAATACGCGCGCTCCCTGCGTGCGCATCGTCGCGAGGTCCAGCCCGGTCGTCTTGCTGCGGCCGCTGCGGCGGTCGAGCACGAGGATGCGCCCGTCGTCCAGTTCCCTGTAAGCCTCGGCCGTGATGCGGAAGTCCTCCCAGGCACTGAGGAACTCGCGGATTCCCTCCACAGTTCCCGCCAATCCCGCGCTGCCGGTTTCGGCGCCATCAGCGGCCACGATCTCGAACTCGGGGCCCGCCCACTCAATCGATCTGAAGTCGCCACGTTCCCAGTTGGCGTAGATCGAGCGCACGATCTCTACGTTCTCCGACATCGCCTAGCCCGTTCCTCGACGAGGCGTTCGCGACAGCGCGGGCTTCGTCGATGTCCATGCCCGCGATGACGTGCATGGCAAGGCCATCCTTGCACGCCATGGCCCACTCAGCACGGTGCCCCACGCGGCCGGCTGCTACGAGCAGACGGCCGCCCTCGGACCCACGACGAACGGAATCCCGCCGCCCATGTCGAGGACCTCGTCCGGCTCGATGTTGAACATCCCAGAGGAACTGAGTCAGTCTCCCACGAAGCGCCGACGAGCCGTCGCACCGTTGAACGGCCACTGGCGGGCAATCTATCCAGCTGATAGCGCCACGGGTTCCGGCTGCATCGCGCATCACGCGAGATACACAAGGTCGACTGGCCGAGCCGTGACGGCCACCTATCTGTTCGCGGGCTGGCTTGAGGTGCGGCTGGCGGATTACGTATACAGCGACGCGGCTGCCGCGCAGCGGGTGTCTTCGGCGCCCGCGGCGCGCCAGGTAGAAGTCTGTTATGGGCAACAGGTGACAGAAGAGCTGCGTCGCGCCGGGTACATGGCTGTCGGTCCCCTCCACTAGGCGTTGAATCTCGTGAGCCAAGACGGCGGCATCCTCGAATGAGGATGCCGGAAACGGACGTGCTGTGCGGGCACGCTTCTCAGCTGGCTCGGTGTGCGCTGAATTTGTTTCATCGTGCCCGCTTGTTCGTGAGCTGCCGGCAGCTGACTATTGCAGGTGTCGCGGACAGCACCGCAACCGCCGCCTTGTCCCGGTCGCCTCCTGTCCTGGGCAGGCGCGGCAACTTAGTTGCCCATCCGGACGACTGTGTGTCTATCGCGCCGAGCTTCCGTCGCGCCGGGCTGGACGGACGGTAAGCAGAACCGTCTGTCAGGTGTTGGCGCTAGCTTGCTTGCATGACTTCGCTTGCCCTGGCCGAGCCACGACCCCTTCTCGCGCACCATCCGCTGGGGGCCTCGACGGGCTATATGAGCGCTCTGCGCGGAGATTGGCCCACGCTTGTGCGGCAGGCGTCTGCCTTCTCGCCGTTCGCGGTCGAGCTGTCAGTGCTCTCCGAGGATGAGATTGAGGGCCTGGAGCGCTATCTAGCAAGCGATCCTTCGCTGCCGTTTCGCTACATAAGCATCCACGGACCCTCGAAAGGTCGCGTGATGTCCGAGCCCGCGCTCGCCAAAGTCTTGGCCACCCTTTCGACCAACGTGCAGGGCGTCGTCATGCACCCGGACACGATCGAAGACCCCAGCCACTTTCGTGCTCTAGGACGGAAGCTCCTCATCGAGAACATGGACGCCCGCAAGCCCGACGGGCGAACAGTCGCCGAGCTGTCCGCCTGGTTCACCGCACTGCCGGAAGCCGGCTTTTGTTTTGACATCGCACACGCATGGTCGATCGACGACTCGATGACCGTAGGAGGCGAACTCCTCGACGCATTTCGCAGCCGCCTGCGCCATCTTCACGTGAGTTCGATGGATGCTGACCTCCACCACGTGTCCCTCACCGAGGAAGACGAGACTACGTTTGCGCCTCTGCTCGGACGTTGCACGGACGTTCCGTGGATCTTCGAGGCGCCGCCGCGTCAGCGATAGGCGCGCGGTCACGGAATGACCACGCCGCTTGAACAGCTGGCAGACGGAAGCGGAGTCGACTTCCCGAACCTTCGCAAAGCTCGCGAGCTGACGAAGGAGGGACTCGCCAGCCGTCGGGGGACTCTCGGCAGCCTGGAAAGCGACGACGACGTAGCCATCGTGTTGATGGGCTCGTGGGGTCGCGCCGAGGTCACGAGCGGCAGCGACGACGACTTCATGCTGCTGATCCGAGGCAACGAGCGCGCGGAGGTACGTCCGGCAAGATCAGATATCGAAGCGATCCTCGATCGCTCGCCGGGTTCGCAAGGCATCTTCGGCGAGCCAGTCTCGAGCACCACGATCATCGAGCACATCGGTCTGGAGGCAGACTCCAACAAGAACCTGAGCAGGCGCATGTTGCTCCTGCTCGAGTCGGTCCATGCGACCCGACAGGACATCCACGACGACGTTTACGCGCAGCTACTCGACCGCTATCTGGATCAGTCGGTAAAGCCTCAGCGCCCGCCGCGATTCCTGCTCAACGATGTCATCCGCTACTGGCGAACGATGTGCGTCGACTTCGCCGGTAAGGAGCGTGAAGGGCCTGAAAAGTGGGGTCTGCGCAATGCCAAGCTCCGCACAGCGCGAAAGATCCTGTTCGCAGGCGGCCTGCTGCCAGTGTTGGAATGCGAGTCGCGTACCAAGGACGAGATGGCCGAGTTCTTGGCAGCCCAGTTTCGGATGCCACCCGTCGACCGGATCGCGATGTCGTTCATCAAACATGGAGCAATAGATCAAGGCGCAAGGGCGCTGACGGCGTACGACGAGTTCCTCGCGATCCTCGACGACGAGAACAAGCGCGACCACCTCAACACGCTAACGCGCGAGACGGCGAAACAATCAGCCGTGTTCGGCGAAGCTGCACGCCTCGGCAAGGAACTGGAGATCGGTCTGTTGGCCCTGCTGTTTGAAACGGACGACCTCCCCAAGCTGGTGCGTGAATACGGGGTCTTCTGAGTCGGTTCTCCTGCCTGTGGTACGGCGGGCGAATCCGATGGAAAATCAATGTGCCCTGATATACGGACGTGAGCGATGGCATACGCTAGGTCGGGAGCGGGCGCAGAGCTGGTCTGGCGGTGGTACGACGTTTGCAGGACCTTTGCAGCAAGCCTAAACTGCATTGCAAAGCCAACATGAACCCTTCTCGCCGTCTGAGCGCCCCAGCTGGCGCTTCCGGTCGGTAGCGCGTTGCGGCTGCGTCCGAAAGGGCCTCGCCGCGAACAACCAGCGGCAATATCCGCGGCGAGCGTTTGATCGTGTCGCTGCCCGCGGCGTCTCCCCGTCGCCCAGACGACCGCCACTTCGAGGACTAACGCGCGTCCCTGAGCATGAGGGTGATGGGCGGACAGGCACCTGCTTGCGCGACGGCGATGATCTGGAATCCCTGACGCTCGTAGAACGAGACCGTGCGTGGGTTGGGGGTCTCGAGGAATGCGGGCAGATGGCTGTCGTCGACGATCGCCAAACAATGCTCGAGCAAATCGCACCCGAGGCCCCATCCTTGCATGGTGCGGTTGACGCCAAGCCAAGGCAGATACCAGTGCGGATACTTAGGATGACATTGGTCCATCTGCTCTAGGACCGCGAATGTGTCGTGATGCTTTTCCGGGGACACGCTCTCGCTCAGAACTTCGACGATCGCCTCTCCGTTCGGTTCGGACCCCGGCGCCAGCCAGAAAGCGACCGCGGAGAACTCCCCCAGCATCCACACGGTCTGCCCTTGGAACGCCTCGCCGCCAAACGCCGAGACGAACCGCGGGAAATACGTCAGATATTGCTCGGTCTCAGGGAAGAGCCAACGCTCGACCGGATCGTCGGTAAAGGCCGAGACGATGGTGGCGATCGCCTTCGCCTGCTCACTATCCGGCACCGCTGAAAACGAGGGAACGCTCACTTCTCGAGACTACCTTAGGCACGGATCATCCCATCTGGGTTCGACTTTTATGGCTCGCGGTCGCCGGCTGGCACCGGACCGATTTTGGTCAACTTTCCTGAGCGGCGGATCCCGCGCTAAGGTCCAGCGATGGCCAACGAGACCATCGCCGTGGGCGCGCTGGGGGTCCGTTTCCTGGTCGAGGCCGACGACTCGAACGGGAGCGCAGCCGTCTTCGAGTGCTATGTCCCGGCTAACTCGAGGATGCCGGCGCCCCACAGCCACGACGCCTTCGAGGAGACGATCTACGGCCTCGAGGGTGTCTCGACCTGGACGATCGACGGAAAGACGGTCTTCGGATCCGCATACTTTCGCGAGATCGGCGAGGTCCTTGCCGCTTCGTCCGGCGGCCCGCCGGATATGGCCGCGATCGGCGAGGTGATGCGGCGCCACGGCCTCACGCCGGCCTAGCCGACCTCGTGACCGCAGGGCGCTATTAGGAGCCGGTCTGTCAGCATCCGTGGGTGCGCAGACCTGTGTGGGTTTCCTTGGTGGTCGGAGCGGCTCTGTTGAGCAGTGCCGCAGCTGGACTTGTCGAGCCCGACAGTCGGGCGCTGGCGGCGTCGGCGATCGACCTACACAAGGTCGGCTGGGGCAGCGTCACGCTGCCCGGCTCGGTGTGTGGCGCCTCAGAGCCCATTCGCCTTCACCATGGCAGCGCTTTCATCACCCCGGTCCCGGCCCGGTTCTCGGGGGATTCCTTCCCTGGCAGGCGAGGCGTGACGGTGGACAGCCCTCCCGATGGCGTCGTCTTCGGGGATCTCGAAGGCAGCGGGCGCGATTACGCGGGCCTCCCGGTCAACTGCAACAACGGCGGCGGCACCGCCGACGGCGTGCTCCTCTACGCATGGGTCATCTTCAGCGGGCGTGGGGGAAGGCTGTCGGTGCTCGGCACCGTGACACCCCAGGTGCAGCCTTCAGGACAGCTACCGACGCAGATCGAGATCGCGATCAGGCCCGCACGGATCACAGCCAGCGAATTCTTTTACGGCCCAGCCGACGAGACCTGCTGTTCGTCCGGTCGCGCAACCACGATCTGGACCTATGCAGACCGGGCCTTGATGCCTGGCATGCCCACGATCACAAGACGTCCCAATACCTAGCCGGCGTAGGCATCGCCACAATGCAGCACTTCGTCACCCAGCTTGCGAATGAGCGGCGTTGATCGCCCATTGGGCGGCGAAAGCCCGTTCGTATGCGGGCCGCGCCTCGCCGCGGGCAACATAGGCAGCCAGTGTCGGAAACTCGTCCAGAAGGCCCGAAGCTCTCAGCCTGAGCAGCACCGACACCATCATGAGGTCGCCCGCGCTGAAGTCCCCATCGAGCCAGTCGGCA
Source organism: uncultured Solirubrobacteraceae bacterium (assembly GCA_963815235.1). GTDB lineage: Bacteria > Actinomycetota > Thermoleophilia > Solirubrobacterales > Solirubrobacteraceae > Palsa-744. The sequence continues at coordinate 1,550,815 of CAWFFY010000003.1, read as the reverse complement.
TCGCCCAGGCGGGCAGCAAGCTGGACCAGTCGATCGCGAATGCGGTCTTTGACCAGCGGCAGGCGCTCTTTGGCCCATGGCTCCTCACCCTCCGCGAACCTCGCGGTCACGAGTTCGAGGATCGGCGGCTCCACCGTGTTGAGCGCGGCAAACATCCAGGTGATTGCCCGCGCCCGCGCATCGGCATCGTCCGGGAACAGTCCCGCACGCTGCTCGGCGATGTGCAGGACGATCGCGCCTGTCTCGAAGAGGACAAGATCGCCCTCCTCGTAGGTCGGAATCAGGCCAAACGGATGAAGGCGCAGATGCGCCGGCTCCTTCTTCGCGCGGAATGAGACAAGGCGAACCTCGTAGGGCTGGCCCACCTCCTCGAGCGCCCAGCGAACGCGCGTATCGCGCGCCAAGCCCTTGCCGCCGTCGGGCGAGCGCTCAAACGCGGTGATGACAATGCTCATCGTCACAGAGCGGCGACCTCTTCGACGGCCTCGACGAACACGCTCGGCGCCTCCTGGGGGAGGTTGTGCCCGATCCCACCAGCTGCGGTCCGGTGCTCATACGCCCCCGTGAACTTCGTCGCGTAAGCGCTCGGCTCGGGGTGGGGCGCACCGTTGGCATCGCCCTCGAGTGTGATCGAGGGCACGGCGATCGCCGGCCCTTCAGCGAGTCGCGCCTCTATTTCGCCGCACCCCGGCTCACCTGTGGAGAGCCCCAGCCGCCAACGGTAGTTGTCGATCACGATCGCGACGTGATCGGGATTCTCGAACGACGCTGCGCTGCGATCGAAGGTCGCGTCATCGAAATCCCACCGTGGAGACGCCAGCCGCCAGATGAGCTTTGCGAACTCGCGGCGGTACATGGCGTATCCGGCACGCCCTTTCTCGGTGGCGAAGTAATACTGGTACCACCACTGAAGCTCGGCCTCCGGGGGCAACGGCACCTTAGCGCCCGCTTGGCTGCCGATGAGGTAGCCGCTGACGGAAACCAAGCCGCTGACGCGCTCCGGCCACATGGCGGCAACGATGTTGGCGCTTCGCGCTCCCCAGTCGAACCCAGCGACGACCGTCCTCCCAATCCCGAGGGCATCGATCAAGGCGACCGCGTCGAGCGCGAGCGCCGCCTGCTCCCCGTTGCGGACTGTCTCCTCAGACAGAAAGCGCGTCGTGCCAAAACCCCGCAGGTAGGGCACGATCACCCGGTGGCCCGACCGGGCCAGGAGCGGAGTCACCTCCTGGTAGCTGTGAATGTCGTAGGGCCAGCCATGTAGGAGAAGCACCGCGGGGCCGTCTGCCGGGCCTGCCTCGACGTAGCCCACGTCCAGGACCCCGGCCTCGGCCTGCTTGACGGGACCGAACGACGTGATCGGCGGCTCGGTAGTTGGTTGTGCCATGAGTTTGCCCCTTTCATTGGTCGCGCACCACCGTGAACCGCCACTCGAGGACCACCCCTTCCGGACCGGACAACGGCGCTCCGCAGCGGCTGGTCGGCGGGAAGTGGCGCCCCCAAGCAGCCTGCACGCGAGACCCAAGCACAAGGGCCGATAATCGTTCCGCGCAGAAATTACCCCCAAGTTCCGAGGTCGGCAAGCGCCGCCGGCGCAGAACTTGTCGCAAAGAGCGCCGTTTATGCGAGGCGACCGTGCCCGCTTTTGGCGAGCTGCAGGGACGACGCAAAGACTCATCGTTTCTCCAGCAGGCCGAGGTCGCGCAGGCTCTCGGCGGTCTCGACGATCGTGGTCTCGGCCGGGCGTGGGCGCCAGCCGAGCTCCTGCTTGGCGCGGTCGTTGTGGATCGTCAGCGGCGACGGGTCTTCGCCGGGCGCCTCGTCGGTTGTGACGTGCTCGCCTGCAGGCCCGAGGTGGTCGCGGAGGATCTGTGCCAGCCCCAGCCAGGTGATCGTCGGGCCGTCCGCCAACAGCAGGTAGCGCTTCCCGGCGGCGGCAGGAGTGGCCATCGCCGTGATGTGCGCGTCGGCGACGTCGCGCACGTCGACGACGCCGAAGCGCTGGCGTGGCAGCGCCGGCATCGTGCCCTCGATGATCGCCTTGAAGTAGGTCAGCGTCGAGCGCAGTGCCAACACCAGCGACGGGCCGGCGATGAATGTCGGGTTCACCACCACCAGCTGGGTGTCGCCCGCTTCGGTCTCGATGAAGTCCCAGGCGGCACGCTCGGCGATCGCCTTGGAGCGCGGGTAGGGCGCGCAGCCCTGGCGTGTCGGGGTCGGTCCAGTCCTCCTCGGTGTAGTCGCGGACTGCCTTGGGCGAGTAGCCCACCGCCGCGAACGAGGAGGTCAGCACCACCCTGCGCGCACCGGCGTCCCGGGCTGCCTTCAGCACACGCACTGTGCCCTCGCGGGCGGGGACGATCAGCTCATCCGGGTCCTTGGGCTGGGCGGACGGGATCGGCGACGCGACGTGGTGGACTTCCTCCACACCCTCAAGCGCGGCCGGCCAGCCGTCGTCGGAGCTCAGATCTGCTGCCACCAGCTCAAGGCCGGTGTCGTCCACACCACCGCGCCGCACGGCCGCACGCACACCTGCCTCACCATCCAGGGAACGCACCGTCGCGCGCACCTCGCGCCCATCACGCAGCAACGCCGCGATCAACTGCGTGCCCAGATATCCGGACCCGCCTGTCACCAACACCTTGGAGCTCATCCGAGCACCACCTCCTCCAGTCGTGGGAGCACTTTCTGCACCTGCGAGTTCGCCTCGGCTTCCGCGCCCGCATCCTCACGGCTGCGGGCGTCCCAGAGCGCCGCCTTCGCCCGTAGGTAGTCGAGGTGCATGCGCAGCGTCTCGATCTCGGCCTCGACCCGCTTGGCGTGCCGCAGCAGCAGATCGCGCTGCTCACCCGCCTTGGCGTGCCCAAGCTCCCGGTTGGCCTGGTAGGTACGCATCTCCTCGATCCCTACGCCCATCGCACGCAGACACGCCAGAACCTGCAACGTGTCGAGATCCTCCTCGCGATAGCGGCGGTGCCTGCTGCTCGGGTCGCGGCCGATCGGGCCGATCAACCCGACCTCCTCGTAATAGCGCAGCGTCGGCCCGCTCAGCCCGCTGCGCCGGGAAACATCTTGGATAGTGAGAGTTGGCATACGAGCATCAAAACACACCTCAAGCGCTTGAAGTCAAGGGCACGGATGAAGTTTCGACCAGGGACGGCGACGCTCCCGGTCTCGTCAGCCTGCATCGTGGATCGTGATGGCGTAGCCGTCCAGGTCTTGGAGCGTGAACGTCCGGCCGAAGGGACCATCGACCGGCTCGGTCAGGATCGTCACGCCGTGCTGGGCGAGTCGGTCATGAAGGGCTTGGGCGTCGTCGGCCCGCAGCCACAGCGCCACGCCGAGGCCGGGCGGTCCACTGTCGAGATCGGTTCCGGGCAGCGGGTCTCTGAGCGCAAACGCGATTGGCTGGGTGGCGAACACGACGGCGTGCGGGGGTCCGGGTGCGCGCGTGAGCCCCAGCTCACGTTCGTAGAACTCGGCGGCACGCTCGATGTCGCGGACCTGGAGGGCAATGAAATCGGGGCCTGCAACGGTAGACATAGGGAGATCCCTTCCTTTGAGCATTGTCAAGGTCTTGACGTTACCACACTATGTCAAGATCTTGACATGCGCCAAGTCGATGTCGACCAATCCGTGGGCTACGCCCTCAAGCGCGCCCAACACGCGCTGCACTCAGCGATGGACGGGGAGCTGCGCGACTACGGACTCAGCGTGTCGCAGTACGCCTGCCTTGAGATCCTCGCCTCGCGCCCGCGCATCTCAAACGCAGACCTGGCTCGGGACGCGTTCGTCAGCCGACAAGCGATGCACCAGCTCCTCACCGGCCTACAAGCGACCGGGCTCGTGACCGCCGTCGGCCAAGGCCGCGGCCAACGCTACGCCCTCACGGCCGAGGGACGCACCCGCCTGCGCACGGCTTCCTCGAGGGTCGCTGCAATCGAGCAGCGCATGCTCGCGACGCTCAGTCGCGCCGAGCGCGAGCAGCTGCACCGCCAACTGAGCACCTGCGCGACCGCGCTCGGCCCGCCCAACCAACCAACGTACTGGGTGAACACGATCAGCCGTGATCACGTGCGGCTGAGCGTAGAGGGCGGATTCACCCAGGCAGGCCATGGCAAGCCTTCCGGCCTGAAGCGGCTGAAGGTTGATGATTGGCTGGTCTACTATTCGCCGAAGACGAGCCTGCGAGACGGCGAGCCACTGCAGGCCTTCACGGCAATAGGACGGGTCCTCGACGAAGAGCTCTACCAGGTGGAACAGGCGCCGGGATTCACACCGTGGCGGCGCAACATCGAGTTCGCCAGGGTCATTGAGGCGCCGATTAGACCGCTGATCGATCAGCTCAGCTTCATCAAGGACAAGCGCCACTGGGGATACACGTTCCGTGTCGGCCTATTCAAGATCCCACAAGAAGACTTCGCGGTGATCTCACGGGCGATGGCAGTCGAGAACCCGAGTAGCCGCCGTACCGCAAAACGGTCATGATCTCGACAGCAGTGCAACCCGGGTTGCCGAGGAGAGGACTTACTTACCTCCCGGATGCACCTCAGATCCGCCAAGAGCGGGGTTCGAACGATTGCCCCCTCAGCGACAACCCGAGAGGTAGCGATCTCACTGCGAAGGGTGAGCTTGCTAGTCCTGTAGCCCCCGGCGTTCATCGACCAGCGCCTGCAGCTGCTCGCTGACCTCGTTGGAGATGGGCTTTAGGTGCGATTTCCTAACCGTGATCAGGCGCGTAGAGGAAGTGGCGACCACGTCGGCCGTGCGCTCGCGGCCGGACAGAATCGCCATCTCTCCGAAGACGTCGCCCGGACCCAGCGAAGCAATGATCTCGCGGGCTCAATGATCCTACGACCGCCATCACGCGAAAGCAGTCGCGCACGATTACGGCTTTCGCGCTCTTGCTGTTCGTCCTAAGCTGCGACGCATCAGCGCCCATACTGGCTACCGCTCGCCGAGGGAGAGCAAGCGCGGATCCCTGCTTGGCGACTCGCGGGGAATGCGGTCCTTGGCCGTGAGACCTGCAATGTCTTGCGCGTGGCTAATCAGAGAGTCGTTGGCGGCAGGATGAAGGTCCGGCGGGTGTGTATCCCGTGGCACCAGCGCGCTCGGTCTGCGGTTGTGACCTACGCCCCTGCGTCCGGCGGGCGTCGGCGCGCCTCACGAGCGGCACCGCGGAGGCCGATGTGTTTGAGAGGAAGATGCGGTCTGCGCCCAGCCACGGATGTCGCCTTTCTGGCCCGCCCGGCTCGGGACCGCGCCGCCATGCTCGGACTTTGCGCTGCGCCACCCTCATGGCTCTCGTGCCGATCCTCGCGATGGCTCTGCCAGCGGCGCCGGCCCTCGCGACGGGCGCCGTCGCGACCCCGGCCACGACGCCGCCGATCGTGCACGGCTACCCGCTCGTGCTCGCGCGGGGCTCGCACGGCGAGGTCTGGTACGGCGGCGCCACGAACGCGGCGGGCTGCAGCGGGACACTCATGTGTCCCTCGGATTTCGTAGAACGCATTGACGAGATCGGCCCGGCGGGGGGGATCTCGGACTTCGAATTCCCCGCGGCCCTCGCGGGACGCTTTCCGGGCTATTTCGCTGCGGGTTACGGTGGCGTCGAGTGGTTCCTCGCTTACAGCAGTGCCCAGCCCACGCCCATGCTCGGCGAGGTCACCTCCCTGGGTGAGTTCGCGGTGAGCCATCTCGAGGTCAGGCCGGGCACGCTCGTGCGTGGCCTGGCGCCCGGCGCCGACGGGGATTTGTGGAGCACCGCCACCCACAGACACGGTCGCACGTGGAACGGGGCGATTCTGCGGATCACGCCAAAGGGCGCGGTCACTCGCTACACGCGAGGGCTGCTGGCGGGTGCACGCCCGGCGAACATCGTGTCGGGGCCGCACGGTGAGCTGTGGTTCACCGACGCGGCGGGCCGCATCGGGCGCGTCAGCGCCGCGGGCGTGATCCACGAGTTCCCGCTTGGTCACGCAATCACAAGCGGACGGCCGATCTTCGAACCCTCGCGCCCGATCCTCATCGCGCGCGGTGGGATCTGGTTCATCGCCGGCGCGAACACGATCGCCCGGATGAGCCGGGGTGGCCATGTGCGCTTCTTCCATCCGCGCTCCTCCTACGGCGGCGCCGAAGCCAGGCCGCAGTCGGGCGAACTTGTTGGCCTCGCTGCGGCACCGAGTGGCGAGGTGTGGTTCACGCGCGAAAGCGGCGAAGTGGGCCGCATCGACTCGAAAGGCCGCGCCCACACGGTCACAAACCGGCTGGTGAACGCCTACGGGATCGCCTTCGGCCCTGCCGGTGTGGCCTGGGTTGGCGAGGGTCCCGGCTTCACACTCGGCCTAGATGTATACGAAGGTCAGCTGCCGGCGCGTGTCGCTCGGATCGAGCCCGACGGCGCCGTGGCCCAGTATCCGCCGCCGGCGAGGTGTCATGTGCCGCGCCTGATCGGCCTGGAACGCGGGTTTGCCGAAGGTGCTCTCGAAAATTACAAGCTCCCCGAGTGCAACCGGCTCGAGGTCACCCACGTCGGGATCCGACCAGGTCATCGCCACGGCCGCATGATTGTCGTCTCACAGACGCCCCGTCCGGGCACGTCGTTCGTCGGCTATCGCGACATCCACATCGTGCTTGAGGCGGCTCCGCCCCTGCCGCGCGGTTGTCGTCCGCCCCCGTACTACAGCCTTATCGCCCACAACGGGCAGCTCATAGCGTGGAAAGTCACGCGAGCCACGGGCGAGCATGGCGAAGAATTCACGGAAACGTACTATGCGTGCACGCCCCCGGACGGACGCAAGCTCGTCCTCGGGAGCGGCTTCAGCGCGTTGACCTGCGGTGGCTCCGTATACCAACTGCGGTTCGTCGGCGACTTCGCGGCACTCGTGGAATCGAGTGGATGCCAATACGGCAGTAGTACGACCGTACACGTCTCGATGTTCGCAATGCCCGTGCAGCAAATGTGACCGTCGCCGAAGCCGGCGAAGGGGAACTGTCGGAAGGTCCCGGGGATCTCGTACCGCTTGGAGGCCCTGTGGGCGTGGGCGCCCAATCGCTCGCGCTCGACGAGCAAGGCGACGTGGCGTGGGTCGGTGAATCACGAGAACGGAAGGGCGGCCCGCCAGCGCAGATGGTGCTTTACGTGCGTGACAGCAGTGGCACCCGGCGCGTGACGAGCGCATCGGCGATCACTGGCGTGGCCTTCACCGGTGGCCAGCTCGTCTGGCAGGAAGGGACCGTCGCACGCGCCGCGCAGCCGTGAGCGCTCCCCGACACGGGCCCCGCCCTCTGATCTACACGTGGGCGCCGAATCGGCCGCCCTACTCGAAGCAGCCGTTCGACGCGATCGAGTAGCTGGCAGCTTCGCTGCGCATCGCGGCGAGCGGCCCGCACGCGGCATCGGTACAACACGCTCAATGTCCACACGTGGGCGCGAGCCGTCGAGCGCGCACGCCAGCTGGGCCTGTTGACTCCCACTCCGCGCAGCCGGCAACAGCGGCAATGTCGCCCTCGGACGGAGTGACATAGCTCCTCATCCGATGCAGGCTCGGTCATCCTAGGACCGCCATCACGCGAAAGCAGTCGCGCACGCTCATGGCTTCGCGCTCTTGCTGTTCGTCCAACTCAGGAGTCTTGCTGGCTGCGCGGGAGGCGCCTACTCTCCGCGCAACGGAGGTCCGGTACCGGACCGTGGCGAGGCGCGGTGTGAGAACGAAGCGGGTCTGTTAGGCGGTGCGTAGGTGAGCCCGGAGCTCGTCGGCGGACTTCGGACCCCGCGCGCGGCTACTCGTCCAGATCTCTAGGCGATCATTGCGAGCGCGGGGTTGGCGGTGGGGCGGTCCGGTGGCACGCAGACCATTCCCTCGCTGAACCCGGCGGAGCCGATCGCGAACGCGGCGTTGAACCTATCGAGGTTGACGACCGTCAGGTGCGCGGTGATCTCGACGAGTTGCTTGTCGCTGAAGTGCTCCTTCATGCGTGCGAACAGCTCGTCGGTGACCTCGACCGGCGTGCGCATCACCGCGACCGTGTAGTCGAGCGCCAGCTTCTCGCTGTCGGTGAACAGGTCGCTCTGGCGGTAGCGCGGCAGGGCCAGCAGCTCCTCGTCGGAGAGCCCGGAGTTGCGGCAGATCTGCGAGCCGAGGTCGACGCAGAACTCGCATCCGATCATCTGTGCGCCCTTCAGCTCGACCAGGTTCTTGAGCCGCTCATCGACGGACTTCCCCTTGCGCACCGCCTGGTTGAACTTGCCCATCCCGATCATCATCTTCGGCTGATAGGCCCAGATCTCCATCGGCTCCATCCCACTGCCGGTCTGCGGTGCGCGGCCTGTCAGCTTCTTCATCATCCTCGGTCCGAGCCTGTAGACGAGCCTGACCATGGGCCCGGCGGTGCGCTTTGATACTCCCTGGACGCGTGCCATCGCGGCACCTCCTGTCACATTGGTTGCGGTTCGCGGGTCTACCCACTATGACCCTCGAGACTCGGACGATGTGACAGCGATGAACGAAGTCGAGCTCGCAGACAGCTTTGACCGCCAGCGGCCCCAGCTGCGGGCGGTCGCCTACCGCATCCTCGGCTCGGTCAGCGACGCCGAGGACGCTGTGCAGGAGGCGTGGCTGCGGCTGGCGCGGAGCGACGCTGAGCAGATCGACACCCTCGACCGGTGGCTGACAACGGTCGTCGCCAGGATCTGCCTGAACATGCTCCGGTCCCGCCGGCTCCGCCGCGAGCAGCCGCTCGAGAGATGGCGGCCGGAGCCGATCATCGACGACCCGGCGGTCGGGACCGATCCCGAGCACGAGGCGTTGCTGGCGGACTCGGTCGGGATCGCGCTGCAGGTCGTGCTGGCCACGCTCGGCCCGGCCGAGCGGCTCGCGTTCGTCCTGCACGACATGTTCGCGATGCCCTTCGAGGAGATCGCGGCGTTGGTCGATCGCTCACCGGAGGCGACGCGCCAGCTCGCCAGTCGCGCCCGCCGCCATGTGCGCGACGCGGCGCCACAGCCGGACCCGGACCTGACCCGCCAGCGAGCGGTCATCGACGCGTACTTCGCCGCCTCCCGCGAGGGCGACCTCGACGCGCTCGTGGCGGTGCTCGATCCGAACGTTGTGCTCCGCGCCCACCGGCGCGACGGCGACCCGCACGAGCTCCACGGCGCCATACAGGTCGCGCGCGGCGCGATGGCGGCGCGCCGGTTCGCGCCGTACGTTCGTCCGGCGCTGGTCAACGGCGCCGCCGGCGTGATCGCTTTCGACGGCGCCCGGCCGTTCGCTGTGCTGGCGTTCATCGTCGTCCGCGACCGGGCGGTCGCGATCGATATCTTCAACGACCCCGAGCTGGCCGCCGAACTCGACATCCGCGGGATTACCGCCTGAGCTACGCAGCCACGCGAGCGTCGTGAGCTACGAGCACCCAGCGAGCACGAACGATCGACTCGCGGCGACGCGAGGCCCGCTGCTCGCCAAGAGCAAGCACCTCCTCGGCGCGCGACAGCAGCCGTGATCGATCCACGGTGAGCTGCGGCCAATTCTCCGCCACAATGCGCTCGTGTCGCCGGAAGGCATAAGCGTCGCGCCGGTCAACCGTGTTCGCGAACTCGTCGCCGAGCGGCTGGGCGAACAGGGGTGGGCGCGGTTGGAAGACGATCAGCGCCCAGGAGGCGACAGGTATGCGCTCGCGACGCCCTTGCGAGATGAGTTCTCCGCGACTTTGCTCGTTGAGACTTGGCTCGAGGACATCGAGCAGGATGTGCCGACGTTATGCGCGGTGGGGGTATTGGGGCTCGACTATGAGCCCGCGCGGCGGATCACGACTGCGCTCACGGGCTCGCCAACCTCTGGTGTCGTCCTCAAGGCGCCCTGTTTGTCGATCCAGCTGACAGACGAAACGGACACGAATGCGGCGGCCGACTCGCTCGCGCGGTTCGCCACTGAGCAGGTGCCGTCGCTCACCGAGCTAGCCGACATCGACACGGTCCTCGGCCTGCTCGGAGAGCGTCGCGCGGCCCCTTCCACCGAGCCCATGATCTTCCTCCGAGGCAACGAAACGCCGACACCACCTCCCGGGCGGCCTACCCGATCTGGTCCGTGACCAAAGACAGGGTTGCCGTCGAGCTGGACTCTGACGCCACCAAGTGGTTGGACGAGCTGATGTCGGGCAGCCACGGAAGGTTCGGAAACCGCAACGTCGAGGTGTGGCTCAGTCGCAGCGAGCCGAAGTCTTCCAAGGCATTCGTGCTCACCGTCCACGTCGGCTCAAAGCGCATCGGATCTCTCGACGCGACCGCTGTCGCGCCCTTTCATGCCCCCATCGAAGCCGCGGCCGAACGCGACGAGGACGTAATGAGAGACGCGCGCGTGACTCGGATGGAAGGGACGCCCCCGTATGTCCTCGATCTTCCGCTACCGTAGCGCCGCGAATCGCCGTGGCTCGAGCGGCTCACGCGAATCGGCGTGCGCGCGGCTGGCGCGGCATGCGCGTTCACTATCGCGCGACGCGAGCATTCGCCCCAGGGCACGGACGCGCCCGAGTTGGACGACACGCAGCTCCCTCGGTAGCGAGGGTGCACGAAAGCTGTTTGTCCGGGGCGCAAGCCCGACACGAGGCCCGCAAGACGCTCGCATGGCTCCGGAAAGGAGCGGTAGGGGATACTCAACCGATGTCTGAGGAGTCCACGAGCCCGGACCTGGTGGAGCTTGTGCGGCGCAGCGTTGATGCTGTCAACGGGCGCGACTTTGACGAGTTCGCGGGCCTCTTTGGCAGCGACTCCGTATGGGACGTGTCGCCGATGGGGCTCGGCATCTACGAGGGTTCGTCGGCTGTTCGCGCCTTCGTCGAAGATTGGAACGGTTCCTACGAGGAGTTCGAGCTTGCGCTTGAGGAGGTGCTCGATCTCGGCAACGAGGTCGTATTTGCCGTGGTCGTTCAGCGCGCCCGTCTGACCGACAGCACCGCCGAGGTGCGGATGCGCTACGCATCGGTCAACTCGCAGGAAGGGGGCGTGTTCGAGCGCATCACGAACTACGCCGACATCGACGAGGCCCGTGCTGCCGCCGAGCGCCTCGCAAAGGAACGGGGGTAGGTGATGTCGGACGCGAACGTCGGGAGTCTTCGTCTCAAAGCCGTGGGGCTGGAGGGGTAGGGCATGTCTCAGGAGAACGTGGAGATCGTGCGCGGCCTCTACGCGGCTTTTACCCGACGTGACACTGAGGTTCCGTTCGCGAGCTATGCGCCCGACATCGAATGGGACATCGCTCGTCTCGGGCTTTTCGGCGTCGCATCGGTGTACCACGGGCACGATGGAGTCCGGGCATCATTTCGCGATGTCCTGGCTGTGTTTCGCGATTTCGAGTTTCAACCGCTCGATTTGAAACCTTCCGGGGATCATGTGCTAGTCACGGTCCATGAGCGCGGTGTCGGACGCGGGAGCGGCGTGGTCGTGGATCGACGTCATTACGCCGTCTGGACGCTGCGTGATGGCATCGTCATCCGCATGTGGGCCTGCCTCGACCAGGCTGAGGCGTTGCGGGCGACGGGCTTCACCGAGTAGCGGTCAGTTGCCGGGTCCTGTGCGAGTCCGAGGCCGGCGAACGCACGACACGAGTGCTTCGTCATCGATGCGAGCGTGTCGCTGAAGTCGGACGGGACTGCTGCAATGGGACGAAAAACGAGCGTGTCGCATGGGGCGCTCCCGGCTCGCTTCACCAGACGACTGCGTTTCGTCCTGAGCGAAAGCGAAGCGTCGACATGATCGGGCGCCCGCATCGCTCAGCGAGCAGCCGTCCGTGAGAGTGGTCTGTGGCAAGGGCCCCTCTGACCTGTGCCCGCGCGCCGTTACTTGCGCCCTAGAGCTTGATCTCGACTGAGCGTGACACGGTCTTGATGCTCAGTTTCAGGCTCACGGAGAGCTTGATCTTTTTGCGTCCAGCACGCTCGGCCTTGCCCGCATTTGTCAACGCAACCGTCATCACGCGAGTACCCGCAGCAACCGTCGTGGTCGTCTTTTTGAGACCAGGTCCAGCGATCGTCACCGTCCCCGCGCGAGAGGTCTTGATGGTGACCAGCAGACTGCTCGCAGTCACCTTGAACTTCTCGATCTTGACCGACGCGCTTGCTTCTCCTGCAGTTGCCGTTGTGTAAGTCAGTGCGTCGCCGGGCCAGCCGACGGCGGCGCAGAACGTCGCCGATGGGCAAGACACCGACTCGAGGCCTCCGCCGATGTGGGTCGGGGCGGACCACGACGTACCGTCGTAAGTCAGTCCGTACTCGAGGCCGACGGCGACGCAGAACGTCGCTGATGGGCAAGACACCCCGTCCTCGTCGCCGCCGATGTGGGTGGGGGCGGACCACGACGTACCGTTGTAAGTCAGTGCGTCGCCGTCGTAGTCGACGGCGGCGCAGAACGTCGCTGATGGGCAAGACACCGAGGTGAGGCCCTCGTAGGCGCATGAGATGGAGCAGGTGCCGGGGGGGTTGGGGGCGACCTTGGTGCCGCCGCTCCACGAGGCACCGTTGTAAGTGAGTGCGTACCCGGTATCGCTGACGGCGGCGCAGAACGTCGCTGATGGGCAAGACAGCGAGTCGAAGTGCCCGCCGCTGTCGCTGTTATCGATTTGAGTGGGGGCGGACCACGACGTTCCGTTGTAAGTCAGCGCGTAATGGGTAGCGCCATACTCGCCATAGGCGGTGCCGACGGCGGCGCAGAACGTCGGCGACGAGCAAGACGCCGAGTCGATCGTGCCGGTGCCGCCACCGAAGCCGCCGATGTTGGTCGGAGTGGTCCACGACTTGCCGTTGTAAGACCGTGCGTAGCTAACGCCCGGGCCGTCGTAGCTGATCGCGACGCAGAACGTCGCCGACGAGCAAGACACCCAGTGGCCTATGTACCCACCGTCGTCGATTTTGGTGGGAGCGGACCACGACGTACCGTTGTAAGTCAGTGCCTCGCCGCCGCCGACGGCGGCGCAGAACGTCGCTGATGGGCAAGACAGCGAGGTGAAGTACACGCCTCTGTCGATGTTGGTGGGGGCCGACCAGACACCGGATGCCAGAGACGTTGACGGTCCCAGGCACGCGCTCGCGACCAAGAGCGTCGCACAGAGCACCCCAGTTAGTCGGATTGCACCTGCTCGCGAGCCGTCCAGCAATCTCATAGGGACCCCCTCTAGCGGTCAACGCCCCGATACTGGCGTCAAGCCGGCCGGGCCGAACTGCGCGCCGTGGACTGTATCCGATGCCAAGCTCGGGGGGAGCACCATCGTATCCGCCAGCACAGTGAAGCAGCAGTCGGACCTGCCCAAGACGCGCTAGCACTCACGCAGAGCCGCGCTCGATCACCGTCTGCACTTCCGCGACTGACAACATCGCGAGGATCAAGCCTAGACGGCCCGGGTTGCGGGCGACGGGCCTGTCGGAGTAAGCAGCGGTCAAGTGCCGCTGTCCGGTGCGAGGCCGAGGTCAGCGAACGCGCGGCCGCGGTTGAAGTACTTGACGACCTTCGTGACTTTGCGTCCCCCAGAAGACGATGTCCGCTCCGCGCGTCGATAGCGCGTTCAGTTCCAGCCCGCTCGTCTTGCCGCGGCCGCTGTGGTGGAGAAGCACGAGCACGCGTTCGTGGTCGATCTCGCGGTACTCATCCACCGTGGTGCGTGACCCCTCCCAGACGCTCAGCATCTGGCCCAGACCTATTGCCATCTCGGTCAGTCCCCTCAGGGTGTCCGGCTCGGGACCGTCCGCGGCCACATATTCGATATCCAGGTCGGCCCACTCCGCCGAGCTGTAGTCGCCACGCTCGGTCGCCGCGTAGATCGACCGCACGAGGTCCAGGTTCGCTGAGGCCATCGAGAGATTATCCACGCCTGGGCGTCGGTCGCTACGGCCGCCCCAGCGGCGCCCCGCCCGCGAACCATTCGTGTTGGATCGGCCCTGACTTGCGCTTTTGTGCCCAAGGAGGCGCCTCGGTGAGTGTCGTACACGCTGTCGCTCAGGACGACGAGGTGCAGCCATCGAAGCTCGCCGCCCGCTAGCGCTTCCTCCCAGATACAACGGCTACGAACGCGGCGACCGCGCTGCCGCAAGACGCGGCAATGTCACCCTCGGACAACCTGATATAGCCCCCGTCCGATGCAGGCATCGAGCATGCTACGACCACCATCACACGAAAGCGGTCGGCGCGCATGACCAGCACGCGCTCGCAATCGCAGAGAAGCAGTCGCCAGCGGAGTGCCGCCGAGCGCTGCTGCTGATCGTCCTTTGCAGGCGCCCGCCGCCTGTTCATCGGCGCGCCCGATTCCGCCCAAAACCGTACCGCGCTGTGGCGGTGGCCCATGCGGCGAGCCACGCGGCGATGATGACGAGGAGGGCGACGGCGGTGAGCGGATGTGAAGCCCGCGGACAAGGACTTGCCGGCATCGTGCGCGGGCAGCGTCGAGTAGAGGTTGACCAAGACGCCTAGGCAATACTGGATGAGCAGCATTACGACTGCTGCAAGTGCGTTGGCGCGGAGTCCTGTGATTCGCGGGGGTTGCGTTCGGCGGCGAGAGGCTCGTCATCGGGGGCCCGCGGTCACTTGAAACGGTGGCGTACCCGCGAGCTTGCCGCCATCGATCGTGAGGGTGGTGCCGGTGATAAAGCCGGCCGCATCTGAGCAGAGCCAGACGACGGCGGCCGCGACCTCCTCGGGCTGGCCGACGCGCTGCAATGGCATAGCAGCCGCGGCTGCTTCCTGTGCGCTGGCGCCGGCGCGCTTGAGGTTGTCGGTCAGGATCGGACCGGGCGCGACAGCATTGACGCGCACCCCGACCCCGGCGTAATCGAGCGCCGCCACCTTCGTGAGACCCTCGACGCCGTGCTTCGCGGCCACGTAGCCAGCGAGTCCGCCCACAGCCTGCAATCCAGCGGTCGACGACATGTTGACGATAGCGCCACCGCCCGAGCGGACGATCTCGGGGATCTCCTCACGCATCGAGAGAAAGACCCCGCGCAGGTTCACGGCGAGCCCCGAGTCAAACGCCTCAAGTGGCACCTCGGCAAGCGGGGTCGGTGGATGGCCCCCACCCGCGGCGTTGTTGCAGGCGAAGTCGAGGCGGCCGAACTCCTCGATCACGCGTTTGATCATCTCGGCGACGGCTGCGGCGTCGCTCACGTCTGCTGGGAGAGCGAGTGCGTGACCGTCGCTGCGCCCGAGTTCGTCGGCAAGCCGGTCTAGAGCCTCAGCATCCCTCGCTGCGATCGCGACGCGCGCGCCGGACGAGCGGAAGGCACGCGCGACGGCGGCTCCGATCCCGCGACTTGCGCCCGTAACGACCGCGACTTTTCCTGTCATGTCTGTCTGCACGTGTCACCTCCGTCTAGCGGTCTCCCGAGGATATTATCCAAGGATACTTGATATTCAAGCTCCATTGGATAGTATCTAGTTTCGTATGCGCGTGAGCCCAAACGGCTACCGCGTTGACCTCTATCTACGAAGTCCAACGCCAGGAGTGATCTTGTACGGCAGATGCAGTTCCCAACGACCGCGAACACACAGCCCCCTACAGGCAGAGACGCCGCAGCGAAGCGCCGCAGGTATCTCTGCGGGCGCGTGGGACGCTGCGCCTGGCGGCCTGGGGGATCTCAGGGCGACCGACGGGGCACGTGAGCGCACGGCCGTCATCCTGCGCCAGGCCCTCGTGGACGGCTCGCTGGACGTCGAGGCGACGGAGCACCGCCTCGCCGCGACCTACGCGGCTGGGCACAACCGTGAGCTCAGCGCTTTGGTCGCGGACCTACCGCAGAGCGATCGTTCTGCGGTGTTTACCGGTGCGCCTCGATCACAGCGCGGGCCGGTGTGGCCGGTGGCGGTGCTCTTCGCCGTTGTAGTCATCGCCTGGGCCGCAGTGCTCGTGTTCGGCTGGCAGCACGGCGCGTGGCCCGTGTGGCTGCTCGCGTTCATCCTGCTGCGGGCTCTCTGGTGGCGCGGACGTTGGAGAGGCGGCCGGCGAGGCTTCGCGTTTAGACCACCTGCGCGGCCCGCCGGTTGACCGAGCGTGCCACGACCCGCAGGTTGAGCACATGGCAGGCGGCAATCGGCTAGCGGGTCAAACGCGCCCGGTCGCGCCGCCGGCCTCTGCCAAGCATCGCGGCAGCAGCCCGCCCCGCGACTGACCGCACGTCACCACTGTCTCAGTCTTCGGCTCGCAGGAGCGCCACGAGGCGGTCAAGCTGATCGATGAAGCGCTCGGCCTCGTCGTCGTCGAGCTCTGAGAGGAATCGCAGCAGCGGGGCCGCGTTGCGCCTGCGCATCTCGGCGACGGCCGGCTTCGCGGCACTGGAGAGGGAGACAACGATGCGCCGGCGGTCGCGTTCGTCGTGGTCGCGGTCGACAAGGCCAGCTCGCGCGAGCTCTCCGACCACCAGGCTGGCGTGCGCGGTGCTCATCTCGGTGCGCTGCGCGAGCTCGGAGATGGTCGCGGGGCCCATGATCGCGAGCGAGATCAGCACGCTGATGTGACGCTCGCCTTGGCTGCCAGCCTGCCTTAGCACGTCCGGTATCTCGCCGCGGCGGCGCTTGAACGCGAACACGAGCTGTGGCAGGAGCGGGGCGAGGCGCGCGATATGTCGGCGGGGATCGTTCATAGAACCGATACTCACAATGCCAGCCAACACCGTCAAGTCACTCCACGACCGCGCGGCCCCGATCACCAGCGCGACTAACCTGGCAGTCGTCCTTACGTTGGACGACCAGCAGCCGCGCCCGGCGGCATTCCGTTGGCTACTGCTTAGTAACCGATTGCGAGCGCGTCCGCGCCAACGGCGGCGGCGCTCCAAGGTTGCTGCAAGGCCGCCCACGTGGGCGCGAAGCGAACCTCCTGCTTTCGCCCCCTGAGGGTATTCGTGCCGAACCCGCCCGGAGACCCGGAAAGCGCGGAAAGCGGGCGGGCGCCTCGGCTGACGGTCAGCAGACGCCTTGCCAAAGGCCGCGCTCCGACGCGGCCGAGCGCGGGCGTGCAGACACCGAGCGGCAATGTCCACCTCGGACGGAGTGATATAGCCCCCTCATCCGATGCGGGCTCGATCATCCTACGACCGCCATCACGCGAAAGCAGTCGCGTGCGATCGCGGCTTTCGCGCTCTTGCCTTTCGTCCAACTCAGGCGTCTCGCTGGCTACGCGGGGGGCGCCCGCTTTCCGCGCGAAGCGGGTGCGCCGAGGAGACGGGCACGGCGCCCGCATGGATGTGAAGGCAGGCTCAGCACCCGTTCGGGGCGCCAGTTGGGAGACTGGCTGGTGTGGATCGGATTCGTGTACTGCTTTCAGAGGGGTCGAGCTTGACCTCGCGGGAGGCGGTGACGTGCCTGGGTCCGCTCGGCTACCACTTGGAGACGCTCGACCCCGACCCGCTTCCTATCGCGCGGTTCAGCCGCTGGATGCGCAGGGTCCATCGCTGCCCGCGCCCTGGTGCAGATCCTCTCGGCTATCTGGAGGCCGTCAGGCGAGTGGTCGCCGAACGCCGGATCGACGTGGTCTTGCCGACGCATGAGCAGGCCTGGCTGTTCGCCGCCGCCAGCCCTCCGCTATCGGATTTGCCGGTAGCTGTTGCAGACGCGGCGTCGTTCGACCGCGTGCAGAGCAAGGTCGAGTTCGCCAGGCTGCTCGACGAGATCGGCCTCGCTCAGCCGCGTTGGCGCCTCGTTCGCGGTAACAGCGATCTCGACGGTCTTTCGTTCCCTTACTGGCTCAAGAGCGCTTTCAGCACAGCCGGCCGCGGTGTGCGGCTAGTGACCGACGAGCGTTCGCGCGCAGATGCTGAGCGCAAGTTGCTCGAACAGGGCAGCGGCCCGGTGATGGCGCAGGAGCCAGCCGCCGGGCAGTACGGTCAGGTGCAAGCTCTGTTTGATCGCGGGCGTCTCGTGGCCGCTCACACGAGCGTGCAAACCGGGATCGGGATCGGCCCGAGCGCGGCCGCCCGCCAGAGCGTTGATCATCCCAGACCCCGCCGGGATATCGCCACGCTCGGCGAAGCTCTCACGTGGCACGGGGGGCTGACGCTCGACTACTTCCACGAGCTGGGCGAGGCGAGCTACATCGAGTGCAACCCACGAACGGTCGAGCCAGGCAACGCGACCGCGAGTGGAGTCAACATTCCGGACCTGCAGGTTCGCCTCACGCTCGGCGAAACGCCCGAATCCACTCAGCCGGCGGGCCGTGCGGGTGTTCGCACTCACGGCACGATCGCCCTGGTCCTCGGCGCGGCCGCATATGGCGGGTCTCGGCGAGCCGTCGCAGCGCAACTCGGGCGGGCGCTCGCACACCGCGGCTGCTATCACGCCAGCGCTGAGCAGCTCACTCCTGTCCTTCGGGATCCGCCGAGCGCAGCAGCCCTCGTGTTCGTCGCTGCCCAGGCGCTCGCGTCGCCTCGTCAAGCGACCGCAATCGCCGGCAAAGCAGTCGCCCGTTACTCGCTCACACAGGAGACGATCGACACCCTCACGGCGACGACCGGAGCGGCACCAACCCGATGATTGGCACGGCTCAGCCGTGCCCATCCGAGCACGAAGTCAGGACTCCCCTGGCGAGTCGCGCGAGTCTCGCATCTCGCCCAAAAGCAAGGACGTCGTCCGCCCGAGACGAGACGCATGCTTGTGGATGAAAAGCAGCAGTCAACCTCTGCCCCTGTTCGAGACGCTAGTGCTGGCGAATGCCCTCGGCGCGTATGTTTCGGGCACCGACGCGCAAGCGACCCGGAGTCCGCGGCGTGGCCCGTTGTGCAGCGACTCAGCCGGCCGCCGCGGCGGCCAGCTTCGTGAGCACCGCGGCCTGCCGCTCAAGCGTCTGATGGTGGCCGTCGAGGGCATAACGGTCGGCCAGCTCGCGGGGTCGAGGTAGCCGACATGCGTCCCGTCGGGGTCCTGCCAGATCAGCATCCGTAGCGGAAACTCGATGCCGACGCGGGGGTCGGCCTGCATCAGGGGGCTGCCGACACTCGCGTTGCCGAAGATCAGCAGGACGGTGGGCTCCAGCTCGAGGTCGCCCTTGCGTGCGCCGGCCGCGTGGTCGATGCGCGCGAACAGCTGCAGGCCATGCGCGTCGAGTGTCTCACGCAGCCGCGCCTCGACCTTGTCGGCATCTCCGCTGGCGGTCAACTCGACGATGTGCGCAATCTATCCGGATCGCGCGGCACGAACTCTCCCCGTGCGATTGCGAGCAGGGAGCGCGCTGCGACCGCTGCGACCAGCAGGCTGATGGCGCTCGCGACCAGTGCCGCGTAGAGGGTCTGGCCGGCGGGCGCCTCGATGGCGAGCCACCGTAGAGCGATGGCCGCGACCGCGGTCCAGGAGAATGTGAAAGACCAGAAGCCGGGGTTGAATCTCAACCGGAGGTAGCCGGGCAGCAGGCGCAGTTGGACAACCACCATCAGAACTGTGTAACCGGCCAGCGCGTAGGCGAACGGGGTGGCGGTCGATCCGTGAAGCAGGAAGTAGGCACTACCTGCGACGGCGGGCGGTGCGAGCTCGATCGCGAGAGTCGGTCGCAGGAGCGGCGGGAGCGGCGTGACCAGCAGCAGGCGGTTGAGGATCAACGAGCCGAGCAAGAGCCAGCAAAGCATGCCGATGCCAAAGCTCATCCAGCCAGCGCCCTGCAAGCCGAACTGGGCTGCGCCCTCGGCGCCGAGAAGGCCGCCGGCAACGGTGGGGAGCAGGTAGCCGGGATGAAGCTTGTTCTGGTCGAGTTCTCCGGCGATCCACTCGCCTGTGAGCCATCCGCCCATCAGAACCGTCGCGATGAAGAAAGCGATGAACATGTCCTTAGCCGGCGTGGGTGCGTGCACACCTAGCTCTCCGGCCAGCTGCATGCCAATGATGAATGTGAGCGCCCAGAACGGCGAGAAAACTGGATCTCGGAGTTCGGCCAGGACTGAGCGTGGCGAGCGGGCGAGACGCGCGAGCGAACTCGCGATGATCAACAGCCAGATAAAGGCTGCCGCAACCGATAGCGCGTCGGAGATGCCTCCCGGAGTTCCGTAGTCGACGCTCATCAAGCGCCACACGCCCGCCAGGCCAGCCAAACCGAACGGGATCGCGAAGAAGTTCGGGGTGAGTCTGGTCAAACGCGCGGGGACCCGACTCCTTCCGGTGGCTATTGGTTCGCCTAGGAGACGGCGCCGGGCGCCATGCTCGCCGCTGCCTCAATCTGCTCGACGACCGCGTCGGGGTGGGTGACCATCGCCAGGTGCCCGGAGGGGACCTCGACAGTCGTCGCTCCCATGCGCGCCGCGAACTGGCGCTCGGCGTCGGGGGGGATGGCCTCATCGTTCGCGGCCACCACAAACCAGGACGGCAGCGACTTCCATGCCGGCGTTCCCATCGCGTACTCGAACGTGCTCATCGAGATCGGCTGCTGCACCGCGTAGAGAACCCGGGCCTGCGCGGGATCAAGGTCGCCAGCGAAATGCCCGACGAAGTCAGCCTCGGGAATCCACCCGAATCCCTGCTCATCGACGACCAGGTTCGCGATCGCCGGAGTTGGTGGCCCGCCGCCAAGCAGCGCTCCCAGGGACTCGCCCTCGTCGATCCCGAATCCGGCTACGTAGACGAGGCCGATCACGTTCGGTGCATCGGCGCCAAGGGCAGTCATGATCTGCCCGCCGTAGGAATGACCGGCGAGGACAGTCGGGCCGCCCTGGCGAGCGAGCACGTGGCGCAGCCTGGCGACGTCGTCCTCAGTGGAGGTCTCGGGGAACTGCGGGGCGGTGACGTTGTAGCCCTTTGCCTGCAGGCGCTCGATTACCGCGCTCCAGCTCGACCCGTCTGCCCACGCGCCGTGGACGAGGACAACGTTCGCCATGTCGCTCACCTGAGGTCTCCTTCGAGTAGTACGTCCAGTCCCGACCGGACGAAGAGGAAATGCTCATCTCAACCTACCGCTATGCAGCGAGAACCACATTCGGCGTGGGCGCATTGCGCGCGGGCCCAGCGCTAGGCCCAGCAGGTCTGCAGCCTCGTGCCTAGGTGCGAAAGGAGGCGTGGTCGTCACGGCGGTCGCGCTTTCGCCTTGGACGAAAAGCGAGCGTCTCCTACCTGCGCGCCCGGCTCGACACGCGAGACGCCTGCTTTTCGTCGAGGCTGTTTCACAAACCTCCGGCGAGCTCACTGGAGCCTTTCTAAGGGCCGGTTCGAAAAAGCGGCATGTCGTCGCTCGCCCGAGGCGCGCCCTGCCCAGCCTCGGCGCTGCCAGGCTCCTCAGCGACCGTCACAGCGAGCGCAGCCTAGGTTTTCGCGGACGGCTTTGCGAAACAGCCTCCGTCCTAAGCAGCGACGCCATCAGCGCCGACGCAGGCTTCCGCTCGCCGGGGCACAGTGGGCGTCGCGGCCCTGCAATCGGCGAAAAGGAGGGCTGCGGCGCCTGCTTTGCCTCGGCGAGCGGTAGCCGTCGTTGGCACCGATCTCGTGCTCGCTCAGGACGACAAGCAGCTTTCATCGACCATCGCCGGCCCGCTACCGCTTCCGCACAAAGGCGGCGCCGCGAACGGGACCAGCGCGCAGACAACATGCGGCAATGTCACCCTCGGCGAAGAGGTTCTCACGAGCTCGTCACAAGCTGGGCTGCTTGTCGATGGCGGTCCCACGTGCCCGCCAGCACCGCGCACACGATCACGACGCCCGCGTATGCGAACAGCCACGTGACCATCCCGAACGCGATTCCGATCAGCCCGTAGCGTTCCGCGTTGTTGGTGAAGATCCCGGGCAGGAACAGAGCCGTCCAGATCGAGTAGATGCTGATCCCCGCGGCGGTGAGCAGACCCGTGGGGAGCATTCGCCGCCAACGGATCCTGCGGCCGAGCAGGACGTAGGGCGACCACACCCAGAACGCTGCTCCGAGCGCGGTCGCGCTGGCCGTGTACAGGACGCCGACGTTGTGGCCGTGCTCGAGGTCGTGCAGCGGCGACAGCACAGCGCTGTAAACGACCAAGCCGACAATCCACACCACCTGCCGCGCGAGCGCGTCGAACGGCTGCGGGTGCAGGCGCCACACATTGAGGTAGACGCGTTGCAGAGCGCGTGTGAAGCTGACCACCGAGTAGAGCACGATCACTATTCCGATCACGCTCACCGCGCCGCGTACTTCGCTACCTGAGGCGAACAGAGTGCGAGTCGCCCTGGCCCCCGGCCCTGTCAACCCGAAGCGCACGACGAGATCCTGACCGAAGCTCCCCGAGCCGGGCACCACCGCCTTGAGGATGATGGTCAGCGGGATCACCGCCACGAACAGCTTCGAAGCCAAAGCGAGCGAGCGCTCGATCACCTCGATGCGGCTCATCTCGTCGAACACCTCGCCCGCAAAGGACTGCTCGAAACGCGCTCGTGCCCCGGCGAGATCGACCATCACACGTCACCCCCGAGCGCTACGCACGCGAGTCCCGCCTCGATGCGCTGTGCGTCTCATAGACCTCCCGGGGGTCCCGGCAGGCCGAGCAGCTGCACTACGGCGAATACCAGGATCAGCGCGCCGACGCCGATCAGGCCGTAGCGCGCCGAGCGCACGGGGAAGTGGCTGCTGATCCCAACGAGAAACAGGACCGTCGCCAGGAACACGGTGTCGCGCACGTACTTGTCGGAGGTCGAACCGGCTTCCGAGCCCTTTGCGAACTCGACATCCGCCTTGTGGTCCTCGCTGGTCGCGACGGCTTCCTGCGGGATCACGTACTGGGGCATGTAGGACGGCCCGGGAGGCGCGTTGGGGTTGTGCGCCGGGTCGGTGGCCAGCCAGGCATGGAACGCGGGACGGTAGCCGGGGCGAAGCCGCCTTTCGGCGAGACGCTCGGCGCTGGCGTTGCCGGCGGTGAAAGCCGTGAACCACGCGTTGAACGACACCGAGTCGAGGGTACGAATCTGCAGCGCCTCGAGATCGGCGCGGTTGGCCTTGGTGCGCGCCGCCGACGCGGTCGCCAGCGAGACCGACGAGTCGGTGCTCCACTTGGCAGCGGCGAAGCCCGAGTAGGCGGCGAGTACTGCAACCAGCGACAGCAGCAGCGCCTCGGTGATCGACAGCAGCCGATCACGTCGCTCCTCGGCGTCGGCGTGGGCATGGGCATGGTGCGCTCCGTGCTCGCCTATCTCCTTGCCCACCTCCGCTGCTGACAGACCCTCGGCCACCGTGCTCGCTCCCCGTGGAAAATGCGTATGGAACACACCTGACGGCTGCTCTCGTCGCCCAGCGTCAGACTACCTACAGCCCCCCGCTGCTGATCCGCTGAGCGGCGGCGGATAATCCGCCGATCGCAGAGCAGGCCGCCCCCAGCCAGCCGCCGCAGCCCCAAGAGCCACGACGCTCGTGGGCGGTGCGCGCAGCCGAGCGGCTCGTGCCCGCCGAGAACCCGGCGCGGGTGATCTACGGGATCATCGCGATCGCGGCGCTGCTCGCCGCCGAGAGCGGCCTGCACGAGACCTACCTCGACACGATCGCATCGGCGGCGATCGCCGCCGCGCTGTTCTGGTTCGCGCACGCCTACGCCGAGCTGCTCGCGCGCCGCCTGGAGCTGGAGGAGCACCTCAGCGTCGGCGCGATCTGGCGAGCGCTGGCCCACGAATCGGCGATCCTGCGCGGCGCGATGGTGCCGCTGGCCGTGCTCGTCATCGGCTGGATCGTCGGCGCGGCGCAGCAGACGGCCGTCACGGCGGCCCTGTGGGCCGCCGTCGCCAGCCTGATCCTGTTCGAGCTCGTGGCCGGACTGCGCGTGCACGCGAGTGCCCGCGAGCTCCTGCTCGAGGGCTGTGCCGGGGCAGCCATGGGTGTCGCGATCATCGCCCTGAAAATCGTCCTGCACTGATCGTCCCGAGGGCTCGATCTCTGCCGCGGCGGGTGTGCATGGGTTGTCTGTAGACAAAAGATTGCTGACATGAAATGATCCAACTTGTTGGCATTGACATGAGTCCGCATTTTCGAAGACCGTTCGAAGGAGAGGGAAGCATGGGATCCGGACACAGACCGTCACTGACGGCGGGGGACGAGCGTGCAACGGCGCAGGAGGCCGCCGCAGACAAGAGCGCTCCGCGGGTCACCCCGCTCTACAAACGCCTGCCGCACGGGCCCCATCGCCTGCAGCGCAACGAGGTCGTGCTCAACCAGCGCGCGCGGATTCACGGAGCGCTGATCGAGGCTGTCGCCCACGACGGCTACCAAGGCACCAGCGTCAAGCAGGTGATCGAGCTGGCGGGCGTCTCGCGGCGCTCGTTCTACGAACAGTTCGCCAACAAGGAGGACTGCTTCCTCGTGACCTTCGATCTGATCGTCAACCGCGATCTCCAGCAGATCCGCAGGGCCTACCTTGCCGCTGACGGGCCGCTCGAACAGCGTGCGCGCGCCGCGTGCGAGCGCTTCGCGAGGACGATCGAGGAGGACCGCAACGCCAGCATCCTGGTCGTGCTCGAGGCGCAGCGCGCAGGCGCCGCCGGCCTGCTGCGCCTGCGCAAGGCCGCCGGCGCGTGCGAGCAGATGCTCGGGCGCGGCTTCGCCGAATCCCCGAACGCGACCCCGCTGCCGGTGCCGATCGTCAGGGCGATCTCCGGTGGCCTGCAGGGGATCGCCGCGAGCGCCCTGCGCGACCCCGGCGCCACCGAAGATGTCGACCTCGCCGAGGAGATGCTGCGCTGGACGCTGGCGTTTCAGACACCTGCCGCGGAGGGCCTTGCCGAGCGCATGGCGGCGGGGCTGACCGCGCGCATGCGCGAGATCTCAGCCACACATGGTTGCGGGCCACACGGCGCCGAGGTGTCCAGTCGAGACGAGCGCACACGCCTTCTCCAGGGCATGCTGCGCCTGGTCGCGCGCGAGGACTACTGCACGCTGACGGCGCCGCAGATAGCCGACGAGGCCAACGTCTCGATCGACGCCTTCTGCACGCTGTTCGCCGACAAGCAGCGCTGCCTGCTCGCCGCGATCGACATGATCGGCGAGGAGCTGCTCGCGATCGCAGCCGACCCCGAGCTGGTCTCCGAGGATTGGGGACGGGCGCTGCGCCGCGTCCTCGGCCAGCTGATGCGCTATCTCGCGAGCCATCCGCTGCAGACCCGCGTGCTCGCACAGGAGGCGCTGTGCACCAGCGGCGACGCGTTCGAGCAGATCGTCGATCTCGTGCGCGCGATCGCGACGCTACTCACCGAGGGAGCACCCACCCCAGCGCACAACGCGCTCGTCACGGATGCCGTCGCGGGCGCGCTCTGGCACACGATCCGCTGCCAGGTCGCCGGCGGGCGCATCGAGCTGCTCGCCGCCGTCTCAGATCACCTCAGCTGCGTGGTGCTCGCGCAGTTCATCGGCGCCGAGGCCGCCATCGAGATCGTCACCGAGGAGTGCCCGGCCAGCACGCCTACGGTCGACGGTTGCGTTTCACCCGTTCCCCAAAGTACGTGAACACACACCCCACCAGCAGCGAGATCACGATCACGACGATCAGCGGCGCGTTGCCGGAGCCGAACGCCCAGTGAACCTCGACCTCGTCCAGGTTGAGCACCGCGAACACGATCGCGAGCGCCGCCAGGACGAACAGCGCGCTCGCCCGCAGCATCTCGCGGCGGTCGCCGCCCCGCCCGCGCGCGAGCCGGCGCTCGGAGCGACCCTGCGGCGGTTTCTCGGCTGAGGGCGCGGACACCCGTTTGATGTTAGCCCTCGGCTGCGCCGCGAGGGGAGGCCGCGCCGAGGGCGAATACCATGGCTGTGATGAGGCGCCAACTGATCGTGGCCGTGACCGTGCTCGCACTCGCTGCCTGTGCAGCCGTGCTGGGCGGATGCGGCTCCTCCCAGACCAAGACGGTGTCCGTCGCCGGCGCGCCGGCGATCACCAGCAACAGCACGCCGACGATCGCCACCACCAAGAGCACGCCGACGACCACGACCACCGCCACGACCACCACCGCCACGACCGCCCCCACCGGTACCGCCGGCGGCACCGCGGCGCCCGGGCCCGCGCATACGGCGCCCGAGCCGGAATTCACCCAGCAGGAAAGCCACGCCGAAGGCGTCAGCGAAGCCGCGGCCGTGCTGAAAGCCCGGGGCTACACCCCCGCCGAAGCGTCCCAGTACCACCCCAACCAGACCCTGCGGGTGCTAGTCGGCACGAAGGCCGGCTCCGGCGTTGGCTATGACCAGCAGGCCTTCTTCTTCGTCGGCGGCCGCTACATCGGCACCGACACCAAGGAACCGAGCGCCAGCGTCAAGGTGCTCTCCCAGAGCGACACCGAAGTCACCCTCGGCTATCCGCTGTATCGCCCCGGCGACCCGCTCGCGAGCCCAAGCGGGGGCGTAGCGACCGTCCACTTCCAGCTCAACAACGGCAAACTCGCCGCGCTGAACGCGATTCCGCCCGCCAGCTCCACCGCCGGCGGCGCCCGCCGCTAGGACGTTCAAGCGCGCAGACGCCCCGCCGAACGCTCAAGCGCCGGGCGTTTTGCGCCGATCGCGTGTGCATGGACTCTGAAGCACGGCCCGCCGAGGCGTCCGAGGACGCCGATCGCCACATCGGCTGCTCGATGACGTGCGTGCTGTTGAAGCTCGTACGCGCCCACGGCGGCGAGGACGCCGTCGCCAGCGTCCTGCGCCAGGCGGGTGCCCGGTACGACGTCGCGTACCTCGAAAACCTCGACAACTGGATCTCACAGGACGAAGCCAACGCACTGCAGGCCGCCGGCGTGCAGGTCACAGACGACCCCGCCTTCGCGCGGCGCGTCGGCGAAGAGATGGTCGGCCAGCACGCGGGCAAGCAGGTCGCCACGCTGCTGCGCTCGCTCGGCTCGGTCGAGGGGGTGCTCACCGCGGTCGCGCAGACGACCGCGAAGCTCAGCGCCGCGACCGAGCTCGAGGCGATCGAGGTCGGCCCCGGACGTGCGCTCGTCAAGGCGGCCGCCCGCCCCGGGTTCACCCGCAACGCGCTGAACTGCGACTGGACGACCGGGCTGCTCGCGAGTTGCCCGATCCTGTTCGGGCTCCCGCCCGCGCGCATCGAGGAGAGCGAATGCCAGGCGCGTGGCGACGCCCAGTGCCTGTACACCGTCACCTGGGACGCACAGGAGGCCGCCACGGCCGCCGATCCCCAGCAGCGCGTCACCGCGCTGGAGGCGCAACTGCTGGCGACCTCCGAGCGGCTGCAGGGCGTATACGCGATCGCCAGCGACCTCGTCTCGACCGAGGACGTCGAGACCGTGCTGCGCCGCATCGTCGATCGCGCCTCCGACGCGGTGCGCGCGCCGAGCCACGTCCTCGCGGTGCACCCCGATCCCGACGCAGAGCTGCAGGTCTACGGCCACGGAATCAGCGACGGCGAGGCGCAGGCGCTCGCGCGCGCGACGCTGACGCGCAAGCCGTCCCCCGACGCTTCCGCGCCGGCCAGCTCGAATCTGGTGGTCGACGTCGTCTCCAGCCGGCGCGCGTACGGGCAGCTGATCGCGAGCTACCCGCACGTGGTGGACTTCCTCCCCCAGGAACGCGAGATGCTGAGCCTGTACGCCAAGCACGCCGCGGCGGTGCTCGACATGGCGCTCGCCCTGCGCGAGTCCGCGCACCGCCACGAACAGGTCAGCGCGCTGCTGGCGCTCTCCCACGCCCTCGCCAAAGCCGGCACCAGCCTCGAGGTCGCCGAGCGGCTCGCAGCCGCCGTCCCCGACGTCGTCGACTGCGACCGCATGGCGGTATGGATCTGGAACGGGCACGAGCGGTGCCTGAGGACGATCGCGAGCTGGACACGCGTGCCGGAGCACACGAGCCCGCTGGACGAGATGACCATCGCGCCGGAGAACACCCCGCATCTGCAGAGCATGCTCGCCGAGCCACGTCCGCACTTCTTCGACGCGACCAGCGACGATCCGTTCATCGTGCGACTGATGGCGAGGCTCGAGGTGGTCGCGATGACGGTCGTGCCGATCGTCGTACGCGACGTGTTCCTGGGGGTGCTCGCGGTGTCGGTCAGCGACGGAGCGGAGCGGCTGCGAGCAGACAGCGACCTGCTGCAGCGCCTCACCGGCGTCGCCGCGCTCGCCGCCCCCGCGATCCAGAACGGGCAGCTCGTGGACCAGCTGCGCCACAAGGCCAGCCACGACGGCCTCACGGGGCTGCTCAACCGCGTCGGCTTCAGGCAGCGAATCGACACCGCGCTCGCGCGGGTAGGCCACGACGAGGGACGCATCGGCCTGCTGTTCGTGGACCTCAACGAGTTCAAGCGGATCAACGATCTCCACGGCCACGAGGCCGGCGACGAGCTGATCCGCCAGGCCGGCGCGCGACTCAGCTCGCTGTGTCGCGAAGACGACGACGTCGCCCGCCTCGGCGGCGACGAGTTCGCGATCATCCTCGCCGACGTGCACCTCGAGGAGCAGGTACGGGCCGCCGAGCGCCGCGTCCGGGACGCGTTCACCGCGCCCTTCGACGTCGGCACCCTGACCGTCTCGGTCGGCGCGAGCGTCGGCGGCGGCATCTGGCCCGACGACGGGCAGACGGTCTCCGAGCTCGTCCGCCACGCCGACGCCGCGATGTACGAGGACAAGGCCCACAGCCGGCGCAGCTCCAGAACCGCGCACCTCGCGCCCGCTCGCTGACCGGCGTACACTGCACCGATGAGCGTAAAGATCGAAGGCCGGGCCGAGGAGCTGCTCCAGGCCAAGAACTTCTGCAACGTCGCCACGCTGCGCGCCGACGGCTCCGTGCACGGCGTGCCCGTGTGGGTGGACGTCGAGGACGGTCGCCCCGTGCTCAACACGGCGGAGGGGCGCGCGTGGCTGCGAAACCTCGAACGCGACCCGCGCGTGACGCTGACGATTCCCAACCTCGAGAACCCCTACGAGTACCTCGAGGTGCGCGGGCACATCGCCGAGCGCACCCACGAGGGCGCCGACGAGCACATCAACGCGCTCGCCAAGAAGTACCTCGGCGCCGAGGAGTACCCCTACCGCCAGCCGGGCGAACAGCGCGTGATCGTGCGCGTCGAGCCCGAGCGCGCACGCGTGTACGGCAGCTGAGCGCCGCGGCCGCTCAGGCGCGGCGCAGCAGCCGCGACCACAGCGACGGCCGGCGTGGCTGCGTGCGCAGCCAGTCCTCGCGCAGGGGCAGCTGACCGCGAGCGCGCGCCGCGAGCACGCAGTTCGCATGCGCATGGCGGCGCCTGCGCGTGTCGCCTTCGGGTGCGATCAGCATATGCTCGCTCAGAGCAGGTAGAGAATGACCACAAATCGGACAGCGATACGTCGCCGGCTTGCGATTCGCAGCTGGACGCACCGTCCACCACGGGGCGTGCGGAAGGCTGGGCACAGCTCCATTGTGGCGCCGCTCAGCGCCGGTATCGCGGCCACCGTCGCCGTCGGTGTCGGCTTCGTCATGGCGCGCTCGGAGCGCGAGCGCCGCCGTGCACGCCAGCTGCGGCGCGAGCGCCGGCTCGGGCGCGCGCGCGGCGAGCCCCTGGCGCCCGCGCTGCAGCGGATGGCGCTCGCCCAGATCGACCTCGCGCTCGACGCGCTCGCCGGCGCTGAGGGTGCTGGCCCCAGCGAGAAGGGCGTGCACGAGGCGCGCAAGGCGCTCAAGCGGCTACGGGCGCTGCTGCGGCTGCTGCGCCACGAGCTCGGCGAGCGTGCCTTCGCGCGCGAGAACGCGACGCTGCGCGAGATCGCCGGCCGGCTGTCGCAGGCGCGCGACGCCGCCGTCATGCTCGCCACGCTCGACGCGCTCATCGCCCGCCACCCGCGCCGGCTCGGACGCCGCAGCGGCGTGCGCGAGCTGCGCCTGCGGCTCGCCGCCGAGCACGAGCGCCAGCGCCGCCAGGCGCTCGCCGACAACGCCGCCCGCGCCGAGCTGCTGGGCGAGCTGCACGCGTTCCGCTGGCGCGTCGTCTCCTGGTCGTTGCCCGAGGGCCAGGGGCTGGCGCTCGTCAGCGACGACCTCGCGCGCCTTTACGGGCAGGGGCGCAAGCGCTACCGGCGCGCCGCGCGCGGGCGCGGCAAGCGCACGATCACCATGCACCAGTGGCGAAAACGCGTCAAGGACCTCCGCTACGCGATCGAAATCCTCGACCGCCCCGGCTCCCAGCAGCGCCTGCACAAGCTCAGCCACCGCGCCGACGAGCTCGGCGAAGTGCTCGGCGAGGACCACGACCTCGCCGTCTTCGCCCAGCGCCTGCGCGCCGGCGCGCACGCGCGGGGCCACGATCAGGCGTGGCGCTGCGGCCGGCGCACACGCAAGCTGCTGCTGAAGGCGATCGCACGGCGCCGGCGGGTGCTGCGAAAGCGCGCGCTGCGCCAGGGCCGGCGGCTGTACCGCGCCAAGCCAAAGCAGCTCGTACGACGCGTGCGCGCGGTCAGCCCGCCGGAGCGACGGCGCATCCACGCTGCGCCGCGGCACGCCTGAGATCAGCATCCCAGCTGACGAGCGTGACGTCGGTGCCGAGCGCGAGCGCGCTTGCGAGGTGAACGGCGTCGTATCCGCGCAACTCGTGCTCCGCGGCCAGCTCGCCTGCCGCTCGCGCGAGCTGGCCGTCGATCCCGACCAGGGCCAGCTCGCTCTGCAACGACTCGAACTCCTCGCGCGCCCGAGCGTACCCCGTGCTGCTCAGCCGACGGCCACGATCTGCGGCAGCGAGCGCCGCCCGACCCTCGGGATAGGACAGGATGCTGGACGCCGCCCGAAGCCGCGTGCCCCACAGCTCCGCCACCAGTTCAGAGCCGGGCTCGACAACGACGAGCTTGACAAGCGCAGAGGTGTCGAAATACAGGATCAGCGGCGCTGCTCGGCGACGAGGTCGGAAACCGAGCCGCGCGCGTTCACACGTGCCCGGCGCGAGCTGCGCGCACATGCTGGCAGAGTTACGAGACCTCGCCGGAGGAGATCCTCGAGCGGATCCGCACCATCGACTGCAGAGAGCCGAGCGATCGGCTGGCCGCGACGGGTGACCACGACCTCGGCGCCCTGCTCGACGCGCTCGAGATGTTCGCTCAACCGGTCATGAAGCTCACGCACCCCAACCTCATACTCCTGGGCAGGTAGCGTCATGCTCGCGATCGTAGCAGCTACATTGCCTCAGGTTCTCAGCTGACGCTCAGGACCGTCAACGTGCGCCTGCCCTTCGGCAGCGACACCGCGGTCTGCTCGCCCGGCGCGCGACCCAGCAGCGCCACCGCCACCGGCGATTCGGCCGACAGGCGCCCCTCGCGCGGCGAGGCGTCGTGGGAGCTCACGATCCGCCAGGTCTTCTCGACGCCGTCCTGGTCGCGAACCACGACCGTCGAGCCGAAGCCAACCACCCCACCAGCGCCCTGCGGCGCCTCCTCCACGACCACCGCGTCGGAGATCTTCTCGCGCAGACGCGCGATCTTGGTCTCCAGGTGCGCCTGATCGTTCTTGGCGTCGTGATACTCGCTGTTCTCCTTCAGATCGCCCCATTCGCGCGCCGTCTTGATGCGCTCGGCGATCTCTCTGCGTCCGTCGCCCTCGAGCACCGCCAGTTCGGCTTCGAGCTCGAGCAGGCCCGCGGCCGTCGTCAGGTTCGATCCGTCGCTCACTGCCCAGAGCCTACTCAGAAATACGTGGTTGCGGGGCTCGACAGCAGCGCGTAGATCTGCACGATCGCCGCCTGCACGAGCAGCTGCGCCGACGGCGGCGAGCCGAACACGAACATGTTGTTGCTCAACCGCAGGTACTGCCAGGCGTAGTTGACGTAGTTCTGTGCGATCGACGGGCCCGGCGGATCGTGCGTCACCGAGTCCAGGTACAGGAGGTTGCGGAAGTACACCGACACGAAGAACGGGATTTCCGAGCCGAGCCGTTCGTTCGTGAAGTACGCCAGCGACGCCGTCGCGGTCTGACGCGCCTCATACAGGTACGCCGGGTTGTGCGTGAACTGGTACAGCAGCGTCCCGGCGCCGATCATCGAGCCCTGGTTGTAGCTCCACAGCGCCGGTTCGACGACGCCACGGCGGCCGATGTGATCGGCATACAGGTTCGCCGGCTGCTGCAGGCAGGTGCGCACCCACGCGTACGCTTTTTCGGCGAACTGCAGGTAGGCGACGTTGTGGGTGTATCGATACAGCAGTGCGCCCAGCTGCGCCGCCGGCGCCGTCGTCACCGTGTTGCGTTCGCCGTTTGACGCGTCGTTCGAGAACGGAATCCCGCCCTCGCACGCGAGCCCCGGCCGTTCCTGCCAGCCGGCCATCTCAAACGCCATGATCCCCTCGGCGCTGCCCAGCAGCGCCGCGTTGCGGGTCAGCTGGTACAGCCGCACCATCTCGATCCCGATCCAGTCGTTGTCGTCGTAGTACTTCGTGCCACCGGGGCCCGCCGGCGGCGCAACCGTGCCGTCGAACGCCGCCAGCGTGCTCGTATACGTGCCTTCCGAGGCGCCCGAGTTGTCCGTGTCCAGATACGAGTTCAGCCCCGTCAGGCGCGACTCCAGTTCGCGCGACAGCGACACGCCCAGATGCGGCACGAAGGCCATGCTCACCGTCGCCGCGAACGCCTGCGAGAACGGCCACAGATACGAGAACGGTTCGCCCGCGTACAGGCCGGAGCCGGCAACGTAGTACTCCTTCTGCATCGCTTCAAACGCCACCAGCGCCCGCGCCGGGTTGCCGTGGAGCACCGGCTTCTTGGGCTTCGACGGCTTCCCGGGCTTTGACGGCGTTGACTTCGACACCGGCGCGACGCTGCCACCCGGCGCCTGCGAGCCGCCGGCGGCGCTCGCAACGTGAGCCGGCCGCGTCGCCCCCGCCGGATACGCCGACACGCCCGCCGCGGCGGCCTGCGACACGCCGAGGAGCAGCGTCGCAAGCAGCGCCAGCGAGGCGAGCAGACGCGGGTGGCGCACCGAGGCGCAGCGGTGAACGAGGCTCATCAAGATCATCGACTCCAACCAAGCACAACAAGCGAGACGCACGTTCGATTTGGTATACGCAGTGCACCTCGCGGACGGATCAGCGCTCCCCCGCCTGCCGCTCACGTCCCGCCATGTTTCCACAGGCTCCCCACAGAGGGTGAACAAGCACTTGCATTTCGACTACACCACCGTGGGCCATGTCACGATCGACCTGCTCGAGGACGGCTCGCGCCGCGCCGGCGGCACCGCCTTCTACAGCGCCCTGCAGGCCGCCCGGCTCGGGCGGCGCACGCGGATCGTCACCCAGGGGGTGCCCGACGAGATCGACGCGCTGCTCGCGCCCCACCGCGACGAGCTCGCGCTGACGGTGCTGCCCGCAGCCGCCACCACCACCCTGAGCACAGCCGGGCGCGGCGAGCAGCGAAGCCAACGACTGCTCGCGTGGGCCGGTCCGATTTCGCAGCAGCTGGAGCTCGACACCTCGATCCTGCATCTCGCTCCGGTCGTCCGCGAGGGCCCGGGCAGCTGGCGCGGGCGCGCCACGTTCGTCGGCCTGACCGCGCAGGGACTGGCGCGCCGGTGGGATCACAGCAGCGGCCAGATCACCCACGTAGCACCCGACACAGCCGCGAGCGCGCTCGCCGAGCGCTGCCAGGCGCTCGTCGTCAACGAGGCCGAGCGCGCGTTCTGCGCCGAGCTGACGGCCGCCGCCGGCGCCGGCGGCGCGCTCGTGGCGGTGACAGACGGTGACGCGCCGGTCACGGTTCTCGCGCCCGGCGGTCGCGCGCACCAAGTGCCTGTGCCGGCGCTGTCCGCGCACGTTGACGACCTCGGTGCCGGGGACGTATTCGCCGCGGCGTTGTTCATCGCGCTCAGCGAACCGCAGCCGCCGCTCGAGGCCGTGCGGTTCGCCAGCGCCGCCGCGGCTGTCCGCATGTGTGGCGCCGGCGCCGACGCGATCGGGGACCGCGTCGCGATCGACGCGCGGCTGGCGGCCACGGAGCCCGCGTAGCGATTGACGCGACCCTGACCGGTCGGGGCACGCGCAGGCAGCACCCCGCGCACGCCGCTCCTCTCCTCTAATTGTTGTTTTTCGTTTGCTGTCTCACTATTGTGATACAGAGGGGCGTGGGGCTGGGCGAAATTTCCCGAGCCTCTCTGGCAAGCCATCACTCAGCCGCGTGAACATCCTCCCCATGCACCAGCAGGGAATAGCACCGAGTCCTCGATGCCCCAGTCGCCCCCCAAACGCCCCAAAGCGCCCGACAAGGACCTTGACAAGTATGTCAAGAAAGCCTGGGACGCTGGCTGGCGATGCGTGCAGCGGCGGAGTAACTACATCCAGTGCTTTCCGCCGGACGGCGGGCCGCCCGTGACGGTCAAGTGCACTCCCAGCGAAGGGCGATACCGCAAAACCTGCATGGCGCGTTCAAACGCGCCGGCCTCGACGTCTAGGCCGGGACGAGCCCGCGATGCTCGGGGGAGCCTGTGGTGGTCGCCGTCTCGAACGAAAACGGCAGAACTGCTTCGGCGGCTTCGATCACCGAAACCACGTCTCGCTGCGCATCGGCGGCACGTGTCGCTTCCGTCGTAAACAGCAGCTCCAGGCCCATCGGCTCGTAAAGACTGCGGATCGCGGTCCCCAGCTCTGGGCGGCTCGCGTCTACAGCTTCTTGGACATCGAGGGCGTAGTCATCCACGACCTCACGTGAGCAGCCTGGCAACGCTAGGCGAAGGATCACGCACCTCTCCTGTGGGTTCGGACCAGTCATCGTGTCGGTATCGCGCCGCTGCGCCGTTGCCATGAGTCCTGTCTGTGGCCGCCCGCACGTGGACTACGTGAGAGCAGCTTCGGCGGGCTTTGCCTGTCGGCTGTGCCCTTCCGTGCCGGGTTGGGATAGGACAATCATAACTGCCCGGCGTACGAACTGCGCGCATGCTTCTCCGCGCTGGTTGGCCGCCAAGCCTCACGCAAAAGGTGCCGCCGTGGGTTTGTCACGTCCAGCATCGCCTACTGACGTCGCGCGCAGAGCCTGGTCGAGCAGGCGCGTGAGCTCCGGCGGCGCGAGCGCGTCGCTCCTGCCGCAGGCACGCGCGGCGAGCAGCAGGCTGCCGCCGACGGGGGGCATCTCCACAGCCCCCACCAGCGCGCCCGGAGCGCGCTCGTGGATCGCGCGCGTCAGCGGATCGACGAACACTCCTCCGGCTTTGTAGGCGCTGCCGATCAGGCCCACCGGGAACTCGCGCGCGCGTCCGCTCGCGTCCGGCTCGCCGAGCCCGGTCTGCTCGATCACGGCCGCCACCTGGTCACCGAGCTCGCGTGCGCCACGCTCGTACAGCTCGCACGCAACCGCGTCGCCCTGCTCCGCCAGCCTCGCCGTTTCGATCGCGAACGCCGCGATTTCGCCCTTGGTCAGTGGCTTGGAGTACACCGCCGCAGCCACCGCGTCGATGCTCGCCACGCCGAAGAACGCCGGCGCGACCTCCGTGATCGCCGTCGCCGGCCCCGAAGCCTCACGGTCGCGCAGCGCAGCCTTGATCGACTGCACGCCCAGCCAGTAGCCCGACCCCTCGTCGCCGAGCAGGTGACCCCAGCCGCCGGCGCGCCACGCGCGCGTCTCGCCGCCATCGAGGTTGACGCCGAACACATTCGATCCGGTCCCCGCAATCGCCGCAACGCCCGGACCGACATTCGTGGCGGTAGCCCACGCTGCGACGACGTCGTTGACGACGATCCATGCCTCCGTGCGCGCCGCCAGCACGTTGCGCTCGACGTCCTCGGTGTCGGTCCCCGCGATCCCCAACACCGCCGCGCCCAGCTCCGACGCGTCGACGCCCGCTCGTTCGAGTGCCTCGTCGGCCGCTCCCAGCAGCGCCTCGACCGCGGCCTGCGCGCCGACGGCGTCCTCGTTGCTGGGCCCGCCGTGCCCGAGGTGCACCAGCTTCTCGCCCGTGTCCTCGAGAGCGCGCAGATCGAGCACCGCCGCCAGCGTCTTGGTCGCACCGCCGTCGACGCCCATCACGTAACGCGCGTCGGTGCGCGGCTGCTCCGAGCTCAGCACCGCCGGCAGATGGACGAGGGAATCGCGCCGCATCGCGCCATCCTCCCAGGATTTCCGCAGCCGAGCCGCCCGCACACGCCGCAAAGCCTTGCCCCGCGCGCACAGAGACTGGACCGGCGAGGGGAGCCGGCCCAGCCCTGTGGAGGGGCCGCGGGACGGCGCCAGCCATCCCGCAGCGAGGAGAGAAACGTCAGATGGGTCCACATCGCCCGCTCCACGCCCGGCGATCCAGCCGCCTGCCGTGGTCTCCGGACAATGTTCATAAAGCCTACCAAATCGATTGACAATGTCAAGAGCGAACCCGAAAGTCCTTTCAGGGGGCCTAGTCACCCGTCCAGGCGCCGTTTCCGCGCTCATGCCGATACGCCATATGGCCGATCTCGCCCAAACATGGACACGTTCGCCACAGAGGATGCACAGGGCCCTGCTGCCCCCGACGCCCAGGGCGTCGCGATCGGAGCCGAAGCGCTGCTGCGCGAGCATCCCGACGCGCTCGTCTGCGGGCTCGCCGGCAACGGCCTGATCGTTCCGGTGCCGCAATCGGTTGGCCTGTGGGGACAGGGCCTGATCGAGGGTCGAGCGCTGATCGACAACGTCGTCGCGGCCGATCGCAGCACCGTCGTCAAGCTGTGGCTGCGCGCGCAGGAGCAGGGCGCCGCGGCCGACAAAGTTCGGCTCCTGCGCAAACCATCCACGTGGACGACGCTGCACTTCCTGGATCTGCGCGAAATGCACGGCGTGCTGCTGGGCGTGGTCATTCCCGGCGACGAGGAGGCGGACGGCCGCGATGACATCGAGGAGCAGGCGCCGGCGGCGCCGCGCTTCTGCTCGCTGATGGAGGACGAGGGCGCCAAGGTCCTCGGCTGCGACGACGCCTTCAGCGAGATGTTCGGCTACTCCGAGGAGGAGCTGCTGGGCAACTCGGTGCTCGACCAGATCCACCCCGAGGACCAGGGACGCGCCGTCGAGGGCTGGCTCGCGGTGCTCTCCACCCGCCGCGACCAGCAGACCCGCCTGCGCCGCCGGCGCAAGGACGGCACCTACATGTGGGTCGACACCACGCTGCGCAACCTGCTCAACAGCCCCGGCCGCAACTACGTGCTCGTCGAGATCATCGACATCTCCGCCGAGATGCACGCCCAGGAAGCGCTGCAGGAACGCGAGGAGCTGCTGCGCCGCCTCACCGCCGCGATGCCCGTCGGACTGCTGCACATCGACACCGATCGCAACGTCGCCTACAACAACGCACGCCTGCTCGAGATCCTCTTCGGCGCCGAGTCGCCCCACATACACAGCGAGCCGCAGGCCTTCCCGCCGGAACCCGGAGCAGCGCTCGCGTCGGTCACGACGCTCCTGCACACGCTCACCGACGACAGCATCGCCCAGCTCGACGCGACCCTGGACGAGGTCCTCAGCGACGGAGTCGACCACGACGTCGAGGTCGACATCACGCTGCCCTCCGGCACCTGGCGTCGCGCGCTGATGAGCCTGCGCGCGCTGCTGCGGCCCAACGGCGAGGTCAGCGGCGCGATCACCTGCGTGCTCGACATCACCGACAGCGCCCGCGCGCGCCAGGAGCTCGAGCGGCGTGCCACCTTCGACCCGCTCACCCACTGCCACAACCGCTCGTCGGTCCTCGGCACGCTCGAGCGACGAGCTCGAGCGCGAGGACTCGAGCAGCACCGGGGTCGTGTACGTGGACCTCGACAAGTTCAAGCCCGTCAACGACAAACTCGGGCACGCCGCCGGCGATGAGCTGCTGGTGCTCGTCGCCGAGCGCCTGAAACTCGCCAGTCGCGACAGCGACCTCGTCGGGCGCCTCGGCGGCGACGAGTTCCTCGTGGTGCTGCGCGACATCCCCGGGCCGGAGATGGCGATGCGCGCCGCCGACCGCATCTGCGAGGCCCTGTGCGGAAGCTTCGAGCTCTCCTGCGGTGTCGCCGAGCTGAGCGCGAGCGTCGGCGTCGCCTGCTCTGACGGCGAGCCGGTCAGCTCCGAGGAGCTCGTCAGGCGCGCCGACGCCGCGATGTACCAGTCAAAGCAGCACGGACAGAGCCTGCCCGTGCTTGCGCCCGCCGCGTAGACGCCGTTTGCAACAGGTTCCCAGCGGGCCCCGGAAAGCCAAAGGGCGGGAGAGAAGCGCATCCTTGCGCCCTCCCCCGCCCTTTCACGGCGGCTAAACCAGCTGACTATTCAGCGTCAGACTTCTCCTGCTTCAACTTCGGCTTTGGTCTCGAAGCCAAGGTTGCCGTTCTTGATGTGGATTTCTTCGATTTCGATGTCGAAGTAGCCTTTGCCATACACGACGTTGCCGTAGGCGGGCGTTCCTTCTTCTTTGTCAAACGCGCCTTCTTCGCCTTTCGTGTAGATGCAGTGTTCGCCCGGCTTGACCCACGTTTCGACCTTTGAGAATTCGGTTTCGACGTCGAGCTCTTCATAGAAACCGCGGGGGAACCTTTCGAGCTTTTTCTTGCCTTCAACGAATTCTTTTTCAGTGAGGTAGTACGCCGCTTCGTATTCTCTTTCGGGCTTGGTCGCCGCTTTCGTCGGGATCGTCTGCGCGGGGATCGTGATCACGCACGGAGACTTCTTGCTCGGAACAGGAATCATGATCCGGCTGTTTTCCGCGATCTTCACTTCGCCCGTTTCCGCTTGGCCAGCCACCGCGGACTGGTTCGAGTGGAATTCAATGGCGACTTTGAACGTGGGCAGCTTTGTTTCGGAGATGAATTCTTTGTTTTTGCCGGTGAACGACTGCGCGTAGCAGTCCTTGAACGTAACGTTCTCCAGGAAGGTTTCCGACTTTTCGGAGTCGACGTTCCCTGTCCCGGAGAGCGCCTTCGTGCAGTTCGAGATCGTCAACGCGCCACCGGCGAGTTCGATCCCTGGGCCTTTGGGCCCTTCAAGCACTTCGCCGTGGCCGCTATCGGGCACAGGCGCACCTTCCGAAATCGTGGTCCCGGGGACGCTTGCGATGAATTTGCCGAACTGCACTTTCGGCGCTTCTTTTTTGGCCAACGCCGGGGCGGCCATCGCGGCGAACGCGAACACCGATATGGCACACCCGATTAGAACCCTGACGCGTCTCATTCTCCTGAGTCCTCGCTTTCGCCCTGAGGGCTTCATTGAGCTGGTGGCCATCTGGCGACGGCCGGTTAGCTGCACGTAGGCTGCGTGGGATCCCCCCTCCGCCACCTCTCCGTGATAGAGGGCGGAAGCTTATCACGAAAGCCCGGAGGCTTGACAAATGGGAAGTGACCGGCCTGCGGCCGGCAAAGCGATCGACCACGACGCCATTTTCGATGCGGCGCGGGCACGTCCCCGGACGCCCATCGACAGGGCGCAAACAACAAACTGGCCGTCGAGCCAGTCTAACGCAGTGGCAGCCACGGCGCTTGCCCTGTAGGGCGGCGCCGTAGTCAAGAGACCCGCCTGTGAACGAAACGTGATCATCGCGATAACGGTTGCCGCCGGCGCGACCGTGGCGAGGCTGCGCGCCGGCCACGACGCCAGCGGCGGCCACGAGCGCCGGTCGAGCGCATACACACGAGACCACAGCGCAGCGCGACGCCTGGTTGACGGCGAACCACCTCCCCCAGACACGCGAAGCGGCCGCCAAAACGCCTGCAGAGCCAAACAAATGTGCAACCGCATGTGCATCGATAAAGCGTCTTTAAGTGCGGGTCGATGCGTCCGGCAAGGACACCAAGGAGGTGTCCACGATCCCGAAAAGGGGGCCCTAAGTGTTTATGCGTAAAGGCAAGCGAACCTTCGCTAGCCGCAAGCGGAAGATAGCCGGCCTGTGCGCGGTTGCGCTCGCAGGCGTACTGGCTGTGGGCGCGTACGCGTTCACGGCAAGCAACACGCAGGCGGAAGAATCAGGCGCCGGCGCCAACACCGCAGTTGTGTCCGGCTACAACACCACGAACCTGAAATTCACGCTCACGGGCGGAACCGCTCCGACGGCCACGTTCACAGCAGAACCCGCATCGGCGGGTGAGGCAGAAGCCAAAGAAGGCGAAATCAACGTAGTGAAGGTGGCCGGAGAAAATGCTTGGGTGCATTGCGCACTGACTACCCCAGGCAGCCCGGCACTATTCACGTGCACGTTTGCAACACCGCTCACGAAGACAGAAATCGAAGAAGACGTCGTACAGGAAACCATCGTCACCTCGTAGGTGTAACGACCGAGTGGCAAACGTGGAGGGCCGGCGCCGCCGGCCCTCCACGGCCACACTCACAACCGACTAGCCGGCATGCGACCTCGACGCATCAGAAAAGTCCTCTCCGCCGCCCTGGCGCTCCTCGTCCTGGGGACCGCGTGGTTCTACCTCGCCCCGACCCAGCTCGGCGGCTCGGCGACCTACGTCGTCACCCACGGCAGCAGCATGGAGCCGCGATTCCACACCGGCGACCTGGCGATCGTGCGCAGCCAGAGCAGCTACCACGTCGGCGAAATCGTCGCCTACCACAACCACGAGCTTCACACGATCGTGCTGCACCGGATCATCGGGCGCGACGGCGACAGGTACATCTTCAAGGGCGATAACAATAACTTCGTCGATCCCGAACGCCCGCTCGCCGGCCAGCTGATGGGCGCTCTATGGATCCACATCCCCGGTGCAGGGGTGCGCCTGCAGTCGATCCGCTCCCCGGCGGTGATGGGTGGCCTGATCTTCGTGGGGCTGCTGCTCCTCACCGGTGGGGCGTTCACGCAACGGCGCCGGCGGCGCCACAGGCAGCAGCGCGCGGGCGGGAGCATCATGGACTCGTCGCCGCGGTTGCCGCAGCGCCCGGGGGAGCCTGCCGTCGCGGTGCTGAGCATCGGCCTGCTCGCGCTGCTCCCGTTCCTCGCGCTGGCGCTGCTCGCCTTCAACCGCCCCACCACCAAGCGCCATGCGGTCAACATCCCCTACAAGCAGAGCGGCAGGCTCGCCTACTCAGCCCACGAGGCGCCAGCGCCCGCCTACCCCGCCGGTCGTGCCAGCACCGGCGAACCGCTCTTCACCAACGTCCTGCACGCGGTCGCAGTCCGGTTCGACTATCACTTCGCGAGCACTGCCCCGCACGCGGTCGCCGGCAAGGCCTCGCTGTCAGCCAGGATCACCTCGACGAGTGGCTGGCACACGACGCTCGCGCTCGGTGCACCAACGCACTTCCGAGGTGATCACGCGCTCGTCACCGGTACGCTCGACCTGGGATCTGTGGTCGCGCTGATGAAGAACGTGGAAACCACGACAAAGGTGCGCAGCACCGATGCGTTCACGATCACCCCGCACGTGGACGCGGACGGCAGGGTGGGTCATGCGCCGCTGAAAGCCACGTTCGCGCCGGAAATCAAGTTCACGGTCGTGGAAGGTGAGATCAAGCCGCAAGCGACGGGTGAATCCTCCGGCGCCACAGCCTCAGCCGTTACGGGGTCGTCGTCGAGCTCGGGATCCTCCGCGGCGAACCAGTTCGCTCCATCCAGCTCCGGCTCGGTGACGGCCAATCAGACTGAACCAGCGTCCCTGTCGCTCGGGATCGTGCGACCGTCGGTCGCGATGGTGCGAACGGTGGCGCTCGGCGCGATCGCCATCATCATCGGTGTCCTGCTGGCGACGCTCGCACTGCTGCGAGCAAAAATCGCGCCCTTCGCGCCACGCCAGCGAGACGAGGCAGCAAGAATCCTCGCGCGATACAGACACCTGATCGTCCCTGTCGCCCGCGTCTGGCCACTGCCCGGTGTGCCCGTGATCGACGTCGCCGACATGGACGCGCTCGCGCGGATCTCCGAGCACTACGACCGCTCGATCCTCTACGAGGTGAGCGATCAGGGGCATGCCTTCTGGGTCGCCGACGAGAGCGGACAGTTCCGCTTCGTGCTCGACGCGCCCGCGACGGCCCCCGAACACGAGGCCCCCGAACACGAGCTCGACGCGCGCGCGTGGGAGCAGGACTCCTACGCGACAGCGGCCCCCGGGTGGACCGAGGGCGACACCGCAGAACTGCCGGTCGTGGCGGCGGCGCCACCCAGCTGGGATGCAGCGTCACAGCCACGCACGCAGAACGGCGCGGGCCAGCGAGCGAGCGACCCGGTCAACAAGGCGGTCTGGACGGAACTCGGCGCCGCGGAGCAGGCGAGTGAGTTGACCCCGGCGCAGAACGGCGCGGATCCCGCACAGGCCTGGCCTGGCGCGGGCGAAGCCTTCGACTCGAGCGCGGCCGACGCGCTCGCGAACGAAGTGTACGCGGACGAACTCGAGCTCGGCGGGCTGTTCACGGCGTCCGGCGCGCAGCCGGCGCCCGTGGAGAACGTCCCGGCCGAGGAGGCCGAGCGCCAGCGCTGGCAGGCCCCAGACGAGGCGCCGACGTTCGTACAGGAAGCGGGAACCGCTCGCGCGCCGGGCGAGTCCAGCGGCGTCAGCCGCACACGCGCGGGCGCGGTGTCCGTTCACGTCACCGGCTTCTAGCGTCTGAACCGCGCCTGCTGATGCGAGGGCAACGCCCTTTGTAGGTGTGCAGGTAGACCTACTGTCCTGTTGATCAGCTCAACGGGAAGGGGCCTAGATGGAGACCTGGGATGCGATCACCTCGCGCCGCGACGTACGCCAGTTTCAAGACCGTTCGCTGCCGAGAGAGGCGCTCGAGCGAGTGCTCGAGGCAGGCCGGCGAGCGCCGTCGGCGAGCAATTGGCAGCCCTGGGACTTCGTGGTGGTGACCGATCGCGATCAGCTGCGTGAACTGGCGACGGTCTGGCAGGGCGCCAGGCAGGTCGCGGGCTCGGCGGCCACGATCGCGGTCGTGCTGGCGCAGAGCGACGACGAAGGCGAGCGCAGGCGCGCGCAATACGACGTCGGCCAGAGCACGATGGCGATGCAGATCGCCGCTGCCGACCTCGGGGTCGGCTCGGGTCATGCTTCGGTCGGGGACCAGGACAGGGCGCGCGCGATCCTGGGTGTGCCGGACGACCACTTCGTGGCCTACCTGATCCCGCTCGGCTATCCCGGCGACCGCCCGCTGAAGCCGATTCAAAAGCCGAACCGGCGGCCGTTCGACGAGGTCGTGCACTGGGGGCGCTGGTAGCCGAGGTGGGCTATTCGATATGCACGAGCGTGCCGATCGGCGTGTACGGCCACACGCGACCGGCGGTGGCGGGCAGCATCTCCACGCAGCCGAGGCTCTGCGGGAAGCCGTACTGCGCGCGTTCGAAGCCGTGCAGCGCGTCGCCGCCGTTGAAGTAGCTGATCCACGGCACGCCGGGGTCTTCGTAGTGACTGCCGTCGGGGTTGTCGCCGCTCATGGTGCCGGAGGCGATGTGCTCGTAGACCGCGAAGGTGCCGAGCTCGGTCGGCGCGGAGGCGATGCCGGTGTTGACCGGCGTGGTGAGGGGTATCGAGCCGTCGTTCCACAGCCTGAGTGTCTCCGAGCCCTCGCTGACCATCACGAAGGTGTAGCCGGCGGTGGTCTTCTGACCGGCGATCGCCGCGTGCAGCAGCGCGCGCCACACGACCGGACCGAGGAGCCCGTCGACGGTGAGTTCGTGGGCGTTCTCGAAGGCCATCACCGCTCCGCGCATCATCTCGTCGGTGGTGCCCGGACTCCAGAGGGCGTTCAGCTGCGCGGGCACGTTGCCGTAGCGCCACGAGAAGCTGCCGGCGGGAGGGTCGACCGCCGCGCGCTCCTGCGCCGCCGGCGTCAGCGCGACGTCATGGGCGGAGGTGAATCTCAGCGGCAGGTATCCGAGCTGCGCGAGGATCTGCTGCGCGCGCACGGTCGAGCCCGGCGGCACGGTCCATG
Organism: uncultured Solirubrobacteraceae bacterium; assembly: GCA_963815235.1. GTDB lineage: Bacteria > Actinomycetota > Thermoleophilia > Solirubrobacterales > Solirubrobacteraceae > Palsa-744. Next base: position 1,507,151 of record CAWFFY010000003.1, on the reverse strand, counting down.
TGGCGGTACTCGTGTCGCCGCCCCCCGACCCGTCGAGCACACGCACGCCGTGTGGCAGCACGAGCCTGACGGGCGTGTCAAGCCCGAAGCCGTATCCGCTCGGAGTGAACGCGATCGTGTGGCTGTCGATCGTGCGCCAGTGGCCCGACACCGCCGGTTCCAGCCGCGGGTGCCTGCCGCCCAGTGCCGTGGACAGGGGCTGCGAAAAGGTCACATCGATGGGGCTCGCAGGTGCGATGCTCGATCCTGGCGTCGGGCTGAGCACGGCGCTCGGCCCGGCTCCCGCCGGGAACCACGTCACCAACGACGGCGCCGGCAGCCGCTCCCACCTGCGCGGCGCAGCCGCGACTTCGATCGAGCCGGCTTCGCTGCGGCGCGCGAGCTTGATCTGACTGCTGGGGCGCGCGAGCGAGCGGTGGTGGAGATGTTCAGGCGCCCCGTAGGCGATTCTGCTGACGGGCGTCGTGAACGCCAGCTGCACGGGCGAGCCCGCCGCGAGCGTCACATAGCGTTCGCGCACGAGCGCACTCGGCGCCCGCAGATGCAGCCGCTCGCTCGCATGGCTGCCAGCGAGCCACGCGATCCAGCCGGGGCGTCGCACCGCGACTTCGACCGTGACCTGCTCGCCCGGCTCGAGCTCGACCTGCGGCCACAGCCGCCCGTCCCTGACGCTCACCGGAATCGTGCCTCCGTGCGGTCCGAGCACCCTGACGCTTTCGATCGAGCCGTGTGTGACCGGCAGATCGACGCGCGCCAGCGCGGCCGCGTCGGCGACCACCGTCGGGCGCGAGAACACGAACGCGAGCGCGGCAAACGCAAGCACCACAAGCAACAGCAGCAGCCCGAGGACGAAGACGACAGGGCGCCAGCCGCGCTGGCGCGTCAGCATCAGAGTTGGCGGATCGACGGCCTGGGCGCCGCCATCCCGGCTGGATTCGAATCTGCTGAGTCTCACGCGAGGTCCTTCAGACGAGGTAGCGCTCCGAGGAGGTTAGTCAACAATCCGCTGATCACCGGACGGGATAGAGCGTGACGAGCGCAGCGCTGCCTGCCGGGATGCTCAGCTGGAGTGCGCCGGGCGCTCCCGAAACGCGCGGCAGAGCTGCGCCGGCGTGCCAGGTGCCGTCGGTTGCGACCGCATGCCCGCCGAGCGTCACACCCGTCCTCGAGCGCAGCCCCGGCGCGCTCAGCCGCAGGATTGGCCCGGCGCGGAACGCGCGCGGCAGACGCAGCTTGACGACTCGCGAGCCGCCGCTCGGCCGGAAGTCGACGAGCACGATGTGCACGTTTCCACTCGGGCTGGCGAACGCTGCTGCCGTCAGCGTGTTATCGCCCCCGGCGACAGCTGTGCGGACGGGCTGATCGCCGAGCAGCGCGCGGGCGAGCAGCAGCGCATACCACTCTGGGTTGGCATGCAACGCGCCCGTGGCGAGCTGTTCGGGGACGGCGGCCACGAGCGGGCTGTAGCTTTCGGGTTCGCCGATGAGGTCGTGGAAGTTGATGCCGACGACGCCGCTGCTCATCGCGCGCGCGAGATAGTCGGTCGCCCACAGCGCCGAGGCGAACACGTTGCTGACACCCGGCTGGCCGCGGCACGAGACGTTGTTGGTCTCGGCCATCCGCAGCGGAATACCGCTCGCGCGCGCGGCTGCCGCCATCTGTGCGAGAAACGCGCTCTCGTGGGCGCGCGTCAACGGGCTCAGCAGATCGCTGAGCGTGGGAGCATAGGCCTGGCAGCGGGTGAGCGGGTAGTAGTGCTCGGTGAGCAGCGCCGGGTGCTCACCGGTCGCCGCTTCGGTGACCCAGCTGACGCTCAGCCCGCCACTCGATGCGTCGGGGCCGACGATCGGCACGCCCGGCGCGGCGGCGGCGATCGCCGCGCGATAGGCCGCCACTTCGGTGAGGTAGTCGGCGAACGACCACGGCGTGCTGCGCAGACCGTCGGCGACGTAGCGGTCGGGCTCGTTGCCGATCGCGATGCCCGCGAGGCTCGCGCCGAGCGACGACTGCGCAGCCCGGGCCTCCTGCGCGGCGGCGGCAGGTTCGTAGTGGCCAAGGTTCACCGTCAGCAGCACGCGCCAGCCCGTCGCGCGGGCGAGGCTGGCGATACCGGCGAGCTGTTCGGGGCCGATCGTCGTGCGCGCCCACGTTGGCGGCGCGCCTTCTGTCAGCCAGGCCGTTTCGGTGTCCGCACTTATCCCACCGAGGCGGATCACGCCGGTTCCGAGCGAGCGCAAGAGGTTGACCAGGTCGCCGCGGCTCGAGTAGCCCGCGAGCTCGGGCACGCTGCTGAGCTCGAAGGACAGCCCGAGGAAGTCTTCCGGCACCGCCGCCCCGAACGCATCCTGAGGCGCGACCGCGACGCTCACCGGCGGGCTCCGGTGCGCCGCGCGTGAGTGTCTGGAGCCGGGCGCGATGCGGTTGGCGGCGGGCACCGCGGGTGCGCCCAGCGCGGCGGACGGCACGGGCGTCGCGAGTGCCGAGCACGCGCCCGTCGAGAGGATCGCGAAGGCCACGGCCAGTCGCCGTCGTCGGAGAGCTGTCGATGATCGATGCATGGTTCGCAGCCGGGCCATCCAGAGTGCAGCGCGGGCGCTCAACCCTCCGGGGGGAGGATCACGACCTTGCCGGCGGCGCCGTTGGCTTCCATGTATCGGTGCGCGTCGGCGACCTCGTCCATCGCAAAGACACGGTCGAGGTTGACCGTATAGCGACCGCCCTGCACCGCGTCGATGATCGCCTGAAAGACGCCGGCGTAGCTGTCGCGGTTGATCACGCCACTGCCGAAACGGCGCAGCGTCACGCCGCGACGCTGCGCCTCAGCTTCGACGCGTTCGGTATCCCAGTCCTGCTCCAGGAAGCCGGTCATGCAGGCGCGCCCGCCGGCGGCGAGCGCGTCGAGCGCGTCGAGCATCGCTGCCGGCCCGACGAGCTCGCACACACCGTCAACCCCCTGCGGTCGCAGCGCGCGAACGACCTGGCCGAGCTCGTGACCATCGAGCACCAGCTGATACTGAGCCCCGGCCACCTGGAGCGCGACACGCTTGCCCTCCTGGCGTGTGGTCGCGAGGACCACCAGGCCCTGGTCGTCGCCGAGCGCGATCGCCGCCATTCCGACCGACGAGGTGCCGCCGTGGACCAGCAGCGACTCGCCCTGCTTCAGGCCGATCTCCTGCAACGTGCCCCAGGCCGTGCCGAAGCTCTCGGGAATCGCGCCCAGCTGGGCCCACTCGAGCGTGCTCGCCACAGGGATCACCTGGCTGGCGGGCAGCAGCGCGTACTGCTGGTAGCCGCCGTCGTAGTCGCGGCCCATCCCGCCCATCGCCGCGAGCACCCGCTGTCCCGGCTGCAGGTCCGAGCCGGGCGCCTCGACCACCTCGCCTGCGCACTCGATGCCGAGCACCCGCGGAAAGTGAACCGCGTCCCCGGAGCCGCCGGCGCGCGTGATCAGCTCAGAGCGGTTGAGGCCGAACGCGCGTACTCGAACCAGGATCCAGCCCGGGCGCGCCTGCGGGATCGGACGCTCCTCGACGTGCAGCACCTCCGGTCCACCGGGCTCGTGGACAACCACCGCCTTCATACCCGCAGACGCTACAGCCTCGCCATGCGCGAACGCGGCAATCGGGCGGTGACGCCGGTCGCGCCGTCACAGGGGCCAGTAGCGCGCGAACTGCGCCGTGGCGCGTGCCGTCAGCGGCGCGTCGGCTGCACTCGAGCTCGGCGGCTGGCCGTCCGCCAGCGCCGCGAGCGTCTCGCGCACCGACTCGCCCAGCGCGACCGGTTCGTAGCCGCCCTCGAGCACCACGCCCAGCGGGACCTCCAGCTGCTGGGCGAAGGCGCGCACGTGCCGTGCGATCTCCGCGAATGAGCTGCTCTGCAGGCGACAGCCCGCGAGCGGATCGGCACGATGCGCGTCGAAGCCCGCGGACACGAGCACGAGCTGCGGCTCGAACGCGCGCGCGGCCGGCAGCACGATGTGCTCGATCAGCGACAGCCACTCCTCCTCCTCAGAGCCGGCGGGGACCGGAAGGTTGAGCGTGTAGCCCTCGCCGGGGCCTGAGCCGACGTCGGCGAGCGCCCCCGTGCCGGGGTAGATGCCGGCCTGATGGATGCTCGCGAACAGGACATCGGCGCGCCGGCGGAACGCCTCGGCGGTGCCGTTGCCGTGGTGCACGTCCCAGTCGAGGATGAACACACGGCTGGCGTCGAGCTCGCGAATCGCGAGCTCCGCTGCCACGGCGACGTTGTTGAACAGGCAGAAGCCCATCGCGCGGTCCGGTTCGGCGTGGTGACCCGACGGGCGCACCGCGCAGAAGCCGACGCGCGCGTCGCCCGCGAGCAGCGCCCTGGTCATCTCACACGCGCCGCCGGCGGCGTGCAGCGCCGCGCGGTATGAGGGCTCACCGACCGACGTGTCGGGATCGATCGCGCCGCCGCCGGCGAGCGCCAGCTCCTCGATCATGCGCACCAGGCGTGCGCTGTGGATCAGCTCGAGCTGATCCGCGTCCGCTGCCGGCGCCTGCCGACGCTCCCAGCCGAGCCAGCCGGCATCGTCGAGCGCGCGCTCGATCGCCAGCAGCCGCTCCGGGGTGTCCGGGTGGCCGGGAATGTGCGCGCGCGGATCATGCTCCAGGCATGCTGGGTGGCTGTAGTAGAGCGGCGTCGCGTGAGCAGGCCCAGACATACCGGATGCCGGCCCACGTTACCGGCCGCGATGCGCCGCTCGGTTGTCCTCGACGCATACCATGGAGGCCACCGTGTCGCGCTCGAAGCAGAACTTCAAAGAAAGCTCCCGGGCAGAGCAGGTTGGGATCGTGGCGCTGAGCTTCGGGGCGACGGTGTACTTTTGCTGGGGCCGGCGTCCGGCAGGCCAGATCCGCCGCGGCCTATAGTGGAAGCAGCTGCCCACTCAACGAAAGGGTCGTTGTGGAAGTAGAGATCTGGTCCGACGTGGCGTGTCCGTGGTGCTACATCGGCAAGCGTCGCTTCGAAGCGGCGCTTGCGGAGTTCGAGCATCGCGATGACGTTCGCGTCAGATGGCGGAGCTTCGAGCTCGACACCGAGGCGCCGAACGAGCGCGAGGGCGACCGCGCGGAGCACCTGGCGCGGAAGTACGGGATGACGCTCGAGCAGGCGCGCGCGGCCGAGCAGCAGCTGACCGATGTGGCGGCCGCTGAGGGCCTCGACTTCCGCTTCGACATCGCCCGCGGCGGCAACACCTTCGACGCGCACCGCGTCGTGCACCTCGCCGAGAGCCACGGGCTGCAGGACGCCATGAAGGAGCGCCTGCTACGCGCCTACTTCACCGAAGGCGAGCTGCTGTCCGACCAAGACACGCTGGTGCGCCTGGCGAGCGAGGTGGGCCTCGAGGAAGCGGAGGTCCGCGAGCTGCTCGCCGGCGACGGTTATGCGCAGGAGGTGCGCGACGACGAGCGCAGCGCCGGCGAGCTGGGGATCAGCGCGGTGCCGACGTTCGTGGTCGACCGGCGGCTCGGCGCCTCGGGCGCCCAGCCGCCCGACGCGCTGCTGGAGCTCTTGCGCCAGGGCTGGGCCAAGCGCAGCCCCGCGTCCGCGCTCGCATAGGATTGCCGCGATGGCGATCTTCGAAGGTCTCAACACGTTGGCTGGTGACCCGCTGGACGCGACAGCGCTGGATGGGCGCGCGGTTCTGGTCGTCAACGTCGCCTCTCGCTGCGGGTTGACCCCGCAGTACACCGGGCTGGAGCGCTTGCAGGAGCGCTACGGAGAGCGCGGATTCACGGTTCTCGGCGTGCCCTGCAACCAGTTCGGCGAACAGGAGCCGGGGAGTGCCGAGGAGATCCAGACGTTCTGCTCCACCACCTACGGCGTGAGCTTTCCGATGACTGAGAAGCTCGACGTCAACGGCCCCGAACGCCACCCGCTGTACGGCACGCTGAGTGCCACCGCCGATCACGCCGGCGAGGCGGGCGACGTGCAGTGGAACTTCGAGAAGTTCCTGATCTCACCGGCTGGACAGGCGGTCGCGCGCTTTCGCCCCACGATCGAGCCCGAGTCAGACGAGCTGACGGCGGCGATCGAGGAGCAGCTACCCGCCTGACGACATCCGGGTCCGCCGGCTCGTCGGCCGACACGCAGCGCTACGCGACGCCACGCCACGCCACGCCACGCCACGGCGTCACAGAATCGCCGCTCGCGGCACTCTTGTCGTGATGGATGATGCCGACGCGTTCTCGGAGCTGTATCGGCGCGAGGGAGAGTCTGTGTTGATCTTCCTCACGCGCCGCACATGGGACGGCGAGACCTCGCTCGAGTTGACCGCGGAGACGTTCGCCGTGGCGCTGCGCTCGTGGCGCAAGCTGCGTTTGCTCGAGCCCGAGCAACAGCGCGCCTGGTTGTTCACCGTTGCGCGCAGGCAACTGGGGCGCTACCTGCGCCGGGCTCGGGTCGAGCGCAGGGCGCTGCAGCGACTGGGGATGCAGATTCCGCCGGTCGATCACGAGGACCTGCGGCTGATCGAGCGCCGCGCCGGGCTTCCCGAGCTGCGGCGGGCGGTCGAGCTGGAGCTATCCAGGCTGAGCGCAGTTCAGCGCGACGCGTTGCACCTGAGGGTCGTCGAGGAGCGCAGCTATGCGGAGATCTCCGTCCAGCTGGGGGTCTCCGAGCAGACCGTCCGCGCCCGAGTCTCGCGGGGGCTGCGCGCCCTTGGCCGGGCACTCGAGCCCTACCACGACGCCGACGAGGGCTTCGTGGTCCACCGCGACGAGGCCGCGGAGGGCGCGTGATGGACGACCGCCCCAGAGCCCTCGCGCAACTCGGAGACGAGCTCGACCGCGTCGCGAGCACGAGGCTGGGTGGGAACCGCGGCGCTCGTGGTGTGCTGCGATGGGCGCCCGTGGGACGCCTCAGCGTCGCGGCGATCTGCGTCGTGCTGCTGCTCGTGGCGGCCGCCGCAGCGGCAGCCGTCCTGCTGATCCAACAGGGCTCGCCACTACCGGCGCCGCACGCTCAGGATCTGCGCTCGAGTGGCATCCCGCTGCCCGGAAGCGCTCATCTGGCAGGACTCGATGCGCCTGACCCTGAAAGCTCGGACCCACCTTGGGACCTGCGCCTGTCGCGAACGAGCACCGGCGAGACCTGCACGGCCGTTGGCCAGGTCTTCGACGGGCGCTTCGGCATCGTCGGTCTCGATCACGTCTTCCGCGCCCTCCCTCTAGGCTCCGTCGACAGCTGTGGCGCCGACAGCGGCGTCGGACCCGTGCTGGTGGGAGCCAAGAGCTTCGTCGGCAGAACGCCGGGCGAAGCGCGCACGGTTGTCAGCGGGGTCGCCGGCAGCGGCGCGCGATCGGTGACGGTCTAGACCAGCGGTACACGACGCCCGTTGAAGCTGGGCCCGAGCGGCAGCTTCATCACGGTCTACGCGGGAGAGGCCGAAGAAGTCCGCCCACGCGTCGTGATCGTCACCCGCGACGGGCATTCCCACACGATCGCGCTCGAGCAGTCCGGCGCGTTCGAAACGCCGGATCCCGAAGGCGGCGCCGCCTGGGCGGCCAGCACCGAAGCCGACCTCGAACCGGACGCGTTCACCGACGAGGACTGTGTGCAGGTCACCCGCCAGCCGAGCCAGACAGAACCGAGCCACGTGACGCTGCCCCTGACTCCCGAGATCTGCGGCCGTCTGAGCACCAGCCCGCTGTTCGTGCAGATGCGGCGCTTCGTCCCGGGAGAAGACGCGACGCCGTTCCCCTGGGGTGACTCGCCCTCACGGACGATCGTCTACGGCGTCGCGACGCCGCGCGTCGAGAGCCTCCAACTCGCCGGCGCCGGGGCCGTGCGAACCCTTGAAATCGATCGCCGCGGCGGCGCCTTTATGGCCGTTCTCGACGGACGCGTCGATCCCCGGTCGCTGACGCTGAGCGCCAAGTTGAGGGACGGGGCCGTCCTCAGCTTCCCGCATCCGACCGGGCTGCTCGCTCAGCACGGCAACGCGTCAATCGGGCCACAGGCGGTGCCGGCCTATCGCTCGCCGGTGCCCCTCAGTGCCACCTTGCCACCGCCATTCGAGTACCCCATCGACGCCAGCATCAAGGAAACACGGCGCGCCACGGGTGCAGCCGGAGGCCCTGAGTGGGTGCTGCGCAGCTGGCAGGGAGAAGCCAACAGGAGCGTCAGCGGCGTCGGCAGCGAACGCTTCCTTTGCACCCAGCTCGGCGTGCTCTGGCAAGGCAGGCTGGTCGAAGCAAGCGCAACACCGGGCGCGAGTAGCGTCGCTTTGAGTCGCGACGGCGAACGCTGCAACCAGGCCAAGGACCTGACGCGCGTGCGCTACATGCTCGCGCTCGAAGCCTTCCTCGAGGATCCCTACGAATACACGCCGCATCCAGCTGTCGCTGTCCTGAGCGGGATGCTGCCGCCGGGTGCGCGCGATCCGGTGTTGCTCGGGGTCGGCCACGCGCGGGCGCTCCCGGTCGACGCCAACAACGCGTTTCTCGTCGTGCTCCCCGGCAGCTACTGGAACGCGCGTCCACGCATCTCCTACCTGCTGCACGGTCGACGCGTCGGCAAGCTCCACGGCACCGCCGGCTCGCGACGCTACGAGCGAGGTACAGAAGCCCCGGTGCCACAGGTGCGCGCCCCCGACCCCGACGGAGCGGCCCCGTGGGGGTTTGTGGCGACCCGCAACTGCACGACAGCCGTGGGGCGGATCGTCGCAGGCCGCCTGGCGCACATCGATCTTTGGGACGGGGTGCTGCAAGCCGGGTCCGAGATCAGCGGGTCGAGTTCGAGCTGCGCGACGCATCCTCGGGGTGTCGAGCCGGCCGCCGAGCAGCACCAGCCGGTTGAATTCGACCAGCAGCCGATCAGCAGCGGCGAAGACCCGTTCCTGCAAAAACCCGAGCTGCTACACGAGCCTGAAATCGAGTGGCGCACGCTCCCGGGCAGGACGATCGTCACCGGCGTCGCGCGCCCGGACGTCGTGTCGGTGACGCTCAGCACCCCGAGCGACGTGCGGACGCTGCGACCGACCGGCCCGTTGCACGCGATCCTTGCGGTCTACGACGGCTACTTCCTACGCGGCAATCTCACCGCGACCGTGCGACTGAGCGACGGACGCGTACAGACCGAGCAGATTGCCGGCTACGGCCCCGGCGCCTACGAACCGGAATCACTCGACGTACGGCTGCGCGAAGCCAAGCACCTGCTCGCGCAGGTGCACAAGCGCGAAGGCTCATCACACGGGCTGCGAGAGCGAGCCCCGGCCGAGCCATACCAAGCGCGCATCCGCGAGCTGGAACGACGCGTGGACTACGAACGTCTGCACCCCGGCTTGCTGCCTGCTGAATGAGCGGTCACAAACGGACTCGCTCGATCGTTATGGAGGACGTGGCGCGAGGACCGGACGCATCAACAGACGGGGAGCTGCTGGAACGCACCCGCGCTGGGGATCGAGAGGCATTTGGCGTGCTCTACGAACGACGCAACGAGCTGGTGCTGGCGTTTCTGCTCAAGCGCACCCGCAACCCGGAGGTGGCGATGGACCTGGTGGCCGAGACCTTCGCGGCAGCGCTCGTGGCGCTGCTCGACAGGCCGCCCGCGATCGTCGGCTCGGCGGCGCCGTGGCTGTTGACGATCGCGCGCAACACGATGATCGACAGCTACCGCCGCGGCAGGGTTGAGAGCACGGCGCGCCGGCGGCTGGCGCTCGAACCGATGCAGATCAACGACAGCGACGTCGAGCGGGTGCTGCGAACAGCTGCGGAGACCGACCTGCTGATCGCTCTCTCAGAAGAGTTGCCCGCGGACCAGTTCGACGCGCTCCGCGCGCGTGTCCTCGACGAACGTGGCTACGAGGAGATCGCCCGCGAGCTCGCATGCTCGGCGGCGGTGGTGCGCAAGCGGGTCAGCCGCGCGATCGCGACCCTGCGTGAGGCCAGCCAGGCAAGCACATGAGCGACTTCCACGACGACTACAAGCGTCAGCTGGTGACCGCCGCCGGGTCGCTGTTCGACGCCCCGCGCGCAGGCCGCGAACTCGAGATCCGCCGTCCGCGCCGCGTGCCGCTGCTGGCGATCGTCGCGCTCGGGGCGTTGCTGCTGGCCGCCGCCGCGTTCGGCGCAGCCCAGATCATCGGCTTCGGCGCCCCCGTCGCACCGGCTCACGCTCCCGGACAGGAACGCCCGTCGCGGAGCGCCGGAACCGGCCTGCCGGTGGCGAGCGGCGAGGGCAGCCCCAGCTCCGCGCAGCCGCTCGCGATATCCGTGCCTGACCCCGGCGGCGGGCTGCCGTGGGGAATGAGGATCGTGCGGACGACGAGGGGCTTGCTGTGTCCGCAGATAGGACGGCTGCTCGATGGGCGCCTGGGCGTGCTCGGTGAGGACGGCGAGTTCAAAGACGACGGGCGCTTCCACGAACTGCCGGCGAGTGTGCTCGAACCAAACACATGCATCGTTCCGAGCGCCTGGACGATTCTGAGCGATGTCGGTGTGCCTGCCGCAGGAGCGCTCCAGAACCCGACCACATCCTGCGTTGCCTCATGGCTGCGCATCGGTCCTTCCAGCATGCCCCGATGCCCCGCGGGCGATGAGCGGCTGGTCGGGTTCGGCGTGCTCGGCCCCCATGCCGCCAGCGTCTCCTACATGGTCAACGGTCAGCTCCACACGGTCGCGACGGTCGGCAGGCTCGGTGCCTATCTGGTCGTGCTGCGGACGCCACCGCAGCTGGCACACAACGCCCCTGCGCTCGGTGGCAAAAGCGGCCTGCTCGGCGGCTTTCCGATCGGAGCCGGACGGGGTGAAGTCGTCTCACGGCTGACGTTCCGCTTCCACGGCCATCTCTGCCAGACCGGCTTCGACCGCGAGCCTGACGGACCGCCGCAATGCACGAGCCAGCTCGCCGGTCAACCGACGCTCGTGCCGAGGATCCCGCGCGGCCTGCACACACCGATCGCACTGACGGCGCGCAGGGCACCCGGGGGCTACGAGTTGGAGGTCACGTTCAAGGCGCCGGTCGCCGTGAGCAACGCGAGCACCGCCTACGGCGTCCAGGTCAGGAGGCCGAGCTCGCCGGCGTGCGGGCGCGGCGGCGTCTGGGGACAGACAATCGAACGCGACGCCGCCCGCGGTCAGAGACTCGACGTCAGCGAATTCGTCCCGCAACCGCCGGGCTGCCATGGTGTCGTGGAGGGTCAGGTCCTGCTCGAAGTGCAGAAGGGATCGCAGCCCGTGCTTGGCAGCCGCGCCGAGGCGGTCGCACGCTTCAGCTTCGACATGCGCTAGCTGCCAGCGACAGAGCCCTCGCGCGAGGGCTGCCGCAGCCATTTCGTCCGTTTAGGGCGATGGCGGTGGCGTGCCCACGTGAGAAGGTCAGCGGCGTGCATGGCTCCGCTCACGCCGCTTCAGCGTCCCAGCAGGGAGAGGACTCGTGAGGCTCGGCAGGCTGCTCGCCGTCCCCTTGGTCCTGGCGGCCCCGCTCGGGCTCGCTGCCTGCGGCGAATCCTCCCAGGAAAAGGCGAGCAAGCAGGTGTGCGCCGCCAGCAGCGAAATCTCCAAGCAGCTCACGAAGCTGGAGGCGTTGCCGATCAACACCAGCTTCCCCACCGAAGCGGTGACGAGCCTCGAAGCGATCGCAAAGAGCCTCAAAGAAGTAAAGGACAGCGCGCCTGACCTCGAACCCGCGCGCAAGGAAGAAGTCGAAGCCGGCACCAAAGCGTTCCTGACACAGATCGGCACGATCACGGCGAGCCTCGCCGCCACGGCGATCAAATCCGGCGACACCGAAGCGGCGCTGAAGGCCGCCGAACCCCAGATCAAGGCCGCCGAGAATCAGCTCAAGGCGGACTACAAACAGGCGTTCGCCGCGCTCAAATGCTCCTAGGTCGCTCTACCTTCTAGCGGCGCTCGCCGCAGCGCCTGCACTCGCACCAGCGCGAGCACGTGTTCCGTCGCCACTGCCAGCGGTGTCCGAGTAGCGCACACATCATCATGGACTCAGCGTTGCACGACGATCGGATCTCCTGAATACCGCAGATGTGTGGTTTGAGCCGTCCGCCGCTAGAGCCGGCGAGCCGTTGGGGTTCGAAGGCCGAAGGTCTGCCGCAGTCATCGAGGATCGGCTCGATGCCGTGAAGGGTCAAATGATCGCTCAGCTCGTGCGTCTGCGATTATTTCGATGATTGCGTTTGCTTCGTTTGAGCGCTAGAGTGACGTTCTGCGATTGAACCGCCTCCAAGAATTCCGACCATGACGACTTCCACACCACAGCTCCCCGACAACCTGCTGCGCTCCGTCCCCGCGGAGGACGACGCGATGAAGGCGCTGCGCCGCCAGATCGACGACATCTTCCGCGAGCATGGCACGGCCCGACTCGTCGGTTCCCATGGCGAGACGATGGAGATACCTGCCTCAGCGTTCCACGCGCTGAAGCTGATCGTGGAAGTCATGGCGCGCGGACAGACGATGACGCTCGTGCCCCACGGCAAGGAGCTGACCACCCAGGAGGCCGCCGACCTGCTGCACGTCTCACGGCCACACCTCGTGAAGCTCCTCGATGACGGCACCATCCCCCACTACAAGGTCGGCACCCACCGTCGCGTACGTATCGAGGATGTCGTCGAGCACCGCGAACTCCGGACTGGCACCCGGCGAGAGAAGCTCGACGAGCTCACACGACTCTCCGAGCAACTGCCCGGCGGCTACCGCTAGCCGGCTCCCGGCTCGCCTCACCAGCCACTGTCGCCAGCCCTCTTATCCTCGGCGGCCATGCCATTTGCCGCCGTCCTGGACGCAAGCGTCCTCTATCCGCTTCCCCTGCGCGACACACTCCTGCGGGTCGCCGAGATCGAGCTATATGACCCTTATTGGAGCCAGCGTATCCTCGACGAGGTCGCCCGCAACCTAGTCGCCGACGCTCGCGCCAGTGAGCGGCAGGCACGCAACCTGATCGATGCCATGCGCGACGCGTTTAATGAAGCGCTCGTGCCAGACGACGCGATCACCCAACTGGAGCCGGCGATGAGGAACGACATGTCCTCGCGGCTGCCGTCGCCAGCGACGCGCAAGCCGTCGTCACGCTGAACCTCAAGCACTTCCCCACAGAGGCATGCGAGCCATTGCGGTCGAGGCGCTACACCCCGACAGCTTTCTGCTGCCGAGTGCGCACTAGAACCAATCGCCTCGGAGCGCTTTATCGGGCTCGCTCAGTTTTGGTCGAGGATGTTCGGGAGCAGGTCGAAGAACTCGAACGCCACGGCTGCTTGGGCGTGGTCGTCGTCTGGGCGCGACTGGATGCGGACGCAGTTGCTCAGGATGCGGTCGAGCGAGGGCGGCTCGCGATAGGCGTTACCGGCGTCGAGGGTTCCGTCGGCGCGTCGGTAGCGGCCCAGGTCGGTTACCTCAGTGAAGAGAGTGTTCAGACGCTCTCTCCACCACGCGAGGAGCACGGCGCGTTGAGCTTCGCGAGGGCGTGGTTTGTTTGACGCAGCCACCAGCGCAGTGCAATCGCCTCGGAGATGCCCCCCGCTGTTGCCACTGATCAGAGTTGTCAGCCACGCAAGCCGTAAAAGCCCCGATGAATACTGGCTGATCACGCCACCGGCAAAACGCGCCCGAGAGGATTCGAACCTCTGACCTTCGGTTCCGTAGACCGATCGAATAGCGCCGAGCCGCGTAGATTGGGGCAATCTAGACCGGCCGGATCTAGTTCTGCTGCATGAGATTTGGCCAGTTTGGTACCCAAAGCGGTACCCACACTCATCATCGTAGAATGTGGTACCCAAGTGGTACCCACGTCTTGTACGATGGTGGCATGGCGACGACACCGAACGCCAACGTCATCGTCCGCGAGCAAGGCGGGCAGCCGTTCTACGAGGCGAAGTTCCGCCACTACGGGCGCCAGGTCAAGCGGCGCATCGGCCCCGCGTGGCTTGAGCGTGATCCCGACAGCGGCGGTTGGCGTTCGCGCCGTGGCCGCGTGCCAGACGGGTCCTACAGCGAGCGGGCGGCGATCGTGGCCGCCGCCCAGATCGCAGGCGAATACGTGACTGAAGCGGCTGACCGCGACCGTATCGAGCAGGAACGCAGGACGCGCGGCGTGACGTTCCGTGAGGTCGCCGATGCCTATCTCGGCTGGCTCAAGGACGTGCGCGGCGCGAAGCCGGCAACGCTACGTGACCACGAAAGCATCCTGGCCGAGCCCGGCGTGGCCTACAGGCGGGGGAGCGGCACGACCAAGGGGTACGTGATGGCGGGCCTTGGCGATCGGCCGGCATCCAAGATCACCACGCGGGAGGTCGAGGATGTGCTGGCGACCGTGAGTGCGTCGAGTGCGTCTCCTCGCACGGTGAACAAGTACCGCTGCGTGGCGTCCGCCGTCTTCAACTACGGCCGCAAGCCCTCCACGTTCGCGCTGCCGGCAAACCCTGCCAGCGACGCCGACCGGCGGCGCGAACGTCACCCGGACGCGCTCGTGTTCTACACGCCGGAGGAGGTCGAGGCCGTCGCTCGCGCGCTTGCTGCCGGCGAGCACCGCGACCCGTCGCGTCCCGCGATGACCGGCGGCGAGACGGCCGCACGGCGAGCCGACGACGAGCAGGACGCCGAGCTTGTGCGCGTCGCTGCATACGCCGGACTGCGCCTCGGCGAGCTGTTGGCGTTGCGCTGGCGCGACGTGGATTTCGCGGGGTCCGCGTTGACGATCGCTCGCGCTATGAGCGCACGCGTCGAGGCTTCCACGAAGTCGGGGCGAGTGCGGCGCGTGCCGCTGGCCGACCAGGCTGCCGCCGCGCTCGAGCGCATGAGCCGGCGCGAGCGGTACACGGCGCCGGATGACCTCGTGTTCTGCAACGTCTACGGCCGCACACTGGATGACTCGGCGCTGCGCCGCCGCTACCGGCGCGCGCAGATCGCGGCCGGCGTTCGGCCGCTGCGCTTCCACGACCTGCGGCATACGTTCGGGTCACTGCTGGCCGCCAACGGAGTTGACGTCGTCACGATCCAGAAGGCAATGGGGCACAGCGCGCTTGCCACAACGAGCCGCTACCTGCACTCGCGCCCGGCGTCTGAGCAGGCGCAGGTGTTCACGGCGGCATTCACGTCGACCTTGCCCGAAGCCGCCGATAGGGTTGCTCGGTGAAGCAGAGAGCGAGGGATGTGTCGGCTCCGCGGCTCTCCAAGGGGCAGGTTAACCGTGCCGGGATGTTCCTCCTGGAGCTGCGCCGACGGGTAGACGTCGAAGGCGCGGAGCGCGCGCTTCGCGCAACCGATGAGGCTTCCATAGAGGCGGCCCGTGAGGCGTTGGAGTGGTGGCGAAGCCTGCACGCGCGACCGTTGTCGATGGTGGCTGCGAACCTGCGCTACCACGTCTTGAAGGCCGAGGCTCAGGTCGACGGTCGAATAGAGGTCACGCAACGCCTCAAGCGACAGGACACGCTCGTCGGCAAGCTCGACCGTGAGCGCGGGAACGTCACGCAGATGCAGGACATCGGCGGCGTGCGCGCGGTGGTGCCGAGCGTACCCCACGTGTATCGCGTGCGGCGGAGACTGCTGAAGTCTTGGACGATCGTCCGCACGAGCGCGACTACATCGCCAGCCCGAAGGACGACGGCTACCGCGCCTTGCACCTGGTCGTGCGTCGAGCCGGGTTCCCGGTCGAGGTGCAGCTGCGGACCCTCGGACAGGATCTTTGGGCCAACGCGATCGAGGAGGCGGGACGGCAGACCGGTATCCAGTTCAAGTTCGGTGAGGGGTCCGAGATGGAGCACGCCGCGTTCGTGAGCACCGCGGCGTTGATCGCAGCCGTCGAGGAGGGCAAGCTTTCCGCCGCCGAACTCTTGACCGCAGGCGCGATCGGAGCTGCGATCATTGAGCTAGCCAAACAGCGAGAGCGAGAGACCAAATGAGTCCCATCGACGAAATCAAGCACTTCCTAGTCACGCGCAACGTCGCATCTGGTCGCACGACCGTCAAGGCGTTCGGCGGCGACTACGAGGCGGCACAGGTCGCCTACGGCGCGGCCGAGCGAGAGGCCGCCGTGCGGCGGGATCTCGACGTCGTGCTTCTCAGCGCGGACTCGCTGGAGACGATCAAGCGGACGCACTCCAGCTACTTCAAGTCGAACCTGATGAGCGAGCTGCTCCCCGCTTAGATTAGTGCTCTGGCTCGGAAGTTCGGCGACGTATTCGGCAGACGGACACGCTGGCTCTTGACGGCCAGCAGGCGCCTGGGGCGGTGCCGAGACACAGCACTGCTTGTCGTCCTTTCCGACAGCACTGAGCGCGTCGGCTGCGGCGACCGCTTTGGCACTGAACCAGGCGTCGCCGGACACCGGCACCTCGCCCCCTACTCGGAAAGACCCGCCGTCCGCAACGCCTTGCCGTGATCGAGATAGTTGCGAACGCGCGAAATCTTGCCGTCGCGAAAATCGATGACCTGCCCCAACGGTGTGTCGATCTGGAGTCCGCTGCCTGCTCCACGTCCTCCCATATGACCAAGCGTGAGTACGCGGTCGCCGAGATCGCGAAACTCGTCAATGACGGTGTGGAACTCCTCCCAGATCTCGGCGCTCTCGTCGAAGTACGTTTCGACGGCCTCCCGGCCCCGGTAGCTGACGCCCTCGACGGCCCCTGGCATCGCCGGAAGCCACTCGAAGTCCGGGGTCATCAGCTCAGCGAAGAGCTCGGCTCGCTGGTTCGTGTCCACGCGCTGGTTCATGGCGTCTATTGCACGCTTGACGATCTCCAGGTTCGCTTGCGACATCGCCTACCCCGCGAGCCCTGCGGCCTTGAGGGCAGCGTTCACGTCCGGAAAGATTCGTGCACGCGCAATGCGACCGGCGGCTCCGAAGTCCGCAACAAACGCCAACGGCAGATCGACGTCGATCTCGCTGGCGCGTCCTCGCGCATGCGTGGTGCCGATGACGACCACCGCGTCGCCGGCTGCGCGCAGATCGTCGACCTCGACCTGCCACTGAGAGAACTGTTCGTCAACATCGCGCATCCACTGTTCGATCCCTGCGTAGCCCCGGTATGGCTCACCGTTGAGCAACGAGAAGGGCGACTCCAACTCGACCGCAGGATCGCAATACTGCGCTGGGTCCGGGCGATCGCCGGCATTCCACCCGTCGAAGAGTGCCCGCATGATCTCCACATTCCGCTCCGACATCGGGTACTCCTCGAGGCCGAGGTCGGCGAGGGCGCGCTCACGGTCCCAGTAGAGGACGAGCTTCGTCACCTTGGCGCCGCGCAAGTGAAACAGGCACGCGACCTTCGACCCGATTTGCCCGAGCTCGAGTCCGCTTGTCTTGCCGCGCCCGCTGTAGTGGAGGAAGACAAGGACGCGCTCGTCGTCGAACTCGCGATAGTCGTCCACCACCACCCGAGCTTCCTCCCACGTGCTGAGGAATCCGCGCCAGGCCTCTGCGATCTTGGGCAGCCCCGTCCAGCGGCCCGGCGTGGGCCCGGCGGCGATCACCCACTCGATCTCGGGGTCCGCCCACTCGACCGAGCTGAAGTCGCCGCGCTCCCAGGCGGCGAAGATCGAGCGCACAAGGTCCAGGTTCTCCGACATCGCCTACCCCCGCTCCTGCGCGAGGCGTTCGGCTGCGGCACAGGCCGCGTCGATGTCGGCGTAGGACGTAAGCCTCGCGATCAAGCCATCGACCATCAGCACAACACGCGCAGACCGCTGGTGAACCTCACCCGTGCTGCCGCTAGGACGGCCTCGCTGCGTGAACACCTGAATGCCTACTCCGCCGCCGAGATCGCGAACCTCCTCGGTCTCCGACGCGAGGTCATCGTACGCGCGCAGCCAATCTTCAAGGAAGTGGCGAATCGCGTCACGACCCTCGAAGATGCCCAAGTCCATCGGCGATATGTCCCACACGGCGTTGGGAGCAAAGAAACTCAACACCTCATCAATGTCGCGGCGGTTCCCAGCGTCCTGCACGCGGCGCGCAAGCTCCACCAAGTCGCGGGTCGTGGAGTCCTCGGGCATCGGTAGCAAGTATCCCCCTGGAGACGAGCGGCGGCTACCTTGCCGATGGCGAGGGTGCGTAGAAGGAGCCCCCCGACCGCAGCTTCGTCAGCCACAGCGAGCGTGGGAGAGGCCCACCGAGACTGCTGGGTTGGACGATAAGCATCCCTGTGTCTCGGCACGGGACGGGCGCCTGCTGGCCGCCAAGAGAGAGGGTGTCCGTCTGCCGAATACGTCGCCGAACTTCCGAGCCGGAGCACTCAGCGAGAACGTCGCGTGGGGCACCTTCCCGCGCTTGCCGGCGACCGTGATCGGCTGACCGTCAACTGCGTTTGGTCAGGACCGTTTCGATTTGCTCGCGGATGTAGAGCCTGCATCTGCCGATCTTGACGCTCGGCAGGATGCCGCGGCGTGCCCAGTCCTCGACGGTCGAGACTGGCGCGTGCAGCAAGCCGGCGACCTCGCGCGCCAGCATCACGTCGTCGGCCGTCAGCCGTCTGGGGCGTGGCTGAGCGTCGAGCCTGGACCCTAGGCCGCCGTCCGGTGGTCCGAGCCGGTCCTCTCTTGCTTGTGAGCTGGTTGGCCTCACACGTGTATAGACCCTGAAGGCCGGCAACCGGCCAGCGAGTTTGCGGCGCCAGCCGAACTCGCTGTCGCAAGTGGACAAGGAGGCGAAGCCGACGCCTCCGGTGCCAGTGGCGGCGGCCACCCGGCCGCAACCGCTCCCGACGCCGGCGTCGCCTCTATGCCCTGCGCGCCCTCTGCGTGCGATACGGGCGTGCCCCTCGGTGCCCGTTCATCCCTCCGCAGGCGTTCTCAGCGCCACTCGTCGGGGACTACGCCGGGTGTCCACTCCTTGGTCACTCCGCCGCCTGCCTGCTTGAGCCTGCGCCCGAACTCAGCGACGTTGAGCTGGAAGTCCAACTCGTCACGGGGATCGCGGCCTCCGTCGTCGAGCATCTGACGCCAGTGCGCGAGCGCACACAGCGTCTCGACCTGTGATTCGTCGGTCCACCAACCCTGTTTGAGCCCTTTCAGCTCGTCGGGATAGCGCCCGCACAGCGCGACGATCGAGCCCCACATGAACTGTCGCCATTCACGATCACCGCCGTAGGGCTCAAGCCACGGCGCCCGAGTGACGTCAGCTCGTCCGCTGGTGCGCTTCCGTTCCCGCGCGCTGCGGCGGCGAGCTTCCCGAGTCCGTCGCGGACCATCTGGCCCGCGACACGCGCGACCGGCTGCCCGGACGCTGCCGCCACCTCATCCAAGCGTGCGGCGATGTCGTCGGAAAGCGTGATCTTGATTCGACTGCTCATTGCGGAACCTAAATATATATACAGAATGACAAACTCGGAGGTTAAGAGGGGACCTAATAGGGTGGTGGCTGGCCGGCTAATCGTCTACAGTTCTTCCTGCGTCTAGGACTTCGGCTATGCCCTGTGTTAGACGTATGACGACCGGCTTGCAGCCCTGGGAAACCAGTAGAGCGCAGTCGGTCGTTCGCCGTTGTGGGGCCCTTCGGGCGAGACCTCCTCGATCAACCCCCTACGGACGCGCTGAAGATCATCGCCGAACACGATTCCGACACCGAGCACCCCGGCCGCTAGAGCGACCGTGGCTCCGGAGGCGTCCGACGTCGAGCCGGTTTACCTCGAGCGGCCGAGCTCGCGGTGCTGCTTCGCGCTCGGCTCGTTCCCCTCGGCTGACCCGGCTCTGCCTCGGACGGCGCTCGTCGACCCTTCGTCTCGCGCCTCGGCCGTTTGCTCGACCGCTCCGCTCCGCGCCCCGCCGAGCGGACCCTTCCGTGCTCGTCGCCCTCGATCTATTGCCGTCGTTTCGTCCTGTTGTTTCTCCTTGTTTCTGACTTCCTAACCCCCCTGATTCTTCCTGCTTGCCTGCTGCTTTCTTCTTCTTCCTTTCTTCCCGTCCCACCCTTCTTCCCTGGTTTGGTACTTGACCTCGCTCACACACGTTGTGGGGGCGAGGAGAGTCTGCTTCGGACGCTCAGCTTGAGGCGACCAGAACCGAGGCCCCGGCGTACACGTGCGCACGTCCGCAAGTGACCGCTTTGCCGACCAGCTTCGGGGCTTGCCCGACCGGCACGATGTCGATCGCGAACTCAAGGCCCGTGGCCGCCGAGATCTTCACCAGCGTCTCGACCTGCGGGTTCTTCTCGCCCGACTCCAGCTCGACGACCCGCGGCTGGCTCACGCCAAGGAGCTGCGCGAGCGCCCGCTGCGAGAGGCCGTTGTCCGAGCGAAAGCCCACGAGGCGCGCAGCGACCATACGCGCCAGAGAAAGCCGCTCCCACTCCGCCGCGAACTCCGGGTCGGCAGCTAACTCCGCGGAGAGAAGCTCGTCGCCGGCCTGGGTGCCCTTCGGGGATTTCTTGGTTGCCGTCGCCATTACTTGATGATAAGCCAAGACTTATCGCACTTCAAGAGGCGCACCAATGTATTGCGGCGCTCGTGCCTGGGCTCGGGCAATCAGCGCTTCAAAATTCTCATGCCGGTCGAACCCGAGCACGACGTAAGTCGAGCCGAATCGGCGGTAGACCGCACGCCAGTCGCTGCGACCCTGGCGCGGTCGCAGCTCGCAGAGCCCGCCGGCCGCCTCGCCCTGGAGCGGCTTCATGTGCGGCGGCGCCAAACGCTCGCCGAGCTCGCGGAGCTTGTCGATCGCGTTCAGTATCGCCCGACGCTCCTCCTTGGACTTGATCGCCGACGCGAACTCCGCGGCCGCATCGGGGTCGTAGACAACCGTGACCGGCCGCGGGCGGTTAGGAGTCGGCACCGGCCGTCACCCCCTCGGTCGACGCGTCCCTCTCGGTCTTGAACGCCTCGGCCACCAGCTGCGCATCCTCTGCCCGCGGCGCGTAGTGCAGGTAGCGCATCGTCGTCTGGATGTCCGCATGGCCCATCCACTCCTGAACCCGGCGGATGTCCGCCTTGGCGATCATCCGCGTGCCGAACGTGTGGCGCAGGTCATGGAAGCGCAGCTGACGCAGGCCTGCGCGTCGTAGGGCCGCGGTGTATCGGCGGCGCAGAGCTGAGCCGTCCAGGAACCGGCCGAGTTCGCCGACAAAGACCAGATCGTCCTCGCCCGTGAACCAGTCGCGGCGAGAGAGCTCGTCGAGCGCTCTCGCCACGTCGGGCGCCAGCGGCACCGAGCGGACCTTGCCTGACTTCGGCGCGGTCACGGCGCCAGCCGCGTAGCTGGCTCGGACGCGTACCAGCGACCCGGCGAAGTCGACGTCTCGCCAGCGCAGCGCCAGCAGCTCGCCGCGGCGCAGGCCGGTGAAGGCGGCCGTCAGATAGATCGCCGCGTCCTGCTCGGACGCCGCGGCCCTGACGAGCGCCCAGACCTCCTCGGGCGCGAATATCTCGATGTCCCCCGTGATGCGGACCGGATGGCGCTCGACGCCCGTCACCGGGTTGAGCGGCAGCCCGTAGACCTTGCAGGCCCGGCCGAAGATGCCGTGCAGGAGCGTCACGATCCGGTTCCTCGAGTTGTTAGCCAGACCACCCGTCCTGCCGGCCGCGCTCTCAAGCGAGGACCGCCAGCGCTCGACCTCGGCTTTGGTGATGTCCTCCAGGCGCCGCGTCCCGAACGCCGGCAGCAGGTAGGCCGAGACGATCGAGCGGTAGCCGCGCAGCGTCGAGGGCTTCAGCGCCCGGTCGTGCTCGGCGTAGCGCAGATACTCGGCCGCGGCGTCGGCGAAGGTCGCGCCCGTCACGACCATTCCCGGCAGGGTCCCGCGACGGGCCTGCTCGAAGACGCCTCGCAGCCAGTCCTCGGCGAGGCGCTTCGTGAAGTAGCCGGCCGGCGGCCGGCCCCGCTTGGTCCAGGCGGGGCCCAGCTTGGTCTGCACCTGGCGCTCGCTCGGGAGCCGGTACTTGGCGTACCAAACTGGTCCCCGCTTGCGCTCGACGCGGTAGACGTGGCCGCTCGGGCGCCCTATCTGGCTGCTGGCTGGACCGCTTACCTACCCAAGACTACGCTCGTCTTGGGACATATTCGGGACATATTTCCGTTTTGGCCATCGTGGCCGATCCTGAAAACCCCTAATTTCGAGCCACTTTGCGACGCGCCCGAGAGGATTCGAACCTCTGACCTTCGGTTCCGTAGACCGACGCTCTATCCAGCTGAGCTACGGGCGCAGAGCGTCGTAGTCTACCGTCGCTCCGCGGTCTCCCCCCAGAGCGTCGAAAGCAACGAGCGCCGGCCGCCGCGGTTGCGGTGCTCGCACAGGTAAATGCCCTGCCAGGTGCCGAGCGCCAGCCTGCCGGCGCTGATCGGCAGCGTCAGCGTCGGCCCCAGCACCGAGGCCTTGATGTGCGCCGGCATGTCGTCGCTGCCCTCGAACGTGTGCGTCCACAGCGGGCTGCGCTCGGGTACCGCGTCGTTGAACCACGCCTCGAAGTCGCGGCGCACGTCGGGGCTGGCGTTCTCGTTCAGCGTCAGCGACGCCGAGGTGTGTTGGATCAGCAGGTGCAGCAGGCCGACTTCGATCTCGGACAGCTCCGGCAGCACATCGACGACCTGCCGCGTCACCAGATGGAATCCTCGGGGAAGCGGGTCGAGCGTCAGCTCGCGCTGGAGCCACATCCTCAGTCGCCCCCGGACGTGATCTGCTCGAGCAACCTGCGCACCCGACCACCATAGGAGCTCGCTCGTCAGGGAAGCCGGCGCTCGATCGCGGCGCGCGCGCGTCCGAAGGTGTCGGCGTCGGCCAGCAGCCGCGAGCACGCGTTCGCGCCGAGGCCGAGCGAGTAGATCTCGAAAGCCAGCGCCGCGGGCTCCTGCACCCCGGCAACCGTCGCCTGGCGCGCGAGCTCGCCCATCCACGCGCGCACCCCCGCGCTGATCACGTCGCGCACAGGCCCGGGGCGGTCGTCGAACTCCGCCGCCGCCGATGCCCAGAAGCAGCCGCCCGGGAACACCTCGCGTTCGAGGTAGTCGATATAGGCGGCGCAGTACGCGCGCAGACGCGCCGCACCCTCCGGTTCGCTCTGAGCGGGAGCGACAACCTCCTCGTAGAAGCGCCCAGCAGCCGCCTCCGCCGTCGCGACCTGCAGCTCCTCCTTCGAGCCGAAGTGCGCGAACAGGCCGCTCTTGCTCATGTTCAGCTCGCTTGCCAGCCGGCCGATCGTCAGGCCCTCGAGGCCGTCCACCGACGCCACATCCACGGCGCGCTCGAGGATCGCGGATCTGGTGCTCGCCGCCTTGGTGCTCATGTAGAGCATTCTATCGCACGAACGTTCGTGCTATTAATGCTGTCGACCCCGTCAGCGACGCGGCCGACGAGCGAGGTTCCAGCGAGCAACAGGAGGCGACATGCCCGACTTCACGATCACCGCCATCGACGACATCGAGTCCGTGGTCTTCGGATCCTTCAAACGAGCGCGGGCCACGCTCGGCGTCGAGTCGTTCGGCATGCAGGTCATCGATCTGCCGCCCAACGCCAACCAGTACCCGGAGCACGATCACGCCGAAAGTGGCCAAGAGGAGGTGTTCGTGGTGCTGCGCGGCTCGGGCGAGATCGAAATCGACGGCGAGCGCTGCGCGATCGACCCCGACACGATGATTCGCGTGGGACCCCAGCCCAAGCGCAAGATCTGGCCAGGCGAGCACGGGATGCGCGTGCTGGCGCTCGGCGGCTGCCCCGGCCAGCCATACGACGCGCCAGAGGTGACCAAGCTCGGTGCGCCCGACCCTGGGCTGGGATAGGGCCGACAGGCACCGACGCCTCCTCCGGTCGAGACGCCTGGCGCGCAACTCGCCTGCGGCCGGCGTGTTCGTGAGAGTAGGAGTGACCGCGGACACATGCGGGTAGCTCGAAACTCACGCGTACCGACCGGTCGCTCGAAAGAGGAGAAACAGATGCGAAAAGCATTCAGCTGTATCGCGGCGCTGACCGTGGCGCTGATGGCCGTGCCGGCCGTCGCGTCGGCGCTGCCAGCTGTGACCTTCAAATCCAAAGCAGTGCCGATCTCGGGCTTCCCGAACACGGGCAACAAACTCGGCGCGGGTGCTGCGGACCAGGCCGAATTCACGATCTCCGGGACCGAATACCTCGGCTCGCCGCCGCCGGTCATCGGCGTCAACGTGTTCCTGCCGAAAGGCACCAAGCTGCACACGACGGGCTTCCCGACGTGCTCGAAGGCGACGCTCGAACAGTTCGGCCCGATCAAGTGCCCCAAGGGCTCGGCGGCCGGACCGATCGGCACCGTGCTCGGCTACGTGACCTTCGGCGGCGAACGCGTCGAAGAGAACGCCGAACTGTCCTCGTTCTACTCGCCCGGTGGCGGCCTGGAATTCTTCACCGACGGCCACTCGCCGGTGTCGCTGGAAATCCTGTCGACCGGCAAATACGTCAACCTCGGCGGCGCCGGCGGCTACGGCCCGGAGCTCAAGACCAAGGTGCCGCTCGTCGCGAGCGTCCCTGGCGCGCCGTACGCGTCGGTCAAGAACATCACCGTCAAGGTCGGCTCGGCGTACAAGTCGCACGGCAAAACGATCTACTACGGCAAGGTCCCGACGTCATGCCCCAAAGGCGGCTTCCCGATCAAGACCGAAGTGATCTTCGCTGAAAACGGCGAAGAATCGAAACCCGTGACGGTCACCCAGACCTACAAGTCCCCCTGCCCGCCGCCGAAGAAGAAGAAGTAAGGGCACCATCGGACGCCGGCTGAGCCGGGGCGACGCGCCAGGCGTCGCCTCGGCCGGCCCGCTTTTGAGTCATTCCGCAAACGGCGCCATCCGCACCGCAAGCGGAATCCCGCAGCGGACCAGCAGGCCGAAGCGTCCGGCGGGCACCGCCGCCGCCTCGGCGCGCATCAGCTCCACCAGCTGACGCTTGAAATCGACGCGCGGATAGCGACGCACCACCTCGCGGACGTTCAACGGGGCGATGTCCCACATCCGCAGGCCGGCGCCGTCCACCATCGCGCCCCACTGCAGGTAGCAGCCCAGCGCTCCGTCGCGCTCGGTGCAGACGCCCGGCGTGGTGTGCACGCAGATCGCATCGGCGAGCAGCTCTGCGCGCCCGCTCTCGACGCCGGCGCTGGCGGCGCACGCGAGCACGCGCTCGGCGCTCGCGAGCGTGAAGTCGCGATCGCGCTTGGGCTGTGCGATGCCGAAGTCGTGCACCAGCGCGGCGGTGTAGAACAGCTCGTCGTCGAGCTCGCGGCGATCCAAGGCCGCCAGCGCCCGCCCGAACAGCCACGTCCGGTAGGAATGGCCGACGATCGCCTGCGGCTGCTCGGAGCACGCCTGCTCGGCTTCGCGCGCGAGCAGCGAATCAGGCGGCTCGAAGGTCTTCACGTCGATCGCAGCCGCTGCCGCCGGGACGCGGCCCAACGCGAGCCTCGCCCTTCCAAGAGCGTTCTGCCATTGACCGAGCGCGACCGCCGCGAGCAGCCGCCGACGCTCGCCCCTGGTCAGCCGACCGCCCGTGCGACGCGTCCACGCGAGGCCACCGAGCCGCCCGGGGTCCGGGACCCCCTGACCGTTGGCATCGGAGTGCACTGCATCCTCGATCGCCCGATCATAGGCGCCGGCTGGGCACCAGCGTGAACTCGGCTGGCTGTCGGCCCTGGCGCGCTTGTGGGACGATCCACGCGATGCCCGACAGACCAAGACCAGCGCTCGGTCTCGTCGTTGGCGTCGCGCTGCTCGTGCTGGCCGGCTGCGGCTCCAGCTCCACGCCGCAGGACACATCGACCGGCGCATCGACGTCCGATGCCAGCGCCTCCAAAGCGAGCTTCGTCGCGCACGCCCAGGAGGTGTGCCGCACGCTGAACGCACAGGAGCAGCCGCTCAAGGTCCGCCAGGAATCGCTGAAGCGACTTTCCAGCACCGTCGCCGACAAGGAATTCATCGCCCTGGTGCATGAGCTGGTCGCGCTGTCGCGCACCGCGGAGACCAAGCTCAGGGCGCTCCCCCCGCCGGCCGGCGATGCCCGCGACATCGAAGCAGTCCTGACGAGCTTCTCGCAGCAGCTCGCTGACGTCACAGAGGTGGCGAGCGCCGCGGCCAAAGAAGAAAGCGACGTCGGCGAGGCCGCAGTCCTAGCGCTGAGGAGATCGATTGCGCACAACATCGCGCTCGCGCAGCGTTACGGGATGAAGGACTGTCTCAGCGGGGAATGACGGGCACGCGGCGCGAGCGGCCGAGGCCGCCGCTCAACGGAGGACTCGGTAGCGGATGTGGGTGGCCTCGGGCGTGTCGAGCACCCGCACGATCCCGAGCTCGACCCGCGAGGGCAGTGCGTCGAAGAGCCGCCGGCCACCACCGAAGAGCACCGGGATCTGGTGTATCTGGATCTCGTCCAGCACGCCGGCTGCGAGTGCCCGTTGCGCCGTATAGGCGCCATGCACCAACACGTTGCGCTCCGCGGCGACGGCCTTCGCCTGTGCCATCGCGCTGGCGATCCCATCGGCCACGTAGCTCACCAAGGGATAGCTCGCGACGGACGGGCCCGGCGGACGGTGACTGGGTACGAAGATCGGAACGCCGTGGTGATCGCCTTTCCAGTGATCGACCTGCTCCACGGTGCGTCGGCCCGCGAGGACCGCTCCCGTTGCGTTGATCTCATCGAGGAAGTGTTGGCCCAGCCCCGTTTTCTCGACGGACCCCAACTCCGCGGCGTTCGGTCCGCCGGGACCGAACCCGTACCAATCGTGCAACCGCATGAACTCATCGCCGCCGGGGTTGCCCGGCGCGTCATTCGGGCCCGCGATGTACCCGTCGAGCGACGCCGACATGTAGAGCACGGATTGAGACACCGCCTACCTCGGCGCCCGTCTCCCCGCCGACACGACCTGCATCTAAGGACGCGCCTCGAGCACGATGTTGAAGGGAGTCTCCGCAGCACGGCGCACGCGGCCGAAGCCGCCCTCGTTCAACACCTCGGTGAGCCGCTGCTCGCCTGCCTGCGCGCCGAGTGCGAGACCGACGTCCTGGCTCAAGGAGGCGGGGGTGCAGAGCATCGTCGAGGCGCCGTAGAAGATCCGCCCGATCGGGTTGAGGTTCTCCTCGAGCGCGTCGCCGGCGAGCGGCTCCACGACCATCCAGGTCCCGTCATCGGCGAGTTGCTCGCGCACGTGGCGCGCGGCACCGACCGGATCGCCCATGTCGTGCAGCGCGTCGAACACGCACACGAGATCAAACGGCCCGCCGCCAAAGTCCTTCGCGGAGGCGACGTCGAAGCTCACCCGATCAGCGACCCCAGATCGCTGAGCCGCAGCGCGCGCCGCCTCGATCGACTGCTCGTGATAATCCGAGCCCACGAATACGGAGGCGGGGAACGCCTGCGCCATCAGGACGGTCGAGGCGCCGTGTCCACAACCAATGTCGGCGACGCGAGCACCGGCCGACAGCTTGTCCGCGACGCCGTCGAGAGCCGGCAGCCAGGACTCGACGAGGCTGGCCAGATAGCCGGGCCGGAAGAAGCGTTCGGTGCCTTCGAACAGGTCCTCGTGATGCTCATGCCACCCAAACCCCTCGCCCGACCGAAAGCGCTCGGCGATCTGAGGCTCGTCCTTGACCACGGCCGCGAGCAGCTGGAAGGCGCCCGGGATGAACGCCGGGCTGTCTTCGTCGGTTAGCGCCATCGCCTGCTCGGGCGGTAGCCGGAAGGTGGCCGTCGCCGGGTCGTACTCGATGTAGCCGCTGGCGGCCTGCTGGGAGAGCCACTCGCGGATATAACGCTCGCGGCAGTCCGTCCTCTCGGCCAGCTGCTCGGGCGTGACAGGTTCGCCGTCGGCCATCGCCTTGTACAGGCCCAGCTTGTCGCCGATCATGACCAGCGGTGCAGTCATCGCTGCACCCAGATCTCCGACGAACTGACCCATGAAAGCCTGCAGCTTTGCTTCGTCGATCGCCATACCAGGAGTGCTCATCAGTCCACCTCCGCATCGTGGTTACGAGCCGGTCGCGTGACCTGCGCGCCAGTCCCTCGGAGGCAGTCGTCGCGGCCCCTGCCCCCGCGAGAAGATGCCGTTCTCGATCAACGCGACGCCCACGAACACTGTAACGCTCGCGTGCACCGCGCGGGCGAGGATTAAATCTCGGCTTGGCGTCGGGCCTGGGTTTTAGTCCTTCTTCGCCTTCTTCGCGAGATAGATCCCGAGTCTGCGTTTGCGGCTCGCGCTGCCACGTGCCACATCAGCGCCTCTCCCGGTGAGACACCGAGTGCTCGGCAGAGCTTGACGAGGGTCTCAAGGCTGGGTTCGCGCAGTCCCCGCTCGATCAAGGAGATGTGGGTGCGGTGTAGGCCAGCCGCGTCCGCGAGGGCCTCCTGCGATAAATGGCGGCGGCGGCGCATCGTTCGGACGGCCTCGCCGAAGGTTGGCGTCACCGGTGGCTGCCGACGAGTTGCAGATAGGACTTGTCTCTGTCAATGCCGGTGGATCGGTCTCTTTCCGTGGCCGTGGCTTCGGGGACGAATCCGAGCGCGTGGCGTACGACGTCGCTTGGGGAGACCCCGCGCAGCCGCGCCAGAAGAGCAATGCCCTCGAACTCGGCTGGCCGGAGGTTGACCACGACGACTCGCCAGTGATCGGGCATCAGAGATCGAGCAGGCCGATCTTGTCGATGCGTTCCACAGCCCGGGTGACGCGGTAGCCGCCGGCATCGTGGCGGACCACGCCGGCCTCGTCCAGGCTGACCAGGGCGGTATCGATGTCGGTCGGGGTGCTGCCGTCGCGCACCAGGACGTAAAGCTCAGCGGCAGATATGGAGTGCGTTCGGTCGAGTAGCTGCACGACGACGGCGCGTTCGACGGCGGTAGGATCGTCCGACATGGGCAGAAGCAAGCCCTTCTGTCTTTGTGGCGGACGGCCGAGGTGTCCCGGTGGTCTCGCCATGCCCCTTCAGAAGCGGCGCGAGCCTACCAGATTAGTCCTGATAGTGGAATCCATATAGATGATCGTTCCCGATGACGACTACATTGCGCTCGGCCGGGCGCTGGCGGCGCTACGCCACCGGGCTGGCCTCACCCAAGCCGAAGCCGGCGAGCGCGCAGGCATCCGCAACACCCACGTCTCGCTGGTCGAGCGCGGCGAGCGTGGGATCAGCTACCGGACGCTGATGGCGCTGCTGCGGGCCTACGGAACGACCCTCAGCGGCCTCGCGGCCGCGATCGAGCCCGGCGATGGTGAGAGCCAGCTGTAAGACCCGAGGAATGAGGGGCCAGTACTTCGGAGCGCACGAGCTGGGGGCGCCGCGCTCCTGACGAGAACGCGGCGCCCCCGTTAGCGTTTAGATGACGTGGCCGACGAGCTGGGTGTGACGGACGGCCGCGCGACTGGCGAAGATGAAGCCGTCGGCGGTGCGGTGGACTAGGCCGGCGCGGTGCAGCGCGTCAACTGAGTCGCTGACACAGGGATCTTCCATCTCGCGAGCGAGCTCGTCGACCGTCCAAAGGAAACTAGCGACCTCGGATTCGGTCAAGAGATCGAGGATGTCGCGCTGGCTCTGGCGGGTCTCATCACGCGGGTTCAGGGTGTGCGGCTGGTCGGGCATGGGGGCACCGTCTCTCGTGTTCGGCCCCGGTAGGGCGATTGCCTAGCGCCGGGACCACGGGGATTATGGGCCGGGCAGACTACGGCTGCCGCCCGTGAGCGGTCGAGCAAGCCAAGGCCGAGTTGATCGCCGAGCTCAAGGCCCAGCAACCCTTGACGTCGATGACGACGGTGACTACAATAATGGTCATGTCCGAGACATTGCCCCTCTCCTCCGTAAAGGCCCACCTTTCTGAGTTGGTGGACCGCGTAGAGGACCAACACGACCGTGTGGTGCTCACTCGCAACGGCAAGCCCGCTGCGGTTCTGATCAGCACTGACGACCTGGAGAGCCTCGAGGAAACCCTCTCGATCCTGTCTAACCCTCCGCTCATGGAACAGCTCCACGAGAGCGAGCAAGCACTCGCGGATGGAGCACACGGCACCACACTTGGCGAACTTCGCGCCGAACTCGAGAACCGCCGCAACGCAGCAGCGTGAGCGAGGCGTCATGGGAGGTACTGGTGATGCCACCCGCGCGTCGCCAGATACACCGCCTGCCCATCTCGGTCGCCGCAGCAGTCATCGAGACACTCGACGCAATCGCATCCAATCCCCGGCGTCTCGGTAAGCCTCTGCGTTTCGAGCTGGAGGGGTGCCTGTCAGCACGCCGTGGGCCATACCGCATCATCTACCGCATCGATGACGCAGCTCACTCAGTCCAGATCCTTGCGATCGCGCATCGCGCCGATGCCTACCGCCCACGTTGAGTCAACCTATATATGCGCACCGGTGCGACTCAGCGAGCGTAAAAGCCGACCGAGTTCGAGCAACGACCTCCTACAGGCCAAAAACGGGGAGACCGGGAAGACCTGCGAACCCGGCTCCCAACCTGGACAGGCTACTCGAGCTTCTCATGGAACCGATCGGTCGGCAGCGCGGCGACGGCAGCTTGAGGCGATCCTTGGGTCCGCGTGACATGATCTGGCGCCCCTCCGATATGGGTGGCGCAGACGGGAATCAGACACCGGTTCGACCTCTGACTCGAAGAGCGCGGTGGACCGCCTGATCGAGGTGCGGGTAGATGGTCGCCGCCAGCGTTCCCTCTCCTCCGCGTTCGGTGGACCGCGATCGCGTCGAGTCCATCACTGAAGGCTCCCAATGCCCGAGCCGGCGGCCGCGATGACGCCCACGGTCTCGATCGAAGCAGCCTCGTCGCCCACAGGATTCGGATCGGTCCGGAGCACCGCCTAGGCTAGCTCTCCATTGGGGTCCGGCCGAGCTTGACGCGGACGCGCGCAAGACGAACAATAGGTACGAACATACGTTCGTACCTATTGTCCTGGTGAAAGGAGCAAATCTTGGAGGCAGCGACGCAGTTTCCGTTCGGCGCATGGATCGCCTGCCGTGCCGCAGCAAGTCCAAGGGCCGAGGAGGCGATCGTGGGTATCGACGCGGTCGATGAGGTCCCGCCGATTGAGTTCTTCGTCGATCGCTCCCTTGTCCAGCCGAGCTCGCTACCAATCGATGCATCGATTGACGCCAAGGTCCAGGTGACGGTGCTCCACAGCGATAACGGAACGACCGTGATTACTGTGCCGGGCGAGCCGATCACTTTTGGCCCACGCCTAACGATTCCGAGCCATCTTCTCGCCTAGCGAGTCCGCCATGGTCCTCTGTGACAAAGAACTGACTGATGAGATCAAGAGCGGAGGGCTCGTCATTGAGCCCCCGCTCTCTCCAGCGCGCATTCAGGGTGCGTCGATCGATCTCACGCTGCACTCCGTGTTTCAAGGTCCAAGCTGACCACGGGACCCGGCCTCACAACGATCCTTGATCTCGCCGCACTCGAGGGCGGATTGTATCGCTATCTCGAACCAGTCGAACAGGACGACGTGGTGCTTGAGCCGGGCGAATTCCTGCTCGGCGAGACCGCTGAGGCAATAGCGATCTCGAACAATCTTTGCGGCTGGATCGAGGGCAAGAGCGGCCGCGCGCGCGCCGGGCTCATCGTTCACTGCACCGCGCCACACATAGCACCGGGCTGGGGCTTCGTGTCCCCGCCCCCGCTGCAACCCATCGTCGCGTCGGCTTCCCCTGGAGCGACGGCCGCGACGGCCAAGCCCAAGCGCATCACACTTGAGATGGTGAACTTGGGCTCGGCAAGCCTGCAGCTAAGGCCGGGACTGGGGATCGCGCAGCTGCTTCTTATGCGACTCGGCTCGCCCGCGGGCGCCAGCTACTCCGGGGTTCATATGCGGCATGGCACGTGACGATAACGCCGCCCTGCTGGTCGAGTAGCGTCGTCTTGCGGCACCACGTCGGCAGCATCGCCGGTTCCACCACCTTGTTTCCGCACCCCGAACTCGTCTCGGCCGGCCGCGTCGCACAGCGACATCTAACGACGAAGCGGCGATGCGAGGTTGTCCCGTAGCGTGTAGAAGTTCGTAGGTGGCGGTTCTCTCGCCTCGTCTGGTCCCGCTGGGACCGTGGCGAGTGCGAAATCAGTCCATAGAGACGAGAGGAACCGCCATGAACACCGTAAAGCAGGAGCAGGACGCACGCCTGGAGAGGGCTTTGCCGCCAGGGGTGCAGGACGCGCTGGGGGATCTCGCGAGTGCGGCGAAGGACGGGTTGCTCGCGCTCAGCGTTGGTGTCGGGCTGGGGTGTTGAGCGAGATGATGGAGGCCGAGCTGGATGAGGTCGTCGGTCCCAAGCACGCCAAGACGCCAGAGCGCACCGCGGTGCGTCACGGCCACGAAGACGGCGAAGTGACCCTGGGTGGCCGGCGGATCGCTGTGAAGCGTCCACGCGCCAGGACCGCGGATGACGAGCACGAGGTGCCGTTGCGACGTATGAGTATTTCGCTGACCGTGACCCCTTGACGCGTGTTGTGCTGGAGCAGATGCTGGCTGGTGTCAGCACGCGGCGCTTCACGCGCACCCGTGAGCCCGTCGGTGAGCAGGTGAGCGCCAGGGAGCGCTCGAGCGTCGAAGTCAGCTGTCAGCCGCGAGTTCATCGGCCGTACGCGTGAGCACCTGGACGCGCTGATGAGCCGCGACCTCGCAGACGTGCGCCTCGCGGCGTTGATGGTCGACGGGATCGAGCTGAAGGGCCGCTGCGCCATCGTCGCGCTCGGTGTCAGCACCGACGGCGTGAAGCTCCCGCTGGGATTGTGGGACGGCTCCACGGAGAACAAGACCGTCACGGCCCACCTCCTCGCCGACCTCGTCGGTCGTGGCCTTGATGTAGAGCAAGGCGTCCTCGTGGTCCTGGACGGCTCCAAGGCTCTCAGAGCGGCCGTCGATGAGGTCTTCGGCCCAGTACCGGTGCAGCGCTGCATCCGGCACAAGGAAAGAAATGTGTTGGATCATCTCCCCGAGCGCGACCGGCCCGCCGTGAAGACACGCCTCGGCGCGCCTGGGCAAGCGATAACCATGCGCTCGCGCTGGAGGGCCTGCAGGCCCTCACCGGCGAGCTTGAGCACTCCCATCCAGGTGCGGCCGCGTCGCTCGCCGAGGGACTGGATGAGACCCTCACGCTCACACGTCTGGGGATCCGCGGACGATTGAAGAAGACGCTCGCCTCGACGAACCCGATCGAGTCGATGATCGAGATCATCCGTCGCACCTCACGAAACGTGAAGCGCTGGCAGTCCGGCGATATGTGCCTGCGCTGGACCGCCGCGGGGATGCTCCAGGCCGAGACCCAGTTCCGCAAGGTCGTCGGCTACACAGACCTCGCCAAGCTCGCGCTCGCCGTCGAACGCGACCTCGCAGCGCAGCGCACGACCATTCACACCACGACCCACGAGGAGGCACTCATCACCCGCCAGCGTGTAAACCATCACACCCGGCCGCCACCAGAACTTCTACAACGAACGGGACAACCTCGGCGATGCGGGCGATCCGGCTAGGCCCCCGATGCCGGTGAGCAATCGCTCGTGTTCGATTGCGCTCACGTAAACAGCGTGAGCCACCAGCACTCGGCGCAGTCCCCTCGTTACGTCACGCACATACTGCGTTCGGGCGCTGCTACTTGCCAGCCCCACTACTGCAAACGATAGCGATGCCAACCCGCCAAGACTCATCGAAAGCGCTAGGAGCTCGCGCGTGAGAACCATGTGACCGATCGGTAGATGCCAGATGACGTGCGCCGGTTGACCGGTAATTCGTTCGGTTGTCGTGGTATCGATTCGAATCAGTCCGATGACCAGGAGCGCAAGCGCCACGAGCGCGCCGATAACTATGAGATTTATGAAGATCGATAGTAGGTAGATCCACCGGACGTTGGCTACACTGGCGCGGTCGAGCGCGGGCGGACTAGGACTCTGCCCTCGCTCTCGCAGCCAGGAATCAAGTCTGGCCACCGAGGGGTAGCGCATCGCACGATCCACATCGTGAGAAGTCACCTCCATGTCGTCCGCTGCATCCTGAAAGTTGGCTAGTGCGACCACAGCGAACGCCACGAAAAGTGCGACGAGTGCACCGAGGCGCCAATCAAAGCTACTGCCAAGAATCTTCCACTGACCGCGTGCGTTCGGTCCGCTTTGGATACCGATGCACACCGGCCAATCAACTTGTGCTACCTGTAGGAGACGTGCTGTAGCGCGTCGCGCAATCGGCGATGTGAGTCTCGTAGCACCAGCCCAGACTCCTGCCGGACCCAAGCTATTGACGGACCGGCCAGTACTCGACAGCCGCAACAAACAATCCAGCGATGCCCAACGTCGCGATCAAGCATCCCGAGCCCGACGCGGAAGCAGCACTGCTGGCGGAACCGACTGGCGGGGTTGGTAGTGGCATGTTCGCGATGATGGCCAGGTTGATGTTGTACATGTACTCGCCCATCGGCGTGCCCTTATCAACATCGTCAATCGTGTAGCCATGCGTCTTGCAATGGTCATAGGACCACTTCATGACTTCATAGCTTCGCTGCTTGCTGTGGTGCTCGAGCTGTTCCCCCGCAAGGCCGGTCTCGACTAGTGGTTCGTCCTTTTAGTTCGGGCGTGGTTGGAGGGGTCTTGTAGTGTTTGCCGAACCGGTTGCTGGTGTGTCCAGCGATGATGGGGGTTCGGTATGCCTGCTTTGGCGAAGCGCATCGAGGTCGATGATGAGGATCGAGCGGAGCTCGAACGGGTTGTTCGCTCCAGCACCGCGGAGGTGCGGATGGTCGAGCGCGCCCAGATCGTGCTTGGGGCCGCGGAGGGCCGCTCGGCGGCTGAGATCGGCCGGCTGGTGGGGTGCTCGGTGAACACGGCGCAGAAGTGGCGTGCACGCTATGAGCAGGACGGGATCGCTGGGCTCGGGGATTTGCCGAGATCCGGCAAACCGCTGATCTATTCACAGCAGGACAGGGCGCGGCTGATCGCGAAGGCGTGCACCCGCCCGCCTGAGACGCCCGAGGGAGCGCAGCAGGAACGCTGGACCTATGAGCAGCTCGGGCAGGCGGTCGGGATGTCGGGCTCCCAGGCGCATGTGATCCTCTCGCGCGCGGAGGTCAAGCCGCACCTGACTGACTACTGGATCATGAGCGACTTCTCCCAGCCCGAGTTCGAGGAGCGCCTGGGCGAGATCTGTGGTCTTTATGTAGACCCGCCAGAGAACGTGCTCGTCGTCTCCTTGGACGAGAAGACTGGAATCCAGGCCAAGGCTCCCACCAAGCCCGATGTCCTGCCAGCTCCCGGGCGCCCGAGCAGGCGCGAGCACGAATACACCCGCAACGGCACGCAGTGCCTGTTCGCGTGCCTGAAAGTTCACGAGGGTGATGTGCTCGCGATGCCATCAAAGACACGCAACCGTTTTGACCTGATCCGCTTCCTGGACCAGCTCGACTCCGAGATCCCGGTTGTGAAGGGCCAGAAGATCATCGCGGTCAGTGACAACCTCTCAACCCGCGGCACCCAAGAGGTCACCGACTGGCTAGCCAATCATCCGCGCTGGAGCTTCCAGTTCACCCCAACGCACGCCTCGTGGCTGAACCAGATCGAGATCTTCTTCTCGATCCTCTACCGCCGGCTCCTGAAGCACGGAATGTTCTTCAGCGAGGAAGACCTCGCCGAGCAAATGCTCGCATTCATCGAGACCTACAACCAAACCGCCAAACCATTCAAGTGGACCTACACAGGCAAGGTCCTCGAGGCATAACCCACGAACTTCACGGATGAACCACTAGAATGATCTTTTGCCAGCCGACGTGAAGCTCAGCGGTCCGGGTTTCGTATGCCTCCTGACCCGCAGCGGCAACAGCCTCTAGCCGCTCGACACGCACTTCGGACCGGGCCGCGTTTACGGCGCTCAGGAAGTTCGAGATGCGCTCCCGCTCGGCAGGATCAGCAATCGATGCGACCCCGTTTCCAAGAGCCTCGTGCACATCTGGATCGAACTTGAGTTCCACCATC
Source organism: uncultured Solirubrobacteraceae bacterium (assembly GCA_963815235.1). Lineage (GTDB taxonomy): Bacteria > Actinomycetota > Thermoleophilia > Solirubrobacterales > Solirubrobacteraceae > Palsa-744. Next base: position 1,471,299 of record CAWFFY010000003.1, on the reverse strand, counting down.
ATACGGACCGTATCAAATGGTTCGAACTTCGGTCGAGCATCTCCTCCCCTCCCCCCTCCCCCCGGAGTTCAGGCATCGCGGCCAAGGCACGTCTTTGAACCACGCACCTCACAGTCGATGTTCTGCGAGCGTCGTTGCTGCGGTTCCTACTCGCCTGACAGCCCAGGGCGACTCGATATCAAGAAACATGACGTCATCTACACCAAACGGCTGCCCGCCATACTCCCCGATGGTGTCTTGCGAAAGCGCACCCGCGATTGTCATGAGCCAGTCGATTCGCCACGCCAAGTCTTCGATGCCGCAGACCCGCTCGGTATCCAATGCGTCGCCAAAGACGATGTCCTCAATTAGAGCTAGCCCCACGTTCTCCTGCGGGTTGTGACGGAGGTAGAGGCGGCCTGTCCACAGATTGCGATTGAAGTGCGCAACGTGGTAGCACAGGGCGGGCGTAAAGGGCGCATCAAGCACCACGCCGGCCTTGAACAAGACGTGGGGCCGCCACTTCTCACGTACGAGTACTGCCCCGAGCGTGCTCTCGGGATGCACGACCCAGATCAGGCCATCACTGGTACTCATCGGAGCGTCGTATCGGCCGGACAAAACTTGCTCCAGAACTGCCGGCATGTTGAGTCGTAGTTCTTCCCCGTTCACACTCCCAGCCTCCTTTGTTAGCCTCCGGTGAGTGACGCGAGGGCGGTAGAGTATCAAGCAACGGAACGCCGCAGCGGTTTCGCGCGCCACGCATGGCGGCTCGATGCCAACCTACGCTTGCCGCACAATCGGTATTGCGCGAAACAATCGAGGCCATCTCAAGCGAGACCTGTTGAAGCGAAAGGGGTCCGTCCCGGACCACAATGCCTTGAGTAGGGTTACGACGACATGAAGATCGTTACCACCCCAGCGATCGTGACAACCAAGCCGATCACCCTCCCGATCAGCACCCGTTGATCGAGTTGCTGGTGCACACGGTTGTTGGTGACTGCACGACCAGATCGCGCGCGTACGATGAGCGCGCATGCAAGAGTAATGGAATTACCCACAGCGAATAGCAATATGCCGATAGTGATTGAAGGCATAACGTGTTTGATTATCAGCCGGCATAGAACACCAGACAAGACTGTCGCACAAGTGCCGATGTGCGAGATGAGCGGATGGTTCAGGCTTTGACGTAGCGTTGGGGGCTGCGGCGATCGCCCTTGCCGTATGGGGAGAGGTCGGCGCAGGAGTCGTCCGGCTCTGGCTACTCGTAGAGGCAAGTAGTGGAGTGGATCCACCAGCCGTTACGCCCGCCGGCAACGGGAAACTCACCAGCCAGCAGCACAAGCTCGTCCATCTCTACTACGAGCAGGGCGTCTCCAAGGAGGTGATGAACGCGGAGCAGGAACGGCTCGAGGCTGAACAGGCCCAAGTCGAACGCTGGCAGGCTGCCGCCGCCAACGAGATCGCCGACGTCGACCAAGCACTATCCGACGCGCTCGTGCTCATCGACGCGCACCGCCCCATACCTCAACGGAACACCACCGAGCGCCGGCTGATCAACCTCGCGATCTACGTCATGCTGCTCGTCTCAGACGAGGGCCACGTCCAAGCCAAGCCGACGGCGTTCTACTCCCAGCTGGTCCCGCCGCCCGGCAGCTGGCCCGAGAAGCCGCCCAGGACGGCTGCGGCAGCCAAAGCCCAGGAACCGCCCCCAAGACGACCGTAGCCCCGTTTTCGGGGCCACGGTTCGAAAACAAGCAAATGGCGGAGAGGGGGGGATTCGAACCCCCGAACGAGGTTTCCCCCGTTACGCGATTTCCAGTCGCGCCCGTTCAACCGCTCCGGCACCTCTCCAGCACGATGTCTCGCCGAAGCTTCTCGGCGGCGGCGACCCCTAGGCTACGACACCGGCGCCCGCTGCGTTGCTAGGCTCCCCGCATGCTGCTCGCAACCAACGAAGCCTTCGAGAAGACCTTCGGTCTCGCCGTCACGTTTGGCGGCATCGGGCTGGTCGTCAACATCATCCTCATCTACATCGCCATCCAGGTTCGCGGCGAGCACCGCCAGAACCGGGAATACCTCGAGACACGCCGGCCTCCCGGCACCTGAGCGCAGGCGCGCGAGCCTCAGGGCGAAGGCGCCGCAGCCTCAGCTCGAGCCTCGCGGCGGCTTCTTCCTCGTGGGTTTCCTCGCGCGCGCGGCGGTACTCGTTGACGACGATGTCCGTCAGCTCCTCCACGGAGGTCTCGGCCGTCGGCTTGTCCAGCGTGATCACGCCGTCCTGGATCATGCTCACGCGATCGCACGCTTCGAAGACCTGGACGTAGTTGTGGAGGATCATGATGATCGAGACCCTGCCCTCCTCCTTCAGGCGGGCGACGAGGTCGAGGATCTGCGCGCCCTCCTTGGCGCCCATCGCCGCCAGCGGCTCGTCCAGCAGGATGATGTCGGCGTCGCCGTTGACGGTGCGCGCGACCGCGATCGCCTGACGCTGCCCGCCCGATAGGCGCGCCACGGACACGTCGATGCGCGGGATGTTGATCCCGATCTCATCGAGCGCCTTGCGCGCTTCGCGCTTCATCCGCCTGTTGTCGAGCAGCGGCAGCGGCCGCATGCACGCGCTCGCGACGCAGGAACAGGTTGTGGTAGACGGACAGTTCGTCGATCAGCGCGAGGTCCTGGTAGACGGTGTCGATGCCTTTTGCGCGCGCGTCGTCGACGCTTTTCGGCTCGTAGGGCTGGCCGTGCAGGCACATCTTGCCCGACGTCCTGCTTCTGAAAGCCAGAGATGATCTTGATCAGCGTCGACTTGCCGGCGCCGTTGTCGCCGAGCAGCCCCAGCACCTCGCCCTTCTTGAGGTGCAGGTTGACGTCGCGCAGCGCCGTCACCGGGCCGAAGCGCTTGGCGATGTGTTCGACGCGCAGCACGTCGTCCGGCGCCGAGCTCGGGCCGACGACTTCGTGCTCCGCCAGCCGGTCAGCCACTGCCGGTGTGCCCCCTGCGCACACGCCCGACGTAGACGTTGGCGGTCATCGCGACGATGATCGCGAGGCCCGTGTAGAAGAGCAGGTAGTTGGCGTTGACTCCCTGCAGGATCAGCCCGTCCTTGAGGATGCCCAGGAACAGCGCGCCGATGAACGCGCCGACGACGGTGCCCGAACCGCCCGTCAGCAGCGTGCCGCCGATCACCGCCGCCGCGATCGCCAGCAGCAGGAGTTCGTTCGGCCCCGACGGGTCGGGCTGGATCGTCTGCGAGCGGATCGCCTCGAGGATGCCGACCAGCCCCGCCAGTCACGCGCACAGCACGAAGTTGCGGATCGTCACCAGCTTCACGCCGACCCCCGCCTCGGCCGCGCCCAGCTTGTTGGAGCCGATCGCCACCGTGTACAGGCCCCAGCGCGTGAACGTCAGCACGACCTGCAGCACCACCACGATCACCACCGCCCAGATCAGCTCGGAGTAGACGCCCGCGCCGAAGATTTTCGCGAACGTGCCGACGTGGTTGACTTTTTCCACGAGCACGATGCTGTGCCCGTTGATCACGTGGTGGACTTTGACTTCCGTCTGCGTCACCTGAGCGCCCGGCGTCGCCACCGGCGTGCCGTGGGAGAGGATCAGGCTGAGCCCCTCGAAGGTGAACAGCATGCCGAGCGTCGTCACGAACGAGCTGACGCCGACGAACGCCACGAACGACGCCGTTGATGACGCCGACGACCATGCAGACCAGCAGCGCGATGATCGCCGAGGCCACCAGGCCCAGCCCGGCCGTGTCGAGCTTGTAGAAGACGATCGGCGCGAACATGTACATGCCGCCGATCGAGAGATCGATCTCGCCGAGGATCATCACGAACACCTCGCCCGCGCCGAGGATCGCGAGCGGCGCGAAGTACGGCAGCAGCGTCTTGAAGTTCGCGCCCGTGAAGAACGTGCTCGTGTTCGCGGAGAAGTAGATCGCCACGACGATCGTGACGACGATGATGCTGCCCTCGCGCAGCGAAAGGCCGCGCTCGAGTACCCGACGCGGCACCGAGGGGGCGGCATGGCGCGGCTGCGCCGAGCCGCCCCCCGGTATCGTCGGTTTCTCAGGTGAGGCCGGCTCTCGGGCCACCTCCGCCATTGATTACGCCGCCGTACCGGCCGGGATCGGGACCACCTTGGCTTCGGAGGACGTTCCCTCGAAGCGGCTCTTCGATTTGACGTACGGGGCGACCGTTTCTTTGTTCAGGAACTTCAGGCCCGTGTCGACTTCCGCGGGGCCGGTCAGCGTCCCCGACACCTTGCACAGGAACAGCTCCAGAACCGGCAGGAACCCCTGCAGGTAGGGCTGCTGGTCGATCGTGAATTCGATGTTGCCTTCTTTCAGCAGCTTCTGCGTCTGTTCGGTCAGGTCGAAGCCGCCCGCCTGAACCTTTCCCGCGAGCCCGAGCTTCTGCATGACTTTCGCCAGGCTTTCCGTGCTGCCGCCGTCGACCGCGTACATGCCCTTCGCGCTTTTGTGGCTCTGGTACCAGGCTTCGATCGCCGGCTGCTCCTGGGCGACCGCCGCGCCCGTCGCGACCGAGTGCGCCGTGATCGCCTTGCCCGAGTCCTTGATCGCCTTTTCAGCGCCTTCGATGCGCGGCTGCAGGTTGGCCGAGCCCGGCGTCGCGATGAACAGCCCGACTTCGCCCGAGCCGACCGCGGCGACGATCCGCTTGCCCATTTCTTCGCCGGCCAGTTTCAGGTCCTGGCCGATGTAGGCGAGGCGCGCGTTGCCGGGCGCGTCGGCGTTGTAGGCGACGACCGGGATGCCCGCCTTCAGCGCATTCTTCGACCGGCGCGTTGAACGCGTGCAGGTCGATCAGCGCGACCGCGATGCCGTCGGCGCCGCTCGTCACCGCGGTGTTGACCGCGTTGACCATCTGGCGACGTTGCTGTTTTCCGAGCCCGTCCACTGGTAGTCGCAGCCGAGCAGCTTGCACGCGTCCGCGGCGCCGTACTGCGTGGGCGTGAAGAACGGGTTCGTCGTGACGTGGTTGACGAACACGAACTTGTAGTTCGGGTGCGAGCCGAACACGGCGTCGGATCCGCCGCTGCTGCTCGAAGCGCTCGAGCCGCACGCGGCCAGCAGGGTGCCCACCGAGCCGGCGGCGATCCCGGTCATGGCGGTGCGGCGCAGGAACGCGCGGCGGTCGAAGCCGGGGCGATCGACCTCCGGTCGGTCGAGATAGTCGAGCGGCTCGACCGCTGGCTCGACCTGGTCGGTGTCTGGCATGTGCTCCTCCTCTACTCGCTGGACCGCAGTGTCTGCGCTGCTTCGGCTTCTACCTTCCCGCTAAACCACACCTCGCGTCAACCCCAGATTGGGTGCTTCCATCAGTTTAGACCCGGAGGCTCTCCGTCCTGTAGGCCGATCGGCCCGTCCGCCAACGCCAAGACGTCCGTTCGGTATACCCTCGGGGCATGGCTGCGAAGCCCGCCGAGCCGCCCCACCCGGGCCAGCGAGGAGCCGGCGAGGAGCCGCTCGCGATGAGCGCGGACGGCGGGCGGCTCGAGGAGCGCGAGCTCGAGCGCACGGGCCCGCTCGCGATCGAGCGCTACGTCAAAGACGACGGGCGTGCGCTGATCCTCTACTCCGACGAGCGGCGCGCCGAGGACCCGCCGCCATCGGCGTGAGCGAGCTTCGCTTCGAGGAGCTGCGCGGCGAGCAGGTCGTCTACGCGATCCACCGCCAGGACCGCACGTTCCTGCCCGACCGCGACCACTGCCCGCTGGACCCCACGCCGCCCGGGCGGGCGGGCCCAGACCGAGATCCCCTTCCCCAGCTTCGAGATCGCCGTCTTCGACAACCGCTTCCCCGCCTTCGAGGCGCCGCACGGCGCAGCCGAGGTCGTCGTCTACACCGACGATCACGACGCCTCCTTCGGCGCGCTCGCGCCGCGAGCGCGCCGAGGCGCTGATGTGGGTCTGGCGCCACCGCTACGTGGAGCTCGGCGCGCGCGAGGACATCGACTACGTGTTCATCTTCGAAAACCGCGGCGTCGAGGTCGGCGTCACCCTGCACCACCCGCACGGCCAGATCTACGGCTACCCGTTCCTGCCGCCCGTGCCCAAGCTCGAGCTCGCCGCCGACGAGCGCCTCGGCGGCTGCGCGCCGTGCACGCTGCTCGAGCGCGAGCTCGCGGACGGGCGGCGCGTCGTGCACGAGAACGACGCGTCGTCGTCTACGTCCCCTACGCGGCGCGCTGGGCCTACGAAGCGCACGTGGTCATGCGCGCGCACCGCGCCAGCCTGCTCGAGTGCGAGCCGCACGAGCTGCGTGACCTCGCCGCCGCGCTGCAGGCGCTCGTGCGCGGCTACGACGCGCTGTTCGAGCGCCCGTTCCCCTACGTGATGGCGCGTCCACCAGGCGCCACGATGACCGCATTGCGGGCGGACGCCGCGGGCGCCCCGCCGGGCACGGGCACCTGCACGTCGAGTTCTACCCGCCGCTGCGCACCGCCGAGAAGCTCAAGTACCTCGCCGGCTCCGAGCAGGGCGCCGGCACGTTCATCTCCGACACGCTGCCAGAGGAGTCCGCCGCCGAGCTGCGCGAGGCGATCGCCCGTGCCGGCTGAGCGCAGCCGCGCGTTCGCGCCCGGCCGCGTCAACCTGATCGGCGAGCACACCGACTACAACGACGGGCTCGCGCTGCCGTTCGCGATCGCCGCAGGGCGTCACCGTCAGCGCCGAGTCCACGCCCGCCGGCGCGCCCGGCGCCGGGCGCATCGAGCGTCTACGCGCGCGACCTCGGCGAGCGCGACGAGTTCGCGCCTCCGCGCCGGCGCGCGCCGCGCGGCTGGCGCGCGTTCGTGCGCGGCGTCGTCGCCGAGCTGGCGCCGCGCGGGCGGCCGCTGGTCGGGGCGCGCCTGTCGAGATCAGCGGCGGCGTGCCGCGCGGCGCCGGCCTGTCCTCCTCGGCCGCGCTCGAGGTCGCGCTGTGCCTCGCCCTCGCCGAGCATCAGCGGCGAGGCCGACGACCGATGCCGCGCCTGGACATCGCGCGGCTGTGCGCGCGCGTGGAGAACGACTGGGTCGGCGCGCACACCGGCCTGCTCGACCAGCTCGCCTCGCTGTACGGCGCGCCCGACACCGCCGCTGCTGCATCGACTTCCGCACGCTCGAGCGTCGAGCCCGTGCCGCTGGCGCTCGGCGACTGGCGGCTGGTCGTGCTCGACTCCGGCGAGCGCCACCTGCACGCGAGCTCCGGCTACAACGAGCGACGCGCGGAGTGCGCGCGCGCGTGCGAGCTGCTCGGCGTGCCCTCGCTGCGCGACGCCGACCTCGACGCCGCCGAGCAGCTGCCCGAGCCGCTGAACCGGCGCGTGCGGCACGTGATCAGCGAGAACCAGCGCGTGCGCGACGCCGTCGCCGCGCTGCGCGCGGACGACCTCGCCGCCGTCGGCGAGCTGCTCGAACGCCTCCCACGCGAGCCTGCGCGATGACTACGAGGTCTCCACCCCCGCCGTCGAGGCGACCGTGCAGCGCCTGCGCGAGGCGGGCGCCAGCGGCGCGCGGCTCGTCGGCGGCGGCTTCGGCGGCAGCGTGCTCGGCCTGTTCGCGCCCGGCGTCGCGCACCCGCACGATGCGCGCGAGGTGCGCCCGGGCGCCGGCGCGCACCTGCTGGACGCCGAGCATGACGCTCCCTGCCGATGCAGGGTGCAGCGAGTGCCGCCGCGTCAGCACGTCGTGTTTCGAACGCTGTATGACCATGGCTCGACGTGGCTCGGGATTCGTCAATCGGCCCGCGGCGGACCAAAGCCGTCACAGACGCGCAATGACCAGCGCGCACGCGGTCAGCACGATCGCCAGCGACATCGCCGCGAGCGCCCCGTCGAGCGGGCGCAGCAGGCCACTGAGCGACAGCTGTTCGGTGCTGCCGTCGCTGAGCGTGCGCGTGCCGTTCACCGCGAGCGTGCGCCTGCGCAGCTCGCGCGCCGCCGAGCTCAGGCGCCGCTGCGCGACGCTCATGCGCCATGCAGCCCGCCGCGATCAGCAGACCCGGCCGGCGCCAGCTTCTCGGCGTTGATGAAGTAGCCCGTCAACGCCGGGAACGCGCCCCAGCCGAGCGCGAACCAAAGGTCGCTGTGGAAGCGCCCGCCCCACCACTCGAGGTTGTAGGCCGGCAGGAACACAGCGCCCGCGAGCACGAACGGCGCCAGCCACACGGTCACGCGTCAGCACACCCGCCACCCCGATCGCCAGCGCGCCCAGCAGGCCGAGCACGCCGCACACCATCAGCGCGCGGGCGCTGATGCGCGTGCCGAGCGGCCGGTCGTGCAGCTCGTCGAGCGCGTGCGCGGCGACGCCGACGGCCAGCGCGAACGCCGCCAGGCCCCACAGCAGCCGGTCCACGTGCAGGTGCGGCGCCGCCGCCGCGCCGAGCGCGAAGTAGCTCAGGTGCCAGGCCGTGTACGGCGGGTGCAGCAGCGTCAGCGCGTCGCCCACGCGCCCGCCGCCCAGCGCGTAGAAAGCAGGGCGCTCGCGTGTCGATCGCCATCGCTCGTCGCTCAGTCCGTCGCGCTTGCTCGCAGACATCACCACGCCGCCGCCGAGGCTCATGCGCCGCACGCGCACGTCCTCGAGCCCCGCCTGCTGCCAGTAGCCGACGATCTGCTCGCAGCGGATGGCGCTCGTAGAAGCCGCGGATGCTCGGGCCCGAGGAAGCGCCCCACCTGCGCCCACTCGCGCGAGGCGAGGCGCCCCAGCGTCGGCAGGCCGACGGCCGTGTACAGGCGCCACGCGGCACGCGCCGGCGCCCACGGCGGCACGCCGAACTCGAGCGACGCCACGCGGCCGCCCGGGCGCACCACGCGCGCGAGCTCGCGCATCGTCGCCGCTGGATCGTCCACGTAGCGCAGCAGGTAGGTGAACGTCAGCGCATCGAAGCTCGCGTCCGCGAACGGCAGCGACTCGGCCTGCCCTTCGACCAGCTCCACGCGCGCCGACACGCCCGCGCTCGAACCGCCGTCAGCCGCGAAGCGCGCGCGAGCCGCCGCGAGCATCTGCGGGCTCTGGTCGATGCCCACCACCGAGCAGTCCGCCCGCGCCAGCAGCTCCGCCGCCACCATGCCGGTGCCCGTCGCCACGTCCAGCACGCGCTGGCCCGCGCGCGGCGCGAGCGCGCTCACGAGCGCCCGGCGCCAGCGCGGGTCCTGCCAGAAGCTCAGCGCCGCCGACAGCTCGTCGTAGCGGCGCGGCAGGCCGCTGAACAGCTCGAGCGCCTCGCGCTTGCGGGGCGAGCGCTGTTCTGTGGAAGCGACGCCGGGGGCGTCGCTGGACGCGGGCAAGCTCATCGTGTTCGCCGATCTGACAGGCTAACCGCGAGCGCGCCCACGCGCGGCGCTCCGCCCCGCCCCGCTCGTCGCGCGTCGTCGATCCGATCGGAGGTCAAGATGGCAGGCACCAGTTACCCGCAGCATTCACGCGTCATGCTGGTCACCGGCGCCTCGAGCGGCATCGGCGAAGCGACCGCGCGGCGGCTCGCGCGCGAGCCGCGCAGCTCGCTGGTGCTCGTCGCCCGCCGCGAGGAGCGGCTGCGCGCGCTCGCCGACGAGCTCGGCGCGCAGCTTCGTGGCGGTCGACCTCCTCGACGACGACGCGCCTGAGCGCATCCGCGATCACGTGCTCGAGCACCACGGACGGCTCGACCTGCTCGTCAACAACGCCGGCGCCGCCTGGCGCGCGCGCTTCGCCGACGGCGGCTACGAGAACGTGCAGCGCACGATGGCGATCAACTTCGACGCCCAGGTGCGGCTCACCGAGGCGCTGCTGCCGCTGCTGCGCGCCAGCGCGCCCAGCGCGATCGTCAACGTCGCCTCGACCGCCGCGCGCGTCGCGCGCGCCGGCACCGGCGCCTACAGCGCCTCCAAGTTCGCGCTCGCCGGCTGGTCGGACGCGCTGTGGGCCGAGGAGCGCGCGCACGGCGTGCACGTCGGTCTCGTGCTGCCCGGCTTCATCTCCACCGAGGGCTTCCCCCAGTCCGAGCTCACCGCCAAGCCGTGGACGCGCTGGATCGTCTCGACGCCCGAGCGGGCCGCCGAGGCCATCTACGAGGCCGGTATCGGCCGCCGCGCCGAGCGCTACGTGCCGCGCGCCTACGCGCTCGCCGCAGCCGCGCGCATCCTCGCGCCCGGGCTCGTGCGCCGCGTCCTCGGCGGCAGCGCCGGCGCCGTCATGACCACCACCACCGGGCGCCGACCTCGCCGAGCGGCGCAACGGCACCGGCGTGCAGAGTTAGCCGTCGAGCTGCCCCGCGTACAGCGCGAACACCGCGCCCTGCGGGTCGGCGACGATCGCGATCTTCGCGATCCCGATGTCGATCGGCCCCGCGATCGTCGAGCCGCCGAGCTCGTTCAGCCTCGCGAGCGCCTGCTCGACATCCTCGACGCCGAAGTACACGAGCCAGTTCGGCGGCGACGGCGGCGTCAGCCCGCGGATGCCGCCGTTGTTCGCATCGCCGTTCTTGATCATCAGATAGCGCTGGTCCATCCCGTCGGCCTCCTCCAGCTCCCAGCCGAACAGGTCGCCGTAGAACGCCGCCGAGGCGTCGAGGTCCGGGGACTGCAGCTCGTTCCACACCAGCGCTCCCGGCTGGTTCACCAGCGCCGCACCAAAGTGCTCGCGGGGCTCCCACGGCATGAAGAACGCGCCCTGCGGGTCCTGGATCACCGCCATACGCCCGACGCTCATCACGTCGAACGGCGGCGCGTGCACGGTCGCGCCCAGCTCGCTCGCGCGCTCGGCGACAGCGTCGGCGCTGTCCACGGAGATGTAGGAGTTCCACAGCGACGGCACGCCCGCCTCACGCTGCTGTTCGGGCTGCGCCGCGATCGCCGCCACCGGCTTGCCGTCGATCAGCTGCATCGAGTAATACGAGCCTGCGTCCCCGACCGGCCTGTCGTCGGCCTGCCAGCCGAGCAGCGCGCCGTAGAACGCCTTGGCCGCGTCCTGATCCGTCGTGGTCAGTTCGACCCAACAGAAAGTGCCCGGTGCGTAGCTGCTGCGCTCACCCATCGTCGTCGAGAGTAGCGCAGCCGGCCCGCGAGTTGTTACCAGCTAGATTCGCTGGCGGTGGCCCCAGGTTCGCAACCGCCCGCACGCGACATCGCCGTCCGCGGCGAGGGCATCAGGCTCGGGCAGCTGCTCAAGCTCGCCGGCGTCGTCGACAGCGGCAGCGACGTCAAGGCGCTGCTCGCCGCCGAGCCGGTGTGGGTCAACGGCGAGCCCGAGACCCGGCGCGGACGCCAGCTGCGCAGCGGCGACACCGTGCGCGTCGGCGAGCACGCGCTGCGCGTGCTCGCCGCACCTGCAGACCCGCAAACCTGAGACGAGCGCTTACGGCTGCCGGTCCTCAGCTCACGCGCGCGACGATCAGCGCCGGCAGCGTCGGCACGCGGCTGCCGCCGAGCGGCTCGGAGGTGACCATCACTTCTCGTACGCCGCTGACGCCGCCGGGCACGCCGACACTCGCAGCGCCGGCGGCGCTGACGGTGAACAGCGCGTCGGTCGGCAGCGGTCGCCCGACGCGGAGCGTTTGATCCACACCTCGTACACGCGGCCCTGCGACACCTGCGGCATGTCGGCGATGTTCAGCTGCGCGTGCCCGGCGCCGACGCTGCAAGGACGCGCTGGCGCGCGACGGCAGCACCTGCGCGTGGATCACACGGGTCGCTGAGCCGGCCCCGCCGCCGGAGCCGGAGCTGAGCGCCACGACCGCCAGCGCGACCACGGCAGCAGCCAGCGCGGCCACGGCGAGGTTCGGCCGCCAGCGGAGCCGGAAGCGGCGTGCTCGCGCGCGATCGGAGCGCCCTCGGCGGCGCCTCGCGAGCGCCGGCGACCCCGCGCCGGTGCGCGTCCTCGCGGACGCTCGCCATCAGGCGCCGCTTGAGCTCGGGCGGGGCGCTCAGCTGGGGAGCCGCGGCGGGCAGCGCCGAGGCGACCACCTGCAGCGCGGCGACCTCCTCGCGGCACACCGAGCACGACTCCAGGTGCACGCCGAACGCCTCGTGCTCCTCGTCGGTGAGCGCGCCCAGCACGTACGGCGCGGCGCTCGCGCCGCAGCCGTCGGGCTCCTCGATGTGAGGCTCGTCGATGCTCACTGCACCACCTCCGTGGGATCGCCCAACGCCATGCGCATCTTCGCCAGCCCCAGGCGCATGCGCCCCTTGACGGTTCCGACCGGCGTTTCGAGCATCGACGCGATCTCGCACGTGCGTCAGACCGCCGAAGTACGCCAGCTCGATCACCCGGCTCTGCTCGTCGGGCAGCTGCTCGAGCGCGTCGCGGATCTCGCGCGCCTCGTCGCGGCGCGCGACCTCCACATCGGTGCGCTCGGGCGCCACCAGGCGCTCCTCGATGCCCTCGTCGTCGACGCGTCCACGCTCGCGCACGGTGCGCCGGCGCAGCGCGTCGATCGCGCGGTTGTGGACGATGCCGAGCACCCACGTGCGCACGCTGCCGCGGCCGCGGTCATAGCGCGCGCCGCTGCGCCACAGCGACAGGAACGCCTCCTGCACGACGTCCTCGGCGAGCGCCCGCTGGCCGCACATGCGGTATGCCAGCGAGAACGCCGCGTCGGCGTGACGGTCGTAGATGACCTCGAACGCGGCCGCCTGGCCGCGGTAGACCAGCTGCATGAGCTCCTCGTCGGCGAGCACGCTGCAGGCCGCTCGGCCGAGCTCTCCCCGCCGGAGCGCAACGGCCTGAACCTCGGCTTTCACGCCCGCGACACCCACGCCATTGTCACACGCGCGCACGCGCGCCGGGCACGCTCGCGGTGGTCGATGATCCTGGCGATCAGGATGCTCAGCTCGAACAGCAGGTACAGCGGCACCGTCTCGAGCAGCAGCGTGATCGCGTCGCCCGGCAGGAACGCCGCGACCGCGCCGCACGCGAGAATCGCGTAGCGGCGGTTGTGGCGCAGCTGCCCGGTCGTGACGATGCCCGCGCGCGTCGCCGCGAGGATGCCCACCGGTACCTGGAAGACCAGGCCCATCGCCAGCAGGATGACCGCCGCGAAGTGGTAGTACTGGCTGGCCTGCACGAGCACGTTGAACTCGCCGCTGTTGAAGTTCTGGAAGAAGCGCACCGCCGCGGGCAGCACCACGAAGTAGCCGAACAGCACACCCGCGACGAACAGGAACGGGATCGCCAGCATCAGCGGCGTCGCCACGTCGCGCTGCTCAGGGCTGAACGCAGGCAGCAGGAAGCCGTAGACCTCATACAGCAGGATCGGCAGCGACAGGATCAGCGCGAAGATCAACGAGATCCCGAGCGTCGTCGTGAACGGCTCGCCGATCCCCAGCGTGACCGGCTTGTTGCCCTGCGGCGCCGATGACAGGTGATCGATGGCCCCCTGCAGGGTCGGCCCGACATGCTCGAGCGAGCTCCTGGTGGCCGCGGAAGCACCGCTCCCGGGCGCTCGAGCGCCTGCACGACGACCGCCAGCTGCGTGGCCACGGTGCGCGCGCTCTGCTGCACGGTGTAGGTCGCTCCGAGCGGGCCGTTGCCGGCTTTCACCTGTTTCTGGGTCTCGTGCGCGAGCGGCCTGTTGATGATCTTCAGCAGCGCGTGGTTCTGCCAGAAGCAGAGCCCGAACGCCACCGACACCACCGCGAGCGAGACGATCAGCCTCGAGCGCAACTCCTCGAGGTGATCGACCACGCTCAGCCGGTCTTCGTGCCCGATGCTGCCGACGGCGCTCGCCATGATCAGGCGGGGATCTTCTCGACGGTGTGGATCGGAGCGCTGCGGATCTCGCTCGGCACCGCGACCGGCTCCTGCTGCTGCGCGACGAGCGTCGGCTGCACGACCTCGTGCGCCGCCGGCGGGGCGGCTGCGTGCGAGCCCTCGCCGCTGATCGCGTCCTTGAAGCCGCGCATGCCGTCACCGAGCGAGCGGCCCATCTCGGGCAGACGCTTGGCGCCGAACACCAGCAGCAGCAGGATCAAAAGAAATGCGATGTGAATTGGATTGTCGAGTCCCATGTCGTCGTTTCCTCCTGTGTTTGGTTTGAGAGGCCCGCCGGCGGCGAGGCGCTTATCAGCTACTACGCGGTGGAGCCGATCGCGGATCAGCGCCGGCCCCACCGCCTGGGCGTATGCGGGGCGCTGCCCTAGGTCTTGATCAGCGGCCCCGCCTTGGCGAGCACCTGAGCTTTGCTCAGCGGCACGTCGAAGCCGCCGCTCGGAGTCGGGCTCTTTTCGATCAGCAGGTTGATGCCGGCCGCGTGACGAGCCTCGATCTGCACGATGCTGCCGGCGGCCGTGAGGATCTGCTTGCTCGTCAGCGAGGGCGCCGCGCCGTTGTACGCGCCCACGCCGGTGTTCTCGAGCTCCGATGCCAGCGCCAGGAACGAGCTCTGGTTGCTGACGGGGAACACGAACGTCGGTTTCGCGACCGGCTTGGCGCCGAGCTGCTTGATGACCGTCCGCAGCGCGTTGATGTGAGCCTGCTCCTGTTCGCCGAACAGCTTCGCGTAGCTCTTGGCCTGGCCGCTCAGCCCGACCTGCTTGCCCTTGACGTTGTAGAAGTCCGACTCCAGGTACTCGAGCGTGAGCGCGAAGTTGAGGATTTCAGCGTCCCCGCCGCCGGTCGCAGCGAATGCCTGCGAGACGAACGGCGTGACCGCCGAGAGCCCGTACACCGAGCCGGCTGCGAGCGCGCCGCGGAGGATGAAGCTCGAGCGGGTCAGCCCGCTGCACCTCGACGGCCGCCAGCTCGGAGTTGGCGGGATCCGCGGGCGCGGTCTCTGCGAGCGTGTTGTGTGACATAAGCGTTCAGCTCCTTTCTCGGGTGCTGCTCAAGCGAGGAACGGCTTGATCGCCGCCATCACCATTGACATGGAGGCCGGTTTGGCGAAGGCGCCATCCGGGGTGAGGGACTTCTTGACAAGCGTGGCGATGCTCGCCGCGTGGCGCGCCTCGACTGTGTGGATCGCCAGCGCCGTCGCGAGGATCTCCGGGCTCTGGATGTTGGCGGCCTGGCCTAGGTAGGCCGCGGCGCCGAGGTTCTCCACTTCGTAGGCCAGGTCCGCCACCTGCGCGGCGCTGTTGATCGGGAATTTGCCGTTGGGGTTGGCTGCCGGGGTTCCGCCGAGCTTTTCGACGGTGCCTTTCAGCGCTTCCACGTGCGTCTTCTCCTGGCCGCCGAACGTCTTCGAGCAGGCTCGCGACCTTGCCGCTGTACAAGCCTGACGCGTTCACCTTTTCATAGAAGCTCGTCTCCAGGTACTCGAGCGTGAGCGCGTAGTTGAGGATCGCCAGATCGCCGCTGTTGGAGCCGGTCGTAGCGGCGGCAGTGGCCGCCGCCGTGCTGGCGGTGGACGACGATTTGCTGCTGGAGCCGCAGGCGGCGAGCACGAACGCGCGTGAAGCTCGCCGCGCCCGTGCCTCCGGCCATCTTCAGGAACCGCTTGCGGTCAACGTCGTCGCGCACGAGGCGCTCGACGATGCCCGCCGGCCGGCGCACTGACTCCTCGCCTGCTTCAGACGTGCTCTGCTCAATCGATGGACTCGGCATCTTCTAGACCTCCGTTGTCGATGGGCTTTAGACGATGAAGCCGGTCGCCGTCACGGCGGCCAGCACCTTGGCTGCGGTGTACGGCGTGTCGAACGGGCCGTTCGGGGCGATGTCGTTGCCGGCCGGTTCGTTGAGCAGGCCGATGACGCTGGCGTGGCGCGCCTCGATCGTGAGGATCGACACGGCGGCCTTGACATATGCGGGCGTCGTGATGTTCAGCGCCTGGCCGGAGTACGCGTGAACACCTGTGTTCTCGAGCACTTCAGCTGTCTTCATGAACGTTTCGGGGCTGGTGTTGGCGCCTTTGAAGTTGAACTTCGGTTCCTTGGCGGCCTTGCTGCCGAGATGTTTCTTGAGGAATGCCACGTGCGCGTTCTCATCCTTTGTGACGACCTTCAGGAATGCGCTCGTCTGTGCGTTGAGTGACATGTTTGCGGCGGTGGCGCCGTTGTAGAACGCCGCCTCCAGGTACTCGAGCGTCAGCGCGTAATTGAGGATTCCAACGTCGCCCTTTCCGAAAGACGCCGGCGGGCGTCCGACCTCGGTGCCGGCGAACGCGCTCGGCGCGAGCATCGACAGGACTGCACCGCCGCTCATCGCGGCGCCGGCGCCGATACCGGCCTTCTTGAGGAAGCTCAGGCGTGTGTCGCCGGAGACCGCGTCAGCGGCTTCGCGGACTGCTCCGTCGGCGTCTATCTCGTCAACGTTGATCGAATAGGTCATTCGTCTCTCCGATATTGGGGGGAAGATCGGCCCGCGGAGCGACGCTCCATATGCGGCCCGTGTCTTCTGTGAATACGGAGCGGCCCGTGATACGGATCAATGCGAACGTGAATCGGCGGATATGCGACGGCGACAGGGCCGCGAGCGAGCGCCGCTACGCGTCAGCGTTCAGATAGCGCACAACATCCTGCGCATCGGCCTGCAGCGCGCGCTCGTCGCTGCGCGTGATCGCAGCGAAGGGCTCCACCACCACCTTCCCCGCCGACAGCGCCCACGTCGCCGCCGCGCGGCCTTTCACGAGCGCAAACGGTCTGAAGATCCCGTTGCTGGTGACGATCCGCTGGTGGTTCACGTCGAGCAGCGCCTCGCGCGAGCGCCAGCCGAGCAGCACAGGGTCGAACGCTCCGAGCAGGCGCGGTGGCGGCAGCTCTGCCTGGGCCGACGGCGGCGCCTGAGCGCGAGCCGAGTCGCGCGCGCGGCGCCTGCTCAGCTCGAGCAGCCCGTCGCCGCGTTCGTGCAGCTCCGAGGCGATCGCGGCGAGCCCCGCGCGCGCGTCGCGCAGTGGCAGGCCCGACCACCTCGCCAGGTCGCGATCCTCCGCCGGCGCGTGACCGGCCAGGTACCGGCGCGCGAGCTCCGCCAGCGCACGCCCGCGGTCCACCGCGCCGGGCGCAGATGGCGCCAGCCAGTCGCGCACCAGCACGTACGCCTGCCGGGAGCCACGCATCGGCCCGCGCACGATCGCTCCGCGCAGCGACGCGAGGAACAGCAGGTGCACGAGCGCCTGGCCCTCGGTGCGCACTCCAGCCGCAGCGATCCGCTCGCGCAGTTGCGCGCGATCCAACGGCCCCTCAGCGGCCAGCGCGCGCTCGATCGCCCCGACCCCGCGGTCCGTCGCCGCCGGCGTGACGCCCTCCTGGGACAGGCGCCGGGCGCTCGCCGTGAACAGTGTCGGAGCGGTGAGCGCGTGCAGCCAGCGATAGTCCTCGCTGGCGAGCAGGTGCAGCGTGCCGCGGTTCAGCCACGTGATCACCAGCGAGCGCTCCTGCGTCAGCGCTCGGTCCACGTCCGCCGCCGTCAGCCCGCTGCTGCGTGCACGGACCGCCAGGCGCGCGCCGCGCGGGTCCTGCGCCTGGAGCGCCAGCAGCCTGCGGGCCACCTCTACAGGATCGCGAGCGGGGGCGCCCGCCAGCAGCTGCGCGGCGAGGCGTTCGGTCAGGAGCTCAGCAGCGGGCTTCGCCATCACCGGGGCGCGGGTCGCGCTCGACGTTCTCCGACAGCGCCCAGCCCGGCGTGGCGCTCCGGTCGATCAGCAGGTCGATCCCGGCGGCTTCGCTCTCCCACTGGTAGGGTTCCGCCGAACGGACTGCGATCTGGGGGGACGATGCGACGGGCTCGGCGCGTTGCGCTGGTGGCGATCATGGCTTTGGCTGGAGGAGCTTGGGCTTCGTCTGGTGCGCTCGCAGCCGGGCCTGGCACGGACGCCTGCAGCCTGGTCTCGAACGCAGAAATCGAGCACATCTTCGGCATGTCACACGTATCGCTGCGTGAACATGTGCCCGTGAAAGAACTTTACGGCCTGGAGGATTCGGCTTGCGTCATCGTTGGCTATCGCGGCAGCCCAGTCAGCCAAGGTCCCGCTCGCCTGCGCGCAATCGAGGCAGGGCGTGCCGTCGTCGCCTCTTTCAGCGAGTCTGCGAACGTCGCCTCGCCGTGCACCGGCGTAATCGAACCCCCGAATCCGTGCCCCGAAACCGCAGAACAACAGTTCCAAAGCGGACTCACTGAAACCAAGCGCCTGCTTTCCCTCGCCGAACTTCGTCCGATTGAGCTTCCGGCCTTTGGGGCGGAAGCAGAGACCAGCTATGAGTCCTGCCGCATCGCGAAAGTGTGCCAAATCGACGGGACATGGTGGAGCACGCAGACACATTCCTCACTCCTCGTAGAGTTGAGTGTGAAGCGGACGCTGGCATTCACCATCAAAAGCGAGGACAAGATCTTGAAGACGGCCGTCGGAACCTACTTCGGGTAGGCGCGCGACAGCCGGCCGGGTGCATCACTCGGGCGGGAGCCCAAGCGGGTCGCGCCACATCTTCCACATCGTCGGACCGCGCAAAAGGTGAATCTCGTCGAGCACGCGGAAGCCGTGGCGAGCGTAGAAGTCGATGTTGCGTTCCTTGGAGGACTCGAGGTAGGCGCCGACGCCGTCGCTGTCGCACTGCTGCAGCACCGGCGCCAGCACCGCCGAGCCCAGCCCGCGCCCCTGCGCCTCGGGCTCGGTGCCGAGCAGCGCGAGGTACACGTGCGGCGGCGTGCGCGGATGCGCGCGCTCGAGTTTTTCCCAGCCGAGCGCGACCATCGGCATCCGCGCGAACAGCCGCGGATGCAGGAACGACGGGACCAGCTCGGCCGTTTCGCGCAGCGTCGAGTGCCAGCGTCCCGGCGGCGCCCACAGCGCCGCACACGTCAGCTCGTCCGTCGTCCACACCTCCTCGCCGGCGAGCAGCTGGCGCAGGCGCACGCCGTGAAAGCGCTCCAGCGCGGCGAGCCGCAGGCGATCGGGCCGCCACGCCCAGCTCGCGACCGGGTCATCGAGGAACGCCCGCGCGAGCATCGCCGCCAGCGCCGGCACGTCGGCTGAGGTGGCGCGCCGGATATGCGCGCGCGGATCGTTCACAACCACCACGCACGCATCTATAAATCGCTGTTCTCGCCCAGGTGGAACGCGTCCGCGAGCAGCTCATAGGAGCGCCGGCGCGCCTCGTGCTCGTAGGTGATGCACACGGCGATCGCCTCCTGCGCGCCGTACTCGCCGACCACCTGCTCCAGCTGCTCGCGCACCGTCTGCGGCGAGCCCACCAGCGTGCGACGCCGCGCACCCTGCTCGCCGCTGCGCTGCTCGGACTCGAGGAACCGCAACGCCTTCTCGGGAGAGGGCACCGCCAGCAGCTGGCCGCGGCGCAGCAGCGTGAACGCCATGCGCCCGCTCGCCGCCACCCTCCGGGCCTCCTCGTCGCTGTCCGCGCAGATCACCCACACCGCGACCGCGGTGCGCGGCTCAGCCTCGGGGTGCGCCCGCTCGTGCGCGGCAAAGCGTTCGCGGTAGAGCGCCGCGATCTCCGCACCCTGCGGATTGATGAAGTCGGCGAACGCGTAAGGCAGCCCCAGCTCCCCCGCCCAGATCGCGCTCTGCGGCGAGGAGCCCAGCAGCCACGGCTCCGGTTTGTGGGGGCGCCCCGGCAGCGTCTTCGCCAGACGCGCAAACGGGTGACTCGCCGGCAGCCGATCGTCGAGATAGCCCAGCAGCTCCGTCAGCTGCTCGGGAAAGTCGTCCGGGGCGGCCTGGCGGCGGTCGCGCTGTAGAGCGAGAGTCGTCAACGGGTCGGTACCCGCGGCACGCCCCAACGCGAGGTCGATGCGTCCCGGGAACAGCCCCGCCAGCAGGCTGAACGTCTCAGCCACCTTCAGCGGGCTGTAGTGCGGCAGCATCACGCCGCCGCTGCCCACGCGGATGCGCGTCGTCGCCGCCGCGATCGGCCCGATCAGCGCCTCGGGGCTCGGACCCGCGAGCATCGGGCCGCCGTGGTGCTCGGCCACCCAGTAGCGGTGATAGCCGAGGGCGTCGGTCAGGCGCGCGAGATCCAGCGTGTTCTCGAGCGCCTGCGCGCCCGTCGAGCCCTCCGCGATCGGAGACTGGTCGAGAACCGAAAGACGGAAGGGCGCGTTGGTGCTTGCCACAGTGCAACGTAGGGTATGACGACGCGGTAGGGTTTGACGGGAACTTCGGGGAGGAGAGAGATGTATCAACCGACGCTGTTTCGAGATCGTCCACGACCCGCGCAGGTCGTGCTCGGAGGCGTCGTGCCTGCGATCGCCGGCGCGGTCGCAGGTGTGCTCGTCGGCGTCTCCGCCGGCGCGTACTGGGGCTACGCCGTGCTCGTCGCGATTGGAAGCGTGATCGCCGGCTTCGAGCACCAGGACGGCTGGGGCGGAGCCGACCGCGGTCTCGTCGCCGGCTTCATCTACGGCGTCGCCCTGCTGCTCGCGCACGCGATCGCCGGCACCCACGCGAAGGTCTCACTCGGCAGCTGGCCGCCGTTCCTCGCCGTCATCACCGCGATCGCCGGCATGCTGCTCAGCGCGCTCGGCGGGCGCATCGCGCGCGGTCAGCGCCAGCGCGCGCTCGCGCAGCCGACGATCCCCGTCGAGTGAGTCGCCGCGCGGGCGATCCCGCTCGCGATCGTGGTGACCAGTAGGCTTCCGAAGCGATGAGTGCCACGAGCGACGACGCTGCGCCCCCCTATCACCTGTTTCTCGACGTCGACGAGGTGCCGGTCGCGGCCAGCGCGCTGCGACTGCTGATCTCCGACGAGGCGCACGAGCCGGGCATCCGCCGCCTCGCGCGTGACGTGCTCGCCGAGCTCGAGCAGCTGCCCGACGAGAACGGCGTGCTGAGCGTGGCGCTGACGCCCCAACAGATGAAGATCACCTACAGCGCCGTCAAACTGCTGTTCAACGACCTCCAGCGCCAGGAAGCTGACGAGATCGACATCCTGCGCAAGATCCTCGACAAGCTGCCCGACGAACACGTCATGCGCGCGATCATCCTGGAGTAGCCGCGCCCGGCCCGCGCCGAGGTGGCATTCGGCGCCGGCAGCGGCCGAGGCTTTGTTTGCTTTCGCGAACGCCGTATAACCATGGTCATACTGCCTGAGCTGATGATCGTGGACGCCGACGCGTGGCGGCGGTGGCTGGGCGAGCACCACGGCGACGAGAGCGGTGTCTGGCTGGTGCTCGCCAAGAAGGGCACTACCGAGCCGACTAGCCTCACCTACGAGCAGGCGCTCGACGAGGCGCTCTGCCACGGCTGGATCGACGGTCAGATCGGTCGCCGCGACGAGCGCACCTTCCGCCAGCGCTTCACGCCGCGACGTGCGCGCAGCAGCTGGTCCAAGCGCAACGTCGGACATGTAGAGCGGCTGCTGCGCGAGGGGCGCATGCATCCCGGCGGTGTCGCGCAGGTCGAGCGCGCCAAGGCGGACGGGCGCTGGGAGACCGCGTACGCCGGCCAGGCGAGCATCGAGGTGCCGGACGACCTCACGAGCGCGCTCGCCGCCGAGCCGCGCGCGCAGGCGATGTTCGAGATCCTCACCAGCCAGAATCGCTACGCGGTGCTCTACCGGATCGACGCCGCCAAGCGCGCCGCCACCCGCGCGCGACGGATCGAGCAGTACGTCGCGATGCTCGCCCGCGGTGAGACGATCCATCCGCAGCGGCGCAAGCTCGCCGGCTGACCGCACCGGCCTGCGACAATGGCCGCGTCGATGCGCCGGGCGGCCGCCATTTCCACGCTTGCCTTGAGCGCCGTCCTCCTCGCAGGCTGCGGGGGCTCGGGACACACCACCGCGAAGACCAGCACGGCCGCCGCGGCCACCGCGGCCACGCAGGCGACGCCCGCCACCGGCGTGCCCGCCGTGCCGGTCGCGCGCGCCGAAGAAGCCAAGGCGCTGGCCTTCGCCGTCGCGGTCAACCTCAAAGCCGGCGACCTTCCGGGCTTTCATCCCTCCTCCGCACACGAACACGCGAGCGCGGCCGAAAAGCGCCTCGAACCCGAGCTCGCCAAGTGCGTGGGGAGCGCGAGCACGAAACGGGAAGCGACGGAAATGAGCTCGAAGACCTACGAACGTGGAGAGTCGATCATCACCCAGAGCGTCAGCTCACAGGTGACCGTCGCGCACACGACCGCACTCGCCGCGAGGGAACTCGCGGCGATCCGCGGCGGCCACCTGCGCAGCTGCCTGGCGCGCTACCTCAAGCAGCTGCTCGCGAGCACCAACCTGCACGGCGCGAAGGTCGGTCCGGTCTCGACCAAGCAGGGATCGCCGCCCGCCCCGGGTAGCGACGGCAGCTTCGGCCTGCGCTTCATCGAGACGGTGACCCTGCACGGCCTGCACATCCCCTTCTACGTGGACATCCTCGGATTCGTCAAGGGCCGCGCGGAGGTGTCGCTGTTCACGTTCGCCGTTCTGCGCGAGTTCCCGGCGGCTCTCGAGGAACAGCTGTTCTCGCTGCTGCTCGAACGCGCCAAGACCCACAGCGTCTAGAAACCGGCGCCCGGGCGCGCCGGCGCGCGTCCGTCGCCCGTGAGCGGCTGCGAGTGATCCATCTGCCGCGTTCGCGCGCAACAGCCCCCAGTGCACATCTATCCGGTGCACGTGAACTACACAGAAGGGGGCAGCACGATGAACGATGCGCGCAACGTGTCGGAGCTGGTACACGCAGAGTCGCCGGCGGCGGAGGATCAGTGGACGGCGCCGACCACACGCAAGGGGTTCCTGAAGGGCGCGGCAGTGGTCGGCGCGGGCGCCGCCGGCGTGGGGGCGCTCGCGCCCGCGGCGGCTTTCGCCAGTCGCAAGAAGCCTGGGGTCACCCACGGCGACCTGGAAATACTGAAAGCGGCGCAGATCGCCGAGGCGCTGGCGGTGACGACCTACACGAACATCATCAACACGGCGCCGTTCTTCAAGAACATCCCCGCCGACGATCAGGGCTATCTGCAGGGAGCGCTGCAGGAGGAGATGTCGCATTACCTGCTCGAGGAAAGCGTCACCAAGAAGCCGACGCCGTTCACGGCGTTCTACTACCCGCCGAACATGTTCACCGACTCGCAGACGACGCTCGACATCCTCGTCACGCTCGAGGATGCGTTCATCGCCGCCTACCTCGTCGGCGTGCGCCACTTCAGCACGCCGGACCTGCGGGTGACCGCGGCGAGGATCATGGGCATCGAGTCCGACCACCGCACGCTCGCGCGCGTCGTCGGCGGCGACGTGACACCCGCAAACGGTGGCCCGATCACCAGCATCACGGGCATCCAGAAGGTCGCAGAGTCGATTGAACCGCCCAACAACAACGGCTACGAGCGCACGCTGCTGCTCGAGAACATCGGCCAGGCGGTCGAAGCACTGCTGCCGTTCGCCGAAAAGGCAGCCGCCGAAAAAGCCGGCTTCGACACCACCAAGCCGTACACGTTCACGCCGTTCACGCCGAAACTGCCGAGCCCGCTCGGCGAATTCCACTCGTTCAAGGGCTGATCGAACGGACCGGCTCGCGCTCATCTCCCGTCACGCCGGCGGGGATGGGCGTGACGACGGGCTCTGGCGTCAAGGGCTCAGGTGTCCCCGAGCCGTTCGAGTACCTCCTTGCGATCGGTGCCGTGCTCCTCGAGTACACGATCGAAGTCCGCTCCGTAGACGTGCATCACGGCCAGCAGGATGTCGGTGGTGGTCAGCGCGTGCTGACCGCGTTCCTCGGCGATCCGTACGGCGTGCTCGGTGACGCGCGCCACCGCGTCGCCGTGGTCGGTTGCGGCGGCGCTCTGCGCGCCGTGCTCGGAGCCCTCATCGGTGCCGGCGAGCGGCACTTCGCTGACACCGATTGCCTGCAGGGCGATGCCCACCTGTCCGTGCAGGCGCAGCACCCGCAGCCAGCGCTCGACCTCGTCGTCGGGCGTGCGCGCAAACGGCATCGCGGTGGAGGCGATGCCCAGGGCGATCGCGGCGTCTGGCGCCAGCAGCGGCCGGGCGCTCACAGCGCCACCTCGACGTTGCCGCGGCGTGCGTGGATATAAGCCAGGTTCTCACGGCGCAGGGCCACTTCCGGCGCACCGTCGCCGCGCCGCACCTCGAGCACGATCGTGCCCGCGCGCCCCGCCGCGATCGCGGCCGTGCGCAGCGCCTCGGCGACCTCACCGCGCGTCAGTCCGCAGGCGAGCAGAAAGCGCTCGGTGCGCGCGCTCGTGGCCTCGTCGCGATCGAGCTCGAGCTCCTCGACGAGGACGGTGGGGGCCTGCTCGGACCCCTCGATGTGCAGCAGACACGCAGCCATGTCGTCGGGACGCTCGTCGGCGCACTCGGCCACGTGCTCGAGCAGCGCCGGCGCCGTTGCACTCGGCCCCAGCTCCGCGAGCGTTTCGAGGAGACGCTCGGTGCCGAACAGGTCGGAGCCGACCCGTGCCTCGGTGACGCCGTCGGTGTGGAAACAGATCTGCGCACCGCCCGGAACCGAGACGACCGTCTGACGAGTGCCTGTCCGCATACCCACTCCGATCGGCGGGGCGGCGCAGATTGTAACCGGCGGGATCGATCCTGCATCCTCGCCAAGCGGCAGGATCACCGGCGGCGGATGTCCGGCTGAGGAGTACACCAGCAGCCGCTCGCGCGGGTTGTAGGTGGCGGCGATCACGGTCGCGAAGGCGCCGCCGAGCTGACGCTCGAGCACGACCCCGGCGGTCTGCACAGCGTCCCGCGGCGAGAGCCCGGCCTCGAGATATGCGCGCAGCGTGAAGCGCACGAGCGCGGTGTGCGGCAGCGCCTGGCGTCCGTGCCCGGAGACGTCGCCGACGATGATCGCCAGCTGACCGTCCTCGAGCGCGAACACGTCATAGAAGTCCCCGCCCGCCCCGGGCCCGGCCGCGGGCTGGTAGGCCGCGGATGTGCCGACCGGGCCGAGGCGCGCCGGCGGCACCGGCAGCAGCGCGGCCTGCAGCAGGCCCACATCCTCGAGCAGCTCCACCCGCTGACGCTCGAGGCGACGGGCGCGAACGGCGGCCACGCGCGAGCGCACCGCCAGCGCCAGCGCCAGCGCCAGCAGCGCCGCGATCAGGCCGCGCACCGCGGTCGGCACCACATCGACGATCCTGGTGATGGTCGTGACGAGCTGCGAGGACGGACCGGCGGAACTCGACTTAGCGGCGCCCTTGCGGGCGCCTCGCGGCGTGCGCGGCGTCAACGCCGTGGCGGCCGTCGCGGCAGCGGGCGCCAACCTCGCTGCCGCGAGCTTGATCGGGTGAGCGGGCGCGCGTGCGCCGGAGCGGGCGTGCCGTGAGCGGTACGCGCGGTTCGACACCTCGCCGCCGGCCGCCGCCCTCGAGGCGCGTTCGGCGGACGGGCTCGTCTGCACGGTTCCCACGGGCGTCGCCGCCGCTGCGGCGGCGGCGAGTGCCGGCGGCGTGAGCGCCGAGGCCGCGAGCGCGGTCGTCGAGGGAGCACCGGCGCCGGCCGATTCGCCCGCGCCGGTCGATTCCGGTTCGCCGCTGCCTTTCTGCCCTTTGCCCTTGCCTTCGTGCTCGCGTTTGACTTCTTCTTTCTTTTCTTTCTTTTCTTTTCTTTCTTTTCTTTCTTTTTCTTTGGTCGTGCCTTTTTTGGCCTGCGTGGAGGTCTGTGCGTCTGCGAGCGTCGGCTGGGCCCCCGCTTCCTGTGCTTCGGCGCCCTGCTGTTCGCGCGGTCGTTCCTGCCTACGAGCCGCGCCGCGTCCGCCGGCGTCGTGGCGGGCGGCGCGGTGGTGCGGGTCGGCGGTGCCTGGTTCCGCTGCCGTGGCGCCGGCGGCGGCCGGTGTCGAGCCGGAGGTCGTGCCCGTGCCTGCGCCGGCGCTCGTGCTCGCACCGGTTTCGCCGGAGGCGCGGTGATGATCGTGATGCGCCGCCGGGGAGTGGGCCGGCGCCGGCGGCGTTTCGGGCTGCGCCGACGCTGGCGCCGGCGGCACGGGCGAGGGCTTGGCTTCCGTCTGGCCGGGCTTGGCGTTCGACGGTGAGGACGTCGACGGCGACGCCGCAGGGGCCGGCGTGGCGGGCTGGTCTCGCCTGGCGGCAGCGGTGGGA
This sequence comes from uncultured Solirubrobacteraceae bacterium, assembly GCA_963815235.1. Classification (GTDB taxonomy): domain Bacteria; phylum Actinomycetota; class Thermoleophilia; order Solirubrobacterales; family Solirubrobacteraceae; genus Palsa-744. Next base: position 1,445,399 of record CAWFFY010000003.1, on the reverse strand, counting down.
ATAAACGCCAGCGCCAGCGCGAGCGTGGAGCACCCCGCGGCGAGCGCCGTCGCCAGTCGTGGGCGCCGTCGCCGGCGCGCGGTTGTCGCTGTCGAATCTCTACCCGTGACGCTCACCATCGAGCAGCGCACTCCCCTTTCAGCCGGTTTCGGCGGTTCGCGCGCGGGTGTGCTCGAGCGCGTCGTCAAGCGAGGAGTAGATGGCGAACACACCGTCCATCCCCGAGAGCTCGAAGATCTTCAGCAGCTTGTCGTTGGCGCAGAGGATCACCAGCGTGCCGTCCGCACCGAGGCTGCGGCTGACGCCGACGAGCACGCCGAGTGCCGTCGAATCCATGAACGTCGAGTCTTTGAGGTCGAGCACCAGGTGGCCGTGCCCTTCCTCGAGCGCGTCCAGGAGCATCCACTTCAGCTGCGGCGCGGTCGCAAGATCGAGGTCGCCCTGGACGGCGATCACGCTCGTGCGCGCGTCGAGCTCACGCCGGCTGATGCCGAAGGGCACCGCGTCGGCTGAGGAGTGATCCGTTCTGTCGGTTCGGCTGCGCATCCATCTCCCTCCTTCATGTGTGTGCACGCCAAAGCGTGCGAACTCGAGTGCATTCCGGGCGCACATACGACCGGACGTCCATCAGCAGACTCGACGTGCCCGCCGGCAACGATCACCCGATCGCTGATTAATCGAACAAACGTCCATAAGGGGTTATCGGCTATTCAGGAGCCGAGGTTGAGGCTCTTGGGCGCGGGAAAGCGCGAATGTCCCGAAAGCCCGGCGCTCAAGCCGAGTGACTGACGAGCGGCACGGCCGCGTCGGCCGTCGCGACCTGGAAGCTGAAGCTCTCCTGCAGATACAGGCGCACGACCTGCTCGTCGTGGGAGTCGTAGCCGATCGACAGATCCTGGCCGCAGTCGAGCAGGAAGTCGCCGCCGCGCTGGCTGACGAGAACGGCGCCGCGGACGCCTGGTGCCCACACGATCGGGCCGTCGAGGATCTTTCGCAGGTGCTCGAGCATCGGATAGCCGCCGTGCTCGGCCGTCTCGATCACCAGCCGGTGCTGCTCGGCGCCGAGCGCGAGCGCGTACGGGCCGGCGACGCCGCTGCCGAGCAGCCGCTCGATCGCGGCGGCGACCGCGCTCGGGTACTCCTGCGGCGAGGGGCCGAGCGGGACGGGCGCGTGGGGCGAGGCCTCGGTGATGCCGGTGATCGCGCCGCTCCAGCCGTGGAACACCGCGACGTTCTCGGCGACCGCGATCCGGTGCGCCGCAAGATCGAGCGCGTCGAGGTCGGCGTCGGCGGCGCCGCGGTCGGCGTCACGCAGCTCATCCAGGGAGATCTCGAAGTCCGCGCGAGCCTCGACGAGCGGCAGCACGCGTCGCCGCAGGGCCGTGACTCCATCGCCCGCCACCGACGCCAGCGGCTCGGTGCGGCCGAGGTTGGTGGCCGAGTGCGACCAGCCGCGGGGCCCGGCGAAGTCCACGAGCTTGCGCGCTGCGAGCGCCGGCCGCAGCCGCTGCGTAGCCTCGCCGTCGATCATCTCCCAGCCGGCCGCCGTGATCGGCGCTTGCGCGCGGAGCAGGTGATCCATGGTCGGCAATGGTGGCACAAGCCCCCCGCGCGCGTCTGGCGAGCCGGCGAGGCTCTTAAGCTGAGCTCGCCGCGTCCGCGAGCGGGCGCGGGCTTCGGCGCCGCCAAACGACGGTCGCGTCGCGCGAGGGGATCAGCGTGCGGTGCGACCAGCGCATCCGCTCGCCGCGGCGTCGCCGCCGGCCATCCGGCACGCGGGGCTCGAGCTCGGAGAGCATCGTGCGCAGGATCAGCTTCGCCTCCAGCAGTGCCAGCGACGAGCCGATGCAGCGCCGGATGCCACCCCCGAACGGCACCCACGAGTAGGTCTCCGGGCCGTTCTCCAGGAAGCGCTCCGGCCTGAACGCCGCCGGGTCCTCATACACACCGCGGTTGCGGTTGGTGGCGTAGACGGAGATCGCGGTCGTGGTGCCGGCCGGCAGCACGAACCCTCCCACCTCCAGCTCGCGCTTGAGCGTGCGCACGACGATGCCCTGCGGCGGCCTGACCCGCAGGGTCTCGTTGATCACCGCCGTCAGGTACTCATCGCCGCCGCCGTCGCGCTGCGCGTCGATCTCCTCGACCAGGCGCGCCAGCGCCTGGGGATGGCGAACCAGGCGCTCGATCGCCCACGAGACCGCGGTCGCGGTCGTCTCATGACCCGCGAGCAGCAGCGTCACCAGCTCGTCGCGCACTTCCTCGTCGGTCATCGGCGCGCCGTCCTCGTCACGCGCCACGAGCAGCATCGACATGATGTCCGAACGGCCCTCCAGGTCGCTCTGGCGGCGGCGGTTCTCGATCTCCGCGTAGATCTGCGCGTCGAGGCGGTCGAGCCCCCGTCCGATCGTGCTGTTCGGGCGCTCCTGCGTCGGGCGGACCAGCATCCGCAGCCCGGCGATCACGTGCTTTGGCCCCATCAACGCGACGATCGTCTTCTGCATTTCGTTCATGCGCTCGGCCTCGACGCCGAACACCGAGCCCATGATCACCTCCAGCGTGATCAGCCGTGTGCGCGGCTGCATGCGCATCGCCCGGCCGAGTGGCCAGTCGGCCATCACCCGCCGGGTGGCACCGACGATCAAGTCCTCGTGCTTGCGCAGGTGCTCACCGTGGAAGGGCGGCAGCAGCAGCTTGCGCTGGCGCATGTGCTCGGGCCCGGTGAGGACGCTCAGCGAGTTGGGGCCCAGCACCCACACCGGCGCGCCGGCGCCGCCCGTGGGCTTCGGCGCGACGTCCTCGGAGGCGGTCAGCAGCGTCTTTACGTCCTGCGGGTCGCTGAGATGCACGAGCGGCGCTCGGCCCGGCGGAAATCGCAGCGTGAAGGTGTCGCCGAAGCGCCGTGTGCAGTGGTCCATCAGCCAGGTCGGCGCCAGCCCCCACGCGAGCGACTGCACGACCGGCGGCATGCTCGGGCCCGGCGGCAGCGACTGCTGCCCCCCCGCCGAGGGCGCCTGCTGTCCGGCCTGCGCCCCTGACGACGCGGTCTGCGCTGCCGCTGCCATCGCGTAACGGTACCAGCCGCCCGAGGGCATGGTAAAGCCATATCCAGCGCCCCGAGATCAGCGCCATGGGATCTGCCAGACTCCTCTGCGTGCAGACCGAGGTTGACTCTGGCGCTTCCGGGCCGGAGTCGGATGTGAGGCCGAAGGTGCTGTATGTGATGGGAGCGGCGCGCAGCGGCACCACAATTCTCGGCGTGGCACTCGGCAACTGCGCGGGCTACTTCTTCGCGGGAGAGCTCAACAGGTGGCTGCCGAGATCGGGGGTTCCCTCCTACGACGGCGCCGCGCGCGCGAAGTTCTGGGCATCCGTACGCCAGAGCGTCGACGTCGATCAGGAGCTGCTCGGCGGCGGCACGAGCTGCCTGGAGCGTTCCTCGGCGCTGTTCGACGTTCGCAAGTGGCCGCGGCGCCGGCGCCTGCGTTTGCGCTACCGCAAGGCATCGGAGGACCTCTATCGCACGGTCGCACGCCTCGCCGGCGCGACGCACGTGATCGACACCTCGCACTACCCGCTGCGCGCGCGTGAGCTCCAGCGCCTGGGAGGAGTCAACTTCTATCTGCTCTACGTGGCCCGCAGTCCCCAGGGTGTGCTGTCCTCGATGAGGCGCGAGGACGTACCCGAGCGCAGCTTCAACACAGCCGCCGCCAACGCCTACCTGTGGCTGACACACCTGCTCTCGGTTCTTGTCTTCCTGCGGCATCCGCGCGCGCGCCGCCTGTTCGTGACCCACGAGGATTTTCTCGCGGACCCCGACAGCGTCATCGCTGAGATCCTCACATGGAGCGGCTCCTCGGCCTCGCTCCCCGACCTGTCGGCGTTGCAAACGGGTCTCCCCCTACACGGAAATCGCGTGGCCGCGGCGGATGTGATCTCGCTCGAGCGCAAGAGCACAGCGCCAAAGCGGATATCCGTCCTCACGAGCGTGATCCAATTTCCCTGGCGCGTGATCCACTCGCGCCTGCGCCCGGCGGCGCGGTAGCCTCACACAGTCCGCAGCGCGTCGGCCGGTGAGAGCCTTGCGGCGCGGATCGCGGGCAGCAGGCCGGCGAGTGCGCCGATCAGCATCGCCGCGCCGAAGCCGCCGGCCCACGCGGTCGCAGGCACGACGACTTCCCAACCCTTCGTGGAGGCGTAGATCGCCGTGGCGAGGACGCCGATGCCCACACCCGCGGCGCCGCCGCCGAGCGCCAGCAGGATCGACTCGGAGAGAAACTGCGCGCGGATCTGTCCCCTGGTCGCGCCGAGCGCGCGACGCAGCCCGATCTCCGAACGGCGTTCGAGCACGGAGATGACCATGATGTTCGCCACGCCGACCGCGCCCACGAGCAGCGCCACCGCGCCCAGCCCGAGGAACAGGCCGTTCAGCGCGCCCTTCGCGTCGGCGCGCGCGACCAGCGCGGCCGACGGCTGGCTCACGTCGACTTCGTTCGGCGCCTGCGGGTTCGCGGTCTGCGCAAGCACCGACCGGACGGCGCCGACCTGTTCGTCGTGGGCCCGCACGTATACCGAGTTGGCGTGGCCGTTGGACGCGAGGTACTTCTCAGCGGCGGGGAAGCCGACCAGCACGGAGCTTTCGATTTCGGGCGTCAGTTCGGCCGCACCGAGGATCCCGGCGAGGTAGAACCACTGATCAGCCAGCCAGATCCGCTCGCCGGGGTACAGACGGTCGACGCCAAGGCGCTGCGCCGCCGCTGAGCCCAGCACCGCGACCGGCTCCGTCGCGGTGGCAGCATTCAGGTACTCGCCCTGCGTGAGCTTCACGCCGAGCGCCGAGGGCAGGTTCAGGCTCGCCGCCTGCACCGTCAGGGCGTTCGTGTCGCCGGCGGGGATCAGCGGGCTGCGGTAGACCGCGCCGGGAACCTTCGCCGTCTCGGCGACGGTCGTCACCGGGTAGATGCGGGCGATCATCGCCGGCGCTGCGAGCGGCAGCTCGGCCGTCTTGCCGGTCAGGTCCTGGCCGTTGGTGACCGTCAGCAGGTTGGTGCCGAGCCTGTCGATCTGCCGCAGCAGTCCCGCCTGGCTCGAGGAGGACAGGCCGAGAACCGCAACAATCGCCGCGACCCCGATCGCGATCCCCAGCGCCGACAGGCCGGCCCGCAGCCGCCTCGTGCGCAGCCCCACGCTCGCGACCCGCGCGAGGTCCGATGGCCGAAGCCTGCCGGGGGCAGGGCTCGCAGCGGCGCTCACGGCTGCTTGCCCGGCGCCTCGTTGACGAGCGCGAAGGCCGCTGGCCGCGCGTGTCCGGCGCTGGCCTCGACGACGTAGCCGCCCTCGCCTCCCGCGGTCAGAGATGGCGCGAGCGCTATCCCGCATGCGTGTGTCTCGACCTTCACCGTGCGGCGGTGCGAGATCGCGCCACGCAGGGTGCCGTGCGCATGGATCGTGAAGCGCGCACTGGGGCCGGCGGCGGGCGCCGCGAACGTGACCTGCGTGCCCGACACGGGGTTCTTCTCGGCGTCAGTGACGGTGACGGCGAGCCGCACCGGGAACTGCGTACCCGTGGCGGTGGACTGGGTCGAGCCGACGCCCGCGGCAACCCGACTGGGCTCGCCCGCGAGGTTGCGCAGCGCGAAGCTTGCCTCAATCGTCACGCCCAACGCCGCCGCCACGGCGCCGGCCTGCGCGCCTGTGCCGCCGCTGCTCGTCACCACCGCCGTCGCGGCGAGCGAGCCGGCCGCGGCGTTGGCCGTGAACGGGGGCGAGCTCGCAACGCCCCCGGCCCCGGTCGTCTCGCTCGCCTGCTCACCTGCGCCACCGGCGAAGCTCGCGCTCGCCGTCGAGCTGACGCCGCACGCGCCCCCGCCCGCGGACAGCGTGAACATCACCGTCGCCCCCACCAGCGGATTTCCGGCGCCGTCGAGCACCCTGACCTCCAGTGGTTGCGCGTAGCGGCGCGTCACCGTCGCCGTCCGGCTCGTCGGCCCCACCGCCGTGATCCGCGCCGGCACGCCGGCAGCGGTGTTCGCCAGCGAGAACGACACCGAGCCATATGGCGAGCTCGCCGTCACGGTGTAGCCGCCCGCGGTGGCGTCGGCGGTGAACGGGGGTGCCGACGCCGCACCCGTCGCGTCGCTGCCGACCGTCACCGTGCGCGACCCGCTGCCCGAGAACAGTCCGCTGGCGCCGCTCGACGGCGCGCTGAACGTCACCGGCACGCCCGCCGCGCCGGTCACGGGGCAGCCGTCGCCGTTCGCCAGCACGACCTGCAGGCCGGTCGTGAACGCCGCGTCGATCTGCGCCGTCTGCGGCGTGCCCGCAACCAGCATCAGCGTGTTCGGCGGGTTCGGCAACGGGCAGGACGCGCCGCTGGAGCCGCCCGGCGTTCCGGTTTCGCCCGCGGCCGGGAGCGGCGCGTACGCGAGCCCACCGAGCGCCGCAACGCCGCCGACGGTCACGAGCAGCCCGACACGAGACCACCGGGCCCAGCGGCGCAGGCACGCGACCCCACTAAACATCAGCGGTCCCAGCTTCGGTGTCCGCCACGATCCGGCCGTCGAGCATCTGCACCTGACGAGGCAGGCGCTCGGCGAGCTCGCGATCGTGCGTGATCACCACGATCGTCGCGCCCTGCGCGTGCAGCTCTTCCAGCAGCGCCACGATCGCCGCGCCCGCGGCGCTGTCGAGATTGCCAGTCGGCTCGTCCGCGAGCACGATCGCCGGGCCGCCCACCAGCGCCCGCGCGATCGCCACGCGCTGGCGCTCACCGCCTGAGAGCCTGCTCGGCCGGAAGTGCGCGCGGTCCGCCAGCCCAACCCGCGTGAGCGTCTCGGCTCCGCGTTCGCGCCGCTCGCTCACGTCCGCCCCCGCATACAGCAGCCCGTCGGCCACGTTCTCGAGCGCCGTCGAGTGCTCCGCCAGGAAGAACTGCTGGAAGACGAAGCCGATACTCCGCGCGCGCAGGTGCGCCAGCTCGCGATCTGACCAGCTGGCGACGTCCACGCCCGCGATCGCCACGACCCCCTCGCTCGGGCGCTCGAGCGTGCCGATCACGTGCAACAGCGTCGTCTTGCCCGAGCCCGACGGACCCACGATCGCGACGAGCTCGCCCGCGCTCACCGCAAAGCTCACGTCGCGCAGCGCGTACACCGGCGGCTCAGCGCCGTAGGTCTTGCTCACCGCGCGCAACTCGAGCACGGGGGCGCTCATGTCGCCGGCACCACCACGCGCTGGCCCGCCGACAGGCCCCGCCCACTTACCTGGACGAGCCCTTCCGCGTCGTCGAACAGACCCAGCGACACAGCCTGCAGGCGGTGCACGCGGCCTTCCACGACCTCCACCGCATAGGCCGAATTGGCGACGGCTCCGCTCCCGCCCGCCAGCGCCAGCAACGCGTCGACCGGCACCACCAGCGCGTCCGCGACGCTCGCCGTTGTGATCGATACCGTCACCGGCGCCTCGTCCAGGTCGCCGATCGCGCCCGGTTCGCTCGGCGCGACGTCCACTTCGATCGTCGGGCCGCCTTCTTCGCCGCCGTTGTTGCCGCCGCCGCCGCCTTCGGCGCCCTTGTTCGACGGCGTTTTCGCCACCGTTCCCACCGACCGCACGAAGCCCGGCGTCGTCTGGTTGTCCGGCAGCGTGATCGTCACCGCGTCGCCGACCTTCACGCTCGACTGCTGCGCCGCGCTCAATTCGATCGTCACCTGCGGAGTCGTGGAGGTGATGCCGAGCACCGGCCCCGGCGCGACGCTCGCACCCAGCGCCGGCGTCACGCTCGTCACGCGCACCGGCCCCGGCTCGAACACCACCGAGCCCGATGGCAACGCGCGGGTCGCCGGCGAGCCGTACAGCAGCACCACCGGCCGACCGCTGATGGCATAGAGCGCCTGTCCGCGGGAGACCACCTCGCCCACCGTCGGGAGCATCGTGAAGGTCGAGCTCTGGCCGTAGGACACCGCCGACGCCCGCGCCGCGGACACCGCCGTTTGCGCGCGCGTAAGCGACGCTTCGGCCGAGGCGAGCGACGCGCGGTCGCCGTCGAGCTTCGTCGCAGCGCCGCCAAGGGCCTGCATGTCGCTCGACACCACCTGCACGTCGGCTATGCACAGACCCGAGCTGCTCGCACCTGGTGAGGCGGCGTCGGTCGCGGCTTCGCCGCTCGCGTTCGGCGCGGAGCCCGCGGCAGCGCTTTCCGCGGCGCCCTCGCCCGCGCAGTCCACCGACTCCTTCCCGCGGGCCGCCGACAGCGTCGCCCGCTCGCCCGCGAGGGTCTCGCCGTCCGCGGCCAGCGATTCCCTCGCCGTCCGCAGCATCGCCGCGCTCGCCGTCACCGATTCGTTGGCCTGCTGCACGGCCGACGGCGGCGTGCCCGCCGGCACGCGGATGCTCGACGCGCCCGCATACCCGAGCGTCCCGTTCACCGGCGTCTGCGAGGACAACGGCCGCCGCGTCACCGTCGCGAGCGACGTCGCCGCCGCGTTGTCGGCAATGCCGTCGGGCCTGTTCGAGCCGACGAACGGGTCAGTCACGACGAGCACCAGCACGACGATCGCGACCAGTACGAGGGCCAGTCCCACCAGCGCAACCCGGCGCGGGCGCCGCGAAGCGCTCATCAGCCGCCCGCGCCCGCGCTCGTGCTCGTGCTCGTGCTCGTTCGCGCGCGTAGGCTGCTCGGGATCAGCGACTCGCAGGCCTGCTCGGCTGCCTTGAACGTCGCGGAGTGCGCGTCCACGCTGGGCGGCAGGTGCACCCCGCCGCCGGCGAACGACGGGTCTGGGAGGTTCGGCTCTCCGTGCCGGCGGATGCACGCCGCGAGCTTCAGCACCTGCGCCTGTTCCTGGGCGTTCAACTGAGGCCCCGAGCTTGACCCCGGCGATTCCCCTGGCGCGAACGCCCTGCATGCCTGCTGCGCGGCCTTGAAGGTCGGCGAGCCCGGATCGATGCCGCTCGACGGTGTCACGCGGAGCCTGACGCTCGTCCCGCCGCCGCTGCTCGAGATTTCCGGGTCGGGAAAGTTCGGCTCGCCGTGCGAGCGCATGCACGCCGAGAACTTCAGCGCCTGCGCCCCCGGAGAGCCGGAGCCCCGAGCAGAAGAAGATCCGCTCGACCCGTTGGCGGTGCTCGTCGAACCCAGATGCGCCACGCCCGCGTTCGGGGAGCTGCCACCGCAGCCGGCGGCGAGCAGCGGCAGAGCCATGATGGCCACCGCGAACCCGCGGACCGGCGGCCTGGCGATTACCCGAAAAGCTCTCATGTCGTCTCCCTTGCGCAGCGTGGACGGTGGCTGTGCAAGGGCGTTGTACGGAACGGCCGGTTACAGCACGGTGACCGCTGCTGTAACCGCGCTGTAACCGCCGATGCGGCACGCTGAGTGGCTCATGCGAGTGCTCTTGGTCGAGGATCACGTCGAGCTGGCCGAAACGGTCGCCACGGGCCTGCGCCGCGAGGGCATGGCCGTCGATGTCGCGCTCGACGGCAACGACGCGCTCGCACACCTGGCGCTCACCGACTACGACGTGCTCGTGCTCGACCGCGATCTGCCCGGCGTGCACGGCGATCAGATCTGCCGCTCGATGGTCGCCGAGCGCCGCGATGGGCGCATCCTGATGCTGACCGCCTCCGGCTCGATCGAAGACCGCGTCGACGGCCTCGGCCTCGGAGCTGACGACTACCTGCCCAAGCCGTTCGCCTTCGCCGAGCTCGTCGCCCGGGTGCGGGCGCTCGGGCGGCGCGCCGGCGCCGCGTCGCCACCCGCGCTCGTGCACGGCGACCTGCGCGTCGATCCCGCACATCGCCTCGCCATCCGCGGCGGGCAACGCCTGGCGCTAAGCCCCAAGGAGTTCGCCGTGCTCGAGTACCTGCTCGGCGCCGCCGGGCGCATCGTCTCGGCCGAGGAGCTGCTCGAGCGGGTGTGGGACGAGAACGCCGACCCCTTCACGAGCACCGTCAAGGTCACCATCCGGCGGCTGCGCGCCAAGCTGGGCGAGCCGCCGCTGATCGAGACGGTGACCCGCGGCGGCTACCGGATCTGAACACAGCCGTGGCGTTTCTCACTCGGCGCCGGCCGCGCCTTCCCCGCTACACGATCCGCCTGCGTCTCGCCGTCCTCTACAGCGGCGTCTTCCTGGTCCTGGGAATCCTGCTGCTCGCGATCCTGATCCTGTCGGTGCGCCAGTCCACGCACGGCATTGTCGTCTCCGCCGAAGGGGCCGCGGCGAAGCTGGTGGAACCACACGTCCACGTCCACGTGACGACGGGTGGGTCGACGGTCACGACCACGCCCGAAGCCGTCGGTCTCGAACACGCTCGCGCCCGCGCCCATCAGCTCGAAGCGGTGGCGGTCAACGTCAACAACAGCGACCTGCACCACCTGTTGATCTGGTCGATCTTCGCCCTCGCGATCATGGCGGTCGCTTCGATTGGAGTCGGATGGCTGCTCGCCGGTCGCGTGCTGCGTCCGCTGCAGGTGATCACAGCCGCCGCACGTGAGCTGTCCGCCTCCAACCTGCACGAGCGCCTCGCGCTCGACGGCCCCAACGACGAGCTGCGCGAACTCGGCGACACGTTCGACGAACTGCTCGCGCGGCTGGAGGCCTCATTCGAGTCGCAGCGCCAGTTCGTTGCCAACGCCTCGCACGAGCTGCGCACGCCACTGACCTTGGAACGCGCGATCCTCGAGGTCACGCTCGCCGACCCCGCGGCCAGCTCCGCGTCGCTGCGCGCGGCCTGCGAGCGGGTGCTCGCGATCGGCGAGCAGCAGGAGCGCATGATCGACGCGCTGCTGACGCTGGCACGCAGCGAGCGCGGCGTGGTGCGACGCGAGCCGGTGCTGCTGCAGGCCGTCGTAGGCGACGTACTGCGCGACCGACGCGAGGAGCTCGCGCGGCGCGGCCTGCGACTGGACACCCAACTCGAGGACGCGCCCACCACCGGAGACCCGCGACTGATCGAGCGCCTCGTGTCGAATCTGATCGACAACGCCGTCCGTCACAACACCGCCGGCGGCCGCGTCGAGGTGGCGACGAACGTCGAGTCCGGGCAGACGCTGCTGCGGGTCGCCAACAGCGGCCCGGTGATCCCCGCCGACGAGCTCGAGCAGCTCGCCCAGCCGTTCCATCGACTCGGCGGCGAACGGACCGGCCATCGTGAGGGCCACGGCCTCGGGCTGTCGATCATCAGCGCGATCGCAACCGCCCACGGCGCGACGCTCACGTTCGACGCGCCGGCGGACGGCGGCCTGCGCGTCGAGGTCAGGTTCCCCGAGTCGAGCGTCGCTGCCGGCTAGTGCGGCGGCGTCGCGATCCCGGTGCGGTAGGCATAGTTGACCGCCTGCGCGCGGTCGCGGAGGCTGGCCTTGGCGAACAGGTGGTTGATGTGGGACTTGACGGTTGTCTGGCTGACGACGAGACGCTCGGCGATCTCGGCATTCGTCAGGCCCTGGGCGATCAAGGCGAGCACCTCGGCCTCGCGCGGTGTGAGCCCATCGGGGAGCTCCGCGGCAGCGATCTCAGGGCCGTCCCCGCAGGTCTCGCGACCCTGGCTGGCGAGCGCCGCGACGACGTGGTGCTGGACGGCGGGGTCGAGCGCGGCGTCACCTCCAGCCACTGTCAGGATCGCCGTGCGGATGTCCTCGCTGCTCGCATCCTTGGTCAGGTAACCACGCGCGCCGGCGCGCAGCGCGCCGAGCACGCTCTCGTCGTCGGCGTAGGTCGTGAGCGCGATCACGCGCACGTCGGGCTGGTGCTCGCGCAGCCGCTGGGTCGCCTCGATCCCGTCGAGTCGCGGCATGCGCAGATCCATCAGCACGATCTGCGGCCGGTGGCGCTCAGCGAGCGCCAGCACCTCCTCGCCGTCGGCGGCGCTCGCCACGAGCTCGATGCCGTCGAGCAGGCCCAGCAGCGTGCCGAGGCTCTCGCGCACGAGGCGCTGGTCGTCGGCGAGCACCACGCGTACCGGCTCGCGCTCGCCGTCCGGTGGTGCCTCGACGCCGCTCACGTCGGCAGCCGCAGCTCGACGCGGAAGCCCTTGTCGGTCGGCTCGGCGAGCAGCTGACCGCCGAGCAGCTCGGCTCGCTCACGCATGCCGGTCAAGCCATAGCCGGCGCCGGCTATCGCGAGCGGCGCCGGTGGCGGCGTGCCATCGCTGGCGCGATCCTCGACCACGAGCACGGTGAGGCGCGGCAGGTAGGCGAGCTCGATCTCGACGCGCTCGGCGGTGGCATGGCGACGGACGTTCGTCAGCGCCTCCTGCGCCGTGCGGTAGACGGCCAGCCGCGCGTCAGGCTCGAGCTCGCGCGGCTCGCCGCGCACCTCGAGCGCGACCGGCAGTCCGCTCTGCTGCCCGAACGCGTCAGCGAGCGAGCCGATGCGATCGGGACCGGGCAGCTCCTCGCCGCGCGCGGTCGCGATCGCGCGGCGCGCTTCTTCCAGTCCGCTGGCCGTGAGCTGGTGGGCCTGGTCGATCGCGCGCGTCACCTCCGCGTCGGCGCCGCGATCGGCGGCCAGCAGGCGCGTGCTCTCCAGCTGCAGCGCCAGCGCCGATAGAGAATGTGCGAGCACGTCGTGCATCTCCCGCGCAAAGCGCCCGCGCTCGGCCGCGACCGCTGCGCGCGCCTGCGCCTCGCGCGAGCTCCTCAGCGCGTTGCGCTGGTCGGCGAGCTCGCGCATCAAGCGCATCACCAAGAACCACGGCACCGCGGTGAACAGGACTGACATCACTTCGCCGCCGCGGCCCCCGAGCACCAACACGGCGACGAGCAGCGTCAGCGAACAGGCGAGCGTCAGCGCTCCGGTCCGGCGTTCGAGCCGCAGCGCAGCGAGGATCCCGACGAACACCGGGCCCGCCTGCCACGCGCCGTGCGGCTGCAGCACCGCGAGCGCGGCGGCGGCAGCGGTCACGGCGAAGAGCGCAGCGATACGGCGCCGAACGGGCGTGTCCCCGTTCGCGGGTTGCGTGGCGAGCGCGGCGGCGATCAGCGCGATCGTCACGAGCACGATCACAGCGCCGCGGCCCTCGAGTCCCGGATGCGGCGTCGCGGTCGACGTGCCGAGCACGAACACCACGAGATCGATCGCCACGAAATAGCGAAGCACGACGGCCTCGAAGGGAGCGCGCCCGTCGCCGAGGCTGAGCCCGCCGCCGCCGATGCCGCTCGGGGTGAACCACTTGTAGAGCTGACGCCGCATCTTTCGCCATCAAACGATAAGCCGCTCGCGCCCGCTTGTCATCGACTCGCAGGCGGAGCCGCGGCGCGAGGCTCTCCACCTGCGGGTGGAGAGCGAATATCGATCCGTGCGCCGATGAAACCCGCCGCGCCGGGGCGTAGCGTGGCGGCCATGCTGACGAACTCAATCGATGGATCAGACGCGACCGCCGGCGCGGAGGCGATCGTGCAGGCTCAGGACCTACGTCGTCGCTACGGCGAGGGCGAGGCCGCGGTCGACGCGCTGGCAGGCGTCACAGTCGACTTCCCGACGGGGCGCTACGCGGCGATCATGGGCCCGTCGGGCTCCGGCAAGTCGACGCTGATGCATCTGCTCGCGGGCCTCGATCGGCCGACCTCGGGCACCGTGCGCGTCGCTGGGGTCGATCTGACAGAGCTCGACGACCGTGCGCTGACGCAGCTGCGCCGCGATCGGATCGGCTTCATCTTCCAGACGTTCAACCTGCTGCCGGTCCTCAACGCCGAAGAGAACATCCTGCTGCCCGTCTCGATCGCCGGACGCGACGTCGACCACGAGTGGTTCGAGCGCCTCATCGACACGGTCGGCATCCGCGACCGGCTCAGCCACCGCCCCGCCGAGCTCTCGGGCGGCCAGCAGCAGCGAGTCGCGGTGGCGCGAGCGCTGATCTCGCGCCCGGCGGTGGTGTTCGCCGACGAGCCGTCCGGAAACCTCGACTCGAAAGCCTCGGGCGACGTGCTCGCGCTGCTGCGCCGGGCGGTCGATGACTTCGGGCAGACGGTCGTGATGGTCACGCACGACGCCCACGCCGCATCCTTCGCCGACCGGCTGCTGGTGCTCGCCGACGGCAAAATCGTGCACGACGGACCGGCCGCGAGCACGGAGGAGGCGCTGGACCTGATGAAGGCCGTCGACTGATGCTCACGCTGGTCCTGCGCGGCTTCATGCAGCGCAAGCTGCGGGTGCTGCTGACCGGCGTGGCGATCGCGCTCGGCGTCGCGTTGATGGCCGGCACGTACATCCTCACGGACACGATCAACCACGCCTTCGCCGAAGTGTTCGGCAACGCCTACGCGAAGAAGGCGGTCGTCGTCACCGAACGGGAAACGCTCGGTCGCGGCAACGCCGCCGAAGCCTCCGTGCTCAACGATGCAACGCTCGCGCAGGTGCGTGCGGTTCCCGGCGTGGCGGCCGCGTCGGGCAGCGTCACGGCCGAAGGAGCGCTTTTGACGACCGCCGGCAAACGGCTCACAAGCGGAGGCGCACCCGCGATCATCGACGCAGTGCAGCCACCGCGCTTCGAGGCGTTCACCGCGGTCAAAGGCCATCTCCCGAGCGCTGCAGACGAGGTCTCGATCGACGAGGGGACCGCCAGCCGCGAGCATCTGCGACTCGGTCAGCAGGTCGTGATCGCGGGCCGCTCGCCGGCCCGGCGCTACACGATCTCCGCAATCGCGAAGTTCGCCGGCAGCGAATCGCTCGGCGGCGCGAGCGTCGCGCTGCTCGTCCCCCAGCAGGCCCAGTACGTCGCCGGCGAACCGGGCGCCTGGCAGAGCATCAACGTCGCCGCGATCCCCGGCGTATCGCCGTCGCAGCTGGCAGCACGTGTGCGGGCGGCGCTGCCGGCGACGTTGACGGTGCGCACCGGGGCCCAGGAAGCCGCCAACCAGACTTCGGAACTCGAAGAAAAGGTCGGCATTCTGCGCACCTTCCTGCTGGTCTTCGCCTACGTGGCGCTCCTCGTCGGCGCGTTCATCATCTTCAACACGATCTCGATCACCGTCGCCCAGCGCACGCGCGAGTTCGGGCTGCTGCGCACGCTCGGCGCATCGCGTGGGCAGATCCTGCGCGCGGTGGTCGAGGAAGGTGTGCTGCTCGGCATCGTCGGTGCGGTGATCGGCCTGTTCGCCGGGATCGGCCTGGCGCCGGCACTGGACGGACTGTTCAAGGCGTTCGGCGCTGATCTGCCGGACAACGGCACCGTGCTCGAGGCGCGCACCGTGATCGTCTCGCTCGGCGTGGGCATCGTCGTGACCGTGGCGGCGGGCTTGCTGCCGGCGCTGCGCGCGACACGCGTCCCACCGATCGCGGCGATGCGCGAGGGTGTTCAGATCCCGCCGCGCGCACCGCTGTCCAAGCGGGTGCTGATCATCCGCTTCGCCCTCGGCCTGGCAGTCGTGCTGGCGATCTCGACACTCTCCAAGGGGATCGGCGTGGTGCTGCTGATCGGGCTCCTGATCCGCGCGACGAGGCTGCGCTATCGCCTGCGCCACCACGGCAAGCCACGCAACTACCGAGTCGTGCCGGCGCTCGCGAGCGCCGTCGGCTGGCTCGTCAGCTGGCGCGGGATCACGGCGCGCCTGGCGCGCGAGAACTCGGTGCGCCAGCCCGGACGCACGCTCACGACCGCGCTCGCGCTGACCGTCGGGATCGGGCTCGTGGCGTTCATCGCGGTACTCGCCGCGGGCACCAAGACGACGCTCGACCAGGCCGTCGGCCGCTCGTTCGCCGGCAGCCTGATCGTCCAGAACTCGCAAAGCGGGCAGGGCCTGCCGGCGGATGTGGCGCCGGCCGTCCGCACGGTCCACGGCGTCGGCGCCGTCACGGCCGTCTCCTTCACCAAGGGCAGGGTGCGAAACCTCGCCGCGGCGGGCGCGCCCGTGATCGCCGAAAAGAGCACCGTGACGGCGATCGAACCGGAAACGTTCGTGAAGATGTACAAGACCGAATGGGAGCATGGCTCGCCGGCGACGCTCACGGCGCTGGGACCCGAAGACACCGTGATCACGAAGAAGTTCGCGAGCGCCAACGGTCTGCACGTCGGGCAACGACTGTCCGTGCTGACGGCCTCCGGCCACCAGGTCACCCTCACGGTGACGGGCATCGTCAAGGAAGAAGTGCTCGGCCTGCTCGCCAACCTCACGATCCTGCGCTCGCTCGCGAGCTCGGCGTTCGGTCAACGCGAAGACGGAGTGGACTTCGTCTCATACGTGGCGGGCGCCAACGGCGCCGAAGTGCGCCACGGCATCAACTCGTTGCTGCGCGCCGACTTCCCGCAGACCCACTCGCAGACGGCGAGCGAATACACGCACGAAGTCAGCAGCAAAGTCAACAAACTGCTGCTGCTCGTCTACGTGCTGCTGGCGCTGTCGGTGATCGTGTCGCTCGTCGGGATCGTCAACACGCTGATCCTGTCGATCTACGAGCGCACCCGCGAGCTCGGCATGATGCGCGCGATCGGCACCTCGCGCAGCCAGATCCGACAGATGATCCGCTACGAGTCGCTGATCACGGCGATGATCGGCGGCATCCTCGGCCTGGTGATCGGCGTGGTCGCAGCGATACTCGTGACGATCATCGCGCTGTCGGGCTCGGGCTACGTCGTCTCGATACCCGTCGGCACCCTGCTCGTCCTGCTCATCGCCGCCGCGCTTGCCGGCCTGATCGCCGCGCAGGCGCCGGCGCGGCGGGCGGCGCGCCTGGACGTGCTGCAGGCGCTCGCCAGCGAGTAGCCGCTGCCGTCGAGAAAGGGAGGACAACGATGACGAAACAGAAGACGCACGTGCTCGAGTCGACCGACGCGTCGGTGAGCCCGGGTGTGCTCGATCCCACCCGTGCGGCCGCGCTGACGATCGAGTCCGGGGACGTCGTGTCGTATCCGAACACCTGGACTCAATGGGGCAACCAGGCCACTTTCGGGATGTCATTTGCCGACCGCGAGCCGTTGCGCCGGCAGTTTCCGGCCGGGCCCTATTCGAATGTCGGGCCGGTCGAGATCCGCGGCGCCGAGCCGGGTGACGTGCTCGAGAGCCGGATGCTTCGCGTGACGCCGATCGGCTGGGGCTGGAACTCGTTCCCGCTGGGTGTCGGCGCGCTGCCGTCGGACTTCAAGGAACCCTACGTGCACTACTTCCGCTTTGACGAGAAGCGCACACACGCGGATTTCGTCGACGGGATCCAGATCCCGTTGGCGGCGTCGATGGGCGTGCTGGCGG
Organism: uncultured Solirubrobacteraceae bacterium; assembly: GCA_963815235.1. GTDB lineage: Bacteria > Actinomycetota > Thermoleophilia > Solirubrobacterales > Solirubrobacteraceae > Palsa-744. The sequence goes on along the minus strand of CAWFFY010000003.1, from coordinate 1,428,223 downwards.
TCGAGCCGCCGGGTGAGGAGCCGGTGAGTGCGATCCTCGCCGGCCCCTACGGCGGCAACCTCGACCTCGCGGAGATCACGGAGGGGACCTCGCTGTTCCTACCCGTGTTCAAGTCGGGTGCTCGAGTCTGGAGCGGCGACGCGAACGCCGCGCAGTCAGACGGCGTCGTCGACCAGACCGGGATCGAGTCGGCGATGCACGAGCTACGGATCGAATACCGCGTGCACAAGGATGTGAAGCTGGCCGGCCCGACGGTGGAGACACCGCTCGCGCGTATCGGCGACTCGATGCGCCCGACGGCATGACGCTCGGCGCGTCGGACTCGATTGCGATCCTGCAGCTCATCGCCCGCGCGGACGCCTGCGCAAGCGCGCGGGACGCCGACGGCTACGCGGCGCTGTTCACCGAGGACGGGCTGATGGACGGTGACGAGGGCACCGTCAACGGGCGTGCCGCGCTACGCGACGCAGTCGCTCGGATCTGGGCGGCGGAGCCGGTGGGAACGCTGCACCTGACGCTGAACGCGGTGCTCGATGAGTCCGGGGCGGAGCCGGCCGTCGAGAGCGTGATGCTGCTGGTCGTCGGTGGGGGCCCATCGCCCGCGATCCACGGCTCGGCACGAGTCAGGCAGAGCGTCCGCCAGACGCCGCACGGGTGGCGCATCAGCGAGCGCAGGATCCACACACCGTGACCTCATTCGAGTCCCGTCTCGGTGAGCCAGGTGCGCAGCGTGCGGTGCATCGCCTCGTCGCCGACGATCGGCTCGGGCGGCTCGCTCCATGACGCAGGAACAACGGCGACGGGGTTCATCTGCGGCCCGCCGAGGCCCCCATGGGAGCCCATGAACTCCTCAAACGGCCCGACCTCGTCGGTGTCGGGGTCATAGGTGCCGTTGACGAGCAGGTCGGGGCAGTGCGGGAAGCTGTCGTGGCGGCGCAGGTGATCGGCGGCGCTGGGGCCGTACGCAGCGAGTGGGTCCTCGCCGTCGACGTGATCGTCGGACAGGCGCCGCACGCCGCCGGCGCCGATCACGATGGCGCCTTCGCTCTGCGAGCGCACGAGCACAAAGCCGATGCCCGGGTGCTCCGCCAGCTGCGCAACCAGCCGCGGATGCGTCTCGGCGATCTGCTCGCGCGTCAGTCGCTCCGGGCTCGACGTCAGGTAGATCAGGCCCAACGGCCCCGACACCATCACGACGGCGGCGCTCGCGCTCGGCTCGACATCTTCGCTGAGGGCTTCACGGTTGGGGCCGAGCGCGACGGTTCCCTCCATCGCCCGTGGGCGCGTCGCGGCGCGCAGCACGCGGCCGGGTGCGCTGTCATCCTCGCGCGCGTCGGCGAGCACCGCGCCGAGGTCGCCCCATGCCTCCTCGACGGCGATCGGCGCGCGCACCGCGCCGGTCTCGAGCGCGGCCTCGACGACCTCTTCGAGGGTGTGGCCGTAGCGCTGGCGGAAGGGACGGCCCTGCGTCTGGCCGTGGTCGGAGAGCGCAACGAGGTGATACGGCCGCGGCGCCTGCGCGACCGCCCGCTGCAGGCGGGCGAGCTGACGGTCGTGACGGCGGAGCACTTTGAGCGCGTCGCGCTCGCGGATCCCGGAGTGGTGCGCGACCTCGTCGTAGCCGACGAAGGTCGCGTAGGTGACGGGGATGCCCTCGACGATGTCAGCCATCAGCGTCGCGACGGTCAGGTCACGCATGACGACCGCGATCGCCGCGCGCACCAGCGGATAGAAGCCTCCACGCTTGACGTGCTCGGCACCGCTGCGCCGTTGCCGGCGAGCCGCGAGACGCTCTTCGGTGATGTCTGCCAGCGACAGCGCGATCGTCCGTATGAATCCGTAGGGATCGGCAAAGTAGGCGAAGAAGTCACCCGAGCGCGAGCGCTTGCGGTCACGGATCACGCTCATCGTGGCCGAGCAGCGGGGCGCGTCACCCGAGAACATGTTGCCGCGACTTGTGCCGTCGGCGGCCAACAGCCCGTTGCCGTTGGAGCGACGCCGCTCGATCTCAGCGGCGTCCGGCGGGTGGTTGGATACGAGCGTGCGGCCCGTCTCCTTCTCATACCAGCGAAACGCCGGCATGTCCCAGTTGCTGCCGAGCAGGAGCCCCGCCTGGCTGGCTCCCGTCTGCGAGGACAGATCACATTCCCAGCCGACGATGCGATGTGAGCCCTGCTCCAGCCAGCTCGCGATCGTCGGTGCGTAGCCGTCGCGTGCCGCCTCGCGCAGCACCTGCTCGCCGAGACCGTCGAACTCGAACAGCACGACACCGGGCACGTCTGTCTGGTTGCGCTTTCTGCCACGACGCACGCGCCGGCGCACGACGCGCAGGTGATACGCATCCCCGTCGAAGTCGAGCAGCGGCGAGATCAGCATCGAGGCGACCGCGAGCACGGCCGCGACGAGCAGCGCCGCCCAGAAGCTGAGCGTGTGGTCGTGGAGCAGGTCGAACGCGAGCTCGATCACCAGCGCGTTCAACACCAGCGACCCGAGACCGAGCGTGAGCAGCGTGAAGGGCAGCGCCAAACGCGTCAGCACCGGCCACAGGACAGCATTCAACAGGGCGATCACGGCTGCCGTGAGGACGGCCTCCCCGAAGGACGGCGCGTAGTTGCCGATGCCGATCTGCGCGAGCCCCCACAAGAGCAGTCCATCGATCACCAGCATGACCGCCGCGCGCGCAGCGAAGCCAACCGCGCGGCGGACGGTGCTCACGTCGCTCCCGAAGCGTTCCGCGGTCACCGGTCGGCGAGCGCCACCGGCGGCAGGTCCTTGACCTCGTCGCGTGTCAGGTCGAGGTGTACCCCTTCGTCGTCGACGGCCTTCACCGACCCCATCGGGATCGAGACCTGCTTCTTACCCCACAGGTGCCCCTCGTGCAGGAGCACATGCGTCACCTGATGGGTGCTCGGGTCGATCACCAGGCCCTGCACGCGCCCGATGTCGCCGTCGCTGGCGTGCACCTGTTCGCCGCGGCGAACCTCGACCTCGCCCGCGGGCACACGGCTCGTGAAGTAGGCCTGCGGGCCTTCCGGCATGCCGCCGCCGATCGCGCCGCCGAGCCCGTAGTAGGGCCAGACCGACATCTCGCCTTTGCCGTAGCCAAGATCGGCGACGCTCTCGGAAAGGAAGTGAATCTCGGAGGCGTGCTCGAGCTTGTCGAACTCGTCGATGCTGCAGCGCAGGCATATCTCCGCTGCACCCGCGTCGACGAGGTCGATCGGCACGAGGCGATCCTGACCCTCGCGGTGCTTGGGCTCGACGACGATGTGGGTGATCGCGCGAGCGACCGGGTCGAGCACCACACGCACGAGCTGCCCGCACTCGCCGTCGCGGCAACTGACGGCCGCGCCGATCTCGTACTCGACCGCTTCACTCATGTCCGTCGCCCCGCGGTTCCCGCAAGTGGCGAAGCGTAGCGGACGGCGTCATGGCCGGCAGATCTGCTCTTGTGTGGCTCATCAAGCCCACGAGTGAAGGGGAACCGATGGACATCTTTGAGATAGAGCGGGAGGAGACGGTCAGCCGCGAGGAGGTCGCGAGGCGCCTGCGGCTGCTGGCGGACATGCTCGCGCGGGAGAACGACCTGGAGTTCGACCGGGGCGGCATGCACTTCAAGGTCGACGTCCCCGGCGAGGTGCGGCTCAAGGTCGAGCTCGAGGTGGAGACCGACGAGCGCGAGTTGGAGATCGAGCTGAAATGGTGACGGCGGCGGAGACCACGATTGCGCGCGGCTAGCGAGGCGGGAGCCGCCGCCGCAGAGGTGCTGCGATGAGGCCCGAGCCGATCCCGATCGCGAGGCCGGCGGTGACGTCGCTGGGATAGTGAACGCCGGTGTGCACGCGCGAGTAGGCGACGGCGCTCGCGATCGGGAACAGCGCCGGCGCCAGGATCGGCATCTCGGCGCTGGCCGCGGTGGCAAAGGCGAACGCCGCCGCGGTGTGCCCAGAAGGAAACGATGTCGAGCGGGGCACGCGGATCAGCGCCGGGCGTGATCGCGAGAACGGTCGACGGCGGCGCGTCAACAGCTTTGCCGGGCCGTTGGCGAGGATCGCCGCGATCGCGATCGCGATCACGCCGCTCCCGGCCGCCCGCTGCCCCCGCGTCCCGGCGAACACCGCGAGCACACCCGCGATCGTGAGCCACAGTCGCGAGTAGTTCGCGGCGCGCGTGACGTTGACGAGCGTGCGATCCAGAGCGGGCGAGCGGGCCTCGAACGAGCGCCGCATCAGCCGGTGGTCGAGGCGCTGCACGCGACGCCAGCTCGTCACCGCGACCTCACCGGCCCGCCGCCACGCGCAGCAGGCTGCCGAGGTTCTCCGGGCTCAGCGCTACCGCACGCGCCGCCGGTGACAGGCCGGTGCCGCGCGGCAGCCGCACACGCAGCGCGCCCGGCAGCGACACGAAGCGCAACGGCGGCTCGAGCACCAGCGCCTCGCCGTCGAGGCCGACCTCGACCGGACCGCTGGAGCGGACCTCGAACGCGGGCGTGGACCACGACATCAGACCGGGGTAGCGCCCCGCCTGGCCGACCAGCTCGAGCGCGACGAGCTTGGAGATGTCGGCGCCGCGCACCTGAGCGGCGACGACACCGAGCGCGCCCGCGTCGATCCGCTCGCGCGTGCCGGCGCCGGACAGGTGCGTGAGCTCGTAGCTGTTGTTCGAGACGAGCACGAGCGCAGCGTCCTTGTACTCAACGCCCTGCGGACCGGTGAACTCGAGACCGATCGGCGCGGCATCGGCGCCGAGCAGCTCGGGCAGCATCTGCGTCCAGGTCTCGAGCTTTGCGTCCCGGTAGGCGTCGGACTGGACGACCTTCGCGTAGACACCGAGCGACGCGTTGTTGACGAAGACGCGGTCGTTGACGCGCGCCAGGTCGATGCGCCGCTCGACGCCGTCGGTGAAAGCGTCCAACGCGCCGACGACGTCGTCGCGATCCAGGCCGAGGTCGAGCGCGAAGTGGTTGCGCGTTCCCGCCGGGACACAGACGTGGGGAACATCGCGCCGCGCGGCGACCGTCGCGACGAGCGCCTGCGATCCGTCACCGCCGGCCATGCCGATGACCTCCGCGCCGCGCGCGATGGCGCTCTCTGCGAGCTCGCGCAGATCGTCCCCCGGCCGCAGGACGATCGGCTCGATGCCTCGCCGCCGAGCCTCCGCGGCGAGATCAAAGCGCTCGGCCTTGCCACCGCCGGACTTGAGGTTGATGATCAGCGCCGCCGAGCCGGCAGCAGCCGCCGGCACGACCGCGGCGGCGATGCTCGCGAGCGCCGCCGCGCCGGTGCGCCCGAGCGCGTAGCGCGCCGAGAACCCGAACACCGGGAGCGCCAGCAACAGGACGAGCAGCACGGCCAGCCCGTGCCAGTTGGTGACCAGCACCGCTACCAGGCCGGCCGTCGCGAGCGTCGCGCCCACCGCAGCGAACGCGCGCCGCGCGCCGCGCTCCGTCAACGCGAACCAGACGGCGGCGTTCGCTGCCAGCGCCAGCACGACCGCCAGCACGGCAATCGCGAGGTCGCCGGCGAGCGCTACGGCCGCCACGACAACCATCGCGATCGGCACCACGAGCGCCACGATCGCGGCCAAGCGCCGCGACGGGCTCTGCCGCGAGGGCGGCTGCCTGGCCGGTTTCGCCGGGTTGGCGTCCACGGCGGCCTAGGCTGGGACCGGCTCAGATCCGGGTTGTCGCGTTGGGATCCCTCCCACGAAGAAGATCGCCACTGCGCCGATCAGGATCAGAACGGTGAGGCCGGCGCGCAGGCCGTCGAGGCGGGCGTGGGCGTTTGCATCGAGCGCTGCCTTCGTCACCTCGGTGCTGGCGCCCGCCTCTTTGGCCGCGGCTTCGAGTTGCTTGTCCGACATGAACGGGATGCCGGCAGAGAGCTCGGTGTTGGCTTTGCTCTTGACGCTCTCAGGGATCGAGTTGTTCGCCTCGACGTGCGTCAAGAACGACGCCGTCAGCACCGCGATCAGAATCGAGCCCGTCAGCGCCGTGCCGAGCGAAGCGCCAAGGTTGGTCACCGTGTTCTGCAGCCCGCCGACCTCCGAGCTCTGCTCGTCGGGCACCGCCGAGACGGTCACGGCGCCGAGCTGCGAGGCGAGCGCGCCAAGCCCGAGCCCGACGAGCAACAGCGGCACGGTCACGATCTCCGCCCCAGCATCGACATCGATCGCGGCCAGGAGCACCAGCAGACCAAGCAGCATCACGACGATGCCAATGCGCACGACCAGGCGCGGCGAGACGTGCGGGAACAGCCGCGGGACTCCCAGCGCCGCCGCCAGCAGCGTCAGCGACATCGGCATGATCCGCAGACCGGTGTCGATCGCCGACAGCCCGAGCGCGACCGACAGGTACAGCGGCAGCAGGAAGAAGACGCCCATCATCAGCAGGTACTGAAAGAAGAACATCGTCAGCCCGCCCGCGAGCTGCGAGTTGCGCAGCAGCGCCGGATCGACGAGCGGCTCCTCGCCGCGCGCGACCATGCGCGCCTCCCAGCGCAGAAACGACCAGACCAGCACGAGCCCGGCGACCATCAGCCACGGCACCGGCGAGATCCCGAACCATTCCGGCGCGCCCGTCTTCGGCACGACCCAGCCCCAGGAGCCGGACCTGAGCACGCCGAAGACGAACACGCCAAGGCCGGCGGCACACAGGAAGGCGCCGATCAGGTCAATTTTCGGGCGGCGGTCGGGCGGGGCGTCCTCGGCGCGACGTGCGAGCACGAGGATCACGATCACGAGGATGACCTCGCCGGCGAAGACCCAACGCCAGGACGCATAGGTCGTCGCGAGCCCGCCGATCAGCGGGCCGACGGCGATCGCGATCGCCCCGGCGGCGGCCACCAGCCCGTAGGCAGCGGGACGCCGCGCGGCGGGGAAGTTGCCGGCCACCAACGCCACGATCGACGGCAGGATCAGCGCCGCGCCGACACCCTCGAGGAAGGACCAGCCGAACAGCAGCACCGGCAGGCTCCCGGAGATCGCGGTCGTGAACGAGCCGCAGCCGTAGATGACGCAGCCGATCATGAAGGCACGCTTGCGGCCGATCAGCGCGCCGATCTTCGCGCCGGGGATCATCAGCATCGCCATCACGAGCGTGTACGCCGTGATCGCTCCCTGGATCCCGGTGACCGTCGTGCCGACATCTTCGGCGACGGTCGCAATCGAGACGTTCATCACCGAGCTGTCCAGCGCCATCAGGAACTGGCCGGCGGCAAGCGTCACCAGGATCACCTGGGCACCCTTGGCCGCTGTCTTGGTCACGGTTGCGTCACTCATGACGGGCAGCATGTCAGTCAGCGCCGCGTCGCCGCACGACGAGCGCTGCCGGACCAACTCCGGCAGCGGCTCGACCGGTGATCAATACGTCCTGCGGGGCGGCGCGGTCTATGCGCCGGCCGGCTGTTTCGGGTTCAGCGCCTCTTGCAGCTTGGCGGTGTCCTCGTCGGAGAGAGAGGTCTTGATGACGGTGCCCTTGTACTGCTCGAGGGCCGCGATCGCCTTGTCGGGCGTCGCCTTCTCGATGATCAGGAACAGAGCTGATGTGCCCGGCTGGACATAATCGCGCACCTGCTGCTGGAACTGGTCATCGATCATGTCTTTGCCGAGATGACCGAACAGCGCGCCGATTCCAGCACCGATCGCCCAGCCGGCGAACGGGATGAAGAACAGCAGCCCGAACAGCAGGCCCCAGAAGCCGCCCCACACCGCGCCGCCGGCGGTCGTCGAGCCGCCGTGCGTCGTCGTGACGTGATACTTGCCCTTGGCGTCGCGCCTGATCGCCGCGACCTGATCGGCCTGAATGACCAAGTCGCTTTCCAACCCCTCCACCGTCTGGCGCGCCTGCTCGGCGGTGCCTTCCTCTGGATAACCAATCGCAACGAGCGTTGCCATAGCGACCTCCTTTTTCGTGTTGGCGTCGGTGCGCCGGCTCGCGTCTGGCGCGGCGCTCTCGCCGCTCGAGCTTCGCGCGAGGCGTGCGGTGACACATCGTCCTGATCGGGTGAACGCCCAGTTCAGCGCGGCTAACGTGGGAGCGCACGATGCCCGCGTCCCATCGAAACGACCCCGGACCCGACAGGAGCCAGCGATGAGCACACAGCTTCCAGACCCGAGCCTCAGCATCGTCTATCGCCTCGAGGCGACGCTCGCGACGCCATTGGACCTCGGCGAGGTCGCGCAGGGCAGACGGCGGATCGTGCCACTGACCGGCGGGCGCTTCACCGGCCCCGAGCTGAACGGTGAGCTGCTGGCAGGTTCGAGCGCCGACTGGCAGATCATCCTCGCCGACGGAACCGCGCTCGGCGACATCCGCTACACGCTTCAGACCGCCGGCGGCGATCTGCTCTACGTTCGCTCGCGCAGCGTGCGGCACGGCAGTGCCGAGGTGCTCGCGCGCCTCGCGCGCGGCGAGGACGTTGGAGCCAGCGAGTACAGCTTCCGTGCCGCCACCCAGATCGAGACCGCTGCACCGGCGCTCGACTGGCTCAACAAGGGCATCTTCATCAGCATTGGCGGCCGCCAGGCTGCAGGTGTGATCTATGAGACCTATCTGGTCGCCTGAGCACGCTGTGACCCCGCGGGGTCGGGACCAGCGGCAGCTGCCACGGCGGCGGCGCGGACGTCAACGCGGATTCGTCTGGGTGAGACTCTCCATGTAGAGCCCGGCGGCAGCGGTTGCCTGCTCCGAGCTCTCCCCTTGCTCACGCGCTGCAAGGTAAGGGGCGTACCAATTCCACCAGTCGTGCTTGGGGTGGGTCTTCTCGTAGGTGTCGTGGTGCTCGGATGTCTCGTGGAGCAGTTCGGCCAGGGTTGCAACGTCCATCGTCAGCCCTCCTCTGTTCACTCGTGTCAAGTCTGGGTCACGCCGAGGCGGCGGAGACAAGCTGCTCGCCGCCATCGATGTCGAAGGTCGCACCCGTGAGCGCCGTGTTGCTCATGATGTGTACGGCGAGCGCCGCGACGTCGGCAGGTCCGACCACGCGCCCGATCGGAAGCGTGGCGCGGAGCTGATCGCGACGCCGTTCGAGGTCGTCGCCGAGCAGCGACGCCGATAGAGGCGTGTCGACGAAGCCGGCGGCGATCAGGTTGGCGCGCAACGGCGCGATTTCAAGCGCGAGATTGGGGATCAGACCTTCAAGTGCAAGGGTGATCGACGACGCGACCGCAAGCCCGACGCCGGGCCGCCTGGCGCCGGTACCGGTCATGAACAGCAGCGTGCCCGCGGGACGCATCCTCGCGGCGGCAGCCCGCGCGACCCGCACGGCGAGCCACAGTGGGCGTCGACCGAGCCGCTCGCCTGGGCCAGGTCGATGTCGGGGAGGGACGCGTAGTAGGGCCCGCCTGCGGTGACCATCACGTGGTCGATCGGCGCCGACAGGCTCTCGAAGAACCGCTCGAGGCGCTGACCGTCGGTGACGTCGAAGGCCGCCGTGCTGAGCGCGCCGAGTTCATCTGCAACCGGCTTGAGGTGCTCGGGATTGCGCCCGGTGAGGCACCACGTCGGCCCCCTCGGCTCGCGCGCGTCGCGCGGTCTCGAGCCCGATGCCGGAGCTGCCGCCGATCACGACGACGGTCTGACCGCGAAGCTCAGGTTCGCGTTGCGCTTGAGGAAGGGCCGCCCCGTTGCTCATCGTTTCTCCAATCGATCGTGACGGCGGGCTGTCAAGGTATCGCGGCGTACCAGCAAGCGACCTGGCCGCGGACGCGAGCATCCCGCGCATGCCACAGGTGCGTTCAGACGGCTATGGCAGACGGCCACGTAGGACTTGGTAGGGGTCCAATGCGACCTGAGGCGTAGCCGCTCGATCTCGATTTCGTTCTACAGGCCGTTGTGTGGACACCCGGCTCTGCCTAGCGTTGGAGCATGAGCAAACGTTCGGCCCCGGCGACGACAGCACACCGCGACTCGCCCGCGCGCGCCGTCCTCACGAAGGTTCCCGAGATCGCGGCGATCTTCTGGGTGTTGAAGCTCCTGACGACGGGCATGGGCGAGTCGATGTCCGACTTCCTGGGGAGCAAAAGCGTCCCGATCGCCGGCGCCATCGGGATCTTCGGTCTGGGCTTCGCGATCTGGCTGCAGATGCGCCAGCGTGAGTATCGGGCACCGATCTACTGGTTCGCGGTGATGATGGTGGCGATCTTCGGCACGATGACGGCCGACGCGATCCACGACGGCGCGAGCATCCCCTACTCGGAGACCACGGCGTTGTTCGCGGTGATCATGGCTGCGATCTTCCTCTGGTGGTACCGCAGCGAGGGCACGCTCTCGATCCACAGCATCAACACCCGTCGCCGCGAGGCGTTTCTACTGGGCGACGGTGCTCGCGACCTTCGCGCTCGGCACGGCGGCCGGCGACCTGACGGCGACGCAGCTGCACCTCGGCTTCTTCCCGTCCGCACTGTTGTTCATCTCGATCATCCTGATCCCGGCCGTCGGCTGGTGGCGCTTCGGTCTGAACCCGATCGTCGCCTTCTGGTTCGCCTATATCGTCACGCGGCCGATCGGTGCCTCGTTCGCGGACGGGTTCAGCAAGCCGCCCGCGATCAGCGGCCTCGGCCTCGGCGACGGCACCGTCAGCGGAGTCGCACTGATTGTCTTCCTGGCACTCGTCACGTACGTCTCGGTGACCAAGGTCGACGTGCAGGACGCGCGCCGCACTCAGCAGCATCCGCATCTCTACATCGAACCGCGCCCGGAGCTCTCACCCGAGGTCGACTGACGCCTGAAACTATCGTCAATATGGGCGTATGAAGGACAAAGCCGATCGCCTGGCCTCGCGATGGCTCGGCCAGATCGAGCTCAACGTCCGCCGCGTCGCGGCGCATCCTTTCGTGGTCGACCTCGCGACCGTGGCTGCGCTGGCGCTGCTCAGCGTGTTCGGGCTGGCGACCCAGGATCGGCTCGGCGTCACGACCGCGGTCTTCTGCCTGCTTCTCTGCGCGCCGCTGCTGCTGCACCGGCGCGACCCGCGCGTGTGCTTCGGGCTCGTCGCGCTCGTCGCCTTTGCGCAGTGGCTGCTCTCCGCGCCGCAGCTCGCCGACGCCGCCGTGTTGATCTCGCTGTACTGGGTGGCACTCGAAAGCGACCTCGCAGAGGTCGCCTTCGCGGCAGCCGTCGTGGAGGCGGGCGCGATCATGGCGGCGGTCCGCTGGTCGCCGTCCGAGCCGCTGAAGATCTGGGTCGGGCTGACCGGCCTCGGCGCAGCCGCGGGTGTATCCGGGATCACGATTCGTCAGCGACGCGCGCTGCTGAGCTCGCTGCACGAACGCGCCACGCGCCTGGAAGTCGAGCGCGATCAGGAGGGCCGGCTGGCCGCCGCCGCCGAGCGGGCACGGATCGCGCGGGAGATGCACGACATCGTCGCGCACAACCTCAGCGTGATGATCTCACTCGCCGACGGCGCCGGCTACGCGATGGCATCCTCGCCACAGCGGGCGGACGAAGCGATCGCGCGGATCTCAGCGACCGGCCGCCAGGCGCTCGTGGAAATGCGAAGGCTGCTCGGCGTGCTGCGCGAGGACGCCAGCGAGCAGCCGCTCGCGCCACAGCCGCGGCTGGACCGTCTCGATGAGCTGCTCGCGCAGGTCAACGCCGCCGGTATCCCCGTGACGATGGACCTCGACGGCGATCCGCGCGAGCTCTCCGAGGGCATCCAGCTGACCGTCTTCCGCGTCGCGCAGGAGGCGTTGACGAACACGCTGAAGCACGCTGAGCGACCAACGAGCGCGCACGTCGCGCTTCGCTGCGCGCCCCGCAGCGTCGAGCTCGAGGTGACTGACACCGGAAGCAGCGCCGCGCCGAGCGACGCACCCGCGGCGATCGCGGGGAGCGGCAGCGGACTCAGCGGCATGCGCGAGCGCGCGGCCGCATACGGCGGCGAGCTCGACGCCGGTCCCAGCAGCGGCGGAGGCTGGCGCGTACATCTGCGCCTGCAGCCGGACGTCGAAGCGCTCGCGCGATGAGCACGCGTCTGCTGCTGGTCGACGATCAGGAGCTGCTGCGCATGGGCTTCCGCATGGTCATCGACACCCAGGATGACCTCGCGATCGTGGGTGAGGCGTCGAACGGTGTGCAGGCCGTCGAGGCGACGCGCAGGCTCGATCCAGACGTCGTGCTGATGGACGTGAGGATGCCCGAGATGGACGGCGTGGAGGCGACCAGGCGCATCGTCGAATCCAACAGCACGGCGCGCGTGATCATCCTGACGACGTTCGACCTCGACGAGTACGTGTACGCGGCGCTCCGCGCCGGCGCGAGCGGCTTCCTGCTCAAGGATGCGCCCCCGGGCGATCTGCTCTCGGCGATCCGCGCGGTCGCCAGCGGCGACGCGGTCGTCGCGCCCAGCGTCACCCGCCGGCTGCTCGCGAACTACGCCCATCGCCTGCCCGCCACAGATCGATCAGAGCCGCGAGGCCGACGAGCGTCTAGAGTCGCTGACCAGGCGAGAGCGTGAGGTGCTGCTGCAGGTCGCACGCAGCCTCTCCAACGCCGAGATCGCGGAGCGGCTGGTGCTGTCCGAGGCCACCGTCAAGTCACACGTCGGACGCATCCTCGCCAAGCTCGGGCTGCGTGACCGCGTGCAGATAGTCGTGTTCGCCTACGAGACCGGACTGATCACGCCCGCGCAGGGTTAACCTGCGACCTGGGTAGCGGCGTCCTGCGACGTAAGGCGGATCAGGGCTTCAGAGAAGATCGTCCCTCCGGACGATGTGCTCGGACAGCGGACGCCGTACGGTGACGGCGATGGCGGTCCGTCGAAATCCGTCGCGATCTCTCAGACCACCGCCACTGTGAGTGCTGAGACGATCGCACCACGTGGCGGTGGGCACGTGGACTGGCGGCGCGCGGAGTTCATCCTCACAGTGCTCGCGTTGCTCGGCTTTCTGACGCTGCCGATCCGGATCACCACGATCTACAGCAGCCTGCCCGCGCATCCGCTGTTCGTGCATGTGCCGGTGATCTTGATCCCGTCGACGGTCGTCGCGGCAGTCGTGTTCGTGTTCAAGCGCCAGTGGCTCTCACGCTACGGGATCGCTTTGGCGGTCGTGTCGATCGTGGCGATGAGCTCGATCTTCCTGACGATGCAGGCGGGCGCGGCGCTGCGCGGCGAGCTCCACCTCCAGGGTCAAGCCGCGAAATTGATCTCCGAACACTCACAGGCCGCGCACATCCTCGCGATCGTCTACGTCCTCTTCACGGCGACGCTGATCGTGACCTTCGCCGCGCAGCGGATCTCCGGCGGAATGCCCACTGGCCTCGCGATCGTCGACGGGCTGCTGTCGCCGCGTTGGGTGCTCACGGGGCTGCGCGTCGCGCTCGTGCTGTTGTCGATCGGCGCCGGCTACATGTGCTTCAGGACGGGAGATCTCGGCGCGAAGGCGGTCTGGCAGGGACGGATTCAGGCCGCTCAGCAGCGGCCTGAATGAACCACCCTCTCAATGCTGCAGCTGCTGGATGATCTGGTTCGCGAGTGGTCAGCCGAGCCCGGAGGCCATGTCGTAGCCGGGGGTTGCGGCACAGCAGGAGACGCCGCCGAAGACCCTGTTGGCGCCGGTGGTTATGTCGAGGAACGCGGCTGGGTCGGGAACCATTCTGTAGGTGCTCTGTGACGGCAGCGCGGGCTGCCACCACGGACGCTTTTCGGCCGCCGGCCTGCATCGTTCGGATCGAGTGACCCAATACGCGACCAGGACGCTCCCGCGGCGCTAACGTTGTTGGTGATGCTTGGGCTTGGGGCTGACCTGGCCGAAGCCCCGGTTCGCGGCGATCGCGCCTCCGGTGGCGCGCCTCGCGTCGCGGTCGTGTTCGAGCGCAGTGACGCAGGCGCCGCGGCTTTGCGCGAGGCCGCCGAACTGGCCAACGCGGGGCACGCGCTGTCGGTCCTGACGCTCGCGCCGCAGGCGCGTGTCCCGTGCGGTCGTGCCGGCGGGACCGGGCCGTACAACCTCGCGATCAGACACGAAGCTCAGCTCGAGCTACAAGAGGCCCGAGCGCTGCTCGGATCCGTCGCCGCCCGCGCAACCTTCAACCTGCTCGCCGGGTGCCCACAGCCGCCGCTCGCACCTTGGGTTGCCGAGCACCGGGTTGTGCTCGTGCTGCTACCCCGCCGCCCGCTGACCCTGGGCGGCAGCGTCTTCGCGAGGGGCCTGCGCAAGCGGACCTCGGCCGAAGTGCGGCTGGTCAGGTAGCTCCTCCAACAGGGTGACGATCCTTCGCCAAACGGACCCGCGTAAAGAAAGATCACAAACTCGGTTGAAATTATGGAGATTATGCCCTAGCTTGCGCTACGAGGCCGAGAGCCACGCGAGAACTGCACCGGTTCACAGCCTCAAATCACAACCACGCGATCAACAAAAGGAAGAACGACATGCTCCAGATAACGTCCTCAAGCGCGCCCAGGAATGGGTTGCAACGACGGCTCCAGAGGGTCATTGGCGCCGTGACGATCGTCGTAGGCGCAGCAGCGATAGCGCTCATCGGCGCGAGCGCCGCGGTCGCGGCGACGCCCACCGCGCCTCCGCCGGTCTCGATCCTCACCTCCTCGCCGTTCGCCGGCCAGGGCGGTGACTTCTTCATCTCCCCCTACGGCGACCAGAGCACCTACGCCAACGGCCCCGAGATCATCAACAGCCAGGGCGACGTGCTCTGGTTCAAGTCTGCGCCGACGGGCGATGAGGCCAGCGACTTCCGGGTCCAGTCCTACCAGGGCCAGCCCGTCCTGACCTACTGGCAGGGCACCGGACTAGGCGGCTTGGCGAGCGGCACCGACTACATCCTCAACGACCACTACCAGCAGATCGCCACCGTCAACGCCGGCAACGGCCTCAGCGCCGACGGTCACGAGTTCCTGATCACCCCCTGGAATACGGCGCTCATCCTCTCCTACACAACAGCAACGGCAAACCTCACCTCGATCGGCGGACCGGCTGATCAGACGGTCATCAACGGCGTGGTGCAGGAGATCAACATCGCCACCGGCCAGGTGCTGTTCCAGTGGAACAGCCAGGACCACGTGCCGTTCAGCCAGAGCGAGCAGCCGCTGCCGGCCTCGGCGAGCACGCCTTGGGATTGGTTCCACATCAACGCCATCAAGCTGGACACCAATGGCAACCTGCTGATCGACGCCCGCGACACGTGGACGACATACGAGGTCAACCCCCACAGCGGGAACATCCTCTGGCAGCTCGGTGGCAAGGACTCGAGCTTCAAGGTGGAGGCCGCACCGGGGCAGGTGCTTGACAGCGCGAACGAGATCTTCGCCTGGCAGCACGACCCCGAGGCACTCGGCAACAACACGTACACGTTCTTCGACAACGACTCGACGGGAACGCCGTTGCTGCCGTACAGCCGCGCGGTCACGGTGAAGTTGAACCCGTGGACGAAAGTCGCGACGCTCGTGGCGTCCGAGGACCAGCCAGAGGGACTGTCGGCCGCATCGCAGGGCAACGCCCAGACGACGCCGCGTGGAAACCTGGTTGTCGGCTGGGGAGCGCTGCCGTACTTCTCGGAGTTCAGCCCATCCGGCCAGCTCACATTCAACGCTGAGTTCCCGGCTGGCGTGAACACCTATCGCGCCTACCAGTTCCCTTGGCCCCCGAGCCGCGGGTTCAGCAGGCCCTTCGGTCTCTAGGCGACCTGGGTCCTGATGAACGGTGCGGCACGGCCCGGGAATGCGCACCGGCGCACTCCCGGGCCGGCCGGGCCGTTCATCACGGCTGACCGCCGCCGACCGGAGAGCCACCCGCAAGGTAGGCGCCGAGCTCGCCGATCACCTCGCGCGCGTCGTCCTCGATCCCGCACAGGAAGGTGGACCTGCGCCGCCGCAGTACCGGCAGGCCGAGGGCGTACAGGCCGGGGTGCTCGACGACGCCGCCGTGGTGTCGGAGCTGGCCCCTCCCGTCCAGCACCGGCACGCCGAGCCAGCGGTAGTCGGGCCGGAATCCGGTCGCCCAGAGAATCGTCCGGATCTCACCGCTGCGCAGGTCGAGCTGCCACCGCGGCGAGGCAGGGGGCTCGGTCGGGGCAAAGCGCTCCTGAACGTCGACCGCCGTATCCGACCCGGACGTGTCGGCCCACTCATCGAAGGAGCCGAGCAGGCGGTTCATCTTGAGATCCGCGAGCGAGCACACGTTGCGCAGGCCGCCGGAGAACAACGCCACGCCGTCGCGGACCGACGCCCAGCGACCGACCAGCTCGACGCCCAACGCCACGAGCGCATTGAGGTCAAGCGTCGCGCGCTCGGGGGTTCCAATGAGCTGCGGCGACGGGAGGCGCCGGGCTCGCGAGAGATCCTCGACCTCGTCGTGGCGCTGGTCCCACACGCCCGACGCATCCATCCACCAGAGGACGTCGCGGCCGCGGTAGGTACGTGGCAGCCGCACGTGCTCCCCCACCGCCATCGTGACCGCTCGCCCCGAGCGCCTGATCTCGGCGGCGAGCTGCACTCCCGTCGCCGATGCCCCCACGACCAGCACGCCGCCGTCCGCGAGCTGGTCGGGGTTTCGGTAGCGCAACGGCGTGATCTGCTCGACGCCCTCGGGCACGGCGTCGGCGAAGGGCGGCACCGCGGGAAGATTGCAGCCGCCGCTGGCGATCACCACGGTGCGGGCCTGGATCTCGCCATGCTCGGTAGTGACCCGGTAGCCGTCGTCGCCCGCGCGCACCAGCGAGGTCACGTCCGTTCGCGTGCGAACCGGTGCGCGGGCGCTCTGCGCGAATCGCTCGATCAGCTCGGCGACCTCGGCCGCCGTCATGTAGCCGTCGGGATCGCCACCGTCGTAGGCGATCCCCGGCAGCCGGCTCTGCCAGTTGGGCGTCAGCAGCCGCAGCGAATCCCAGCGCTCCCGCCGCCACGAGCTCGCCGGCTCGCCACGCTCGAGCACGACGTGGTCGAGCGACCGCTCGCCGAGGAAATGGCTTGCCGCGAGGCCGGCGTGGCCCGCGCCGACGACGACGCTGGTGAAGCGCTCGATCGTGCTGCTCTCAGACGACCGCGACTGTGACCTCCGTCGGGTTCGTGAGCGCGTCGAACACCGCCGAGCGCTTCTGGGA
This sequence comes from uncultured Solirubrobacteraceae bacterium, assembly GCA_963815235.1. Lineage (GTDB taxonomy): Bacteria > Actinomycetota > Thermoleophilia > Solirubrobacterales > Solirubrobacteraceae > Palsa-744. The sequence continues at coordinate 1,411,170 of CAWFFY010000003.1, read as the reverse complement.
CTGTGCGACCAGCGCCTCGATCTCGTCCTGGGAGGCGTCGGCGTCGATGTCGAAGGTCACCTTGACGTCGTTGAAGCCATTGCGAACATCGGCGTCGCCAAGGATCCCGCGAACGTCGTGGTTACCCTCGACCGTCGCCTCGACCGAGCGCAGCTGGATCCCGCGGTTCTGCGCGACCGACGCCACGCCCGCGGTCAGGCAGCTCGCCAGGCCCACGAGGAGGTACTCGATCGGGGTGATCGCGTTGTCCTCTGCGGCGAAGACCTCAGGGTGATCGGCGTCGAGGATCGTCTCCGTCTTGTGGCTCTGCTCCTCGCCGAGGCCGAAGTAATTCTGGATCGTCGTCGTGCTGTGCACGCCGTTCTGCCACTTCGAAGACGCGCGCCACGTGAACTGGGCGGCCTCCGGCGCGCCCGCGAGCGTCTCGCGCGCGTCAAGCAGCGCCTGTACGTTGACTCCGTTGTCGATGGCGGTGGACATCGCTCCACGCCCCTTCCTATGTCGTAGGCTAGTTTCTCGACTGGAAAGCAAGAGAATATACGCTGGTGACTGCCGAGATGGAGAAATAACGGTGACCGCGGCAGCTACCGCCGGCTCGGTCGGAGCCGTCGAGACGCGCTACCTCGACCTCCCGCATCCGGTGGCGCTCGACTGCGGACGCACAGCTGCATCCGGTCCGCGTCGCCTACGAGACCTACGGAGCCCTCTCGCCCGACGCGCGACAACGCGATCCTCGTCTGCCACGCGCTCAGCGGCGACGCCCATGCCGCTGGCTTCTCGAAGCAGGGCGGGGCCCAGAGCACCCGCGACGGTTTCGGTGCTGAGGACCGCGACGGCGAGGCGGGCAGCGGTCTCGGCTGGTGGGACGGGATGATCGGACCGGGCAAGGCCTTCGACACCGACCGCTACTTCGTCATCTCCACGAACCTGCTCGGCGGCTGCCGCGGGACCACGGGGCCATCGTCGCCGGATCCCACGACGGGACGCGCCTACGGCGCGGACTTCCCGGTGATCACGGTCGCCGACATGGTCAGGACCGAGCGCGCGTTCCTGGATGCGCTCGGGATCGAGCGGCTCGCCGCGGTGGCGGGCGGGTCGCTCGGTGGGATGCAGGCGTTCGAGTGGGCGGTCATGTTCCCCGACCAGATCGACGCCGTCGTGGCGATCGCCAGCACCCATGCCCTACACCCGCAAGGCGTCGCGTGGAACGCGATCGCCCGCGAGGCGATCATGCGCGACCCCGCGTGGCAGCAGGGGCACTACCACGACACGGCCGACGCGCCGAACGCCGGCATGAGCGTGGCGCGTATGATCGGCCACATCACCTACCTCTCGGCCGCAGCGCTTGGCGAGAAGTTCGGCCGGCGGCTGCAGAACGCCGCCGAGCTGCGCTACACGATCACCGAGCCCGAGTTCGAGATCGAGAGCTATCTGCGACACCAGGGGGACTCGTTCGTGAAGCGCTTCGACGCGAACACCTACCTATACATGTCGCGCGCGCTGAGCTACTTCGACCTCGCGCGGGAGCACGGCCGTGGCTCACTCTCGCGCGCGCTCGAGGGCGTCAAGGCACGCACCCTGCTGATCGCGTTCAGCTCCGACTGGCTGTACCCGCCGTCCGGATCACGCGACGTCGAGGAGACGCTACGCGGGCTGGGCAAGCCGGTCGAGCTCCAGGTGATCGACGCGCCGTACGGCCACGACTGCTTCCTGCTGGAGGAGGCGCAGCAGACGCCGATCATCCGCCGCTTCCTGCAGGAGCTTCGATGACCGACGAGCGCAACCGAGCGGAGGAGACACACGACGTTCGGCTTCGAGACGCGCCAGCTCCACGCCGGCCAGCGGCCGGACCCCTACACGGGCGCGCGCGCGGTGCCGATCTTCCAGACGACCAGCTACGTGTTCGAGGACCCCGAGTCGGCGGCGGCGTACTTCAATCTGCAGGAGTACGGCAACACCTACTCGCGGATCATGAACCCGACAGTCGCCGCCTTCGAGGAGCGAGTGGCGAACCTCGAGGGCGGGGCCGGGGCCGTGGCATTCGCGAGCGGGATCGCCGCGCAGGCGGCGGCGCTGTTCACGCTGCTGGAGCCCGGCGACCACGTCGTCTCATCCTCCGCGCTGTACGGCGGGACGGTGAACCAGCTCAAGCACCTGCTGCGCAAGATGAACGTCGAGCTGACCTGGGTCGATCCCGACGATCTGCCGGCATGGCGCGGCGCCGTGCGGACGAACACCAAGGCGTTCTTCGGCGAGACGATCGGCAACCCGGCCGGCAACGTCCTCGATATCGAAGCTGTGGCGGGCGTCGCCCACGACCACGAGCTGCCGCTGATCGTGGACAACACGTTCGCGACGCCGTACCTGTGTCGCCCGATCGAATGGGGCGCCGACATCGTCATCCACTCGGCGACCAAGTTCATCGGCGGCCACGGGACGAGCATCGGCGGCGTCGTCGTCGAGTCCGGCGAGTTCGACTGGTCCAACGGGCGCTTCCCGGTGGTGGCCGATCCGTCGCCCGCCTACCACGGGCTGCAGTTCCACGAGACGTTCGGGACCTACGGCTACCTGATGAAGCTGCGCGCTGAGACGCTGCGCGACCTCGGCGCGACGCTCTCGCCGTTCAATGCGTTCCTGTTCCTGCAGGGCCTCGAGACGCTGTCGCTGCGGATGGAGCGCCACGTCGCGAACGCCGGCGCGGTCGCGGCGTTCCTCGAGTCCCACGAGCTGGCCTCGAACGTGACCTACCCCGGCCTTGCGAGCAGTGGCATACGAGTCGCTCGTGGCGAAGTACCTACCGCGCGGCGCGGGCGCGGTGTTCTCGTTCGACTGCGCCGGCGGGCGAACCGGCGGCCAGGACCTGATCCGCACCGTGACGCTGTGGTCGCATCTCGCCAACGTCGGCGACGCGAAGAGCCTGATCATCCACCCCGCCAGCACGACACACCGCCAGCTGAGCGACGCGGAGCTTGACGCGGCGGGCGTCCGACCCGGAACGATCAGGCTGTCGGTGGGAACCGAGTCCGTGGATGATCTGATCTGGGACCTCGACCGGGGCCTCGCCAGCGTCGAGATGACCGATCTCGATCTCGACCGATACCAGGACCCGCTGACGATCCAGCATGTGCTCCACAGCGCGCGCACGGTCGCGATCGTCGGCCTGTCCACGAACCCGCTGCGCCCGAGCAACTTCGTCGGCTTCTACCTCAAGCGCCACGGCTATCGCGTGATCCCCGTCAATCCGCGCGAGACCGAGATCCTTGGAGAGGTGAGCTACCCGAGCCTGGCCGATGTGCCTGAGCCTGTGGACGTCGTCAACGTGTTCCGCGCTCCCGATGCGCTGCCGGAGATCGCGCGGGAGGCCGTGGCAATCGACGCCGGCTCCCTCTGGTGCCAATTCGGTGTGATCAACGAGGAGGGCGCGCAGCTTGCCGAGGAAGGCGGCCTGGACGTCATCGTGGACCGCTGCCTGAAGATCGAGCACGCGCGATATATCGGCCGCATGCACTGGCTCGGGTTCAACACGCAGCGGATTACCTCGGTGCGCGGGCCGCTCGAGTGACGGCGGGCTTCAGTGATGCAGCTGCTGGATGATCTGGTTGGCCAGCGGCGAGCCGAGCCCCGACGCCATGTCGTAGCCGGGTGTCGCCGTGCAGCACGACACGCCGCCAAAGACCGCATTAGCCCCGGTGGTGATGTCCAGGAACGCGCCCGGGTCGTGCTGGGCGATTGAGTACAGCAGCGGTGGGACGAACCCGGGGTTGGGCAGGCCGGACTGTTTGGCCTGCTGATCCCACAGCGCGATCATTCCCGCGACGAGCGGCGTCGCGGCGCTGGTGCCGCCGACGAACGCGATCGACTGACCCGGCGAAGGACCGCAGCCCTGCACTTCGTGCGAGCAGATGATCGCGTAGCCGGGGCTCGGGTCCGCGAAGGCGGCGACGTCGGGAACCATCCTGTAGGTGCTCTGCGAGGGGATCGCCGGCTGCCACCACGGGCGCTTTTCCAATGTGCTCGCGCCGCCCCCGCCCGCCGCGGCCTGCTGGTATGGCGCCGGGTACTCGGTGTCGTTCCACACGCCTGAGGACTCGATCGCGTTCGCGGGCGTGAGCGTCAGGTTCGTGCCGCCGACAGCGAGCACCCACGGCGACGTCGCCGGCCAGGACGCGGACTTCTGTTCGTCGAAGCCGGTCAGCTGCGAGGCCGACACGCCGTGGGCGCACGACGAGGAGCCGCTGTCGCCTGCCGCGACGACGATCGTGATCCCGAGCGCGGCCGTCGCGGCTGCCTGGCGGTTGAACAGCGCGCGCGCGGCGGTGTAGGGCGCGACGGTCGCCTCGCACACGCCGTAGGAGATCGAGATCACGTTCGGGAGCGGCGTCCCGTTCTTCGTTGCCTGCAGCGGATCGGCCAGCAGTTCGAGGGCGCCCTGAGGATCGGCATGCCCGAGCCCCTTCACCCACAGTTCGAGGCCCGCGAGCTGCGGCGCGACCATCGCGACCGTCATCGCGTCGAGCGAGCTCTCCAGGATCGGCGCGACGTTGGAGCCGCCGTGGATCTCAAGCGCCGTGCCGGGGAGACCGAAGCAGTTGCGGTACGCGGTGACATCGTTCACCGGCGTCGGCGCTTCGCCCCAGGATGGCGAGGCGAACGCCCTGGCCCGCCAAGCCACCGGCGTGGAGCTGCGCAATCCCGTAAGCACTGACGATCTGGTTCGGGAACAGGCCAGCGGTCGAGGAAACGGCGGCCGGGTATGACTTGCTCGCGCAGCCCGGTTCGACCGTCCCGGTACGCGTGGGCGTGCCACCCCCGGACGCAGCCGTCAGGCCCTGGGCGCCGGACACCGAGCTCACCGACGCCTTTTGGGCGACGTAGAGCCCGAGCCCCGAGATCACATTGACGTTGCCGGCGAGACCCGAACCCAGCTTCGGCGTGTTGACCGGCAGCGCGACGTCTTCGTTGGACTGGCCGGTCGCGTACAGGTCCCACTTCGTGCCGAACAGCTTCTGCGCGTTCTTGATGCTGATCGTCGCGCTCACGCGCAGGTGCGTGACGTCGACGCTCGCGCTGACGCCGTAGGGTTTGAACGCACCGACGACAGCGTTGCGTACCGAGGACGAGGCGCCATATTTCTTCTGCAGCGACGACAGCGACAGATACTGGCCGTAGGTCGAGGAGGCCGGATTGCTGGCCGCCTTCACGGCGTTCGCGATGCCCTGCTGGTTCGCGACCATCCCCAGCTCGAGCGACAGCTTCAACCACCACCAACGCCGGCCACGCACATCCTCCGGATCGAGTGACCTGCCAGCCGGTCGTGAGACCGTCAGAACCCTCGCCGCGGCGCTAACGTTGCCCGGTATGGCTGGGCTTGGAGACGCCGTGGTGGAAGACTCCGTTCGCGGCGGTTCGACCTCCGGTGGGCCGGGGCGCGTCGCGGTCGTATTCGAGCGCAGCGACGCCGGCGCCGCGGTTCTGCGCGAGGGCGCCGAACTGGCCAACGCGGGGCGCGAGTTGTCGGTCGTGACGCTCGCGCCGCAGGCCCGGTCTCCGCTCTGGGGTCGTGCCGGCGGAACGGGCCCTTACAACGTCGCGATGAAAGAGGAAGCGGAGCTCGAGCTGCGAGAGGCCCGGGATATCCTCGGCTCGGTTGCCAGCCGCACAACGTTCAACGTGCTGGTCGGGTGCCCCCAGCCGCCACTCGCATCGTGGGTGGCCGAGCACCACTTTGGGCTTGTCCTGCTTCCCCACCGTCGGCTCACCCCGAGCGGCAATCCTTTTGCGAGGAGCCTGCGCAAGGAGACGTCGGCCGAGGTGCGGGTGGTGAAGTCGCCTTAGCCGAACGTGAACACGTAGGCCTCGACACCCGGCTCAGCGAACACGATCTCGAGGGTCCGCTCGCGGACCGTGTCGCGCTCGCGGAGGAGCTGGTAGAGGCGGCCCTCCTCTACCGCGCCGTTCCCGTCCGAGTCGATGTCGACGCCGTGCGACGCGCCCGGCGCCTCGCCGTCGAGTCGCACCTGGAAGGGGATCGGCTCTCGCGTTCCCGTCGACAGCACAAGATGCGCGTCGCGCGCGTGGAACCGGTAGGCGATGCTGCCGCCGGCCTGGTCGAGCACGACCTTCTCGCGTCCGATCGTCCATTCGCCGGCGAGCGCCCAGTGGTTGAGGCTCAGGCGCTCTGGGAGCTCGTAGGCGCGGCGCTGGTCGATCGCGCCGGCGTCCGGCGAGGCGAAGTGCTCGGCGCGCGCGGAGCCGAGGTAGGTCTCGGGCGAAGCCAGGTGCTCCCAGTCGGCCTCCGCTTCGACGCCGCGTGCCTCGACAGAGACTGGCTCGCGCTCGACGCCGAGCAGCCGCTGGATGACGCGCTCTGATTGCTCGTAGCGCCCCTCACCGAAGTGGTGGTCGCGAATCGTCCCCTCCCGGTCGAGGATGTACAGCGCCGGCCAGTAGTGATTGTCGAAGGCGCTCCATACTGCGTAGTCGTTGTCGAGCGCTACCGGGTATTCGATCTCTCGCTCCTCCGTGGCGCGCCGCACGCGATCGATCTCGTGCTCGAAGGAGAACTCCGGCGTGTGTACTCCAAGGACGACCAGTCCGTCGTCGCGATACGCCTGCGACCACGCACGGACGTACGGCTCCGTGCGCAGCCAGTTGATGCAGGTATACGTCCAGAAATCGACGAGGACCACCTTTCCCCTGAGCCCCGTGGGCGTCAGCGGCTGCGAGTTCAGCCACCCAGTCGCACCGGCGAGGGAGGGGAAGCCGCCCTCGATCGAGATCCCACGGGTCGCAGACATTCAGTCCTCTAACGCAGTGTTCTGAAGGCAGCGCGCATCTCTTCGGAGAAGAGCTGCGGCTGTTCCCACGCCGCGAAGTGTCCGCCCTTATCGAGCTCGTTGAAATAGATCAGGTTGTTGGGGTATGCCCGTTCCGCCCAACTCCGAGGCGCTTGATACAGCTCGTCGCGAAAGACGCTGATGGCGTACGGGATCGAGATGTTCTTGGCTTCGAAGAAGCCGGCCTTGTTCTCCCAATACAGACGACCTGAGGACACGCCCGTGTTCGTCAACCAGTAGAGCGTGATGTTGTCGAGGAGGTCGTCGATCGTCACGGCGCCGGGTGGGTTGCCCTGAATGACCTGTTCCACGAGCCCGGGCTGGCCTTTACCGTCGCCATGGTCGAGGATGAACGCCGCCAGGTCGACTGGCGAGTCTGCAAGGCCGTACAGCGTTTGCGGGCGCGTCGTCATGATCAGTGCGTAGGCGACGTGCTTGGCGTAGAAGTCGCTCAGCTGCTGGTACGCGCGGCCTTCCTCAGACGAGAGACCAGGCGGCGGCGCCTCCCCGGTCAGGAAACCGGCAAGCTCCGGCGGAGCCGTCCCAGGCATGTTGGAGTGAATGCCGAGCAGCTCGGGAGCTGCCTGTTCACCCATCGCCTGTGTGACCGCCGCGCCCCAGTCGCCGCCCTGCGCCACAAAACGCGTGTATCCCAAGCGCTTCATCAGCTCGACCCAGGCGCCCGCGGCCCGTGGCGGGCCCCAGCCGGGGGAAGTCGGCTTGCCGGAGAACCCATAACCCGGCAGCGACGGAATCACCACGTGAAACGCGTCTGACGCGCTCCCGCCGTGTGCTGTGGGGTCGGTGAGCGGCTCGATGATCTTCAGCTGCTCGATGATCGACCCGGGCCAGCCGTGCGTGACGATCAGCGGCAACGCGTCCTCGTGCTGCGAGCGAACATGAATGAAATGAATGTCGAGCCCATCGATCTCGGTGATGAACTGCGGGAGCGCGTTCAGCCGGTCCTGGCACTTTGACCAGTCGTAGTCGCTCTGCCAGTGGCGGGCGAGCTCCTGGATCGTCGCGAGCGGCACGCCCTGCGAATCATCCCCGACCGTCTCCCGCTCGGGCCACCGTGTTGCGGCTACGCGCCTGCGCAGCTCGGTGAGGTCATCGGTGGGAAAACTACGCTCAAACGGTCGGATAGCGGTGCTATCGCTGGCCGCCTCTTGTGCAACATCGGTAGCGGACATCTGCTCCTCCTGGGGTCGTGGTGGTGAACCTGGGCTTCGATCCGCGGGCCCGTTGTTGTGATTGAGCACGATCCTGCGTCCGGCGGACTATCGCACCTCGATGCCACTGCCTGCAGGACCTTAGGCCGCTAGCCGCGGCAGGCAACAGCGACGGCGAGAGCGGCGAAGATCTGGCGGACGACGCCGCTAAGCGCAGTCAGCGCCACGAAGGCGCGGCTCCGCTTCGGGGCGTGCTGGGCGCCGCCGCCTTCGATCGCCAGGACTGGGACGGCGAACAGGCTTGCGAGTGACACGCCCGGCCGTACGAGGACCCGCAGCCGCCAGCGACCGCCGTCCAGCTATTTCTTCGCCTTTTTGATCGGTTCCAGGGAGTTGCCGGCCGCGATTTCCGAGCAGTCCTGTGGCGCCGGGAGACCCGCGAAGCGCCCGGTCAGCCAGGCCGCGGTTTCGGTGAGCCAAGGCCCTGCACCCTCGATGTGCCCGAGGTGCTGGTATTCGCGGTATTGCACTGCCAAACCGCGTTCGCAGTACTCACGGGCGAGGCTGCGTACGTCGCCGGCGATCATGACACCGTCGCCCGGCCCGATGCCGGGCTTGTTGCCGGGGGTTCCTTCCAGTTCTTCGCCGCCGTTGCCCTGCCCGATCAGCAGCGGCACGGTCGGTGTCGCTTCACGGCCCACGATCAGCTTGTTTGCCGTCTTGACGAACACGGGGATCGATTCGGGCGTCGGGTACTGAGGCTTGGCGAGTTCAGCCCAGGTCAGCCCGGGGACGGACTTCTCGTCAGTGATGGACGCGCGTTCGTCCTCCTTGAGGAGTTCCTGTCCGTATTCGCTCAGGTACGGCGTCAGGTTGAGATGGAACGCCCGGCTGAGACCGTCGAGCGACATCGGAATGATCGACGCCCAGCTGCTGCTGCCTTCGACGTACTTCAGATTGTGCGCGGGGTCCACGAGCACACCGCCCATGGCCGCCCCGACGATGTTCGAGTTGATTTGCGGGGCATAGGTGGGCGCGAGCTGCGCGGCCCACTCCGTGGCGATCGCGCCGCCGGAGTATCCGGCCAGCCCGATCTTGGTGGTGCTCGCGAGGCCCGTGGCTGGGGAGCTGAGCGCCGCCCGCAGCGAGTCGAGCGTGTTGTAGCCGTACACGGGGCCGGCGGAGAAGTCCGCTTCCTCGCCCTCCGTGTCGGGGATCACGACGGTCTCACCCGCGAGCAGTGCAGGCGAGATCAGGACCGACTCGACCTGCGGTATTTCACCTCCGGTCGGGTCTCCACCTGAGACCGCGTATGACGGGTCGTCTTCGCTGCTGAGGCTGTCGTAGAAAGACTGGTAGGACAGCACGCTTGGCGTGAGCGCTTTCACCGGCGGCAGGAGCACCGAGGTCACGTTGACGGTCGGCTTGCCGAGCTCGCTGGTCGAGCGGTACAGGAGCTGTACAGCGCTGAGCGGCAGTTCGATGCCCTCGACGTGCACGGAGACGGTTCGCGTCTTCAGCACGGTGCCGGGCGCGATGTGCTTCAGCGACGCCTTGCCTTCGTATTTGTAGAAAGGATCCTGTTCCGGCGGGAGCGCGGCTCGCGCGCCGGGCGCGGCGAACGTCGCCCAGGCGACCAGCAAAAGCAGTGCAAGCAAGCCGACACACCAATTCCGCCGACGCCCGGCGAGATCCGCGCACAACAATCCAATTCCGCTCCTGAGCATCGTCCGTCCCTCTGCTTTTTGTCGTTACAGACCGAGTCCGCGGGCGTCCCCGCAGGCGCCACGGGCGTGCTGTTTCTACCCGCCAAGGGGAGAACGCAAACCGGCGAGCGCCGTGGCGCGTCAGCCGAGCTCCACCAGGGGGAAGGAGCGGTGGCGGCGCGGCGGCACGAGGAAGTTCTGGCGTCGCGTGGCGGTGAGGAAGCGCTCGAGCCCGAGGTTGCTCTGCGGCACCGAGTACTTCTCGGCGAGGTCGAGCGAGGCCTGGCTGCGGCGCATGGTGGCGAAGAACTGCGCCGTCGGCACGAAGATGCTGAAGTGGAGCTTCGGCTGGGAGGAGCCGTCGGGGACGTCGAGCGCGTCGTAGCCAGGGCCGTCGGCGCGAATGTGCATCGGGGTACGGTCCTGGGCGCGGCTCGTGCGCTGCAGCGCGGTGGTGTGCGCGATCGAGCGCCGACCGTCGAAGTTGTGAGCGCCTTCGGCTTCGCGTTCGGCCTGCTGGGTGCCGGCGAACAGGTTTTCGATAAACGCCGGGCCGCCGCCGTCGCTGTAGGGGTTCTGGTTGGCGGCGCGGGGGAGCGGGTCGGCGCTGAACATCTCCGCCTCGCGCCGTTCGTAGGTTTCGCCGGGGCGTTCGTAGAACTGCTCGAGGTCCTGAATCACGTGCGAGAGGTGCTGGATCGAGCCGTGGTCGAAGTAGTCCTTCTTGCGAGCCGTGGTGAGCTTCGCCGAGGCGTCGCCGAGAAACGTCACGATCGCTGGGGGGCCGCTGCTGTTCAGCTGCTGGGAGACGAACCCCATCCACATCGGCGACGCCGGATTCACCATTTCCGCGTAGGGAAGCGCTTCCGTCTGAGCGATCGCCCGCGGGAGCCCCTGTTCGACGAACATCAGCCGGCGCGAGGTCACCTGCAGCAGCTCGCCCAGCCCCGAGCCGCCCGCGTCAACGCCTGCGAGGGTGGTGTCGGCTTCGGTCAGCCAGCTGAGGACGTCGTCGAGGATCTCGCTCGAGTCGCTGCGTAGCGTCAGCAGCATGTCGTTGCTCTCGATCTGCACCGGGATGTTGAAGCGTTGCTTCGTGATCGAGGGGTTCTCGAGGCTGACGTCGGTGGGCGCGGGCACCGCCTCTTCGAACGCCGGGCGTTCCGGTTCGGCGACGAGGCGGGGCATGTGCGCGCTGACGAGCGACCCGGAGAAGCCGCCGGGGAGCGCTTCGAAGTAGGGGATGCCGTACGCCACCGTCATGAACACGCCGCTCGGGCTGAACGGGTAGGCCTGCTCCACCCGCGCGAGCGCCTGCGCCAGCGTGGCCTGATCGGCGACGCCCGGCGTGCGCGCGAGCGCGATCGTGACGAACAGCGTGTAGACGGGGCCGAAACGGACACGCACGCCTTCGGCCTTGGTCGGCTTGGGTAGGCGCTTTTCGATCTGAAACTGGATTTCCGGCAGCCCCGAGCCGCCGGCCGCCAGCGCTTCCTCGGGCAGCGCCGCGAGCAGCTCGAGCGCACCGAGCGTGGAGGCGGCCAGGCCGAGCCCGGCGGCGCGCTGCAGCAGGCTGCGCCTCGTCAGCCCCGGCGTTTGCCAGTCATCGATATTGATGTGCTCGCGATCCATGGTTCAGACGCCGCGTGGGCGGCGGGGGACCCCTCCGCCGCCCGGCGGGCGACGGAGACGTCACATCCCGCTTGCCTATTCGCAGAGCGGGTTCGTGGGAACCCCTTCGCACGGGTTGGGCATCGTTTCCTGCGCTCCCGGCGCCGGCTGCGGTTCGCCCGGCACCTGCGAGGATTCGTAGGAGAGCTGTTCCACCCATCCCAGCGCGCCTTCTCCGCCGTTGGGGCTGGGCGTCGTGGCGTTGTCACAGCTCCATTCGCCTTCGAGGTCCGCCGGCTGCGTGCCGTCGGGGGTGGTGTTCCCGATCGCGCAGTCGTTGAGCGAGGAGGTGAAGACGCCGCCCTGGAACATGATGTCCCGCGCGTACGGGCCACCGGAGCCGCCGTTTTCTTCGAACGTGTTGTCAGCGACCTTGACGCCGGAGAACCCGAACAGGATCGTGTCTTCTTCCGGCGGGTAGGGGTTCGGGTACTCGAACCCGAGGAACCCGTCGTTGGCGTTGCCCTTGATGGTGTTCCCTTCGACCGCGTCCCCGTAGACGCCGGGGAACTCCACGCCCACGCCCCACGGCGCAATCGCCGTCGATGAGTTGGTCGGGGCGGTGAGGTTGTTGTTGTCTTCCACGAGGTTGTCGCGGTAGATCGTGCAGTGCTGGATGTCAGTGCTTTCGAACGTCGGCAGCTTCCTGTGGCCGGCTTTGTAGGGCTTGACGGGGTCGCAGGCGCCGTTTGAGGGCGGCGGCGGGTCGCCCGGGTTTTCCGAGTTCGGCACGATGCCGGCGCGGTTGCCGCGGAACACCGAGTTTTCGATGATCAGGTTGCCGCCGGAGTTCGACCCCGAGTAGCCCACCGCGTCATCTTCCATCACGGCTTTGCTGATACGAGCCTTGCATTCGCGGCAGGCACCGAGGTATATGCCCGAGTCGTCCATGCCCGAGGAGTAGATGTCTTCCCACGAGCCTTCGGTCTCGTCGTTGGTGAAGATCCCGTAGCCGCCGTTCATGCCGGTGTCGTAGGCGGTGAGATAGCGACCGAACCAGCCGTGGGCACCGATCTTGCCCGACCCCGAACCGCCGTTCCACCAGATCTCGTTGCCGCATTCTTCATCTCCACAGCTTTCGGTGAGTTCGAAGTTGCGTACCGTGAGGTTTTCCACCCACACATCGTTGTCCTTGTAGATTTCGATGCCGTTGCCGCCTTTGTGCTGGCCATCGAGGATCACGGTGTTGCGGTTCATGCCGCGAATCCAGATGTGCGAGTGAGGTTTCTGCACCTTCACCGCTTCGTCGTAGACCCCGGGTTCGACGAGCACGTAGTCACCATGGGCGGTGGCATCCACTGCTGCCTGGATGGTGTGGAAATAGAGAACCTTGTTGGAATGCACGGGGGGAAATTCCCCCTGCGTGACGATCATCACCTTTTTCGCCATCGCGGTGCTCGCGAACAGCGCCAGAGCCGCCACTGCTGCCAGCGGGGCGATCGCCAAGGTCCGAGCCGGCAGGAGCCGCTTCGATTGCATCTCTCCTCCTCAAGATTGAAATGCGATTCGATTCAACCTAACCGCGGCGTCTCGAGATGTCAATCCGCTCCCGCATCGCGGCGCTGGTAGGTATGTTCCCTTACTACCGCGAGCACCCGCGTGGCCCGCCAAGTCCACCGGAGGTCACCATGAGCAGCGATGATGGATGGTGCGTGGCTGGGACTGATGATCGGAATACGCGCCTAGAGACCATGGGGCGGCCGTGATCGGCGATCACGGCATTTTCGCCGCCCTCGGATCGGCGTGGTCGAGTGCGGGCTCGACGACGGCCGCGGCTGCCGCCCAACATCTACCGGGGGTACTTCGAGACCTCGAACCGACACTCAACCACTACGGGTACCTCGCGATTCTCGGCCTCGTGATGATTGAGGACTTTGGCGTCCCGCTTCCCGGTGAGACCGTGCTCATCCTCGGTGCCGTCTACGCGGGCACGGGACGGTTGAACATCGTGCTCGTAGCGCTGCTCGCCTTTCTCGGCGCGATCGCAGGCGACAACATCGGCTTCGCCGTCGGCCACTTCGGCGGTCGCCCGCTGCTCGACCGCTATGGGCGCTACGTGCTGATCACGCCGCGGGCTCTCGACAATGCGACACAGTTCTTCGAACGCCACGGCGGCAAGATCATCATCGTCGCGCGCTTCATCGAGGGCTTGCGCCAGGCCAACGGCATCATCGCCGGCATCAGCGGCATGCACTGGGCGAAGTTCGTCGTCTTCAACGCGATCGGCGCCGCGCTGTGGGTGGCGACCTGGGCGACCATCGGCTACGTCTCGGGCAGCCACATCGACTCTGTCTACGCCGCCGCAACGCGTTACGGGACGTACCTGGCGATCGCCGCTGGCGTGCTGCTCGTCGGATACGTCGCGCGCCGGGCCTACCGCTTCCACGCGGCGCGAGCCGACCCGCCTCAGGAGTGATCCCGCGGGTCCGACGTGCCGCCGGTGACGGCAAAGGAGCGCAGCCTCAAGTCGCCAACGACCAGAGGTCCACGTGCTCGTCTGCCAGCTGTTGGGGAGCCGGTCGAGCTCGCTGCGCCACGAGGCGTGCGCACGCTGCCATCTCGGAGTGGACGTCGAGCTCGGGGTCGCCGCCACGATCGAGGCCGACGGCGGCCTGCAACAGGCCGCCTTGCAGGTAGAAGCCGACGAGCTTGCGTTCCCGCAAGCTGCCGCGCACGACGAAGTCGTCCCACCTCGCGGCATGACCCACGTACTCGAGCTTGTGCTCGTACTGGTCAGACCAGAAGCTGTGGATGTAGGCGTATGGATCGCTGGAGCCGAGCATCGAGGAGGCCGCCGCGCGCCCCTGCTTCTCGGCGTTGTTGTAGTGCTCGACGCGGACGCGCCCGAAGACGGGGTGCAGCTGATTCGCGACATCCCCGGCGGCGTAGACGTCTGGCGCGCTGGCGCGGCACAGCTCGTCGACGAGCACTCCATTTGAGAGCGCGAGCGCCGGTCCCGCGAACGTCGGCAGCTCGGGCTCGATCCCGATGGCGGCGACCGCGAAGTCGCACGCGATGCGCTTGCCGCCGGCGGTCACGGCCGCCCGCACCCGCTCGACCCCCTCAAACGCGACGATCCGATCCACGGCGTACAGCTCAACGCCATTTGCTCGATGGATGGCCGCGATTGCCGCGCCCACCTCCCGGCCGAGGATTCTTTCCAGCGGCGCCGTCTCGGGAAACACCGCGGTGACGCGAACGCCAAGCTGGGTCAGCGACGCTGCGACCTCGCAGCCGATGAAGCTCATGCCCGCGATCACCGCACGCCGATCAGCGACCGCCTCCCGCTTGATCGCGTCGCACTCGGCGAGCGTGCGCAGCTGGTGGATCCCGGCCAGCGCAGCGCCCGGGACAGCGAGCCGCCGGTTGCGCCCGCCGGTCGCGATCAGCAGCTTCTGGTACGCGAGCCGCTCTCCAGAATCGAGCGTCACCGTACGGCCTGCGGGGTCCACCGCGGTGACGCTCGCCTCGCCAGGGCGCTCCACGGCGTGCTCCTGATACCAGCGCGCCGGCTTGACATCCCACGCGGAGAGGTCTTCCTCAGAGCGCAGATACGTCTTTGACAGCGGCGGACGCCCGAAGGGGATCCCGGGCTCGCGGCCGACCAGCACCACGCGGCCGCGAAAGCCCTCTTCGCGCAGCGTCACCGCCGCGTTTCCTCCGGCGAGGCCGGCGCCCACGATCACGATCGGCGGCCCCTCGTCTGTCACGGACATCGCCTGCACCGCCGATCGCTCCCCGCGCCGCTATGCATTTGAGAACAGGGGGATGTTCGCGCCGCTGGCGGGCGCCATGCGCCCGTCGAGCACAGCGACGATCAGCTCGGCGACGTCACCAGGCGTGAGACCAGGGCGAAGGTCGGGATTGGCGCGGCGGAGCATCTCCGTGTCAACGGCCCCCGGACTGATGCAGATCGCGCTTATGCCGTGCGCCCTGCCCTCGACAGCGATCGCCTCGGTCAGACCGACGACCCCGTACTTGGACACGTTGTATGCGGCGAGCCCTGGGAACTTCTCGGTCGCGTACACGCCCGACAGCGACGCGATGTTGACGATCCGGCCTTCGCCTGCGGCCTGCATCGCGATGTACGCCGCGCGGCAGCACAGGAACGAGCCGGTCAGGTTGACCGCGAGCGTCTGCTTCCAGATCTCCGGTGTGGTCTCGAGAAACGGCGCGGGTGTCAGCACGCCGGCCGCGCACACGAGCGCTACAGGCGGACCGACCATCTGGGCGGCGGCGAAGAGCCGCTCGACGTGCTCGGGGTTGCTGATGTCGCTCGCAACGACCGTCGCCTCTCCGCCTGCGTCTCGCACGCTTCGCGCGACCGCGTTGAGCGCCTCCTGGTCGCGGGCGGCCAGGACGACGTGCGCGCCCGCGGCCGCGATCGCTTCGGCAGTGGCGGCTCCGATCCCGCGGCTGGCACCGGTCACGACCGCGACCCTCCCAGACAGCCAGTGGGTCGGCTCAGGCACCGATCGGCACCCCGGTGCCCGCGCCCACGACCTGCGTGTAGAGCTGCTCGTGCGCGTCGAGGCTCAGCTCGAGATCGAGGTTACGTTCGGCGTGCTCGCGGCATTTCGCGCGCGACAGCGCGGCTGCCCGCGTGACGGCGTCGGCTGCCGCATCGGTGTCGTCCGGCGCGACCAGCCAGCCTGTCTCGCCGTCGACGATCACCTCGCCCAGCGCACCGCGTCTGAACGCCACCACCGGCGTGCCGCACGCCTGTGCCTCGGCGGCGACCATCCCGAAGGGCTCGTCCCACCTGGCCGGACAGAGCACGACGGCCGCGGCGGCCATCGCTTCCCACAGAGCCCTCCGCGGAACGCCCGCGTGAACGCGAACGCCGGAATCGTCGCGTCGCGGGTCGATCTGCTCGCGCGCGTAATCCGCGTCGTAGCTGTCGCCGTAGACATCGATGCCGATGCGCGCCGCAAGCGCGATGCGGATGGCCTCGGCGGCTCCCTTCTCCGGGCTCAGCCTGCCAGCGAAGATCGCCGTCTCCCCGGCCGCCGGCGACCAGCCGATCGAACGCGTCGGTACGTACGGCGGCAGGATCGCATCGACGCGAACGACCCGGCGCCAAGCGTCTGCGTGGCACGCGGACACGGCTGCGACGGTGGGGCGCGGGCCGCGCCGGGCCGCCTGACGCAGCGCCCCCGCCAGCGTCGCGTCGGGCGGTAGATGAAGCGTGTGCACCACCGGCGCGCGCAGCTCAGTCGCGAGCGTGACCGCGGGCGCATCGAAAGCGTGGTTGTGCACGACGTCGTAGGCGCCGCGGCGCACCGCGCGGTAGACGCCGGCGAAGGCGCGCTCTGCCGCGCCAGACTCGCCAGCGGGCGGGTCGGTGCGAGAGGCTCGATACAGGGTCGGCTCGAGGGCCTGGGGGTCGACCCCCGTGTCGATCACGTCAACGCCGCGTACCTCTGAGCCCGAAGCGGCGTACAGGTGAACGTCGTGGCCTCTGTCGAGAAGGCCTCGCGCAAGATCGGCCACGAACGCCTGCGATCCGCCGCGTTGTGGCTCGCGGATGGCGCTGACGAGCGGGGCGAGGATCGCGACCTTCATCGCTCGATCACCTTGAAGGCGAGGTCGCGCGGGGGATTGATCCCCAGGACGTCGTAGGAAATCCGTCGCGTACCGGCGCGACGGACCTCCGCCGCGACGGCTGGGTAGAAGATCTCGGTGAGCTCGACGGCGTCCTCGTGGCTGGCGAACTCGAGGAACATCTCTCCCTCAAACCGCACGTACTCGTAGCCATGCTCCGCGAGCCAGCGGACGTCGTTTGGCCAGACGATCACGACGCGGCCGCCACACCTGCAGGCCCGCTCCATCTCGGCCAGGCCGGCCTCGCCGCCGTGCCCCGGTGCCGGCGTGAGCGCCGAGCAGGCGACCACCATGTCGGCACATTCGTCGGTCACGGGGAGCTGATCGAAGAAGCCATGGTTGACGCTGGCCAGGTCATTGGCGCCGGGTAGCCCGAGCTTGCGCTTCAGGATCTCACGCAAAGGCGCGGCTGGCTCGATCGCCACGAGCTCGCGGCCGCGACCGATCAGATCCAGCGTCAAGCGCCCCGTGCCCGCAGCCACCTCGACGATCCGCTCGACGTCTTGCGGCAGCCAGCCAATCACGCCCGGATGCAGCCACTCGGCGCTGATCAGCCGGTCATACAGATCCGGCTCGAGCCGGTACAGCAGCTCCCAGGCCAGCGTGATGTCCGTCTGCGGGTCGCCGGCCCCGTCGGAAAGGAACCGTCTCGCCTCCTCCGGCGTGAGCACAGGAAGATCCGCGGCGGCGTAGCGCGTCCGCAACTCGCCGCCCCGCCGCTGACGCGTCTCAGCCCTGATCACGGACTTCCGCCCAGTTCTTGTCGGTCTCCCACAGGCGGACCGACCGCAGCGATCCCTCCGGGAGCTCTGGACGCAGCCTCTCCCAGAACGCGGCGGCGAGGTTCTCCGCGGTCGGGATGACCCCCGCCAGCCACTCGACGTCCGTATTGAGGTTGCGGTGATCGACATCGCCGATGATCACCCGACAGATGATGTCCGACAGGAGCTTCAGGTCCAAAACGTAGCCCGTCGCCCGATCGATCTCGCCGCCGACCACGACCTCGAGGACATAGTTGTGGCCGTGCAGATTCGCGCACTTACCAAACAGGCGCTCGTTCTCCGCGGCGGAGAGGAGCGGATCACACAGCTGGTGGGCCGCATTGAACGACTCACGACGGCTGACGAGAACGGCAGCCGAGCCCGAGCCCGCATCCCCGCCGGCGGCGACCGCAACCGGCTCACTTCGATCGTCATCGGCCACCTCGAGCCTCCTGACTCCCTTGCGACGCTGAAACTGGGCACCGACGATACCGCCCAGTCACGCAGCCGGAGTGGGCCACTCGACCTGGCCAGGCATAGGGATGACTGGCTGGCAACCTATCGCCGGCTATGGGCGACGCATCTGGATCGACTGGAAGATCACATCGAGCACCGGAGGCAAACATGAACGACGGAACGCTCCTCGCTGATGGAGCACGGCCGGCAGTGCGCCTCGAGCGCCATCTTCCCGACCCACCTTCCATCGTGTGGCGAGCCATCACCGATCGCGAGCAGCTCCGGTCGTGGTTCCCATGTGACGTGCTGGTCGCGAGTGGCGGGTGGGAGGCCGGCGCGGCCATCACCTTTCGCTTCCCGCCCGAGATCATCGACGTAACGCTCACCGGCGAGGTGCTCACCGTGGACGAGCCGCATACCCTCGTCTTCAGCTGGGGGGAAGAGATCCTGCGGTTCGAGCTATCCCCGGCGGACGGCGGGACCGACTTGGTCCTCGTCGATGAGCTGCCGGCAGGCATAGCCGCCCGCAACGCTGCAGGCTGGGAGGTGTGTCTCGATCGCCTGGTCGGGCTCGATCCGGGCCCAGACGCGTGGCGAGGACACTTCGCGGCCTACGTGGTCGCGTTCGAGCCAGCCCTCGGTCCACAAGAGGGGCCGCCGGCCGGGTACAAAGGCGACTGATCATCGGGCTTCGCCCACGTGGGTCTCGGAGGCAACAGACTCGACCAGCAGCTCGGCGGCTTCGCCGGCGGCAGCGAGGATCGCCGACGTGTCGCTGCCCTGCCCCTGCCCCAGGACGACACCGACTGCGGTTAGCTGGCGCTCGCGGACCGTCACCTGGGTGAAGAAGGCCAGGCATCCTCCGGCTGCGGAGTCCGACCCCGTCTTGCCGCCGTAGCCCTCAGCGATCAAGGGATTGAAGTTCCTGACGCTGCCCGCGACCGGCAGCGTCACGCTGGCCGTCGAGACCACTTCGCGGAAGACCGCGAAGCGCATCGCATGCTGGAGGACGCGTAGCTGGTCGGCGGCGGTGGACACCGTGCTCGGATCCAACCCGCTGGGATCGGTGTAGACGGTGCGGCCCATCCCGAGTGCGCGGGCTTCGGCGTTCATCTCAGCGACGAAGCGAGTCTCGCTACCCGCCACCAGGGCGGCGAGCATTTCCGCGATGTTGTTGCCGGAGGCAATGAGTAGCGCCTCGAGCAGTTGGCGCTCGGTCAGCTGCTCGCCGGCGCTCACCGCCACGACCGACCCGCCTTCGGTGGCGTCCCGGGCCTCGGCCTGCGCCTGGGCCGCGGTGACAGTGATCGTGATCCCATCCTGCATGCCGCTCAGTGGATAGTGCTCGAGGACCAGGTAGGCCGTCATCACCTTTGCCACGCTGGCGATCGGGACGGGCTGCTCGTCCGGGCTCACCGCAGGCCTCCCTCGGTCCAGAACCAGCGCCGCCTGCCCCTGCCGGGGCCACCTGTCCGCCCCCACGTGCATGCGTCCTTCATAAGTTCTTTGTCGTTGAGCAGATGACGTGGTGTCTGGCTCGTGGCGAGCTGCCGGGAACGCCGCGAGGGCGAGGAGCACGGCGAGTACCGCACCTAGCCACACGCGGCGGCGCGGGCCGTGCTGGCTCGATCCGGGCGGGCGGGCTGCTGTTCGCGCTGGGTTGCCGTAGGCCACGCCTCGATTGAAGGCAGCGTGGCGTTGCCCTCACGTATGTGGTTTTCGATACGCCGACGATATGCGAGCGCCCTAGCATCGGAGCGTGCGTGTGCTGATCGTCGAGGACGAGCCCTACATGGCAGAAGCGATCCGCGATGGACTGCGCCTGGAGGCGATCGCCGCCGACATCGCAGCCGACGGCGAGAGCGCCCTGGGACTGCTGAACGTCAACGCCTACGACATCGCCATCCTCGACCGGGACATCCCCGGGCCCTCTGGCGATGAAGTCGCCGAACGCATCGTTGCCTGTGGCAGCGGCATGCCGATCCTCATGCTCACCGCCGCCGACCGTCTCGACGACAAGGCCTCCGGATTCGAGCTCGGCGCCGACGACTACCTCACCAAGCCCTTCGAGCTCCAAGAGCTCGTGCTCCGTCTCAGAGCGCTCGACCGCAGGCGCGCCCACAGCCGGCCACCGGTGCATGAGATCGCAGGCCTGCGTGTGGATCCGTTCCGCCGCGAGGTCTACCGCGAGGGCCACTACATCGCTCTCACGCGCAAGCAGTTCGCCGTGCTCGAAGTTCTCGTCGCCGCCGAAGGCGGCGTCGTCAGCGCCGAGGAGCTGCTGGAGCGAGCGTGGGATGAGAATGCCGACCCGTTCACCAACGCCGTGCGCATCACCGTCTCGGGACTGCGCAAACGCCTCGGCGACCCGGAGATCATCGCCACGGTCGCCGGTGTCGGGTACCGCATCGAGACCTGACGATGCCCCGCCTCCCGCTCGCCAGGCTCACCCCGCGCAGGATGAGGATGCTCCAGCTGCCCTCCCGGACCGTGCGCCTGCGTCTGACATTGCTCTACAGCGGCCTGTTTCTGGTGTCCGGGGCGGTGCTGCTCGCAATCACGTATCTCCTCGTCCGCAGAGCCTCCGGACCCGACCTCGTCGTCGCCGGCGGGAGTGCACACGGTGCGACCGGCCCACGTGCCCTCAAGGAAGCGCTGGCGAACCCGGAGGTAGCCCGCTACGTGCGTCATGGCGCCGAACAACAATACGCCCGAGCCCTGCAAGCTCACGCCGAAGATCTCCACAACCTCCTCGCCCGGTCCGGGGTCGCGCTGGCGATCATGACCGTGGTCTCGATCGCGCTCGGCTGGCTGGTCGCGGGCTGGATCCTGCGCCCGCTGCGGGCGATGACGGCGGCCACGCGGCAGATCTCCGAGCGCAACCTGCACGAGCGCCTCGCGCTGTCAGGGCCCGGGGACGAGCTGAAGGATCTCGCCGACACCATCGACGGCCTGCTCACGCGGCTCGAGGCGCACGTCGGCGAACAGCAGAGATTCGCAGCCAACGCCTCCCACGAGCTGCGCACCCCGCTGGCAGTCACGCAGACACTTCTCGACGTGGCGCGCAGCGATCCGCACCACGACGACCGTGAGCTCGTCGAGCGCCTTCGCACCGTCAACACTCGAGCGATCGACCTCACGGAGGCGTTGCTCCTGCTCAGTCGCGCCGACCAGCGCTCCTTCACCCGGGAGCATGTCGACCTGTCCTTGATGGTGGAAGAAGCGACCGAAACGCTCCTGCCCCTCGCAGAACAGCTTGGCGTGACGATCGAGACCTCCGCTGGGACGACCCCCGCCATCGGCTCGGGCGCGCTCCTACTGCAGCTGACGACGAACCTCGTTCACAATGCGATCGTCCACAACCTGCCTGACCGCGGCACCGTCTGGATCTCGACGATTGCTCGTCCTGACGTGGTTGAGCTCAATGTCGAGAACACCGGCGCGCTCGTCATGCCCGAGATCGTCTCGACGCTGGCCGAGCCATTTCTTCGCGGAGACGAACGGGTCCGCGCCGACCATGCAGGCGTCGGGCTCGGGCTTGCGATCGTCAAGCGCATCGTCCACGCACATGACGGCACCCTCACCCTCAGCCCCCGGGCCGATGGCGGACTCTGCGTCAGCGTGCAAATCTCCGCCGCATCGTTCCCCTCGATGACCTGAGCCGAGCCGGAAGCAGGCGGCCCAGGCCGGACGACTGCTGCCACTCACTCTTTGGAGGTCAGCGCGCGGAGGCGCATCAGGGAGTCCCTGGTTCCTGCTTGTTCGTCGCGGTCAGCGTTTCGGCTGGGTGGTCGGCCTGCTTTTGGCGAAAGGCGGGGCTGAACCCACCGGTTATCCGGGTTAGCATGACTTGGTGCGCTTCCTCGTCACCAGCGCAGGTAGCGCCAACGGCGGTGGCCATGACGCGGTGCTCGCCTTCAACGCCGAAGGCGAGCTCGTCGGCCCGTTCAGCGACGACCCCCGGATCGTCGATCCGCGTGGTCTGTGCATCGATCCCTCCCGCGCGCTGATCTACCTGAACAGCGCGGACCGGATGCTCGCCCTTGATCACAGCGGAGGCGTCGTGCGCGACTCAGGGCCGATGGCCGACCTCGACCCGGGCGGCGCCGTGTTCGGCCCAGACGGTCGCTTCTACCTCACGATGCGACGCCGCCGGACGATTTTGGGCATTCCCGCAACGCTCGACGGCCACGCGGAACCCCTCCTCCCGGAAGGCATCGTCCCATTCCCACGCGGGTTCGGTTTCGGGCGGGACGGCAGCCTGTATCTCGCCTCGGGCATCGGCCCTTCCGGCGAGGGCGACAACACCATCCTGGTGTTCAATCCCGACGCGCCCGCCCAGCCGCGTCGCTTGGTCACAGATCCCGAATTGAGCCCTCTGGACCGTTGAGATTGGGACCGGACAGCCACCTCTATTGCGTCGGCGAGGACCACGCGATCGCGTTCGACCTCTCGACCGGAGACTTCCTGGGGCCGGTCATACGACTGCCGAGACTCCACGGCCAAGCGCTCGTGCTGCTCGACTAAAAGCAGCTCGTGACATCCCCTTTCGCGCTGCCGCGCGAACCTCGCCCGACTCAACCAACGACCTGCTCTGCGTTGGAGAGGCGCCCCGCGGCGAGGCGCCCCGCGGCGAGGCGCCCCCACCCCAGGACCCGACTTGTCAGAGCGCGGCGCGCAGTGCCGGCCCGTTAGGGGTGCCGAGACCGGTGCAGCAGTCCCAGCCGACCTTTGCCTCATAGCCGGGTGTGCCCTTGACTCCGTGTGAGGCGGCTATCGCGTTCGTACCAACGGTGACATCGCGCAGGCAGCTCCGCCCTGTCGAGGAGTACAGGGCCGTGTTGAGGAAGCCGAGCTGACGCTGTTTTTCCTTGTTCAGCCGTGCCGTGATGCCCGCCCACAGGGGCGCCACCGCACTCGTGCCCCCGGCGACTTCCGCTTTGCCGCCGCAGTACATCCGATAGCCGGTATCGGCGTCGGCATCGCCGGCGACGTCAGGGACGCCACGGCCGGGCTTTTTGCCGGGCGCTGTCACGGGACTGAGCTCAGCGAGCGCTGCCTGCTGCCACGCCGGCGGCTTGAAGAATGCGCTGACACCGCCGCCGCTTGCCCAACCGTTGCCATCGTTCCAGACCGTCTCGCTGTCGATCACGGCACCCTCCCCCTCCAGCCGCGTCCCGCCGCACGCGATCGCGTGCGGGGCCGACGCTGGGAAATTGACGTGAGCCTTGCCGTCGTATTCGGGGTTACGGACCAGCTCGCCCGGTTCGTTTTCGACGAACTGCAGCCGATCGGCCGAGCCCTGGTCACCGGAGGCGACGAACACGCTGACGCCGAGCGCCGCGGCGTCAGCAAACGCTTCGTCCATCGCTTCCATCGCCTGTGGAGTCCAGCTTTCCTCCGGGCCTCCCCAGCTGATCGAGACCACCGACGGCTCGTTGGCCGTGTCGTGGATAGCTTCGTTGATCGCCGCCAGGAACCCCTGGTCGGTGTTCGGGGCGAAGTACACCGCGAGCTTCGCTCCCGGAGCCATCGCCCCCGCCACCTGGATATCGAGCGCGACCTCACCGTTGGCGCCCCCGCCGCCGGCGAAGTCGTTGCCGGCGCCTCCGACGCCGACCGCGACCACATCCGGGACCGGCACATCGAGACCGCCGAAGAACAGCTCGAGGTCCCGCTCCTCATAGCCACCGCCGAGCTCGACCAGGCCGATGCACTCGCCCGCAGCCGATGCCTCGCCAGCAAAGCCATACAGCTCGCCGACCTGCACCGGCGTGTAACTCGTGTTCGCCCCAACCCCGTTAGATCCCGACCGGCGACGACGGTGAATGTGGGGCTTGGCCTGCGCGCGATCGTCCAGGCCCAGCACCGCGACCACGACGCCATCGAGCGCCTTTGGCACCGTGATCGCCCCCTCGCGGCCACGGTAGCGAGCCCCACCGCGCTCGTACTGCCTCAGCTCGACCCCAAACGCCTGCGAGAACGCCGCCGCGCTGCCCGTCAGCGTGACCGTCCTAGCGGCGAGGTCGGCCCGCGACACCTCCAGGCCGCTGCCGGCAGCGAAGCGCTCCGCCTTCTCGAGGTCCCCCGGGTCGGCGCCGTACCTGCTCGCGAACTGCCCTCGTTCCACGCGCGAGGCGGGACTGGTCAGGTCCGGTGTTTCCTTGGCGCGACGGAGCACCATTGTCACGGTGAGCTGCTCGTCCGGGTTGATCTCCCCGACTGGCTTGGCGCCGATGAGCGGGCTTCGCTCGCTGCCGGGGATAGTTGCGCGATCGGAACCTGTAGTGGGATTCATCTCATGCCTCCTAGTCGTTTTGTCGCCCCAAGACCAGGTCAACCCAATTCCGAGGAGCCGACCATGTCCGACCTTACGCCTCCCGCCCATCGAGCACTGTGACGCTGCGCACCCCTCGTCGGCTCGTCAGGCCGTGAGGTCGGCGAGCAGGCCGTCGAGCACGAGCTCCTCCTCGATTCGCGTGCCAGCACGGCGCATCGTCTCGCTGAGGCGCGGATCCCAGCTCGCGTGCACGGGAGCGCCGACAAGCGACTGACGCGCTGCTGCAGCGCCCGCCGCGTGCATGTATGCCTCAGTGTCGAACTGCCATGGCTCGACCGCCAGCCGTCGGTGCAGCACGTTGCCGATGCGTATCCCGCCCCAGTCGAAGTCGCTGTGGTGGACCAGCCGGGCGCCAGACGCCCCGAGCGCCCGCAGTAGCAGCATGGTGGCGACACCCGGCTGACCGTTGGTGCAGACGAGCGGCGCGCACTCGGACCCAAGGCGGTCGGCGGCAACAGCGACGACGGCCGGGTTCTCACAGATGTACACCGTCTGCCCCGAAAGTCCCTCGCGCGAAGTGCTCGCCCAGCACGGCATGTCGCGCACAAGCTGGCGCAGTGTCAACCACAGCGGCTGGCCGCTTTCTCGCGCGACCCACAGGATCCGACCCGACGCGGTCTGCTGCTCGCCGGGCAGGCCCAACGCGAGCACCACGCTTGACAGCTCGTCGCACAGCACGCCGACGCTGGCCCACGCTTCGCGACGTGCCTCAGTGTGCGACTCGTCGGGACCGGGACCTGCGAGCTTCGCGAGCGCCCTCACCGCGCCGAGCGCGAGCGCAGCCAGCGGCCGGCCCTCGTCGAGCGCGTGTGCGCCTCCGGCCACGCGCGCGGCGAAGCCGGCCAAGGGTTGGCCGTCAGCTGGGAGCGCTTCGAGCACCGCCGCGAGCTGCTCGAGCAGGGCCTGCGCTGCCTGCGGGTCGGGCTCTGCGCGCTTGACCGCGCCCGAGCCGCGCAGCCACTCTAGCCAGGCGGCGAGCTCCTGGCCTGCTGGCGCACCGGCCTGTACCAGCCTGCTCACAAGCTCGCTGAGCGGCGCAAACGCCCGCTCCCAGGCAAGTCGCTCAGCCGCGAGCGCCTCCGTACGCACGAGGACAGGGCCCGTGAGCGCCACCACCGCCGCCTTGAGGCCGTCCGCACAGGCGCCCGAGCCACGCAGCACTTCGTCCACGGCCTGCAACGACAGGCTGACCGCACGCCCCGCGCGTGGGGGACGACCGAGCAGGCGTTGGGCCGCACGGCGCTGCGCGCTCGACGCGTCCGCGAGCGTGACCACGCCCTGAAGCGGCTGACCCAATTCGATCCGGCGCCGCACCCGCGCGAGCAGCCATTCAAGGGCAGGGTCGCCGAGCAGCCGTGCAAGCCGCTCGTCGTTCACGGACGAGTCGTTCAAGTGCCCGCGCTCGGCGTCCCCCATGGGGCCTCCCCATTTGGCTGGAGATCCTCTGTCTCCGCCGGCCCGTCCGCCGTCACAGTCGCCACGGGCCGCTCGACCTGCGTGCGCGTCGCGCCGTCCCACTCCCAGTGACTGACGAGCACCGCCGGAATGCCGTCCATGCGCGCGAGCTGTGCGATCGCGAGACCGGGCACCTCGCGGTAGCAGCCCCACTCGCGCTCGCTGGTCATCACCACGTCCAAGTCAAACGCGGTGAGCAGCCCGAAGCACTTGGCGCGCGAGTCGTCGTCGACACCCGCGAACGCCTCGTCGAGCATCACCAGGCGCGGCGCGCTGGGGCTGCCCGCCGAGTTGTAGTAGGAGGACGCCGCCGCGAACAGGGGCACGCTCGCAGTCAAGACGCGCTCCCCGCCGGAGGCGGGGCCGGTGGCGCTGCGCCAGGCGCCGCCCTGATGGCGCTCGATCGCGAAGCGATGCCAGGTGCGGTAGTCGAGCGCTTCGGTGAGCTGCTCGATCCATGTTCCGGCGATGTCGCGCGAGCGCACCTCCTGAATCTGCGCCTGCAGGAACGCCCCGACGGCGGCGCGATCCTCCTCAGACCATGCGTCGGCGGACTGGCGCAGCAGGCGCTCGCGTGCCTCGGCGAGGCCCTGCGGTCCGTCCTCGGCGACGCGCCAGCGCAAGCGCAGGCGCATGCCCGTGCTCGTCGGGCGGTCGGCCAGCTCGCCGTTGACTTCGCCGACGCGCTGCTCGGCGTCGGAGATCAGTTCCTGCAGGGTTCCCGCGACCTCGCCCACGAGATGGTTCTCGAGGATCTCCCGCTCGCGCGCGTCGAGCAGGCGTTCGCGGTCGCCGACCTCCTCGACCAGGGCGCTCGCCAGCTCGGGCACCGTGGTCGTGCGCCCGCGGAAGACGACCTCGACGACGATCCCTTCCTCCGGCATCGTCGCCGACACGTTGTTGCCATGCCGGCGCAAGGCGTCGCCGAGCGTGTTCAGCTCGTCGGTCACGCGACTGGAAGCGCGCCGCAGGGCGGGCTCGTCATCGGGCGCGTCGGCCAGCTCCTGCTCGATCAGGCGGGCCACGCGCAACCCGGCCGTGACGCTCCACTCCTCGCCGTCCTCGGGAAGCTCGACGTCGCCAAGCGCAACCGCGATCAAGCCGGTGCTCGCAAAGCGCCGCAGCGCGTCCACGTCCGCCAGGCGCTGCTCGGTCGCCTGCTCCAGCTGCACCGCCAGCTGCTGGCGCCGGCCGTCCTCCCGGCCCTCATCGCTCGCGGCACGCAAGCGCCGCGCCTCGGCCTCGCCCTGGGCGCGCCCGTTGGCGCGCAACTCGCCTGCGACGCCGGCGAGCCGACGCTGCAGCTCCGCCACCGCCGCTCCAACCGTTTGGGCGAGCGTGTCATGTCGCTCCGTGCACTCGGCCGCTTCGCGCTCGGCCGCCACGCGACGCTCGTCGTGCTCCAGCAGCTCTCGCGCCGCGCGCTCGAGATCCCTGCCGGCGTCGACGGCCGCCTCGCGGGCACGACCGAGTGCAACGATTGCCGGCCACAATCCGGCAAGGGCAACCCCCAGCGACTGCAACCCGGTGCGCACGCCTTCGAGCGTCTCGCGCTCCTGTGGCAGGCCCAGCTCGGCAGCGCTCTCGCACACGGCACTCTCCGCCTGGGCGATCCCCGCCTCGGCCGCCTCCAATCGCTTGGCCGCCTCTGCGAGGTGCTCGCTCAGCCGCGCCTGCTCGGCGTCGAGGCCCGAGAGCCTGCCGTGGGCGTCGCGCAGGGCCTCCTCGCCCGGCATCGCCCGCAGCTGTTCGTCCAAGTCCACGCCGCGCGCGTGCAAGCGCTCGCGATCCGCGGCCAGGGCGTCCAGCCGCCGCTGCACCTCTGCGCGGCGCTGCTCGAGCTCGGCCAGCCTGGCCCTGCGCGCCGCATCGCGGGCGCCGCGACCGATGAACGTCGCCGCCTGCTTGCTCCAGAAGCCACGCAGCACGCCGTTGCGGAACTCGCCCTCGGGGGTCACCCACACCGGACCCGCCTCCTGCGCGAGCGCGAGCGCGTCGAGCACGCGGCACACCGCGTCCTCGCCCACCGCGCACGCTCGAGGATCCTCCGGATCGAGGGCCGGTTCGAGCACCTCGCTCAAGCGCGCGCCTGCGTCGCCGGCGCCGTGCGCTGTCGGACTTCCCGCGGCATCTGACGCGGCCGAGCCGTCATCCACGCCCGGTGCGAGCAGAACGTCCGCTGTGCCGGGCGCGAGCAGCTCCCCGTCGGGACTCACCCACGCGTCGAGTATCCCCGACGCCTCCAACGCCGCCTCGATCCCGGCTCGCCGCTGCTCCGCCACGCCCGAGCGGAAGTCGACGAGCAGCCACAGGGGGGCACCGGCACGTCCCTCGCGAACAGCCGGATCGCGTGTGTGCGGGACCGGCGGGGCGTCGTGCTCGCCGGCCCGCAGGCGCTCGATCGAGGCGTCGAGCTCGCTCGCAAGCTGGGCCGCTTCGCGCGCGCTCGCTTCGATCTCCGTCTGCTCTCGCGCGAGTGCCGCGCTGGCATCACGGCCCGCCACGCCAACGCCGCCGGCGAGCGGATTGGGGCCGCTGAGCGTCTCCACCCACAGCTCCAGGGCGGCGAGCAGCTCCGGCGGGTCAGCAACGACAAAGGCTGTCGCTGCCTCTATATATGCGCGTGCCGCCCTGACCAGGTCGCGACCGGCCTCAGCCACGAGCTTGCCCGCCTGCTCGCGCCGCTCGGCCAGCGCCGCCGCTTCGCCTGCACGCTCCTGCTGGCGTTCGCGCGCGGCGAGCAGCTCACGCCGGCAATCAACGGCCGCCGCCAGCAGTGTCCCGAGATGGTCGACAGCCCGCTGCTGACGCTTGACGAGCTGCTCGGCGCGGCGGCGCAGCTCGGACACCTCTGTGGCGGCGGGCTGCTCGATCGCGCCGTCCACCGACTCGGCGTAGACCGTCGCGATGCCGGCCGCGCGCGCTCGCTCGGTGGCGATCGCCCGGACACCTGTCAACTCCTGCACCGCCTGCCTCGCGCCAGAGTCGGCCTCGGCTTGCCGCTGCCTGTTGTGCTCGACTCGACCGAGTGCCTGCTCGTGGGCGGATTTGGCCCCCGCCGCGCGCTCGGCGGCGCGACGGGCGTCCTCGGCGGCACCCTCCAGATCGCGTGCGCTGCGTGCCTCCGGGCTCTCGTGCAGTGCGCGTTCGCGTGCACGCAGACGCTCCTGCTCGGCGCGCAGCCCGGCGAGCGCATCCGTTGACTCGGCCAGCTCGGCACGCGCCCTGCCGTGAGCCTCCTGCGCCTCGGCCAGCTCGCGACTGACGCGGTCGAATGCAGTTTGGGAGCGGCGGGGCGGGGTGGCGCGCCGGCGGCAGGCAATCCGCGCGTAATGGCGGTATGTCTGCAGGTAGGCGTTGGCGGCGTCGCGTGCCTGCACCATCGCAGCCAGCGCGTCGCGATCGTCCTCCAGCCCGCGGAACGCCTCGGCGACGTCGGCAATCAGGGCCTGGTCGAGCGGCGGCAGGGCTCCGGTGAGCGCGGCGGAGAGGTGGCGCTCGTCCGGGCGCTTTGAGAGCTGGGGCGCACGGATCCTGATGAGCAGGTCGATCAGCGCGCCGTAGCGCTGCTCGCCGAGGGCGAACAGCGCCTCATCGACCGCCCGCCGATAGGTGCGCGCGGTTCGATGCACGGCGCCGTGCGGGCCGATCGCGTCCTCCAAGCGATCTCGAGTCATGGCGATCTGGGCGCTGTCAACCAGCGTCAGGTCCTCGCCGACGCGCTGGTCTGTGACGAAGAACCAATGGTCGGAGATGCCGCGGCCGGCGACCGCCTTCAAGCCGCAGCCGAGCGTGCAGAAGCTGGCGCTCCCGTCGGCATCGCGCCTGCCGAACTCGAGCCACGTGTAGCCGAGCCGCTCAGGATTGGGGTGCTCGCCGCCGAGCAGCAGGTTCCAGTCCATGCGCTTCTTCGGGTCCGCGTCGGGCTCCACACGGTGGGGCGAGAGCTCGCCGTCGAGCAGAAACGGGAGCGTCAGCGCGAGCACCTTGGACTTGCCGGTGCCGTTGTTGCCGCGCAGCAGCAGCCGGCCGTCGCGAAAGTGGAACTCCTCCTGGTCGTAGTAGAAGACATCCACGAGGCCGGCGCGCAGGGGCTGCCAGCGCTCGCGCTCGGGTTGCGGGAGGCCGCGGGAGCTCACGCCAGCTCCAACTGCGCCGGGCCTTCGGCGATCGTCGGGGCCGCGAGCGCAAACCGCGCAAGCGCGGGCAACGGCGCCACTCCGTCGGGTCCACGCCGCACGAGCCGCAGCGCCGCGAGCCGCTCGAGCGCCGCCTGCACCAGCAGCAGCTCGGCACCCGGCTCCTGGGTGGCGCGACGCCAGTACGCCTTGTGCTCCTCCGCCAGGCTTCGCACGAGCCGGCACAGCTCGTCCTCGGGGATCGGTCGCAGTCCCTCGGGCTCGACACCAACCTCCTGCTCTGCCACTGCGCTGCCCCCGAGCCGCCGCGCCAAGTGTTCGGCCAAGAGCAGCGTGACGTGCCCGTCGGTACCCACGTCGGGCATGCGCACATCGGTCAGATCGTCGTCCAGGTCGACCATCGCGATCCCCTCCGCCCGAATCTCCGCAACGAGCCCCGTCAGCTCCGAGACGCGTCGCGTCAGGGCAGCGCGCTGGCCCGTGAGATAGGCCAGCTGCTCCGCGTCCAGCTCGTCGTAGTAGAGCACCGGATCGTCGAGCAGGCGTCGCGTCAGGTTGTGGCGCATGGCGCGGTTACGCAACTCCTCCGCTTCGGGCAGCGGATCGGCCGCGAGCTGAGAGAGCCTCTGCGCGAACTCGGTCGCGGCGATCGTGGAGGGCCCACGCGAGGGCGCGAGCACCCCGGCCAGCACCCGTCGCTGCACGTCATACAGCGCATCGCCCTTGTCGCGCAGATACGCCTCCTCGTCGCCCGCCACCCTGGCCAGCACGCCCAGCTCCAGCAGCAGGCGCACCACCGCGACCAGGTCACCCCGCTCCTCGCGGCCGCTCAAGCCGAACGCCAGGCCGGCGCTCGCCAACTGCTCGTCGGCGGCCGCGTGAATCGTCCTTTCGGCCAGGCGACCCAAGGTGATCTGGGCGTCTGAGCGCTCCAGCACCGACAGGGCCAGGCATGTGAGCACGTAGCGCCGGCGGGTGAACGGCGCACGCGAGCGTGGATCGCGCGCCGGGTGCGTGGGGTCGTCGGTGGTGGGGGTCAGCTTGACCAGCCTGGCCACCTCGCTGTCGATGATCAAGCGCCAACCCGTGTTTGCGTCAAACCAAGAGCGCAGCTCAGCGGCGTAGCGGCGCACGGCGCGGAAGTCCTCGGCCTGGGCGCCACCGGCCTGCAGCAGGGGGCGGCGCAACAGCGCGCGCACGGCCCGCCGCAGGTCCGCTTCCCTGGCACCCTCCAGGGCGCTGTCGAGGGCGTGGCTCATGTCAACACCACGCTCGGCTACTCGCCTGCGCCGTTCGACCGCGGGTGGTACACGACCGCGCCTGTGCCGTGCAAGCGCGAGTGCGACTTGTCCGCACTCGACCCGTTCGCGGGAAGGCTGAGGTCGGCTATCTCGATCACGTGGTCGGGGCCTCGGAAGATGCCGGCCGGAGTTTGAATCTCCACCGCCGGAGCATCCGCGAGCGCGACCAAGCGCACGCCGAGAGTGCCGTCGACGGTTGTGGTGGCGACCTCGCGGCGGTCGGGGCGGCGCGCCGCGAGGGCGTCGCCCAACAGCGACAGGAACAGGCCGAAGGCGTCGGCGTCAAGCTCACCCAACTCGCCCAGCCTGGTAGGCCGGCCGGTCGCAAGGCGCGCTCGCGCAGCCGCCGTCTGCTCGCTCTGCCTGGCGGCGAGCTGCGCCAGCAGGCGGCGGCCCTGCTCGCGGTTGGCGATCCGGTTTGGGCGGCCGCGACGCTCATAGCTGCCCGTACGCCGCAGGCGCGGGCTGATGTGCAGGGGCGGAGCGTCGCGCCACGATGCGGACGGTTGCACCGGGCTTTCCTCGCGGGCGGTGTGCGTGTCGCTGTCGAGCACCAGATGGCGCGAGCCGTACAGTCCGAACGCACTGCGCCACAGCCGGTGCAGAGCGGCATCGTCGGGCGCCTCGGCGAACCACAGCGCCAGAGCACGGAAGTCGGCCGAGCGATCGGAGCGTCCGGAGCGGCGCTCGTTGAGGCTGGCCACCACGGCGAGGAGATCGGGGATGGCCTGGCGGGCGCGGCTGCGCAGCAGCTTCGCCTGGCTTGGGTGGCCCGGCTCGGAGACGAACCACTGGCGCAGGCCCTGCCAGCGCTCGCGCCATGCTGCCACGCCGGCGCGATAGGCGACCTCACGGGGATCGCGCTCGTCCGTGGTGTTGCCTTCACGCTGGCCATCACCGCCGCACTGCGCGTCATCCTCGCGGCCCGTCCCCACCCCGCCGACCGGGGCGGCGTCCTCCGCGTCGCGACGGGCCACGATGCTGAGCAGACTCACCACCTCGCCATCCTCAAAATCGTCCAGCAGTCCCGATATCTCCGCGCCGACGGTGACGAGATCCTTGATGAAGCGCTCCAGGTAGTCAACGAGCCGGTCCTTGTAGGCAAGGAAAGCGTCCACATCGGCGTCGTGAAGTTCGATCGTGCGCCGCAGCGAGCCCATGAACGCCTGGGCGTTGTCGGCGAGATCTCCAAAGCGATCGACCAGGCCGCGCAGCAGCAGCCCCAAGCGCGCGGGATCGGGATCGGCCTCGCCGGCCAGCTCGCGCAGGGCGCGCAGCTGCGTCGCGATATCCGCGAGGGCGACCGCCTGCAGGGCGCCGCGCTTGCCGAGCTGCTCCTCGTACACGCCGAGCGCCCGCTCGGCGGCCTCACCAGCGTGGGTCAGCTGATAGAGAAAGCGGGCGCGATGGAAGTCCTCGACCGTCGTGACGCGGCTCGTGTCGGGGTCGGCGCGAAGGTTGCCCCACTCCACCAGCTGCCCGAGCGCGTCGGCGAGCGCGTCCACCGGGACGTGCCCATTCGGCTCAGCCCGGGCGAGCGCCTCGTGGAGATCCTCGGTGCGCAGGTGCACAACGAATCGCCGCTTCGCGGCGACGAACTCGCCCATCACCCGCCGATACAGCGCGACGTTGGGTGTCGCGAGGTGCGCGAATGGCCTGAACGCTGAGGACGCCACGTCCGAGCACGTTAGCCTTCGGCGAGGTCACCGAGCGCTGTCCGTTCCGCGGCGTGCGCAAGTTTCGCGCACGTGTCCACGAGCAGCTCTGTCAGGTTGCGATCTTCAACGTCGACCGGAGCGGGCCCAAGCTGGCGCAGCAGCGCGTCGGGCGCCTCGCCGGCGAGTGGATTCACATGGAGTGCCTCCAGCTCGGAGCCACACGACCAGAACGAGTCGAGCACGGTGGACAACGGAACGCCCGACGCGGACACGTCAGGGGCCTTCGCCGAGGGCGCGGTCACCTTGACGCCACGCGCGGCGGGCGCGCGCCGCGTGCGCAAGCGCTCCAAGAGCTCATCCCGATCGCGACCTCTCCAGGTGAAGATCAAGAAAGGATCCTCGTCGAAGCGCTCGGCGAGGATGTAGTAGGTCGCAGCGATGTGCTTGCACGGGTTCGCTCCGTCCGGGCAGGTGCAGGTCGCCCTCAGTTCGCCCGCCGAGCGCGGGAACAGCTGGAGCCTGCACGAGGCGAGCAGCTCCTCGATGTCGAGCGGCATCTCGCCTGCGAGCAGCTGCGCCAGCGGCAGGGCCTGCGAGGCCATCGCCTTCTCGGCTCGACGCCACTGGCTCTCGGACAGCGCCTTGAAACGGATGCGCACGCGATACGGCGAATAGCGCGACCCCTGCACCTTCGCCAACACCACCCCGTGCTCGACCTCGAGCTCGACGACCTGACCCGAACGCGCGTAGCTGCGTCCGCGCTTCAGCCGCGAGCCGACACCAAAGGACTCGAGCAGCTCGATGAACCGCCTCGACCACCACGTCTCGCCGATCGCCCCGCGCCGGCTGCGCGCCTCGATGCCGCCCTCCGCCGGCAACGGCCGCGAGGGCTCAAGCAGCGAGTAGTGATCGAACGGCGCCATCGTCAGTCGGCCACCGCATCGGCTGAGAGCGTCACCAGCTCGCGCAGCTGGGCGGTGTCGAGCTCGGTTATCCAGGCCTCGCCGGTCCCCACAATGCGATCGGCAAGGTCCTTCTTGCGATTGATCAGCGTGTCGATTCGCTCCTCGAGCGTGCCCACACACGTGAGCTTTCGCACCTGCACGTTCTTGCACTGCCCGATCCGGAAAGCCCGGTCGGTCGCCTGATCCTCGACCGCGGGATTCCACCAGCGGTCGAAGTGGACCACATGGTTGGCCGCGGTCAGGTTGAGCCCGGTGCCGCCGGCCTTCAACGACAGCACGAACACCGACGGCCCAGCGTCGGACTGGAACCGCTGCACCATCTCGTCGCGCGCGCTCCTCGACGTCCCGCCGTGCAGGAACATCACCTCGCGGCCGAGGCGCTCCTGCAGATGCGCGCTCAGCATGTGTCCGAACTCGCTGAACTGGGTGAAGCAGAGCGCGCGATCGCCCTCGGCGAGCGCTTCGGCGAGGATCTCCTCCAGGCGCGCGAGCTTGCCTGAGCGCCCATCCAGCCGAGAGCGATCCTTGAGCAGGTGCGCGGGATGGTTGCAGACCTGCTTGAGCTTGACCAGCGCCGCCAGGATCACACCCGAGCGCTCGATCCCCTCGACCTTCGACGCCTTTTTCAGCATCTCCTCGACGACCGCCTCGTAGAGGCTCGCCTGCTCCTTCGTCAGATGGCAGTCGACGCGCATCTCGATCTTCTCGGGCAGGTCGCCGATGATCTGCCTGTCGGTCTTCAAGCGGCGCAGGATGAACGGGCCCGTCGCCTGGCGCAGAAGCGCCGTGGCGTGCTCGTCGCGGTAGCGCTCGATCGGCCGCGCGTAACAGCGCTTGAACGTCGCCGCCGGGCCCAGCAGGCCCGGGTTGAGGAAGTCCATGATCGAGTGCAGCTCCGTCAGGCGGTTCTCGACCGGCGTGCCGGTCAGTGCGACGCGGTGACGGGCTCGCAGCGAACGGATCGCGCGCGTCTGCTTGGTGTCGATCGTCTTGATGTTCTGCGCCTCGTCGAGCGCGACCCGCCCCCACTCGACGGCGCCGAGCGTCTCGCGATCACGGGTTGCGAGCGCGTAGGTCGTGATCACGAGATCGCTCGCGCGCGCCGCGCGGGCGAACTTCTTCTCCGCGAGCCGCTCGGGACCGTGGTGCACGTGCACGCCCAGGCCCGGCGCGAAGCGCTCGGCCTCGCGCTCCCAGTTACCGACAACCGACATCGGGCAGACAAGCAGCGTCGGCGCGAGCCGCTTGCGGCGCTCTGCGTGCTCGCGCTCGGCGAGCAACAGCGCGAGCAGCTGGACCGTCTTGCCGAGACCCATGTCGTCCGCGAGGCACGCGCCGAGACCGAGGCTCGACAGGAACGACAGCCAGGCGAGCCCACGCTGCTGGTAGGGACGAAGCTCCCCGTCGAGCGTGGCCGGGGTGGGGATCTCCCGCAGCTTGCGATCGCCATTCGTGCTGAGCAGCTCCTGCAGCCAGCCATCAGCCTCGATCTCGACAGGCGGCGCCTCGGCGTTGGACGCAGCCTCGGCGCCCAGCTCGAGGCTCTCGCGGATCAGCTCGCCGGCCGGCGCCTGGCCCCGCTCGGCGCGACCCTCGAAGAAAGCCAGTGCCGCCTCGACGTCCTCAGGGCGCAGCACGATCCAGCGCCCGCGCGCCATCACCAGCGGCAGCTTCAGCGCCGCCAGCGCACGCAGCTCCGCGAGCGAGAGCGTCGCGTCGCCGACCGCGATCCTCCACTCGTACGCACACAGGCCGCCCAGGCCAAACAGCCCGCTGCCCTCCTCGATCTCGTCGAACGGCTCCAGCTTGAGATTGAGCCGGAGCCGCTTGCGAAACCAATCGCGGCACGAGCACGCCGAACCCGGCCTGCTCGAGCGCCGGAGCGGCGTCGCGCACGAACCCGATCGCCGCCTCAGGGGCGAGATCGACGCCGCTCGGGGCGGCCGCGCGCAGTGCCGGCTGCAGGTCGGGCCACAGTCGCAGCGCGTGACCGAGCCCGCCGAGCAGGCGCTCCTGCGGGTCCGCCAAGCGGTGGCCAAGCACCTTCAGCCCGTCTCCGTTGGAGCGCCACACCTCATCGGCCGGCACGAGCACGCTCGGATCGTCCTTGGCCTGGAGCAGGAACTCGACACGCCAACGCTCGGCATCCACACCGGCGTCATCCGGGCGCAAACCAGAAGGCTGCAACGGCTCCGGCTCGCACAGCCGAAAGCAGGTCCGGAACATGCGGTGCTCGGAGTAGCGCTCGCCCGCCTGACGCCACTCGTCAAGCTCCTCGGCGAGCACCGCCAGCTCCCGCTCGTCGCCATCGACGACCGGGTCGGGATCGGTCAGCGCCGCGATCCACGCATCGACGACCGGCGCTCGGCGCTCGGGGCGCCGGCGTGCCCGCCGCCCGGCGATACCGTCGCACAGGAAAGCGCGTGCGCACGCGTCGACGACCGTCCCCAGCAGGTCGCCGACGACCGCCTCGGCCGCACTGCTGTCCTCGGAGCCGGATATCTCCGCCCGCAGCAGCGGCGGCATCGCCGCCGCGAGCATCCGCACGCGTTCCACGTCGTGGGGATCGCCGGGCATCGCGCGCCACCACGCGACCCACTCGTCCTCACGCCTGACCAACGCGGGGACGAGCCGACCGCGCGCGACCAACTCGAGCCCGAGCTTGGCCGCCTCAGCGAGGAATCGCAACGAGTCGCCGAGCGCGACGCCCGCGGCTGGTTCGGTGTCACCTGCGTAGCCGGCGGCCGGCAGTGCGAGGAGCAGCCCGAGCGCGGCCATCGGCCCCAGCCCGATCGCCGGGACCATCCAGGGATCGAGCAGCTCCGGACTGCCGGTGCGCCGCTCCCGCGCTCCGCGCAACAGCCGCGGCGAGCACTGAGGGCCCTCATCAAACGAGGGCAACAGCAAATGCAGCTCACGCTCGATCAAGGCCTCGGATCCAAGTGAGGCCCCCAATGCGTCGAATGCGCCAGTCAGCTCCGGCGCCGCGCACGCAAACGGATGCTTGCGCGCCCGCGGCTTCGCGGGCCTCCCCCCGCGACGTCTCGGCGCGCGGTCCGGCAGCTCTGAGCCCTCGCCCCACACGCACAGCCTCGAGTCCCGCGACCAGATTGCGTGCAGTGCGATCACGAGCGGATTGTGTCGTGGCGAACGGACATCCTCGGCGGCGGTCCAAAGAAGTCCACGCGATGGGCGCTTCGCGCTCGGCCGGCATCCTGCCTGTATCCATCAGGCAATCGACGGCGGCCTGGGAGGGCGCTACCTAGCCGGAAGTTTTTGAGGGTCTGAGGCCCGATTGCCCCGTGGTTGCGGTGATCGGGCCTTCTTTTGGTGGTTGGGCGTAGACACTAATATCGGGGTTATCCGTCCGACGGATATGGCATCATGTGTGTATGCCAAAGAGAGTGGGTGCGGTACATGTGGCGGTCACTCGTCGCCACTACAAGGGCAAGGTCTATGAGAGCACGCTGCTGCGCCGCTCCTACCGCAAGGACGGCAAGGTCCGCAACGAAACGGTCGGCAACCTCTCGCACCTGCCGCCCCACGTGATCGACGGGATCCGCGCGATGCTCGCCGGCAAGGCGCTTGTGGATCTCGATCAGGAGCTTGAGATCGAGCGTTCGCTGCCCCATGGTCACGTCGCCGCGGTGCTCGGTGTGCTGCGGGCGCTCGACGTGGAGCGGGTGATCGGCCGTGAGCGTTGCCGTGAGCGTGACCTGGTGGTCGCGATGATTGTCCAGCGTGTGATCGGCCCGGGCTCAAAGCTCTCGGCGACACGGCGCTTTGGTGTGAGCACGCTCGCCGATGAGCTGGACCTCGGCGAGGTGAAGGAGGCCGAGCTCCTCTCCGCAATGGACTGGCTGCTTGAGCGTCAGGAGCGGATCGAGAAGACCCTCGCTCACCGGCACCTCTCCCCGGATGGCTTCGTGCTCTATGACCTGTCATCGAGCTATGTGGAGGGACGCTGTTGTCCGCTGGCGAAGCTCGGCTACTCGCGTGACGGGCGCAAAGGCACCCAGCAGGTCAACTACGGCCTGATCTGCTCCCCGGAGGGCCGGCCTGTCGCCGTCCACGCGTTCGACGGGTCGACCACCGATTCAAAGACGCTTCCCGACGCGGTTCAGGCGGTCACCGAGCGTTTCGGGGTCAAGAACGTGGTGCTCGTCGGCGACCGCGGGATGATCACCCAGGCGCACGCCCAGACGCTCAAGGAGAACGGTGTCGGTTTCATCAGCGCGCTGAAGAGCGCGCAGATCCGTACGCTCATCAACGCGGGGGCAATTCAGCTATCGCTGTTTGATGAATCAAACCTCGCGGAGATCTCCTCAGAGAAATTCGACGGTGAGCGCCTCATCGTCTGTCGCAACCCCGCGGTCGCCGCTGAGCGCGCCAGAAAGCGCCAAGAGCTGCTCGCCGCGACCGAAGCCGAGCTTCAGAAGGTCAAACGGATGGTTGACGGTCCGCGTGGCTCCCTGCGCAAAGCCCACGCGGGTCAGATCGGGACACGCGCCGGCAAGATCGTCAACAAGTACAAGGTCTCAAAGCACTTCGAGCTTCACATCGCAGACGGCGCGTTCTCTTTCGCTCGCAAGCATCAGCAGATCGAGGAGGAGACCGCCCTGGACGGGCTCTACGTGATCCGCACCACCTGCCCGGCCGAGCAGCTCTCAAGCCAGGCCGCGGTCCGTGCCTACAAGCAGCTGAAGATGGCCGAGCGAGCATTCAAGACGATGAAGGACACCCTGGAGATCCGTCCCATCCACCACCACCTCGAGACCAGGGTCCGCGCACACATCTTCCTATGCATGCTCGCCTACTACGTCACCTTCGAGCTCGCCGGACGCCTGACCACCATGCTCTTCACCGACCAGACGCCACTCGCGCCCGCGGACCCCGTCGCGTCTGCGCGGCGCTCAAAAGCCGCCAAGACCAAGGCCGCCAGCGCCGCGACCGAGGATGGGCACCCAGCCTCAAACCTGCCCGACCTGCTCGCTGAGCTTGGCACCATCGCCCGCAACACGATCCGCATCGGAGAGGCCAAAAACACCTTCACGCGCCTCACCAAGCCCACACCGCTGCAAGCCAAAGCACTGGACCTACTCAACGTCAAGCTCGCCGCGTAGACAGAACCCCGCCACCCAAACACGGTCAAACCCCCGCCACCCCACGAGACTCAGCGCACCGACCGCAAAAACTTCCGCCTAGCGAAGGCCCGGCTCTTGTCTGAATGGGGAATGAGAGCGCCGCAGAGTGCTCCTTTGCCAAGCCTTGCTTGGCTCCACATGGCCTGCTTGCGGTAGCGCTCGTCGGCAGAAGCAGGCGTCAGACGATCGCCAGCCGACGCGCTCGGAACTCGTCCGCAGCAGGCGCGCGGTCGGTCCAAGCTCACGCGCGCGCATCCGGGCCAATGCGGCTTGCGCGAACTGCGCGAGCGCGCGTGACCGCCGGCTTCGCCGGCACCGAACGCTACGACGCCGCCCGCCACGACGTCACGGGCTTCAGCTGCGGCAACGACCTACTCGACCGGTGGCTGGTGCGCTACGCAGGCCAGAATCAACGCCGAGACGCAGCCCGAACCTTCGTCGCCGCAACTAGCAACCAGCGTGTGTACGGCTACTACACCCTGCTCGCAGGGCAGCTCGATCATCGCGAAGCGACGCGCGAAACCAGCAAAGGCCTCTCGCAACACTTTCCGATCCCAGTTCTATGAGCGGTTTGGCTTCCGAGCGCTGAGCGCCACACCCGGAGCACTTATGGTGACACTCGCCACGCTCCGCACGGCTGGCTATCGGTAAGGGAGCGGCGCCTGCGCGGCGCGCAGGCGCCCGGTCAGACCGAGCCTGTCCAGGAACGCGATCGTGTCGGCCTGGAACGCGTGCGTGGAGAGCGTGTCCTTCGGAAACCGTGCCTGCTCGACCAGCGCAACCGAGACTCCCTCGCGGGCCAGGAGCGCTGCCAGCTGGGAGCCCGCACAGCGGGCTCCCACAATCACGACGTCGAAGCTCTTGCTCACGAGCGTTTGCGCCTCAGCGGACGGTAGAGGCCTTCCCTGAAGAGCGCGTTGCCCGCCGCATTCCAGCGCTCCAGCTCCTCGGCGGACATGAACGGCTCGGGCAGGTGGCGGCCGATCTCGGCCTGGTAGAGCACGGTGCCGAGGATCAACGTGACTCCGTGCAGCGCTGCCCAAGTGATGTCGGCGTCGTCACGCAACAGCCCGTGGTCGGCCAGCGTCTGCCAAAGCCCTTTCGCGATCTCGACGAACGCGTCGAACACGGCTGCGGCGGTCCTGTCCCCTTCGGCCAGGGCCCGAGCCACGTAGAGCAGCGCCGTTGGCTGCGCGGCCACGAATGCAGTGACGCGGTCCCCGAGCCGCTTCTGCGATTCGACCGGAGTCCCGGCAGCGGGCAGATCGCCGAACGCCTCTGTCGCCAGGCCGACGACGTGCGCGCCGACGGCCTCGACGAGCGCCGCCTTCGTCGCGAAGTGGTGCTGCACCAGACCGGGCGAGACTCCGGCCGCCTTGGCGACGTCACGGAGCGAGGTGCCAGCGACCCCGTCGCGCGCGAATCCCTCGAGCGCCGCGTTGCGAATGCGCGCCAGCCCGGTCAGATCAGAGATCGCGACGCCCATACAGTTGCATCGTACACGATACGTGTGTATGCTCGCCGGGAGGTGTCGACGTCAGCTGTCAGCTCTCCCTGCGCCCCCACGCCGAGCGCCGCCGGCGGCGCAGAGCGCTCCGCTCGCGTGGATGCTCACCCACACGCCAGCGTCGGCCCCAATGCGCTCGCCAGCACCGGAGCTCATCCCCACCACCCACGCGGATACGTCCGCCACTACGCCGGGCTGTTGACACCGGGCGCCGGCGCCGCGATCCCGGCTCTGCTCGAACGCAACCGCATGCAACGGCTCGAGCGGCTGCTGCGCGCGGGGATCAGCGGTGCGGGGCGACGCAGAGCCGGCCGGCGGCGGATGCGCGCGCTCCTTGCCGTGCCGGGCGCGCGCATGTGCTGGCACTCGGTAGGAGCCCCGGCGTCACCCGGACCTGAGGAGGCGATCGTTCATCCCCTGGCGGCGGCCACATGCGACGTTGACTGCCCGCTCGCGCTCGGCGCGATGAATCTCGCGCTGCCGGTACATCTGGGTCACGAATGCGTTGCCGAGGTCCTGGCCGTCGGTGAGCGTGTGAGCGCGGTAAAGCTCGGCGATCGCGTCGTCGTTCCGTTCCAGATCAGCTGCGGCCGCTGCTCGTCCTGTAGCGCCGGCTACCCGGGCAGCTGTCTCAGCGTTCCTCCGCTGTCGGCGTTTGGCATGGGCGTTGGCGGCGGACACTTCGGCGGCGCGTTCTCCGACGAGCTCCTGGTCCCCTACGCCGATGCCATGCTCGTCCCGCTCCCCGACAGGGTCGCGGCGGCCGCCGCGGCAAGCCTCTCCGACAACGTCGCCGACGCCTACCGTCACATCGCGCCACACCTGCCGGCGCTGCTACAGGCCGACGCCGATGCACGAATCTTGATCATCGCCGGACTCTCGCGACGACCGCTGCTGAGCGCCAGCGTCGCCCTCTATGCCGGCCAGATCGCGCTGGCACTGGGCGCCCGCAACGTGCGTCTGGTGGATTCGCGGGCCCAGGTGCGGGCGCATGCCGAGCGGCTCGGCCTGATCGCATTGAAGCCGCGCGAGCTACGCGGGCATGCACCGGCAGCGTTGGTCGTCCACTCAAGTGCCGATCCGCTTCGCCTCGCCCTCACTCACACCGCTCCCGACGGTGTCTGCACCAGTAACGGCGGCCTGCACCGCAGCAATCGCATTCCACTGATCCAGATGTACATCCGCCGCTGCACACTGCATATCGGCATCCCGCACGCGCGCACGAACATTCCCGGTGCGCTCGAGTTGATCGTGAGCGGAAAGCTGCGTCCAGAGCAGGTCACCACGAACATCGCGCCGTTCGACGAAGCTCCGCGCGCCCTGCGTGAGCACTGCCTTGCCGGAATGACCAAGACAGTGCTCCTGCGCGGAGCCTGACGGGGCGATCGCCGGTGTGACTCGTTCGCACGTCCACATCGTGGGGGTACCCGAGGCAATCCGATCACGCGAGCATCTGGCTGGTGCTCACCGGTCGATCACGTACGAGCTTGCGGCTGACGACGCGCGGTCAATGAGTGCTGAGCAGCCCAGCGACGATCGCCAGCTTTAACAAAAACCGACCGCCAACAGGGGCGGTCGGGGAAATCTTCGATAGCGGGGGCTCCGAACAAGGACCGCGCAGACGACCGGCTTGGACGACAAGCAGCACCATCGAAGCTCGCCGGCCCGCTACCGCTTGCGCCTAAAGGTGACGCTACGCATCCGGCCCGCGCGCGCACGACAAGCGGCAATGTCGGTCTCGGACGGAGTGATATAGCCCCTCATCCGATGCAGGCTCGATCATCCTACGACCGCCATTACGCGAAAGCAGTCGCGCATGATCATGGCTTCGAGCTCTTGCTGTTCGTCCCAAGCGAGCGTGGGCTCGGTCGCAGCGGAGACGCTTGGATGTCTCGCAAAGCAGCAGCGACGGCGGGCGTCGCCCGACTGCTCAAATCTCCCCGTGTGCCTCCGGCCCTCCCCAGAACTCATGATCTGTCGTCCGCGCGTGCAGGCTCGAGCAAAGACTCCAGGGGTTTTTGAGGGTTGGAGTGGTGACCACTAGGGTCCTTGCACACGAGGCATGCGACGCGTCAGGAATTGCCGCGCCGCAACTGGGTTACGTACCGAGGAACACGAGGACGGCCCGTACGCGGCGATGGTCCTCGGCCGCTGGGGCAAGGTTGAGCTTCGCGAAGATACTCGTGACGTGCCTCTCGACGGCGCGCTCAGTGATCACGAGTATCTCGGCGATTGCCTTATTGCTGCGACCCTCTGCCATCAGGCCAAGCACCTCGCGCTCCCGCGCGGTCAGCACGGTTAGTGGATCGTCTGTGCGTTTGCGACCCAGCATCTCTGAGACGACCTCGGGATCGAGCGCGGAGCCTCCCTCGGCGACTCTTCTGATCGCATCGGCGAAGCGCTCCAGGTCCGAGACGCGGTCCTTGAGCAAGTAGCCGACGCCGGCGGCGTTGTCTCCCAGGAGCTCCAGCGCGTAGGCCTCCTCGACGTACTGCGAGAGCACCAGCACACCAGTGTCCGGCATCTCTTCCCGGATCACGCGCGCCGCACGCAGCCCCTCGTCTGTGTGGGTGGGCGGCATGCGGATGTCGATGATTGCGATGTCGGGCTTGTGCGCTCTGGCCTTTCGCAGCAGCTCCTCGGCATCCCCGGCCTGACCGACTACCTCGAACTTGGCCTCCTCGAGCAGCCGCACCATGCCTTCCCGCATCAGCAAGGAGTCCTCTGCGACGATCACGCGCACGGG
Organism: uncultured Solirubrobacteraceae bacterium; assembly: GCA_963815235.1. Taxonomy (GTDB): domain Bacteria; phylum Actinomycetota; class Thermoleophilia; order Solirubrobacterales; family Solirubrobacteraceae; genus Palsa-744. The sequence continues at coordinate 1,367,709 of CAWFFY010000003.1, read as the reverse complement.
ATCGTCGCCCTGAGGATGGTGCCCGACCCCTGCGGACTCGTCAGCTCGAGGCGGCCGTCGAGCGCAGCGACCCGATCTTGAAGCCCTCGCAGCCCCGAGCCCTGATCGGCGTCGGCGCCCCCGACGCCGTCGTCGCTCACCTCGACGTCGACGTGGCCGTTGTCGCGGACGACCCCCACCGTTACCGTTTGCGCGCGCGAGTAGCGGGCCGCGTTCGTAAGGGCCTCGGCAACGACGAAGTAGACCGCCGACTCGACCGACGGCGGGAGCCTGTCGGGCGGCGTCTGGAGCAGTTCCACAGGAACCGGGGAGCGGCTTGCGAGGCCTTTGAGTGCTGCGTGCAGGCCGCGATTTGTGAGCACGGCCGGGTGGATCCCTCGTGCGAGCTCGCGCAGCTCGGCGGTCGCCTCGTTCAGCTCGTGGAGTGATTCGTCGAGGAGCTCCGTCGCCCCTTGTGGGTCGCGCTCGATGCGTTCTCTTACCATTCGTAGGTCGATGCCGAGGGCCATGAGTCGCTGCTGGGCGCCGTCGTGGAGGTCCCGCTCGAGTCGGCGCCTTTGCTCATAGCCGGCCTGCACGATACGTGAGCGTGAGGCCCGAAGCTCGGCAACCTTCGCCCGTAGTTCGGCGGCCAATCGTTCGTTTCTGAGCGTCAGCCCGGCGGCGGCGCCCGCCGTCTGCACCAGTTCGCGTTCCTCCGCGAGGCCCGGTCTGTGCACGATCGCAGCGATTCGTTCGCCCTCGTGCTCGATAATGGTGGAGACCTTGCCCGCCGGCGCGGGTTCGACCCGAACCGGCTGACCGGCGGCGTCCACGTAGGCGTCCTGGTCCGGTACCCAATAGGCGAGCTCCAAGGTCGGGTCTCCGAGCGCGTCCGCGAGCGCGTTGCGCAACGCTCCGCGGCCACCACCCTCACCGAGCTGGGCCAAGAGCTCGCTGATCGCGTCGGCTTCGCTGAACCGGGATCGCAGGAGGCCCACCAAGAAGGCAAACGGTAGGCAGGCGATGGACGTGAACAAAGCCAACGTCTGCGCGTCAGAAATGTCGCTCGACAGGCCGGCCTGTTCGACGATGAGGGCAGCCATCAGCAGCAGAAACGTGAGCCCGCCGACGGCCACGATCGGGGCGAACACCCTCGCTCGCCCTGGGGTGCCGCTTCGCCAGCGTCGATAGAGAACCGCGACCACGGCACCCAGCAACGCGATCGAGGTGTCCAGTTGCGCCGCTTCGAGTACCTTGGCAGCCTCGGAGTGTGCGATCAGCAGCGGGTTACTGGGACATCGGGTGCAGCCCGCCTTTGAGTCGGTGAACAGGAACACAGCAAGCTGCACCAGCGTCGTGTTGACGTAGGCGATGGTGACCAGGAGACGATCCAGCCGGGTTTCGAGCCTCCCCGAGGGAAAGGAAAGCAGCAGCTGGATGAGCACCGCGTAGATCAGCACCTCCCCGACCGAGGCGATCGCGAACACGACGCTGTCGTTGGAAAAGGCCAACCCCTTCAGCAAGGCGCTGAGGCCGACCGCGACCATCAGCGGACCTATGTTGCCGGCCGAGCGCTGCTTCCAAACCCATAGCCCGACTCCCACGAACCCCCAGCCGGTGGCCAGGAACAAGCCGGCATACGCGCCCCGGTGAACGTTGTGCTCGCCGTTGAGCATGACGACGAACGCGGCGACGCCCATCGCGAACGCCAAGCCGGCGAAACCGATCAGGGTGCGTCGCGGTGCGGTCAGCGGATGAGTAAAGAGATCGCCTCCGCGCTCAGCTCGCTCTTGGCGACGAACCCGCGCGCGCCACTGGCGCCCACCGCCTCGTCAAGGTCGGTGAAGTCATGGCTCGAGACAAGCACTATCTGCGGGCTAGTTTCCGTGCCCGCGCCGCGGGCCCGCGCGGGCTGATGAAAATGGGGATGATCTGGGTGTCGCTCGCGACGCCGATCTCTGCTTGGTGCTGTTGAGCCCGAGGCTAGTTTGGCGTGTGGGTCTCCCCGGACCTCCGGACTGTTGCCATGAGCACGCCTGTCAGATTCGTAGTTCTTGAGGCCCCTGGGCGATGATGGTGTGTCCCTCGATCCCTTTGGGAGGTTTCAATGGAGACGGTCGTCGAGCGTCCTGGGGCGCTGGATGTTCATAAAGCGCAGGTGACCGCGTGCGTGCGCGTTCCGGCTGATGGTGGCGGACGTGAGCAGCACGTGGCGGAATTCCCAGCGACGGTCGCAGGGCTGCTCACGCTGCGCGACTGGCTCACAGCGCACGGGGTGACGCAGGTCACGATGGAGGCAACCGGTGTCTATTGGAAGCCTGTGTGGGCGATCCTGGAGGACGAGTTCGAGTTGCTGCTCGTCAACGCACGGCATGTCAAGCAGGTTCCCGGTCGCAAGACCGATGTCAAGGACGCCGAATGGATCTGTCAGCTCGCGGAGGCCGGACTGTTGAAAGCGAGCTTCGTGCCGCCGAAGCCGATCCGTGCGCTTCGTAACCTCACCCGCTATCGCAAGACCCAGATCCAGGAGCGCTCGCGGGAGGCTAACCGTTTGCACAAGGCGCTCGAGGACACCGGGATCAAGCTGGACTGTGTTGCCTCAGACATCCTCGGCGTCTCTGGCCGGCTGATGCTCGACGCGCTCGTGGCCGGCACGACCGACCCCGAGGTGCTCGCCGATCTGGCGAAGGGAAGGCTACGCGCAAAGCTCGGTGCGCTCAGAGAGGCTCTGGAGGGCCGTTTCGATCGTCTGCACGCCGTTTGGATCGGGGCGATCCTCGCGCACCTGGACTTCTTGGACGAGCAGATCGCGTCTTTGACCGAGACGATCGGGGAGCAGATCGCCCCTTTCGAGAAGGCCGTTGAGCTGCTGTGCACGATCCCCGGCGTTCAACGGCGCACCGCTGAGGTAATCATCGCGGAGATCGGCGTGGACATGTCGGTGTTCCCGACCGCCAAGGAGCTGGCGTCCTGGGCCGGGCAGTGCCCCGGCAACGACCAGTCCGCCGGCCGACGGCGCTCCGGACGCACCCGCAAGGGATCGAAGTGGCTCGACTGGGCGCTCGAGGAGGCCGCGCTCGCCGCAACACGCACCAACGACGTCTACCTCCAAGCTCAATACCAGCGCCTCAGGCCCCGCCGCGGACACAAGAAGGCCCTCGGCGCGGTCAAGCACTCCATCATCACCGCCTGCTGGCACATGCTCACCACCGGCGAGCTCTACAACGACCTCGGCGGCGACTACTTCCAAAAACGCGACCCCGAGCGCACCGCCAAACGCCTGATCACCCAGCTCGAAGCGCTCGGACACACCGTCACGCTGCAAAACGCGGTGGCAGCCTGAACGCTATTTTCCTGTCAGCGCCGTTCGCATCGAGTAGTCGCCGCGTAACCTCGAAGCCGTCGATGTCGGGTAGGTGCACGTCGAGTAGCACAACCTCTGGGTTCAGCTTCTCCACGGCAGCCACCACGCCGTCACCGTTGTCGAGCTCCCCAACGACCTCGTAGCCGTTGGCTTCGAGCATGCGCCTCGCGCTCGCGCGGAAGCTCGGGTGATCATCCACGATCAGGACAGTCTCTCTCATGAGGGCTGATCATCGCGCAGCGCCGCGATTGGTTCCATACGGCTGGCCGCCCCGGGCTGGCGGCAAACCGACGTATCCCGGGCCGCTACCCGACGTCACAGACGCCTGCCAGGCCCCCTGGTCTCTTCCTCGCTGAAGGGAGAGCCTGTCGTCATGGCCGAAGTCCAGCCCGAAGGAGGATCAGCATGACCGCCACGACCGCTAGCACCACGAGCACCGCGCACGAGCCCACAAGCGCCGCACGAGGCGCCGCCGGACGGGACGAATTTTGCCCGCGCACCACGGCCGACGAGCAGCGCGACAGCTGCGACGAGCGACACGCCGAACGCGCGAGCAGGCGCTGCGCCGAGGACGTTAGGCGCGCACGCTAACAGCGCCGCCGCACGAGCGCACGGCCGCCGAGCGATTGCTCAGGCCGAATGGCAACGGCCTGCAGCCCCCTCACCTCACACGTCATCACACATTCACCACACCAAGGAGAAACAGCAGATGACCCCCAACGACCCAGCCATGCTGGCGACCAAGCACCGAGCGGAGCACGCCGTGACGACCAACAGGAAAGAACGAACCATGCATCCCTCGACCAGACGCTTCAGTCGCGGCCGGATCACCGGCCTGACCCTGATCGCCGTCCTCACACTCGGGCTCGTCTACCTCCACTTTGCCGGCAGTTCTACGTCCGTCTCCGTGCCTGCCGGCGCGCATGCAGGCCAGCTGACGCTCAAGAACTGTACCTACAACACCGAAAAGGGCGCCTACGCCGCCGACTGCGGAACGCTCGTGGTGCCCGAAAACCGCGCCGACCCGCACTCGCGGCTGATCGCGCTGCCGGTCATCCGGATCCGTGCGCATTCGGCACACCCGGGCGCCCCGATCTTCCGCCTGGAAGGCGGCCCCGGCGTCACGAACATGTCGTTCGTAGACGCCAGTCGGTTCACCGCTAACCACGACGTCGTCCTCGTCGGCTACCGCGGCGTCGACGGCTCCGTCCGGCTCGACTGCCCGGAGGTCGAGTCGGCCCTCGAGCACTCCGCCGACTTCCTCGGCCAGAAGTCCCTCGATGCCTACTCGAACGCGTTCCGCTCGTGCGCGAAGCGGCTCCAGGCAAGCGGCGTCGATCTCGCCGGCTACACACTCCCCGAACGGGTCAACGACCTCGAGGCGGCACGGAAAGCCCTCGGCTACCACCAGATCGACCTGTTGAGCGAAAGCGCGGGCACCCGCACCGCGATGATCTACTCATGGCGCTACCCGACCGCCATCCACCGTTCGGTGATGATCGGCGTCAACCCACCCGGCAATTTCATCTGGCACCAGAAGACGACGGACGAACAGATCGCCCGCTACGCCAGCCTCTGTGCGCAAGACGCGACGTGCCACAAGCGCACCGGCGATCTCGCCGCGTCGCTGAAGCGGACCGTCGCGCACATGCCGAACCGCTGGTTGTTCTTTCCGATCAAGAAGGGCAACGCACAGATCGCCAGCTTCTTCGGACTCATGGAGACGACGGAAAAGGCCTCGCCGCTCTCCGCACCGATGACCCTGGACGCCTGGCTCTCGGCTGCCCACGGTGACTCGAGCGGGCTCTGGTTCGAGTCGCTCCTCGCCCAGCTCACTTTCCCGCAGGCGTTCGTCTGGGGCGACGTCGCAGCTGTCGGAATGGCTGACAACCAAGCTGCCGAGCATTACTTCTCGTCAAGCGAACACGACGGCCCCTCGATTATCGGCAACCCCGGAACGGAATTCCTTTTCGGCGGCGGAGGCCTCCTGCACGCATGGCCGGCCAACCCGACCGACAACGAGTACACCCATGTCCAGACATCGAACGTGCAGACGCTCCTGATCGGCGGCAGTCTCGACTTCGCCACCCCGCCCCAGGTTGCGACCAAGGAGCTCCTGCCCTACCTGCCCAACGGCCGCCAGGTCATCCTCGCCGGCTTTGGCCACACAACCTCCTTCTGGAGCGAACAGACCAAGGCGGGCACGCACCTGATTAACAGCTACTTCGACACAGGCAAGGTCGACGACTCGCTGTACAAACCTCAAACGGTCAAACTCACGCCCGAATCCACACAGACCGGACCCGCCAAGGCCATCGCCGGCGCGATGATCGGCCTCGGACTCCTCACGATCCTGTCACTGCTACTGATGTGGCGCCGGTCGCACAAGCGCAGCGGCTTCGGGCGCAAGGCGAGCGCGATCCTGCGCTCCGTCTACCTGCTGGTGCTCGGCCTCGGCGGATGGTTCATCGGCCTGATCATCGTGCTGGTGGCTTTGCCGACAGTGCCCCTCGACAACGAGCTCATGGCTGTTCTCTGTATCGGCACGCCGATCGGCCTCGGCACCTACTTGGCCTGGGTCAACCGCGACCGGCCGGCCAGGGTCACGACGATCGGCTTCTGGGTCGCGCTGACGGGCGCCCTCGTCGGCGCACTGCTTGGGTTCAACGCAACAGCCGGGCTCATGGCGGTCATCACCACGATCGTCGGAGCAGCAGCCGGTGCGAACCTCGGCCTGATCGCCCTCGACGTCGCACGAATCGGCGAGCAGCCGGCGACCGTTGCGCCCATCGCCACCGGTGTCGACAGCGAGCCGACGCCGCAGGCCGAGCCGGCGCCCACCGCCATTCCAGCGGTCGCACACTGACCCCCGGAGTCCGTTCCCCAGAGCATGTGGCGGTGTGCTGGTCGCCGCCACATGCTCTGCGGCCGTCCGTGCGCGGGAACCGATCGCCTGGTGCACCTGCGTTGGCTGCCCCGCGGGCACCTCCACGACGCTGCGAAGCCACACCGGCTTGCGCGGGGTGCGAGGCAGCGGGCCGCGTTGGTGAGGCGACCCGCTGACGCTCGATGGTCTATCTGCCGATGAGCCGAGCCGACGCTGAGATCACGGGTGCTGGACGGGAGTGCACGGTGTCGATGATCTCCGAGCTATCGATGCCTTGCAGATAGATCGAGGTGATCCCGAGGTTGGCATGGCCCAGCTGGCGTTGGATGATCACCAACGGAACGCCCTCGTGGGCCATCTCGACCGCGTGCGCGTGCCGAAGTTGGTGCGGGGCGAACCGGCGACGGACGCCGGCTCGCGTTGCGGTTCGGCGGAGCTGCTTCCGAGCGGCGGAGGGCTCCCACCGCCGTCCGGCTGTCGCGCCGTGGATGACGCACAGCAGAGCTCCGACAGGGAGCCTCGCGCGGATCTCGAGCCACGGCTGAAGTCGATCCCAGGCCCAGTGATCCATCCCGACCTCGCGGTGCCTGCCGCCCTTGCCGCGGCGGACGAGGACAGCGCCTCGAGACCGGTCGAGGTCGGTCTCGGCGAGGTCAAGCGCCTCGCTGATCCGCAGCCCGGCGCGCCAAAGGAGCACGATCAGAGCGCGTAGGCGAGCACCGTCAGGCCCGTCGCCCGCCGTGCGCATGACCTCGACGATCTCCTCGATCGTCGGCGGATCAGCTGGATAGCGAATTCCCTTGTTCCTCGGCGATCGCCCTTGGTGGTAGCCGGGCATCGTGGCCGGCGAGCGGCGGTGACCAGCAGCATCCAACACAGGTTCCATGTCCTCTCCTCCTAGGGTTCTTTGATCGGACTGCCGATCGTCGCGCTCGCGCTGCCCGAGAGAGGACTCGAACGCTTCTTTTCGTATTACAATAAGCGTGTGGAGATTCACGACTCGGCGCGCAAGCACGGCGTCGCCGATCAGGACATCCTCCACGCCATCGACCATGCCCTCGCGATTGAAGACGCTGGAGAAGACCCCGACCGGTGGTTGCTCATCGGCCCGGACACCGCCGGCAACCTCCTTGAGATGGTCGTCTTGATCCCGGCCGAGAGAGCGCAGATCGCGATCCACGCTATGCCTATGCGCGACAAGTACGCAAGGCTGCTCGAACCATGACCGAACGACCCGTCCACGGTCACACGAGATCCGGACGTCCGATCACAGATCGCGACATCGAAGACCTCGCCGCGGAAGCGGAGACCGGCTACGACACAGAGGCACTGATCGCCAGACGCAACAAGCGCGGACGGCCCGCGATCGGCAACGCACCCGCCAGCGTCGAGTCAGTTCGGCTCGACCCCGAACTCCGCCGCCAGCTACTCGAGCGGGCCGAGGCCGAGGGAACCACCACATCCGAGCTGATCCGCGAAGCCCTCCGCCGCTACCTCCAAGCAGCGTAACCAGCCACACCCTCGGCTGGCGAGAAGCAGGTCGCGGGTCCGCCGCGCAGCCGGCCCTGCATTCGTCTCGCACGGGTACGTTCGTGCGGCCCGGTCGGATGAGTCGCACGGGGTTCGAGGCCGCCGTCGCGCCGCTCGCATCCGCTCGCCGTCGCGGGGTTGAGGTGCCGCGACGTTCAGCTAAAGACCTGACGCGGCGGGTGCTCCGCGCTGGTCGGCGCGCGGTCCAAGGGATTTCGCGCGGCCCTTGGGCTCCTCCCAATCCTCCTGGCGCCCAAGGGCCGTCATGTCGAGGTAGTAGTGCGTGCCGCCGACCTGCTCGGTGCCGCGCCCGTAGGCCGAGTAGGTGTGGAAGACACGATCGCGGACGCGAAGGAACACACTCGTTCCATGTAGCTCACTAGGGAGATCGGTCCAGCCGTACTTGGCCTTCAACTCGTCGGCGGAACGGTAGTTGTAGTGGGGATCGTCGACGGCGTCGTCAAACGAAACGCCGTAGTCGAAGTTGAACCGGCTGCCGTAGCTCGAGTACCAGGGGAACGTCCATCCCATCTTGTGCTTCCACCGCTCAATCTTCTCGATCGGCGCGCGGGAGACGACGGCGATTGTGGTGTCGCGCTCGTGTAGGTGGGCGGTGTTCCCGTATTGGTCGACGCGGCCGGCGCAGCTCATGCACCCGTCCTCCCAGTCCGGATCGAACATGTAGTGATCGAGGATCAACTGATGGCGTCCCTCGAACAGGTCGAGCAGTGTTCGTGAGCTGCCGTCGGCCGCGGTGAAACGGTAGTCCTCGACGACCTCAACCATGGGCAGTCGCCGGCGCTCCGCAGCGAGCGCGTCGCGCTCCTTGGTCAGGGCCTTCTCGCGCTTGAGAAGGCCGACGCGCGCGCGTATCCACTCCTCGCTGCTGACGATCTCGGGCAGGCTCATCGCTGGTTCCTCTCGGGTTGGCCTCTCAACACCCACTGTAGATCACCGGCCGCTCGTCAATCTCATCGCACCCAAGTCCGGATGGCCGATCATTCGCTGCCCTGTCTTGCTCGCACCACGACACTCTTGGCCGAGCTCATGCGCGTCCTGCACAGCGCGGAATGCTGGCTTGAGCTCAAGCGTGTTTGTAGGTAATCTGCGGGATGTTGAGATCGAGCTGCTCGAGTCGCTCTGGGTCGAGAAGAGCATCGATTTGGACGATCCTCCCGTTCGTGACGGTGAAGGCCATCACCGAGAACACGCAGCCGTCTGGCACCACGACGGCCCCGGCGGCGCCGTTGACCAGCGCGGGTCTGACGAACGGGTAGAGCTTCGAGTAGCTATCGGTGTGCCCGGCCACGGCGTCCGCGCCGTGCAACACGAGTGACGCGTCTGCGCGTATGACACCGCCGTCGATCCGGAGTTCGACGTCGGGGTCGAGCACCTCCAGCAGTGCATCGAAGTCGCCGTCGCGGGACGCGGTGAAGAATGCATCGACGACCCGTCTCTGCGGCGCGACGTCAGGGTCCGGCTCCGGCGAGCTACGCACACGCCGGCGGGCTCGGCTGGCGAGCTGCTGGGCTGCCGCTTCGGACCGGTCCAGCGCGGCGGCGATGTCGGCGAATGGCACGCCGAACACGTCGTGTAGCACAAACGCGAGTCGTTCAGCGGGACTGAGCGCGTCGAGCACCACCATCAGCGCGAGGCCGACGGACTCGGCCACGAGCGCCTCGTGCTCCAGATCATCCTCGTCAAAGCTGACCACCGGATCCGGGACGCGTACTGAGAGCTCCTCGCGTCGCGCTCGACGGGAGCGCAGCATGTTCAGAGACACCCGACCGACGACTGTCGTCAGCCAGGCCTCCAGGTTCTCAACGGCCCCGGGGTCGTGGTCGCGAATCCGTAGCCATGCCTCCTGCAGCGCATCGTCGGTCTCGCTGACCGATCCGAGCATCCGGTAGGCGACCGCGCGGAGATGCGGTCTGTGCTGCTCGAACCGTTCAGTTAGCCACTCGCGCTCGTCCATCATCAACTCTCCGCTCTAACGGTCAGATGATCACCAGTGGTTGTGATAGCCGAGGTCGGTGATCAGCGCCGCCGCAGCCAGGACCAAGAAGAACACGGCTCCACCGATCTGGCGGTCGCGGACTCGTAGGTGAACGGTCACGGCACAGACGAAGTACAGGACGAGGCCGATCGCCGCAGCCGTCCCGAGCGCCGGCACGACGAAGCCTGTCAGAAGTCCGACGGCGCCCGAGGCCAACAACGCCCCGAGCGGGACCATCCAGCGTCGAGAGACCTGCACCCGGTCAGCGACGACCCTGACCGACTCGGCGCCGACGAAGTTCAAGCAGGCGGCATACCCGTTCACGCCCGCTGCCAAAATCGTGGTGACAAGATAGATGACGTGCATACCTCCTAGACACGCGCGGACCCAAGAACCTGACAGCCGCGGTGCCGCTCGCCCCAGTACGACGGATCGTCGATCGCCCGAACCTGGCCAGAGGCACTCCACGCCTACCGAGCAGCCGTGCTCTCGTCCCGTACAGACAGCTGCCCCGGAGCACCTGCATTGCGCGGAAAGCAGTCCCCTAGCCTGGACGCGACGCCTGCAGTCGGCGACAAGCAGGTCGATCGCCGCTCTGGCTGCTCAGCCCTCCTTTCGAGCGGCAAGGCACCCTTGGCTGTCGTCGCTGGTTGAGCGGCAGCCTCGCCGGGAGTGCCGCTCGGGCGACAACGTAGGAGCTTGAGGATCGGTTAGTTCATGGCGCTCCTGCTACCCGTGCGACCGGCGAGAGGGTCATTGCCGGCCAGTCGTGGACCATGCGGCACAGTGTTCGGTCGTGAGTGACGAGGACGACCGCGGCTGGCGTGCTGAGGAGGGCATCGCACAGTTCGTCGACGAGCGTGACCGAGAGGTGGTTGGTCGGCTCGTCGAGCAGCAGCACCGATGGTCGGCGCAGGAGAACGCAGGCGAGCGTGACTCGTCGGCGCTGCCCGACCGAGAGCTCGCCGAGCGGGCGTCCGAGGTCAGAGTCGGCCAAGAGTCCGGTCGCACGGATCTGATCGAGATCCCACGCGGCGAGCACGTCAGCGGGCGTGCGCTTGGGATTCCAGTCGTCCTCTTGGGCGAGGAGCGCGACCTGGGCACGAGGCGCGACCGTGAGCGCGCCGGCGTCCGGTGCCAGTTGGCTCGCCAGCACGCTCAGCAGCGTCGACTTCCCGGCTCCGTTCGCGCCGCGCAACAGCAGGCGGCCGCGCGCCCCGAGCCGGATGGATGAGCCGGACGGCTGCGCCACTCGACCGTGTACGGTGATTCCGGCGGCCTCGAGCAGGATCGCCTCGCCGGCGTCCGCTGCACCGGGCGCGGTGAACGTGAGCGGATCCGGCGGCACGGGGCCGCGCTCGCGTCGCAGATCGTCAATGCGGCGCTGGAACAGTCGAACCTGACTCGCCGCTCGGCTCTCCCGTCCGTGCTTGGCAGCGCCCTTGCCGGGCTGCCAGTGGCCCGGAGCTGCGGCGCGAGCGGTGATCAACCGCTTGGAGAGCTCGCGCTCGACCTCGAGACTCGCGGCATACCCTCGGCGCCACTCGCGCAGTGTCCCGTTCCGCGCCTCGCGGTACGCGTGAAAGCTTCCCCCGAACAGGGTGCCGCCTCCGCCGAGTACTGGGTCGAGGTCGAAGATCGCCGTCGCGACCGCGTCGAGTAGCCACCGATCATGGGTCACGAACACCACGATCCCGGGAAACTCGACCAGCCACTGCACAAGCCGCTCCAGCGAGCTGTCGTCGAGGTGGTTGCTCGGCTCATCGAGCAGCACGGTGCCGGCCGGGTCAGCTAGTGCGCAGCCGAGCCGCAGGCGGTAGCGCTGGCCTACCGAGAGGCTGGCAACTGCCCGTTCGGGGTCAAAATGCACATCGAAGGCGCTAAGCGCTGCCTCGAGTCGCCGCTCGGCGTCCCACACGGCAAGCCGTTCGGCGTGGGCGAGCGCTGCCGCGTAGCCCCCGGCGGCGCCCTCTGCGCCCGCGGCGAGGCCAGCCGCAGCATCCTGGAGCGCGGCGAGTGCGTCGCGCGGCGACCGCAGAGCCTCTCCACGCACTGAAGCGACCGTCGTCGCGCCGGGCGCGTCCATCTCCTGCTCGATCAGGAAGCGGCTCTCGGTCGTACACGCGACGTCGCCGCCGTCGGCCATGAGCGTGCCCGCGAGCAGCCGCAGCAGTGTGCTCTTTCCGACGCCGTTCTCGCCGATCACACCGAGGCGCTGCCCGGCGGTCACGGTCAGCGAGACGCCGTCGAGCACGGCTCCGTTACCGAATCCCTTGCGCAGATCGCGCGCACGGAGATGCGACCCCGTGAGTGAATCGGACGGCACCAGGGCGCCGACCATCTGTGAACGCATGACGTTCCTTCCTGAAGCGGTAGCGTCACGGCTCGTGGCCGCGACGAGAGGACCTAGCTGAAGAGGTCCAGCGCTACAGGAAGCTGTGCGGGAGGCACGTCATGCGGCCCCAAATCTACCACGCTCACCAATAACGCCCAGCTCGGACACCGTTGCCGATCCAGACGTACGAAGAGCCGAGGCGGACGGACCTCTCAGCCGCACCCCGCGCGGGCGAGCACCGCGCGGCTGCTTTTACCCAGACGGAGACGTCTCACGCCACCTGCCGGGACGATCAGACTGCAGCATGCCGCCGGATCCAGCAACGCAGCTGAGCCTTGCCTTCGTTCGATACGAGCATTTCTGCCGACGCGAGCAGTGCCCCGCTTAGCGCGGTCCAGATGCTTCGCCCGAGCCCTGCAGGGATGCGCATGCAGCCTCCTCGTCACGGCGAAGACTGCACGTCGTCGGACCGGCCCGCTCGGCCGACGCTTACCTTCGGACGTGCTCGCCGCGCGGCGCCCCCGGACCGAGGGGAAGCTCGATCTCCCCGCGCGCCGCGTGTTCGCCGCACCGGTCGCAACGGAGGTCTGGGCCGATGTTGCCCCCGCAGCCGGCGTGGAGGGTGAGTCGGGGAGGCCCTTTGGGTGTCGGGTAGTGGCGGTCGCCCCACTTCATGAGCACGATCAGCGCCGGAGCGAGCTCGCGTCCCTTGTCGGTCAGAACATACTTGGGCCGGCCAGGGCGCTGCGGATCCGGAACGCGTTCGAGCACCCGCTCGTCGCACAGCCGCTTAAGCCGGTTGGTGAGCACGTTTGACGCGATGCCGAGCTTCTCCTGGAACTCGTCGAAGCGAGTCAGGCCCAGGACGGCGTCGCGCAGGATCAGCAGCGTCCATCGCTCCCCGACGATCTCGAGCGATCGGGCGATGGAGCAGACCTGGTCGGGATAGTCGCGTTGAAGCACACCTCAATCATAGCTGTCTTGCTTGACGAAAGCCGGAACTGCTAGGCTGTCTTGCGTGACGCAAGTTAGCTACCACGAGGAGGCGTAATGCAACGCAAGCCCCTGATCCTGATTTCGCTGCTGCTGGCGGCGTTTGTGATCAATCTCGACACGACGATCGTCAACGTGGCCTTGCCCTCGCTTGTTCGCCAGCTGCACGCCTCCGACTCGCAGCTGCAGTGGGTCGTGGACGCTTTCAACTTGCTGTTCGCCGGTTCGGTGCTCGTTGCGGGCAGCCTGTCTGACCGCTTCGGGCGCAAGGGGATGTTGCTCGCCGGCCTTACGGTCTTCGGCCTCGCGAGCCTGGCCGGCGGGCTGACCGATAGCGCCGGCGCGCTGATCGCGGCGCGCTCGGTGATGGGCGTCGGTGCGGCGATGGTGTTCCCGTCGACTCTGTCGCTGCTCACCAACGTGTTCACCGAGCGGGGCGAGCGTGCCCGGGCAATCGGCTTGTGGGGCGCGATCACGGGCGTGGCGATCGCGCTCGGACCGATCATCGGCGGTTGGCTGCTCGAGCTCTCCGATTGGCGCAGCATCTTTTTCGCGATGGTGCCGATCGCGGCCGGCGCCGGCGTCCTGGCCGCCCGCTATGTCCCGACCTCGCGTAACCCGCACGCGCCCCGCACCGACCGGGCCGGGTTCGCGCTCTCGACCGCGACAATCTCACTACTCGTCTACACGATCATCGAAGCCCCGAGCCACGGTTGGGGAAGCACGCGGACGCTCGGCAGCCTCGCCCTGGCCGCGGTCCTGGCGGGTGTGTTCGTGGCCTGGGAGCGGCGCACCGAGCACCCGATGCTCGACCTGAGCTTGTTCGGTAACCCGCGGTTCACGGCCGCGAGCGCCTCGGTCGCGATCTCGTTCTTCGCGCTATCGGGGTTCATCTTCCTGGCGACCCAGCTGTTCCAGTTCGTCAGGGGGTACGGCCCGCTGTCGACCGGCGTGCGCCTGCTGCCGGTGGCCTCGTTCGTCGCGATTTCCTCGATTCTCGGTACCAAGCTGGCTGTCCGGTTCGGCACGAAGCTAGTCGTCGCGTCCGGGCTGTTCGCGATGGCCGCGTTCTACCTATGGGTTTCGACGTCATCGGTCACGACCGGCTACGGGACGATCGCCGCCCAGATGGTCGTTCTCGGGACAGGGATGGGCCTCACCAGCGCGCCCGCGACCGAGGCGGTCATGGGCGTGGTGCCGAAAGCGAAGGCCGGCGTCGGGTCGGCGGTCAACGACGCCACACGCCTTTTGGGCGGCACCCTCGGCGTCGCCGTGATCGGCAGCGTTTACGCGTCGCTGTACGCCAGTCGGCTCACCAGCGCGATCCCCGGGGGATTGCCTGCCAGTGCCGTGCGGACCGCACACGCATCCGTCGGTGCTGCGCTCACAGTCGCAAGCAAGCTGACCCACGCCGGCCATCGGCCGCTCGCGGCAGCCATCGAAAACGCCGCGAACTCGGCCTTCTTCGAGGGCTTCCACGCGGCCAACTACGTCGCCGCAGGCATCGCCGCCGCAGGCGCCGTGATGGCCCTGGCACTGCTGCCCGCACAACCGACGACCAGCCGCGACGACACGCCAGAGGTGCCGGCACTAGGTACGCCCGCCACAGCCGCAGCGCACAGCTGACCCCACCCTCAAGCGACAGAAGAGAGGACATCATGAGCACCCAGCAACTCACACCCCTCGAGACCGGTGCCGCCTCCGAGATCGGCCGGGCGACCGGATTTGAGCTGGCCCGCCCCGGCCAGCCGGGCGCCGCCAACGTCGAGGCCGCGCTGGAGCGCAACCGCGCCTTCGCGGCCGCCGGCGGGCATGAAGGCGCTGTCGTCTTCCCCAACCTGCGCCTGTTCGTGATCACCTGCCTCGACCCGCGCACCGACCCCGCGCACTTCCTCGGCCTCGGCCTCAGCGATGCGATGGTCGTCCGCAACGTCGGCGGGCGCGTTACCCCTGAGGTCATCAACGATGTCGCTTTCATCGGCCAGCTAGCCGAGAACGCACTGCCCGACGGCCCGCTGTTCGAGGTTGCCGTGATCCACCACAGCCAGTGCGGAACCGGCGCGCTCGCCGACGACACCTTCCGTCGCCGCTATGCCGAGCGCATCGGCGCCGACGAGAGGGCCCTGCGCGACCAGGCGGTACTCGACCCCGCCGCGACCGTCACACATGACGTCGAACACCTCCGCGCCGCACCCGCTATCTCCTCGCGCGTCACCGTGTCCGGGCACGTCTATGACGTCGTTGCCGGCCTGGTCCAAACGATTCAGCCCGCCGCTCATTGAGCGTCTCGGCTCCAACGCAAACAGTCAATTCACACCCAAGAGAGGACAACATGAATCATCTACCTGCATATCTGTGGGGCCTCACGTACGCAGAGGTCACAGGCATCGCCGCGGCGACCGCATACGCGCTATATCGCGGCGCTCGCGCCGCCGGTCTCGGCAATCGACGTCTCGAGGAGGATGGGGTTGGGCGCCGCCCTTCTGTTCGGCGGCTGGCTTGCCGTAAGTAGTCTGGTCGCTGGCGGGGGCAGCTACCGATCACGCCTCGGGCACGGCGTCCCTTGGCTGCCAGTGGCAGTGCTCGGCTTCTTCGGCTTGCTGCTCGCGCTGACCCGTGTGCCGTTGATCAGTCGAGCCCTGACCGGCCGAGGTGCTCAACAGCGGCTGCTGTCGCCGCACTCATTCCGGGCAGGAGGGATCGTGTTCGTGATCGCGATGCTGCTCGGGAAACTCCCAGCGCTCTTCGCTGTGCCCGCTGGGTTTGGTGATATTGCTGTTGGCATAGCGACGCTATGGGTCGCGCGCAAGCGTACGCGAGGGATCGCAGGCCAAACCGCTCATTTGGTTCACCCTCCTCGGGATCGCAGACCTCGTCTCGGCGCTGACCCTGGGAGCGCTGACAGGCTTCCTCCAGATCGTCCACGTGAACCCGCCCGCGACTCTGAACGCTGACCTGCCGCTCGCAATCATCCCAACCGTCGGTGTGCCGTTGCTACTGGCGATGCACCTCACGTCGCTGCGCGTCCTCTTTCGGGATCGCGCGGCCGACCGAGTCGCGGACGAGTTGGTCGTCACTCCGCTGACTGCGTAGCACCGAGGCGAACCATGGCATCCATCTGCCAGAACAGATCGACAGAGATCGCGCAGCCGTGGACTGTCAACGTTCGCGGGGAGCAGCCCATTCGATGTTCTCACCCACCTTATCCACGCGGCGGTGGTCATCCTCGGCATGCTCAGAGAAGCTCGCGCGTAGTCGCGCTTGAGTCTGAGAAGATCATCGAGAGAAGCATGGGGCGCAGACGCTCCCCGGTCCTGCATTCGTGGCGCGACGGGCATCTCCGCGCTAGGCACGATGCGCCCTGCATTGCGCGGAAAGCAGGCGCCCCCCGCCGGCTGGGTCGCCCGAGCTCTTCGACTGGCATCGCGAGCGCCACCGCCTCCGTCGGCCGCGGTAGCGGCATCGAGCCCACGAACGCTCCTCATTAGGCCCCGGGGTCTGCGGCGCTGCGGCTGCGCCGGCCGCGCTGGGTAGCGCGAGCGAGCAGCTCGTCCTCCTGCTGGTGGGCGACCTCCCGGCACGACCGCGCTCGTGTAGTGCTTGCAATCGGCAAACCACGTCTCCACATTGCGGGCGCCGTCGATCTCGATGTGATCGACCTCCGCCGTGATATCGCGTCCTCGGTCGGCCAGACTCGCCGGCTTCGGAGTGCCTTGCGCCAATCGACGTTGTGCACGCCGGGCAGACCCCGCAGCAGCTCGAAGCAGAATTCCTCGAACTCAGTCGGGGTGAAATCGCTGAAGTCCAGGGCGTCCTTACGGCGCTCGAGTCTACGGCCGCCGCTCGGGCGGGCACGGGGTGGTACCTGCGCTCCCTGAATCCTTGCCCGAGATCGGTCTGCTGGGCAGCGTCCCCGGCCCATTTTTAAGCAGGTCGGTGTCGAAGGCTCACCGCAGATCGGGCTGCTCGCCCCGCAGCGAGCAGCCCGCGAGCGACGTCGACTTTGATGCCGCTGACGGTGAGGTCGGCGCGACGCTCAGGCCCTCGCGCTCGTCACCCGATGGCGCGACGACCTTGACCCGATCGCGGTCTTCGAAGCGGTCGGGTGGCCGCCTCAGGAGTTTCGAGATCAGTGATCGGCACTCCCGCTCGGGCACGGGTTGGCAAGCGCGGGTGACCTCCCCGCGCCGGTCGAATGACGACGGCGTGATTGCGCACGGATGCCGCTCATCACGCGGCCCTCGAGCGCACGCCGCTCGCGACCTGAGCCCCAGCGCTCCGCGCGCGGAGCGGTCGGTCGGAGCTCCATTGGCGAGGAAGCCGCTCCGACGTCGGCGCCGACACGTCCCACGTCGACGGTGATCTCCACGCCCGCGAGTGCGCGCGAGACGGGGCAGTTCGCGGCGGCGTCCTCGACGATGCGCTCGAACTCGGACTGGAACATGTCACGCATCGATGGCTTGTTCTCGAAGGTCACTTGGCCCTCGAGGTCACAGCGTGTGATCGTCCATCCGCCATCTCGGTGATCGAGGTGCAACTCGGCGCGTGCGCGGATGACGTGTGCCCGACGGTCCGCACGGGAGAACACCGCCTGTAGCGCCATCGCGAAGGAGGCCGCGTGTGCGGCGGCGAGGAGCTCCTCCGGGTTAGTGCCGGCGCCTTCCTGCAGCCCGGCCGGCGTGTATGCAAGCCCCAGGTGCTCCCCAGCGATGCGCACCTCGCCTCGTCCGTTGGCCAGCTGGCCGGTCCACTCGGCATGTGCGATGCGGCGTGCCATCGTTCTCACCTCCGTCGATCGAGTTTTTTCATTTTCCAGTTCGCTGCTGTAGGTCGTCCACGAACGAGCTGAGCGTTTCGGTGGCGGCTGCTAGTGCCTGCAGCTCTTGATCTGAGAGCTCCTGCAGGTCGGTTCGCATCGCCTGCAAGGAACTGCGTACGGAACCTCTGTTGCGCCGCACTTCCCGCCTCAGTGAGGCTGACCATGACCACGCGTCCGTCGTCAGGCAGTCCCTCGCGCTTGACCCAGCCCTTCTCCTGCAGGCGCCTGACGAGCAGCGTCATCGTGGGCTGCGCGATTCCCTCGAGCTCGGTGAGCTCTGTGATCCTTCGCGGCCCTTCCGTGAGGATGCTCAGGACCTCCATTTCGGTGCGGGAGATCTCGCGGCTGCGCACCTGCTTGACGAGCAGTCGCACGAGCACGGCCGCGCGCGATGGCAGGTGCTCGGCGACGTAATCGAGTCGCTCTTCGCGCTCGGTCTCTGTGGCGATACTCGTGTGTAGACATATTGCAAACTATATAGTTATCTGCTATACATGTCAAGGCGGTACTATCGAGCTCCCCCTTCAGCAAAGGAGCGGACCATGTTCCAGAACATCCTCGTCGCGATCGACGGCTCACCGGACGCCGATCAGGCGCTCACACAGGCGATCGACCTGGCCGAGTCAGAGCACGCCCGCCTGACGCTCTTCAGCGCCGTCGTCGACGCCTCCCGCCGCTGCCTACATCGGCGGGGGCGGTGCTGTGGCGGCGACGTTCGCCCGCGACGCCGAGAGCGAGACCGAGACGATCCTGCGAGAAGCCGTTGAGCGGGTCCCCGATCGGGTGTCGGTCAGCACGGTGCTGAGCAGCGAGCCGGTGAGGCTCGCGCTGATCCACCAGATCACCAACGGACACCACGACCTCGTGGTGATGGGCTCCCGTGGACGCGGTGCGCTGCGCTCAGTGCTGCTCGGCAGCGTGAGCCATTACGTACTGCACCACAGCCCCGTGCCCGTTCTCATCGCGCACGCCGAGCGAG
Source organism: uncultured Solirubrobacteraceae bacterium (assembly GCA_963815235.1). GTDB lineage: Bacteria > Actinomycetota > Thermoleophilia > Solirubrobacterales > Solirubrobacteraceae > Palsa-744. Next base: position 1,348,824 of record CAWFFY010000003.1, on the reverse strand, counting down.
AGCGAGGACTCGAATCCTCCGCCCCCGTCTCGCGCGATCGAGCGCCAACAGATCAGAGGCCCGTCCATGCAGGCGCGTGACGCAGATCCTCAAGTCGCCCCGACGGCGCCCGCGGACGAAGGCGCAGCTCATGCGCCCCTCGGAGAGAGGACCCCGCAGCTGAGAGAGATACTTGGCCCGGCGGAGGAGAACGCCCGCGGCATGCTCGAGGCCGAGGAAGCACTCCGCCTCGTGCGCCAGCGCTTCGAGCACACCGAGGATCCCCAGCTACAGGCAGAGCTCGCAGCCGAGGCGCTCGAGCACGTCGAACGCCAACTGCAGCTCACCCACGAGCGGCGTAGGCAACTCGACAGTATCGAAGCGAAGCTGTGGGCCAGACAGAACCGCCTCGAGGGGTTTCTCATACACGCACGAGGAAGCGCATGGTGGCACGCGCGTCGCAAGCCACAGCAACCGAGCACTCCCGACCAGACATGACGCCGTCGGCGGTCTCCTTGCGAGACCAACCCTTCCGCAGGAGCGTCAGGACATCCCCGTGCTATTGGGCGGTGGCGAGCTCACCGGCCGGTGGGACCCGCGCTACGGCGAGAAGGAGCGCTCCGGCGTCATCCGTATCGGCCGGACCGCCGCGCTTGAACTTCTGCACCCCGGCGACATGCTTGGCGTTTCAATGAGAGCCGACGGCACGGCCCAGCTCAGCTGACTCAGAGCGCCGTCGGGCGCAGAGCGGTGACGTATGCGACGCAGATCGCCTGCACCCGATCCTCGGGGATCGCGGTTCGCAATGCTCTTGAGGCCATCTCGATGCCGGGGCGTCCACGTCTGCCGAACAGCTCCTCAATGTAGGTGAGCGCCGCGGTCGTCGGAGGCCCGGCGATCGCATCCTGGGCGAGGGCGCTGAGCGTGACCGCGATCTCGTCCGGCCTCGTCGTCTGCATGAGTCGCACGACATCGGAGGCGTCCTTGTCCTCGAGCCGGACGGCGCGACCGCTTGCGACGCGATCGTGGAGCTTGTGGGCCTTTGCGACGAGCAGCGCGGCGGGGCCGGCGACCCTCGCTTGTAGCGAGCGCTCGTCTGCTGGGTCCAGCGCCGCGATGGTCATCGTGCTGTTGTCGACCAATGCTGCCTCGAGTCCGACCGCGCGCCGAGCAGCACGAGCGCCGTGGCCGCCCAGGCGTGCGGCACGTCTGCCGGTGCCCGACGCGGCGCCCTCGGGAACGATCAGATCGACCGGAACCAGGAACTCCTCGCCGGCAGCAGACGCGCTCGCCAGCCAGATGCCCGGCTCGACGTGACCGCCGGGCTGCTGCTGCAGATGGAACCCTGCGGCGGACATCCCGGCTTCGAGCTCCGGAGCCTCGCCGAGGAGAAGCGGGTCCAGTACGAGATCGCCGTCGGTGGTGTAGGGGGCGATGGCCAGGTCGGCGGTGCCCGTGTGGAGATAGACGGCCTGGGCACCGGCCAGGATGATGGCGTCGCCGTGTGGTGCGAGCACGGTCAGGGCGTCGAGTAGGACTCGCCGGGCAGCTACGTATCGCGCGTCGAGGTCCTGCGGTCGCGAAACATCGCTCGCGCCGGTCACGCGTCCGCCTTAGAGAGGTGAAGATCGGCGATCGAGGGCAGCCGCCAGCGCGGCTCGTTCTCCGCCATCCACGCGATGAGCGCTTCGCCCTCGGCCGGCATCCTGCCTGTGCCCGTCAGGCAGTCGACGGCGGCCTGGGAGGGCGCGACGTAGCGCAGGCCCGCATCTTCTGTCCCCCGCTCCCACACGACCGGATCGAACGCTCGGAGCAGGACGACGTTGGCTCCCTCGTCGGCCGGAAGCAACCCGAGCGTGTTGGCCAGCGCCTCGATCTCGTTGCAGTACGCGATGAGCAGTGCCGGCGCGGCGACGGGTGCGAGCCGCACGGCGGCGAACGATCCTGTGACCGCCATCAACGGCGGCCCGGACAGCTCTGCGAGCTGCGAGAGCGCATCGTTTGCCCCGCCCGGCGCGAGGAAGGTGGACGCATCGTTGCTCTTGAGGACGTCGTATGACTCCGCCCACCGCCGCAGCAGCCCGGGCATGTCGACGTCCTGCACCCGTCCTCGACGGGTGCGTTCGACAAGCGCGTCTTGGTCCAGCGCGTCGAGCAGCCGCGAGACGTATCCCTGCGTCAGGCCCGTGACGGCGGCGATCTCGCTCACTCCATAGGGCGGACTGACGTCGATGAGCAGACGGATCAGCCGCGCGGCCTTGGGCCCGCGGACCCTCGCCTGGCCGCGAGGCATGGGCTGGGGGTTCCTGGCGGCTCCTACAGCGCTTATGTAGAGCGCGGGATTCTCCAGCTTGAGCAGCGCGTTACCGGTGAGGTCGATGTAGTTGATGCCGTCCTTGGCCAGTAGCTCTCGGCTTCGCGCACTCATCCACGGAGAGACGGCGAGGATCGGGATATTGCTGGCGAGCGAGCGGATGACGCTCGACAGCCCGCCGGAGAGTTGCTCGACGGCGCGAGGATCGAATGATCGCTTCGCCTCGACGGCGAGGGTCACGTAGGTTCCCCTGGGGTCGCGAAGGTCGATCGCTCCGTCCGAGAGCGAGCGCCCCTCATCCGAGTTTGCGGCCACCCCGGCCCTGTTCGATCGTTCTACGGTCCAGCTCGCCGGGAGCATCTGGCGGAGCTGCACGACAGCCGCGTCGATGAGATCTGTTTGCTCGATGGTCCCGTTTGCTGCCATAGCGAAGCGAGGATATCAGAAAAGATTTCCTGTGCTAGCCATTATGCTGTCCTCGCAAATGTTCGCATCCAGTAAACCCACTGGCGCTCCTCATTCGAACAAGCCTGCCTCGACGTCCGGCCAGTATCTGTAGAGAGTCTTGGCCTGGTCGAGCACGAGCTGCGCAAAGTGGTTGATGTCCTGAACACTTCCTCCCCCAGGCGGCGCAATCGGTGGCTTGTACTCGTGCTCGCGGAGGAGCCGCCTGATCTTGCGGCGAATCGCAGCCTCAGTCGATGCCCTGTCAGCCCAGCCGACCGTGAGGTCTTCCCTGATGCTTTTGACGAGGTCTCGCGCGATGTTGGCAAGCTCTGCGGTCTCTCGCAAGAAGCCCTCGTCGACGCCGCTGAGGTCCACGTCACCCACATCGGTGGCCTCGAGCGCGAGGCGTCCGCAACCCCAGCCATCGACTCTCCTCCGCGTCGCGGCCGCTCTCCGCGTCGCGGCCGGTCAGTTGGTGATCGAGGCGGACCGACTGCGGGAAGCCGCTCGCGAGCCGAGCTAAAACGGGGCGCTGAGCCACCGCGTTAGCGGCACAGGCGCACGAAGCCAGGGTTGGCTCCGTCGGCGGCGCGGTTGTCGACGACGGCGAGCTCGTTCGGGGTGCGCAGGTCGAGCTGCAGGATCGCGATCTCGCGGCCGCCGTGGAGACTGCGCAGCACATCGGCGACGACGAGTGCGCCCGCAACCCCGCCCACGAAGGAGGCCGCGACGGAGATTCCCGCGATTTCCGCCATCCCACATTCGGCCTCGGCGCGGCTCGCGCCGGCAGCGACGAGGTCGTCGATCTCGCTGCTGTAGAGCTCAGGCAGCTCTCCCTGCGATGGCTGGCGCGCCGCGAACAGCATCGCGGGAGACAGCTGTGAGGGAAACGTGTGCAGGACCATGTCCAGGTACCCGACGGCACCGCGACCGAGGCCCGCGTCAACGACGCGCGCGAACCGCTCGTCGCCGAGGACGGCGCGCGGGACCGGCAGTCGAAGCCCGCAAGGGCGAGCGTCGGCTCGTCTGCGCTCGGCCAGGTGTGCTCGTCGAAGAGCCGCTCGACGATTGCCGTCTTGAAGCCCCGCGACTCGAGCGCGGCAGCGACGACGCGGGTCTTGCGGGAACGGACATCGCTCTCGGTTGAGAGGAGGCCTGTCGCGAGATTGCCGGGGATGAGGAAGTCGGTATCGACGAGGTACGCGGTCAGATCACCGCGTTGTTGGTACGGCAGCATCCCTAGCGACCAGGCGTAGGCCTGGCCGAGATGCCCGAGCCCGAGCAGCCAAAGAGAGAGCGGCAGGAACGCGAGGGCAGCACCCACCGAGCACGAGCGCCAATTGGTGCCCGGTTCCCAGAGCGAGAGCCCAACGTCGCGACGCGCCGCTTCAGGAGCTCGGCAGGCGTGCTGGAAGGCCTCGCACACGGCGAGGCCGCCGGCGACGACGCCCGCGAGCGGCATCCCGTGCCCCTCCCCGCGCTCGCGCGCGTCTTGGACGACGCCGCCGCTCCAACCCACGCATCTCGTGTGTCCTAAGTGCGTCCTAAGTGCGAGCCCTTGCGGCGCTGATGACCTGCGGCGCGCCGGGGGTCACTCGGTGGGGTCGTGGCGGTAGGAGGCCGTAGGTGGCCACAGTCGTCGGACGACGAGGCGGCGGGATGTCGGTGGACCCAGGTACCGTCGGGATGGTGGCATGGCCCACCGATTGGCCAGGGTCAACGTGTAGCGACCGGGGTCAGCCGTCTTCAGCTGCCTAAAACTTGCTGACGAGTCCCTGCATCGCCTTGACGCAATCCCGGATGAGCGGCTGGTTCACCTTGCTGAATGTGAACCGGTGAGGTTGCGCCTTCAGCAGGTTCTCGACGTCTTCCTGCATGGACCGAAGCACGGCGTCGTATGCGGTGGCGGGGCCCATGTACTGGGTGAGCCGGTTCTTCACGATGGCGTGCACCTGCGGGAGCTGGCGGCCCTCTTTCTCAAGGCGCGTCGCGAACGCGTAGCGCGTGTAGATCTCGGACGGCAGCTTTATGCCGTAGACCAGCGAGAAGGCGTTCTGGATGGCACGTCGGGACGAGTCGTCGGCCATTACGGGCAGTATCAGGCGATCTGCGGCGGCGAGGGCGATCTGCGTGTAGATCGAGAAGCTCGGGTTCGCGTCTATGAACACCGTGAGCCGACCTTCGGCACGTTGACTCCGAGTTGGATCGAGCGAGCCGATCGACCCGGCGACGATCTGTCTGCTAACGCCAGAAATGGAAACCGCCCCCCTCAAACGGCACCCCATTGGAACCTTGGCGCTCCACCCGAACCCAGTCGCCCCACGAAAAAACCCCGCCTGAGCGGGGCTTTTTCCTATAGCGGGGGCGGGATTCGAACCCGCGACCTTCGGGTTATGAGCCCGACGAGCTACCAGACTGCTCCACCCCGCGTCGCTACCTATGTTTAGCAAACAACGCGCCGATCGTGGCTATCGGCCTCATCTCGGCCCGCGCCTTTAGCATCCCCGCGATGCGCGTCGCGGTCGTCGACATCGGGACCAACTCCACGCGCCTGCTGATCGCCGACGTCGAGACGCGACAGCGGCGCGATCACGGAGCTCGTACCGGCGCTCCAGGTGACGCGTCTCGGGCACGGCGTCGACGCGACGGGCGCCCTCGACGCGACGCGATCGAGCGCGTGCTCGGCGTGCTCGCGACTACCGCGCCGCGATCGACGAGCACGGCTGCGAGGCCAACCTCGCGGTGCTCACCTCCGCCGTGCGCGACGCCGCCAACGGCGCGCAGTTCGCCGCAGCGCGTGCGCGAGGATTTCGGCTCGACGCGCGCGTGCTCAGCGGCGACGAAGAGGCGCAGCTCACGTTCCTCGGCGCCATGTCCGGGCGACCCGCAGCGGACCCCGACGACGACGGCCGACCGTCGTGATCGACATCGGCGGCGGCTCGACCGAGTTCGTCGTCGGCGTCGGGCGCAGCGCCGGCTTCCACGTCTCGCTGCACGCCGGCGTCGTGCGCATGAGCGAGCGCCACATCCACTCCGACCCGCCGCGTCCCGAGGAGCTGCAGGCGCTCGCGCAGGACGCGCGCAGCACGCTGCACGACGGGCTTCCCGCCGAGCAGCGCGCAGCGGTCGACCGCGGCATCGCCGTCGCCGGCACCGCCACCTCCGCGGCCGCCATCGACCAGGAGCTCGACCCCTACGACCCCGCGCGCGTGCACGGCTACGAGCTCGCAGCTCGGCACCGTCGAACTGCTGCTCGCGCGGCTCGCCGACATGGACGAAGCAGCAGCGCCGCGCAGGTCGTCGGCCTGCAATCCCGACCGCGCGCCGACGATCGTCGCCGGCATGATCCTGCTCGAGCGAGGCCATGCGCGCGTTCGGGCTCGAGCAGGTCGAGGTCTCCGAGCACGACATCCTCTACGGAGGCGCGCTGCAGCTCGCCGGCGCCGCCTGAGCCGCCCGCGGCGTCAGCTCGCACGCGCCGCACGACGCGAGGCGTGCCCTAACGCTCAAGCCAGGTTCGACTTGCGCGGGTACGCGACGCGTCGGGTCCGTCAGCACGTTCACGAGCGCCGGCTTGCCCGACGAGAACGCGCGCTCGAGCGCCGGCCGCAGCTCCTCCGGGCGCTCGCACCAGCTCGCCGTGCCCGCCGAGCGCCTCGACCACCTCGTCGTAGCGCGTTTCCGGGCGCAGATCCGCCGCCACCGAGTAGCCGTACAGGAACTCCATCGGGTGCTTCTCGAGCGCCCAGATGCCGTTGTTGCCCATCACGCCGACCACGTTCACGCCGTGGCGCGCGAGCGTGTCGAACTCCATCCCCGAGAAGCCGAACGCGCCGTCGCCCAGCATCAGCACCACCTGGCGCTCCGGGCGCGCGAGCTTCGCCGCGAGCGCATAGCCCGGGCCCGTGCCCAGGCAGCCGAACGGCCCCGGGTCGAGCCAGCAGCCGGGCTCGTAGCTGTCGACCACGCGGCCCGCGTAGGAGACGAAGTCGCCGCCGTCGCCGATCACGATCGCGTCGCGGTCGAGCACGCTCGCCGAGCTCCGCGTACAGCCGCATCGGGTGCAGCGGCGCGCGCGCGTCCTCGAGCTCCGCCCGCTCGGCCTCGCGGCGCTCTGACTCCGCCGCGCGCAGCTCCGCGATCCACGCCTCGCTCGCCAGCGCCCGCGCGCCGGCCGCCGCGCGCAGGTCCGCCAGCGTCTGCGCGATCGCCCCGTAGCACTCCGCCGCCGACCGCCCGCGGATGCTCGCGCTCCGGTTCGGCCGCGTCGATCACGACGATCTCCGTGTCCTCGCCGAACGACGCCCCCGAAGCCCAGCCGGAAGTCCATCGGCACGCCCATCACGAGCGCCACGTCGGCGCCCTTCAGCGCCTGCGAGCGCGCGCGCGAGAAGAACAGCTCGTCGTCGGCCGCCACGCACCCGCGCGCCAGCCCGTTCAGGAACACCGGGATCCGCAGCGTCGTGCGCCAGCTCCAGCAGCGCCTGCTCGCCGTGGCCCCAGTAGAGGTCGGTGCCCGCCATGATCACCGGGCGCTCCGCGCCCGCGAGCAGCGCCGCCGCGCGCTCGATCGACTCGCCCGACGCGCCGCCGGCTGCCGCGCGCCGCCGCTCGTCGTGCCCGTCGCCGACGCGCCGTCCTCGCGCGCCGCGCTCCTGCGCCTCCATGAACACGTAGTCCAGCGGGAAGTCCACGAACGCCGGGCCGCCGTGCGGCGCGCACGCCGCCGCGAACGCGTCGTCGACCAGGCCCGGGATCTCCTCCGTGCTCGCCGGCGTCGCCGCCAGCTTGCGTCAGCGGGCGCACGAACGGCACGTGGTCGATCTCCTGCAGCGAGCCCTGCCCCCAGCGCAGCGCCGGCGCGCGGCCGCCGAGCACCACCATCGGCGAGTGGTTCGCCTGCGCCGAGGCCATCGCGCTCATCCCGTTCGTCACGCCCGGGCCCGCCGTCAGCGCGCACACGCCCGGCTCGCGCGTGACCTTCGCCCAGCCCTCCGCCGCGAACGCCGCCGTCGACTCGTGGCGCACGTCGACGATGTCGATGCCCTCCTCGCGGCAGCCGTCGTAGATCGAGAACAGGTGCCCGCCCGACAGCGTGAACAGCTTGCTCACGCCGTGCGCCTTCAGGCGCCGCGCCACCAGCCGCCCGCCGTGGAACGTCTGCGTCTCCGCTGCGTCAGCTCGCGCATGCCCTCGCGTCGACTGCTCTCCGCTCGACGCCATTGCCGCGACTCTATCGCCTGCGTCGCCAATCGCAGATGCCCGGGGTGGGATTCGAACCCACAGGCCCTTTCGAGGGCCATCGATTTTAAGTCGACTGACGTTACCATTTCGCCACCCGGGCGCCGCGTATGCCTGCGCCGATCGACGGCCACCGCCGCGATCCCGCACGCGGTCTGAGCACGCCAGCGCAATCGCTGCGATTTTCGCGCAACTAGCCGTTGCTACGCGTGTCTTTTACGGTGCCGACGAGCGAAGCAACTGGAGCACTGTCCATGGAGGTCTCCGCTCTAACACACCCGAGCAGCATCGCCGGGCCTGCGCGGGCCGTCGCCGCTGCTGCGCCTGCAGTCCGACGAGCGCCTGATCGCGCTCACCCGCCGCGGCCAGCACGCCGCCTTCGAGGCGCTCTGCTCGCGCTACCAGTCGCGCCTGCTGTCCTTCTGCCGGCACATGCTCGCCTCGCGCGAGGACGCCGAGGACGTCCTGCAGGAGGTCTTCGCCGCCGCCTTCAACGCGGTCCTCGCCGACGAGCGCGAGATCAACGTGCGCCCGTGGCTGTACCGCATCGCGCGCAACCGCTCGCTCAACCACCTGCGCCGCGCCTCCGCCATCGGCGTCGACTCGATGGACGTCCACTTCGCCGAGGGCGGCATCTCCACCGGCGACAAGGTCATGCGCCGCGAGAGCTTCCGCGAGCTGCATCGCCGACGTCCACCAGCTGCCCGAGACCCAGCGCACCGCGCTGCTGCTGCGCGAGATCGACGCGCTCTCCTACGAGCAGATCGCGCACGCCATGGAGACCACCGTGCCGTCCGTCAAGTCGCTGCTCGTGCGCGCCCGCATCTCGCTCGCCGAGGCAGCCGAGGCGCGCAAGCTCAGCTGCGACGAGGTCCGCCTCGAGCTCGGCGAGGTCGCCGAGGGCCTCGCCAAGCTGAGCACGCCCGCGCGCCGCCACGTGCGCGGCTGCGACCGCTGCCGCGTTCTTCAAGCAAGCAGCTCAAGGACAACAACCACGCGCTCGCCGCTGATCCTGCCCGTCGGCGCCGCTGCTGCTCGTCAAGAAGCTGCTGCTCGCCAAGCTCGGCTCGACCGCCTCCGCCGGCGGCGCCCACGTCGCCGGCGGCGCCGGTGCCGCAGCCGACGGCGCACGGCGCCGCCGGCGCGGCGCGGCCGCCGCCGGCGGCAGCGTCGCCGGCGGCCTCGTCACCGCCGGCGCCGGCGCGCTCGCCACCAAGGCCGTCGCCGGCCTCGCCGCCGCCGCGATCGTCACCGCCGGCGCCGTCGCCGCCGACCACTCCGCCAGCACCACCATCACCGCCGCCACCGCGCGCTCCGCCGCTGCCGCCACCAGCGCCGTCGCCGGCGAGCCGCGTCGTCGTCCACCAGGCGCTGCAGCCGATCACCGCCAGCCGTGCCCGCGCCCATCGCACCGCGCTCGCCGCCGCGCACCGGCACCACCTCGCCAAGGCAGCCAAGCCGGCGCTCGCCGCCGCGAGCCGCCGCCGCGACCGTCGGCGCCACCACGCTCGCCGCCGCCCACACGATCGCCGCGCCCGCACCGCCGGCCAAGCCCGCCGACCCGCAGCCGTCACCGAGGTCACCACCGAGACCACCGAACTGCCCGCCGCCGCCACCACCGTGCCGACCGGCGTCCCCACGCACCACGACGACGACCACCGACGACCGCGCCGCACACACCGCCGACGCCGACGGTGCCCGGCACGCCCACCGGCACGACGCCCAGCCGAAGCAGCGGCACCGCCGCCGGCACCACGCCGACAACGCCGCGCGCGCCGAAGGCGTCCGCCGGCGCCGACGACGACGCAGACGTTCGCCCCGCCAGCGCCAGCTCCGGCGGTACCGCGGCGCCGCCCGCGGAAGCGCCGGCCGGTCGGCGCGCTCAGCCGCATCCGCCGCGACATCGCCGACGGCGACCGCCGCGCCGCACCGCCGCCGCGCGCGCTAGCCGAACGTAAACGTCTTCAGCGGCCGCAGCAGCACGCCCGTCGTCGCCCACTTCCAGCGGCGACGTGCACCTGCGCGCTGGCCGTCGGCGCCGTCAGCATCGTCACCACCACGCCTTCGCGCGCGCCGGCGCGCGGGGCAGCAGCAGCACGTCGCGCCCGTACATCTGCCGGCCTTCGACCTCCGCCGTGTACAGCACCTCGTAGCCCGTCAGCGTGTTGTTGATCGCGCGTCTTGCCCTCGCCGCGCAGCTCGAAGTCGCGTAGCGGCCGCGCAGCGTGCGGATGTAGCCGACCGCGTACAGCGGCAGCTCGCCCGACAGCTCGCCCGTGTACGCGCGGCAGCCGCAGCGGGCCGACCGCGAACGAGTACTTCAGCGCGCCGCCGGCCAGCGGCTCTCGATCTTCACGTAGCCGCCCGGGTCCGGCGCCGCGCGGTACAGGTCGCGGTAGCTGAAGCTGAACGGCACGCGGCCGCCGTGCGAGTAGTGCGCGTTCTCGAGCGTCAGGAACGCGCCCACCAGCACCGCCACCAGCGCCACGCCCGCCGCCAGCACGCGCCGCGCGCCGCAGCCGCGACGCCGCGCGCCAGCGCGGCGCCAGCAGCCGCCCGAGCGTCGGCCCGTACTCCGGCTTCATCGCTCAGCGCCGCCATCGCCGCTGCGGCGATCATTCCCCGATCGAGAACAGCGATTCGAGGTCGTGGCGCGAGTACGCCGCGAACGCCACCATCGTCTGCGTGCGCAGCACCCCCGACAGACCGCCGATCTGGCCCGTCACCACGTCCGCCAGCTGCTCGTGGTCGGGCACCCGCACGATCGCCACGAAGTCCCACTCGCCCGTCACCGAGTACGCCTCCGCCACGCCGTCGATGTCCGCCAGCGCGCCGCCCAGCGTCGACAGCGCGTCGCGCTCGGCCTCGATCAGCACCACCGCGTTGGTCATCGTCATCGCACGCGCATCATAAGCTCACGCCGACGCGCGCCTACGCCTCAGCGCGCCCGAGGCGGTGCATGCCGAAGCCCGACCAGCAGCCCGAGCACAGCGCCCGTCACGCCCGCCAGCCAGCTCGCTTCCGGGCGCGCGAACGGGATCGCCAGCAGCAGCGCCGCCAGCGCGCCCGCGCCCAGCAGGTCGCCCTCGCAGTAACGCGCCTCGCGCGCCGACTCCAGGTCCGGGGCCGCCCACGCCGCCAGCAGCGCCAGCGCCGCCGCGTTGCGCGCCGCTGACCACCGGGAACGGATACACCGCACCCGCCACCAGCGCGCCGGCGGCAGTCGCGCCGAAGAACAGCGCCAGCACCACCGCCGGTCCGTGGCGGCGCTCCACCAGCCAGCCGAAGATCGCCGACCGTCAGGATCGCCACGAACGCATACACCGCCGTCCGTGTACGCGAACGCGTTCGTGAACAGCTTCCACCAGTCGCCGCGCAGCGGGCCCAGCGATCGCCGTGTGCGTGTACAGCGTCGGTTCTGCGTGCACCAGCACCCACATCACGCAGCTCGCCGCCACCAGCGCGATCGTCGCGTACGGGCGCTCAGCCGCCCAGCGGCTCGGCGCCGCGACGCGCGTCGCGTGCGGGTCGCAGCGCGCCGCCGACCCGGCGCGCGAGCGCGACAGCAGCGCCGCGCGCGCGCGGCACGCAGCGTCGCTGCGGGTCGGCGCGTTCGCCGGCGGCAGCTTCGGCGCGCGCCGGCGCAGCCGGTGCCCGCAGTACGGGCACTCGGTGATGTACGGGCTCACCTCCGAGCCGCACTGCTTGCACACCACGAACAGATCAGCACCGGAGGTCATCGTCGATCCATTCTAAGGACCTCTCGACCTCGCCCGCGCACGCCTTTGGAATACTCAGGCCCATGACCCCCGGATCCGACCACAAGCTCTACATCCTCGCGTTCGACCACCGCGGCTCCTTCCAGAAGAAGTTCTTCGGGATCGACGGCGAGCCCGACTCCGAGCAGACCGCGATCATCGCCGACGCCAAGCACCTGATCTTCGAGGGCATGCTGCAGGCCGTCGGCGCCGGCGCCGACCCGTCCGTCACCGGCGTGCTCGTCGACGAGCAGTTCGGCTCCACCGTCCCGGCCGAGGCGCAGGAGCGCGGCCTGAAGCTCGCGATGCCCGCCGAGCGCTCCGGGCAGAACATGTTCGACTTCCAGTACGGCGAGGACTTCGGCGAGCACATCGAACGCTTCGACCCCGACTTCACGAAGGTGCTCGTCCGCTACAACCCCGACGGCGAGCCCGGCGAAAATCGCGAGCAGCTCGCCAAGCTGCGCCGCCTCAGCGACTGGCTCGCGCAACACGAGCCGCAAGTTCCTGTTCGAGCTGCTCGTGCCCGCCGAGGACGCCCAGCTGGAAGACGTCGGCGGCGACACCGACCGCTACGACGCAGAGCTGCGCCCGGAGCTGATGCGCCGCGCGATCGCCGAGATCCAGGACGCCGGCATCGAGGTCGACATCTGGAAGATCGAGGGCGTCGAACAGCGCTCGGACTGCGAGATGCTCGTCGCGCAGGCGCGCAGCGGCGGCCGCGACGGCGTCAACTGCGTCGTGCTCGGCCGCGGCGCCGACGACGCCAAGGTCGACCACTGGCTCACGCCAGGCCGCCCCCGTCGACGGCTTCATCGGCTTCGCCATCGGCCGCTCCATCTGGTGGGACCCGCTCAAGGCCTACGTCGACGGCAAGATCGAGCGTTCAGCCGGCGCGCGCAAGATCGCCGAGAACTACCTGCGCTTCGTCGCCGTGTACGAGCGCGCCAAGGCGCTCACGGCTCGTCGGCGTAGCGGAGGCGACGACGATGAAAATGCGCCAGAGCCTCGCCGACTGGGAGCGGGCGTTCGTCAAGGAGATCACGCTCGACCGCCGCCGGCGCGACTCGCTGCGCCGCACCACCGAGCAGCGCGCGCTCAAGCGCGAAGTTCGAACGCCGTCACAAGCGCGGCTCGGTGCGCTTCGTGCTGCTCGTGCTCACGCTGATCCTCACCGCGGCCGTCGTCACCGTGGTGATGTTCCGGACGCTGTACCTGCTGCTCGGCTAGCTGCGCGTCGGCTAGGAACCCTCGCCCAGCTCGCGCAGCGACTCGTCGACCTCGCTCCGCGTGCTTCGCCGCCTGCGCGGCCGTCCTTGGCTGGCGTCGCGCCGCCTGCTTCGCGGTGGATCTCGAGGTAGATCTCCTTGCGGAAGACCGGCACCCGTCTGCGGCGCCTGGATGCCGATGCGCACCTTCTCGCCCATGACCGACAGCACCGAGACCTCGATCTCGTCGCCGATCATGATGCTCTGGTTGGACTTGCGCGTCAGAACCAGCATTTGGGTGCACCTTCCTCTTTGCCGATTGGCGACCCGGCGCAACCCCAAACCGCCGGAGCGCCAAGCATAGTCACAGGACCGGGGGAACGCGATACCGATCTTTCAAACGCCACCGCCTGCCAGCCCGCAACGTCGCCGCGAAGCATGCCCGCCGCGCCACGATGTCGCTTGCGCTAGTCTCCCGGACCGTCCATGCCCCGGAAATCTCTGCGCCCGCACCTCAACCAGATCCGCGCCTGGGTGCGCCAAGGCCGAACCGACGCCTGGGTCGCCCACCAGCTCGAGGTCACCGTGCGTGACATCGAGCAGTTCAAGCGCCAGAACGAGCTCGTCAGCGACGACGAGGCGCCCGAGGGCACCGCCGCCGCCGGCGACTACCCCGAGGAGATCGACCTGCGCGCCGAGGACGACGCGCTGATCGCCGCCGAGCTCGAGGCGGCCGAAGCCGAGGCCGAGCGCGCCCGCGCCGAGGCCGAGCGCGCTCGCGCTGAATCCGACGACGCCGGCGAGGAGCCCGACGAGGACGGCGACGACCGGACACGCGCACCCGTCGTCGCAGCCGCCGCGGCGGGCGCGGACGGCGCTCCGGCGCGCGCAACAGCGGCCCGCTCGAGGGCACCTTCGACCACGGCGAGGAGGGCTACGGCCTGTGGCTCGACCCCGCCATCCAGGAGAACCCCGTCTACGCCGAGCACTGGGCCGGGCACCGGCCCGTCGAGGTCGAGGTCGAAGAGGACCGCATCGTCATCCGCCGCACCCTCGTCGAGGACTAGGCCTCGGAGAGCGTTCTGCGGCCGCCCGCGTAGTCGGCGGCCTCGCGCAGGTAGCGCGCGAACGCGGCGTCCACCACCACGCCCGCCTCCCACGCCCACGGGTCCTCCGGCGCCAGCCGCATCGCGACCTGCAGGCACCACGCCGTGCCGGCTTCGTACAGCGCCACCAGCTCCTCTGCCGAGAAGCGCCCGCCGAGGCGCCGGCGCAGCTCCGCCACCAGCGCGTCCGTCACGCGCTCCAGCAGCGCGCGGCGCTCCGGCGGCGCCGCCTGCAGCCGGCGCTCGCCCTGCTGCCACTGGTAGATCGCCGTCTCGAACGACACCCGCCGAGGCTAGCAGCGGCGCACGGCGCTGCGCGCGCGCCAGGCTGCACGGTGCGCGGTGCCGAGCGTCAGTTGTCCGGCAGGCCGCTGACCACATACGGCTGCTCGCCCGGCTTCATCATCCCCAGCTGGCGCGCCTCCGCTTCCAGCGTCCCGGGCGCCGTCAGCGCTTCATGCTGGCCGACCAGCGCGCGTGTTCGCGTTCCATGCTCGCCACCGCCGCGCTCGTCGCGGCGCGCCTGACGCCACGTCGAGAGCATGTGCACGCCCGCGCTCACGTACAGGTACACGAGCGCCACCAGCACGCACAGCATCGCCACGCGCCCCAGCCGGTCCCAGCGCACGCGACCGAGGCCGAGCGCGGCGCTGCTGCACCAGCGCGAGGCTGTCGAGGGCGAGATCGCGGGCATGACTATCCCGATTCGAGGCGCCACGCCGACATCCTGCAGGCGGCCAGCTCGGTGCAACGTGCGTGCCGGCTCGCCGTCGCCGACGCTGGCGACATGGCGCAGCGCTCAGCGCGCGGGCGAAGGCGCTGCGTCCGGGGAAGCGCGCGCCGGCTCCCAGCTGCTCCTCGATGCGCAGCAGCTGGTTGTACTTCGCGACGCGGTCCGAGCGCGAGGGCGCGCCCGTCTTGATCTGCCCGCAGCCGGTCGCCACCGCGAGGTCGGCGATCGTCACGTCCTCGGTCTCGCCCGAGCGATGGCTCATCACCGCCGTGTAGCCGGCCTCGCGCGCCATCGCGACCGCCTCGCAGCGTCTCGGTGAGCGTGCCGATCTGGTTGACCTTGATCAGGATCGAGTTCGCCACGCCGCTCTCGATGCCACGGCGCAGGCGCTCGGTGTTGGTCACGAACAGGTCATCGCCGACGAGCTGCACGCTCGCGCCCAGGCGCTCGGTCAGCGTCCGCCAGCCGTCCCAGTCCTCCTCGTCCATGCCGTCCTCGATCGACACGATCGGATAGCGCGCCGCGAGGTCGGCCCAGTAGTCGGCTCAGCTCGCCCGCGCTGAGCGTGCGGCCCTCGTGCTCGAGCACGTACGCGCCGTCGCGATAGATCTCGCTGGTGGCCGGGTCGAGCGCGATCGCCACGTCCTCGCCCGGGCGATAGCCGGCCGCCTCGATGCCCAGCACGAGCATCTTCAGCGCCTCCTCGTTGGAGCTCAGATCGGGCGCGAAGCCGCCCTCGTCGCCGACCGCCGTCGCCAGCCCGCGCTCGTGCAGCGTGCGCTTCAGCGCGTGGAACACCTCGGCGCCCATGCGCAGGCACTCCGAGAACGGCTGGCGCCGCACGGCACGATCATGAACTCCTGGAAGTCGACCTTGTTGTCGGCGTGCGCGCCGCCGTTGAGCACGTTCATCATCGGCACCGGCAGCACGCTCGCCTGCCGGCGCCGCCCAGGTAGCGCCACAGCGGGAGCCCCTGCTCGGCTGCCTGCGCCTGCGCGACCGCCAGCGAAACGCCCAGGATCGCGTTGGCGCCCAGGCGCGACTTGTTGGGCGTGCCGTCGAGCTCGATCAGCGCGCGGTCGAGCGCCTCCTGGTCGGCGGCGTCCATGCCGGTGAGCGCCTGCGCGATCTCGCCGTCGACGTTCGCCACCGCGCGCGAGACGCCCTTGCCGCCCCAGCGCTCGCCGCCGTCGCGCAGCTCGGTCGCCTCGAACTCGCCCGTCGAGGCGCCTGAGGGCACCGCTGCGCGCCCGTGCGCGCCCGAGCGCAGCTGCACCTCGACCTCGACCGTCGGATTGCCGCGGCTGTCGAGGATCTGGCGGGCGTGGATTCGCTCGATCTCGCTCATGCGAGCGCGCGGACTATTCGACGGATTTTGCGGTGCCGCTGGTCTTCGGCGCTTTGTAGGTCTTGCAGTCCGCGACCACGTAGCCCGAGCGGCATTCCGTTTGGCTCGTCCACTTCTTTTTGAATTCTTTCACGAACTTGCTCAGCGCCGCCTGCTGGCCCGTCGAGATCAGCTGCTGCTTGATCGTCGCCTTGACCTTCGAGAGCGGTTCCTGCGTGCCCGGCGTGATCGTCACGACTTGGTAGATGTAGTAGCCGAACGGCGTCTTCACGGGCCCGCCGACCGGGCCCTTGCTGGCCGAGAAGATCGCCGTGTCGAGCGCCTTCTCCTCCTCGCCCTTGACGACTTCCTTGAGCAGGCCGCCGTCGGCCTTGCTGGTCGGGTCGATCGAGTCTTTGGCCGCGACGCTCGCGAAGCTCTTGCCCGATTCGATTTCCTTCTTGGCCGCGTTCGCCTGCGCTTCGGTCTTGGTGAGGATGATCCTCACGTTGCGCTTTTCGGGCGTGCCGTACTTCGACTTGTTTTCGTTGTAGTACTTCGCGATCTGCGCTTGGGTGACGTTGCTCTTGTTCTTGACGATCTTCTTCTGGATTTTCTGTGAGAGCAGGTTCAGCTTCACGCGCAGCAGCAGGTCCGACACCGTCTGACCCGAGCTGGCAAGGAATTTTTCGAATTCGGCGGCCTTCGGGAACTGCGTGGCCTTGATTTTCGCGAATTCCTTCTTGACTTCCGCGTCGCTGAGCTTCACGCCGAGCGAGGTGGCTTCGGCGAGCACCCACTGCGAGGAGATCAGGAAGCCGAGCACCTCCTGCTGCAGCGATTTGTACTGCGTCGCGCACTGGACTTGAGCTTCTGGGTGGTCGGAGCCGTCTGCCCTTTGGCCGGTTTGGCCGCGGTAGCCCGCAGGTGCGCGATGCACGCCGTGTAGTTCGGGTGGTACCGGAATCGCCGGCTTTTCCGTGGAGCCCGCTTCTTTGTCGGAAGTCGACGCGACCGACATCCAGTGTTCGAACGCGGTCTTGGTGATCGGCGTGCCGCCCACCTGCACGACGGCGTTGCCGGGTACGCCGCCGCACGCGGAGATCCCGACGAGAGCAAACAAAACGGCGCCTAGCGCCGAGGTGGACCTGAGTATCTTTGACACGACGCGGGCACTCTAGCGGAAAGCACCTTCGTTGTCCTTAACGAACCGATAACGAGTTCCTAAGCAGCCTCGCGCACCACCGCCAGCAGCGCGTCAGCCGCCCTGACGACGCTGGGGAATCGCTCGATCCCGTCCTTCGGAACGCGCACCGACACCTGCGAGCGCCCCGATTCGTACAGCGCCTCCGGCAGCTCCTCGCGCAGCCGCCGGGCGCGCGGGAGTCCAGCTCGATCGGCACGACCGCCAGGCGGTCGCCGCGGAAGCTCACCGTCCGCGCGCCCGCCTGGCCGAACTTGATGCGCGCGCGCTGCAGCGCCAGCAGGTTCTCGACCGGCTCGGGCACCGGCCCGAAGCGATCCTCGAGCTCCTCGCGCAGCCGCTCCACGTCGGCGACCTCCAGCGCGCCGGCGACGCGGCGGTGGACCTCGATCTTGGCCTGCTCGTAGGGGACGTAGTCGGCCGGCACGTACGCGTCGACGTTGACGTCCAGGCGCACCGGCTCGGGCAGCGCCTCGCCCTCCAGCTCGGGCTCAGCCGCGCGACCGCCTCGTCGAGCATCTGCATGTACAGCTCGAAGCCGAGCGCCGCCACGTGCCCGGACTGCTCGTCGCCGAGCAGGTTGCCGGCGCCGCGGATCTCCAGGTCGCGCATCGCGATCTTGAAGCCCGCGCCGAGCTCGGTGTAGTCCGACAGCGCCGACAGCCGCTGCGCCGCCTCCGGCGTGAGCGCCGCCGCGGAGTCGTACAGCAGGTACGCGTACGCGCGCTCGCGGCTACGCCCGACGCGCCCGCGGATCTGGTAGAGCTGGGCCAGCCCGAACGTGTCGGCGTGCTCGACGATCAGCGTGTTCGCCTGCGGGATGTCGATGCCGGACTCGATGATCGACGTGCACACGAGCACGTCGGCGCCGCCGCGCAGGTAGTCCATCATCACCGCCTCGAGCTCGCCCTCGCCCATCTGGCCGTGCGCGACCGCGAAGCGCACGCCCGGGCACAGCGCGCGCAGCCGCTCCGCCGTCTCCTCGATCGACTCGACGCGGTTGTGCAGGAAGAACGCCTGCCCGCCGCGCTCGTGCTCGCGCATGATCGCCCGCTTGACCAGCTCCTCCTCGTACTCGCCGACGTACGTGCGGACCGGCCGCCGGCCCTCCGGCGGCGTCTCGATCACGGAGATGTCGCGCAGCCCCGCCAGCGACATCTGCAGCGTGCGCGGGATCGGCGTCGCCGACATCGAGATCACGTCGACCTTCAGCTTCAGCTGGCGCAGCAGCTCCTTCTGCTTGACGCCGAAGCGCTGCTCCTCATCGACGATCAGCAGGCCCAGGTCCTTGGCGCGCACGTCGCGCGAGAGCACACGGTGGGTGCCGATCAGGATGTCCACGCGCCCCTCCGCGAAGCCCTTGATCGCGGCTTTCTGCTCGGCCGGCGTGCGGAAGCGCGAGACGTGCTCGAGCGTGAACGGGTAGTCGGCGAGGCGCTCGGCGAAGGTGCCGTAGTGCTGCTGCGCGAGGATCGTCGTCGGCACCAGCATCAGCACCTGCTTGCCCTCCGCCGCCGCCTTGAACGCCGCGCGCAGCGCCACCTCGGTCTTGCCGTAGCCGACGTCGCCGCAGATCAGCCGGTCCATCGGCCGCGGCGCTTCCATGTCGGCCTTCACCAGCTCGATCGCATCGCGCTGGTCGGGCGTCTCGGTGAACGGGAAGCGCTCCTCGAACTCGCGCTGCCAGTCGGAGTCGGTGCCGAACGCGTGGCCGCTGCGGCGGCGGCGCTCCGCGTACAGGCTCAGCAGCTCGCCCGCCAGCTCCTGCGCCGCGCGCCGCGCGCGCGCCTTCATCGTCTCCCAGCGCGTGCCGCCGAGCTTCCACAGCGGCGGATGCGAGTCGGCGCCGGCGCCGACGTAGCGCGAGATCTTCGCGAGCTGGTCGGTGGGCACGAACACGCGGTCGTCGCCCTGGTATTCGAGGTACAGGTAGTCGCGCGTGACATCCGCGACGGTGCGCGTCTCGAAGCCCGCGAAGCGCGCCACCCCGTGGTCCTCGTGCACGACGATGTCGCCGGTGCGCAGTTCCGTGAACGAGCGCAGCGCGCCCCGTCGCGAGCCGCCCGCACCGCCGCGACCGGAGCGATCGGCTGGGTGGGCGGGACTCAATCCGGCGCGGCGCCGGCGCAGCAGCCGATGCTCGGGGAACACCGCCAGCTTCAGCTGCGGCGCGACGAAGCCCTCGCGCAGCGACGCCGCCGCGAAGCGCAGCGACGGCTCCAGCGGCTGCGCATGGGTACTGGCCGCGTCGCCGTTCTCGCTCAGCCAGGTGGCTTTCAGGCGCCCGAGGTTGTACGCCGCGCGCTCGCCCTCGCCGCGGCGGGGGAACGCCACCACGGTCCGGTAGCCCGAGCGCACGAGCTTCTCGAGCTCCGGCTCGGCCTCGCCGAGCGAGCGCGCCGCCGTGTCCGCCGATTGCGCGCGCAGCTCGATCTCCTGGCCACTCGACAGCCCCGACAGCCAGATGCGCGTGCGCTCGGCGAGCGTCGCGCGGATGCTGTCGGGACTCACGTACAGGTGGTGCGCGTCCTCGTCGCCGAACGCCGCGCACACGTCCGCTCCAGTGGTCGCCGAGCACCGGCTCGAGGTCCTCCTCGGCCGCGACCATCAGCTCGGTCTCCGAGCCGACCAGGTCCAGCAGCGCACCGAAGCGCTCCACCGGCAGCAGCTCGGCGATGTCGGGGCGCTCGGAGTCCTCGGCGTCGCTCGCACCCGCGGCGCCGGCCACCGTGCGGGAGGGCATCTGCTCCGCGGCGATCTCCGCGAGCTCGCGGTGCTCGAGCGCCAGCTCCGCCGCCGGCGCGATCTCGACTTCGTCGGCGTCTCCCAGCGAGCGCTGCGTGAACGTCGAGAACCAGCGCAGCGACTCGATCTCCACGTCGAACATGTCGACCCGCACCGCCCGCTCCTCGGTCGCCGGAAACACGTCCAGCAGGCCGCCCCGCAGCGCGAACTGCCCGCGCTCCTCGACCTGATCGACGCGCTCGTAGCCGGCGCTCACGAGCTCCGCCGCGCACTCGTCGAGGTCGAGCAGCTCGCCCACGCGCAGCTTGAACGAGTGCGGACGCAGCTCCGGGTCGGGCACCTTCTCCGACAGCGCAACCGCGCTCACGACCACCACCGGCGGCTCGCCAGCGGGGGCCTGCGCGCCGCTCGCGCCGAGCAGCGCGTCGAGCGCCGCCACGCGCAGACCGACCAGGTGCGCCGGCGGCGCCAGGTGGGACTCGTACGCCACGCCGCGCGAGGGGTAGTAGCGGACGCGCCGCGGCGCGAGCCACGCGCCCAGGTCGGCAGCCAGGTCGCGCGCGGCGCGGTCGTCACCGACCACCACCAGCGTCGGCCGTGACTGCGCGTCGGTGTCGATCTCAGCCAGCGCCGCGACCACGTACGCGCGCAGCGACGACGACACGAACGCGTGGCCGCCCTCGCGCGCCAGCCGCAGCGTCGAGTCGTCTTCCTGCGCGAGCCCCAGCAGCGAGCGCAGGGCTCCCGTGCCGCTCGCCATCACGGCTCCTCGCCGAGCACAACCCGCTCGGCGTGCTCGCTCGCGCGCTCCACAAGCTCAGCGACCTCCGCGGCCGGCTCGCGGAAGCGGCCGAGCACGTACGCGGAGACGATCTCCGGGTCGGTCGAGTCGGGGCGCCCGACACCCACCCGCACGCGCATGAAGTCCGCGCCGCCGAGCTCGCGCTTGATCGACTTCAGCCCGTTGTGGCCCGCCAGGCCGCCGCCCAGGCGTGTGCGCACCTCGCCGAACGGCAGGTCGATCTCGTCGTGCACCACCAGCACCCGCTCCAACGGCAGCTTCAACGCGCCGCGCGCGGGACCGACGGAGCGCCCGGCGTCGTTCATGAACGTCTGCGGGCACAGCACCGCCACGCGTGGGCCACGCGCGCCCGTCCCCGACGCAGCGCCCGCGACTGCGCCGGGCGCGACCGCGGCCGTCTCCGGCGCCGGCACGCGACCTTCGGCCAGCCGGCCGCGGAAGCGGTCCTTGGCCTTGCCGAGATCCCAGCGCTCGACCAGCGCCTCCGCAACCATGAAACCGACGTTGTGTCGGGTGCCTTCGTACTCGCGGCCGGGATTGCCCAGTCCGACGATCAGCCAGTCGATCGTCCCGCTGCTGCCGCCACCGCCGAACGGGCGTCGCAGGGTGGGTCTACTCCTCGCCGGAGGAGCCCTCGGAGTCGCCGCCGTCGGCGCCCGCATCCTGCGCGCCGTCCTCGCCCACGAGCTCCGTCTCGGCTTCGATTTCCTCTGCGGCTTCGCTCTGCAGGCGCGGCGGCGACAGCGTCGCGATCACCGTTTCCTCAGGATCGTCGAGCAGCGTCACACCCTCGGGGGTGCTGAGCGCGCTCAGCAGGATCGTCTCGCCGATCTGCATCTCGCCGACCTCGTGGACGATCGACTCGGGGATCGCGGTCGGCAGCGCTTCGACGTTGAGCTCGCGCGTGATCTGCTCCAGCACGCCGCCTTCCTTGACGCCAGGTGCGTCATCGACGCCCTCGAGTTCGACCGGCACGACCGCGTGGATCGCCTCGTTGAGGTTGACGCGCAGCAGGTCCACGTGGACCGTCTCGCCGCGTACCGGGTGGCGCTGAGCTTCCTTGAGCACCACCGGCGTCGGTTTGCCGCCGTCGACGCTCAGGTCGAGCACCGCGCCGGATCCCGCCAGCGCCAGGCGCAGCTCGCGCGCGTCCGCGTCGAAGCCCACCGGCTCGCCGCCGCCGCCGTAGAGCACGCCCGGCACGCGCCCGCTGCGGCGCAGGCGGCGTACCGCGCGCGAGCCTTCCGCGGCGCGGCTGTTGACGTTCGAGCTTGGTCGTGGTGGTGGCCATGAGCGAGCCAAGACTCTAGCAATCGCCGTTCATTGTTCTACTGCCGTCGCTTCTTCTTCTTCGATTTCGTTGCGGGTCAGCTTGTGGCAGACACCTTCGTTGTCGATCGGCGCGCTGAGGCCGAGCAGCTGCACGTGGATGCCCGTCAGGAAGTTGCCCGTGCGGCGCACCTCCACGCACTGCACCACCGGCAGCGTGCCGATCACCGTCCACGCCAAGCGCGTCTTGCCCGTGGCGCCGAACAGCGAGTAGGCGGTGCTCGCTTCCAGCTGCAGGATCTTCACGGCGCCCGACCTGCGCAGTCTCGGGTTGCTCGCGTTGGCCTTCGCGATCGCCACACACGACGGGCTCTCGCGGCAGCCGCTCAGCTGGTCGAGCATCGCGGCCGTCGTTGCCCTCCACCTCCGCCTGGATCAGCGCCACCTCGTCGGTGCGTTCGGCGTTCTCGACGCTCAGGAACCGCGCCAGCCCAGCGCTGACGACCAGCACGACGATCACGCCGAGCGCGAAACAGGATGCGCAGCACCCGGCGAGCGACGCGGCGTGAGGCCGCGCCACCAAACACGCGGGCCGCGCTCGACCACGGGCATCGGGGTCGCCGTGGAGGACACCTGCTGCTAGTCCTCCTGACCTGGCGCCGGCCGTTCGGGCAGGTCCGGCGCGGGCCACAACACGCACGCTCGCGCCGCCGCCGAGAGGATCGCCTCCGCGTCCAGCGCCAGCGTCGTCAGGGCGATCTCCTGGGCGGGCCACTCGCACGCGAACAGCAACTCGCCCGCTGGCGGCAGCGGCCACGCCCACAGCCGCTGGTCCCAGCGTCGTTCACCACCGGAGCCGCCGCGCCCGACCAGCAACGCGCCGTCCGCAGGCGGCTCGCCTGCATCCCGAAGCAACCGGACCGCCGACGTTCGTCGCCTTGCGCCCGTCGGCGAAGCGCAGCCCGAAGCGCAGCTGCTCGCCGGTGTTGACCAGCACGAGATCCAGCGGCGTCGAGTGCCGGGGCGACGTTCTCGGGCGGCCCGCGCCACTCCGGTTGGCGGTAACGCGGCGGCTGCGGCGGCTGGGGCCGTCGGGGAGGTGGCTCGAAGAAGTCCACGCGCGAAGCTTGCCACAGGCGCCAGTCGGGCGACACGCCTTGAGGCTCGTTCCGCTTCGAGAGGACTCACCTGGCGGGGCGCGAATCCAGCGGCATGCTCGCGGCGCTGCATTTCCTCACCGAACAGGTCGTCGGGGACAGTTACCTGGAACTGCTGACGCTCGCCGTGCTCGTGTCAGCGTTCGCGACCGCCTACAAACACGTCGAGTGCCATCGCTCGGGCTGCCACCGTCTCGGCCGCTTCACGCATGGACACCTGAAACTCTGCGCCCGCCATCACCCGCTGGTGCCCGACGATGGCAGGATCGGACCGGAGGAGATCGAGGCCGTGAGCAGCAGCCGGCAGGCGTCGTAGTCCGCGACACGAACGCCCGGCGTCAGAGCACGCCCAGCTAGAACAGCTGGTTCTCGCCGCCGAAGACCTCGCTGACGGAGTCATCGACGAAGATGCGGCGGATCGAGTCGGCCAGCAGCTCTGCGCACGGCAGCACGCGAACGTTGTCCGGACGTCCCGCGGCGGCGATCGGCACCGTGTCGGTCACCACGATCTGCTCGAGCCCGGACTCTTCGAGGTTCTTGAAGGCGTCGCCCGAGAAGACGGCGTGGGTGGCGGCCGCGTACACGCGCGCGGCGCCTTCCTCCATCACGGTTTTCGCAGCTGCCTTGAGCGTGCCGGCGGTGTCGATCATGTCGTCCACGATCACCGCTGTGCGGCCCTTCACGTCGCCGATCACGTAGCCGATCTCGGCCACCTGCTGCGCTGGACGCTCCTTGTCGAGGATCGCCAGCTCGGCGCCGATCTTCGACGCGAAGTTCTTGTTCAGCTTGACCCTGCCCGCGTCCGGCGCCACGACCACGAGGTCCTCGAGGCCGAGGTCGGAGAAGTACTGGGTGAGCATGAACAGCGCCGTCATGTGGTCCACGGGCTTCTGGAAGAAGCCCTGGATCTGGCCGGCGTGCAGGTCCATCGTCAGCACCCGGTCGGCGCCCGCCGCCTCGAGCATGCGCGCCACGAGCCGCGCCGAGATCGGCTCGCGCGGCGCCGACTTCTTGTCCTGGCGCGAGTATCCGAACCACGGCGTCACCGCGATCACCCGGTGCGCCGAAGCGCCCACGGCGGCGTCGATCATGAACAGCAGCTCCATCAGCGAGTCGTTCGCCGTGACGCCGGTTTCCGGGTTGCTGCAGGTGGATTGCACGATGAACACGTCCGCGCCGCGGATCGACTCCTCGTAGCGGCAGTACACCTCGCCGCCGGAGAACGTCTTCAGCTCCACCGGCCCGAGGTCGACGCCGAGCTTGTCCGCGATGTCGATCGCCAGCTGCGGGTTGGCGCGCCCGCTGAACAGCATCAGCCGCTTGTTGTAATCGATCGGCAGACTGGCGCGCGAGTACTGGGTGCGGCGTGTCGATCGCACTCATCTCCCCAGGGAGTGTAGACCCCGCACGCGGATCGTTCATGTCGATCGAGAGCCTCGTCGCCTCCGCTGCCCGTCGCTCGGCGTAGCCCTCGATGTTCTCCTGACGCGCCCGCGCGATGCCGAGCGCGCCGGGCGGCACGTCGTCGGTGATCACCGAGCCCGCGCCCGTATATGCGTCGTCGCCGACGCTCACCGGCGCGACGAGCGTCGTGTCCACGCCGGTGCGTACACCGTCGCCAACCGTCGTGCGGTGCTTGGCGTGTCCGTCGTAGTTCGCTGTGATCGTCGCCGCCCCGAGGTTCGTGCCCACGCCGACATCCGCGTCGCCGATGTAGGACAGGTGGGGGACGCGCGCATCGGGACCGACGTCGGAGTTCTTGACCTCGACGAACGTCCCCACCCTCGTGCCCGCGCGCAGCACCGTCCCCGGTCGCAGGTAGCCGAACGGCCCGACGCTGACGCCGTCCTCGAGCACGCAGTCCACCAGGTAGGAGTGGCGAATCGTGCAGTCGCGTCCGATGCGCGTCGTGCCGCGAATCGTCGTGAACGGCTCGATCACGGTGTCCTGCCCGATCTCCACATCCACGTCGATGACGGTCGCCGCGGGATCGACGATGCCGACGCCCGCGAGCATGTGGCGCTCGTGGATCGCGCGTTGCGCCAGCACCCGAACACGCGCGAGCGTCGCGCGGTCGTTGACGCCGAGCACCAGCGCCTCGTCGTCCACCACGTGCGCCGCGACCTTCGCACCGTCCGCTCTGCAGCACGTCCAGCACCTGGGGCAGGTACAGCTCACCCTGGCGCGTTCTCCATGCTCAGACGCGGCAGCGCGCGCCGCCAGCGCCAGCGCAGTCGAACACGAAGATGCCCGTGTTCACCTCGCGAATCTCCTGCTCGGCCGGCGTCGCGTCGCCCGGCGCCTTTGTCTCGACCACCCGCGCCACCGTGCCGTCGGCCTCGCGCACGACCCGTCCCGTAGCCGCTCGGGTCATCGAGGATCGTCGTCGCCATCGTCGCCGCCGCGCCGCTCGCGCGGTGGGCCTGACCAACGCCACGATCGCCTCAGCGCTGACGAGCGGGACATCCCCGCTCAAGACGAGCACCGGCGCCGCCGCGTCCCTCGACGACTCCCTCGTCGGCGGCGAGCACCGCCATTCCGGCAGCGACCGCTCCGCCGGTGCCGTCCGGGCGCTCCTGCACCGCCAGCTCGACGCCATCGGGCAGCACCTCCGCCAAGTGCACGCGCCGGCGAGTCGACGACCACCACCCTGCCGGCGCCGGCCGCCAGCGCGGCGCGTACCGGCCACAGCACCATCGGGATCCCGCACAGCTCGTGCAGCACCTTCGGCTTGCGCGAGCGCATGCGCGTTCCCTGGCCCGCTGCGAGGATCAGGACAGAGGGTGCGCTCATGGGTCAGATGCTATTCCAGCGGCCGTGTTCTTCTCCAGCGGACCCTCACGCGTTCGCTCCCGCTCGTATTGGCCAAGCCATTTGCGGATCGCATTGTCGGAGACTCCGTAGCGCCGAGCGGTCCCTGCGTAGCCAAGCGCCGCGATCTCGCGGAGGAGATGGGGGTAGGGCGGACGACTGACCGTGCGCCGCTCGGGCTGCGGAGCGCCGCTGCGCCCGCGCCGGGTCGCACAGGCACGGGAGCAGTACCGCTGGGACGCGTAGCCCGGGTGGAACTCGTCTTCACAACGCAGACAGCTGCGCAGATCCCGCTCAAGGCGGTTCTGTCGCCCACAGTGCGTATCGAGCGTCGCCGCACAGTTCGGGCAGACAATCCTCAGGTTCTCCAGCCGGTTGTCGTCGGCGACGCCATTTACGTGGTCGAGAATCAACGCCATTCGATCGCCGCGCCACAATTCGCCCTGGCGACAGAGCTCGCATTCGCGGGCCTTCAATCCCTCCTTGAACAGGCGCGACTTCAGGTGCGAGCGAGAGTACGTCGAAGCCTCAACCAGAACGCAGTTGAGGGGAATCTGGCCCTTTCGGAGGGCATCGTTGCGAGCTAGATCTGGATCGAAGTGATCGGTTGACAGCGTCCAGATCTGCTCGACGTACCTGCGTAGGGTCAGATGGTTGCCGCCCGCAGGGCGCATTCCCAGTCGCCTGAGAGTCTCGGCGTAGGAACGCGAGAGTGCCACGGCTGCACGCGCTTCGTCTTCGGAGTACCTGGGGCCACGGCCGGACACGAACAAATGTTCGCATGCGCCGAGGACGAAACGCCCGAACTGGGGAGCCTGGGCTCGAACCAGGACTTGAAGAGCCAAAGTCTTCCGGGCTGCCTATTACCCCACTCCCCAATGCTCGACATCGTCGCACGTAGCGCGCTCTCAACTCGCGCTTGGGCGGCCCGTGCAGGCATTTTGACGGTGCGCGCGAACCACGTTAACAATGCAGCAACGCGTGCATCGGCCGGTCCTGCAAGTATTCCCCCACTTGCCGGCGGTCACGACAAGACGTGGGAGCAGGATTGGTGTCGCATTGACCGCGGCGCTGGTCGCGTGCGCGTGCGCCCTTGCGGCGGCGATGCTGACGTGCGTGGCGGCGCTCGCCGCGCACACGGGGCGCCGCCCGGAGGAGGCTCACAGCGCCGCCACCGGCTCGCCCTGCCCGGGTGAAAGCCTGCTGCCGACCGCCGCCAACGCCCGCACCGTCGATGCGGCGACGCTGTGCCTGATCAACCGTCTGCGTGGCGCCCGCGGCCTGCGATCGCTGCGCGCCAACCGCGAACTGCGCCACGTTGCCTCGAGCCAGGTCGACACCATGGTCCGCAGCGACTACTTCGCAGATGACCGGCCCACCGGGCAGACGCCGCTGTCGCTCGTCGCGATCACGCGCTATCCGGTGCACACCGACGGGTTCGCCGTCGGCCAGAACATCGCGTGGGGCACGGGCAGCGACACCACCCCGGCGCACATCGTCGAAGAATGGATGGCCTCGCCGCCGCACCGCGAGATCATGCTCAGCAGCGAATATCGCGACGCGGGCGTCGCCGTGACGCCCGCGGTACCGGCCATGCTCGGCAGCGCTGGTCACGGCGCGACGTACGCGATCGAGTTCGGCGTGCGCCGGTTCTAGAGACGGCCTGCGCTGCTATGGGCGCCGGCTCGAGCGGCGGGGCACGCGCCCAGCTCCCGCGCCGGCCTCAGATGCAGGACCGCCTGAGGTCACGATTCCGAGGACGCGCATCGACTTCAGCCCCAGGCTCAGCTTCTCGCGACCGTCGCTCGAGCTGACGTCCAGACCAGATAGCTCGCGCACCCGCTCCAGGCGGTAGTAGATCGTGTGACGGTGGGTGAACAGCCGCTGCGCGGTGCCGGCGACGTTGCCGTCGGCCTCGAGGAAGGTCTCGAGCGTGCGCACCAGCTCGGTCTCGTACTGCTCGTCGTAGGCCATCAACGGCTCGACCGTCTCCGCGTAGAAGCGCTGCAGCTCGGTCGGGTTCTCGCTCATCGCCGACAGCAACAGCCGGTAGGCGCCGGTCTGATCGAACGCCAGCGCGGCGCCATCCTGGGAGCCCTGCGCGACGTTTGCCGCGAGCAGTGCCTCGCTCGCGGCGCGCGGCAGCTCCGATGGATCCTCGGTGATGCGGCTGCGGCCCAACGCGAACGTATAGCCCGCCAGGCTCGCTTCCATCTCGTTGAGAACCGCGTCCGCCGCCCGCGCCGCCGTCTGCTCATCGCCGCCGGGGATCAGCATGAGCACCTCCGCGCCGGGCACGCCCTCGCGCTCGGACAGCGCTGCGATCGAGCGACTCGTCACGGCGCGCGCGCCGCGCTCGGCGACCGCGCGCACGCGTCCGCGCCAGCCCTCGTCCGTCGGCGACTGTGGCAGCGCCCGGGCCACCAGCATGCTCGCGCCGTCGTCGATCACCAGCGAAAGCGCCTTGGCGCGCTCGAGCACCTCGCCGCGCTCGCTCAGCTCACGGGTCGTGATCGCGCGCAGGAAATCCGCGGCGGCCGTTTCCGAGACGCGCTCCGGCGCCCGCACACGCTCCACCTCCGAGGCGATGATCGTCAGCAGCAGCCGGCGCATCGAGGCCGTCGGCTCGCTCTTGACGCGCATGTGCAAGGTCCCCACGATCGTGTCGGCCACGCGCAGCGGGGCGCTGCTGATGCCCTCGCCCTGGGACAGCAGCGAGCGCTCCTCCGCCGGCGATCGCGCCGCGACCGCCAGCGTCGCCCCCCAGGCGTCGGTCACTGCGAGGCTCGCGTCGAGCGCTCTGGCCGCGGCACGCACCACCTCAGGAAGGCCCGCACCCGACTCGACCGCCTCGGTGATCGCGTCGAGCGCGGCGAGGTCTGACACGCGTCAGCCCCAGAGGTAGACGGCCGCGAGCGCGCCGACCACCCCGACGCCCACCAGCACCGCCAGTACGTACAGCGAAAGCACGGTCGCGGCCAGCCGCTCCCACACACGGGAGTACGACGACCACGCCGGCACGAGGATCAGGCCGGCGAACAGACCCAAGCTGATCAGGCCGGCGGCCGCCGCCACCAGCTCGTTGATTTGCGACCTGCTCATTGGAGGTCGCCGGATTGTGACGTACCGGGCCGTCGTTCGCCCGCCACGAGCGTCAGCGGGAGGGCGAACGCGCCGTCCACGGCCGTCGCGCAGATCGGCGTGGGCACGCGGTCAGCGAGGCTTGCAGCGGCCGCCTCGACCAGTGCGAGGCCGCTCGCCGGCGATCGCCCCACCGTCGGGAACAGCCCCAGCACCGTCGGGCCCGAGCCGCTGACGAGCGACAGGTGGGCCCCGGCGTCCCGCGCCTGCGCCAGCGACTCGATGATCTGCGGGCACAGCGACACCGCCGCGCGCTGGAGGTCGTTGTGCAGCAGCTCCGTCGCCGGGGGCAGCGCCGCGCCGTGCTCGAGCGCCGCCATCAGCTCGAGCCGGCGCTGCTCGAGGGTCGCATGCGAGCGCAGCTGTGCCAGCCGGTCGGCCTGCGCGTATACGGCCGCCGTCGATAGCGCCGCCTCCAGCGCGAGCACCAGTACGCCGAACGAGGATCGCGGTGGCGCCAGCTGCTGCAGCCGCTCGCCGGCGCCGCTCGCAAGCCAGCGGCCCGGCGATACCTGTGCGGGCACGTCCGCGCCGAGCCCCGCGGCGAGCGATCGCAGCAGCTGCTCGTCTCCGAGGCCCGAGGCGTGGCGCGCGAGACGCAGCGCCGCGGCCGCGTCGGCGGAGCCGCCGCCGAGGCCGGCCGCGACGGGGATCCGCTTGACGATGCTCAGCCGCAGCGGCGGCGCCCGCCATCCGGTGCTCGCGCGAAACGCGCGCAGCGCCGCCCCTGCCAGGTTCTGCTCGGCGGGCACCGGTACGCCCGGGCACACGATCTCGTCCCGCTCGCTTGCTGCCGGCGCCGGCTCCAGCGTGAGCTCATCCGCCAACGAGATCGACTGCATGACGCTGACCAGCTCGTGCCGGCCGTCGCTAGCGCGAACCGGCCCCACGAACAGGCCGAGGTTGACCTTCGCCGGGGCGAGTGCTCGATGCACGCCCGGGGCGAGCGCGTCGCGCGCGCTCATAGCTCCAGCAGGCGCTCGAGCGCGCGGAAGTCCTCCGGCGAAAGGCGCTCGGCGCGAACGTCCGGCGGATGGCCGAGCTTCACGAGCGCCTCGCGCACCTGCTCGCGCGAGCGCTGAGGGAGAAGGTGACGCGGTTGCGAGCTCGATTCGCCGCCGGCCAGCGCGAGTGAGCCGGCCAGTGTCTTGCGGCGATGCGCGAACGCGCCCGCCACGAGCGCCCGCAGCGCCGGCGAGACATCGTCGCCCGTGCCCTCGCGCCTGCGCATGCCGATGAGCACCGAGTCGACATTCGGCACCGGATAGAACACCGTGCGCGGGATCGCGCGCAGCACCCGCACGTCACATGCCAGCTGCGCGAGCACGGAGGGCACCCCGTAGGCGCTTTTCTTGGGTCCCGACCGCCCGCCTTTATGAAGTCCCGCCCGCCCGCCTTTATGAAGTCCCGCCCGCCCGCCCCCAACCGGCCCGGCGGCGAGCCGCTCGCCCACCTCGCGCTGGACCATCGCCACCCACGAGTGCACGCTCGGTAGCTCCTCGATGCTGCGCAGCAGCACGCTCGCTGCCACGCCGTAGGGGAGGTTCGCCACGACCTTGTCCGGCACCGGGCGCAAGGCGGCCAGGTCGAGTGTCATCGCGTCGGCCCAGTGCAGGGTCACGTTCGCGTGCGGGTCGGTCGCGTCGCGCAGCGCCTCGCGCAGGCGCTCGTCGATCTCGACCACGTGCACGTGGTCGACGCGCTCGGCGATGTATTCGGAGAGCACTCCGAGGCCGCCGCCGATCTCCAGCACGAGGTCCTGCGGCCCGAGCGCCGCCGCGCGGCCGATCACGCCGAGGATGTTCGAGTCGATCAGGAAGTTCTGGCCGAGCTCGCGGTCGGGGCGCACGTCAAAGCGCCGCATCCGCCGCAGAGTCGGCTGCACGGGGCCGTCGGCCACGACGCTCATACCCAGCCGAACACGCGCGCCGCGTTGCGCGTCACCGCCGCGTCGAGCTGCTCGACGCTTACGCCCCGCAGCGCCGCCACGAACGCCGCCGTGTGCACCACGAACGCGGGGCGGTTGCGTGAGTTGCCTGTGCCCTTTAGGGTGCGCACGGCCTGCGGCGTCAGGTACGGAGCGTCGGTCTCGACCAGCAGCAGCTCCTGCGGCGCGCGGCGCGCCGCGTCGGCGAGATCCGGGGCGTTCTTGTACGTGACGTTGCCCGCGAACGAGATCGCGTAGCCACGGCGCACGCACTCCTGGAGGCGCTCGGGCATCGAGAAGCAGTGCATGACGACGCTCACGCCGTCGGCTTCGGCGGCGAGCTGCTCGAGCGTCTGCTCCTCGGCGGCTCGCGAGTGGATCACCAACGGCTTGCCGGTCTCGCGCGCGAGCTCGATCTGCGCCGCGAACGCGCGCTCCTGGTCGGCCATCGGCGCCGTGTCGCGATAGAAGTCAAGGCCGCTCTCGCCGATCGCTGCGCAGCGCTCGTGCGCCGCCAGCGCGCGCAGCTCCGCCAGGTCGGCGTCGTCAAAGCCGCTCGCGGCGGTCGGGTGGCGGCCGATCGCCGCGTACACCTGCGGGAACTCCTCCGCCGCCGCCAGCGCCGCCCGGCACGAGGCGCTGTCGATCCCGACCGTCAGCATGCGCGTCACGCCCACGGCCTGAGCCTCGGCGACGAGATCCGCCGTGGGCGCTTCGCACAGGTGCAGATGTGTGTGCGAGTCGATCACGCTCGGAGACTGCGGGAGACGATCATCAGGAGGACTTCGGGAACAGCGATTCGAGCCGGCCAATCGGCGTGCCCAGCGACTGCGTCGAGTCCCAGCGCGCGCCCGCCAGCGAGCGGTCGTCGCTGCCCAGGGCGCTCAGCAGCCTGTCGGTACTCGAGGGCATGTACGGGTGCAGCAGCACCGCGACCACGCGCAGGCCGGCGATCAGCGTGGAGAGCACCCGATCGAGCTCATCCGTGCGCGTGTCGTCCTTGGCGAGCTGCCACGGAGCATTCTCCTCGACGTAGCGGTTAAGCCTGCGCACGCGTTGCCAGATCGCCTCGAGCGCACCGGTCAGCTCGGCGCGGTCGATCATCGCGCCGACCTCCTCGGCGAGCCCCGCGAACTCGCTGTCCAGCTCGGCGTCGAGCGCCACCAGCGGCGGTACGCCGTCGCGGTAGCGATGCACCATCGCGATCGTGCGGCTCGCGAGGTTGCCCAGCTCGTTGGCCAGCTCGCTCTCATAGCGCAGCTCGAACGCCGCCGTCGACACCGACCCGTCCTGGCCGAAGGGGACGTCACGCAGCAGGTAGAAGCGCAGCGCGTCGGGGCCGTAGCGCTCGATCACCGCGAACGGGTCCAGCACGTTGCCCAACGACTTGCTCATCTTCTCGCCGTCCATCAACAGGAAGCCGTGCACGAACACGTGCTGCGGCAGCTCGATCTCCGCGGCCATCAGCAGCGCCGGCCAGTACACCGCGTGAAAGCGCAGGATGTCCTTGCCGATCAGGTGGTAGTTGGCGGGCCAGAAGCGTTCGGTCAGCCCGCCCTCGCCGACCTGCACGCCGGGCGGAGCGGGCGCGTAGGACAGCGCCGAGTAGTAGTTCAGCAGTGCGTCGAACCACACGTAGAACACGTGCTCGGGGTCCCACGGGACCTGCACGCCCCAGGTCAGCTTGTGGCGCGTCAACGGCACGTCGCGCAGCCCCGAGCGGATGAACGACAGCGCCTCGTTGTAGCGAGTGCGCGGCGCGACGAAGTCCTCCCGCTCCGCGTACAGCGTTTCCAGGCGCTCCTGAAACGCGGACAGCGCGAAGAAGTAGTTCTCCTCCTGCTCGCGGGTCAGCTCGATGTGATGGATCGGGCAACGCCGGTCCTCGTCGATTTCGTTCTCCGCCTTGAAATCCGCGCAGCGCGGGCAGTACCAGCCCTCGTAGGTGCCCTCGTACACGTAGCCGTTGTCGCGCACCCGCGAGAGCACCTCCTTGACCACCGCTTCGTGCTGCGGATCGGTGGTGCGGATGAAGAAGTCGTTGCTCGCGTGCAACTGCGGCGCGAGCGCCTTGAAGCGCTCGGCATTGCGGTCGGCGAGCTCCTGCGGCTCGATCCCCAGCGCGTGCGCGGCGTCCGCGACCGGCTCGCCGTGCTCGTCCGTGCCGGTCAGGAAGAACACGTCCTCACCGCGCTGGCGATGGTGACGCGCCATCACGTCTGCGGCGATCGTCGTATACGCGTGGCCGAGGTGCGGCGCCGCGTTGACGTAGTAGATCGGGGTGGTGACGTAGAAGGACACGGCTGGCTCGCACGCTACCTGGGTGACATCAGATTGGTCACCGCGCTCGACGAGCGGGCATCCTGGATGGCGACCACGAGCAGCCGATCCGCCGCTCCTCATACACGTAAACGATCAGGAGCCAGCGCCATGGCCCCACGATGAAGCGAAGAGATCCCCATCGCTCACCGAGCTGGCGCCCAATCGACGGAAACCGCTCCAGCTTGCGCAACGAGCGCTGGATGCGTGCCCGTGTGTCCGCGGGCAGGCTGTGCGTCACGATCATCCGGTCGAGTCGCTCGATCGCGGCGAGGCTCAGCTCGACGTGCGCCACACCGACTGTCTTCGACTAGAGCTCGTCGAGCGGGACGGTCTTGCCTTCTCTGCCCTGCCTCAGGCCCAGCTGAGCCTCCTCGAAAGCACCCGGAATCCCGTCGAGCAGCGCGGTGACGGTGCGCGGGTCCGGGTCGGCCTCGTCGAGCGCGCTCGACAGCAGCGAGCGGGCGAGCGTCCCCTCCTGCACGTGGTGCGCTCAGCCAGCATCGAGAGCTTGGCCGCGTGCTCGGAGTCCAGGGTCACATTCAAGCGGGTGCTCATCTGATCCATCCACGCCATGGTACACGATTCGGCACCTAACGTGTAGGGCTCTGTGGCACTTCCGCGCGCACGACCTCCCGATACAGCTCGTTGGCGCGCAGCCCCGTCAGCTTCGCCACCGCGGCCGCCGCCGGTCGCGCCTTCGCGCCGGCGTCGATCAGATCGCGCAGCGCCGCGAGCGCATCCTGCAGCGATGCGCTGTGCGGCGTCGGCCGCGCCGATCACGAGCACGATCTCTCCGCGCGCGGGGGTCGCGCGGTAGTGCTCGGCAAGCTCGGCAGCCGACTCCGCGGCGTACTTCTTCGTGGAGCTTCGTCAGCTCGCGGCATACCGCCACGGCCCGCTGCGGGTCAGCGGCGGCGAGCAGCGCGAGCGTTGCGGCCAGCCGCCGCGGCGACTCGAACGCGACCAGCGTCTCCGCCGCGCCGCCCAAGCAGCTGCCAGCAGCTCACCGCGGGCGCGCGGCAGGAAGCCCACGAACAGCCAGCGCTCGACGGGCAGCCCCGACGCGACCAGCGCCGTCAGCGACGGCGCTCGGTCCCGGCAGCACCTCCACCGCCAGCTCCGCCGCCAGGCACGCGCGCACGAGCGCGAAGCCGGGATCTGAGATCAGCGGCATGCCCGCGTCGGAGACCAGCGCCACCGTCGCGCCCGCCGCGAATCCGCTCGACCAGCTCACGCGCCCGGGCGCGTTCGTTGTGCTCGTGCAGGCTCACCAGCCGCGCCGAGATGCCGTGGCGGTTCAACAGCACGGCCGTGTGGCGCGTGTCCTCGCACGCCACCACGTCGGCGCGCGCGAGCTCGGCCAGCACACGCAGCGTGACATCCTCGAGGTTGCCGATCGGGGTCGGGCACACGACGAGCCGCCCGACCGGCGCCTCCGTAGGGGTCATCTCGCAAATATAGGGTCCTCTCGATGGCCAACGACCGCGAAGACCGTCCGCACTACACGCGCTACCGCGCGCGTCCGCGCCTGCTGCGGGCGGGACGAGCGACGGCGCCGCGGGCGTGGGGACGCCGTCCGCCGCCAGGGCAGCGGCCGCGTGCGCATCTCGGTGCGCGCGCCCCTGGCGACGGGGGTGCTCGCGGCAGCCGGCTGGCGCAACTGGCGGCGCTGGACACGGCCGAAGCGCGATTGCTGCTCAGCCTGCTCGGCGCTCGCCGTCGGCTGGGTCGTGCTGTCGCTGATCCTGTTCCTCGTCAGCTCGCACTTCGAGCGCACGCCGCTGCCGTCCAACGTCTCGAGCGTGCTCGACCCGTCCGGCTATCCGCTGACCTCGGCCAACAACATCCTCGTGCTGGGCTCCGACCGGCGCCAGAAGAACAGCAAGGAACCGGGTGCTGAAACAACCGGCTTCGGTCGCTCGGACACGATCATGCTGATCCGCACCGGTGGCGGGCACGCAGCGCGGCTGTCGATCCCTCGCGACACCGTCGTCGAAATCCCCGGCCACGGGCTCGCAGAAGATCAACGCCGCGCATGAGTTCGGCGGGCCGGCAGAGTCGGTGTCGGTGATCAAGCAGTGGCTGGGGATTCCCATCAACCACGTCGTCGAAGTCAACTTCGAAAACTTCCCGCAGCTGATCGATGCGATGGGCGGCGTCACCTACACGGGCGGCTGCATCATCTCCAATCTCGACGGAGGCTCCGCGAACGGCGGCTTCACGCTGCGCCTCAGCTCCGGCACACACCACCTCGACGGCAAGCAGGCGCTCGCGCTGTCGCGAACGCGCGAGAACCTGTGCGCGCCCAACGAGACGGACATCCAGCGCGAGGAACATCAACAGGCGCTGTTCAACGACATGAAGAACCAGCTCAAGTCACCGACGAGCTTCTTCCGCCTGCCATGGATCGCTTGGGACGCGCCGCCGGCGATCATCTCCGACATGAGCGGCGCTGAACTGCTCGGCATGTTCGCCGCGCTCGCCGTCACAGGAACGCCGCCGACACACGTGCTGCGCCCCACCGGCCAGACCACGCTGCCGAGCGGTGAAGAAGGTCTGACCATCTCAGAAGAAGCGCGCAAGGCAGACGTCGCGCAGTTCATGCACGGCTGACGCGCTCTGTATAACTATCGTTATACATCACCCGGCGCCAAAAGACTTGCTGCGACGCCGAGCGCATCCCGCCTCAACCGGTTTTAGAGAGGCGGTGTTAGGGCACCCTAATCTGTGTTACGCTGCCGGGCGCCCCCGATACCCGAGCGCTGTAGTCGGATATTACAGGAGGCCAAGACGTTGCCGCGAGCAGGACGCAGTAGTGGAGGACCCAGCAGGAGGCTCGGCCGAGGGACGCAGGAAGCGCGTCAACGAGCGCGCCAGCTTCTACGTGTGGACCGCGATCGTGCTGGCTGTGGCCGTGACGGCGGTCGTGCTGGGCTGGCACGCCCGCGGAGGGACGACGGACCCGACGGCGCTGCCGCCGGGTGATCGCCTGAGCCACACCACGGTCGTGATCAACAGCGCGATCCTGGTGCTGCGCGAGGGCTTGGAGACGATCCTGGTGCTGGCGGCGGTGATGGCGAGCTTCCTCGGCGCCAACCGCATCCATCGCCGCCCGGTGGCGCTGGGCGGCGGCGCAGCGCTGGCGGCCGGCGTGGCGACGTGGTTCTTCGTGGTGTGGTTCATCGGCCAGTTCCACGGCGGCGAGTTCGACGTGCAGGCCGCGACCGGGCTGCCGTCTCTGATCGTGCTGCTGCTCGTCATGAACTGGTTCTTCCACAAGATGTACTGGACAGGCTGGATCTCGAGCCATCACAAGCGCCGGCGCAGCCTGCTGTCGGCAGATCCGGACACGAACCAAGCGCCGGCTGCTCATCGGGCTGGCGCTGCTCGGATTCACCTCCGTCTACCGCGAGTCCTTCGAGGTGGTGATCTTCCTGCAGAACCTCAGCGAGCTGTACGGCTCGAGCGTCGTGCTCGAGGGGGTCGTGATCGGCTGCCTGTTCACAGCCGCCGCAGGCGTGCTGACGTTCGGCCTGCACCAGCGACTGCCATACAAGCGGCTGCTGATCATCACAGGCGTGATGCTGCTGTTCGTGCTGCTCGTGTCGGTCGGCGAGGAGGTCAACGAGATGCAGCTCGCGGGCTGGATCGGCACCACGCCGGTCCACGGGCTGAGCATTCCCGGCTGGATGGGCACGTGGTTCTCGCTGTTCGCCAACTGGGAGACGTTCGCCGGCCAGGCGATCGCGCTGGTGCTCGTGCTCGGCTCCTACTTCGCCGCTCAGTACCTGCGCGTGTGGCGCCCACGCCGGCGCGGACAGCGGGCGGCGGTGCGCGCGACGCGCCCTCCCGCAGGAGCCTCGCCGAGTCAGCCCTTGGCAGCCACGGGCTTGGAGTCGCCTGACTTCGACGGGCTCTTCGCGCTCTTGCCGTCCGATGTGGAGGGTGAAGATGACTTCTCGCCGGAGCCGGACTTCCCAGTTGAGGACTTCTCGCCGGGGAGGACTTCTCGCCGGAGGACTTCTCGCTGGAGGACTTCTCACCGGAGGTCTTCTCGGCCGCGGCAGCGGTCTCGCGCTGACGATTGCGCGTGCCGTAGTCGGTGTTGTAGAAGCCTTTGCCCTTGAAGTGAACCGCAGGCGCGTGCAGCACGCGCTCGACGGGCACGCCCGTGTCCGGGTCGACGCTCAGCGCGTCGTCACTGAAGGACTGCTGAATTTCGAAGGTGGTGCCGTCAGGGCGCCTGTACTCGTAGATCGGCATCGCGATGGCGATTATAGGAGCGCATGCACGGCGGCCGTCTGCGCAACGGAAACGCGGTCGCGCTCTTGGCTGACGAAACTCAGTCGGTGAGCAGTGCCCGCACGCAGCTGATGCCGGCGTGGATCGTGTGGCTGAAGTCGCGCTCGGGCTCGCTCAGCAGACGCAGCGCGAGGCCGTCGCCGAGTGAGAACAGAACCTCGGCGACCGCCTCCGGCTCGGCGTGCAGCCGCAGCACACCTTCGCGTTGGGCGGCCGCGAGCATGCTCGCGACGTGCTCGCGCGAGCTGCGCATCAGGCCGGCGTACTCGACGGCGATGTCAGCGTTACGGCGCGACAGGGTGAACAGCTCGAAGATCAGCGTCACGAAATCCGGTTCCTCGATCACCGTCTCCTGCAGATTCTGCGCCATCAGGGCGATGAAGTCATGGGCGGTCTTGGCGGTCGTGAGCTGCCCCTCCAGCCGCTCCAGGCGCAACTCGCAGTCGCGCCTGACCGCCTCGGCGAGCAGCTGCTCCTTGGTGCCGAAGTAGTAGTGCAGGAGCCCTCGTGACACGCCCGCCTCGCGCGAGACGTGGTCGAAGGTCGAGGCGGCTGTGCCGCGCTGCGCGACGCTGCGTCGCATCGCGTCGATGATCCTCTGCGCCTTCTCGCCCGCAAGCGAGCGCGCTCGGGTGCCGCTCGGGAACATCCTCGGCGACACCCGGGCCCTCCACCACCGCGGCATCCGTGCTCATCTTTTCAGCGAACGCGAGCCGCTCAACTGCCCGCCACGCCCGCCGGCGCAGGGGTCTCGGGGGCGGTCGTGGTGCTGTAGTCGAATTCCTCCTCCGCCCCGAACAGCATGTCGAGCAGCTTCGTGCGCAGGCCCTCGCTGAGCGCCAGCGCGAGCACGGCGCCGATCCCCAGCAGCGCCAACGAACGTCCGATGCCGCCGCGCCGCCGCGCCGGCTTGACCGGGTTCGCGCAGCGTGTTGGTCGCCTGACGCAGCGCGTTGGCCGCCTCGGTCAGCTCGCGCTGGAGCTTGCGATCCTGGAACAGCGCCTGCGTGGCCGGCTTGCCGTTGCTCATGCGCCCGTAGGCGCTGCGAGCCGCGGCGTACGCCGAGAGCAGGTTGGAGCGAAGCTCCTCGTCCTCGACCAGACGCTGGATGTATCGGCTCGACTGCGCCGCGCGCGCGGCTTCGCCGGCCTTGCTGAGACTGTCCTTCGCTGCCATGTGGCCACCGCCTCTGCCGAAAGCTTGCAGGTCTGCGACCAATATACCCCTATGGACGTGGCCGTATGCGCTGCGCAGAAGCCCTGCCTAGGCGTGCAGGGCAGCCTGCTCCTGCGCCGAGGGAAACGCCCAGGCTGCCCGCGTGCGGCGCTCCTGGCGAAACACGAAGCGCAGCTGCTGCGGCGGTTTGAGCTGCGCGTCGTTCGGCCGGAAGGTCGCGCACGGCTCCGTCAGCTCGAGCGCGCACAGGAGGTTGACACGGAAGTAGCACTCCTCACAGCTCACCTTGTGCGACGCCCGCTTGGGCGCTCGCTTGGCCTGCGTTCCCTGCACCAACACTACCCCCAGGCGACGGGTCGGATTGAACGGACGGGGCGGGATCAAAGCACCATCCGGCAGGCCGCTCAAGGGGCGGCTGAGGCCCAGCCCGCAAATCGCAAGGAAAACTCTTGCTACCCGGAAATAGCCCGCAACCAGTCACGTTCCTGTGACAATCATGCCGTTGACGCCGCACTTTCCGGACGTTCGAGGTGCAAGTCGGTCATCATCTGGACAGATGCGCATCCTCGTCACCGGCGCAAGCGGATTCGTCGGCTCGCTGCTGGTACCCAGGCTGCGGGCCGACGGACACACCGTACGCGCGCTTGGCCGCGACCCGCAGCGCGTGCGCGCCGCACTCGCTCGCGCTCGACAGCGCGAGCCGAGGGGACGGGCGCGGCAGACCGCGTCGAGGTCGTGCGCGGCGATGCGCTGTCCGCAGACGGGCTGGCGCCGGCGCTCGCGGGCATCGAGGTGGCGTATTACCTGATCCACTCGATGGAGCGACCATCGGCGCCGGGAGTGCCGTTTCCGGAGCGCGAGCGGCTCGCTGCGGAGAACTTTGCGGCCGCCGCCAGGCGCGCCGGCGTGCGCCGGATCGTGTACCTCGGCGGACTGACGCCGCGCGCCGAGCGCCGTCGAGCGTGCCGGCAGCAACATCGACGCGGAGATCTCGCAGCACCTGGCAAGTCGCGCACAGGTGGAACGCGTGCTGCTCGAAGCGGTGCCCGACTCACTGGCGCTGCGCGCGTCGATCGTGATCGGCGCGCGCTCGCGCTCGTTCCGCCTGCTGGTGCACCTGCTCGAGCGGATGCCCGTGCTGACACTGCCCGCGTGGCAGGCGCTGCGCACCCAACCGATCGACGCACGCGACGTCACCGAGATGCTCGCGGCGTGCGCCACCAGCACTATTTCCGGCCGCTCGATGGACATCGGCGGTCCCGACGTGCTCACCTACGGCGAGATGCTGAGTAGCATCGCCGAGCTGATGCTCGTCAGCCGTCCCACGGTGACCCTGAAGGTGAACCTCACGGGCCTCACCGCGCGTGTAGCCGCGGCGATCGCGGGCGAGGACCCCGAGCTGGTGCTGCCGCTGATGGAGGGACTGCGAGGCGACCTGCTGCCCGCCGACGATCACGCGGCGGAACTGCTCGGCGTGCGGCTGCATTCGTTTGACGCGGCCGTCGAGCACGCGCTCGCCGACTGGGAGCGCTTCGAGCGCCTGGCGGCGCGATGAGCCTCGTCACGACTCGATCCACATCGACGCGCCGCCGGCCGAGGTGTGGAACATGGTCATGGACCCAGCCTGCCTCGGCGAGTGGGTCACCATTCACCGCAAGCTCGTACGCGCCGACGACGGTCCGCCGCGCGTCGGCTACACGATGGATCAGCAGATCCACCTGCGCGGAGTGAGCCTCGAGGTTCACTGGACACTCGTCGACTGCCATCCCGGTGAGCGCGCCGTGTGGGAGGGACGCGGCCCGGCACGCTCGCGCGCGCACAGCGAGTACCTGCTCAGCGCCGAGGACGGCGGCACGCGCTTTGACTATCGCAACGAATTCCGCCCACCACTCGGACCGGTGGGAGCGCTCGTCAGCCGCGCACTCGTCGGCGGCATACCCGAGCGCGAGGCCACGCGCACACTTGAACGTCTGCGTGCACACCTGGAGGCGGTCGGAGAGCACAACTAGTGTAAGGTGAACCGGACCAATGATGTGAGTTTGAGACCGCATCGACACTAGTGAAGAGGATTCAACGTGACCGACTTCCTTGACGAGAAGCGCCAAGAGATCACCAACAGACTGAAAGAGCTGAAGCCCCTCGTGGACGAGTACAGCCGCCTGGAGGCCGCCGCATCGGCTCTGGCAGGCGTCGGCGGATCGACGTCCTCCAGCTCGACCACCGTCACGACCCGTCGCCGCGGACCCGGACGTCCGCGCGGCTCGGGCAACACGCAAAAAAGCCGCCGCCGCAACAGCTACGGCCGCAGCGCCGAAAGCTGCTCGCAAACCCGGTCGCCCCACAAAACGGCGCGCCGGCCGGCGCAAAGGCAGCGGCACCCGCGCCGCCGAGGCGCGCTCGTTCGTGCAAGGCCAGCCCGGCATCACGATCCCCGAGCTCGCCGCCAAGATGGGCATCAAGCAGAACTACCTGTACCGCGTGCTGCCCGGACTCGAGCAGGAAAACAAGGTAGAGAAGAAAGGCCGCGGCTGGTACCCCAAGGGCTAGTCTCGGAGCCTCTGCCGGCGTCCTCGGTCGCTCGCGTGCAAAGCACGCCACGCTCCCTGCGTCCTTGCCAGGAACTCCGATCCGTCGCCCTTGATCTCTGACGACGGTTTCGGCGGGTTTAC
Organism: uncultured Solirubrobacteraceae bacterium; assembly: GCA_963815235.1. GTDB lineage: Bacteria > Actinomycetota > Thermoleophilia > Solirubrobacterales > Solirubrobacteraceae > Palsa-744. The sequence continues at coordinate 1,307,185 of CAWFFY010000003.1, read as the reverse complement.
ATAAGGAGCGTGGTTGATGACCACGCTCCTTTTTGTTTCATGTAGGAGCGCCGGTCGCGCTTGTCGCAGCTTGTGGCGGTTACTCGCGGCCTAGATCAGCCCCTGCCTTGCGACGGTGTCGCGCTCGCTGACGAGCTCGGCGACCGATGCGTCGATCTTGGCGCGCGAGAAGTCGTCGATCTCGAGGCCCTGCACGATCTTGTAGCTCGCCGTCGGTGCAGACGCACGGGAAGCCGCAGATGAGGCCCTCGGGGATGCCGTAGGAGCCATCGGAGGGAACCCCCATCGAGACCCAGTCGCCGTTCGGTGCCGGTGACCCAGTCGCTGCATGTGGTCGATCGCTGCACTGGCGGCGGAGGCCGCCGATGAGGAGCCGCGCGCCTCGATGATCGCGGCGCCGCGTTTGCCGACGTTCGGCAGGAAGTCGTTCTCGATCCATGCCTGGTCGTCGACGACGCCCGCGGCGATCTTGCCGGCGACGTGCGCGTGGAACAGGTCGGGGTACATGGTCGGCGAGTGGTTGCCCCACACGCCCATCTGTGTGACGTCGGTGACCGGCACCGCGAGCTTGTTCGCCAGCTGCGCGATCGCGCGGTTGTGGTCGAGGCGCATCATCGACGTGAAGCGCTCGCGCGGGATGTCCGGCGCGTTGTTCATCGCGATCAGGCAGTTGGTGTTGGCGGGGTTGCCGACGACGAGCACCTTGACGTCATCCGCGGCGTTGTCGTTCAGCGCCTTGCCCTGCACGGTGAAGATCTTGCCGTTCTCGCTCAACAGCTCGGCGCGCTCCATGCCCTTGGTGCGCGGGCGCGAGCCGACCAGCAGCGCGATGTTGACGCCGTCGAACGCCTGATCGGCGCTGTCGTGCAGGTCGAGGCCGGTCAGCAGCGGGAACGCGCAGTCGACGAGCTCCATCGCCACGCCCTCGAGCGCACCCATCGCCTGCGGGATCTCCAGCAGGCGCAGGTCTACGGGCTGCTCGGGGCCGAGCAGCTGCCCGCTGGCGATGCGAAACACGAGGCTGTAGCCGATCTGACCGGCCGCGCCGGTGACCGTCACTCGTACGGGATTGCTCACGAAGATTCATCTCCTTTTGGCGTCGCTGCAGGTTCTCGTCGATCGAAGCCAGGAACTCCTCCGTCGTCTGCCACGGCTGCATCGGGGCCGATGAGCAACGCGAGGTCCTTCGTCATCTTGCCGCTTTCCACCGTTTCGATGCACACGCGCTCGAGCGTCTCCGCGAAGCGCGTGACCTCGGGCGTGTCGTCCATGCGCCCGCGCGCCGAACAGGCCGCGCGTCCACGCGAAGATCGACGCGATCGGGTTGGTCGAGGTGGGCTTGCCCTGCTGGTGCAGCCGGTAGTGACGCGTGACGGTGCCGTGCGCCGCCTCCGCCTCGACCGTCTTGCCGTCCGCCGTCATCAGCACGCTCGTCATCAGACCCAGCGAGCCGAAGCCCTGCGCGACGGTGTCGGACTGCACGTCGCCGTCGTAGTTCTTGCACGCCCACACGTAGCCGCCTTCCCACTTCAGCGCCGAGGCGACCATGTCGTCGATCAGGCGGTGTTCGTAGGTGATCCCGGCAGCCTCGAAGTCGCTCTTGAACTCGCTCTCGTAAACCTCTTCGAAGATGTCTTTGAAGCGCCCGTCGTAGCGTTTGAGGATCGTGTTCTTGGTCGACATGTACACCGGGTAGCCGCGCTCCAGGCCGTAGCGCAGCGAAGCGCGCGCGAAGTCGCGGATCGAGTCGTCGAGGTTGTACATCGCCAGCGCCACGCCGCCGCCGGGAAAGTCGTACACGTCGAGCTCGATCGGCTCGCCGCCGTCGGCCGGCGTGAACGTCAGCGTCAGCTTGCCCTCGCCCGGGACCACCATGTCGGTCGCGCGGTACTGGTCGCCGAAGGCGTGGCGGCCGATCACGATCGGCTTCGTCCAGCCGGGCACCAGCCGCGGCACGTTGGCGATCACGATCGGCTCGCGGAAGATCACGCCGCCGAGGATGTTGCGGATCGTGCCGTTGGGCGAGCGGTACATCTCCTTCAGGCCGAACTCCTCGCACGCGCGCCTCGTCGGGCGTGATCGTCGCGCACTTCACGCCCACGCCGTGGCGTTTGATCGCGTCGGCCGCTTCGACCGTGACCTGGTCGCCGGTCGCGTCGCGGTGCTCGATGCCGAGGTCGTAGTACTCGAGCTCCACATCCAGATACGGGAGGATCAGCTGCTCCTTGATGAACGACCAGATGATCCGCGTCATCTCGTCGCCGTCGAGCTCGACGACGGGGTTCTTCACCTTGATCTTGGCCATGGGCGGTCCTTGTTGTCTGGAAGGCTGGAAGCTGCAGGCGCATTGGGGTCGGGCCGCTGCTCCGTGGATGGAGGGGATGCGGCGGCCGATGCTATCGCGGGCGGGCGGGCGTCTATTGCGGCGGTCAGTCGTTCCAGCTGGCCTGCGCGCCGTGCGCGACCAGCACCGTGGGGCTGCCCGCCAGCCCACGGCACGGTCACGATGCGCCCGTGCGAGGGCGCCTGCTCGAAGGCTCCGGTGTCGAGCAGCAGCGTGCTGCCGTCGCTGGAGATGCCAGCGCCCTGGACCTCCTGGCGGCCAACGTGCAGGGCGCGCGCGCGGCCGCTGCTGACATCCACGGCATACGCTTCGCTGGTGTCCTCGCCCTCGAACTCGGCGAGCAGTCTGCCGCCGCCGGCAGAGAACGCGAGCGGCACGAGGCCCTGCACGAGCGAGCCGACGCGAACGTGGGTGAGCTTGCGCACCCGCGGGCCGGTGGGCGTGCCGAGCCAGATCTGGTATTCGGGCGAGAGGCGGCGTGCGCGCTCACGGTCATACGCGATGTACGCCGGCCCCCAGACGGGGAACAGGCTGCGCCCGTCGCTGGTGATCGGATGTACGCCGGCGCCATCGGCTTCGCTACGTACAGGTTGCTCCTGGCTGAGGCCGACAGCGAGTGCGCCAGCGCGTACACGAGCCTGTCGCTGCCGTCGCGCGCGAAGCTCGCGCCATAGATCGCGCCGTGTGCGATCGTCGTGACCGTTCCGGTCTGCGTGTCGATCACGTCCAAGCTCGAGGCAGCTGCGATCCCCGCGGTCTCGTTGGACTGGGCGTACACCGCCAGATAGCGCGAGTCCGGCGACCACGCAAGCGGCGTCGCGGTCGACGCTTCGAGGCTCAGGTAGTCGGCGAGCGCCGCGCCCGAGGTTGGGTAGACGCCGATCGCCGGCCCGTGTTCCTGCAGACCGTTCACGGTGCCAAACAGCGCCACCGCCACGGACTGCCGTTCGGTGCCAGCAGCGGCTGCTGACCGGGCCCGAGCAGCTTCGCGCCGCTGCCGTTGGCGGCAGCGATCCACACCTTCGGTGCGCCGGTCGCCGTCTCGGTGAGGTACGCGAGCCGCGGCGGTTCGGGGCTCGACGCCGCCATCGAGCCCGGAGCCGCTTCACTCAGGCCGGGAACGAGATCGGGGGCGGCTTGAGCCGCGAGCGCGACCGCCGGCGCCGCCACCAGCGCGAGCGACACGGCGCCCGCCGCGAGCGACGCTCGCCGCAGGAATGCTCGCCGTCGAGCGATGGCTGACTGCAACCCGCACATCGCGCCGCAGCCTACTCTCTGCTTGACTGTCATGTGATGGCCAGCACTATCTCGGGAGCGGCTTCGGGCGAGGCGCCGTGGCAGACGCACACGGTGTTCAACCAGCCGCCGCCGCTGGAGGGCGTGGACGTGTTCTCCAGCAACCTGCCGCTGGTGGAGGCCGTCGCAGCGCGAGGGCGCCGGCTGGGTCGCCGAGCGGGCCTCGGCGCTGGGGCGCTTCGTCGGCGAGACCGATGGCCCACAGCAACTCTGGGGCCGCCTGGCCAACGAGAACAAGCCGGTGCTGCGCACGTTCGACCGTTACGGCCACCGCATCGACGAGGTCGAGTTCCACCCCGCATGGCACCAGCTGATGAGCATGGGCGTCGAGCACGAGCTGCACTCGCTGCCGTGGACGAGCGACGAGCCGTCCGCACACACCGCGCGCGCGGCGCTGTACATGACCGCGATGCAGGCCGAGGCCGGCTTCTGCTGCCCGATCACGATGACCTTCGCGGTCGTGCCCGCGCTGCGCGCCCAGCCGGAGCTGGCGGCGGAGTGGGAGCCGCTGGTGACAGCCACCAGCTATGACCCGCGCCTGGTTCCCGCCGCCGAGAAGGGCTCGGCGATCGCCGGCATGGCGATGACCGAGAAGCAGGGCGGCTCCGACGTGCGCGCCAACACCACCGTCGCGCACCCGCTGAACGGCGGCGGCGCGGGCGGCGAGTACGAGATCGTCGGGCACAAGTGGTTCTGCTCGGCGCCGATGTCCGACATCTTCCTCGTGCTCGCGCAGACCGACGACGGCCTGTCGTGCTTCCTGCTGCCGCGCATCCTGCCGGACGGCACGCGCAACGCCTTTCACATCCAGCGGCTGAAGGACAAGCTCGGCAACCACTCCAACGCCTCGTCGGAGGTCGAGTTCCACGGCGCCTGGGCGCGCATGGTCGGCGAGCCCGGCCGCGGCGTGCCGACGATCATCGAGATGGTCGGCCACACGCGCCTGGACTGCGTGATCGGCGCCGCCGCCGGCATGCGCGTCCGGCGTCGTCAGCGCGACGCACCACGCCGCCCACCGCAGCGCCTTCGGCAAGACGCTGATCGACCAGCCGCTGATGCGCAACGTGCTCGCCGACCTGTGCCTCGAGTCCGAGGCCACGACCGCGCTGGCGATGCGCCTCGCGCGCGCCTATGACGAGGCCGCGACGGAGGCCGGCGCCGCCAGCGAGCGATCTGAGCGACGCGCAGCTGTTCAAGCGCCTGGCCACCGCCGTCGGCAAGTTCTGGACCTGCAAGCGCGCGCCCAACCACGCGTTCGAGTCGCTCGAGTGCCTCGGCGGCGCCGGCTACGTCGAGGAGTCGGGCATGCCGCGCCTGTACCGCGAGGCGCCGCTGGCGTCGATCTGGGAGGGCTCGGGCAACGTCATGAGCCTCGACGTGCTGCGCGCGCTGACGCGCTCGCCGCGCTCGCTCGAGGTGTTCTTCGACGAGGTCGAGCAGGCGGCCGGCGCCAACGCGCGGCTCGACGCCGGCGTCGCCCGAGCTGAAGGACCAGTTCACCGACCCCGCCACGCTCGAGCAGCGCGCGCGGCGCGTGGTCGAAGGCATGGCGCTGTGCCTGCAGGGCTCGCTGCTCGTGCGCAACGCGCCGGCCGGCGGTCGCCGACGCCTTCTGCGCCTCGCGCCTCGGCGGCGACGGCGGCCTCGAGTACGGCACGCTGCCCGCGGGCAGCGACTTCGACGCGATCATCGCGCGCTCGCGAGTGCCCGTCTGAGCGGCGCACGCCGATCCGCGGCGCGACGCGGCCGCGTGCCTACCATTGAGCCTATGCCCACGCGCACGAACACCCAGCTCGCACGCATCTTCGGCATCCGCGTCGGCGTCAGCGCGAGCTGGTTCGTCGTCCTGTTCGTCCTGATCTACTGGCTGTCCAACAGCTACTTCCCCGAAATCATGAGCGGCTCGCAGACGACCGCCTACGCGATCGCCGTCGCCGGTGCGCTCGGCTACTTCGCGTCGCTGGTCCTGCACGAGCTGGGGCACGCGCTGATGGCGCGCCGGCTGGGCATCGAGATCGCGGGCATCGACCTGTGGGCCTTCGGCGGGCTCTCGCAGATGCGCCGCGAGCCGCCAGCGCCGGCGAGGAGTTCAAGATCGCCGCCGCCGGACCGGCGGTCACGCTGGTGCTGTTCGCGCTGTGCCTCGGGGCGATCACCGTGCTCGCCAGCAGCGGAACCGTCTCCGACGTGGCGCTGTCCAGCGGCAGCGCTCAAGACGACGCCGGCGCTCGCGCTGACTCGGCTGGCTCGGCTTCATCAACGCGGCGCTGTTCGTGTTCAACATCGTCCCCGCGTTCCCGCTCGACGGCGGGCGCATCGCGCGCGCGCTGATCTGGTGGCGCACCGGCGACCGCAACCGCGCGACCCACGCCACCGGCCGCGCCGGCCAGGCGTTCGCGCTGATCGTCGGCCTGCTCGGGCTGTGGGCGTTCGCGAGCGGCGAAAGCGTGCTCGGGCTGATCACGATGCTGCTCGCGTTCTTCCTCTACCAGGCCGCCGGCGCGGCGGTCGTGCAGGGCGCGCTCGGGCGGCGCATCCAGCACATCACCGTCGCCGACATCATGGATCGCGAGCCCGTGACGATCCCCGCCGCGGTTACGCTGCTGGACGCCCAGGAGCAGTTCTTCCTGCGCTACCGCTGGCCGTGGTTCGCGGTCGTCGACCCGGCCGGGCACTTCCTCGGCGTCGTGCGCCAGCAGCGCGTCGAGAGCGAGATCGCCGCCGGACGCCCGGCGCTGCCGGTGGTCGACGTGCTCGAGGAGGACATGCCGGTGCGCATCGGCGAAGAGGCGCCGCTGGAATCGCTGCTCGGCTCCGAAGGGCTCGGCCGGCTGGGGGCGATGGTGGCCGTCGACAAGGACGGCGTGCTGCAGGGCGTCGTCACGCTCGCGCAGGTGCAGGGCGCGCTGCGACCGTCCCGGCCCACCCGTCCGGCGACGTGACCTCCGGCAGCTCGGCCTCGCGTTATAGAGTCCCGCGCGCAGTTCGCGTCCCTCACCTCCTCAAAGCCACATAGGGAGCCATGCCAGCACACGACGTCTTGATCATCGGGGCCGGCCTCGCCGGCCAGCGCGCGGCGCTCGCCGCCGCGGAAAACGGGGCCAGCGTGGCGATCATGAGCAAGGTCCACCCGGTGCGCTCGCACTCGGTCGCCGCCGCCGGCGGCATCAACGCGGCGATCAGCGTCGACGACGACTGGCACTCGCACGCCTACGACACCGTCAAGGGCTCGGACTTCCTCGGCGACCAGGACGCGATCGAAGTGATGTGCTCGGAGGCGCCCGCCGAGGTCATGCACCTCGAGCACATCGGCGTCACCTTCCACCGCAACGACAAGGGCGAGATGGACCTGCGCGCGTTCGGCGGCGCGTCGATGAAGCGCACCGCCTACGTCGCCGACATCACCGGCCAGGCGATGCTGCACGTGCTCTACGAGCAGCTGATGAAGCACCACGAGACGGTCGCGCGCTACGAGGAGTGGTTCACGACCTCGCTGCTGCGCGACGACGCCGGCCGCTGCTGCGGGGCGATCGCGCGCGACGTGCGCAGCGGGCGCATGGAGGCGTTCACCGCCAAGAACGTGATCCTCGCCTGCGGCGGCGCCGGACAGGCGTACAAGCCGACCACCAACGGCCTGATCGTCACCGGCGACGGCATCGCGATGGCCTACCGCGCGGGCGCGCCGCTGATGGACATGGAGATGGTCCAGTACCACCCCACCTGCCTGGTCGAGACCGGCATCCTGATCACCGAGGGCGCGCGCGGCGAGGGCGCGCACCTGCTCAACGCCAACGGCGAACGCTTCATGGAGAAATCCGCGCCCAACAAGATGGAGCTCGCCTCGCGCGACGTCGTCTCGCGCGCCGAGCAGATCGAGATCAACGAGGGCCGCGGCGTCGGCCCGAACGGCGCCGGCATCTTCCTCGACGTCACCGTCGTGCCGCGCAAGCGCACGCTCGAGGCGCTGCGCGAGATCGTCAACCTCGGCAAGGACTTCGCCGGCGTGGACATCACGCGCGAACCGATCATGATCCGCCCCGGCCAGCACTACATCATGGGCGGCGTCAAGACCGACGTCGACGGGCGCACGCCGATCGAGGGCCTGTACGCGGCCGGCGAGGTCGCCTGCGTGTCGGTCCACGGCGGCAACCGCCTCGGCGCCAACTCGCTGCTCGACACGCTGATCTTCGGCCGCCGCTCGGGCGAACACGCGGCCGCGCGCGCCGCCAGCATGGGCATGCCGACGCGTCGAGACGCCAACGCCCAGCTGCGCGCCGACGCCGCCAGGATCGACGCGATCATCGCCCGCCCGCGCGACGGCCGGCGCGTGTCGGAGATCAAGAACGAGCTCGGCGAGACGATGAACCGCCACGCCGCCGTGTTCCGCGACGAGGCGGGGCTGCAGGGCGCGCTGGAGACGATCGCGCGCCTGAAAGAGGAGGCCGAGCACGCCTGGATCGACGACCGCGGCACGGTCTTCAACCAGGACGTGCTCGGCGCGATCGAGCTCGGCTACATGGTCGACTGCGCCGAGACGACCGTCGTCGGCGGCGCTCGAGCGCAAGGAGTCCCGCGGCGCGCAGTTCCGCACCGACTACCCCGAGCGCAACGACGAGGAGTGGCTCAAGCACATCGACATCTCGCTCGACGGCGCGACGGGCGAGCCGCAGGTCAGCTACTCGCCGGTCACGATCACCCAGTGGCAGCCCGAGGAGAGGAAATACTGATGCGCGCGCAGATGACCCACGAGCAGGAGCGCACTGATGGCTGAAGCGCACGACCGCCGCCCGAGCAGTTCACGCTGAGGATGCGCCGCTACGACCCCGAGTCCGGCGAGGCGCCCTACTGGGACGAGCACACGATCGAGCTCGAGCCCCACCGCTCGGTGCTCGAGGCGATCCTGCAGGCGCGCGACCGCTTCGACGGCTCGATCGGCATCCGCTGCTCCTGCCGCCAGGCGATCTGCGGCTCCTGCGGCGTGCGCGTCAACGGCGAACCGGCGCTCGCCTGCCACACGCACCTCGACGCCGCCAAGCGCGGCGCCCGCGACGGCGTGATCGAGATCGAGCCGATGGGCAACATGCCCGTGATCAAGGACCTGATCGTCGACATGGACGCGGTCCACTGGAAGAAGATCCAGCGCGTCACGCCGTGGCTGCTGGCCAAGCAGCCGGTGCCCGAGCGCGAGTACATCGTCTCCAAAGAGTCGATGGTCGACGTCACCCAGACGATGGCCTGCATCCAGTGCGGCGCGTGCGTGTCGGACTGCCTGGCGATGGAGGTCGACCCCGGCTTCATCGGCCCGGCCGCGCTCGCCAAGGCCTACCGCTTCGTCGGCGACCCGCGCGACGACCAGCAGTTCGAGCGCCTCAACGACCTCGCGCAGGACCCGCAGGGGATCTTCGACTGCACCCACTGCTTCAAGTGCGTCGAGGCGTGCCCCAAGGACGTCAACCCGATGGGCCAGATCATGCGCCTGCGGCGGATCGCGATCGACGACCACCACATCGTCGACCAGAACAACGGCGAGCGCCACGAGGCCGCGTTCACGACGCTGATCAAGGACAACGGGCTGCTGTGGGAGGCCGAGCTGCATTCCCCGCTCCTACGGCGGCAACTCGTGGTTCGGCGAAATTCGCGCCAGCCGCCGGCAAAGAGCTGCTCAGCTCGCTGCCGTCGATCGATCAGGGGCCTGCTGCGCGGCAAGATGACGATCCGATGGGATCCTCAAACCGCACAAGCTCGCCAAGCAGGACCTCGAGGCCGTGCAGTCGATCTACGACAAGATCGAGAGCCGCCCCGAGCGCTACGAGCTGAACCTGTACATCGCCGGCGAGGACGAGGACGAGCCGACCGCGGAGTCCTTCGACGACCCCGTCGCCGCCGGCGTCACCCATGAGGTCGGCGGCTCGGAAGCGCCGCCGGCGGGCGCCGAGCCGACGGACTCCGAGCCCGGCGCCAACGGACCACAGGAGGGATGAGCCAATGAAGGTCGCCTACTGGCCCGGCTGCGTCAGCCGCGGCTTCACCCCCGAGCTGCACGGCTCGATGGCCAAGGTCGCGCCGCTGCTGGACATCGAGCTGGTCGAACTCGACCGCGCCTGCTGCACCGGCGCGGGCGTGATCGCCGAGCACAACCAGGAGCTCGCCGACACGCTCAACGCGCGCACCTTCGCGCTCGCCCAGCAGGTCGACGGCGCCGAGCTGATGATGAACATCTGCTCGACCTGCCAGGGCGCCCAGAGCGAGTGCCAGGAACGCCTCGACGCCAACGCCGAGTACCGCGAGCACGTCAACGCCACGCTCGCCGGCGAGGGCCTGAGCTACGAGAAGGGCCTCACCAACAAGAACTTCCTGTGGCTGCTCGTCGAGGAGATCGGGCTCGAGCGTCTCACCGGGCTCGTCAAGCGGCCGCTCACGAACCTCAAGGTCGGCCCCTTCTACGGCTGCTACATCGTGCGCCCGCGCGAGCGCCTCGGGATCGACGCCGAGCACCCGCGCGACCACTACCTCGACCTGGTGATCGACGCGCTCGGCGGCACCGTGATCGAGTACGCCGGCATGCGCAAGTGCTGCGGCTTCCCGATCATCACGATGAACAAGGAGGCCTCGCTCAAGCAGGCCGGGCGCCACCTCGGCGACGCCGTCGACGCCGACGCCGACTGCCTGGTCACCCCGTGCCCGCTGTGCCACCTGAACCTCGACCTGCAGCAGCCGCTCGCCGAAGGCGTCGTCGGACGCGAGCTGAACATGCCCGTGCTGCACCTGCCGCAGCTCGTCGGCCTCGCGCTCGGCCTCGACCCGAAGGAGCTGGGCCTCCAGCCGCCACGTCGTGCGCCCGACCTCGGTGATCGACTGGTCGACCTCCGTCGTCGCGGCGGCTGCCTGACGGGAGTCGATCGGGCGGCTGGCGGCCAAGCTAGGCTGCGGCCGTGAAGATCCTCACCGTCGTCGGCAACCGCCCGCAGTTCATCAAGGCCGCTGCCGTGTCCGGTCCGCTGCGTGAGCGCCACGAGGAGGTGCTCGTGCACACCGGCCAGCATCACGACGACTCGCTGTCGCGGGTCTTCTTCAGCGAGCTGGGCCTCGCCCAGCCAGACCGCGAACTCGGCATCGCCGGCGGCAGCAACACGTCGCAGACCGCTCGGATGCTGAGCGCGCTGGAGCCGCTGCTCGCGGACGTGAGACCGGACGCGACGCTCGTGTACGGCGACACCAACTCGACGCTCGCGGGCGCGCTCGCCGCGGCACAGGCGCAAATCCCCGTCATCCACGTCGAGGCCGGCATGCGCTCGTTCGACCGGGCCATGCCAGAGGAGCGCAACCGCGTGCTCACCGACCATCTCAGCGAGCTGCTGCTGTGCTCCTCCGGGCTCGCCCTCGAGAACCTCCGGGCGGAGGCGCTTGCAGACCGCGCGATCGTGGTCGGCGACGTGATGGTGGACGTCGCGCTGCGCTGGCAGCCGGCCGCGCGCGCCAACGCCGACGCACCGGCCGCGTACGGCCTGCGAGCCGGCGCCTACCTGCTGCTCACCGCGCATCGCGCCGGCAACGTCGATGACCTCGGGCGGCTGCGCGCCCTCGTCGAGCTGATCGAGGCGCTGCCGGCACCGGTCGCTGTTCCCCGTGCACCCACGCACCCGCGCGCGCCTGCGCGACGCAGGCCTGCTGGCTGGGCTCGAGGCGACGGACGGTCTGACGCTGACCGAGCCGCTCGGCTACATCGAGTTCACCGCGCTGCTCTGCCAGGCGCGCGGCGTGCTCACCGACTCGGGCGGCGTGCAGAAGGAGGCCTACCTTGCCGGCGTGCCGTGCGTGACGCTGCGAGCCAGCACCGAGTGGGTCGAGACCGTCGAGTCCGGCTGGAACACGCTCGTCGACCTCGACGCCGATGCCGCGCTCGCCGCGCTCGACCGCCCGCCGCCGAGCAAGCGCCCGGCGCTCTACGGCGATGGGCACGCGGCCGAGCGCTGTGTCGAGGCGATCGAGACGCTGTGACGGCTCGCTCCGAGCCTGCGCTGGGAGTCAGGCTGTGCCGGCGTCGTGCGCGACGCCCTCGCTGAGCGTCGTGATGATCATCCCCGGCGCGTCCGCCGGGATCGCCGCGAGCCGCTCGCCGGCGCTCGCCGAGACGAACGTCACATCGCCCTGAGCGAGCAGCGAGGACCAGTCCGGGCCGTGCTCGAGCTGCTGGGTCGGCCCGCGAGTGACGCGCCTCGCCAGCTGCGCGGCGAGCAACGCCGAGTCCTCGCCGGCGCCGTCCGCCAGCGTGCGCACCACGCCGAGCCGCGGCGCCGCGCGGCCCCGCACGAGCGCCACCGGCGGGATGTCGACGTCGGCGACATCCCATTCGACCGTGGCGTCGGCAGCCGTCGGGTAACCGCCACCCGCGTCCGCAACGAGCACGAGCGTCGCTTCCGCCGCGACCCCCGCGTGCACGGCGCCGCTCAGCACCGAGCGATCGACAATCGTCGAGATCGTGCCATCGACACCGGCGGCCGCGGCAGCTCGCGCGAGGCGTTCGCGTGCCGTCTTCGGAGCGGCAGGACCAGCCTGAGCCATCACCAGCACGGGATGCACCACACCGCCGTCCGCCCGTGCGACGCGGACGGCGATCGCCAGCGCGGCTCCTGCGAGCGCCGCGTCGCCGACGCCCACCACCACCCGCGCGCCCAAAGGCAACGGACCGTGCTCACCGATCGCGACGCCGCGCGCCGAGCGCTTGGCCGCGATCGTGGAGACGACCACGCTCACGAAGATCAGCAGCAGCACCGCGTTGACAACCGCGCTGCTGAACAGCCCGAGCTGAAATCCGACGACCGTGGCGGCGAGCGTGGCCGCAGCCTGGGCGGCGCTCAGGGAGAACAGCAGCCCCGCCTGCGGTCGCGAGAAGCCCAGCAAGCGTGCCGAAAGCGCCGCCGCGACGAGCTTGCCACCGAGGCACGCCACGATGAACAGCGCAGCGAAGCCGAGCGTTTCGGGCTTCGCGATCACGGCCGGATTGAGGATCAGCCCGACCGACACGAGGAACACGGGAATGAACACGGCGCCGCCGAAGAACGCGATGCGATCCATCAGCTGGCCTTCGTTCGGCACCAGCCGATTGAGCGCGAGCCCGGCGAAGAACGCTCCCACGATGCCCTCGATGCCGAACAGCTCAGCAACCGTCGCCGCGGCCAGGAACGACGTGATTGCCACCACGTAGCGCACGGAGCGCTCGGCGCCGAACACACGAAACGCCCATTCGGCGAACCGCGGCAGCACGAGCAGGCTGAACGCGATCAGCACGGTCAGTCCGACCGTCACCTGCACGGCGACGTCGAGCGTCGAGCGCCCGCCTCCGACCGATCCGGCGACGGCCGCGAGCACGATCAGGGTCAGCGTGTCGGTCAGCACCGTCGACCCCACCGCCGTAGCGACCGCCGGGTCCGAGGCGAGGCCCGCGTCGCGCACCGTCGGGTAGGTGATCAACGTGTGCGACGCGAGCAGCGAGCCCAGCAGGATCACCGCTGCGGTTTCCCATCCGAGTACAACGCCGACGATCGTGCCGAACAGCATCGGCAGCGCGAACGTGAGCAGCCCGAAGGTGACCGTCGGGCGCACATTTCGGCGCAGTAGGTTGAGGTCGAGCTCCACGCCGGCGACGAACATCAGGTACAGCAGCCCCAGCTGTCCGAGGTCCGGCAGCGTCGTGTTCCCCGAGCCGATCAAGTCCAGGCCGTGCGGCCCGATCAGATAGCCCCCGAGCAGCAGGCCGATGATCCCGGGAACGCGTGCTCGTTCGAGCACCAGCGGCCCGAGCAGCAACACCACGAAGATGTCAAGGAACTCCCACGGCGCGCCCTTTGGCGAGCTGAGCTCGACGATCGACGCCATCGTCGGGAGTGCGTGCGCCGAGATCATTCGTCGGTCCTCAGCGCCGGCACGTGTTCGACCTGGCCTTCGCTCACTTCCGTGTGCAGCCATCTGTCGGCGAGACTTTCAATCGTTCCATCGGCGTTAAGGGCGCGCATCGCCGAGTCCACGGCTTCTACGTTTTCCGAGCCCTTCGGCAGCGCCGCTGCGAGCACGTCTTCGCTCGGCAGCTGCGCCGCGACCGCATACGCGTGCGGCGATTCACGCGCGTACGCGAGTGCCACCGGCAGATCGAGCATCACCGCTGCTACGCGGCCGGAGCGCAGCGCCTGCAGCGCTTCACGCTGATGGCGCACGATCAGCGGTGCGCCGGACGGGCGGATCGTCTGTTCGAGCGCGCTCTGCAGCGTCGTCCCCCGCTGCACCGCCCAGCGCAGAGCCTGAGCGGCGTCCACGTCCGGCACCTGCACCCCCGGGTGCACCAGGATCGCGGGCGGTGCATCCAGATACGGGCTCGAGAAGTCCACGTGTTCGGCCCGCTCTGGGGTGACGGTGATGTCAGAGATCGCCAAGTCCGCGCCGCCGAGATTCCCGGCGACGAGATCGGTAAACGGCACCACGACCACCCTCACCCTGGCCAACCCGAACCGCGCCGCCAGCGCGCGCGCCAGCCCGTACTCGAACCCGCCCGTCGGGTGGCGTGCGGTTCCCGACCAGAACCCAGGGTCGGGAATCTGGGCGGTCGCCACCGTCAGCGTTCCCGGCGTGCGCGGCGTGAAGGTGCCCGCCGCATCGCCACCGCCGCACGCCGCCAGCAGGCATGCGAGCACGACCGACACGGCCGCGACGCTTGCCGATCTGCACAGCGTCGCAGCCCTCACGCCCGGGCACTCTATCCTGCGAGCGCGTTGTCGCATCAAAACAAACAGCCGCCGCGAACAGGACACTGTGGGCCGATGAGCACACCGGCACGCGCACGATGAGCGACGAGCGGCCCGTCCGCGTCGGCGTCGTCGGGCTCGGCTACTGGGGCCCGAACCTCGCGCGCAACTTCGCCACGATCCCCGGCTGCGAGCTCACGTGGCTGTGCGACGCCTCGCCGGACGCGCGCGCACGGCTCGAGCGCTCGTTTCCAGCCGCGCGCGCCACCGGCGCGCTCGACGATCTGCTCGCCGACGAGCAGCTCGACGCGATCGTGCTCGCCACGCCGGTGCCCACGCACGCTGAGCTCGCGGTCGCCGTCGCCGAGGCGGGCAAGCACTGCTTCGTCGAGAAGCCGCTCGCCACCACCGCCGCCGACGCCGAGCGCGCTGTCGCCGCGGCCGATCACGCCGGCAAGATTCTCATGGTCGGGCACCTGCTCGAGTACCACCCCGCGGTCGCGCGGCTGAAGGCGCTGATCGACGGCGACGAGCTCGGCGGGCTCTACTACATCTACGGCAACCGCCTCAACCTGGGCAAGCTGCGGGCGGACGAGAATGCGCTGTGGAGCCTCGGCGCGCACGACGTGTCCGTCGCGCTGCACCTGATCGACGAAGAGCCCGACGAGTGCTTCGCCCAGGGCGCCAGCTACGTGCGCGAGGGCGTCCAGGACGTCGTCTTCTGCTACCTGCGCTTCCCCTCCGGCGTCGTCGCGCACCTGCATCTCTCGTGGCTCGACCCGCACAAGGAGCGGCGCATCACCGTCGTCGGCGAGCGCCGCATGGCCACCTTCGACGACATGCTGATCGAGGGCAAGCTCACGATCTACGACAAGGGCTTTGACGAGGACACCCGCTCGTGGGGCGAGTACATCGCCCGCTCAGGCGACACCTTCTCGCCGCGCATCGCCAACGTCGAGCCGCTGCGCGTCGAGTGCGAGCACTTCGTGCACTGCGTGCGCAGCGGCGAGACCCCGCGCTCGGACGGGCGCAGCGGCCTGCGCGTCGTGCGCGTGCTCGAGGCGCTGCAGCACTCGCTCGACCGCGGCTGAAGCGGCGGACGCGGCTGGTGCCCGACGTGCGTCGGGGCGACGCCGGCGTGAGCGTAGGCTGGCGTGGGCCTCAGGCGACGCCGGCGTGACGACGACGCTCGACGCCGTCGAAGCTCTGCGCGTGGCGCCGTTCCTCCCGCAGAACCGGGCCCATCCGCCGCCCGACGACCCGCAGCACGTACGCGTCACGGACGGCGCTGTAGCGGAACAGCGGCCGCGCCAGCAGCAGCCAGTGACGAGCGACGTAGTGGCGTGGTCGTTTGACGGTGCGCATGGCGGTCGCGGTCGCGGCCGATGTCAGGGCCGCGAGAGGCAACAATTCTTGCAGATAGGCCGATTGCGCGGCACCGTTGCAGCGCCCGCGCCGAGCTCGCCGCGCGTGTCTAGAACGGCTCCTCGACCGCGACCGTGCCCTCGCCCGAGAGCTCGAACGCGCTGTGCAGCGCCTGCACGGCCTGCTCGACGTGGTCGCGGTCGATCACGCACGAGATCTTGATCGGCGAGGTCGAGATCATCTCGATGTTCACGCCCTCGCCGGCGAGCACGCCGAACACCTTCGCCGCGACACCCGGGTGCGAGCGCATGCCCGCCCCCACGATCGAGACCTTGCCCATGTCCTCGTGCGCGGTCATCTCCGCGAACGCCTCGCCGGTCAGCGGCTCGAGCGCCGCCGCCGCCACACGCAGGTCCTCGCGCGGCACCGTGAACGAGATCTCCGCCTGACCGCCCGCCGCCACCGGCTCGTTCTGGACGATCATGTCGACGTTGATGTTCGCGTTGGCCAGCGCCTCGAAGATGCGCGCCGCCGCGCCCGGGCGCGTCGGGCACGCCCGTCAGCGTCACCCGCGCTTCCGAGGTCGAGTGCGTCACCGCTGTGATCAGTGGCTGCTCCATCGTTTCTCCTTCCGCCACCACAAAGGTACCGGGCTGCTCCTCGAAGGACGAGCGGCAGTGGATGCGCACGCCGTGGTTGCGCGCGTACTCGACCGAGCGCAGCTGCAGCACGCCCGCTCCCGACGCCGCCATCTCGAGCATCTCCTCGAACGACACCGTCTCCAGCTTGCGCGCGTCCGGCACGATCCGCGGGTCCGCCGAGTACACGCCGGCGACGTCCGTGTAGATCTCGCACACCTCCGCGCCCAGCGCCGCCGCCACCGCCACCGCGCTCGTGTCAGAGCCGCCGCGGCCGAGCGTCGTCACGTTCCTCGCGTTCTCCGAGACGCCCTGGAAGCCCGCCACCAGCACGATGTGGTCCTCTTCCAGCGCCGTGCGGATGCGATCCGCGCGCACGTCCAGGATCAGCGCCTTCGTGTGCGACTCGTCCGTCACGATGCCCGCCTGCGAGCCCGTCAGCGAGATCGCCCGATGGCCGAGGTCGTTGATCGCCATCGCGCACAGCGCGCACGAGATCCGCTCTCCCGTCGACAGCAGCATGTCCATCTCGCGCGGGTCCGGCGCCTGCGAGATCTCCTCCGCCATCGCGATCAGCTCGTCCGTCGTCTTGCCGCGCGCCGACAGCACCGCCACCACCTGGTGACCCTGTTCGCGCTTCTCCACGATCCGCCGCGCCGCGCGCTTCACGCGCTGCGCGTCCGCCACCGAGGTGCCGCCGAACTTCATCACGATCACAGAAGCCATCGCAACGCAGGATATTGGCCGCAGCGTGATCGCCGGAACGTGAGCGGGTCAGCACGTGTGAGCTTGATCGCGGTCGACACGATCGCGCGCGCTGAACGGGGTGGAGAGATTCCTCTCGAAGGTCTCGACGAGCGCGAACAGCTCGCCGCATTCCCAAACGCGCCCCCATTTGCGCTGGTTGAGCTTCTGCAGAACCCCGGCCTCTTCGAGCTGGGCGATCGCGTTGCCGATAGCGACGTGAGACTTTCCCGTGAGTCGCTGCGCGGCGGGCACGTCGATCACGGGCTGCGCTGGAAGCACGCTCACGATCTCACGTACCGCCGCGTCCCGGCGAGGCTGCCCGAGACGCTCGAGCCACCTGGCTTGAAGACCTTCGATCGCTTGGGCAAGCCCCTCGGCCTCGCGCGCGGCCAGCGCCACAGCGTAGGCGAACCGCTCGCACCAGCTGCCGACCTTGCCTTGGCTATACGCACCGAGACCACCGACGTAGTTCTTGGGCTGGCCCACGAGCACAAGGCTGATGGGGGGGATGTAGTTGCTGATCTCCCCGCGACGGCGAAGGACCGTGTAGATGAGCGCCCGGCCGGTGCGGCCGTTTCCGTCCGCGAACGGGTGGATGTTCTCGAACTGCGCATGCGCGATCGCCGCCTGCGCCACGGCCGCGACATCGGTTCGGGAGATGAAGCCACAGAGGTCATTCAAGAGCTCCTGGAGGAGATCGGCCGGGGGACCAACGTACGGCGCACCGACCGGGTGGTAGTCGTTGCCACCGATCCAACTCTGCTCGGTCCTGATCACACCCGCGATGTCGCGATCGTCCGTAAACCGCAACAGCGTGCGGTGGATGTCTTGGATGTCAGCGACTGAGAACCGCTCGGCGCTCGCGCCCAGATCGATGGCCCGCTCCATCGCTTCGACGTTGCCCAACACCTCCGCGGCCCGTTTATCGCCTCGACGGTTGCCGTCCCGAGCATACGCGGCACGTGCGAGGCGCTTGTGTGAGATCTTCACCCCCTCGATGCGCGACGAAGCTGCGCTCTCCGAGCGCAGCAGGTTGCGGGCCAGAGCCGCCAGCGACGCCAGCTGCGGGCGCGTGTCGTTGAGGTGCCCAAGCGCCTTCGTCGCGTCCACGATCAAAGCCACCGCTCCGCTGTCGAGCGTGAACTCGCGCTTCGCTATCGGCTCCGGGATGAAGACCTCGTAGGCCCCGCCGCGTTGACCCCCAGGAGGACCAGTCGGGTCAGCGGGCCAGTATCGCTCCTCGTGGTGACCAGGACGCGCAGTAGTCGTGCGCTTGGCTGGGGGTGGCATCGCGTTCCTTTCAGAGCCGCCAGACTTTGTAATGATAGCCAATTATCATTACTGAACAGAGGGCGATCCGAAAGGTTGGCCGTCAAACAGCGCGGCGGCCCGCGAACGCCTTGCCGAGCGTCACCTCGTCGGCGTACTCCAGGTCCGAGCCCACCGGCAGCCCGCTCGCCAGGCGCGTCACCTTGATCTCCGGAGCGCGCACGCGCAGCTCCTCCGCCACGTGCAGCGCCGTCGCCTCGCCCGTCGTCGTCGGGTTCGTCGCCAGCACCACTTCGCGCACCACAGCGTCCGGCGCCGTCGCGCGCGCGAACAGCTCCGCGATCTTCAAGTCCTCCGGATCGACGCCGTCGATCGGCGACAGCGCGCCGCCGAGCACGTGGTACACGCCGTGATACTCGTGCGTGCGCTCCATCGGGATCACGTCGCTCGGCTCCTCCACCACGCAGATCAGCCCATGGTCGCGACGCGGGTCCTCGCAGATGCGACAGCGCGCCTCGTCGGTCAGGTTGAAGCACACCTCGCACAGCCCGATCTTCTCCTTCACTTCCACGATCGCCTGCGCCAGCGCGCTCGCATCCTCACCCGAGGTGCGCAGGATGTGAAACGCCAGGCGCTGCGCCGTGCGGCTGCCGATCCCAGGCAGCTTCGACAGCTCCGTCACCAGCCGCTGCACCGGCGGCGCGTAGGAGGTCGTGCTCACCTGCTGATCACAGCCCCGGGAGGCCCAGCCCGCCGAGATTGCCGAGGTCCAGGCCCGCTGTCGCGCCGCCGAGTTTGCTCTCCGCCAGCTCCTGCGCCTTGCGCAGCGCCTCGTTCACCGCCGCCGTCACCATGTCGGCCAGGATCTCCACGTCCTCCGGGTCAACCGCCCCAGGATCGATCTTGATCTCGCGTACCTCGAGCGCGCCGCTGACCGTCACCGTCACCATGCCGCCGCCCGCCGACGCCTCCACCACTTCGTCCTTCAACTGCTCCTGCGCCAGCTCCATGTCCTTCTGCATCTTCTGGACCTGCGCCATCATCTGCTGCATGTTCGGCATCCGCGGCTGCTTTCCCATCACGCGCCTTTCTCGTTGCTGGTCGCGGCCTGCGCGCCGCGCTCATCCTGCGCATCGGTGAGCTCCTCCGCGTCGAACTCCTCCATGAAGCGCGCCACCCATTCCTCCTCCGAGCGCGCCGGCGAGCCCTGCTCGCCCTCCGATGCCGGCGTGTCGCGCAGCTCGTAGCGCAGCTTCCAGCGTCCGCCCGCAAGCGCCCCCAGCGCCTCGCCCACAGCCGCGCGATTCGCCGGGTCCTCCGCCTTCTTCTTGTAGAACTCCGCCGCGAACGGGTACGCCAGCGTCAGCTCCTCGCCGTCCACCGCCACCGGCCGCGCTTCGCCGATCACCGCCCCCAGCAGCGCATGCTCGCTGCGCACCAGGTCGACCACCGCCGGCCACAGCGCATACACCGACTCGATGTCCCGCGGCAACGGCTCGCTCACCGGCTCCGGCGCAGGCTCGCGCACCGCCTCCTGCGCGTCCCGTGGCTCCGCCTCCGGTGCGTCCTGTGGCTCCGGCTCGCGCACCGGCTCCGGCTCAATCGCAGCCGCCGCGGCCGGTGCCGGCGCGTGGTGGAGCCGCGCGCGACCCATCGCCGCCGCCGCAGGCGGCCCCTTAAAATCGTCGTCCTTCTGGTTCTCGGCGCCGTCGCGGGGGACACCACGCTCGAGCCGCTCGATGCGTGCCAGCAGCGCCCGCGTCGAGCCGTCGGTCTCGGGCCGTGCCGCCTTCACCAGCGCCAGCTCCAGGCGCGTGCGTGCGTCCGCGCCCGCGCGCACGCCCTCCATCGCCTCGCCGAGCAGCTCCAGCAGGCGCACCACCGTCGCGTGCTCCACGCGCTCGGCCTGCGCGCTCAACGCCGCGTCCGCCTCCGGCGTCAGCGACAGCTCCGGCGGCAGCTCATCGAGGACCTGCACCACCAGCAGCTCGCGCGCGCGCACCTCCAGATCGGACGCGAACGAGGCCGCGTCGCGGCCCTGCCCCACGCACTCCTCCAACGCCCGCAGCGCGCGCGCCGCGTCGCCTGTTGCCACCGCGTCCACCGTCTCCTCCAGCAGCCGCGCGTCAGCCACGCCCAACACCGCCAGCACGTCCTCCAGCGCGATCTCTGAGCCGCTGTACGTCACGATCTGCTCGAGCGTGCCCAGCGCGTCGCGGAAGCTGCCCGTCGCCGAGCGCGCCAGCGCCGCCACCGCCGCCGGCGGGATCTCAATCGACTCCGCCTGCGCCGCGCGGCGCACGACGCTCGCGATCTGCTCAACCGTCGGGCGGTGGAAGTCAAAGCGGTGACAACGGTCAACCACCGTCGCCGGCACCTTGTTCGCCTCCGTCGTCGCCAGCACGAACACGGTGTTCGGCGGCGGCTCCTCCAGCGTCTTCAGGAACGCGTTCCACGCCGCCGTCGACAGCATGTGCGCCTCGTCGAGGATGTACACCTTGCGCCGCCCGCTCACCGGCGCGTACGCAACGCTCTCGCGCAGCTCGCGGATGTCGTCCACCGAGTTGTTCGACGCCGCGTCCATCTCGATCACATCCAGCGACGTCGCCGCCGCGATCGACACGCACGAGTCGCACGTCCCGCACGGCTCGATCGTCGGGTGGTCGGGGGTTGGGTGGGTGGGATTCCGCTCGCAGTTCAAGCACGACGCCAGGATCTTCGCCATCGACGTCTTGCCCGTCCCTCGCGAGCCCACGAACAGATACGCGTGGTGGACCGCGTCGCGCTGCACCGCGTTGCGCAGCGTCCGCACCACCGGCTCCTGGCCAACCACCTCCGCGAATGTCCGCGGCCGGTGCCGGCGATACAGCGAGCGCTGCTGGCCCTGTGAGCGCTGATCGTCCTGTGGCTGCTCCGCTACCGACACCGTTCGCCTGAGTCTACTCACGCGGGTCGGTGGGCCCGAGACGCGCTCCCCCGGCGGCGCCGACAGGCTGCGCAGGCCGCGCCAGCGGGCAATGCCGAGCGCGCCAGCGGGTAGCGTCCCGGCCCATGACAGCCTCGATCGAGCGCCTGCGCGCGCGCCTCGCCACACCTCTTGCGATCGCCGGCGGAGCGCTGGCGCTGCGGATCATCGCCGGCGTCGGCTACGCCAACTACGACACGCTCTACGCGCTCGCCTGGGGCGGACAGCTCTCGCGCGGCAGCACCCCCGCCTACGGCGTGCCGATCGCGCCCACGCCGCATCCCCTGCTCGAGCTGCTCGGCCTGGTGCTCGCACCGCTCGGCCCGCGCGCCGCCGAGGACATCACCGTCGCGCTCGGCTTCCTCGCCCTGTCCACCTGCGGCTGGGCCATCTACCGGCTCGGCGCCGAATGGTTCGGCTGGGCCGCCGGCGCGCTCGCAGCCCTGATCTTCCTCACCCGCGTCGAAGTGCTCTCCTACGGCGTGCGCGCCTACGTCGACCTCCCGTACCTCATGTTCGTGCTGTGCGCCCTCGTCGTCGAGTCGCGCCACAGGCGCCTGCACGCTGCGCCCGCAGGCGCACCCGTGCTCGTGCTGCTCGCGCTCGCCGGGCTGCTGCGCCCGGAGGCGTGGGCGTTCTCCGGTCTCTACTGGCTGTACCTCATGGGCCTCGTCCCCAGCCGGGCGCCAGGTCCCTCCTGGCGGGCGCGACCGCGCGCCGAGATCGTGCGGCTGACGCTGCTCGCCGCCGCCGCGCCGCTCGTCTGGGTGCTCAGCGACCTCGCCATCACCGGCGACCCGCTGTGGTCGCTCACCAACACCCGGCACACCGCCGAAACGCTCGGGCGCGAGACCGGCATCGCCAACGTCCCCGAGTACATCCCGCGCCGCATCGGCGAGATCCTGCGCCCGCCCGTGCTCGCCGCCGCGGCCGTCGGCGGCGTGCTCTCGCTGCTGTGGCTGCGCCGTCAGGCGCTGCTCGGGGCCCTCGCCGGCGTCGTCGCCGTTGTCGTGTTCGCCGCCTTCGCCGCCGTCGGCCTGCCGATCAACACCCGCTACGCGTTCCTCGCCTCCGCGATCCTCTCGATCTTCGCCGGCGCCGGCGTCTTCGGCTGGACGCGGCTGGCGCCCGGCGACCCGCGGCGGCGCTGGTGGATGGCCGCCGGCGCGCTGCTGGCGCTCGCGCTGCTCGCCTACATCCCCTCGCAGTACCACTCCGCGCACCGCGAACTCGACAAACTCGCGCGCACGCACGAAATCGAAGGCGAACTGCTGGCGCTCGTCTCCGAGCACGCGATCGACCTTCGCTGCGGACCGGTCGGCGTCTCCAACCACGCTCCCGTGCCGCTGCTCGCGCTGTACCTCAAGACCAGCCCCCGCAACATCGTCAGCCCCGAGGCCGGCCACATCGACACAGGCGTCTACGTCGACCCTGCCGACAAGGAAGTCGAAGAAGACTACGTACTCGACCCACGCGACCCGGTCCAGAAGCACGTCAGCGTGCCGCCCGGCTTCACCGAGTCTGCGAGCAACCACTCCTGGCTGATCTTCCAGGGGTGCCGATAGGGCGTCCTGCAGTGCCGTGCCGCGCACGATGTTCCATTTTGCAAACGCTGTCCAACCATGGTTATACGCCACGGCTCGGGTCGAGATGGACCGTGCACCCCTCGTCGAGATTCAGCGAACACCCGGCGCCGATCCTCGCCCACGGCTCCGGTTCGGGAGCTCCCGCTGCGCCTGCCGGTGATCGCTTAAGGCTGCTTCCTTCCGGACCTGACCTGATTCGCAAGCCGACACCGCGCGGGACCCGAACCATCGACGCCCCGAGCGACGGAGCAACCGGGGTCGGAACCCCTCGGAGGGGAGTTCAGCCCCGCTAGAGCGGATTGCGGATACAGGGCACCGCTACCTCCCCGCCTAGCACGGTCCGCGACGGATCCTAACGCACGCCCGCCCGCTACCGCCCACGCCCCAGCCAAGTTCCGGTAGGCTGCCCGGCCGTGAACTACTTCAAGCCGCTCCCCTCAAACCTTCGCTCCCGCGCCGGTGTCGCCGCGGCGGCGCTCTGCACGGCCGCCGCGATCGCCGGCTGCGGCTCGAGCGGATCATCGAGCACCGTCACCGTCGGTAACGAGAACAGCGCCGACAACTCGCTGGTCACCGCCGGTGAAACCAAGACGACCGCCGCCGCCACGACTCCCACCAGCGGCGCGCTGTCCAAAGAACCGACGGTCACGCCGCCCTCGGGGCCGGCGCCGGCGAAACTCGAAACCAAGGAATTGATCGTGGGTACCGGTGCCGAAGCCAAGGCCGGCGACTCGGTCACCGTCAACTACGTCGGCGTCCTCTACAAGGACGGCAAGAAGTTCAACGCCTCGTGGGAAACCGGCAAACCGTTCACGTTCACGCTCGGCAAGGGCGAAGTGATCAAGGGGTGGGACCAGGGCATCGTGGGCATGAAAGTCGGCGGCCGTCGTGAGCTGATCATCCCCGCCTCGCTCGCCTACGGCGCCGCAGGCAGGCCACCGACGATCCCGAAGAACGAAGCGCTCGTATTCGTCGTCGATCTGCTGGGCGTCTAAGCGAACCGACCGGGTTCGCTCGCTTCGCCGCGCTGACGCTGATCGTCGGCGCGGCGCTCGCGATCGCCGGCTGCGGGTCAAGCCGGCACGCCACCGCCCCCGAGTCGCGCCTCGAGCGCGAAGACCTCGTCGTGGTCGCGCACGCGCTCACCGCACAGGAGCCCGCGGTGCAGAGCGAGGTGCAGGCGACCAAGGCGGCCTGGCCGCTGATCATCGACGGCCTGCCCGCCGACATCCACAAGCTGCCGCGGGCGCCAGTGCGCGCCGCCACCGAACGCGCGAGCGCGCTACGCCTGCCGAGCCCGTTCGAAGAACGCAACGCCGCGTCGCTCACCGGCCCCGCGCCCGCCCTCGCAGGCACCTTCCGCAGCTACTACCTGCTCACCGGGCGCGGCTGGCGGCTGATCAGCGCGGCGGTGGAACAGAGCGAACACGGCTCGCGCGCCGCCGCGAGCTTCGCGCGCGCAAACGTCCCGCTGTACATCGAGAGCGTCTACGACGCCCATTTCGCGCTCGAGCAGATCGGCAAGCAGATACCGATCGACTACCAAAGGCTCGGCGGCGCGAGCGCCTTCGGCTCCTCGCTCACGCCGAGCGAAGTGAACGCCCTTGCTCAGAGCTACTCCGAAGCGAACGATCTGCTGAAG
This sequence comes from uncultured Solirubrobacteraceae bacterium, assembly GCA_963815235.1. GTDB lineage: Bacteria > Actinomycetota > Thermoleophilia > Solirubrobacterales > Solirubrobacteraceae > Palsa-744. The sequence continues at coordinate 1,282,597 of CAWFFY010000003.1, read as the reverse complement.
CCCCGCGCACGAGTGCGACTGGGCTCGTGATCGGCGAGTCACCGGCCGGGCCCCAGGCGCGCTCCGGCCGGCCCTCGCCCCTGCGCTTGGACTGATACATCGCCGCGTCTGCCATGGCGACGAGCGCGTTGGCCGCGATCGTATCCCGCTCAGACCACGCCACGCCAATGCTGACCTGCGGCCACACGCTGCCCGCCGCCAGCGCCGCCGGCTCGCGCAGCGCCTGCGCCAGGCGCTCGGCGAGCCCCATCGCGCCGTCCGGGCCGCCGACCTGCGGGCACATCACCAGGAACTCGTCGCCGCCCACGCGACCCACCAGGTCCTGGCCGCGGACCGTCGCGCGCAACCGCTCTCCGAGGATCCGCAGCAGCTCATCGCCGGCGGCGTGGCCGGAGCGGTCGTTGAGGTCCTTCAAGCGGTCCAGGTCCACGAACAGCAGAGCTCGTTCCGCCTGCGGCTGCGGCTCAGCGACGTTCGCCTCGAGCGCGCGCATGAACGACGAACGGTTGTGACAGCCCGTCAGCTCGTCGAAGGTCGCGCGGCGCTTGAGCTCGTCGCGCATGCGCGCACTGTCGGTCACGTCGGCGACGCACGCGATCGCGCCGCTGATGGTGCCGTCCTCGTGGGTCAGAGCGCGCAGGTTGATGCTGCAGAAGCGCACCTCCTCGCGGCTCGCCAGGTGCAACTCGATCTCCACGTCGGCATGGCGGCCCGAGCCGAGCACGTCTTCCATCGCGCTCTTCAAGGCCGTGTGATCGCTCTCCACCACGTTCGCCATCTGCGCCTCGAGGCTCGCGACGCGCTGCACACCCAGGATCTCGTGCAGACGGTCGTTCGTGTACACGATCTCGCCCGCCGCGTCGACCTGGAAAAGCCCCAGCGGGATCGCCTCCGCGAGCCGGTCGAGCAGCTGCTCGCGCGCCCGCAGCTCCTCCTGCGCCGCCATCTCCTCAGAGATGTCCACGATCTCGGCCACCACACAGCTACGGGCCTCGTCGTCGAGCAGGTTGTGGTTGGTGACCTCGAACCACACCCACGAGCCGTTGCGGTGTCGGTGGCGCAAGCGCACGCGCCGCCCCGGACCAGGAGACGCCAGCATCTCCATCCAGTTGTCAATCGCCAGCGCGTGATCGTCCGGGTGCATGAACTCGATCGAACGGCGGCCCTGCATCTCCTCGGCCGACCACCCCAGGATTTCGCTCAGCGCCTCGTCGGTCCTGACGATGAAGCTGCGCTCGTCCTTCTCGATCGTCGAGAACCGAGGCAGGGGCTTGGGCGCGCGCCGGCGCTTCGCAGCCGAAACGTCAACCTCGTCGGTCGGCGCGTACAGCACCAGCACCACACCGTGCGCCTCGCGCAGGTCCAGACCGTAGAGCGCGACCGTCGTCTCCGGCTGCTCCGCCAGGTGTGCAAGACACCGCGCCGAGCCCCTCGCCAGCACCTGATCCCAAGTCGCCAGCAGCCGCAAGCGGTCCTCCTGCACGACCATGTCCAAGCCCGAGCGCGCCTCGAGCACGCGGTTGCGCACCAGCGCGATCGACTCCGGCACAGATATCGACACGCCGTCGGCCTTCAGCGCCGCCACCGGTGCCTCGGGGTAGCGGCTCAGCAGCGACTCCAGGACCGTATCCAACGTCTCCACGTCGAGGTGCTCCTGCCGCTCGGAGTCGAACATCGCGTCCGCCGCGTCCCCGGCGGCCTCTGCGCCGGGGCTCGGGGGGTTCGGAGGTCTGTTCTCGGTTCTCGACACGGGTTCGGGCGCGGCTGGGACGGTGGGTCATCATCGGCCGCAGCCCGTCGGGAATGAGCGAGGGTTGGTAATAGTGGACGGCTTATAGGTCAGCGGTTCATGCCGGGCGCTCGACCGTCGAGCGACGCTCGCTCTCGACTCCGCAACCGGCCCCCGGCAACCCCCCATCACGCTCAATACACTCAGGAGCCCAGGGCGCGTAGCTCAGTGGGAGAGCGCTCGCTTCACACGCGAGAGGTCGCAGGTTCGAAACCCGCCGCGCCCATAGGCAGTTTCCGCTGTATCCAAGCCAATCTCAGATTCAGCGGGACTGTCCGCTGAGAGGCCAAAATCGCTTGGTGGGCCAAATAGTGGGCTAAAATCGCCGTTCTGCGCGCCATAGAGTCGTATCTTTCGAATAGGTGCGTGAAAGTGCGGTTTCATGATGGGGGTCGGCAGCCCAGCTCGAAGCCTGTATTTGCAAGCTGAAACTTGGCTCCAGCGTTGGGCTCTTGGCGCTCAAGGCAACAATTGCTCCTGGTTGACCCTCAGCAGTTCGAATGGGCGAGTCCTCGTCCCGGCAACGACAGGTCGCTGACTCGATGCCGGCGCGCTATATCATTGCTATCGAGCTGCTGCAAATAGTGTGATTAGATCATATATGGTGGCTTTTGCGATTTGCGCTATACTTAGTGAAGAATGATATCCGATGCTATAGCGCAAGCTTCTCTGATCACGCTCCGCTCAGATGTGGACCGGCAGGTCGCGGATGCGTTTAGCCGCCTACCCGGTGTGGATGTGATCCGTGACGCCCCGGAGTCCGCCGTGGTAGTCGCCGGGCAAGCCTTTCCCGTGGAGCCCGGGGTCATCGAGATCGGAGAGCTGGCTGGATTGCTTGATCGTGAGAGGAGCGACGGTAGACGCATCCTGCTGATCAAGGCCGTACTGGACGACGCTACGGCCGCGCGTCTAGAGGACGCCGATATCGGCTTTGTGGATGCTACGGGTCGCGCTTGGCTTCCCGGCCAGACACTGACCAGGCGCGTGCGTGACCAACTGCCGACCCGCCGGCGTGCCCTGCGCGCCGGCAGTCTGCGACCTGCGCAACTGATCGCCGACCACCCCGAAGAACCCTGGACGATCCGACGACTCGCCGAGCGAGGCGCGAGCAGCGAGGTGACCGCCCACCGCCTGCTCACGACCCTGGAGGAGGCAAGTCTGATCGAGCGCCACGGGCGCGGGCGCGGAATGGAGCGGCGTGTAGCCGATGTCGAGGGCACGCGACGTTGGCTTGCCGAGCATGGCCGCCCCTCCTACCCGCAACGACTCTCATGCTTCGTCCGAGACCCCAGCGCAGTCCCGGCGTCGATCACTGGCCATCAGATAATTCTCACCGGCGCGTTGGCAGCCGAACGGATGGGCCTGCCGGTCCTGACCGGGATGCAGCGACCGCTGTATCGAGTCCAGGCTTCCGGCGATGATCTTGAGCAGATCCCCCAGGCACTCGGTGGATTTCGGACGGAGCGGGGAGCAAACGTCACGCTGATCGCGGACCCGGAGCAACTGGCCAGTAGTGACGCACGTACCGATGGAGACGGACGCGTTACAGCTCCACCCAGCCGGATCATGCTGGACCTGTACCTTGAGCCCAGAGGAGAGGCCGCGGTCGACGTTTTCCTCGATCTGTGGGGATCGAAGGAGATCACGTGACCGACGAGATCAAACATCCACCAAGCGCATTGATAGGCGAGGCGGCAAGCCTCTTCTATCTCCTCGGCGGCATGGCCGCGAAACATCTGGTCATCGTCGGCGGCCTCGTTCCTCCGCTGCTCGTCCCGGAAGCGGCCGACACACACATCGGAAGCGCGGACATCGATCTGTGTTTGTCGCTCGCCATCACCAAAGGCGCGACCCGCGAGTACTACCAATCGATCGAGGAAGTTCTCGAGCCATACTTCGAGCTGGAGCGCGCAAGCGGATTTCGCTGGCGCAAGAAGGAAAGTGCGCCCGGCCTGCCTCTCATCCTCGACTTCCTTGCGCCGGTCGCGGAGGACGACACGCTGCTCGCCGACGGTACACATGCACTTGATGAAAGGACAGCAGCCCAGAACGCGGGTCCACGCCTTCGCCCTTTCCCGATCCGCTCTGGCAGGCTCATCACCGAAGACGCCGTGTCGAGCACCCTCGAAGGCGTACAGCTTGTTTATCGCTCCGGAGCGCGAGCCGACGTGAGAATCCACCACGCCGGCCCGGTTGGGTTCCTTGCCGCCAAGGCCGACGCGCTCGCAGGTCGCGATGACTCCAAGGATGGCTATGACGTGTCCTGGTGGTGTCTGAACGCCACACCCTCCGGCGCGGACGTCGCCGCCTTGGTTACCGAACGGCCCGCCTTCAGGCAGAAGCTCTTTCAAGAGAGCGTGGCGCAACTACACGCCGCGTTTCGCGCTCCGGACTACCCGGGACCGGACGGCTACGCCCGGGAGAAGCACCCCGATCTTCAGCCTGGCGACGAGGAGTACGAGCAAGCGCGTAACACCGCGTACACGGTCGTTGCAGAGGTCATCGAGATCCTTAAGAAACACCTCTGGTAGCACCGCCTCCTGCCTGAGCCTCGCACCGGATAGAGATGGCTGTCAAGCTCAGTGTCCCTACCACGTCGGGGGGCATGGCCGCGAGTCATCTGGTCATCGTCGGCGGCCTTGTTCCCTGAAAGCGTCCAGCCGTCAGTCGTCCTGCGCACCGAGGACCACGCCCGCGCTGGCGCGCCCCGATGCGTGGCAGACCTCGATCCGCCTCAAGCGTGCAGGCGACGGCCGTGAGACGCATGATTGGCGCAACCCATCGCAAACCATCCCAAGCCGTGGGTAAGGTCAAGAGAGAAGAGGAAGCACCGAGCTCGTCGGACCTCGGTCTACTCGCCGTCACCGAGTAGCGGCTCGTGCCCGAGACTCTCAGCACTGCCCTGAATCCTTCGACGGCGGCACGCTCCCCGGAGATACGGAGTCGTACAAGGCCCACCACTGGGATGGGCGTCGACGTCGCAGGAAGGACAATCATGGGTTGGACCGCCGGACATCTACACAGACCATTCACCGCTCGCACCGCAATCGAGTTCGACCTCGGCGCCGAGTTCGCCGCGCGGGTGATTGACACCGTGCGCTACGGGCAGGTCATCTATGCGGCTGTGCGCTCCAATGACGGTCAGGAGGTATTCGGTCTGGTGCTGTTGGCCGCGCGCCGCGATGGCGTGCTCTACACCAAGCCGATCAGCGAGGACATGGGTCCCGCCGAAGACCGCTGTCCAGAGCGCATCTCGATCAACTCACCGAGCCCAGCAATCAGCATGCCCGCGAGTGGCGGCAGCGCGGTCGCGCCCGGCTGGCCAGGCCATGCCCGCGTCAAGGGCAGACAGTGACCTTCGTCAGGCCACACCGTCGTGCACGCAGACTCGGTGCTGGATGATCGAGGTTGAGCCAGACGCAGCCAAAGCTCCGGGATGAGCGAGTTGCCACGAGGGCGGTCCGATTGGCGGGATTGCGCGGGGCACCGCGCGAACCGCCGGCCCCATGAGCGCGGGTGGCTCGCCGCCTGGACTCGCTTCGAGTTAGGGAGCTGGCAGGCTGGCGGCGATCACGTGCTCAGCGGATAGGGCGCAGCTCGACACCGTGATCTACCCCTTGCCAATCGGTGTCGGCTGTCAGCGCTGGAGCGTCCAGCCGTCGCGCCAGTGCCAGGCACGCCCGGTCGCCGAGCGAGAGCCCTGCATCGCGGGTCAACGGTCGTAGGCGTCCCGCGTCGACGGCGTCAGCGGCCGTGAACGGCTCGACCGTGATCGCGCCATCGAGTAGTCCGCTTTGGGTGAGCTCCGCCGCCAGCTTCGCCGAGTCCTCTCCCCGATCGGCGACGCGGCTGAATACCTCGGCAAGATTGACGGTCGAGATCACCGCACCGCTGGCGATTGCCTCGGCAACAACGTCGGCGCCGGGCTCGTCTCGAAGATGCGCGAGAAGCGCCGAGGCGTCGAGTACCGGCGCCAACTACTCGGTGTCCTCGCGTGCGGCTTCTGCGCGCCGCTCGGCGAGGAGTCCGTCCACCATCGACCCTCCGGGGAGCCGACGGAGCAGTCCGCGACTCTGCTCGGCCACGGCGCGATATGGGCGTAGCCGCAACGAGCCGTCGTCCTCGGTGCTCAGCAGCATGTGAGTACCGGGTTTCAGGTCAAGCTCACGGCGTACAGTGGACGGCAGGACCACTCGCCCGCGGTCGCCTATTGTGATGCGCTTCCCAGTGTGGGCCATATTGTCAGCGTACCATGACTGCGGAGCGACCCACGCAGCGACGCGGCTTCCGTTCTCAACAATGTCGGGGGGCAGCGGGGAGTCGAGCCCCCGTCAGTCTACGTTGACAAATGCCCACGTCAATCTAAACTGACGCCATGAACGTCGAGGACATGGCCGCGGCGGCCACCTCCGAGAACCCCGCAGTGGGCCTGCGTGCCGCCCTTGCGCTGCGCCGCTTGGCGGAGCGCGTCGAGGCCAGCCAGGTTGCTGTGGCGCGGCGCCAGGGCTGGTCGTGGCAGCAGATCGGTGACGCGCTGGGCGTGACGCGACAGTCAGTGCACACCAAGCACGGAAAGGAGCTCTGAGACGCAGATGAGCGGAGCATCGAAACGGCGCGAGGCCGCGGGCGCGGGCGCGGCCGGCCAGGGCTCTCGCCGATCCGCCGACCAGTACCACCCGTGGTCGACGTATGTCGTCGCGCGTGAAGAAGCGCGACGCCGTGGCGATCGCAGGATCGGCACGGAGCTCGTATTGGTGGCGCTGCTGAACGAGCCGTTGGTCGCCGAGGCACTGGGCACAGATGCAGAGTATGCGCGCGCGGCGCTCGAGGCGATGGACAACGAAGCGCTGGTCGCGATCGGCATGGACCCGCCGCCCGCGGTGCCGCAGCTGCCGGCAGTCGATCCAAGCGCAGTGCCTGCGCGGCCGACGATCAGGATGGTGCTGCGCAAACGCCTGCGGCTCACACCTTGCGCGAAGAAAGTGCTCAGCGAGTCCTCCAGGTCGATGCGCCGGGGGCACTCGCATCCAGGCCCGCAGCATGTGCTCGCGGGGATCCTCGAGCTGCCAGCGCCGGACCCCGCGGCCGAGCTGCTGGCCGCGCTCGGTGTCGGGCGCGGCGCTGCCAGAGCGCGCCTGGCGGATCGCGATCGTGCTGAGCCGGCGCCCGACGAAGCGATGAGCGCGTGACGGCAGTCGTTCGCGCAGAGTCGCTGTCGAAGCGCTTTGGCAGGCTGACAGCAGTCGAGGACCTGTCGTTCGAGCTCGCCGCGGGCACGATCACGGGCTTTCTGGGCCCCAACGGCGCAGGCAAGACGACGACGCTGCGGATGCTGCTCGGCTTGGCGGTGCCGACGAGTGGCCGCGCGCTCGTGTTCGGCCAGCTCTATGCGCAGCTGCAACAGCCGGCGCTGCGGATCGGCGCGGTGCTCGAGGCCACTGACTTCCACCCCGGCCGCTCGGGCCGCGACCATCTGCGCACACTCGGCCTTGCTGGCGGCCTGCCCGACTCGCGCACCGACGAGGTGCTGGCGCTGGTGGAACTGAAGGACGCTGGGAAACGCCGCGTGAAGGGCTACTCGCTGGGGATGCGCCAGCGGCTTGGGCTTGCAGCGGCGCTGCTTGGCGATCCCGAGCTGCTCGTGCTGGACGAGCCCGCCAACGGCCTTGACCCCGAGGGCGTGCGCTGGCTACGTGACTTCCTGCGCGCGTTTGCCTCTGGAGGGCGTACGGTGCTGATCTCGAGCCATGTGCTGGCAGAGGTCGCACAGACGGTCGATCAGGTGCTGATCATCAACCGTGGGCGGCTCGTTGTGGAGTCCTCGCTGGAGCAGCTGACAGCGCAGGTCGGCGGCGCGGTGCGCGTGCGCACGCCGGGCGTCGAGCAGTTGCGCCGAGCGCTCGAGCGCGAGCAGCTGCAGACGACGGCAAGCAACGAGCATGTGCTGCTCGTGCACGGCACCACCAGCGAGCACGTCGGCGACGTCGCGCTCGCTGCAGGCGTGCCGGTTCATGAGCTCATCACCGAAGGCTCCTCGCTGGAGCAGATCTTCCTCGAGCTGACCGGTGGAGACCGCAGCGCTGTCAGCGGTGCGACCCCGAGCGCCGCCGTCGCCCCCGAGGCGAAGCCGTGATCGCACAGGTCAAAGCAGAGCTCTTGAAGGTGCGCTCGACGCGCACCACGCTTGGCTTGGTGCTGGGGATGGTCGCGCTGATCCTGCTGTTTGCGCTGCTGACAGGTCTGCTGAGCAAAATCAGCGGCCTGTCCACGACCGAAGACCAGCGCACGACGCTCAGCCTGGGCAGCCTCGCGGGGATCTTCTCGGCGCTTGCGGGCGTGTTGCTGGTGACCAGCGAGTTTCGCTTTGGCACGATCCGCCCGACGTTCCTGTTCACGCCTGTGCGCTCGCGTGTGCTCGGCGCGAAGCTGATCGCGGGCCTGCTTGCCGGCCTCGTGTTCGGCGTCCTCGGCGAGGGCCTGGGCTTTGCGATCGGCTACCTGATCATCGACGCGCGCGGCATCACGTTCGTGTTGAGCGGCGGTGAAGTCGCGCTGCTGCTGCTCGGGACGCTCGCTGCAACCGGTCTGTGGGCAGCGCTTGGCGTGGGCTTCGGCGCGATCGTGCGCAACCAGGTCGGCGCGGTGATCGGCCTGCTCGCTTGGGGCTTCATCGTTGACAACCTGCTGTTCGGCCTGGTCCCGTCGGTCGGCCGCTTCATGCCGACGCGCGCGCAGGACGCGCTGATCGGGCTGAAGACCGAACACCTCCTTGCGCCTGCCGCCGGCGGGCTCGTGCTGGTTGCATGGGTGGTCGTGCTTGCGCTGATAGGCCTGCCGCTGGTCGCGCGCCGGGACGTCAGCTGAACGACGCAGAGTTGCGTTCACCTCGTCGGCAGGCCGGGGATTCCCTCGTCGAAACGCGGCAGCCCGTCATCGGGCAGCTGCTCCCAGGGAGCGGCGTAGGCCACGAACTGGTGCGCCTGCGGCCGTATTCCGGGATCGCCGTCGATCGCGCCCAGACGAACGATCCTGATCTCACCCGCGTCCAGCTCGCGGGCGAACACCGCGGACCCGCAGCTGGCGCAGAAGACCTTTTCCAGCCCACTCCCGGCATTCCAGCCGCGCAGCTGCTCGCCGCCGCTGATCACCTGCAAAGAGTTGGGCGCCAGGCGTGCCGACGCCTGCATGCCGGTGCCGGTGCGGCGCTGGCATCGGGTGCAGTGGCAGTAGCCCGCCGCGACCAGCGCGGTGTCGATCTCGAACCGGACGAGGCCGCAGCCGCAGCCGCCCGTCAGCGGGAGCGTTACCGGCGAGTGGTCTGAGTCGGACATCGGCCGAACCTGTTGGCTCAGGACTGAAGCCACGCCAGCAGGTCGGCGTTGATCGTCGGTGCCTCGGTGGTCGGCATACCGTGCGGAAAACCCGGGTAGCTCTTCAGGGTCGAGTTCGGCAGCAGCGCCGCCGACAGCGGTCCGGAGTCGGCGTAGGGAACGATCTGGTCGTCTTCGCCGTGCATCACCAGCGACGGCACCGTGATCTTCTTGAGATCCTCGGTGAAATCGGTCTGGGAGAAGGCGACGATGCCGTCATAGTGGGCCTTCGCGCCGCCCATCATCCCCTGGCGCCACCAGTTCGCGATGATCGCCTCCGAGGATTTGGCGCCAGGTCGGTTATAGCCGTAGAACGGCCCCGACGGCAGCGCCCGGTAGAACTCGGAGCGGTTGGCGGCAAGTTCGGCCTGCAGGCCATCGAAGACGCTCTTGGGCAGACCTTTGGGGTTGGCGTCGGTCTGCACCATCAGCGGCGGCACCGAGCTGATCAGCACCGCCCTCGCCACCCGTGTCTGACCGTATTTGGCGATGTAGCGGGTGACCTCGCCGCCGCCGGTGGAGTGCCCGACGTGGATCGCATCCTTGAGATCGAGATGGGCGGTCACCGCAGCCAGGTCGTCGGCGTAATGGTCCATGTCGTGACCGCCGCTGGTCTGCGTCGAGCGGCCGTGTCCACGCCTGTCGACGGCGACGACACGGTAACCGTGCTGCAGGAAGAACAGCATCTGCGTGTCCCAGTCATCAGCCGACAGCGGCCAGCCGTGGCTGAACACGATCGGCTGTCCCGAGCCCCAGTCCTTGTAGAAGATCTCCGTGCCGTCGGTCGAAGCGATGATTCCCATGCGCGCTGCCACCTCCCATGGTGTCGCCATTTGACGCCGAACAACGTACGGTTTTCAGGCTAACACCAGGGTCGTTGGCAGAGCCTGCCGGGTCAGCTCGGCTCGAACGGGCCGGCTGCGCTGCGCGCGATCAGTCGCGCGCCTTTGACAGCCGCACCGTCGTGCTTTCAGATGACACGCACAGCTGTACCGCATCCATCAGGCGAGTCATCAGCGGAAAGCCGCGGCCGCCCTCGCCGTTGGCCGCCGAGGCGGCGGCGGACGTCGTGAACGTTCCACAGTCGCGGACCGCGAGGGTCAGGCGGTCGCCCTCGGCGAGCGCGCTCAGGTAGATGCATCCGTGGGCGTCCGGCCGACCGTGGCGGATGGCGTTGGTCACGGCCTCGTTGACCGCGAATGCCACCTCGTAGCAGCGGTCGGCGTCGAAGCCGAACGCCGCCGCAGCCTCGTGCGCGTATTCGCGCGCCGCAACGAGCTTTGCCGGCCGTGCCGGCAGCTGCAGCTCGCTCGCGTCCTGCATTGCTCGAACGCGCACCTTCAAGTCACCGTGGCGAGTTCCGCGATTGCGCCCTCGCGTGAGCCGTGCATGGCGATCACGCTGTCCACGCCGGCGATCTCGAAGATACGGACGATCCGCCGATTCTCCTCGGGGCACACCACCGCCAGCGTGCCGCCGCCGAGCTCGCGCAGCCTCGTGGCGGCTGAAACGAGCGCGCCGATGGCGGTCGAGTCGATGAACGTCACCGTCGAGAGATCGAGCACCACGCGCGTGATGCCGCTGTCGATGCGCTCGTTGAGGCGCTCGCTCAGCTGAGGGCTCGCCGAGTAGTCGATCTCGCCGCCCGCGACCAGCACGACAACGTCGTTGCCGTGTTGCGCGCCGTCGACCGTACCGTCATCGCTGATGTAGAAAAAGCCCATAGCTCACCCTGAGACGCGTTACCCCTCGCTCCAGGGAATTATTGGAAATTGCGCGATTGATGCTGAAGCATCGGCCTCTCGACTGGACGTTTGTTCTAGTGCCGAGGAGTCGGAGCTCTCGAGGAGACGCTCGCAGCGTCTGGCTAAGCTCATCCCGTCGAGCGCGCATGCTCGCCGGAACCGACATCGGAGGTGGCCCATGCAGTACGTGAATCTGGGCGCGACGGGCTTGCGAGTCTCGCGCATCTGCCTGGGCATGATGAGCTTCGGCAACGACAGCGACAAACCGTGGGTGCTCGACGAGCAGGCCGCGGAGCCGATCGTGCGCGCGGCGGTCGAGGGCGGCGTCACCTTCTTCGACACCGCAGACACCTACTCCCAGGGCGCCAGCGAGCTGGCCACCGGACGCCTGCTCTCGAAGCTGCTCACGCGCGAGGAGCTCGTCGTCGCGACCAAGGTGTTCATGCCGATGACGCCCGGCGAGAACGGCGGCGGCCTCTCGCGCAAGCACATCCTCAGCGCGATCGACGCGTCGTTGCAGCGCCTCGGCATGGATTATGTCGACCTCTACCAGATCCACCGCTGGGATCCACGCACGCCGATCGAGGAGACGATGCAGGCGCTCCACGAGGTCGTACGAGCCGGCAAGGCGCGCTACGTCGGCGCCAGCAGCATGTTCGCCTGGCAGTTCGCCAAGGCCCAGCAGCTCGCAGCAAACGCCGGCCACACACGCTTCGTCTCGATGCAGAACCACTACAACCTCGTCTACCGCGAGGAGGAGCGCGAGATGATCCCGCTGTGCATCGACCAGGGCGTCGGCGTGATCCCATGGAGCCCACTCGCGCGCGGCGTCCTCGCCGGCAACCGAACACGCTCGGGCGAGCGGCGCACGACGCGCGCCGGCAGCGACCAGTTCACGGACTACCTCTACGACCAGCCCACCGACTTCGACGTCGTCGAGCGCGTCGCCGAGATCGCCGCGGCGCGTAGCGTGCCGCCGGCGCAGATCGCGCTCGCGTGGCTGCTGCACAAGCCTGCGGTGAGCGCGCCGATCGTCGGCGCCACAAAGCCCGAGCACCTGCAGGACGCGCTCGCCGCAGAGCAGCTGACACTCAGCGACGACGAGGTCGCGAGCCTCGAGGAGCCCTACGTGCCGCACCCCGTCCTTGGCCACGGCTAGCACGCCGAGGCGCTACTCGTCGGCGGCGCGCTCCAGCACTACCACCGGGATCTGGCGTGTCGTTTTCTGCGCGTAGTCGGCGAACTGCGGCATCAGCTGCGACTGCTGGTCGAACAGGCGCTCGCGCTCCTCACCGGTGGCGACGCTGACATCGACGTCGAAGATGTCGCCGCCGACCTCGACCGTGGCCGATGGGTTGGCGAGGAGGTTGTGGTACCAGGCGGGGTTGGTGGGCGCTCCGGCCTTGGACGCGAAGATCACGATCCGCTCGCCGTCGGGCAGGTACATCAGCGGCGTCGTGCGAGCCGCGCCGCTCTTGGCGCCGACGCTGGTGAGCAGCAGCAGCGGGGCACCCTCGAAGGGGCCACCAACACGGCCGCCGTTTGCACGGAACTCGTTGATCACGCCCTTGTTGAAGTCGTCCATATCCGACACGTCGCTCCTCCGTTCTCTTCGCCTGCACGTGAGCCTAGCGCCCACCGGCGCCGGCGTTCGGGCACCGGGGGCGGGGCGCACAGGCCGACGGGCGCCTACGGCGTCAGGCGGACGGGCAGCGACTTGAGCTGGTTCAGGAACAGCGTCTGCGCGGCCGCCGGCGAGCCGTCGAGCGCGATCTCGTGGTAGCGCGCGAGCGTCTCCTCGAGCATCACCTTCAGCTCCAGGCGCGCGAGCGCGGTCCCCAGACAGAAGTGCCGGCCGCCGGCGCCGAACGCCTGGTGATCGCACCGAGCCCGGGGGACACTCGCCTCCGGCGAGAATCCCCGGTTCGACCAACGACGCAGATCAAAGCGGTCCGCGTCCGCGAAGCGGGTCTCGTCGCGGTTGGAGGAGACGTACCACATCACCACCTTCTCGCCCTCGCGGATCTGCTGTCCGTGCAGCTCGGTGTCGCACGTGGCCGTGCGGCGGAAGTGCGCGAACGCGGGGAACATCCGCAGCGACTCCTCGACGGCGGCCGGAATCAGCGAGGGGTCGTCGATCAGCAGCCGCATCTGCTCGCCGTCTTCCATCAGCGCGCGCATACCGCTGCAGTACGTCGCCTTGGTGCTGTCGTTGCCGGCGGCCATCAGCAGGAAGAAGCCCATCACGATCTCGTGTTCCTCGAGCTTTGAGCCGTCGACCTCGGAGTGCACGAGCACGCTCGTGAGGTCCTCAGTCGGGTTCTCCAGGCGCGCGGCGATCAGCTCGCGGCAGTGCTCGAAGATCTCCGGGAGGTCTTTCTCGATCGCGCCCTCGAAGCCGTCCGGGTTGAGATCGGGATCGGCTGCACCGAGCGTCGAGTTCATCAGCCGTGCCCACATCGCGTCGTCCCCCTCGGGGATGCCCATGAAGCTGCCGATCACGCGTGAGACGATCGGCTGGGCGATGTCGCTGACGAGGTCGCACGTCTCGCGGCCGTCGAGCCGATCGAGCACGTTGACGGCGATCGCCCTGATCGCGTCCTCGTGCGCGGCGATCCGCCTTGGCGTGAACCCCGCCTGGAAGAGCGCCTTCAGGCGGTCGTGCTTCGGCGGATCCATGCCGATGAACATCGCCTGCGCGAGCTCGAGCGGGAAGCCGCCGGCGGCGGCCAGCACGCCGCCCGTTTCCGAGGAGTACGTGCGCCAGTCGCGGCTGACGGTGTGGATGTCCTCGGCCGTGGTCACCGACCAGAAGCCTGCCTCCTCGGGGAACTCTTCGAAGTTCTCGGTCCAGTGAACCGGACACTGGCCGCGCATCTGCTTGAACAGCTCGTAAGGAGGCCCGTCGCTCCAGAACTCGCGCTCAGTGACTTCGACCGACTCGATATCGCGCCCAACGGTCGCCATTTTCCAACCTCCAAGCTTGCCCACCGGATGGTGTCCACGATCATACTGGCTAGCCGGCCAGTTTTGTGAGGTCGCGCGCGCGGGCCAAAGCTCGCTCCACGGGGTAACACCGCGGTCGCACTGCCAACGGAGCTCGCCGTCAGACTGCTACGGGCGTGACGCGCCCGACCCCTCAACCCAACGTGCCTGGCCGCGGCATCGTGGCCTCCTACGGGGTGCGGTTCTGGGTGCTGGTGGTCGCCGTGGGGGTCGGTGCGGGGCTCGGCGGCGCCGCGCTGATCGAGCTTCTGCGAGCGGTTCAGCACCTGGCCTGGTCGTATGACTCCGGCAGCTTCCTCGGCGCGGTGGAGCGGACTTCAGATGCCCAGCGGGTGCTCGTGTTGGCGATCGGCGGGGTGGTCGCCGGCGTGGGCGCGGTGCTGCTGGCCCACCACAACCCCGGCGAGGTCTCCGAGGCGCTGTGGCTGCGCCGCGCGCAGATCCCGTTCTGGTCGAGCGTCGCGCGCGGCGTGCACTCGATCGTGATCGTCGGGCTCGGCGCGTCGCTCGGCCGCGAGGCGGCGCCGCAGCAGTTCGGGGCGGCGGTCGCGAGTGGTCTGAGCGACTGGGCGGGGCTGCCGGAGTGGCAGCGGCGACTGCTCGTGGCCTGCGGTGCGGGCGCGGGCATGGCCGCGGTCTACAACGTGCCGCTGGGCGGCGCGCTGTTCGCGCTCGAGGTGCTGCTCGGCACGCTGACGCTGCCGTTGGTGCTTCCCGCGCTGGCGACGTCGCTGATCGCGACCGCGGTCGCGTGGATCGCGCTGCCGACGGCGCCCACGTACAAGATCACCACATATTCGGTGGGCACCTCGCAGATCGTGTGGGCGGTGATCGTCGGGCCGATCGCGGGCCTGGCGGCGATCGCCTGGATACGGCTGATCGCACGCGCGCACTCGATGCGTCCATCCGGGTGGATGCGCGTGGCGGCGCCGATCGGCGTGTTCACGGCGCTGGGCGTCCTCGCGATCAGGTATCCCGAGCTGCTCGGCAACGGCAAACCGGTCGTGCAACTCGAGCTCGTCGGCAGTGTCAGCGTCGGACTACTCGCAGCGCTGCTGGTGCTGAAGCCGCTCGTCACCGCCGCGTGCCTCGGCAGCGGCGCGCCCGGCGGGCTGTTCACGCCGACGCTCACCTACGGTGTGCTGCTCGGCGGCCTGCTGGGTGAGGGCTGGGTGCAGATATGGCCCGGCACGCCGGTCGGCAGCTACGCGATCATCGGCGGCGCAGCGGTGCTGGCCGCATCGATGCAGGGTCCGCTGGCGGCGGTGGTGCTGCTGCTCGAGCTCACCCACCACGCGGACGCGCTGATGGTGCCGATCCTGCTGGCGGTCGTCGAGGCGACCGTCCTTGCGCGCCTCTTCGGAGCACCGTCGATCTACTCCGCGCGGTTGTCGGCGAGCGCCGAGGAGATCGAGGCGGCGCGCACGCGCGACGACGGCCAAGGTGCCGCGGCGGCAGGATCGGGGGAGATGTACGCGCCGAGCGACCTGCTGCCCGCCTCGCTGCAGAAAGACGCGGATTGAGCTTTCCGCCAGCGGCTTTGCAGCGGTGTTTAGGCGCGTCCATAGCTGGTACTAATCCTGTATGCCCCGCGCGATCTGGACGGGCGCGATCAGCTTCGGCCTGGTCACGGTGCCGGTGAAGCTGTACAGCGCCGTGGACCGCAAGAGCGTGCGCTTCCACCAGCTGTCTGCCAAGACCGGCGTGCGAGTCGCGCAGAAGCGCGTCGATCCCTCGAGCGGCGAGGAGGTCCCCTACGAGGACATCGTCAAGGGCTATGAGCTCGCGCCCGAGCGCTATGTCGTGATCGAGCCAGGCGAGCTCGAGGCGCTCGAGCCGAAGAAGACGAAGACGATCGAGATCGAGGAGTTCGTCGAGCTCTCCGAGATCGACCCCGTCTACTACGACCACCCCTACTACCTCGCCCCCGGGCCAGGCGGCGCGAAGCCCTACCGGCTGCTGCTCGAGGCGATGCGCGAGGCCGGCAAAGTCGCGATCGCGCGCGTCGTCATCCGCTCGAAGGAGCAGCTCGTCGCGGTGCGCCCGATCGGCGACGCGCTCGGCATGGCGACGATGCTGTTCGCCGACGAAGTCCTGCCGCCGGAGCGCCTCGACGAGATCGCCGAGGTCAAGGAGGTCAAGACGACCAAGCGCGAGCTCGACGTCGCCAAGCAGCTGATCGACTCGCTCGCGGGCGACTTCGAACCCGACCACTACCGCGACACCTACCGCGAGCAGGTGCTCGCGCTGATCGAGCGCAAGGCGCCGGGCAAGGAGATCGCCGTGCAGCCCGAGCCCGAAGAGGCGGCGGCGCCGGCGCCCGACCTGATGAGCGCGCTGAAGGCCAGCCTCGACGCGGTGCGCGCGCGCGAGGACGGCGCCGGCGACGCGGGCGCGAAACCCCGCAAAGCCGCGAAAAAGGCGCCGGCCAAGAAAGCGGCGGCCAAAAAAGCCGCGGCCAAGAAGCAGCCGACGCCGCGAAAAAGCCCAGCCGCCAAGCGGTAGCGCAGGCCGCTCGTGCGGCCGGTGCCGGCCGCGCCTGCAGTCGCTACCGCGCCAAACGCGACTTCGCGGCGACGCCCGAGCCGGCCGCCGGCGCCGCAGCGAGCGCTGCGCGAAGCGAACAACGCTTCGTGATCCACGAGCACCACGCGCGCCGCCTGCACTGGGACCTGCGGCTGGAGCGCGACGGCGTGCTCGCCTCGTGGGCGCTGCCCGAAGGGGCTGCCGCAGGCGCCCGAAGAGAACCACTTCGCGGCGCGCGACCGAGGACCACCCGCTCGAGTACCTCGACTTCGCAGGCGAGATCCCCAAGGGCCAGTACGGCGCCGGGCAGGATGACGATCTGGGACCGCGGCACCTATGACTGCCTGAAGTGGGAGCCGCGCAAGGTCGAGGTCGCGCTGCACGGCGAGCGGCGTGAACGCGCGCTACGCGCTGTTCCCGATCGAAGCACGGCGAGCACCCCAAGGACTGGATGATCCACCGCATGGACCCCGCGGCCGACCCGGACCGCGAGCCGATGCCGAGCAAGCTCGTGCCGATGCTCGCGCGCGCCGGCGCGCTGCCGGCGCGACGACGCCGGCTGGGCGTATGAGATCAAGTGGGACGGCGTGCGCGCGATCGCCTACTCCGAGCCCGGCGAGCTGCGCCTGGAGAGCCGCAACCTCAACGACATCACCGACACCTACCCCGAGCTCGCCGGCGTCAACGCGGCGCTCGGCTCGCACAGCGCCGTGCTCGACGGCGAGATCGTCGCCTTCGACGCCGCGGCCGCCCGAGCTTCGAGGCGCTGCAGCGGCGCATGCACACGGCGTCGCGCGCGCAGGCGCGGCGCCTGGCGAAGGGCACGCCGGTGACGTACGTGATCTTCGACCTGCTGTGGCTCGACGGCCACTCGCTGATGGCGCAGCCCTACAGCGAGCGGCGCGCGCGGCTGGCGGCGCTGGCGCTGAAGGGCGCGAGCTGGCAGACGCCCGAGCACGTCGTCGGCCAGGGCGCGCAGCTGCTGGCGGCGAGCGCCGAGCAGGGGCTCGAGGGCGTCGTCGCCAAGCGCCTGAGCTCGACCTACCAGCCGGGCGTGCGCTCGCGCGAGTGGGTCAAGGTCAAGACGCTCGCGCGCCAGGAGCTCGTGGTCGGCGGCTGGATGGCGGGCAAGGGCAAGCGCCGGCGAGACGCATCGGCGCGCTGCTGCTCGGCGTGTACGAGCCCGGCGGCGTGCTGCGCTACGCCGGGCGCGTCGGCAGCGGCTTCGACGAGGACGAGCTCGAGCGCTGTCGCGGCTGCTCGCGCCGCTGCGAGCGCGCCGACCTCGCCGTTCGCCGCCGGCGAGCAGCCCGCCGCGCGGGGCGCAGCTTCTGCGAGCCGCGGCTCGTCGCCGAGGTCGAGTTCACGAGTGGACCAGCGCCGGCAGCCTGCGCCACCCCGTCGTACAAGGGCCTGCGCGAGGACAAGCCGCGCGGCGCAGGTCGTGCGCGAGGACATGCCCGAGGCGCGTCGCCAACAGACATGTCATCGATCGCGATCCGAGCGGATCCCAGAGCCGCCGAGGGAGAGGCGCTCGGCGCGCTGTCGATCCGCAGGCGCGGCGCCAGCGCAGCCGACGCGACGGTTGAAGGGCGCGAGCTGAAGCTCTCCAACCTCGACAAGGTGCTGTATCCGGCGACGCGGCTTCACCAAGGGCGAGCTGATCGACTACTACGCGGCCGTCGCGCCGGTGCTGCTCGGCCACCTCCGGCAGCGGGCGCTGACGGTCACGCGCTGGCCCGACGGCGTCGAGGGCAAGTCGTTCTTCCAGAAGCAGGCGCCAGCGCACCGCCCCGACTGGGTGCAGCACCGTGACGGTGGCGAGCGAGCGCAAGCCGATCGACTACGTGCTGGCCGACGATCTCGCGACGCTGGTGTGGCTCGCGAACCTCGCGGCGATCGAGCTGCACGTGCCGCTCGCGCGCGCGCCGGCGATCGAGCGCCCGACGGCGGTCGTGTTCGACCTCGACCCCGGCGCGCCGGCGAGCATCGTCGAGTGCTGCCGCGTGGCGCTGCAGCTGCAGGGCATGTTCGAGCACCTCGGCCTGCAGAGCTTCGCCAAGACGTCCGGCTCGAAGGGGCTGCAGGTGTACGTGCCGCTGAACGACGCCCGACGTCGCCTACGAGCAGACGAAGCCGTTCGCGAAGGCCGTCGCCGAGCTGCTCGAGAGCGCCGAACCGGAGCTCGTCGTCTCGCGCATGACCAAGGCGCGGCGCACCGGCAAGGTGCTGATCGACTGGAGCCAGAACGACGCGAAGAAGACGACCGTTTGCGTCTACTCGCTGCGCGCGACCGAGCGCCCGACGGTCTCGACGCCGCTCGACTGGGACGAGGTGCGGGCGACGCGCGACTCCGCAAGACCCTGCGAGCCTCGCGTTCGACGCAGGGCAGGTGCTCGAGCGCGTGGCCGAGCGCGGCGACCTGTTCGCGCCCGTGCTGTCGCTGGTGCAGGAGCTGCCGCGCTAGGCGCGTCTCTACTCGAACTCCGGCGCGCTCCAGCCGGGCATCACGTCGGGCAGGCCATCGCTGACGCGGTCGGGGAAGCTGGCGGGACGCTTCTCGAGGAACGCGGTGATGCCCTCGACGGCGTCGGCTGACTGGCCGCGCGCGACCATGCCGCGCGAGTCGGCGCGGTGGGCGAGCATCGGGTGCTCGGCGCCGAGCATTCGCCACATCAGCTGGCGGGCGAGCGCAACGGACACGGGCGCTGTGTTCTCGGCGATCTCGCGCCCGAGCGCGCGGGCAGCGTCGAGCAGCTCGTCCTTGGGGTGCAGGCTGCGTACGAGCCCGCCGTCGAGCGCCTCCTGGGCCGAGAACACGCGGCCCGTGGACACCCATTCCATCGCCCGGCTGATGCCGACGACGCGCGGCAGGAACCAGCTCGAGGCCGCCTCCGGGATGATGCCTCGGCGCGCGAACACGAAGCCCATGCGCGCATCGTCCGCCGCCAGGCGCACGTCCATCGGCAGCGTCATCGTCGCGCCGATGCCGACCGCCGGCCCGTTGATCGCAGCGATCACCGGCTTCCTCGATTCGAAGATTCGCAGCGTCAGTTCGCCGCCGTTGTCGCGTCTGGCGCCCGCGACGCTCTCGCGCTTGCGCGCATCGAAGGTGTCGCCGCCGCTGCCCAGGTCAGCGCCCGCGCAGAAGCCCCTGCCGGCGCCGGTGACGATCACCGCGCGCACGTCGTCGTCTGCGTCCGCGAGATCGAACGCCGCGCGCAGCTCTGCGCCCATCTGCGCCGTCCACGCGTTCAGCCGCTCCGGCCGGTTCAGCGTGAGCGTCAGGACGCCGTCGGCGGCCTCAGCGGTGATCTGCTCGTAGTCCATGGCGGCCGGCGGATCATATGTCGGCGCCGCGCACGGCGCGCGCGCCGGTGTGCAAGCGCTAAAGATCGCGTGATGTCAGCTGTCGTTCGTAGGGACCGTGTCCCGTCAGGCACACCGCCCCGCAGCGCGCTCCGAGCGCGAGCGCGTCGGCGAGCTCCATACCCGCGCCGAGGCCGTACGTGAAGCCCGCCGCGAACGAGTCGCCGCAGCCGTAGGAGTCCACCGCCTCGCCGGGTGGGCGCACGGCGTCCCACCTGCCCGTCTCGCCGTCGCGGCGCCGGTAGTGCCCGCCACGCTCGCCTTCCGTCCACACCACCAGCTCGGCCTCCTCGAGCACCGGCTCAGCGGCGTGCAGCTCGATCTCGTCGTCGCCGCTCAGCACCAGCGCATCGAGCACGACCCCGTGGGCCAGTGCTCTCCGCGCGCGCGGACTCGCGACCAGTGCGCGCGACCGCGCGCGCGCGATCCGCAGCTCCGCCTCGTCGCCGGCGGTGAAGTACAGACCGTCGATCTGCTCCAGGCCCTGCCAGCGCTCGCGGTCGCCGCCGCTCGGTTCCAGGCGTTGGCCGAAGGTCGTGATCGTGCGCTCGCCCGCGTCGTCCACCAGCGTCACCGCGCTGCGAGTCGGGCTCTGCACGCCCGACGCGCGCACGTCCACGCCGAGCTCTGCCAACCGCGTGCGCGAGCGCGCGCCGGTGTCATCGTCGCCGAGACACGTCACCAACGTCGCCGCACCCGCAAGCCGCGCCAGCTGCACCGCGGCGACCGCTCCGCCACCCGCCGGCTCCGCGAACGGGTCCTCCGCGTGCACCACCTCACCCGCGCGCGGCACGTGTGGCACCCGCGCGAACTGCACCCACTCGACGTGGCCCACCACCACGACCGTTGGTCCGCTCGACTGCACGCGTGCCAGTCTCACAGACTCCTATCATCGGCCGCCGCGTCGCCAACCGCGGCCCGGCCACCTCGCCCAGTCCATAGGATCACGCGCCATGAGCGACCTCTTCGACGTCGCCGGCAAGACCGCGCTCGTGACCGGCGGCTCGCGTGGCATCGGCCTGATGATCGCGCGCGGCCTCGTGCAGGCGGGCGCGCGCGTAGTTGTCTCCTCGCGCAAGAGCGCCGACGTCGAAGCCGCCGCCGGCGAGCTCGGCTCGCTCGGTGACTGCCACGCGATACCCGCAGACATATCAACACAGGACGGCGCACAGGCACTCGCCGCCGCCACGCGCGAGCGCTTCCCGGCGCTCGACATCCTCGTCAACAACGCAGGCGCCGCCTGGGGCGCGCCGCTCGAGGAGTTCCCCGCCGCCGGCTGGCAGAAGGTGCTCGCGACCTACAGCGCGAGCAAGGCGGCGGTGCACATGCTCACACGCCACCTCGCCAAGCGGCTCGCGTCCGAGCACATCACCGTCAATGCGATCGCCCCCGGCCCGTTCCAGACCAAGATGATGGCCTACGCACTCGAGGACCCCGCCGTGCGAGAAGCGGTCGAAGAGCGGGTGCCGCTCGGGCGCATCGGTCGCCCTGACGACGTCGCCGGGTTGACGTTGCTGCTCGCCTCGCGCGCCGGTGCGTACATGACCGGCACCGTGATCCCGCTCGACGGCGGCATCACCGGCTGTAGCTGAGCGACCAGCTCCCCGCAGGCGCCCGCCGAACCGCTCGCCTCAGGGCGCCTTCGCCAGGTAGCTGTGGCCCGCCCTCACCCTGAACCGGTGGTGGGTGACGAGGTTGGTCACCTCGACGCTGTCGGTCGCCACATGGATCCTTGTCCCGTCGCACAGGTCCTCGGTCAGCCAACGGGTGCCGACCACCGCTCCCGCAGCGTAGTTCCCCTTTGTCGAGTAGCTGCCGTGACCTTCCGCCCAGAGCTTGCGCACCACGTGCTTGCCCGGGGGATGGCTGGAGCTGGCGCGAGCGAGATGGCTGCGCTCGCGTGCTGTAGGGCAGCGGTGGAAGCGCCCGCCGCTGAGCGTCGCGATGACCTGGTCGTGGGGGCCCTGGAGGAGGGCGAACTTGCCCGCGTAGAACGTCATCGACTGAAGTTCGCCGTGCGGCCCGACGGTGGTGACCGTGACCTTCCCGTTGGTCGCGTCGATGATCGTGCCAAAGGGAACCTGGCGCAGGCCGGTGAGCACCACGAACGTGCCGGATCCGGGGAGCTCCACGAGCACGGTCCCGGTGACGGGCGCGAGGTTGCCGTTGACACCTGCCTGCGGGAACGGCGCGTCTGTCACCTCATTCGAGAGAATGCCGGAGGCGGCGAGCGGATTGCCTGTCAAACCCAGCGGCGCCGGCAGCGTCACGAACGTGTACGTCGGACCGCCACTGGAGACGCCGTTGCCGTTGCTCGCGATGACTTCCTGCGCGCCAGCGCCGTACGCGGGCGTCAGCGCCTTCAGTTCCGTTTCTGAGATCACTTCAACTGCGCCCGCCGCCGCACCGATCTCGAGCTTCGTGTCCGGGGTGAAACCGGTACCCCTGACAATCACCTGTGTCCCGCCTGCGCTCGGCCCCGACGCCGGGTTGATGCTCGACACCGCCGGCGGCGGCACGTAGGTATAGGAGGGCCCGCCGGTGGATTCCCCACCCGCGGTCGTCACGACCACTTCCTCGGGGCCAACCGCGTTCGCGGGCGTGACCGCCTTCAGTTCGGTTTCGGAAACCACTTCAACCGCGCTGGCCACCCCACCGATCTCGACCTTCGCGCCCGACACGAAGTTGCTCCCCGTGACGAGCACCTGCGTTCCGCCGGCAATCGGCCCCGACCCCGGGCTCACATCCGACACCGTCGGCGGCGGCACGTACAGGTAGGAGGGGCCGCCCTTCGATTCGCCGCCAGCTGTGGTCACGACCACTTCCTCCGGTCCCGCGGCCTGCGCGGGCGTCACCGTCTTCAGTTCCGTTTCCGAGATCACGTCGGCCGAGCTCGCCACGCCGCCGATCTCGACCTTCGAACTCGGCACGAAGTTGGTGCCCGTGACTAGCACCGGCGTGCCACCCGCAAGCGGGCCCGATGCCGGGCTCACACTCGACACCGTCGGCGGCGGCGGCGACACGTACGTGTAGGAGGGGCCGCCGGTTGATTTGCCGTCAGCCGTCGTCACCACCACTTCCTCGGGGCCCGGCGCGTGCGCGGCGGTAACCACCTCGAGCTCCGTTTCCGAGATCACTTCGACTGCAGCGGCCGCCACGCCGATCGTCACCGTCGCGCCCGGCAGGAAGCCTGTGCCCTGCACGAGCACTCGCGTCCCGCCTTCACTCGAGCCGGAGACAGGGCCGACACTCGAAACCGTCGGCGCCGGCAGGGTCGTGTTGCCGTACACCCATACCGCACCCGAGGATTGCCGAGTCGCGGGGGCGCCGACCAGCGCAGTCGCGCCCGCCGAGGACAGCGCGACGCTGGCTCCGAAGCGATCCTTCGTGGTGGGTTCCGAAGGGCTTTCGAGCTTCGAGCCCTGCTGTGTCCACGTCGTGCCCGAGCGCGCGAACACCCGGACCGCTCCCGCCTGCGCGTCGCGCGGAGCGCCGATCAGCGCCACCTCTCCGTCTCCGGACAACGCGACGCTGGAGCCGAAGCGTCCTTCACCGAGCTCGTCGCCGCCGGTCAGCTTCGAGCCCTGCTGTTCCCAGATCGTGTCCGGCCCGCGCGTGAACACCCATGCCGCCCCGACGCCTTCCGCGTCGGTCGGGCCGCCGATCAGCGCCGTGTTGCCGAAGGCCGACAGAGCCACGCTGTCGCCGAAGCGCCCTTCGCCGAGCTCGCCGCCGCCGGTGAGCTTCCTGCCCTGCTGTTCCCAGGTCGAGCCTTCGCGCGTGAACACCCACGCGGCCCCGCCGGTGGCGTCAAGGCGAGCGCCGATCAGCGCCGTTTCACCGTCGGCCGACAGAGCGACGCTGCAGCCGAAGCCGCCCGCACCCTGCACTTCCGGACCGCCGGTGACCTCCACGCCCGGCTGCGTCCAGCTCGAACCGGAGCGGCTGAACACCCACGCCGCGCCGTGGTGGGCGTGATTGCCGGGCGCGCCCACCAGCGCCGTGTCGCCGTCCGCGGACAGCGCCACAGCTGCGCCGAAGCGCCCGATGCCGCTCTCCGCGTCGCCGCCGCTGAGTTCCACGGCCTGCTGGCTCCATACGCCGTCCGTTCGAGTGAAGACCCACGCCGCCCCGTCTTCGGCGTGGTCGGTCGGCGCGCCGACGATCGCGGTGTTGCCGTCAGCGGACAGCGCGACGCTGTGTCCGAAGCCGCATTCGGCCGCTTCGCCGACGCATTGTTCGCCGCTCCCGGCGTCTTCTTCGGTGATCGTCAGCGCCGGGCCCTGCTGGGTCCAGGTCGAGCCCGAGCGCGTGAACACCCACGCCGCGGCGCCGTATCTGGCGCCGACGATCGCGGTGTTGCCGTCCCCGGAGACCGCGACGCTGTAGCCGAGGAGCTCGCCTTCGCCGGTCGGCGTCGCCGACAATGCCGAGCCGCCGATCAGCGGGTCGATCCGAACCGGGTAGCTTGCGCCGGCGGTGTCGACCCTGATCAGCAGCTCTCGCCCGTCGAGCGCCAGCCAGCTGTGGAGAGCGCGGCCGCGGGCGTCGGTCGCCAGCAACGCGCCGTAGTGAAGCGACGAGCCACCGGCGCCCGCCAGCTCGAGGCCGTGCCCGCCCGCTTCGAGTGACGCGCGGGCGCTTCCCGACAGCGTCGTCGCCAGCGTCAGCGCGCCCTGCTGGCGTCCCGGCAGCGGCCGCGGCAGCGTGAAGCTCTGCTCGAGACCCGCCGGCCCGTTGGCGTAGGACTCCTCGAGCCCGCGCCGTTCATAGAACGCGCGATTGCCGCTGACGCGCAGCGTCGCAGCGCCGACGCTCCGCAACGCGCTGCCGTAGCCGGCCGCGTGCAGGCTGAGCCCGACGCCGAGCCCACGCGCGCTGAGCTGGACGCTCGAGCTGGAGAACCGTATCCCGAGCCTTTGGGCGGGATTGCTCGCGTGAAAGCCTCCGCCGGAGCGAGCCACGCCGTACACCCCGTCGGCGCCGCCGACGACCGCGGACACCGGCCCGAGCGCCGCGAGCGGGAGCGTCGTCGCGAGCGCCACGCACAGCAGCGCGCACGCCCACAGCCTGCGGCGTCCTCGCGCGGACAATCCGCTCGCGTGCGGCGATGCGCCGACCGAGCAATTTGCGGCTATCTGCAAAGACCTACCGGACCCATGTACGTCTACCCCCCAGCATCGCCAAACTGCCCCGTCATGCGGACCCACAGGCTACATCCAAAGGAAAATCAACGCTCGTGCGGCCGAGGGTCGGTAGCATCGGCGCGCCAGGGGACACTCACATGCTGAGATCGGGGCGCTGAGATGGGCGGCACGCGCAGGCAACGGCGTAAGACGATGGCGTTGCTGGTCGTCGCGGCACTCGCGGGCGGCATCGGCGTCGCCGCCTATGCCACGCACCTGCTCCGCCGCACCGAACTGCAGACGATCGACCAGCGCTACTCGATCCGCGGCTCCCGCAAGCCGCCCTCGAACATCGTCTTCGTGGCGATCAGCCTCGAAGCGGAAAAAGAACTCGAAGAACACCACCTCGACGCCCGGTCGCCGCTCCCGCGCAAGTTCGACGCCGAGGTCATCGACCACCTGCGCCAAGCGGGCGCGAAGGCGATCGCCATGGACATGGAATTCACCCACCCCACCACCGAAGAAGAAGACGACGATCTGATCGAAGCCGTCGGTCGCGCCCACGGGAAAGTCGCCCTCGCAACGACCAACATCGGCGCCAGCGGCGAAACCAAGATCTTCGGCGGAGCCCCAAAGCTGTTGCACGAAATCGGCGCGCGGCCGGCCGACGCGCGCTTGACGCTCGACCCCGACGGCAGCGTCCGACGCTTCGAACGGCAGTACAACCAGCTCGAGAGCTTTCCCGTCGTCTCCGCAGAACTGATGAGCGGGCATCCAGTGGCGGCGTCCACGTTCGGCAGCGGCAGCCTCCCGATCGACTACGTCGGCCCGCCCGAAAGCTTCCACTCGATCTCCTACACGAAGGTGCTGCTGGGCCAGTTCCCGCGCGGCACGTTCCAGGGGAAGCTCGCGATCGTCGGAGCCTCCTCGCCGATCCTCCAGGATCTGCACACGACCCCGACGACCAACGGCACGATGCCCGGGTCCGAAATCTGGGCCAACGCGACCGCGACGCTGCTCGAAGGCGTGCCGCTGCGAGACGTCCCCGGCTGGGTCAACATCCTCGCCGTCCTGATCCTCGGGGCCGTCGTGCCGATCGGCAGCCTGCGCGTCCGCCAGTGGCGCTCGCTGCTCAGCGCCGTCGCGCTCGCGCTCGCATTCACGATCGCCGTCCAGGTTGCGTTCGACAGCGGCTGGATCGCTTCGTTCGTCTATCCGCTGCTCGCGCTCGCGCTCGGCACGCTCGGCACGCTCGCGCGTGCTGTACGTGGGCGAGACGATCGAACGCGCGCGCGTGCACGACCTGTTCTCGCGCTTCGTGCCCGCCGACGTCGTCGAGCAGGTCGTCGCCAGCGCCGGAGACAACCTGCGCCTCGGCGCCGTCGAACGTGACTGCACGGTGCTGTTCTCCGACCTGCGCGGCTTCACGAGCTTCTCCGAGAAGCTACCCGCCACCACCGTGATCGAGGTCGTCAACACGCTATCTCAACGAGATGACCGAGGCGATCCTCGGCGCCGGCGGCACGCTGATCGCCTACATGGGCGACGGCATCATGGCCGTGTTCGGCGCGCCGCTCGAGCAGACCGACCACGCCGATCGTGCGCTCGCCGCCGCCACCGAGATGATCGACGCGCGCCTCGACGCATTCAACGCGTGGATCGCAGAGCACGGCCACGACCACCGATTCGTGATGGGCGTCGGCGTCAACAGCGGCCCTGTGATGGCCGGCAACATCGGCTCCGAGCAGCGCGTCGAGTACACCGCCCTCGGCGACACCACCAACACCGCGTCGCGCCTCGAGGGCATGACCAAGGGCAGCGGCCACATGCTGTTCATCGCCGACAGCACACGCGAACGACTGCACGAGCCGCCCGAGGACCTCGTGCTGGTCGGCGAGCTCGAGATCCGAGGCCGCGTCGCGCCGGTGCCCGTCTGGACGATCGCCAAGCCCGATCAGCGCGCCGCCGCCCCCGTTGGGCTCCTCACCGCGCAGGACGCCGGCGCCGGGCCAGGCGCGCCCAGCGCGCCGGCCGCGCCCGGCGGGCCCGCGGCGAGACCTAGCTCCTCAGGACGAAGCCGGCCGATACGGCCCCGGCTTCGGGCGCACCCTGCCGCCGGGGAACGCCAGCCGCAGGATCGTGCGGTGAACCGTGCCGAGCTGCCTGTGCAGCGGGCCCGTGTTGTACGGCAGCCCGTAGCGGCGGCAGATGTCGCGCACGCGCGGCGCGATCTCCGCGTAGCGACTCGAGGGCATGTCCGGGTACAGGTGGTGCTCGACCTGGAAGCTCAGGTTGCCCGCCAGCAGGTGAAACAGCGGGCCGCCGTCGATGTTCGCCGCGCCGAGCAGCTGGCGCACGTACCAGCCGCCGCGGGTCTCGTCCGCGACCTCCTGCTCGCTGAACGTGTACGTCTGGTCGGGGAAGTGCCCGCAGAAGATGATCGAGTACGCCCACACGTTGCGAACGATGTTCGCCGTGAAGTTGGCGCTCGCCGTCGACTTGAACGTCCGCCGCGCCGAGCGTCGGCCCGCGAGTCCGGCGTTCAGCGCTGCCGCGAGCGCCGGGAACGCGATGTAGTCCTTGACGATCTGGCTGCGCGCCTTCGCGCCGATCGCCTTCAGCTCCTCGAGCACCTGCTCCTTGGACTTCTCACCCGAGTGGATCGCCCCGCGGTTGAGATCGTGCACCGCCACCCCCCACTCGAAGAAGCCCATCAGCAGCAGGTTGTAGATCGGCTGGAACAGGTAGATCGGATGCCAGCGCTGGTGCGGGTCGATGCGCATGATCTCATAGCCCAGGTCGCGGTCCTTGCCGCGGATGTTCGTGAACGTGTGGTGCTCGTAGTTGTGCGAGTGGCGCCACGCGTCCGCCGGCGAGGCCGTGTCCCAGTCCCAGTTCTGGGAGTTGATGTCCGGGTCGTTCATCCAGTCCCACTGGCCGTGCATCACGTTGTGGCCGATCTCCATGTTCTCGAGGATCTTCGCCAACGACAGCGACGCGGTGCCCGCCAGCCACAGGGGCCTGTAGCGCGAGCCGAGCAGCAGCGCGCGCGCCGCCAGCACCAGGTGACGGTGCAGCTTGATCGTGCTGCGGATGTAGCGCGCGTCGCGCTCGCCGAGATCGCGCGTACACCTCGTCGTGGATCGCGTCGAACTCGCGGCCGAGCTGCTCGATCTGCTCCGCCGTCAGGCGCGCCAGCGGGCTCTCCGGCTCGTCGCAGGCGTTCGGGGTATCGGTCGGCTGTCGGTCAGCGTTGCGGACAAGGCGATTCCTTTGCTCGTTGTGGTTGCAGGGTCGTGGTCGCTAAAGGTCGATCTCGACCGCGCCCTCGGGCGCGTTGATGCACGTTTGCACCGTTTCGCCCGGCTGGCCGTGCACGCGTCCGGTGCGCAGGTCGCGCACCCGGCCCGAGCGCAGCCGCCCGACGCAGCTGTGGCAGATGCCCATGCGGCAACCGAACGGCAGCGTCACGCCAGCGCTCTCGCCCGCTGCGAGGATCGGCTGCTCGCCGTCGCTCGACGCCTCGCAGGCCGCTGCGCCGGAAGTTGATCGTGCCCCCGGTGCCGCGCTCGGCGTCGCCCACGCGCTCGTCCGGCTGGAAGTGCTCGACGTGCAGGCGCGCCGGATCACCCTCGCGCCGCCAGCGATCGCGCATCGCGCTCAGCAGCGCCGGCGGTCCGCACAGGAACGCCTCGCGCTCGCGCCAGTCGTCGCAAAGCGCATCGAGGTGCTCGGCCGTCACGCGCCCCTGCTCGCCGGTGATCCGCTCGTGCAGGCGATAGCCACCGTCAGCGCGCGCGAGCGCGCGCAGCTCTTCACCGAAGATCACCGTGTCGCGTGTGCGCGCGCAGTGGATGTGCACGACGTCCGCGCACCGGCGCCCGGCTGAGATGCTGCGGAGCATGCTCATGATCGGCGTGATGCCGCTGCCGGCGCTGATGAACAGCAGCCGCTCGGGCAGCGCCTGCGGCAGCGTGAACGTGCCTTCGACGCCGCCAAGACGCACGATCGTCCCCGGACGCACGCGCCCGAACAGGAACGGCGAGACCTTGCCCTCCGGCACCAGCTTCGGCGTGATCGCGATACAGCCATCGCTGCGGCCCGGATCGGATGTCAGCGAGTAGGCGCGCCAGTGGTGGATGCCGTCGACCTCGATGCCGAGACGCACGTACTGACCGGGGCGGTGGCCCGGCCATTCCCACCCCGGCTTGATCAGGACCGTCGCCGCCTCCGGCGTCTCGCGCTCGATTCGTTCGATGCGCCCGCGCAGCTCACGCGTCGACCACAGCGGGTTGACCAGCTCGAGGTAGTCGTCCGGCAGCAGCGGCGAGGTGAACGAGCGGATCAGCCCGAGCGCTTTGCGTCGCGCCGGCGACACCTGCGGCACCGCGCCGCGTTCAGCCATGGTCTGATTGGTGGGGCTCGAAGGTCATGACGCGAGATGATGTTACCTCGAACGAGGTCACATAGATAGAGGTACCCTCATCTCCTTCGGGTGTTACCCTGAAATCGGCAATGGCAAGCACGCGTCCCAGCAAGCGCACTCCAGTCAATGGCAGCCGCAACGGCGCCAGCGACGGCGGCCGCGATCTCAAGGCCGGCGAGCAGACATACGACCTCACGGTCGAGCAGCTCGCCGCGGAGGTCGGCATGTCAGTGCGCAACATCCGCAACCACCACACCCGCGGGCTGCTTCCCGCGCCGGAGGTCAGGGCCCGGGTCGGCTTCTACAGCGCCGAGCACGTCGCGCGGCTGCGGCTGATCCTCGACCTGCAGGCCGACGGCTTCAACCTCGCCGCGATCGAGCGGCTGCTCAGCGGTTCCGACGGCCTCGCCGAGCGGCTGCTGGGCCTGCGCACCGCGGTCACCACCCCGTTCGAGGCGGAGTCGCCCGAACTGATCACCGCCGAGGAACTGTTCAAGCGCTTCGGCGTCCTCGACGCCAAGGACATCGAGCGTGTGCGGCGCTTGAAGCTGCTCGTGCCACTCGGCGACGGGCGCTTTGAAGCACCCAGCCCGGCGCTGCTGGGCGCGGCCGAGCAGGTCGTCGCACTCGGCATCCCCCTGCACGCAGCGCTGGTGCTCGTCGAGAAGGTCAGCCGCGACTGCGAATCGATCTCACGCGCGTTCACACGGCTGTTCCTGCGCGAGCTGTGGGAGCCGTTCGACGAGGCGGGGCAGCCCGACGATGGCTGGGAGGAGCTGATCGCCGGCGTCAACGCGCTCAGGCCACTCGCGTCCGAGGCGCTGCTCGCGCTGTTCAAGCAGCGCATGAGCTCCCAGCTCGAGGAGGCCTTCGGCAAGGTGCTCGAGCACCAGGCCAAGCGCAAGTAGGCGCCCGCGGCTAGGCCGATGGCCGTGTGCGGAGGCGTGCGCGCACGGCGGCGAGCGGCCTGCGAACGCGGGCCTCCGCCAGCGCCACGCGCGCGGCCGCGCGGCCCGGCACACCGTGAACCCCACCGCCGGGGAAGGTCGCGGCGCTGCCCAGATAGAGGCCACGCAACGGCGTGCGGTATGGGACCAGCGATGGCAGCGGGCGGAAGACCAGCTGATCGAGCGCGTAGCTACCGCCGCCGACGTCGCCGCCAAGCAGGTTCGCGTTGCGGCGCTCGAGGTCCGCCGGGCCGAGCACGTGGCGCGCGAGGATCAGCTCGCGAAAGCCCGGCGCAAAGCGCTCGACCTGCGCCTCCATGCGCTGCACGTGGCGCTCGCGCTCGGCGCTCCAGTCGACCCCTCGCTGCGGTCCGTGCGTATACGCCCAGGCCGTGTGCTTGCCGGCCGGCGCACGCGACGGGTCCGCCAGTGACTGCTGGCCCAGGAGCATGAACGGGCGCTGCGGCAGGCCAGCCGTCGCGCTCGTGCTCTCCAGCACCTCCCGCTCCGAGCCACCCACGTGCACCGTGCCCGCCTCCCTGGCCTGCGGCGCTGTCCACGGGATCGGACCGTCGAGTGCCCAGTCGAGCTTCAGCGTCGCCGGGCCCGCGCGGTAGGAGAGCAGCGCGCGCGAGTAGCGCCCCGGCAGCGACTCGCCCGCCAGGCGCGCGAGCGCACCGGGCAGCAGATCCGCGACCACCACAGGCGAGCCCACGAGCTCGCCGCCATCGATCTCAACGCCCACCACACGGCCACGCTTTGCCACGATCCGCGTCACCGCCGCGTGCGTGCGCAGCTCACCACCCAACTCGCCCAGACGCGCCACCAGCGCGTCCGCGAGCCGTCCGGCGCCGCCCTCCGGGCTCGGCCAGCCGGCGCCGTGCCCCAACAGCGTCATGTACACCGCCGCGATTGCGCTGCCGGCGCTTGCCAGCGGCGCGTCCGAGTGCAGCGCCGAGCCGTACAGCCACGCGCGCGTATCCTCGTCCTCGAACAGCTCCTGCGCCAAGGCCTGCGCCGGCATCAGCGCGACGCGCGTGAAGTCGAGCATTCCCCGTGGACCCAGCGCGGCCGCCAGTCGCAGCGCTCCTGGGACCGGCGGAAAGCCCGCGAGCATCGTGTCGCGCAGCGCGTCGAAATTGCGAACCAGCGGCGCCGCGAACTCGCCCCAGCGCTCGCCGTCCCCCGCATGGACCTGCTCGAGGCTCGCCACTGTGCGCTCGAGCTCGCGGTAGAGCGCCACCGCGGAGCCGTCCGCCAGGGGGTGCGCCAGGCACGCCCGGGGGTGCACCCAGCGCAGGCCGTGGCGCTCGAGTCCCATGGCGGCGAACACCGGCGAGGCCGACGCCGCGGGATACACCGCCGAGAACGTGTCGTGGTGGAAGCCGGGCAGCGTCAGCTCCTGCGTCGCCACCGCACCTCCCGCACGCTCCGAGGCCTCGAGCACGAGCACCCGCCAGCCCGAGCGCGCCATCGTGATCGCCGCCGTCAGGCCGTTCGGGCCCGACCCTACGACCAGCGCGTCGTAGCTCATGCGGCCCAAGCATAGGCTGCGGTCCAGCCCGGGATGGACAGCGACGGCCCCGGTCGAACATAATTGGCCGCAATGCCCCGCATGCACCACGAGCACGCCGACCGGAGCTGACCGCACTTGCGGGTCCGCTTCTGCGGCGTGCGGGGCTCGACCCCCGCGCCGGGCACCGAGTTCGTGCGCTACGGCGGGCACACGTCCTGTCTGATGCTCACCCACGACGACGCCGCGGCGCCGAGCCTGATCCTCGATGCCGGCAACGGACTGCAGTGTGTCTCGCCACTCCTCGGCGGCGAGCCGTTCATCGGCACGATCCTGCTGACGCACCTGCACTGGGATCACGTGCTCGGGCTTCCCTTCTTCGCCGCCGCCGACCGGCGCGACGCGCGCCTGCACGTGGTGCTCCCCGAGCAGGAGAGCGGCAAGGACGCGGAGAGCGTGCTCGCCGGGATGATGTCGCCGCCGTACTTCCCGGTCGGTCCCACGGAGCTGCGCGGACATTGGACGTTCGCGACGATCACGCCCGGCGAGCACCAGCTCGAGGGCTTCACGGTGCTCGTGCGCGAGGTCCCGCACAAGGGCGGGCGGACGTTCGGCTATCGCATCAGTGACGGGCACTCGACGCTCACCTACATGCCCGACCACTGCCCCACGATGTTCGGCCCCGGCGAGCACGGCTTCGGGGAGTACCACGCTGCCGCGCTCGAGCTCGCACGCGACGCCGACGTGCTCGTCCACGACGCGCAGCTGTTCCCCGAGGAGCTCGCCGCCGAAGCCGACTTCGGGCACGCCGTCGCCGACTACTCTGTCGAGCTCGCGCGCCGCGCCGGCGCGCGAGCGGTCGCGCTCTTCCACCATCGCTACAACCGCACCGACGACATGCTCGACGATCTTGCCCGCAGGCTCGCAAGCGACTCGCCCAGGGTCAGCGTCGCGACCGAGGACACCGAGCTGGTGCTGACGCCCAGCCTCTCGCCCGTGCAGCGGCGCGATTGAAGCGACGCACAGCGCGGCCACCGGTTGCCCGCGCGCGCCTCCGGGTATCTTTCGCGAAATGGACGAGCCGTTCGTCATCAACCTCGACGAAGCGCCGACCAAGCGACACCCGCGCCGCGCCATGGTCATCGAGCTCGAGCCCGACGAGGTTCGCTGGCCGGACACCGGCGTGAACGTCCAGGTCATGGAGCCCGGCCAGCCCAACTGCCGCTATCACTCCGAGCCGGTGCAGGAGGACTTCCTCGTGCTGCACGGAGAGTGCATCGCGATCATCGACGGTGAGGAGCAGGAGCTTCGGCAGTGGGACTTCTTCCACTGCCCGGCCGGCGTTGAGCACGTGTTCGTCGGCGCCGGCGACGGCCCGTGCGCCGTCCTGATGATCGGCTCCCGCAGGCTTGACGAGGCGTACTACCCGGTCAACGAGCTGGCCGCGCAGTACGACGCGTCAGCGACGAGCACGACCGACGAGCCCGCCGTCGCATACGCAGACTGGAGCCAGGAGGAGTGGGAGACGCTCATCAGCCCGTGGCCGCTCGGCGGTCAGAGCTCGAGCTCGTAGGGCGACTATCCACGCTCGCTGTCGAGCGCCGCCATCTGCGGCGCGGCGTAGCGATCCCCGACTGCCGCATCGCGCGGAATCGCGCGCTCGAGCGCGTCTATATCGCCGGCGTCCAGCTCCAGCTGCTCCGCCCCGAGGGCCTCCTCGAGGCGCTCGCGCGTGCGGGCACCGACGAGCGCGACAATGTCCTCACCGCGGGCCATCACCCAAGCGATCGCAACCTGCGCGACGGTCGCGTCCTTGGCCTCGGCGACGGCCCGCAGCCCGTCGACGAGCGCTAGGTTGCGTACGCGGTTCTCGTCGCTGAAGCGCGGCGCGCGGGAGCGGAAGTCAGTCGGGGCCAGCTCGCGCTCGGCGGAGAAATGCCCGCTGATCAGCCCGCGACTCAGCACGCCGTAAGCGGTTATCGCCACCCCCTGCTCGCGGCACACCGGCAGGATCTCCGCCTCGATGCCGCGTGAGATCAGCGAGTACTCGATCTGCAGGTCGCAGATCGGGTGGGTCGCAACCGCTCGCCCAATCGTCTCCGGTCCGACCTCCGAGAGACCGACGTAGCGCACGTAGCCCGCCTGCACGAGCTCGGAGATCGCGCCGACCGTCTCCTCGATCGGCACGTCCGGGTCAAGACGCGCGGGACGGTAGATGTCGACGTAATCGACGCCAAGGCGCGTCAACGAGTGCGCCAGTGCCGTCTTGACCGCTGGCGGGCTCGCGTCGTAGCCGAGCCACGCCCCGTCGGGCCCGCGTTGGGCGCCGAACTTGACGCTGAGCAGATAATCCGCACGCGGGCGTCCGCGCAGCGCCTCCGCGATCAGCAGCTCGTTGTGGCCCATGCCATAGAAGTCACCCGTGTCGAGCAGGTCGATCCCCGCAGCGAGCGCCGCATCGATCGTCGCGATGCTCTCAGCGCGGTCCGCCGGCCCGTACATGCCGGACATGCCCATGCATCCAAGGCCGAGCGCCGAGACCGTCGGGCCGTTCGTGCCCAGGCGTCGCTCATTCATCGGCAGCGAAAAACCCTGTCAGCAGCTCGTTGACGCGCTCGGGTGCGTCGTTCTGGACCCAGTGGCTCGCCTTCGGCAGGCGCTCGACGTGGACGTCGGAGACCCATCTCGCTTCGGGCTCGGCGAGCTCGCCGCCGAGCACCGAGTCCCGCTCACCCCAGATGACGAGCACCGGGACGTCGATCCGGCGCATCCGCGCCGTCGAGGCTCGGGGTGAGCGCCGCAACGCGGCCCTGTAGTAGTTCACCATCGCCGTCAACGCACCTGGCTGAGACCACGCCTCGACGTAGCGCTCGACCTCGGCGTCGCTGAATGCTTCCGGTGATTCGATGCGAAGGGCGCGCTTCGCCGCCGCGAACTCGCGCGCCGCCAACAGCCGCTCCGGAATCACCGGGAGCTGGAAGAAGAACATGTACCAACTCTTTCGAAGCTGCCTCCTGGTCCGAAACGACGCGAGCATGCGCGCCGGGTGGGGCACATTGAGGATCGCGAGGCGCCTGACCACCTCGGGGTGCTCCATCGCCGTGAAGTAGGCGACCGCCGCGCCCCAGTCGTGGCCGACGAGGATGGCGTCATCGACGCCGAAATGGCGGATCAGGCCGGCGATGTCACCGGCAAGTGACTCGGCGTCATACGCACGCCAGCCGCCCGGCTTGCTCGAGAGGTTGTAGCCGCGCATGTCCGGGGCGACCACGTGATAGCCGGCCTGCGCGAGCACCGGGATCTGGTGGCGCCACGAGTACCAGAACGCCGGGAAGCCGTGCAGCAGCACCACCAGCGGGCCGGACCCCGCCTCCGCGTAGTGCAGGCGCACGCCGTTGACGTCGGCGTAGGACTCGCTGACCCCCTCCATCAGCTCCGGCGAGACGCTCACCGGGGACTCCGTCTGTCGAGCGCTCCCATGGCGCCAACGATAGACCTCGCGGCGCGATCGTGGCGCCCAACGCGCCGGCGCGAGGTCGATTGACATGCTCCGCGCCATGGACATACGGCGTTGCGCGCGGGATACTCACTGCGTGTCCGCGCTCGGTCGTT
Source organism: uncultured Solirubrobacteraceae bacterium (assembly GCA_963815235.1). GTDB lineage: Bacteria > Actinomycetota > Thermoleophilia > Solirubrobacterales > Solirubrobacteraceae > Palsa-744. The sequence goes on along the minus strand of CAWFFY010000003.1, from coordinate 1,247,168 downwards.
CACGTCAACGTCTTGCGGGGGTCCTGAACGCCGCGTTCGCCGAAGGACTGCTCAGCGAGCAGACGCACATTCACCGCCTCGGGCTGCTGTTCGGGCCGCAGCTGATCGACCAGCAGCAGCTGGTCGGCGACCTCACACTTCGCCGCGCCAGATCGCGACCGCTCGACGCGGGCCGACGCGCGTGGCACAGTCTCCTGACCAGCATGCGTGCCGCCGCCGGATTCGGTGTGGCGTCGAAGCTGCCGATGCTGCTGGTGCTGGACCGCACCGACGCCGACCGGCTACTGATCGGGCGCCATCCCGCATGCGATGTCGTCGTCGCAGATCCAAGCGTCTCGCGCCGGCACGCGCAGCTGACGTTCCGCGACGGCGTCTGGGTCGTCCAGGACCTCGCCTCGACCAACGGGACTGCCGTCAATGGCGAGCGCGTGGGCCGCGCCGCGCTGCACAGTGGAGATCTCGTCGAGCTCGGCGCCCAGCCGTTTCAGATCGAGTGACCGGGGCTGGCGTGCCCTCGGCGCAGTTGACGATTCGCCAGGCAGAGCCGGAGGAGCGCTCCGGGGTGGTGGCGACGGTGGTGGCAGCTTTCGCGCAGGACCCTGCATGGGCGTTCATCCTCGGCGAGGACTATGAGCACCTCGCCGCTCATTTCGCGGGGGCGCTGTTCGATCTCAGGGTCGCCCGCCGGAACGTCTGGGTCAGCGACGACCTGGCGGCGGTCGCGATGTGGGATTCACCGGGCACGAGCGACACCCACGGCGAGGGCAACTCGCGGAGCGTCTGGTCGCGCTATCGCGCAACCGCCGGCGAGGACAGCTTCAAGCGCCTGGCTCGATACAACGACGCCGTCGCCGCGGCGGACTCCAACGACTCCAACTGGTATCTCGGGGTGCTGGCCACCTCCCCCGGACGGCGACGCGAGGGCCTGGCCAGTGCTGTCATGGCGCCGATCCTCGCGCAGGCCGACCGACTCGGCATCGCGTGCTGTCTGGAGACCTCGACGGCGGAGAACCGTCGCTTCTACCGAGGTCGAGGGTTCGATGAGGCAACCGAGATCGTGCTGCCTGGGGGACCCACGACGTGGTGGCTGCGGCGCTGGCCAACTCCGGCGCGAGACGAGTGAGCTCGAATGGACTTCCTGCTCGCCAAGGACGACCTGCACCGTTGCCGCTTCGATGACGAGCCGGCGCCCGAGCCCGGCGACGGACAGGCGCTGCTGCGCATCGAGGCCTTCGGCCTCACCTCCAACAACATCACCTACGCGACGTTCGGCGAGGCGATGTCCTACTGGAGCTTCTTCCCAGCCGAGGACGGCTGGGGACGCATGCCCGTGTGGGGGTTCGCGGAGGTACTCGAAAGCGCCGTCGCCGAGCTCGAGCCCGGCACCCGCGTCTACGGCTATCTACCGCCGTCGAGCGAGCTGCTCGTGACGCCTTCGCGAGTCAGCGCCCATGGCTTCATCGACGGGGCGGCGCACCGCGCACAACTGCCGGCGGCGTACAACCGGTATGCCCGCGTCGAGGGCGATCCGATGCACGACGCCGTGTACGAGGACCAGCAGATGCTGTTGCGTCCGCTGTTCCTCACCTCCTATCTGATCGACGACTTCCTCCAGGACGCGGGCTTCTTCGCCGCAGACACCGTCGTGCTGTCGAGCGCCTCGAGCAAGACCGCGAGCGCACTCGCGTTCCTGCTGGCGCAGCGCGGCGGCGTCGACGTCGTCGGCCTGACCTCGGCGCGGAGTGCCGAGTTCACGCGCGCACTCGACGTCTATGACCACGTCATCGCCTACGACGAGCTCGAGTCGCTTCCGGACGGTCGCGCCGTGTACGTCGACATGGCCGGCGACGCTCAGCTGCGCAGCAGCGTGCACGCCCACTACCGCGAGCAGCTCGCCCACTCAGCGGTCGTCGGCGCGACGCATCACGATCGCATGGGGGCGGTGCCCGAGGGGCTACCGGGTCCGCGACCGACCTTCTTCTTCGCCCCCGATCGTGTCTCCAAGAGATCCACCGACTGGGGCGCCGCGGAGCTCGAGCGACGCATGGCCGCCGCTTGGTTGCCGTACGTGCAGTGGACCGGCGGCTGGCTGAAGATCGCCCACGGTCGCGGACCCGACGCGCTCGAAACCGCCTACCTCGACCTGCTCGACGGTCGCATCGACCCGGCGAGCGCACACGTGCTCTCGCTCGCGCGCTGAGCCTCGCTGCCTACACCTGGAGCACGAGCTTGCCGGTGTTCTCGCCGCTGAACAGACGCAGCAGCACCTCGGGAAAGCTCTCGAGGCCCTCCGCGATGTCGTCGCGCGAGACGAGCTGCCCGGACGCGAGCCAGCCGGCCATCTCGCCCACCGCCTCGGCGTAGCGATCGAGGTAGTCGGACATCACGAAGCCCGTCATCGTCGCGTTGTTGACCAGCAGCGAGAGGTAGTTGGACGGCCCGCGCACCGGTTCGGTGTTGTTGTACTGGGAGATCGCGCCGCAGATCACCACGCGAGCGTGGCGCGCGAGATGCGCGAGCGCCGCATCGAGAATCTCACCGCCGACGTTGTCGAAGTAGACATCGATGCCGTTGGGACAGGTCGCGCTGAGCGCCGCATCGAGATCCTCTGACTTGTAGTCGATCGTCGCATCGAAGCCGAGGTCATCGCGCAGGTGCCCGCACTTCTCCGGGCCACCCGCGATGCCGACCGTGCGAGCCCCCTTCAATTTGGCGATCTGCCCGACGAGGCCGCCGACCGCGCCGGCGGCGCCAGACACGAGCACCGTCTCGCCCGGCTGCGGTCGACCGATGTCGAGCAGCCCGAAGTAGGCCGTCACGCCCGGCATGCCCAGCGCGCCGAGATACACCGGCAGCGGCGCCAGGCTCGGGTCGACCTTGAACACGCCTTTGCCGTTGGCCACCGCGTACTCCTGCACGCCCAGCAGGCCACCCACGTGCTCTCCGGCGGCCACGTCGGGGTCGTTGGAGGCGAGCACCTCGCCGACCGCGAACGCGCGCATCACCTCGCCGATGCCGACCGGCGGGATATACGAGCGTCCGTCGTTCATCCAGCCGCGCATCGCAGGGTCCAGCGACACGTAAGCGAGCTTCACGAGGACCTCGCCGTCGCCGGGCTGCGCCACCGGCTCGTGCGCGTATGACCAGTCAGTCGGCTTGGGCAGACCGACTGGACGCGCTGCGAGTCGGAACTGGTGGTTTACGGCGTCCATTGGCGTTGCCTTTCGTTGTCCCCATGAGGAATGGCACTGCGGCTGTCGGCGACACCATATCCTGGCGCCATCGACCGTCACGGACCCAAGGAGCCACGCATGCCCGATATCGAGTTCTCCACCAGCGACGGAAGCGCACCCGGCTATCTGGCCGTCCCTGCCGGCGAGCAGGGACCGGCCGTGATCGTGCTGCAGGAGTGGTGGGGCCTGGACGAGCACATCCGCTCGGTATGCGATCGCTTTGCGGCGGAAGGCTTCTACGCGCTGGCACCGGATCTGTATCGAGGGGAGACGACCGCCCAGCCGAGCGAGGCCGAACAGAAGATGATGGCGATGTCGATGGAGCAGGTCGAGAAGGACATGTGCGGCGCCGCCGACTACCTCGCCTCGCAGCCGGGCGTCGAGGGCCCCGGGGTGGGCGCGGTCGGCTTCTGCCTCGGCGGCGGGCTCACGATCTGGGCGGCCGCAAGCTGCCCGAACATCGCTGCCGCGGTGAGCTACTACTACGTCATGCCCCACGGCAAGCCGGACTTCTCCAAGATCAAAGGCCCCGTGCTCGGCCACTTCGGCACCGCCGACGAATTCGTGCCGCTCGAGGACGCCAGGAAGCTCGAATCCGAGCTGACGGACGCCGGGGTGCAGGCCACCTTCGAGTACTACGACGGCGCCGGCCACGCGTTCTTCAACGACACCAACCGCCTCGGCACCTACGACATCGAGCACGCCGAGCCCTCCTGGCAACGCACCGCCGGCTTTTTGCGCTCGGCGCTCGCTTCTTGAATCTCGCGGCACTGGCGGCGGCGGTAGCGGCGAGCGCCACGCCGTGGTCGGCTCCCGCGGCGCTCAGTCCGTGCCCGGCCCGCGGAGCGCCACAGGTGGTGTTCCCGAGCGACAGCCCCAGCGACGCGACCGGCGCGGGGGCGGTCGTGTGGAGCGCCGCGGCGGGCTGTGTCGGCGGCGAAGGCGCACGCGTGGCAGGCATCGGCCCCGGCGACGTGCCCGGCGTGTCGGCGAGCGTGCGCGGAGCCGCCGGCCGGCTGCTCGGGCCGCGCGCGCCACTGCTGGCGTCAGGCGCTCCCCACGGGCAGATCGTGATCGCCGGCGCGACGCCCGCCGGCGCGACGGCCGGGCTGCTCGTGCAGGGCGCCGTCGGCGGGCCTTTCGCCACGCTCGAGCCGGCGGGCACGTCGACGGCGCCGATTGCGCTGGCCAGGGCCTACCTTGGCGACGTCGCGCTCGCATCCAGGACGAGCGGCGGCTTCGACGTGCACGTCGAGCGCTTCTACGCAAACCACTTCGGCCGCCAGACCTCGGTGCGATCCGCGGGGTCCGCCTCTGTACGGGAGCTCACCCTGGCGATGGACTACCGCAGCGAAGTGCTCGCCGTGTGGGTTCAGCGCGGGGCGATCTACGCGCGCCTGCTACCCGCGGGCGGCCCCGCGCGGCCGCTTCAACGCCTCGCTCGCGTTGGCGAACGTGTGCACGTGGCGGCGCTGCTCAGCGACGATCGCCGCGCGATCGTCGCCTGGAGCGAGCAGCATGGAGACCGGACGAGCGTGTACATCGACCGCTCCGGAAACGGCGTGCGCTTCCACGCCGCACAGCTACTCGAACGCTTCTCAGATCCCGACGAGCTGAGCGCACCGACCGCGTCTCCGAGCCTCGTGCGCCTCAGCTCCGAGAGCGTGATGCTCGCCTGGGCCGGCGCGAGCGCCGGGCACTGGGTCGTGCGCACGGCCTCCGTGTACAAGAGCGGAGTGGGAGACACGGGCACGATCGCCGCGCCGGGCGCGGACGTGCTGCTCCAGTGTCTGGCGGCGGGACCGGCCGCCGACGCGCTGGTGCTGTGGACGCAGCCGCCGCCGAGCACCGGCGGGCCCGCGGACCTCGACCAGGAGTCGATCTTTGCTGCGGTGGGCTTCGACGCCGCCGATCAGCGCACCGCGTTCGGTGCACCGGAACTGGTGGCAGCGCCCGCCACGGCGGGCGACCTCGGCGCCGCGTTCGACCCCGACAGCAACCGTGCGGTGGCGGTCTGGCGGGGCCAGGGCGACAGGATCGAATACTCGATACGCGAGCTCGCGAGGACCCCGTGAGCGGGGAACGCCTCGCAGGCGCGGCGCGCACCGATCCCGTTTAGGAAAAGATGCCCGCGGATGGATAGAGACTACGAGCGGCAAACGCATCAGGCGGAGGACCGCCACTGGTGGTATCGAGGGCGACGGACGGTGCTCGACGGCGTGATCGCCGGACTGGGGCTGCCGGCCCGCGCGCGCATCCTCGACGCCGGCTGCGGCAGCGGGCGCAACATGGTCGAGCTCGCAGATCTCGGCACCGTCACGGGTATCGAGCTGTCGGAGACGAGCGTCGAGCTCGCGCGCGAGCGCGACGCCGGCGAGGTCGTCGCGGGCTCGGTGCTGGAGATGCCGTTCCCCGACGACAGCTTCGACCTGGCCGTCAGCCTCGACGTGATCGAGCACCTCGAGGACGACCTCGGCGCGCTGCGCGAGCTGCGCCGCACGGTCGCCCCGGGTGGCGCGCTGCTCGTGACGGTGCCCGCGTACCAGTGGCTGTGGAGCGGCCACGACGAGATCAACCACCACCACCGCCGCTACACCCGGCGCTCGCTGCAACGCGTCGCCGAGCAGGCCGGCTGGAACCAGGTGCGCACCACCTACTTCAACTCGCTGCTGCTGCCGGTCGCGATCCTGCTGCGCGTGCTCGACCGCGTCAACCGGGCCAAGACGACCGAGTCGAGCCTCGACCTGTGGATACCGCCGGAGCCGGTCAACTGGCTGCTCGAGCGCCCGCTCGCGCTCGAGGCGGCGCTGATCGCGCCGCGGCGGGCGCATCCCCGCGGGCCTCTCGCTGCTCGCCGTGTTCCGTTAGCGAGACGCTAGGTCTCGCCGTCGGCGATCGCGACAGGCGTGTGCACGCGGAACGTCCACGCGCGGTTGACGAAGAACGTCGTGACGGTGACGACCGCCGTCGCGCACACCTGCGCGAGCAGCTTGTCGAGCTTCGCGTCGTGGACGAACACGTACAGCAGCAGCTCGTCGATCGCCAGCCCGCGCCCTGGACGACCCCCCAGCGAACCGGCGTGAACGCGTCGCCGACGTGATCGCGAAACGTCCAGCGACGATTGAGCAGGAACCCGTTGGTCGCGCCCGCGATGAAGCCGATCGCCGACGCCGCCAGGTACCAGACGCCGAACACCTTCAACAGCACCGTGTACACGACCAGCGTCAGCAGCGTGTTCGACACGCCGACGATGCCGAACTTGACGAACTGCACGAGCACCGGCGCGTTCAACCGATCGCGCCGTCGCGCTACGCTGCTAGGTGGCTCGTGCATGTCAGCTGGCTCCGTGGGCATCCATAGACAGGATGAACGATAAATTGAGCACCGGCTTAGGCCGTTCGTCGAACATCAAAGCCGCTATCGCCCAACGGCCTCACACTGAGGGCAACGACATGTCCGAGACACCACTTCGCACCCCCGCCCTGCTCAGCGTAGTCGCACCTGTCTACGACGAGGAGGAGCTGGTCGAGGAGTTCGTCGCGCGCGCATGCGCCGCGGTCGCCGACTACGAGTTCGAGCTGGTGCTCGTCAACGACGGCAGCTCCGACCGCACGCCCGAGCTGCTCGACCAGCTCGCCGCAGCCGACCCACGCGTGCGCGTGATCCACCTGTCGCGCAACTTCGGCCATCAGGCCGCGCTGACCGCGGGGCTCGAGCACGCCGTCGGCGACGTCGTCGCGATGATCGACGCCGACCTGCAGGATCCGCCGGAGCTGATCCCCGACATGATCGCCCAGTGGAGCCAGGGCTCCGACGTCGTCTACGCGGTGCGCAAGCAGCGCGAGGGCGAGACCGCCTTCAAGCTCGCCACCGCATCGTGGTTCTACAAGCTGTTCGACAAGCTCGCGCAGGTCGACCTCGAGCCGAACTCGGGCGACTTTCGCCTGCTCGACCGCCGCGCGCTGAACGCGCTGCTGGCGATGACCGAGCGCTCGCGCTTCCTGCGCGGGATGACCGTGTGGGTCGGCTTCACGCAGACCGCTGTCTCCTACCAGCGCGACGCTCGCCACGCCGGCGAGACCAAGTACACGCTGCGCAAGATGCTGCGCTTCTCGCTCGACGCGATCGCGTCGTTCTCGCACCTGCCGCTGCAGCTGGCGACCTACGTGGGCATGCTCTCCGCGGGCGTCGCATTCATCGCGATCCCCGTCGTCATCGGGCTGCACATCGCCGGCTCCTACCTGCCCGGCTTCGGCTCGATCACGATCGCGATCCTGCTGCTCGGCGGCATCCAGCTGATCGCGCTCGGCGTGATCGGCGAGTACGTCGGGCGCATCTACGACGAGGTCAAGCACCGGCCGCTCTACATCGTCCGCGAGGAGCGCAACCACCCGAGCGCCAGCGGTCGCGTGGTCGCGCTGCCGAGCACCCGCGCGGGCCTGCCCGCACGCGCGCCCGAGCGCGTTTTGTAGGCAGTGCACCAATCCTCTCGCGCGCACGCCGTGTTTTGACTCGGCAATGACGCCCGTCGCTGCCCGCAGCCCCGCGACCGTGCAGCGCATGTCGCGGCGCGCGGCCGTCGCGCTGATCGCGGCCGCGCTGGCAGTCGCCCTGGTCGCGCTCGCAGCTGCGCCACGCGGCGCCGACGCGGCACCCGTCGAATCCTGCCCGGGCTCCGGCACCGCGCCGTGTCCGTACGCGGCTGTGCAGATGATCGGAGCGCGCGCCGAAGGCCTGCTGCGCTTTCCCGAGGCGGTGGCCGTCGACACGACCGGCAACGTATACGTGGCCGACCAGCTGAGCTATGTCGTGCAGAAGTTCACCGCCGCCGGTGCGTTCGAGACCGCGTGGGGCTCCTACGGCGCGGGCCCGGGCCAGTTCGGTCCGATCGGCGGGCTCGCCACCGACGCGGCGGGGGACGTCTACGTCGTCGACTCAAGCCACGACCGGATCGAGAAGTTCACCCCCGGACGGCGAATTCATCACGGCGTGGGGTAAGCGCGGCAGCGCGCTCGGCGACTTCGAGTTCGGCTCCTCACAGAACCCCTCGCAGCCCCCCGGCGGCGGCATCGCCGTGTCGGGCAAGCACGTGTACGTCGCCGACTCCGGCAACGACCGCGTCGAGCGCTTCAACCTCGAAGGCGGTGAACCGATCGCATGGGGGAGCTACGGAAGCGGCGCCGGCCAGTTCTCCTATCCGCGCGGCGTGGCCGCCAACGAAAGCGAGGTGATCGTCTCCGACGACGACAACCACCGCATCGAGAAATTCAGTCCCGAAGGCGCGTTTGAAGCGCAGGCCGGCTCGGCGGGCGAGGGCCCCGGAGACTTCGGGTTTCCCTACGGCGTCGCGCTCGACGCCGCGGGCAACGTCTACGTCGCAGACGACAGCAACGACCGCGTCGTCAAGCTCAGCCCGCAGTTGACGTTCGCCGGCGCCTGGGGCGGCGTCGGCGCCAAACCCGGCCAGCTGGACTTCCCGCGCGCGCTCGCAAGCGATCCGGCGGGCGACACCTACGTGGCGGACACCGCCAACGAGCGCATCGAGGTGTTCGACCCCGTCGGCAACTACCTGCGCACGCTCGGCGCGCCGGCGCGCGGGCCGGGTGAGCTCACGGCGCCGCGCGGGCTCGCGGTCGACCCAAGCGGCGGCCTGCTCGTCTCCGACACCGTCGATCAGCGCATCGAGGCGTTCGCGCCGGGCAGCGACAGCGACCTGACGCAGTGGACGCTCGCGGGCGGCCACGCAGCCGGGTTCCTGTCGCCGAGCGGCATCGGCATCGACCCGCGCGGGTCCGTCTACGTCGCCGACGCCGGCAACGCGCGGCTCGTGCACCTGTGGGGCGACGGCACGTTCCTCGGCGAACTCGGCGGCCCCGCCGATCTCGGCGGCGCGCAGCTGGCGGCGGCCGGCTCGGTCGCGGTGGCCGCCGCGACGGGCCTCATCTATGTGGCCGACGCCGGCCACAACCGCGTGCTCGTGTACGGCCCGGAAGGCGCGCTGCAGGCGAAGTGGGGCGCCGGCCTAGGCGACGGCGCCGCCGGCAGCGCTCCCGGCGCGTTCAACCATCCCGACGCCGTCGCGGTCGCGCCGTCGGGAGAGGTGTACGTCGCCGACACCGGCAACGATCGCGTCGTCGAGCTCTCACCCAGCGGTGGCGTGGTCGACGAATGGGGCTCGAGCGGGACCGCGGCCGGACACTTTCGCGCGCCGACCGGCATCGCCGTCGACGCGGCCGGACGCGTATACGTGGTCGACAGCGAAAACAACCGCGTCCAGGTGTTCGAAGCCGACGGGCGCTTGCTGGCGAAGTGGGGATTGCGCGGCACGGCGCCGGGTGAGTTCTCCCAGCCGAGCGCCATCGCCGTCGACTGCAGCGGCGAGGTGTACGTCGCCGACACCAACAACAACCGCGTCGAGCGCTTCGACCTGGTCTCTCCGGCCGCCGCCGGCTGTCTCGCGCCCGGCAGCTGGCCGCCGCCGCTGAACGTCGCGCCGGTGCTCGAAGTCAGCCTGCCGCGCCCCGCCGGCGTGCTCGCCCGGCGCGCGCTCGCGCTGCGGGTGAGCTGCAAGCGCGGCTGCAGGATCCTCGTCACGGCGACGCTGTCGGCGCGCGGCAAGCGCCGCGCGGCTGCCCTGCTCGCGGTCGCCCGCGGTCTGCCGGCTGCGGTCGCAGGCCACGTGCGCCTGCGCGTCGGGCCGCAGGCGCTGCGCCGCCTGCGCAGCCAGCTCGGCGCGCAGCGGCAGATGACGGCGCGCGTCACGATCATCGCCGCCGGACCCACCGGCCTGCGGACGCACTTTCACGCGCAGCTACACCGTGAGCCGCTGAGCATCGATAATGAGCGCATGAGCACCGACGAGCGCGCAGGCGAGGGTGACCCTCCGGGGTTCGATCAGCGCACCGAGCGCATCAGGATCGAGACCGAGCGCCACCGCATCGAGGGCATGCTCACGCTCGCCCGCGACGGCTACCGCAGCCGCGTCTCCGACGTGCTGAACGCCTCCGAGCGGGACTTCATCACGCTCACCGACGTGACCGTCGCGCCGCTCGACGGCGGTCCGATCGAGCTGCACGCCTACCTCAGCCTTGCCCGCCGGCACATCGTCTTCGCGGTCACCGCCGGCGGCGACACGCTGTAGCTTCGCGCAGCTCGCGCTACGGCGTGAAGCTGCCGGCGCTGAACACGGTGCCGACCGGCGCCGAGGAGTTCGTAACGGCGATCGGCCCGGCCTGGGCACCGGCGGGCACGGTCACCTTGAGCTTCTTGCCCGAGCCGGAGACGGCGGTCGCGGGCACACCGCCGAAGCTCACCGTCGAGTTGCTCTGAAAGCCGACGCCCTTGATCGTGACCGTGGTTCCGGGACCGCCGCTCTGCGGCGTGAACGCGGTCACCGACAGCGTCGCTGTGAACTTGCCCTTGCTCTGCAGGCTGCCGGTGGGCGTCGTCACTGACAGCTTGCCGGACTTGGCGCCGGCGGGCACGACCGCTTCGATCTTGGATGCGGAAACGACTTTGAACTGCGCGGCGAGCCCGCCGAGGGAGACGGCGCTCACTGCACCCAGCCCCCCGCCGGTAATCGTCACCGTGCTGCCGGTGATGCCGGAGGTGGGCGTGAAGCCTTCGAGCTTCGGCACGTTGGCGGCGACCACGCCCGTCGGCAGCGATTCTTCGGTACCGGCGCCATCGGCGTTCTGGGCTGTTTCCCGCACGCGGATCGTCGAGCCGACGTCGCCGCTCGTCAGCGCGTATTTGAGGCCCGTGGCTTCCGCGATCGCCGCGCAGCCTGTGCCGGAGGCGTTGCACCGCTGCCACTGCGTGCTCGTCGTGGTCGGGCTGTTGGTCCAACTGCCCGGCGTCTCGGTCAGCGTCTGGCCGGTTTCGGCGATCCCCGCGATCAGCGGCGCGGCCGTGCTCACCGGGCTGCCCACGGACGCGAAGGCGCCGAGGCCGATCGGGCTGCCGACCCCGGTCGGACCGTCGTATCCCACAGCTCCCTGGCAGGAGACGCTCGCGCCGCAAGCTCCGTTTCCCCCCGACACCACGTCGTAGAGGTCTTCGCTGTCGCCGAGGTGCGAGTAGAGCGTGGCGGCCGGGAAGGCGACGCCGTGCGATCCGCCCGCGAGCGCGAACTCGGCGGCGATGATCGGCGAAGCGACCGATGTGCCTCCCCACACACCCCAGCCCGTCGGCGCGCCGGGGCATTCGGGGGTGCTGTCGTAGATCTCCACGCCGGTGCTCGGGTTCGCGATCGCCGCCACGTCGGCGACGGAACGTTCTGCGCCGCAACCGGTGCTCGCGAATTCCGCAAGCGCGCTCTGCCACGACGGGGCGGCGAAGATCTTGCTGCAGCCGCTGCCCGCACCCTCCCAGACGCTGCTGCCCCAGACTTCTTTTCGCTTGATGAGAGCTCGTCCCTCCGACGGCAACCACATCCGGGGAGGAGGCAGGGAAGTCGGCGGCGGCCAGCCTCCCGCCGCAGCCTTCGTTGAGATAGCCGCAATCGCCTGAGCTCGCCGTGATGACGACGCCGGCGTGCTCGTAGTAGCTGCTGTTGAGTTCGGAGAACAGGCTCGCGAGCGCTGGTTCCTCGGGTCCACCGTAGGAGTTGCTGACCTCGGTCGCACCCGCTTTGACCGCGGCGTTCACCGCCGCGCCGAGGTCGGAGAATTCTTCGCTGCTGGCCTCCACCAGCAGCACGTGGCAGTTCTGGCAGATCGCGTGGGCCATCTGCACGTCGATCGATATCTCGCTCGCCCATTCACCTTCGACCGGCGGCAGCGGGCTTGTCTGCCCGTGCTCGTTGAGCTTGCGAAAACAGCCATTTGCGCTCGTGCACGCCGGCAGGCCGAACTTTTCGTCGTACACGCCCAGATCCGCTTCGGCAGTCGGATCGTCAAAGGCATCTATCACCGCGACCGTCTGCGCGGAGGAGGCCTGCGTTTCGGTGGGCAGCGAGTAGGCGGAGTGCAGGGCCTGCGGGGTCAGGTACTGAGCGCCGTCAGGGCTCGCAAACGGCGTGGCCGCGCGCGCGACCGACTCCAGCCGCCGCGCCGTGCAGGCGGCCGCGCCGGGGGGCGGCACGCCGCACGCACGGCTCGTGTTGTACATGCTCTGCCCCGTAGTGGCCGCGCTTGCAGCGACTGCGCCGGGTACGAGCGTAGCCGCGAGCGCCAGCGTCGCGAGCAGCAGCCCGACGCGCCGCGCAAGCCGGCACGCCGGCTCCTGGCCCTCCCCAGAGCGCGGCCTCCCCATGGGCAGATGCTACTCGCTGGCCGCCAATAAGTCGACACGTAGAGACACGGGCCGTATTTAGACACAAACTCCCCGCGTGCGGGTTAGAGAGCTGTGTTCTTCCCGTTACAAAGCCGTGTTCTGCGGCTAAGAGGCGGTCGTGCTCCGTCCCGAAGGCGCGCCGCCCGCTGCGTCTGCGGGCGAGGCGTCGCCTGCTGGCGCGTCGCCTTGGGGCCCATCGCCTGGAGGCGCGTCGCCCGGCGCGCCCTTGAGGCTGTCGAGCAGGCTGCCCGCCTTCGCACCGGCCTGCTCGATCCGCTCGTGGTACTTGCCACCCGTGCGCTCGTTGGCCGTGCTCGCGACCTTCTCGACCGCCTCCTGGATCTTGTCGCTGTGCTCGACCGTCGCATCCACGGCCTTCGACTTGAGCTCGTTCAGTCGGTCTGCGATTCCCATGGTCGCCTTTCGAGAGAGCCGGGAGCTATCCGGCGATAGGACGGAGAGGGCGGGATTCGAACCCGCGATGGAGTTTGATCCCCATACTCGCTTAGCAGGCGAGTGCCTTCAGCCACTCGGCCACCTCTCCCTGAGGTCGGCATGGCAGTTTAGAGGCTGCAGGGTGCCGGCGTGGGGCGCGGCGGAGCGCTTACACTTCTCGCCCATGCAGCGGAAGCGACTTGGACGGGATGGCGCCGAGCGTCTTGGACAGATCGACATCCTCCGCGACCTGCCGATCGGAGCGCGACGCCAGCTGGTTGACCTGGCGGACGAGCTCACGGCCGTGGCCGGAGAGGTGATCATGCGCGAGGGAGACCGCGGCTACGAGTTCGTGATGCTCGAGCAAGGTCACGCCGACGTCACGCGCGCCGGCGTGCTGATCAACACCCTTGGGCCCGGTGACTGCTTCGGCGAGCTCGCGGTGCTTGACGATGGGCGTCCACGCTCCGCATCGGTGGTGGCGAGCTCGGATATCTGCGGGATCGTGCTGACCGCTCACTTCATGCGCGAACTTCGTGAGCGCATGCCAGCGGTCGGCGAGCGCATCGATCGCGTCGCGGCCGAGCGTCGAGCCAACGACGCACTGCTGTCGAGCTGACACCGATCCACCGGCGTCGCTTCGCAGCGGACCGCAGTCGATCTACTAGCCTTCGGACTCTCCTGGAAGGGTGGCAGAGCGGTTGAATGCACCGGTCTTGAAAACCCACCGGCCGAAAAGTCGCGCCTTTTGCCAGCGCCCGGATTCTTGGCTTTCCTGAGCCGTTTTCCGCACCGTTGCGCGGGATTCGGCGGGTTGGCGGCTGCGGGTGTGGGGCGCCGCCGGCATGATCCGCGCTCGGACTGGCGCGGATTTGGCGCGAGTCGGGCGGGGTTGGTTGAGGGTTTCAGCCGGGGCATCGGATGGCGGCCTGACGGGCGCTAGGCTCTCGTCGTTGCCGTCATCGGCACTAGGGAAGCTGAAGCGGCTGCGCCCCTCGGCACGCCGCGCCAGGCGCCCGGAGGCGACGGATCGTTGTTGGCCGGATCTAGGTGCTCAGGTCGGAGCGGATGATCTTGAGCTTCGCGCCGTTCGTGGCCGGTCGTTCTAGGTCGCTGACGAGGTTGACGTGGATTGGTGGTGGCTCGGCTCCAAGTGTGCGCAGTCGTGTTCGGATTTCAGAGGCGAGCTGTGTGGTCCACTCTGTCGAGTGAGGGTCTCGCGCGACGGCTGAGACGGTGATGGAGTCGGCTCGTTGTAGCACTTGGTAGCGGGCGATCTCCGGGCGCTCCTCGATCGTCTCCTCGAAGTTGTTCGGATGAACGAGAATCTCTCTGCCGTCGGCGCCGGCGAGACGAATCGTGTCCTCTGCGCGTCCGCTGAGCTTGACGATGCGCTTGCTCTCCAGCCCGCAGCGGCATGGCTCGCTCGTGAGAGTCATCTCGTCCTCGAGGCGGTAGCGGATCAGCGGCAGCGTGCGGTTCAGCCAGCTCGTGACGAGTAGGCCGTTGGCGGGCTCCCCGTCGGCGACCGGTTCCCCGTTGTAGTCGACTGCTTCCGCGATGCAGGTCGTTTCGCGAATGTGCAGGCCTTCGTGGGCGGGGCACTCAAACGCGAGAACCCCGCCGGTCTCGGTCGTGGCATAGGTATCGAAGGGCTCGATGCCCCATGCGTCGCGGATCGAGGCGCGGGCGCTTGGTACGAACTGCTCGGAGGTGCAGGAGACCCATTTCGGGGAGATATCCAGACGCCCGGCCCGCTGCTCCTCAGCGAGGGCAGCGATAACGCTCGGATAGCCAGAGAGGAAATCTGGACGGAAGCTCTCCAGAGCGGGTGCGAGCTCTGAGACGGGTGTGATCACGTCCAGCCGCAGCACTGTATAGGCCGGCGAGCGGCCGGAGGTAGCCATCCGGTTGGTCATGTGCACGGCACCGCCCGCGGTGATCTGCGCTATTCGCCTACGCGGCAGCAGCCGCGGCCCGAACCCGTAGGTGGAGGCGATCCAGACGTAGGCTCCGAGCACCCGCTGCCATGAGACGCGGTCGAAGGGGACATACGTCGCGATCCCCGACGTACCGCCCGATGCAAGCACTCGGTACTCGTCGAGCAGCAACGGATCGGGCCCGCTCACGCTCTGCAAGTGGTGTGCGATTGCCGACGTCGTCAACCGGCCGTCGGTCGTGAGGAGATCGAAGGACTCCGCGAGATCCTGCTTGTACATCACCGGCAGATCTTGCAGCGTGGCAGCCGATGAGACTAGCCCTCGTGGGAGTCGCCGCTCGTGAAACGGGCACCGCTCTTTCGCGAGCGCCAGGAGCGCATCGAGCTGCTGATGCTGGTGGCGGTCGATCTCCGCGCGAGTCCGAGCGCCCGCCGCTGCCTCTGCTCGCCCACGCCGGATGACCTTGATTGTCTCGCTCGGCTTCACCTGACTCCAATCCAAAGATCCAGATACACTATGTATGCCAGAATATTCAGATACGACACGTATGTCAAGTCATCCGACCCGTCGAGAGTCTCAAGCCCACACCCGCCGGCGCCTGATCGAGGCGGCGAAATCGGCATTTCGCGAGCACGGCTTTCACCGTGCCTCCGCGGAGAGCCTGGCCGCCAGCGCCGGCTACACCCGAGGCGCCCTGTATGCGAACTTCGACGGCAAGGAGGGCCTATTCCTGGCCGTACTCGATGAGGAAGTCGCCGTGCGGCGCACCGTGCTCGCCCAATCACGCGACCCTGAGTCCGCCGCGCGCCGCTATCGCACGCTCCTAGACGAAGACCCCGGCTGGACACTGGCCATGCTCGAGTTCACGATCCACGCCGCACGCCATCCCGAGCTGGCCGAGCAACTCACAGCCCGCAACGTGGAGCTGCGCGCGAGCATCATCGAGACTCTGCTAGAGCGAGACCCCGGACTCTCCCCCCAAAACGCCGAGACCGCAGCAAAGCTCGGCATGGCAATCAACACAGGCGTAGCACTCGAGCGAGCCCTCGACACCAACGCAGCCGGCGAGAGAGAGCTCACCCGCGCGTACGCAGCTGCACTGTGGCCCGGTTGACCTTCACAGCAGAGCGCCTGACACTTGACGCGAATAGAGGTTTCGCCAGCGAATCAGCCAGTCGCGCGCTACGGGCCTATGACTCGATGATCGTCTCTTGTGTCCGCGAGTAGCGGCCGTACGCGTGCCACAAACTGGTCCGGGTTGACGAGGTGAAGCATGTGGCCGGTTCCGTCCCAGATCTCGACGCGCGCGCCGCGCGCGAGGCCCGTAAGCCAGGCCGCGTAGTCCGGCGGTGGCGACGAGCCGTGCAGCGATAGAAGTGGTGCAGTGATACGGGGCAGGATCGCCTCGGCAATCGCGGTCAGCTGCTCTGGAGGGGTGCTCAGCAGCGCGTCCCAGATTCCGAGGACGACCTCGCGCGGAAACGCAAGCACCCTGCGCTCGATATCCTCGACCCCCGTGTAGGGCTCGAGCCCCAGAGCACGGTCAATCGACAGCACGGCCTCCGTCGTGCGCTGGCTACACAAATCCTCGGCATGGGCCTGCACGAGCCCGGCGAACTTGCCGAACCGCAGCGACTCATCGACGCACACGACGGCACGCGCACCATGCGCCGCGGCGTATACGGCGGCGATGCTCGCACCCAGGGAATGACCGACGATCGCGGGCTCCCCAAGCGCCACCTCCTCGACGAGGGCCCGCACGTCACCGACCAGCGAAACCATCGAGTACTCCGAGGCGCGGGAGGAAGCCCCGTGACCACGTAGATCCAACCGCACGCACGTGAACTCCTCGGCAAGCAGCGTGGTGACCGGATCCCAAGCCTGCCGGAAGGAAGTAAGGCCATGCACGAACACGACCAGAGGACCGTGCCCCGCGACATCGTAGGCAATCGTGGGCCCGTCGTCCCGCTGCAGCGTTCCGCCGCGCGTCACCCCGGTCACGCCCGGTCGACCGTCGCCTCAGGGCGCCGTCGACCGCCCGCTCGAACCAGTAGGACAGCGCGCATATCTACCACTCGCCGGACACCCCCCGCACTCTACGCTGCACGCGATCTGGAGCGGCCCCGGGCAGACCGATAGCCTTGATGGATCGCGGAAGGGTGGCAGAGCGGTTGAATGCACCGGTCTTGAAAACCGGCAGGCGGGCAACCCCCGTCTCGGGAGTTCGAATCTCCCCCCTTCCGTCCGTCGCTAGAGCCCCCCCTCCGCAGCCGCCGCAGAGGTGCCCAGCACTTCCCCGGCGGCGCCGAGCGCCTGCACGGCGACGTACGGGCCGACGGTCCCGGCCGGCACTGGGATCGCTGTCTCGAAACCATCCCGAGGCACCTGCGCGGCGGTGGTGAGGCTCGCGGCGCTGGCCCCCGCCAGCAGCCGCCACGAGCTCACGAGCGTGGCGCCGTTCCAGCTGGCGTACACCGTCGTGCCGGTTGCGCCCCCGTCCTCGATGGCGAACGCCGGGGGTGCGCCGGCGTGCCGGTCCATGCGAAGCGGAAGTCGCGATAGGACTCGTCGTGCACCGGGAGGTGCGCTTCGAAAAGCAGCTGGCCTTCTGGACCGAACTCCGAGAAGAACGGCTCCTGGCCCCAGCCGACGAACCAGTCGCCGTTGGCGAGCGCCTGCACGTCGCCCTGGCTTTCGGCCAGCAGCGGCGGGGTGTGCGTGAGGCGCGTGACCAGCGTCGCCGTGCCCGGCGGGTCGGTGAGGCTGACGACGATCGCTCGCGACTGATTGTGCGCCTTTGGCGAGGAGCCATTGTCGAACACGCTGATCGACCCGTTCGATAGTTCGCGCGGATCGTGCTGCCACGCGGTGCCCGTGCCGGCCCCCATCTTGAAGCTCGAATGCTTCCCGCCGAGGCGCCAGACGATCTGGCCGGTGCGGCCGTCGAGCTTGTACACGGTCCACGTGTTGCGGCTGGAGATCATCAGGCTGCCGTCAGGATCCGGATTGACGGAGTTGAGATGGAAGAAGTCATACGGCGTGGCGGTGTTCGAGCGGCTCGCCGGTTCGTAGGATTCGGCGAGCGCAACGTGATCGATGCTCGTCCATTCGTACATCACCAGCCCGGTCGCGACGTCGATCTCCTGGAACAGGCTGTCGGTCACGCCGGCGTAGCTCGGCCCGCCGACCGATGACAGGTTGCACATGATCGGGTCATACGCCGTGACCAGCGCGGTGCCCTGCGGGGTGAGCTGGAACTCGTGCAGATCCACCTGATGGCCGTTGCCGGCGCGCACGTGCGCGATGTCCGTGTAGGTGTCGTCGGAGATCACGCCTTCGCCGAGCCCGAAACCGTGGACCGTGACGTCTCCCTGCCACCACGTGAGCACGGGTTTTCCGCCGTACTGCTGAACCTGAAGATCGGTCGCCGCGGTGTTGGGCGGCAGCGGCTTGAACCACACCAGCCCCCCGTTCGGTTCGAGGATCATCGGCCCGGCCCGGCCCGGCCCGGCATATGGGGCGAGGAACAGATCGCCGGGCGCCACCGCCGGTGATTGCGCGGTCACCGTCACCACCGGCGGCTGCAGGTCGGCTCGCGAGTGAAAGCCCTGAATCTCGGAGGGCGTGCCCGCCTGGGTGCTCTTCGGCGTGGTCGTGATCGGGTCCTCGTGCGCGATCACGAATTCGTCGAGCAGGTTCGCCGCCGAGTGCCCTGCCTGCAGCCGCGCCCGAACGCTCACGCGCTCGCCTTCCGCAAACGCGCGCGAGGGCAGGAAGCTCGCGCCATCCCCTTGCGAGTACGGGACCAGACGGCCGCTGTGAACGCCCGTCTTTGAGCCGACGACGCTGATCGCGCTGAGATCGCGGACCGGCTCTCCGAGGAAGCTGATCTGCGTCTGCGGCGAGGCGTCGCGGCTGCCGGCCAGCGGCGAGACGGTCACCGAGCCGCCCTGCAGCGCCGAGTTGTCGAGGGTCGCCGGGGCGCACGCAGGGGCGGTCTGGCGAGCGAGGGCGGGCTGAGCCACGAGCCCCAACCCCACAACCATCGCAGGCCCTAGGATGAGAGCGCGCATGGACCGCATTGACGCATCGCAGCATAGGAGAGTCGACCGACGCACGTTCCTGAAGGGCACCCTGATCGGCGGTGCGCTTGCGGGAGCGGGGCTCGCGATCGGTGCTGCCGCGGACCCCGATGGCGGCTCGCCGGCGCCCAGCACGCGCCCAAGCCCCACGGTGGCGCCGACCGGGCCGACGAGGTCGGACAAACCGAACATCCTCGTGATCCTGGTCGATCAGCTGCGCTTCCCGCAGTGGTTCTCGCCCGACCCGTCCGGCATGGGCCTGCCCCCCAATCTCCGGAGCCTGCGCCAGGACGCCGTTTCCTTCGGCAGGCACTACACCGCATCCAATGACTGCTCTCCTGCGCGCTCCACGCTGCTCACCGGCCTCTACACGCATCAGACGGGCTGCATGATCACGGGCGGCAGCACTCTTGACCCCGGCTTTCCGACCTGGGGAACGATGCTGCGCGAGCACGGCTACAGCACCCGCTGGCTGGGCAAGTGGCACCTCACCCACGGCGACAACCACTGGACCGAGCTCAGCGGTGAACAGGCGCTCGAGCGCTACGGCTTCGATGGCGGCGTCTTCCCTTCGCCCGACGGTGCTCCCGGCCAGGGCTGGAAGGTGGATCCGCACATCACGACACGCTTCGCCGACTGGTTCGCCGACGAGGGCGGGGCCGAGCCGTGGTGCACGACCGTCTCGTTCGTGAACCCCCACGACATCGCCTGGTGGTACAAGTGGAGCGACCGCGTGCCCAGCGAGGCTGCGGCGACACGCGTCGTTCCGCGGCTGCCGCCCAACTTCGAGACGCCGGAACTGCTGATCGAGCGCCACAAGCCACGGCTGCAGCACTCGTTTCAGGAAACCGCGGCGGCGTCGTTCGGGGTCGTGCCCTTCAGCGGCCCGGAAGCGAGCGAAACGTGGCTCGGCTTCCTGGACCTCTATGTCCAGCTCCAGCTCGAGGTGGATCGGCACATCGGCCAGGTGCTGCGCACGCTCGAAAGCCGTCCTCAGGTCGCCGCGAACACCGTGATCGTGTTCACCTCCGACCACGGCGAGTACGGCGCCTCGCACGGGCTGCGAGGCAAGGGCGCGAGCGCCTACGAGGAGGGCCTACGCGTGCCGCTGCTCGTGAAGGATCTTCGCGGACAGCTGACGAGCGCACCCGAAACGACGCGTACGCAGCTGACCTCGAGCGTCGACGTCGCGCCACTGCTCTTGACGATCGCCACCGGCTCCGATCACTGGCGCCAGGATCCGCACTACTCGCACATCGCCGGTCGGCTCGACCTGTCGGGCATCCTCGCCAACCCGGAAGCGCCGGGCCGCCCGTTCGTGCTGCACGCGACCGATGAGACCGTCACCGAGTTCGCGATCGAGCCGTACGCCGCCGACGCGCCGCTGCACATCGTCGCGATGCGCACGCCGCAGGCCAAGTTCGCGACCTACTCGAACTGGCCCTACGAAGGGATCACGCCGTTTTTGGAAGGGCAGGAAGTCGAGCTCTACGACTACACCACGCAGAGTGGGCGCATGGAGCTGCACAACAGCGCCGGGCAAAGCCCGCTCGAGGAAAGCCTCCGCAACGAATACGAGCTGGCCTTCAAGCAGGAGCTCCGCGGGCCGCTGCCGCCGCGCCTCATCAGCGCGCACGCGCGCGGCTTCGCCGACTACTTCTCGACCGCCAGGCACGCCGCCGTCACCGCCGCCCTACGCCGCAAACGACGCAGCGAACGCGAAGCCGGTGGCGTGGTCCAGGAAGTGCCCGAACAGGAGCTACCGCCGAGCTCGGCGGTCAGACCCAGGTTCTTCTGAGCGAAGGCAGGCACGACACGCCGGCACCCGACGAGCGCTGCTCGGGCGCGGCGCTAGTCCTTGACGGTGGCCGACGTGCCGATCACCGCGCCGGACGCGTTGAGCGCCTGCACGGCCACGTACGGTCCGCCAGCGGGCACCGCGATCGTCGTCTGAAAGCCTGTCCGCGCGCCGCTGCCAGCGGCCACCAGCGCGCTCGGCGATGCTCCCGCGAGCACGCGCCAGGATGCCACTTCGCTCGCCCCGTTCCAGCTCATCGACGCGGCGATCGTGCCGCCCACGCCCGACCGTGCCACGACCGCCGGGGCGGTTGTCGGCCGACCGCTCCACGGCGTGAGGTAGGTCCTGAAGTCCTGCACGCTCTTGCCGAGCGTGCCGTCGAGCAACACGTGACCGGAGGCGTCGTACTCGGTGAAGTTCGGCAGCCCGCCGTAGCCCATCAACCAGTGGCCGCCGGGCAGGCTGAGCAGGTTGCCCTGGCTGCTCGCCAGCAGCGTCTTGGACGGGTTGACGTACTGCTTGACGAGCGTGACCGTGCGCGCGCCCACGTTCGGGTCGAGCAGCAGGCCGCGCGACTGCTTCTCCTTCGGCGGGTCCGAGCCGTTGTCGAACACCGAGATCAACCCCCCCGGCTGCCATTCGGCGTCGTGCTGCCAGTAGGTGTGGGTCCCGGGGCCGAGCCTGAAGCTCGAGTGATCGCCGCCGACGCGCCAGCGCACCGCTCCGCTGGCGAGGTCCACGTCGTACAGCGTCCACGTGTTCCGGGAGGACAGCAGTACGTCGCCGGCCGCCCCCGGGTCGACGGAGTTGATGTGCACGTAGTCCCACGGGTAGTTGGCCTTCGGCGCCGCGTTGTGCGATTCGCTGATCGGGATGTGCCCGAGCGCGTGCCACTCCCACATCACCAGGCCAGTCTTGACGTCGACCTCCTCCACGATCGAGTCGTTGATGATGCCCGACGCCCTGCCCCCGTATGGGGCAAGGTTCATGTCGATCGGATCGAACGCGTCGATCCAGGCGGTGCCTTCGGGGGTCAGGCGGAATTCGTGTAGGTCGGCGTCGTAGCCGTTGCCCGCCCTGACGCCTGCGACCTTCTGGTAGGCCGTGTTGTAGATCACGTCTTCGCCCTGGCCGAAGCCGACTTCGAGGATCCGTCCCTGCCACCAGGTGAGGACGTTCTTGCCCTCGTACTGCTGGAGTTTGAGGCTGGTCGCCTGCTCGCCGGCGGGCAGCGGATGGAACCACACGAGGTTCCCGTTCTGTTCGGCGATCATCGGGCCTGGCGTTCCCTCGCCCTGGTAGGGCGCGAGCAGCAGATCTCCCGGGGCAGCGCCGCCCTGAGCAGGAGTCGTGATGTGCAGCGAGGACGGCGTCAGCGCCGGCGCCGAGCTGTAGTGCTGGACTTCGCTGGAGTTGCCCGGGTTCAGCGGGAACTCTTTCTGGCTCACGCTCGCCTGATGCGCGACCGTGAAGCTGGTGGCGACCGTGTAGCTCGCCGACCCGGCGCTCACTCGCGCACTGACCTTCACACGCTCGCCCGAGCTGAACTGACGGGCCGGCAGGAAGCTTTCGCCGGTCCCGGTCGAGTAGGCACGCAGCACACCGGCGTGGGCGCCGCTGTGCGAGCCCACGACGTGCACTTCGGCGACGTGCGTGCCCTGCGGGCCGAGGAAGCTGATCTGGGTGGTCGGGGACGCGTCGGGCGTGCCCGGCTGTGGCGAGACAGCCACGGGGCTCGCCGCGGCGCTGTTTGCCGACGTGTCTTCGAAAGCGGAGGACGCGGCCGGCGACGCGGTCCCGCACGCGCACAGCCCGACGCCCATCGCCAGTGCCACAAGCGGCGCGGTCACGCGGATCATCATCGAGTCGAACCCGACAGCGACCGCGAAGTTCCGATCACCCTGCCGGCGGCGTCCAACGCCTGGACCTCGAAGCTCGCGTAGCTCTGCGGCACCGCGATCGCCGTCTCAAAACCGGCCTTGGCGGCGGTTGCGACGACGGCCATATGGCTCGCGCCAGCTCCGCCCAGGACCCGCCAGGAGACGACCTGCGTGGCGCCGTTCCAGCTCGCGTACACCGTGGTCCCGCGGCTGCCGGCACGGGCCACCGCCACCGGCGGCGTCAGCGGCAGGCCGACCCACGGCTTGAGCGTCGCCCGATAGCTGAGGTCGGGGCCCGGGAACTCCCCTTCCAGCAGCAGCTGGCCGGAGGCGCTGTACTCCGAGAAGTACGGTTCCGATCCCCATCCGATGAACGCCTTGCCGCCAAGCAGCGGCTCGGTGTCGCCCATGTATTCCGATTCGAAGCCGCCCCTCGCGCCGAACTGGGCCACCAGGGTCGCGGTACGCGTGCTCTGGTCGAGCTTCAGCACGAGCCCGCGTGAGGGTCCCGTCGCTTTGACCGAGGTGCCACCGCCGGTCAACTGGCAGCAGTGGTCGTCGAACATCGTGACCGTCGAGTTCGGTCCGAGCGCGACGTCGTGCTGCCACTGAAAGGCCGCGCCGGGGCCGAACCTGTAGCTCGAGTGCTTGCCGCCGAGCGTCCACTCGATCTTGCCGGTGTCGATGTTGACCGCGTAGGCGCCCCACGTGTTGCGCATCGAGACGAGGAATGAGCCGTTGCCGATCAGTTCGAGCGCGTTGACGTGGTAGGCGTCCCACGGGAAGCCGTTGGTCGGAAGCGTCGCGTAGGAGTCCCCCAGCGGGATGTGTTCGAGCGCGTCCCAGGTGCGAAGCAGCTTGCCGGTCTTGATGTTGTACTCCTGCACAGCCGAGTCGATCAGCGCGCCGTTGTAGGCGCCGCCGTAGCGCGACAGGTCCAAGGGAATGTTCTTGTTCGCGGTCACCCACGCGTCATCGCCGTCGATCGCCAGCGCGTGCAGGGTCAGGACCCAGCCGTCGGCGCCTTTCAGGCGTGCCACCGGCTGGTAATGCTGGTTGACGACCACGTCTTCGCCGCTCTCCGTCGCACCGGTGTTCGTGACGACTCCCTGCCACCAGGCCAAAGCAGGCTTACCTTCATAGCTCTGGAGGCTGAGGTTGGCGGCGGCGACGCGTTCGGGCACCGGCTGGAACCAGACGGGCTGCAGCTTGTTGTCGAGGATCAGCGGCCCGCTCTGGCCGATGATCGGCGGTTCGTTGAGATCGAAGAAGTTGGCCGTGAGGATGTAGCCGGGGGCGAGCCCGCCCGCCGGCGTCTGCTTGTCGACGCGGATCTTGGGCGGGTGCAGCGTCGGCTCGGTCACGTAGCTGTAGGTGTCGCGGGTGCTGTACGCGCCGATCGCCGGCCCGTGAGACCCCGCCAGGGCGACCGTCACCACGACGAAGGCCGCGAGCACGGCTCCGATCGCCACGCCGAAGCGTCGCGCCGCCGGCGCGAGCTCGCTCGCGGGCTTGGGCATCAACGTGAACGTCATCAGGCACGCCGCCGCCGCCAGTCCGGCGCCGATCAGGAACGCGAGCCGGAAGCCGTCGGTGAGGGCCTCGGGCACCTGCTGACCGGTGCCGATCAGGTGGCTCGAGCGCTGGGTTGCGAGCGTCACCAGAACCGCCAGCCCGAGCCCACCGCCGATCTGTCGAGAGGTGTTGACGAGGCCCGATGCGAGCCCTGCCTGCCCCTCCTTGGCGCCCTGGGTGGCGGCGATCGTCGAGGGCACGATCGACATCGCGATTCCCGCCGCGGTGAGCAGGCCCGGGATCAGGATGTACACGATCGGGCTGCCGCTGGAACCGATTTTCGCGAGCAGCAGCATGCCGGCCGTCAACATGACCAGGCCACCGCCGAGCACCGGGCGGACACCGAAGTGGCTCACCAGCTTGCCCGCGCGCGAGGCGACCGCCATGATCATCAACGTCATCGGCAGGAAGATCAGCCCCGTGTGCAGCGGCGACAGGCCCAGCACCTGCTGCAGGTACAGAGAGCTCACGAACCACATCGGGAACAGCGACGCGCTGAACAGCAACACGATGTTGTTGGCGACCCGCAGCGGCTTGGTCAGCTCCTTGAACGGGATCAGCGGGTTGGACGCAAGACGCGCCTCGATCACACCGAACACCGCGAGCAGCGCCACGCCGGCGATGATCGGCCCCAGCGCGGCGAGCGTGTCCCAGCCCTTCAGGCCAGCTTCCACCACGCCGAACACCAGCACCATCTGCCCGATCGTCAAGGTCACAGCGCCGGCCAGGTCAAAGCTCGCGCCGTCCTTGATCCGCCGACGCTCGCTGACGACGGCGTAAGCCACGACCGCGGTCGCGATCGCGATCGGCGGGTTGATCAACAGGACCCAGCGCCACGTGAGCTCCTGCGTGATGATCCCCCCGAACAGCACGCCGGCCGCGCCGCCGAGCCCGTTCATCGCCGCCCACGTCCCGATCGCGCGGTGCAGCTTCGGGCCGGGGGCGAACGACGACGTGATGATCGCCAGCGAGCAGGCCGCCATGAAGGCGCCGCCGAGGCCCTGCACCGCGCGCGCGCCGATCAGCATCTCGCGGCTCTGAGCGGCGCCGCCCACGAGCGAGGCAACGCCGAACAAGACCAGCGCCGCGACAAACGTGCGGCGCTGGCCGAGGTGGTCGGCGACGCGACCGCCCAGCATCAGGAAGCCCGCGAAGGTGATCGCGTAGGCGTCGACGATCCACTGCAGTTCGGGCGAGGAGAAGCCGAGGCTCGACTGGATCGAGGGCAGCGCGACGTTGACGATGCTCAGGTCGAGGATGACCATGAACTGCGCCACGCAGCACACGACCAGCAGCCACCGCGACGCCGTGCCGGACTTGGACCGGTCCTCGACCGGAGGCGTGTTCGTCACGCCGGGAGTCGCGGTCGTCTCGACGCTCATGACGGCCGAAGCTCCTGCGATCGGGCCCGCCGACGCCTGGTAGGGTGAGCGCCCGAGCCCTTCAGCGACGATTGGAGCCCGGCCGATGAGAAAGTCTTCACTGACCGCCATGCTAACGAGCCTGGCACTCCTGATGAGCGGCGTGGCGGTGGCGGGATGCGGCGGCAAAGGCACGAGCTCCACCGCCAAGCAGACGACGAGCACCCCCACCACCGAAACAACGACGAGCGGGAAGAAGCACCAGACAAAACCGGGCTACTGACGGTCATCCACGCCTGCTGGCGCTCGCCAGCGAGTGGGCGTAGCTCACAACCTCAACCGGGGCCGAGCTCGCTAGCAGATGGCCGTGCGAGTCGAGCGCCTGGACCTCCACGCGTGCGTACTTCGCGGGCAGCATCACCGAGCTCTCGAAGCCACTGACCGGGATCGTGGCGCGCGCCGCGAGCGACGCGCCGTTGGTGCCGGCGAGCACGCGCCAGGCGGCGACTCCCGTCGCACCGTTCCAGCTGGCATGCACGATCGTCTCTTCACCCGTGTTGTTGAGCGAGGCGAACGTCGCCGGCGCGCTCAGCGGGCGCCCATTCCACGGGAAGCGGAATGCGCGGTAGAAGGTCATGTCCAACGGCAGGTCGGCATCGAACAGCAGCGAGCCGTTGGTGGCGTACTCACTGATCTCCGGAACTGCGCCGTAGCCCACGAGCGTGCTGCCGTCGGGGAGCGTTTGCGTGTTGCCCTGGCTGGCCGCGAGCAGCGGCGGGTTCGTGTGCGTATAGACGGCCGCGAGGCGCGCTTCGTGGGTCGCGAAGTTCAGCGCGATCCTGACCGCGCGCGACTGTTTGTGAATCGGCGGGTTCGACCCATCGTCGAACAGCGTGATCTCGCCGTCGGGAAGCATGCGCGCGTCGTGCTGCCACGCCGTTTCGGTGCCCGGCCCCATCTTGAACGAGCTCTTGAGCCCGCCCAGGCGCCATAGGATCTTGCCGGTTCCGCGTTCCAGCTCGTAGGTGGCCCACGTGCTGCGAGCGGAAATCAGGAGGTTCCCGTCGGGCTCGCGGTCGATCGAGTTGAGGTGAAACCAATCCCACGGAGTGCCCGCTTCCGGTTCCGCCTCGGACTCGGACGCGGCGACGTGGTCGAGGCTGTGCCATTCCCAGCGCACGAGGCCGGTTTTGATGTCGATCTCCTGGATCGCCGTATCGGTGATGACGCCGTTCGCCGCTCCGCCTTTCACGGTCTTCAGATCGCAGCGGATCGGGTTGAAGGCGGTGATGAAGGCCACATCATCGGGAGCTATCTGGAAGTCGTGCAGGTCGGCTCGCAGGCCGTTGCCGCCGGCGACCCTCGCAACCGTCTGATAGGCGGCGTTCATGACCACGTCTTCGCCCTGGCCGAAGCCGAGCGAGAGCACGCGTCCCCTCCACCACGTCAGGTCGCGCTGCCCTTCGTATGTCTGCTCGCTCAGGTCCTCAGCGGTTTCGCCTCCCGACAGCTTGTCGAACCACACGAGCCGGCCCTGCGGCGTGTAGATCAGCGGCCCGTACTGGCCGGGGCCGGGGCCGTTGGTGGTGAGGATGTCGCCAGCCCCGGGGTCGCGGTCGGGCGCGGTCACCGTCAGGATCGGGGCCTGCACAGCCGGCATCGTGTAGAAGCTCTGGTAGTCGGCAGGCGCCGGCGCCGGGTTCGGGAACGGCGGCACGTCCGCCGTTGGATACGGGGTATCGACGTGAAATCCGAACTCGACCTGCTTGCCTGCAGCGCCCGCGCCGATCACCGCGTCCACAGTCACACGCTCCCCGGGGTCGAACGGCTTGTCGGGCACAAAGCTGCCACCGCCGCCCTGCGAGTAGCCCGACAGGTGACCGTCGTGGCGCCCGGACTGCGAGCCGACGACCGTCACCTGACCGATATCTGCGGCGTTCGCCCCGAGGAAGCTGATCTGCGTATGCGGGTTGGCGGTGTCGCTTTCGGGCTCGGGAGAGACCGCGACGCCGTCGGCGAGCATCGCGCTGTGTTCGAGCTTCGTTGGCAGGCAGTTTGGCGCCGCCTTCGCCATCGCCGGCGAGCTCCCGTCCGAGAGCCCGAGATCGAGCGAGCCGCTGACGAGCGCCGCGAGCACCCATGCGAGGAGCGCGACCAGCAGGACGATGTACCCGTTGCGTCTCATGTGTGCTCTAGGCCCGACTTCCCGAGACCGGCGACGATCGCGGCCGGCGCCACGAAGACGAGCGATGCCCAGGCAGTTGCCGCAGGACCTCCCCCGGGCGCGGATGGAGGAGCCCTTTCGACGCCATGACAATACCGGGGAACCCCGCAGCAACCTGCAGGGATTCGCCGCTCGCACGCATCCTTATCAAGTTTTTCGTGGCGCCCGCGCTGCGCGCATGGCGTACGCTCTAGCCGATGAGGGTATGCGTGCCGCTCGCCCTGCTGGCGGTCACAGGGAGCTTTGCTTTGAGCGCAACGCCAGCGCTGGCGAGCTCGAACGCCGCCACCACGCAGAGCTACGTCCACGACAACTACGCGCTCGTGCGGGTCGCGCGGACGCACCTGGCGGCCGCCGAAGCCGGGCCGCTGCGTGTCCTGGCGCAGGTGCGCGCGGAATGTCCGCGAGCCGGCGCCGGTTCGCCGCAGAACCCGGACTCGACGCAGATGAGCGACGAGGTGATCGCCGCGATGGTGGTGTCCGCGTACAAGCCCGACCTGTCGGCGATGCGCACCTTCATCGGCGCTGCGGGTTCTCTGAGCTGGGGCAGCCACAGCCTCACGAGCGCTGTCCACGGCTACGTCGCCGATCTGAAGACGATCCTCAGCCTGCCGACGCCCAATCTGTGCGGTGATGTCAAAGCCTGGGCCGCGAGCGGTTACACCACGCTGCCCGCGAGCACCGTCACGCTGGTCGCCAAGTTCATGCCCGCGTGGGTGGCGCTCGGTTATCTGCCGGCGCAGCTCGGTCCCTTTGAGAGCGCGGCAGCCCGGAGCCTCGCGCGGCGCTCGCTGGCGCTGCAAGAAGCGCTCGCCGAAGGCGAAGCCCGCGCGGTGGAACATTGGGGCGCGATCATGGACACGCTCGAGCTGTGGCCCTGAGCGGCGCACTCGCAGCGGCTCACGCGACCGCGCGCAGGTGCCGGTAGGGCGTTGATCGCAGCTCGCGCACGAGGCCCGCGAGCACGCCCTCCTCATCCTCGTCGAGACCGTCGGTGACGGCGCCGATCAACGCGCGCTTGCGCTCGAGCAGCGTGGAGATCGTCTCGTCGATCGTGTCCGCCGCGAGCAGGTAGTAGGCATTGACGGCGTCCTGCTGGCCGATCCGGTGGCAGCGGTCCTCGGCCTGATCGTGCTTGGCGGGCGTCCAGCCGAGCTCGAGAAACGCGACGTTGGAGGAGCGCGTCAGCGTCAGCCCGTGCCCGGCGACCTCGATCGAGCAGACGATCAGCTGGTTGGCCTCGCTCGCCTGCGCCTCCTGGAAGGCGCTCAGGGCGCCGTCACGAGCCGCCGGGCTGTCCTCGCCGAGGATGTGCAGAGCTGCAGGGAAGCGGTCGAGCACCGCCCGCTGGATCTCGCGATGACCCGCGAACACGACGAGCCGCTCGCCGGAGGAGCAGAAGTCATGGATCCAGGCGAGCGCGGCATGCAGCTTCCCGCGCGCCGCCAGCAGCTTCAGCGCGTTGCAGCGCACCAGCCGCTCGGCGCGCAGCGCCGCAGCGACCTTCGCGTCGAGCTCGCGCAGGTCCAACGGCTGACTGCGAAGCCACGCGACCAGGTCGCGCTCCGCGAGCCGGTACTCGGCTTCGTTGTCCAGCTCGACAGGCACGACCGCGCGTGTCTTGGCCGGCAGCTGAGGGAGCACGTCGGCCTTCAGCCGGCGCACGAAGCAGCGCGCGCGCAGGTGCCAATGCAGGCGTAGATGGGCATCGGCGCCGCGAAAGCGCTCGCCGAAGCGCGCACCCGAGCCGAAGTCCTCGAGGCGTCCGAGGATCCGCAGCTGGGAGATCAGCTCCGCCGGGCGGTTGGTGACCGGGGTACCGCTCAGCGCGAGCACCAGGCCCTCGCGCGGCACCACCGCAGACAGGCGCTGAACCGCCTGCGTACGCTTGGCGGCGGCGTTCTTGCAGTAGTGCGACTCGTCGAGCACGAGCGCCTGCGGCGCCAGCGCGGACAGCTCCTGCAGGCGTGCCGCCACGATGTCGTAGTTGACCACCGTGATGTCTGCCGCGTCCGGCGCTCGGCCGGCGGTGCCGTTGCCGGAGAGAGCCACCGCGCTGCGCTGTGGCAGCCAGCGCTCGAGCTCGCGCAGCCAGTTGAGCTTGAGGCTCGCGGGGCACACCACCACAGCCGGGTATGCGCCCGCCGCCTCGACCGCTGCGAGCGCCTCGATCGTCTTGCCGAGGCCCTGCTCGTCGGCGAGGAACGCCCGCCGACGCTCCAGCAGGTAGCTCACGCCCGCCCGCTGGAACGGCTTCAGCTCGCCGCCGAGGCCGGCGACATGCAGCGACGCGTCGGTCGCGCTCGACAGCGCCACCAAGCCGGCCGCACGCGCGTGCTGCTCGCGGATCTCCTGCAGCAGCGCGAGCGCGTCGGGCTCGACCCACACCTCACCGTCCGCGAGGAAGTCGTCGAGCTGCGGCACGCAGAAGGGATCCGCGCGCAGCGACGCGAGCAGCGCGTGATCGCGTACGCCACCGCGACGCGCGACCGGCGCCAGCACGCCTCGCAGCGCCGCGAACCGATGCACGCGCTTGGGATCGTGGCCTTCGGCCAGGACGAACGTCGGCTCCTCGTGCACGCTCGAGCGCTCGAGCACCGCCGCCGGCGCCGGCCGGCCGTCCTCGAGCGCCGCGATACAGCGCTTGGCTGCGGGGCTGAGCCAGGCGTCGAGCGTCGATATCTGCCGCCAGGACGACAGCGTCAACGGCACCGTTGCACCGCCCGGCGCGCTCGTCGCGACCTCGCGCAGCGCTCGCGGCAGGCGCCGCTCGTCGCCGAGCAGCACGAACTCCGGCGAGCTGCCCGGAGCGGGCGGGGTGGGTGGGCCCTCAACACTCGACGTTCCCGCGCCAGGTGGTGGCACGCGTCAGCCACGCCGTCACCCGCGGGTCAACGGTCACGTCCTCGACGTGCTCGAGCAGCTCCGCCAGTGGTTCGGCGTCGTGCTCGATCGCCGCCAGGCCGAGCGTCCCGGCGGGACCGTCGAGCGCGCGCAGCCCTGAGCGCGCGGCGAGTACGCGCGCGAGACGGGCGCGCTCGGGGGCGATCAGGATCCAGTGCTCGCCGCGGCGGTCGCGGCGGAACTCGACGTCGTAGGCCTGACGCGCGCCGCGCGCGCCCGGCTCGCCGCCGCCGGCCGCGGCGCCCGGCGTGTGGCGCTCGCGGCGTGCAGCGAGCGCGCGCCGCGCCTCCTCGCTCAGCCGCAAGGAGCCACTGCCCCCGCCACCCTCTCCCAGCAGCGCCGCCGAACGGTCGTCCAGCGGCACCACAGCGCGCCCGATCGCTGGCAGCTCGCGCGCCTGCGGGTGCTCGAGCAGGCCCTGCACCGGGTCGGCGGGGCCGTCGGTGGCGAAGCTCAGCCACCAGTCCTCGTCCGGGCGGGCGAGCTCGACCACGCACTCGTCGCGGCGGCGCCTCGCGCGGCGGCGCCTGATCGTGCGCTCCAGCTCGTCGCTCACCTCCGGCGCATGCTCGAGGGTCGCGAACAGCTGCGCGAGCGCCTCGGCCTGGTCGGGGCCCAGCGGCACGCACCACGCGCGCTGTCCCGGGTCCCAGCGCCGGCCGGGGATCGCGCGCAGGAGCTGGCGCAGCCCCTCGTCGTAGGGGAAGCGCAGCACGGCCTCATCGCGGGCGATGGTTGCGGAGAAGGAAGCCGAGGACATCGAGCACGGCACGATAGGCGGCGCGGGGGATGCTCGCCGCGGCGTGCCGACGCACCAGAGCCCGTTGGGCTCAGAGCCAGCTCGCGCGGTCCAGGCGCTCGGCCTGCGCCGCGCCGTCCGCGCGGGCGGCCATCCGACAGGCCGTCACGACAAGCGCCGCGACGGCCAGCCAGACGAGAGGGAGGAGCAGGATGAACATCGAGGACAGCTTGCTCGCTGTAGCTGAAGCGCAGCTACGCCGTTGCTCAGCGCCAGCTTAATTCCTACGCAGCTCCTACACACGGGTACACCCGTCCTTAGCTTCGCCGCGGATCATCACCTACGCTGACCCTGCACACTCCACCGGAGGCTTCAAATGCACAACTCGAAGATGCTGAGAGCGGCAATCGTCACGGGCGCACTGGCAGCGGGCGGCGCGGCGGTCGGGATCGCCGGCGCGTCGGCGGCGCCGACGAGCTCCACCCCCACGACCTCGACACCCAGCGCGACGAGCCCGGCGCCGTCAAAATCGGCACCGACGCCCACACAGAAGTCTGGCGCGCCGCCGAAGGGCAACTGCCCGAACATGGGCCAGGGTAAGGGCCCCGGCGCGAGCGGAGGCTCCTACAGCGGTCCCGAACCAGCGTCGGGCCCTGTCGCCAGCTGAGACCGGCAGTGACGGGTGGCGTACGAGCCGGAGCCGGCTGGGGCTCGCCGCGGCCGCCTCGTGCGTGGCGCTTGCCGGCTGCGGCGGCTCCGCCGCCAACGGCGCCCGCCGCGACGTCCTGGTGTCGATCGGCGCCGGCCTGCGCGGCCCCGCCGGCTTGCGCGCGAGCGTCTACGCCAAGGGCCCGCCGACGACGGCGGCGTTCGCTTTCGACGCTCGGGGCCGCCTGTGGCTGACCGCAGCGGGCCTGGAAGCGCACGCGCACGACGGTGTCTATGTGATCGCCAAGCAGGGCGCGAGGCCGATCGAGGTCGTCTCGGGCCTGGATGACCCGCTCGGCCTGGCGTGGTATGGCGGCCGCCTGTACGTCGCCTCGGTCGGGCGAGTGGACGCGTACGGCGGCTTTGACGGACAGCACTTCACGCAGCACCGCAGGATCCTGGACGGTCCCGTCGCGGGCGGCGAGAACAACCTGCTCGTGATGAGCCCGGACGGTCGCTTCCTGATGGGCGTCACCGCCACCTGCGACCACTGCACGCCGAGCTCGCCGTACTCCGGCTCGATCGTGTCGTTCCGACCCGACGGCAGCGGACTGCGCCTGTACGCGTCGCGCATCCGGGCGCCGTTCGGACTCGCCTACATGCCCGGCTCGAGCGATCTGTTCGTCTCCATGAACCAGCAGGACGACCTCGGCAAGCGCACCCCCGGCGACTGGCTCACGCTCGTTCGCGAAGGGGAGGACTGGCGTTTCCCGGGCTGCTACGGACAGGGTGGTTCGAGCTGTGCCGGCGTGCCGACGCCGACGGCCGTGCTCGACCCGCACGCCGCGGTCGGCGGCGTGGCGATCGCGACCGGCCAGCTCGGCGCGCGCGTGGGCACCGCGGCGATCGTGCCCGAGTGGCAGCTCGGCAAGGTCCAGCGGGTCGCGTTGCGAAGGACCGCCTCCGGCTATGAAGGCTCGGTGACACCGCTGCTGAGAGGCGTCAAGAACCCGCTGGCGGTGACGCTCGCCCCCGACGGCTCCTTGCTCGTCGGTGACTGGGCGAGCGGAACGATCTACCGGCTCACGGCGCAATCCCGCTAGCCCAGGGCCGGTGAGAGCATAGATCGATGAGATCGATCGAGATCCTCGTGCTGGAGCACGAGCGCGAGGTGCCGGCGGCGCTGTTCGGCGCCTGGGCCGAGGCGCGGGGGCACACCCTGCGAACGGTGGCGGTGGCGGAGCTGACGCGCTTCCCCGACCCCCACACGCTCGACGTCGTCGTGAGCCTCGGCTCGGATCGCTCGATACCCGCCTCGCGCGAGTCGTGGATCGCAGCCGAGATCGAGTTCCTGCGACGCGCCCACGACTGCCACGTGCCGGTGCTCGGGATCTGCTTCGGCGCCCAGGCGCTGGCGAGCGCGCTCGGCGGCGAGGTCTCGCGCGCGGCGCAGCTCGCGCTCGATTGGACAACGCTCGAAACGCGCGACGACGCGCTGATCTCACCGGGCCCGTGGCTTCGCTGGCACGAAGACATCCTCACCGTGCCCCCCGGCGCGCGCGAGCTGGCGCGGGCGGGCAGCGTCCCGCTTGCGTTCGCG
The DNA here is from genome assembly GCA_963815235.1 of uncultured Solirubrobacteraceae bacterium. GTDB lineage: Bacteria > Actinomycetota > Thermoleophilia > Solirubrobacterales > Solirubrobacteraceae > Palsa-744. Next base: position 1,213,473 of record CAWFFY010000003.1, on the reverse strand, counting down.
CACGGGAGCAGCATCGGGGTTCAGTTTCACCCGGAGGTCGACGCCGAGCTCGCCGAGGCGTGGATCGAGGACTCGCGGCGCACGCTGAGCGAGCACGCGGTCGACCTGGAGGCGTTGCGCCGCCAGGTGGCGCTGGCCGCACCTGGCGCGCCCGCGCGTGCGCACGAGTTGTTCGATCGGATCGCGCGCCTGTGGGGCGAGCGGACCTATTCGTAGGTGAAGGTGTCCCCGGGAGGATTGCTCGAGCTCTTGAGCTTGCCCACCGAAGCGGTCACGGTAACCGTGCCGGCGCCGGGGGGCGTGGTTGCCGTGCAGCTCGTGCTCGACTCGCATTCGACCTGGCTTGCCTTCTTACGGGCGAACCTGAAGCCGGTTGCGGCTGCCCCCGGCGCGAACCCGGTGCCGGTGATCGTCACGGTCGTGGCGCCCCCGGCTGAGCCGCCACCGGGCGTGATGCCCGTGACCGCCGGCGTGTAGCCGAACTTGTCGTGCTTGGAGATCACGCTGGTGCCGCCTGGCGCCGTGACCGTCACGTCGACCGTCCCGAATCCGGCGGGCGCGACAGCGGTGATCTGGGTCGCGGATTCGACGGTCACGCCGGTTGCGGCGCTTGCGCCGAAGCTGACCGAAGTCGCGCCGTTGAGGTTTGTGCCCGTGATCACCACCGACGTTCCGCCCGCGCCGCCCTTGACCGACAGCCTCGCGACCGTGGGCGTCCCCGCGTAGGTGAACCGGTCGGCCGTCCCGGTCGGGCTCGTGCCGGCGGCCGTGGTGACGGTCACGTCGATGCTGCCGAGCGCTCCCGCCGGGGCGAGCGCAGAGATGGTTTCGGACGATGCGACGGTGAAGCTGGTGGCGGCCTTCGCGCCGAAGTGGACAGCGGTTGCGCCCTCGAACGCGGCACCCTTGATCGTCACTCTCACGCCCCCGGCGGCGGGCCCGCTGGCTGGGCTCACAGCGGTGACTGTCGGGACGGGTTCTGTGAAGGCGAGGTCGTGCATGCCGCCGGCCGCGATGCCGTACACCTCGCCGAGACTCGCGACCGCGACAGGCACGTCGCTCGGTTCGCCGGAGCTGCCGTCGCCCAGCTCGCCGTGCCTGTTTTCTCCCCACGTATCGACGGTGCCGCCAGCCAGCAGCGCGATGCTGTGGTTGCCTGCGGCGGCGATCTGTGTGACTCCGGTGAGGCCGCTGACCGGCACGGTCCCTTCGCTGCTGGATTCGATCGAACCGGCGCCCAGCTGCCCCTCGCCGTCCGCGCCCCACGCGAGGACCGTGCCGCCGGCCACGAGCGCGAGTCCGTGGCGCCCGCCGGCGGCGATCGCGCTCGCGTTGCCGATGCCTTCCACAGCAACCGGCGCTTCACTGAAGCGTTCTTCCTGCGGCCCCCTGGCCGTGACGCTGCTGTTGCCCAGCTCCCCGAACTGGTCGGCGCCCCACGCCATCACCTGACCGTCGCCGAGGAGCGCCAGGCTGAACTGTTCGCCGGCGGCGATCGCGATGACGCCGGTCAGCCCTTTCACAGGCACCGGCACGTCGCTGTTTTTCGTGACCCCGTCCCCGAGCTGGCCGTATTCGTTTTCTCCCCACGCCATCACCGTTCCGTCGCTCAGCAGCGCCAAGCCATGTTCACCGCCGGCCGCGATCGCGGTGACGCCGCTCAGCCCTTTGACGGCGACCGGTTTTTCGGTTTCGGTCGTGCTGCCATCGCCCAGCTGTCCCGATTCGTTCCCCCCCCAGGCCATGACCGAGCCGTTGCCGAGCAACGCCATGCTCTGGTCGGCGCCTGCCGCGATCGCCGTGGCTTCCGTCAACCCGACGACCGGTTCAGGCACGTCGCTGCTGACTTCTTCTTCGTCGCCGAGCTGCCCAAAGGTGTCGGCTCCCCAGGCCACGATGCTGCCGTCGCTCAGCAGCGCGAGGCTGTGATTCTTGCCGGCGGCGATCGCGGTGACGAAGTTCAAGCCGCTCGTCAGCACGGGCGTGTCGCTCTGGGCGAAGTTGCCATCGCCCAGTTGCCCGAACGTGTCGGCGCCCCAGGCGACGACGCGGTAGTGGTGCATGGCGACCGTCAACCTCACCGCTTCGCTGACGGCTCTGCCGGCTGTATTCGTGAACAGCACCCGATACTCGTTGCCGCTTTGCGAGGACTGCACGTCTTCAACCGTGAGCTGATCGGCGCTGGCCCCGGCGACGGCGCTCCAGCTGCTGCCGTCGTTGCTCGACACTTCCCACTGAGCGCTCGGCGTAGGGAAGCCCGACGCCGCGGCTTCGAAGTGTGCGCCCTGGCCGACTTCGACGGTCGTGGCCAGCGGCTGCTCGACCACCACCGGGAACGTCCGAACCGTCAAGCTGGCCGCGCTGCTCGTCGCGCTGCCGGCAACGTTCGTGAACACGGCGCGATACTGGTCACCGCTTTCGGAGCCGCTGACGCTGGCGATCGTAAGCTTGTTCGCGGTCGCTCCCACCACTGGAGACCAGTCGCCACCGCCGTCGGTCGAGAGTTCCCACTGCACAGTCGGCGTTGGGAAGCCCGTCGCGCTCGCTTCGAAGCTCGCGGGATGGCCTTCTTCGGCGAGCGCGCTTGTCGGCTGTTGTGTCAACTTCGGAATGTTGTGGACGGTCAGCGTCGCCGCTTCGCTCGTGACGCTGCCGGCGACGTTGGTGAGGACGGCGCGATACTCGTCGCCGTCTTCGGACGTTTTGGCGCTCGCGATCGAGAGCTGGCTCGACGTCGCGTACTTGACCGCAGCCCACGTGTGGCCGCCGTCGATCGACAGGTCCCACTGCACAGTCGGCGTCGGGGAGCCGGCGGCCCCCACTTTGAAGGTCGCGCTGTGGCCTTCTTCGACGGTCACGCCCGCCGGCTGCTGGGTCACCGTGGGGGCCAGCTGCACGGTCAGCGTCGCCGCCTTGCTGGTCTCGGAGCCGGCGCTGTTGGTGAAGACCGCACGGTACTGATGACCGCTTTCCGCGGTTTTCGCGTCCGCGACCGTGAGCGCGTCCGCGGTCGCCCCCGTCACGGGGCTCCACGCTGCGCCGCCGTTGGTCGAAACTTCCCATTGCACGCTCGGCGCGGGGACACCCGAGGCAGCCGCTTCGAAGACGGCCGTGGCACCTTCTTCGACGGTCACGCTGACCGGGTCCTTACTGACTTTGGGAGCTTTGCTGGTGGCGGATGCGGGGCTGGCGGCGCCGGCGACGCGCGCTCCGGCCGGGCCCGCCAGGAAAGCCGCTAGAAGCACCAGGCTCGCGAGCGGCCACGCGAGCCGTCTGATGATCGGCCGCACTCGTTCGGTCATCCTTGCCATCCCCGCCTCTCCCGTATCCACCCGTTGAAAGCGCTCTCCCTGCGAGCGCTCGGCCGTCCCTCGACTTGCCGACCGGCCGCTGCAGACTACCAGTCGGAAGGACACCGGCAAACGGCTGCGAGCGGTTCTGTCATGCCGGGTCGAGCGCCCGTTCACGCCGGTAGCGGCGCCATATCCTGCGCGCGATGGCGAGCGCCGCGATCACGAGCGCGACCGGGACAAACGCCGCGGCAACGATCAGGATCGCGATGAGGGCAACGGTCAGCACGCGCACGGCGTCGTGGAGACCGCGGTGCAGCGTGAGCCCTTCGTTCGCATGGCTGGCGGCGGCGCTCCCGAGCACGGTCACTTCTACTTCGGCCGTGCTCGCGCGCTGGGACACCGACCGCACAGCGGCCTGGTCCTGGGTGATCGCATTGCGCGCCTGCGACAGGCGTTCGCGCAGGCTGTCGATCTGGCCTTCGGTCGTTGCGGCAGCGAGCGCTCTGAGCAGCGCCTGACGTTCGGCGCGCGCGTCCGCCAGTCGCTGATGCGCCGCTTCGTAGGCGTTGGTGATGTCCTGCAGCGACTGGCTCTCAGAGCTCACCGGCGCGAGCCGCGCGATCGCCGCCAGCGCCGCCGCGAGCCGCGCACTCGGCAGCTTCAGGGTGAGGTTCGCTTCGCTTGGGCCATGCTCCTGCACCTGCGCGTGGGACTGCTGCACGTAGCCTTCCTCCCGCGCCGCCAGGCGCGCGACGGCGTCGGAGACATTCTGAACGTTGCCCGGGCTCGCGCTCAGGCCGACGGATGCCCCGAGCTGCTGGACGCGCCCCGATGCGCTCGCCGCGGGCGCGAGACCCTGGGCGTTTGCTTTGACAGCGGGCGAGCTCGCCGCACCGCTGGCCCGCGCTTCCGCGGGCTTGGCCGAGTGCACATGCGGCGTCGCCTGCGCCCGGGAGCCTTCGCCCGCGCGCCTTTCCTCCTTCAGCTGCGGCAGCACAGAGTGCTGCGGCCGGTTCCCACCCAGCCCGATCACGAGCGCGATCGCGGCGACAGCGACGCTCGTCATCGCTGCGAGGGCACGCGGACGCAAGAGAGCTCGCGCCCGATCCGCGCCGCCGTGACGGCTGGGGCGGGCCTCCCGCTCGAGGAGTCGCTCGGTCAGGCGCCGCTCAAAGGCGGGCGTCATCGGCGGCGCGAGCGCCCGCACGTCCTCACGTAGCTCACGCCAGGACTCGGCGGCGGGTCCTTCGGCCTCGCCGTTCAGCGCGGCCTCCAGCTCGAGCACCCACGTGTCCTGGGGGTCAGCGGAGTCCCCGCCCGGGAAGCTGATGACCCTCATGCGACCTCCTGTCTGTCGAGATCGGCGCAGCACTCGCGCAGGCGCGTGAGTGCGCGGTGCAGACGCGTGCCGGCGTTGGACTCGCTGATGCCCAGCGCGCGCGCCAACTCGCCGTTGGTGAGCTGCCCGTGGAACTTCAACAGCACCAGCTCGCGTTCGCGAATCGGCAGCGCCGCGAGCGCGTCGCGAACAGTCGCCCGCCGAGCGAGGCGCTCGAGCGTGTCACCCACGCTGGACTCGCCAATCAGGCCCTCGTCGAGCTCGAGCAGCGGCCTGCGTCGACGACTGCGGAGCTCGTCGAGCGCGGCGTTGCGCGCGATCGAGAACAGCCAGGCGCGCGGGGTTCCCCGGTTGCGGTCCAGCCGCGCGCGCGAGCGGTACAGGCGCTCGAATGCAAGCGCCGTCACATCCTCCGCCGCCGAGCGCTCGCCGAGCAGCGTTATCGCATACGCGTGGACGTCGGCGGCGCATTCGCTGAAGAGCGCAGCGAACGCGCGTGCGTCCAACGCGCTCGGAGGGGGAGACGGCTGCGAGCGCTCATCCGAAGAGGACACGATTCGACTCATCACCTTAACTACGCCCGCGCCGGAGATCCATCACATTCCTGTCGCAGCGCACCGCCTATCCTGGAAACAGATGCGGACCCCTGACGTACTCGTCCTCGGCGGCGGCGGAACCCTCGGCGAGGCCTGGATGAGCGCGCTGCTCACAGGGATCGAAGATGGGGCGCACTTCGACGCTCGCGCCTGCGCAAGCTACGTCGGGACCTCGGCGGGCTCGATCGTTGCGACGTCGCTGGTCGCGGGCGTGGCACCCGAGGCGCGCTTGGGGCCGCTGTCGAGATCGGCGGCCAAGCCGGTGTCAGACGCGCGTCCTTTGACGACGCTGCGACAGGCGTTTGGGGCCGCCGCCGGCATGGCCAGCACCGCCGCCGCTCCGCTCGCGGCGTTGGCGTCCGCCTCGACGGCGCCCGGCGGAGCGATGCTGCGGCGCCGCCTGCTGCTGCGCGTCCCCGATGGCCAGCGAACGCTGGCCGAGCTCGAGCGGCACCTCGAGCTCGCCGCTGTCAGCTGGGACGGTCGTTTGCGAATCGTCGCGCTCGAGCGTGAGAGCGGTCGGCGGGTCGTGTTCGGCGCGCCCGGGGCCCCCGAGGTCACGGTCTCATTCGCCGTCCAGGCTTCGTGCGCGATCCCCGGCGTCTTCCGCCCGCTGACAGCCGACGGTCGCACCTACGTCGACGGCGGCGTGTGGAGCCCGACCAACATGGACGCGAGCGCTGCAGGCAAGGGCGATCGCGTGCTGTGTCTGAATCCGACCGGTTCGCTGCGCCCTTCGCTCGGCGCGCTGGCCGGCGCTATCGGCCCCGTCTCGCGAGGCATAGCGGGCGCCGAGGCACTGGTCCTGAAGAATCGCGGCGCGACGGTGACGACGATCAACCCCGACGATGCGAGCGTCGCCGCGATGGGTACCAATCTGATGGATGCGAGCCGTCGCCAGGGAGTGATCGACGCGGGGCTTGAGCAGGGCCGCAGGCTCGCCGCGCTCGGCCAGCGGCGCGCCGCGTAGAGCGTCGATGTCTTCACCACCGACAGTCACACCCGAGAGATTGGGGTTATCACCCTTGAGTCGGAGGTTCGTGATCATGACGTCGTTCGCTTCGACGAGGATGATGTTGCTGGCGGTGCCGCCACACAGCGACCCCGGCGAGCAGACAGGATTCGACACGGCTGGGTAGATGACGGTCCCTTTGCCTGAGCCTTCCAACGTCACCGACTTGTTCCATCGGCCGGCTGCCTGCAACTAGTCTCACCCCATGCCGGCGCCCTCGCAACCCGCCAGCTCTCCCTCGCCGTGGGGTCCGTTTCGCTCGGCCGACTTCCGAGCAATGTGGACTGCGCAGTTCGTCAGCAACATCGGCAGCTGGATGCAGACCGTCGGCGCGCAATGGCTGATGCTCTCGCTGACGACGGCGGCGGCCCCGGTCGCGCTGATCCAGACGGCGTCGAGCCTCCCCACGCTCCTGTTGGCGGTGCCCGCGGGGGCGCTCGGAGATCTCGTGGACCGGCGGCGATTCCTGATCGGCGCACAGTTCTTCATGGCGCTGGTTGCCGGAGCGCTCGGAGCGCTGGCGGTCGCAGGAGTGCTCACACCGGTGGCGCTGCTTGCGTTGCTGTTCGCGCTCGGGGCTGGGCAGGCCTTGACGTCGCCGACGTGGCAGACGCTGCAGCCCGAACTCGTGAAGTCAACGGAGCGCCCGCAGGCGATCGCGCTCGGATCGGTCAACCAGAACCTCGCCCGCGCCATCGGCCCGGCGATCGGGGGTGCGCTCGTCGCAGCGACGAGCGTCGGCACGGTGTTCACGATCAACGCGATCAGCTTCTTTGCGGTGATCGCGGTGCTCGTGCGGTGGCGCGAGCACAAGCGCCCGGCCGGCCCGCTCCCGCCCGAACAGATCCGCCAGGCGGTCCGCGCAGGTGGGCGTTACGTCTCGGCGAGCCCGGTGCTGCGGGTGATCCTGCTGCGAGCAGGTGCGTTCGTGTTCTTCGCGAGCTCGATCTGGGCGCTGCTGCCGCTGACCGCAAGCCACGCGCTGCACCTCGGCTCAGGCGGCTACGGGCTCCTGCTCGGCTGCGTCGGCATCGGAGCGGTGGCCGGTGCGGCGCTGCTACCCGGCCTGCGCAACCGGCTCACGCCGGGGCAGATGCTCGGAATCGGCTCCGTGAGCGTCGCAGGCCTGGCGCTGGTACTCGCCTACGTGCACGTGGTCGTGCTGGTCGGGGTGGCGCTGGTGGTTGGCGGCACGGCCTGGATCCTCGCGCTCTCGACCCTCAACTCGATCTATCAATCAAGCCTCCCCGGGTGGGCGAAGGCACGCGGAATGGGCTACTACCTGATCGTGTTCCAGGGCGGCAACGCGATCGGCAGCGCGGTCCTCGGGATCGCGGCCGGACGCATAGGCCTGTCGAGCACGCTGCTCGTGGCCGCCGTCGGGCTCGCGCTCGGTCCTCTGCTCGGCCTGCGGGCACCGTTCAAAGCAATCGCACCGGACGAACTGCTTCCGGCCGGCGACTGGCCGGCGCCGATGATCGTCGATGACCAACCACCCGGCGGACCGGTGATGGTGAGCGTCGAATACCGACCACGCGCCGAGCTACGCGACCAGTTCCTCAGCGAGCTCTACGACCTCCGCTACAGTCGCCGGCGTACCGGCGCGAGCTCCTGGCAGGTGTGGCGCGACAGCAACGATCCGGGGCGTTTTCTCGAGCAGTTCGTCGTCTCCTCGTGGGAGGAACATCTACGTCAGCACGAGCGCGTGAGCGCGCGCGACAGCGACCGGCTGCAGCGGATCGACGCGATGAGTGAAACAGAGCGTCCACCGCAGGTCACACACTGGCTGACTCCCCCGCCGCCGACCCCGACCGACGAGACCGGCGATGGATCGATCGCCGGATCGGCCGGGGCCTAGCTCCAGTGTCGGCCCCGACTCTCGTGTTTGGCGCGACGGGCACGCACGGTGGCGCCGTGGCCAAGGCCCTGCTGGACGCCGGCGAAGCCGTAACCGCCTTCGTTCGCGACCCGCGCTCCGAGCGTGCTCTCGCGCTCGAACGACGCGGGGCGCGCCTGGCCGTCGGAGACCTCGACGACGGCGCAAGCGTGACGCGGGCGCTGACGGACGTTGAAGTGGCATACGCGGTCACGACTCCCTTCCAGGGCGGCGCGGAGGAGGAGTTTCATCAGGGTGCGCAGATCATCGCCTCGGCGACCGAGGCGAGGCTGCCGTGGCTGATCCTCGCTTCAGTCGCTTCCGCCGCCGACGCCGACGTTCCCCATTTCAGGAGCAAGGCACGCATCGAGCAAGCTCTGCGGGAGTCGGCGCTCACGTGGACCGTGGTCGCCCCGAGCTACTTCTACGAGAACGTTCTCAGCTCGCGCGATGCCATCAGCAAGGGCCGGCTACCGCTTCCGCTGCCGAGCGACACGCCGCTGCAGCAGGTCGCCCTCGAAGACCTGGCAGCGCTGGTCAGCGTGATCCTCTCGCAGCGCGAAGCGCACATCGGTGAGCGCGTCGAGGTCGCAGGCGACAGCCCGACCCCGGAGGCGATGGCGCTGGCGATCGGGGTCCGGCACGAGCAGGTCGCCTTGGCGAAGCTCGCCGAACGGAACCCTGACCTCGCCGCGATGTACTCGTTTCTCGCACGGCGGGGTTATGCCGTGGACATCGACGCGCTCAAGCTGCGCTACCCCGAGGTCGCGTTCAAAAGCTTCGCCGAGTGGGCTGCGAACCCTGACACGGGTCTCAGGCAGTGGGCGCGACCAGCGCCTCAGCGCGTGGCTCGACGACCGTCGCCGCCCCGACGCGAGGGGTGAACGCCTCCAGCATCAGCTGCGCGAACAGTGCAATAGCGAGAAGCGCAGCGAATGCCAGCGGCGGGATCGCGCCACCCGCCGCCGCCAGCGTGATCGCGAGCGCCGCGAGCACGATCCGGCCGATGAAGGTGCGATCGTGGCTCGACGTCCACTCGGCTCCAAGGTGAACAACCGCCAGCGCGAGCGCAAAGGCGCCGATTCCGCCTGCGAGTGCCCATCGCGCACCGGCGGTGAGACCCGGCTGTCCCGCCTGGGTGATGGCAAGTTTGGCCCCCACCCCAAAGGCGGACACGCCGACGAGCAATGGGAAGTGGCTGTAGACGTAGACGAGCCCGAGCACGCCACGCCCGACTACCGAGGTGTCAGTGAGATCGAAGTAGATCCACCACAGGCAGAGCGTGACCACGAAACACAGGGCCCCGACGATCCAGGACTGCAACGTGAACCCGAGGCCGGCCACGCCTGCCACGACAGCGATGACCGACTGGCCGAGAACGATGATGAAGAACGTCCCGAAGCGCTCGGTCAGGTGGGAGACCGCGACCGCGTGCTCCTTGAGCATTCCCCAAGCGCGTATCGGGATCGCCAGGTCCACCACCATCGCCGCACCCCAGAGCACGTAACGAAGCGGGCCCGGAACGAAAATCGACAGCAGCCACACGCCGGTGGTGGCGCCATAGCCGACGATGTACACCTCCGACAGCTTGCGACCCGGACCCGGCACATCGTGGCGGGCGCGGACGTACAGGGCGATCAGAAACGAACGCAACACCACGTATCCGATTGCGAACCCGACGGCGCCGCCGCGACCCTCCATCACCTCAGGGACGTTGACGGCGACGGCGGCGATCGCGAGCATCGCGCCGGACTTGGCCAAGCGGAAGATGAGGTCGTCGGTGTCAAATCGGTTCGTGTACGCCGTGTAGAGGATCCACGCCCACACGACCACGACGAACAGTGCGACGAACCGCGCGAACGTCGCCGTCACGGGATTCTGGGCGAGCGAGTCGGCGAGCTCGCCGACCGCCGCGACGAAGACCAGGTCGAAGAACAGCTCGAACCAGGTCGCGTGCCGTTCCTCGTCCGGATCGCCCGTCGTTCGCAGCCGTGGCGGCTCCAGGCGAAAGGTGCCTCCGGCCCCGATATACCGCGCCGGCGGGCCTATGCGGCTACCCCCTCGACGACCATGTGCAGACCGGCGTGCCGAACGCGGCCGGGGACAATCCCGGCGTTGCGCATCAGGCTGTGCACCTCGACCGGCGAGCGCTCGCGCCCGCCCTCGCACTCGACGAGCATCAGGAGATCTGCCATCGAGCTCAGCGGGCTCGGGCGATTGGGCTCGAGATGCTGGTCGATCACGACGACTCTCGATCCAGCGGGCATGGTCGCCCGCACGCGGCGCAGGATGTCAATGCAGGCGTCGTCGTTCCAGTCGTGCAGGATCCACTTGAGCACGTAGACGTCGGCGCGCGCATCGAGCTCGCCAAACAGGTCGCCGGCTCGCTGTTCGACCCGCTCGGCGACGCCGCGTGCGCGCAGGAAGCCCTCGGCATCGCGAAGCACCTCTGGAGCGTCGAGCAGGACACCTCGCGCGCCCTCGCGACGCTCGAGGATCGCTGCGAGGAGCGTCCCGATGCCGCCGCCGACATCGCAAATCACGCCGTCACGCGGCCAGGGGTACACACGGGCCAGCGCTGCGAGATCAATCGCCGTCAGCTCCCGCATGGCGTCGCCGAAGCGCGCTCCCTCGTCCGGGTGCTCGCCGAAGTAGTCCCAGATCGAGTCACCGAATGCTCGCCGATGAGCCGAGGGCTCGGCTCCCTCACGCAACTGGTTTTCGAGCTCGCCGTGTGAGGCGGCCATCGCCGGTGCCGCCTGGTAGGCGGCCCAAGACGCGATCGAGTGCGGATGGTCGCTGCGCAGCGGCGCACCGAGTCGCGCGAGGCGCGCTCGTCCCCCGCGGTCGATGTGCACAAGTCGGGAGGCCGCCGAGGCACCCAGCACGCGCCGCGTCACCTCCTCGGAGAGATGCAGCTCTCTGGCGAGATCGCCGACCTCGCGCGAACGGTCGCCGAGGGCATCCGCGAGGCCGGAGGTCACGAGCAGGCCGGCGAGCTTGGTGCGCTGCATTCCAGCCACCAGATCCCACAGCGCTCCCTCGACCGGCACGATCCGGTCGGCGATCTCGAGAATGCTGCGACGAACAGCCAAGCCGGCGCGTATCGCGGCGAACGGGACAGGAAATGCCGGCGGCCTCATCCGCACGAAAGCCTACGCGACCGTGTTTATCGCGTCCCCAACACAGGTCGTGCGCCTCAGACCGCGCACGACCTCGACGTGCTCTCGCCCCTACTGCAGTTTTGATTTTCCTTTGACTTCATTGCCCGAGTCGGTGACCGAGCCGCTGTTGCCGGTGACTGTGAGACTCCCGGCGACTTTGTTGGCGGTCACGGTTGTGCCGCCCGAATTGCCGGTGACCTTGACGGTTGCGCCCAGCGTGTTGCCGATGACCGAGACGCCCGCTTCGTTTCCTGCGACGAGCACTTTCCCGGAGATCGTGTTCGCCGCGCAGCCGCTGCTTTCTCCGATCACGACCGAGCCGGTCGAGCCCTTCACGGTCGCATGGCCGTGGACGGTGGCTCCGCACATGCGCAGCAACGCCGCTCCCGTGGAGGTCAGCGAGCCGGTGATCGAGGCTCCCTCGACGTCCAGCGCACCGCCGGCCTTGACCTTCACCGAGCCGCTGACTTTGGCCGTGGACTTGAGCTCGATCGCTTCGCCCGAGCGGACGGTGATGTTGCCGTTGACCGGGCCCGAGACCACCACGTAGTAGCCGACCTCCGTCGAGCATGACTCCGTGGTTTCATGGCCGACGTTCGAGACCGCGGTCGTGCTGACCGTCTTTGTCCCGGCTGTGGAGGTGTTGATCGGGACCGTCCCGCTCGCGGGGCTCGCGAGACCCGAGTAGGCGTCGGAGGCCGTGTAGGTGGCGTTCGCGGAGCCGCCGATCGCGACCATTTCCGGACAGCTGATTTCGAGCGTCGGAGGCGTCGCGTCGACCTGCACCGTCTCACAGCCCGGTGAAGAGACGTTGCCGACGTAGTCTTCAACGGTCCCGCACGCCGTGTGCGACCCACTTGTGTTGAACGTCTGCGGCGATGCGGTCGTGACAAAGCTGAACGGGTTCACGCCGCTCCCCGCACTGCCGTCGGCGAGATTCGGGTCGCCGTTCGAGCTGAACGACACTTCGACGCTGCCCTTGTACCAGCCTCCACCGCCTGCGTAGTCCGGCGCGCGTGAGGCGCTGGCGGTGGGTGCGTACGGCGCGGTCTCGTCAACCTTCACTGGGCTCGAGGGAGCCGAGAATTCGCTTTCAGGGCTTTCGTTGCTCGCCGAGACCCGGAACGTCCACGTGCCTTCTGCCTCGGGTGCGCCGTTCGTGAACGCGTATTCGGGGCTCGTGAGGCCGCTCGCGACCGTTTCCCAGCCGCCGGCCGCGTTCTCCTGCTGCAGCGCATAGGTGCTGACGGTCGCCGCCTGGCTCGGTTCCCACGCCAGCGTGAACACACCGGTCGCGTTCGGCGTGGTGGCGCTCGAGAGGTGCGGTGCGCTCGGCGCCGCCGGCGTGACGTCGCGTGACAGGGTGTAGTCCGGCGGCAGGTACTTCGGCTGCGGTTTTTCGATCAGCCCGCCGTCGCTGCCCGGTTTCTGGATCGTCGGCACGCGCAGTTCGAGGTTCCTGACCTTGATCGAAGCGGCGCTCGAGGTCGCGCTCGAGGAGTTGCGCGCATAGCCCGAGTCGGAGATCAACAGTTGCAGCTTCAGGACGTGCCCAGCCGCCACGTTCCACACCTGCGGGTGCAACTGGAAGACCTGCTTGGTGAAGCCGCCTTCAGGGTTGATCGGCCGGTAGATGGCGCGCCCGACCAGTTGCTGTTCGCCGTTTTCTGCGACGTCCATCAGTCGCGCGATGACCTGGTCGTTCGTGATCGGCGTCGAGAATTCGCCGATCACCGTCGAGGAGCCGGCGATCGTGAAGCCTTCAGAGGGCGCCAGACCCAGCTTGTAGGTCGCTGCCGAGGCGTTTTCACCGGCGGCTTCCGCCGTGCACACGGTCCCGGACGTGAACGCCGTTTTCGGCGCGATGCCGGGCGCTTCGATCGTCTGTTCGGTGGCGCCCTGGAGGTTGATTTCGCCGGGTGCAAGGCTCGCCCAGTTGGCCGCTTTGTATTCGGTCCCCGACGTTGCACTCGTCGCCGGACAGTGGCTCGAGATGGCAACCACGCCGCCGCGTGCGCCTTCAGGTTCACTTCCCTGCCCCTTGACGAAGTATTCGAACCAAGCGTTCTGGGCGCCGGCCAGCTTGGCTAGATCAGCGGTCGAAGGTGTGCTCGCGGATCGCGGGTTGTGGCCGAGATCCATATCGAACAGCTTCATCGCGGCGTTGGGGTACAGCGAACGGACCTTGTTGTAATAGTCGACCGTCTGGTCGACTGGGAACAGGTCGTCGTTCCAGCCATTCTCCATCAGCGCGGGCGCCGGCGGTTCAGACAGGTTCGTGTAGTAGGCGCCGTGATTCGGAAGGTGTTCTTCCTCTTGGACGGCGAGCGGCTGACCGTTATATGGGCCGCCGGTGTTGGCGAAGTTGTACCATTCGGTGTTGTTCGCTTCGGGGTCGTTGATCGACGTCGGCGCGTAGTAGCCGAGGATCGCACCGGCCTGGTAGAGCTCTTCGTTCCAGAACTTCTTCTGGATCCCGAATTCGTGGTTGTCGAGCATGCCGCTGTAGGGCGCTTCGGCGACGTAGTCCAGGTTGCTGCCGTTCGGCTGCAGCGACTGGGACAGGTCCGACCAGGGGTATTCGGGCGCGATCGCCGAGGTTTTCATGGGCGTGCCGTTTTTCGTCGTCCACGGAACCAGTTCACCGTTGGTGAGCTGCACGCGGCCGTCCAGCGAGCCGAGTTGCATCGACATGCCGCCGCCGTTGCTGCCGCCGGTGGCACCGATCTCCTGCGGGTTGATCACGCCTTCTTCGGCGAGCAGTCCGAGCAGGTACTGGACGTCGTGCGGTTCGTAGGCCCTGCCCATCGTGTGGATGTATCCGACTTCGCAGGGCGCGGGCTTGAGCGTGTTGGCCGGTTTGGAGGGGCTACCGCACGAAGAACCCCAGCCGCGGTTGCTCTCGCTGAAGACCGCGTAACCGAGTTTCAGCCAGCGCTGAGCGGCCGCGCTGGACGGCAGCACCTTGGTGCTGCCCCACGGGGGGTAGATGCCGACGACCGGATAGTTGTTGTCCGAGCCCGTCGCGGCGGGGAAGGCGACGGCGACGTCGATCGGCGTCACGCCGTCCCAGGTTTTGACCGTCGTTCCCGCCGTGCTCCCGCACCAGCGCTGGCCTTCCTCGCCGACCGCAGCCTGAGTCGTGCATGTGACGGTCCCGCCGAATACAGATGTGATCGCGGCGCTGGCGCTCGCCGGCGCCAAGAGGCCAAGGATCAACCCCGAAAGGATCAACAGCCTGCGCACGGCAACGCGATCGGCCACGGCGGTCCCTCTGAACATTCCCCACTCCCCTCACCCGGCCGACCAGCGGCTGGATAGACGTTCAATGCCGCGCCGATCGTTCCCTCACGAGCGGCTGCAGCTGAAAACTTTGTTGCGCCGGAGTCACGCGCTTCAGCCCCGACGACTCCTGCTGTCAACAGGTGGCAGCTATATCGCGACCGTGCCATCTACCTGATCTTGCTGTCAACCCTAGAGGCCTGTTATTTGCCGCACTTTGCGGGCATTCACGACCCGAAACATGCTTGTGCAAGAATGCACGAGTCACTCGAGTCACTTCGTGCGCTTCGCGGACGCGCTCGACGGTGGCGTAGCATCCGGCGCATGTACAGCCAGATTGCCGCCAACAAGCGACGCACCGTGATCGTCGTAGTGCTGTTCTTCGTGATCTGGCTTGCCATCGGCGCCGCCGTCGGGTTCCTCTTCAAAGCCGTTGCCCACCCGGCGGTCAACCCCAATCTCGAAAATGCCCAGCAGACAAGCTACGGCTGGGGGCCGGTCATCTTCGGCGTCGCGATCGGTGCTCTCCTGGCATTCGGCGGGATCGTCTACTCCCTGAACGCCGGCGCCGGGCTCGTGCTTCGCGTCTCGGGGGCCGTGCCGGCCGACTCAGCCCAGTTCCAGCAGTTGAACAACCTGGTGGAGGCACTGGCCATCGGTGAGGGGATCCCCAAGCCAACGGTCTATGTGATCGACGACCCCTCGCCGAACGCCTTTGCCACCGGGCTCAGCCCGGATAAGGCAGCCATCACGTTCACCACGGGGCTACTTTCGATCATGAACCGAGAGGAGCTCGAAGGCGTGGCCAGCCACGAGATGAGCCACATCAAGAACCACGACATCCGTCTGCTGCTCGTGGTGGGGACGATGATCGGCATCGCCGCCCTACTGGCCAGCATTCTGTGGCGCAGCGCTTTCTTTTCCTCGCTCGGGCGCGGCGGCGGCAGCAGGGGCAACCAGCTCGTGCTCGTGCTCTATGCCGCCGCCGCGCTGCTCGCGGTGGTCGGCTTCATCTTCGGTCCGCTTATTCGCCTTTCGCTCTCACGCCGGCGCGAGTCGTTGGCCGATGTGAGCGGTGTGGAGCTGACTCGCAACCCGGCGGGGCTGCTGGGCGCGCTGAAGAAGCTGCAGCAGAACGACAAACCGTTCAAGAACATGAACCACGCCACCGCGGCGATGTGCATCGATGACCCCCTGCAGCACCACGATGCCTGGTACCACCACCTCTACGACACCCACCCTCCGATCGAGCAGCGGATCGCGGCCCTCGAAAAGATCGCCTCAGGTCAGTCGGTCTGAGCGGGCGAGCCGGTCCACCCGGCAGGGTCTCAGCCGGCTGGCGGAGGGCCCTGGGTGCCCGCGGCAGGGGGAAGCGCGTCGGGACCAGCGGCCGGCAATGCTGCGGCGTCGGCCGCGCCTGGGCCAGAGCCGGGGAAGCTGACCTGCGGGACGGCCCTGTCTTCCTCGTCGGCTGTGAAGAACGCCACTGCCTTGAAGCCGAACGGCCCGGCGATCACATTGCGCGGAAATGATTGCAGCGCGATGTTGTAGTCGCGCGCACTCGTGTTGTAGTAGCGGCGCGCGTACTCGATCTTGTCCTCGGTGGCTGTCAGGGTCTCCTGCAGCTGTTTGAAGCTCTCGACGGCCCGCAGCTGGGGGTAGTTCTCCGCTACGGCGAACAGGGAACGCAGGGCCCCGGACAGAGCGTTCTCGGCAGGAGCCACTTGACCAGGGTCGCCCGTCGCGCCGGCGGCGACCGCGTTGGCTCGGGCTTTGGTGACCGCTTCGAAGGTCCCTTTCTCGTGCTCGGCGTAGCCCTGCACCGTCGACACCAGGTTGGGGATCAGGTCGTGGCGGCGCTTGAGCTCGACGTCGATCTGCGACCAGGCTTCTTGGGTCCGGTTGCGCTTCTTGACGAGACCGTTGTACCCGGCCCACAAGCCGACGGCGAGCAGTACGACGAGGACGATGACAACGATCACTACAGCCATTTCGCGGCAGACCCTTCCGACTTTGGTGTGCGAACTCTAGCGGCTGTGCTCGCCGAGTGACCGGGGGTGCGTGCGGTGCCGTCGTCTCCAGCGCGTGAACGGGCGGGCGTTGCGCCTCTTGGGGTGGTGTATCCGGATCACCCCGGTTGGTCCGGATGTGGAAATCCGCAAGACCGGACCGCCGGGGACGGGCGCAGACAGCGACTCAAGCTGGACGCTTGCAGATCCGCCGAGCATCTGCACGGCCACTCCTTTCGGGACGAGAACCTCGATCGAACCCCAGGTCTGCAGGTGGAGGTTGATCTGATGGAGGTCCCAGCTGGCAGCGGTGAGATCGAGCCGGGCCACCCCGAAGCCGGTGTCGATGGCCGTGTCGGCGCCCAACTGCCAGCCAGAGCCCAGCTCCAGAGCACTGTCTGGCACGTGCAGCACGAGTGGCCTGGCCAGTCGCTGCGAGGCGGGCGTGATCCGAACCAACGAGGGCAGCGCCAACATAGCCGCCGCGAGCTCGGCGTCACTGCCAGCGTCAGGCGGCGACGCGGAGCTCTTGCTCGCGCGCTTCGGCGACGGCGTCCTCCCGATCCGGATCGCCGCCACCGCGGCCGGGCAGTGACGGCAGCGCCAGCTTGCCGATCTTGCGCACGACGCTGCCGAACTGCCTATGCAGCGGCCCGGTGTTGTAGGGGATGCGGTAGCGCGCGGTGATCTCGCTGACCTCGCTCGATATCTCGGCGTAGCGGTGGGCGGGAAGGTCGGGAAACAGGTGGTGCTCGATCTGGAAGCTGAGGTTGCCCGCGAGGATGTGGAACAGCTTGCCGCCGGTGAGGTTGGCCGAGCCGAGCAGCTGACGGTAATACCACTCCCCGCGGGTCTCGTTCTCGGCCTGCTCCTCGGTGAACTGCTGCGTCCCATCGGGGAAGTGGCCGCAGAAGATGATCGTGAACGACCACAGGTTGCGGGCGAGGTTCGCGCTGGCGTCCCCGGCGAGCACGAACGGGAGCGACGGTCCGGACAGCAGCGGGAAGAGAACGTAGTCCTTGAGCGTCTGGCCTCGCACCTTGTGCCAGATGTCTCCCAGCATGCCGCGCTTCTCGGCCAGGCTCGTCTCACCCGCGGCGAGCCGCTCGGCTTCGAGGTCGTGCAGCGCGACGCCGTACTGGAAGAAGATCGCGAGCAGCGCCGCGTAGATCGGGTTGCCGAGGTAGTACGGGTGCCACCGCTCCTCCTCGGACATGCGCAGGATTCCGTAGCCGATGTCGCGGTCCTTGCCGACGATGTTCGTGTGGGTGTGGTGCATGTAGTTGTGTGAGTGGCGCCACTGGTCGCCGGGACAGGCGGTGTCCCACTCGAAGGTCTTGCCGTTCAGCCGTGCGTCCTTCATCCAGTCGTACTGGCCGTGCATCACGTTGTGCCCGATCTCCATGTTGTCGAGGATCTTCGACAGCGACAGGGCGGCGGTGCCGCCGATCCACGCGGGCGGCAGGAAGCCGAGGAACAGCAGCGCGCGGCCGGCGACCTCGAGTCCGCGCTGGGTGCGGATGACCTTGTTGATGTAGTCCGCGTCGCGCTCGCCGAGGTCCGCGACCACGCGGGCGCGGATGGCGTCGAGCTCTCGCCCAAACGCCTCGAGCTGCTCGGGCGTGAGGCTGGGCGCTGGAGTGGACATGACTGGCTCCTTCTCGATGACGGGGTTTATAGGTCGAGCTCTACGTCGCCGACCGGTACGGACACGCAGATCCGGATCTGCTCGTCTCTGGCGGTCGAGACCTCGCCGGTGATGATGTTTCGGACGGTGCCGGCGGTCTTACGGCAGCTGCACGTGTTGCAGATGCCCATACGGCATCCGTGCTCGGGGGTGAGCCCGGCGTCCTCAGCCTGCTCGAGCAGTGGCAGACCGCTGTTGGCGGCCTCGCGTCCGCTGGCGGCGAAGTCGACGAAGCCCTCTGCGCCGTCGCTATCGAAGCTCAGCGCCGGCGGCGTGAACGTCTCGACCACGGGCTCGGAGAGACCGTCCCGCACCCAGACGGCGCGAACTGCGTCGATCAGCGTCGGGGGGCCACAGACGAAGGTCGCTGCGTCGGCGTGCTCAGAGATCACAGCGCCCAGGTGCTCACGGCGAAAGCGGCCATTGAGCTGACCGCGTCGTCCCCGCGTGAACCCGCGGGCGACGCGGACTCCCTGATGGCGGTCCACGAGCTGTTCGAGCTCGGCGGCGTAGAGCGCAAGCGCGGACGAGCGCGCGTAGTTCAGGAACCCGACCTCGCCGGCAAAGCCCTCGTCGCAGAGGGTGCGCAGCATGGCCATCACCGGCGTGATGCCGCTGCCGCCGCTGATCAGCAGCACGCGCTCGGGCCGCGGGTCCGGCAGCACAAAATCGCCGTCCGCCTGGGTCAGGCCAACGATCATTCCCGGCCGCGCGCGGTCACGCAGATAACGCGAGACCTTGCCCTCCGGGTGGGTCGAGACGGTCAGCTCGAGGACGCCGCCGGCAGCGTGCTGGGAGCCGGCGGGAGAGTACGGCCTGGTCTCGCGGACTCCGTCGATCTCCACGCTGAGACCGACGAACTGTCCCGCGCGCAGGCCGCGCCAGGTGTCGTTCGGGGAGAGCGTGAGCGTCGCGCTCTTCGGCGTCTGACGGCGGACGGCCGTGACCTCGGCGCGCACCTGGTGCTTGACGAGCAGCGGCCGGACGAGCTCGAGGTAGCGGTCAACGCCATGCGGATAGGCGAGCGCATCAAGCAGGCTCGAACGAAGGAGAAGGCGGCCAACGCGACGGGGGGAGGCCATGGAAGCCAAGTTATCGACCAGCTTCAGTCGGTGCACACATGTTCACAGAGTACACTTACCCGGGAGCAGCAGATCGATACACATCTTGGCCAGTCGGAGGGTAAACGTGAACACTCGTACACCGGGGAGTGCCACGCGTCAAGAACGCAAGCAGCTTACGCGCCAAGCACTACTCGACTCGGCGCTCGAGCTGCTGGAGGAGCAGAGCTTCTCTAGCCTCAGCCTGCGCCAGGTGACGGGAGCGGCGGGCGTCGTCCCGACGGCCTTCTACCGCCACTTCGACGACATGGAGGAGCTCGGTCTCGCCTTGATCGACGAGTCGTTCCGGACACTGCGGGCGATGATCCGGGCGGCGCGCGCGGACCCACGGACCAACGACCACGTGATTCGCAACTCGGTCGAGCTCCTGGTCGGCTACGTGCACGAGCACGAGACCCACTTCCGCTTCATCGCGCGTGAGCGTTTCGGCGGCGTCGCCGCTTTGCGGCAAGCGATCCGCGTGGAGATCCGGCTCTTTGCGAGCGACCTCGCGACCGACCTCGCACGCCTGCCCTACCTCGAGCGCTGGAGCACGGAGGACCTTCAGCTGCTGGCCGGGCTGATGGTCAACGCGATGGTCTCCACAGCCGAGGCGATCCTCGACGCCCCGCCGAAGAACCCCACCGCGGAGGCCGAGGTCATCGCAACGGCCCGGCGCCAGCTGCGGATGATCACGCTGGGGATCCCCCAATGGCGCAGCTCGCCAACCTCCAAGCCGCGATAGTCCTCGCTTGAGGCAGAGCCGACGCGGGGACTCGAACCCCGGACCCCTTCATTACGAGTGAAGTGCTCTACCAGCTGAGCTACGTCGGCGCGCCTGGAGATGCTAGCGACGCGCTCTCTGGAGCGGCGGGGGACCGCCGCCGCGCAACTTCCGAGTGACCTGCGATGTTGCAAGGACATGGGGGGCAAAGGGAGCAGCTGGATGCTCGGCGCGGCGGCCTGTTGCGCGTTGCTGGCTCCCGCGGCGGCACGCGCGAACACCACGGCGATCGCGACCTTGAGCGCCGAGAGCCCAATCTCGGCGGGCCAGGGATGGCTCGTGTGGAGCGTCCGCAGCGGCACCGCCTGGTCACTCGAGGGCTTTCACGAAGGCCATGTGGTGAGTCTGCCCGCGGCGCCGAGGCCCCAGCCGTTCGACGCTCACGTGGGCACGGACGCCAAGGGCGCTCCCGTCGTGACCTACTCGCGTTGTCGGGTCACGCCCAAGATGGAAGACGCCGGCATGTACGTCCATGGAACGGGAACGTTGGCAGTGCCCAACACCGGCATCGGCTGCCGGCTGCGGCTGCTCGAACTCAACAGTGGAAGGGAAGGCACGCCGCGGGTTCCGGAGCCGCGCGGCGTCTCCGACACCACGCCCGCAATGTGGCGCGGGACGCTCGTCTTTGCTCGCAAGGCGCCGGGCCACGGCCGCGTCTCGCAGATCATGCTGTCGCTGCCGCGTCATCGCTCGCAGCTGGTTCAACTGCCGCACGGCGCGGTGCCGGAAGGCTGTCCGCAGATGCAGGGCTGTCGCGAATCTCCCCCGGGCGGAGAAGCCCAGGCGCTGTCGATTGACGCGCAGATCGTGGCCTTCGTCTGGAAGCCGGAGGGCCCAGACGTCGACATCGACGGCGCGTGGGAAGAGCGCGTCGATTCGCTCGCCAACCGCCACGGGGTGCTGGTCGGGAGCCCGATCGGCACCGAATCCTGCACAGGCGGGGATGACAACCCCGTCGAAGAGGAATGGCCTGCGCCGCCGATCCTCTCGGGCACGTCCGCCCTCTTTCCCGAGCTCGAGCGCGGAGGCTGCTACACGACGTTCAGCGCCGCGCTGTTCGAGTACCGGGAAGGAAGCCGCAGCCTTGGGACAGCATCGATCCCGATCGTCGAGCTTGCCCGCGACGACGCGATCACCTACGGGCTCGTGGCACAGAGGCCCACCACCGAGCAAGACCCAGGCTGCTCGAGGGCTCTGCCATGCGCGCTCGAGGTCGTCACACCGCCGCCGTTGCGCCCATCGCGTTACAAGCCGACGCACCCCTTCGGCCAATGAGGCGCGCGCTGACGCCGTAGTGGCGGAGCGCGCCGGTGCCTATCCGGCGTTCACTCCCGCGAGCACCGTGAGCAGCGACTCGCCGTGCTTCTCGCAGAACGCGGGCCCGATCCCCTTGACCTCGAGCAGCGCGCCAAGACCACGCGGTCGCTCGCGCAGCAGCGCGCGCAGCGTGGCGTCGCTGGCGACGGTGAACGCCGGCTTGCCCTCCGCCCGCTCCATCCGCCAGGTGCGCAGCTCCTCGAAGGCGCGCTCGTCGACGGGCTCGAGATCGCTCTCGCCTGACGCGTCGGCACGACCGCGCCCGGCGGCGGCGCTGCCACCTGTGCGAGTCCGCTTGCGCGAGTCGGTGGGTGCCGCGAGCATCGCCCGCTCGAGCGCGGGGTCGGGGTCGCAGACGTCGCAGCAGCGCCCGCTGGGTGCACCGGCGGCGGGGTCGCCGAAGTGCTCGAGGATCTGGCGCCTACGGCAGGTCTGTCCGTCTGAGCTGTAGCGCTCGATCGAGCGGTATGCCTCCCAGCCGCGGTTGCGCGAGGCCTGGATCGCAGCGTGCGCGAGTCGCGGGCTGCCGCGGCCGGTGAGCGCCACGAGCAGCCCGTCGCGGCCGCCGGGCTGGAGCTCCACGGCGCCGGCGCGCTCGGCGACGGACAGCAGCACCCGCTGGCGCTCGCCCAACTCGCCGTGTCCAATCGTCAGCTGGTCGCGCCCGTCGGCGAGGTTTCGCAGGCCGGCGACGTAGCGCTTGACGTCCTCGACGCTCATGTCGCGCTCTTTGATGAACCTGATCAGCCGTCCGAGGTCCATGCGCGAGGCGAGCAGCAGCGCGCGCGCGGGGGCACCGTCGCGCCCGCCCCTGCCGGCCTCCTGGTAGTAGGCCTCGAGGCTCGTCGGCAGCGCCCAGTGCGCGACCGTGCGCACGTCGGCCTTGTCGACGCCCATGCCGAAGGCGTTGGTCGCCACCACCACCTGGGCGCTGCCCTGCATGAACGCCGCCTGGCTGTCGCGGCGTGCCTGCGGGCCCATGCCGGCGTGGTAGGTGACCGTGTCGATCCCCGCCTGCGCGATGCTCGCGGCCACCTCGTCGGTGTCCTTGCGCGTACCGCAGTAGACGATCGCCGGCAGCGTCGCGGGTGCGGCGTCACCGCTCGCGCCGGCGGTGAGCGCGTGCATCAGAGCGGCGCGCTTGCGCGCGACGGCGCCCTTGCCCTCGACGCTGACGACGTCGAAGGTGAGGTTGGGACGGTCGAAGCCGGATCGAATCGAGAGCCAGTCGCGCAGGCCGAGGCGCGCGGCGATCTCCTGCGCGACCTGAGGGGTGGCGGTGGCGGTCGCCGCCATGACCGCCGGCCTGCCGCCGTCGGGACCACCCCGCAGGGAGGTGATGGCGTCGTGCAGGCGCAGGTAGTCGGGCCGGAAGTCGTGGCCCCACTCGGCGACGCAGTGCGCCTCGTCGACGACGAACAGCGCCACCCGCCGGCGTGCGAGCGCGGCGCGGAAGGCGCCCGAGGCGAACCGCTCGGGCGCAGCGAGGACCAGCTGCGCGACGCCGCTCTCGATGTCGCGCAGCGCCTGCTCGTTGTGGCCGTCGGCCATGCCTGAGGCGAGCATCGCCGCGCGCACACCGGCGCTCTCGAGCCGGTGCCACTGGTCGGACATCAGGGCGATCAGCGGACTGACGACCACGACCAGCGGCTGATCGCGGTCGTGCTCGCCGGCGAGCGCGGGCAGCTGATAGCACAGCGACTTGCCGCCGCCGGTGGGCATCACGACGAGGCTGTCGCGCCCGTCGAGCGCCGCCTGCACGGCCTCGCGCTGGCCGGGCCGGAAGCGTTCGAGCCCGAAGCGTCGCAACAGCTCCTCGGGTGTGGGGCGCGGTGCCGGCTGGCCGTCGGCGTCGGCGGGCAGTGCGTCGGGTGGCGGTGTGTCGGTCAGCGTGGCGTGCACCGCATAGACGCTACCCCTCGCATCGGCCGGGACTCAGCGCCCGGCTACTGCGCCGGCGTCGTGCGCGCGGAGCTGGGCGCCGGCCGGTGTAGGGGCTGCACGAGATGCAGGCGGGTCTGCCCGCGGGAGGCGGCGCGGTGATCGGGATCGAACACGTGACCGACTGCGTGTTTGACGCTGTGGGCGGCGTGACTGACGCTGTGCCTGACACCGGGCGAGACGGCATACGCGAGCAGGATGGCGATGATTCCGACGGTCGCGATCGCGACGGCGAGGCGCGCGCGGCGCCGCTCGCCCTCGGGAGAGGCGGGCCGCGCGTTGAAGGGCGAGATCGCCATGGGCGCAGTCAACGCTACCGCCAGCTGCGTCCGTGCGCCGTCGGTAGCCGGCCGGCGCGGACGCGATGGCGGCTGTCCGCGCGCGGGCGCCCGCGCGCGTGATGCTCGAGCAGGGCCTGGGCGACGAGCTCGTGCGCCGCGTCGATTTCCTTGGGCGAGAGCATCTCTGCCAGCTTGCCGAGGTGGCCGAGCAGCATCCGCGCGGGGACCACGCGCACGCCCTTGCGGCGCGCCAGCGGCCGGTCGACCCAGGCGCGGCTGAAGACGATCAGCGGCTCGACCTCGACGCCGGTGACGCGCTCGATCGCGCTGCGCTGCGCCTGCGCTTGGCGCAGCGTCTCGCCGTGGACGCGCGCGACGGTCACCGGCCCGGGATGGCTCTTGGTCTCGATCGTGAAGATGCCCGGCGGTCCGATCAGGATGTGGTCGACGTTGCCGTGTCCGAGGCTGGCGTCGTGGAGCACGCGCCAGCCGCGCTCGGAGAGCACCTCGAGCAGGCCGCCGACCTGCTCCTCGCCGGTGGCGCCACGATCGTGGCGCTCGACGAGCGGCAGCACGTAGCGGGAGATCACGAACATGCTGACGAGCAGCGCAATCTCGGACGCGAGGAACCAGATGTCGTGGAGCCCGAAGGTCCTGCCGAGCAACGCGGTCGCGACGGCGAGCACGCCGAGCGTCGCCAGCGTGCGCAGGCGCAGGCGGCTGACGGTCGCGCGCGCGTACTGTCCGGCGGTGCGGCGAGTGGGGTCGGTGTCGAGGAGGTACATCTCGCTTTCCGGTCGGCGTGGAGGACGGTGGGCCTCCCATCTCTACATCGGCGCCAGCTCGCTGCGGCCTGAGCGAGCATGGAGAAGCGTGGAGTCGCGGCCGTGAATCTAAAGCAGCGATATCGCCCTGCCGACGCCAATTCTGAGCCGCAAAGACTCCCAAAAGCCGGCTTCCGCCGGCGGCCCCGAAATCCAATGACGCCGAGCGGCACGACACCCATGACGGACCACTCCCCCTCCTCCGATCCTCCCGACATGTGCCTGATTCTGCGCGCTCACGGCGAGCGCCTGTGGTTGACCTCGGAGGTGATCCCGATCGTGCGCCAGCTCGAACGGGGCGAGATGCTGGATGAGGACGCGGTGGGCGCGGCGCTCGCGTACCTCGAGGTGATCTGGATCGACGCGTGCCAGCGGGCGCTCGAGACGGACGCGGCGCGCGCGGCGCTCGACAGCGCGGAGAGCGATCGCGACGTCGTGCTGTGCGAGAAGGCGCGCCGCTACCACGCGGCGGTGCGCCGGCTGCGCGCGGTCGTTGGACGCCGTGTGGCTGCGCTGACCGGCCTCGGCAGCGACTCGCCGGCGCACGAGCACGCGAGCTCCTGAAGCGATCGCATACGCTGCCCGCCGTGGCGCCCCGCTTTGACCTGCAGTCGCATTCGACTCACTCCGACGGCGTGTTGCCGGCAGCGGAGGTCGTGCAGCGCGCGGCTGATGCAGGTGTGGAGCTGCTGGCGCTGTCCGACCACGACACGATCAGCGGCGTCTCAGAGGCGATCGCCGCGGGCGAGCAGGCGGGCGTGCGTGTGGTGCCGGCGGTGGAGATCTCAGCCGTGGACGCAGGCTCACCGGTCCCGCGCGAACTGCACATCCTGGGCTACGGAATCGACTACACGGGTCCGGTGATGACGGCTCGCCTGGCGGACTTCCTGGCGGATCGCGAGAAGCGCACGCTGCGCATGCGCGACGCGCTGCGCGAGGTCGGCTTCGAGCTCGACGAAGGGGAGATCGAGCAGCGCATCGCGGAGGGCAAACCGATCGGTCGCCCCCACCTCGCAGGCGCGGTGCTGCGCGCGCCGGCGAACGCGGAGCGCCTGCAGGGCGAGGGCATCGACGACATCGGCTCGCTGATCCGCGGCTACCTGATCGAGGGCAAGGCGGCGTTCCGCCTGCGCGAGACGCCGACGGTCGCCGAGGCGATCGCGGCGATCCACGACGCGGGCGGCGTGGCGATCTGGGCGCACCCGTTCTGGGACATCTCCGACGACGGCGAAGTCCTCGACAGCCTCGAGCGTTTCGCCGCGTTGGGAATCGACGGCGTGGAGGCGTTCTACATCACCCACGACGAGCGCCAGACGCGGCTGCTCGCGAAGCGCGCCGCCGAGCTCGGGATGCTGACCACCGGCTCGGCCGACTTTCACGGCCCGGAAAACCGGCAGTTCTCGAAGTTCATGGCATTCGACACGTTCGGCATCGAGCCGAACCTCGGGCCGATCGCCTGACGACGGTTTGGACGCTTAAAGAGCCGCCTGCAAGCGGTAGGCGAGCGCCTCCAGCGCCAGCTCCTCGGAGACATTCAGCGACAGGCTGAGGCGCGCGTCGGCGGCGAGCTCGACGCCGCGGCGCAGCGCTACGGCGTCGCGACCGTCGGCATCCTGCTCGAGCTGCGCGCGGCGGTCGACGGCGTAGATCAGCTCGGGGGCGCCTTCGCGCAGGCACATGAGGTCGCGCAGCCACAGCTCCGCGAGGCGCAGACCGAGATCGAGCGTGCGGGTGCGCTCGCGCCGCTCGCCGCGGCGCCGTGACTCGGCGGCTTCGCGCTCGTAGCGTTTGCGCTCTTTGGTGGGCACGAGCTCGAGCTCGGACGCGGTACGCGCGTGCGCGCGCTCGCCGGCGGCGACGCCCGCCGCCTTGGCGAGCTCCAGCAGCTCGAGCCACGGGCGCCGGCCGGTCTCGCCGGCCAGCGCCGAGCGCACGTAGCCCTCGGCGCGCGTCCGCAGGGACTCGCCGTCGGCGCTCGCGAGCCGTGCTGCGAGACCCGCGTCGCCGAGTGCCAGACGCGCGCACGCCTGCGCGCGCGCGCTCGCGACGCCGTCGGCGGCCTCGCCGGGGGCCGACGCCTCGTCGCCGGCCCCCGGAACGGCGAGACGCCGTGCGATCAGCGCGGCCGGCAGCGGGTCGAAGCGCACGGGCTGACAGCGCGAGGCGATCGTCGCGAGCACGTCCTCGCGACGATCGGCCAGCAGCAGCAGGTGGGTGAAGGCGGGCGGCTCCTCGAGCGTCTTCAGCATGCGGTTGGCCGCCTGGTCGTTCATCGTGTCGGCGCCCTCGATCACGAACACGCGCCGGGCGGACTCGAACGGTGTGCGCGTCGCGGCCGCGACGACCGGCTGCTCGATGTCCGCGACTAGCATTTCGGCGGCGCCCGACGGCGTGACCCACGTGAGGTCCGGATGGCTGTCGCGCATCACCCGTTCGGCCACGGTGTCGGGACTGCGCGCGCCCTGCTCCAGCAGCGCTGCGGCGAAAGCGCGCGCGAGCGCTCGCTTGCCGGTTCCGGCGGGGCCGTGGAACAGATACGCGTGCGACGGGCTGCCCCCGGGCGCGAGCGCCGGCGTCAGCACCGCTCGCGCGTGGGGTTGGGCGTCGACCCCCGTGAGCAGTTCGGCGGCGTCGGACTCGGCTGCTGGGACCGGGGCAGGCATGCGCCGGATCATCCTAGAGCGCACCTCGGGAGCTACGGCTCGACCAGCGGCTGCCCCCTCCGCCGGCGGCGCCTCCAGAGCGGCGGACCTAGCAGTCCGCCCACGAGCACCACGAGTCCGAACAGGCTGACGAGTGCTCCGATCTTGGCGCTCGAGGGGTCGTAGTGGAACGTGATCACATCGTGGCCGGCGGGCACCGCGACGGCCCGAAATGCGACGTTCGCTGGATCGATCGTGGCGGCGTGACCGTTGACCGTCGCCGACCAGCCGGGGTAGTAGGTGTCGTTGAGAACGACATAGCCCGACCGGCGCGCTTCGACGGTGATGCTCACGGTCCTTGTGCCGTCGCTCAGGAAACGGGCCGGTTCCGCGGCCGGCACTTCGCCTGCCGGCGCGCTTCGGACGCCCTCGATCGTCGGCGTTCGCATGTCCACGCGGGCGGTCGAGCCCGGAGCCTTGATCAGCGTCAACGCCGCGTCCATGTTCGGGGCTGCGCGCCACCCGTATGCGATCCACGCACGCGGTAGCGCTTCCCGGTTTTCCACGAGCGGCTGCGGGGAGAGCAGGCGCCATTGGCTCGGATGGGTCGCATGCAGCAGCTGTTCGGTGAGCGTGTAGGAGAGCATGTACCGCACCGAGAACACGCTCGCCAGCAGGCCGTCTTCGGGGTTCATAACTTCATCTCCACCGGTGGCGCCCCCGAGCGCCCCCCACAGCTCGGTGCGGCGTTCAAGTTCGGGGAGCTCATAGACGCGCGCGTCTCGAAGCTGGTAGCGCTCGGCCAAGTTCGGCAGGAACTCCACCCCCCCGGCGACGCGCTGGTGCCCACCGAGCTGTTTGATCGTCGCCAGGGCGGCCGGCGTCGAGATTTCATCGAAGCTGGCGGGGATCGCGGGATGGAATCCGTGGTCGTAGGTCACGAGGTCGTACCCGGTGACCGCGATCGCCAACACTCCGGCAAGCATCGCCAGACGCGGCCGGAAGGCGCCGATGGCCAGCAGGATCACACCGACCAGCGCGAACAGGCCCCACCGCAGGAACGCCGCGAGCTGCAGCACCGGCCGCGGGATTGGTTCGCGCTGGATGTTCGGCAGCTGTTCGAGCGCAGCGCCGAACGAGTGCAGCACGCTGTGATGGGCAACAACCCACAGCAGTGGTACCGCCGCGACAAGAGTTCCGACCAGGACCATCGCCACCCGTCTTCGCCGGTTCGTCTCGAGCAGCAGATGCTGCATGCCATAGGCAGCCAGCGCTGCGCCGCAGAAAGCCACAATCCCGAGATACCGAAATTGGTCGATCCGATCCAGCACCGGCAGTCGCCCCACCAGGTGCGAATACACGGGCACGTAGATCACCAGCCCGAGGCTCATCAGCCCGATCACCACAAAGAAGATCTGCTCCTTACAGCGGCGCGCCGCGAGGCCCGCGAACGCGAAGATCACCGGTATCACTCCGAAATATGCGGTGCGCTCGATGTAGCTGACCGGTCCGCCCGCGACTTCGGCCTTGTCTGGACGGCCCCACAATTCGGGCGCGACGAACCCGAACAGCCAGTTCGCGCTTCCGTCGCCGCCGCCACGCACGAGGTTCGTCGACTGGCCCAGCATCTCGATGAACGGCACGTACACGATCGCGGCCAGCGCGCTTCCAAGGACGAGTGATCCGAACAACAACCCGGCCACCCGCGCGAGCGCCCGCAGGTCGCCCCGGAAGCTCGCTCTGTCGAACGCCAGCAGCACAAAGAACCACGGCACCGCGGCGGTGACCGCCATGAACGACGTCTCCGGATGCCCCCCCAAGAAGTCGGCGCCGAATGCAGCACCGAGCAGCAGTGCGTCCCGCGGACGACGATGGCGCGCCAGCAGGGTGGCGAACAGAAAAAGCCACGGCAGGATCGTCCAGGCGTCCGAAAGGTCATGTTCGAGCCAGTCGACGAGATATGCATTGAACGCGAACGCCACCGCTCCCAGCAGTGCGGCGGGCCACCGAAGTCCGAGCGTCCGCAGGAACAGCAGCATTCCGCCGCCCGCCGCAAGGAGCTTCAGCGCCGCCACCCACGCGAGCGAGGACCAGAAGGAGGGCGCCACAATCGCCAGCCAGTTCAGCGGAAACAGGATCGCGTTCTGCTGGGTGGCCAGCAACGGCTCGCCCGCCCCGATATACGGGTTCCAAGTTGGAAGCGAGAAGCTGCGCAACGCTTCCCGCGCGTACAACATGTCGGGGTGAAACACGTAGACGACGTCGAACAGAAAGGTGTTCGACGGATGCCAGCCGGCGGGCACGTCTGCGGGAGCGAACGGCGACTGGAACAGCAGCAGGTCCTCGGGCCCGAGTCGCCTGCCGCCGAATAGCGCCGCCGAGAACAGCCATGCAATCAGCGCCACCAGGACGCCGAACGCGAGCAGACCCGGGCGGCGCCCCAGCTGTGTGCCCGCCCGCGCCAGAGCCTCCTTGGCGGGACGCCACATGGCTGTTTTATATACGAAGCCCCCGATCGAACGCCAGATTCCAGGGTTCGGCCGCTGAGCGCAGTTCGGGCAGTCGGGATCGGCGGGCCGTAGCGGGTGGCCGCCAGGTGGGGTGGGTCACTCGACTTGCTTCAGAACGAACGCTACGTAACCATCGCTACACAGGAGTGCTCATGCGTCGGTCCAGAAGTCGCGGGCGCTGTCACGGCGGGCACGCCACAGCTCGCCCTTGGCGACGAAGCTGCTGACACCGCTGAACTGGTCGGCGTCGGCGATGAGCCAGGCGCCGTTCACCGCGCCGGAGAGCCCCGCGGAGAGTGCCTCGAAGCCCTGGGCGGTGTGCAGATCGGCCTCCACTCCCTTGTCGATCATGAACTTCAGCTGACGCACGGCCTGCTGGTTCTTCGACAGCAGCACCTGTACGAGCGCGTCAACCTCTGCATCGAGCCGGCCGTCGTCGACGACGCGATTCCACAGCCCGAGGCTGGCAGCCCGCGCCGCTGGGTGCAGAGCGCCGATCAGGTTGATCTCCTTGGTCATCCTCCGTCCGATGAGGCGCGCCATGCGCGTGGTGCCGCCCCATCCGGGCGTGATCCCGACGTCGACCTCCGGCATGCCCCATTTGGCGCGGCGCGTCGCGACCACGAAGTCGCACGCCATCGTGATCTCGAGGCCGCCGCCGACGGCAAAGCCATCGACGGCGCTGATCGTGGCCTTGTCCAGGTCCGCGAGCGCGTCGGCCATCCGCTGGTAGCCGCGCACGCGGCGCATGATCTGGTTGGCGTCGCCCCAGAGCGCCATCTCGGTGATGTCATCACCCGCGCAAAAAGTGGCTTCGGCACCCTCGATGACAAGCACCTTGGCCGTCTCTGAGCGCTGCACGAGCTCGAACGCGCTCACGAGCTCGTCAGACATCTGCATCGACAGCGCGTTGCGATGCTCGGGCCGGTTCAACGTGATCCGGACGACAGGACCCTGCTCCTCATAGAGCAGTTGCGTGAACGGGAACGAGCCGCCCGCAGACGCGCCAGCGCCCGCAGCCGTCGTCGTCGTGGCGAGGGAGGGGTTGTCGATCACATAGAGCCAGCCTCCGTCCGGCTGGCGCCGCGCGACCTCTGTGCTCGTACCGTCGAATCCCGCTGGCGCGTCTCCCTCCCCGCCGAGCGACATGCGCCAGCGATTGGACATCAACGCGACGTCGCCTGCCATCAGGGCGCGGCTGCTCGTCAGCGTGATCGCGGGCGTCATCGCGAGCAAAGCCTCCAAACGCTCGCGAATGGCGTCGCTCCCGGACGCGCTCCTGCCGTCGGGACTGACCAACGTGGCGCTCTCCTCGTAAAGGGCGAGCAGACCGTCAAGATCTGCGGCGTTGACGCGCTCGGCGAACAGCCGGCCGAGCTCCTCTGGATCATCGACGCACATGTCTTCCTCCTTGTGGCAAAACGAGCGGTGGCTGAGCCCTACTTCCGCGGATGGTACCGTTGGCGAACTAGTTCGCATAGCGATCCACCAAGGGCGTGCGAACTAGTTTCGCCCGATGAACCAGACGAACACACGCCCCGAGCCGGATGCTGTAAAGCGCGCCCTCGATGTGCTCGGTGATCGTTGGACCTTCCTGGTGCTGCGCGAGGCGTTCTTCGGCGTGCGCCGATACGGCTACTTCCAGCGCAACCTCGGTATCGGGCGCAACGTGCTCGCGAGTCGACTGTCAGCGCTGGTCGAGCACGGGCTGCTCGAGCGCGTCCGGTACCGCACCGATCCAGACTGGTACGAGTATCAGCTCACTGGCGCCGGTCTTGACCTGTTCCCGGCGATAGTCACGATCAAGACCTGGGCCGACCGGCATCTCCTGGACCCGGAGACGCCCAAGCTCCGCATTCGCCACCGGACCTGCGGCGCGGAGCTGACTCCGGTCGTCGTGTGCGAGAGCTGTGGCGAGCCGATCTCCGCGGCGGACGTCGAGTACCAAGGCGACTGACTGGTAGGACGGTGCCCGCGTCCCATCCCAAGTCGAGGCTACGGTCGGCGCATGGACGAGCGCAAGCTGCTCATGCGTATGGCACGCGGCGTAGTGACCAACGTCGCCTTTGCCG
This sequence comes from uncultured Solirubrobacteraceae bacterium, assembly GCA_963815235.1. Classification (GTDB taxonomy): domain Bacteria; phylum Actinomycetota; class Thermoleophilia; order Solirubrobacterales; family Solirubrobacteraceae; genus Palsa-744. The sequence goes on along the minus strand of CAWFFY010000003.1, from coordinate 1,181,744 downwards.
ACCTGCGGCGCCTCGCCGAAGCGCTGGGCTTCGAGCTACGACGACTGGTCGAGCGCTACGATCTGGAGGTGAGAGGGCAGCGATGAGCGACTATCACATCAACGTCTTCTACAGCGATGAGGATGCGGCGTATGTCGCTGACATTCCAGACTTGGAGGCATGTTCGGCGTTCGGTGCGACTGCCGAGGAGGCCCTTGCGGAGGTTGGGTTCGCCCAGGGGGCGTGGCTGGCCGCCGCACGAGAGGATGGGCGTCCAGTGCCCGAGCCGCGGTACCGCCCCGCGATCTACACGCGCTAGACCGAGACGGGCCCCGCAGCGCGACCTTCGCAGCGGGCGCCGCCGGTATACGGTGCCCGCGTGGCCCGCGGCACGCTGATCACGATCGAGGGGCTCGACGGCGCCGGCAAGTCGACGCTCGCGTTGGCGCTGGCGACAGAGCTGGCGGGCGGCGGCGGGCGCGTCGAGCTGCTGCGCGAGCCCGGCGGCGTCGAGGTCTCCGAGCGGATCCGCGCGCTCGTCAAGGACCCGGCGCTGAACGTGCTGCCGCGCACCGAGGCGCTGCTGTACGCGGCAGCACGAGCGCAGCTCGTCGAGGAGCGCCTGCGCCCGTTGCTGGGCGACGGCGCGATCGTGCTGCTGGACCGCTTCGTGGACTCCTCGCTCGCCTACCAGGGCGCGGGGCGCTCGCTGGGCGTGGAGCAGGTGCGCGCGATCAACCTGTTCGCCACGGGCGGGCTGGTCGCCGACCGCACGCTGCTGCTGCGCATCGCCCCCGCGGCGGGACGCGCGCGCCAGCAGCGAGCGCGCGCAGGAGCCCGACCGGCTCGAGCGCGAGGACGAGGACTTCTTCGCTGCGATCGCCTCCGCCTATGACGCAGCTCGCGCGCGCGGAGCCAGAGCGGATCCGCGTGATCGACGCCGCGCAGCCGCCCGAGGACGTGCTGCGCGACGCGCTCGCGGCGCTCGCGGATCTGCGACTCGACGACGGCGCCCGCGACTAGCATTGGCACGCAATGTCCGCAGTCGTTGTCGTCACTGCGCAAGCCCAGCACGTCGCCCACGCCGGCGGCCTGTCCAGCGGCGCGCTCGTCGCCGTCGTGGTTGCCGCGCTCGCCGTGCTGCTGTGCCTCATGTGGGCGATTGCGCGGATCTTCGCGTTCGAGCCGCGCTGGACGCTGTCGTTGCGCCACTCGCTGGCCGAGGCGGCCTTCCGCGCATCGGCGACGTGGGACGAATTCAGCGACTGGGCGCGGCTCGGGCACTGACGCTCGCGGGTGCTCGCGGCGACCCTCGAGCGGACGTATCGATGGCTTCGAACCCGCTGTTTAGGAGCGTCCGCGGACGGGTTCGGAGGCCTCTCGCCGCTATCCTGTAGGGAGTGATTCACGTCTCTTGACGGGCCGGAAAAGGTCCGTCCGACCTGAGGCGGATCATCCTCTGTTACCCCCAAAAACACCTGTGTACGCGCCGCAAAATGGGGGTTTCGCGCGGCTGAGACGAGGAGAACAGTGAGATGGATGGCGCCCCGCAGAGCTCAGCAGTCGAAGACGTCCAGGCCGGCACGGCGCTGTCGATCAAACGTATCTTCACGAGCCCGGCATGCACCCGTTCGACACCGTCGAGTGGGAGCTGCGCGACGCGCGCATCGGCCACGGCGACCGCGTCGCGTTCGAGCAGCAGGACGTCGAGTTCCCCAAGAGCTGGTCGCAGAACGCGACCAACATCGTCGCCCAGAAGTACTTCCGCGGGCAGCTCGGCTCGCCCGAGCGCGAGAGCTCGGTCAAGCAGATGATCGGCCGCGTCGCCGGCACGATCACCGGCTGGGGCCGCGCAGGCGGCTACTTCGCAGAGCGAAGCAGGACGCGAGGCGTTCGACGCACGAGCTCACGCACATCCTGCTGCACCAGCTGGCGGCGTTCAACTCGCCGGTGTGGTTCAACGTCGGCTTCGAGGAGTGCCCGCAGTGCTCGGCGTGCCTGCCCCACCACGCGCTGGTATCGACCCCCGCAGGGATGGTCCCGATCGGCGAGCTCGTCGAGAACGAGCAGGTGGGCGCGAGGTCTATGACTCGAGCGGAACCACGCGATCGTCGCGCGTCAAGGACAACGGCCGCAAGCCGGTCTGGCGGGTGCGCTGCGCAACGGCAGCTTCGTCGAAGCCACTGCCGACCACGTCGTGAAGGCCGTCGCCGAGCGCCGCACGCAGCCGCGAGTGGCTGCGCGTCGACCAGCTCGAGCCGGGGATGCGGATGCACCTGCACCCCCACCGCGCCAAGGTCGCCGATCCGGTCGCGTGGCGGTCAGTAGGTGCGTGGCGGCGGCGATGTCGGCGTTGAGATGCTCGACGAGAGTCGACCGCGTCGCGGTCGCCGAGGCGGCGCTCGCCGGCTGGCTGCAGGCGGATGGCTTCGTCGGCCAGTACGCGACGGCACCAACCGCTCGCTGACGATCGAGTTCCAGGTCGCCAGCGATGACGAGTTCGACTGGGTCACGCGAGAACCTCGACGTCGCGTTCCCCGACGTGCACCGCAAGGTTCGCGAGGCCGACACCAAAGAGATGCGCGTACGGCGCATCCGCCTCTACGGCGAGGTGCTGCGCGAGTTCGTCGAGCGCTGGGGCCTGCTCGCGCGCGGCACCGAGATGCGTGTGCCGGCGCGACTGTTCACCGCCTCGCACGACGAGATCGCGGCCTACCTGCGCAGCATCTTCCAGGCCGACGGCTATGTATCCGTTCGCCGCGACGAGCGGCTACGAGAACGCGCGCGTCGCCTTCGCCGTTATCGGCGAGCGCTGGACCGAGGACGTTCAGCTGCTGCTCGGCGTGCTTGGGATCTACTCCCGCCGTTGCACAAGCGCGAGAAGCGCAGCGATCGCCACGACCTGCACGAGGTCGCGATCTCCATTGGCTCCGAGCGCGCGCGCTTCGCCGAGCTGGTCGGCTTCGTCGGACGCGAGAAGCAGGACAAGCTGCTCGCTCGCTGTCGCTGCGCAACCCCAAGCGCTGCCCCGACCTGCGCGAGGAGGAGATCGTCGCGATCGAGCGCTCGGCGAGATGGATGTCTACGACATCCAGACCGAGTCCGGCGAGTTCCTCACCAACAACGTCGCCGTCCACAACTGCTTCATCCTCACCGTGCAGGACACGATGGAGTCGATCCTCGACTGGAACACCAAGGAGGGGATGATCTTCCGCGGCGGCTCGGGCTCGGGCATCAACCTGTCGAACATCCGCGGCTCGATGGAGCCGCTGGCCAAGGGCGGCACCGCCTCGGGCCCGGTGTCGTTCATGCGCGGCGCCGACTCGTGGGCCGGGCACGATCAAGTCCGGCGGCAAGACCCGCCGCGCGGCCAAGATGGTCGTGCTCGACGTCGACCACCCCGACATCCGCGAGTTCATCTGGTGCAAGGCCAAGGAGGAGGACAAGGCGGCAGGCGCTGCGCGACGCGGGCTTTGACATGTCGATCGACGGCGACGGCTTCAAGTCGATCCAGTACCAGAACGCCAACAACTCGGTGCGCGTGACCGACGAGTTCATGCGCGCCGTCGAGGAGGACCGCGAGTGGCGGCTGACCGCCCGCACCACCGGCGAGCCGGTCGGCGAGCCGATCCCGGCGCGCGAGCTGATGCGCGAGATCGCCGAGGCGGCGTGGCGCTGCGCGGACCCGGGCGTGCAGTACGACACGACGATCAACCGCTGGCACACCTGCCCAACAGCGGGCGGATCAACGCGTCTAACCCGTGCTCGGAGTACATGCACGTCGATGACTCCGCCTGCAACCTCGCCTCGCTGAACCTGATGAAGTTCCGCCGCGCCGACGGCACGCTCGACGTGGAGTCCTTCGAGCACGCCGTCGACATCATGCTGCTCGCGCAGGAGATCATCGTCGGGCCCTCCAGCTACCCGACCGAGGAGATCGGCGCCAACGCACGCGCCTTCCGCCAGCTCGGCCTCGGCTACGCCAACCTCGGCGCGTACCTGATGAGCAACGGCATGCCCTACGACTCCGACGCCGGGCGCGGCACGGCGGCGGCGATCACCGCGCTGATGACCGGCCGCGCCTACCGGCGCTCGGCGGAGGTCGCGGCCGCGCTCGGCCCTACGAGCACTACGCGGAGAACCGCGAGCCGCACAACAACGTGATGCGCATGCACCGCGACGCCTCCTACGCGATCCCCGACGCGGCCTGCGTGGACACGCGAGCTGCTCGCCGCGGCGCGGCGCTCGTGGGATGAGGCCGTGGAGCTGGGCGAGCGCTACGGCTACCGCAACGCGCAGGCCACGGTGCTCGCGCCCACGGGCACGATCTCGTTCCTGATGGACTGCGACACGACCGGCGTGGAGCCGGACTTCTCGCTGGTCAAGTTCAAGGAGCTCGTCGGCGGCGGGCAGATGACGATCGTCAACAGAACCGTGCCGCTGGCGCTGCAGACGCTCGGCTACTCCGAGCAGCAGGTCGAGCAGATCGAGGCGCACCTCGCCGAGCACGGCACGATCATCGGCGCGCCCGGCCTGCGCGAGGAGCACCTGCCGGTGTTCGACGTGGCGGTCGGCGAGCGCGCGATCTCGCACATGGGCCACATCAAGATGATGGGCGCGGTGCAGCCGTTCATCTCCGGCGCGATCTCGAAGACCGTGAACATGCCCCAGGAGTCGACCGTGGAGGACATCGCCGACGCCTACACGCAGGCCTGGCGCCTCGGGAGTCAAGGCGCTTGCGATCTACCGCGACGGCTCGAAGACCGCACAGGCGCTGCGCACCGACGCGCAGCAGGGCGTGCAAGGAGCCCGCGGACGTCGACGCGATCGTGGAGCAGGCCGTCAGCAAGGCGCTCGCCGAGGCCGGCCCGCGGCGCAAGCGGATGCCGCGTCGAGCGCCAGTCGATCACGCACAAGTTCTCGATCGCGCGGCCACGAGGGCTACATCACCGCGGGCATGTACGAGGACGGCTCGGTCGGGGAGATCTTCCTCACCGACATCGGCAAGGAGGGCTCGACGCTGCGCGGGATGATGAACTCGTTCGCCACGGCGATCTCGATCGCGCTGCAGTACGGCGTGCCGCTGGAGACGCTCGTGCGAAGTTCAGCTACATGCGCTTCGAGCCCGAGGGAATCACCGGCAACCCGGAGATCCCGTTCGCGAAGTCGATGCCCGACTACATCATGCGCTGGCTGGCCTCGCGCTTCCTCGACGTGGACGCCCAGGAGGAGCTCGGCATCCTCACGCCGGCGGTGCGCGCGCGCAAAGCCGCGCAGGAGACCGCGCAGGCGATGATCGCCTCCGACACCGCCAGCCCGGCCGCCGAGCAGCAGACGGCTGCCAGGACGGGACGCGGCAACGGCGGCACCCGCGAGCGCGCCGCCCGCAGGCGTCAACGGCGGCGCGGCCACGGCACCCCCGCCGCCGCGTCCTGCACGGACTCCCCGCCGGTCGTCCCGGCGCGCCTGCAGGGCCTCGACCTCGGGCCCGCGTGCAGCCAGTGCGGAGGCATGATGCAGCGCACGGGCTCCTGCTACACGTGCTCATCGCTGCGGCAACAACACCGGCTGCGGCTGACGGGCGATGGCCGGCGCATCGCTGCGTCCTCGATCGCTCGCGTGCGCAGCACGCCACGCGAAATGCCTGTGCCGCGGAGGTGTGCGTCCTTGACCTGCTTGGCCCTCGCGGGTCAGGGGCGCCGCGATCAGCCGGTCTTGCCGGAGGTGTGCTTGCGAAGGACGATGATCGACGAGCCTGGCTGACAGCGTTCGTGCGGGGCGGGTTGAAGCTGTTCCTGCATCAGCGCGGCGCCGGTCGGCGTCGTGACGAGGATCCGGCTCGGCTGTTCCGGGAGGCCCACGTAGGCCGCGACACCCGTGGCGCCGAAGCGCGGAGGGATCGTGGCGGTTTGCAGTCGGTAGCGGCCGTGGGTGGTGTAGGCGTAGGCGCGATCACGGGGATCGGCAAGGACGCCGAAGACGACCGTCCACATCGTCGCCGACGGCGAGCATCCCTGCTCGGTGCTCCACGCAAGCGGCTTTGACGGTTCCGGCGTGAAGTTGGTTCCCTGCGAGCCACCGCCGATCTCGCTCACGTTGACAGCGAGATTGAAGTACGTCCGATGCTGGAACCGGTAGCGCTCCGCGAGAAGCGAGAAGCCAGCCGCACCACGGACGTCACCGCGCGCGATCTTGTCCCTACCGCCGGGCAGGAACTGCACCGATTCGGTGGGCAAATCCGAGGTCAGCGCGCGGTCGGCCCGCTGGGAGGCGCCGCAGGCCGAGGTGAGCAGGCACACGATCACCGGCAGACAAAGACCGGCCTTCGCGAGCCACCTCACGACGGAAATCCTATGCGTCGGGCGGCCAGACGTACGCGTCCGCCACCCTTTACGATCCAGGCGTTGACGGATCAACGGGATCCGCGCCGAGCCGGGGGGTTGGACTGATGAACAAGAATGTTCTACGGGGCGCGGTGTGTGCGCTCGCCGTCGGTGCGCTGTGCGCGCCTGCATCAGCGCTGGCGGCAGGTGCCAATCACGGGCTGGACCTCAGGCTCACGCACGGCACCAGCCAAAACTGGTCCGGATACGACCTCATCGGCGCGGGCCCGTATGAAAGCGTCTCCGCCAGCTGGACCCAGCCCGCCGTCAACTGCGCGAAGACGCGCAACGGCTACGCGGCGTTCTGGACCGGGATCGACGGCGCCGCAAGCGAAACGGTCGAGCAGACTGGTACCGAAGGGGACTGCGCAGCGGGGAAAGCGACGTACGGCGCCTGGTACGAGATGTATCCCAGAGGATCTGTCCGGATCGCCGAGCCGGTGCTCGCCGGGGACCAGCTGAGCGCGTCGGTTACGTACCTCGGCAAGGCGCTGTTCGGGCTGATCTCGCAGTTCAGCCTCGTACTGAGCGACAGCACCCAGGGCTGGACGCACACAGTCGACGCGTGGATCCGCACACCGAAGCTCGCCTCCGCGGAGGCGATCGCCGAGGCTCCGTCATCGGTCATCCTCGGTGAGCTGCCGCTGTCGGACTTCGGGACCAGCAGCTTCAGCAGCTTCAGCGTGAACGGCTCGACGGTCACGGCGCTGACGCCCGGGCTCGAACCGGTGACGATGGTCAGCTCGCTCGGGGTGATCAAGGCCGAACCGTCTGCGCTGCACCTCGGCGGCTTCTCGGACACCTGGTTGCACGCTTAGCGGTCGGGGTCCGCGCGCGCTCGGTGCGTGCGCGGACCTCAGCTGTTCAGGTGCTCGCCCAGGTCGTCAACTGCTCGCTCAGGCTCAGGTCGTCATGTGCTCGCCACGCGAGCCGGCCGCGGCGTATTCGCCGAGCGTCATACGCGAGTCGGCGCGACCGAGGATGCTGATGAAGACGGCGGCGAAGGCGATGCCGAAGACGAGCGCCTCGATGAAGCACATGCTCGCGCCGGCCAGGTGCTGGTCGTTGATCGCCGACAGGCCGTAGGCACGGGGCGCGCTGGCGTAGAGCGAGTACTGCGTGGTCGAGAGCCACGTCAGCGGCAGGCACACGCAGGCGCTGGCCAGCCGCGTGAAGCCGAGCAGCGCGAGCCGCTGGCCGTTGGGACGCAGCCGTGCGCGGGGCAGCGGGTCGATGATCAGCCACCACATCGCCAGGCCCGTGTAGAAGAGCGTGGCGTGCTCGAGCGCGTGCACCAGCTGGTGCTGGGCAGGCGTAGTCGAACACGCTTGGGATCGCCCAGATCCATGTGGCGAGCGCCCACAGCGGAACCGCCAGCCACGGCGAGGTCAGGCGCGCGAGCACACGACCGGATCTACCGCCGTTCGGCGCGACCGCGCAGCAGTGCCTCGCGCGAGAGGCCCAGCGGCAGGATCGGCGCGCGCAGTCCCAGGACCAGCAGCGCCGGCGCGATGTCCGACAGCAGCACGTGCTGCATCATGTGCGCCGAGAGCAGGTAGCGATCGCCGATCGGGTCAAGCGGCGACAGCAGCGCCACCGCGATCGTGAGCAGGCCAGCCGCGTAGGGCACCCAGTGCCCGGCGTTCGGCGCCGAGGTCGACGAGCGCGCACGGCGCGCGGCGGTACACGCGCGAGTACGCCACGGCGGCGGCCACCAGCGCGATGATCACAACCGGCTGAAAGCTCCACGAGCCCCAGCCTGGGTAGTGAGTCATCCGATCCTCCGGTGGGTGCTCGCGAGGGCCGTCCGCGGGTGGGCCTGTGATGCGCCGGTCATGCTTGGCCGCATCCTATCGATCCTCGCCGCGTACCGGCCGCTCACGCGCCGAACGACCGAACGCACGGCGCTCGCCCTAGCATCGGCGTGACTGCCGATGGCCCACCGACTCACGAGATCCGCCAGCCCGCCCTCGCCCGAGGAGCCTCTGCAAGGCGGCTGCCTGTGCGGCGCGGTGCGCTTTGAGATCACCGCTCCGTTCCTGCTCGCCGGCTACTGCCACTGCACGCACTGCCAGCGGCGCACCGGCACCGGCTCCTCGGCCAACGGCCGCGTACCGCAGGCCGGCTTTCGCCTGCTGCAGGGCCAGGAGCAGCTGCGCTCCTTCCAGCCGCCAGAGCGGCGTGCCCAAGCTGTTCTGCGAGACCTGCGGCTCGGCGCTGTTCAGCGGCGACCCGCTCAGCCGATCAGCAGGTTGCCGTGCGGCTGGGACACTCGACCGCGATCCGGGCATCCGCCCGCAGTTCCGGCAGTTCGTGGACTCGGCCGCACCGTGGGAGCCGCTTCCGCAGGACGGGCTCGAGCGCTATCCGCGCTCACGCGGGGCGTGAGCGACGCGCGCTCGCGCAGCCACGCGAGCGACCAGCGGCTCGCCGCAGCGCTCACGCCAGCCGGCGCAGCATCCGCACTCGCAGCACCTCAGCTGCTCTGCGAACGCGTCGCCAGCACCTCCACGCGGCCGCCGCCCTCGGCGGCGGCCCCAGACGCACCAGGTACAGCTCGCCCGTGTCGCTGACCCACGCCGCACGGTGCAGCGGCCCGTCAGGCCCTCGCGCCACCACAGCCCGACGTCGTGCTCGCGCGAGCGCAGGCGGCGCTCGTCGGCGTTGTAGAAGCTCGCCAGCGAGCGTAGCGCTCGCGCGGCGACCGCGTCGGTCGTGGAGTCAGCCTGTCTCATGCGACCATCACCAGCTTTCGAGAGGAGGGCAGTCGCGCAGCGAGCTTCCTCCTGCCGCCTAAACGACGGGTTACCGAGTCGTAAGGATTGACGTGCAGCTGACGGCGACCAGCTCGGCGCCGGGCACCGCCACGGTCGACCCGCAGGGATCACCGGCCTCCGAGAGCCCATGATCCCTGCGACCCGCCCGAGCTCAGCCGTTGAGGCGCTTCTTCAGCGCGCTCGCGGCGGAGAACTTCGCCGCCTTGGAGGCAGCGATGTTGATCGTCTCGCCGGTGGACGGGTTGCGTCCCTGGCGGGCCGCTCGGTGGCTGACGCTGAACTTGCCGAAGCCGGCAAGCGCGACCTCACCCCCGGCGGCAAGCTCGTCGGAGACCACCTCGATCGCCGCCTCAACCACCTGCCGTGCCTGGCTGGCGGACAGCCCAGTGCGCTCCGCGACCTGCTCGCCCAGCTCGTTCTTGGTCATGCCACTCCCTTCTCGAGTGTCGTTGCTGCGAGCAGGCTAACCGCTGGCGAGGACGACGACACGGCGACAGCGCCCGTGAACAGCGCCGAAGAAGCCCTAATTTCCGGGGAACTTAACCGGCGCGGCGGCCCGCAGCGGCGCCTCCGACGGGCCGCTGCGCGCCGCTTCGCGGCCCTGAACGGCGCCAGCGCGCCGGCCGCGCACGCCGCCCACAGGAGCCACAGCCAGCACGCCGCAGGCGAGCGCCACGTGCACCCACACGAGCTCGGTGGGCAGGTGCGTCTCGTACTGATCCAGCCCCACCACCCCCTGCAGCGCCAGCAGCACGCACAGCACCGTCAGCGGCCGCTGCACCGCCGCGCGCACCTCGCGCCGGCGCGCCAGCCACCACACGAGCACCGCCGCGAGGCTGAACACGAACGCGATCTCGGCGTGGCGATGGATCACGAAGTCCATCGTGCCGCGCCCGTCGAAGTCCAGGCGGTTGATCTTCTGCCCGGGCGAGCCGCCCGCGTGCGGGCCCGGCGGCGGTGGCGGCGGTGCCCGCGAAGATCGTCAGCGCGCCCAGCGCCACCAGCCAGCGCAGCGCGCGCACGATCGTCGGGTCGGTGGCGGCCGAGGCGCGCCGCGTCGCTCGCGACGGCTGCCTGCGTGCCGGCCTCGGCTGTCGATGCTCGGCACTGGCTCGCGGCTCATGCGACGCGCGCCACACGAGCACCACGGCGGCCACGAGGATCAGCATCGACAGCGCGAAGTGGCCCATCACCCAGCCGTAGTCGAGCGCGCCTTTGACCGTGAAGCCGCCGAGCACCGCCTGCGCGACCACGCCCAGCGGCAGCAGCGCGCCCAGCCACACCAGATCGCGCCGGTAGGGGCGGCGGCGCACAGCCGCCAGCCACGCCAGGCCCGCGGCGATCGACACCGGCGCGGTGATCAGGCGGTTGGAGAACTCGATCAGCGCGTGCGTGTTCAGCGGCGGGTAGACGTTGCCGTAGCACTTCGGCCAGGTCGGGACAGCCCAGGCCGGAGCCGGTCAGCCGCACGGCGGCGCCCGTGAGCACGATCAGCGTCAGCGCGACCAGCGCCGCGTAGGCGAAGCGCACGTACTGCTCGGGGGTGACCGTGTAGCCGTTGGTGCGCTCGCGCAGGCGCTGCAGACGGGCCGGCCATCGCCGCCTAAGGATGCCACTCGAACGGCAGTTCGTCGGCGATCTCGCTCAGCCGCGGCGCGGCGGCGTCGCGCTCGGAGACGATCAGCTCCTCGACCGGCAGCGGCCACTCGATGCCGATGTCCGGGTCGTTCCAGGCGATCCCCCGCTCGACGGCGGGGTCGTAGTAGGCGGTCTGCTTGTAGAGCACGTCGGCGACGTCGCTGAGCACGCAGAAGCCGTGCGCGAAGCCGACCGGCACATACAGCTCGCGCATGCTCTCGTCGTCGAGCTCCACGCCCTCCCACTGCCCGTACGTGGGCGAGCCCGGCGCAGGTCGACGGCGACGTCGAGGATGCGCCCGCGCGCGCAGCGCACGAGCTTGGCCGACGCCGTCGCCGATGTGGAAGTGCATGCCGCGCAGCACCCCGCGCGTGGAGCGCGAGTGGTTGTCCTGGACGAACAGCTCGTCCTCGGGGATCCCGACTCGCCGTGCCACTCGCTGCCTGTAGGTCTCGCAGAAGAAGCCCCGCTCGTCGGGGTGGACGCTCGGTTCGATGACCACGAGGCCGGCAAGGTGTACGGAAACGGCGCGCATAGGCGCAAGAGGGTAGCCGCGCGAGCAGAGCCGCGCGGCGCGTCGGCAGGTGCCGTCGTAGATCTGGAGCGCGCGATGGTGCCGCGCGAGCGCAGAGGAGCGCATGGGCGCCCGGCCCGCTTCGTCCGCGGCTCGCGACGGCGCCGTGCACGTGTGGCGGGCCGACCTCGACGCCGTCGCGGCACGATCTCGGAGAGCTGCTGTGCGAGCGAGGAGCGCGCGCGCGCGGAGCGCATCCTGAGCGAGTACGCGGCGGAGCTCTGGAGACGCTCGCGCGGGCTGCTGCGTGCGCTGCTCGGGCGCTACCTGCAGCAGGAGCCGGGCTCGCTGCGCTTCGCCACCGGCGCGCACGGCAAGCCCACGCTGATGCGACGTGAGCGCCGCTGCCGCAGCTGTCCTTCAACCTGTCGCACTCCGGGCAGCTCGCGCTGTACGCGTTCAGCGCCGCCGGTGCGGTGGGCGTCGATGTCGAGGTCGGCCGGCGCTCGGTCGAGGAGATCGCCGTGGCGCGCAGTTGGCTCGGCGCGGCGCAGGCACGGCGCCTCGAAGCACTCGATCCGGCGATCCGCCGGCGCGAGTTCCTGCGCGCGTGGACCCGCCACGAGGCGCAGCTGAAGTGCCTGGGGGTTGGCATTCGGCGCCACGCCCGCCGCCGCTGAGGAGCCCTGGGTGCTCGATCTCGAGCCGTTCACCGACGTCGCGGGCGCCGTCGCCGCTGAGCGCCCGGCGCTGGAGCTGCCACTGCTGGAGCTGGCGCTAGTGATGCTCGCGGTGGGGCCTCGCGTGGTAGATCATGATGCTCGCCTGGGAGATGTTGTGCTGCTTGTCGTAGGCGAGGAACGTGAGCGTGTGCCAGCCGTAGGGGATGTGCTTGGCGCCCTGCCAGTCGAGCGCGCCGAACAGGGTCGTGGGGAAGCCCGGGCCGTCGTAGTTGCGGATCAGTTTGCCGTCGATCTCCAGCCGGATCCGGAAGACGCCGTCGGGCTCCTCGCGGCGACGTGGATCGGCAGCGGCCCGCTGTAGGTGACGTGGTTGCGCGGCGAGGCGACCGTGATCTTCGGGCCGGTGAAGTTCGCCGCACGGTTCGGTCAGCTTGTCGCCTTCGTGCGCAAAGTGCGCATCGCCGCGAATGACGGCTTGCGCGAGCCGTTTTCGCGCAGCAGCCCCGAGGTGACCACGCCTTCGTCCTGCAGCGGGAACCACAGCGCCACCTGCACGTAGGGGTCCTGCGCCAGGCAGTGGTAGGCCTGGCGCAGGTAGGTCGCCTGCTGTTCTTCGCTGACGCCCTCGGCGGTCTGCCCCGCCCAGGCGCCTTCCGCGCAGGCGGCGCTCGGTGGTGCGCCAGCTCAGCTCGGTCATCCAGATCGGCTTGTCGTCGCCGTTGGCGAGCATCACCGCGTGCACTTCGCGGTAGGCGAGGAACGAGTCGGGTGATCAGGCGGTTTTCCGGCCCGCGCAGGAATTCGTAGGGCGAGAGTTTGTTGCACGCGGTGTCGGTGTGCACGCCGACAGCGTCGAAGTAGCCCTTGCCGCCGGCCGCGTAGACGCCTTCCAGGAACTGGATAGTCGTTGCCGGTGAGCCCGCCGAGCACGACCGTGGCGCTCGGATCGGCGGCCTTGATCGCCGGGTAGGCGGCCTTCAGCAGCTGCGTGTAGGCGGCGGGTTCGGCGCGCCGGTCCACCAGCGCCGGCGAGTCCTCCTCGTTCCAGATCTCATACGCGCTCACGCGCGTGCCCGAAGCGCTCCGCGAGCGCGCCGACGAAGGCGGCGTAGTCCTGCGGGTTCGCCGGCGGCGTGTGTTCGTCACTCGAGCCGGTCTCCCATTCCGGGCTGTCGACGACGTCGAGGATCACTTTCGTACCGGCGGGCAGCGGGCGAAGAGCTGTTCGTAGGAGGCGAGCAAGCTGGGGGAGATGCGCGCCGGCGTCGGCTCCATCACGCGCCAGCTCGAGAACATGCGCACCCAGTGGGTGCCGAGCGCCTTCAGCGTCGGCGATCTGGCTGGCGCTCGCGCCGATGTTCACGCCAGCTTCGACGGCGGCAGCCGGCGCCGCGGAGACGGCTGCCGTCGCCAGAACGCGCGGCGCTGAGCGCCAGCGGCACCGCCAGGCGGAGCCGACGGCGTGGCGATCAGTGAGCGAAATGACATGACTGCTGCATCGGAAGCTGATCGCGGGTGGGCTGAAGCGGACCGGTGGCCTCATCGACGAACGTGCGTCCTAGAAAGCTCCCTCGAGGCTTTCGCTGCTTCCGCCAGCCGTCCCTGCGAAGCGCACTCGGAGCCCGGCGAACGCGCGGATACCCTTCTTGAGCCGATGACACCGAACCCCCCGCCACCAGTCGCTCGTCGACCGCGTCCAGAAGCGCTTCGAGATCCCGCGCGAGCAGGTCAGCACGCTCAAGGAGCGCGCGCTGCACCCGCTGCGCCGCAGCGTCACGGACACGCTGCACGCGCTGCGCGGCGTCTCCTTCGCGGTCGAGCCTGGCGAGTTCTTCGGGATCGTCGGCCGCAACGGCTCGGGCAAGTCGACGCTGCTGAAGTGCCTCGCCGGGCATCTACGGCGTCGACAGCGGCAACATCTACGTCAACGGGCGCATGTCCACCTTCATCGAGCTCGGCGTCGGCTTCAACCCCGACCTGCCGGCGCGCGACAACGCGCTGCTGAACGCGACGATGCTCGGGCTCAGCCCGCGCGAGGCGCGCAAGCGCTTCGACAGCGTGATCGACTTCGCCGAGCTCGGCGACTTCGTCGAAATGAAGATCAAGAACTACTCCTCCGGGATGCTCGTTCGGCTCGCGTTCTCGGTGATGATCCACGTCGACGCCGAGATCCTGCTGATCGACGAGGTCCTCGCCGTCGGCGACGCCTCCTTCCAGCAGAAGTGCTACGACGAGTTCGAGCGCATCCGCGACAGCGGCGCCACGGTCCTGTTCGTCACCCACGACATGTCGGCCGTCCAGCGCTTCTGCGATCGCGCGCTGCTGCTCGAGCACGGCCGACCGGTCGTGCTCGGGGATCCCGAGCACGTCGGCAACCGCTACCTCGAGCTCAACTTCTCCGAGCAGGCACGACAGGTCGAGGAGGCGGCCGCCGAGGCCGAAGGCGACGGTCCGACCACGCGGCCTCCGGCGCCGCCGCGGACGCACAGCCGGACGATGGTCGGCGTCGCCGAGGCCGGCGCGAGCCGGCGGCGCATTCGCTACGGCGACGGGCGCGCCGAGATCCTACGAGGCGTGGTTCGAGGACGAGCACGGGGCGCGCGCGGAGACGCTGCAGACTGGCCGGCCGTGCACGTTCGCGGCGCGCGTGCGCTTCCACGAGCGAGGTCGAGAACCCGCTGTTCGGCATCAACCTGCAGAACGGCCGCCGCGACCACCTGCTGTCCGCGTCCAACCTGTGGAGCGAGCCGCGCTGCGGCAGCTTCGACGCCGGCGAGGAGGTGACCTTCCGCATCCGCTTCGAGAACGTCCTCGCACCAGACCGCTACTACGTGACCCCCGCCGTCGCGCGCCACGGCGGCGCCTGGATCGACCGCCGCGAGCGCATGATCTCGATCGTCGTCACGGGCACGCAGAGCACCGACGCGCTGCTCGAGCTCCCCTACGAGATGGTGATCGAGCGCGGCACGCCGCACGCCGCCGACGCCGAGCTCGTGCGATGAGCGCGCCGACGGCCGAGCAGCCTGAGACGCTCGCCGATTGGAGCCCGAGCCAGCTCGCGGGACTCGGGCGCCCGATCAAGGGCCCCTCCGCGCTGGGCTCCGACCCGAGGCGCCTGTGGCACCTCACCTGGGCGCTCGCCAAGACCGAGTTCAAGCTCGCGTTCTTCGGCTCCGCGCTCGGCTACCTGTGGCAGCTGATGCGCCCGCTGCTGCTGTTCGGCGTGATCTATCTCGTGCGTCAGCCGCTCGAAACTCCTGTCCGGCAGCAACGAGCCGTACTTCGCCACGTCGCTGCTGCTCGGCATCGTGCTGTTCAACTTCTTCAGCGAATCGACCGGCGGCGGCGTCAGCTCGCCTGGTCAACCGCGAGAACCTCGTGCGCAAGATCGAGTTCCCGCGCCTCGCCGTGCCGCTCTCGATCGTGCTCACCGCGCTGCATGAACCTGTCGCTCAACCTGATCCCGGTGCGTGATCTTCCTGCTCGCCGCCGGCGGCTCGCCGCAGCTGAGCTGGCTCGAGCTGCCGCTGCTCGTGCTCGCGCTGGCGCTCTTCTGCGCAGGGCTGGGCATGATCCTGTCGGTGGCCTACGTGCGCTACCGCGACGTGCGCCCGATCTGGGAAGTGGTGCTGCAGATGACCTTCTACGCGTCGGGCATCTTCATCGCGATCCCCACGCTCGGGACGATCACCGTGCTCGGGCGGGCACTTCAATCTCGGCCACGTGCTTGATGACCAACCCCTTCGCCGCGATCCTCGAGCAGGCACGACACGTGTTCGTCAGCCCGACTATCCGACGGCGGCCAGCGCGATCGGCGGCTACGGCCTGCTGATGATCCCGATCGGCGATCGGCGCTCGGCGGCGCTCGTCGGCGGCTTCCTGCTGTTCGACCGCCGAAGCCCCGCGGGTGGCCGAGCAGCTGTGACGGCGCCGTCCGGCGAGAGCGTCCCGCTGATCACCGACGATGCGCGTGCGGGCGCGCCCGCGCCGCCCGTGCGCGTCGCGTTCGTCGGGCAGAGCGTCTACTTCCGCCAGTGCGCGCTCGAGCAGCCGCTGGCGGGCGTCGAGCCGGTGTTCCTCGACTTCCGCGCCGGCGCGCCCGCGGAGCCGCTGCTCGGCCGCGCTGCGCGAGCTCGACCCTGACGTCGTGCTCGTGTTCCGGCCCGAGATCATCCCCGCGGGCCTGTTCGAATCGCTGCGCGCAGTCACGCTCGGCTACCTCACCGAGCCGCTGCCGCGCGCGACCGGGGCGCGACGCATCCCGACCTGCAGCGCCCGCATGCGGTGGCTCGAACAGGTCGACGCCGGCAACTTCGATCGCATCGTCTCCTTCGATCCGCTGATCGCCGAGACGGCCGCGAGCGTGCTGCCGGTGTGGCGCTCGCTACCGATCCCGGTCGCCGACAGCCTGTTCATGGACGTGCGCGAGCGCGCGCACCCGCCACGGCTGCTGTTCATCGGGCGCTCGACGGAGCACCGCGAGCAGCTGCTCGCGCCGGTCAAGCGCGCGCATCCGATCGTGCACATCGGCCACGGCCTGTTCGGTCGAGCCGCTGATGCGGTTCCTGCGGGCGCGCGGACGTGCAGCTGAACCTGCACAACAACCCCTACCCCACGTTCGAGAACCGCGTCTGCATCGCGCTCGCCGCGGGACATCTCGTGATCTCCGAGCCGCTCAGCCCGAGCCACGGTCTGCGACCCGGGGTCGACTACCTGCGAGGTCGAGAGCCCGCAGGCGCTGCTCGAGCTCGTCGCCGAGCTCGCTCGCGCGCCCGCCGCATACGAGCAGGTGCAGGCCGCCGGCCGCAGCCAGGCTGAGCGCTTCCGCGCTTCGCACGTCTACCCACAGCTCGTTCGCGACGCGCTGGCGGACGTAGCGGCACTCGGAAGCCGACGCAGCGGGTAGGGTCCCCACCGGCATGCAGCCAGCGCGGACAGAGGATCCGTCGATCTCCGGCGCACAAGAAGCAGCCGCCCCCAGGCCACTGACGCGCCGCGTCTCACTGTCGCGCCGCGACGTGCTCCTGATCGTCGTGCCCGTCGCCCTGATCGCATTGGTCTACGTGATCTATGCGCTCCGCGTCGGCAACTTCCAGAACGACGAAGAAGAATATTTGACGGTCGCGCGCTACGTGGCCGCGCACTTTCCAAGCGCGCTCTGGCTGAGCAGCCTGTTCGCGCGTGGCACCCAGCGCCTGGACCCGATCATCCTCGCGCTGCCGTTCGCACTGGCGCGCGGCCCCGGCGCGTTCCAAGTCGCGCACGTCGTCCAGTGCCTGCTGTTCGTCAGCACCGCAGTGCCGTGCTTCTTGCTCGCCCGCCGCGTCGGACTGCCCCGCACCGCCAGCATCTTCGCAGCGGTGCTGTGCATCGTCGTGCCGTGGGCGGTGGTCGCGACCTCCTACCTGGCCGAGTGCCTCGCCTACCCGGTCTACGCGTGGGTCCTATACGCCACCTGGAACACGATCACCAGACCCTCGCTGCGCAACGACGCGCTCACGGTGCTCGCGCTCGCGGTTGCGGTGTTCTCGCGTACGGCGATGCTCGCACTGCTGCCGATCCTGCCGCTCGCGATCATCTGGCAGGAGTGGACGTGGGGCCTGCGGGGCACCGCGCTGCGGCGCCGCCCGCGCGCGCTCCTCGTGCGTGTCTGGTCGACCCATCGGCTTCTCAGCGCGCTCATCGCCCTGGGCGTGCTCGCGCTCCTACTCGATAGCCTCGGCCTGCTCCCGGGCCGTGGATTGGCGGCATTGACGGGCGACTACACGCTGCCCCGGTTCGAACCGCTCTTCAGTCTGCTCGATCGCTACCGCGAATACGTCTCGCGGATGGCCACCGGCACCGGCCTGATCGCGCTCGCACTCGCTCTTCCCTGGCTCGCCGCCACGCTCGCGAAGCCTCGAGACGGCGCGCGTCACGCGCTGGCCGTCGTGTGCACCCTCGGCCTCGCGGCGATCCTGCTCTCGCTGCTGCAGGCACCAGGGGACGAGCGCTACGTGCTCTACTCCGCCGTGCCGATCTCGCTGGCGTGCGCCGCGTCGCTGAGCCAGCTCGCTCGAGCCGGGCGCCTTGGCGCGAAGGCAGCGGTCGGCGTGCTCGCCGGCACCGCGGCGGTGATCGTGGCGACCGCGAGCGCCGTGTGGCCGGCGCCCGCCAATCCCTACGACTACTTCAGCTACCCCAGCGCGATCTTCTACAAGCAGGTGCTGCTCGGGCGCGCAAGCGAGGTGTCGCTGCCGCTGATCCACCCGTCGGCCGGGGCGCTGCTGGCGTTCGCGCTCGTCGTCGTGATGGCGGCGTGGGCGCTGATCACGTGGCGCGTGCGAGGCGCCGCGCGTCCCGCCGCCGTTCTTTTGGGCGTGGCCGTACTCGCGCTGTGCGGGGTGCAGACCGCCTATGCGCTGCGCAAGTTCACGACCGGTGCAGGGGGCGGGCCGACCGCGGCGGCGCGCTCATGGGTCGATGCATACGTCCCCTCCAGCGCACGCGTTGGCGCGCTCGCGGTCGGGCTCGGGGAAACCCCCGACTACGTTCCGATCTGGCGCTCTACCGAGTTCTGGAACACGTCGGTCGAGCAGGACGTCTCGTTCGGGCCACCCGGGTCGCTGCCGTTTCCACCCGGCTCCGAACCGGTGCACCTGAAGATCCAGCCCGGCAGTGGCCTGCTCAGCGCTGTCGGAGGGCCGCTCACGACCTCGCCGATAACGCCGCCCGACTGGCTGTTGATTCCCGCGCAGGCAACCAACCGCATCGTCCTCGCCGGCCAGGTGGTGGCGCACGCCAGCTACGTTCCCCTCGAACTTGAGCACCTCAGCAAACCCGCGCGCGCGCTCTGGGAAATCACTTACACCTCCGCCGAAGGCTTCCTCACCTCTGCTCAGACTGCGTACGCCACCGTGTTCAGCGGAGCGCTTGCCGGACTGCGCCACCCATGCGCGACGTTCTCGCTGCTAGCTCCCCCCGCCTTCGCCGGCAGCTGGCCCTACACCGTCAGCAGCGGCGCACGCGAGTCTCGTCGCGGCGTGCTGCGCGCGGCGCAGACAGCCGTCGTCACCATCCCGCTTCTCCCGAGCGCCACGCCGCAGGGGCCGAGCGCCAAGCTGGCTGTCACCGTCGATGGCCAGGCGACGCTGTTCGGCGGCCTCGTCGTCAGCGCCAAGCTCGCGTTCTTCAAGGTCGGGTCCTGCTCGCGCTCGTGAGCGTCGCCACCGCGGCCAGTGGCACGCCGATCACGAACATGAGCGCGAGCACCCACAGCAGGCCGAGCCCGACGTGAGCGTGGAACAGGCGTAGCCGTCGCATGATCGTGCCGGCGTCGTCGAGCAGGCTCTGGCGCTTGGCCGAATAGAAGGCGAGATCGAAGTTGGCAGGCCACAGGCGACCGTCGACAGTGGTGGTCGAGCGGCTCTCGCTGCGTCCGGCGGCGGCGTACAGCGCCACCGGCGTGTGGCCTAGATTGGTCAGGCAGACGCTCCCTTCCAGCACCCGAGCCGGCCCCTTGAAGGCGACTTCGAGCAGGCCGTTGTCGACGTAGCTCGGCGCGACCGGGATCGTTTCGCGATAGCCGGGGGCGCTCAGCGCGAACAGCAGCGGCGCCGGCGCCTTGCCGTAGGTGCCGATCCGCATCTGCGCAACCTGCGCTCCGGGCAGCAGCCCGATCTGATCGGAGCACGCCTGCTGTCCACCCGGGATTTCAACGAGTGAGACGGACTGCAACGGCGGCGGTTGGGGCACCTCGGTGGCGATGCGGCGGCTGCTGTCCAGCGCAGGGAGGATCAACGCGAATAGCAGCACGATCAGGACCACGCCGCCGCCGAGCGCCGTGAGCACAGCTGAGCTCACCCAGAGGGCGCGCAACCCGGACGAGCGCCGCAGCCGCGACCACCATGCCGCCCTAGGCATAGAAGCGCTCCAAGACGATTGCAAGCGCGCTCAGCTGCAACACGGCCAGGGCCGCGACGGTAGCGCCGCTGAGCAGCGCGGCGAGGATTCGCGGCAGCCACGACAGCGCCAGCGCGATCCCAACGCCATAGAGACACAGCAGCGGCAGCAGATAGCGGCCGGTGATGATCGGATCGCCGGCGAAGGTCAGCAGCGAGGAGTAGGCGACCGCGTGCAGCATGATCAGGTAAGCCAGGACCCCGACCGCGAGCACGGCCAGCACCCATGGCACGCGCGCCGCACGGCGGCGATACACCACGAGGCCGACAATTGCCGCGAGCGCGGTCACCTCGGCGGCCCGCGACAGGAAGTTGAGCGTGGCGGGGGAGAAGCTCACCTCGAGCTGCGCGAAGGTGCCGAGGAAGCGGTCGATGAACACCTGGCGAACCCCGTAGCCGGGATGGATCGTGGCGCTCATGAAACCGAGTCGCGGCAGGTAGAACTGCCAAAGGTAGGAGAGGAAGCCTTCGGCGCGGGCCAGCGTGACGTCGTCTCTGACGGCGTAGCGCAAGAGCAGGTAGGCCCCGACCAGCACTACGAGCGCACCTGCGGCGACGGCGGTCAGGGTGGCGCGGCGGCCGCGCGCCCGCCGCTGCCACACGGCCACGGCGAGGGCGAGCAGCGCGGGTGCGATCAGCGGCAGCCCGCGACCCTGCGTAAAGCCGGCCAACAGACACACCGCCACCAGCCAGCTAACCCTCGCGCGTGTCAGGCCGTGGCGGACGATCGACACCGACAGCCACAGGCCCGCGGTCCACAGCACCGCCAGCGCCAGGTCGGGGTTGATCGTCGCCGTCAGCATCGTCAGCTGCGGGTTCAGGACCACCGCGGCGGTCGCGAGGACGCGCAGCGCGGGGCCCCGCGGCAGCCCCAGCAGCAGCTCGCCACTCAGCAGCCATGTGAAGACGATCAGCGCCAGCAGCAGCGGCAGGTTGGCCAGGCGCATCGCCAACGAGCGCGTGAAGAACGTCGCGTGGCGAAACGCCAGATATGGAACCGCCTGGTAGAGGTAGTAGAGGGGCGGGTTCTTGTCGGCGGAGGTGAAGCCGCCGTCGGAACGGGCGCCCGGTGGCAGTCGTTCGAGGTCCGTGAAGCAGATGCGTTCGTCGATCACCGATGCTGGGGCGCGCGCCGCTGGGTTCTGTTCCAGCTCCGCGAGCCCGCTGCACGTGGCGGCCACTTCCACCTCCGTCGAGTAGGAGTGGCCACGGGTGGCCGGCGGCGTACTGCGCCACGGCAGCGAGCCGGTTTCCGCGAACTTCTGGACGTAGGCGAAGTGGCTCACCTCGTCGGGGCCTTGAAGCGGCGGCAGCGCGATACACCACACGAGGCCCTCGACGAGCGCGATCGCCAAGAGCCCGAGGAGCGGCCGGGGAACCAGCCGCCAGGCGCTGCTCAGGCGCATCGCACGGATGACAGGAGTCTCCTGGTCGGGACCGGTGCCTTCGCGCTCGATCGCGCCACCGCTCGTACTCATCGAGCCGTTAGCCTATCTGCGACACCGGGAGCGGATCCGCTGCTCGGCGCACGGCGGCACCCGCTTCACGCTCGCGATGAACGCAAACGACGACGTCACGATCGTGATCACGTGCTTCAACTACGGGGCCTTCCTGGCTGAGGCGGTGGATAGTGCGCTCGATCAGGAGGGTGGCGAACCCAGGGTCCTCGTCGTCGACGACGGCTCGACCGACACGCAGACGCGCACCGCGCTCGAGCGCCTGCCGCCGCAGGTGGAGCTGGTGCGCCAAGGCAACGCCGGCGTGGCTGCAGCGCGCAATGCCGGCCTCGCACTCGCGGACACGCCGTTCGTGCTGGTGCTCGACGCCGACGATCGCCTCACGCCACGAGCGATAACGAAGCTGCGCGAGCTACTCGAGAGCGAGCCCGGTCTCGGCTTCGCGTATGGCCCGATGCGCTTCTTCGGAGCGTGGGACGGTGTGCTCGAGTTCCCCGACTATGACCCCTACCGGCTGCTGTACCGCCACACCATCGGCTCAAGCGCCTTGATGCGCCGTGAGCTCGTAGAGGACATCGGCGGCTTCGATCCGACTTTCCCCGGCTACGAGGACTGGGAGCTGTGGGTGCACGCACTTGCTCGCGGGTGGCGCGGACGCCGCATCGCCGACATCACTCTGCTCTACCGCAGACACACCGCGACGCGTCACCTCGCCGCCCGTGCCCGCTACCGCGAGACGTTCCGCCAGCTGCGCGCCAAGCACGCCGCTACGTACTCGCGGACCGGACGCAAGCGCGTGGCCGCCGAGAGCGAGCTCGGCGCGCTCGGCCGCGTCGTCTACCGCTTCTGGTGGGGCTTTCGACCGCTGCCCGCGCGTGTCGAGCTGTCGCTGCAGTCAGCTTTCTGGCGCCCCAAGTAGGCGGACCACGACGCGCCGGTAGCGTTCGAGTGCGGCGTTAACCCAGACGGGCATCCCCATCTCCGGGAGACCAGTGTCCATGCCGCCCACGAAGAGTGCCAGCACCAGGGCATCCGGCACGCGGCGCGCGCCTTGGACATGGCGGCGCCAGCGCACGAGCGCGGGCGCGCCGACGAGCAGCGACACCCATGCGCGCAGCTTCTCGCGAAGCCACCCGTCACGCGCGGCTCGCGCCAGCACCGCCCCCTCGGTTGCAAGCAAGACCGGAGCCAGCAGCACGAGAGTCCGCAGCTGCAGATTGCTCAGCAGCGCCCACGCTCGATTGCGCTCTAGGTAGAACCACTTCTCGAGCCCCTTGTCGAACTCGTACTCGTGCACGACCACGGCGGCCGGGCAGTAGCGCACGCGCCCGCCGCCCAGTCGCACACGCCAGGCCAAGTCGGTGTCGTCCACGTACATGAAGAAGAACGGACACAGGCCGCCGAGCTCGACGAAGCGCTCGCGCCGCACGAGCAGCGAGGCCCCCGAGACCGCCGCTACATCCCGCGGCGGCCCATGCTCCTGCGCGCGCCCGTACCCGCCTGACCATGAGATGCCTGCAAGGTTGACCGGGTTGGCGCCCGCATTGACGCGACCGTCGGGGAGCAGGACCTGAGCCCCGACGACGGCCACGTCGGGGCTGTCCACCGCTGCCAGCAGCGCGGCAAGGCAGTCGCTCGCCGCGACCGCATCCGGGTTCAGAAACCACAGCCACTCCCCCGTCGCAATGCCCGCCGCGAGGTTGGCCGCGCCGGTGTAGCCGAGGTTGGCGCCAGGATGCAGAATCTGGAGCCTGTCCGAGAAACCCTCGATGATCTCGAGCGGTGCCCGCGAATCGTTGTCGACGAGCAGCACCTCGTGCAAAGCGTGGGACTGCCCCAGCAGGCTGTCCAGCGTGTCGGACACGCGCGGGCTGCGGTAGGAGACGATGACAGCCGTCACATTCGGAGCCATGCGGGCAGTATCCTGGGACGCGTCCGGCCACGCACCCTCAATGATCTTCGATCGTCCTCACGAGCAGCAGGGGAGCGTCCGCGTGAGCGGTAGCTGCTCGTCGCTGGCTGTGATACCCGCCTATAACGAGGCGGCGACGATCGCGGAGGTGATTGGCGCGTTGTACGAACAGGCGCCCGACTTCGACGTGCTTGTCGTCGACGATGGCTCCACCGACGACACCGCCGCGCAGGCACGCAACAGCGGCGCACGCGTGCTCTCGCTGCCGTTCAACCTCGGCATCGGCGGCGCGGTCCAGGCAGGCTTCCTCCACGCGCTCGAACACGAATATGCCTTCATGGCTCAGGTCGACGGCGACGGTCAGCATGGAGCCGGCGAGCTGTCGCGGCTGGTGCAGGCGATGAACGCGGGAGACGTGGACATGGTCTGCGGCTCGCGCTTCCTGACCTCGGACTTCCACTACCCCGCGCCCGTCAGCCGGCGGACCGGTATCCACATCTTCGCCTTCGTGCTCTCGCGGATCGTCGGAACACCGCGTCAGTGACCCGACCTCGGGCTTTCGCCTGTACAACCGGCGCGCGATCGAGCTGTTCGCGCATGACTACCCGCACGACTACCCCGAGGTCGAGGCCGTGTTGATGCTCCATCACCATCGTCTGCGGATGCGCGAGGTTCCCGTGCAGATGTACGCGCGCGGTGGCGGCAGCTCCTCGATCAGCACCGGCAAGTCCGCGTACTACATGGTCAAGGTGCTGCTGGCGCTGATGGTCGGTCTCGCCCGACGGCGACCGGTGGTCGACCCCGGCGACCGTGCGCCCGTCGCCGCGGAGCAGGGGGTCTAGCGTGCCGGGACGCATCCAGCTGGTAGCGATCGTCGGCTCGGCTGTGCTCCTACTCGCCGTGCTCGAGATGGTCCGCCGGCGCCGCCTGATGGAGCGCTACGCGCTGCTGTGGCTGCTCTCGGCCGTCGTGCTGCTTGCGCTGGCGAGCTGGAGCGGCGCGCTGCAGACGATCAGTAAAGCGATCGGCGTCATCTATCCGCCGAACGCCCTCTTCTTTATCGCCTTCGCGTTTGTTCTGTTGCTGCTGCTGCACTTCTCCGCCGCGGTCTCGCGCCTGAGCGACCAGACCAAGGTGCTGGCACAGCGCTTGGCGTTGCTCGATGAGCGCGTGCGACGCCACGAAGGCCTCGCCGCCGAGGATGACGAGGAGTTGCAGGAGACCTACGACGAGGATGCACAGCGGGGGAACCTGATGACGCGGATACCGCCGAGACGCTAGGCGACCGACGCCGGCGCGCCGGTCATCGGCGGCCTCCACCGCTCGCCGCTCGGGCGATGAGCGTAAAGCGCGTCACGTCCTCGTCGGAGCTCGCCGTGCGGCGGACGCGCACCACCGGTGCCGGCACGCGGACGCCGTAGGAGGGAGCAAGCCAGCCCTGCTCGATTGAGATGGCGGCGTCCTCGACGCAGATCTCCAGCTCAGCGCCCGCGAAGCGCGCAAGCGCGCGCGAGCCTTCGGCGCTGGCCTCGCCGGGCGCGAGCGGAAAACTCCACGTCAGCTCCTCGCCGGCGGCACCGAGCACCGTGTCGGTGACGCTGAGGACGCAGGTCTCGCCGTCGAAGCTGAGCTCGCGGCGGTGGCGCACCGGCCGCGCCAGCTCGTGAAAGCCGCGGTGCTCGCCAATGAAGACGGCGCGCGCGCCGTCGCACTCGAAGCGCTCACAGTGGGCATGGCTCTCTTCGGGAAGGGTGAACAGATAGTCCGAGCGCAACCGATTTTGCTCGGCGCCACCGACGCTGAGCGTGCTGTGAGCCCGTGTCGCCCGAAAAGCGTTCCGCGCGCGAGCGTCGGCTGTGTACAGGTAGGAGCCGGGGTCGACGATCAGCGGCTGCTCGCCCACGGCCAGCTCGAAGGACAGCTGATCGTTGTGCGCGTGGGCGCCGATCCCTTCGAGGCCGACGTCGCCGCAGCGCACGATCGCCCACAGGTGCTCGTGGCGCATGACGTACCAGCCCGCGCTCGGGTAGGCGGCGTGCGTGTGCGCCTCCCGCCAGTCGCGGCCGGCCTGCGCGTAGAGGTGCCGATGGTCGCGTGGGTCAGCTCCGTAAGTGCCCAGCGGCAGGAAGCGTCCGTCGTCGGCGTCCCCTATCTGCGGGGCCAGCCCATCCGGGCGCACGTAGTCGGAGACAAACGCGAGCATCAGCTCCAGACGCTCGCGGTAGGCGTCGGAGAGGACACCCGGACACAGCACGTCCGCGGCCTGCGTCGCGCACACGAACAACTCTGCCACGAGCCGGTGATACGGGATCGAGGCCTCGTGATCGCAACCGTCGGCGCGCACCTGATGGGCCATCTCGCGCTCGAGCTCCACGGTCGCCCAGAGCGCCCACGCATGGCCCTCTTCGCTGCCGCTGAACGGCGCGCATGCAAGCAGCAGCCCGGCGACGTCCGAAAGGTAGTGATTGCCGCGGACCTCGCCCCACTCCAGATGGCCGCGGATGAAGCGGCAGTGCAGCAGGAGGCTGGCGAGCGCGGGCTCGAGCCACGGCGCGTCGGCGGCCGCCGGCATCGCCATGCACAGCGCCGCCACCCAGTTCGCCGCGCGGATCGCGACGTCCATCGTGCACGACCACGGCGCACCGAACTCAACAGGGTTGGCGGCGATGAACGAGCTGAGCTGCGCACCGAGCTCGTCGAGAAAGCGCCGGTCCTCGCTGACCCGATACGCGGCCGCCAGCAGCGGCAGGTGCTGGCAGCGGGAAAGCTCCCACGGGACCTTGACGTCAGAGCCGCCTCCCAGCACGGTCGGCACGCGCGAGATGTGCACGTCCGGCCAGCGCCGGCCCGACTTGAAGTCACGCTGCCAATCGATCCTCGCGCCGAGCTCTGTCGGGCCCGAGCCGAGCAGCTCGAAACGGTGAGCGAGGATCTGCTCGGCCCGCTCGAGCAGCTCGATAACCGCGGCCGTGTCCAGGCCGTCCAGTTCCTGTTCCCATGCGGCGACGGTCGGCAGCGCGGGAAGGGTGCGCTGGCGCAGCGCGACAGTCGCGTCGGCACCTGCGAGCGCCTGCGAGAGCTGCGCGGTGGCGACCCGCAGCGGCCGTACGCGCAGCCGGGCACGGCGAAGTGGCGCGCGCACTTGCGCGCCGACGAGCGCGACGACCGCGGCGGTGCCCCGGCGCGGGCCCAGCCGCCGCCAGGCTGCCAGGCCTGCTTGCAGCCGCCTCACCCCCGCGGAGGCGGACCGCTCCCGCCCCGAAAGCTGCACCTCCGGCGACGTCGTCGGCGACATGTGGGCGTGCACGATACCGAGCCGTGAGCGGCTCGCCACGGTGGGCTGGCTCGCACCGGCGTTACGCTGCCAGCCATGGTCGGAGCCGTCGAGCAGCTACGAGCGCGGAGCAACAGTCCCTTCCCCCCGCAGCCGCCGCGTCGCAGCCGCCTGGTCGACGCGCTGTACGCGCTCGCGGCGCGGCGCGGGCACGCCGGACTGCGTACACCCCACCTGCACGGAGGCTCGGACCTCGAGAAGGTCATGTACGAGTACGACCACGAGGGCGACCTCTGGGATGTGTGCGCCGGGCTCGTGTCTGCGAGCGTGCTCGAGGACCGGGACGTGATCGACGTGGGGTGCGGCTGGGGAGGCAAGACCGTGCGCTACGCCGAGACGCTCGGCCTGCGTTCGATCGTGGGGATCGACCTGCCCGGGGTGTTCGATCCAGAGGCGCCACGAGCGGTCGCGCACGAGCGCGGCGTCAGCGAGCGCTGCGTGTTCCTGACGGGCGAGGCCGAGCAACTCCAGTTCCCCGACGACTCGTTCGACGTCGCGATCCTCGACGACGTCTTCGAGCACGTTCGCAGCCCAGAGGCCGTGCTCGCGCAATGCCTGCGTGTCCTGCGTCCTGGCGGCCTGCTGATCCTGAGGTTCCCGTCGATCAGGATGCTGTGGGCGCACCATCTCGACCGGGTGTTCACCTATCCGGCCCTGCACTACCTGCTGCCGTTTCGGACGTGGGCGGCCGGGCTCAACCAGAAGCTGCTCGACGGGTCCGCGGACGCCGGCTTCGAGCCGTTCGACGAGGTGGTGCAGACCTCGTTTCATACGCCGTTTGGGCGCCCCGTCACGCGCAACCTCAACGGCCAGGCCTACGTCGACTTCGAGCGCCTCGTCGCCCGCAGCAACTTCGAGACCGTACGGCTCGAGATCGTGCCGATGGGCTTCGGCAGCTCACTGCTTTCCCGC
This sequence comes from uncultured Solirubrobacteraceae bacterium, assembly GCA_963815235.1. Taxonomy (GTDB): domain Bacteria; phylum Actinomycetota; class Thermoleophilia; order Solirubrobacterales; family Solirubrobacteraceae; genus Palsa-744. The sequence goes on along the minus strand of CAWFFY010000003.1, from coordinate 1,154,215 downwards.
GCGGCGCGGCGAGCCCACGATCGCCTGCAGCGATTGCCCGGCATGCGCGAGGCACTAGGTGTGACGATCGCGTTTGTCGGCCGCAAGCCCGAGCTGGGCTAAGCCGGGCCGCCGCGCGCCGGCGGGTAACCGTCTCAGCCGCGCCGCGCCACCCAATGGTCGTGCCAGGCGCTGACGTTGTACAGGTTCCACAGCTGAAAGCTCCAGTCCATCCTGCCGCTGCGGTGCTCGGCCCACAGCTCGTCGATGCGAGCGTAGTCCAGCAGGCCTCGCTCAGCCAACGAGGAGCCGCGGATCTCCTGCTGCGCGCGCGTGCCGAGCTCGCCGCGGAACCACTCGGACACCGGAGCCCCGAAGCCCTGCTTCTTGCGGTGGACGATGTCGCTCGGCAGCAGGCCATCGACGGTCTGCTTCAGGAGCCACTTGCCGATGCCGTCGCGGACCTTCATGTCCATCGGCAGGGCCAGCGCGAACTCGACCAGCTCGCGATCCAGGAACGGGACCCGCGCCTCGACCGACGTCGCCATCGTCATCTTGTCGACCCGCATCAGCAGCAGCTCGGCCAGCCTCTGCTTGAGCTCCAGATAGCTCATCTTCTGCAGCACGTCCGCTCCCGGACGGTCGCGCTCGGCCTCATCCCACAGGCGCTGCACCACCCGGTAGGCGTCGGGACGGTCGTCGTGGTCCGCGAGGATCTGACGCTTGAGCTCGCCCGTGTAACAGATCGCCCCGCCCCAGAACGGGAGGCGTCCGGCGGCAGCGTCAGCAACGTACTGGGCGTGAAAGATGCCGCGACCTGAGCGGCGCGCGAGCCCGACCGCCGAGGCAGCGAGGAGATTGCGCAGCGGTCCCGGGACGCGCTGGAACGGATCCCAGTAACGCCGGCGGCGAGCGACCGCGTCGATGTAGTTCTGGTAGCCGTGGAACAGCTCGTCGGAGCCCTCGCCCACCTGCACGACGATCGTGCCGGAGTCGCGAGCAAGCTTGGAAACGTAGTACAGCGGCACGCACACCCAGTCGGCGATCGGCTCGTCTTGGTGGTGGACCATCTCGGGCAGGAACGACACGAGGTCGTCGGCGTCGATCAGCACCTCGTGATGATCGGTGCGGAACTTCCGCGCGATCTCCCGCGCGTACTCGAGCTCGTTGTAGCGCTCGTGCTCGTGGAACGCGACCGAGAACGTGCGCACCGGCTCGGACATCAGCTCGGACATCAGCGCCACGTTCGTCGAGCTGTCCACGCCGCCCGACAGAAACACGCCGAACGGCACGTCGCTCATCATGCGCTTGGCGATCGAGCCACGCAGCAACTCGAGCAGCCGTTCGCCGAGCTCGTCCTCACTGCAATCCGCGACCTCCTCGGCGGCGCCGGCAGACAGCGGCGACCAGTACGTGTCGCTGCGAATCGCGCCATCGGCGGCGACCGTCATCCGCTCGGCCGGTGAGAGCTTGCTGATGCCCGCGAACATCGTCGACGGCGCCGGGGTACAGACGAACGTGAGGTAGTCGTGAAACGCGGAGACGTCGAGGTCGGCGCTCACCGCCGGATGGCGAAGCAGCGCCTTGATCTCCGAGCCGAACGCGAACCCGGATGCGGTCCTCGTCCAGTACAGCGGCTTCTTGCCCAGCCGATCGCGGGCGAGGAACAGCTCGCGACGGCGCTCGTCCCAGACGGCGAGCGCGAACATGCCGTCGAGGCGCTCGACGCAGCGCTCGCCTTCCTCCTCGTAGAGATGCACGATCGTCTCGGTGTCGCAATGCGAGCGATACGTGTGACCCCGCGCTACCAGCTCCGCCCGCAACTCGGCATGGTTGTAGATCTCGCCATTGAACGCGACCCACACGCTGGCGTCCTCGTTACTCATCGGCTGGTGACCCGCGGGCGAGACGTCGACGATCGACAGGCGCCGGTGGCCGAGCCCCGCGCGGCCGGAGGGCGAGCGCCAGACTCCCGCGTCGTCCGGCCCGCGATGCACCATCGTGTCGCGCATCGCGACGAGCACCCGCTCATCGCAGGCGAAGTTGTCATTGAAGGCAAGGACTCCGCAGATACCGCACATGGCACGCCCGCGCGCTCGGCATCAGGAGGATCGGACAGACGGGGTTCGAGCGGCGAGCGCCATCATAGTCGTGATGCGCACGACCTCCGGCGGCTGCCAGCTATGAACGACGACGCGCCGGCCGCTATTGCCGCGGACGCGCCCGCCGCCGGCCGTTACGCAGCCGGTGCGTGACCGCGGGCTGCGTGCGGACGTGCTGCTGATGCTCAGCGCAAAGTTCGGCGTGCTGATCCTCGGCGCCGCGACGACCGTGATCGTGGCGCGCTCGCTCGGCCCGGCGGGGCGCGGCTCGCTGGCCTCGACCTACGCGCTGATGATGCTGCTTGCGCAACTGGGGACGTTCGGCATAGCGTCGGCCAACCCCTACTTCGCCGCTCGCGAGCCGCACATGGTGGGGCGCATCGCCGGCAACTCGCTGTGGCTGGCTGCTGGCCTCGGCGTCTCCATGGCCTCCGTCGGGATCATCCTGAAGCTCGTCGCGCCGGGGGCACTGGGTGACATCACCTGGCCCGAGTTGCTCGTCGGCATGTGCGGGGTGCCGATCGCGCTGTGCTCGCTGTTCATGCAGAGCATCCTGCTGGCGGAGGGGCGAACCGTGATCTACAACGGGGTCGAAGTGGGCGCGGCGCTGCTGACCGTGATCCTGCTGCTGACGGTGCTGCCGCTCGCCGGAGGCGGGGTGCTGCTGGCGCTCTCGCTGATGATCGGCCCGCAGGTAGTGGCACTGTTTGTGTACGCGTCCGCTATGCGTCGTCACGGCCGCCTGCTGAGGCCGCTCGACGGTACGCTCGCGCGCCGCATGATCGGCTATGGCGCCCGCGCCTACGTGGTCACGCTCGTGGCGTTCCTGCTCGTCCGGATCGATCTGCTGCTCGTCAACGGCATCCAGGGGGCCCGGGCGGCCGGCCAGTATTCGATCGCGGTCGCCATCGCCGACGCGCTCTATCTCCTGCCAGTAACGGTCGGGGTCAACCTCTTCGCACGCGTGGCGCGGGGATCGGCCGACCGCGACATGAGCCTCCGCGTCTTCCAGCTCGTCGCCGTGGTCTACCTCGTCGTCTGCCTGGTTGCCGCCCCACTCGCCGAACCTGCGATCTCGCTGCTGTTCGGGGCCGCCTACCATCCCGCGGTCAATCTGTTCCTGTTGCTGCTGCCCGGTATCTATTGCCTCGGGCTGCTCAACGTAATCGCCTACCACTTCGCCGGCCACGGGATGCCGCGCGAGCTGATCCTCGTGTGGATCCCGGGCCTTGCAATCAACCTCGTGCTTGACATCACGCTGCTCCCGCACCACGGGACCTGGGTCGCCTCGGTCGCCTCGACCGTGGCGTATGCGGTGGTGTGCGTCCTGCACGTGCGCATGTTCGCGCGGGATCTCGGCGGCTGGTCGCGGCTGCGCCCGACGATCGCCGGCACGGCCTCGATCGTGCGCCTCGCCCTGCGGCGGACCTAGATGAGTAGTGCCACGGTTTTAGGCTGTGTAGTTGGCGAGGCTGCGGCTGGGGCGGCCGAGTTGGTGGTTGAGGGCGACTGCCGCGGCGAGTGCGGCGAAGCGGGCGCACAGGCGTGCGCGGAGGTTGTCGCAGTGTGCGGGCGCCGTGACGCTCGAGCGTGAGGATGTCCTTGCAGGTCCAGAAGATCGACTCGATCCGTTGGCGGATCGGTGCGAGGTGAGGGCCGTGGCCGGGCTCGTCCTTGCGGCGTGGCCGCATGATCACGGCGTCGAGCGTGGCCAGCTCGGCCTCGAAGTCTTTGCCACGGAAGTTCTTATCGCCGATCAGGATCAGCGTCTGCCCGGGCTGGCGCTCGCAACGGGCGACCAGCTGCACGCAGACGAGCTGCTCGTCGATCTTTGGCGAGGTCAGCGCGAGCGCCCGTGGGGTGCCGTCCGGGGCGAACAGGGCGTGCAGGCGAAACCCAAAGAAGAAACGGCTGTGGCTGGCGCAGTAGCCATAGTCGGCGGCGTCGGTGAGCGCTTCGGCGAGGCTGGAGGCCCCGCCACGCTTGACGGTCTCCCGGGAGCGCGCGCACTCTACCGGGGTGGAGTCAACCAGCAGCAGATCATCGAAGAACCCTGGGCTCTGGCGGGCGAAATGCGCAGATCAACGCCTCGATCTGCCCCGACAGGCGCAGCCTGCGCTTGTGAAACGCATCACGGGCCGGGATCGTGGGGAACAAGTGCCGCAGACGCTTGCCAGCCACGGCCACGAACCGCGGGTCCGACGGGATCCCCATGATCGCCTGCGCCACGCACAACGTGACGATCTCGGCATCGGTAACCCTTCGCTTGACGTTTCTCTGCCCCGCGGGCAGGAAATCGTCAGCCATGCAGTAAACAGCAGTGAGCAGCAGGTCGAGGTCGGCGTCCATCGAGGCCCCCTTGGGTCGGCGGTGACATTGAGCACCGCCGACTTCGACCTGCAGCGCTACCTCCCCTCCCCCAAAACCACGAGCACCACAGCCGTGGTAGGGTCGGCGGGAGGCGCCTGCGCCGCGCGGCGTAGCCGACTGGCGCTGGTTTCCTCCCGCCGCCACCTCGCACCGTGCGTGAGGTTTTCCCTCACACGGCGCACCGACACCCTTCACTTGGCGGCGTGCGCGACGCCGTGATGGACACGTCCGACGAGTGGTCGAAGGCCGAAGTACCGCTCTTGGCGCAAGCGCCAGTAGCCATAGGCGAGTGGGTGCCGTGACTTGTGGCGCTTCCCGATCCAGCGGGCCAGCCGCTCGGCCGTGTACAGGTCAAGCTTGTGGAACGTGGTCGTGGAGTTGCCCCGGCGGAAGTAGCCGGCCCAGCCGGTGAGAAACCGGCTGAGGTTGGTCACGATGTCCTCGACCGGCAGCCGCAACAGCCGGCGGTCGGTCAGCTCGCGAATCCTCTGCCTTGCCGCTCGCGTGGCGGCCACCGACGGCCAGCGTGCCAGGAAATGCCACCCCGGCTTGCTGAAGCTCTCCACCATCTGGTGGTGGAACCCCAGGAAGTCGAAGCTGCCCTCACCATCGTTGTCCAGACACACAAGGCGCGTCTTGGCGTCGGCCAGCTCCAACCGGAGTTCTGCGAGCAACGCCCGCAGCTCCCGAAGAGCCGTCTCGGCCTGCGCTTTGGACCTGCACAAGATCACGAGGTCATCGCAATACCTGACGAGCACACCGAGCCCACCGTGACCGTCCTCCCACGCCCGGTCGAGCGCGTTCAGATAGACGTTTGCGAGCAACGGTGAGATCGGCGAGCCTTGCGGCGAGCCGACCTCGGGGCGCAACAGGGTCTCCCCTTCGAGCACCCCGGCCCTCAACCAGCCCCGCAGCAACTTCAGCACCCGCCTGTCGGAGATCCGCTCCTCAAGCAGCAAGTCGAGGATCTTCGGGTCGAGCGCGTCAAAGAAACCGCGAATGTCGGCGTCGATCACCCAGCGCCGTCCCCGCATCACCTCACGCTTGATCTCGTCAAGCGCCTGGTGAGCTGAACGCTTCGGGCGAAACCCGAACGAGCAGCCACGGAAATCAGCCTCGAAGATCGGCTCCAAGATGAGCTTCGCCGCCGTCTGGCACACCCTGTCCTTGACGGCCGGGATGCCTAGCGGCCTCCGCTCGGAGCGGCCGGGCTTGGGGATGAATACCCTGCGCGCCGGCTGGGGGCGATAACACTCCTCACGCAACTCCTGTTGGAGCCCGTCGAGGAACGCCTGCACCCCTTCCCCTTCGATCTGGGCGATCGTGATGCGGTCAACCCCGGCAGAGCCACGATTCTCCCGCACCTGCTGCCACGCCCGCTGCAGCACATCCCTGCGAAGGATGCGATCCCACAGCGCGTGGAAACGTCGATCAGGCGACCGTTTGGCCGCCAAGTACAGCTTGACTTGGAGTTCTCGGACTTTGTCCTTCCTGGTGTTATTGGACCTATCGGTCATGCACCGGTCCTTCCATCGCCGTCAAACACGGATGAAGCAGGGCCCCTTCCCTCGCCCAGGGTTGTGTTGTCCGCCGGGCTGCAAGCGGTACTACGGGCCCCCCGCCACCCTGCCGGCCGGACGCGACTTCGCCCGAAGGCTTATACGCGCCCATCGCTTCCCGAGCGAACAGCCGCAGACCCGGGGCCAGCGAGGGCTTCCCCACTTCCCGCACCGACCTTTCCGACCATGCGATCCCTCTACCCCGGGAGGTTCTTAGCCGCTGCACTTCCAGGATCTACGCGGCGTCCGTGGCCTTCGCCCTGAATACCCAGGCTCGGCTCCCCCTTGTCCCTGACGGGCTAGCGTCACGAGGCGGCAGGATTCACTTGATGTTACGGCCTGGCCGGTCGCTTCCCCCAACGGGGCTTTCGACACTGGGCTTCGACGCCGGGCGTTTCCCCCCGACACCGCCAGCCTGCTACCCGGCGCCCTGGCGCCTACCGGGACCGGACTTCCACCGGCACGGCCGATGCGAGCTTATGTTCAGATCAGATCACTCACCGCATCACCTCCGAACTGTGGGCACACGCACTACTCATCTAGGCGGGTCCGGCGGAGCCGGCAACGTCGGGCCGCGGAACCGGGACGGTCTCCCCCGAGGCGACGGCATCGAGCGCCGCCAGCGCGACGCTCTGGGCGAGATAGGCCTCGCGCAGACCCGGGGCGAACTCGGCCTCGCCCCTACAGGCCGCGAGCGCGCGCGCCATCAATGCCGCGTGGCCCTTGTCGACGTGGCCACCCTCGTGGGTTCTCGGGGCCGCGATCCTGTAGGAGATCAGCTTCCGGAAGTCGTCGAGCACCCATGCACGGCCGCCGGCGAGCACCTCGATGCGCTCCTTCGGCAGGCTCGCCGCACCGAGGCCGGAGTAGTTCACGCTCGCCACGGACCCAGTGTCATAGGCCACGGTGATGCTCGCGCTCTGCACCGTGCGCACGCTTCCCGTCTCCCGCGCCGCGGCGCCGCTGACGCTCAGCGGCACGCCACACAGCCAGTTGGCATAGTCGAAGAAGTGGCACGCCTCCCCCAGAATCCGCCCGCCGCCGGCCGCTGGATCGTTTAGCCAATGCTCCTCCGGCAGCGGTGCGTTGACGCGGATCACCACCTGCCGCGGGCCGCTCACACCCGCGAGCTCGTGCTGCAAGTGCTGCGACAGGGGGGCCAGGGTTCGGTTGAAGCCGATCATCAGCGGGGCGCCTTCGCCGCCGCCCGCCTGCCAGACATCATCGATCTGCGCGCGCGTTAGGCCGAGCGGCTTCTCGACGAACACCGCCTTGCCCGCACGCAGCGCTGCGGCAGCGATCTCGGCATGCGAATCGTGGCGGGTGCCGATCAGCACTAGATCAACGTCCGGATGCTCGACAACGCCATGCCAATCGGTGAGCGCCTCGGCGTCGCCGCCGGCCGCGCGGGCGACACCCGTAGCCGCCGTGCCGCGGCGCGCCGCCACGGCCACGATCGGTGCGGCGCCGTCCGCGCGCAGATTCGGTAGATGGGTCGCGCGCACGAACGAGCCCGGCCCGACCACGCCGACCCGCACGAGGCGCGAGCCCGCCGGCTGTCGACGGCGACGCGTCGCCGCGACTCGCACCGACTCAGGCATGCTTGCCTCGCGCTCACCGGAATCTGGATAACGGAGCACCACGGCGAGCGGCGGTGGGTCCGAGCTCAGCGCCGCATACGCCTCGGCGGCCCGCTCGACGGGCAGCTCGAGGCCGATCAGCGGCTCGACGGAGATACGCCCGTCTGCAAGTAGGCGCAGGAACTCCTCCATGTTGCGGTTCTCGGTCCAGCGCACGTACGCAGCGGGGTAGTCGATCCCGGCCTCCTCGTAGAGCGGGTCGTAACGGCCTGGCCCGTATGAGGTGGAGATCAGCACGTCCGCCTCGCGTGGATAAAGCGCGTTGCGGTCGAGCTCCATGCCGACATCCCCCACCGGCACAACGCGTCCCTTGCGACGAAGCATCGCGATCGCCTCGTTGACGATCGCGCTCGAGCGGCTCGCCGCGGTCACGATCGCGGTGTCCGCGCCGTCTCCACCGGCCCACCGGCGCACCTCCTCGACCGCGTCCTCGACCGCGAATGCCCGCTCCGCGCCGAGCTTCACAGCCAACTCACGGCGACCGGCGTCCGGCTCGACCCCGACTACCACGCATCCGGCGGCGCGCAGGATCTGGATCGTGAGCAGACCCAGAAGACCCAGCCCGACGACGACGACGCGTTCTCCCAGCGACGCCTCGGCTCGGCGCACACCCTGCATCGCGATCGCACCCAGGGTCGTGAACGCGGCATCGCGCAGCGCCACGCCCCGCGGCATCGGGGCGACGAGGTTGCCGGGCACCGAGACGACCTCGGCGTGGTTGGCGCGTCCCGCGCCCGCGCAGGCAACCTCCTGACCGACCGAGAAGTCGCCAAGACCGCCCGTGTCGAGCACCACCCCGGCGCATGCATAGCCGAGCACGGTGTCGTCGGCGACCGCGTTTCGCACCAGCGCGACGGTGTCGCGGATGCCGTGCTCGCGCGCGTGGCGCAGCGTCAGCAGCACGAGGTCGGGGTTGCGCACGGCGCGCGTCGGCAGCGACCCGCCCCCGTCGGAGACAGCGGCGCGCTCGGTGCCGCTGGAGATCACCGAGGCGGAGTTGGCGACGAGCACGCGTCCCGGCTCGGGCGAGGGCGCCGGCACGTCGGCGACGAGCGGCTGCCCGTTGCGAAGCACGACCTGCTTCATCGGGCGAATGGCAGTGGCGGGGACATCAGCGAGCAGAGCTTATTGGCAGCCGCAGGCGCACCCTCTCCTATGATGTCCAGCCGCATGGGCACGCGCCGGAAGATCCTGTCGGTCGTCGGCACGCGCCCCAACTTCATGAAGATCGCCCCGATCGCCGCCGCGCTCGGCCGACGATCCGAGGAGTTCGAGCATGTGCTGGTGCACACGGGTCAGCACTACGACGCCGCGATGTCGGAGGTCTTCTTTGAGCAGCTAGGCGTCGGCGAGCCCGACCACCGCCTCGAGGTCGGCTCCGGCACCCACGCGCAGCAGACCGCCCGAGTGATGGAGCGCCTGGAGCCGGTGCTCGTGCAGGAGCGACCAGACGTGGTGCTCGTCCCCGGCGATGTCAACTCCACGCTCGCCGCGTCGCTGGTCGCGGTCAAGCTCGGCCTGCCCGTCGGCCACGTGGAGGCCGGCCTGCGCTCCTTCGACCGCACGATGCCTGAGGAGATCAACCGCATCGTGACCGACGCGATCTCGCAAATGCTGTTCATTCACTCGCCCGAGGCGCGGGAATACCTGCTGGCGGAGGGCCGCGAGGAGCGCGCGATCCATTACGTCGGAAACACGATGATCGACACGCTCGTGGCGATGCGGGAGCGGATCGACGCACTCGACGCGCCCGCACAGCACGGGCTCTCCGCCGGCGATTACCTGCTAGTCACGCTCCACCGACCGGCGCTCGTCGACGGGCCGCTGCTGCGGGTTGCGGCGGGCGAGCTGCGGGCGATCGCCGCTGAGTTGCCGGTCGTTTTCCCGGTGCACCCGCGCACCCGCGCGCGCCTGGCGGTGGAAGACCCGGCTCTCGAGCAGGCGCCGGGGGTGATGCTGCTCGAGCCGATCGGCTACCTCGAGTTCCTAGCCCTGATCGCGCGCGCCGCGGGCGTGCTGACGGATTCGGGCGGCATCCAGGAGGAGACCACGTTTCTCGGCGTGCCCTGCCTGACCCTTCGTGACAACACTGAGCGGCCAATCACCGAGAGCATGGGAACAAACGTCCTCCTGGGCCTCGCGCCGGAGCGCATCGGCGAGGCGCCGAGGCTGATCGCCGAGACCCGCGACCGGCCTCACCGCGTGCCGCCGCTGTGGGACGGCCGCGCCGCGGAGCGGATCGTCGATCTGCTCGCCGGCGAGCTGAACGCCGAAGCTCAGCTGTCAGCGACCTCCTCGAGCAACGCCGCCATTCTGCCGGCAAGCATGCGGCGGTCGTAGGGCGCGAGCAGCTCGGGATCGAGAGGTCTCGGCGGGCGCTCCCGCAATCGCAGCAGCGCCGCGACGATCTGATCGTGCTCGTCGAGGCGAGCGCACAGCTGATCGGCGCCGAGGCGCCGTAGCAGCGCCTCGCTTGCGCCGCCGTCGGTCAGGCACAGCACCGGCTTGCCGAGCGCCAGGTACTCATAGATCTTGCTCGCCACCGCAGTCGCATCGCCCGCGCCGCGCGCCTGCGCGATCAGGCACGCGTCGGCACAGGCGATGCGTCTCACCGCCTGCGCCCAGGGAGAAGGCGCGAGAACCTCGATCTCGACGCGGCCCTGCTGCCCGGCGCGCTCGACCTCGGCCCGAGAAGCCGGCGAGAGGAAACCGTGAAGGACGAGTCGGAAGGCGCCCGCCACGCGCGGATCCGCGAGCGCCGTGACGAGCGGAGTGATTGGACGCGCGGGCGTCAACGTGCCTGAATGCAGCAGCGTGAGCGGAGCGGATGGGCGCGAGGGCGCGGGCTCCTCGCTGGTGCGGGCCTTTGCGATCGAGCGCACGTCGGGATCGAACCCGTTCGGGATCTCGAGGACCCGCTCGGCGAGATCAGAGTGGCGGAGGCGGACGTCGGCGACAGCCTCGGGCGTGCACACGACGACGCGCCGGGCCGACGCGAGCAGCCAGTCCTCCACGCGCGGGAGCACGCGACCGCCGGCGTCGAACGCGGGGCTGCCAGCCCACAGATCGCGCAGCTCGACGATCAGCGGCACGCGGCCGCGCACACCCAGACGGGCGGCGAGCGGCCCCGCAATCGGCGGCCCCGTCGCTACCACGACGTCGGGGCGGGTGTGCTCGATGCGACCGGCAAGCAGATGCGCTCCGCGTGGAATCCACAGCATCGACAGTGGCAATGCGTCTGGGCGCACGCCCGCGAGCCCGAAGACCGGCGCGCTCAGCCGTCCGAGCCGCGCCATCGCCGCCGCGCGCACGGCAACAGCACGTGTCGAGCCGGCGTCGAACTCGGACGCACCGGCTCGCTCGGCGGCGCTCAACACGTCGACTTCCCAGCCGTGCTCGGGGAGGTAGCGGGTGAACGCGCGCCAGCGCGCGGCGGGCCCCCCCTCCTGCTCGATCGAGCGGTGCGTGACGAGCAGCAGGCGCCTCACCGCCCATATAGTTTCACGCCTGAATGCGCCTCACCCTGGACCTCACGTTCAACGGGCCGACGATCACACCCGGCGAGAACCAGCGGGTCCTGACGCTCGCTGAGCTCGCAGCCGCCGTGCGCGATCCGCGGCTGCTGCGCAGCCTGCTACGCGATCCCGACCTGCGCGAGGTCCTGATCCTCCGCGACGATCGAGCCCTGAACGGCGTCCAGGCCGGGGCGCAGTTGCTCGCCGCGCTCAGCCCGGCGGAGTGCTTCGAGGTGCGTACGCCAAGCCGCAGCGCGAGCATCGCTGCCGGGACGATGCGCATGCGCGCGCTGGTCTCGCTCGCCGGCGCCCTGCCGGCGGAGCTGGCGCGCAGCGTGCGCTCGTACCGACGGGCCCGCAACGTCGCCGCGAGCACTTACATGCTCCCTGCGCGCCCGGCCGGCCCGGTCAGGCGGGTTACCTATCTGCGCGCCGAGCCGTCGCTGCGCTGGCTGGGAACGCAGATCGGAGGCGCCGCCACGCACACCTCGGGGGTGATCAATGGGCTGTCCGCGGCAGGCATGGAGGTCAACGTGTTCGCTCCCGAGCGCCCCGAGGGCGTGCGCGACGCCCACTGCCACGCGGTCGCCTCGAGGCACATCCTGCAGTTCGTGCATTGGCTGACGCTCGTCGGCCACGCCGAGGAGCTCGTGGAGGCAGCAGAGCGCGCGCCCGCCGATGTCGTCTACCAGCGCTACGCGCTCGGCTCCTACGCAGGGCTCGAGCTGGCGCGACGTCTGGAGGTCCCGCTGGTGCTCGAGTTCAACGGCTCGGAGATCTGGACGGAGCGCAACTGGGGCAGCGGCCGCGTACCGCTCGTGGAGACGCTCGCCGCGCTAGAGCGCCGCAACCTGCTCGATGCGTCGCTGATCGTCGTCGTCTCACAGCCGCTCAAGGACCAGCTTGTGCGAGAGGGGATCGACGCCGCGCGCGTGCTGGTCAACCCCAACGGCGTGGATGTCGGCGAGCTGGCGCACGCGCGTGCGCAGGCGCCAGCGCAGTGGCGCTCGAGGCTCGGGCTGGCGGAGGCGCCCACCGTCGGCTTCGTCGGGACGTTCGGGCTCTGGCACGGGGTCAAGCTGCTGCCCGAGCTGATCGAGCGGGTCGCCCAGCGTCGCGATGACGCGCGCTGGGTGCTGATCGGCGACGGACCGCTGCACGCCGAGGTCGCCGAAGCAATCGAGCGCCGCGGCCTCGCCGATCGGGTCCTGCTCACCGGTGTCGTCCCGCACCCGCGCGCGGTCGAGCTGCTCGCCTGCTGCGACGTGTGCGTCTCGCCGCACGTGCCCAACCCCGACGGCACGCCGTTCTTCGGATCGCCGACCAAGCTCTTCGAATACATGGGGCTCGCTCGCGCGATCGTCGCCTCCGACCTCGACCAGATCGGCGAGGTGCTCGAGGACGGCCGCACCGCCCTGCTGGTTCCACCCGCCGACGTCACCGCTACAGCGGATGCGACCGTGCGGCTGCTCGAGGACGCCGCGCTGCGCGAGCGGCTCGGACAGGCCGCTCTGCAGGAGGCGATCACCAGCTACAGCTGGGAAGCGCACGTCGGGCGTATCCTGCGGACGCTCGAGGGCGAGCTCGATCCGGACGCCGACGCGACCGCCGCGATCGGCGCGGGGCGTTGAGCGTGCGCGTGAAGCTCGACTGTGAGGCGAAGTACCTGACCGAGGAGGACCCCTGGGGCATCGGCGAGGCCGACTCGAAGCGCTATGACCGCTACGTCGAGTCAATCCGCTCCCACGCGCGCGGGAGGGCCAGTGTGCTGGACGTCGGCTGCGGCTTTGGGGCGATGCTCGCACGCCTGCGACCCGACTTCGAGCGGCTGCACGGCATCGAGCTGAGCGCCGACGCGATCGCCAAAGGCGCAGAGCGCTACCCGTTCATAGCGTTCCAGCAGGGGTCGATCGAGGCGCTGGCGCGCACCAAGGCCGACCGCTCGAGCTTCGATGCGATCGTCTTCAGCGACGTCCTCTACTACGTCGACGAGGCTGGCAAGCGGGCCTCTCTGCGCTGGATCGCCGAGCACCTGAACCCCGGCGGGATCGCGTTCATCGCGGCGTACAGTCCGGGCACCGGTGAGTACCTGACACCGGCGGAGGTGCGCACGCTCGTCGAGCGCGAGTTCGTGATCGAGCACGAGGAGCTGCTCGAGAGCGAACACCTGGCACTGATCGCGCGCCGGCGACGGCGCCTGGCCGCGCTGACGCTCGACTACGAGACCTGGCAGCCGGTCCCCGCGGGGCGACAGATCGACTGGGAGGCGGACGTATTCGCGCCCACGGACGCGCTGCTCGACGCCTGCGACGCGGAGCAGGCGCGACTGACGATCTTCGCCGAGCTGGGCGAGCACGCCTATCTGCGCGAGAATGAGCCGGAGCTGGCGGATCGCATGGAGGCGCAGTGGCGCGAGGCGATCGGGCGCGGTCACGACGTCCAGATGCACCTGCACCCCAACTGGCTCCCGGAGCTCGGCGCGCGAGCCGAGCACGGGCGCTACGTGTGGAACGAGATGCTCACGCGAGCGGAGGATCACCCCGACCTGCTGGAGCTGATCGGGCGCCTGAAGCGGACGCTCGAGGCCGTCATCAGTCCGGTCGATCCGACGTATGAGACCGTGGCCTTCCGCGCCGGCGGCTACGAGGCGCAGCCGTTCCGGCGGCTCGCCGCGGCGCTCGAGGCCAACGGAATGTGGTGCGACACGTCCGTCTATCACGGCGGCGGCCGTCGCGGTCTGCACCATGACTACGCTCACCCTTACGACTCTCACCAGCCGTGGTTCGCCAGCCACGTCGACCCGCAGCTCAAGGCTCCGCCGGCCGAGCAGGGGATCGTCGAGCTCCCGGTGGCGACGTTTGCGCGCAACGATCGCTGGATCTTCGACACCGAGGAGGGGGCGCGCTTCGGCGACCGGCTGCTGGCGACGATCGAGCGCGACCGCGCGAGCGGTCCGAGCACGGAGCTGGCCAGAGTCCTGGCGAAGGCTCGCCGGCTCGGCAACGCCGCCTACGAGCGCTCGCGCGCGCATCGCCGCTCGATCAATCGCGTGCTCCCGGCGAGGCTCGCCCAGGCAGTCGTCGACTATCCGCGCGAGCGCCTGGTCGATGACGATTTCTACGTGGCCGTTGGTCACTCCAAGGCGGACCTCGACATCGCAGCGATCCGCCAACAGCTGCGCGCGCTGAGAGACGGCGGAGTCGAGGTGGTGCGGCTCACCGACATGGCGCGACTCGCGCGCGAACAGCTCGAGCGCGAAGTGGGATCCGATGCCGAAGGCCCGGCCCGCAGCGCGCAGCAAGACGGGCGCGCCACCGTCGCGAGCGGCGAGCGCAGTGAGGCCCGGCCGTCTCGTCTGCGAGCCATGATCCCACTCGACCGTACCCACGTGCTCGACCTCGGCTGCGGCACCGGCGAGCGCTCGGCGCGCATCGCCTCCGCGCACCCCTGGATGCGCGTGACCGGCATCGACGGCGAGGAGGAGCTCATCGCCGTCGCCCGCGCAGCGAACGGATCGAGCCGCCTCGAGTTCGAGGTCACCCCCCCCCCCCCCAACTGCCGTTTCTCGACGGCAGCTTCGACTGCGTGTACGCCGACGGCGCACTCGAACACGCGCTCGACGTTGACGCGACCCTGGCTGAGACGCGGCGCGTGCTGAGCGAGGGCGGGGTGCTGATTGCGGCGATCGCGCCCGATGCGTATGAAGCGCGCCGCAGCGCCCAGAACCACGCGTGGAAGACTTCGGCCGCGGATGTGCGTGAGCGGCTGCAGGATGCCGGCTTCCTCGACATCAGCGTCGAGGAGCTCGACACTCGCGGCGTCGACGCCGCACCTTATCCGCCAGCGGCCAACCGCATGCTTTACGTCCGCGCCTGGCGGCGAGAGGCGTCGCTCGCGCCGCTCGAGCGGGTCGACGCCCTGCGGCACTGGACGCACGCGCGCCTGGATCCGAGCCGGTCATCGGAGAGCTTCGACCCGGCCGAGGTGCTCCACGGCGGCTACGCCTACTGCGCCGGGATGACCCTGGTGCTCGGGGAGGCTTTTTTGCGCGAAGGCTTCGAGCCCCGCTGGGTGACGATGGTTGCGCACGAGCACCCTCGTGGTCGTGGAGCGCACCACGCGGATACCCACGAGGTGATCGAGCTCTCCCTGGCCGACCACTCCGTTCACGTCCTGGATCCGATGGCTGACGTGCGCTTTCCGTGCACGCTTCACGCGCTGATCGAGAATCCATCGATCGCGGACGGCGTCGATCGCGAGCGCGATGCGGTGTACGTCTCCCGCGGGTACGACCTCTACTCGACGTCGTTCTGGTACCGACGCGTCGTGGCCGTAGCAGTGCGCAGCCAACTGCGTGGTGCCCAGCGCTTCGTCCCAGCGCGCTGGGCTGCGCGCGCCAAAAATCCCGGCCTCCAAGCCGTCGCGGCGGGCAGGGCGCGGGGCTGGCGTGCGCTACGCCGGCTCCGAGCTCGCTGAGCGCCACGGAGTCACGGCCGGGACCCGCGCGCCGGGCCAAAAGCGGCGACATCAGCCAGCAGATCGTGAACGACCCGATCGAACACGCGTGAGGCGCGGTACTGCTCGGCCTTCAGTCGACCGCGATGCCTGACACGCTGGTACATCTCGGGGAAGCGGCGCAGCCGGTCGAGCACCCACACGAGGCCGTCCGGTGAGTCGAAGTGCAGGTAGTCGATGTCCCGCTCGAGCCCGTGCGCCGGCGTCAGCTGCTCGGCGAGGAGCAGGTGCCCGGCAGCCAGATGCGTGCCAACCTGCTGGCCGAAGCCGCCTCCCGACTCGGCGGCGACGAACACGCCGACGTCGCATTCCTCCAGCAGCTCGCGCAACGGCGCGCCGCTGACGCCGTGGATCACCTGCACCAGATCGTGGTGGTGCTTGGCGGGCATCAGCATCTCCTCGCGGTGCGTGCTCGAGCGGCCGATGGAGATGACGCGCGGCGCGTGATGCAGCGGGCGCACCTCTGCGTAGAGCGCGTCGCTGACAGGCGGGGGAATCGCCCGCCACACCTCGCCGCCGCCGAGCTGGGCTCCGGTCAAGGACGGCCTGAAGCTGACGATCCTGTCGAGCGCGTCGAGGCCGAGCGTGTCCTCGTCTGGCGCGCCCCCCACGAGCACGCCCAGAGTCACGCCTGGAAGCAGCCGCAGCGCCGGGGCAGGCAGCGAGGCGGGATCGAAGATCACCGTCACGTGCGGGTCGAAGGCAGCTACGGCGGCCAGCTCCCGCTCAGCGTCGACCGAGGCGGACACGGCGACGCGCGCGGTGCGCATGCCGTGCGTCGCCGCAACCGGCGCGCAGCCGTCGAGCCACACCTGCGGGCCGACGAACGCCACGCGCAGCGGCTCTCCCAGGCGCCGCAGCGGAACGGACGCGACGCTGCGGGCGACGGGGCTGCTCATCGGCACCGCTACGATAGCGGCGCCCCTGGCGACGTCCACCTGCGCATGTCCGACTGGCAAGAGCGAATCACCCATGAGACGCCGCCGGCGATCCAGGCCGAGCACGAGCTGCGCTACCGCGTGGCGGCCCCGCTGATCCTGGCAGGCGGGCCCTGGGCGGACCTCGGCTGCGGCAACGGCGTCGCGGCTGCGGCGGCGCTGGGCGAGGCGCGCCCCGCGCGCGCCGTGCTGGTGGATCTCGACGAGCGGGCCGCCGCCGGCGCCGCTCGCGGAGCTGGGGCTGCCCGCGGCGACCGTGATGGCGGCCGACCTCACCGACCCGGAGGACCTGCAGCGGATATCGCAGGCGCTGGCACTCGGTGAGGGCTCCGGGCGCGAGGCGGCCGTCGTCACCTGCTTCGAGGTGATCGAGCACCTGGCCAGCTTCGTCGCGCTGCTCGGATGGGCGAGCGCGCTCGCGCAGGAGCACGGCGTGACGTTCCTGATCAGCGTCCCCAACGACGCCTTCTGGTCGATCCAGAACCCGCACCACCGCACGTCGTGGAGCGAGGGCGCCTTCGAGGAGCTGCGCAGCCTGCTGCCGGGCGAGCACACGCTGCTGCGCCAGGTCGCGCTCGCGGGGTCAGCGCTCGTCGGCTGGGAGGCTCTGCCCGAACGCGCACGAGCTGGCGGTCGCGACCGGCGGCGCAGGCACGGTCGCGACGCATTTCATCGCCGCCTTCGGCCCCCGCCACGACGCGCTGCGCCAGCAGCGCCCTGGCGGTCCAGGAGGACATGATCGAGCAGCGTCGCTGGGAGCGCCAGCGGGAGAACGACCTGGCGCTGATGCAGAAGGTCGCCGACGAACACGAGACCGAGGTGCAGGCGCTCGACGCGAAGATCATCGAGCAACGCGAACAGCTGCGTGAGAACACGACCACGTTCGATCAGTGGCGCACCTATATCCACGAGCTCGAGGGCGAGCTCGGACGCCCACTGTCGGGCAGCGCCGAGGCGATCGCCGCCGAGCGCGGCGAAGCGCCCGCAGCCAACAGCGAGGAGCACCCCTCGGAGCCCGCCGAGCCAAGCGCATGAAGGTCGCCTTTCTCGTCAACGACCTGCAGCTCTCCGGCGGTGTGGGCGTGGTGGTGCAGCACGCGCGCGCGCTCAGCACGATCGCGGGCTGGGAGGTGACGCTGGTGCTCGTGCGCGAGCAGGAGGGGCCCAGCTGGCATGGCTATGAGCATCTCCCACACCTGCACGTGCGCAGCCGCGAGCAGGCGCTGTGCGAGCACTACGACGTCGCCGTCGCGACCTGGTGGGAGACGACGTTCACGCTGTTCGAGCTCGCTGCCGATCGCTACGCCTACTTCGTGCAGAGCCTCGAGGACCGCTTCTACAGACACGACGAGGCCGAGCGGCTGGGCGCCGGTGCTGACGCTCGATCTGCCGGTGGCGTTCATCACCGAGGCGCGCTGGATCCGCGACACGCTTGCGGCCGTGCGCGAGGGCGCGCCGTGCTACCTCGTACGCAACGGGATCGACAAGGACGTGTTCACGGTGCTGGAGCACGTTCCGCTCAACACCGACGGGCCGCTGCGCGTGCTGATCGAGGGCTCGCCCAGCTCGTGGTTCAAGCACGTGCACGAGGCGATCAACGCGGCCGCGGCGATGCGCGAGCCACACCACGTAACGGTCGTCTGTGGCGATCGCGAGGCGCTCGGCGAGGTCGTCGCCGACGAGGTCGTCGGGCCCGCTGAGCCATCGCGAGATGGCCGAGCGCTACGAGCAAAGCGACGTCGTGCTGAAGCTCTCGAGCGTCGAGGGCATGTTCGGACCGCCGCTCGAGGGCTTCCACCGCGGCGCCACGTGCGTCGTCACCCCCGTCACCGGATACGACGAGTACGTCGAGCACGGCTGGAACGGACTGCTCACCGACTGGGACGACCTGCGCGGCACCGCCCGTCAGCTCGACCTGCTGGCGCGCGACCGCGAGCTGCTGCACTTCCTGCGGGCGAACGCGCTCGAGACCGCCCGTGCGTGGCCCTCGTGGGAGCAGTCGAGCCAGTTCATGGCCGCGGCGCTGCTGCGCATCCGCCGCGAACCGCCCGCCGAGGCCAACGCCGCCGCCCGCAGCATGCTGGCCGACCTCCGCGGCGGCATCGACATCTACGGCGGCTACCTGCGCGAGCGCGTCGAGTTCGCGCGGCGCGCGGGCCGCCTCGAACGCCCGCTGCTGCGACTGCGCCGCAGCGCCCCGATGCGGCTGATGCTCGCGCTGCGCCGCAGGCGGCTCGTGAAAATCCTCGCCTACCCGCTGCGCCCGCTGACCGCTCGCGCCCGCCGGCTGCTGTCGTGATGCTCCCGCGCGCCCGCCGGGCGGCGGCGAGGATCAAGGCGGCGGCGAGCGGCGGGCGCGCACAGCCGCCTGCCGCGCTCAGCGCGATCCCCGCCGCGCTGGCAGAGCTCGCGCGCTCCGGGCCGACGCCGTTGCTGGCGGAGAAGCCCGAGTGCACAGGCGCCGTTGCGTGTCGCTGCGGTAGTTCCCGTCGTTTCGCAGGGGCAGCGGCGGTCACCACACGACGGTGCGCCTGCTGCTCGGGCTGCGCGAGCTCGGGCACACGGTGTCGGTGTGGGTCGAGGACAACGAAGGCCGCCACGCGCGCGAGTCGACTGCGCTCACGCGGCGAAGCTTCGCCGAGTTCTTCGACGCCGGCACGCTCGAGATGCACGCCGACCTGCGCGAGTGGCAGGGCGCCGACGTGGCGCTTGCCACGGGCTGGCAGACCGTTGCTCGTACGCTGCTGCTCCCGCGCTGCGCAGCGCGCGCGTACCTCGTCCAGGACCACGAGCCGGACTTCTACCCCGCCTCAGCCGAGGCGCTGTGGGCGTCAGGACAGCTACCGGCAGGGGCTACACTGCGTCGCCGCCAGCCCGTGGCTCGCGGAGCTGCTGCGCAGCCGCTACGGCGCCAGCGCCGCCCACCTCGACCTCGCGGTGGACCGCGACCTGTACCGGCCCTCGGCGCGACGCGGCGCCCGGACCTGGTGGTGTTCTACGCGCGCGCGGTCACGCCGCGGCGCGCCGTGCCGCTGGGCCTGCTCGCGCTGGCAGAGCTGTCTCGGCGACGACCCGATCGTCGAGCTGGTCCTGTACGGCGAAGACCACCCGCTCGCTGCCGACTTCCCGCACCGCAACGCCGGTGTCCTCGAGGGAGCGCGCCTCGCGGCGCTCTACGGCGAGGCGACCGTTGGCATGGTTCTCTCGCTGACCAACCCGTCGCTCGTGGGCCTCGAGATGATGGCGTGCGGGCTGCCATGCGTGGAGCTGGCGAGCGAGTCGATGCTCGCAAGCTTCGGGCGCGACGGGCCGCTGCAACTGGCCGAGCCGAGTCCACTTGCGCTGTGCGCCGCGATCGAAGAGCTGCTCGATGACGGTGCACGCCGCGAACAGGCCTCGCGCGGCGGACTGGCGCTTATCAGCGAGCGCACCTGGGAGCGCGCCGCCGCTCAACTGGAGGACGGACTGAGAGTGGCTCTGGGACGCTGAGCCTGCGCCTATCATTGCCCCGCGTGTCAATCCTCGATCGACATCGGTAGGCGGTTCGTGTCGCCGGGCAGGCCCCGCGCGCACATGGCGACCAACACCACACCGGCAGCCCCACCGCCAGCCACGCCGATTCGCGCGCCGGCGCGTGCCTCGCGATGGCGGCTGCTGCGTGCGCGGGCCGCGACGCATGCCGCGCCCGCTCGTGCTGCTGCTGCTGGTCGCGGCGCTGCAATCGCTTGCGTGGGACGTCGCGCTGCCGGCGTTCCAGGGGCCAGACGAAGACACGCACTTCGCCTACGTGCAGCACCTCGCCGAAACCGGCGAAGCTGCCCAGCGCGACCACCGGCGGAACGCGCGTACTCCAGCGAGGAGGAGGAGGCGCTGGTCGTCGCTCAACCTACTGCCGCTGATCGGCGATGCCAGCAGCCGGCCCGCATGGAGCGAAGCAGACCTCAAAGCCTGGCACGCGGTCGAGCGCACGATCAACAGCGCTGGCCGCGCCGAACGGCGCGGGGCCGAACCCGATCGCGAAGAACCCGCCCCTGTACTACGCAGCCATGTCGATCCCCTACCGGCTGTTCTTGTGGCTGCCGCTGCTCAAGCGGCTGTTCGTGATGCGCCTGTTCAACGCCCTGTGCTACCTGGCGACGATCGCCATGACCTGGCTGCTCGCGGGCGAGCTGTTCGGCAGCGTCCGCTGGAAGCAGACTGCTCGCGGCGGGCACCGTCGCGTTGGAGCCGCAGCTGTCCTTCATGAGCGCGGTCATCAATGCCGACAACCTGCTGATCGCGCTGTGCACGGCGGTGCTGCTCGCGTCGATCAGGCTGGTGACGCGCGGACCGTCGATGGCCAGGGTCCTGACCGCGAGCGCCCTCACCGCGGCGGCGGTGCTCACGCACGGCCGCGGGCTCGTGACGCTGCCCGTGCTGGCCGTCGCGCTGCTCGTCGCCTGGCTGAAGTTCCGACCCAGCACCGCGGACGCGCTCAGGCGCGGCGCCGCTGCGGTCGCGACGGTGGGCGTCGCCTTCCTCGCATACGTCGCATTCGGACGTGGAGGCGGCTCGCTGTATGGCGGACAGATAACCGAGCTGAACTCGAAGACGAGCTTCAACCTGCGCCAGTTCGCTTCCTCGATCTACGAGTTCTACTTCCCGCGTCTGCTGTCGATGCAGCCCCGCCTCGGCCCCGCCTACGGCTACAAGCAGGTCTTCATCGACACCTTCTACGGCAGCTTCGGCTGGCTGGAGGTGAAATTCACGGAACGCATATATGACGTGCTGCAGCTGCTCTCCGCGCTCGGGCTCGTCGGCCTGTACACGGCCGTGGTAGCGCGCTGGCGGCGACTGTGGGTGGCGTGGCCCGTCGTGGCGGTGATGCTGACGCTGCTGCTGACCAACCTCCTCTTCCTGCACTACGTCTCCTACCGCGCGCTGCTCAGCGACAACGGCGCCGATCCGTTGATCGTCGGGCGCTATCTGCTGCCGATGGTGTCGCTGTTCGGCCTGGCGATCGCGTTCACGCTGGGGGCGCTGCCAAAGCGCCTGGGTCCCGCCGATGGCAGCGCTCGTGCTCGCGCTTGGGCGTGCTGCTGTCGCTCGGCGGGATCGGCATCACCGTGGTGAGGTTCTATGCCTAGGCGCTTTCGCTCTCCGAGCGTTCCGCGAGCGGCGGTGCTCGTCACCGGGCTCGCCGCGGCGCCATCCTGCTGGGGGCGCTGCTCTGGTTTCGTCCGTACGTGACGAAAAAGCAGGTGTCCGTGTCGGCGGTTCCCGCGCCGAACGCGCTCACGGCGACGACCTCCTACCAGCTCGCGCCCCGGGAGCAGGCGTGCATGACGGCCGTCGCGGTCGAACCCAACAGCCTGGCGGCGCAGTTCGAGTTGCACCCCGCCACGCCCAGCCCGCAGGGCGGGCCGCCCGTGGCGCTGGTACTCAGCGCACCTGGCTATCGCAGCGTCAGCCAGCTCGCGGGTGGCTATCCCGGGGGGCTCGCAACGCTGCCGATGACTCCGCCCAGACACTCATTGCTTGCTACCGCTTGCTTCGTCGACCGGGGCAGACACGGACGTGGTGCTGCTCGGCAGCGCTGAAGCGCGGACGGTCTCACGCTCGGCAACTAGCGTCGGCGGCGTCTCGGTCGTCGGTGACGTCGCGCTGACGCTGTTCGACACCCACCCGAGCTCCCTGCTCTCACAGGCCGGCACGATCTTCGGCCACGCCTCCGATCCTCACCGACCATCTGATCCCGGTGTGGCTGATCTGGATCCTCGCCGTGCTTGTCCTCTTCGGCGTTCCGGTCGGCGTTCTCGCCGCTTTCTACACGGCGCTGCGCGAAGACGAAGCAGCGGCGGCCGGCTGAGGCCACGCGCAGCTCGATCAGGAGGCTCTGCGAAGCCCGAGAATCGACAGCAGGAACGACGGAGAAGAAGATCTGGATGCCCACGATCAGCAGCGAGGCGGCGATCACGGCGAGGTGTTCGTCGGCCAGCGAGCCGAATCCGTGTGAGATCCACGTCACGAGGATCACCGCGCCGGTGACCAGACCCACGAGCATGAAGGCACCGCCGAGCAGCAGGCCGTGCTCGAGGCGAAAGCGCGAGCGCATGCGATCGAACCACGGATCCTTCTCGCCCATGAAGTAGGTGCCGTAGGCATGCGCACACAGACCCAGCGCGAGCACCTGCGTGCCGACGATCATCAGCAGCGCGCCACCGATCAGCGCATGCAGCCCCCACGCACGCCCGAAGAAATCGAGACCCGCGCCTACGAACACGACGATCAGCGTGCCCAGTCCGGCGAGCACCGTGCCGGGCACGATGAACAGGTGGTTGGGGCTGTGTACGAGCAGGAAGCGCAGGTGACGCCACCCGTCGCGGAAGCTCGACAGTTTGCTCTCGCCGCCACGCGGGTGGTATTCGATCGGGAACTCGGCGATCTTCAGGTTCTCCTTGGCGGCCCTGATGACCATCTCGGACGCGAACTCCATGCCCGTCGTGCGCAGGTCAAGTCGGGGCAGCACGTCGCGGCGCACCGCGCGCATGCCGCAGTGGGCGTCGCTGATGCCGGTCCGGAAGAACAGGTTCAGCAGCCCCGTGAGGATCGGGTTGCCGATGTACTGGTGCAGCCACGGCATCGCGCCGGGCTGGATGTTGTCCATGCGATCGCCGATCACCATCTCGGCGCCCTCCTGCAGCGCGGCGACGAAGCGGGGGATCTCGTCGAAGTCGTAGGTCAGATCAGCGTCCGCCATCACGATGTAGCGGCCGCGCGAGGCCGCGAAGCCGGCCAGGTACGCGCTGCCATAGCCCCGCCTGCGTTCGACGATGACACGCGCGCCCGCCTGCTCGGCCAGCCGCGCCGAGTCGTCTTCGGAGTTGTTGTCGGCGACCACCACCTCGCCGTTGACGCCCATCCGCACGATCGCCTCGAGCGCCGCGCGCACGCACGACTCGATGTTCTCGGACTCGTTCAGGCAGGGGATCACCACCGACACCAGCGGCGCGTCGGCGTCGGCGGAGTCGCGCATTGCGGAGGGGACGCTTGTCTGGGCGAGTGTGCTCATCGGCTGAACCTTGCTGCGACCCGTCCGAGGACTGGGCACTGGTGCCTGCGTTTCCTGCGTTATAACGCCTGACGGGGCGGAAAGTGGCGCAGACAAGCGACCGCACCCACCAGATGGAATGCTAGCGGGATGCGCGTGTGCCTTGTATACGACTGCCTGTACCCGCACACCGTCGGCGGAGCCGAGCGCTGGTATCGCAACCTCGCCGAGCGACTTTGTGCCGACGGCCACGAGGTCACGTACCTGACGCTACGCCAGTGGGAGCGGGGCGAGCACGCCCAGATCGACGAGCGCGTGCGGGTCGTGACCGCGGGGCCGCGGATGGCCCTGTACACCGCGGACGGACGCAGGCGCATCCTGCCGCCGCTGATCTTCGGGCTGGGCGTGTTCGTCCACCTCCTGCGCCATGGGCGCCGCTATGACGTGGTGCACACGTGCGCCTTCCCCTACTTCTCGCTGCTCGCAGCGGCGTCGCTGCGGCCGCTGATGCGCTTCCGGCTGGTGGTCGACTGGTTCGAGGTCTGGAGCCGCGCCTACTGGCGCGACTACCTCGGCGCTGCCGGTGGGCGCGTGGGAGAGCTCGTCCAGCGCGCGTGCGCGCGCGTGCGCCAGCGGGCCTTCTGCTTCTCCGAGCTGCACGCGCAGCGCCTGCGCGAGGAGCGGCTGAACGGGCCGCTGACGGTGCTGCGGGGACTGTACGTCGGCGGCGGCGAGCCGGCCACTCCACGCCGGGCTGATCCAGTCGTGCTATTCGCTGCGCGTCTGATCCCGGAGAAGCAGGTGACGCTGGCGGTCGCCGCGATGGCGCTCGCGTCCTCCCGGATCGAGGGACTGCAGGGCGAGTTCCTGGGAGAAGGCCCGGAGCGCGCGGCGCTCGAGGCGGCGATCGTCGAGCACGGCCTGCAGGGGATCGTCTCGGCGCGGGGCTTCGCCGATACCGAGACGCTCGACGCGGAGATGCGCCGCGCGATGTGCATGCTGCTGACCTCACGTCGGGAGGGCTACGGGCTGGTCGTCGTGGAGGCAGCCGCGCGCGGCACGCCGAGCGTGGTGGTCGCGGGCGAGGACAACGCCGCCACCGAGCTGATCGTGGATGCGGTCAACGGCACGATCGCGTCCGCCTCGGATGCGCGGTCGATCGCGGACGCGATCGTGCGCATCCACGACGCGGGGCTCGCCCTGCGCGAGAGCACGAGCCGGTGGTACGCGGAAAACGCAGAGCGCCTGTCGCTCGAGTCCTCGCTGCGCGCCGTGCTGTCGAGCTATGCGAGCTGAGCCGCGCCGCCATCCGGGCGGCTCTCAGCGCTGCAGCGCGCGGGCGTAGCTGTCGAGCGTCAGCCGCGCGGTGCGCTCCCAGGTGAACTCCCGCGCCCGCGCCAGGCCAAGCGCGCGCAGACGCTCGCGCAGCGCTTCGTCCCCGAGCACCTGGCGCAGCGCCTGCGCGATCGCCGACTCGTCGTGCGGCTCGAACAGCAGCGCAGCGTCACCAGCCACCTCGGGCAACGAGGAGGCATTTGAGCACGCGACGGGCACCCCGCGCGCCATCGCCTCGAGCACCGGCAGGCCGAAGCCCTCGTAGAGCGAGGGGAACACGAAGGCCCGCGCGATCGACCACAGCCCCTCGAGCTCCTCCTCGGAGACCCAGGCGGGGAAACGGACGTCGCTCGCGAGATCGAGTGCGCTCGCGCGTGCGCGCAGCTCGCGCTCGTGCGCGGTCGGGTAGCCGGGGATCACGAGCACCGGACGATCCGCGGGGGCGATCTGCGCGAGCGCGCCGAGCAGCGCCAGCAGGTTCTTGTGCGGGCGCTTCGCCGACACGCTCAGCAGGACGGGGCGCTCGCCCAGCTCGAACCGCGCGCGCACGTCGGGCTCGGCCAGCGGTGCGTCGCGGCGAACCGTCCCCAGACCGAGCGGCACGACGTCGATCCGCTCCGCAGCGACGCCCAGCAGCGTCACGAGATCCTCACGCGTGCTCTGCGAATCGGCGATCACCCGATCCGAGCGGCGCGCCGCACCCGGCACGAGCACGCGCATGCCCTTGTCGCGCAGCCCCGCGTGCGCGTCCGGAAAGCGCGCGTAGATGAGGTCGTGCACGGTGACGACCCGGCGAAAGCGTCCCCACAGCGGTGCCGTGCTCGCCATGCTGTGCATCAGCTCGACGCCGTCGCGGGCCGCGAGCGCAGGCAGCAGCGTCTGCTCTCCCAGCACCCACTGCACGCGGTTGCGGGCGTTGACCGGAACGGTCACGGCGGGCAGCAGCTCGCCCCACGGTCCGTCGCCGGCAGCTGCGGTCTCGCGGTTGACGAAGGCGGTGAAGCGGACGTCGGCGGGCGCCGCGGCCAGCAGCGCTGGGATCAGCTCGCGCGCGGCGACCTCCATGCCACCTGTCTCGCCGGGTACGAGGAAGACGAGATTGAGCCCGACGTGCACTACTGCTTGATGACCTCGAACTCCGCCCGGATGTTCATCGTCGGCAGCACGAAGGCGAAGTACTTCTCGTAGGTCTCCTGGATGCGATTGAACAGCGCGCCGAGCCCGGCCGCACGGAACGGCAGCCACATGTCGAGGGTCACGTGAACGACGCGAAAGCGGACCTCGGTGTAGTGGGCAAACCGCGGCTCGGCGAGCGAACGGATCGCAAGCGTCGAGAAGTAATGGCGATGGGTAGGGTCGCCATAGGCGAGCACCGAGGAGAAGTGCGGCGTTCTTAGCTGCACACGGGCCCCAGGGCGAGCGATGCGATGCAGTTCCTCGAATACCCGAATCGGCTCGGACACGTGCTCGATCACGTCCTGCAGCAGGATCTGATCGAAGCTCGAGTCCGCGATCGGATAGGGGAAGCTATCGAGGTCGTGGACGATGTCAGCGGCTGTGTCCGCAGAGATGTCGAGCCCGACCGCGCCTGGGACCTTCGCTGCGCCGCAACCGATGTCGAGAATCTGACCGCCACCTGTGGGCGCGAGGTCGAACTGCCGGGGATCGCTCAGCCGCTCGAGCAGGTCGCTGGGGTTGGGCACGGTCGTACAGTAGCGTCCGTTTCGCTGGCGGCTGCCTCGCGCTCGACCGGCCCCGTTGCTTGCTGCACCGGCCGTCGTTTCGTTGACGCCAGCTGACGCACTAGTGTGCACTGCGTGCCGCCCGCGATCTTGACTCGTCCATACCGGTGGCTTCGCGTTCGTCTGCCTCAACCCTGGTCCAGGAGACTCGCTCAGCTCGCCTACCTGCCGCGGCTCGCTCGTGGACATGTGTTCACACGCATCGTGTTCGCGGAGGAACCACTGATCGAACGGCTTGCGCTCGGGCGGGAGCCACTAGAGGGGGTCGGTGCCGGCCTGACCGAGCGGGTCGTCGAGATCCCGTGGGTGTTGCGCTCACTCCCACGAGATCGGGAGAGCCATGTGCTCGACATCGGTACGGCGTTCTCGATACTGATCTACAAGTGGCTGCTCGTCAGACAGCCACACGTGATCGAGGTGGCCGACCTCGCCAAGGCGGACATCCCCGGGCTTAAGAGTCATGTGGCAGACGTGCGCAGCCTGCCGCTCGCCGACGACAGCTTCGAGGTGGCGATCTGCATCTCTACGCTCGAGCACGTGGGAATGGACAACACCGGCTACGGCGTCGAGAGCGGCGGTGCCGGCGACGTGGACGCGCTGCGCGAGCTCGGACGAGTAGCTCCCCGGGTCCTCGTCACCGTGCCCGCCGGAGGCGATGCGAACCTGGGCTCGCACCGGCAGTACGCGCCACGGACGTTCCGTCGTGCGGTCGAGCAGGCAGAGCTCACGGTCGAGCGCCTGGAGGTCTTTGCGCACGATCCTGTGAGTGGCTGGGCGCGCGCGCACGAGGACGCGATTGACGATCGCAGCTACGGCCAGGATGCAGTCGCGGCGGCCGCGGTCCTGTGCGCTGAGCTGAGCCGTCCCTGACAGCGGTGATGGCCGCGTCGCGAGCGCTCACGATCGGGGTCGACGCCCGCGCCGCGACCGAGGTGCGGGCGGGCCGCGGGCGGGTGGTGCGCGAGTTGCTGTGCGCGCTCGCCGCGCGAGACGATCCTCACCGCTACCTGCTCTATACACGCCGGCCCTGGGAGGAGGCGAAGCTCGACGAGCGCTTTTCCTGGCGCGCCATCACTGCCGGCGACCCGTGGTGGCATGTCCAGGTGGCGCGAGCCGCCAACCGCGCGTGCGACGCGTTCCTGTCCTCCAACTCCTACCTGACGGTCTGGTTCCTGCGCATTCCCGCCGTGCCGATCGTTTACGACCTCGTAGCGTTCGATCCGAGCATGCACGCGAACAGACGCTCGACGATCATCGAGCGCGTGACGCTCGGGCCGGCCGTCCGGCGCTCCGCGGCGTTGCTGGCGATCTCGCAGGCCACCGCGGACGCGCTGGCGGCGCGCTTTCCGGCGAGCGTCCCGCGCACGGTCGTCGCGCATCTGGGAGCCGCGCCGACCGACACCGGCGAGCTCACCGGGGCTGAGGCGGCGGAGCTTCCCGCGGCCGGCTTCGTGCTGGCCGTCGGAACGCTGGAGCCACGCAAGAACCTGCCGCGGCTGGTAGCCGCGTACAGCGCGCTCGAGGAGGAGCTGCAAGCCGGTCATCCATTGGTGGTGGTCGGTGCGCTGGGGTGGGAGACCGGCCCCACGCTGACAGCGCTGCGGTCGCTGGGCGAGCGCTGCATGACGCTCCGGTTCGTCTCCGACGCGGCGCTGAGCGAGCTGTATCGCCGTTGCGCGGTGTTCTGCTACCCCTCGCTGGGCGAGGGCTACGGGCTGCCTGTGGTCGAGGCGATGGCGGCCGGGGCGCCGGTGATCACCTCGAACATCTCCTCGCTGCCAGAGGTCGGCGGCGACGCGGCCGACTATGTCGACCCCCGCGAGGTGGCGAGCATCACCGCCGGCCTGCGGCGCGTGCTGGGCGACGAGCCTTATCGAGAAGAGCTCAGCCGCAGGGGCCTGGCGCGCGCGGGGGAGTTCTCATGGGCGCGCTTCGCGGAGCGGACGCTCGAGGTGCTTCAGTCCGCGAGCAGCCGGTCGTAGACGGCGGTCAGGCGCTCGGCTGTGGCGCCCGTCGAGTAGCGGGTCACGATCTCCGGCGGGTAGGTCACCCGCTCACCGGGCGGACGGGTCAGTGGCCCGTCCGCGAGCGCGCGGGCGATCGCGGGCCAGTCCCCCGGGGCGACGAGCTCGACCGGCGCGCCTGCCAGCACCTCGGGGATCGCGCCGCTGGTCGTGCTGATGATCGCCAGGCCAGCGGCCATCGCCTCCGCGAGCACGAGACCGAACTGCTCCTCCCAGAAGGCTCTGGGGATGTCGAACGGGTGCAGTTGAGCGGACGCGGAGCCCTGGCTGGCGAGCACCATCACCGAGGCCTGGGCAAACACCGAGGGCATCTCGTCGTAGGAAACGCTGCGGATCTCGAGCGCCTCGCTCAGCCCGAGATCAGCCGCGTACGCACGCAGGCGCGTCTCCTCGGGACCTGAGCCGATCGATCAGCAGGCGCGGACGCACCGTCTCCCCCGCGGGGGTGCGGACCGTGCCGCGGTGGAGCAGCGCGAGCGCGCGCAACACGTCCTGGTGACCCTTCTCCCACACGAGCCGCCCGGCTGAGACGATCGTGTGCGCTCGAGGCTCACGCGCGGTGCCGCCCGTGTGCGCCTCAGCGGCCGTGTCGGGCGCGACAGGCGCGGCAAAGCGAGCCGTGTCGATCCCGGGCGGGCAGAGCGCGATCCGCTCGGGCGCGACGCCCTCCAGCCCAAGGGCGAGCGCCGCCCGCTCGGTCGCAGCGAGGAACAGGTCCGTCTCGGCAAGCACCAGCTCGCGATACCGCCGCGCGTGGCGATTGCGGTAAGCGGCGAGCAGCGGCAGGGTCTCCCACACCGTCTGCACGAGACGAAAGCCGTGCCGGCGCCGGCGCCGCGCGGCCTCGGCGGCGGACCAGAAGCTGAGCTCGGCGGCATGCACGATGTCGGCCTGCGCAAACGCCTCCTCCGCGGACAGGTAACGGTCACCCAGCACCATCGCCGAGAGCTCGCCGACGCGCCCGTGCGGCAGCACGTCGCGCAGTGCGCGCACCGGCACCGCGCGAAGCTCCTTGGGCGCGAGGAAGCGGTTCGAACCGGTGAGCAGGTATGAGACCTCGTAGCGGTCGGGCAGCTCCAGCCACGGGCGCAGCTCCCAAGGATTCGCCAGATGGCCGCGCACGATGAGTACCGAGGGCACGGCTTGGCACGCTATCGGGTAGCGCACACCGGTTGGCTCAGCGGCGCCGGCGAAGCGGCGCCGGCAGCAGCTCGAGCACCTCGGCCGGCACCGCTCGCGTGAGCACGATCAGGAGCGCGTACGCGCCAAGAGCGAGCAGCATTCGCACGAGCGAGGGCACTCCTGGGAGCAGCGCGAGAACCACCGCCGGCGCGGCCGCGACGAGGACCTTCAGCACGATCCTCAGGCCCGGGCGAAGCTCGCGACGGCCGCGAAGCAGCGCCACCAGCAGCCCCAGCGCGAGCGTGCTCTCGCCGCACAGCGTCGCCGCGGCGGCGCCTACGGCGCCATGGCTGCTGGCCAGCACAATCGTCAGCGAGCAGCTGACGACGAAGGCGAGGAGGTTGGCGAGCAGCACGCTCTTGTATCGCCCGAGCGAGAGCAACGCAAAGCTCCAACCGGCGAAGACGAAGGTCGCGATCAGCGCGAAGCCCTGGATCTGCAGCACTTCGGCGGAGGCCGCGTATTCTGGGCCGGCGACGACCTGGATCATGAACTGCGCGCCGGCCAGCGTCGCCAACGCGGCGCCCACCCCCAGGATCAGCGAGGCCTCGAATATCCGTCGCAGCGCGTAGGCGAGCCGGTCACGGTCGTCGCGCGCCGCACGCACGAGCAGCGGCAGCGTGCCGCCGACCAGCAGCCCAGGCAGCGTGCCGATCACGATGAAGATTCGAAATGACGCGGCGAACAGCCCGCTCTGGTGACCATTGGACACCAGGCTCGTGATGACCTGCGCCGCGAAGATGTAGAGCGTGCCGACGGCGCTGGCAAGCGAAAAGGACACGCTGAGCCGCAACAGCGCCCGCCATTGTGTGGGGCGCACGGCGAAGCGCAGCGAGATCTGATGACGAGCAAGCGCCGCGGTGGGAGGAATGAGCACCAGGTTGACCGCGAGCACGACCGCGAGCAGAGGCAGCACGCCGGCGCCGAGCACGACGAGCACCACGATCGCGGCGACGCTCAGCACCTGCCGTGCCAGTTCCAGTGCGGACAGCGTGCCCAGGCGCAATTCCGCACCGATCGGAATCGTGTGGGTGTGCTGCACGACCAAGGCGATCGTGCCGAGGCTCGCGAGCGCCGCGCCGGCCACGAGCGCTGACCCATATCCCGCCGCCACCGCAAAACCCGTGACGAGCACAACTCCGGCGCTCGACAGCAGGATTCGCAGTCCCAGCAGGTCGCGCATCAGCGCATCGCGCTCGCCGCCCTGACGCGCGACGAACTCGCGGGTGCCGATCTGCGACATCCCCGCATCGGTGATCGCGGCGACGATCGCCACGAGCGAGAGCACGGTCGTGTAGTAGCCGAAGCGAGTGACCCCCAGGTGGCGGGTGAGCAGCGCCGCCGAAAGCACCGAGAGCGCGACCATGAGCGCGTACGCGCCGAGGCGCAGGACGCCCCCGCGGACGATCCGTCCTCCGGCCTCAGTGCTGTCCAACACGTCAGCGCCCAGCGGGGCCGCCAGCTCCGAGGGCAGCCCCGGCGCACTCATCGCGACTGCCGCCACGCTCGCGCGTAGCTGTCCAGCGTCGCCTGCGCGGCGGCCTCCCAGGTGAACTCGCGCTCTCGCTCGCGGCCGCGAGCCGCCAGATCATCGGCGAGCTCCTGGTCGCCGAGGAGCTCGATGAGTGCCGCTCCAATGTCCTCCACGTTGAGCGGGTCGAAGTAGCGGGCCGCGTCGCCGGCCACCTCGGGCAGTGCCGAAGCGCGCGAGCAGGCCACCGGCACGCCGCGGCGCATCGCCTCGAGGATCGGTATTCCGAAGCCCTCGTTGATCGACGCGAACACGAAGCAGCTCGCCAGCGCGTACAGGCCCTCCAGGTCGGCGGCATCGACGTACGCCGGGAAGGCGACATTGGCCGCGATGCCGAGCTCGACAGCCAGCTCGCGCAGTTCGTGCTCATGCGTCGTCGGATTGCCCGGCATTACGAGCACCGCGTCCGGCCAGCGCGCGGCCACCACGACCATCGCGCGCACGAGCCGCTCGAGGTTCTTGTGGACCTTCTTCGCCGATACGGTCAGGACCACCGGCCCCTCTCCCAGCTCGAGACGGGACCGAAGCTCGGCCGGCGGCCTGGGTGCGACAAGCTCGTTCGTCCCCGCGGCGAGCGCCACGACGTCGATGCGCTCAGCGGGCACGTGAAGGTACTGCGTCACGTGCGCGGCGCCCGCCCGCGCGAGGACGATCACCCGGTCTGCCCTGCGAGCCACCGGCGGGACGACGACGCGCCACAGACGCACCGTCCAGCGCTCGCCGGGGTCCGGGGCGACGATCCACGTGACGTCGGCCAGCGTCACAACGTTGACGGCGCGCGTACGAAGCGGCGCGGTCAGGGCAACGCTGTGCAGCAGATCAACGCGCCGCCCGGCGAGCACGCCAAGAACGGTGAGCTCGCTGACGGCCTTCAGCCCGTGCCGACCCAGCAGCGGATGCGTGACGAGCTCGACCCGCTCACCCCATCCCTCCTCCTCGAGGTACGCACGACCGCCTGGGCTGCAGAACACGCTGAAGGCGACATCCGGCGCAAGGCGGACAAGTTCCGGGACGAGCGCGCGCACATAGGTGTCGAGCCCGCCCATGCGTGGCTCCAGGAAGATCGCGTTGATCCCTATCCGCGCCGGCAGCGCCGGAGGCGTCCACGTCCGACCCGTCGCCACAACGGGGACTTCGTTCGTCGCCAACCTGCTTTACCCTCCTGGGGCCGTCCTCGAAGCGAATCGATCATCTGCTCGATCCCTGGTGGAGCATCACGGTAGCGTGACGCGAAAGAGCCTGACCCGGGCGCAACGACCCGAACGTCAGCGCGATCGCACATGCATGCTGGCGATCCCTATGCTCTCGCGAGCCGATGACCGCGCTTCGTGCAAAACTCGTCGAGGCGTTGCGCCGGTTGGGGGCGCGTCCTAGGCTGCTCCCGCTCCTCGCGCTTTACCTGGGGGCGCCCACGGTGCAGCCAACCTTGGCGTTCGTCCTGCGCGAGGCTTCAGCGCGCAAGGGCGTCTTTCTCTATCGCGTGCGTGAGAACGGCATGCGCGCCGCGATCCGGCATCGCAGCGGCGACGTGGTGATCCTCGGAGAGGTCTTCAACCATCACGACTACCAACCCACCGGCGAGGTCGAGCAGGCGCTCACGCAGGTAAGCAACATCATCGATCTGGGGGGCAACATCGGGCTGTTCGGACTGTTCGCCGCCGCACGCTGGCCGCAGGCGCAGATCGTCGCATTCGAGCCTGACCCCGACAACGCGGCCATCCACCAGCGGACGATCACCGCCAACGGCCTGGCAGAGCGCTGGCAGCTGGTCCAAGCCGCGGCCTCAAACGAGAACGGCCGCGCCTCGTTCGTTGCGGGCCTCGCCGCCGTCTCGCACATCGCCGACCCCGCTGACGGCGAGCAGACGATCGAGGTCCCGCTGATCGACGTGCTGCCCCAGATCGCGCAGGCGGACCTGCTCAAGATGGACATAGAGGGAGGCGAGTGGGCGATTCTGTGCGACCCGCGCTTTCGCGAAGCACCCCCCCGCGCAGTGGTCCTCGAGTACCACTCGCACCTCTGTCCAGGGCCCGACTCCCGCGCCGAAGCCGAAGCCGCCCTACGAGCCGCAGGCATGCAGATTCGGCCGATCTCCCACCGCGACGACGGGCAGGGAATGCTGTGGGCTTGGCGGGCGTAGGCGCGCAGCGAGCCTGGGCACCTCGCCCTCTGCCTCGCGAACACGATCCCTATGCTCTCGCGAGCCGATGACCGCGCTTCGTGCAAAATTCGTCGAGGCGCTGCGCCGGCTCGGGGCGCGTCCGCGGCTGCTCCCGCTGCTCGAACTGTATCTGGGCGCGCCGACCGTGCGGCCCACACTCGCGTTCGTTTTGCGCGAGGCTGTTCGCCGCAAGGGCGTTTTTCTCTATCGCGTGCGCGAAAACGGCCTCTCCGTTGCGCTCCGGCACGGGACCGGCGACGTCGTGATCCTCGGAGAGGTCTTCAGGCACCACGACTACGAGCCCACCGGCGAGGTGGAGCAGGCGCTTTCAGAGGTGAGCAGCATCGTCGATCTGGGGGGCAACATCGGGCTGTTCGGAGCGTTCGCGGTCGCGCGCTGGCCGCAGGCCGAGATCGTCGCCTTCGAGCCCGACCCGCACAACGCGTCGATTCACGAGCGGACGATCGCCGCCAACGGCCTGGCAGAGCGTTGGCAGCTGGTTCAGGCGGCGGCCTCCAACGAGGATGGCCGCGCCGCGTTCGTCGCGGGCCTCGCGGCCGTCTCGCACATCGCCGATCCGACGGACGGCGAGTTGACGATCGAGGTGCCGGTGATCGACGTGCTGCCCCAGATCGCGCAGGCGGACCTGCTCAAGATGGACATAGAGGGAGGCGAGTGGGCGATTCTGTGCGACCCGCGCTTTCGCGAAGCGCCCCCCCGCGTAGTCGTCCTCGAGTATCACTCGCATCTCTGTCCAGGGCGCGACTCCCGCGCCGAAGCCGAAGCCGCCCTACGAGCCGCAGGCATGCGCATCCAATCGATTGCCGATCACGGCCACTACGGAATGCTGTGGGCGTGGCGGACATAGGCACAGCGGGGACGCGCCGGCTGGCCCGGATCCTCAACCGGACGGCCCGCAATTTCAGCTGGGAACGGCTTCGATCCACTCGTAGGAGCGCCCGCACAGCGACCGCCAGCGACTGGCCGCGACCGAGCGCAGAGGCTGCTGCGCGGCGATGCCCGCCGGGGCGAGGTAAAGGCTGTACAGATAGGCCGAGCCGCCCTCGCCCGGTGCGAGCGTGAAGCCGCCGCGGGACAACGTCAGACGATGACGCCCGGCGGATAGGGAGACCGGCACCGGCGTCATCGGGTTCAACACGACAGAGTTGCCCCCGAGCTGGGCGCCGATCGACGCCAGATGGTGCCCGTCCACGCCAAGGCTCACGGTCGGCATGATCTGGCCCTCGAGCCACACATCCCAGGTGCCCGCGTGAGGCACCACGAACGTCGCCGACAAGCGCCCTGGCGTGCTCAACTGCAGGCCGTGGCGGACGCGTCCCCACCCGGCAGGGTGCGAGGTGCGAGGCAGGGCGATACGAACGAGCTGGGGCGAGCGCGCGGCGACGAGCCTCGCGCCGCGTCGAGCGGCGACACGCGCGACGTGTTCGATGCGGGCGCACTGGGTGGACAGCGAACCCGACAGCGCGACGGCGGCGCCCGACCTCGCTGCGGCGGGGTTGCGGCCCCACACCTGGTAATAGGTGCCCTGCCACAGGAGACGGTAGGAGGCCGGCGGCCGCGCGATATCTGGATCGCGTCGGGTGACGATCAGCGGGTAGGAGCGCAGGCTCGCCGAGGGCAGACGATCGAGTTCCACCGGGTAGCGGTAGCGCGCTGAGGTGCCGGCGAAGACGGGGGGTGCGTAGATGAAGTTCGGTCCGCCGACGTCGAGGTCGCGCAGCACGTACATCGAGTATTCGTCGAAGTCGGTGAACAGCGTCGGGCCGCGACCGGCGAAGCGACGATCGATCGATTCGAGCTCTTCATAGCGCGCGGTGGGCGCCACGTTGGAGACGTGGTACTGCATGGCATCCGAGACGATCACCCCGCCGAACAGCACGAGCGCGAGGATCGGCGCGGCGAGCCGCAGCGGCGAGGCGCGCAGGGCGGCCACCCCTCCCCATGCGAGGATCACGACAACGGGCGTCGTCAGCATCAGGGTCTTAGCGTCGACCCAGGTGGTGCTGTAAGCGGTGATCGCACCCCACACGGCCAGCGTCAGCACGGCCCAGCCAAGCAGCGAATAGTCGCGCCTGCGGATCAG
The DNA here is from genome assembly GCA_963815235.1 of uncultured Solirubrobacteraceae bacterium. Taxonomy (GTDB): domain Bacteria; phylum Actinomycetota; class Thermoleophilia; order Solirubrobacterales; family Solirubrobacteraceae; genus Palsa-744. Next base: position 1,118,488 of record CAWFFY010000003.1, on the reverse strand, counting down.
CCGCCAGGCGCCCAGCAGGATCGCGATCGCCGTGACGGCGATGAGCACCGCGGTGATCACCAGATCGCTACCCGCGGGCGGGTGCTTGTAGCTCTCCCACAGCCAGACGCCGAACACCTGTGTCGCTTTCAGCGGCGTGGCGAGATTTCCGGGCCCGCCCGTCACGGCGATGTTCTGCGCGACGTCCAGCGATTTGGACAGGTTGACCCACGTCGGCAGCGCAGCGATGAGGGTGACCGGCACGCCAACCGCGATCAGCCTCAGCAGGCGCGGTCCACCCGAGGGATCGGCCGTGATGCTCGCGCCGGCTATCGCCGCGAGGACGAGCACGGCCGCGAGCACCCAGGCGGCGAACCCCGCCCCGAGCGCGGAGATCCCGCCGGCGGCGACGAGCGCGAACGGGAGGACGCTCGCGGGGCCTGCGCGCAGCCAGCGGCGGTGCACGAGCACCAGCGCGCCGAGCGTGAGGATCAGGCCCAACGACGTGATCTCCTTGATCGAGCCGATCAGCTCGTAGCCGTAGACGAGCGCGGGAACAGTCGCGGTGAGCGCGCCGAGCGCAGCCCACGGTCCGGCGAGGCCCATACGCCGTAGGAGCAGCCATGCTGGCCCCGTAGCAGTTGCGAGCATGAACGCGTTGAACGGCTGGAACGCCCAGATCAGGGGCAGCCCGAGCAGGTAGGCGCTACCGCCGAAGAGCGTGTCTGCGCCCGACGGATATCCGTAGCCGTAGTAGTAGTCGATGTACTCGCCGTAGGAGTTGCGCAGATCCAGGTGCGTGAAGTCCTGGCCGTGGCGTAGCAGAAAGTCGGCGCCCATCATGTGAAACGCCGAATCCGACAGCGTGAGATAGGAGGAGAAGGTGGTCCTGCCCGCGAGCAGCACCGGGGCGAGCGCCAGGACGTAGGCGAGCACTGGCGCGACGACCTGCCACCGCCACCCACGCCAGTTGCGCGCGAAGATCCGCACCCTTGGCCACGCGAGTGCGAACCCGGCGAGCGCAGCCACCGCCATCACGTAGGGCGTCGCCGCAGCGAGGTGCGGCACATAGGTCGTCAGCTGAGAGAGCCCGATCAACGCCGCCGCACCGACCGTCGGAAGGAGCAGGCCGGGCAGCCAGCCGCCACTGCAGCGGTCGACCAGCAGACCGGCGCCTACGCACAGCAACGCCAGCACCACCGGATAGACCAATGTGGTCAGGGCGAACAAACGAGCGCGAGTCTATGCCCACGCGCTCGCGCCAGGTCTCAATGCTCGAGCACGGTCACCATGCGCGACGCACCCGTCGCGAACGGATAGTCCGCCTCCGCTTCGCACAGCACGCGGAACTGATATCGGGCGGGCCCGGCGAACTTGAAGCGATAGCTCGCGCGAAAGCGGCCGCGCGCATCGCTGCGGATCACGTTGAACTCGAGCCACGGGCCGCCCGGCGAGCGCGCCTCGAGCACGACCAGCTTGCCGCCCTTCGGGATCGGCCCGCCGCGCAGGCGCCCGGAGAAGTGGATGCTGCTGCCGACGTGCGCGGTGCGCGGCGCGATGCTGCAGGCTCACGCCCGCGCGGACGCTCAGGGTGAGCGTCTTGGTGACAACCGGCGGCGAGCCGAACCGGGCGCTGTACTCGAAGCTCAGCGTGCGCGAGGCGCTGTCGGAGGGCAGGCGCAGCGTGAAGCGGCCGTTCGAGTCGGTGCGCACGCCGGTCATCGCCGCCGTCTGCGCCCCCGCGTATTCCGCTCGCGAGAACACGGTCACCTGCGCCGCCACGATCGGTATGCCGTCCGGGCCCGTCAGCCGACCGAGGATCGTCTCCGCGTGCCCGTAGCCGCTCCCCAGGCGCTCACCCGGCGTCGCCGTCCATCGCACCGACAGCGCCGCCTGGGCGGACGCGTTCGTGCCGTTCGGGCCGCCCGGCGGCAACGGGTTCTCGACCGTCACGTTCCTGTCGAGCACCGTCGCCGCGTTGCCCGCCGCGTCGATCACGCTCACGACCAGGTGATGCTGGCCGTTCGCCACCGCCGCCGTGTCGAAGCCCACGTCTGCGCTGACCGACGCCGGGCACGGCTGCACGTACAGGAACGCCGCAAGCCCATCGCTCGTCCCGCCGACGTTCTTGCAGCGCCCGCCGTCTTCGTTCAGCACCGTGCTCTGCACGACCTTGCCGTCGACGCTGAACACCGCCTCGTAGACGCCCGAGCCGGGGTCGCTCGCACTGAACGCGACATCGCTCGTGCCGCTCACCGTCGGCGCGCTCGCGAGTTCGCCGCTTACGTTCGACGCGGTCGGAGGCGCGGCCTGTTCGAGGGTCAGGTCTGCCGCGTAGAGGTAGACGACTGCGGCGTAGCCGTTGGGGTCACTCTCGACCTTCGTTGCACTTGACAGCCCGAAACGCCGGCAAGACGCATCGAGATAGAGCCGTCCACCCAGACTCGATCCAGGCACAACCAGACGATTTTCTGCCGCCAGCGGTTCGGCCTACGTTCCGACCTCACCGGGACAGCGTGGAGCCGCCGACACATTGCCCAAAAGCAATTCCGGTTCGTTCACGTTGTTCGGGCCCGCAAACCAGAACCCGATAAGTCGCATTTATCGCCGAGCCGCCCGTCCGCATCCCCCGCGCGCCACAGCGTCGCGCCGCCGGATCGTCTCACCAGTCGGCGCTTCAAACGCCCATGTTGCCGTATCCGCGTTGGCCGTTCGCGCGAGCCCCGACGAAGCGCCGCGATCAACGCGCCGCCGGGCTGCGAGCAGGTGTCGCTGATCAATCGATTCGGCCCGCACGGCTGACCCGCTCCACCCATCGGCCGGCGCAGTTTCGCCGGAAGGCGTCCTGCAGGAGTAGACGTGGTACTCGCCGGCTGACGCGCTCGATGTCGCCGCAGCACAGCTGACGACCAGCACCGCGGCGCACGCGGCGGTGCTGACGGCGAAGCGCCGTGCAAGGCGCGGGCCGCCTTCGATATCCGTTCGAATACAGCCACCATTCCAACCTCGCTTTGCTCGAGAGCCGTCATGGCCCCCTCCCAAATTGTTCCATTTTTTGGGCTTTGGCGCTGAGCTCAGAACGGTCGAGGCGGACGGGCAGCTCGGCAAGGCCGTAGATGCCGGTGATGGTGTCGAACGCGGGCTCGCCGTCGAGCTCCAGGCGGCGCACGCGCTGCGCGAGGAACGACAGCGCTTCGCGCAGCTCCAGACGCGCGAGGTTGGCGCCGACGCAGTAGTGCACGCCGGCGCCGAACGTGAGCGCCCGGGCGCTGCCGCGATCGGCGGTGATGTCGAAGCCGTCGGCGCCTGCGGGGCCCTGCTCGCTGCGGTCGAGGTCGCGGTTGCCGCTGAATGCGCACACGATCACGATCGTGTCCTGCGGGAAGCTGACGTCGCGGAAGACCACCTCCTCGGTGGTGATGCGCGCGGTGAACGGCGTGATCGGCTCGAACCGCAGCGCCTCCTCGACGGCTGCCTCGGCGAGCTGCGGGTTCTGTACGAGCAGCTCCCACTGCTCGGGGTTTTCGCCGAGCAGCCGCACGGTGTGCGCGAGCTGGCTCTGCGTCGTGTCGACGCCGCCGGCGAGCACGTTGAAGACGAGGTTGATGCACTCGACGTCCGACAGCCGCTCGCCGGCCTCTTCGGCCTCGATCAGCATCGAGAGCAGGTCGTCGCGCGGATCGGCCCGCCGCGCGACGAGCAGCGCTTCGGCGTAGCTCGTAGAACTCCTCGACGGCGCGCTCGATCTGGTCGCGCTCGCTGGCCATGCTGACGGCGTCGAACTGCCGCTGGATCCAGTTCGACCAGTGGTGCAGCCGCGGCGCGTCGGCGAGCGGCGCGCCCATCACGGTCGCGATCACCTGCGAGGGGTAGGGCTTGGCGAACGCGTCGACGAACTCGCAGGCGACGCTGGTGGCCGGCTGCGAATCATCGGGCGCGGACGCCGCGAGCGCCTGCTCGAGCAGCTGCTCGAGGAACGCGCGCATCGCGGGCGTGTAGCGCTCGACGGCGCGCGGCGAGAGCGCGGGGTTGACGAGGCTGCGCAACCGCGAGTGGTCGGGCCCGTTGACGTGCAGGATGTTGCGCTGCATCTGCTCGTACAGCGGCCCGTCGCTGACGCCGAAGATCTCGGCGATCTTCATCCCCGGGAACGTCGCGGCGCGTGTGCGCAGGAAGAACTCCGCGGACTCGCGGTCGAGCACCATGTATCCGAACGGCCCGCGCGCCAGCCACCCGTGCCCGCGCAGCTCGCACATCGCGTCGTGGAAGCGCGCGCCGCGCAGCGACGGGTCGGTGTAGTCCAGCGCCGGCAGCTCCAGCTCGCTGACGACGGTCGTCATCGTGCGGGCTCGGGGGAGACGGCGCTGGGCAGCGGCTCGGTTTGGAGCTCTATTTTTTCGGGTGGACTGCCTGCTTCAGCGCGGCGCCCGGCGAGAACTTCGGCGCCTTGGACGCTTTGATTTTGACCCTCTCGCCGGTGCGCGGGTTGACGCCCTGGCGGGCGGCGCGTTTGACGACGGAGAACTTGCCGAAGCCGGTGATCGCGACCTCCTCGCCTTTTTTGAGCGACTTGGTGACGGTGTCGAGCAGCGACTCCAGCACGCGCGAGGTGTCGGCCTTCGTCATGTCCGCGTCCTTCGCGATCGCGTCGATCAGTTGTGACTTGTTCATGTTGGTCCCTTTCAAGTAGATGTGGCCGCAGATCTGCCGGCGACCGCGCAGGCTACCGCGCCAGCTTCTTTCCCGGGTTGAGCAGGCCCTTGGGGTCGAACGCCCGCTTGATCTGTTCGTGCGCTTCCACCGCCCGTGGGTCCCATTGAGACGCCAGGCGCCCGCGCTTGAGCGAGCCGACGCCGTGCTCTCCTGCGATCGATCCGCCGAGCTCGATCACCAGCGCAAACAGCTCCTCGCCGACCGCCTCCGCGGCCTCCAGCTCGGAGCCGCTTGAGGGGTCGACGAGCACGGTGGCGTGCACGTTGCCCTCGCCGCCGTGGCCCCACGCGCACGAGTCCAGGCCGTGCGCGGAGGCGATCTGCTCGAAGCGCTCGAGCCCCTCGCCGAGGCGCTCGAGAGGAAAGACGACGTCCTCGCTGACCTTCGCGCCGCGAGCGCCCGTCACGGCCGGATTGGCGCCGTCGCGCCAGCGCCACAGCGCGCGCGGGTCGCGTGGCTCGTGCACCGCGAGCGCGCCTTCGCCGAGCAGTTCCACGAACGCGTCGCGCTGCGCGCGCGCCGCCGCCTGCGACCCGTCCACCTCGCAGATCAGCGCGAAGCCCGACTGCGGCGGCACGTCGCCGGGGTAGGCGCCGGCGGTGATCGCGAGCGTGGCGCCGTCCATGAAGTCGAGCACCGATGGACGCAGGCCGGCGGCGAACACTGCGCAGATCGCGGCACAGCCCGCCTCGCGCGTGGCTAGAAACATGATCAGCGGTATCGCGGTCTCAGGCGCTGGCAGCAGCCGCAGCTGCACCGCGGTGATCACGCCGAGCGTGCCCTCAGAGCCGATGAGCAGGCTCTTGAGGTCATAGCCGGCGACGTCCTTTGCCGCCCAGCCACCAATGTGCACGAGCTCGCCGGGAGCGAGCACGACCTCCATGCCTGCGACCCAGGCGCCGGTGACGCCGTACTTGAGCGCGTGCGGGCCGCCGGCGTTGGTGGCGACGTTGCCGCCGATCTGAGACTGCTCCGCTGCACCGGGGTCGGGGGCGAAGAACAGCCCGTTCTCGCGCGCGAGGCGTTGCACGTCGCGGGTGCTGACGCCGGCCTCGGGGAACATGCGCCACAGCGCCGGCTCCAGCTCACGAACCCGTCGCAGCCGCTCGAGCGAGCACACGACGCCGCCGTGAATCGCGACCGCCCCTCCCACGAGCCCGGTGCCGCCACCGCGCGCCACGATCGGCACGTCGTGCTCGTAGCACCACGCGACCACCGCCGCGACCTCCTGCGCGCTGCCTGGCAGCACGACGGCGTCGGCGCGCCCGTCAACGTCCCTGCGGTTGGAGCTGTCGTGGTTGTAGGGCGATTGCGGCGGTGCCTCGAGCACGTGCCCAGCGCCAACCAGTCGGCTGAGCTCACTCGAGATCGCTGAGGTCGCACCGGACATCCCCTATGCCTCCGTCGCGATGTGCAGGCATTCGTATGCCGCGCAAGCCTCGTCGACGGCGGACACGACGGCGCTGACGTCACGAGGCATGCCATCTCCAACTCTGATGGCGAGGACCCCGTGGGTTTGGTGGTTCACGAAGTCATTCGCTTCTGCGCGATCGTACGCGAGCACGGCCGGCACGTCAGGGTGTTCGAGGACATATCGCAGGGCGGTCACGCACTCGACGCCTTGCATGACGGCATCGCCGTCGTAGGGGACCACGAGCATGCTGCATTGATCCAGCGCCGACAGCAGGCTCGCGTGCAGCATCCCGTGCAAGCGATGATCTTGAGTCCTCGAGCTGAGGAGCCTCGCCGTTGCGCCCCGGCTCGTACACGTCGAACCCGGCGTCCAACAGACCTTGGGGCGATCCACGCCGCCATCCCGTTCGCCTGTCCCGCCGGCCAGTCGCCTCTCGCTGGTCCGGCAACCACCACCAAGCCACGTTTCGAGGTGGGGCTCGCGTCGTCAAACCAGCGGTCCAGCTCCGCGACGGAGAGCGTGAGCCACCGTAGCCCCACCCCAGCTCTGGCGCGTCCCGACCGAAGATGGGAACCGACCAGCTTTGTCGCGGCGATGCGAACTCAACCTGCGTTTGATAGCGCGTGGCAATGCCGCGGTAGCCGCCGGCAATAGAACGTCGCCGCGGCGCGTACGGTGCTCGCCACACACGCGCGCGCCGGTTGTGCTCCTGCTCACAGGCCAGGCCTGTGCCGCAGTAATCACCGTAAGGAGACGGTCCATGGATTGGGCACACGAGCCCTGCCTCGATCAGCAACTCAAGCAGACGCTTGGCGGGCTGACCGTTCATCGCCTCCACCAGCGCCCTTGTGTAGAACCTGTATGGGAAGGTGAGCACCGGTCGACCGGCCATCGTCTCGACGGCGGCTAGGTCGACGGGCCGGGTGCGTGGCACGACCACCTCGGGGCCGGCGAGCCAAGCGGACGAAGCTCGTTTCACGCGATCGCCGACTTCGAAGCTCACTTCGCGAAAGTGCGGTTCTCCACTGAGCGGACTCTGAGGAGCGTAAGCCACCATCGCAAACTCCAGCCCAGCAGGCACCACCACCTCCGCCAGCTCTCTGGCAACCGATGCCGCGTCGACGATGTAGCTCGGCCCAACGCCGAACCCGCCGACGATCACCACGTGGGCGTCATGGTGGACGTAGTGGCGCACGTGGTAGGCGAGCCCGCGGGCAATATCCGCCGGCTCCAGCACGAGATCGTGATCGGGGAGATCGGCGTCGTTCCTGACATACCTGCGCCGCATCGCGGTCACCGCAGCCTCGACACAAACGCCTGGTAGTCACGCCATTCACGAGGATCCGGCCGTTGCTCGAACGCGCCTTGCAACGCGCGCATGATCGCCCCGAACTCGCTGTGGCGCACCCCGACCACAACCGCGCAGCCGTGGTGCGAGCGTCCGGTCTCGAGCCACTCGCGGCAGATGCGCGGGAAGTCGGCGACGTCGAACGTCACGAGAATCCGCCGCTCGGCGCTGGCGAGTTCCAGGAGCTCCTCGTCCGGGGCGCCGTCGAGGTCGCGCTGCTCGTCAACGGCGAGCACGTCGTGCTCGCGCTCTCTCAGCGTCGCGCCGATCCTGCGGCCTGACACGTGTGCGTCAAGCAGCAGACGCACGGGTCAGTCGAGCTCGATGGCGATCACGTCGGCGTGCGGGTATTCGGCGCGCAACTCCGCCAGCGATCGCCGGTCGAGCGCGATGAAATCGTCGATCTCCTCTGGAAAGCGCTCGTAGTAGCTGACCGCCGTGCGCAGCTCGCGCGTCGTCAGGTCGCTCTCTCCGACCGTGCGCTCGAAGTCCCGGTCGAAGTCCTTGTACGCCTCCACTACCTGCCACACGTCCAGGCTCGTGCCGATCAGCCAGGCGCGACGGTTGTAGTCCTCGCCGCGAAACGCGATCCCGGGTACCAGCCTGGCCTTGAGAGCCTCCTCCGCCAGCGTCTCGACGACGCTGCCCTTGCTGCGCTTCGTGCGCTTGGCCTCGGCCGTGACGAGCCGATCGGTCCGCTCGGACAGTCGCAGGCTGAATGGCGCCGACTTCCTGCTCATGACCGCATTGTAGTCGCTGTATTACGGCGTATCAGACAGCCGTGGCTCGCGCGATGTCAAAGCCAGTGACGCAGACCCGTCGGCGCCATGTGCGGGTGCTCGAACGCCGGGTAGCATTGCGAGTCGTAATGGCGATCAGCACGAAGCCGCCCGGCGGAGGGGACACCGAGGGCGACGCCGGCGGCGGCGGACGAGACGAGCGCAGCTTCCGCACGCTCTCCGACGAGCCGGTCCGCGAGCTGTACACCGCGGAGGACCTGGCGCCAGGCGCGGGCGTGGGCGGGCCCGAGGACCCGATCGGCGTGCCGGGGTCCTACCCGTTCACGCGCGGCATCCATCCGACGATGTACCGCGGACGGCTGTGGACGATGCGCCAGTTCGCGGGCTTCGGCACGAGCGAGGAGACGAACGAGCGCTTCCACTATCTGCTCGAGCACGGCCAGACGGGGCTGTCGACGGCGTTTGACATGCCGTCGCTGATGGGCCACGACTCCGACCACGCGCGCTCGCTGGGCGAGGTTGGCCGCGAGGGCGTGGCGGTGGACACGCTGGATGACATGCAGACGCTGTTCGGCGGCATCGACCTAGGCGAGGTGTCGGTGTCGATGACGATCAACGCGCCGGCAGCGATCATGCTGGCGTTCTACGTCGCTGCCGCCGAATCGGATCCCGTGCATCCGACGCCGCCTGAGCGCCTGTCGGGGACGATCCAGGCGGACATCCTGAAGGAGTACATCGCGCAGAAGGAGTGGTGCTTCCCGATCGACCCGGCGATGCGCCTGTGCGGCGACATGATCGAGTGGTGCACGCGCAGGATGCCGCGCTGGCACCCGATCTCGATTTCCGGCTACCACATCCGCGAGGCGGGCTCGACGGCCCAGCAGGAGCTGGCGTTCACGCTGAAGGACGGGCTGACGTACGTCGAGCAGGCGGTCGCACGCGGCCTCGACGTGGACGAGTTCGCGCCGCGGCTGTCGTTCTTCTTCAACGCCCAGATCGACTTCTTCGAGGAGATCGCCAAGTACCGCGCGGCGCGGCGCATCTGGGCGCGCGAGATGCGCGAGACGTTCGGCGCGAAGGAGCCGCGCTCGTGGCAGATGCGCTTTCACGCGCAGACGGCGGGCGTGTCGCTGACGGCGCAGCAGCCGCTGAACAACATCGTGCGCACGGCTGTGGAGGCGCTGGCGGCGGTGCTCGGCGGCACGCAGTCGCTGCACACCAACTCCTATGACGAGGCGCTGGCGCTGCCGACGGAGGAGGCGGTGACGATCGCGCTGCGCACGCAGCAGATGCTCGCGCACGAGACCGGCGTGACGAACACGGTGGACCCGCTCGGCGGCTCGTATTTCGTGGAGTCGCTGACCGACGAGATGGAGCAGCGAGCGTACGATTACTTCAAGAAGATCGACGAGCTGGGCGGGATGGTCGAAGCGGTGAAGCTCAACTATCCCCAGCGCGAGATCGCCGACGCGGCCTTCGCGCTGCAACAGGAGATCGACGCGCGCGAACGGATCGTGGTCGGCGTCAACAGCTACGTGGCAACCGACGAGCAGCAGATCCCGACGCTGCGGGTGGACCCGGCGCTCGAAGGCAAGCAGATCGGGCGCCTGCAGGCGGCACGCGCCAAGCGCGACGGCGCCGAGGTCGAGCGTGCGCTGGCGGCGCTGCGCGAGGACGCCGCGTACGAGGATCGCAACCTGATGGAGCCGCTGCTCACGTGCGCCCGCGCGCACGCCTCGGAGGGCGAGATCATCGAGTCGCTGCAGCAGGTGTTCGGCGACTACTCAGAGACGCCGGTGTTCTAACGCGGCTCAGGCCGTGACGCCACCGTCGATCACGAGCTCTGAGCCGGTCACGTAGACGCTCTCGTCGCTGGCGAGGTACACGATCGCGTCGGCGACCTCCTCGGGCGTGCCGATGCGCCGCAACGGGATCCCCCTGATCAGCTTGTCGATCAACTCGGGAGTGCGTTCGCGTTGGCGCGTGTTCATGTCGGTGTCGATCTGCCCCGGGTGCAGCGAGTTGACGCGCACGCCGAACGGTGCGAGCTCCTTGGCGGCGACTTTGCTCATGCCGCGCACCGCCCACTTGCTCGCGGCGTACGCCATCAGGAACGGCGAGCCCATCAGGCCGGCGACCGAGGACAGGTTGACCACCGAGCCGGCACTCCGCTCGATCATCGCTGGTGTCGCGGTGCGCATACCGAGGAACACACCGGTGACGTTGATGTCGATCACGCGTCGGAAGTCCTCGACCAACGTGTCGGTCATCGGCGCCGCCAGGAACACGCCGGCGTTGTTGAGCAGCACGTCGATGCGCCCGTGCGCGTCGAGCGCGTGCGCGACCACCTCCTGCCAGCGCTGCTCGCTGGTGACGTCGTGGCCGAGCGCGTCAGCGCGATCGCGACCCAACTCGTCCGCGACCCGCTCCGCGCCTTGCTCGTCGGCGTCCGTCAGCAACAGCCGCGCGCCCTCCTGCGCCATGCGTCGCGCGGCCGCCGCGCCGATGCCGCCGGCGGCGCCCGTGATCAGCGCGACCTTCCCCTGGAGCCGTGGCTCCCCCATGTCGCGACTATAACCTCGCGCCGGGCGCGGCCATCGCGCGATCCGCTCCCCTCTATAACTCGTTTTTCAAACGCTGTATAACAATCGCTATACAGCACTCGTCGCGAGAGAGGACGGGCCCCCGCGTACCGGACGGCCGACCACAACGTCGCCAACCACCGACGCGCGTCCATCGATCGGCGCGAATGCCGCCTCCCGCGTCATCGCCCGCTTCCCCCACGCGCTGGCACGCGCGTACGCGATCAGCCGCACCAGGTAGTCCTGCGGGTCGGGCCGCACGACACCGGCACGCGCCAGCAGCTCGCGCGCCCGCTGGTCGCCAAAGCGGCAGCGCACGTCGAAGTACGGCACGAAGCTCTCGCCTCCGGTGGGCACCCCGCCGGCGCCCGCGCCCGCGCCGTCGTCCTGCGCGACGAAGCGCACCGGCTCGCGCCCGGTGACGGCGCAGTGCAGCTGCACGAGCTCGCCGGCGCTGAGCGCGTCGGCGCCTGCGACGAGGTTGTAGGTGCCCGCGGCGGCCTCGTCGTCGAGCAGCGCGAGGATGCCGTCGGTGACGTAGTCGACGGGCACGAAGTCGACGATCGAGTCCTCGCGCGCGGGGACCTCGTCGAGCAGGCCGCGTTCGAACGCGCGCATCGGCCAGTAGAGGACGTTGAAGGCGGAGGTCCAGCCGCTGACGCTGTGGCCGACGACGATGCTCGGCCGCGCCACCGCCAGCGGCAGATCGGCGGCCGCGCGCAGCAGCCGCTCGGCCTCGTGCTTGGAGCGCTCGTAGGTGTTGCGGAACTCCTGGCCGACGTCGAGGTCCTGCTCGAGGAACTCGCCGGCGTGGCGGCCGCTGACGTACGCGGTCGACACGTGCACGATGCGTCGCAGCTCGCCGCCGTCGGCGATCGCGCGCGCGAGCTCGAGCACCCGCTCGACGCCGCGCACGTTGATCTCGCGCGCCTGCACGAGCGGCAGCTCGAAGGAGATCGACGCGGCGCAGTGCACGACCCGCTCGACCGCGTCGACCAGCCAGCGGCGGTCCTCAGCGGACAGGCCGAGGCCGGGCTCGAGCAGGTCACCGCGCACCGCGCGCACGCGTCTCGCGCCGGCGGGCGGCTCGTCGTAGAGGCGCGCGAGCACTTCGCGCAGTCGCTGCTGCGCGCCGGCGTCATCGCGCGCGCGGATCAGCACGGCGATCTGGTCCTCCTCGCCGCCGCGCTCGATCAGGCGCGCGAGCGCGTCCATGCCGAGGAAGCCCGTGGCCCCGGTCAGCAGTATCGCGCCGCTCATGCCTCGCCCGTGCCTGACGCGATGCCCGCGCCGACGCCGACGCCGACACCAGCGGCAGCCGGCGAGGCGCACCCCATCGCGTGGTAGCCGCCGTCGACGTGCAGGATCTCGCCGGTGATGGCGCGCGCGAGCGGTGAGAGCAGGAAGCACGCGGCGTCGGCGACCGGCGCGGGGTCCTCCGCGTCCCAGCGCAGCGGCGCGGTCTGCGACCACACGTCGGCGAGCTGGGAGAAGCCGGGGATGCCGCCGGCGGCGAGCGTCTCGATCGGGCCGGCGGAGACGAGGTTGACGCGGATCGCGCGCGGCCCGAGCTCGCGTGCGAGGTAGCGCGCGACCGCCTCGAGCGCTGCCTTGGCGACGCCCATCCAGTCGTAGGCGGGCCAGGCGCTGCTCGCGTCGAAGTCCAGGCCGACGACGCCGGCGCCGTCGGGCGCGGCTTCGAGCAGCCCCAGCAGCCCGGCGGCGAGCGCCTTCAGCGAGAAGGCGCTGGTCTGGTAGGCGATGACGGCGCTCTCGAGCGGCGTGTCGAGGAAGCCGCCGCCGAGCGCGTCGGGCGGCGCGTAGGCGACCGCGTGCAGCAGCCCGTCGAGCGCTCCCCAGCGCGCGTCCAGCTCGGCGCGCACGCGCTCGATGTCCTCGTCGTTGTTGACGTCGAGCTCGAGCACCTCGGCGGCGCGGGGCAGCTGCCCGGCGGCGCGTTCGGTCATGCGCCTGGTGCGCCCGAAGCCCGTCAGCAGCACCTCGGCGCCGAGCTCCTGTGCGCGCGCGGCGGTCGCGAACGCGATCGAGTGGCGGTCGAGCACGCCGGTGATGAGGATGCGCCGCCCGTCGAGCATCACACGGCCGCCGCGACGGGCTCGGCGCGCCACAGCACCTGCACGCTCGCGCGCGCGACCAGCGCGCCGTCCTGGTTGTTGATGCGCCAGGCGAAGTCGACCAGGCCGCTGCTGTCGTCGATGGGCCGCAGCGAGGTGATCTCACCAGTTACCGAGATCGAGTCGTCGAGGCGCACGGGGCGCTTGAAGACGACGTCTGACACGCGCCGAAGCGCGAGCACCCGCTCGGGGTCGAGCGGCACGAGCCCGACGGCCAGCGACAGCACGAGCATCCCGTGCGCGATGCGCTCGCCGAACGGGCTGGCGGCGGCCCACTCGGGGTCGCAGTGCTGCGGGTGCCAGTCGCCGGTGAGCGCCGAGAAGACGATCACGTCGGTGTCGCGCACAGCGCGCGCGCCGGACTCGAAGCGCTCCCCGACGGACAGCTGCTCGAATGGGTCTGACCAGCGCATCGCTACCTCCTCTTACAACGGGATGTTGGCTGCTCGGGAATCGGGCCGGTGCACGCCGGCGAGCGCGTCGAAGCAGGAGGCGACGCGCCACGCGTGTGGAGTCGGGGGTGATCACCTCGTCGACGAAGCCGTCGGCGCTGGCGCCCTCGACCTGCAGGTGCTCGGCGGAGTACGCGCCGGCGAGCCGGCGCCGATGCGCGGCGGGGTCCTCGGCGGCGGCGATCTCGCGGCGGTTGAGGATCCCGACCGCCTGCTCGGCGCCCATCACGCCGAGCTCGGCACCGGGCCACGCGAACACGTAGTCGGCGCCGAGGGCCTTGGAGTTCATCGCGATGAACGCGCCGCCGAAGGCCTTGCGCACGATCACCGTGACGCTCGGCACGGTCGCCTCGGCGAACGCGTGCACGAGCTTGGCGCCGTGGCGGATCACGCCGTCGCGCTCCTGGCGTGACCCCGGCAGGAAGCCGGGCGTGTCGACGAGCACGAGCAGCGGCAGCCCGAAGGAGTTGCACGTGCGCACGAAGCGCGCGGCCTTCTGCGCGGCGTTCGCGTCGAGCACGCCGCCGAGGTGGCGGGGCTGGTTGGCGACGATCCCGATCGAGCGGCCCTCGAGGCGCGCGAACGCGCAGACGACGTTGCGCGACCAGCGGGCGCTGACCTCCATCAGGCGCCCGCCGTCGACGAGCGCGGCGGCGACGTGGCGCATGTCGTAGACCTTGCGCGCCTGCGACGGCACGGCGCGATCGGCCGGCACCTCGGGCGCGGCGACGCTCGGCCACCGCTGCGGCGCGACGCCGTTGTGCTGGGGCAGGTAGTCGAGCAGGTCGCGCGCCAGCAGCGCGCCGTCGACGTCGGTCGGCGCGCTGAAGTGGCAGACGCCGTTGCGCTCGTGCACGCGCGGCCCGCCCAGCGTGGCCATGTCGACGTCCTCGCCGGTGACCTCGGAGACGACGCCGGGGCCGGTCAGGAACATCGACGCGCGCCCGGTCATGATCACGAAGTCGTTGAGCGCGGGGCCGTAGGAGGAGCCGCCGGCGGCGGGCCCGCAGACGATCGAGATCTGCGGCACGACGCCCGACAGACGCACGTGCTCGCGGAAGATCGCGCCGTAGCCGGAGAGCGCCGCGAGCCCCTCCTGCATGCGCGCGCCGGCGGACTCGACGAAGCCGAGCACCGGCACGCGCGCGCGGCCGGCGAGGCGCAGCACCTCGACGATCGTCTGCGCGTGCGCCTCCCCGAGCGAGCCGCCGGCGAACGACGCGTCCTGCGCGTAGCAGTACACCTGGCGCCCGTCGACGCGCGCGTGCGCGGCGAGCACGCCGTCGCCGGGCTGCGCGCGCTCGCCCATGCGCCGCGAGCGCACCTGCGTGCGCAGCAGCTGCAGCGAGCCGGGGTCGGCGAGCACCTCCAGGCGCTCGAGCGGGTCCAGGCGCTCGTCGGGGCGCTCCAGCAGCTGCAGGCTCATGCGCTCGGTCCCCGCGTCGTCATGCGGCCTCCAGGCACAGCACCGCGTTGTGCCCGCCGAAGCCGAACGAGTTGGACAGCGCGAGCACCGGCCGTTGGCCGCCGTCGGCCGAGCCGTTGCCGTTGCCGTTGCGCGCGAGCGGGCGCGCGGCGCCGGGCACGTAGTCGAGGTCGAGGCCCTCGTCGGGCTGGGAGAGCCCGAGCGTGGGCGGCGCGATGCGGTCGCGCAGCGCGAGCAGCGTGGCGACCGCCTCGACGGCGCCGGCGGCGCCGAGCAGGTGCCCGATCGCGGACTTGGTGGAGGACACCGGGATCCGCTGCGCGTGCTCGCCGAGCGCGAGCTTGATGGCGTGCGTCTCGGCGCGGTCGTTGAGCGGCGTCGAGGTGCCGTGGGCGTTGACGTAGTCGATCTGCTCGGCGTCCACGCCGGCGTCGGCGAGCGCGGCGCGCATCGCGGCGGCCTGTCCCTGCCCGTCCTCGCGCGGCGCGGTGAGGTGATGGGCGTCGGAGCTCGCGCCGTAGCCGCGAATCCGGCCGAGCACGCGCGCGCCGCGCGCGCTGGCGCCGTCGGCGCGCTCGAGCACGAGCACGGCGGCGCCCTCGCCCATCACGAAGCCGTCGCGGCGCGCGTCGAACGGGCGCGAGACGCCGCTCGTCGAGAGCGCGTCGAGCGCGCTGAAGGCGGCGCGCGCGAGCGGCGTGAGGCCGGCCTCCGAGCCGCCGGCGACGACCGCGTCGGCTTCGCCGGTCTGCAGCATGCGCAGCGCGGAGCCGATCGCGTGGGCGCCGGAGGCGCACGCCGAGCTGACGGCGAACGACGGGCCGCGCAGCCCGTGGCGCATCGACAGCGCGCCGGCGCCGGCGTTGCTCATCATCAGCGGCACCGCCAGCGGCGAGACGTACTGCGAGCCGCGTTCGCGCAGGGTGTCCTGGCCGTCGACGAGCGTGGCGATGCCGCCGATGCCGGTGCCGAGCACGCAGCCGATGCGCTCGGCGGGGTATGGATGCCTGCCTGTCCCGTTGGCGCCCACGTCGGCGCCCCCGGCCCCGCCGTCCTGCCAGCCGGCGTCGGCGAGCGCCTCGGCGCAGGCGGCGATCGCGAGCTGCGTGAAGCGGTCGGCGCGGCGCGCCTCCTTGGCCGAGAGGAAGTCGGTCGGCGTCGAAGTCGGCGCACGCGCCCTCGCCGTCGGCGATGCCGCACTCGCCGGCGCACCAGCGCTCGTGCAGCGTGCGCGCGCCGACGCCCAGCGGCGTGACCGCGCCCACTCCGGTGACGACGATCGGCCTCCATCGCTACAGGCGCGAGGCGATCAGCTCGATCGCGTCGTCGACGGTCTTGACCTCGGCGACGTCGGAGCCCTTCAGCTCGACGCCGAACTGCTCGTGGACGATCTGCGAGAGCTCGGCGAGGTCGAGCGAGTCGATGTCGAGCGCCTCGAAGGTCGCGTCGCGGGTGATCTGCTCGGGGTCGGCGCCGAAGGTGTCAAGCGACTCGGTCACGACCTTCTCGATCTGCTCTTGGTGACGGCTGTGCTCATGTTGGTCCTTTCGGTGGTTGCTGTGTTTTTAGATCTGGATGGCGCGGCGTTTTACGTGCGGTGAGTGGGCGCGCACCTCGGGCGCCTGCGTGGCAGCGATGCGTGGACGCATGGCTGGCCGCGTCACGCACTGAGGCCCCCGTCGACGTACAGGGTCGAGCCGGTGACGTAGCCGGCCTGCTCGGAGGCGAGGAAGCGGGCGCACGCGGCGACGTCCTCGGGCGTGCCGGCGCGCCGCGCGGGCACCGCGCGCGAGCAGCTCGCCGTCGAGGTCGGCGGTCATGTCGGTGGCGATCAGCCCGGGGGCGATCGCGTTGACGGTCACGCCGCGGCGGGCGACCTCGACGGCGATCGTCTTGGTCATGCCGATCAGGCCGGCCTTGGCGGCGGCGTAGTTGGCCTGGCCGGCGTTGGCGCGCGGGCCGACGACCGAGGCGATGTTGATGACGCGCCCGAAGCGCTCGCGGATCATCCCGCGCAGCGCGCGCCTGGTGGCGCGGAAGGCGGCTGACAGGTTGGTGTCGATCACGCGGTCCCAGTCGGCGTCGCTGAGCGACAGCGCGAGGTCGTCGGCGCGCACGCCGGCGTTGTTGACGAGCACGAGCACGCGGCCGAGCTCGCGCTCGGCGTCGATCGAAGAGCTGCTCGAGCTGCTCGGGCACGCCGACGTCGGCCCGCACCGCGAGTGCGCGCCCGCCGTCGCCGGCGATCCGCGCGACGGTCGCCTGCGCGGCGTCCTCGTCGGCGCGGAAGTTGACCGCCACCGGCCAGCCGTCGGCGGCGAGCGCGCAGGCGATCGCCGCGCCGATGCCGCGCGAGGCGCCGGTCACGAGCGCGCAACCCTCGCGCACGCGGGGCGTGCCGTCGGCGGCCGCGGTGCTCGCTCGCTCGGCGACGCTCATCGCTGCCCCCAGCGTGAGCACGGTGGCGCCCCACACCAGCCCGGCGCCGACGGCGCCGAGCACGACCGTCGCGCCGGGCGCCAAGCGCGCCGGTGCGGGCGGCCTCGCCGAGCGCGAGCGGCACGCTCGCGGCGCTGGTGTTGCCGAGCCGGCGATGCAGTCGAAGACGCGCTCGCTCGGCAGCGCCAGGCGCTCGGCGACGGCTGTGAGGATCCGCGAGTTGGCCTGGTGGTAGACGAACAGGTCGACGTCGTCGAGCGCCAAGTCCGGCGCGCTCGAGCACCTCGCGGGTGCTCTGCGAGAGCTTCTCGACGGCCATCAGGAAGGTCTCGTGGCCTTCCATCTCGAGCACGCCGCTGCTCGCGCGTGACGCGGATCGCGCTGGCGGCGGCGCCGTCGCTGCCGAGCACGAACGGCCCGATCTCGCCGGCGGCGTCGGCCGAGACGACGAGCGCGCCGGCGCCGTCGGCGAACAGCGGCGCGGTGCGCGGGTCGTCGAAGTCGATGAAGCGCGTGAGCGATCTCCGCGCCGATCACGAGCACGTTGCGCGCGCGGCCCGCCTCGATCCACGCGCTCGCGTGTGCGAGCGCGGCGAGCGAGCCGGCGCACGCGGCGCCGACGTCGATCGCGGCGACGTTGTCCGATGCCGAGCTCGTGCGCGACGAGCGGCGCGGCGGCGGGCGTGATCTCGTCGGGCGCGAGCGTCGCCACCAGCACCATGTCGATCTCGCTCGCGTCGAGGCCGGCGTCCGCGAGCGCGGCGCTTGCCGGCGGCGCAGGCGAGCTCGCTGACGCGCTGCCCGGGTGCGGCGTAGCGGCGCTCGCCGATGCCGGTGCGGCGCTCGATCCACTCGACGCTCACGCCGAGGCGCGCCGGCGATCTCGGCGTTGGCGACGCGCGCGCTCGGGCAGCGCGGCGCCCAGCCCGACGATGCCGGCCGTGCGCAGCGGCCGGCGCCGACGGGCGAGGATCGGCGAACCCGACACGCGGGCGCGCACGTCGGGCAGCGTGGGCGAGTCAGGCGACACCGCTCGGCTCCTTTTCGCGTGCGAGCAGCTCCCGGCGGAAGTCGAGGACCCTGGCGTCGGGCAGGTTGCGCGCGACGAGCCGCGCGAGCACCTCGCCGGGACCGAAGTCGACGAACGTGTCGGCGCCGAGCGCGGCGAGCGCGAGCATCGTCGCGCGCCAGCGCACCGGGCGTGACGATCGCCGCGGCCAGCTCGGCGCGCACGTCGGCGAACGGCCGCGCGCTGGCGCCGGAGATCACTGGCTACCGCGGGCGGGCGAAACTCGACCCGTCGAGCTCGGCGCGAAACGGCTCGACGGCGGCGGCCATCGAGGGCGAGTGAAACGCGCCGGCGACGTCGAGCACGATCGCGCGCACGCGCTGCGCGCGCGCGGCCTTGGAGGCGGCGCGCAGGCGCTCGCTGGGACCGGCGAGCACCACCTGCCCGGGCGCGTTGTCGTTGGCGAGCACCAGCTCGTGCTCTGCGGCGAGCTGCGTGACGGCCTCGCTCGGAGGCCCCGAGCACGGCGAGCATCCCCTCCTCGCGCGCCGGCGGACGCGGCCGCCATCAGCTCGCCGCGGCGGACCGCCAGTCGCAGGCCCGCCGACTCGGCTCGAGCGCCCCGGCGGCGACCAGCGCGCTCAGCTCGCCGAGCGAGTGCCCCGCGAGCGCGACCGGACGCACGAACGCGCGGGCGCTGCTTCCAGCCGGCGAGGCTCGCGCAGAAGATCGCCGGCTGGGCGAAGCGGGTGCTCTCGGCGACGCGCGCGAACGGGTCCTCGCCGACGAGCTCGACGCACTCCGCCGCCAGCTCGCGGCACGACGCGCGCGACGAGCTCGCGCGAGCGCGCTCGTCTGGCTTCCCTGGCCGGGGAACAGGCCGGCTATGGCGCCGCTGGACACTACGCGAGACATTCGCCGGCCGCGCTCGGCCAGTTACCGCCGGCGAGGCCGCAAACCGCCCAAATGGGGGGTGCGGCCGGTGCGCCTGAGGGGTCCCGGCGTCGTCAGCGGTGCAGGCCGAGGCGCTGCGCGCGCTGCACGGCGTCGGCGCGGTTGCGCGCGCCGAGCTTGCGATACAGCGTGCTGGTGTGCTCCTTGACGGTGTGCGGCGAGAGGAACAGCGCCGCGGCGATCTCGCGGTTGGTGGCGCCGCCGGCGATCAGCGCGAGGATCTCGCTCTCGCGGTCGGTGAGCGTCGGCGTCGGGCGACCGGTGTCCCTGAACACCTCCTGCCCGTCGCCGACCATGCGCACGAGCTTGGCGATCTCCGGCGCGGGCCAGTCCTTGGAGATGAAGCCGGCGGCGCCGGCGGCGCGCGCGGCGCGCGGCGAGATGCCGCCGGCGCCGGACATCAGCAGCACGCGCGGCGCCGGCGCCTCGGCGCGCAGCCGCTCGCAGATCTCCGGGCCCGGACTCGCTGCCGAGGAACAGGTCGACGAGCGCGACGTGCGGCTCGTAGCGCCGGCACACGGCGAGCGCCTCGGCGCCGGTGCGGGCGCTCAGGCAGCGCTCGACCCACGGCATCTGGCCGAGCATCAGCCGGAAGCCCCAGTGCACGACGTCGTGGTCGTCGACGACCAGCACGCGCAGGCGCCGCTGCGGCTCCGCGCCCGGAGCGTCCTGCGCGGGATCGCTCACTGTCCGGTCGGCACCACGAGGCGGACCTGCCAGGCGCCCGGCTCGGATTCTCCGTACTCGAGCACGCCGCCGTGCTGGAGCGCCTCGAGCGTCGCCAGGCGCAGCCCATGCCGGCTGCCTGCCGGCCGGCGCGGCAGCCTCGCCGGCGCCGTCAGGACCTCCCGCACGCCGGCCGCAGCGGTGACCCCGTCGTTGCGCACCTCGAGCACGAGCGTGCCGCCGTCCTCGCGCAGCGAGACCCGCACGCCGCGCGGCCTTGCGCGTGCTTGTGGGCGTTGCGCACCGCCTCGACGAGGACCGACTGCGCGAGCGCCTCGAGGCTCGCGGGCACCTCCTCGGCGTCGCCGTCGAGCGCGATCTCGAGCTCGGGGTACAGCGCGCGGACGCGTTCGAGCTCTTCGGCGAACGTGACGGCTGTCGGCCGCGAGGCGTGCCCGAGCGGGCGCTTGAGCGCGGTGCGCAGGTCGGCGAGCGCCGTCTGCACCTCGGCGGCGCAGCGCCGCTGGCTGTCGGCGTCGAGCAGCTCCTCGCGCGAGAGCGCGAGCGAGACCCCGAACAGCCGCTGCACGACGCCCTCGTGGATCTCGCGCGCGAGGTCGATCCGCTGCTGCAGCTGGCGGCTCTGCTCGTCGTAGGCGGTGACCTCGCGCGCGACCGAGGCCATCGCGATCGCCTTGCCGAGCGTCCACAGCAGGTGGCGCTCGTCGTCGTCCATCTCCGGGACGCCCGGCTCGCGCTCGGACAGCACCACGCCCACGTAGCGCCCGGCGGCGGCCATCGGCGTGCAGATGATGCGCACGCCCTCGAGCAGCTCGCGCACCGTGCGGCGGCACTTTGAAGTCCTCGGCGCCGACGACCTCGAGGACGCGGTCCTCGACGAGCGCCCGCCGCGCCACGGGGACCGAGTCGATCGTCACGAACAGGTCGGCGAAGGACTCGAGCTCGATGCCGTGTGCGCCCACCGCGCGCACGCGCCGGCGGGCGCTGTCGTAGCGGACGAGCACCGCGCGCCTCATCGAGGTCAGGCGGCAGATCGCCTCGCACAGGCTGCTGAAGAAGGCGTCGGGCGGCGAGCCCTCGCCGACGCCGGAGAGCAGGTCGGACATCACCTCGAGCACCTCGATGTGGCCGGCGCGCGGGCCGTGGCCGGCGCCCCCGGGACTCTGTCTGCCGGCGGCTCCTCGGCGAGCGTGCCCGAGCTGAGTGGCGTGGCGCCGGGCATCGCCTCAGAATCCCACGAATGTGCCCGCGGGTGCCGCGCCGGCGGCGCGCACCCCCCAAACAGGGGGTTGGGCGAGCTTCACGAACTCTTAGGGGGCGCTTCGCAACTTGTTCGGCTACCGACGTATCCAGCCCATAGCATTGCGCCCTTCCCTGGTGCGGCAACCGACGTAGGAGCTTCGATGTACCGTCTTACAGCGATGACGCGAGTGCGCAGCCTCCTGCTCGGTGGCGCGGTGCTGGTCGTGCTCGCGAGCGCGACCACGCTCGCGCTGGCCTCCAGGCGCATCTCCGCCGAGCAGGCCGCCTACAGCGCACCCAGCGTTGGCCGCTGCACGCCGACGACGCTCAACGCCTCGGCGGTGCTTCCCGGAACGACGCTCGCGGTCTCGCCGCTGCCGGGCTCCTATGACGCCTCGCCGCAGACGCAGATCAGCCTCCTGGGCGCGCCTGTGAGCGCGCTCGCGGACATCCGCGTCAGCGGCTCGGAGACGGGCTCGCACTCGGGCAAGCTGCGCGGCTACTCCCAGGGCGACGGCGCCAGCTGGGTGACGTCCAAGCCGTTTCTCGCCGGCGAGACGGTGACGGTGCGCGGGACCGTCAGGACCCACTCCAAGCCCGTGCCGTTCGCCTTCCACTTCGTGATCGCACACGAGGATCCGGTCGACTACGCAGCGGCGACTGGCGCGCCGGTGCCGCACGACTACAACGAGATGCAGCATTTCGCCTCGCGCCCCGAACTGCAGCCGCCGGCGGTCGTCGTGAGCCAGCGCTCGACGCTGACCGCTCGCGGGCGACATGTTCGCCGCGCCGTACGCGGGCCCCGGACCGAGCGGTCCGATGATCTTCGAAGAATCGGGCAACCTGGTGTGGTTTCACCCGCTCCCGAAAGGCATCGAATCGACGAACCTGCAGGTGCAGCAGCTGGGCGGCCAGCCGGTGTTGACCTGGTGGCAGGGGCGCATCCCGCCCCAGGGCTTCGGCCAGGGCGAAGAGATCATCGCCAACAGCTCCTACCACGAAATCGACCGCGTGCACGCCGGCAACGGCTACCTGGCGGACCTGCACGAATTCCACATCACCCCGCAGGGAACCGCGGTGCTGA
Source organism: uncultured Solirubrobacteraceae bacterium (assembly GCA_963815235.1). GTDB lineage: Bacteria > Actinomycetota > Thermoleophilia > Solirubrobacterales > Solirubrobacteraceae > Palsa-744. The sequence continues at coordinate 1,096,284 of CAWFFY010000003.1, read as the reverse complement.
CGGTGTTCAACCCGATCCAGTGCGACATCTCGTCGCTGGGCGGGCCCAGCGGCGGCGCGGTGACCGACAGCCTCTTCCAGGAAATCGACCTCGACGACCGGACTGGTGCGGCGCGAATGGACCAGCCTCGACCACGTCGCGCTCGGCGACTCCTACAGCTCGCCGACGAGCGCCAACACGGTCTGGCCGTTCGACTTCTTCCACCTCAACTCGATCGACCAGCTCGCCAACGGGCGGACGCTGCTGTCGGCGCGAAACACCTCGGCGCTGTACGAAATCAACACGATCAGCGGCCAGGTGCTGGCGAGCATCGGCGGCAAGCAGTCGAACTTCAAGCTCGCGGCCGGCGCCGCGACCGCCTACCAGCACGACGCGACGGTGCTTCCCAACGGCACGATCAGCGTGTTCGACAACGGCGGCGTGCCGAAGGTCCACGAGCAGTCGCGCGGCGTCCTGCTGGCGGTCAACCCGCAGGCGAAGACCGACACGCTGCTCGCCCAGTACGACCACCCGGGCATCCCGCTGTCAGCCGGCAGCCAGGGCAACATGCAGATCCTCGAAAACGGCGACGTGTTCATCGGCTGGGGCGCCGAGCCGTACTTCTCGGAGTTCAGCTCCAGCGGCCAGCTCCTGTACGACGCCCACATGCATGGCTCCTACCAGTCCTATCGCACCTATCGCTTCCCGTGGACGGGCGCGCCGAGCGAAGCCCCGGCGCTGGCGGCTTCGACCAGCGGCGGCCAGCTGACCGTGTATGCGAGCTGGAACGGCGACACGCGCACGGCCAGCTGGCGCGTGCTCGGCGGACCGAGCGCCGGGCAGCTGACGACGGTCGCCAGCGCGTCGCGCACCGGCTTCGAGACGCCGGTCGCGGTTCCCAGCGCGCAGGCATTCCTCGCCGTTCAGGCGCTGGGCGCGGCGGGTGAAGTGCTGGGGACCTCGCGGACGATCAGCGGCTGAGACACACGACGAATGGTTCGCCGAGAGCCCATTTGCGGCTCCCAGAGCGGGGTTCGGCGCATTTGATTTTTTGAGACTGATTGGCCTCCAAGGCTCAATATGGCCAACTGTCCGGTGGCCGTAGTTTGATAATGTTGACTTTTGAGAGGCAAGCGAGAGGACGGCTTTGGATGGCGGCTCGCAATGTCACAGAAACGCCGACAGCGCTCGGAGCAAGAGCGCAGCGTCGCGGCAGAGACAGGCAATGAGCAGACAGCTCGCTACCGGCCGCTGCCAACTGGCAGCCACGGTCTCGATCCCGAGCTCGTAAAGCGCGACCAGCGCGAGCGCCTGCAGAACGCGATGATCGAGTTGATCGTGCAGAAGGGCTATCCGGCCGTGCGCATCGTGGACCTGGCAAAGCTCGCGCACGTGTCGCAGCCGACCTTCTACAGGTTGTACACGGACAAGGAAGACCTGTTCCTGAGCGCCTACGACGAAGTCGCCGACCGCTGCGGCCGGACGGTCGTCAGCGAGTACCACGCCGGGCCGCGCGACGACCGCCTGACCGTGGCGATGCGCGCGTGGGCCGAGCTGGCCGCGGCGGAGCCCGAGGCGACATCGCTGCTGGTGCTCGGAGCGTTCGGCGCGGGCGCAAAGGTGCTGGAGCGCCGCAGACAGACGCTCGAGAAGCTCGAGCGCAGCATCCAAGCCAGTCGCGACGGCGCAGCCGCCGCGCACAGAGCCGACCGACCTGACCGTCAAGGCGATCCTCGGCGGCATCCGCGAGGTGACCGCGACCCGCCTGCGAGAGTGCCGCGCGCGCGAGCTGCCGCTGCTCGCCCGCGAACTGGCGGCGTGGGCCGGGAGCTACCCGCGCCGCCTGCCGACGGGGCTCGACGTCCCGCCCCCCAGGCGCAGGCGCGCGACCGGCGCAACCAAGGCGCCCAGCTCCGAGCGCGCGCGGCGCGCCGAGGGCCGGCTGCCGAGCGGCCGCAGCGACCTGCCGCGCCAGTTCATCGTCAAAAGCCAGCGCGAGCGCATCGTCGACGCCACCGCGGCGATCGTCGCCGAGAAGGGCCTCGCGGCGCTGACGATCCCCGAGATCGCGCGCCGCGCGAACGTCTCGCTGCAGACCTTCTACGACATCTACAGCTCGAAGCACGACGCGTTCCTGGGCGCGCAGAAGGTCGGCATGCACCAGGCGCTGGGGATCGCCGTCGCAGGCCTACGAGGCAGAGCAGCCAGACTGGCCACGCGCCCTGCGCGCCGGGCCTCAGCGCGCTGATCGACTACCTCGCCTCCGAGCCGGCCCACGCGCATCTGAGCCTCGTCGACACGTTCGCCGCGTGCCCCGAGGCGATCGAGATCCGCAACTCGATGATGCAGGCGTTCGCCACCTACCTGCCCCCGGCGTACGAGTTCGCGCGACGGCAAGCCGAGGTGCCGGCGATCGCCGCCGAGGCCGTGGTCGGCGGCGTCTGGCAGGTCTTCCACCACTACGTCGACAACGATCGCATCGCCGAGCTCCCAGCCGCCACGGCGCAGCTCACCTACTTCGCGCTGGCGCCGTTCCTCGGCGCCGCCGAGGCCGCGCTCTACGCCTTGCCGGACAGCGCGTAGGCCGCTCTGCCGTCGCGCTTGGCGCGCACGACCTTGCCGGCTGCGAGCAGACGTCTGCGCGCTCTCGCGGATGTCCGCCCCGGCCATCGCCGTGACGACACCGAGCTCGCCGACCGTGTGCGAGCCGTGCTCGAGCGCCGCCATGATCGCCCGCTCGCCCGCCCCAAGCCGCGCCGGTCGCTTGGGCAGCCCCGCGTGTTTCGCGCGCCGCTTTGGCTTTCGCAGCCCCGAGCGGTTTCGCCGCAGCACGGGGCTTCGCAGCCGCGCGAGGTTTCGCTCACTGCGCGGGGTTTCGCGGCCGCTCGCGGCTTCGTGGCGGCTCGCGGTTTCGCACCGGCGCGGCGGTTTTCGCAGCCGCCGTCGGCGCCGAGCATGTCGGTCGCGCCCAGCAGCCTGTTCGTACTCGGCGACGGCGGGGCGCAGCTCTGCGAGCCGCGCGTCGAGTTCGGCGCGCACGCGCTCGAGCAGATCAACGGCCATCACGTGCCCGTCTCGGGTGCCGATGACTTTCGTGAGTGCACGCTCATTCGGAGGCAGCGTTCTATCACGTGCGGGCTTCGCGGGTCGCCGGACGGCGCGCTGCCTGCAGCTTAGCGCGTGACGCGCAGATAGGCGAGCACCGCGAGCACGCGCCTGTGGTCGTCGTCGCAGGCGGGCAGATCGAGCTTGGCGAAGATGTTGGTGATGTGCTTCTCGACGGCGCCGGGCGTCACCACGAGGCTCTCGGCGATCGCCGTGTTCGAGCGTCCCTCGGCCATCAGCGCGAGCACGTCGCGCTCGCGCGCGGTGAGGCCCAGCAGCGCCCCCCGGCACCGTTGCGCGGGGCGAGCAGCTCAGCTACGACCTGGCGATCCAGCACCGTGCCGCCCGCCGCGACCGTGTGCAGCGCGTCGAGGAACGCGCGTACGTCGCCGACGCGCTCCTTGAGCAGGTAGCCGATGCCGGCCGTGTCTTCACCGATCAGCTCGCTCGCATAGGCGGTCTCGACGTGCTGGGAGAGCACGAGCACGCCGAGCGCCGGCTGGCGGCGGCGCGCCTCGATCGCCGCCAGCAGGCCCTCGTCGCTGAACGTCGGCGGCAGGCGCACGTCGACGATCGCGAGGTCGGGCTGATGCCCGGCGATCGCGCGCAACAGCCCCGCTCCGTCCTGCACCTGCGCGACCACCTCGATCCGGTTCTCGCGCAGCAGCGCGACCAGCCCTTCGCGCAGCAACGCGAGGTCCTCGGCGATCACTACCCGCAAGGAAGCTTCACCTCCAGCACCGTGCCGGCGCCGTCTGAGCTGTGAACGGCGAGGCTGCCGTCGAGCGCCTCGACCCGCGCGCGCAGCCCCGCGAGGCCCGAGCCGCGCGCGTCGGCGCCGCCGCGGCCGTCATCGCCGACGAGCACCGCCAGCGATCGGTGCTCGTCGCGCAGGCGCACCCAGCTGTGGCTGGCGCCGGCGTGCTTGGCGGTGTTGGTGAGCGCCTCGGCGATCACGAAGTAGGCGGCTCGCTCGATCGACGGCGCCAGCTCGCGATCGGTGTCGATCTCGACCGAGGTGCCGAGGCCGTAGCGGGCGGCGAGCGATTCGACGGCCGCGCCGAGGCCGCGCTCGGCGAGCAGCGGCGGCACGATGCCACGCGCGAGGTCGCGCAGCTCGGCGATCGCGCGATGGGCCTCCTGCTGCGCGTCGCGGACGAGCACGCGCACGTCGGGCTGGTCCTGCAGGCGCAGCTCGGCGCGTCCGAGCTGCAGCGTCAGCGCGACCAGCCGCGCCTGCGCGCCGTCGTGCAGGTCGCGCTCGATGCGCCGCAGCTCGGCGGCCTGCGCGTCGACCGCCTGGCGACGCGTGCGAGTGAGCAGGTCGATCCTGGCGCGCAGCGCCCGCCGGCCGCGGGCGACGAGCACGCGGTCGTGGAGCGCGACCAGCGAGTAGGCGCTGCCGGCCGTCCCGAGCCCCAGCAGCGCCCATGCCGGCCAGAAGCTGTGCACGCCGGCCAGCAGCCACGTCAGCAGCCACGTGAAGATCAGGATCACCGCCGCGACGCCGACGAGCGCCCATACGCATGCCACGCGGCGCACCGCGCCGCGTGGCTGGCGCCAGGCCCAGCTGGCGCTGAAGTCGAGCAGCACGAGGTCGCCCAGCCCGAGCCACGCCCACGCAGGCCAGAAGTAGCCCTGGCCGTCGAGCGCCCAGATCGCCGCGAGCAGGACAGCGCTCAGCAGCGCGAGACGTCGCACGAGCGACCGGGCGTATTCGCCGATCGAGAGGCCCGCGGCGAGCGTCGGCATCCACCGCCGACGGCGCGTCCCGCGGGCCACCGACAGGTCGATCGGGAGGTGCGCGCGCTCAGCCATCGTCGCTATCGTCTCACGCCGATCAGCAGCAGGCGCAGGCCAAGACGGCTGCGCGCGGGCTAGCGGCCGCCGCGACGGCTGCCTGCACCGGCGCGCCCTGCTCGAGGAACTCCGCGACCGCGGCGTGCGTCAAGCGCGGGCGCTCGATCTGCGGCACGTGACCGCAGTCGAGCTCGAGCTGGGCGGCGTGCGGCAGCGCCTCGGCGACGTGGCGCGCGAACGCGGCCGGCACGAGCCTGTCGCGCTTGCCCCATACGAACAGCGCGTCCGGCTCGAGCGTGCTCAGGCGCGGCCAGAAGCCATCGTCTCCGTGCGGCGGCTCGAGGTAGATGTGGCGCGCCGCGGCATAGAACGCCGCCCTCCCGGACGGCGTCAGGTACGCGCGCAGGAACTCGTCGACACCGGCCGCGGTCCACCCCTCCTGCGCGTCGGGGATCAGCCGATGCACGAGCGCTTCGACCAGTGGCCTCGGCGCCGCGTGCACGAGACCGAGCTTCGGTCGCATCATCCGCACGACCGGCGCCCACGTCCGCTGGCGGCGCCACGCGAGCGACGGGCACAGGAGCGCCAGCCGCTCGACGCGCTCCGGGTGACTCAGCCCGACCTCAAGCGCGACGCGCCCACCGAGGCTATTGCCGAGCAGATGCGCGCGATCGAGCTCGAGTGCATCCAGCAGCGCGACGACCGCGCGCGCGAAGAAGCGGGCGTCGTAGCTGGCCCCGAGCGGCTTGTCGGAGTCGCCAAAGCCGGGGAGGTCGATCGCGATCACGCGAAAGCGGCTGGCCAGCGCGGCGACGCTCGTCAGGAACGACACCTTCGTGGCGCCCAGTCCGTGGATCGCGATCAACGCCGGCTCCGCTGCCGGCTTCGAGCGTCGAGATGCGTCCGCGGCGGGTGGAGACCGTGGGCAAGCGCAGCCCGGCGTCCGCGCCGGTGCTGGCCGCCGTCGCCGCCAGGAAGCCAACTCCGAGGTGCAGGTTGCGCCGCACGCTCAGCCGGCCACGGAAGTAGGCGTCGAGACCGCCGCGCGCGTCGCGCGCGATCGCGCGCCAGGTGTTGCTGTCGGCGGCGAGCGTCGCATCGGCCGCGCCGCGAACGGGCACCAGTCGCGCGCCGCCGCCCTCCAGCAGCGCATCGCACGGCTCGCTGCCGTGGACGATCAGCCGCACGCGGGCGCGTCCGCCGCGCGGCTCGAAGACCTCGCTGTCGAAGCGTTCGGTCAACGTCTGGAGCGAGCGCGGCGGCGGTGTCACGACCGCTTCAGCTTACGCTCCGCGGCAGTCGCGTATATCGCGCGCTGGCGGGCGGCGGCGCGGCGCGCGGCGGGGGCGCTCAGAGCGCCTTGGCCGCCTGCCTGCCGGCGCCGACGCGTTGAACGTCCCACACCAGGCCGATCCGCTCGAGACCCGCGATCACCAGCCCGGAGACGTCGGGCTCGCGGCGACCCAGACCGTGGAACGCGGACGTGGGAAATGCGTGGTGGTTGTTGTGCCATGCCTCGCCCAGCGACAGCGGCGCCAGCCACAGCAGGTTGCGCGAATGGTCCTCGGTGGCGAAGCGTCTGCGGCCGAAGAAGTGGCACAGCGAGTTGATGCTGTAGGTCACGTGGTGCAGCACGAGGATGCGCACCGCGCCGCCCCACAGCAGCCCCTCGAGCCCCGCCGCGACGGTGCCGCCGATGAGCATGCCGAGCGCGAACGGGATCGCGAGGCCGAGCAGCGACCACCCCAGGAACGACCTATCGACGAACGACACCACCGGATCGGCCAGCAGATCGGGCGCGAAGCGCTCGCGCGAGCCGCGCTGGGTGTGGTCGAACAGCCAGCCCACGTGCGCGTGCGCAAGCCCGCGCAGGGCGCCGCGCCAACCGCCGCCGTGGTCGACGTGGGGGCTGTGCGGGTCGCCGAAGCGATCCGCGTACGCATGGTGCTTGCGGTGATCGGCCACCCACGAGATCACGGGGCCCTCGACGGACATCGTGCCCAGCACGGCCAAGAGCCCGCGCAGCGGCGGCGAGGTCTTGAAGCTGCGGTGGGTGAGCAGCCGGTGAAAGCCGACGGTCACCCCGAGTCCGACCGGAACGTACATGACGAGGAAGATCACGAAGTCGCGCCAGTGCAGCTCGCGGTTCCACATCTGCCAGGCCGCGACCCCCAGCAGCAGCGGCGGCACGACCGTGATCACGCCCGTGATCGCCCGGTCGAGGTTCTCGAGCACGGGCTCCTGGATCTCCTGCGGCGTTGGGCCGTGCGCCGTATCGGCCCTCTGGCGCGCAAGCGCCTGGTCGGACTCAGCGAGCTCTGTCGCGGCGACGCTCATCGCACTTGATGTTGAGAGCGCGCGGCCTACTTGTCGATGCGGCGCGCCACCGGCGCGGCGGTGGCTGTCCCCCGGAGCGAGGGTGGGGCTAGCCCGAAGCTCAGGCGGGGCGTACGTCGAGCACGAGCTTGCCAGTCGCGCGCCGCTCGTCGAGCGTCTTCAGCGCGTCGGCGGCGCGCTCCATCGGGAAGCGCTCGCCGACGATCGGCGAAACGAAGCCGTCGTCGACCATGGCGTTGACCGCAGCGCCGATCTCGACGTTCAGCTCGGGCTTGCTCATGACGTAGGCGCCCCAGCCCGCGCCGACGACCTCGGTGTTGTTCAACAGCAGGCGGTTGACGCGAACCTCGGGGATCGAGCCGCCGGTGAAGCCGACGACGACCAGGCGGCCGCCCTCGCCGAGCGAGCGCAGGCTGTCGGTGAAGCGATCGCCGCCGACCGGGTCGAGCACGACATCGACGCCGCCGCCCGAGAGCTCGCGCACCTGGTCCTTCCAGTCCTCTCCCAGCAGCAGCGTGTGGTCGGCGCCTGCCCGCTGCGCGACCTCCTGCTTGGCCTCGCTCGAGACCAGCGCGATCGTCTTCGCGCCCAGAGCGCGTGCGACCTGTAGGGCAGCGGTGCCGACGCCGCCGGCGGCGCCGTGGACGAGCAGTGTCTCGCCCTCCTTCAAGCGCCCACGCAGCAGCAGCGCGAAATACGCGGTGTGGTAGTTGAGGATCAACGCCGCGCCCTGCGCGAAGTCCAGCTCCGGCGACAGCGCGAAAGTGAAGAACTCCGGGGCGACGGCCGTCTCGGCGAAGCCGCCCAGAGCGCAGAACGCGGCTACGCGGTCGCCGGGCTGGACGCGGGCGCCGGCCGGCGCGCTGCGCACGATCCCCGCGACCTCGCTGCCGGGGACGAACGGCAGCGGCGGTTTCAGCTGGTACTGCCCGCGGGTCTGCAGCAGCTCGGGAAAGGACACCCCCGCGGCGTGCACTTCGACGACGACGCCGGCGCCCGCCGTGAACGGGTGCGAGGGCTCGGGCTCGGGCAGCTCGACCAGCGCGAGCGCGCTGTCGGGACCCGTCTCCTCGACGATCTGAACGGCTCGCATCGTGGCAGTATCTACGAAACACCGAGGAAGGGGTCAGGCGATGGCAACCGTGCTGTGTGTGCTGTATGACGATCCGATCGATGGCTACCCGCCCGCCTACGCGCGCGAGCAGATCCCGACGATCGAGCGCTACCCCGACGGGCAGAGTACGCCGACGCCCGAGGCGATCAGCTTCCGGCCGGGCGCGCTGCTCGGCTGCGTCTCCGGCGAGCTGGGGCTGCGCGAGTTCCTCGAGTCGGCCGGTCACCGTCTGATCGTGACGTCCGACAAGGACGGCCCGGACTCCGTATTCGAGCGGGAACTGCCGGAGGCGGACGTCGTCATCTCCCAGCCTTTCTGGCCCGCCTACCTGACGGCCGAGCGGATCGCGAAGGCGCCGAAGCTGAAGCTCGCGCTGACCGCCGGCATCGGCTCCGACCACGTCGATCTGCAGGCGGCGATCGACCACGACCTGACGGTGGCCGAGGTGACCTACTCGAACAGCATCAGCGTCGCCGAGCACGTCGTGATGATGATCCTGGCGCTCGTGCGCAACTACATCCCCTCCTATCAGTGGGTGATCGACGGCGGTTGGAACATCGCGGACTGCGTCTCGCGCTCGTATGACCTCGAGGGCATGCAGGTCGGCTCGGTCGCTGCCGGGCGCATCGGCTCGGCGGTGCTGCGCCGCCTGAAGCCGTTCGAAGTCGGGCTTCACTACACCGACCGCCACCGCCTGCCTGAGGAACTCGAGCTGGAGATGGACCTCACCTTCCACGACAGCGTCGAGTCGCTGGTCGAAGCGTGTGACGTCGTGACCATCAATGCGCCGCTCTACCCCGAGACCGAGAACCTGTTCGACGCGCGGTTGCTGTCGAAGATGAAACGCGGCGCGTACCTGATCAACACCGCGCGCGGCAAGATCTGCAACCGTGACGCGGTCGTCGCGGCGTCCGAAAGCGGACAGCTGGCAGGCTATGCGGGGGACGTGTGGTTTCCGCAGCCGCCGCCGCGCGACCACCCGTGGCGCTCGATGCCCCACCACGGCATGACCCCGCACATCTCCGGCACGAGCCTGTCAGCGCAGGCCCGCTATGCCGCGGGCACGCGCGAGATCCTCGAGTGCTTCCTCGAGGGGCGCCCGATCCGCGAGGAATACCTGATCGTCGACGGCGGCAAGCTCGCGGGAGCCGGAGCGCACTCCTACAGCGCCGGCGACGCGACCGGCGGCTCGGAGGATGCCGCGCGCTTCAGCGCGGGCTGAGCCGCCGCGCCGCGGCGCGGCCGGCCCTTGTGTCGGGCCGGCCGCGGTTGAGCGGACCGTTCGGTTGGTGATCCTCGCTAGGGAACGGAGACGCCGCTGCTCGGCGGAGCCGGCTGCGGATTCGTGTACGGGGTGATCGCCGTGCCCGAGGTCTCGTCGGTGACCAGCGGGCCACCAAACAGGACGATCTTGCCGTTTCGCACCTCGCCCATCTCCGCGCCGCCATAGCCGCCGTGTTCGGTCTTGGAGTAGCGGAACGGCACGAGGCCCGGCCCGGTCAGCTGCGATCCCTTTTCGTTGACCGCGTTGACGAGGTCTTCGCGGGTGAGGTTCTTACCGGCGAGCTGGAGCGACTGCGCCAGCGTGTACGCAGTCGCCATGCCGTACTCGACGTTGCCGTCGAACGGCGCGCTCGCGTCGTACTGAGCGTGGATTTTGCTGAACAGCGCGATCCACGGGTTCGACGTATCCGAAGACGACGGCAGGTAGCCGTCGGTGATCGCCCCTTCGATCAGTTCGGTGCCGGCCTTGCCTTTCGAGAACGTCTTCAACAGACCACCGACGGTTGTCGGGTCGATGCCGACATTCGAGACGACCAGCTGCGGTTTGTACCCGAGCGTGAACGACGTCAGCTGCCCGAGCGCGGTGTAGATCGGCACGGTGAAGTCGACCAGCACTTCGGCGCCGGCGGCCTTCAGCGCCGAGATCTGCGGCGCCACGTTGGTGCCGCCCGGCTGGTAGGACTGCGCCGAGACGATCGAGCTCGCGGGAACCTCGTCCTTGATTCCGGTCAGCCCGCCTGTGCCGAAGTCGTCGTCCTGGTAGAAGACGCCGATCTTCTTACCGGCGAAGTGCTGCTTGATGTACTGGCCGAGGATCTTGCCCTCGATCGTGTAGTTGGTCTGCCATCCGAAGGTGTACGGCTGAGCGGTGCCGTTGTTCCAGCACGCGCATCCGGACGCGACGAACATGTCGGGCACTTTCGAGCTGTTCAGGAAGCCGACGACCTTCGTGTGCGTCGGCGTGCCGAGTCCCTCGAAGATCCCGAACACGTTTTCCTGCAGCACCATCTGGTGGACGACGTTGACGGTCTGCGTCGGGTTGTATTCGTCGTTCTTGATGATCAGGTGGATCTTGCGCCCGTAGATCCCGCCCTGGGCGTTCAGATAATCGAAGAACGCCTGCGATGCCGGCGCGATCTCGCTGTAGCCCGGCGCCGCCGGCCCCGTCAGTGGCTGGTGGGTCCCGAACGTGATGCTCGTGGCGGTCACGCCGGGCGCGCTGCTGCTATTGCTGGCGCTCGAGCCGCACCCGGCGACCACGAGCGCCAACAGCAGCGCGCAGGCGGCCCCCGCCGTCCTGACTCTGTAGCTACGTACGTTCATTTGCTTGCTCCTCCTGATCGACGTGTTCAGTGCTTGGCAAGTTCTTGCGGTGCGCCTGTGATCCGCCCGGCGGAATTCGACGCATAAGCGCGCCGATCCTGCGCACGCCACCCTGGATGCCGGTGGGCCAGACCAGCATCGCGACGATCAGCACGAGGCCGTAGATCGCGAGCGGCAGGTTGTTGGAGACGTTGCTCGACAGCGAGAACGAGTGCGCCAGATCGTTGCTCCAGCCGGGCAGCAGCACGAGCACCGCCGCGCCCCAGATCGCACCGACGAGCGATCCCAGCCCGCCGAGCACGATCGCGGTCAGCAGCGACAGCGAGAGCCCGACTTCGAAGGCGCCGGGGGCGGCCAGCTGCAGCACGACCGCGAGCAGGCCGCCGCCGAGCCCGGCGCACGCGGCGCTGATGATGAACGCGAGCGTCTGCACGCGACCGACGTGCAGACCACACAGTGACGCCGCGATCTCGTCGTCGCGCACCGCACGAAACGAGCGCCCGACGCCGCTGCGCGTGATGTTGCGCATCACGAACACCACGACCAGCGCTCCGGCGCCGGCGATCCACGCCTCCCAGCGCTCGAGCGGGAAGCTCGCGCCCAACCCCGATGGCGGCGTCGGCGGGTTGATGATCAGGCCGTTCTCGCCGCCGAAGGTGTTCGGGTACTTGTCCGCGAGCGCCGGCAGCCCGATCGCGAACGCAAGCGTCGCGCCTGCGAGATAGGGGCCGCGCAGGCGCGTCGCCGCGGCGCCGACGAGCACTCCCACGAACGCGGTGACGACGATCGCCGCCACCAGCGCGGGCACCAGCGCCCACTGCTCGTTGCCCACGAGCAGCGCGACCGTGTAGGCGCCGACGGCCATCAGCGCCCCGTGGCCGAGCGAGATCTGACCGCTCAGGCCAGTGAGCATCGTCAGCCCGGCGAGCACCACGAAGTAGTAGCAACCGCTCGCGAGCTGCAGGTCGTTGTAGGTACCGAGCAGCTCGCTGATGACGAACAGCGCAACTCCGGCGAGCAGCGCGATCGCAAGCGAGCGCAGGAGCGTGCTCTGCGGCACGCGCAGCCTCGTGAGCACGGCGCTCATACGCGTCGCTCCCTGCGGGTGGAGAAGAGCCCGCCGGGCCGGATCATCAGCACCGCGATCAGCACGACGAGCGCCGCGAGCGTGACCAGCGAGGCGCCCTCGTAGCCCGAGACGTAGGACAGCACGAGGCCGAGCAGGATGCCGCCGACGACCGCGCCCGGCGGGCTGTCCAGGCCCCCAAGGACGGCGGCGGTGAAGCCGAAGATCAGGATCGGGTCGAACTGGTTGGGGCCGACGAACACCGACGGCGCGACCAGCAGCCCGGCGAGCGAGCCGACGAACGCCGCCAGCGCCCAGCCGAGCGTGAACATGCGCCCGACGCGCACGCCCAACAGCCGTGCGACCTCGGGCGCCAACGCCGACGCGCGCATCCGCAGGCCGAGCGCGGTGTACTGGAACAGCAGCGCCAGGCCGGCCGCCACGGCGATCACGACGAGCACCGTGAAGGTGTCGTTGGGGCTGAACAGCAGCGTCGTGCCGCCGACCTTGTAGCCGCGAATCGAGAACGCCGGCGGGAACGAGCGCGGCGTGTTGCCCCAGATCATGCCGGCCCCCGCCTCCAGCAGGATCAACAGCCCCAGCGCCACGATCACCGCGTTCAGGGGCGGGCCGCCCTCGACGCGGCGCATCAGCACGCGCTCGACGACGGCGCCGAGCACCAGCCCGCACGCGAGCGCGACCGCGAAGCCCAGCCAGTAGGAGCCGCTCGAGCCGATCACGGCCGAGGCGATGAAGGTGGTGATCATCAGCATGCCGCCCTGGGCGAAGTTGACGATCCGCGTTGCGCGCCAGATCAGGACCAGGGCGAGCGCAACCGCTGCGTAGATGGCGCCTGTCGAGATGCCGTTGAGTGTCAGATCGATGAAGCGCGTCATCCTCAGAAACCCAGGTAGGCCTGTCGCAGGTTCTCGTCGGCCGCCAGCGCGTCGGCTGCGTCATCCGCCACGACCGTGCCGAGGTTGAGCACGATCCCGCGGTCGGCGATCGACAGCGCGCTGCGCGCGTTCTGCTCGACCAGCAGCACCGCGAGCCCACGCTCCGCCGCGAGCGTGCGGATCAGCTGCATGATCTGCGCGGTCACGATCGGTGCCAGGCCGAGCGAGGGCTCGTCGAGCAGCAGCACGCGCGGGCTGGCCATCAGCGCGCGGCCGATCGAGAGCATCTGGCGCTCGCCGCCGGACAGCGACGCGGCGAGCTGCTTGCGTCGCTCTCGCAGCGGCGGAAACAGCGTGTATGCCTCCTCCAGCGCAGCGCCGTCCGCGCCGCGCCACAGGCCGCCGAGGCGCAGGTTCTCCTCGGTCGACAGCTCGGCGATCACGCCCCGGCCCTCCGGCACGTGCGCGAGCCCGCGCCGCACTACATCCTCGACCGCGACCCCGAGCAGGTCCTCGCCGTCGAGGCGCACCTTCCCCGCGCTGGCGCGCTCGAGTCCCGAGATCGTGCGTAGCAGCGAGGTCTTGCCGGCGCCGTTTGCGCCGAGCACCGCGGTGATACTGCCGCCGTTGACCGTCAGCGAGACGCCGTCGACCGCGCGCACCGGTCCGTAGTCGGTGGTGAGCGCCTCGACCTCGAGCACCGCCGGCGCGCTCGTCACGGCGTCCCCTCCGGGGAATCTGGTGCGCGATCGTGCGCTGACGGTCCCTCGCCTCCGTCCTCGTCCTGACCCAGGTAGGCCTCGAGCACGCGCTGATCGCGCCCCACACTGGCGGGATCGCCGTGGGCGATCACCTGGCCGAAGTCGAGCACCACGACGCGATCGCACACCGACATCACCAGGTCGACGCGATGCTCGACGAGCATCACCGCCATCGAGCCGCGCAGCCCGCGGATGCGCTGGCCGAGCTCGAGCACCTCGTCCGCTCCGAGGCCGCCCGCGGGCTCGTCGAGCAGCAGCAGCTCTGGCTCGCAGACAAGCGCGCGTGCCAGCGCCACGCGCTTCTGCACCGGATAGGGCAGCGTCGGCGGCAGCCTGGCGACGACGTCCTCGCATTCGAGCTCGCCAAGCACGGCCAGCGCGCGCTCGCGCAGCGCGCGCTCGTCGCGGTCCGAGCGTGGCAGGCCGAACGCCGCGCTCGCCACGCCAGCCCTGCGAAAGCGCTCGGCTCCGCTCATCACGTTCTCGAGCACGCTCAGCCCGGGAAACAGGCCCACCCCCTGCAGCGTGCGCGCGATGCCCATACCGGCGAGGCGGTTGGTGCGCACCCGCCCGAGCGTCCGTCCCCTCCATTCCATCGTCCCCGACGTCGGCTCGACGAACCCGCACATGACATTGAACAGCGTCGTCTTGCCCGCCCCGTTGGGGCCGATGACGCCGAGCACCTCACCCGGCTCGACGTCCAAAGAGACAGCGTCGAGCGCGGTAATGCCGCCGAAGCGAACCGTCAGCTCTCGCGCCGCGAACCCACCTCCCCGGTGAGAATCACCTCCCATCACCACGGAACTTACAGACACCTCCGGGCGCGAGACTCAATCAGGGCCGTTTTTTGAAAGAGGCTCTAAGCGTCAGGCTGGGCGTAGCGTGCAACGGTGAAGCCGATCAACAGCGGCACGTTCAAGGCGAACACGATCAGCGACAGCGTCAGCACCACCAAGGGGCCACCGCTGGTGTCGTTGCGCAGGAACACGTACTCGATCATCGCGGCGATGATCGAGTAGGCGAGCAGCGCCCACTTGGCGACTTCGAACAGGCTCCCCCAGGCAAACCCCTTGACCCGCGACAGCGCGAGCACGTTGCCCAGGAGCACCGCCGCCGAGGCGGCGAGCAGCGCAATCGCGGGACCGAGCGGCACGTGTTCGGGCAGATGTGCCGACAGGTAGATACCGCCGACCAGCACCAGCGCGAGCGAGAGCATTCCGAGTGCCGTCACGGGCGGCAGGCGGACTTCGCCGGTCTGCCCGTGCGCGCTCATCCTGCGCTCAGCTTGGTCATGATCACGAGCGTCGCGATCTGCAGCACGCCGGTCGCGCCGGCCGTGTAGATGAAGCGTTTCATCAGCCGCTCGATCACGGCTGGGTTGGGCTGCGGCTTCTTGAGCTCGGTCAGCACCGCGATGTTCGCCGGCTCGAGCAGGCCCAGGGCGATCACCGCCATCACGCCCACGACGATGAAGCTCGCGACCACCCAGCCATGCAGCGGATAGCCGGTCAGGTTGGTGCCGAGATGCGTCGACAGCTGCCAGCCGGCGGCGAGCGTGACCGTCACGACCGTCGGCATGATCAGAACCATCTTCGGCATCAGCCGCGTCGTGAACTCGATTCGGGCCGGGATCGAGAGCTGGCCCATGATCGGGCCGAGCACAAAACCCAGGAACAGGTCGATGATCGTCCACGCGGCCCCGGCGACCACGTGCAGGAAGATCAGCGGCCAGAGTTTGTCGGATGCAATGCCCGCGATCGTCAGCGCGAGCACGACGCCGACGATCGGCAGCCCCGCGCGCGGAACGATCTGGAAGTCCGGCCGCGTGATGCCGGCGGGGGGACCCTCCGCGGGAAGAGCGCCCGGCGCAGAAATGGCTGCCTGGGCCATGGCGCGAAATCTAGCGCGCTGGCGGGCGGAGCGCCAGCTTCCGCGCGAGCGCCGACGCGGGCGCCGGCGCGAGCGTCCGCTTGTCGGCGAGCTCCCATGTCGCGCCGGCGGTCACCGCCGCTACGACCAGCACCGCCGGCCACGGTCCGATCGCCAGAGCGAGCAGATGCGAGGCGACGAACGCGCCAAAGCCGACGCCTGCGAGCTGCGCCGCGGTGCGCCTGCCGTGGCGGCGTCTCCAGACGCCGATGCAGCAGAGTCCGCCCGCCGCGAGCACCGCGCCGCCGAGGGGGCGCGAGCCGCTGGCGGCGACCACCGCATAGCTCACAACCAGCGTGCCGGCGGCCAGCGGAGCTGTCGGCAGGGCGCGCACGGCGCGAAGCGTAGCGCTCAGTCCGCGCCGGCGGGCGCGGCGACCGACGCCAGTGCCACCGCGGTGTACATCTTGGCGAGGTGCTCGACGATCGCCTCCGGCGTGGCGCTCACGTCGCCGTGGATCCAGTCGACGAGCAGCTCCATGCCGGCGCCGATCAGTGCCCGCGCGCTGAGCAGCGGGTCAATGCGTTCACGGACCCGCTCGGCGCCGCCGACTCGATCAAGTGGATCGAACAACGAGTCGCCGGCAAGACCGCTCCGAGCACGTGCGGGCAGCACAAAGAAGGCGCGACGCTGCCTTCGAACGCGCGCCTGACACCGGAGACGGGCGACCTGATCATCAAGCTCGTCAACTGGTCGCTGAAAGGCAAGGTGACCGAGAAAGCGGGCATCTCAGAGGAACTCCCGTCAGGCTCGACGCTCAATGCCGAAGCCGACGCATCGACGGGCAAACTCGTCTCGACCCTGTCGATCCCGCCGATCAACCAGACGTTCTGGGTCGGGCTGGTGCCCGTCACCGTCAGCGGCGCGCTGACACCGACGGGTCCCGCCGTCGGGACGTTCGCGTTCAGCGAAAGCGGCAACGAAGTCTCAGAGAGCGCTGAAGGCGAGGCCAACGAGGTTGTCAAGGGCGTGAAAATCGGCCTGTTCAACCTCCCGATCGGCTGCAAAACGGTCGAACCGATCAACCTGCCGCTGACGATCAAAGAGCCAACCAATGAGCTCGCCGTCGAGAGCTTCGCCTTCAGGGCAGAAGTGACCCTGCCGGACTTCGGCGAATGCGGGCTGCTCGGGCCTGTGCTCTCGGCGACCACATCGGGACCCGGCAACACGGTCGAAATCACGGCCGCACCGCCGGCGCCGACCAACTGGTAGAGGGGCGCGACCGGTAAGCGGCCTTCATGCCGACGCGACGGGGGGTTCGTCCGAAGAGCCCCCCGTCGTCAGTCGCTCAACCCGTTCCGCGACGCTCAGCGCGCCATCGCTGCGCGCGAGCGCCGTTGAAATCGCGCCCGCAGCGTGCGCGAGCGTCGGGTTCACGAGCGCAGCGGCGATCACCGTTCGAAGCTCGTCGGGTGAGGCACGCTTGCGGACACGGACACCCGCACCACAAACGACCACGCGGGCCGCGTTGTCCGGTTGGTCGCGTCGATCCGGGACACAAACGAGCGGCACACCGTCGGCGAGCGCCGCGTTGATGGTCTGCCAACCCGCGTGGGTCACGACCAGCGATGCATGTGGGAACACGGCACGGTGCGGAACGAAGCCGACAGTACGTGCGTTCGCGGGTATGCACAGCACATCGGCCTCGAGCGCCGGCCCAACTGTCAGCAGCGCTCGGACGGACAGCGGGGCGAGCGCGTCGAGCACGCGCTGGGCGAGCGCTGTCTGGTTCATGTAGCTGGTGCTGAAGCTGACCACCACGAGTGGGTCGGTATTGGTCGACGGCCAGGGCGAACTCCATTCGCGCAGATACGGCTCGAACGCGGGGCCGACGTAGTGAACGTTCGACGGAAGTGCACCGCGGCTGGAGAAGTCGAGCTCAGGCGTCGTCATCACGCAGATCTCCCTCGCGCCGAGCAGTTGCGCGGCCCAAGCATCCAGGGGCTCGAGCCCCTGCTCGTGGCGTGCCTTGTTGAGGAGGGGAAGGCCTCGAGCGAGCATCTCCGTAGCGACGCGGTTGAGCAGCTTGTCGCGCAGCACTCCAAATCGACCGTGCCCGGGCCGCGCGCCGCTGAACAGCGGCGGCGCGCCGTCCACGGGCAATGGATAGGGACAGTGAACGAGCGCGATGGCCGGCAGCCTCGCTCCCTCGGCGGCAACCCCCGCGCCCGTCAGCATCCAGTCGAACACAACCACCTCCGCTGGCCAGCGCGCGAGCACGTCAGCACAGTCACGGCTCACATCGACCACAAACGCGAACAGGCCGTTTTTGAGCGCGCGCATCCCGGACCCCAAGGATGTGTGCACCTCCCAGTCGCGCAGCGAGTCGGTCTCGCGCCGCGTGATGTCCAAGTCAGGGTGCGCGTATTGAAACTCGACGAACTCAGCACCCGTTTGTTCGACCCGCTCCCGCGCCGCTCGGTGCCCGAGGACCAGTACCTCGTGGCCCCGCACCACCAGTTGGCGCGTCACAGCAAGCTGCGGCGGCGCATTGCCGCTGAAAGCAATCAGTGTCTGGAAGACGCGCACGCTATATTGAACTTACTCCATATCAAGTGAATATGTCGGGTCCCCACTCGCAAAAGCGCACGTATCGCATGTCGGCCCGCGCCGAGGCCGCGGCTGAGACCCGTGAGCGCCTGCTGAGCGCGGCCTGGCAGCACTTCGCCATCAGCCCTTACGAGGACGTCCGCTTGCGCAAGATCGCGAACGACGCCGCGGTCAGCACGCAGACCCTGCACACCGCCTTTGGCTCCAAGGATCAGCTGTTCACCGCCGCTTTCCTGTGGTGGGGCCAGCAGGAGATCGCGAGCCGCGACGCCGCGCCTGTAGGCCACGTGCGAGAGGCCATCAGGGTCCTGTACGATCGCTACGAGGCTCACGGACCCGCAATCCTGCGGATGCTGTCCCAGGAGGAACGGTTCCCCGCCGTTCGCCAGATGACGGACGCGGGCCGCAGCTATCACCGGGAGTGGGTCGGAAGGACCTTCGCGCCACTCCTACGGGATCTGCGCGAGGGTGTTCGAGAGCGCCGCCTGACCGCGATCGTCGTCGCGACGGACCTCCTCGTCTGGAAGCTCCTGCGCCAGGACATGCGACTCGACCGCGGCGAGGCCGAACAGATCGTCTCCGAGATGGTCCAGCCGCCCGCCTGTTCAGCGACGTAATCTCTCGCGCACGGGCGATGCGATCACGGGTCGCTCGTCCAAATGCGAAGATGCTGACTCGATGTCCTCCGAGATCGCTACCGGTGCCGTCGGCCTGGTTGGCGCACTCATTGGCGGCAGCTTCACGCTCGGGGCCCAGAGGGTGGGCGATCGTCGTACGCAAGGCCATGCAGTGTGGGCCGAGCACCAGCGGTGCGTTGCCGCTCTGAGGCTCACGGTCATGGATCTCGAACGATCGGCGCACCGACTCGAACGTATGGGAGGCGATCCCCGTGGGTTCATCGAGCTTCCCAGGGGTGCGTGGCTCGAGTATCGAGCTCTGCTGGCTCCACACCTGAGCGGCGAGGTCCTGAACACGCTCGTCGAGGCCTACAACGAAGTGATCGAGTGGAACGAGGTTCTGCGGGCTGCATTCGCGACAGCCGCGCCAGGGAGCTTTCATGCATCAGACCAGCACAAGCTGGACAGTGAGGCTGCTACCCACCTGCTGACCGCAATGCGTCCATGCCTAGTGCAACGAGTTGCCCATGCCGCCGCGAGCCTTCGAGCAGTGCAAGAGCGTGAGGCGGCCCGGACCGAGAGAGAAGTCGAACCGCCTCCGATACTGACAACGCGCCGTGCGGCGCTCCGACGGTTAGGCGCAGGTCGACCGATGGTCGACAACTGACTGCCAGGTGCTCCGCCGTTGTCCGCTGGAGGTGAAGCGCCACCCCTGACGAAGCTCTCCTCCGCAGACGCCGAGCCCGGAGGAGGCGTACCATGCGGTCGGTGCCGGAGGATCCGCCCAACACGTCCGCTCGCGCAGACGGCGACCGCTCTGAGGCGCATCCGCCGCTGCCGCGTGATAAGCGTGGCTGGTCGGTGGCGCCGGCTCCCGACGGGCGGGGGATGCCCGAGCACACTCCCAGCGGGCCGCCGCCGCATCGGATGCGCGGGTTCTGGTATTTCGTGCTGGCGCTGCTCGCCTTGAACGTGCTGTCGGTGTTGTTCTTCCAGCCCGCTACGGGCGAACAGCGGGTGACGGTGCCGTTCAGCCCGTATTTCCTGCAACAGGTCAAGGGCGGCACGGTCGCCACGATCTCCTCGAAGGGCGACACGATCGAGGGCAAGTTCAAGGAAAAGCTGCGCTACCCCGCGGGCGATCAGAAGGTCACGCCGACGAAGGAGTTCGCGACGCAGGTGCCGAGCTTCTGGAACGGCTCGCAGCTGTCGGCGCTGCTGCAGGAAAAGGGGGTGCAGATCAAGGCCGAATCGACGACCACGAGCGAGTCGGTGCTGGCCGAGATCCTGCTCGGGTTCGGGCCGACGCTTTTGATCGTGGGGCTGTTCATCCTGCTCGCCCGGCGCGCCGCGAAAGGCGCTGGCGGCCTTGGCGGGCTCGGGAACTTCGGCAAATCCCAGGCGCGCAGGGTGGACCCGGAAAAGATCCGTGTCACCTTCGCCGACGTCGCGGGGATCGACGAGGCCAAGGCCGAACTGTCGGAGATCGTCGACTTCCTGCGCACCCCCGACCGTTACAGCCGCCTGGGCGGGCGCATGCCCCACGGCGTGCTGCTGTCCGGCGCGCCCGGCACAGGCAAGACGCTGCTCGCACGCGCCGTCGCGGGCGAGGCGCACGCCGCGTTCTTCTCGATCAGCGCCTCAGAGTTCATCGAGGCGATCGTCGGGGTCGGCGCCTCGCGCGTGCGTGACCTGTTCGCGAAGGCCAAGGAGGCGGCGCCGTCGATCATCTTCATCGACGAGCTCGACGCGATCGGGCGCTCACGCCAGGGGTCGATCGCGGTGTCGGGTGCCAACGACGAGCGCGAGCAGACACTCGACCAGATCCTCACCGAAATGGACGGCTTCGAATCCTCCCAGGCCGTGGTCGTGCTGGCCGCGACCAACCGCCCCGACGTGCTCGACCCGGCGCTCTTGCGCCCGGGACGCTTCGACCGGCGCGTCGCGGTACAGCCGCCGGACCGCAAGGGGCGCCGGGAAATCCTCGAAGTCCACACGCGCTCGATCCCGCTCGCCGACGACGTCGACCTCGAAGCGCTCGCCTCCACGACCCCCGGGATGGTCGGCGCGGACCTCGCCAACCTCGCCAACGAGGCGGCGCTGCTCGCCGCCCGGCGCAACCACGAGAAGGTCACGATGAGCGACTTCACCGACTCACTCGAGAAGATCCTGCTCGGCGCGCCGCGCGGGATCGTGCTGCTCCCAGCCGACCGCGAGCGCACCGCCTACCACGAGTCCGGCCACGCGCTCGTCGGGATGCTCACCACCGGTGCCGACCCCGTGCGCAAGGTCTCGATCATCCCCAGGGGCATGGCGCTCGGGGTGACACTCTCCACCCCCGACACCGACCGCGTCTCCTACACACTCGAAGAGCTCCAGGCGAAGATCAAGGTCGCGCTCGGCGGGCGCACAGCCGAGGAGGTCGTCTATGACGCCATCACCACCGGCGCGGAGTCAGACATCCAGCAGCTCACGCAGATCGCACGCCAGATGGTCGGACGCTGGGGCATGAGCACCGCGATCGGCCCGATCACCGTCCTCCCCGACGAAGCCCAGGGCCCATTCCTCCCAGGCGCCAGCGAGACCTCCCAAGAGACCCAACGAATCGTTGACGAGGAAGTACGCAAGCTCGTCGAGGCCGCCCACCACGACGTCACACAACTTCTCGAAGAACACCGCGACCAGCTCGAGAGCCTCGCACAGGCCCTGCTAAAGGCCGAGACCCTCGACGCACCCGCCGCCTACGCCGCCGCCGGCGTGCCGATGGGCGAGCACGTCCCCGTGCCGGCACCGGCACCGGCCTGAGGCTGACCGGACCCCGCTTCGCTCAGCTGCCGCGACGTTTACGACGAGGGTCCGCAGGTTTCGGCGGAAAGCGTTTCTTCTCCTCGGCCGTCATCTTACGGATCGTCAGCGACCCTTCCTCAACCTGACGCTGAACGTCCTCGAGCTTGGCCCGGCGCTTCTCGGCCGCACGATCTGCCTGCGTAACCATACATTTAGATTAGCGCCCCGCGGCGCGCCTCGGCGAAAGTCACCATGCGCCGGTCCTTCTCGTCCCAGAGCTTCAGCCGCACCGCACGCAGGCCGTCGCCAAGTGACAGCGTCGGCACCTCGTGGAATATGGCGTTCTCGTCGTGCGCGCGCTGCAGGTTGTAGTTGGGAATCCGCGCGCTCAGGTGATGGACGTGATGCAGGCCGATGTTCCCGGAGAAGAACTGGAGCACCCGCGGGAGCTTCAGGTAGGAGCTGCCGCGCAGCGCCGCATCCGCGTACGTCCACGTCTCGGCGCTCTCCCAGTAGGCGTCCTCGAACTGGTGCTGGACGTAGAACAGCCAGATGCCCGCCGAGCCCGCGAGCAGCAGCGTGGGAGCCTGGATCAGCAGGTAGTCGCGCCAGCCGACCAGCCAGCACAGCGCCACGATCAGCACCGCCAGCGCGACGTTGGTGCCGAGGACGCTCTGTCGCATACGCGGGCGGGCCGATTTGGCGACGATCCGCGGGCCGACCAGCAGCGCCACGATCGGTCCGATGCCGAACATCACCAGCGGGTTGCGAAACAGCCGGTAACCCAGGCGCGCGCGCGAGGGCAACGCCTGATATTCGGTGACGGTCAGCGTGCGCACGTCGCCACCGCCGCGGCGGTCGAGATCGCCGGAGGTCGCGTGGTGGATCGCGTGGTCGTGGCGCCAGCGCAGGAACGGCGAGTACACGAACAGGCCCAGCACCGTGCCGAGCCACAGGTTCGCCCTCCTGGACGCCAGGAACGAGCCATGCGAGCAGTCGTGAAAGAGGATGAACGTCCGCACCAGGAATCCCGCGGCGGGGATCGCGATCACCAGCACCAGCAGATAGGACACTTTGAGCGCCGCGTACATCGCGACCGACAGCGCCAGGTAGGGCAGCACCGAGGTCGCCAGGTCGCGCAGGCTGCGCCCGAGATGCGGCTTGGCGTAGGGAGCGAGCGTCTCCCGCCAGAACGCGCCCTGAGGCTGGGCTGGCCCGCCCTCGGCGGCTGCGACTTGGCTCATGCTGCTCCTCTCCTCACAGACCGTCGCGTGCCGGTCCGCGCGCGCATGCGTGTCCCGGCGGTACTGCCTGTTGGTATGCCCGGCTTCGTGGCTCGGGTTGTGTTCTGGTTCGTCCGCTTGCGTTCGCTTGCGTCCTGGCGAGCGAGCCAGCTCACGCTGGATGCTAACCGACCGCACGACGGCACCGCGGCACTACCCCATCGTCAGGACGCGGCCGTCGGTTTAATCGCCATTGCTGAGACGCTGCCCCATCCACACGTGCTGGATGCCGGCCTCCTCGAACGTCTCGGACTCGACCGCGAAGCCGGCCTTCTCATACAGAGCGACGGCGTCGAGCTGTGCGGCCAGACGCACCCGCAGCGATCGCTGCTCGCGCGCCTCCTCGAGAGCCAGCTGGAGCATGCGCAGCGCGACGCCCCGCCGGCGCCACTCGCGCGCCACGGCCACGCGCCCGATCTTGGCCTCGCCCGGCTCGAGCAGCAGCCGCAACGTGCCGATCACGCTGCCGCAGGGCCGCTCGAGCGCCACCACGTGCAGGGCCCGTTCGTCGTGCTCGTCGAGCTCCTCCTCGCGCGGCACGCCCTGCTCCTCGCAGAACACGAGATCCCTCAGCGCGAGCGCGCCGCGGCGGTCATCGGGACCGGCGGCCCAGCGAATCGATATCTCGCACTCGTCCATCGTCCTCGCTACTGCGCGCCCGCGGCGAAGGCCGCCCGCACGGGGCCCGCGGTCAGGTGACGCAGGACGAGCAGTCCCAGCAGCGCCGTCAGCAGGCACGTCGCGCCGCCCAGGCCCAGGCCGGCGCGCGCCCCCGCCTGCGCCATCACCCAGCCGACGATCGGGCCGCCGATCGGCGTCGAGCCCTGGAACGCAACGAACCACAGCGACATCACACGCCCGCGCATGTCCGGCGCCGCGCTCAGCTGCAGCGTCGAGTTGCCGGTCGCCATGAACGAGATGCTCGCACCGCCGGCCAGCGCGAGCGCGACGAGCTCCGTCGGCAGGTTCGGGGCCACGCACGCCAGCCCGAGCACCACACCGAACGCGCCCGCCGCGAGCACCAGCGTGGGCAGGCCGGTCCTGCCCCTCGTCGCCACGAACAGGCCGCCGACGACGGCGCCCACACCCATCGCCGCGGTCATGAAGCCATAACCGGTCGCGCCGACGTGCAGTCCCTGCTTGGCCATCACCGGCAGCGTCACCTGGAACTCGTACGCCAACGCGCCCACCAGCGCCATCATCGCCAGCGGCACACCGAGCTCGGGGGTGCGACGCACATAGCGCAGACCTTCGCGCAGCTGTCCCGGGCGCCGGCCACTCGGCGGGCTTGGACGGATCGCGCTGCGATCGAGCGTCACCAGCGAGACGATCACCGCCACGAAGCTGGCGGCGTTCAGCAGGAAGCACGGGCCCTCGCCGACCGTCGCGATCAGGACACCCGCGACCGCCGGGCCGATCACGCGGGCGACGTTGACGAGCACGGAGTTGAGGCTGACCGCGTTACGCAGGCTCTCGCTGCCGACCATCTCGAGCATGAACGCCTGGCGCGCCGGGTTCTCGAACGCGTTGTTCAACCCGAGCAGCGCCGCGAGCACGCCGATCTCCCACAGCTGCACGACCCCCATCACCGTCAACACGCCCAGGACCAACGCCTGCACGCCCATCGCCCCCTGCAGGATCACCATCAGCCGGCGCTTGTCAACGCGATCGGCGACCACGCCGCCGTAAGGGCCGAGCAGCAACACCGGCAGCGTCTGCAAGGCGATGATCACGCCCAGGGTGGTGGCCGAGCCGGTCAGGCTCAGCACCAGCCACGACTGCGCCGCCATCTGCATCCAGGTGCCGATCAGCGACACCGACTGTCCGGCGATGTAGCGGCGGTAGTTGGGGATCGCCAGCGCCGCGAAGGTCACTCGCCCGACGCCCGTCAGGCGCTTCACCGCCGCTCGCCTCCGAGACGCTGCGCGAGCTCCTCGAGCACCGGCAGCGCATCCCACAGCGCCTCGCGCTGGTGCTCGTCGAGCTGCTCGACGTGCGCACTCAGCGCGCGCGTGCGCTCGCGGTGGATCCGCTCGCGCATGCGCCGGCCGGCGGCGCTCGCGCGTACGAACGCCGAGCGCCTGTCCTGCGGGTCGGCGGCGCGGGCGATCAGGCCCGCGTCGCACAGCTGCGCGGTGATGCGCGAGAGCATCGTCGCGTTGACGCTCTCGACGGCTGCCAGCTCGGACAGCCTGATCGGGCCCATGCGCACGACCGTGAACAGCACCGATATCTGCGACGGCGTCAGCTCCGAGCCGGCCAGCGTCGGGCGCAGCCGCCGCGACAGCCTGCCGATCGCCGCGCGCAGACGCTCGTTCGCATCTGCCTGCGAGCTCTGCGAATCGAGCTCCGGTACCGCCTCGAGCTCTGCTCCTGCCACGCGCACGCCTCCATCCTCAATTTACTTGCTTGCCAGCAAGCATTATATCCGATGGCGAGGGGACGCCCCGCGCGGGGTGCGCGAGATCCCCGCGTCGACGACGTGTCGGGGCCCGCAGCAACGTTTGCGGACCCCGACGGAGCGGTCGCCCCCCTACTTGACGATCTTGATGATTCGCTCCATGCCCAGGCGCGTGTGAGGAACGCCGTTCTGGGTTTCCATGAAGCACGCCTGCACATACCAGCCCGGCTTGGCGGTGATCGTCTCCTGCTGGAAGGCTTCGTGCGAAATCGGCCCGGCGAAGCTGAACGGTTCTGCGCTGACGAGCTTTTCCAGGCCCTTTTCCTTGCCCGAGAGCAGTCCCTTGACGATCAGCTTCGCGTCGCTCAGGCTCTTCGCCGGGAAGGCGATGTCCATATGCACCAGAAACCCTTCGTCTTCAAAACGGACCAGCTCGCCGTCGTGCAGCGTCGCCGGCCCGCGGAAGCCGAACTCGATCGAGCGCTCAGTCGCCTGCGCCGCCGGCAGCGCGGCCGGCGCTTTCGCGGCGGTCACCGTGAACGCATCTTTGGTCTTCGGCCCGCCTTCCCCGGCACCGCCGAGCGCGACGTATTCACCCGGTTCGAGGATCGTCTGCGCTTCGCTCGTCTTGCCGGGATTGACTTCGGCGTCGAACACGATCGAGCCGTACTTGGTCGCCTTGTTGGGGTCCTTGCCCGCGCCCGACTTCAGCACCGCTTCCACTTCCGCGACCGTGTCGCCGGGCTTCAGCTTGAACAGGATCGCCGCGCCTTCCTTGACCCCAGTGGCCGTCGAGACGACGTTGACGGCGCCGGACTGCGTTGTCCCACCGACCGTGATCGACGACTTCGTCAGCGCGATCGTGAGCGTGGGCAAGGTCGAGGCCTGCGCTACGACGGCGGACGCGAGGCTCGACGCGACGGCGAGCACGACGCCGGCGGCGACGAGCGTCGCCCGCAACATTCTTTTGTTCACTTTGCCTTCTCTCCTGGCTGGTGGGTGAGAGCGCCCCCTGGCGCGCGAGGCCCGCGACCTTAGAAACGACCCGCCGGAAGGTCAATACGTAATTACACGCAGCCACCCCCGCCTCTACGATTGGGCGTCATGGAGAGCCTCTCGACTTCCTCCTTGCACAAGGTCATGGGGGCGACCGCACGGGCGGTCGAATTCGGCGAGCTCTCAGAGTTCCGGACCGGCGTGCTCGAGCTGGCGCGCGAGCTGGTCCCGTGCGAGAGCGCCTCCTACAACGAGCTCAAGCCGGGGATCGCGGGAGTCGGCGCGATCGTCGTATCGGAACCGGACGAGTGGCTCACCGAGCAGAGCGTGGAGCTGTTCGGGCGGCTCGCCGGCGAAAACCCGCTGGTGGCGCACTACACGCGCACCGGCGACGGGCAGCCCCTGCGCTTCTCGGACTTCGTCTCGCGACGGCGCCTGCACACGCTGACGCTCTACGACGAGCTCTACAGGCATCTGGACGTCGAGCACCAGATCGCGTTCGTGCTGCCGTCTCCTCCCGGCGAGATCGTCGGGATCGCCCTCAACCGCCATCGCCACGACTTCACCCGCGAAGAGGTGGCGATGCTCGATCTGCTGCGCAGGCCCCTGCGCGCGTGCTACCGGCGACTGGTCGAGCGCGAGCAGCTGATCGACGTGCTGAGCACAGCCCGAGACGACCAGCTCACGACGCAGGCGCAGGCGATGGGTCTCTCCGAGCGCCAGGCCGAGATCATGCACGCCGTCGTCGGCGGCGCGTCGAACGCCCAGGTGGGGGTCAGCCTCGGGATCAGCAGACGCACCGTCGAGAAGCACCTGCAGAACATCTACGCACAGCTCGAGGTCACCAGCCGGACGCAGGCGCTCGCCAGACTCGGTGAGCGCGCCAGAGCCGCGGCGGGCGCGGTGTGACGCCCGCGGCGAGGCATTAAGGTGGTCATGGCAGCACACCCATCGCCCGCAAAAGGAGACACACATGTCCCGATTCGCCACCGTGAACCTGCTCGAGGTCGAGGACTCCGTCGGCGATCGCGCTCCGGGGATCGAAGGGCGGTTCGCGCGCAAGCACCTCGATTCGCGCGATCTCGGGGTCAGCCTGTTCCGCTACGAGCCCAACCTCCGCAGCCCGATGGCTCACAGCCACCGCGAGCAGGAGGAGGCCTACGTCGTCGTCGCCGGGTCCGGGCGCATCCTGCTCGACGACGACGTCCACGACGTGCGCCAATGGGACGTCGTGCGCGTCGCCCCCGAGGTGGTGCGCGCCTTCGAGGCAGGTCCCGACGGGCTCGACATCGTCGCCGTCGGCGGCCCCAAGCCCGAGGACGGGGACGGGGTCATGGGCGCCGCCACCTGGCCCGACGGCGAGTAAGCGGCCTCACACCAGCGCCATGCCGGGGGCGACGTCGACCTGGACGAGTCGTGGGCCCTCCTGCGCGAACGCATCCGTCAAGCGCGTCGCGGAGCTGCTCGCGCTCTGAGACCGTGACCGACGGGACGCCATAGCTGCTCGCGGTGGCCGCGACGTCGAGCCGCGGCAGCTCGAGCGCCGGCGCGCCGGTCACGTTCTCGAGCGTCGCGAACCACTTGAGGATCGAGTACTCGTTGTTGCGCAGCACGAGGAACTTCACCGGGATCGAGTACGCGGCCGCCGTCCAGAACGCGGTGATCGCGTACTGCGCCGAGCCCTCGCCGAGCACGCACACGACCTGGCGCTGCGGCTCGGCCAGCTGCACGCCCAGCGACGCGGGCAGCCCGAAGCCGAGGCCGCCGCCGGCGCTGAAGTAGTAGGAGCCGGGTCGCGAGATGCGCAGCCTGTTGCGCAGCGCGGCGGTGCTCGACGGCGACTCGAGCACGACGATGCCGTCCGCGGGAAACAGCTCGGCGAGCGTCGCGTGCACCTCCCCGCCCGAGAGCTGCGCCGCTGCCGCCGGCGCCTCGATCGCGGCTGGTATGGACGGGGCCGAGCGGCGGCTCGCGGTCAGACTGGCTCGCGGCGAGCTCGCGTGCGAGCGCGCGCAGGGTGAGCGCGACGTCGGCGACGATCGCATCGCCCATCGGCGCGCGCGCGGCCTCGTCCGGGTCGCTCGTGATCGCGACGAGCTCGGCGCCGTCCGGCAGGAAGTCGCCGGGAATGTTCGGGTAGTAGGGAAACACCGACGAGCCGGCGACGAGCACCAGGTCGTGGCCGGCGAGCGTCTGAGCCAGCGGCCCCACCGCCGGCGGCAGCACCCCTGGAAGGCGGGATGGTTCTCCGGGAAGCCGATGCGCCCGCCGCCGGTCGCCGGAGACGCCCACACCGGCAGGCGCTGAGACTCGACCAGCTCGACCGCCGCGTCCCAGCCGCCGCTGGCGTCGATCTCGGGGCCTGCCACGAACACGGGGCTGCGTGCCGCGGCGAGTCGCTGCGCGAGCGCCGCGATCTGGGACTGTGGCGGCTGTGTCCTGCCGCTCGACCGAACGCGCGATCTGGGTCGTGAAGTCGACCGGCTCGATCTCCCGCGTCCAGTCGTCCATCGGGATCGACACGAACGCGGGGCCCTTCGGCGGTAGCGCCGCATGGTGAATCGCCTGCGCGAGCGCGAACGGCACGTCGGCGGCGCGCGGCGGCTCGTAGCTCCACTTGACGTGCGGCTTTGGAACCTCGATGGCGTCGCGGTTGGTCGAGGTTCGCCTGCATCGTCGATCAGCGACCGCGCCTGCTGACCGGCGGTCACGAGCAGCGGCGCCTTGTTCGCGCGCGCGTTGAAGATCGCGCCGACGCCGTTGCCGACCCCCGGGGCCGTGTGCAGGTTCACGTGCGCGACGCTGCCGCTGGCCTGCGCGAACCCATCGGCCATCCCCACCGCGACCGCCTCGTGCAGGCCGAGCACGTAGCGAAAGTCATCCGGCAGCGGGCCCGAGCATCGCCAGCTCGGTCGAGCCGGGGTTTCCGAAGATCGTGGTCATCCCGCGCTCGCGCAGCAGCGCGAACGCGGCCTCGCGGACGCTCGTCATCTATGCGCCGCGTCGCCCGCTCACGCGCCTGAGTCTAGATGGGCCTAGTCGAGCTCGCGCGCGCGGCACGCCAGCTGCAACAGCAGCAGGTCATCGGGGTTCTCCTGGTCGACGTCAAGCAACTCGAAGATCCTGTGGATGCGGTAGGCGACCGCGTTGCGATGGAGGCTCAGGCGCTGGCCGGTGCGCGTCAGCGAGCCGTGCTCGTCGAGATACACGTGCAGCGTCTGGATCAGGCGCTCGGCGCGAATACCGCCGAGCGATGTGAGCGGCTGGAGCACCGACGTGGCGGCTTCGCGCGCGGTGTCCGAGGCGTACCACTCGACCAGCGCACGCCGCAGGCCGACCCGGTCGAAGGCGACCGCGTTGCCCACCTGCGTCGAGGTCCGCGCGGCGATCGCCGCTGCCTTGGCCTCCGCCGCTGAGGCGACCAGTCCCCCGGGTCCGGCGCGCGCGGTGCCGACGCCGCAGCGGATCACGACGTCGGGCAGCATGCCGCGGGTCGCGGCGAGGACCTCGTCCATGCCGCCCGCCACCCGACCCGAGGCGGCGGGGCCGGGATCGTTGCGCAAGCTGTTGACCAGCACGAAGGCCTCGCCGGTGCGTGCCAGGTGCCACGTTTCGCCGCCGGCGCGCGCGACCTGCAGCGCCGAGACACCGAAGCGGACGCGAGCCCGGTAGCGGTCCAGCTCGTGGCCGGGCTGGGGATCGGTGAGCCCCTCGAAGTCGAGCCTCACGGCAACGTGCCAGCCGTCGATCGGCAGCCCGAGCCCGCGCGCTCGCAGAACGATCGGATCTCTCGCCTTGGTCGGGGCGGCCAGCAGATCGGTGAGCACCTCCTCGCGCGACTGCGTCGGCAGCTCCTGCGAGCGCCGCGCGCGCGTCATTGCCTCACCGACGGCCGCCGCCAACGCGTGCAGCACGATCTCCACGCTCATCTCCGCGTCGCCCTCCCGCGCCGGCGCCGTCACCCATGCCTCCGTCTGGCCATAGACGAGCACCGCGCGGCGCGGACGGTCGTGCGGCTCCGAGGCCACCATCGAGATCGGTGCGCCGAGGGCAGCGCCGACGTGGGCGAGCAGCGAGTCGATGCTGCCGTCGAGCGGGTGAACCTCGATCGCGCGCACCGCCGCGTGGGCTCGCAGCAGCGCGACGTCCGCCGCCCCCGCGAGCTCGCGTCCGATCGCCAGAGCCAGCTCGGTCAGCTCGATGTCGTCGCGCGTGCCGAGGATCGCCGTTCCGGAGCGGCCGGCGATCGCCGTCGCCGTCGGCGGTATGCGCCAGATGTCCGCAGCGCTCAGCACGAGCGCCGAGACCGAGCGACTGTGGGCGATCCGCAGCGCGATGTCGAAGCGGTAGCCGCTGATCGCCGTCGACGCGCCACGTGTGAGCAGCACGATGCGGTGCTCGCCGACCTCGGCGAACTGCCTCAGGTCCTCGACCAGTGTCACGCCCTCGACGACAGCGTCCGTAGGCGGTCTGGACACGTAGCCGATCATCGGCGCGAGTGCTGGAGACTCGACGAGCTCCCTCAGGGAAGCCACGCGTGGAAGTGTAAACAGCGGTCCGACCCCGAGTCACGGCGCGCGAGTGCGCGGGTTGTTGTGCACAAGCCACCAAAGACGGCGTCGATTCGGCGCAGGCCACAAGAAAGCGCACCCACTCCGAGCCTAGTCTCGCCCGTAACGCGCTGGTCGGCCCGCATCACCCCCCGCGCTCGCGATCTGCGCAACATCCGCTACGAGGTGAGGTTGGCCATGGCAGAACAGCGCAGATCGCCCGGACAGGTCGTGGCGCCCGGACCGCTCAGGCCCCCCAAGCGCCCACAGCTGCGACTGGCACCGATGCACGAGACGCAGTCAGAACTGCTGCTCGCGGCCCGGCTCGACCGTCCGCACGCGCGTGCGCGGCTGGTCGAGTCGTTCATGCCGTTGATCGGCAGCGTCGCGCGGATCTATGCCTATGTGCCGGCGGTTGATCGCGCGGAGCTGATCCAGGAGGGCGTCGCCGGCGTGCTGCGCGCGCTCGAGCGCTATGACCCGGAGCTCGGCACGCCCTTCTGGGCATACGCGTCCTGGTGGGTGCGCCAGGCGATGCAGCAGGTCGTCTCTGAGCTCTCGCGGCCGGTGGTGCTGTCGGACCGTGCGCTGCGCCAACTCGCACGCGTGCGCGACGCGCGACGCGTGTTCATTCGCGCCAACAGCCGCGAGCCCAGCGTCAGCGAGCTCGCTGCCGAGAGCGAGCTGACACTGGAGCAGCTGCACAGGCTGAGCGTCGCCGACCGGCGCCCTCGCGGTCTGGAGGAGCCGCTCGACGATGAGAGCGCCGGCGGCGCGACCTTTGGGGACTCGGTCCGCGACCCGCGCGCGGAGGAAGCCTACGACGAGCTGGCGCTGCGGATGGCCGCCGAGGAGATCCCGCGTCTGCTCACCCACCTGAGCGAGCGCGAGCGACGCGTGATCGACGCTCGCTACGGCCTTCGCGGCACTGAGCGCACGCTGCGCGAACTGGGGGAAGAGCTGGGCATAAGCGCCGAGCGCACTCGCCAGATCGAGCAGACGGCGCTCGAGACGATGCGCGTCGCCTGTGAGCTCGGGGACCGCTCGGCAGACCCCGAGACCGCCGCGCTCGCGTCATGAGCCCCGCACTCGCCGCTCGAGGTCTTCGATCCGCGCAAGCAGTTCGCTGGCGAGCACCGCGCCGGCGTAGTTGACGCCGAGGTCGCGCCGCAGTCGTGCCGCGCGTGCGAGCAGCGGCGCGTCCTGCTCGGCGAACAGCGGTGCCGCCGCGCTCCCGCCGCGCGGCGCCAGCAGGCCGAACTGCACGAAGCGGCGGATGACCTCGGGGTGCAGGCCGGTTTCGCGCGCGAGTGACTCGAGCGTCACGAGCGGCGGGCCGGCGCTGCGCACGCGCACGAGCGCCAGCGCACGGCGAGTGCGTGTCGCATCCGCCATCAGCGTTCCTTGCGCGGGTCGAATTTCGATGTCGCTGCCAGCTGCTCGAACAGGTCGCGTTCGTCTTGCTCGAGCTTTTTGGGCACGCGCACCATGACCACCGCGTGCAGATCGCCGGCGGCGGCGCCCGCGCTCGGCAGTCCCTCGCCGCGCAGACGCAGCCGCCGACCCGACGAGGAGTCGGGTGGCACGCGCACACGTGCCGTGCCTGACAGCGTTCTCACCGGAACCTCCGCGCCGAGCGCAGCCTCCCACGGCGAGACCGGGAGATCGACGTAGAGATCGTCGCCTTTGACACGGAACAGCGGATGGCGTTTGACGCGCACGCGCAGGAACAGGTCGCCGGCCGGGGCGCCACCGCTGCCCGGTCCGCCCTGACCGGCCAGGCGGATCCGCTGCCCGGCGCGCACGCCGCGCGGGATGTCGACCTCGAAGTCGCGCCCATCCCCCAGCGACAGCCGCTTCCTGCCGCCCGCCGCGGCTTCCTCGAGCGTGAGCTCGAGCGTCGCCTCCTGGTCGGCGCCGCGGAGCGCGAAGCCGTTGGCGCCTGCGCGCCCACCGCCGCCGCGGGCGCCGGCGCCCTGACCGCCGAAGAAGCTCTCGAAGAAGTCGCTGAAGTCGCCGCCGCCGAAGTCGACGCGCACGTCGGAGAATCCGTCGCCGCCGCGAAAGGCCTCTTCGAAGCCGTTGGCGGCGCCGGCGCCCGAGACGTCCTGGCCGGCTTTCCAGCTGGCGCCGAAGCGGTCATAGCGCTCGCGCTTGTCCTTGTCGCGCAGGACCTCGTAGGCCTCGGAGATCTGCTTGAAGCGGTCCTCCGCGCCGGGATCCTTGTTGACGTCGGGGTGATGTTCGCGGGCGAGCTTGCGGTAGGCGCTGCGGATCTGCTGCTCGCTGGCATCGCGCGGAACACCGAGAGCCTCGTAGTAGTCCTGGTATGCGACTGCCATCAGTGGGAGTGCTCTGGCGCGCGCGCGACCACGACCTGCGCGGGGCGAATCACGCGATCGCCGAGCGCGAACCCGGAGCGCGGGACCTCCATAACCGTATGCGGCGCGACGCCGTTGCCCGCACGGGTCGCAACGGCATCGTGGCGCGCCGGATCGAATGCCTCACCGAGCGCTCCCGCCCGCGTCACCCCCTCGCGCTGGAGCACCGCGTCGATCTGCTGCATGACCGCCTGCAGGCCCTCGCGGCAGGGCCCCTGCGGCTCGATCTGTATCGCGCGCTCCACGCTGTCGACGACGTCGAGCCAGTCGAGGATCGTCGACTCCCTGACCTCCGCCGTGCGTCGCTCGACTTCGCGGGAGGCGCGCTTGCGGTAGTTGTCGAGATCGGCGAGAGCTCGCCGGTAGCGGTCCTCGATCCGCGCCAGCTCCGCGTTGAGATCATCGGTGCCGAGTGCCGCGCCAGCGCCAGCGCCGCCGCCGGGCAGCGGCGACACAGCGCTTTCCGGCGGCCCGGACTGCTGCTCGCCGGCGTCGGCCCGCCGCTGGTCATGGCCCGCGCCGATGTCAGTCCCGCGTGAACTCTGCATCCACGACCTCCCCGTCCTCCGCCTCGCCAGGCGCGCCACCATGTCCCTCTCCGTTCTCGTGGCCGTTGGCACCCGCGCCGTTGCCGTGCGCGGCACCCTGTGCGGCGGCGCTGGCGGGCAGGCCATGGACGAGCTGCTGGAGATCTGCGATCAACGGACGCACCGTGTCGAGGCCGGCTTGGTCCTGCACCGCCAGACGTGCATCGGCGATCAGCTGTTCGGCTCGCGCTTTGTCGTTGACGGGTAGGCCGTCCTGCAGTTCGCCCAGTAGGTGCTCGACGCGGTAGGCCAGCGAATCGAGCTCGTTGCGCGCGTCGATCTCCTCCCGGCGGCGGCGGTCCTCGTCGGAATGCGATGCGGCGTCGCTGATCATCTGGTCGATCTCGGCTTTGTCGAGGTTGGTGCTCTCCGAGATCGTGACCCGCTGTTCCTTGCCCGTCTCTTTGTCCTGGGCGGAGACGTTGAGGATGCCGTTGGCGTCGAGGTCGAAGGTGACCTCGACCTGGGGCTGTCCGCGTGGCGCCGGTCTGATGCCCTCCAGGCGGAAGCGCGCGAGCTGGCGGTTGTCGGAGGCGAGCTCGCGCTCGCCCTGCAGCACCGACACGTCGACCGCGGTCTGGTTGTCCTCCGCGGTCGAGAAGGTCTCCGTTCGCCGCGCCGGGATCGTGGTGTTGCGCTCGATCACGCGTGTGTTGACACCCCCGAGCGTCTCCAGACCGAGCGACAGCGGCGTCACGTCGAGCAGCACGACATCGTCGACCTCGCCCTTCAGCACGCCGGCCTGGAGCGCCGCGCCGAGCGCCACGACCTCGTCGGGGTTGACGGTCATGTTCGGCTCCTTGCCGCCCGTGAGACTGCGCACGAGACTCTGCACCGCGGGGATGCGTGTGGAGCCTCCGACGAGAATCACCTCGTCGATGTCGCCGGCCGTCAGCTTCGCGTCGGCGAGCGCCTGTTCAACCGGTGCCCGGCAGCGATCGACCAGGTCCTTGGTCAGCTCGTCGAAGGTCGAGCGCGTCAGCGACGTGTTGAGGTGCTTCGGGCCCGACGCGTCGGCTGTGACGAACGGCAGGTTTATCTGCGTCTGGGTCGTGCTCGAAAGTTCGACCTTGGCGCGCTCGGCGGCCTCGTACAGTCGCTGCAGCGCCTGCGGGTCGGTGCGCAGGTCGATGCCCTGGTCGCGCTTGAACCCGTCGGCGAGCCAATCGACGATGCGTTTGTCGAAGTCGTCGCCTCCGAGATGTCCGTCGCCGCTCGTCGAGCGGACCTCCACCACGCCGTCGCCGACGTCGAGCAGCGACACGTCGAAGGTGCCGCCACCGAGATCGAACACCAGCACCGTCTCCTGGCCCTTCTTGTCCATGCCGTAGGCGAGCGCCGCGGCGGTCGGCTCGTTGATGATCCGCAGAACCTCGAGGCCGGCGATCGCTCCCGCGTCCTTCGTCGCCTGTCGCTGTGCGTCGTTGAAGTACGCGGGCACGGTGATGACGGCCTCGGTGACTTTCTCACCGAGGAATTTTGCGGCGTCCTCGGCCAGCTTTCGCAGGACCAGTGAGGAGACCTCCTCGGGCGCATACTCCTTGCCGCGAATTTCGAAGCGGACAGCGTCGTTGGGACCTTTGACGACCTTGTAGGAGACGATCTTGGCCTCCTCGTCGACTTCGCCCCAGCGCCGGCCGATGAATCGCTTGGCCGAGTAGATCGTGGCCTCCGGGTTGAGGATCGCCTGGCGCTTGGCGACCTGCCCGACCAACCGCTGGCCGTCCTCCGTGAACGCGACCTCCGACGGCGTCACACGCGCGCCCTCCGCGTTTGGAATGACCTCCGCGTGGCCACCCTCGAGGGTCGCTGCGACCACCGAGTTGGTGGTGCCCAGATCGATGCCTACCGCCTTAGCCATGTCAGCTCCTCTCGGTCGCGCACGCACATCTCGATGCTTGCTCTAGGGCGCCGCCGGCCGGCTTCAAGCGCCGGCCACGCCGGCATCCGGGCGTGGTTGATCGCCTGCTCGAGCGTCCTAAGCTCTAAGAGCGATGACGAGCTCTCCCACGGTCGTGGTGTGCCCCGACTGCGCCACCAAGAACCGCGTTCGAGCGACGCCCAGCGGCGTACCGCAATGCAGCGTCTGCCACACGCCGCTGCCGTGGGGCGTGGAAGCCAGCGCTCACACCTTCGATCAGGAGGTCACCTCCTCGGTGCCGGTCCTGGTGGACTTCTGGGCGCCGTGGTGCGGGCCGTGCAGGATGGTCTCGCCGCTCGTCGAGCGCCTCGGCCAGGAGAACGCCGGGCGGCTGAAGGTCGTGAAGCTGAACGTCGATGAGGCACCCGCGATCGCCGCGCGCTTCGGCGTCCAGGGGATACCGCTGCTGGTCGTGATTCGCGACGGGTCCGAGGCAGACCGGCTCGTCGGCGCGGCGTCGCTCGCGCAGCTGCAAGCATGGCTCGCGCCGCATCTCGCCGCGAGCGCCGCGCGCAGCGCCAGCCCGACTGCCTAGGTCCGCATGGGCTCGCGCGAGCCGCGCAGGAAGTGGGCGATCGCGTCAGCGAGCAGGCCGTCGAGCTGGCCCGCTTCGACGCTCCGTGGCTGACGCCGACCTCGCGCGCGAGCTCGGGTCTACATTGTTGCCCATGACTACTTCAAGCAGCAATCAACTCCCAGACCTGACCGGGCGCAACGTGATCGTGACCGGTGCCAACAGCGGCATCGGCCGCGCTGCTGCGCACCGGCTGGCGGGCGCGGGCGCGCGCGTCACCCTCGCCGTACGCAACACCGACAAGGGCCGCGCTGCCGCGGCGGACATGCCCGGCGAGACCGAGGTCCGCGAGCTCGACCTCGCGCGCCTCGATTCCGTGCGCGAGTTCGCCGCCGGTTGGGACGGCGAGATCGACCTGCTGATCAACAACGCCGGCGTCATGATCCCGCCGCTGAGCCGCACCGCCGAGGGCTTCGAGCTGCAGTTCGGGACCAACCACCTCGGCCACTTCGCGCTCACCAACCTGCTGCTCGACCAGGTCAGCGGGCGCGTCGTGACCGTGTCCTCGATGGCACACCGCTCCGGGCGCATCGACTTCGACGATCTGAACTGGGAGCGCAAGCGCTACAGCGGCTGGCGCGCGTACAGCCAGTCGAAGCTGGCCAACCTGCTGTTCACCTCCGAGCTGCAGCGACGGCTGAACGCCGCCGGCTCGACGGTGCTCGCCACGGCTGCCCACCCCGGCTACGCGGCCACCAACCTGCAGTTCCACAGCGGGCGCCGCGCGCTCGACCTGCTCAGCAGCGTCGGCAACCGCCTGCTCGCACAGGACGAGAACGGCGGCGCGCTGCCGACGCTCTACGCCGCGCTCGAAGACATCCCCGGCGACAGCTACGCCGGGCCTGGGGGCTTCATGGAGCAACGCGGCGCAGCCAAGCTCGTGGGCCGCTCCACCACCGCGAAGGACGCCGAGGTCGCCAGCCGGCTGTGGGACGTCTCGGAGGAGCTCACAGCCACGCGCTTCGCGCTGGGGACGAGGACCAACGCGTAGCCGGCTGTCTGTGCGCCACTGCACAACGGCCCACCGGGCGGGCGTTCCGCTTGGCCGTCTGGCCATATTCCAGCCCGCATTTTGCGGGTAGTTTGGCCAGATGGCGACTTTCGAGCCCCAGCACGCGTTCGCACGCCTGCTCGCCGAGCTGGACGAGCGTGACCTGCGTGCACTGTCGCACTCGCTGACAGAGGACCTGCGCGAGCGCAGGGTGACATTCGGAGCGGCGGACGGTGGCGGCGTGGCGGCGTTCGTCGTCGACCCCGTGCCGCGACTGATCGAACGCGATCAGTGGAATCAGCTGGCTGGCGGCCTGACGCAGCGCGCACGGGCACTCGAGTGCTTCGTCGCCGACGTCTACGGCGAGCGGCGCATCGTCGCGGCCGGGCGCGTGCCGTGGTCGGCAATCGAGAGCGCGGAGTTCTTCGAGCCGCGAATGGCGCAGCTGCCCCCGGCCGCCGGGCGTTGGATCGCGATCGCGGGACTCGACGTCGTCTGCGACGGCGACGGGCCGTTCGTGGTGCTCGAGGACAACGTGCGCACGCCGTCCGGGATCGCCTATGCGGTCGCGGCGCGTGACGCGCTCAGCGGGCACCTGTCGGTCCCTGACGGCATGCGCGTGCGCTCGCTCGAGCCCGCGTACCGCTGGCTCGGCGAGTCGCTGCGGGCAGCCGCCCCCACCGATGCCGGTGAGCACCCTTCGATCGTCGTGCTCACCGACGGCCCCTCCAACTCGGCCTTCTACGAGCACGGTGCGATCGCCAAGCGACTTGGACTGCCGCTCGTGCGCCCGCGGGATCTGAGCGTCCGCTCGAAGCGACTGTTCGCGCGCACCGACGATGGCGTGCGCGCCGTCGACGTGGTCTAC
The DNA here is from genome assembly GCA_963815235.1 of uncultured Solirubrobacteraceae bacterium. Lineage (GTDB taxonomy): Bacteria > Actinomycetota > Thermoleophilia > Solirubrobacterales > Solirubrobacteraceae > Palsa-744. Next base: position 1,058,184 of record CAWFFY010000003.1, on the reverse strand, counting down.
CGGCGCACGGATGAGGATCGGCTGTTCGACGCCGCCGGTGCGCGCACTACGCTCGCGCACACACTGCTTCCCCCGCTCGAGGCGCAGACCCTGGCGTGCGTCAACAGCTTCGGCACGGGGGTCGCGGATGACAAGCTCGTGCACAGCTACGTGGAGGAGATGGTGCGCTTCTACCTTGGCGAGGACCCACTGCTGGCGTCGGTGCCGACGCACGACCTCTCACAGCCCGACGTGCTCGCGATGGCCCTAGAGCGCATCGACGAGCTGGTGATCAAGCCGCGCAGCGGACACGGCGGCGTCGGCGTGGTCGTGGGACCGCGCGCTGATCGCGAGACGCTCGAGAACGTCTCGCGCGAGCTGCGAGCGGCGCCCGAGCAGTTCATCGTTCAGGAGACCGTGCAGCTGTCGCGCCAGCCGACCGTCTGCGGTGACGAGCTCGAGCCGCGCCACGTCGACCTGCGCCCCTTCACGTTTGCGATCGGCGAGCGCGTCGAGGTCTTTCCGGGCGGGCTCACGCGTGTCGCGCTCGAGCGCGGCTCGCTCGTCGTCAACTCCTCGCAGCGCGGCGGCGCCAAGGACACCTGGGTGCTCGCATGAGCCTGCCGCTGATCGGCGTGACAACCTCGGAGGTGCGCCTCGGCGGCGAGGTGCGCCGCGCGCGCCACGGCGAGCCGCCGCGCGTGGAGATGGCGCTCGGGATGTCCTACCTACGCGCGGTGGAGCGCGCCGGCGGACTGCCCGTTGTGCTGCCGCCGCTCGAGCTCGAGCGAATCGCGCCGCTGCTCGACCGCCTCAGCGGCGTGCTGCTCTCGGGCGGGCCTGACCTCGACCCGGGCACCTACGGACAGGCCGCCGACGCCGAGCTCGGACCAACCGAGCCCCAGCTCGATGCCTTCGAAGTGCAGCTCGCGCGGCAGGCAGACGCCCGCGGGCTGCCGATCCTCGGCATCTGCCGCGGCGCGCAGGCGCTGAACGTGGCGCGCGGTGGCACACTCCACCAGCACCTGCCGAACATCACCGACGGCTCCGTCAGCCACCGCCAGCAGGAGCCAGGGAGCGTCGCCACACACAATGTGCGGGTCGCCGCCCGCAGCGGCTTGGCTCGGGTCCTCGGGGCGCGCCTGCTCGCCGTCAACTCGTTCCACCACCAGGGGGTCGCGCAGCTCGGACGCGGTCTGCACGGGACCGCGTGGGCGGAGGATGGTGTCATCGAGGGCATCGAAGGACGCGGCAAAACGCTTCTGCTCGGGGTCCAATGGCACGCCGAGACGCTCGTCGAGGACCCAGCGCAGCTCGCGCTGTTCGAGCGCCTGGTGGCGGCGGCGCAAGCGCGCGAGCGCTCGACCCCGCGCGCAGAATCCACGCGACGCGCGGCCTGAGCGGTGAGCCCGCTGGAGCGACGCCCGCGCCCCGCGTGGGGCCAATGGCCGGCTCCCTCGAGTCGCCGACCATGGACCGTTGGGATCGAGGAGGAGGTGATGCTGCTGCACGCGAACGACTACGCGCTCGCGCCCTGGGTCGACAGTGTCCTGCCGACGCTCGCGCCGCACCTCGCCGATCACGTCGATGCGGAGACACACAGCTCGGCAATCGAGCTGCGCACCGGCGTACACGACAGCGTCTCCGACGCGATCGAGGAGCTGGCGACGCTGCGCGGCGAGCTGCGCAGCGAGCTGCTCTCCAGAGGCCTGCGTGCGGCCGCCGCGGGCATGCATCCGACGACGGTATGGCAGGAGACGCGGATCTCCGGAGGCGAGCGCTACCAGCTGCTGTACGCGTCGCTGCGTGAGCTGGCGCGCCGCGAGCCGACCTTCGCCCTGCACGTCCATGTCGCCGTGCCCGACCCCGAGGACGCGCTGCGCGCGATGAACGGCCTGCGTGCACACCTGCCGCTGCTGCTGGCTCTGTCGGCAAACTCTCCCTTCTGGCAGGGACGCGAGACGGGCCTCGCGTCGACCCGCACACCGATGTTCGGCGCGTTCCCTCGGGTGGGACTCCCGCGTGCGTTCGCGGACTACGACGAATATGTCGAGAGCATCGACCTGCTGCTGCGCTGTGGGGCGTTCCCGGAGCCGACGTTCCTGTGGTGGGACGTGCGCCTGCAGCCGCGCTGGGGAACGGTGGAGGTGCGTATCATGGACGCACAGACGACGGTTGAGGATTCGGTGGGGCTGGTCGCGCTCGTGCAGTCGCTCGTACACATGGAAGCCACCGCGAAGGACGGCCCAGGCGTCTCTCAGGGGAGCGCGGAGCTGCTCGCCGAGAACCGCTTTCTGGCGGCCCGCGATGGCATGGGGGCGCAGTTCCTGGATCCTGTTCTGGAAGGGCAGCTCTCCGCCGCACGACGTACTCGCCCGGACCCTCGATTCGTGCGCACCGGACGCTGAGGATTTGGGCTGTCGCGAGGAGCTCGAGCGCGCGTGGGAGCTGAGCGTGCGACCAGCGGCCGAGCGACAGCGCGAACGCGCGCGCGAAGCGGGTGGCCTCGGCGGACTGGTCGAGGCTCTAGCCGCGTCCTTCTGATGTGCGGGCTGGGTGGTGAGGTCGCGTGGAACCGCGCCCCCGACCTCGATGCGCTCGCGCGCGTCGCTGACGCACTCGCGCCCCGTGGCCCGGACGGCGCCGGCGCCTGGCACCAGTCCGGCGTTGCGCTCGTGCACCGGCGCCTGAAGATCATCGACCTGAGCCCGCGGGGCGATCAGCCGATGCTCGACCCGGATCTGGGCCTCGCGATCGTGTTCAACGGCTGCATCTACAACCACCGCGAACTCCGCGACGAGCTGGCCGCCGCCGGCTACGCGTTCCGCTCGAGCTCGGACACCGAGGTGATCTTGAAGGCGTTTCACCACTGGGGCGCCGAGCGCTTTGCCGACCACCTGATCGGAATGTTCGCGTTTGCGATCGTCGAGCAGGCGTCCGGGCGCGTGGTGCTGGGACGCGACCGGCTGGGGATCAAGCCGCTGTACCTCGCCGAGGTGGACGGTGCGATCCGCTTCGCCTCGACGCTGCCGGCACTGCTCGCCGGGGGCGGTGCAATCGACACCGACATCGACCCGATCGCGCTCCACCACTACCTGAGCTTCCATTCGGTCGTGCCGGCGCCGCGCACGATCCTGCGGGGCGTGCGCAAGCTGGCGCCCGCGACGCTGATGAGGATCGAGCCCGATGGCACGTGCCGCGAGCGCAGCTACTGGTCCTCGGCCACGGACACCGAGCGTGCCGGCTCCGCCGCCGAGTGGGAGGAGCTGACGCTGACGGCGCTGCGCACCGCGGTGCGGCGGCGGATGGTCGCCGACGTTCCCGTCGGCGTGCTGCTGTCCGGAGGCCTCGACTCGAGCCTGATCGTCGCTCTGCTCGCCGACGAAGGACAGACGGGGCTGCAGACGTTCTCGATCGGGTTCGCCGACGCAGGCGGCAAGCGCGGCGATGAGTTCGCCTACTCCGACCTCGTGGCGAGCGAGTTCGGCACCGAGCATCAGCGAATCGAGGTTGACTCCGCCCGCCTGCTGCCGTCGATCGACGCGTCGATCGCGGCGATGAGCGAGCCGATGATCTCCCACGACTGTGTCGCCTTTCACCTGCTCAGCGAGGAGGTCTCGCGTCACGTCAAGGTCGTGCAATCGGGTCAGGGAGCCGACGAGGTCTTCGCGGGCTACTCGTGGTATCCACCGCTCGCCGAGGCGCTCGGCAGCGGCAGCGAGGAGTACATCGGCGAGTTCGTCGACCGCTCGCACGCCGAGGCCAGCGCGATGGTGGATTCGCGGCTGCGCCTCGGCACCGACCCGTCGCGCGCCCTCGTCGAGCGCTCGTTCGCCACCGCCGGAGCGAGCACGCCACTGGATCGGGCGCTGCGGCTGGATCGCGAGGTGATGCTGATCGACGATCCGGTCAAGCGCGTGGACAACATGACGATGGCCTGGGGACTGGAGGCGCGCACGCCGTTCCTCGACCACGAGCTCGTCGAGCTGGCGGCGGACTGCCCGGTAGAGCTGAAGCTCGCACACGGCGGCAAGGGCATCCTCAAGCGGATCTCACGCGGGTTGCTCCCCGATGCGGTGATCGACCGACCCAAGGGCTACTTCCCGGTACCGGCGCTGTCACACCTGGAGGGCGAGGTACTCGCCCTCGTACACGACGCGCTCACCAGCGAGCGTGTCGCGCGCCGCGCGGTGTTCGATCCGGACTACGTACAGATGTTGCTGGCTGACCCGAACGAGCACCTGACCACGCTCGAAGGCAACAAGCTGTGGCAGGTCGGGCTGCTGGAGCTGTGGCTCGAGCAGCACGTCGGGTGACCCGCTCAGATCAGCCCTCTGATGCTGAGGTCGGCCCAAATGGCGGACTCGCGGTAGATCTGCTGGATGTTGGGGTAGCGGCGGATCAGCTCGCCGGCGGCGTCGAAGTCACCGCGCTCGTAGGCGATCACTTCGGTCAGCGTCGTGCCGAGATCGCCGCTGCCGCGCAGCAGCGCTGAGGCGACGTCCTCGCGGAACGGAAGCTGCTCGATCACGTCGGGCATCGGCGCGTCGGCGAGCGCGTCCGCGACGGAGAACAGGCCGACGGTGAAGTATGAGTCCCCCACCGGGCCCTGGCCGGCGCCCGAGACGATCTGGCACATGTTGGCGCGCACGAGCGCGGTCACGAGCAGCACATCGGGGACGTCGCGGGCGCTCGCGAGCGCGACCATCATCCCGAAGCGGCGCACCGTGCTCGCGCCGAGCCACGTGAGGCCCTCGTGCACGGAGCTGACGCGCCGCGGCAGCGCCACGTATGCCGAGTTGGCGTAGCGCAGCAGGCGCATGCTGAGCCCGGCGTCGCGCGTGATGATGCGGTTCAGCTCGTCGAAGTCCTCGGTGGCGCTCATGTCCGCGATCGCACCCAGCGCGGTGAAGCCCTGCGACGGCAGCCGCGAGCGCTGGACGAGCGATGGTTTCGCGAAGAAGTACCCCTGGAAGCCCTGGACGCCGAGCGCGAGGCACTGTTCGAAGACCTCGCGGCTCTCCACCTTCTCGGCGATCAGGCTCAGCGATGGGCGCTCTGCGCGCAGGCGGGCGACGAGCTCCTCGAGGCCCGCGGCCGTGTGCTCGAGCACGTCGAGCTTGACGATCTGCGCATAGTCGAGCAGCCGTTCGGTGGCTGGGGTCATGCGGAAGTCATCGAGCGCGATCGCGAAGCCCGCAGCGACCAGCTCCCCCAGCACCTCGAGCAGCTCGTCGTCGACCTGCTGGTCCTCGAGCAGCTCGAGCACCACGTGTTGCGCCGGCAACGGCAGCGGGCGGAAGTTGAGCAGGAACTCGCGCGAGACGTTCAGATAGGCGAGCGTCCCGCCGACGAGGTCGAACAGGCCCACGTCGAACAGTCCGTCGACGATCACCGTCGCCGTCGCCGCGCGATCGTCGTGGACTTCGGCGTGCTCAGCGGGCGGCTCGCGGAACAACAGCTCGTAGCCGAGCAGACGCATGTGTGGGTCGAGGATCGGCTGGCGTGCGACGCGCAGCATGCTCGGGTCGGTGCGCGCGTCCGGTGGCTCCCCGGCGTTCGCGCGGTGGCGCTCGGTTTCGCTGCCGACCAGTCCCATCGTCGGTGTTCATCGGCCCCAACCGAGCGCACCGTGAGCGCGAGCGGGCCTACGATAGACGCGTGCAGATCACCAGAAGCTCGATCGAGACCACGCCCGGGCCAGATGACTGGTTCAGCGGCGCCGTTTACATCGAGGCGGTCGCAGCTCCGTCAGGGCCCTCGCGCGTGCAAGCCGCGAGCGTCCACTTCACTCCCGGCGCGCGGACCGCGTGGCACACCCACCCCAATGGCCAAACGATCTACGTGACCGAAGGCGTCGGCCGATGCCAGCGCAGCGGCGGCCCAGTCGAGGAGATCCGGCCGGGTGACCGGGTGTTCTTCGAGCCCGGCGAGCGCCATTGGCACGGCGCCGCCCCCGACCGCCTCATGACCCACCTCGCGATGCAGCAGGCGGACGAGCACGGCAACGCCGTCACGTGGGGCGAGCACGTCAGCGACGAGGACTATCTCGGCGCGAGCCGCGAGCCCTGAAGCCCGCTGCTAGGTCGCCTCCTGTGCTGCGGCCACCGCGGCGCGGACGGTCGGGTAGACGTGGGTGATCGCACGGTCGTCGATGACGCTTTGCAGGACGTCGCGAACCTGCCCGACGTCGCGTGCCAGGAGCAGACGCACCTTGCGGCGGTCGAGGTCCTCCGCGAGGGCGGCCAGCATCCGTGCGGCGGTGACATCGACGAAGGGGATCGTCTCCGCGTCGATGACCACGGCGGTGATGCCATCCACTTCGGCGGCGTGCACGATCCGGGCGCGGATCGCGTCGGCGTTGGCGAAGTACAAGCTGCTCTCGATGCGCAGCACGGCGACGTGCGGCGGCAGCTCGTTGTCGGGGTGACGGTCGATGTCGCTGTAGCGGCCCTCGGGGCCGGGCTCGCGTCCGAGCGTCGCGACGTAGGGACGCGACGCGCGGTAGATCAGCAGCAGCAGCGAGATGCCGATGCCGATGAACAGGCCCGGCAGCGTGTCGAAGACGGTCACCCCGAGGAGCGCGGCGATCGCGGCGATGAAGTCGGGACGCGACGCGAACCCGAACTCGTGTCCGAGGCGCTCGGTGTGAGCGCGGTAGAGATCGATCAGCGCTCGGTAGTCGACGAGCTCGATGACGGCGGCGATCACGATCGCGGCGAGCGTGGCCTCAGGGAGGTCTTCGAACAGGCCGGTGAGCGCCAGCAGCGTGAGGATCGTCAGCGCCGCGACGATCAGGCCGGAGAGCTGGGTCCGTCCTCCCGCCGATCCGTTGACGGCGGTCTTGGAGAGACTGCCGTTTACGACCATGCCGCTCGAGAGTCCGGCGGCGATATTCGCGCCGCCGAGCCCGAGCAGCTCGCGGTTGGCGTCGATCTCGTAGTGCTCGCGTGCGGCGTAGGTCTTGGCCGCCCCGAGGCCCTCGGCGAACCCCACGAGCATCACGCCGATGCCGCCGGCGACGAGCGTGCCAAAGTCCTTCAGGTGGACGTTGGGGGTGCCGAGCGTGGGCAGGCCGCTCTTGATCGGCCCGACGATCGAGACGCCGTGATCGTCGAGGTGCAAGAGCTTCACGGCCGCGATGCCGAGCAGCACCGCCGCGAGCGAGCCGGGGACGACGGGCGCGAGGCGCCGGAGCGCGAGGATGACCGCGAGCGAGAGAGCACCGACCAGCAGCGTGGTGCCCTGCGTGTCGCCGAGGTGGGCGACCACGTGCCAGAGCTGCTGGAAGAAGTCGCCGGTGCCCTTCTTGATGCCGAACAGCTTCGGGACCTGACCGATGATGATCGTCAGCGCCAGCCCGACGATGAAGCCCTTGATGACCGGCTCGGAGATGAAGCTCGCGAGGAACCCCAAACGCAAGAGGCCGGCCAGCAGCGCGGCGAGACCGGTCGTGATCGCCAGCGCGGCGGTCATCGCCACGAAGCGATCGCTGCCGAGGGGCACGAGCGCGGCGACGGTGGCCGCCGACAGCGCCGCGGTGGCGGACATCGGGCCGACTATCAGCTGGCGCGAGCTGCCGAGCGCGGCGTAGAGAATCAGCGCACCCGGTGCCGCATACAGCCCGACGACCGGCGACACTCCGGCGATCGAGGCGTACGCAAGCGCCTCGGGCACGAGCACGGCCCAGACCGTCAGCCCCGCGATCAGATCCCCGCGCAGCCAGCCGCGGCGATAGCCGTGCAACGAGGGAAACAGCCAGCTCATCCCGATTGGATGATGGTCGCTCCTCGCCCGGCGAGTAGATTTCGCGACCCGTGGGTGAAGCGATCGGGCAGGTCCTGTCATTTGGTGTGGGCGTGGCGCTCAGCCCGGTGCCGATCATCGCCGTTGTGTTGATGCTGGCAACGCCGGACGGTCGCATCAACGGCCCGGCGTTCATCGCCGGATGGATCGTCGGGCTGGCAGCAGCCGGGACGATCCTGCTGCTCGCCGCCAGTGGCGCGGAAGCCAGCAGCAGCGGCTCGCCTGAGGAGACACGTTCAAGGCGCCAAAGGCGGCCGGGATGGGGGTCCTTCTCTCGGCGCTCAACCCGAAGAACCTGATCCTGGTCGTCGGCGCCGCCGCGGCGATCGCTCAGACGGGGGTGAGCACCGGCGACCAGGCCGTCGCGCTGGCCGTGTTCGTGCTGCTGGGGACGCTCGGCCCGGGCATCCCGGTCGGCATCTACTTTCTGATGCGTGACCGGGCGGCGGGCATCCTCGAGAGCCTCCGTGGCTGGATGGCACGCGAGAACGCGACGATCATGGCGGTGCTCTGCCTGATCATCGGCGCGAAGCTGATCGGCGACGCGATCAGCGCTCTGAGCGCGTGAGCGCGGGCGCGGGCGTCGCCGCCGTCATTGCGAGCGTATGAGCATCTCGGCCTGACGCTCGAGATCGACGTAGGGCTCCCCGCTCACGTGTCGGGCAGCGCCGCGGGCTCTTCGAGCGCGGCGACAGCGTCTGCGTAGAGGCCGCGCTTGATCGCCGCGACCGTCGCACGCGGCTTGCCCGTGAGCGCGGCCGCGCGTGCCACCGCCGCCTCGAGCACGAGCTCGGACGGCGCGGCCGCCTCGACGATGCCGGCGGCGAGCGCCTCCGGGGCGCCGTAGCGACGACCGGTGACCATCGCCTCGTGGGCGGTGGCCGGCGACAGGCGCGCCTTCAGCAAGGCCGTCATCCCCGGTGTGAAGGGGAGGCCGAGGTCGACCTCGGGGACACAGAAGTAGCCGCGGTCCTCGCGCATCACGCGCGCGTCGCACGCGAGCGCGAGCATCGCGCCGGCCGCGAAGGCGTGGCCGTTGATCGATGCGACCGTCGCGGTGGGAAAGACGAGCAGGCGCGCGAGCAGTGCGTGCAGGCCGTTCAGCACCTGCGCCGCGCCGCCCGGCGGTGCCGTTCCCATCCAGTCGAGGTCGAGACCGTTCGAGAAGAACTTGCCTTCGCCGGTGATGACGAGCCCGCCCGGGGCGTCGCTGCCTTCGAGCTCGTCGAGGACCGCCGCGATCGCGCTGAGGCTCGTCGGGTTGAACCGGCCCTCCGGAGCGCTGAGGCTCAACACGCTGACCTCCCCCACGTGCTCGACGCCGACGGCGGCGCTCACGCCAGCATCCCCGCGCCCGCGGGCAGGAGCTCTGCCGTGGCTTCGCCGTCCGCGACGACGCTGCCATCGTCGCCCACGAGCTCGAGGCGGATGCGACCGCGGCGCGCGAGCGAGCGGGGGCGGCTGCGCGAGATGGCTGGCGTTCCGGTGAGTGCCGCGCAGGCGGCATCCGCCAGCTCATCGCGATACCCGTGGAGCGATGAGCCGAGGTGGCCGGCGAGCCACCGTCGCGCGATCGCGTGCACGGGGCCGCTCACGATCGCGGTGATCATCAACATCGACATCGGGCGGATCTCGCCCCTGTCGAGGAGCGGGGCCATCCAATCGCGGTAGGCCTGCGCGAGGTTGCGGTTGAGCTCGACCAGTTGCGCTCCGGCGGGGGAGTCCCAGTCGAGGTCTCCGCGCATGTAAAGGAACCGCGCGCGATCCTCATTCTCTTCGATCCACTCGAGCTGGTGGGAGATCGAGCCGCGGACCGCTGCGCGAAGCGAGCGTGGCTGGCGTCCCAGCAGTTCCCAAAGGCCCTGCTGGAAGGACATGATCGCGTCCACGTGCAGCGCACCGGCGATCGCCTCCTTGCTCGCGAAGTAGTGGAACAGGGCCCCGTTCGAGACCCCGCTGCGCTCGCGGATGCGGGCGATCGTGGCCTGCTCGTAGCCCGACTCGTTGAAGCACGCGAGCGCCGCGTCGAGGATGCGACTGCGCGTGTGCGATGCCCGCTCCGCGGTTCGCAGGCCGTTGCCGATTGCCATTTTACAAGAGTAGCACTCCGGAGCAATGCTCTCTGGCTCCGCGCTCAACCAAATCGCCCAGCACCTGCTCGGAATGCCCAGCCACCGTCGATCACCCGATCGAGGCGATGTGCGTCGGCGGCGGGGAATCGATCCTCGGACGACTCGGCCGACGGCATGCCTGCCGTGGCCGCATGACGTTTGAGCACGAGGAGGAGCGATGGCAGAAAGGAAGGATGCGAGCGAGTTCACAAAGACCGTCAACGACGAGCTGCTGAGCCTGTTGCCGTTCGAGGACCGCCAGGACTTCGAGGACGCCGCCCGCGGGCACATCGCTGACATCAACGGCTCGGTCGTGCACGCGCCGGACGGCCGCGTGACCTGGGATCCCAACAAGTTCGCGTTCGTGGGCGACGGCCAGCCGTGCCCGCCGACGGTCAACCCGAGCCTGTGGCGTCAGTCGCAGCTGTGCGCCAAGGGCGGCCTGTTCGAGGTCGTCGAGCGCATGTACCAGGTGCGCAACCACGACATCTCGAACCTCACGATCGTCGAGGGCGACACGGGCCTGATCCTGTTCGATCCGCTGATCTCCGCCGAGTGCTCGGAAGCGGCGCTCGAGCTGTACTTCGAGCACCGGCCGCGCAAGCCGGTCGTCGCGGTGATCTACTCGCACAGCCACGTCGACCACTACGGCGGCGTCAAGGGCGTCATCTCCGAAGAGGACGTCGCCGCCGGCAAGGTCCGCGTGATCGCCCCCGAGGGCTTCCTCGAGGCGGCCGTCTCGGAGAACATCATGGCCGGCAACGTGATGACCCGCCGGGCGCTCTACCAGTACGGCTCGTTGATCCCGTTCGACGAGAAGGGCAACGTCGGCCTCGGCCTTGGCACCTCGATATCGCTCGGCACGATCACGCTGATCGCGCCGACGGAGACGATCACGCAGACCGGTCAGAAGCTCGATATCGACGGCCTGACGTTTGAATTCATGCTCGCGCCCGACACCGAGGCGCCGTCGGAGATGCACTGGTTCATCGAGGAGCTCGGCGCGCTGACGGCGGCGGAGAACTGCTGCCACACGCTGCACAACACCTACACGCTGCGGGGCGCGCAGATCCGCGATCCGCATGCGTGGTCGCAGTACCTGGGCGAGACCATCGAGCGCTGGGGCGCGAAGACCGAGGTTCTCTACGGCATGCACCACTGGCCGGTGTGGGGCTCCGAGCGTGCCGTCGATCTGTTGAGCAAGGGTCGCGACGCCTACGGCTTCATCAACGACGAGACGCTGCGGCTCGCAAACCACGGCTTCGGCCCAGTCGAGATCGCGGAGATGGTGAAGCTGCCCGAGGTGCTCGACCGCCATTGGGCGCTGCGCGGCTACTACGGCACGCTCAACCACAACGTCAAGGCGACGTACGTGAAGTACCTCGGCTGGTTCGACGGCAACCCGGCGACGCTTTACCCGCTGCCGCCGGAAGCGAGCGCCAAGCGCTACCTCGAGTTCATGGGCGGCGCCGATGCGGTGCTGGAGAAGGCGCGAGCCGCGTACGACCGCGGCGAGTATCGCTGGGTCGCCGAGGTCGTCAACCACGTCGTCTTCGCCGAGCCCGGCAACACGGCGGCGCGCGAGCTGCAGGCGGACACGCTCGAGCAGCTCGGCTACCAGTCCGAGGCCGGGACCTGGCGCAACCTGTACCTGACGGGTGCGCAGGAGCTGCGCCACGGCACGCCGAGCGTCAAGCTTCCGTCGAGCGCCTCCGCGGACAGCATCAAGGCGATGAGCCTCGACCTGTTCTTCAACTACCTCGGCGTACGACTGAACGGCGAAAAGGCGAGCGGGACCGACGTGACACTGAATTGGGTGTTCACCGACACCGGCGAGCAGGTGCTGCTGCGTCTCTCCAATGGCACCCTGAGCCATGTCATCGGGCGCATCGACGATCGCGCCGACGCGACGATCACGCTCACCCGTCCAGCTCTCAACAGGTTCATCCTCGGCGAAACGACGCTCGACGACGAGGCCAACAGCGGCGAGATCTCAGTCACCCCCGAGATCGCGCCGCTGGACTCGCTGTTGGGCCTGCTCGACGAATTCGACCTCTGGTTCAACATCGTCGAGCCGTGAGAAGCGCTACTGCTTCGACATCAGCATCTGGATCATGTCGTCCGGGTCGATCAGGTGGCTGTGGTCGTCGGCGCCGACGGAGAGCTCGACCCACTTGATCTCGCCGGTGAAGCGGCTGTCCTTTGGCGAGGTGTCAGGAACCACGGTGGTGCCGAGCTCGCAGCCGATCTCGGCCGTCTCGGTGGCGGTGAACAGCATCGGCTGGGTGAGCAGGATCTTGCCTTCGCCGGTCTTCTCACCGTCGTAGTAGAGGGTGACGGTGCCCCCCTTTGCGAGGCCGCCGCCGTCGTAGGCAAACTCGGCGCGCAGCTGGTGCTCGCCTGCGGACAGCGGGCGATCGGCGTCGGTCAGGAACACGTTGACGCCGAGCAGGTTGTACGCGAAGCGCGCGGCTCCGTCATGCATCATCAATCCCCAGCCGCCGAAGCTCCCGCCCTGGGCGAAGATCGTGCCCCGCGCGCCGCCCTCGGGCACGACGAGCTGCGCGGTGACCTGGAATGACTTGTTCTTGATGTTCAGCACGCTCGACTCGGTGAGCCTGGTCATGCCCGGATAGAGGACCTGTTTGGTGCCCTTCACATACTCGGGCCGACCGGCCAGCTCGGGGTTGAATCGCTCCACGGTGCGGTCGTCGAGGGGTAGCACGTTGTACTTCGTCGCCTCGATCAGCCACAACCGCTGCAGGTCGTGCAACCTGTCAGGCATCTCCTTGGCGAGGTCGTTCACCTGGGAGTAGTCGGTGCTGCCGTCATACAGCTCCCACACGTCGTCGTCGGACGCCACCATCTCGACACCAGCGGCGATCAGCCACGGCTTGCGATGGCAGGTGACCGCACTCCAACCCTTGTGGTAGATCCCACGGTTTCCCAGCATCTCGAAGTACTGGAGATCGTGACGCTCGGGCTCGTCTGGCGCGGCGAACGAATAGGCCATGCTCGTACCCTCATACGGGCTCTGCGTGACCCCGTTGACCGTCGAAGGCTCGGGGATGCCCGCCACCTCGAGCACCCGTCGGCGCGATATCGATCACGTGGCAGAACTGCGAGCGCAACCCGCCTTTCTCGGTGATCCCCTTCGGCCAGTGAACGATCGTGCCGTTACGGGTGCCACCCCAGTGCGACGCGACCTGCTTGGTCCACTGAAACGGCGTGTCCATGGCCCACGCCCACCCGGCCGCATAGTGGTTGTACGCCTCCGGCGAGCCCCACTTGTCGATCCGCTCCTCGAGAAACTCGGGCGTCTCGATCACGTCGCCCAATCCGTTGAGCGGAATGAACTCGTTGAAGGTGCCCTTCAACGTGCCCTCCGGCGACGCGCCGTTGTCACCGATGATGTAGTAGATCAGCGTGTCCTCCAGCAGGCCGAGCTCCTCGATCGAGTCGATCACGCGGCCGACGTGGTGATCGGCGTGTGACAGGAAGGCCGCGTAGGTCTCCATCTGGCGTTCGAGCACCGGCTTCAGCTTCTCGTCCTGTTCATCCCACGCGGGCAGCCCGTCCGGGCGCTCGGTGAGCCCCGCGTCCTGCGGGATCACGCCGAGCTCCTCCTGGCGGGCGAACGTGGCCTCCCGCTGGCGGTCCCAGCCGCCGGCGAACTTGCCCTTGTAGCGCTCGATCCAATCGGCCGAGACGTGATGCGGTGCGTGTGTCGCGCCCGGCGCGAAGTAGATGAAGAACGGCTTGTCCGGCACCAGCGACTTCTGCGTGCGTATGTAGTTGATGGCGTGGTCGGCCAGATCCTCGGTCAGGTGATAGCCCTCCGCAGGGGTCTTCGGCGGCTCGACCGGCGTCTGGTTCTCGGTCAGCGTCGGGTGCCACTGGTTGTCCTCGGCGCCGATGAACCCGTAGTAGTACTCGAACCCTGAGAACGTCGGCCAGGTGTCAAACGGCCCGATCATCGGCGCGTTCTGGAACTGCGCCACCTCGTGGCACTTGCCGAACTGCGCGGTCGAGTAACCGTTGAGCTTCAGCGTCTCGGCGAGCGGCGCCTTGTTGTTGGGCCGCACCGAGGTGTAACCCGGCGCCGATGTAGCAAGCTCGGTGATGTTCCCCATCCCGACCGAATGATGGTTGCGGCCCGTCAGCAGTGCTGCCCGCGTGGGGGCACACAGCGCGGTCGTGTGAAAGCGGTTGTAGCGCAGGCCACCACCGGCGAGCCGCTCGGCGACGGGCGTCTCGCAGGGTCCTCCGAATACGCTCGACGCGCCGAAGCCGACGTCATCAAGCAGCACGACCAAGACGTTCGGCGCCCCGGCCGGCGGGCGTGGCTCGCGGATCGGCGGAAACTTGGTGTCGGGATCCTTCGCGTCGAACGTCGTCAGGCCGGGCTGGACGCGGTCGGGGACCGGCAGAATCGAACGCTGCATCTCGTCGCTCACGGGGTTCAACTAAACCAGCCGCTGCTCAGCGGCCCATCCTCCGATCTGGGTGACGGTGCTCGCACGCAGCGGGTTTGCGCGCCCGCACAGGTCGTCTCGCGCGCGTCGATCAGGAGCTGCTCAGTTGCCACTCCTTGAGCAGCTTACGTGCGGTCCCGTTGTTGCCGAGGTGGTAGACGGCGACACCCGCGGCGTGCACCGGAGACGGCTCGAACGGTTCGGCCTCGATCACTTCCAGGTCGTCGAATTTGGCCACGCCGACCGTGAGGTGGGGGAAGTATTTGCCGTCGCCGATCTGGGCGGGCACGTACTTCTCGACCCAGTCGATGATCGTTGGGCTGATTTCCTCGCCGGGGTCTTTCACGTAGGCAGCGTCGGTGCCTCCCGACTCGACGTAGGGTTCGACAGCGGCAACGAGCTTGGCCTGGAAGTCGAGCACCGGCGGGCTGACCTTCACCTGCAGCACGGTCGGCCCATAGCCGGGGAAGCCCCAGTCGGCGTGCGTGATGTTGGTGACCTTGTAGGACAATGCGGACATGTCGGTGTCGGCCACGGTGTTTTCGACGGCTGCATAGACGTTTCCGAGGTCGGCCGTGCGCACGTAACGCTGAAGGGTCGTGATGTGCGGCTGGTGGGTGTCGTCGAGGACCCATCCCTCGGGCATGCTCTTGAGCATTTTTGCGTTGACTTCTTGGGCACGCTTGATGGTGGAGTCGTCTGGGTTGATCAGGATGTCGATGGCTGTCAGGTCGCTCATCCGGCGTGCCTCCTCTAGAAGACCGTGTTCCAGTCGTCCTTCATGCTCACGACGGTCCAGCCGAGCTCATGCGCCTTGGCCAGCGATTTCTCGGCGCCGCTGGTGTAGGCGAACTCGCGATCCCCGTCGTCGTGGTTGACGAGCACGGAGAACGTCGCGGCGGTGAGCATCTCGATGTCGACGTCGGCGTTGCCGCCGCCGAAGACCGGGAGACGGCCGGTCGCGGCGAAGATGTGCTCCGGCTTGCCGGCGCCGACATCGACGTTCCCAAGGAGCTGCTCGCCGCGCACGATCTTGCCGTCGGTGTAGGTGTAGTCGGCGGCGGTGCCGATCACGTTCTCCTTGTAGATGCCCCAGGTCTCCTCGGCGAACACGCGCATGAAGTCGCGGCCACCACCGGAGACCACGAACACGCGAAACTCATGCGCTTTGAGCAGATCGAGCAGCTCGAGCATCGGCCTGTAGACGAGCTCCACATACGGGACACCGAGCTGCGGCTGCTTGACGCTCTCGAGCCACTCGCGTACCTGCGCGTCGAACTCCTCGGGAGCGGTTCCCGCCCACGAGCGCGTGAACGCCGAAAGCAACGGTTCCACCGCTTTGGGGTCCTGTACGCCGAGCGCCGCGAGGTACGCCGGGTCTTTCGCGAGCAGCGACTTGTAGGGCTCCTGCGCGGCCATCGACGGGTCCGCCTTGATCTCCTGCGCCCACTTGCGAAAGACGAAGTCAAACTGGGGCGGCAACGGCTGCTCGACCCACAACGTGCCGTCGTTGTCGAACGTCGCGATCCGGTCGGCGACCTCGACGAACCCCGGGCCAGCCTCGGTCGCCGCGCTCACGAACTCGACGATCGCCTTCTTCGCGGGACCCTCGTTCCAGCTTGCTAGCTGCTCGGTCGTCACGTGATCAGCCTGTTGCACCCGGATCTTTGGCCTCGGTGAACAGTGCTCCCTGTCCCGCTCCCGAGCCCGAGGCGCCGCCACCACGGCCGCGCAGGACGAACGCGATCAGGACCGCGACCGCCGCCCCGGCGATCGGCCCCGCCACATAGACGAAGTAGTGAGAGAAGTTCCCGCCGACGAGGTCCGGGCCGAACGTGCGCGCGGGGTTCATCGAGGCGCCCGAGATCGGGCTGCCCCACAGCCCGGCGAGAGCGATGTAGCCGCCGACGCCGAACGCGCCGAACAGGCCGACGTTCTGGGCGCCCGACGCGGTGCCGAGGATCACGCTGACGAGGCCTGTGGTGAGGATGAACTCCATCCAGAACGCCGAGCCAGCCGAGTAGGAGGCGGCCACGTAGTTCGAGCCGTAGGTCGCCGACACATTGATCACGGAATGCAGGAACAGCGCGGCGAGCGTCGCGCCGAGGAGCTGCACGACGATGTAGCCCGGCACACGCAACCACGGGAAGTCACGGCGCAGCGCAAACGCGATGCTGACCGCCGGGTTCAAATGGGCGCCCGAGACCTTGCCCATGAACAGGATGATCGCCATCACCGTCAGCGCCGGCGCGACGACAGCATCCGTATGCGTGACCACTCCCGGAAAGGCATGGCCCATCATGCCGCCGCCGGCCGCCGCCAGAACCAGGAAGAACGTGCCGAGCGCCTCGGAGACCAGACGCCGCCACTCCTGGCGAGGATCCTTGAAATCTTCGACCCGATCGACGATCTCCTGCTCGTATCGAGCGATCGGACGCAGCGCCTGGAGGCCGGGGGTCACGGAAGTCGGCGCTGCAGCCATCGGAGCCCCTCCTGCATCTCGAAAACGAGCCGTTGGATTCTTACCGTGGTCTCGACTGTCGCTCCTCGCCCCGATCGGGTGAACTCCGCCGGGGGAGAAAGACGACGTGTTGGCGCAGATCCTCGACCTGGTCGCCGGGCAAGTCGAGGACATTGCCGAGATCCTCCAGCGAAACGAAGCCACCTAGCCGCTCACGCGTGACGACGATCTGCTCAGCGAGATCTTTGCCGAGGCTGGGAAGACACGCAATGACCTCAGTTGGTGCGTGGTTGAGGTCGACGAGCCCGCCATCGTAGGCCCCCGGGAGGTCGGGTCGGCCCACTCCTGCCTCCAGCGCGAGCTGCGGGTTCTCACGGGCTAGCTCGAGGGCCTTCTGCCGTTGCGCCAAGCGCTCGCGTGCGGCTTCAAGCCGGGCGTCTCTCGGATGGAAGAGATGTGCGAGGTGATCGTGCAGCCAGCGCATCACCTCTATCCAGGCATGCTCACCGGCTACGACGTCGTACTTGATACGACGGTGCGGCTGCGGAAGCGGCAGCCTGAGGACCTCAGCGGCCGCGAGCTCAGCCCCCGTCCGAGCCGAATACGGGTGTGTCCTTGGCAAGCAGGAGATAGGAGCTGGGCGGGCCCTCGTCCATGCCGGGGCCAACCATAAACGACTCCGCGGAACCGACCTGAGTCGCCCCGGGAGATCACCCCTACGCGTGCAGGTGCCCCTGCCCGGCGACGTAGCGCAACTTGTCTTTACCGCTTCCCTGCATGATCACGACGTCAAACGTTGTCGAACCGATCGACCTCGCGAACCGCCGGCCACCTGGCAGGTGCAACGCGACGCCGCGATGACCGGCCTTGAGGTGGAAGTGCGCCGAGGCGATCACCGGCTCGGCGATGGTCACCGGCGCCGGGAAGCGTGGGGCGGCCGTTGCGGCGACAGCGTGGCGAAGCGACGAGTCAGATGCCACTCCCCCGAGCTCGAGTCCCACCGTGCCGCTGCAGGACCCGGCGGGGCACTCGATCGGGACGGTCGTACTGCCGCTGTCGCTCACCGACAGCGTGGCATCGGCCGGCATTCCCATCGCGTCGACGACCAGCAGGCGGGTGAACTCCAGTTCGAGCTTCAGCGTGGTCTGGCCGGTGACATCCTGCTCGGTGATCGGTTCGGTCGCCTGAAGCGTCGCGCGGCCGGAGGGCACGCCCCCGTCGAGCGTCGGCCCGAGCGGTGGCAGCGTCGCCGCCAGCGGCGAGGCAAAGGCCGGGACGACCTGGCCGGAGACCGGACAGTCTTTGTAGGGAGGTTCGCTGTCGCCGCCGGCGCTCGGGCTCTGCTCGATGCTGGGCGAGGTCGGCGAGGGGTCCACGTCGAGGCTGGTCGAGAGGCTGCGGGTGCCGCAGTCGGGAGTCACCGGCGCTTCTTCGCCGCCGCCGGATGCTGCCGGGCATTCCGCGGTATTGGCGCCGGTGGGCGCGCTGGTTGTGATCGAGCCCTGCCGGTTCTCGGTGTAGTTCAGCGTCATGCCCATGACCGTGGCCGGGAACGCGGTCGAGCCGACGCCGTTGAACTGGACGGTCTGCGGGCTGCCCGTGAGGAAATCCTGATCGTCGCTGCCCTGGCCGGTGGACGAGACGTCGCACCCACTCGTGGGCATGTGGTTCAGCGTCCAGGTCGTGTCCTGAGAGCCACCGACGATGCTGACCTGATAGGTGCCGAACCAGGGGGTCGCGCTGTGCGCGCTCGTCGCAGATGCCGTAATGAGGATCGTCGCGAGGAGCGCCAGGGACGCAAAGACACAGCGGACGCGCATGAGGGCGGGAAGTCTACGAGCGCCGTCGGCGGGCGCGGGTGTGTTGTCACACCACCGCCGCGGAGAGGACGGCGTCGATCTGGCCGACGGCCTGGGTCATGCCCTCTTGCATGCCCATGCCGAGCATCTGCTCCATCTGCTCCACGCCGGTGAAGCGGGTCACCACCGTCATTTGCGTGCCGCGGTCCGTGGGCTCGAAGCTGACATGCTCGCTCATCGGCTCCACGCCCGGGACCGGCTCCCCGTCCTCGCCGGCGAGCCCGTTGGCGAACTCGAGGCTATGTGGCTTGTCGATCGCATCGATCCGCCACCAACCTCGCGGTGTCTGTCCTTCAGGGCCGGTCATGAAGTAGCGGGACTGCCCGCCAACCACGAACTCGTGGCGGGTGAACGTCGCCGGAAACGTCGGTGGACCCCACCAGCGCTCGAGCTGGCGCGGATCCTCCCAGACTCCCCAGACCCGGTCCGGGGCCGCGTCGAACTCCGCGGTCACCGTGAAGGTCAACCTGGCCGGATCCTTGATCGTGTCAATGACGGTCATCTCGTGCTCCCTTCCTCGCCGCTCACAAAGGCGGCGATTCGTGTGCTGCGATCGATCCAAACCTGCTCGTAGGCGTCGAGCAGCGTGGCGGCTGCGTGCAACGTTCGGCCGTTGCAGCGAACGATCTGCTCGCGGCCCCGCCGCTCCTTGACCACCAGGGCGGCCCGCTCGAGCACCGCCACGTGCTTCTGCACGGCCGCGAAGCTCATCTCGTAGTGGCGTGCCAGCGCCGACACGGACTGCTCCTGGCGCATGGCGCGCGTGAGGATGTCACGTCGAGTCGCGGCCCCCAGCGCCAGGAAGATGCGATCGACGGAGGTTTCGTCATACCCATCTACAACCATGTGGTTGTAGATTACACGAAGCGCTCAGGGCACTGCGGCCGTCTGGGTGCCGCCGTCCGCGCAGCCCAGTCGCCGCAAGACGCGGGGTGACGAAAACGGGAGCGACAGGCGTCGAACCCACGTTTGTCACCCCGCAGATTGAGATCCGGCTATAGCTCAGCCAGGCGCCGCGAGAACTGCGTGGGAGTTTCGATCGGTGGCTTGGTCTCGGGCAGGTCCGTGAGGTCACGGTCCCCTGAGACGAGCACGTCAACCTCGGCTGACCGAGCCAATGCCAGCAGGTACTCGTCGTCGGGATCCCGAGTTGCCGGGATAGCCGCAGCAGCTGGATCCGGCGCCCACTCAGCAATCGAGAGCAGGTCCGCGAGGAAGCGGTCCGTCGCCTCTTGTCCGAGCACGTCCCTGAACTTTGGGCGGGCGAGGACTTCCTCAAGCTCTTGGATGAGCAAAACCGACAGGACGGGACGCCAGCGTCCTGTGGTGGCGTCGTCGAGGAGTCGCCCGCAC
Organism: uncultured Solirubrobacteraceae bacterium; assembly: GCA_963815235.1. GTDB lineage: Bacteria > Actinomycetota > Thermoleophilia > Solirubrobacterales > Solirubrobacteraceae > Palsa-744. The sequence goes on along the minus strand of CAWFFY010000003.1, from coordinate 1,038,140 downwards.
AGCCCGTTCGGCGAGCGGGCCGCCGACACGAGCACGTTGACGTCGGCCACGGCCCGAAGCTCGTCACTCACCCGGCCGCAGCGCCTCGTCTCTTGGCGCGCTCGCGCCTGGCTGCGCGTGTCTCGCTAACCGCCAGCGACATCGTCTGCTCGTCGTCCAAGTCGTTTAGCTCGGGTCGGGTACGCAACTCGTCGAGGAGTCGGCGCATATCCTCGCGAGCCGCTTCGGCCCGACCATCGTCAACGACATAGGCCCGGAGAGCGTCCTCGACCAGCTGGCTCTCACTGCGATGCGTAGCAACGGCGGTCATCTTCGTAGCCGTCAGCACGCCCTCGTCTATGTAGTACGTCGTCTTGCGTCTAGCCATAGCATCACGGTAGCGCGGTGGCGTCAAACCGTCAAGACGGCAGTGCCAGGACGAGCACCCTCCGTCCGACGTCGTCTCCTAGCGTATGAGCGCAGCGGACCGGAGCCCAAAGCCTCCGCTCCTGGCGCACCCGCGTCGTCAAGCCCGGCCGTCCCTCCGATGAGTACCTGCTGCGCAAGCTCATCCACTGCGAGCGCTGCGGCGCCCGCATGCACGGCTGCCGCACCGGATGGGAGGGCATGCGTCGCTACCAATGCTCGACACGCCGCCATCACGGCGACTGCGAGCAGAAGATGAACCCCCGCACAGCCGCTTGAGGAGCAACTGATCGACTGGCTGCACGACTTCCAACCCGACCACACGCTGCGTCAACTCGTACTCGACACGATCCAAACACATGCCGGCACACACCCCGACGAGGACGCCGAGCGTCGCCGCCAACTGACCGCCCAGCTCCAGCGGCTACGCGACCTCTACGTCATGGGCGACATCACGAAGCCCATGTACGTCATGCAACGCCAAGTCCTTGAGGAAGAGCTGCAACGCGCCAAGCCCCCAACCGACCCCGACCTCGACCGCGCGCAAGCCATCCTCGAAGACTTCGCGCGCTTCTGGGACGCCGAGCCCAACCCCGCCGAGCGGCGCAAGCTGATCCTCTCCCTGTTCGCGCAGGTCTGGGCCAAGGACAACCAGATCGTGGCCGTCAAGCCCAACGCGGCGTTCGCCAACTACTTCACCGCCGCGTCGGAGGTGCGGGCCACGCACCCAAAGCCGACGCGGGGGATGAGGCAACAAATACGGGAGCGACGGGACTCGAACCCGCGACCTCTGCCGTGACAGGGCAGCGCTCTAACCTACTGAGCTACGCCCCCGCGATGCGCGGATACGCCGGGGCGACGTTCCGCGCCTCCTCAGTATGCCAAGGCCGGGCGCCCGTCCGGCTCCTCGCGCGAAACTGGCCGGCCGGCCAGGCTGTGGAGTACGCTTGCCGGGTGGCGCTCGTGGGCCCTCCGCCGATGCTCAACTCGAAGCCGTTGTCGGTGATGCTGAGCGACCTCCGCGACGAGCGCGCGGCGAGCGTTCCCTACCCGCCGGGCGAAACGCGCGTGTCGCTGGCGCGCACGCGCCGCTTCGCCGACGAACCGCTGCCGATGCTGCTCGAGCGCGTACGAGCGCTTCGGCCCGATCTTCACGCTGCGGATCTTCCACAGCAACGTCGTGTTCATGCTGGGGCCGGCCGCGAACCACTACGTGACGGTGTCGCACGCGTCGAACTTCTCCTGGCGGGAGTCGCAGTTCCGCGACCTGATCGGGCTGATGGGCGACGGCCTGCTGACGATCGACGGCGACTTCCACCGCCGCTCGCGGATGATCATGCTGCCGGCGTTCCACCGCGAGCACATCGCCGCGTCCGCCGAGGCGATCATCGACGAGACGACGCGCGCGCTGGACGAGCTGACGCCCGGGCAGCAGCGTCGACCTGTACATGTGGACGCGGCGACTGGCGGTGCGCGTGGCGATGCGCGCGCTGTTCGGCGTCGACCCCGACGGCGCGCAGGCCCGCTCGCTCGACGCCGCGGCGCTGTTCGAGGAGGCGCTGTCGTTCTACGCGTCGCGACTACGTGCTGCGCGTGCTGCGCGGCCGCTTCTCGCCGTGGGCGCGCATGCAGCGCGCCGCGCGCGCGCTCGACACGCTGATCTACTCGGAGATCTCGCGCCGCCGGGCGACGGGCGAGCGCGGGCAGGACATCCTCAGCCTGCTGCTCGACGCCGAGGACGAGGACGGCAACACGCTGAGCGACCTGCAGATCCGCGACGAGGTGATGACGCTGCTGTTCGCCGGCCACGACACGACGACCTCGACGGTGTCGTTCATGTTCTACGAGCTCGCGCGCCAGCCGCAGCTGGTCGGCGCGGCTGCTCGCCGAGCAGGACGCGCAGCTCGCCGGCGGGCGCGCCGACGAGCGCGCAGCTGATGTCCGGCGAGCTGACGGAGCTCGAGATGGTGCTCGAGGAGACGCTGCGCAAGTACCCGCCGGCGTGGATCGGACCGCGGCGCGCGCTCGAGGCGTTCGAGTTCGAAGGCCACACGGTGCCGGCGCGCGCGTTCGTGAACTACTGCTCGTGGGCCTCGCACCACCTCCCCGACGTGTTCGAGGAGCCCGAGGAGTTTCGCCCGCAGCGCTTCGCGCCGGAGGCGCGCGCGGCGCTGCCGCGAGGGCGCCTACGTTCCCTTCGGCGGCGGCTCGCGCACGTGCATCGGCATGCGCTTCGGCCAGCTCGAGGTGCGCACGATCGCGACGCTGATCCTGTCGCGCTGCACGCTGTCGCTGCCCGCGGACTTCCAGCTGAGCATCCGCCAGATGCCGACGATCAGCCCCAAGCAGGGACTGCCGATGCGCGTCGATGCCGAGGAGCGCGATCACCGCGGCGCCGACGCTGCAGCACGCGCGCGCCTGAGCGCGACTCAGCGCAGTCGCGCGCTCATCGTCAGGCGATAGCTGAGCGGCTGCTCGCTGGCGACGCTCGCGCCGACGCCCTCCACGTAGACGTGCGGGTCGGCGAACAGCGTCAGGCTGCAGCGCCTTCGATCAGGAAGCCGAGCGGGTGCGCGACGAGCTTGCCTTCGCTGGCGCCCGCGACCGCGTTGACCGACGCGCCGACCCCGAACAGCCCGCCGCTGGCCTGCACTTCGACCTCGCCGCCTTCGCTGCGCAGCAGCCGCACGCCGAAGCCCGGCGGCAGCGCGGCCTTGACGTCGGCTTCGCTCGCCACCGCCTGGGCGCTGCAGCGAGCTGCCGCGCTTGGCGAGGCTGGCGTCGCTGAGCCGTCAGCGTCCCCAGCTCGCACGCTGTCGGCGCTCACGTCGAGGCTGTCGACGCCGCGCGCTTCCCACAGCAGGCTGCCGAGCTGCGCGGGGCTGAGCGCGAGGCTGCCGGCGCTGACGCGCACCGAGTCCGCGTGCCCCCACAGCAGCTCCAGCGCCGGCCACGCGCTGACGCTGACGCTGTGGACCTTGCCGTAGCGGCCTACGCGCGAGCAGATCCTGCTGGCGGCGATCCGCGGCAGCAGCACCTGCGCGAGCACGAGCACCAGCGCCAGCCCTCCCACGAGCGAGAGCAGGAGCCTCATCTTCGTCCGGCCGCCGCCACCGCGCCGCATCCGTGCAAGCTTCGCACGGGAACGCGGCGCGGGACGGCGCGGTTGCCGCTGCGGCACGCGGGCGCTAGGCGAGACCGTTGGCGACGAGGAACTGGTGCGCGACGCTGGCGGCCGACTGCTTGTCGATGCTCACCGCCGCGTTCATCTGCTGGATCGCGTGCATGCGTCAGCAGCGCGCTGACCTTGTTGAGCGTCTGTTCGAACGCCGGGCCCTCGGCGCGCGAGCACGCTCTTGCTTGACGACCGGCGCGACGTTCTGGAAGCCGAACACGTGCTTGGGGTCGGCCAGCAGCTTGAACTTGCCGCTCAGCAGCTGCCCGTCGGTGCGTGAACACGTCCTGCACGTCGACCTGTCCGCTTTCGAGCGCCTTGTAGGAGAGTTCGATCGCGATCGGCTTGAACGTCGGGACCACGCCGTAGACCTGCTTGAGGCCGATCAGGCCCTCGAAGCGCGTCGCGAATTCCGGCGGCGCCGCCGAGCATCACGGACTTGCCGAGCGGCTTCAGGTCGGCGATGCTCGACGAGGTGGTGCGCGCTGGCGTAGCTCGGCAGCGTCGCCAGCGCGTCGGAGTCGTAGAACGGCGTGTAGTTCGAGCAGCGTGAGCCCGTCTTTTTCGACGAACGCCTTCGCTTGCTGGTAGGCGGCCGTGCGCGCTGGCCGGTTCCTTCGTCTGTTCGGCGATCGCCGACAGCAGCGTGCCCGTGTACTCGGGGTACATCTCGATCTGGCCCGGAGGTCAGCGCCTTGTAGATGATCTCCGAGGAGCCGATGTTTTCCTTGAGCGTGACCTTGTAGCCCTTCGCCTGCGAGCGCCTGCGCGTAGAGCTGGCCGAGGATGTTCTCCTCGGCGAAGTTCTTGTCGCCGATCGTGACCGCCGGCTTGCCGGCGCCCGGTCCGCTCGGCCGGTCGTCGCGGTCGGTGCTCGCGGTCGTGCTCGTGCTGACGAGTTGCTGCTGCTCCCGCAGGCCGCGAGCGCGACGCTCAGCGCGACCAGCGCGAACGCCACCGCGATGCCCGACTTGCAGCCTGTCCCACCTGTTCCGTCGCCTGCGTCGTCATTCGCCGTCCTCCTGCATTGTTTACTTTGTCGATCAAAATAATAAGAAATAGCGGTCGTCGAGCGCAGCCGTCGCGGCGCGGCGCCGCGTCCACCGCGAGCTCGCGCCCGCGCCAGCGCAGCGCCGCGCGGCGTGAGCGCCCGCTGCAGCGAGCGCGAGCGCCCCCTCGACCGCGAGCGCCAGCGCCGCCACGCAGATCGCCGCGCCGAGCACGCCGGAGAAGTGGTAGCTGGTCTCGTTGGCGATGATGTCGCCGAGGCTGCCGCTGAAGCCGGCGAGCGCGGCGATCGTCGTGGTGCTGATCGACGAACACCGCGGCGGTGCGGATGCCGGCGAAGATCAGCGGCACCGCCAGCGGCAGCTCGACGCGCGCGCAGGATCTCGCACGCCGCTCATGCCCATGCCCGCGGGCGGCGTCGACGAGATCGGGGTCGACGCCGTCGACGCCGAGGTAGGCGTTGGTGACGATCGGCGGCACCGCGAGGACCACGAGCGCGAGCTCGACGACCGTCAGGCCGAGGCCGAGGAACGCGTCGCCGATCGCCAGCACCACGAGGCTCGGCAGCGCGCGGCCGATGTTGCCGACGTTGATCGCGACGAACGAGCCGCGGTGGAGGTGGCCGAGCCACACGCCGAGCGGCACGCGCGATCAGCGACCGAGATCGCGAGCGCCGATCGCCGCCGACCTTCAGCGTCTCGAGCGCCAGGTGCGCGAGGCTCGGCAGCGCCGGATCGCCCGGCGACGGCGCCGTTGTGGGCGATGAAGCGGAACGCTTCGACGAATTCGTGCACCGCCGCGCTCCGCTAGCTCGCCCGCGCCCGCGCCCACGGCGTGAGCAGCTCGCTGCGCGCAGCACCAGCAGCCCGTCGGCGAGCAGCGCGAGCGCGATCGCCAGGCCGCCCGCGGCGATCAGCTCGGTCTTGAACGGCCCCTCGCCGAGCGCGGTGTGGATCGGCACGCCGAGCCCGCGGTCGTAGATCGACGTAGACGATCGTCGCCAGCGCGATGATCGTGACGACCGCGATCCGCAGGCCGGCGATGATCGCCGGCAGCGCGAGCGGCAGCTCGACGCGCAGCAGCGCCTGGCGTGCGCGACATGCCCATGCCCTCGCGCCGCGTCGAGCACCTCCGCCGGGCACCGCGCGCAGCCCCGTGAGGATGTTGCGGAACAGGATCAGCAGCGTGTAGGAGACGAGCGCGATCTCGGCCGAGAACATGTTCAGCGCCGACCGGCGCCGCCAGCAGCTCGAACAGCGCCAGCGAGGGGATCGTGTACAGGATCGTCGTGACGAGCGATCGTCGGGCGCTCGAGCCAGCCGTAGCGGTGCGCGGCGAGCGCGAGCGCCATCGCGATCACGAAGCCGATCGCGACGGCGACCAGCGCGAGCACGACGTGCTGGCGCAGCGCCGGCCACAGCACCGGCCCCCAGTTGCGGCTGACCCAGCTCGCGCAGAACAGGCGGTTGTGGACTTCGCAGCTGGAGCTCTGCGCGGCGTAGTTCGGGATCACCGGCCCGGCCGCGGCGAGCGGCGCGAGCGTCAGCAGCGCTCACGGCGGCGTGCTCGCTCCGGCTGCGCCGGCGTCGTCGCCGGCCGCGGCTCGGCGCCTCGTCGCCAGCAGCTGCTCGATCAGCTCGAGCGTCAGCAGCCCCTCGACGCGGCCGTCGCCGTCGACCACCGCCAGCGGCTCGCCGCCCTCGCGTCGAGCATCAGCGACAGCGCGTCGCTGACCGAGGTCTCGCGGTCACGCGACGGTCCGCGTCGGCGCCCGGTCCGCGCCGTAGCCGTTGGGCTCGAGCAGCTGCAGCTCGGCGACCGTGGTCAGCGCCAGGCGCTTGAGGCCGCGGTCGGCGCCGACGAACTGCGGCGACGAACTCGTCGGCGGGGCGCGTGAGGATCTCGCGCGGGCGTGTCGTACTGCGCGAGCACGCCGCCCTCGCGCAGGATCGCGATGCGGTCGCCCATCTTGATCGCCTCGTCGATGTCGTGGGTGACGAACACGACCGTCTTCTTGCACCTTCTCCTGCAGGCGCAGGAACTCGTCCTGCAGGCGCGCGCGGTTGATCGGGTCGATCGCGCCGAACGGCTCGTCCATCAGCATCAGCGGCGGGTCGGCGGCGAGCGCGCGCGCGACGCCGACGCGCTGGCGCTGGCCGCCCGAGAGCTGCGCGGGGTAGCGCCCGGCCATCTCCTGCGGGTCGAGCCCGATCAGCTCGAGCAGCTCGCGCACGCGCGCGGCGATGCGCTCCTTCGGCCAGCCGAGCAGGCGCGGCACGGTCGCGATGTTCTCGCCGACCGTCAGGTGCGGGAACAGCCCGATCTGCTGGATCACGTAGCCGATCTCGCGGCGCAGCTGCCTGCGGCTCGCGCTCGAGCACGCTGCGCCCGCCGAGCAGGATGTCGCCGCCGCGTGAGCGGGATCATGCGGTTGATCAGCCGCATCGCGGTCGTCTTGCCCGAGCCCGACGGGCCGACGAGCACGCACACCTCGCCGGCGGGCACCGTCAAGCGACAGCTCGCGGATCGCGGGCTCGCGCTGCCCGGGGTAGCGCTTGCTGACCTTTCGCAGCTCGAGCTCGGCGGCCTGCGCGAACGCCGACGGCCCCTCGTTATGGGCGGTGTCTGCAGTCTTCACGGGAGCTCCCGGGCGGGTGCGCCAATCCTAGCCAACCCTCACCGCCCCTCAGCTCTCGGCGGCCTGCGCTCGCTAGCCTTGGAGTCCCCCGACGGGGGCGCGTAGCTCAGTTGGCTAGAGCACCTCGTTTACACCGAGGGGGTCGCCCGTTCGAGTCGGGCCGCGCCCATCGCCCGCAGCACCCTGCCAGCACACACACTCCCGAATGACCGACGAACCCCCCATCCGCATCGCCGTGATCGGCTCCGGCCCCGCGGGCTTCTACGCCGCCGGGCACCTGCTCAAGGACTCCGCAGGGACGCATCGAGGTCGACATGCTCGAGCGCCTGCCCACGCCGTGGGGCCTGGTGCGCTCGGGCGTCGCGCCCGACCACCCGAAGATCAAGTCGGTCACGCGCGTCTACGAGAAGACCGCCGCGCATCCGCGCTTTCGCTACTTCGGCAACGTCACGCTTCGGCGAGCACGTCTCGCGCGAGGACCTGCTGGCGCACTACCACGCGATCGTCTACGCCACCGGCTCGCCGTCGGACCGGCCGCTGGGCATCCCCGGCGAAGAGCTGCCCGGCTCGCACGCGGCGACCGAGTTCGTCGGCTGGTACAACGGCCACCCCGACCACACCGACCTCGAGTTCGACCTGCTCTCGGCCGAGCGCGCGGTGGTGATCGGCAACGGCAACGTCGCGCTCGACGTCGCGCGCATGCTCGTGCTCGCGCCCGAGGAGCTCGCGCCGACCGACACCGCCGACCACGCGCTCGAGGTGCTCGCCGCCAGCCGCGTCGCGCGAGGTCGTGATCGTCGGCCGCCGCGGCCCGGCGCAGGCGGCGTTCACCAACCCCGAGCTGCTCGAGCTCGGCGAGCTGGCCGACGCCGACGTGATCGTCGACGAGGCCGAGCTCGAGCAGCGCGCTCGCGGTCGCCGACCCGGACGGCCGAGCAGGACATCACCTGCCGGCGCAACGTCGAGATCCTGCGCGACTACGCCGCGCGGCCCGCCAAGGGCCATCGCAAGCGCATCGTGCTGCGCTTCCTGCTCTCGCCCGTCGCGTTCCTGGCCGACGAGCACGGCCGGCTCGGCGCCGTCGAGCTCGTCCGCAACGAGCTCGTGCCGGCGCCCGCCGGCGGCCTGCGCGCGCAGGCGACCGACGAGCGCGAGACGATCCCGGCGGGGCTCGCGTTCCGCGCGATCGGCTACCGCGGCATCCCGCTCCCGGGCGTGCCGTTCGACGAGCGCTCGGCGACGATCCCCAACGACGGCGGCCGCGTGCTCGACCCCGACACGCGGCGGCCGCTCGCGGGCGAGTACGTCGTCGGCTGGATCAAGCGCGGCCCCTCGGGCGTGATCGGCACGAACAAGAAGGACGCCCAGGAGACCGTCGACGCGATGCTCGCCGACCTCGCGCCGTCGAGCAACGGCGCAGCCAGCGCCGCCGGCAGCGCCGCACACGCACGTCCCCGAGACCCGGACGCCGGCGCCGTCGAGGCGCTGCTGCGCTCGCGCCAGCCCGAGCTCGTCACCTACTCGGGCTGGGAAGCGATCGACCGCCACGAGCGCGCGCTCGGCGAGCCGGCCGGCCGCCCGCGGGTGAAGCTCACGCAGCATCGAGGAGCTGCTCCAGGCGGCTGCCGCAGAAGAGCCGTAGGGGCCACCGTCTGCGAGACTGTTCGCCTTCAGGGCCCCGTTAGCTCATCTGGTAGAGCGCCGGACTTTTAATCCGGTGGGGCGGGTTCGAGTCCCGCACGGGGCATGACGAAGCGCCTGCAGATGGACGGGTTTCGATCCTTTCTGGGCGGGAGAGTGGGAGACAGTGGCCCAAGCGGAGGGATCGAACAAGCGCCGGCAGGTGACGCGCGGCGCGATCCTCAAACGGTTGCTGGCGGTGGGCGTGGCGGGGCTTGCGCTCTACGGGCTCGCGCCGAAGCTCGGTGAAGTGCTCGGCGCCTGGCCGCGGCTGCGTGACATCCAGCCAGGCTGGTTCGCGGTGATGGCGGTGAGTGAGAGCGCGAGCCTGGTGTGCATGTGTGCGGTGCAGCGGATCGCGAGCCGCGAGCGTCGCTGGGCGCCGTTTCTGAACTCCTACCTCGCCGGCAACGCGGTCAGCGAGCTCGTGCCAGGTGGTGCCGCCACCTCGGCTGCACTGGAGTACGAGATGCTCGTCGCTGAGGGAGTCCAGCCCGGCCGCGCCGCCTCGGGCCTGACCGCCGGCTCGGTGATCGTCTTCGCGACGCTGCTGGTCTTGAACGTGCTCATGTTGCCGCTGGTGGTGGTGGGCGTGAACGTGCCCACCAGCCTGCTGGCGGCGGCGTGGATCTCAGCGGTGCTGCTGCTCGGCATCGTCCTCGTCGGCTCGCTCGCGCTCAGGGGCGACCGCTTCCTGACGGCCGTCGGCCGCGGGGCCCAATGGGCGCTCGCGAAGCTGCGCCGACACTCTCGGCCGGCGCGGAATATTCCCGAACGGCTGCTCGTCCAGCGCGACGCTGTCGCTGAGGCCGTGGGCAGTCACTGGTGGCAGGCGCTGCTCGCCGCGGCCGGCAAGTGGGTGTTCGACTTTCTCACGCTCGTCTTCGCGCTCGCCGCCGTCGGCGCGCGTCCGAACGTCGCGCTGGTGCTGGTGGCGTATGCGGCGGTCTCGCTTCTCGGGCAGATCCCGCTGACGCCCGGCGGGCTCGGCGTGGTCGAGGCGGGCCTCACCGGCGCGCTCGCGCTGATCGGCGTGGGTGGCGGCGCAGCCGTGCTCGCCACGCTGACCTACCGGCTCTTCAACTACTGGCTGTACCTCCCCGCGGGCCTCGTCGGCCTGATCCTGCACAGGCGCTCCACCCACTCCCCGCAACCCACGCCGAGCGGGTGAAGCGCTCGGGTAGCTCCACCGCCGTCGTGTGATCCAGAGCTCAGCGGTCGTTCCAGCCGGCGCCGGTCGCTGCGTACTCCTCGACCCGCGCCTGAAGCAGCGCCTGCAGAAGCTCGACCGGCAGCTCGCGCTCGTATGAAAGCTTGATGAAACCCTCACCGGCCTCATAGCCGGCGGCCTCGACCGCGGCCTTCTGGGTGACGAAGAAAGGTGGAGGGAACCGCAGCGAACAGTGGTTCTTGAAGTTCTGAAGCATCCAAAGGGTCGTTTTCTCGCCGCGGACGTACACCGGCAGATTCCACTTCAGTTGCTCCCGCGCCTCAGGGTCGGCATCGCGGCTCAGCTCCCTGAGCGCCTCGAGGTGCGGGCGCTGGACGTCGTTCAGCTGCGCGAAGAAGTCATCGACGCTGGCGCGTTTGGGCATCGGCATGCCGTCAGCGTATCCTCAGATCGCGGCTCAGACGGCCTGCGCCAGCGGCGGGCGCCGCTCGGCCCATGGCCTTGCGTGCTCGAGCTGGGCGGCGAGTGCGAGCAGCGGGCCGTCCTGCCACGGCCCCGCCACGAGCTGGGCGCCGACGGGCACGCCGTCGTCGTTCCAGTGCAGCGGCAGGCTCACGGCGGGCAGGCCGGAGACGTTGGCGAACGCGGTGAAGGACGCGCTCGCGACGACCTCGAACACCGGCTGGTCGGGCGCCGCATGCTGGGCCTCGAGAATCGAACCGGCGCGGGGTGGCAGGATCGCCGAGGTCGGCGTCAGCAGGACATCGAAGTCGCGCCCCCAGCGCGCCACCTCACGGCGACTCAGCAGCTCGAGCGTGCGCGCGGCCAGCACGTAGTCGTAGGCGCCGAGCTCGCCGCTCGCCTCGCGCTGGTGGGCGATATGCGGCTCGACGGCTGACCAGTCGACGCCCTCGTAGTCGGCCAGGCCTCCCTGCGTGAGCGCGATGAACGGTCCCACCATCGCTTCGGAGATCGTCGGCACCTCCACCTCGAGACCTCGTGGCCGAGCTCCTCGAGCAGCGCCGCGGCCGCGAGCGCGGCGGCTGTGCACGACGCGTCCGTCGGTATGCCCAGCGGCGCCTGCGCCATCAGCCCGATGCGCAGTCGCGGCGGCGTCGAGCCGGGCTCCTGCACGAACGGACGCAGAGGCGCGGGCGCGTTGTACCAGGCGAGCTGGTCCTGGTAGGAGATCGCGTCGAGCACGGCGGCGGAGTCCGCGACCGTCCTCGCGATGACCCCCTCGACGACCGCACCCAGCCAGCTCTGCGCCAGACGCGGCACGCGGCCGCGACTGGGCTTGAAGCCGACCAGCCCGCAATAGGAGGCGGGAATGCGAATCGAGCCACCGCCGTCGTTGGCGTGAGCGATCGGGAACATGCCGGCGGCGACGGCCGCCGCGGCGCCGCCGCTCGAGCCTCCCGGCGTGCGGCTCGAGTCCCACGGGTTGCGGCTGGGGCCGTAGCGGCTGTTCTCGGCGGCCGTGATCACGCCGAACTCGGGGGTGTTGGTGCGCCCGCACAGCACGAAGCCGGCGCGCTCGAGCGCCTCGACGACCAGCTCGCTCTCCGTGCTCGCGCCCGCGGGCGCGCCGTTTGAGCCGTACGTGACCGGCCAGCCGGCGACAGGCGTGAGGTCCTTGATCGGCAGCGGCACGCCGAGGAACGGCGCCTGGGCCTGCTCGTCAGCGTGCTCGCCGGCCGCCAGGCGACGATCGGCCTCGCCAGCGGCGGCGCGCGCGTCCTCGTCGTTGCGCCAGATCACCGCGTTCAGCTCCGGATTGCGGCGCGTCGATGGCGGCAATGCAAGCGTCGAGCAGCTCGGCCGCCGAGAGCTCGCGTCGGCGCAACGCGGCGGCGAGCTCAGTCGCGGGTGAGAACGGATCGAGCGAGGCCATCGGTGACGGCGACCCTACCAGGGTAGGCTTGGCCCGTGCCAGGGCCTTCGCATCAGCGCGTCGCGATCGTCGGCGCCGGCTTCTCGGGGCTCGGCATGGCGTCGCGACTTGCCCACGTTGGCATGCGTGACTTCGTCGTGCTCGAGCGCGCGGAGGATCTCGGGGGCACGTGGCGCGACAACACCTACCCCGGGTGCGCCTGCGATGTCCCGTCCAACCTGTACTCCTTCTCGTTCGCGCCCAACCCCGGCTGGAGCCAGACGTTCTCGCGCCAGCCCGAGATCTGGGAGTACATGCGCGCGGTCGCGCGCGAGAACGGCCTCGATGCGCACATCCGCTACGGCCACGATGTGACCGCCGCGCGCTGGGACCCGCAGCATCAGCTGTGGCGAATCGAGACCAGCGGAGGCGATCTGACCGCTGAGGTCTTGGTGGCCGGCGCCGGGCCGTTGAGCGACCCGATGATGCCCGACATCGAGGGCATCGACAACTTCGAAGGGGCGATCTTCCATTCTGCGCGCTGGCGCCACGAGCACGCGCTCGCCGGCGAGCGTGTCGCGGTGATCGGCACCGGCGCCTCCTCGATCCAGCTGATCCCCGAGATCCAGCCGCTGGTGGAGCGTCTGGACGTCTTCCAGCGCACGCCGCCGTGGGTCGTGCCGCAACGCAACCGTCCGACCACACGCGCCGAGCGAGCGCTCTACCGCGCCTTCCCGGCCGCACAGCGCCTCGTGCGCGGCGCCGTCTACTGGGCGCGCGAGTTGTTCGTGCTGCCGTTCATGCACCCGCGGCCGGGGTCGCCGCCCGAGCGCGCCGCGCGCAAGCATCTGCGCAAGCAGGTACCCGATCGCGAGCTGCGGGAGCGGCTGACGCCGAGCTACCGCATCGGCTGCAAGCGCATCCTCATCTCAGACACCTACTACCCGGCGCTCGTGCAACCCAATGTCGAGCTCGTGACCGACGCGATCGAGGCGATCACGCCGCGCGGGATCCTCACGAGCGACGGCGTCGAACGCGAGCTCGACACGATCATCCTCGGTACCGGCTTTCACGCCACCGACTTTCCGATGGCCGAGTGGATCTACGGCCGCGAAGGTCACTCGCTCGCGCAGAAGTGGAGCGGCAGCGCGCAGGCGTATCTCGGCACGGCGGTGGCGGGCTTTCCCAACCTGTTCCTGCTGGTCGGGCCCAACACCGGCCTCGGGCACAACTCGATCATCTTCATGATCGAGTCCCAGCTTCACTACCTGATGCAGTGCCTGCACTTCATGGACGCCAGCGACATGGACGTGATCGAGGTGCGCGAGCCGATCCAGCGCCACTACAACGAAGAGCTCCAGGAGCGGCTGCACGGCACCGTCTGGAACTCGGGCGGCTGCGCCAGCTGGTACCTCGACGGGCACGGCAGGAACACGGTCATCTGGCCAGGCTCGACGTGGCCCTTCCGCAGGCGGCTGCGGCGCTTTGAGCCGGCGGACTACAAACTGCGCCGGCGCGCGCCGATCGCCACAAATGGCGCCAGCGCGGCGACGCTCACGCGCCCTGGCACTTGAGGAGCCCGTCTGCCGAGACGGCGCTGAGCGCCGTCTCGGCGTCGGAGCGGACTGCTGGCGTCGCGGTCTCGCCTACCGGCTCTCGTCAGCCGGGCCGGCATCGCCGGTACGGTCGGGCTCGCTGGCGGCGACAGACTCATCGCCATCGGCGAGGATGCGGTACAGCTCGCGTCGCGTTCCCGCGAGCACGGTTCCCGCCTTGGCGATCTGCGCCTCACTGCCGGTTCGCATCACCTGCGCGAAAGCCCCGGCAACCTCGCGGACGAGCTTTCTGAGCTCGTGCGCACCGGCGGCCCCGTCCGTCTGCTCCCATGGAGCCGGGCGCTCGGCGCCGCGCTCCTCGAGCAGCGCACGTCCCGCGTCGGTGATCGCGAACAGCTTGCGCCCATCATCGTCCTGGGTGCGGATCAGGCCCTCGTCCTCGAGCTGCTGCAGGGCCGGGTAGACCGAGCCGGGGCTCGGGCTCCAGATGCCGCCGCTGCGCTCCTGCACCTCCTGCATGATCTGGTAGCCGTTGCGCGGCTCCTCCGCGAGCAGCAGCAGCGCCGCGGTGCGAATGTCGCCGCGGCGTGCTCTGCGGCCACGACCTCGTGGGCCGCCGCCGCCTGGCCCGAAGCCACCGAACGGTCCACCACCGAACTCGCCACGCGGACCGTGAGACGGTCCGTGGCCGTGACGCCCGCCATGACGGGCGGAGCGACACCCGGGCTTTCCACCCGTTGAATAAGCTGAATCACTAAACATATCTATTTCCTATCGCGTGCTATCAAAGTAACTACACGATATATCGTAACAGAACTCTCGCCGAGTTCCTCTCGCAGCGCGCTGCGAGCCGCCGGCACTTGAAACGGGCGGGCGAGGCAGGGCAGCCCGCGCCGTTCTACGTTGCGGGCACCTCCGAGGGGGTGACGGTGGTCACGGGCAGACCCGTGCCCGACACCTTGCTCGGAAGGTCGAGCTTCAACCATCGCGACAGTCGTGTGGGCAGCGTCGAGATGATCACCTCGTCGAAGCCGTACAGGTTGATCGCGTCGTGCACCGCTACGCCCGGGTCGGGTGCACCCACAAACCCCTCGACGGGGGTGCCGGCGGCCTCGCTCAGCAGGGGCAGGGCTTGATCGATCACGGCCTCGGCCTCGCCCGCATCCTGATCCTCAGGATCGACGATCTTGTGCAGGCCGTGGGTTGCGTTCGGAACGAGCAGCGTGAACGTGCACGGCCCGCGCCCAGCTCGCTCTCGCACTGCGTCGAGCAGCGGTTGCGTGGCGGCGGTCTTGTGTGCCACCACGAGTACTCGGATCGGGGTCTCGGAGGACTCCATGGTCTGGAACTCCCTTCGCCGGTGGGTTGGCTGCGACGATCGAACCGGCGCTTACGCGGCGTAGCGCTGCGCGGAGCGGGCGCGGGCCTTGGCGGCCTCGACCTCGCGATCCTTGGGCGGCGCGTTTGTGACCAGCTCGTCCAGCAGGCGCGCCGAGATCTCGCTCACGGCGTCGACCGCGCGCTCGAAGGCCTCGACGTTGGCCTGCGAGGGCTTTGTGAAACCGCTGATCTTGCGCACGTACTGCAGCGCCGAGGCCTGTATCTCCTCGTCGGAGGCGGGCGGCTCGAAATTATTTAGGTTGCGGATGTTTCTGCACATGCTCCGATCGTAACCGATCCTCTTGCGAGCGCCTTCGGCGCTGGGCAAGACGAGTCGCTTACGATCTCCGCTTGCTGCTGGGCGTGCTCGGGGGAGCAGCGAGCTGCTTCTCGAAGGTCAGTGCCGGAAGTGGCGCACGCCGGTGGCTACCATCGCGGCGCCCGCGGCGTCGATCGCCGCGACCACCTCCTCGTCGCGTACCGAGCCGCCCGGCTGGATGATCGCGCTGACGCCTGCGTCGAGCGCCAGCTGCGGGCCGTCGGCGAACGGGAAGTAGGCGTCGGAGGCGAGTGCGGAGCCGGCGAGCGCCTCGGATCGGAACGCCTGCGCCTTCTCGATCGCGATGCGCACCGCGTCGACGCGGCTCATCTGGCCGGCGCCGATGCCGATCGTTGCGCCGCCGGCGGCGATGACGATCGCGTTGGAGCGCACGTGCCGGCAGACGACCCACGCGAACAGCATGTCGCGCCACTCCTGCTCGCTGGGCTGGCGGGCGCTGATCGTGTTCATCTGCTCGCGCGTCTCCGCGACGACGTCGTGTGTCTGCACGAGCTGGCCGCCGATCACCGGCTTGGATTCCACCTCACGCAGGGGTGCCGGCCAGTCGCCGAGCTCGAGCAGGCGCACGTTTTTCTTGACCTGCAGCACCTCCAGCGCGGCGGCGTCGTAGCCGGGCGCGAGCAGCACCTCGATGAACTGCTTGCCGAGCTCCTCGGCGAACGCGAGATCGACCGGACGGTTGACCACGATCACGCCGCCGTAGGCGCTCTGCGGGTCGCACGCGAAGGCCTGGACGTATGCCTCGCGGCCGCTGGCGGCGACCGCGCAGCCGCACGGGTTGTTGTGCTTGACGATCACGCACGCCGGCTCGTCGAACTCCTCGGCCAGCTCGCGCGCGGAGCTGAGGTCGAGCAGGTTGTTGAACGACAGCTCCTTGCCGTGCAGCTGCTGCACCCCGGCGAGCAGGTGCGTGGGGGAGCCGGCGCGCGCGTAGAAGGCCGCCTGTTGGTGGGGGTTCTCGCCGTAGCGGAGGTCCATCACCTTCTCGTAGGACTCGCGCCAGCCGGGCGGGAAATCGCGGTCGCCGCCGTGCGTCGCAAACCACGTCGAGATCGCCGCGTCATAGCGCGCGGTCGTGGCGAAAGCCTTGCCCGCCAGCTGCTCGCGCGTCTGCAGCGACAGCCTGCCGCCGGACTCGCGCAGCTCGCCGAGCACGCGCTCGTAGTCCTCCGGGTCCACGAGCACGGCGGCGAAGGCGCTGTTCTTGGCGGCGGCGCGGATCATGGTCGGACCGCCGATGTCGATGTTCTCGATGACCTCCGCCTCCGAGGCGTCGCCGCGCGCGACGGTCTGCTCGAACGGATACAGGTTCACGCACACCAGGTCGACCTGCTCGATCTCCTGCTGCGCCGCGGCGCGCAGGTGCTCGTCGTCGTCTCTACGCGCGAGCAGTCCGGCGTACAGGCGCGAATTCAGCGTCTTGACGCGGCCGTCCATGATCTCCGGGAAGCCGGTGAAGTCCTCGATCGAGCGCACCGCGACGCCGGCGCCCTCGAGCTCACGGGAGGTGCCGCCGGTCGAGACCAGCTCCACGCCGAGCTCCACGAGCCCTTGGGCGAGCTCGACGACTCCCCGCTTGTCGGATACCGACAGCAGCGCCCTGCGCACCACCACCTCGCCCGGCTGCGCGCGCTCGATACCCCGCGCAGCTCGATCGGTCATGACGTCGCCTTCGCCGGCCATTGGCAGGGAGCCTACCCATCGCCGTCGACGATCGTCCTGCGTGTGTTCTCGGGGTCGGCGCGCAGGGCGCCGCGCGCGAACAGCGCGACGGCACGTGGGAGCAGCTCGTGCTCGAGCGGGCGCAGCGCCACCAGCACCTCGTCGGGCTCGCGCGCGTCCGCGAGCTCGATCGCGCGCTGCAGGATCACAGCGCCTGAGTCGACGCCCGCGTCGACGAAATGGACCGTCACGCCGAACACCTTCACCCCATAGGCGAGCGCCTGCTCGATCGCACCGAGCCCCGGGAACGCCGGCAGCAGCGAGGGGTGGACGTTGATGACCGCACGCGGAAAACGCGACAGGAACGGCTCACCGAGCAGCTCCATATAGCCGGCCAGCACCACCAGCCGAACGCCCCGCTCGACGAGCCAGTCAGCCAGCGCCCGGTCGCGTGCGCCGCGGTCGGCGTAGTTGGCGCGAGCGAACACGGCGGTGGGAACCCGGCGCTGCTCGGCGCGAGCGAGCGCTGCGGCGCCGGCGACGCTCGAGGCGACGGCCACGACCTCGGCCTCGCGGCCGTGGACGGTGTCGAGCAGCGCCTGCAGGTTTGTGCCCGTGCCGGAGACCAGCACGGCGATGGGCAGTCGCTCGCTCACAGGCGGCGGACGATAGCTGTGAGCAACGTCACAGAGCGCTCAGCCGTGACCCCTTTCAATGAGAGCAGGGGGCAGAGGGCCTGGTTGAAGGTCCAAAAGAAGAGGACAGCTCCATGATTTCTGCAGCGGTAGTGACTGTGATCGTCGTCTTGGCGCTTGCGCTCGGGCTGCGGTCCTCGAGTCGTACGGGCGGCCCGCTCGTGCACAGGCCGTACAACAACCAATACAACGACGCGACGGGCGCACGCGAGGACGACCCCTCCTAGCGCTTCGTCGATCCGCTCGGCTAGATTTCTGCTCTCCGCCAGACTCCTCGGCGTCCGCGGTCGGGGGAAACACGCAAAAGGAGACTTCTCGATGAGCAGAAATCCTCGCCGGTCTGTGATCGCCCTGGCCACAACGCTCACCTGCGTGGGCGGGCTGGTGGCGCCGGGCATCGCGTCCGCCGCCGCACCGTTGCACGTGAGCACGCACCTGTGGGAAGTGGGTGAGGCCAACAACGTGCACAGCATCGCGTCGGGCGCCACGTTCGAATACTGCGCCACCGAACCGGCCACGGGACTGACGCCCGTGATCGCCTACTCCCACGCGCCGGTGGGCAAGAGCTTCACCTTCACGCTGGCCGCCCCGGCGGCGACGGGTACGGTCGTGGGCAAGGTGAAGGTCAAGTTCAAGAAGGCGAGCGGTCGCGTCGACGACACCTTCGCAGAGCCGTCGTTCCCGAAGCACCAGATCACCGGGGGCAAGTACACGTTCTCGATGATCGTGTCCGGCAAGACGGTGGCGAGCGAGACGCTCACGCTGGACCCGACGGAGAGCAAGTGCGCGGGCTGAGCGCGCGCTAGGCGCGGATCAGCGGGGGCGGCGGCGTGGCCTGGCGCCCCTCCTGCTCCCCGGCGTCGCTGCCCGCGGCGCGCGTGGGATCGTCCTCGAGCGAGTACTTGCCGGCCGCGCCGTCGCTGCCCGCGAGCGGGTAGTCGCCGGTGAAGCACGCGTCGCAGTGGGATTCACGCCCGCCCGCGCCGGCGCCGATCGCCTCGTAGACGCCTTCGAGCGAGAGGTAGTGAAGCGAGTCGCAGCCCAGCTCGGCGGCGACCTCCTCGGTGCTGCGTCCATGGGCGATCATCTCCTCGCGCGTGGACATGTCGATGCCGTAGTGGCAGGGGTGCTTGATCGGCGGCGCGGAGATGCGCATGTGGATCTCGGCGGCACCGGCGTCGCGCAGCATCTGCACGATCTGGCGGGTGGTATTGCCGCGCACGATCGAGTCGTCGACGACGACCAGGCGCTTGCCTGCGATCACCTCGGGAAGCGGGTTGAACTTGAGCCGCAGCCCGTGCTTACGCAGCTCCTGACCCGGCTGGATGAACGTGCGCGCGACGTAGCGGTTCTTGACGAAGCCGTCGTCCTGCGGGCAGCCCGGCGGCCCGCGCCAGGCCACGGGCGGCGGGGTTGCCCGAGTCGGGGACGGCGATCACCAGGTCAGCCTCGACGGGCGACTCGCGCCACAGGATCTCGCCCATGCGTCCGCGTGCGACCTGCAGGACGGTGCCGCTCATGCGCGAGTCCGGGCGTGCGAAGTAGATGTACTCGAACACGCACAGCGCGCGCCTGCCGCCGGTCGCGACCGCGCGGCTCTCGAGGCCGTGCGCGCCGAGCGTCACGAGCTCTCCCGGCTCGACGTCGCGGAGGAACTTGGCGCCGATGATGTCGAACGCACACGACTCGCTGGCGACGCAGTAGCGCGGTCCTCCCTCGCCACCGTCGGGCGCTTCGGGGCCGGGGTCGAGCACGCCGAGCGCCAGCGGACGCAGGCCGTGGGGATCGCGGAAGGCGACGACGCGGTCCTTGGTCATGGCGACGATCGAGAACGCGCCGCGCAGGCGCGGCAGCACGTCGGCGATCGCGTCCTCGACGCGCTCGGCGGGGTGCGTGGCGATCATCGCGGCGATGATCTCCGAGTCCGACGTCGAGCTGAACGTGACCCCCGCTCGAGCAGCTCCTCGTGCAGCTCCAGCGCGTTGATCAGGTTGCCGTTGTGCGCGAGCGCGAGCTCGCGGTGCGAGCCGTTGGTGCCCTCCGAGCGTTGCACCGGCTGCGAGTTCTCCCATGCGTTCGAGCCGGTGGTCGAGTAGCGCACGTGCCCGATCGCGAGCTCGCCGGCGAGCGTGCGCAGGTCGTTCTCGGTGAACACCTGGTTGACGAGCCCCAGCTCGCGGCGCGTGATGATGTGCCCGCCGCGATCGGCCGCGGCGATGCCCGCCGACTCCTGGCCGCGGTGCTGCAGGGCGTACAGCGCGAAGTACGACAGACGCGACACCTCGTGACCGGGCGCGTACAGTCCAAACACTCCGCACTCGTCGCGCGGTCCCTCACGCATCACGTCCACAAGCTAGCAGGGTGGCTCACGAGGCTTGTGCGACGGACAGTCGGTGCCGGCATCACCGCCGGCGCAGCGGGGATCGATACGCCGTCCGCGGCCGCCATTTCGCGGTCGACGGCTCGCATTCCCGGCAAGGCCAGCCCGGCGAGCGTTGCCGCGGCGCCCGCCACGCCCGCGCCGATCAGCGTCGCGCGCACGCCGAACGCGGCGCTGAGCGGGCCCGTCAGCGCGAGCGACACCGGCAGCAGACCGATCGAGATCAGCCAGTCGAGGCTCGAGACGCGCCCGAGCATCTGTCCTGGCACGTGGCGCTGCTTGACCGTCGCCCACACGATCGTGCCGGCGGTCTCCAGCAGGTTGAATGCGACGCTCGCGAGCATCAGCTCCCACATGGCGGTGGCCAGCCCGTAGCCGGCGACCGCGAGCGTGCCGAGCGTCCAGACGACATAGATGAAGGTCATGCTGCGGGCGGGGAGCCCGCTGCGCATCATCACGAAGCCGGCGGCCACCGAGCCGAGACCGCCCGCGCCGAGCACGAGGCCGAGCTGCACGCCGCTGCCGTGCAGGACGTGCTTGACCATGAACGGCAGCAGCACCTCGGCGGGGCCCATGAACAGCAGGTAGGCGACGCCGGCGCTCGCGAAGGTCCCCCACAGCCACACGTGGCGACGCACGTAGGAGAAGCCCTCCGCGCGCCTGGGCGGTTGCGCGAACGAGCGTCACGTCGCGTGCGAAGCGGCGACGCGGACGCGCGTGCCGACATCGACGACAGCGCCACCGCGGAGACGAGGAACGTGGCGGCGTCCGCGAGGAACGCGGAGCCCGGGCCGAGCACGCCGACGAGCACTCCCGCCGAGCGCCGGCCCGACCAGGCGCAGCGCCAGCGGGCGAATCACCTGCTCGAGCGCGTTGGCTTCGCCGAGTCGCGACTCCGGCACGAGCTCCGGCAGGATCGCGTCGCTGGCTGGATCGAAGAACGCCTGGGCGCCGCCGTAGACGGCGACGATCACCATCATCTGCCACAGTCGCAGCGCGCCGCTGGCCGCCAGCGCGCCGAGCACGCTCGAGCAGCACCGCCCGCACGATGTCCGCGATCAGCATCACCTGGCGTCGGCCATGGCGGTCGCTGACGACCCCGCCGAACAGCAGCAGCGCGATCAGCGGCACGGTCATCGCGATCCCGAGCAGCGCCAGTGCGGTCGGCGCGTTCGACAGCGTGTAGGCCTCCCACGCCATCGCCACGAGGAACGCTCCATCGCCGAGCAGCGAGACGCAACGGCCGGCGAACAGCAGCCGGAAGTCGCGTTCGTGAAGGACGCTGCTAGACGCCATCGGCCGGAGCCGGCGCCGGGGTGGGCACCGCCTCGACCGGACTGCGGCCCGTCGCGCTCTGGCCTCCCGGACAGGTAGTCGAGCATGTGCCCCGCCTCCATCGGGTGCGCGAAGTGGAAGCCCTGGCCGAGCTCGCAGCCGAGGTCGCGCAGGCGCTGAGCTGCTCGTCGAGCTCGATGCCCTCGGCGACGACCTCGAGGGCCAGCGAGCTGCCGAGCGCGACGACGGCGCTCGACAGGTCGACGGCCTCGGGCGAGGCTCGGGCCCGCAGGAAGGAGCGGTCCATCTTGATGACGTCGACCGGGAAGCGGCTGAGGTAGCTGAGCGAGGAGTAGCCGGTGCCGAAGTCGTCCATCGCGATGCGCATTCCGAGCGCGCGCAGTTCCTGGAGCTTGACGACCGCGATCTCGGGATCCTCGATCAGCATCGACTCGGTGATCTCGAGCATCAGCAGGCCCGGGGCCAGCCCCGAGCTCCTCGAGTGCGTCGCGCACGTCGGCGATGACGTCGCTGTGCTGCAGCTGCTTGACGGACAGGTTCACGCACATGTACAGCGGCGGATCGTCGCGTCCACAGCCGCTGCACCGCAACCGCCTGCCGGCAGGCCTCGCGCAGCACCCAGCGGCCGATCGGGACGATCAGCCCGGTCTCCTCGGCGAACGGGATGAAGTCGCCGGGGAGCACCAGCCCGCGCTCGGGGTGGTGCCAGCGCAGCAGTGCCTCCATGCCCGCGACGTGGCCGTCGGCGAGCCGGACGATCGGCTGGTAGTAGAGCTCGAACTGGCCGTTCTCGAGCGCCCGCTGCAGGTCGGCGCGCAGCTCCAGGCGCGCGAGCACACCGGCGTGCATCTCCGGCTCGAACATCCGGTAGCTGCCCTTGCCGTCGCGCTTGGCTATGTACATCGCGGCGTCGGCGTCGCGGATCAGCTCGTCGGCGCCGACGGTCGAGGCGCCCTTCCATGATCGAGATGCCGATGCTGCCGCGCACGACCAGCTCCTTGCCCGCGACCGTCAGCGGCTGGCGCAGATCCTCGAGGATGCGCTCGGCGACCTCGGTGGCGACCTCGGTGCTCTCGAGGTCCTCCAGCAGCACGACGAACTCGTCGCCGCCGAAGCGCGCGGCGGTGTCGCTCGAGCGGATGCTGTCGCACAGGCGCTTGGCGACATCGATCAGCGCGGCGTCGCCGGCGCCGTGCCCGAGACTGTCGTTGATCGTCTTGAAGTCGTCGATGTCGAGGAACATGACCCCGAGCGCGCGCTCCTCGCGGCGCGCGCGGCCGATCGCGTGACGCACCCGCTCGACGAACAGCGCGCGGTTGGCGAGGTTGGTGACCGGGTCGTGGAAGGCCTGGTGGGCGAGCTGCTCCTCGAACGTCTTGCGCTCGCTGATGTCGCGGGCGTTCAGCACGATCCCGCGCACGTGCTCGTCGTCGAGCAGGTTCGTGTGCAGGATCTCGAACTGGCGCAGCTCGCCGTCGCGGTGGCGCAGCGTGCACTCGATCACCTGGCCGTCGCGGCGCGCGTAGGCCGAGCCGTCGGCCAGCAGCCGCAGCAGGCCGCCGGCGTCCTCCTCGGCGACGAGCCGGTCGAAGCGCGTGCCGAGCAGCTCCGCCGGCTGATAGCCGAGGACGTGCTCGGAGGACGGGCTCTGGTAGGTGATCGTTGCGTCGGAGCCGACGACGGTGATCAGGTCGCTGGAGTTCTGCACGAGCGAGGCGAAGCGCGCCTCGCTGCGACGGCGCGTGGATCTCCTCGGTCAGCCGCGCGCCCTCGAGCGCGAGCGCGAGTTGGTTCGCGAGCGCCTCCAGCGCGCCTCGCGCCTGGCGCGAGGGTTCGCTGGGGCACGCGAGCACCAGCAGCCCGAGGATCCCTTCGCGCAGCGCCAGCGGCAGCACGAGCCCGCAGCAGAACTCTTCGGGGAGCTCGATCGCGGCGAGCACCGCCGGCGCGAGCGTGACGGACCGCGGGGAGTCCTGCTCGGCGAGCTCCGAGCAACCTGCCGCCGACCTCCTCTGAGAGGCGTGCGCGCCGGCCACAGAACCTCGTCGTTGCGCGCCACCGCCTGCAACTCGCCGTCCTCGATCAGGCACAGCACTCCAACCCCGGGGCCCTCGAGCAAGCGGCACGATCGCGTTCAGCGCGGACTGCTGCATCTCCTCGCGCGTGGCGCAGGTCACGAGCGCCGCGCCGAAGCGGCCGAGCAGCCGCTCGCGCGCCGCGGAACGCTCCTGCTGGCGCACGAGGTCGACCATGCGCATCACGACCAGGCCGAACAGCACGACCGAGGCAGAGACGGTCACCATCAGGTCGAGGTCGCCGCGGCGCAGCTCCCTCACGAAGATGCACACGGGCGCGATCAACGAGGCTCCGGTCAGCAGGCTGAGCCGCAACGGTGTGAGCTTGGCCTCGCGATCCTTGGCGTCGCGATCGGTGACCGGTTCGTCCATGGCCGCCATCGAGGGATGCAGCGCCGCGGCAGCCCCACAGCAGCTGGTAGGAGAACCAGCCGAGGTCGAGCAGCAGCTGGTGGTGGAAGGTGCCGTTGAGCGTCATCACCCCGTAGATGAAGTCGGTCGCCAGCAGCGAGACGATGCTCGCGCCCATCAGGTAGAAGGCCGGCTGGCGCCGTCCGCCGTCGAGCATCAGGCGGATCGCCGCGGCGAGCAGGATGATGTCGCCCAGCGGGTAGGCGACCGACACGAGCTTCGGCAGCACGCCCATCGAGCTTTCGTGGATGTACGGCGCGATCTGCAGGATCCACGACAGCACCGAGAGGCCGAGCGTCAGGATCGCCGCGTCGATCAGGGTGTTGCGGTTGCGCTGCGGGTTGCGACGGCGGACGAGCAGCAGCAGGCCCAGCATCTGCGCCGGATACACCGTCAGGTAGATCGCGTCGCCGATCGACGGGAACGGGACTTCGGCGTGCAGGATGTACGCCCGATAGCTGTAGGTGTAGAAGTCGCCCATCCAGTACAGGAGGAACCCGAACGCGAACAGCCACCAGGGCAGCGCGTAGCGCGGTTTGTTGCGGCGAATTCCTACGATCACGGCGACCCAGCTCGTCAGCCCGAGCGTGTTGAACAGCGCCTCGCTGCCTTTGAGCGGCGTGGGCAGCAGATACAGGCACATGCCGACCACGCCGAAGGCGAGGTACGCCTGCCACAGCGCGGGACGGGTTGCCGCGCGCGCGCCCATCACGCCGCCTCGGGGAAGCGGTGCGCAGAGGCGGACTGGAGCTCGTCGAGTCCGGCGAGCTCGCTCAGCGCGCCGACGAGCAGGTCGACCTCAGCGTCGGTGTTGGCAGCGGTGAGTTGCACGCGGAAGCCGACCTCGGCCTTGGGGACCAGCGGGTAGGCGGCCAGCGTCACATAGACGCCGCGTTCGAACAGCAGGCGTCCCACCGCGTCGATGCGCTCGTGATCGCGCAGCGGGATCTCGATGATCGGCAGCTCCGAGCGGTTGGGCGTGTATACGTCGAGCTCGGCGAGCGTCCTCAGGACCCGCGCGCTGTGGCGGTGAAGGACACCACGGAGCTGGTCGCCTCGCTGCTCGTTCACGTCGAAGCCGGCCAGCACCGTCGCCAGCGACGCCACCGGGGAAGGGCCCGAGTACAGGTACGGCGGCGCGGCGACCTTCAGCAGGTTCTTGACGTCGGTCGGACAGGCGATGAACGCGAGCAATGACGAGTAGGCCTTGGAGAAGCCACCGACGAGCACCAGGTCCTCGTAGCTCTCCCCGAAATGGCGCACGATGCTGTTACCGCGCGCGCCGTAGGGGCTGGTCTCGTCGTCCGCGCGTTCGCCGATGACCCCGAAGCCGTGAGCGTCGTCCACATACAGCAGCGCGCCGTGGCGACGCGTGACCTCGGCGAACGCCTGCAGATCAGGGGCGTTGCCGGTCATGCTGTTGACGCCGTCCATGCACACCAGCCGCGCACGGTCGCGCTCGGCGGTGAGCAGCTCGTCGAGGTGATCTGGCTCCTCGAAGCGGAAACGGCGAACGGCGGCGCCCCGCGAGCGCGCCACCTGGCAGCCGTCGTAGACGGTCTTGTGCGCGCGGGCGTCCAGGAAGATCGTGCCGGAGGCCGCGAGAATCGGGATCACCGAGCTGTGGATGTGCGTGATCGTCGGCAGCACCAGCGTGTCCTCGCAACCGAGCAGGCCGGTCAGACGCTCCTCGATTCGCTCATACAGGACGGGGCTGCCGAGCAGCCGTGACCAGCTCGGGTGCGTGCCCCAGCTCTCGAGATAGCCGGGGATCGCCGCGATGATCTCCGGGTCGAGGTCGAAGCCGAGGTAGTTACACGAGGCAAAGTCCGCCAGCCACTGCTCGCCGACGCGGATCATGCGCCCGTCGACCTCCTCGATGACCGCATCCATCATCGGGTGGGCGACGCGCAGTCCGTCGATGTCGCGAACCGTCTCGAGCCATTGATCGAGCCAGCGTCCCCGCGAGCGCGACGACGCCGCGGGCGAGGAGCCGCCCGCGCGAGCGGGCATGGAGACGAGCGAATCCGACATATCGGAACGACCATCGGACAACACCGCAAAGGGCTTGAAGGATGCAGGCCCCACTCAGCGCTTCAGCGAAAGCCGGGCCCTTCGCCGTATCCCCTACGCGAGCTCCTTGGAGCTAGGAGAACAGCTCGGCGAGCCTCGCGTAGGCGTCAGCCAGCTCGCGCAACGTGAGCGTCAGCATCGTCCCGGCCAGAGCCCCGCCCTCGACGATGCTGAGCACGTCGTCGCCGACCCTGCCGATCGGCAGGACCGCCACGCGCTCGCCCAGCGCGCGCACGGCCGCGGCTTCGCCGCTGACGAGAAAACTGCCCGAGCCCTCGCCGAACAGCGCGGCCGTCAGCAGCGGCGGAACCGCCTCGCGCGACGCCGGGTCGGGGGGCAACGGCAGCGCAGCCGGCTCCCACAGTCCTTCGGGCAGCTCGACCTGCGCCCCGAGACCGCCGATCAGGCAGCACTCGGCCAGCGCGACCGCGACACCGCCCTCGGCGACGTCGTGAGCACTCGACAGCGCGCCTGCGCGTACCGCCTCACACACCGCCAGCTGCGCCGCGCGGACAGCCTCGATGTCGATCTCGGGGAGCCCGTCGGGGAGCGGCTCGCCGAGTAGCTTGGCCAGCTCGCTGGCCGCCAGCGAGTGACGCAGTGGGCCGACGAGCGCGATCTCATCACCGGGGCGTGCGAAGCCGAGCCGCCCGGCGCGGCGCGCATCGGGCAGCCGGCCGACCATGCCGATCACCGGCGTCGGGTAGATCGGGCCGGTGGCGCCCTCGTTGTAGAGCGACACGTTGCCGCCGACGATCGGCGCGCGCAGCGCGCGACACGCGTCGCCGAGGCCGCGCACGGACTCGGTCATCTGCCACGCCACATGCGGCTTCTCGGGGTTTGCGAAGTTGAGGTTGTTGGTCGTGCCGAGCGGCTCGGCCCCGACGCACGCGAGGTTGGCGGCGCACTCGAGCACGGCGGCAACCGTGCCCGTGTACGGGTCGGCTGCGACGCGCCGGCCGTTGCAGTCGATGCTCACCGCGAGCGCGCTCGAGTCTGCGAGCACGAGCACGGCGGCGTCCGCCTGCTCGGGACCGCGCACCGTGCGCGACTGCACGATCGAGTCGTACTGCTCGAACAGGGGCCTGCGCGAGCACAGGTTCGCGCAGGACAGCAGCGCGAGCAGCAGCTCCCGCGGCGGCGATGCGTAGGAGAGCTCGGCCGTGGCCGGCGGCGGCGGGTAGATCGGCTCCTCGGGCTTGCGCGGGTCGAGGTCGTACAACGGGCAGTCGTCGACGAGCGCCGCGACCGGCATCTCGCCCACGAGCTCGCCGTCGCGCAGCACGCGCAGCTGTCCGCCGGCGGTGACCTCGCCGATCGCCGCTCCCCCCACCTCCCACTTCCGGCACAGCTCCAGCACGGCCTCGACGTTGGCGGGCTCGACCACGCACAGCATCCGCTCCTGGGACTCGCTGACCATCACCTCGAACGGCTCCATGTCGGCCTCGCGCAACGGCACCTTGGCGACGTCGAGGTCGAGACCGACGCCGCCCTTGGACGCCATCTCGCCCGCGGAGGAGGTGAGCCCGGCGGCGCCGAGATCCTGCAGCGCGACCAGCAGGCCGCGGTCGAGCAGCTCCAGCGAGCACTCCATCAGCTTCTTCTCCTCGAACGGGTCGCCGACCTGGACGGTCGGGCGCTTGTCCTGCTCGCCCTCGCCCTGCTCACCGAGCTCGGCCGAGGCGAGCACCGACGCGCCGCCGATGCCGTCGCGACCGGTCGCGGCGCCGAACAGGACCAGCGCGTTGCCCGGGCCCGACGCGGCGCTGCGCACCAGTCGCCCGCGCGCGGCGAGGCCGAGTGCCATCACGTTGACCAGGCAGTTGTGCTCGTAGGGCGCCTCGAAGTACAGCTCGCCGCCGACGGTCGGCACGCCGATCGAGTTGCCGTAGTGCCCGATCCCCGCGACGGCGCCGTCGAGCAGGTAGCGCGAGCGCGGGCTCGTCGACTCGCCGAAGCGCAGCGAGTCGAGCACCGCGATCGGGCGTGCGCCGACAGCGAAGATGTCGCGCAGGATGCCCCCGACGCCGGTCGCGGCTCCCTGAAAGGGCTCGACGGCGCTCGGGTGGTTGTGGGACTCGACCTTGAACGCGCACACGAGCCCGCCGCCGACGTCGACCGCGCCGGCGTTCTCGCCCGGGCCCATGACCACGTGCTCGCCCTCGGTTGGGAGCGTGCGCAGCAGTTTGCGCGAGTGCTTGTAGGCGCAGTGCTCGCTCCACAGCAGCGAGTACATCGCCAGCTCGATCTGATTTGGCGCGCGCCCGCCCTGCTTTTCACATACGAGCTCGTACTCCGCGCGCGTCAGCCCGAGCGCGAGCGCATCCTCGAGGCTCGGCAGTGTCGTGTCGTGCGTGCGCGTCATGCGAGCGCCGTCGCCTCGATCGCCGAGCGCATCGATTCGAAGATCTTCAGCCCGTCGCAGGAGCCGCCGATCAGCTCATCGACGGCGTGCTCGGGATGGGGCATCAGGCCGAAGACGTTGCCACGCTCGTTGCGCACGCCCGCGATGTCGTGCAGCGAGCCGTTGAAGTTGTGGCCGGGCGCGTAACGGAGCACCACCTGGCCGGCGCCCTCGATCGCCGCGAGCGTCTCCGCGTCGGCGTAGTAACGGCCCCAGGCGTGCTTCGCCGGGATCCGCAGCGTGAGCTGTCCCGCTCGCGCGCCGTCAGTCGCCACCCCGGGCGCGCACGCGCGCGTGAAGGCGGTGTCGGTGCGGACGACGTCGAGCTCGAGGAGCCTCGAGGTGAAACGCAGGTTGGCGTTCGCCAGCAGCGCGCCGGGCAGCAGGCGCGCCTCGCACAGCACCTGAAAGCCGTTGCAGATCCCCAGCACCAGCCCGCCCTCGCGCGCGAACTCGATCACCGACTCCATCGCCGGCGAGAAGCGCGCGATCGCGCCGGCGCGCAGGTAGTCGCCGTAGGAGAAGCCGCCCGGCACGACGATCGCATCGGCGCCTTTGAGGTCACGATCCCCGTGCCAGATCAGCTGCGTCTCGCCGACCTTGCCGGCCGCGTGCAGCGCGTCCACCTCATCGCACGATCCAGGGAACTGAAGAACACCAAACCTCATCGGGCGTCAGTCAACGATGATCTCGTAGTCCTCAACCAGCGGGTTCGCGAGCAGCTTCTCGCACATCGGCTGAAGCTGGTTCGGGTCCTCGACGTCGAGCTCGATCAGGCGGCCGATGTGGACGTTCTCGACGCCGTCGAAGCCGAGCGCCGGCAGCGCGCGCTGCACCGCCACGCCCTGTGGGTCGAGGATGCCCGCCTTGGGACGGATCAGGACGCGCGCCTTCACACCTCACCCGCGGAGCCCGTGCGCTCCAGCCACGCCTGAAACGGCTCGCCGGTGATGCGCTCGTAGGCCTCCACGTAGCGAGCGCGCGTGCCGCTGACGACGTCTGGCGGGATCGCCGGCGCGGGCGGCTTCTTGTCCCAGCCGCTGGCGGATGCCCAGTCGCGCACGTACTGCTTGTCGAAGCTCGGCTGGGAGCGACCGACCTCATAGCCGTCCGCCGGCCAGTAACGCGAGGAGTCCGGCGTCAGCACCTCGTCGCCGAGCACCAGGGTCCCGGGCGAGCCGCGGTCGCTGTCATCGAGGCCGAACTCGAACTTGGTGTCGGCGAGGATCACGCCGTTTGCACGCGCGTGCTCGGCTGCGAACGAGTAGAGCTCGAGCGACGCGTCCCTGACGCGCTCCATCAGCGTGCGGTCGCCGACGAGCGCGACGGCGCCCTCGAAGTCGATCGCCTCGTCGTGGCCGACGTCGGCCTTCGTGCTCGGCGTGAAGATCGGCTCCGGCAGCCGCTCTGACTCACGCAACCCGCGCGGGAGCTCGATCCCGGATACAGATCCGGTGGCCTGGTAGTCCTTCCACCCCGAGCCGGTGATGTAGCCGCGCACCACACACTCGACGGGAAGCATCTCGAGCCTGCGCACCACGAGCGCGCGCCCGCGTGCCTCCTCGGGTACGGCGTCGACGGTCGAGATGAGATGGTTGGCGACGATCCCATCGGTCTTCTCGAACCAGAACACCGAAAGGCCGGTCAGCACCTTGCCCTTGTCGGGGATCGGCGTCGGATGCACGGCGTCATAGGTCGAGATCCGGTCACTCGCGACCATCAGCAGCGCCGACGCGCCGTCGACACTCTCGAGCGCGTACATCTCGCGGACCTTGCCGCGGGCGATCAGGGGCAGCTCGGCGAGGGTCTCGGTCACGTGGCGCGATGCTAGCGAACGTTCAGGCGATCGCATCCAGCCGCGCCAGGATCTCCGGCGCGTGGCGAACGTAGTGCGAGTAGTCGAAGATCGCTTCCAGGTCCAGGTCGCGGGCCCGCGCGTCGGCCGCCAGCAGCTCGCGCAGCGCGATGCCCTCGTCCCACGCGCGCTGGGCCAGCTCCTGGACGACGCGGTAGGCCTCGTCGCGCGAGGACCCCGCCTCGACAAGCGCCAGCAGCACCCGCTGGGAGAAGAGCGCGCCGTGGGTCAGCTCGAGGTTGGCACGCATGCGCTCGGCGTCGACGGTCATGCCCTGCACGAGCGCGATCGTGCGGTGCTGCATGTAGTCGAGCAGGATCGTCGAGTCAGGGAGGATCACCCGCTCGACGGAGGAGTGGGAGATGTCGCGCTCGTGCCACAGCGCGATGTTCTCGAGCGCGGCCTGGGCGTTGCCGCGCAGCACACGCGCGAGTCCCGCGATCTGCTCGCTCTTGATCGGGTTGCGCTTGTGCGGCATCGCCGAGGAACCCTTCTGCCCGACGCGGAACGGCTCCTGCAGCTCTCGCACCTCGGTGCGCTGCAGATGGCGCACCTCGGTGGCGAAGCGCTCGAGTCCGGCGCCCCCGAGCGCGATCGCCCCGAGCAGCTCCGCGTGGCGGTCGCGGGGGACGACCTGCGTGGAGACGTCCTCGCGCTCCAGTCCCAGTCGAGCGAGGACGCGCGCCTCGAACTCGGGGCTGGTCGCGGCGTAGGTGCCGACGGCGCCCGAGACGGCTCCGACCGCGACCTGGGCGAAGGCGCGCTGCAGGCGCGCGGCGTTGCGATCCGCCTCGAACGCGAAGCCCGCGAGCTTGATGCCGAAGCTCGTCGGCTCGGCGTGGACGCCGTGCGTCCTGCCCACCGACAATGTGTCCGCGTGTTCGCGTGCCCGCGCGGCCAGCGCCTGGGTGAGCGAGCGCGCGCCCGCAACGATCACCTCGCCGGCGGCGCGCAGCTGCAGCGCGAGCGCCGTGTCGAGCACGTCTGAGGAGGTCAGGCCGAAATGGATCCAGCGTCCGGGCTCGCCGACGGAGGAGGCGAGCACGTCGACGAAAGCAGCGAGGTCGTGCTCGGTCACCAGCTCGCGCTCGTTGACCTCCTCAACGGTGAAGGCCGCGCCGCGGATCGCGGCAAGCTCCTCCGCGCTGGGACCGTCGTCGCCGAGCAGGCCCGGCAGCTCCTCGCTGGCCGCCAGCTCGACCTCGCGCCAGGCGCTCATGCGCGCCTCGTCGGTCCACAGGCGGCCCAGCTCGGGACGGGTGTAGCGGGCGATCACTTCCGTTGATTATCGCCGCACAGGCGGTGAGCCACCCTGCGGCGTCCTCACGCCTCGAGGATCTGCGCGGCGAGGATCGCGGCGTTGCGAGGGTTGTCGAGCCCGACGCACGCGACCGGCACGCCCGGCGGCATCTGCACGATCGACAGGATCGCGTCGAGGCCCCCGGCTGCGCTCAGGCGGCCGGACAGCGGCACGCCGATCACGGGCAGATCGGTGTGGGCGGCGACCGCACCGGGCAGGGCAGCGGAGATACCGGCCCCGGCGATGATCACGCGCAGACCGCGCATGCGCGCGTTCTTGGCGTATTCCGCCACGAGGTCGGGCTCGCGGTGCGCCGACATCACTCGCATCTCGTGCAGGATGCCGCGCTCTTCGAGCTCCTTGGCAGCCTTCTCCATCGTCTCCATGTCGCTCTTGGAGCCCATCACGATGCCCACGCGGGGAGCGTCGACGTCGATGTCGTCGAGCTGGGCCTGGACCTCGGACTCCTCCATCGGCGTGGGCACGAGCGAGATGCCCGGCGTGCCCGTCGGCCTGCCCTCCTGTCCGATGGGCTCCCCTTTGTGCTCGGCGGCGAAGATCTCGGGCACGTTACAGCGACGCGATGAAGTCATCGACAGGGATCGCCGAGAGCGTCTCGTAGCGCGCCGTGCCCCGCGAGCCGAGCTCGAGCGACACGCGCGCCATGGTGCCGTCGTCGGGAGCCTCGACCACGGAGATGAAGTCGACGTGTCCGAGCGTCGCCCACTGCGCCTTGACCGTCGCGCCGAGCTGCTCGACCTCCTTGTTCACCTCGATGATCCGCTGCGGGTTGTTCTTGACCGTCTGCACGCCCTCCGGGGTGAGGGTCGTGAGCATGACGTACGTGGGCATCGTGGGGCTCCTCCGAGATCGGCGTGGCAGGGCTTTGCGCGGCGGTCGACCGCCTTACGCGGTTGTACCCGATCGCGCCGGCGGGCGTCCGCTCGCGTCGTGAGGCTCACCCAGCCGCTCTAGATGATTGATTCCACGGTGGGATGCGTGGTTATTGGGGGTTTTTGGGCAGCAGGGTCGAAGTCGGCGGTGCTCTGAAGCATCGCCGACCAAAAGGGGGCCTCGATGGACGCCGACCTCGACCTGCTGCTCACTGCCGTTTATGTCACGGCTGACGATCTCCTGCCTGCGAGGCCGGGGAACGCCAAGCGGATCGTCACAGACGCGGAAGTCGTAACGCTCTGCGTTGCTCAGGCGATCATGGGTATCCCGTCGGATCGGCGGTTCCTGGCGGTCGCTTCTAAGCATTTGCGTCACTTGTTCCCGAGCATCCCCGGGCAGGGCGGCTACTACAAGCGCCGCCGGCGCCTGGCTGACACGCTGGAGTGGCTGATGGGCGTGTTCGCCAGCCAGAGCCCCGGAATCGAGGACGATCTGCTGCTCATCGACTCCACGCCGGTGGAGTGCGCCCGCAGCCGCGAGACCGTCAAGCGCTCGCAGCTCGCGGATGCCGCCGACTATGGGTACTGCGCCAGCCACAGCCGGTTCTTTTGGGGTTTCCGGCTGCACGCCCTGTGCTCCCCGGACGGCACCCCGAGAGCGATCGCCTTGACGTCCCCCAAGCTCGACGAGCGCGAGGTCGCGCTCAAGCTGCTCGCCCGCGCAAAGCGAGGAGGCGCGGTCACCGTGATCGGCGATAAGGGCTACGCCGGCAAAGAGTTCGCCATCAAGGCCAGCGAACTCGACGCCACGATCGTCCGGCCGCGACGAAAAGACGAGCCCGGCCGAGGACCACACCTCGCCCCGATCCGCCAAAGGATCGAGTCGATCTTCTGGACCTGCAAGGACATCCTCACGCTCGAGCGCCACGGAGCCAGAACCCTTCCCGGCCTCAGAGAGCGCATCCTTCAACGCTTCCTCACTCTCGCCGCCGCGATCACCCTCAACCACCAACTCGCCCGACCCAGCCGCGCACTCGTCAACTACTGCGCATGATCCCCGTGGAATCAATCATCTAGGGGACGTTAGCTCGCGCGCCCAGCCGCGGAGGGCGAGTCGACGGTCGTGGCGGCATCCTGCTTCTCGAGCGCGAGTTCGCCTTCGCGCGTGTCCACCTTCACCGAGTCGCCTGAGCGGATCTCACCCGACAGCAGCGCCAGCGCGAGCCGGTCGGTGAGCTGCTTCTGGATCACGCGCCGCAGCGGGCGTGCGCCGTAGGTCGGGTCATAGCCCAGGTTCCCGATCAGCTCGAGCGCCTGCGCGGTGAGTGTGACGTGCACGCCGCGCTCGGCGACGCGCTCGACCACGCGGGCCACCTGCAGCTCGACGATCTCGGAGATCTGTTCACGCGTCAGCGCTTCGAAGCGCACGATGTCGTCGAGTCGGTTGATGAACTCGGGCTTGAAGTGCTCGATCAGAGCCATGCGCAGCGCGGTGTCGTTCGCGTCAGTCGGCACGCTGAGGTTCGAGGTCATGATCAGCACCGTGTTCTTGAAGTCCACGGTGCGCCCCTGGCCGTCGGTGAGGCGGCCGTCGTCCATCACCTGCAGCAGCGTGTTGAACACGTCGGGGTGGGCCTTCTCGATCTCGTCGAGGAGCACCACCGAATACGGGCGCCTGCGCACCGCCTCGGTCAGCTGTCCGCCCTCTTCGTAGCCGACGTAGCCGGGGGGCGCGCCGACGAGCCGCGAGACGGAGTGTTTCTCCATGTACTCCGACATGTCGATCCGGATCATCGCGTCCTGTGAGTCGAACATGAACTCGGCGAGCGCGCGTGCGAGCTCGGTCTTGCCGACGCCGGTGGGCCCCAGGAACAGGAACGAGCCGATCGGGCGATCGGGGTCCTGCAGGCCGGCGCGCGAGCGCCGCAGCGCGGTGGCGACCGCCTCGATCGCCTCGTCCTGGCCGACGACGCGTTCGTGCAGGCGCTCCTCCATGTGGATCAGCTTCTCGGTTTCCCCCTCGAGCAGCCGGCTGACGGGGATGCCGGTCCAGCGCGCGACGACCTCGCCGACGTCGTCGGCGTCGACCTCCTCTTTCAGGTACTGCGAAGCGCCCGCGCCGGCGCCTTCCGCGCGCTCGTGCTCGCTGGCTTCGAGCTCGCCGAGCTGCTTCTCGAGCTCCGGGATCTCGCCGTAGCGAAGCTCGGCGGCCCGCTGCAGGTCGGCGTCGCGCTCGGCCCGCTCGGCCTCGGTGCGGGCTTCCTCCAGTCGCGCCTTCAGCTCGCCGACGCCCTGGAGCGCCTGCTTCTCGTTCTGCCACTGAGCCTTCATCGCGGCCGAGCGCTCGCGCAGCTCGGCCAGCTCGCGCTCGATCGCCTCACGGCGCTCGGCCGAGTCATCGTCGGTCTCCTTGCTGAGCGAGGTCAGCTCGATCTCCAGCTGCATCACGCGGCGGTCGACCTCGTCGATCTCGGTCGGCAGCGAGTCGATCTCGATGCGCAGACGCGAGGCCGCCTCGTCGATCAGGTCGATCGCCTTGTCGGGCAGGAAGCGGTCGGCGATGTAGCGGTCCGACAGCGTCGCGGCGGCGATCAGCGCGCTGTCCTGGATGCGCACGCCGTGGTGGACCTCGTAGCGCTCCTTGAGCCCGCGCAGGATCGCGATCGTGTCGGCGACCGACGGCTCGCCGACCATCACCGGCTGGAAGCGCCGCTCGAGCGCGGCGTCCTTCTCGATGTACTTGCGGTACTCGTCGAGCGTGGTCGCGCCGACGGCGCGCAGTTCCCCGCGCGCGAGCATCGGCTTCAGCAGGTTGGCGGCGTCGACGGCGCCTTCGGCCGCGCCGGCGCCGACGATCGTGTGCAGCTCGTCCAGGAACAGGATCACGTTGCCCTGGGCCTCTGAGACCTCGCCGAGCACGGCCTTCAGGCGATCCTCGAACTCTCCCCGGTACTTCGCGCCCGCGATCAGGGAGCCGATGTCGAGCGCGATCACGCGCCGTTCGCGAAGCGAGTCGGGGATGTCACCGGAGACGATCCGCTGGGCGAGACCCTCGACGATCGCGGTCTTGCCGACGCCGGGCTCGCCGATCAGCACGGGGTTGTTCTTGGTGCGCCGCGAAAGCACCTGGATCACGCGGCGGATCTCCTCGTCGCGCCCGATCACCGGGTCGAGCTTGCCCTGCTCGGCCGCCTGGGTGAGATCGGTGCCGAAGCGTTCGAGCGCCTCGTACTTCTCCTCGGGGTTCTGGTCGGTGACGCGGTGCGAGCCGCGTACCTCCGCGAGCGCCGCGAGCAGACGCTCGTGGGTCGCGCCGACGCTGCCCAGCGCGCGACCGGCGACGCCGTCTTCGTTCGCGAGCGCCAGCAGCAGGTGCTCTGTGGAGACGTACTGGTCTGACAATTTGCTCGCCTCGCGCTCGGCGCTGCGCAGGACCGACACGAGCTCTGCGCCTGGCTGCGCGCCTGCGTCGGCGCTCGAGCCGCCGCCGAGCACGGGCAGCTGCCCGAGTCCCTGCTCAACCGTCGCGCGCAGCGCGTCGACGTCCACGCCGAGCTTGCTCAGCACGGGCAACACGACGCCGCCGGGCGCATCGGCGCTCGGTGTCGGGGCCCCGCCCGCGCCGGGACGCGAGGGTACCGCTGCCGTCAGCGCCGCCAGCAGGTGCAGCGGCGTGACCTGCGGGTTGCGGCGATCTTCGGCCAGCCGGGCGGCTGCCGCGAGCGCCTCCTGTGACTTCAGGGTGAAGCGATCGGCTTGCATGATCTAGGACCTCTTGGAAGTGTTGCGAAACGGAGAGCGCGCGTCAGCCGCGCGCACCAGCTCGAGACCGCCGCGATAGGGCACCGTGAGCTCTGCACGGAAGGAGCGTCTGACCTCCTCGAGCTCCTGGGCGAGGCGAACCTGCGCCTGCAGCGCTTCGAGCTCGATCGCCTCGATGCGCTGCTGCATGCTCTCGAGCTCGCGCTCGAGCGTCAGCACGCGCTCGACGCCGGCGAGGTTGAGGCCGAGCTCGGCCGTCATCTCCTGGATGCGCCTGAGCTGTTCGACGTCGTCCTGCGAGTACAGGCGGGTGCCCTTGGGAGAGCGCTTGGGCTCGATCAGCCCGCGCGACTCGTACATCCGCAGCGTCTGCGGATGCATGTTGGCGAGCTGCGCCGCGATCGAGATCATGAACACGCCACGATCGGTCTCGACCTTGATGCGCGTCACCTTACGAGCCATCGCCGGCCCCCTTCCCGGCGGGCTCGCCGGGGCCGGCGCCGTTCCCGAACAGCCCCGCGCGGGGGTCGCCGTCGAGCGTCTTCGAGAGCTCTTCGATCGCGCTCTCCTGCTCCTTGCTGAGGTTCTGGGGGACGTCGATCACGAAGCGGTAGTGGATGTCGCCTTTCTCGCCTTTCTCGCCCTTGCCGCCGAGCTTCGGCGGGCCCTCGCCGCGCAGGCGTTGAACGGTGCCGGACGCGGTGCCGGGTTTCACGCGCAGCGTCTTGCTGCCGTTGAGCGTCGGCACCTGGACCTCGGCGCCGCGCATCGCCTCGGGGATGCTGAGCGGCACCTCGACCTCGAGGTTGTCTCCCTTGCGGGTGAACAGCGGCGACGCAGACACGTTGGTGATCAGATATAGGTCGCCGGGCGGCTCCGCCGCTGCGGCCCGGCTCACCCTTGCCGGCGAGACGGATGCGACTGCCGTCGCGCACGCCCGCGGGAATGTTCACGCGCAGGCGCTTGACGGTACGCACGGCGCCGGCGCCGTGGCACGTCGGGCAGGGATCCTCGATCACCGTGCCGGTGCCGCCGCACTGCGAGCACGGCTGCGAGATCGAGAACATCCCCTGGCCCTGCGTCTCGATTCCGCGCCCCTCGCAGCTCGGGCACACCGACGGCGCGGTGCCGGGCTTGGCGCCTGTGCCGTGACAGCTCGGGCAGCTGGCGTGCATCGGCACCTGCAGCGGCACCTGCGCGCCGGCGACGGCCTGGTCGAAGGTGATCGACACCCGCGCTTCGAGGTCGGCGCCCTTTTCGGCACGCGGTTTCGTGCGCACCCGCCGGCCGCTGGCGGAGCCGCTGAACAGGTTCGAGAGGATGTCGCCCATCGAGGAGCCGTCGAAGTCGAAGTTGCCGAAGCCGCCGAAGCCGCCAGCGGGCCCGGCGCCGGTGGCGAACGGTCCGGAGCCGCTGTCGTACTGCTTGCGCTTGTCCGGGTCGCCGAGGATGTCGTGCGCCTGCGAGATCTCCTTGAAGCGCGCCTCGGCGTCCTTGTTACCGGGGTTGCGGTCGGGGTGGTACTGGCGCGCGAGCTTGCGGTAGGCCTTCTTGATCTCCTCGGGCGTTGCTTTCTTGTCGACCCCGAGCGTCTTGTAGTAGTCCGGTCGCGCCGCCATCGAGCTCGGTCCTATGCCGCCACGACCACGCGCGCCGGGCGCAGAATGCTCGCGCCCAGGCGGTAGCCCGGCTGGTAGACCTCCACCACGGTCCCGCTCGGCTCGCCGCCCGGTGCCTGCGGGGCGGTGGCGACGGCCTCGTGGACCTCCGGGTCAAACGGCTCACCCGCCGGTGAGAACGACTCGATGCCGGCACGCGCCAATGCCGCGGCCAGCTCCGAGCGCACGAGGCGCACGCCCTGCAGCAGTGGATCGTTGCTGGTCCGCGTGCGCGATCGCGCGATCGAGGTTGTCGAGCGCCGGCAGCAGCTCCTTGGCCAGCGAGGACGACCCCACGCTCCTGCGCCGCGGCTGCCTCGCGGGCGACCCGCTTGCGGTAGTTCTCGAAGTCCGCCTGGGTGCGCTGCGCGAGCGCGAGGTAGTCGTCGCGCTGCTTGGCGGCCTTGAGGAGCTCGAGGTCGCCCTCGAGCTCCGCGGCGTCGTCGGTGTCCTGGACGGCCACGTGCGACCCGTCAGCCGCGACGGAAGCCGCGGGCTGCACCTTGGCGGGCGCCTCCCCCGGCGCCTGCGCGGCGCCGGGGTAGTTCAGCTGGTCGTCGAGCGTTGGCTTCGCGTCTGTCATCGCGACCCTATGCCTGGGGCTCTTCGACGACCTCGGCATCGACGACGTCCTCGTCATCCGAGGAGGACGCGTCGTCGTCGCCGTCGGCCGAGGCTCCGTTGCCGGAGGCCGCAGCCTGCTCCTGCGCACGCTGGTACATCGCCTCGGAGACCGCGTGGAACGCCGTCTGCAGCGCCTCCGCCTTGGCGTTGATCGCCGCAGGGTCGTCGGACTCGAGCACCTCGCGAACCTCCTTGATGGCCTCCTCGATGCGGGACTTGGAGTCCGCGTCGACCTGGTCACCGAGATCCGCCAGCTGGCGCTCGGCCTGGTAGGCGGCGTTCTCCGCGTTGTTGCGCGCCTCGGCCAGCTCGCGCGCGCTTGCGGTCCTCCTCGGCGTGGGACTCGGCGTCGGAGACCATGTTCTTGATCTCGTCGTCGGAGAGCCCGGAACCGGCCTTGATCTCGATCTTCTGCTCCTTGCCGGTACCGAGGTCCTTGGCCGAGACGTTGAGGATGCCGTTGGCGTCGATGTCGAAGGCGACCTCGATCTGCGGGATCCCGCGCGGCGCCGGCGGGATGCCGGTGAGCTGGAACTTGCCGAGCGACTTGTTGTACTGAGCCATCTCGCGCTCGCCCTGGAGCACGTGGATCTCGACCGACGGCTGGTTGTCCTCGGCCGTCGAGAAGACCTCGCCCTTGCGCGTCGGGATCGTGGTGTTGCGCTCGATCAGCTTGGTCATGACGCCGCCCTTGGTCTCGATGCCGAGGGTCAGCGGCGTGACGTCGAGCAGCAGCACGTCCTTGACGTCGCCGGCGAGCACGCCCGCCTGGATTGCGGCGCCGACGGCCACCACCTCATCGGGGTTGACACCACGGTGCGGCTCTTTGCCGGTCAGGTCCTTGACCTTCTCCTGCACCGCCGGCGAGCGCGTCATGCCGCCGACCAGCACGATGTGCTCGATCTCCTTGACGCCCTTGGCTTTGGCGTCGTCCATCGCCTGACGAACGGGCGCGACCACGCGGTCGAGCAGCGCCGAGGTGAGCTCGGCGAGCTTGGCGCGGGTCAGGCGCGTGTCGAGGTGCTTGGGCCCGGAGGCGTCGGCCGTGATGAACGGCAGGTTGATCTGCGTCTCCTGGGTGGTCGAGAGCTCGATCTTGGCCTTCTCGGCCGCCTCGTACAGACGCTGGAGCGCCATCGGGTCGGCGGACAGGTCGATCGCCTGCGACTTCTTGAACTCGGAGACGAGCCAGTCGACGATCGCCTTGTCGAAGTTGTCACCGCCGAGGTGGTTGTCACCGGCGGTCGACTTGACCTCGAAGACCCCGTCGCCGATCTCGAGCACGGACACGTCGAAGGTGCCGCCGCCGAGGTCGAACACGAGGATCGTCTGGTCTGACTCCTTGTCGAGCCCGTACGCCAGCGACGCGGCGGTGGGCTCGTTGATGATGCGCTTGACGTCGAGCCCGGCGATCTTGCCGGCGTCCTTGGTGGCCTGGCGCTGGTCGTCGTTGAAGTACGCGGGGACGGTGATCACGGCGCCGTCGACGGCCTCGCCCAAATAGGCTTCGGCGTCGGTCTTCAGCTTCTGCAGGATCATCGCCGAGATCTCCGGCGGGGAGTGCTGCTCGCCGCCCGCGTCGACGCGGGCGTCGCCGTTGGGGCCGGAGACGACCTTGTACGGGACGATCGACTCCTCCTCCTTGACTTCGGCCTCCTTGCGGCCCATGAAGCGCTTGATCGAGAAGACGGTGTTCTGCGGGTTGGTGACGGCCTGGCGCTTGGCGACGGTGCCGACGAGGCGCTCGCCTGACGCTGTGAATGCGACGACCGAGGGGGTCGTGCGGCCGCCCTCGGCGTTCTCGATGACGGTCGGCTCGCCGCCCTCGAGCACCGCCATGCACGAGTTGGTCGTGCCGAGGTCGATGCCTATGGTCTTGGCCATATCCTAAAAACTCCTTGTAATCGGGGAAGAGGGACCGGCTCGCCGGCCTTCGGCCTGCTGCGCCACCCTCTATAAGCTATAAATCTAAGCGTGAGTATGGCAGATTTCCTGATGGGAGTCAAGGTCGCCGATTGCTTGGCCGTTGCGCCCGCCTCCGTCGAAAAACGCCGCCGCGCACCCCCCAAACGGGGGGAACGCGGTAACGCGCATACCGCGCGTGGGTACTCCAGGGACAAGTGACCCGCCTCGAGCGCAACGCCAACATCAGCGCCGTCGTGATCCCGTTTCTGGCGGTGATCATCGCGGCGGTGCTGCTGTGGAATCAGTTCCTCGGCCCGCGCGATCTGGCGATCTTCGCGGTGATGTACCTACTGACGGCGATCGGCGTCACCGTCGGCTACCACCGCCTGCTGACCCATCGCGCCTTCAAGACGCGTCCGTGGCTGCGCTACACGCTTGCGGTGCTTGGCTCGATGTCGCTGCAGGGCGGCGTGATCGACTGGGTCGCCGACCACCGCAAGCACCACACGTTCACCGACGAAGAGGGCGACCCGCACAGCCCGCATGCCGGACACGGCGCCGGTCTGCGCGGAATGTTCGCGGGCCTGTGGCATGCGCACGTCGGATGGCTGTTCGAGACCCACGGCCAGGCCTCCTCGAAACGCTTCGCCCGCGATCTGTGCGAAGACCGCACGATGCGACGGATCAACAAGGGCTTCCCGCTGATCGCCCTCTACAGCCTGTTGCTGCCCTTTCTGCTGGGCTTCGCCTTCAGCGGAGGCTCCCTCGTCGCCGGCGGCCTCAGCGCGCTGCTGTGGGCGGGCTTCGTGCGGATCTTCCTGGTGCACCACATCACGTGGAGCATCAACTCGATCTGCCACTTCTTCGGCAGCCGCCGCTTCGACACCGACGACGAGTCAACGAACGTCTTCTGGCTCGCCTTGCCCTCGCTCGGCGAGGCCTGGCACCACAACCACCACGCGTTTCCCCAGTCCGCGTTCCACGGGCTGCGCTGGTACGAGCTCGACCCCTCCGGATGGCTGATCCTGGCGCTCGCGCGCGTCGGCTTGGCATGGGACGTCGTGACGGTGACACCCGAGCGCGCACGCGCGAAGCTGCAGGGCGCCACCACGCCGCCCCAAGCCGAGACAGCGCTCCGCGTCAACAGCTGAATCACCACATCGGCGCGGCGCGGCGCGGTACCTTCTAGGTATGAACATGGTCCCGTCGGGGGCTCTGAAGCCTCGGCTGCGCGGCGTCCTGCACGAGTACGGCTTCTTTGTGTCGCTCGTGTGCGGCGTCGCCCTGATCCTCGCGGCATCGAACGGGCGCGCCCGCATCGCAGCCGTGATCTACGCCGTCGCCGTGTCGGGGCTGCTCGGCACGAGCGCGCTGTATCACCGGGTCACCTGGCGACCAAAGGCGCGCCGCTGGATGCGCCGCCTCGACCACTCGATGATCTTCGTGCTGATCGCCGGGACATACACGCCGGTGGCGCTGCTCGCGCTCAAGGGCCCGCTGGCGAAGACGGTCCTGATCGTGCTGTGGGCGGGCGCGCTGGGCGGCGTCATCTTCAAGCTGCTGTGGATCGATGCGCCCAAGTGGCTGTTCGCGGCCGTCTACGTCGCGCTCGGGTTGGTGACCGCGGCCGTCTTCGGCGAACTGCCCGCCGCGATCGGCTGGCTCGGCGCCGCCGGACTGGCGTGCGGCGGGGTGCTGTACCTGGTGGGCGCGGTCGTGTACGCGAGCGGCCGTCCGAACCCGTGGCCGAAGGTCTTCGGCTACCACGAGATCTTCCACGCGCTGGTGCTGGCCGCCGCCGCGCTGCAGTACGCGGTGATCGCATTCGCGGTCCTGCCGCGGGGTTAGCCGGCGGCCTTACGAGAGTTCTGGAAAGACCGTCGAAGCGCCGACAGCGTGTGCCTTCTAGTCACGAAAACTGGAGGCGGTCGGCCGTCGGCGACCTGTAACGACGGAGGGCCCGCCTCTCGACGAGCCCTCCGCCAAGCAATCTCGCTGGCCCGAAGGTTCGCAAGACGCACGGCCGTTCAACCAAAACTGTATCGGAAGAAACGGCGCATAGCCATAGCTCGGGGCCTCGGAATCGAACCGAGATAACACGGTTGAACGGCCGTGCGTCTTGCCATTGGACGAACCCCGAGCTATGGCTACGAACTCAAGTACCTGCCGCAGTCCCCCCTTGGTCAGGATCGGTTGCGAAGGGGTTCTCGACCCGGATCGCCAGATGCTCGGCCAGTCCGGCATGCGCGGCGCCGAGATGGCGCACCCTCGGGAGCAGACCAGGCGGCGGCGCGCCCTTTGTGATGACCGTTGCCGGGATAGACGATGCGAGGAAACTCGGCCGATCCCATGTCGACATCATCCTGGCTCCAAAGAGCGTCACATTCAATGTGCCCGGCAGCGCCGCGCTCGGAGCAATTACCCCGGCGAAGCCTGCCTTGCGCAGCCTGGCGCCCTCATTCTGACATTGTTCGTAGTCCTCGGAAACGAGCGCCGCAGGCTCAAAACCCGATCGTTCCGCTTGTTCAAAGCTCGAGTAGTCGGCGATCACCCCGCCCTCGATGAGGACGGCCCACATTGAGACGCTGACCATTGCGACCTCGTCCTCGGCGCGCAGCTCCTCGTTGCGTATTAGCTCGGCCCAGGCGCCGTCGGTGCTCAGCGAGAGGTACTGAGTCGGTCCGTCGCCTCGGCGATGCCAGCGGCCCGGCTGGCTGTTCTCGCGCACCCAGAATGGAGTGTCGTAGCTGGAGTAGCGGTGCGCTATGCGTCGCTCGATTGGGAAGTTTTCCGGTTCAGGCGCCATGCCCCGCTCGCCCTTGTCTCGCCAGGCGCACAAGCGCCCTTTCGAAGCCCGGGTCGCTCGCGAGGTCGATTGGTGCGTGACCATCGAGTTCCGCCCGCTCCCGGTGGAACCAGGCGACGACCCCCTCCGGGTTCCACACGTGTCGAAGTAGTCGCACTAGGCGAACTGCCAATACCAGTTGGTACGGAGGCGTACCGCCCTCTTTCCCAAGGCGCTGTAGATGCCGGGTCGAAACGCCGGCGAGGCGCGCTTGATCCGCCTGAGTAACGCGAGGGAGTGCCTGCTGCAGATAAGCCACAAGCGGCCGAGCGTCGTCATCGCGGCACCCGGCGTGCTCGTCGAGCGCGTCGCGCAGGATGTGTCGGATGGCCTCAGAGTCGATGAAGAACCGGTCGAGTGCATCAAGCGGTCGGGTCTCGTCGGACTCTTGAAGGGCGGCGAGTACGTTGATGATGATCTTTCGGATCTCGGCCACGGCCTCTGGCTCGAGTTGGGGCGGAAGCTCGTTGCTGAGCTGCACGGACAGTCGCCGTGCCGTCTCAATCCATCGCTTTGCGTATTCAGGATCGACTGCCTCCTGGGCGGCCGGTCCCGCGGCCTCGATCGCCTCGCGAAGCTTCGTGAGGCCATCGCTAATTCGTCGCTCAAGGTCGGCGAGTTCTTGCTGCTCTGGGTTCCGATCAAGAACTAGTCCCGACAACGGGCCTCCCTTTGTCGTAATGCTGTCGTGCTCTGTGGTCATAGCTCCGCCAGTATAGCGTATCTCCGTCGGAAAGTCGGACATATTTACGACATGGCGAGCAAACTAAGTCCCGATGTCGGATAGTCGCGACACGATTCGGCGTTCAGGGTCCAGTCGCGAGCCGGCT
The DNA here is from genome assembly GCA_963815235.1 of uncultured Solirubrobacteraceae bacterium. Lineage (GTDB taxonomy): Bacteria > Actinomycetota > Thermoleophilia > Solirubrobacterales > Solirubrobacteraceae > Palsa-744. The sequence continues at coordinate 994,246 of CAWFFY010000003.1, read as the reverse complement.
CCGCTCACACGAACAACTGGCGGCTCGGGCACATCCGCGCGAGCGCGCATTCGGCACAGGCGGGCGAGCGCGCGTGGCAGGTACGCCGGCCGTGGCGCAGCAGGTTGACGTGGAGCTCGAGCTCCTCGCCGGGCGGCGTCAGCGCGAGCATCTCGTCGTGCAGCTCCTCGAACGACGCGCCGGTACGTAGCAGGCCGAGGCGCATGCCCACACGCGAGACGTGCGTGTCGACGGGCACGTCTCGCAGACCGTAGGCGAACAGCAGCACGCAGGCGGCGGTCTTGCGCCCGACTCCCGGCAGCGAGACGAGGTAGTCGCGTGAGCGCGCGATCGGCGCGTCGGCGAGCCAGTCGAGCGAGAGCTCCCCGCGGTGGGCATCGACCTCGACCGGTGCGCCGGGATCCTCGCTGATCGCGCGCAGGATCGCCTGGATGCGAACCGACTTCACCTTGGAGAGGCCCCCCGGTCGGATCGCCTCCTCGACCTCGACGACCGGTGCGTCGCGCACGTGCTCCCACGTCGGCAGGCGTTCGCGCAGGCCCAGGAAGGCGACGTCGCGGTTGCGGTCGTTCGTCGACTGCGACAGGACCGTCAGGATCAGCTCGGCGATCGGATCGCGGTGCGGGCGCATCAGCGGCACGCCGTAGACCTCACGTAGGCGTTCTCGCACCCGAACCACCCGCGCGCGCGTCGGCCGCGCCCACGCCGAGACGGGCGCGGCGGGGGTGCTGCTCGCGGCGTGTCGGGCGGCGTTCCGTGGCACCGCTGAACCGTAGTGCGATGAAGGGCGCCGACGAGCGCCGCGGCTCCTATCGCCGCTATATCCTCGCCCGATGCCCGAAGTGAGCGAGCACACCGGCGAGGTCGACGGACTGACTGTCTTCTGGCGCAGCGCCCCGGTCGACGAGAACGCCACTGCGGCGAACGTGGCGGTGCCGCTGTACCTCCACGGCGTGCCCGACAGCTCCGACGATTGGGTCGCGCCGCGCGTGCACCACGGCCGCCGTCCACGCTGGCAGCGATGGTGGCGCGGCAAACGCCCCGACGACGAATGGACGACGCCGCCGGCCTACGACCGCGGGTTCCTCGAGCGAAGCGGCGGCCTGGCGGTAGACCTCCCCGGCTTCGGCCGCTCCGCCAAGCCCGGCTACCTCAGCTTCACGATCGATGAGTACGACCGCTTCATCGAGCGCTTTCTGGACGAGCGCGGGGTGGAGCGCGTGCAGCTGGTGATGCACGACTGGGGAGCCGTGGGGCTCGCGTTCGCTCAGCGACTGCCCGCGCGCGTCGAGCGCCTCGTGATCATCAACACGGTGCCTTTCCTTCCCGGCTACCGCTGGCATCGCATGGCGCGCATGTGGCGCACGACGGTGCTCGGCGAGCTGGTCATGGGGACCACGTCTCGTTTCACGCTGGGGACCCTCTCCAGCGAGGGCAACGCCACACCCGGCCCGATGCCGGGCGCGTGGCAGGACAGCGTGCTCGAGCACTTCGACCAGGGCACGCAGCGCGCGATCCTGCGCCTCTACAGGAGCTCGCCGCCGGAGCTGCTCGCGGCGAACGGCGAGCGCCTGGGAACGCTGACGATGCCAGCGCTGGTCGTGTGGGGCGGGCGCGACCCCTACATCCCCGCGCGCTTCGGCCGCGACTACGCGAGCGCGCTGGGCGACGCCGAGCTGCTCGAGCTCCCCGACGCCGGGCACTGGCCGTGGCTGGACCGCCCCGACGTGATCGAGCGCGTGGTGGACTTCCTGAGCGCAGGGTGAACGCGGCGCAACCTCTCACCGGGACGCCGTCGCCGGTGGGCAGCGCGCAGGGCTCGCGTCGGCCGCCAACAGCGCTGTCACGGCTGCCGCGGCGGTTCCCGCCGGCGTGGACGATCACCGCGACGCTCGCGGTCGTCTATCTGATCATCGCGCCGGCCAGTCCCGACCTCGCTGCCGCCAGCTATCGCAGCAGCCTGTTCTCGAGCGCGGGCTTCACGCTGTGGGACAACTCCTGGTACGGCGGCCATCACCTGCTCGCCTATTCGGTGCTGGCGCCGCCGCTCGGCGCGCTGATCGGCACGCGCCTGCTGGCGGCGATCTCGATGGTCATCGCCACGGCGCTGTTCGCGGCGCTGATCGACGGCACCTCCCCGAGGCGCGCGACGCGCCTCGCCGCCGCGTGGTTCGCGCTGGGAGCATCGATCGCGCTGCTCTCCAGCCGCGTTCCGTTCGACCTCGGGCTGGCGATCGGCCTCGGCGCGCTGGTGCTCGCGCGGCGCCGGCGTCTGGGGCTCGCGCTGGTGCTGAGCGTGCTCACGGCGGCGGCGAGCCCGGTCGCGGGCGCGTTCCTCGGGCTCGCGTTTCTCGCGTGGGCGCTCGCCGGTCCCGAGCGGGCGTGGCCGCTCGCGCTGACGGTTGCGGCGCTCGCACCGGTGGCGCTGCTCACCATCGTGTTTCCCGAAGGCGGCACGCAGCCGTTCGTGGCCTCGGCGTTCTTCCCCGAGATCGTCGGCGTGCTGGTGATCCTCGCGCTGATCGAACCGCAGCGGCGGCTGCTGCGAATCGGCCTGGCGCTGTACGCGCTCGCGCTCGTCGGCTCCTACGTGGTGCCCAGCGCGGTCGGCGGCAACGTCGACCGCCTCGGCGCGCTCACGGCCGGGCCGGTCGCCGCGCTGGCGCTCGCGTGCGCCTCGCGCGGGCGCCGCCGGGCGCTGCTGGTGCTGGCGCCCTTCCTCCTCTACTGGCAGGTGAACGCGCCGATCGCGGACTTCGTCTCGACGGTCTCCAACCCGTCGCTCGATGCCTCCTTCTACGCGCCGCTGACCGGTGAGCTGCGCACGCTCGGCGTCGGCTACGGCGCGCGTCCCGCGCGCATCGAGGTGGTGGCCACGGCGGACCACTGGGAGGCGCGCTTCGTCGCGCCCGTGGTGATGCTCGCGCGGGGCTGGGAGCGCCAGCTCGATGTCTACCGAAACGGCCTGTTCTACAGATCATCGGCGGCGCTGACGCCCGCCAGCTACCGCGCGTGGCTGGCGCAGAACGCGATCTCCTACGTCGCGCTGCCCGACGCGCCGCTCGACTACTCCGCACACGCGGAGGCGCGGCTGTTGACCTCGGCGCGTCCGCGCTACCTACGCGAAGTCTGGCGCTCGGCTCGCTGGCGATTGTTCGCGGTGCTGGGCGCGAGCCCGCTCGTGCAGGCACCGGCGGCGCTCGAGAGCGCGAGCACCGACTCGCTGACCGTGTACGCGCCGCGGCCCGGCTCCTACACGCTGCGCGTGCACTTCACGCCGTACTGGAAGCTCGCCGGTGGCAGCGGCTGCGTCAGTCGCGCGCCGGGAGACTGGACGCAGCTGCAGGCACGCCACGAGGGTACCTTCCACGTCGTGATCGGCTTCTCGCTCGCGCGCGTGTTCGCGCATGGACCGCGCTGCACGTGAGCCGCGGTATGCCTCCGCGCGAGCATCGTCTAGGCTTTCCGTCGATGGTCGCCCGCGCTCGCCTGCTGCAGGCGCGCCTCTTGCCTCACGGTTGGCTCGATGTGCTCCGGCAGGTCACACTCTTCGGAGCTGCCTACCTTGCGTATCGCATCGTTCGTGGCGCAGTCGCGGCAGACGCGAACACCGCGTTCCAACACGCACTGCAGGTGATCTCGCTGGAGCGCACGTTGCACGTGTTCGTCGAGCCCTCGATCCAGGCGTGGGCGTCGGGGAGCCACTTCCTGATGGTCCTGTCGAGCTACCTGTACGTGAACGCGCAGACGACCGTGACTGTCGCGGCGCTCGTCTACCTGTACCTACGCCACAACCGCAACTTCTACTTCGTGCGCAACATGTTCATGGTCGCGATGGCGATCGCGCTGCTCGGCTACATCGTGTTTCCCACGGCGCCGCCGCGCTTCCTGCCCGAATGGGGTTTCAGCGACAGCGTCGCGAACCTCACCGGCGTGCACGTGTCGCACAGCAGCGCCGCGATGACAGCGCTTGTCAACCCCTACGCAGCGGTGCCCTCGATGCACGTCGCGTTCGCGCTGATGATCGGCTGGCCGCTGGCGCGCCTGGTGCGCTGGCGCCTGGTTCGCGTCATGTGGCTGCTGTACCCCTTCCTGATGGCCTTCGTGATCGTGGTGACGGCCAACCACTTCATCATCGACGCGGCGCTCGGCGCGTTCACCGCCGCCGCGTCTGCGTACGCCGCGGGCTGGCTCGCGCGGGCGCGGCCGAACGCTTGGCGCTTCTCGACCGTACCCGGCGCACGATTGACCGCGAGCGGGTAGCACGCGCGAGCCGCATGGCACCGCCCAGGCAACACACCCCGTCGCCACGCACCCGGCGCGCCACGGCCCGTTCGACGGGGCGTCGCGCGCGCGCTCCGATCGGAGCGGGAGTTCGACGCGAGCTGGTTCGCAACCGCCTGATCGAGTCGCGCCTGACGCCCAACACGATCTCGCTCACCGGCTTCGTGTTGAACGTGATCGCCGCCGTGCTCGTATGGGAAGGGCTGTTCTTCCTCGGCGGCGTGGCGTTCATCGTCGGCTCGATCATGGACACGCTCGACGGCCGCTACTCGCGCATGTCGGGCAAGGGCACGCCGTTCGGCGCCTTCCTCGACTCGACGCTCGACCGCATCGAGGAGGGAATCGTGCTGACGGCGGTGGCGGGCTATTTCGCGCTGCAGGCGAATCGGGTTGCAGCGGCTGCTGTGGTCGTCGCGGTGCTGGCGTCGCTGATGGTCAGCTACACGCGCGCTCGCGCCGAGGCGCTGGGCGTCGAGTGCAAGGTCGGCATCGCGACGCGGCCCGTGCGCGTGGTGATCCTGGCGATCGGCCTGATCTTCGCCCGCGGCGCCGGGCTCGGCAACTTCGAGCTGTTGCAGCCGGCCGTTTACGTGCTCGCGGTGCTCAGCGTCGTGACCGTCGTGCAGCGCATCTGGCACGTACGTCGCGAGCTCTCGGTGTGACCTTCGCAGCCCTGCGGAGTAGTCTCCTGCGACGTTGGCGGACGGAGATCAAATCTCTCCGTGACCGTCCCACCTGAGAAGCAGGGAAGCCCACGCGGCTCCCTCGATCGGGCGCTCGCCCCCCGCGAAAAGGACATTTCACTCGTGATCAAGGAGCACAGCAACGGCCGCGCCGCCAGCAAGGGCGCCGCCTCAACCAACGGCGCCGCGCGCTACCAGTCTGAGAAGGTGCGCGTCGCGATCGTCGGCGTCGGAAACTGCGCCTCGTCGTTCGTGCAGGGCGTTCACTACTACCGCGACGCCGACCCCGCCAAGCGCGTGCCTGGACTGATGCACGTCGACCTCGGTGGCTATCACGTCCGCGACATCGAGTTCACCGCCGCCTTCGACATCGACTCCGCGAAGGTCGGAAAGGATCTCGGCGAAGCGATCTGGGCCGGCCAGAACAACACGATCAAGTTCGCCAAGGGCACGCATGCGGTGCCGAAGAAGCTCGGCGTGCGGGTGCACCGCGGGATGACCCACGACGGCCTCGGCAAGTACCTCAAGGAGAAGATCACCAAGGCCCCCGGCGAGACCGCCGACATCGTCAAGATCCTCAAGGACACCCACACCGACGTCGTCGTCTCCTATCTGCCCGTCGGCTCCGAGGACGCCACCAAGTGGTACGTCGAGCAGGTGCTCGAGGCCGGCTGTGGCTTCGTCAACTGCATTCCCGTGTTCATCGCGCGCGAGGACTACTGGGACAAGCGCTTCAAAAAGGCGGGGCTGCCGATCGTCGGTGACGACATCAAGTCGCAGGTCGGAGCGACGATCGTGCACCGCACGCTCGCGCGCCTGTTCGCCGAGCGCGGCGTCGAGATCGAGCGCACGTCGCAGCTGAACGTCGGCGGCAACATGGACTTCTACAACATGCTCGAGCGCGAGCGGCTGGAGTCGAAGAAGATCTCCAAGACCAACGCCGTGACCTCGATCATGGATCACGAGCTGCCGAAGGAGGACATCCACGTCGGACCGTCCGACTACGTGCCGTGGCTGACCGACCGCAAGTGGGCGCACATCCGCGTCGAGGGACAGGCGTTCGGGGACGTGCCGCTGAACCTCGAGCTGAAGCTCGAGGTGTGGGACTCGCCGAACTCGGCGGGCATCGTCATCGACGCTGCGCGCTGCTGCAAGCTCGCGCTCAACCACGGCGTCAGCGGGCAGCTCGACGGACCGTCCTCCTACCTGATGAAGTCGCCGCACAACCAGCGCCCGGACGAGCAGGCGCGCACCGACACCGAGGCCTTCATCGCGAGATACGCAGGACGCCCGGGCACGCGCGCGAAAGGCGCACGCAGCCCGCGGAGCACCCCGAGCCGCGCGCCGGCAAAAGTGCCTGCGAAGCGCGCGCCGGCCGCCCGTCGCGCGTCTTAGCTCGCGCCCGCTTATCCTGCGTGCGTGCCCTCGCCCAGCTTCGCGATAGCCCACGTCACGCCGTACCCGTGGGAGGCGGAGGGCAACGAGGTCAACCGCCACGTCGAGCGCGTCGCGACCGAGCTCTCGCAGCGCGGGCATCGCGTGCTGGTGCTCGCTCCGTCGCGCTCGCAGGAGCGGGTGCGCGCGTCGCGTAGGGCGCTGCGCGCGGCGCGCGCGGGAGCAAAGGGCGCGAGCGCGCTGCTCGACGGAACCGACGAGGGGGCACCACGCGTGATCGCGGTCGGGGAGGTGCTCGACTTCCGCGCCTCCACGAGCGCCGGCGACGGCAGCCGGCGACCGTCGGCGCTGCCGATCGACGTCGCGCGCACGATCGAGGAACTGATGAGCAATGTGCAGCTCGACTTCGTCCACGTCCACGAGCCGTTCGCGCCGAGCACCTCGAACGCAGCGCTGCGCCACTCGCGAGCGCTGAACGTCGGCTCGTTCCACTCCTCCACCGAGCGCCTGCTCTCGACGCTCGTGGCGCGACGCTTCGTCGAGAGCTTCTTCGGTCGCCTCGACGCGCGCACCGCGAGCCTGCCGGAGACGGCTGAGCTGATGGCACACCACTTCGCCGGCGACTACCGCCTGGTGCGCGACGAGGACGGCGCCGCAGACGAGCTGGAGCAGATCTACCTGCAGCTGGCTGCCAGGCGCCACCCGGCCGACGGCGACCCTGAGCTCGCACGACGGATTTCGACACGGCCGCTGATCGACGTCGATCTGCACATGCATACCGACCACTCCTACGACTGCGCCACGCCGGTGGAGGTGCTGCTGGCGAGCGCGCGCGAGCAGGGTCTGGGCGCGATCGCGGTGACCGACCACAACGAGATCTCCGGGGCGCTCGAGGCACAGGAGCAGGCGGCCAGATTCGGTCCCCACCCACCCGTCAAGGTGATCGTCGGCGAGGAGGTAAAGACCGCGGGCGAGGGCGAGGTGATCGGCCTGTTCATCGAGGAGAAGATCCCCCGCGGGCTGAGCCTGCACGAGACCGTCACCGAGATCAGACGCCAGGGCGGCGTCGTGTACGTGCCGCATCCGTTCGACCGCATGCACTCGGTGCCCGACTACGAGCACCTGCTGGAGATCCTGGACGAGGTCGACGCGATCGAGGTGTTCAACCCGCGAGTGGCGATCGGCGCCTTCAACGAAGAGGCCGGCCGTTTCGCCGCCAAGTACCGCATCCCGGCGGGCGCCGGCTCGGACTCCCACGTCGCCCAGGGCCTCGGCTCGGTGCGGATCCAGATGCGCGACTTCGACGGGCCGGTCGAGTTCATGCAGTCCTTGCGCGAAGCGCAGATCCTGACGCGACCGTCCTCGCTGCTGTACGTGCAGGCGCTGAAGTTTTTGCAGACGCGCGCAACCCCGCGCTCGGCGCGACGCGCGAGCAAGGAACGGCGCCTGCGGCGCCTGAATCGGTCCCACGGTGGCGGCGGCAGGAGCTAGCTGGGCGCGCTCGCCGCGCAACTACTGATGCACCGTCAAGGACAAGACGACGCCTCGTCAAATCCCTCGGGGTCGATGCCCGTGACCGATGACGAGATCCGCGAGAAGTACCTGGAGCGCGCCATCCGCGAGCTGAACACGCTCACGCGCGAGCTGCAGGCGTGCCCGCACTGCCCGCGCGGCAACCTGATGCCGGTGCTCGGCTCCGGGCACCCGCAGGCAGACATCATGCTGTTGAAGTACTCGGCGCTGCCCTCCGAGACCGAGGAGGGCGTCGCCTTTTACGGGCGCGCCGGCGGCGCGCTGATGAAGTCGCTGAAGCGCCTGTCGATCGATCCACTGACGGTTTACGGCACGCTGTGCGTGAAGTGCCCGCTGAGCGACGCTTCGCTGGCCGACTTCGCGTGCGTCTCGCGGGTGGTCGAGGAGATCGCAATCGTGCAGCCGAAGATCGTCGTCGTGATGGGAGCCGACGCGCTGGCGGCGCTCGGCGAGATGGAGATCCCGCTGGCGCGTGAGCTGCACGACGACGTCGGCGAGATCCAGCAGCTGACGCCCACGATCGACGCGCTGTACGTGCCCAGCATCGACGACTCGCTCGACGAGCAGGACGCCAAGCGCGCGTTCTGGGCAGCGTTCCGCGTGCTCGGCGACTGGCACGCGGCCCAGCCGCCGTACTGAAGCCCCGGCGGAGCCACTACATGCTCAGTACGACCTTGCCGAGCTTGCCCCCGGCGACGAAGTGCTCGTAGGCCGCGGCGGCCTGTTCGAGCGGAAACGTCTCGGTGACCGGAACGCGCAGCGCACCGGCGTCGAACAGCGGCAGGACCTCGTGTTCGAGACGGCGCGCAGCCAGCGCTTTCTGCTCCAGCGGGCGCGCCCGCAGCGTCGAGCCATGGATGCGCGCGCGCTTGCCCATCAACGCCAGAAGGTTCAGCTCGGCCTTGACCCCGGCGGCGACGCCGATGACCGTGATGCGTCCGCCCGTCGCGAGCGCCTGCAGGTTCTCCGGCATGTTCGGCGCGCCGACGAGCTCGAGGATCACGTCGAACGGCCCGTGCTCGGCGAACGCCTCGCACGGGATCACATCGGCGCCGAGCTCCTGCACCTGCGCGCGCAGCTCCTCGTTGCGCACGCTCGCGGTCACGCGCGCGCCGACGGCGCGCGCCAGCTGGATCGCCGCCGTGCCGACGCCGCCGGCGCCGCCGTGAACGAGCAGGCGCTCGCCCGAGCGCAGCTCGGCCTGAACGAGCAGCGCGTCGTGTGCGGTGACGAACACCTCCGGCAGCCCGCCCGCGGCCGGCCAGTCCAAGCTCTCGGGCACCGGCATCAGCTGGCGCTCGTGCACCGTCGCGAGCTCCGCCTGGCCACCACCTCCGACGACCGCCATCACGCGCTCGCCCACCTCGAACCGTGCGGCCTTCGGTCCCAGCGCCGCGACCTCGCCGGCGAGCTCCATGCCGGGGATGTCCTGCGGCGAGCCGGGCGGGGCCGGATACAGCCCGCGTCGCTGCATCATGTCGCCGCCGTTCAAGCCCGCCGCGTGGACGCGCACGAGCACTTCTTCGCCCTGCGCGACCGGATCGGCGTGCTCCTCGATCACGACCTCCTGGTCACGGATGGTGGCGGCGCGCATCGGCGAAGCCTATGGCACTCACTCGAGCAGCCGGGTGTCCGCGTCGGAGTACGCGGGCGCGCACGCGCATACGATCCGCAGCGGTTCGACGCCGATGTTGAAGACCTTGTGGCGTATCCCCGGCGGGATCAACGCACAGTCGCCCTCATTGACGATCCGCTCCTCGCCGTCGATCAGCAGACGGCCACGGCCCGCGGTGACGAGGTACAGCTCCTCGGTGACATGGTGGAGATGTTCGGTCGTTGCGCCGCCGACCGGGATCGTCGCCTCGGCGAGGCTCTGATTCTGTGCAGGCGCTGACACTCGCCCCGCCCACTCTCTGATCTCCGAGCCGTCGAGTGTGGTGAACGGCTCTATGTCTGCGTAGGAGCGAACGTGCATCGCGGGTGCGCTCAAGCCACGGCGTCCTGCGGCGAGGTGCAGAAGGCACATCGGTGCGCCTCGCGCGGAATCTCGCTCAGGCACTCGCTGCAGGGACGCGTTTCGGACTCCGTGTCCAAGCCCGTCTTGCGCCGCGCCATCAGCGCGTTGATCGGCCTGACCACGAAGAAGAAGACCGCGAACGCAATCGTGAAGAACGCGATCAGCGCGTTGAGGAATTCGCCGTAGTGAAAGACGCTGTTGTTGATCGTGAAGGACAGGTCCGCGAAGTTCGGTTTGCCGATGATCGCCGCCACGATCGGCGTCAGCAGGTCCTTCACCAGAGCCGTCACCACCGCCCCGAACGCCGCCCCGATGACGATGCCGACGGCCAGGTCGACAACGTTTCCGCGAAGCAGAAATGCCTTGAAGTCCTTTGCCATCCCGTCCCCCAATCTCGAAGTCAGCGCCGGCGCGCCCAGAGCTCGCCGGATCTTCGCAGCCGGCTACGACGGGCTTCCGTCCCGCTCGAACAGCGCGACGCACTCGATGTGGTGCGTCTGGGGAAACATGTCCACGGGCGTGACCTCGCGCAGTACCCAGCCGGCTTCGACGAGTTCAGCGGCGTTCGGGGCGAGCGTGGTGGGGTTGCAGGAGACGTAAACGATGCGTTTCGGCGAGGCGTCGATGATGCGGTGCACGACCTTCTTCGAGAGTCCCGCGCGCGGCGGGTCGACGACGAGCACGTCCGGGCGCCCGGCCCGTTCGAGCAGCTCCGGCAGCGCCGTGCGCGTGTCGCCGGCGAAGAAGTGAGCGTTGGTGACCTCGTTGCGCTGCGCGCCCGCGATCGCGTCCGCGACCGCCGGCTCGACCAGCTCGATGCCCCACAGCTCGCCCGCACGCGGCGCCAGCGTCAGCGCGATCGTGCCGATGCCCGGAGTACAGGTCGTACACGCGCTCCCAGCCCTCGAGCGCCGCGTACTCGCTGACGATTCCGTACAGCAGCTCCGCCATCTCGGTGTTCGTCTGGAAGAACGCCTCGGCGGAGATGCGCAGGTCGAGCTGACCCAGCCGCTCCGGCAGCTCGCTCTCGCCCCACACGAGCTCCGTCTCGCCGCCGGCCGTCGTCTCGGCGAGGCTGCGCGAGCGCGTCCACAGCACGCCCGACAGGCTCTCGCCGAGCGCCTCGCTGAGCGCCGCCGCGAACTCGCCCGCCTCCAGCTCGCCGTCGGTGGTCACGAGCCGCACCTGCAGCTTGCCCGTATGCCGACCTTCGCGCACCACCAGGTTGCGCAGGCGCGCCCGCCCGTCGGGCGCCGCCGCGACCCGCTCGTCGCGACCGCGACGCGCGCCCGGCTCAACGCGCTCCCCGCGCGCGCCGCGACTGCGCTCCCACGCGCCGAGACCCTCGGCGCGGCACCAGTTCAGCGCCGCGACGCGAGCCAGGTTGCCGCGCTCGGATGCCAGCAGGCAGTCCTCGATCGGCGTCACCTGGTTGCCGCCGGCGGGCGCGTGAAAGCCACACACCAGCTCGCCGCCAGCCGCGCCATCACCGCCGCCGAACGAGTACTCGAGCTTGTTGCGGTAGCGCCACTGCTCGAGCGCCGGCACGATCTCGCGCAGCTCGAAGCCGTCGAGCCGGCCGATCCGCCGCAACGCCTCATCGACCTGGGCGCGCTTGATCTCCAGCTGGCGCTCGTAGGGGATCACCTGCCAGGCCACGCCCGGATGCGCGGCCGTCGGCGCGATCCGCTCGGGGCTCGGCTCGAGCACCTCCAGCGTGCGCGCGTGCGCATAGCTGCGCTTGCGCTTGTGCACCACCGCGCGGACGCGATCGCCGGGGATCGCGCCCGCCACGAACACGACGTAGCCGCCATCACCCAGACGCGCCACGCCCTCGCCGCCGAACGCCAGCGACTCGATCGTCAGCTCCAGCTCGTCGCCGCGCTGCGGACGCGGCGTTGCGGTGGCCTCCACGGTCACGGCGCCACCAGCATCTCGAGCAACGCCTTCTGCGCGTGCCTGCGATTCTCGGCCTGGTCCCAGATGCGCTGGCGCGAGCCGTACAGCACCTCCGCGGAGATCTCCTCGCCGGGGTGCGCCGGCAGGTCGTGCATCGCGAACGCGCCCGGTGCGGCAGCGTCCAGCAGCGCGTCATCGACGCGGTAGTCCGCGAGGTCGCGGCGGCGATCCGCGGCGCTGTCCTCATCGCCCATGCTCACCCACACGTCGGTATAGACCGCAGCCGCGCCCTGCACCGCCTCGCGCGGGTCGGTGTGGTGCGTGACCGTGCCGCGCGCGCCGGCCGGCAGCTCGAGGTCCCGCTCCAGCGTGTAGCCCGGCGGCGAAGCCAGCGCGACGTCCAGTCCCGCGAGCGTTCCCAGCACCGCAAGCGAGCGAGCGACGTTGTTGCCGTCGCCGACGTAGGCGACGCGCAGCCCCTCGAGCTGCCCGCACGCCTCTCGCAGCGTCAGCAGGTCGGCGAGCACCTGACACGGGTGGTGGCGCGCGCTCAGCATGTTCACGATCGGCACTTCGCTGAAGGCGGCCAGCTCTTCGAGGACCGCCTCGGCGCCCGTGCGCATCCCGACCGCCGCCACGTGCCGCGACAGCACCAGCGCTGTGTCGCGCGGCGCCTCCCCGCGCGAGAGCTGCAGCTCATCCGCACGAAGCACCACCGCGTGGCCGCCGAGCTCGTCGATGCCCACCTCGAACGACACGCGCGTCCGCGTCGAGGGCTTCTCGAAGATCAACGCCACGCTGCGGCCCGCCAGCACCTGCGAGGAGAGCGGCGCGCGCTTGAGCTCGAGCGCGCGCTCCAGCAGCGCGTCCAGCTCCGGCGCCGTCAGCTCCGCACCGGTGATGAAATGGCGTGGCGTCATGGAGTCGGCCAGTGTAGGCGCTGGTGAGACGAAGTCAGGGACGACCGGTGACCGCGAGCGCGCGTCGTGTGCGATCGTCACCGTCGTCGTGCGACCGCAGCAACCGTCAAGAAAGGATCGCCGAGGATGAGAACAGGCATCGCCGCCGCCGTCGCGTGCATCGCGCTGCTGCTCGTCGCAGGCTGCGGATCGTCGAACAACGGCGCCGCCGCCAGCAGCAGCGCCAGCACCGCCGCAAGCACAACCTCGGCGAAGGCCGCCACGACCAGCCCCGGCGCGTCGATCAAGGTCGACACCACGCCCAAGTTCGCCTCGCCGTCCAAGTCCGAACCCGTACAGAGCGGGCTCGTGCAGATCGCCTACCGCAACATCTCGATCGAGCCCGACACCGTCAGGGTCAAGGTCGGCAGCACGGTCAAGTGGACCAACTACGACTCCGTGCAGGCCAACGTCACGAGCGTCAGCGGCCCGCAGAGGTTCGCGTCCAAGAACTTCGGCGAAGGCGGCACGTTCGAGGTCAAGCTGACCAAGCCCGGCGTGATCCACTACGAGTGCACGCTGTACCCCGTCACCATGAACGGCGCGATCGAAGTAGTGGGATAAGGGTGGGGGCTCAGGCGGTGGGTCAACCGAACTCGGGCAGACCCTGCTCCGGCGTTGACGCCGTCGCGTAGAGGCGCCGCGGGATCCGCCCTGCCCCGCGCGCGAGGCGCCCCGCCTGCACCGCGGCGCGCATCGCGCGCGCCATCGCCACCGGGTCCTGCGCCCGCGCGATCGCCGACGCGGCCATCACCGCGTCGCAGCCGAGCTCCATCGCGAGCGCCGCGTCGGAGGCCGTGCCGATGCCCGCGTCGAGCACCACCGGAACGTCCACCGCCTCGCGGATCAAGCGCGATGTTGTACGGGTTGCGGATCCCCATGCCGCTGCCGATCGGCGAGCCCAGCGGCATCACCGCCGCACAGCCCAGATCGGCGAGCCGGCGCGCCAGCACCGGGTCATCGGTCGTGTACGGGAGCACCACGAAGCCCTCGTCGATCAGCTCCTCGGCGGCACGCAGCAGCTCGGGCGCATCCGGCAGCAGCGTGTCCTCGTCGCCGATCACCTCCAACTTGATCCAATCCGTCGCGAACGCCTCGCGCGCCATCCGCGCCGTGATCACCGCATCGCGCGCCGTGTGACAACCGGCGGTGTTCGGCAGCACCTGCACACCCGCGTCCGCGAGCACGTCCAGCAGCGAGGACCCGCCGGTCGCGCGCCGCGCTCGTGTCGACTCGCCGCAGCGCCACCGTCACCAGCTCGCAGTCGCTGACCGCGATCGCCTCCGCGAGCAGCTCGAGCGACGGGAACCCGCCGGTGCCGAGCAGCAGCCGCGAGCGCATGCGCCGACCGGCGATCGTCAGCGCGTCCTCACCCGCCGCAACGGCGGCGCCAGCGGCGCCATTGCGGGCGTCGGCCTCCGGGGCGGTCGTCGCGGACGTGCTCACCGTGTCCTGCATGCCCGCATCATCCTCCCTGCATCGCCGTCAGCACCTCGACGCGCGCGTCCTGCTCCAGCACGAACGATCCCCAGCCGGCGCGCGGGACGACCTCGCCGTCGACTGCCACCGCCACGCCGCGTCCGTCCGCGTCGAGCCCCATGCCCAGCAGCAGCTCGGCCACCGTCTCGCCGGCGCGCGACTCTGCGAGCGCTCGCCGTTGAGCACGATCACGACGCGACCGCCCAGCGCCTCCACCGCGAAGCGCTCGGGCGCGCACGCCGGCAGCAGCCCGTCGAGCTCATGCTCGCCCGTCGATCACGCCGAGCGACCAGCTCCGCTGTCAGCGGCGCCAGCAGAATGCCGTTGCGGTAGTGCCCGGTCGCCCAGATCAGGCCGTCCACCGCCGCGGCCCCGATCGCCGGCGCGTTGTCGGGCGTGCCCGGGCGCAGCCCCACCGACAGCTCCTCGATCTCCAGCTCGCTGATGCCGGGCACCAGCTCGTGGGCGTCGCGCAGCAGCTCGTATACGCCGCCGGCCGTCGCCGACAGCTCGAAGCCGCGCTCCTCGACGGTCGCGCCGAGCACATAGCGGCCGTCCGCGCGCGGCACCAGGTAGCCACCGCGAAAGCGCACAACCCTGCGCAGCAGGCCCGCTCCCGCCGGGTCGCGCAGCCGCAGGATCTGACCCTTGACGGGACGCACCGGCACCCGCGCCGCAGCCGGCACACCGTCGATCTGCCCGCTCCACGGACCAGCGGCGAGCACCACGTGCGCGGCGCCCAGCAACTGGCCGTCCTCGAGCACGACGCCGGCGACGCGCTTGGCGGCGGCGTCGAGCTCGACAGCTGCCACCGGCGTGTTTGCGCGAACGTCCACTCCAGCCGTCGCACAAACTCGACCGAGCGCGTCAAGGACCAAGCGCGGATCGACAGAGTGATCGTCGTCGGCCTCCAACGCCAGGCGCACCGTTGGCGCCAACGCCGGCTCGCGCTCGCGGGCCTCGCTTGGACGCAGCCGCGTCACCGCCAGCCCCAGCGAGCGGCGGAAGTCGAGCTGGCGCTCGAGCTCGCGGGCGTCATCCTCGTCGCGCGCCAGCAGCAGCGTGCCCGTTCGCATCAGACCCACGCCCAGGCCGCACGATGCCTCGAGCTCTGACGCGAATGCCGGCCACAGACGCGCTGAGTGCAGCCCCAGCTCGAGCATCCGACGTCCCGTGTCCCCGAACTCGACCTCGACCACCGGCGCGAGCATGCCGGCGGCCACGCTCGACGTCGCGCCGACCGGGGACCTCGCGCTCCAGCACCGTCACCGACATTCCCTGCTGGCGGGCACGCCACGCGATCGCGAGGCCGATGATGCCACCGCCGACAATCGCCACATCGACTTGCCTGATGTCGGACATGCCGATGATGCTAGCCCGCACCAAAGCCTGAGCGCAGCTCCGGCGAGCCGCTCAGGCGTGCGTCAAGCCCTGTAGCGCACGAGCACTTTGTGCGAGCAGCCCACCAGCTTCCAGGGACGGTTCTGCGGCAGGTAGCGCATCACGAACGTCTTCACGCCCGGGCCGTCGCAATACACGGTCCCGTGGCCGTAAACGAGCGCGAGGTGATCGTCGCCGCCGCCCGTCCAGATCACGTTGAGCCCGTGACTCGAGTAGATCCAATCACTGCCGGCGCCGCCGTGCAGGTTGTCGCGCTCGCTTTCGAGCTGTCCCGATGGGTGATAGTCGGCCCAGATGACATCGCCGGCATCGCCCGCGTAGATCGTGTCGTTGCCGTAACCGCCGAGCAGCCAGTTGTGCACATGCGCGAGGCCAACCAACGTGTGACTGACGCCCGCGGGGCCCTTGTCCATCTTCAGGCATTGGTCAGCCGGCCAACCCGCGTGGTTCGCCTCTGCCACGCTCGCCACGGCGTGTTCCGCACAGAACGCGACATACAGCCCGCGATCGTCACGACGCACCTGGGCTGATTGCGGTGCGGAGCTCGCCGCCGCCCGCGCGAGCGAGGACGACGAAGCAAGGCCGCTTGCCGCGTGCAGCGCGCCACCGGCGCAGCACGCCAGCGTCAGCATCACCACCGTCCGGCACCCGGCTGCTGAGTACCAGCGCACCGAACCGACGCTAGCAACCGGCGAGGCCGCGTTCGAAGCGCGAGCAACACAATGGCCATATCTCCTACTCGCAGGCCTAGACTCCCGGCATGCCAAGCACCGACCCCCCCGCGGGCACGCCCCGCCCCGACCGTCGCGAGCGCCTCGCCGCCGCGCGTCTGTACATGGTCTGCGGCGCCGACCCCGACGGCAGCGAGCTGCCGACGCTGCTGCGCGCGGCGAGCGCCGGAGGTGTCGAGATCGTGCAGCTGCGCGAGAAGCACCTTCCCGACGAGGAGCTCGCATCGGTTGCGATCGCCACGCGAATCCTGTGCGAGCAGCTCGGGACGCTGCTGATCGTCAACGACCGACCGTG
Source organism: uncultured Solirubrobacteraceae bacterium (assembly GCA_963815235.1). GTDB lineage: Bacteria > Actinomycetota > Thermoleophilia > Solirubrobacterales > Solirubrobacteraceae > Palsa-744. The sequence goes on along the minus strand of CAWFFY010000003.1, from coordinate 977,570 downwards.
GGTCGCGCGCGAGGCCGAAGCCGACGGGGTGCACGTCGGCCAGGACGACATCCCCGTCTCCGAGCTCCGAGAGCTGGTCGGCCCCGACATGCTGATCGGGCTGTCCACCCACACGCCTGAGCAGATCGACGCGGTCGACGCGAGCGTCGTCGACTACATCGGCGTCGGCCCGATCCACCAGACGCCCACCAAGCCCGGCCGTCCGGCCGTCGGCGTCGAGCTGGTTCGCTACGCCGCAGCCCGCGCGCCGGTGCCGTTCTTCGCGATCGGCGGCCTCGACGCGAGCAACCTCCCGCAGGCGCTCGACGCGGGCGCCACACGCGTTTGCGTCCTGCGCGCGATCGCCGCCGCCGCGGACCCGCAGCGAGCGGCGCAGGAGCTGCGCGAGCTGCTGGACGCGCGCCTCGTCGAATCATGAGCAGCGCGCGCGACGAGCAGGCGCGCGCGGCGCTCGAGCCGCTCGGGCCGACCGAGCGCCCGCCGGCCCTCCTGATCGCGGTGGGCCTCGCCGGACTGCTGGCGGTCGCGGTGCTCGTCGGCGGCCTCACCATCCACGACCTCTCCAGTCGCGGCGGCTCGCTGCCGGGCGCCATCTTCCTGTCGGCGATCCTTGCCGCGCTCGCCCTCGGCATGTACCGCCGGCGCTACCTCGCCGTACTCGGCTTCGAGGCGCTGCTCGCCCTGCAGATCATCCTCAGCTCGCTCGCGCTGATCGTCGCCGCATCGCTGCTCGCAGCCGGCGAGTACGTGCTCGCGCTCGGCCTCGGGGGCTGGCTGTTCTGGAAGCTCGTTCGCGTTATGGGACGTATCCAGGCCGGTGAACAGCGGCACCTTCGATAGGCTCACGCCCCGATGGCTGAGAGTTCCTACGACTGCATCGTCATCGGCTCCGGGCCGGGTGGGTATGTCGCGGCGATTCGCGCCTCGCAGCTCGGTCTGAAGACCGCCGTGGTCGAGCGCGACAAGCTCGGCGGGCGCTGCCTGAACTACGCGTGCATCCCAGCCAAGGCCGTGTTGCGCTCCGCAGACCTGCTCTCGGAGATACGCGAGGCCGGGGACTTCGGCCTGAACGTGAGCGGCGTCGAGGTCGACTACGCAGCCGTGCAGGCGCGCCGCGAGAAGGTCGTCACGACCCTCACCTCAGGCGTGGGCGGACTGTTCAAGAAAGACGGCATCGACGTGATCGCAGGCATCGCGCGGCTGACGGCCGACGGCGACGTGCGCATCGATGTGTTCGACTCTGAGCCCATCGAGATCCCCGCGGGCGGCGTGGTGCTCGCCACGGGCTCGACCCCGCGGCCGATCCCGGGAGTGGACTATGGCGGCCGCGTGATCGGCACCGAGGAGGCGTGGGCGCTGCCAGAGGTGCCGGCGCGCCTGGCGGTCGTCGGCGCCGGCGCGTCCGGCGCAGAGATCGCCTCGGCGTTCGCGCGGCTCGGAAGCGACGTGCTGCTGCTGGAGGCGCTCGAGCGCCTGCTGCCGACCGAGGACGCCGACATCTCGCGCCTGGTCGAGCGCGGCCTCAAGCGCCAGGGGATCGGCGTCCACACGAGCACGCCCGTCGCGGACGTGACCGGGGGCGAGACCGGCGTGAGCTTCTCTTACGGAGCCGAGTCCACCGAGGTCGACTACCTGGTCATCTGCGCCGGACGAGCTGCGGACGTCGACGGGCTGGGCCTGGCGGAGGCCGGCGTCGAGCTCGACGCGCGCGGCCTCGTGCAGGTGGACGGCGCAATGCGCACCACCCGCGCAGGCGTGTTCGCGATCGGTGACCTCGTGCACGGACCGGCGCTCGCGCACAAGGCCTCCGACGAGGGCATCATCGCCGTCGAAACGCTCGCCGGCCGCGACACCCATCCGATCGCCTACAACGACATCCCGCGCGCGACCTTCTGCACGCCCAACGTCGGCTCCTTCGGCCTCACCGAGGAGCAGGCGCGCGAGCAGGGCTACGACGTGGTCGTCGGCAAGGTGCCCTACGGCGCGGTCGGCGGCGGCACCGTCTACGGCGACCGCACCGGCCTCGTCAAGGTGGTCGGCGAGAGCAAGTACGGCGAGCTGCTCGGCGGGCACATCGTCGGCGCCCGCGCCACCGAGCTGATCCAGGAGCTCGTCAACGTGCGCGCGCTCGAGGGCGGCTTCCCGGAGCTCGCGCGCATCATCCACGGTCACCCGACGCTGTCGGAGGCCGTGATGGAAGCAGGCCGCGCCGCCGACGGCTGGCTGATCCACGGCTGAGCCGGCCGACTAATCTCGGCGACTTGACCACCCCGGCGGCCTTCTACTTCGACCTCGCGAGCCCGGAGGCGTACCTCGCGGCCGAGCGCATCCTGCACGTGTTGCCCGGGCCGGCGGAGTGGCGGCCGGTGCTCGCCGCGACGCAGAAAGACATCGCGCGCCCGCAGATCGAACGTCGTGCCGCTGAGCTCGGCCTGCAGCCCGTCCGCTGGCCCGAGCCGTTTCCGTTCGACAGCTCGCTGGCGATGCGCGTGGCGACGTACGCGGCGTCGATCGGGCGCACCGTGCCGTTCGCCCAGGCGGCGTTCCGCCAGGCGTTCGCCGGCGGACACTCGCTGGCGGACCCCGACTTCGTGCTGATCGCGGCGGCCGCGTGCGAGATGCACCCGGCGGCGGTGTTGCGAGCGGCGGAGCTGCGCTCGACTGCCGAGCGCCTCACGGCCACCGGCGCCGAAGCGGCACGCGCCGGCGTGAGCCATGTGCCGGCGGTGGTCGTCGGCGAGTCCAGGTTCGTCGGCGAAGATGCGCTGGAGCGGGCTGCGGAGCACATGCGCGGTGAGCGCGAGCACACCGAGGCCGGCGCGGGGCCCCAGACGCAGGGGCGAGGGGCGTGAAGGCCAACCACGCGTATCGCCTGATCGTGACGCGCGGCGGGCTGACGCCGGCGCCGCTGGCGGACCCTGCGCGCGCGGACCACATCGAGGTGGTCGAGGTCGACAGCGGCGAAGTGGTGCTGTTCTGGGATCGCCCGCCGCAGTCGGCGTCGAAACTCGCTCGCGCGCTGCGCGCAGACCTCGCGCAGCTGCAGGCGGACGAGTTCATGGCGCGCTGGAGTACCGTGGAGCACTGATGCCGAGTCCGTCGCCCGAGCCGCCCGCGCAGAGCCTGCCCGAGCCGCAGCGTGCACGGGAGTGGCTCGAGACGATGACGCTGATCCGGCGCTTTGAGGAGCGCGCCGGCGAGATGTACGCGCGGGCGAAGGTCGGCGGCTTTCTGCACCTGTCGATCGGCGAGGAGGCGACGATCGTGGGCAGCGCGCGGGCGCTGCGCGACGACGACTACCTGATCTCGACATACCGCTCCCACGGCCACGCGCTCGTGCGCGGCACGCCGCCCGAGAACGTGATGGCGGAGCTGTTCGGACGCGTCGACGGCTGCTCGGGCGGCCGCGGCGGCTCGATGCACATGTTCGACCTGGCACGGCGATTCATGGGCGGCTACGGGATCGTCGGCGGCAACCTGCCGATCGCCGCCGGCATCGCGCTGGCGAGCGACTACAAGGACAGCAACGAGGTCACGCTGTGCACGTTCGGCGACGGCGCCTCCAATCAGGGCACGTTCGGCGAGACGCTCAACATCGCCGCGCTGTGGAAGCTGCCGGTCGTGTTCATGGTCACGAACAACCAGTTCGGCATGGGCACCGCGCTGGGTCGCCACTCGGCGGTCACCGACCTGCAGCGCAAGGGCGAGAGCCTGGGGGTCCCGGGCATGCGCTGCGACGGCATGGACGTGCTCGACACGCACGCGGTCCTCGTGGAGGCGGTTCGACACGTGCGCGAGGAGCGCCAGCCGGTGCTCGTCGAGGCGATCACATATCGCTTCCGCGGACACTCCATGGCCGACCCGGAGCAGTACCGCACCAAGGAGGAGGTGGCGAGCTGGCGCGAGCGTGACCCGCTGCCGGCGTTCGCCGAGCTGCTGGTGCGCGAGGGAGTGATCGAGGAGTCCGAGCGCGAGCGCATCGACGAGCAGGCGATCGCGCGGGTCGACGCGGCGGTGGAGTTCGCCGAGGCCTCGCCGTTCCCGGCGCCGGAGTCGCTGTACGACGATGTGTACGTGCTCGACCGCGAGGTGCGCGGGTGGTACTCGGTGGCGACAACGGACGGCGCCGCTGATGACTCGCCGGGTGCAACACGTGAGAGCGCGGAGCTGTCAGCCAACGATGAGATCCCGCAGCAGCTGACCGATGCGCTGGCAGCCGGCGAAGAAGGCCGCGAAAAGCCGGGCCTCGACCGTCCGGACGCTGCCGCGAATGCAGGTGGCGTGGGGGGCGCGGACTGATGGCACAGATGCGCTACCGAGAGGCGCTGAACACGGCGCTGCGCGAGGAGCTCGCGCGCGACGAGCGCGTGGTGCTGATGGGCGAGGACATCGGCGTGTTCGGCGGCGCGTTCAAGGTCACGGACGGCCTGCTCGAGGAGTTCGGCGAGCGCCGCGTGCGCGATACGCCGATCTCGGAGAACACGATCGTCGGCGTCGGCGTCGGCGCGGCGATGACGGGCCTGCGTCCCGTGGTGGAGCTGATGACGATCAACTTCGCGCTGCTGGCGTTCGACCAGATCGTCAACCACGCTGCCCACATCCACTACATGTTCGGCGGGCAAGCGCGGGTGCCGCTGGTCGTGCGGATGCCCCAGGGCGCCGGCCACCAGCTGGGGCCCACGCACTCGCACTGCCTTGAGGCTCTGTTCCTGCACGTTCCCGGCCTGCTGGTGGCGGTTCCGGCGACCGCCGCGGACGCGAAGGGCCTCTTGAAGAGCGCGATCCGCGACGAGAACCCGGTGATCTTCATCGAGCACGAGTCGCTGTACGGCGTGCGCGGCGAGGTGCCGGACGACGACGAGCACCTCGTGGCCTTCGGGCAGGCCCGCGTCGCGCGCGAGGGCTCGGACGTGACGCTCGTGGGCATCTCGCGTATGGCACTGACCGCGGAACGCGCCGCGGAGGCGCTCGCCAGCGAGCACGGCGTGCAGGCGGAGGTGATCGACCCGCGCACGCTGCGCCCGCTCGACCTCGACACGATCCTCGCGTCGGTGCAAAAGACCAATCACTGCGTGATCGTCGAGGAGGGCTGGCCGCACGGCGGCGTCGGCGCGAATCTGGCAGCGCTGATCGGAGAACAGGCTTTTGACTACCTCGACGCGCCGGTCCAGCGCGTGACCGGGGCAGACGTGCCGATGCCGTACTCCAAGCCACTCGAGGATCTTGCCTACCCGCACGCGCCGCAGATCGTGGCGGCGGTGCTGGCGACGCTGAACCGAACCTCGGCGCCGGCGCCGACAGTGGCAGGCGCCTGATGGGCGAGATCGTGATGCCGCGGCTGTCGGACACGATGGAGGAGGGCACGATCCTGCGCTGGCTGAAGGGCGACGGCGAGCACGTCGCGCGCGGCGAGGAGCTCGTCGAGATCGAGACCGACAAGGCGACCATGATCTACGAGTCCGATCAGGCGGGCGCTCTGCAGATCCTCGCCGACGCCGGCGCCACCCTGGCGGTGGGCGAGGTGATCGCGCGCGTTGGCGTGACCGCGGGAGAGAGTGACGAGGGGCCGGCCTCTGGCGGGCCGGCGAGGGAGCAAGCGAGGGCGCAGACGCCGCCGGCGAGCGCCACGCCGGAGCCCGTCGCGGCCTCGCAGGCGCAACCCAACGGCGCCGGCGCAGCCGCGGGCGAGCGGATCAAGGCCTCGCCGCTGGCGAGGCGAATCGCCGGCGAGAGCGGCATCGATCTCCGCGGGCTCACCGGCAGCGGCCCCGGCGGGCGGATCGTCAAGGCGGACGTGCTGGCGCCCGCCGCGACGCCCGCGCAGGCGAGTGCCGCACCCGCTGCGGCGGGGGCCGGCGCCCCGGCGGCCGCGGACGCGCAGGGTGCGACGACGGCCAAGGGCGAGACGACCACCGTCGAGCTGTCGCGCACCCAGCAGACGATCGCGCGCAGGATGGCGGAGTCGAAGGCGACGATCCCAGAGTTCACGCTGTCGATCGACGTCGACATGGAGGAGTGCGTGAGGCTGCGTGCGGAGCTGAAGCAGATCTCACGCAGCGACACGGACAAGGCGCCGACGTACAACGACATGGTGGTCAAGGCGGCGGCGCTCGCGCTGCGCGAGCACCCGACCGCCAACGGCAGCTATCGCGACGGGCTGGCGCAACTGCACTCGCGCGTCAACGTCGGAATCGCGGTGGCGGGCGAAAATGCGCTCGTCGTGCCGACCGTATTCGACGCCGACGAGAAGTCACTCGGCGAGATCGCGCGCGAGACACACACGCTCGTCGATCGCGTGCGTGCCGGCACGATCACGCCGCCGGAGCTCGGCGGCGGCACCTTCACGGTGTCCAACCTCGGGATGTACGGCGTGCGCAGCTTCACCGCGATCATCAACCCGCCGCAGGCGGGAATCCTGTCGGTCGGAGCATTGAGCGCGCGCGCGATCGTGCGTGAAGAGCAGGTGGCCGCACGCAACACGCTCACCCTGACGCTCGCGTGCGACCACCGCATTCTCTACGGCGCCGAAGCCGCCGAGTTCCTCGCCCGCATTCGCGAGCTGCTGGAGCGCCCGTCGGCGCTCACGTTGTGACGGCACCTATTTCAGTAGTTTTAGGCCTTCCGCCAGATCGACCCGGCCCTTTTTGACGGCCAGGTCTGCCTTTTCGGCGTTTTCCTTGGCGGCCGACGGGCTACCGGCTTTCTCGCCGAATGCAACCTTGAGGTGACCGTAAGCGACGATCACCGCCTGTAGCCCTTTCACGAGATCGGCCTTGCCCTTCTTGACGCGGGCTGCCGTTGCTGACTGTTTGGCGATCTTCGACTTCAGCGATCGCAGCACTCCGATCGCGTTGTCGAGCGCCGTCACCACCGGCGCAGGGTTCTGCGTGCTCTTGTATTCGCCGATTGCAGTCAGCAGCTTGCCTTCGGAGGTGACGATCTTCCCGTTGTAACTTTTGATCAGCGACTTGATGCCGCTGTCACTCGCCGAGGCGCCGGCCACCGGCACCAACATCACGGCCGTGATCACCACGACGCACGCGAGCATACGCACCAGTGTCGTTCGATTCATGTTGTCGTCTCCATTGGTCAGTTCCAACGGTGGCCGTCGCGCACAACGGGGCTCGGGCTCCGGTTTCTCTTTCGGACAGTTAGGTATCCGAATCCCGAACTTTCAAACGGTGTCGGGCGCGTAGGCGCGTGCCCATTTCCGCCCATGAGACTCCTCCTACAGAGGATTTACGCGTGACTCATACAGACGCGCGAGGCTGATCGGTGGGGAGGCACCCGACATCAAACGATGGAGACCACCATGCCTCGCAGCGCACCGCCATACACATCACCTCAGCCATCTGACTTCGGGACCGTCGAGGGCAGACGCCCCCGCATCGACAGTGACGTGCGTGCGAGGAGTTTCACCACTCCTCGCGACAGCGACAGTCTGATCCAGCGGATCGTGCTGGAGCACGCGCGTAGCCTGCGGCCAAGCCGGCGTTCGCCTACGCAAGCGCGTGTCGCGCACGAGGGCATGCGCGCCGCTACGCTGGTGGGGACCGATGACAGACGCCAATCGATCGCGCGATGAGCTCTGGGTGTGCCACCTGGGAGCTGTTCGCTACCGCGACGCGCTCGCCGTCCAAGAACAGCTCTGCGCGCGGCGCCAGGCCGAGGAGCTGCCCGACACGCTGCTGCTGCTCGAGCATCCGCCCGTCTACACGCGCGGGCGCCGCTCCGAGGCGGAGGACCTGCCGCTTGGCGAGGACTTCTATCGCGCCAAAGGCATCGACGTCGAAGCCAGCGACCGCGGCGGCCGGCTCACCTACCACGGTCCCGGCCAGCTGGTCGGCTATCCGATCATGCGTATCGGCGACGTGCACCGCTACCTGCGCAGCATGGAAGACGCGATCGTCGTAGCGCTCGCCGGCGCCGGCGTGAACGCGCGCTCGCGCCACGACGAGGGCATCGACTACACCGGCGTATGGGTGCAGGAGCGCAAGATCGCCTCGATCGGCGTGCACGTCTCGCGCGGCGTCACCACGCACGGCTTCGCCGTCAACGTCGCCAACGACCTCGAGCCGTTCTCGTGGGTCGTGGCGTGCGGGCTTCCCGACGTCGCGATGACGTCGATCGCGTGTGAGACCGGCGGCGCCGGCGAGGGCGTCCCCTGCTTTCGCAGGCGCGTCGCGTACGCCTTCGCGCAGGCGCACGGCCGGCGCCAGCGCCTGGTCTCGCCCCAGCGACTCGGCATCGACATTACGCACGCCGATAGGCGAGCGCAGCGAGCCCCCATCAAAACGATCTCCTCCGTCCTCGTCGAGCCGGTGCCCGTATGAGCGCCACTCGATCCCGCTCCAATCCCGGCGGCATGGACGTGCTCGAGGTGCTCGGGTCCGACGTGCGGCCGTTGCGCGAGCGCAAGCCACCCTGGTTCAAGGTGCCGCCACCGGGCGGGCAGCGCTATCGCGAGCTGACCGAGCTGATCCGCTCGGAGAACCTGCACACCGTCTGCCAGGAGGCCGCCTGCCCGAACGTCGGCGAGTGCTGGGAGCGCGGCACCGCCACGTTCATGATCCTCGGCGACACCTGCACGCGGCGCTGCGGCTTCTGCAACGTCAAGACCGGCAAGCCGACCTGGAACGACCCGCTCGAGCCGGCCCGCGTCGCTCGCTCGATCGCGCGCATGGGGCTGCGCCACGCCGTGATCACGTCGGTCGATCGCGACGACCTGCCGGACAAGGGCGCCTCCGCGTTCGTCGGCGTCATCCGCCAGGTGCGCCGGCAGGCGCCCGGCTGCCAGATCGAGGTGCTCACGCCCGACTTCCAGGGCCAGGAGATGCCACTCGCGAAGGTCATCGCCGAGCGCCCCGACGTCTTCAACCACAACGTCGAGGTCGTCCCGCGCCTGTATCCCGTCGCCCGTCGCGGCTCCAGGTTCACGCGCTCCTGCCGCGTGCTGCGCATCGCGCACGAGCTGGGCGAAGGCGAGGTCGTGACCAAGTCGGGGCTGATGGTCGGTCTCGGCGAGACGCACGACGAGCTGGTCGAGGCGTTTGCGGCGCTGCGCGAGCATCGCGTGCAGGTGCTCACCGTCGGGCAGTACCTGCGGCCCTCCGAGCGCCACCTGCCAGTCGTGCGCTACTGGCACCCCGACGAGTTCGCCGCGCTCGAGGCGGCCGCGTACGAGCTCGGCTTCGACCACGTCGCCGCCGGTCCGCTGGTGCGCTCCTCATACCACGCCGACCAGCACGTGCCGCAAGCGCTCGCCGGTGTCGGTCCGGTGGCAGCGCAGGCTTAAGCCGCGCCGCCGTCGCTGCCGGTGTACTAGCTGCATGAGGCCGCGTACCGGACGTCCCGCATGACGCGCCTGGCCGTCTTCGGGGCGCTGTTGTTCTTCATCGCCGGGCTCGCCTTCCTGACCGTCGCGGCGATCATCAAGGAGGGCGTCAACGTCCTGACCGTCGCCTCCGTGCTCGTCGTCGCGCTGCTCTCGATCGGCATCATCGGCGCGGTCGTCGGCGCGCTGCGCAATCCTCCTCGCCAATGAGCATCTCGCCGTTCCTCACGCCCGGGCACAGCCGCAACCGCCGCACGTTCGCCGCAAGGCGCCGGCGCCGGCGCCGGATCGCGCTCGGCGTGCTCGCGCTGGCGGTGCTCGCGGGGCTGCTCTGGAGGATGGACTTCGCGAGCGGCTCAGGCGGTCGCACGCACTCCCGTGCGCACGCGAGCACACGGGTGCCGGCGACGTCGCACCCCACGCCCGTCCCCGCCGCGCATCTCTCGCCCACGGGCCTGCCGCTCGCCACGCCCGCGCTCGCGCTCAGCGGGATCTCCTCGCCGCGGCTGGACCCCGTCCATGTCAGCTTCGCCAACCCGCCACGCGCGGCGCTGCTGTTCAACCTCTCCAGCGGCCGCGTCCTCTGGCAGCGCAACGCCTATGCGCGCGTGCCGATCGCCAGCCTCACCAAGATGATGACCGCGCTGCTGACCGTGCAGTCGGCGCCGCCGGACGCGCCCGTGCGGATCACGCGCCAGGCGGTCAACATGCCCGGCTCGAAGCTCGGCGTCCTGCCGCTCGGGCACCACGTGCGCCTCGAGAGCCTGCTCTACGGGCTGCTGCTGCCGTCCGGCAACGACGCCGCGGTCGCGCTCGCTCAGCACGTCGCCGGCAGCGTCAAGAGCTTCGTCGCGCGCATGAATCTGCAGGCCGCTCAGCTCGGACTCGGCTGCACGCGCTTCTCATCGCCCTCCGGCTACTACAACGCCCACAACTTCTCCTGCGCCGCCGACCTCGCCGTGCTCGCGCACGTGGACATGCAGCAGCCGCGAATCGCGAGCGTCGTCAAGACCTACTCCGCCGTGCTGCCCTTCCCGATCAAGGGCGGCAAGCTCTACCTCTACAACAACAACCCGCTGCTCATCTACAAATACCCCGGCGTCACCGGCATGAAGACTGGTCAGACCGAAGCCGCCGGGCGCTGCCTCGTCGCGACGGCCGAGCGCCACGGCGTGCGCCTCGGCGTGATCGTGCTCAACTCCGACGCTCCCGGCACGCAGGCTCGCCAGCTGCTCGACCTCGGCTTCGAGGGCGTCTACCACCAGCCGATCGTCCCCGAGGCGCCGTTTCCGCCCGGAGCCTGAGCCTCTACCGCTTGCAAGAAGCTACGGTACGTGCCAAGTACTGCTAACCGCATTCGATTTCTTCGGCCAGCTCAACAAGCACCCCACGCGTGCTGCTTTCGATTTCGCGGGCGATCCCGATGAGTTCGCCACCGTCGCTGGGCTGAGAACTAGCTGCCCGTCCGGACCTGTTCGACGCCGGTGGGGCCAGGCAGTTTGCGAATCTGTTTTGAGGGGGTGGGGACTTTTGTTGCCATGTCTTCTCCATATTAGTCGGACTGTCAAGCAAAATCATGATTGTTGCGATGCCTAGACCAACGATCAGAAAGCCGATAGCCGACTGAAGCCAACGTCGCTTCGGCTGATCCTCATGAAGTTCTTATCGAAGGAAAGCACGAGGTCGTCCAACAACCGCTCGCGCGCCTCCAGTGGCGATCCTTCGGCGTACTTTTCGTAGAACTTGTCGGCTCGCACACCGACGCTCAGACCCGCCCTGTTCGGCTGTGGCTTCGGATGTAGGCGACCCTGATCGCCGTCTTGCTCGTCGAAGCTACGTCTACCTCCGTACACGGCCCAGAGCAGCATCAGGGCCGTCACGATCACGACGACGATCGGCGACGGCCAGAACAGCCCGAGCTTGACCAGTTCCTTGACTGCGATGGCGGCGGCAAGAAGAGCCCCCGTGAAGCCGATCAGGCCCGTCGCCCTCCCGTCAAGACTCGCGTCATCGGCGGTCTGGGCCAAGATCTGGGTTTCAACCAAGCCAATAGCAGCATCTACGACTATGCCTCTCGTGTCGTCAGATGGCTTGAACGCCGCTTCTCCCAAAGGTTCCACATGCTAGGCATTCGCTGGGACAGGATGCCGGTGCCTCACGGTTCGCCCTACGCATCGGCCCACGGGCCGAAGGGGCCGAACACGGCCCTCAGCAAAAGCCGTACACGCAGTTGCGCTTGTCACGTCCAGCATCGCCTACGGCGGTCGCGATTGGACACCGGCAACCCCGGAGGTGTACCGTTCCAGGTTCGCTAGATTGACTGGTCAGTCAGCCAAAGGAGGCGCCGTGGATCTCGACGACACACCCGAGCAGGCCGCATACCGCGCGCAGGTGCGCAGCTGGCTCGACGAGCACAAGGGCGAAGCGCCCATATTGCAGGGCCCCGGAGCCCTCGAGGACGAGGACGAGATCGTCGCCGCGCGGCGTGTCTGGCAGGGCAAGCTCGCAGAGGCTGGCCTCGCGGGCGTCACCTGGCCGAAGGAGTACGGCGGCCAGGGGCTCGGCCCGATCGAGCAGGTCATCTGCAACCAGGAGATCGGACGCGCAAAAGTGCCCGGCATCCTCGACGCGATCGGTGTGGGCATGCTCGGCCCGACGATCATCGCGCACGGCTCCGAGGAGCAGAAGTCGCGCTATCTCGGGCCGATGCTCCACGGTGACGAGGTGTGGTGCCAGCTGTTCTCCGAGCCCGCCGCCGGCTCCGACCTGGCGGCCGTGCAGACCCGTGCGCGCCAGCAGGATGACGGTACCTGGCGCCTGACCGGCCAGAAGGTGTGGACGACCAACGCGCAGTTCGCCGCCTACGGTCTGCTGCTCGCGCGCACCGACGCCGATGTCCCGAAGCACAAGGGCCTGACGATGTTCGTGGTGCCGATGGACGCCGCGGGCGTCACCGTGCGCGGCCTGCGCCAGATCTCCGGCGAGGCCGAGTTCAACGAGGTGTTCTTCGACGACGTCGCGCTCGAGGAGGGCGCCGTCGTGGGCGGCGTCGGCAACGGCTGGGGCACGGGCCTGACGACGCTGATGTTCGAGCGGGTCACCATCGGCCTCGGCAGCGAGGGCATGGGCTACAACTCAACGCGCTTTGCCGGCGCCATCGCCGGCGACGAGCACGCGCGGCGCGACCCCGAGGTGCGCCACCGCCTCGGCGAGATCGCAAGCGAACTGCTCGCCGTCAGGCTCACCGGCTACCGCACCCTGACCGCGTTGCAGAAAGGCCAGATCCCCGGGCCCGAGGCGGGGCTCGCGAAGGTCACGATCGTCAGCGGCGCGATCAAGGCGGGGGATCTGATCGCCGATGTGATCGGTCCTGACGCGCTATCCGAGGACAGCGAGTGGGCATACATGATCTCGTTCCTACCGGGCCTGAAGTCAGCCGGCGGCACCGAAGAGATCCTCAAGAACACCGTCGGCGAGCGCGTCCTCGGGCTGCCGCCCGAGCCACGCCTCGACAAGGGCATCCCATTCTCGGAGCTCCGCTCCAAGGAAGGAGCAGCGGCATGAACCTCGCACTCTCAGACGAGCAGGTGTTCCTGCGCGAGGCCGCCCGCGGGGCGCTGTCGCGCTTCAAGACGCTGCAGGCCGCACGCGAGGCGCTCGACGGCGACGAGAACGCGCTACCCGACCTGTGGCCCACCGCCAGAGAGGCCGGCTGGCCCGGTCTGCTGATCGACGAAGCAGCCGGCGGCGCGGGGCTCGACGCCTTCGACGCGATGCTCGTGCTCGGCGAGTGCGGACGAGTGCTCGCCGGCATCCCGCTGCTCGGGCACCTGCCCGCGACCGCGATCCTCGGCGATGCCCCCAACGCAGCCGAGCTGTTGGCAGACCTCGCCACCGGCGAGCGCCGGGCGGCGTATCTGCCCGCGCAGCCGCCCAGCGAGCTCGAACAGCGCTGGAGTGCCGACCCCGCGAGCGGGGCCGCGCGCGCGCCGCTGGCGAGCGTCGGCGCGCCGGGCCAGGATGGCCGCGCGACCGTCACCGGCAGCTTTGCGTTCGTGCCCGACGCCCCCGGCGCCGACACGCTCGTCGGCGTTGCGCTGCGCGATGGAAAGCCGGTCGGCGTCGCGATCGAGGCCGACGCCACTGGGGTCAGCATCGAGGCGACGCGCCGCTACGACGCGACCCGCTCGCTCGGGCACGTCAAGCTCGAGAACGCTCCCGCGCTGGTACTCGACGCTCCCGAAGGCTCGCTCGTCGCCGCCTGGTACCTCGCACAGGCGCTGATCGCCGCAGAGTCGCTCGGCAGCGTCGAAACCGCGCTCGACGTGTCCGTCGCATACGCCAAGGAGCGCTTCACCTTCGGTCGCGCGATCGGCTCCTACCAGGCCGTCAAGCACGCGCTCACCGAGGTTCTGCGTCAGCTCGAGAACGGGCGCTCGCTGCTCTACTACGCCGGCTGGGCGCGCAACGGCGGCCCGGCGGAGTTCGCCCTCGCAGCGAGCGCGGCGCGCTCGGTTGGCAGCCGCGCGCTCGACGAGGCCGCTCGCACGATGATCTCGGTCCACGGTGGCATCGGCGCCACCTGGGAGCACGACGCGCCGCTGTACTTCCGCCGCGCGCAGCTGTCGCGACGGCTGCTCGGCGGCACCGGCCAGGCGACCGACAGGGTCGCCGGCGAGCTGATCGCGCAGGCCGCCTGAGCGGGCGGGCGGGGCTATTACTGCCTCCGACGCCCGGCAGCCTCCGCCTTTGGAGGCTTCTGGACAGCTTTGGCGGCGCCGGCTTCGCTCGCTTGCAGCGCGGCGAGCACCGGCCCGCCGTACGCGGCGTACACCGCTTGCACCATCCCGGATTCGACCCCGCAGTTGATGCAGAAACCGTGCTGGGACCAGCCGATCGCCCGCGCCAGCACCTCGTCCGCGTAGCTGACGCCGGTGGCGTCATGACCGTAGTAGTCATACGCGGCATCCCAGGCCGCTTCATCCAACCCATAGGCGGCGCCGTCGGCGGAGAGCAGGTGTGCGGCGGCCATGATCGAGTCGAAGTCGTCGTAGATCGAGGGGTGTGTGGGGGTCATGTGGTCATAGTGCGCGGGGCGTTTGCCGTACTGGTAGGAGTCGCTGACGAGATCCCACGTGGTGACGCGACCGTTGGTGACGTTGAACTGCATCGGGCCGCCGCAGCAGTGCGCGAAGTTGAGGCCGTGATAGATGCCGGGCGCGGTCGAGAACGCGCTCTCCTGCCTGTGGATCGAGGCCAGCAGCAACCAGTTGACGCCGAAGGTCCTCTGCGCTGTCGCGTAGATCGGATAGAAGCCTTCCATCCAGCGCCTGGAGATGTGCACGAGCGGCGCGTCGAGCAGGCTGCGCGCGGCGCTGCGCTGCTGGGCGGAAGACGGGTGCGCGACGATTGGCGCGCGGACGCCGGTGCTCTTGGCCGCCGCCGGGGCGGTCGCGGCCGTGGCGCCGGCCGGCGTCGGCGTCGCAGCCGAGACGAGCACCGGCGGGGGCGCAACTGAGCTCGTGCCGCCGAGGATCCCGGTGAGCACCAGCACCAGCACCGTCACCCCGAGCGCGGCGATCGTGCACGCGAGCAGCCACGCGCGCCGTTCCGACGGCGGCGCCGGCGGAGCGGCGAATCCAGGCCCGGGCACAGCCTCTCATCCTAGCCAGGCGCCGCGCCGATCATGCAGGTAGCGGGTTAGCACTCACATGCGCATGCCAACGCTCTGTCCAGCCGCAATCGCGGTCGCCGCCTGCCTGGCCGCGCAAATCGCGGCGCCCGCGCTGGCGTCCCCGGCCGTGAAGGCGACCGTACCCGCGCCCGTGCTGAGCGCCCCCCAACAGAGCGACCTCGCCCTCGCCCAGGCCGGCGTCGCAGCGGCCAGACAGCGCTGGTGGGATCCACGGCGTGGCTGGTATGACGCGCGCCTGGACGACCACGAACGCTATCCGCTGGCCACCATCTGGGACAGCGTGCCGCTGTTCGAGGCACTCGACGCGATCGCGATCGCGCAGCCGACCGTCGCCAACCGGCACGCCGTCGCGAGCTTCGCGGCGGGAGCCGAGCGCTACCTCAACCACGGCCTGCGACCGGTACCCGGCTATTCCCCCTACCCCGGCGACCGTGAAGCCAACACCGAGACCTGGTTCGACGACAACGGCTGGTGGGGCGTGGCGTTCGTAAACGCCTATCGCGCGACCGGCGCCCGCCGCTATCTGGCGGACGCCGAACGTGCGCTGCGCTACGTGGCCGCCGCCGGCTGGGCTCGCGGGGGCGGCATCTGGTGGAACACCGAGCACCCGTACAAGTCCGGTCCCGCGCTGGCCGCCGACAGCCTGCTCGCGACGCTCGTCTACCAGAGCGACCGCTCGGCGTTCGCGCTCGCGCAGGCGCGGAAGTTCATCGGCTGGGCCAACACCGGCGGCTTCAGCAGCGCCGAAGGCCTGTATGTCGACAGCAGCGTCAGCACGACGCCCGTCGACTACGTCGAGGCGCCGCTGATCTACGCGCAGGCACTGCTCTGCCATCTCACCGGCACAGCCGCCGAATGTGAACGCGCCAGGCAGCTGCAGATCGTCGCGCTGCAGCGCTTCGGCTACCTGCTCGACTTCTCACCTCAGTACGACGCGATCTACCTGCAGTGGATGCTCGCGCTGTACTCGCTCGAAGGCGACAAGACGCTGTATCTACTCGCGGCCGACAACGCCCGCGACGCGCAGACGCGCGCAGCCAACGGCCAGGGCCTGTACCTGCTGTCCTGGAACGGCGGAACGCTGCCGGCCTTCGACGCACAGCCGGGCATGCTGCAGACGCACGCCGCCACCACCAGCCTGTTCGCCTGGCTGGCGGTCTATCCTCCGCCGGCATGAGTGGCGTCGCATCGCTGGCTGTGCTCGCCGTCTCGGTCGCCCTCACCGGCTGCGGCACCACGCACGCTGCCACACCTGCCGCTGTGCTCGCCGACGCGCAGCCGCGCAGCTCGAGCGAACCCAAGAGCTGCCCTGCAGCGGTCCTCGCGACTCGCGCCAGCGTCGTCGAACGCGTTTATCGCGAGGGCGTCCACAGCGAACGCGTCGACAGCGCCGAGTACCTGATCGAGCACTCGGCCGCGCTGCGTGCAGCCGTGGAAGGCGCCAACAGACCCGCCGCGCGGGCCGCGACCCAGGCGCTGCTGGCAACCGGGCACCTGACCGATCTCGCCATCGCCCGCGCCGGCAAGCCGTTCATCGCCGTCGGCACGCCGGCGCTGGCGCCAGTGCAAGGAACGCTGACGGGGGCGCGCGGAACCGCGATCGCGAGCTACGTCACGAGCGTCTGGTCGGACAACGGCTTCCTGTCCGAGTCGGGCGGGATCAGCCAGAGCGTCATCGCGCTGCGAACCGCCAGGGGAGCCAGCGTCGGCGGCTCCCCCTCGCTCGGTCCCCACCGACTCCCGAATGAAGGCACGTTGATGCTGAAAGACGTCGCCTACACCTACACGTCGTTCCCGGCGCAGGAGTATCCGGCGGGTGCGCTGCGCGTATATCTGCTGATCCCGACGAGCGCGACGTCCACTCTCTGCGGATCTACGGCGCAGGACACCACCGTCAACACCCTGCGACGCGTCGCCGAACTGATCTACGCCGGCGAGACCGGCGGGCGCGCGACCCGCGCGCAGGTGCGGCGTGTGCAGAGCAACCGGCCGCTGCAGGAAGCGGTCGCCCGCCGTGAACCCGCCGCCACCGAACGCGCGATCCACGCGCTGCTCAACCACCACATCGTGCGGCTGCGGGTCAGCGCCAGCGGGCAGCTGCTCTCCGACGTCGGCGGCCCCTACGTGCTCGGCCCCGTCAGCGCGCCGCTACGGCTCGACGGTCACACGATCGGCAGCTTCGTGCTCTCGATCCAGGACGACGAAGGCTATCTGCGCCTGACCAGACGCCTCGCCGGGCTCGACGTGCTGATGTACATGAACCTCGGCTCCGGCCCGCCGCAGCTCGTCAAGGACAGCCTCGGGCCGATGCCTGGACCGGCGCTCGCAAGCGTGCCCGCCAGTGGCGCCTACCGCTATCGAGGGCGCAGCTTCCGCGTGTTCACCGTTCACGCCGCCGCCTTCCCATCGGGGCCGCTGACGATCCGCGTGCTCGTACCGATCCCCTATCCCGGCGCCTGAGTCACGACGCGAGTGTCTAGGCCGGTGCGAGAGTCTGCTGCTTCTCGCGCAGCGACGCCATCAGCTGTTCGAAGGCCTCGGCGAATTTTTCGACTCCCTCACGCTCGAGCGTGTCGGTGACGTCGTCGTAGTCTACGCCCGCGCGCGCGAGCTTCTCGAGTAGGGCCTTCGCGTCGTCCAGCTCTCGCTGCAGACGAGGCTGCGGCTTGCCGTGGTCCTGATAGGCCATGATCGTCTCCTCGGGCATCGTGTTGACGGTGTCCGAGCCGATCAGCTCCTCGACGTACAACGTGTCGGGATACGCAGGGTTCTTGACCGAGGTCGAAGCCCACAGCACGCGCTGGGGAGTCGCGCCCTTGCCTACGAGGTATTCCCAGCGCGGCCCGCTGAAAGCGTCGAGGTAGTGCGCGTAGGCGAGCTTCGCGTTGGCGATCGCGAGCTTGCCGTGGAGCTCTTTGGGCGCGCCAACCTCTTCCAGGCGCCTGTCCGTCTCGGTGTCGATGCGCGACACGAAGAAGCTCGCGACGGAGGCGACCTTGCGAGGGTCGCCGCCCTCGGCGACCAGCCGCTCGATGCCGCGGATGTAGGACTCGGCCACCTCGGCGTAGCGGCGCAGCGAGAAGATCAGCGTGACGTTGATCGAGCGGCCCTTGGACACGACGTCCTCGATCGAGGCGAGGCCGGGCTTCGTCGCCGGGATCTTGACCATCAGGTTGGGACGCTCGACGCTTTCGTGGATGCGCATCGCCTCGCGGAAGGTCCGCAGGCTGTCGTAGGCCAGGCGCGGATCGACCTCGAGGGAAACGTAGCCGTCGCGGCCGCTGCCGCCATCCCAGACGGGCCGGAACACGTCGCACGCGTCGCGGATGTCCTGTTCGGCGAGGGCCCAGAAGATCGCCTCCACGTCCGCCGGCTGCGTGGGATCCTGATCCATCAGCTCGTGGATCTGCTCGTCGTAGGCGTTGCCCGAGCCCATCGCCTTCTCGAAGATCGACGGGTTCGAGGTGGCGCCGACGACGGAATAGTCGTCGATCAGCTGCTGCAGGTGACCGCCGCGGATCGACTCACGTGAGAGGAAGTCCACCCACACGCTCTGGCCGAGAGCTGAGAGATGCTCGAGAGGCGTGGATGTGTCGGAGGGCATCGTGTCTCCTTGTCGTTAGCGCGTCGGTGTTGCGATAGCGCGTCAGTGTTTCGATTCAAGCAGAGCGCTCGCGCGCGCGAGGATGTTCTCGGAGCTGAACCCCAGCTCCTCGAGCACCCTGGCGCCCGGCGCGGATGCGCCGAAGCGGTCGAGGCCGAGAACCTCGCCGTCGAGCCCCACCCACTTCCACCAGCTGATGCTCGCGCCCGGCTCCACCGCGAGGCGCGTCCTCACCGACGGCGGCAGCACCTCGTCACGGTAGGCCTGCGTCTGGGCTTCGAAGAGTTCGATACACGGCATCGACACGACGCGCACGACTCGCCCCTGCTGCGCGAGCGCACGCCCCGCCTCGAGCGTCGGCGCCACCTCGGACCCGGTCGCGATCAGCACGATCTCCGGGACCGTACCGGCGCCGTTGGTGCCCGCCGGCGCGGCTGAGTCCCACAGCACGTAGCCGCCCTGCTCGAGCCCCTGCGCCGGCGCCACCTCGCTGCGATCGAGCACCGGCATGTTCTGTCGCGAGAGCAGCAGCGCGACCGGCCCGTCGTCGCGTTCCAGCGCCACGCGCCACGCGACGACGGCCTCGTTCGCGTCGCCGGGGCGCACGACCCACAGGTGCGGGATCGCGCGCAGCGCCGCGTAGTGCTCGACCGGCTGGTGCGTCGGGCCGTCCTCGCCGAGGCCGATCGAGTCGTGGGTCCACACCCACACAACCGCCAGGCCCATCACCGCCGACAGTCGCACCGCGCCACGCATGTAGTCGGAGAACGTCAGGAACGTCGAGCCGTACGGTTTGACGATCCCCCCGTGCGCGCAGGCGCCGTTGACGATCGCGCCCATCGCGTGCTCGCGAATCCCAAACGGCACGTTGCGTCCGGCGTGCACCTTCGAGAACTCGCCGCCACCCTCGAACACGGTTCTCGTCGACTCCACCAGGTCGGCCGCGCCACCGATCATCGTCGGCGCGAACTCCGAGAAGGCCGCCATCGCCTTGTGGCCGGCCACGCGCGTCGCCATT
The DNA here is from genome assembly GCA_963815235.1 of uncultured Solirubrobacteraceae bacterium. Taxonomy (GTDB): domain Bacteria; phylum Actinomycetota; class Thermoleophilia; order Solirubrobacterales; family Solirubrobacteraceae; genus Palsa-744. The sequence continues at coordinate 957,919 of CAWFFY010000003.1, read as the reverse complement.
TCCGTGCCGGCCTCGAACTCAGGCAGCGCCTCGCGCCAGCCCTCGCGCATGCGCCCGGCCCACGCCTCGTCCCACTCCGCTGCCATCTCGGCGAAGTCCTCGCGCCACTCCTGGAAGCGTCCCGTCCACGCCCCCTGCGCGGCGGCGCCCCGCTCGCGCAGCGACATGTGCTCGTACACGCGCTCGTCCACCCAGAACGAGCGATCCGGATCGAAGCCCATGACTTCCTTGGTGGCGCGCACTTCGGCTTCCCCGAGCGGCGCGCCGTGCGCCTTCGCGGTGTCGACGGCGTGCGGCGCCGGGTAGGCGATGTGCGAGCGGATCGCGATGAACGACGGGCGCTCGAGTTCGTCGCGTGCGCTCGCGAGCGCCGACTCGAGCGCGTCGAGATCCTCGGAGTCCTCGACGCGCTGGACGTGCCAGCCGTCGGCCTCCATGCGCCGCGTGTGGTTCTCACCGTCGAACGACAGCGCTGTCGTGCCGTCGATCGTGATGTGGTTGTCGTCGTAGCAGACGACCAGCTTGCCGAGGTCGAAGTTCCCCGCGATCGAAGCGGTTTCCTGGCTGATGCCCTCCATCATGTCCCCGTCCGAGCAGATCGCGTACACGTGGTGATCGACGGGCTCGTGTCCGGGCCGATTGAAGCGGTCCGCCAGGAAGCGCTCCGCGATCGCCATGCCGACCGCGTTGGCGATGCCCTGTCCCAGCGGCCCCGTCGTGATCTCGATGCCCGGCGTGTGACCACGCTCGGGGTGCCCCGGCGTACGCGAGCCCCACTGACGAAAGCGTTCGAGGTCCTCGAGGCCGAGGTCGTAGCCGCACAGATGCAGCAGCGAGTACTGCAGCACGCAGGCGTGCCCGGCGCTCAGCACGAAGCGGTCGCGGTTGGGCCACTCGGTGTCCCGCGGGTTGACGTGCAGGAAGCGCTGGTAGATCGTGTACCCGAGCGGCGCCAGCGCCATCGCCGTGCCGGGATGCCCGGCATTGGCCTTCTGCACGGCGTCCATCGACAGCGCCCGGATCGTGTCGATCGACAGCCTGCGGATCTCGGCGTCCTCGTGCGCTGCGGTGCCGGCTGGCCTGCTCGCTTGGCTTGACGTCGCCATTGCAGTCGATCCTACCCCGATCCGGCCCGCTAGAGTCGCAAGATCGTGAACGAGCAATTCTGCGACGTCGGCCGCGGCATAACCCTCTGTTACGAAAGCTTCGGTTCGCCGTCGGATCCGGCCGCGCTGTTGATCATGGGGCTCGGCACGCAGATGGTCGCCTGGCCGGAGGACTTCTGCAACGAGCTCGCCGGGCGCGGGCTGCACGTGGTGCGCTTCGACAATCGCGACATCGGGCGCTCGACGCACCTGAGCGGGCGCCCGCCGAGCACCAGTGAGCTGCTGCGGCGCTCCGGCCGCGCCGCCCAGTACACGCTCGCCGACATGGCGGACGACAGCGCCGGCTTGCTGCGCGCGCTCGAGCTGGCGCCGGCACACGTCATCGGCGCCTCGATGGGCGGCATGATCGCCCAGACGCTCGCGGCGCGCCACCCCACGCTGGTGCGCTCGCTCGTCTCGATCATGTCCAACACCGGCAGCCGGCGCAGCGGGCAGCCCTCGCTGCGCGTCTATCCGCTCTTCCTACGCCGCCCGCCCAGCGGCCGCGAGGCGCTGATCGCCCATACCGAGCGCCTGTTCTCGGTGATCGGCTCCTCCGGTCTGCCGCGCGATGACGAGGACATCCGCGTGCTCGCCGAAACCAGCTACGACCGCGACCACGACCCCGAAGGCTCGGGTCGTCAGCTCGCCGCGATCATCGCCTCCGGCAACCGCACCGCCGAACTGGCACGCATAACCGCTCCAACGCTCGTGATCCACGGCAGCGCCGACCCGCTCGTGTCTCCCTCAGGCGGCCGCGCGACGGCGCGCGCGATCGCCGGAGCCGAGCTGATGATGATCAAGGGCATGGGCCACGACCTGCCGCGCGCCGCCTGGCCGCAGATCATCGACCGGATCGCGACCCACTCACCGCGCGCCGACGTCGCCGCCGGCGATGGCGAACCTGCCCCTACCGGCCCGTCCCCCGTGGCGGGCCGGTAGGTAGGGACAGGCACCGCCCCGGCCCCTGCTGATCCCTCAGCTCCCCTGTGGCCGGCGGCTGCACGCGCGCAGGCCCAGCACCGAGTGCGCCCGCGCGCTCGCGCACCAACAGCCCTGGGACTGCACCCGCACCAGCCAGTGGAGATCGTGACGACAGTGCGACCGCCTGTACGGCCACCGTCCATGCAGGGCTCGGAGCATCCGCTGCTCGTGACACGCGAACACGCGCATCTCCATCAGAACCCTCCGTCCTGCGGCTGGTCTCGCCTCGTGCTTGATCCAGATCCCATCGTCCCCATCCCTTCAATCGACCGGCGTGCGCGTCTCCTTCGCAGACATATAAATCAGGTTTTACGCAGCTTGTCAACTGGAGTCTCAAGACTGACAACTGGACGGATAACCGGCGGCATTCCGGTCGTACGTTTCGTCGCTGACAACGCGAGCAGGGCCCGGCTGTGCGTGTCAAGCCGTCCACAAGCCACGCGCTGAGCAAGCACCAACCGCCCCGCGCCAAAGGACCGCGCCCTTCTGGAAGAGGCAGGGAGTGCGCCCGGCGGGAATCGAACCCGCGGCCTGCGGCTTGAAAGACCGCTGCTCTTTGGCTCCCCGAAGAGAACCGTTGACCACTGAGCTACGGGCGCGCGCTATGGATGTCTATCGGCCGACGAGCACCATATTCTAAAGCAGCAGTCGCGGCGCACGTTCGACGGGCACGCCTGCGTGGAGCTACGGCGTGAGCACGATCTTCAGCGCTTCGCGCCGGTCGTACACGGCATAGGCCTCGGGCGCCTCTTCGAGGCTTCATGTGGCGCGTCACGAGCGCCGTGGGGTCGAGCACGCCCGCCGACAGCATGCCAGCACGCGGTCGACGTGCCCGATCACGTTGGCGTGGCCACCGCGCAGCGTCAACGCCTTCAGCCACAACAGGCCCATGTGCACCTCGGCGCGCTCGGCGTAGACGCCGATGCACTGGATTGCGCCGCAGTTGCGAGTCAGGCGAATGGCGCTCTCCAGCACCTTGCGCGTCGCCGACTGCGTCGATCGACACGTCCACGCCGCGCCCTTCGGTGGCGCCGCGCACGGCAGCACGCACGTCCTGCTCGACGAGGTGCAGCGGCTCGCGCTCCGAAGGACTCCGCCATCGCTCAGGCGCTCGGGTACGGTGTCGATCGCGAACACGTGCGCCGCGCCGCAGGCGCTTCGCGGCCTGCACGGCGCACAGCCCCACCGGGCCCGAGCCCGAGCACCGCAACGACGTCGCCCGGGCGCATGCCGCTGTCCTCGACCGCGTGAAAGCCGGTGCCCATCACGTCGCCGGCGAACAGCGCCACATCGTCTGCTCATGCCCTCCGGCACGCGGCGCAGCACGAGGTTGGCGTGCGGGCACCAGCGCCATGTCCGCCTGCGTGCCCTGCAGCGAGCCGAGCGTCGCGCCGTGGCCGAACGTGCGCGAGTGCTCGCAGCGGTGGTAGAGGCCGCGCAGGCAGAAGAAGCAGTCGCCCGCAGGCCGTCTGGAAGCAGCCGAGCACGCGGTCGCCCACAGCTACGCGCTTGACCGCGTCGCCCGCCGCCACGACCGTCGCCGACGTACTCGTGCCCGATCGTGAACCCCGGTTCGATCTGCACGCGGCCGTGGTAGATGTGCAGGTCCGAGCCGCACACGCCGCGTGGCGTCGATGCGAACGATCGCGTCGTCTCGGTCGATCAGCTCGGGCTCGGGGCGCTCCTCGACGCTCACGACTCCCGGGGGCCTGGAAGGTGACGGCTCGCATCGGCGGACGCCACCCTACCGATATGTCTCGGCGCTCTCGGCGCCGCTGATCGCACCTCGCGCAGCGCTCCGGTCTCGGGGTCGAAGACGAAGCCCCTGATGTGCTCGCGCGCCGGCAGCTCGGGGCTGGGCGCAGGCGCGCGAGGCTCGCTGCGCAGCGTCTCCTCGACGTCCTCGAAGGCGCCCAGGCGCCATGTCGGCAGGACGCCGTCGGCCGCCAGCGCCTGCGCGAACTCGTCCTCGGAGGCGCCGTGCAGGCCGCAGCCATCGTGCATCACTACGACGATCTCCTCGGTACCGAGCAGGCGCTGCGAGGCGCTCAGCGAGCGGATCGCGTCGTCGGTGACGAGGCCGCCGGCGTTGCGGATGATGTGCGCGTCGCCGCGCTGCAGCCCGAGCATCGGGAACAGGTCGATGCGCGTGTCCATGCACGCGAGCACCGCCACCTTGCGGCGCGGGCGCGGGCTGAGCCCTGGCGCGGCGAGCTCCACGGCGCGCGCCGCCGCAGCATTGAGCATCTCATCGGCGTTGGGCATCAGGAGGTGATCGTATGAGAGGGCGGCCCGGCGATGCGATGCGATCGCAGGCAGCCGCGCCGCCGCCTACCCGGCGAGGCGCACCGGCGGCTTGCGACGCGTTCGCCGCGCCGGTGCCGGCGCCGGCACGAGCGCCAGCAGATCGTCGATGCCGCCGCCGATGCCGGCCGTCAGCACGTCGATGTCGGGCGCGCCGTCGTAGTCGCCGGTGACGCCGAAGTACAGGCCGCCGTCGTAGGAGAAGATCGCGACGACGATGCGGATCGAGCCGACCACCGGGACGAACGGGTAGGACTCGAGCATGCGCCGCCCGAGCGTCTGCACGGGCTGCTGGGGCCCAGGCACGTTGGTCGTCGCCGTGTGCATGTTCAAGCGCGGCGACAGCGTCACCAGGCGGCTGCCGAGCGCGAGCAGCAGCGGCGGCGCGAAGCCCGACAGCGAGGTCAGCACGTCGCCGGCGACCGCCTGCTTGGACTCCTTGATGCCGTCCATCTCCGCGCGGATCCGCTGCAGTCGCCGCGCGGGCTCGGTGAGCCCGACCGGCAGCGCCGGCGAACACCGCCGAGACGCGGTTGTTGTACACGCCGCGCTCGCCGCTTGCTGCGCACCGACACCGGCACCATCGTGCGGACCACCTGGTCCTCGGGCACGTCCTCGCCGCGCGACAGCAGCAGCTCGCGGAAGCCGTTCGTGATCAGCGTCAGCACGACGTCGTTGACGGTGCCGCCGAGGGCGCCACGGACGCGCTTGACGTCGGCCAGGCGCACCTGCGCCCAGCTCCAGCGCCGGTGCGGGCCGATCGCGCCCGGTCAGCGAGGAGGCAGCGACGGGGCGCATGCTCGACGACGCCGCCGCGGCCGCGCGCACGGTCTCCGCCAGCGAGCGCAGCGTGTCGCGCGGCGCTCCGCAGCGCGCGGCGCAGCGTCTGCGAGCTGCCCGCCGGGGCTGGCGCGGTAGGCGAGCGTGCGCACGAGCAGCTCGATGTCGGAGGGCTCGGGCGCCGGCGCCCACTCGCGCGGCGCGCCAGCCGGCGGTCGTGTCCGAGAACATCACCGACATCAGGTCGGTCGCGGCGACCCCGTCGACCATGCAGTGGTGCACCTTCGACAGCAGCGCCCAGCGGCCGCCCTCCAGCCCCTCGACGACCCACAGCTCCCACAGCGGCTTGTCGCGGTCGAGGTGCTGCGAGAAGACGCGCGCTGGCCATCTCCCGCAGCTGCTCCTCGCTTCCCGGCGCCGGCATCGCCGTGTGGCGCAGGTGGTAGTCGAGGCTGAAGTGCGGATCGTCGATCCACGCCGGCGAGCCGATCGCGAGCGGCACGAAGCGAACCTTCTGTCGATATCGCGGCACCAGCTCGAGCTTGCCCGCGACCATCGCCCGCAGGTCCTCAAACGGCGGCGGCGGCCCCTCGAAGATGCTGACGCCGCCGATGTGCATTGGCGTGGTGGCGTTCTCGACGTGCAGGAAGGACGAGTCGATCGGACTCATCCACTCCATGCAACCTCCGTGCGCGCCGTCGAGCACCTGCTCGAGCACTCGGTAGACCTGCGGGTGAACCGACATGCCGCAGTGGCTCGAGTCGACCTCGACCAGCTCCGCGTGGGGATCCAGGCACGCGCGCCAGTCGACGATCCCGTCGCTGCGCGAGTACACCGCGACGGCCTCGATGCTCGTCCGCCAGCGGCGCGGCGAGGTCCGCTTCGGAAGCCTGCGCAGCACTCGCCTTCCTTGCAGCTGGTCGAGAACACCCCCGGCATCCCGAGATCGCCCAGCCGCGCCACCAGCCGCACGGTGCGCAGCACCTGCGCCGAGACGGCCAGGCCGTCGCACACCGGCGAGCCGAGCATCACCAGCCCGCACACCAGCTCCGGATCGCGCACAGCGAGCGCGCGCGCGAGCGCGCCGCCGCGGCTCTGGCCGATCAGCACCACCCGCTCACCGCAATCTTCGCGCGAACCGCTCGAGCTGGTCCTCCAGGCGCTGCGACGATCTCGCTCGGCGCAGCCGACGTTGACGCGCATGCCGCTCATCGCGACGCGGTGGCCGCGGCGCCGCAGCCAGCCGCGCATCACTCGCAGCGAGTTGTCGCCGGCCATGAAGCCGGGGATCAGCATCACCGGCTGGGCGTCCTCGCGGCGGCCGGGGGCGCGCAGGCGTCGCGTCCGTGAGCAGCCGCGCCAGCTCGCCGCCGTAGCGCAGCTCCCCCCACACCGGCGCTTCCAGCGCCGCCGGCCTCCCTCGCCTCCGCGAACATCGTTCGCATAGAGTACGCCCAATGGAGCTCGCCGAGCGGCATGTCGTCGTCACGGGCGCCGCCGGCGGCATCGGCAGCGCGCTTGCTGCGCCGCTTCGTCGAGGAGGGCGCGCGGGCGGTCGTGGTCGCCGACCGCGACGTGCAGGGCGCCGAGGCGATCGCCGCGGAGCTGGGACCCCGCGCGCTCGCGGTCGAGTTTCGACGCCGGCGAGGAGAACAGCGTGCGCGAGCTGATCGCGATCGCCTCGGAGGCCAACGGCGCGATCGACATCTTCATCTCGAACGCGGGCGTCGGCGGCATGGGCGGCGGCCCCGAGGCGAGCGACGAGGCCTGGGACGAAGCGTGGCGCGTCAACGTGATGGCGCACGTGTGGGCCTCGCGCGCACTGCTGCCCGAGATGCTCGAGCGCGGCGAGGGCTATCTGATCAACACCGCCTCCGCCGCCGGCCTGCTGACGCAGGTCTCCTCGCTGATCTACAGCGTCACCAAGCACGCCGCCGTGTCGCTGGCGGAGTGGATGGCGATCGAATATCTCGACCGCGGCGTGCGCGTCTCGTGCATCTGCCCGCAGGGCGTGCGCACGCCGATGCTCGAACGCGGAATGGAGGAGGCCGCCGCCGCGGCCGCGCTGTCGTCGGGCGGCCTGATCGAACCCGAGGAGGTCGCCGACGCTGTCGTCGCCGGCATCCGCCGAGGAGCGCTTCCTGATCCTGCCGCACGAGAACGTCGCGGAGTTCATGGCGCTCAAGGGCACCGACCCCGAGCGCTGGATGAGGGGCATGCGCCGGCTGGTGGCGGCGGCGCGCGAGGCGCCGGAGGCCTGACGCGGCGGCCCGCTCGGCCTGAGCCGCTAGGCCGACGCCGGCTGGGGCACGACGCCGTTGCTCGACGCGATCGCGCTGACCTCGGCGGGCGCGTCCGGCGGGGACGGCGGGCGGCCGCGAATCAGGTCGGCGGCCAGCTCGGCCACGGCGATCGTCGGCGCGTTGGTGTTCCCGCGCGGGACCATCGGCATCACCGAGGCATCGACCACGCGCAGGCCCTCGAGCCCATTGACGCGTAGCTGCGCGTCGACGACGGCGGCGCCGTCCTCGCCCATCCGGCAGGTGCCGACAGGGTGGTAGATCGAGAATGTCGTGCGTGCGATGTGCTCGCGCAGCTGCTCGTCGCTGTCACCCTCCGGGAAGATGCACGGCTCGACCGCGTACGGCGCCAGCGCCGGCTGCGCGCAGATCTCGAGCATCTGACGGAAGCCGGCGATCATCCGCTGCATGTCGTCACCGGCGGTGTAGTAGGAGTGGTGAACGATCGGCTTGGCGCTCGGGTCGTTGGAGGCCAGGCGCACGTTGCCGCGGCTGTTCGGCGTCAACAGGCACGGTGTCGCCAGGAACCCGTGGGCGTCGGGGTCGCTCATGCCCTCGTCGATGATCTGCACGGGGATGAAGTGGAACTGGATATCGGGCGCGGGCGCGTCGGCGCCGACGCGCACGAAGCCGCCCGACTCCGCGAAGTTCGAGGCGAGCGGGCCGGTCTGCGTGGCTTCGTACTCCTGCAGGGCCGCGGGCTCGAGCGACAGCAGCAGGCTGACTTCCTCCGGGGTCGTCCACACCGAATAGGCGGCAGCGTGGTCTGAGAGGTTCTCGCCGACGGCTGGCTGGTCGAGCAGCACCTCGATTTCGCGCATCGTCAGGTGCTCGCCGGGGCCGACGCCAGAGAGCATCAGCAGCTGCGGCGAGTTGTAGGCGCCGCCGCACAGGATCACCTCGCGCTCGGCGCGCAGCTCCTGGACTTGGCCGAGCTGGCTCGCCTGCACGCCGACCGCGCGATTGCCCTCGAACAGCACGCGCTGCACGAGCATGTAGGGCATCACGGTCAGGTTGGGGCGCTCGCTCACCGGGTGCAGGTAGGCCACCGCCGTGCTCGCGCGCATGCCGCCGCGGTGGGTCACCTGGTAGAGACCCACGCCGTCCTGCTGATCGCCGTTGAAATCGTCGTTGCGGGGCAGCCCGGCCTGCACGCCGGCCTCCACGAAGGCGCTCGACATCGGGTTGTTGGAGCGGCCCTCGCTCACGGGCAGCGGGCCGCCTGCGCCGTGCCAGCGCGAGGCGCCGCGCTCGTTGTCCTCGGCCTTGAGGAAGTACGGCATCAGCTCCGCTGCCGACCATCCGGACACGCCCCATTCGTCATAGTCGAGCCGGTTGCCGCGGATGTAGATCATCGCGTTGATCGAGGAGGAGCCGCCGAGCACCCGGCCGCGAGGCAGCGGGATGCGACGGTTGCGACACTCGGGCTCGGGCGCCGTCGAGTAGTCCCAGTCGACCTCCGTGCGCGGCAGCTGCAGGTAGCCGAGCGGCACGTGGATGTTCTGGTTGACGTCGGGCGGCCCGGCCTCCAGCAGCAGCACCCGCACGCCGGGGTCCTCGCTCAGCCGGTTTGCCAGCACGCAGCCGGCCGACCCCGCTCCCACGATCACGTAGTCGTACATAGCCCGAACCTCTCCTTCGCCGCTTGCTCTCTCCTTGGCCGGGACGATACTCCTCGCGCGCCGCGGCGACGCCTGTGCGAGCGCGCCGGAAGGGGCGCACCGGCCACCTGACTCGTGGGCCAGGTCAGCCGCTCGCGACGGCCTTCGCGAGCTGACGCTCGGGCGGGATCCGGATCACGTCCCACACGAGGCCCACGCGCGCCATGGCGGCAATCACCCAAGCCGACGGGTCGAGCTGCCACCAGCGCAGACCGTGACGGGCCGAGGTCGGGAACGCGTGGTGGTTGTTGTGCCATGCCTCGCCAAGCGTCGGTACTGCCAGCCACAGCACGTTGCGCGACTCATCGCCCGTGTCGAAGCTGCGCCGGCCGAAGAAGTGACACAGCGAGTTGATCGAGAAGGTGGCGTGGTGCAGGCAGAACATCCGTACCGCGCCGCCCCACAGCAGGCCCGTCAGCCCGCCGACGAGCGTGCCGGTGAGCGCGACACCGAGAGCGAACGGCAGCGCCAGCCCGAGCGCAACCCACAGCAGAAATGTGCGATCGACGAAGAGCACGACCGGGTCGGCGAGCAGGTCCTTGGCGTAGTGATGCTCGTCGGCCATCGCGTCGCCGCCCAGGATCCAACCGACGTGCGCGTGGAACAGCCCGGCCAGTGCCCCGCGCCAACCGCTGCCGTGATCGACGTGAGGGCTGTGCGGGTCGCCGGGCACGTCGGAGAACTGGTGGTGCTTGCGGTGGTTGGCGACCCACTCGATCACCGGCCCCTCGACCGCGGCCGAGCCCAGCGCCGCGAACACGCCGCGCATCGCGGGACTGGTCTTGAAGCTGCGGTGGGTGAGGAGGCGGTGAAAGCCGATCGTGATGCCCGCCCCGGTCAGCAGATACGTGACCGCCATGATGATCAGGTCCGGCCACCGCAGGGCGCCGCCCCAGGCGAGATATGCGGCGAACCCCACGAGCGCGAGCGGCACGACCATCACCACGAGGTTCGCGATGCGGTCGATCGTTTCGTTCTCGACCGGGTCGCCGGGCGCCGGCGAGCGCTCAGGGACGGGCTCGGTTCGCTCGGCACTCGCGTGCCCATCTGGGGACGCCGCACCGTCAGCTCGATCAAATGTCATCCGTACACCGGGCTCCGACGATACTCCCACCACCTGGGGAAGCCCGCCGCGAGGTCGGCGTGTAACGCATTTGTCCGCCGGTCGGACTGAACGTTGCATGCCCACTCCCCAACCCCTAGGAGACTCAGCAATGAAAGCCACAATTCGCCTCGGCGCCGCCGTGGTCGCCGCCACCGCCGCGCTGGGAGCGCTCGGCGTGCTCGGCGCGCCGGCGTTCGCGACCGGCGTCAACCACGCGGTGTTCGTGCAGACGGACAACGTCAAAGGCAACCAGGTCGTGGTCTATGACCGTTCCGCCGAAGGCAAGCTCGCGCAGGCCGGCGTGTACAACACCGGCGGCCTCGGCGGAGCGCTCGAAGGCTCGGAAGTCGATCACCTCGCCTCGCAGGGCTCGCTCACGCTGGACAGGCAGAATGGCCTGCTGTACGCGGTCAACGCCGGCAGCAACAGCGTCTCGGTGTTCGCCGTCTTCGGCGACAAGCTGGCGCTGCGCCAGGTGATCAGCTCGGGCGGCACGTTCCCGGTGAGCATCGCCGTGCACAACGGCATCGTGTACGTGCTCAACGGGCTGGAAGGCGGATCGGTGCAGGGCTTCGCCGTCTCGGGCGGACGCCTGGTCGCGATCCCCGGATCGAATCGGGCGCTCGGCCTCGGCTCGGAAAGCCCACAGTTCACGCATTCGCCGGGCACTGTGGTGTTCTCTCCGGAAGGCACGCAGCTGATCGTCACGACCAAGGCCAGCGGCAACGACGTCGATGTCTTCAGCGTTGCGCCCGGCGGGACGCTGTCGGGCGCCCCGGTCGTGAACCCGCTGCCGGGCACCGTCCCGTTTGCCGTGACATTCGATCGGCAGGGACACCTGGTCCTCGCCGAGAGCGCGGGCGCGCTCGCGGTCTTCCAGCTGCGCGAAGACGGCAACATCGAGCAGCTCGACGCCGTCGCCTCCGAACAGTTCGCCACCTGCTGGGTGGTGGAAGCGCGCGGGCAGTTCTACACGTCGAACCCCGGTAGCGCCTCGCTGAGCACGTTCGGATCGAGTCACGGCGGGCAGCTGCTGACGCTGCTCGGCGACACGAAAACCGACGGCGGCACGGTCGACGCGACGGCCACCAACGACGGGCAGTTCCTTTACGTGCAGACCGGCGCGGAAGGCATCGTCGACGAGTTCTCCGTCGCGCCCAAGGGCGAACTGACGGAGATCGGCTCGATCACGGTCCCAGGTGCGCAGGGCGGCGAGGGAATCGTCGCCGGCTAGCCAAGCCACGCCTTGCAGGTTGCGGCGCCCTTGGGGGCGCCGTAGCCTGCAGCGCGGCGTATGAACGGCATGGACTGTGCTCTTCACCACGTATCTGAGCCCCCGGCGTGCGCATGGGGTTGATCGCGGCAATCGCCGTTGTCGGCCTTGGCCTGCCGCGCCGGCGCAACCAGGCGCCGGTACTCGCTCGACGAGGACGCCGAGCTCGTCGCGCGCTTGCGCGCCGGCGAGGAGCAGGCGTTCGTGGCGCTGGTCGCGCGTCATCACGCCGCGATGGTGCGCCTCGCCGGCTCCTACGTCGCCAGCCAGGCGATCGCCGAGGAGGTCGTCCAGGACACGTGGATGGGCGTGCTGCGCGGGATCGACGGCTTCGCCGGGCGCTCGTCGTTTCGCACCTGGCTGCTGCGGATCCTTGTCAACCGCGCGACGAGCACCGGCGTGCGTGAGCGTCGTAGCGTCGCTGTGGGTGACGCCGGACCGGTCGTGGACAGCTCGAGATTCGACGCGTCGGGCGCCTGGATGTCGCCTCCGCAGCATTGGGTCGAGGACAGCGAGGACCGGCTTCTCGCGCAGGGCCTGTCGGGAGACATCCAGGCGGCACTCGAGGCGCTGCCCGCGCGCCAGCGCGAGGTCGTGCTGCTGCGCGACGTCGACGGGCTCAGCGGCCACGAGGTGTGTGACGTGCTCGAGATCAGCGAGGCCAACCAGCGGGTGCTGCTTGCACCGTGGGCGCAGTCATCTGCGCCAGGCGCTTGGAAACGGCGTTGGGGGGCGCGTGAGCATGTTCTGGTCCAAGAGCGGATTCGTGTGCCAGGAGATGGTCGAGCTGATCACCGACTATCTGGAAGACGCGCTGCCGCGCTCACAGCGCCGGCGCTTCGAGGCGCACATCGCCGGCTGCGAGCACTGCACCGAGTACCTCGAGCAGATGCGCGTCACGATCACGCTCACCGGACGGCTGCGCGCGGAGGACCTCACGCCGGCGATGCGCGAGGAGTTCACGGACCTCTACCGGCGCTGGCGCTCGCAGGGTGGCTGAGCGCTCACGCGTTGCTCGACGGCGCCCACACGTTGATGCCGCCGTCGACGGCGTAGCGATCGATCTCGGCGAGTTCCTCGGGCGTGAAGTCCAGCTTCGCGAGCGCCGCGACGTTGTCTTCCAGCTGCGTGACGCTGCTGGCGCCGATCAGCGCGGAGCTGACGCGCGCGTCGCGCAGCGCCCAAGCGATGGCGAGCTGGGCGAGCGACTGACCGCGTGCGTTTCGCGATCTCGTTGAGCGCGCGCACGCGCGCGAGGTTCTCGTCGCTCAGCAGGCGTTCGTCGAATGCCTCGCCGCGGCGCACGCGCGAGTCCTCGGGAACGCCGTTGAGATAGCGGTCCGTGAGCAGGCCCTGCGCGAGCGGCGAGAACACGATCGCGCCGACGCCACCGCGCGCCAGCACGTCGAGCAGTTCCTGCTCGATCCAGCGGTTGAACATCGAGTAGGAGGGCTGGTGGATCAGCAGCGGCGTGCCGAGGCCGTTCAGGATCTCGATCGCCTCGGCGGTGCGCTGCGGCGAGTAGGAGCTGATGCCGACATACAGCGCCTTGCCCTGGCGCACGGCGGTGTCGAGTGCGCCCATCGTCTCCCGCAGCGGCGTCTGCGGGTCGAAGCGGTGCGAGTAGAAGATGTCGACGTAGTCGAGGCCGCATCCGCGCGAGGCTCTGGTCGAGGCTCGCCAGCAGATACTTGCGCGAGCCCCACTCGCCGTAGGGTCCCGGCCACTGGTCATAGCCGGCCTTGCTCGAGATGATCAGCTCGTCGCTGTAGGGACGGAAGTCCTCCGCGAAGATGCGGCCGAAGTTCGTCTCGGCGGCGCCGTATGGCGGCCCGTAGTTGTTGGCGAGGTCGAAGTGCGTGATGCCGAGGTCGAAGGCGCGGCGCAGGACCGCGCGGCTGTTCTGCAGCGGGCGATCGTCACCGAAGTTCTGCCACAGCCCGAGCGAGATCGCGGGGAGCTGGATGCCGCTGGCGCCGACGCGGCGATAGGGCATCCGCTCGTAGCGGGCCGGGTCGGCCACGAACAGGGGAACCGCGCGCCCCGGATCGAACGGCATCGGCACGAGTATTGCACTGTGAGAGCATGGGCTTTGAGATGAGCTACGCACAGGGCCTGCACGAGGTCGGCGATGGCCTGTTCGCATATCTGCAGCCGGACGGCGGCTGGGGCTGGAGCAACGCCGGCCTGGTGGTCGACGGCGAGAGCACGCTGCTCGTCGACACGCTGTACGACCTCGCCCTTGACGCGGCAGATGCTCGAGACGATGCGCCGCGCGGTGCCGGCTGCCGCGCGCATCGACACGCTCGTCAACACCCACGCCAACGGCGATCACTGCTACGGCAACCAGCTCGTGGACGGCGCACGGATCGTCGCCTCCGAGCGGACGGCCGCGGAGATGTCCGAGCTGCCACCGGCGGCGATGGCGGCGCTGCTCGAGCAGGCGCCGGCGATGGGTGAGACCGGCGCCTTCTTCCTCGAGTGCTTCGGCGCGTTCGACTTCAACGGAATCGAGCTCGCGCTGCCAGGAGAGACGTTTGCTGGCGAGCTGACGCTGCGGGTCGGCGACCGCGAGCTGCGGCTGATCGAGGTGGGGCCCGCCCACACCCGCGGCGACACGCTCGTGCTCGCACCCGCTGAGCGCGTGCTGTTCTCGGGCGACATCCTCTTCTCCGAGGCCCACCCGATCGCGTGGGCTGGTCCCGTGTCCAACTGGATCAGCGCGTGCGATCGCATCCTCGCGATGGACCTGGCGGTGATCGTGCCCGGGCACGGTCCGCTGGCGAGCCTCGACGCGGTGCGCGAGCTGCGGGCGTACTTCGAGTACCTCTACGAGCAGGCGCGCGAGTGCCGCGCGCAGGAAATGAGCCCGCTGCAGGCGGCGCGCGCGATCTCGCTGCAGCGCTGGGCCGACTGGGGCGAGAGCGAGCGGCTGGTCGTCAATATCGCCAACATCTACAACGAGCTGTCGGACGCGCGCGAGCCGATCAACCCGCTGTCGGCGTTTGAGCAGATGGCGGAGCTCGCGCGCGAATGAGCATGGTCAGCTAGCGTTCGCCCGCATGGGATGGACGGGTCGGCTCGTGCGAGTCGCGTCGGGATTGGCGATCGCGATGGCGACGTTCGGGCTGGCGGCGAGCCCGGCGGCGGCCGCAAACGAGGCGTTCATCCGCGTCAACCAGGTGGGCTACCCGACGATTGCGCCCAAGCGCGGGTACCTGATGTCGCGCAAGAGCTTGGCCGGCGCGACGTTCAAGGTGCTCTCGGCTGCAGGCGCGACCGTGTTCAGCGGCTCCGTGGGCTCGTCGCTTGGTGCATGGAGCAGGCGCTTCAAAGACGTGTACGCGCTCGACTTCAATTCACTGCAGGCCTCGGGCACCTACACGATCGCGCTGGCGGGTGCCACGCCCGCCGCCTCGCCGGCGTTCACGATCGGCTCACCGCAGTCGCTGTACGAAACGCCCCTCGCGAACACGCTTTCGTTCTATGAGAACGAGCGCGACGGGCCGGAATACATCCCTTCGGCGCTGCGCACCGCGCCCGCTCACCTGAACGACGAGGACGCGTTGACGTACGCGACCCCGAAGGTGAACGACGAAGGTGAATTCAAGGGGGAACTCGAAGGCCTCGGCGAAACGATCGACGCGGCGGGCGGCTGGTGGGACGCGGGCGACTACCTGAAGTTCGTGCAGACGACGAGCTACGCGGTGGACCTGATGGAGATCGGCGTGCGCGACTTCCCCGCGCAGATGGGCGCGTCGGCGGCGCGCTCGAGCTTCACCGAAGAAGCGCGCTTTGGAGTGGAATGGCTGCTGCGGATGTGGAACGAAAGCACCGGCACGCTCTACTACCAGGTGGGTATCGGCGAGGGCAACGCGAGCACCATCGGCGACCACGACATCTGGCGCCTGCCCCAGGCGGATGACACCTACGGCGCCAGCAGTCCGCTGTACCGCTTCATCCGCCACCGCCCGGTGTTCCGAGCCGGGGCGGGGCAAGGTTCGCCGATCAGCCCGAACCTGGCGGGCCGCGACGCGGCCGCGTTCGCGGAGTGCTTTCAGGTGTTCGCGAGCACGCGCCCGGAACTGGCCGACCGCTGCCTGCTGGCGGCCGAGCACATCTTCGAGCTGGCGAACACCAACCCGCAGGGCAACCTGCTGACGGCGATCCCCTTCGACTTCTACCCGGAGACGGAATGGCGCGACGACATGGAGCTGGGCGCCACGGAGCTCGCCGATGCGCTGTCCTCGAGCTTCCAAACTGCCGTCCGCCCTGGCGCACACGCAGCCGCTGTTCTACCTGGAAGACGCCGCGCACTGGGCCAGCGAATACCAGTCGCACAACAGCGAAGGCGGCGAAGGCCTGAACCTGTACGACGTCTCCGGGCTGGCGGACTTCGAGCTCGCCCGCGCGCTGCGGGCAGCCGGGGATCAGCTCGGGCTTCAGGTCAGCGAAGCGCAACTGCTAGCGGGACTGGGCCAGAAACTGACAGACGCCGTGGAACAGTCCGAGCAGGACCCGTTCGGCTTCGGCTTCCCGTGGAGCGAATCCGACACCGTCTCGCACGGCGACGGGTTGGCGGTGATGGCCTCGGAGTACGACTACCTCGTGGGTGAAGGCACGTACGGCACATACGCCGAGCGCTGGATCGCGAACGTGCTCGGCGCCAATGCATGGGGCTCCTCCTTCATCGTCGGCGACGGCTCCACCTTCACCGACTGCCTGCAGCACCAGGTCGCGAACATCGTGGGCTCACTGAACGGCACGCCGCCGGTGCTCGCGGGTGCGGTCGTGGAGGGACCCTCCGGCGAAAAGAGCTCGGGCAAGCTGACGGGCATGCGTGCGTGCCCGGTCGGCGGCGGTAACCGCTTCAAGGTCTTCGACAGCGCCGGGGCCAAATACGAGGACAACGTTCAGGCGTTCGCGAACACCGAGCCCGCGATCGACCTGACCGCCTCCTCGATGCTGGCGTTCTCGTGGCAGATGAGCTCCGCCCGCCCGCTTGTCCTCGAGGCGAGGCCCGCGAGCTCGCTCAACTCACAGTGATCGGCGCGCCTGGCGCCCAGCGTCGAGGGTGCCGCGCTCAACCGCGCGAGAACGGCCGGTGATGAGCAGCGCCGAGGCGATCGAGCACAGCCGTGAGGACAGCCGTCACCTCGGCTGCGCTCACTTCATCGGCGGTCACGTCCTCAGCCGCCATAAGCTCGGCCGCGATGTCACCGCTCGGCTCGCCGTCTGGCTGTGACGGCACCTGGGGCTCGGGTGCGGCGCCGACCTCGGGCGCGCCCTGCGTCGCCGGCACGGCGTCGGCCGTCGCGGTGGCGGCCTGCGCGGCGAACGGGTGCATCGCGGCGAAGGTCTCGGGGGCCAGCACCTGCCGGACCGCCGCAAACGCGTCCGGGCGCTCGCGGGGAGGCTCCATCGCGGGTGAGGGCTCGGTCCTCGGGCGGCGACGGAACAGCCGCGCGAAGAAGCCGCGGCGGGGCTCTGGCTCGCTCGATTGCAAGCCCGCCGGCGCACTGTCGGGCTCGCCGGCCACAGCCTCGAGGACCGCCGTCGGCTCCGGCTCCGGCTCCGGCTCCGTGTCCAGTTGCGAGGCCGACTGGGGCTCCGCGGCCAGGTCCGGCTCGGCGCCCGCCCGGGGCTCCGCGGTCAGGTCCGGCTCGGCGGCCGACTGGGCCTGCGGCGCCGCGTCCGGCTCGGCGGCCTGCTCGCGGGTGGCGCTGAGCGTCACCCTTGTTCCCCATCCAGATGGCTTGATCGACACGACGCCGGTCGTGTCCTCCGCTGCCCACTCGACGACGCGTTCCGGCTCAGTGCGCACTATGCGGATCTCCCCGAGCTCACCGAGGTGACGGGCGAGCGCGGTTGGATCGCTCAGCTCCGCCCACAGCTCGGGGGGCGACTTGACCAGAGTGCGCTGCACCTCCGAAGAGATCATCGCCTCGGGATTCGAGCGAACGTCGGCTACTCCTCCCCACGATCGAGCCTGCGGCGCTATCCATCGCACACGCTCGGGGAGCTGACGACCGCGGACAGCCGGCGCGCCTCGACCGGGTCGTCGTCGAACGGCAGCAGATCGGCGATGCCCGCCTGCTCAAACGCCCGCTGCACGACCCGCGGCCCAGGCAACAGGGAAAAGGCGTAGCCCTGCCGCTGGCACAGACCGCAACGGAACGAGATCACCGCGACCCCTACCGAGTCGATGTACGTGAGCCGTCGCAGATCGAGCGTGATCGCGGTGACCCCTTTCGCGCAGAGATCCTCGATCTCCACTTCGAGCGCGTGAGCCGAGCGACGGGTCAGCTCGCCCGTAAGTACCAGGGTGTGCGCCCAGACGCCGGTTGCCCTGGCCGCCGGGCGTGGCTTGGCAGCCCCTGGGTGTGTTCGCGTGTTCGTGTCGAGCGCGGCGTTGGAGCGACTGGCGAGGTTCCGGGTTGCGTCGACCCCGTCTCTTCTACCAATGCTCACCGCCGACGTAGACAGTTGACCTTCCATGAGATACAGCTCCTTCCGAGGAAGCTTCGGATTGATTCCCACCTGCGCTGGATCACGAGACCCAACGCCGAACCGAGACGACCGGAAGGAGCTAGCCCGGGCGCTCTGGAATCAGAACGAAGAACGCAGTGAGCCACGGCTGGCACGAGAGCCGCAGACGGCGCAGAGCGCGTGGAGCCGCGAGCAGCAAGAGCCCCGCGAGCGTGAAGAAGCCTGCCGGCGAGACTCCGGAGCCGCCGCCAGCCGAGCCGCCAACGGCGCCGCTCGGCGCCGGAGCGGGCGCCGGCACGACCGGGTGGCTGCCACCTACCGAGTCGCCATAGCCTTCGTCGGGCGGACCCGTCCTCGAGCCGGTCGGGGCACGAAAGCCCACAGCCTGCACGGAGAGCGAGACCTGAGCGCCCAACCAGCTCGCCCCACAGTTGTCGTTGGCGGTCGCCCGCCATGCCGGAGAGCTGGCAGCTCAGCTCGGCGGCGCGCTGCGCGACGCTCAAGCCTACGACCGGAACACCAGCTGCGGTCGCGCCGGCGCCGGGACCGCTCGGCGGCCCGGAGGAGCGTCCCGCGGATCCCACCGCGAGGCGGCCGAGCAGGACGCTCGAGGCTTCCACCGCAGCGCCGTCGGGGACCGCCGCACTCTGTGCGCGGTCTCGTCGGCGGTGTGGAAATCAGCGCCGCTGCGATCTGCCCGGCGCTCGACGGCCCGGTCGATGGCGGGCCTTCCCCGGCTGTCGCCGTACTCGTCTGGTCGCTGTCCGGGGTCCCTTCTGCGATCGTCTTGGATGTGGTTTCCGCAGGCAGGAGTTCCTTCACCGGCGCCACCGGCGTCGCGACTTCCGGCGCGGTCGTCGCTTCCGGCGTCTGCACGACGGGAACGACAGGTGGCGGCGTGACTTCGACGACCGGCGGGACTTCGACCACCGGCGGGACTTCAACCACCGGCGGGAGTTCAACGACAGGCGGGACTTCGACCACCGGCGGGAGTTCGACTTCCTGAGGGACCACGACGACCGGGGGCGTCGTCGGGCTCCCTTCCGCGGTCGAAGGTCCGGGCGTCGATTCCGACGCCGCTTCAGAGGTGGAGGCGTTCGAGGCCGTCGGCGTGATCAGGGATTCGGCGTCGCTCGCGCTGGCGCCCACGGCGAGTGCGAGCAGCAGCGCCGCGGCGAGGATCACCGCACAGAGGAGTCCTTTGGCGGGGGTCCTGTTCGAAAGGTTCTGGGCCGTCCCGAGCACACTTCGTCCTTGCTTGCGCTTTCCCGGAGCCCCCGATGATAAACCTAGTGCGCCTGGGGCAGCTTCACCGCGCGCGGCGCGCCGGCCGGCGCCGACGGCGGCGGCACGACCGGCCCGATGTCGCCGTCGGGTGCGACATCAAGGTCGACGATCACCGGCGCGTGGTCGCTTGGCCTGTTCCCCTTGCGGGCCGCGCGGTCGACCCATGCCGCGCGGACCCTGCCGGCGACCGCGTCGCTCGCCAGCACCAGGTCAATCCGCATGCCGAGATCCTGATGGAACATCCCAGCGCGGTAGTCCCAGTAGGTGAAGATGCGCTCGGTCGGCCAGCGCTCGCGGACGACGTCGCGTAGTCCGCCCCGCTCGAGCTGCGCGAGCGCGGCGCGCTCAGCCGGCGTCACGTGCGTGTGGCCTGCGTAGGCGGCCGGATCGAACACGTCGAGGTCGGCGGGCGCCACGTTCATGTCGCCGCAGACGATCGTCTCCGGCGGGGCGCTGGCAAGCATCGTCGCCAACGCCGACAGCCACGCGAGCTTGTAGGCGTAGTGATCGGAGCCGGGCACGCGGCCGTTGGGGACATAGACGCAGTTCACGCGAATCCCGCCGCAGGTCGCGGCCAGCGCCCGCGCCTCTGCTCGCCAGACGCTCGGCTCGAGCTCGACCCCGACCGCCACTTCGTCCAGCCCCACGCGAGACACGATCGCGACGCCGTTCCATTGGGGTTCGCCATGTCGAGCGAACTGATAGCCACGGCTCGTCAGCTCCTTCCCGAGCAGCTCGTCGAAGGCGTCGTCGGTGAGCTTGGTCTCCTGCAGGCAGACCACGTCGGGCTGGCGCTCCTCGAGCCACGGCAGCAGTCGCGGTACGCGCTGCTTGATCGAGTTCACATTCCACGTAGCGACCCGCACCGCGCCTACGCTAGCGACGCTAAGGGATGACGCGGCGGCCCCAGGCGAACGAGCTCCCAAGCCAGCTCCCGGTGAGCGGCAGTACGTAGACACCCTGGCCGGAGGAGTGGATCACCCAGTTGTCACCGAGGTAGATGCCCTCGTGGATGATGTCGCGCTCGGTGGCCTTGCTGTTGAAGTGCGCGGATCCGAAGAACAGCAGATCGCCGGGCTCGAGCTGACCGACGCGCAGCCGCTGGGAGGAGGGGATTTCGCCGGCCTGTTCGGCGGCTGTGCGGCCGCGAATCGCCCGGCCCCACGCGAGCCCCGAGACCTTGAACACGCGCCACGCGAAGCCCGAGCAGTCGAAGCCTCCGTGTTCTAGCCCGTCGGCGGTGTTGTCGGTCGTGCCGCCCCATACGTAGGGGTAGCCGATGCGCGAGACGGCGATCTGCAGCGCCCGGCGCTGGGCGCCCGTCATCTGCGGAAGCTCGAACGCGGACAGCGATTCCCGTGCGGAGGAGATCGCCCACATGCTCGTGTTCATCACGGTCGCGAGCGACCACGCCGCCTCGGCTCGGGTGAGCGGATCGCTTGGAAACAGATCGAGTCGTTGCGCACCGACGGGGTGCTCGTAGCGCAGTTCCAAGAGGCGCGCCACCACCTCGGAGCCGAAGTACGCCGGCGGCTGTAGGCCCGCGGCAACGGTCGTCGCCTGCACTTGCGCCGCGACGGCGCCCAGGCCGAGCTCTTCGACGAGCATGCGGTCAAAGCCGGCGACGGTGACGGGGCTCTCCCCGGTGTGGGCGACGGCCACGGCGGGAACGACGGCCGCGGCGGGCTCCTCGCCGGCGCTGGGCGGGCCGGGGACCGTCTGCTGGTTGGCCTGCGCCTGACCCTGAAGCCACGTCGCCAGGGCTGCCATCGACGAGTTCGCTGCGGGCGCCGAGAGCCGACCGGCGCCGTCGAAGGACCCGGCACTCGCTTCCATCAGCCCCGCCGCGAGTACCTGCCGCTGCTGGGTCGCGTCCCAGCTGCCGCTCGTGGGCGCGGCGCTCGCGGCGGCGGCCGCCCGGGGCGGCACGGTCGTCGAGGCTGCCCACGCCAACACGAGCGCCAGCAGGCTGCGGCGCAGCACACAGGCACGGGCCCGCGGGAGCAGACGGTGCGTCACCAAGCCGCTATCGGCGCGCGTGGCCGCTGGCGTTAGCGCGTGGCGTTAGTGTTGGCGGATGGCCACGTTTGAGCTCTCGGGAAAGACGGCGCTGGTCACGGGGGCGGCGCGGGGCATCGGCTTCGCGACGGCACGCGCGCTCGTCGCTCGCGGCGCGTCGGTGCTGATCGCGGACCTCGACGCCGAGAAGGCCGCGGCGGCGGCGGCCCAGATCCACGACACGCGCGCCGCGGGAATCGCGGCGGACGTAACCGACAGGGGTGCGCTCCAGCGAGCGGTTGCCACGGCCATCGACCGATTCGGGTCGCTCGACGTACTCGTAGCCAACGCCGGCATCGCCTCGCGCCCGGCGACGCTGCGCGCGATGCCTCCCGAGACGGTCGAGCGAATCCTCGACACGAACCTGCTCGGCGTGTGGCGTAGCGTCGATGCTGCGCTACCCGAGATCGTCGCCCGCAAGGGCCACATCGTCCTCATCTCCTCGATCTACGCGTTCATCAACGGCGTCGGCACGATCCCCTATGCGATGAGCAAGGCTGCCGTGGAGCAGCTGGGACGCGCGCTGCGTCTCGAGCTCGTCCCTCACGGCGCGAGCGTCAGCGTCGCCTACTTCGGCTTCATCGACACCGAGATGATCCACCGCGCGATCGACCAGGACGCGCTCGCCACCGAGATGGTCGGCACGTTCCCCGCGCCGCTGCGCAAGCGTGTCTCGCCTGATGTGGCTGCAGCGGCGATCGTCGCCGGCATCGAGCGCCGCAGCCCACGCATCTTCCGCCCTCGCCGCTGGGCCGCGGTGTCGGTGCTCCGCGGGATCGTCAACCCGCTGACCGACATGCGGCTGGAACGCGACGCCCGCTCACAGGGGCTCACGCGCCAGCTCGACGAGCGCGCCGGCGAGGACCAGCCGACGACTGCCTGACGCGCGGGCGGGCGACGCCGCCGCGGGGCGCTCAGCCGCTCGCGAGGCGCACGAGCCCGCAGAAGACCTCGGCGACGTGCGGGTCGAACTGCGATCCGGAGCACGAGTCGATCTCGGTGAGCGCCTCCTCGACGGTGATCGCGTCGCTGAACGGCCGATTGCGCATCATCGCGACGAACGCGGCGCACACGGCGATGATGCGCGCGCCGATCGGGATGTCCTTGCCCTTGAGCCCGTCGGGGTAGCCGCGACCGTCGTAGCGCTCGTGGTGGAAGCGCACCAGCCGCGCAGCCGGGGCCAGCGCCGGCGCCGCCGCGAGGATGCGCTGCCCGACTTCGGGATGCGTGCGCATGATCGTCCACTCTGCGTCGATCAGGCCTCCGGGCTTGTTCATGATCGCGTCGGGGATCGCGATCATGCCGACGTCGTGCAGGCGCGCCGCGAGCTCGACGCGCTCGACGTCCTCGGCGTCCAGTCCCAGCTCTTCGGCGGTGGCGACCGCCAGGCGCGCGACGCGGTTGAGGTCGTCTAGCACGCCGGGATTGCGTTCGCTCAGGATCTTCAACAGCAGGTAGAGCCCGTCCCGGGTTCCGATGGTGTCGCCGGTGTTTCGCTGCGCGTTGATCGTCTTGAACATCGCAGTTTCGTATCGGCCTCAGGCGCGCGCGCTTGAAGCATCGACGCGCTGCCAAACCGATGTTTCGGGCCCCAATTTGGGCACCGCGTCGCGGCGGCCGTGGCCCCGCGCTACCCGCCCGCCGCGCGGCGGTAGCGCCCGACAGCCAGCGGCGCGAACACGGCGATGATCGCCAGCGACCACGCGACCGCCTCCCAGACGCTGTTGGGCTCAGGCGCGCCGAGCCACAGGTGGCGGATCGAGTCGACGACGATCGTGAACGGGTTGACTTCGGCGAACTGACGTAGTCCTTCGGGCATCGAGGCGACGGGCACGAACGCAGAGGAGATGAACGTCAGCGGGAACACCGCGATGAAGCCGACGGAGTTGACCGATTCGGGCGAGGAGACGAGCAGTCCGAGGAACGCGAGAAACCAGGAGAACGCGTAGCCGAACAGCAGCAGCAGTGCGATGCCGGCAACGACGTCCGCGAAGCTCGCGTGAAAGCTGAAGCCGATGATCACACCTGTGATCAGCAGGATCGTCATCGACAGCGCGTTGGTCACGACGTCGGCGAGCGTGCGGCCCCCGAGCACGGCGGCGCGCGACATCGGCAGCGAGCGGAAGCGATCGATCAGCCCCTTGCGCACGTCCTCGTTGAGGCCGAGAGCGGTGGCGAAGCCGCCGAAGGCGGTGTTCTGGACGATGATCCCCGGGATCAGGAAGTCGATGTAGGTGTAGCCAGGCGTGCTGATCGCGCCGCCGAACACGTAGGCGAACAGCAGCACGAACATGATCGGCTGCACGGTGAAGCCGATCAGCAGTTCAGGAGCGCGCGGCAGCCGGATGAGGTTGCGCTCGGCGATGATCAGCGTGTCGGTGGCGAGCCGTCTCACGCGGCCCGCTCCTGGTCGGCCTGCTCGTCGCCACCCTCGGGGAGTTCGGCGGCGTGACCGGTCAACGCGAGGAAGACGTCATCGAGCGTCGGGCGGCGCAGCGTCAGGTCGTCCACGCCGACGCCGGCCTCGCTGAGCAGGTGCACCGCCTGGACGATCGCCCCCGCGCGCTCGCGTACGTTGACTTTGACGATCGGCCCGGCTTCGAGAGTGGGCGGATCGTCGGACATCGATGTGAGCGCGCGGAGCGCCACGTCGGGGTCGGCGCCGGGCTCGAGACGGATCTCCAGGCGCTCACCGCCGAGGCGGTCCTTGAGCACGTCAGAGGTGCCCTCCGCGATCAGACGGCCGTGATCGATGACGGCGATCGTGTCCGCGAGGCGGTCCGCCTCGTCCAGATATTGAGTGGTCAGCAGCGCGGTGGTGCCTTCGGCGACGAGCGCTTCGAGCACCTCCCACAGGCTCAGGCGGCTGCGCGGGTCAAGGCCGGTCGTCGGCTCGTCGAGGAACAGCACCGGTGGCCGTGCGACGAGCGCGGCCGCGAGATCGAGACGGCGGCGCATGCCACCCGAGTAGGTCTTGGTCGGCCGCCCCGCGACGTCGAGGAGGTCGAAGCGCTCGAGCAACTCGACGCCACGAGCCTTGGCGCTCCGGCGGGCGAACCCGTACAGCCGTCCGACCATCGTCAGGTTCTCGAGGCCCGTGAGGTTTTCATCGACCGCCGCGTACTGGCCGGCCAGGCCGATCCGTTCGCGCACGGCGGCAGCGTCGCGCTGGACGTCCAGGCCGAGCACGCGGGCCGTGCCGGCGTCCGCCTGCAGCAGGGTCGCGAGCACCCGCACGAGCGTGGTCTTGCCGGCGCCGTTGGGCCCGAGCAGGCCGACCATCTGGCCGTGGGCGGCAATCAGGTCGACGCCGTCCAACGCCCGCACCGCGCCGAAGCGCTTGACCAACCCCTGTACTTCGATCGCCGGAGAGTCGCTCATCGCCCGCCAGCTTAGTGGCGGCGTGACCTCACTCTGATCACGCGCACCGGACGGATCAAGGGGAGCGACTCGCCGCGCGCGGGTTTTCCGATGAAGCCGGTGCCCACGATCACCGATTCGTTGCCGTGGCCGGTGGAGCTCCCGGCGAAGCGGCGGCTCACGTTCATGTAGCGGACCTGGAATTCATCGATCGAGGTGCAGTTGAAGAGGCCACTGGACAGCGTCCTCACGGTTTGGTCGCGTGCGACGTCCTCGTTGAGCGACCAGCCGTTGGGGCGGGCGCTCCTGCAAGTCGATCCTGCCTGCACTTCGTATTCGCTGCCCGCGCTCGTGATCGCGTAGGGAGCCTTGAATTCCACCTCGGCCCGGTAGCAGGGGATCAGCAGGAACGCGGCGCGGCAGCTCGCCTGCAACTGTGTCACGGCGGTCGCGTGCACCGGCAGGCGCAGGCTGCGGGTGGGGGGCCCGAACGCGCTCTGCGGCGGTGGCGGCGGCACGGGGCAGCGTTTGGCTCCGGGGGGGATGCTGCCGATCGAGCAGACTCGGGCGCCGAAGCGAAAGGTCACCGTCCTCACCATGTCGAATCGTTCCGGGCCGGGTTCGCCGCTGACCTCGTCGCCGGAGACGTAGCCACCGCTGAAGCCGCCGAGCATGATCGGGGGGACGACCGGGCCGATCGGCCGGACGATCATGTAGGCACCCGTTCCCGGGCTGACGGGCACCGTGCGCGAGCCCGTGCGCGTCCGGTAGGTGACGCTGACGGCGTGGGGGCCGAGCACGCCGAAGGAGATCGCACGCAGATCTCGAGCGGGTTTGGCCGTCCTCGGCCCAACCATCCATTCCGCGTTGCGATCCTGCGTCGGCTGGCTGCCCATGATTGTTTCGCCGGGGAGCGCGCAGCTGATGTCGGCGTAGCCGCCGCCGTACTCGGGAAGCACGTCCGGCGCGAGCGGATGGAAGCGACCGTCGTCGTGGAAGGCGCCGTCGATGCCGAGCTGGCCGATCTGGCCGTCGTGGACGCGTCCGATCTGCACGCACAGCTCTCCGCGGGTGGTATGCACGAGCTGTATCGCCCATGGCAACCCGCCTTCAGGGTCGGCCGTGATCGCCGCCAGCTGCGAGCCGCCGACGGCCACAGGTACGCCACTGCCAGAGCTCGGCGTCGGGGTTCCCGCAGGGTCTCTGACGGGACTGCCGTTCAGCAGGCCGGTCGCTGCGACGGCGATGGCACCACCTCCGAGCACGAGCGCCACGGCGATCACGGCCGCATTCAGCCGGCGCGCGAGCCACCCGCGCAGCCTCCGCGGCGCGCGGGCGTCGTCGTTGCCCTGGCGGCGGCGGGCGGCGGCGGTCAGCGTCTCGCCCAGGGAGCTGTAGGGGTCGATCATGCGCTCTCCGTGATGCTGCGTCTGAGGACCGCGAGGCCGCGCGAGACGCGCTTGCGGACCACCTGCTCTGAGCGCCCGATCTGCGTCGCGATCGCCGCGTAGGGCTGCTCCTCGAGAACCCGGCCTTCGATCGCCACGCGCTGCTCGGTCGGCAGTTCGCAAAGCGCGCGCTGTAGATCAGACTCGCTGGTGCGCTCGATCAGCTCCAGCTGCGCGTCCTCGACGAACACGCGCTCCATCCCGAGCCGCCGGCGTGACTCGTCGGCTACGCGACCGCGGCGGACCGCGTCGACGAGCACGTGGTGGGCGATGGCGAGCAGCCAGCCGACGGCCGAGCCGCGCTGTGGGTCGAACTGCTCACGGCGCTCGAGCGCACGCGCGAACGTCTCGGCCACGAGATCGAGCACGAGGTCGGGGCGCGCGCCGACACGCCGGCGTAGGTAGCCGCGGACGAGCGGGAAGCGCCGCTCGTACAGCGACCCAAATCCCGAAGCACCGCCGTTGACCAGCAATTCCTCGTCGCTCAGATCAGCCGACATCTCGGAGATGTATACGAGCCGGGCCATCGGTTTGTGACGCCTACACCGACACCGCCGCGTCGATGCTGCCGCGCGAAGCGCCGACCGAGGCGACGACGACCAGCGCGATCCCGAGCAGCGCGCGGGCTCCGAGCGTCTGCCCAAGCACGATGAAGCCGGCGAGCGCCGCCACGGCCGGCTCGAGGCTCATCAGCACCCCGAACACAGACGGCGGAATCCGTCGGAGCGCCTCGAGCTCGCACGAGTAGGGAATCACCGACGAGAGGATTCCGACGGCCGCGCCGAGCGCGAGCAATTCCGGGTCCAGAAGTTGGCTGCCCGCGTCGGAGATCCCGACTGGAAGCACCGCGAGCGCCGCGACGCACAGCGCCAGCGTCAAACCCGTCGAGCCCTCGAAGACCCGCCCGAGCCGGGCGTTGAGCACGATGTATGTGCCCCACAGGCCGCCGGCTATCAAGGCGAGCCCCACGCCGACCCGATCAAGCCCGTGTACGGAGCCATGGGTGAGCGCGACGATCCCCGCGATGGCCAACGCGACCCACAGCAAGTCGAGCCGGCGTCTGGAGCCGGCTATGGCGACGCTCAGAGGGCCCACGAACTCGATCGCCACGGCGACCCCCAGCGGGATCCGGTCGACCGCTTCGTAGAAGCTGAGGTTCATGCCGGCGAGCACGAGCCCGAAGCCGACCGCGAGCAACAGCTCCTCGCGCGTGCGCCCGCGCAGCCGCGGGCGCCACAGCGCCAGCAGGATGATCGCGGCGAAGGCGAGGCGCAGGAACACCGTCCCGCCGGGGCTCAGCTGCCTGAACAACGTCGCTGCGAGCGCAGCGCCGAACTGGACAGAGGCGATGGCGCCGACGACGAGCACGCCTGACGGGGCGCCTGCGAGCGGCCCCGCGCCGCTGGCGCGTGAGACGCTGGCGGTCATTGCGCGATGCTAGAGGGCCTGGCCGCGCACCGCGCCTAGGCTAGGGTTCGAGCTGTTGTGAGCGACCGGCGCTTCGACGTGGTGTTGTTCGGAGCTACCAGCTTCGTAGGTCGCCTGACGGCCCTTTACCTGCGCGATGCGGCCCCTGCCGGCGCCCGCATCGCGCTCGCGGGCCGTTCGCGCGAGAGGCTCGAGCAGCTGAAACGCTCGCTAGGAGTGGAGGATTGGCCGGCGCTCGTCGCCGACTCCTTCGACGAGGGCTCGCTCACACAGCTCGCGAGCGACACGAACGTGCTGGCCAGCACCGTCGGGCCCTATCGACGCTACGGGATACCGGTGGTGGCGGCGTGCGCCGAGGCGGGGACCCACTACGCGGACCTGACAGGGGAGGTCGTGTTCATGCGCGAGTCGATCGACCGCTTCGACGACCCTGCGCGCGCATCGGGCGCCCGGATCGTCCACAGCTGCGGCTTTGACTCGATCCCCTCGGACCTGGGGGTGCTCCTGACTCACGAGGCTGCGACCGCGGACGGCGCTGGCGAGCTCGAGCAGACGACGCTCGTCGTGCGGTCCTTCCGCGGCGGCCTCAGCGGCGGCACGTTCGCCTCGATAAAGGGCATGATCGAGGACCGCGCACGCGAGCCCGCGCTCGCGCGCTTGATGGACGACCCCTACGCGCTGAGCCCCGACCGCGCGGCCGAGCCCGATCTCGGGCCGGAGCGCGACCTGACGGGTATCGAGCGCGATCAGCTCGTCGGCGGCTGGGTTGGGCCATTCGTGATGGGACCGCTGAACACTCGCGTCGTGCGCAGGAGCAACGCCTTGCGCGGGTGGGACTACGGACGTCGGCTGCGCTATCGCGAGGTGATGGGCTTCGGCAACGGCCCGCTGGCACCGGTGGCGGCGGCCGCGACGCTGGCTGGGCTGGGGGCGCTACTGGCTGGGCTGCAGTTCGGGCCGACCGAGACTCTGCTCGACCGCGTGCTCCCCTCCCCCGGCGAGGGGCCGGGCGAGCGCAGCCGGGACCGCGGCCATTACCGCATCGAGACCCACGCCCGTACCTCCGGCGGTGCTCACTATGTATGCCGGATCGAGGCCGAGGGCGACCCCGGCTACAAGGCGACCTCGGTGATGTTCGGGGAGAGCGCCCTCGCGCTCGCCTTCGACGGAGACCGACTACCTGCGCGATCCGGCGTCCTGACGCCCGCCACGGCGTTCGGGTCCGCTCTGGTGGAGCGCCTGCGCAGCGCAGGACATACCTACGAGGTGAGCGCCCAGCCAGGGTGACTACGGCTTGCGTGCGACGAAGTGAAACCATTCTGAGCCACGCGTGTCACTCCCGGGGCACAGCTGATCTCCATTGGTGGCAAAGACCTGCACACCGGGCGCGTAGCCGGACCGCGACAGCTCACACAGCGCCCCATCGAGTGTCAGATAGTGCCCGACGATGCCGAAGTCGTAGGAGGCACCGACGAGGACGGCCCAGTTCTCTCCGCTGACGCTGAGAGATCGCAGACGCCGATACGAACGGCTGCGCTTGGGCAGGCGGGCGGCCCAACCGACGAGCGGGCGCAGGGTGATATGGCCGGGCAGGCGACAGCGATCCCACGGTGGCCGCCCGGCGCAGGGGTGTTCCAGATTGTGAGTCGAATAGATGAAGGCGCCGCCTGGTCGCAGGACGCGTTTGACGGCGGCATGAACCTTGGGCCTGTCCTCGTGGGCGAGCCCGTCGATCCCGTTCAGGCTGAACACGACGAGTGCGAAGCTGGCGTCCGCGAAGCCGTGCAGATCACGTGCGTCGGCTTGCTCGATGCGAGCATCCGGGAAGCGCGCGCGTGTCGCATTCACCATCTCCGGCAGGTAGTCGACCGCGACGTAGTCCCCGCTCAGCGATCGAAGGTAGGGCAGCGTGCGACCGGCCCCGACGCCGATGTCCAGGATCGGCTCACCACGAGCCTCCGCGGCGAGCAGCTGCATCGCGCGCTCCTCACCCGGATCGCTCCACCCCTCGCGGCGGGCGAACGCGTCGAGCACCCGCGCGCTCTGCCACACGCTCCTGTTGGTGAGCTCCATCGCAGACGGCAAGGCTCAGCGATCGTACATGCGAAAACACGCCTGGAGCGCGCCGGGTTGCCCAAACCTCGGCCGGGGCGTAGCCTTTTCGGCTTGGCCAGTGATCGTGATCAGTTGGCCGACGCCAGCGCCGGGTCCCGTGCGCCACAGGTGGGCGACGGAATCTCCTCGCTGGCCGGGAGTTGGACGTTCGGGGGCGCCGTGCCGCAGGCCTTCGACAGTCACGTCGCGCGCTCGATCCCCGCCTATGACGAGTGCCACGGGCTGATCGCCGACATCGCCGACCAGTTGGTTCCCCAGGGTGGGCGGTGCTATGACCTGGGGTGCTCGACGGGGGCACTGACGAGGATCCTGGCCGAGCGCCTCAGCGCCCGGCGCGTCGAGGTGATCGGCGTCGACCGGGAGCCGGGCATGGTCGAGCGTGCGAGCGAGCGATGCTCACCGCTGCAGCGGGTTCGATTCGAGACCGCGTCGCTCGAGGAGTTGGTATTCGAGCCGGCCGACCTGGTCGTCAGCTACTACACGCTTCAGTTCGTTCCACTGCGCACTCGACTCGAGGTGGTCAAGCGAATCCGTAGTGCGCTGCAGCCGGCCGGGTCGCTGATCCTGTTCGAGAAGGTGCTGGCGCCGACAGCCAGGACGCAGGAGATGGCCGTCGGCGCCTATCTGGACTGGAAGCGCGGCCAGGGGTTCAGCGAGGATGAGATCGCGGGCAAGACTAGGAGCCTCAGGGGCGTGCTGCAGCCGCAGACACCGGGCGAGAACGAGTCGATGCTGCGAGCGGGTGGCTTCAACGAAGTGATGCAGGTGTTCCGCTGGGTGCTCTTCGAAGGTCTCGTCGCCTTCACCTGAGCAGGAGGCGAAGCGGGGCTGTCCTAGCCCGGCGGCCGCCGGGACTCAGGCGTTTTCGAGCACGAACCGCAGATAGGTGACGCTTCCGTCGGCGAAGGCGCGGAAGATCGTGGTGCCCTCGATCCCCCAATACTCGTAGGCGTAGCGCCGAAGCGGCTTTGGCATTCGCGGATCGACCCTCGCGCGCACCGCAGGAGTGGCGAGCGAGCGCGCGCGCACGACCTCGGCGGTGATGTCCTGTTCCTCGACGGTCCGCAGTCCCGCTTCCCCGAGCTGGCGGCGCAGCACCTCGATGTCACGCGGAAAGGGGTCCTCGGGCGATGGATGAGTGGGCCTGAAGTCGGCGAACAGGAACAGTCCGCCGGGTCGCAGCACGCGATGCACCTCGCCCAGGAACCGCGGCATGTCCGAATAGCAATGCGATGACTCGACGTTGATCACGGCATCGAACGTCTGGTCCGCGAACGGAAGGTGCTGTGCATCGCCGGTCCGAAACGTCAGACCGGGACGCCCGTGGCTTTGCCGGCAGCGTTCGATCGCGGTGCCGGCGAGATCCACCCCGGTCAACGAGGCCGGCTGGAAACGCTCAAAGACGAACGCCGAGCCGCCACCGCGGCCGCACCCCACCTCCAGCGCCTGCTTGCCCGCGAGCTCTGCAGCCCCGGCGACGGCGGCGTACAGCGCCATGCCGAGCTCGTCCTCTCCCTCGCCGGGGGCGCTCTCAGCCGACGCCGCGTAGCCGTAGTTGAGCAGCGTGACGCTGCTCTCGTTGCCCCTGCGGCTGGTGAGCTCGTAGAAGATGCGCCACAAGAGCGTCTCCACAGGCGCGCGCAGCGACGGGACGGCACGCAGAAGCGCGCGAATCCCTGCTCGTAGCGGCCTTACGCGCGGCCGTGCGCGAACGCCCCCTGGAGTCACGCCGCAGACGATACACCTCGATCGCACAGCAGCTGCGGCGCCTTGCCCTTCCGTGCAGGCGCGGGCTCCGGGCCCCTGACATGCTTGGTGTATGTCCGAGCAGGAGGGACGCGCGCCGCGCCCGAAGGGGGGCGATCCGAACACCAAGTCCATGAGCCTGTCGCTGACGGTGAGCGAGTGGCGCGAGCTGCGGCTGCGGGCGGCGAAGGACGCCACCAGCGTTCAGGACATCATCGTCAGGATTCTTCGCCACGAGCTCGAGCAGGCGCCCAGGCGGGAGCTCTGAAGCGGGCTACGCGACCGTTGCCCCGCGGTCGGCGCCCCCGCCGGACGCCTGGACGATCAGCTGGGCGGCGTCCTCGGGCGTGAGCTGGTCGGTGTTGATGACCAGGTCGTAGTGCGTCGGCAGCTCGGCGCTGATGCCGTAGAAGCGCTTGATGTAGTCCGCGCGCCCGGCATCGGATTGCTTGACGGTCCGCGCCGCCTCCTTCTCGTTGATCCCGAGGGTGGCCGCAAGCCGCTGCTCGCGCACCTTCGGAGAGGCCGTGACGAGCACCCTCAGCACGTCCTCGCGCTCGCCAAGCGCCATCGACGCCGCGTGCGAGACGATCACCGCGTTGCCGGCGTCGGCGACCTCCTCGATGACCGATCGGATCAGCCCTCTGAGCTCATCGCTCGCGGGTTCTCCCTCGTTGAGGAGGTTCGGGGCGGGCACGTAGCCCGGTGCGAAGCCCGCCGTGGCGAAGCCTTCGAGCAGGCCCATCACGCGGGACTTGCGGCGCTCGAGATCGGCAACGACGTCCCGCTCGACCCCAGCGTCGGCCGCCGCGCGCGTCAGGATGTCCTCGTCGACGATGCGCGAGCCGAGCGATTTCGCCGCCAGCTGAGCGACCTCCTGCGCTCGTGCGCCGTCTTGCCTGGCGACACATACGACCGTGCGCTCCACGCCGCAAGCGTACTGCCTTGGGCGGTAGGGTGCACGTGATCGGCGCTGCGAGTCGCAGGCCGTTTTTCGTCGGTCCGTCTTCCACCGCCATCGCGAAAGTTTGGAGATCATGGATCCCGATCGCCTGAAGACCATCCCGCTGTTCTCGTCACTGTCCGATCAAGCGCTCAAAACCCTGAGCGTGTTCTCGAGCGAGACGTCGGTCTCCGCCGGCAAGCGCCTCGTGCACGAAGGCGACTACTCCTACGAGCTGATCGTGATCGAGACCGGCACCGCCGACGTGATCAAGGGCGGCGAGGTGGTCGGATCGCTCGGTCCCGGCGACGTCTTCGGGGAGATGGGGATGCTCTCGGGCGGCAAGCGCACGGCCGACGTCGTCGCAACTTCGCCGATGCACCTGATCACCCTCAGCAAATGGGATCTCAAGCGCATCTCAGCCGAGATCAACGACCAGCTGCGCTCGCTGGTCGAGCAGCGCCAACAGCTCGACGAGGAGCGCACCTAGCCTCATCGGCCGTCGAGGGCCTGCCTCGGCGCCGTAGCGGGTGGACCGTGGCCTGAACGCGAGTTCGCCGGGGTACGAGCAGGACGTCCTGCTATGACAAGAAGGACGCCCCCGGGACCCCCACCGGCGGCGATCAAGCGACCCCCCATCGCCAAGGAGCGAGACCGTGAACAGGCCCGTTGCGATGTTCAGATCGATGGCGCGCGGCAACGCAGCGGCGTCGGATAGTGAGTGCTGATGCGCCAAGGACCACTCGCCGGCCGCTATCCCGCCGTCGCGGCGATGGTGATGTGCGCGCTGATTCCCTACCTGGCGCTGTCAGCCGCGCTGCAGCCGCTGACGCCGATCATCGCCAAGCAGCTACACATGAGCCTGCAGACGATGAGCCTCAGCTCGGGCCTGGGCAACGCCGCCTACGCGATCGGCACGGTGCTGGCGGTCCAGTTCGCCCAGCATCTGCCCCAGCGCAGGATGATGGTCGGCTACGCGGCGCTGCTCGTCACCGGCTCGGTGCTCGGGGCGTCGGCGCAGAACGCGGGCATGTACATCGCCGGCCACGTGCTTCAGGGCCTTTGCACGAGCCTGCTGCTGATCGCCGCCGTGCCGCCGCTGGCGATCGGCTACCCGGCGAGCAAGCTGCGCGATCACGGCGATGATCATGAACATGTGCATCTTCGGCGCGGTCGCGCTCGGCCCGACCCTCGGTGGGCTTCAGGCGGAGTCCAACGCCTGGCGGCCGCTGTTCTGGATCGTCGCCGCGATCTCGGCCACGGCGCTGGTACTGGCCGTGTTGACGTTCGACGACGCGCCGCCCGCCGATCCTGACTCGCCGCACGACGTGTTGGCGATCGCGCTGGCGGCCGTCGGTTGCGCTGTCCGCGTTCTTCGGCGCCTCCGAGCTCCTGACCCACCGCTTCCTCGACCCACTGACGATCGTGCCGCTGTTCGGCGGCCTCGCGCTGATCGTCATCCTGATCGTCTACCAGTACCGCGCGAAGCGGCCGCTGCTGACGATCCGCACGATGCTGACGAGCACGATGCCGGTCGCGGGCATCGCTGTGGCGCTGTTCGCGGCGGCGGCGTCGGTCTCGGCAACGGCGCTCACCGCGGGCGCGCTCACCGGGATCTACTCGCCGCTGCACCTCGGGTCTGTTGTACCTGCCCGAGGTCGCGGGCGCGGTGATCACCGCGGTCGTGCTCGGCCTCGTCCTTCAGACGCGGGGGATCCACTACCTGCCGCTGGTCGGGATGATCTTCCTCGCGGCCGGGATCGCGGTCTTCCGCATCAACGTGCCCTCGAGCGAAACGGCCACGCTGATCGGCTCGGGGCTGACCGGCATCGGCCTCGGCGCAACGGTCGCACCGGCGCTGTTCGTGGCCGGCTTCTCGCTGCCGTCGGCCAGCCTGCAGCGCGTGTTCGCGATCGTCGAGCTGATGCGGGCGGTCGCGGCGTTCATGATCGCGCCGATCTTCGTCCACTTCGCCGCGAACGTCGGCGGCAGTCTCGATGCCGGCACCGCCATCGCGCTGTGGATCGGCCTCGGGCTCGCGCTCGGCGGCGCCGTCATCGGCGTCGCGATCTACGCGCTCGGCGGCGCCCGCCCGCAGACTCCCGACCTCGAGCGCTTCCTCGCGGGCGAGGCTCCTGCTTGGTACTCGCCGCCGCTGCTGGCGCGCGTCCGTTCGCGCGTGCGCGCCGCGCAACCCGCGACCGAAAGCGCCAACTGAGATGGCCTCAAGTGGCGCGGGCGCCGGCGCAACGTCGGTGCCAGCGGTGGGCCCGGTGCTCTTCGCCTACGACGGCTCCGAGCTGGCGCAGCTCGCGATCGAGCAGGCCGGCCGCCAGCTTGCACCGGGACGCGACGCGCTCGTCGTCTGCGTCTGGCAGCCGGCAGACGTCGGCTTCGTGCCGGTCGGCGAGCGGACACCTCGAACGCGGCGCAGGCGACCGAGGTCCACCAGGCCGCCGAGGAGACCGCCGCGCAGCGGGCGCATCGCTGGCGGAGAAGGCGGGGTTTCGCCCGCAGAGCGTTGCCGTCGAGGCGGCGCCGACGTGGAAGGGGATCGTCAAGGTCGCCGAGGAACGCGGAGCGAGCCTGATCGTGCTCGGCTCCCACCGCCGGAGCGGCTTGGTCGGCCATCTGCTCGGCAGCGTCGCGGCCGCCGTGGTGGCCCACTCCGGGACCCCGGTGCTGGTCGTGCCCGGGCCCTCCTGAGATCAGGGTCGGCCCGGCGGCATCGCGTCCGAGCTCGCAGCGGGGGCCAGCAGCAGCCCATCGAGCAGGTTGTGGATGACGGTCCGTATCGCGGCCTTCTCCTGCGCTGGATGTCGGGCGTTTGCGATGCTCATGGCGGCTTCGTCGAGCGCGCCGATCAGGATCGTCGCCAGCGGACGGGTGGGCTGCTCGGTCAACTCGCCGGATTGGATCGCCGCGCTCAGCAGCTGCTCGGTCGTTCCCAGCCCGTAGCGGTGGGAGATCTCGCGGAAGCCCGCCCAGCCGAGCACGCTGGGTGCGTCGAGCAGCACCAGCTGTCGGACCTCGCCCTCGCCCGCGATCTCCAGCCAGGCGTCAGCGGCGATGTGCAGGGCGGCGGCCGGAGAGCTCGGGCGGGCGGCGGCAACGGCCGCAGTAAGCCGCTCGAGGACGTCGGTCTCGACGGCCTCGAGCACGGCCAGGAACAGCGTGGTCTTGTCTGCGTACTGGTGGTACATGGCGCCGCGCGTCACGCCGGCGGCGCGGGCGATCTCGGGGGTCGAGACGGCGGCGTAGCCGCGCGCACCCCACAGCTGCCTGGCGGCCGCCAAGAGCGTCTGTTGGGTGGCGGCGGATCGTTCTGTTTGAGTACGACGCATTTACCGGCAGCTTGTTGGTATCTTACGTGCAACCTGCACGCAAGCAAGTATGGAGGAACTCATGCCCAGTGTCACCCTCAGCAGCGGCGCGATCCATTATGAGATGTCGGGGCCGTCGGACGGACGCCCGCTTGTGTTCATACACGGCTACGCGATGGGCTCATCGCTGTGGCGAGCGTTGAGCGAGCGCCTCTCTGCGCAGAGCCTTTTGTGCCTGGCGCCGACCTGGCCGCTGGGCGCCCACAAGACGCCAATGGCAGCGGACGCGGACCTGACGATGGAGGGGATAGCCGCGATGGTCGGCGAGTTCCTGGACGTGCTCGGCCTCGACGACGTGGTGCTCGTGGGGAACGACACCGGTGGCGCGATCGCGCAGATCCTCGCCACCACCACGCCCGCGCGACTCGGGGCGCTGGTGCTGACCAGCTGCGACGCGTTCGAGCACTTCCCGCCGCCGATCCTCAAGCCCTTCATCGCCGCCGCCAAGGCTGGGCCGGCGTTCACGGCAGTGGTGCAGCCGCTGCGGACACGGATCGGTCGTCGACGCGCGTACGGCGCCCTCGCGTACGCTGATATCGACCGGCTCGTCAGCGAATGGCTCGAGGCTCCACTGAACGACAACAGGATACGAGCAGACCTACGCCGCTTCACCGCATCCTTGAACCGTCAGAGCACGGTTCACGCGGCCGAGCGCCTGCCCAGGTTCACACGCCCGGCGCTGGTCGCGTGGTCCGCCGACGACGCATTCTTCCCGGTGGAGGACGGCCGCCGGCTCGCCGCCGTCCTGCCTGACTCGCGACTGGCGGTCATCCAAGACGCGAAGACCTTCTCGATGATCGACCAGCCGGACTCGCTGGCAGAGCTGATCGTCGACTTCGCCGATGCGCGGGCGGCCGCCGACGCGGCATGAGCGCGACGCGCTGAGCGATGGGTCGGGGTGAGAGCACGATAATCCCGGCGGCCGGTCGCGTAGTGCCGACCCACGCCTACGACAGGATCGTCGCTTGGACAATGCGCGAGCGGCGCTGGCGGCCGCGGATTGCCGACGACATCGCCTTCCGCCTCGGCGAGGAGCCCGCGATCGTCGACATCGGTGCCGGGACGGGATCGCTCGCGTGCGTGCTGCGCGAGCGGATGCCGGCCGCGACGATCGCCGCAGTCGAGCCGGACGAGAGCACCCGAAGGATCGGTCAGGCGAAGACCGGCTCGCAGGGCGCCGGCGGTAGGCAGCCGGACCGGCTCGCCCTTCCGATCGCGTGGGTCGACGGCCACGCCGAGGCGCTGCCGCTGGCCGACGACTCACAGGACGCCGCCGTCATGGCCCTGATGCTCCATCACCTCCCCGCCGACCACAAGCAGCGAGCGCTCGCCGAGGTGCTGCGAGTCCTCAAGCCCGGCGGGTTGCTCTACGTTGCCGACTTCGGCGAACCCCACGACCAGCTGATGGCAGCGGCCTTCGCGCTGATCGAACTGGCCGACGGTGTTACGACGACGCGGGACCATCGCGCCGGCAAGCTGCCGCAGCTGATCGCGGACAGTGGCTTCCGGACAACGACCCCTCTGCTGCGCCTGAGAACCGTGCTCGGCAGCTTCGAAATCCTCCGCGGCGATACCGTGGCCCCTGGTAACTGATGACAGGACGACCACGAGGATCTGTGATGAATAAGCCGGTTCTGTTTTGCTATGACGGCTCAGACGGCTCGCTGTCGGCGATGCGCGCCGCCGGCGAGCTCGTGACGCACCCTGCCGATGCCGTGGTGCTGGTCGTGTGGATGTCGGCAGTGACCAGCCTGGTTAGAGCGGGCTCGTTCCTGACGTCCGTGCCCAACGAGGGCGAAATAGACGAGCAGGAGGCCGCCTTCGCGATGCGGATCGCCGAGGCGGGTGCAGCTCGCGCTCAAGAGCACGGTTACGACGCCGTGGCGCGAACGGCGCAGGCCGAGATCTCGATCGTCGCGACGATCGGCGAGGTCGCGCAGGAGATTGACGCCGGACTGATCGTCTGCGGGCAGCGCGGTCGCGGCGCGATCCGCAGCACTCTGCTGGGCAGCACCTCGCATGGGCTTTCCACGCACGCGCAACGGCCGGTGTTGATCGTTCCTGGCCACGCGGAGTAACGGTCGCCGTCGCGGGCCCGCCGTTGCCGACTCGGAGCTCATCGCCGGATCTGCGGCCACGGTTTACCGGCGCGCAGCAGAGTCCAGCAGCGCGTCGTCCGCAACGTGCGAGGCCACACCGAAGTGACAACAGGGGCCGGTCACCAAAACCGGGGTGACGGTTGCCGCTGAAGTTGACGCGGCCACGGCCGCACCCGGAGTCGACGCGGTCACGGGCGCACCTTGCAGCTCGTCTCTCGGCGCCGAGACGCCGCTCTTGGCTTTCGAGGGCAGCACCAGCAGGGCGAGCAGCAGGCCGAGCGCGAAGATTCCTGCGGCCCAGGCGAACGCGGTCGTGTAACCGTGGATTGAGGCGGCGTTGGCGAGTCCGGGCGTCCCGGCGTGACTCGATGCGTAGGCTGCGGTGGCGCTCGCGAAGATCGTGCTCAGGAGGGCGGTGCCGACCGAGCCGCCCACCTGCTGGGAGGTGTTGACCATCGCCGAGGCGACGCCCGCCTCCGAGCCGTCGACTCGCAGCGTGGCGGTGCTGAACGCCGGCGCGAAGATGCAGCCCATTCCCACGCCTGTGATGACCAACGCGGGCAGGACGTGGCTTGCATAGCCGGCGCCGGGCGTCAGGCGGGTGAGCAGCAGCATCGCGATCACCCCAAGCGCCATGCCGGCGGCGACCAGAGGCTTGGCGCCTGTACGGGCGATCACCTTGGTCTGCACGGTGGTCGAGGTGACCACGAGCACGCCCGTCAGGGGTAGGAACGCGAGGCCGGTCTTAACCGGAGAGAAGCCGAGATTCTCCTGCATGTAGTAGGTCAAGAACAGGAACACCGCGAAGACCCCGGCGCCCGCCAACAGGATCGAGAGGTAGGCGCCGCCACGGGCGCGGTCGGTCACGATGTGCAGCGGCAGCAGGGGATCGGCTCTGACCCGCTCGACTGCCACGAACGCGACCAGCAGGACCACGCTCGCGCTGAGCGCGCCAATCGTGAGCGGCGCCGTCCACGAGTGCGTCTCGGCGTTGGAGAACCCGTAGACGAGCGCGAACAGTCCGCCGCAGGCGAGTAGAACACCCGGGACGTCGATCCGCGCGCGTCCCTCGGGGGGATGGTTCTGCAAGAGCCTCAGCGCCACGAGCACGGTGGGTACCGCGATCAGGACGTTCACATACAGACACCACCGCCACGACAGCGTCTGCGTGAGCACGCCGCCGAGGATCAGACCGACCGAAGCCCCACCGCCGGCGATCGCACCGAAGATGCCAAATGCCTTGGCGCGATCGGACGAGCCGGCAAAGGTGACCGTCAGCAGCGACAGCGCCGAGGGCGCAAGCAACGCGCCGAAGGCACCCTGCAGCGCCCGCGCGAAGACGAGCATTCCGAAGGACTGCGACAGCCCTCCGATCGCGGAGGCCCCCGCGAAGCCGATCAGTCCCGCGACGAACGTCCACTTGCGCCCGAACAGGTCCCCGAGCTTTCCCCCCAGCAGCAAGAGGCTGCCGAAGGCCAGCGCGTAGGCGGTGACGACCCACTGCCGGTTGTCGGTGGAGAAGCCCAGCGAGCGTTGCGCCGAGGGCAGCGCGATGTTCACGATCGTCGAGTCGAGGACGACCATCAGCTGTGCGACGCCGAGCAGGGCCAGCACCGCCCAACGGTTAGCTGCCGGCGCGGAGCTCGCCGCTGCCGCCATCGGTGAGGCCCCGATACGCTCGCTGCTCGCCATTGGCGAGCACTACGTTACGCCGCAATCGGCCGGCGCGTCCGCTCGCGGTCAGCTAAAGAGGCGGAACCTGGTTGTTGACTTCGGTTCCGTGGTAGAGGCGGTTCTGGTCCCTACAGGCAGCCGGGAAGAAGAACTGGACGCTGTCGCTACGCACGCCGTTGTAGCTGGCGTAGAGGGTCGCGCGCCCGACGGTGCCGACGGCGCACTTGCCGTCGGTGCTGCTCGTGACCCGGAACTTGATCTTCATGATGTTCCCCGGATACCCCCACATGGTCGCGTAGTGGGAGTGGTAGGAGAGGTGGTGCTCAACCGACATGATGATCGTCCCGCTGCGGTCCTGCTGGCACATGACGCCTGAGACCGTGTTGGCTTCGAGGTTGATGTCCCCGTGGCCCTTGGCGAAGCTGCTCGCGCCCGTGTAGGGGCCCGTATGAAAGCCCCACGGCGGAATCCCGTAGACGGTGGGCACCTGCGAGCAGGACGTGGCCGCGTCGGCCGTACCGGTGACGCCCATCATCGCCGGTAGCGCGGCCAATGTGGCGAGCGCAAGCCCGATGC
This sequence comes from uncultured Solirubrobacteraceae bacterium, assembly GCA_963815235.1. Lineage (GTDB taxonomy): Bacteria > Actinomycetota > Thermoleophilia > Solirubrobacterales > Solirubrobacteraceae > Palsa-744. The sequence continues at coordinate 917,761 of CAWFFY010000003.1, read as the reverse complement.
GTACCGTTGCCCGCGTTGACGCCATGCAGGCGCGACTATAGCCTCGTCGCGTGTCGTGCGGCCGCCGGCCGCGATCGAACGGGAGGAGCCGTCGTGACGAGGGTGTGGTTCATCACAGGTACCTCGAGGGGCTTTGGACGCGTGTGGGCGCAGGCGGCGCTCGAGCGCGGCGACAGCGTGGCGGCGACCGCACGCGACATCGGCACGCTCGAGGACCTCGCCGGCGAGCACGGCGAGCGCCTCCTCGCACTGGAGCTCGACGTCACCGATACGGCGGGCATCGAGCAGTCCGTCCGGAGCGCCCATCAGCACTTCGGCCGGCTGGATGTGGTCGTCAACAACGCGGGCTACGGCCAATTCGGCGCGATCGAGGAGCTGACCGAGCAGGAGGCGCGGCGTCAGATCGAGACGAACCTGTTCGGCCCACTGTGGGTCACCAAAGCCGTCGTCCCCCTGCTGCGCGAGCAGCGCTCCGGCCACATCATCCAGGTCTCCTCGATCGGCGGCGTCATGGCGTTCCCGATGCTGGGTCTCTACCACGCCTCCAAGTGGGGCCTCGAGGGCTTCAGCCAGTCGCTCGCCGCCGAGCTCGCCGAGTTCGGCGTCCACGTCACACTCATCGAGCCCGGAGGCTTCACCACCGACTGGTCGGGAGACTCGGCAGGCAGGGCGCAGCAGATGGCCGTCTACGACGGCGTGCGTGAGCGTCGCCTGCAGGCACTCGGACCGATCCGATCGCAACCCGGCGACCCGCAGGCAACCGGCGCTGCGATTCTCGAGCTCGTCGAAGCTGCCGAACCGCCGTTGCGGGTGTTCTTCGGCAGCACCGGACTGCAGATGGCCCGGCGTGAGTACGCCGCGCGGATCGAGACCTGGGAGGAGTGGGACAGCCTGGCGCAACGAGCGCAGGGTGGCCCGCCCGCGGGCTGAGCAGCTCGACGAGCAGTGTCTCAAGCGTCTGATTGAATAATTCGCGATGCAATCGGCGAGACCCGACCAGCGTCGCGAGGTGGGCCTGCGCACGCGCGCGCGGCTGATGGACGCCGCGCTCGGCCTGCTCTCCGAACGCGGCGAGGACGGTGTCACCCTGCGGGAGCTGACCGACGCCGCGGACGCGAATGTCGCGGCAGTGAGTTATCACTTCGGCTCGCTCAAGTCACTGTGTGACGCGGCGATCGAGGATGCGCTGGGGCGCTACCTCGACGCCCAAGAGGAGGCGGTGCGCGCGCTCGATGCCGACTCCACGATCGAGACACTGGCGGCAGCCTTTGCGAGCCCGCTGATCGGCTCGCTGGTCGCGGGCGGTCGCGATCTCGCCGTGATGCGCATTGTGGCGCGAGCCGGGATCGACCCTCCGGAGGGATCAGGTCGGCTCGATGTCAGGTTCGGGCAGATCCGCGCCGACGTCCTTCGTGTGCTCAAGGCCAACCTTCACGGTGTGAAGGATCAAGAGCTGATATTCCGCACGCGTTGCGTGGCCGGGTTGATCAACTGGCTGGTGCTCGCACCCGTGGGCAACGAGCTGAGCGACAAGTCCCGGAAGCAGATCGAGCGATTGCTGGTCCCGATACTCGCAGGAGCATTTCGCGCCGCAGGCTCCGGCTGACTCTCTGCGCCCCGGATTTCCGGGCCCTGAAAACAATTCAAGCGAACGCTTGACAAGAGCTGCTGACTCGCCTACGCTCGATCGAGCGATAAGAACTGGAGGCCGTTCAGCTGTGAAAGTGGCACTCACTGGCGCAACAGGGTTCGTCGGATCCCACGTTCTGACGGAGTTGCAGGAGCACGGTCACGCGGTGACGGCGCTCGTCCGCGATGCACCCCAGGCCGACGCGGTCGCCGGCCGCGGTGCCACAGCGACCGTGGTCGATCTCTATGACCGAGCGGCAGTGGCCGGCATCCTGCGCGACGCGGACGCGGCGATCCACACGGCGAGCCCCGGGGATGCCACGAGCGCAGATCTGGATTCCGCGGTGGTCGACGCGGCGATCGAGGCGTTCGCCGGCACCGGCAAGCCCTACCTGCACATCAGCGGTGGGTGGATCTACGGGAACAACACCTCGGTCACCGAGCAATCACCGATCGATGCGCCGCCGCTGGTGGCGTGGAAGGAGCCGATCGAGCGACGGGTGCTCGCCGTTCCAGACATGCGCGGAGTCGTGATCGTGTCCAGCACCGCCTACGGCGACGGCGGAGGAGGCACCCCGGGACTGCTGCTCGGATCACCTCGCGACGACGCCGGCAGCCTGATCATGCTCGGGAGCGGGCAGCAGCACTGGTCAACGATCCACGTCGCGGACCTGGCGCACTTCTTCCGTCTCGTTCTCGAGCGGGACTCGGCCCGCGGACGCTACGTCGTCGGCGACGGACAGGACCCGACGGTCGCAGAGCTGACCGAGGCGGCCGCCGTCGCGGTGGGCGCTCCTGGTGCGGTGCCCGGCTCCGACGCCGAGGCCAAGCTACGCCTGGGCGACGCATTCGCCGAAGTGCTGCTGCTCGACCAGGGAACGGAAGCGGCCAAGGCCCGAGCCGACTTCGGCTGGGCTCCTTCGCACCCCGGACTGCCTGAGGAATTTCGCGAGGGCAGCTACCGCAAAGCGCCAACCGGTTGAGGACATTGTGAGCTCGCGCGAGCGTCGTCCGTAAGGCAGCCGCGATCGAGTTCCCGGGGTGGGATCCGACGAGGAGCAACCTGATCGTGGAGGTCGAAGTGACCGACGAGCCCGACATCGGCACCCGGCGCGACGCCCTTGGCGTCCACGCCATTGGCAGATTGGAGTACGAGATCCGCGAGGGCGAGGTGGTCTACGGTGACCGGGGTCCGGTGCGGGTAGTCGTCACCGAGGAGCAGCTCGGGCTCGACGGCGAGCCCACTCTGCGTGATCTGAGCGAGGCGCTCATCAGGGTCTACGGCACGGACTTCGGGATCCACAATCCGACGTGGATCTCGAGGTTCACCGACATGACACGTCAAGCGGCGACCTACCGTGAGGGGCGCGTCCTACTCGCCGGTGACTCGGCACACGTGCACTACCCGGCGGGTGGACAGGGCCTCAGCCTCGGTGTGCAGGATGCGGTTAACCTCGGGTGGAAGTTGGCTCAGGTGGTCAACGGGACCTCCCCGCAGAGCCTCCTGGATACATATCAGGACGAGCGCCACCCGGTCGCTGCCCGCGCGCTTCAGCAGACGATGGCTCAGACCGCGCTTCAGCGCCAGGACGAGCGCATCAAGGCCCTGGTCGACGTGGTGTCGGAGCTGGCGACCATGGACGAGCCTCGCAGACGGCTCGCCGGGACCATCTCCGGGCTCGACATTCACTACGACCTCGGCGAGGGACATCCTCTGCTCGGACGCCGCATGCCCGACCTCGACCTCGTCACCGCCAGCGGCCCGCTCCGGGTTTTTGAGCTGCTGCACGAGGCCAAGCCGGTGCTGCTCAACCTCGGCGAGCCCCACGCATTCGACCTCGCTCCACGGGCTGACCGCGTCCAGCTGATCGACGCTGAATATGTCGGCGAGTGGGAGCTCCCCGTGCTTGGCGCGGTCGCCGCCCCGACTGCCGTGCTGATCCGTCCCGACGGATACGTCGCCTGGGTCGGAGACCAAACCCAACTCGGACTGCCTGAATCGCTTAGATCCTGGTTCGGAGCGCCGACGGCGCAGCGCGCCGGCTAGCTCCAGGGCTCCTTGCGCCAGATCACCGCAGCGCGGACGCGGCACCCAGAACCAGCGCGTAGCTGAGCGCGTCTTCGGCGCACGCTGCGACGAGTTGAGGCCCACGATCGTGCACCTTCACTCGTAGCCGCGAGCCGGCGAACGCGGCGCCCACAGCGGCGACCACCGCGATCGCGCCGCCGGGTCCACCGCCGAGCACGCCTCCGCCGGCGGCCGAGAACGCCACGCGCGGCGACATCCCGCGCGGCGACCAGCGACTGGGCATGCGCGGATCCTTGTCGGCGATGAGCTCAACGGCGGCAGCTCCCAAGGCGATAAAACGCGCACGTCCGGTGAACGGGCCGCGACCGTGGAGCGACAGAGCCACCGCTGGAGCAAACGAGCGCAGCCCGCCTCCGAGGCCCATCGCCAGCGCGGCGCCGAGATCCGAGCGGTCACCCATGACGCCCAGGATCCTAAGTGGTCATGCTCCATCGGCTCGTTCCGGCGGTCAAGGGTGCCACAGGAGTGGGGCGCGTCTACTTCCTGGCGTTGGTGGAGCGAGCAGAGACCTGAACCATCAGGGACTGCTTTTACGCTGATTGCGGCCCGACCCGTTTGACGTAGGTCAGCCATGGCTCGCGTACGGCGCCCACGCGCTCGTACACGGCTTGTGCACGCAGGTTCTCGGGCGCGGTCTCCCATTCGAGCCGCGCCGCTCCGCGCTCCGCGCAGCACTCCGCACAGGCCTCAATCAGGCGGTCCGCCAATCCGAACCCTCGAGCCGCTGGGACCAGGAACAGGTCGTTCATGATGCCGATGCGACTGGCCTCGGTCGTGTCCCAGCTCCAGAACACCGTCGCGAACCCAACTGCCGCGCCCAACGGGTGGCGGGCGATCAGCTGAACACCCTCGCGCAACGGGTCGGCGATCAGCGTCCGTGAGAGCTCGAGCAGCGCCGCATCCGACGGCGACTCGTTGTAGAAGTCGCAGTAGGCGCGCATCAGCGGCAGGAGCTCCAGTAGATCGCGTGCGGCGACTACCTCGATGCTGTGCTGGGAAGGGCCTGCGGCGGTCATCGGCCGGCTCGTCCAGGGCAGCAACACACAGCGCTCAATATCTCACGCCGGGATGCCGCGAGGGCCGACGATCTCGAGCCCGTGGCAGTAGCTGACCCCTACTCGGAAGTGAGCTGGTCGGCGAGCATCTGGTCGACGCGTTGTGTGAGCGAGCGGGCCGCGTCATCGCCGAGCAGCTCCTGTGCCTGCTGCTGCGCCGCGCGCCACGCCGGGCGCAGCTCCGCGAGCTTCTCGGCGCCCGCGTCGGTGAGCGTCAGTATGCGTCCGTTGCCGTGGTCGGCGTGCTCGATCTGGACCAGACCCTCGTCCTGCAGCAGCCGCGCGTTTCGTGACAGCGTCGAGATCTCCATCGAGAGCAGTTGCGCGACCTCTCCAGCGGGAGCCGGCTGCAGATTGGCGATCGAGGTGAGCAGGTTGAGTTGGGCGATCGTCAGCCCGTGGGGTCGAAGTGCAGCGTCGTAGATGCGCGTGATCGCGCGGTTCAGCAGACGCACCCGGACCGCCAGGCAGTCGCGTCCGATCTCGCCGGCGACCCGTGCGCCGCGCCGCTGTGCCGTGTCCATGCTCAGATCCGCTGGACGAGCGTCGCCGGGCCGGTGCCGCCGGCGGTGCACATCGTGACCAGGCCAAGCTCCCTGTCCGAACGCTCCAACTCGTGCACCAGCGTGGTGATCAGCCGGGCGCCGGAGGAACCCAGAGGGTGGCCGAGCGCCAGTGCTCCGCCGTTGACATTGACCCTGTCCATATCGGGCTTCAGCTCACGCTTCCATGCGAGCACGACCGACGCGAACGCCTCATTGATCTCGATCAGGTCCAGATCGTCGATCGCCAGCTGATTGCGCTCGAGAATCATCTGTGTCGCAGGGATCGGGCCGGTGAGCATGATCACCGGGTCCACCCCCGCGGTCACCTGGTCGACGATCCGCGCGCGTGGCTCGAGGCCGAGCTCGTCCGCCTTTTCACGCGACATCAACAGCACCGCGGCAGCTCCGTCTGAGATCTGCGAGGAGGTCGCCGCGGTGATGCGCCCGTCGGGCTTGAACGCGGGCCTCAGTGCCGCGAGCGCCTCGAGGTTGGTGTCGGGACGGATGCCCTGGTCGCTCACGTACGTCGCGCCGTTGACGCGCATAGGCACGATCTCGCGCTCGAAGCGCCCCTCATCGGTCGCTCTCGCGGCGAGCTGCTGCGAGCGCACGCCGAACTCGTCGAGCTCCGCGCGCGCGATCTCCCAACGCTCCGCGATCAGCTCCGCGCTCAGCCCCTGTGGGATCAGCTCATAGCGATCCATCAGCTCGGGCGGGAACGGCACACCCGACTCCTCGGGATGCGACACATTGGCGCCCATGGGCACGTGCCCCATGTGCTCGACGCCGGCGCCGATCACGACCTCGTGGACCCCCGCCGCGATCTGCGCCGCTGCGAAGTTCACCGCCTGCTGGGCCGAGCCGCACTGGCGATCCACCGTCGTCGCGGGCGTCGTCACCGGCAGACCCGCCTGCAGCCACGCGTTGCGGGCGATGTTCTGCGACTGCTCGCCCACCTGCGTCACGCACCCGGCGACGACGTCCTCGACGAGCGCCGGGGCGATGCCAGCGCGCTCGATCACGGCACCGTAGCACGCACCCAGCAGCTCATTCGGGTGCACGTCGTTGTAGTAGCCCGCGTCCCGCTTGCCGCGACCGATCGGCGTTCGCGCTCCCTCCACGATCACGACCTCTCTGCCGACTTGCTCACGCATTTTCTGCTCCTCGTCGTCGGAACCTTCGGCAAGCCGCGCTGCCGCGCCAAGCGAGGCACCGGGCTCTATCTTGTATATACAAGATAGCACTTTGGTCCGGCCTTCTGACAGCTCTCGCTGCGGCTAGTTGCGGCCGAGGAAGGCCTCGACGTCCGCGGCGAACTCCGTCGCGTGCTGGAAGAGGAAGCCGTGCCCGGAGTCGGGGTAGATCTTGACTTTGGCCTGCGCAATCAGGCCCGCGAGGAGGCGGGAGTAGTGCGGCAGGATCATCGGGTCGCTGTCACCGTTGGCGATGAAGACCGGACAGTCGATCGCGCTGACACGCTGGAGCACGGAGTGGTTCGGCACGCCCCACGCGCACACCGCGTCGTACTGCGCCTGCCGCGTCTGCCACGTCGTTTCGAGATCGCGGTCGTCGGAGCGCGCGCCGTAGATGCGTTGCAGGGACTGCTTGCCGGCCTCTTGACTCGCAGCAGATCGCGCGTAGAACACGGAGAGGTAGCCCTCCGGCGAGCCCTCGGGCCGACCGACCGCGTCGATCACCTCGTTCGCCCAGCCGTGCATGCCGGCGGCGCCCTGGGGTGCTGAGGACGCGAAACCAGGCGTCGCACCAATGCCGGCCGCGTGAGTGTGATCTCTTGCGCCACGAAGCTCCCGATCGAGAAGCCCAAGAGGTCGACCTCGGCGAGTTCCAGTGCGTCCAGAAACACGATCGCGTCGCGGGCCATCTCGGCGATCGTGCCCGGAGTCGCTCCCGTCGAGCCGCCGACACCGGTGTTGTCGAATGTCACTACGCGCCGGCCCTGCGCGAGCGCGTCTATCAGCACGGGATCCCAATTGTCGAGATTCCCGCGGAAGTGCTGGAAAAGGACGAGCGGCACCTCACCGCTGCCGAGGTCGCGGTACGCAAAGGTGGCCCCGTTCGCCGTCTCAACCCGACGGTTCTCGGACTGTATATAGGTATCAGACGCGGGGATTGAGCTCATGGGTTCCTTTCAATCAGGGGAGCCAACTCGATGTCCTCGGTCGACGGCGCACCGCTCTGCTCGGCCATCCATGATGCCGCCAGCGTCGTCCACGCCGCCGCGTCGCCGCTGCCCCGCGCCAAGCCAAGGCTGTGCGGACCGTGCGCGAATACGTGAACAGCGTGAGGGACCCCGTGGGCGGCGAGTGACGACGCCAGGCGGTAGGTGTGCTCGGGGGGAACGTAGGCGTCCTCGGCGGTGTGCCATAGGAAGAACGGCGGCGAGGGCTGGGTCACCAGGGCGTCGAGTGAGGTGGCGCGACGCAGCTCGGGTGACGCGTCCTCGCCCAACAGGATCACGCGTGCCGGTCGGCAGGTCTCGGTCTCCATCGACGTGATCGCGTAGCCGAGTACCACGAAATCAACTGCATCGCCGCCAGGCGCGAGTGCGGCCAACCCGGCGAGATGACCGCCCGCCGAGAACCCGATCAACCCGATGCGCTCCGCGCCGCCGTCCCGCAGCCGGCGGATCTCCGCCTGAAGCGCGAGCAGCGGCACCGGATGGCGCACCAACAACGGGTAGCGAAACACGCTGGCCGGAAGACCCAGCCCACTGAGCCAGGCGACAATCGGCTCGGCCTCATGGGCAGCGTGCTCGGCGTAGCCCCCGCCGGGCAGCACGATTACGTGTGTCGCAGAGGCGCTCACCGTGCTCTGTGAGCCATTGGTGCTCACCCGCTCGCACTCGCGCTGTCGTGGGCTTCGATCCAGGACCGCGTCAGCTCCAGGTAGTCATCGGCGCCGTCCTCCCACGTGAAATGCCCGGTCTCGAGAATGTCGAGCTTGCTGTCGGGCAGCCGCGCGTGCAGGAACTCGGCGTTGCTCGGCGGCACGAGCGTGTCCCGGCGGCCGGCAATGATCTGCACCGGCGTGCAGATGTCGCCGAGACGCTCGGCCAACAGAGGCAGCTCCGACGGATAGCTCGCACGTAGGCGGCCGACTCGACGAAGCGCTCGCCGGCACAGGACGCCAGGTAGTCCTCGCGCACCGCCTCGGGCAAAGCGTGCTCGACGCCTTCGAGTGCCCCGGCGACGATGTCACGGCCATCGACTCCCCGGAACCCGCTGAGGTCTGGGGCCTCGATGATGTCTTTGAGTGCGCCCGTCACCTCGAGCGGGACCGATGCTCCGCCGCTGCCAACGACGGCGCTGGGGAAGCGGTCGACGTCCTCGGCAGCCGCGAACAGGACGGCACCAGATCCAACATCGGGCCCCACCACATGCGGGTGGCCGAGCTCCCACTCGTCGATCAGCCGTAGTAGGAACCCACCCATGGCCTGCGGGGAGAGCAGCTCAGCCCGGCGCTCGGATTGGCCAAATCCCGGGAGATCGATCGCGACCAGCCTTGCGTTCTCGGCCAGGCGCGACCAGATCGTGTTCCAGGCGAAAAGGCTCTCTGGCCACGGATTGACGAGCAGCACCGTCGTATCCGCGACCCCATCTGTTTCCGCGTACCTGATCGCAAGACCGTCGGCCTGGCGTTCCCTTGGGCTCATGTGAACCGCACTATTTGCCGCACTACACATTCCGGGCCGCCCTACGCGACAGCCGTTTCCGACTCCTGGACCGCATTGGCTGCTTCGCGAATCACGTCGAGTACGAACGCCGGGATGGGAGAGCATCGGGACATGGCTGCTGTCGACGGCGTAGGTGCTGGCGCCCATGCGGTTCGCGACGAAACGCTCGAGGTCGGGATTGACGGTTCGGTCGTTGTTGGCGACGATGTACCAGCTCGGCTTCGACCTCCACGCGGTGCCCGCCGCCTTTTCGTTGAACAGGTCGACGGCCGGCACGCCTTGGGCCGACCAGACGAGCTTCTGCTCCTCCGCCGACAGGTCTCCCGCGAAGCAATCGATGCCGTCCGGGAGCAGCCAGATGCGACCGTCTGCGATCTCGATGTGCGCAAACACGTCGGTGGTGGGGAACTTTTCCTGCAGGCTCTGCGAGGTCTCGTCATCGTCTGGAGCGAGCGCGGAGATGTAGACGAGGCCGGCGACGCGGTCGTCGCTTCCCGCGGCTGTGATGACGGTCCCGCCGTATGAGTGACCGACGAGGATCGCCGGGCTGCTGACCCGCCCCAGCGCACGTTTGACGGCCGCGACGTCGCCGTCGAGTGTGTCGAGGCTGTTCTGGGTGGACACCACTTCGTGCCCCTCGGCCTGCAGTGCCGGGATCACCTTGCTGTAGCAGGACCCGTCGGCCCACAGGCCGTGTGCGAAGACGACGCTCGGCTTGCTCTGCGCAGACATGCTCTTCCTTTCAGTAGTACCTGCGGCACCTGTTGCAACAGAGCAGGAGCCTGACTGGCGGCGTCCGCCTTCTCTTGAGTCATGCGACTGCTTCTCGCAGGATGGTCAGGGAGCTGCGCTCGAAGACAGAAGTGCCCGCGGCACCTCGACGCGAAGCGCCTCCAACAGCGCCGCCAGCTTTCTGTCGAGCTCCACTCCGACTGCTGAAACTGCGGGAATTCCGAAGCTCCCGAACTGCGTGCTCGGCTGGTCGACTGTGAACCACGCGCGTTCGTGTCCGTCTTCCCATATGACCGTATGCAGCGGCGCGTAGAGCATCGCGCGGGGATCGTGGCGGAACATCCGCTCGGCGATGGTGACGTTGCCCATGAGGTAGGCGATGCAGTCGTTGTCGGTCGCCGGCGAGCTGCATAACGGGATGGACATCGTTGCGAAAGTAGATGAGAAACCCGTGCGGGGCCCATTCGGCGTGCGCATCTATGACTTCCGCCCAGCTCGCCTCGCGCTCCACGAGCGCCTCGATCTGCTGCACCGGGTTCGCGGGCACCGCCTGCTCGTACAGCTCTTGGAACTCGCGGACACCCGGCACCTCGACGTTCAAGCGTCTCACGCTGTAGGTCTCATGGCTCGTTGCCACGGTGGCAACGTAACCCTGACCGGCGCCCTTCGCTTGAGTCATGTGACTGCTTGCGCTTATCCTCGGACGATGGCCGTCTCGAGCCCGCCTGGCCGGACCAGCGAGCTGATCGGGCGCGACGACGAGGTTGCGCGGGTCGACGCGCTTCTGGACCGCGTGCGCGACCGTGGCGGAGCGCTCGTGATCGGCGGAGAGCCTGGGATCGGAAAGTCGGCGCTGCTGGAGCGCGCGCGCGGTCGCGCGAGCTCCTTGGGTGTTCGCACGCTGGCGACGGTGGGCGTCGAGTCCGAGTCGGAGCTCGCCTTTGCGGGGTTGCACCAACTGCTCGGGCCGATTCGGAACCGCATCGACAGGCTCCCGGATCCCCAGCGACAGGTGCTCGACGCAGCATTCGGCGCCGACGAGGAGGTGGAGGCAGATCCGTTCCGCGTCGCCCTTGCGGCCTACCGCCTTGTTTCTGACGCCGCAGACTCGAGCCCACTGCTGTTGATCGCAGACGACACGCAGTGGCTGGACCGTTCGAGCCTTGACGTTCTGAGTTTCATCGCTCGGCGGCTGGAGAACGAGCCGGTCGTGTTCATCGCGGGCGTCCGCGACGGGTTCTCGACGGTGCTCGAGGAGGCTGGCCTGCCGAACCTCCGGCTCGACCGCCTCTCGGCACGCGATTCCGAGGAGCTGCTCGACCGCGTCGCCTCGGGACTGTCCCCGCACGCGCGCGGCCGCGTTCTGGCTCGAAGCCGCCGGCAATCCGCTCGGACTCGTGGAGCTTGCGCGCGCAGTGCCGGAGACCGACGACCCCATCGAGCTGCTGTCACCGACGCCGGCGGCGCTGACCGCGCGCCTGGAGCGCGCGTTCGGGGCGCGCCTGGACGGGCTCGACGAGGACACGCGGCTCGTCCTGCTCGCCGCCACGCTCGACGGAAGGGCCTCGATCGCGGAACTCCTGTCAGCAGCCACACACGTCACCGGGCATGAGCTGACGCCGTCTGCACTGGATAGCGCCGCCGAACGCGGCCTCGCGCAGGCGCACGGGTCTGAGGTGCGCTTTCAGCACCCGCTGATCCGCTCGGCGGTGCAAACCACCGCCCCACCGGCGCAGCGGCTTGCGATGTACGCCGCTCTGACGGAGGTCGTGCGCGACCCTGAGCGCCGGCTCTGGCACCGCGCCGCGTGCACGGTGGGTCATGACGAGGACGTCGCCTCGGCGTTGGAGGAGCAAGCGCAGATCGCGCGCCAGCGCGGCGCGGTGATGGTCGCCGCGGCCGCACTCGAGCGCGCCGCCACGCTGACGGCCGATCCGCGGCGGAAGGGGGAACGGCTGGTGCGCGCAGCGGAGCTCGTCTACGACCTCGGGCGCGTCGACGTCGTCAGCCGGCTCCTGAGGGAGGCGGAGTCACTCCAGGTGGGTCCGCTCGAGGCCGCGCGCCTGGCCTGGTTGCAACAGATGATCAGTGGTGACGTTTGGTTCGAGAAGGGCGCCGCCAAGACATTCGGTCGCGATCGCGGAACAGTTGCTCGCCGGCGGCGACCGTGACGCAGCGCTGCGGTCGCTCGTGCCGATCGCACATCGCTGCTGGTGGACGCAGAGCCGCGCGCGGACCCGGCAGTACGTCGTCGATGCGGCCGAGAGCATCGCGCTTCCCGATGAGGACCCACGACTGCTGGTTGTGATCGCGCTCGCCGATCCCGAGTCGACCGCGCCGTCCGTGCGGCGCCGAGTGGCAGCACTCAGGCCGCAGCAGCTGACCGATCCGGTCGCTGCGATGTATGTGGGTATCGCCGCCGAGAAGGCCGGCGACTTCGCAGCAGGCTCGCGCTTCCTCGCGCGCGCCGTCGAGCGGCTACGCGGGCAGAGCAGGCTCGGGATGCTGACGCAGGCGCTCGTCCACTACGCATGGGCTGCCACCTATACGGGCGATTGGGGAGTGGCCGAGCGGGCGGGCGCCGAGGCGGCGACCCTGGCGCGCGAGACGCGCCAGCCTCAGTTCGGACTCACCGGGCAGCTCGTACGCGCGCTCGCCGCTGCGCCGCGCGGTGGCGAAGGTGAACTCGATGCGATGCTCATCGGACCGGAGCGAGCACTGACGGCGATGGATGGCGGGCCGCTGCTCGCGCCGGCACACCTTGCTCGGGCCACCGCGGCTCTCAGCGATGGGCGACACGACGACGCATTCCGCGCGCTCTGGCCCGTGTTCGACGAGGACGACCCGGCGTTTCACCGGTTCATGCGCTGGCCAGCGGTCCTGGACCTCGTAGAGGCCGGCGGTCGCGGTGAGCACGCCGCCCAGGTCGGGAAGGTCATGAGCGAGCTCGAGCAGATCGCGCGTGCGCAGCGAGCCGCCGATCTTGCTCGCCGGTCTGGCATGCGCGCGATCGCTGCTGAGCGACGACGCTCACGCCGAGGCGCTGTTCGTGGCGGCGCTCGAGGAAGCGTCGCGGAGCTATCCGTTCCTGCGCGCACGAACGCTGTTCTCATTCGGCCGTTGGCTGCGTCGGCAGCGGCGAAGCGCAGACTCACGCGCACCCCTACGCGAGGCGATCAACGCGTTCGACGCTCTGGGAGCGACACGTTGGAGCGAACGCGCACGCCAGGAACTGCGCGCCACCGGCGAGAAGATCGGGCCACGCACCCCGGACGCTCGCGACCGGCTCACGGCCCAGGAGCTGCAGATCGCCCAGCTGGCGGCAGCAGGCCTCTCGAATCGCGAGATCGGAGAGCGGCTGTTCCTCTCCCACCGCACCATCGGATCACACCTGTACCGGATCTTTCCAAAGCTCGGGATCACCGCCAGGTCGCAACTGTCCTCGGCCCTCGAACCGCGGCCCGACCAGACAACCGCTTGACTGGAGCGCTACAAACGCGAGACGAGCTCGGCGACGATCTCCGCGGCGGGCTGTGTCCGTTTGGCGAGCGCAACGCTCTGCCCGGCCCAAAGTGACATTGCCTCGATCTCGCCGGTCGTTCCAACGAGCGGGGGCGCAGGGGCATAGCGAACGATGGGTTCACCCGAAGCGAAGTTGGCTATCACCCCCTTCTCGCGGCCGACTACCCAGTGGCGGACGGCCCGCGGCCTCCCAGATCTCGGCCGTCGAGTTGTGGATGGCACGATGAGGGGAGTCCGGCCATCCCACGTCATAAAGGTCGGGGTACCACTCTGCATCGGTCTCGGTCGCGGCTATCAGGCGGCGCCGATACTCCTCGTGGATCGGCATCTCGTCGGCCAACAGAAATCGGGTGCCGAGCCAGGCAGCCTGCGCGCCGAGCGCGAGCACGGCCGCGACTCCTCGAGCATCGCCAATCCCACCGGCCGCAATCACCGGTACCGGCGCCACCGCGTCGACTACCGCCGGCACCAACGGCAGCGTTGCCACGCCACCCCACACGTGCCCGCCAGCCTCCCAGCCTTGAGCAATGACGACGTCCACTCCACATCCGACCGCGCGTCGCGCTTCCTCGGCGCTCCCGACGGTGTGCATCACAATGCCTCCGGCGTCGTGCACCACGTCAACGTATCCGTTGGGATAGCCCCAGATGAACGAGACGATCCGTAGACCGGCAGCAAGGGCCTGGTCGACCCGACGGTGCTGATCCGAGGTCAGCGCGAAGTTGCCGCTGAAGGGACGATCAGTCAGCGCTGCCGTTTCGCGGACCCAATCTCCGGCGTCGTCGGCCCACCACAGCGCCACGCTGCCGAGGGCGCCGGCATTGGAGACCGCGGCGGGCAGGTGTGGATCTGAAGACACCGGCGCCGAAACAATCGGGTGGTCGATCCCGAGCAGCTCGCACACCGGCGTGTGGATGCTCATCGTGGTCGCCCCCCTTCTGGCGCGCGCGGCGCCGATTGACTAGTCTCAATGTAGTCCCGAATGGCTCGGGTGGCGTCCCGGGTCGGCGTCGGCACACGCCCGTGTGGCGGACCACGATCCGGACCCGTGCTCCACCGGGCGCGAGTCGACGGGACGACGGCCATCGCGTCACTCCTCAACCATCGACAGGAGCAGATCATGCGCAGCGACATCGCCCCCGGCGCCACCCTCACCGACTACGAGCTGCCCGATCACGAGGACGTCACTCGGAAGCTCAGCGAGATCCAGGGCGACGACCCCCTGATCCTCACGCTCGCACGCGGGAACTACTGCCCGAAGGAGCACCAGCAGCACCTCGAACTCGCCGCCAACTACCCCAAGGTCGCCGTGGCCTACACGAAAGTCGCCACGATCTCGACTGACACCCATCACGCAAGCCAGGAGTTCCGCGCGTCGATCGGCGCCCAGTGGCCCTTTCTCTCCGACCCGGAGCGGACCGTCCAGAAGGACCTCGAAATCCAGGAGTACACCGACCCCGAGCACGATCCGATGGTCCCGCACACACTCGTGCTCAGGCCGGGCCTGGTCATCCACAGCATCTACAACGGCTACTGGTTCTGGGGACGTCCCTCCTTCGTGGATCTCTGGCACGACCTACGGACCGTTACCCGTGAGATCCGCCCCGACTGGGATCTGAGCACGCCCGGGCTGCGCGCAAAGTGGGATGCGGGCGACTACGCGCCGTTTCACGGATGGGACAAGCGCTCCCCCGGGTCCGTGCCGACGTCGTACCCGGCCTGACGCGGCGGCGCGACTCGCGCGTGGCACTCGGCGCGTGGGCGGTCCCTGTGGCACCACCCACGCACCGGCGGCCTAACCCCTTACCTGATATTCCATGAATCCCAGCGGACTAAATATGTGAATTGTAAACTGCTGTGACACGGTTGGAACACACCCGACCACACTGGCACGCCTGTTCAGCCGTCCGATCGCGGCGATGTTGGTCAGCGAAAGGGCACCGGTGGGATAGCCGGAGAGGACTCCGACAAATCGAGCATATTCGTATACACAGGGCGCGCCCGGCACGCCAATGAAGTGCGTAATCGTCAGCCTCGGGTTGAATTTTACAGTTATCTTGCCGTTGCTTCTGGGTTCGACAATCGTTTCTTCCACGGCTCCGATTTCATATCCCTTGAAGCACTCCTTTTCCGCTTTACCAAACGACAACTCATCCTTCGGCCCGCCGTTGGTCACGACGGTGCCCTTGGAGTTGGTGCCGCATGGGACTTCTGTGCTTTCAACCTCGAGTTCCGCGGTTGCCCCTGGAATCAGCGTCGTCATTTCTTCGGTGAGAACCAGCGTGTTCGCTGCGGCGACGGTCGCGGTTGCCGTCGTGATAGCGATCGCAGCGACGACAGCCGCTCCGAGTAGTCGAGTCCTGCCCATGGCCCAAGCCCCCGTCCTCTAAGACGCAAACGACCGATTGGCGCTCACGGCCCCGAGCGCCAGTTCGTCGGTCAGGGCGTTACCGAGTATAAAGACAGGATCAGCAGCGCTGACAATTGCGTGACAAGCAGAGCCGCGACAGGCGCACCCGTCAGCTCGCAGCTTAGGAACTGAGCTCGCGAACCCTCAGCGGTGGCCTGCGCGGCGAGCCAGCGCGCAGGACGACGATGTCGACCTCTGAGCCGATCAGATCCGCGACCATCAGCCGCTGGATGTCTTCCACTCCCTCGATCCGCTCTCCGCCGAGCTCGACGATCACGTGAGCAGACGTGAGCAGAAAGCCGTCCGGCGTGAGCACGACCGCGCTGCCCGCGCCCTCGGGACGCGGCCACGACGAGTGGCGCGAAGCACGCGCAGGTTGGCGACGCTCGGTCCGAGCCCCTCGACGACGTCGACGACGGTACGCGAGTACGCGTCGAGCGCTGCTTGGCGCCGACTATTCGCCAGAGGCGCCTTCGGCCTTCGCGGCCAGCTCAGCGCGCGCCGCCTGTGCGAGGTCGCTGCCCGTGTTCGCGTGGCCGGCTACCCCCCAGCCTCCTTCGGGCGACTCCGTCAGGAGGACCCACGTTCGATCGGCGACGGCTGCATCGCCGGCTGCGGACGCCACGATCTCGGTCAGCTCTTTGACGACGCCGAGCTGCTTCTCGCGGTCGAGCACGCCCATCGGCGTGAGAACCTGCACGCGCACATAGTCGCTGTCGCCGACGACGTTCGCGATCGCGCCGGCGGCTAGCTCGTGAACAAATGCAGCCGTGTTGTTGCGGAACAGCGCGAGGTCGGGCACCTGCTCCCAGCGCATCACGGCCGCTGCGAGATCCCTGGCAAGCGCGTGCGTGTCAGCGAACGTGCCCTCTGCGGCGTACACGTCGATCATCGGCATAAAGCCCCATCCTTTCGTCGCTCCGCAATCGCAAACCTGCCGTCAACGGAGCACCTCGTCGCTTTGCGTCCGGCCTGGCTCCAACCGGAGTACTGAGCGCCGATTGTGTCTCGCGGCTCGCTGGTTCGCTTGAGTCACACGACTGCTCTCGCCCGATGCACGCGAGCCGCCGTCAGGAACCGTCGTTGACGAATGCCTCGTAGGGCCGGCAGGGCTCGTTGCGCAGGCTTGGACACGGCGGCAGCCCCGTGGGCACGTTGACCCCGGGCACGATCGGGAGGGTGAGGCTGGCGGGCATGGCGGGTCCAAACGCGATCGACACGTCGGCTGTGGTGCCTTCCGGCTGCGTCTGGCTGAAGGACCAGATGGGCTGTGTGCCGTTGGGCGCAGAGATCGTGACCCTGATTCGTGAGCCTGCTCGGTAGACATGCCCCTCGAAGTACAGCGGGATCGTGACCGGGACGAATTTGTCCGCCGGCATCGGCTGCTCATCGGAGGCAAGGAAGGTCGGAATTGGCTGAAGCGGCGTGGGTTCCTGGTCGAGCATGTTCTGCGATGTGCTGGCGAGCTTGCGCTCGCTGGCGCGGATCCAGCCGTCCTGAACAAAGGTTTCGTTGCCGTCGGGGCGCACCTCGCTGACGGTCGCCTGGAGATCGACGTCCGGAGTGGACGACTCGACCCAGAGGTTGACGGCGCCTGCGCCGATTGCGGTCGCGTCGCCGGCGAGCGGCGCCGACACGTAGGACGCGGCCGAGCCTGCCGTGGGTGCGGTCCAGTTCCATGCCCACTGCGATGCGTCGCCCCATAGCCCGCCCGTCTCCGTGCTGCCGGTGTAGTCCGTCAGCGCGGTGGCGCCCGCATCCGAGGTGTAGGAGTCGACCCCCGACGCCGTTGCGGGATGTTCCTCGAGCGAGCCCTCCGCGCCCAGATACCAGGAGCGAGCTGTCGTGCCGGGGATCGGGAACGCTGAGAACGATTGTTCGAACGCGGGATACGGGTTCCCGGGCGTCGTTGAGGCGGTCGGCGAGATTCCTGCACCGTTGTCGAACAGGACTCTGATCGACGGGAGCGCTTCGAAGGCGGCCAGGGCCTTTGCGTAGGACAGCGGTTCCTGGATCGGATCCGGCGGTAGCGTGATGAAGTCACCCGTGGGGACCCCCAACGCCATGTGGTAGATGAGCGGAGCCGCGAGATGCACGATCGCCCGGTGATAGATCGGCGCTCGGTGCGCGACGAACAGGTCCAAGAAGTCGTAGAGCCGGTCGAGGGTATACGGATCGAGCGAGTCGGCGTGGACGCCGTTGGTGAACGTGAACCACTTCCGTTCGGTGCCGGTGAAGTGCTCCGCCAAATCGGCGCAGTGCCCGCCGGTCTGCTCGTCCTCCCACTGGCACGCCATGAACGTCGGCACGTCGATTTTGTTCACGAACGTGACCGGGTCCAACGGGTCGGCCACAGAGGGGTTATAGGTCGCGTTTTCCTTGATTTCTCCCAGCAGGTTCGTCGCCTGCCCGTGCAGATCCTGGTTGCCCGCACACGTTTCATCACCGGCCTGGATCTGTTCGTAGGCCCAGTGCTCGCCGCTGTCTGGACCGGCCGGTTCGGCGTCGTGCTGCCGTTCTTCGGCCCAGGGAACGGCGAAACCGGTGTTGAGGATGCCACCGGGATAGAGCGTGGTCGCGGTTGCGTCGAGCACCGATAGTGGCGCGATCGCCTCGAGGGCCGGGGGGTCGAGCTTGGCGGCGAAAAGCTGACTGATCCCGCCGTAGGAGATGCCCAGCATTCCGACCTTGTGGTCGAGCACCCACGGCTGATGGGCGATCGTCTCGATCACGTCGTAGGCGTCGAGGTTCTCCAGCGGTTCGAAGAAATCGAACGCGCCACCCGAGCAGCCGGTACCGCGCATGTTCACGTCGACCACCGCGAAACCCATCAGGTTGGCCAGTTCGGCGATCCCGCTTTCGGGGCCCGCGGGGTTCGCGTAACCGTACCCCGAATATTCGATCAGCGTCGGGTACGGCGCCGAAGGACTCGCCGTTTCCGAGGCCGGGAGCTGAAAGGCCGAGCGCGAGCCAAACACGCCCGCCGGGATGCCAGGCGGGTGGACGTCGATCGCCAGCTGGGTACCGTCACGCGTCGTCAGGTAGGTGTAGCCACTATCCGGGATCGACTGCTTGTAGATCCCGGGGTCCCATGGCGGTGCGGCCTGCGTGTGGACTGTGATCGGCGCTGATTCTTCGGCTGTCGAGCTCAACCGGACCCGGTAGCGCCTTCCGGGCGCGACGTGCCGGAACAGCACCCCCCCGAGCGAGTCGGCGGTCTGCCTCGACACCGTTTCGCCATTCGAGCGCAGCAGCGAGATCTGAGCGCTCGGCGCCAAGCCGGTGACGTACACCTGTTCGACGCTCCCCTGTGCGCTGAAGGCGGACGCGGACGCGGCGGCCACGAGCCATGCGGCGAGTGTGGCAAGCGTTACGACAGCGCCGGCGCGCGTGAGACGTCGGGGCGCGGACGCTGTGACGAAGCGACTACCGCGTCCCCCGCGCAGCCACATCATCTGATCCCGCACATCCCCAATGCACCTCCGCATCAACTCCACAGTAAACACCACTCGAGCAGCGGACGGCGCCGCCGACGTGGCAGCTGCGTCGGCTATTGCTCGCTCGCCGGAATCGGCTCAGCCAGCGCCGCGCGCCCGGGAGCCGCGGGAAAGGGGTCGGCGAAGAACTGGGTCTCGTGCGTCACGAGACCGTCGCTGATCTCCATGACGCTGACCGAACATGTGGGCACGCCGTCGTAGGTGATCACGCACTCGCTCACCCAAAGCTCACCGCTGCCCAGGATGCGGCGGACGGTGAAGTGGCGCTCCGCCGGGTGCCCGCCGCGTTGGGCTTGGATCCTTGCCCGGCTTGTGAAGCGCTCGCCGGACTGCGGGTAGTCCAGAACCGCGTCCGCGGCGTAGATCGCGTGCTCCGCGTCGAGGTCACCGCCCTCCGAGGCCTCCCAGTGCTGCTGGATCCGAGCCCGGATTTCGCCATCACGATCAATCGCGCTGCTCACGCTTAGCTCCTCTTGACCAGTAGAGAATGTCGCTGCTCGCCCGCGGGATGCTACTCGACGGTTCTTGTGCAGCTTGGGCCGCCGGCGACATCGAAGGTGGCGTCGCCGGCGGCGGCTTCGGCGCTACGGTATCGGCGTGAGTACGGGCTCGCAGTCTCAACGCGTCGAGTCCGCGCGGCCTGCCGGTGAGGCTGTCGGGAGGTTGCTATCGGTAAATGTCGGCATGCCGAAAGATGTGTCGTGGCAGGGGAGAACCGTCTTCACGGGCGTGTTCAAGGACCCAGTCGCCGGTCGCCGCCGAGTCGGCAAGCTCAACGTCGAGGGCGACGGTCAGGGCGATCTCGCGGGGCACGGCGGTGAGCAGCGTGCGGTGTTCGTCTACCAGATCGAGTCCTATCGATTCTGGGAGCGCGAGCTGGGACGAAGCGACTTTGTTTGCGGACAGTTCGGCGAGAACTTCACCGTGGAAGGACTCGCTGACGATGAGGTGTGCGTCGGTGACCGCTACAGGATCGGCAGTGCGATCTTCGAGGTAACCCAACCACGCGTGACCTGCTACCGCGTCGGTATCCGTATGAACGACCCGCGGATCCCCGCTCTGCTCGTCTCACGCCGGCGCCCGGGCTTCTACTTCCGCGTGCTCGAAGAGGGTGAGGTGCAGGCCGGAGAGGACATCGTCAAGCTCGCGTCGGGACCCGAGCAGATGCCGGTCGCCGAAGTCGACGCGCTGCTGTACCTCCCCGGGCACGGGCGCCAAGAATTGCTGCGTGCGCTGCGGATACCTGCCCTCAGTCCTGGCTGGCAGGCCTCGTTTCGGGCGCTGCTCGATCAGGAACCCGGAAGCGGCAATGACGGGCTCGCGGCCACCGGCCCTCCGCCCGCCTGGCCCGGCTTCCGGGCGCTGACCGTCACCGCGATAACGCACGAGAGCGACTCGGTGATCTCGATCCGTCTCGAGGATCCCAAGGATGCACCACTACCGGCCGCCCGCCCTGGTCAATATCTCACGCTGCGAGTCCGCCCGAACAAACGCAAGCGGCCGCTGTTGCGTAACTACTCCCTTTCCGGGCCGCCCGCTGCGGGCTACTACCGGGTCAGCGTCAAGCGCGAACGCGGTGGCTCCGCCAGCGGCTATCTGTGCACGCGTCTCTCGGTCGGCGAGCAGATCGACATCGCGGCGCCGCGTGGCACGTTCATCCTCGACCGCACGCACGCGCCGGTGCTGCTGGTCAGCGCCGGGATCGGTGCCACCCCTGTGCTCGCCATGCTCCAGGCACTGGCCCAGGAGCATTCCGATCGGGAGACCTGGTGGCTGCACGGCGCCCGCAACGGCCACGAGCACTCCTTCGCGGCCGAGGCCAAAGCGCTTCTGGCCTCACTTCCAAACGCGCGCAGCTACGTGTACTACAGCCGCCCTCGTCGGGATGACGTCAAGGGCCGCGACTTCGACGGCACGGGCCATCTCACCGCGTCGGTTCTGGCGGAGCTCGAACCGCCCAGCGACGCGCAGGCCTATCTGTGCGGCCCTGCGCCTTTCATGGACGAGATCAGCGCCGGTCTGGCGAGCCTCGGAATCGAAGCCTCACGCCTCCACACCGAGCCGTTCGGACCCGCAGCGAGCGAGACGCCGGGCATCGCAGCGACACCCGCGCGGCCACCCCACCCGCCTGTCGGCGAGGCCGGAGACGGTCCGACGATCCAGTTCGCCCGCAGCGACCTCGCGATCCCGTGGAGTGACGGCTGCGCCAGCCTGCTCGAACTCGCCGAGGCCTGCGATGTGCCAGTCCGTTGGTCGTGTCGCACCGGCGTCTGCCAAACCTGCGAGACCTCGATCATCGCTGGGAGCGTCGGCTACAGCCCCGACCCGGTGGAGGCGCCCCCCAATGGAAGCGTGCTCATCTGCTGCTCGCAACCACGCGGCGACATCGTGCTCGACCTGTGACCAGCGCGGCCTAGCGAGCCCGCTCGCGGTAGGCGCGCACCTTCGTGCGGTTGCCGCACACCGCCATCTCGCACCACACCGCTGAATGGTTGCGGGAGCGGTCGTAGAACGCCCACTCGCACGTGTCCGAACGGCAGGCCTTCACGCGCGACCAAGTGCCGTCGGCCACGGCCGCGGCGACTGGTGCGAGCAGCAGGGTCAGCGCGCCCGTGATTCCTCTCGCTTCGGGGCGCACGTCGACATCTCCCCCTCGGTCGAAGTGCACGCTCAGCTTGCCGGCTCGGGCTGCTCGCTCGAGCGTCGCCCATGCGTCGGGGCACGGCTTATCGCCGTTGTTGGCACGCGCGAGCGCGCGAAGAGCCTCGCGTAGCTCGATCGCCGGCCTGAGGTCAGACCTCTGGGCGTCTGCGCCGTCGTCGCAGAGCAGGTCCTGCGAGCGCAGCCAGCTCGAGAGCTCGCTCGATGACGTGAGCGAGTCGACCTGCTCCTCGACGTCCAACGTGTTGATGAAGTCGATCACCGTCTCGAGGTCGTGTGGGATTTTTGACGGAGCTGGCGTTTGACACCGGTGTTTCGATATAGTGGGTTACGGAAACCATCCATCGCTTTACGGAGGTGTCTTATGAGCGTATCGCAGAAGCCCAATGTCCTCGCCCCCGCAAGCCTCTCCGCTGAGAGTCCCAGCCGGTCGATCCAGCCGGCGATGCCGGGCGCGCTTTCGCGCCTGCTTGCGCGCTCGATGGCCCGGCGCCTCGACGGCGCGCTGATCGCAGGGGCCGACCCGGCCGGCTCGACCGTGCTGGCCGCTCGGGCGGCGCTGCTCACTTCAGGCCGCATGCGCGAATCGCTCGCAGGCTCGCTCCACGGTCTGCTCCGCGCTGCGCAAGGGCCTCAGCGTCGCTGGTGGGCGCTGGGGTCGCGCGCCGCCGTGCTGGCCAATGCCTCCGAGCTGGACGCGCTCGCGATGTTGCTCTCGAGCGAGACGCCGCTCTATGCACGAGGCCTGGCGCTCCTCAACCAGCTGCTCACGGACGGCGTGGGACCTGCTTACCGCGGCGACGCGGTGGCGCTCTCGCGAGCCCTGAGCGACGCGCGCACCGCGCTGGCAGCCTGAGCACCGACTACGAGACGCCTCTCACGCGTCCTTCGCAGGTGAACCTGCCCGCGCCTTGATCCGGTCGTAGTTGAGGCGCATCAGCGCGATCACATCGCGGATGTCGTCCGCGCTCTCGATGCCACGTGCGGACGGCCCGTGCTTGTGCGGGAAGACCGGGTGCGGCACGATGCGTCCCTGCGCAGTCAGCGCCTCCCAGGTCTGTTTGTCGAAGAAGAAATGAGCGGCGTGGTCGCCGTGCAGGTGGCCGATCTCTCTGCCGCCGAGCTTGAACGCGAACTCGCCGCGCCGGCCCAGCCCCGCCTCTATACCTGGCCAGGACGTGACCTCGTCAGTGATTTGTCGGCTTGCGGTCTCTGTCTTGCTCATCGTGTCTCCGTGCGTTAGAGGATCGATCGTCTCCGACACTACAAGTTCAAGCTAACTTGAAGTCAAGGACCAGATGTGGTTCGCTGTCTGCGTGTCGGAGCTGCTCACGATCGGCGAGGTCTCACGCCGAAGCGGCGTCGCCGCCTCGGCGCTGCGCTTCTACGAGGAGCGCGGCCTGATCAACTCCGAGCGGGCTGGCTCTGGGCACCGCCGCTATCCCCGGCCCGTGCTGCGGCGGGTCGCATTCATCATCTTCGCCCAGCGGGTCGGGCTGAGCCTCGATGAGATCGGCTCTGAGCTTGCGAAGCTGCCGCCCGATCGCGCTCCCACACGGCGTGATTGGTCTCGCCTGTCGAGCAGCTGGACCACCAGGATCGACGCGCGGATCGCCGAGCTCGAACGACTCAAGACAGGCCTCACCGGATGCATCGGGTGCGGCTGCCTGTCGCTCGAGCGCTGCAGACTCTCAAACCCCGATGACAGGGCAGGACGCCTCGGGCCGGGGCCCCGCTACTGGATTGGTGACCGTGTCGAGGCTTGATGATTCCCAGGCGATCCGTGCGTTCGAGTCGGTGCCGCTTGCTGGCGGTGTCGCTGTCAGGCGACCGGTTCGCGGGCCCGCATCGGCAGCCGGAAGATGAGCGCGAACGCGGCGGCGACCGGGACCAGGCACGCCCAGGCGGTGATCGCGAGTGCGTGCGTCGGCGGCGGGGTGGCGAAGGCTGAGAAGAAGATCGTTCCCAGGGCCGCCACGCCGACCGCGCTCGAGAGTTGCTGCACCGCCTCGAGCACGCCGGAGGCCGAGCCCACTTCGTCCATCCCCACGCCGGCGAGGATGAACTCGAACAACTGGCCCATCGACATGCCGGCGCCGGCGCCGATCAGGAAGAGGGCGGGAGCGAGGTCGAGCGTCGAGGCTGTGTGCGCGCCGGTCACCGTCAGGGCCAGAACGACTGCTCCCGCACCGACGGCTGCGACGCCAACGAGCAGCAGGTTGCGGCCTAGACGCTCTGACCAGCGCCATCCCCGCGCCCATCCCCACGATCAGTCCGACGACCATCGCCAGCAGCGTCACGCCGGCGTGGATCGGGGAGAATCCCTCGCCGAGCTGGGCGAACAGCGACACGCACAACAGCAGTCCGCCGAAGGCGCCGAAGAAGGCGAGCGCGACCAGGATTCCGCTCGTGTAGGCCCGGTTCGCGAGCAGCCCTGGCTCGATCAGCGGATCGCCGTGGTAACGGCGCTCCCAAAGCACGAACGCGCCGAGCAGTACCGCGCCGGCGCCAAGCATGATGAACGTCCAGGCTGGCCAGCCGGCCGCGCGGCCCTGAATCAGCGGATAGAGGATCACGGTCAGCGCGAGTCCGACCAGGATCATGCCCGCCGGTGTCGAGCCGGATTCCGGGGTGGGCGACGGTCCGCGGCAGGACGCGCACAGCCGCGGCGAACGTGGCGATGCCGATCGGGACGTTGATCAGGAACACGAGCCGCCAGCCGACCTCCCACAGGTTCGCCTCGACCAGAGCGCCCGCGAGGATCGGTGCTGCGAGCATCGACAGTCCCATCATCGGCCCGAAGGCTCCGAACACCTTGCTCATCTCGTCCTCGTCGAAGCACTCCTTGAGCATCCCGAAACCCTGAGGGATCATCAGCGCGCCGAATGCGCCCTGCAGCACCCGGAACCCGATCAGCACCGACGGTGAGGGCGCGAGGGCACACGCCGCGGACATAGCGGTGAACCCGGCGGAGCCGATCAGGAACAGCCGGCGGCGGCCGAACATGTCGCCGAGCCGAGCGCCTGTGATCAGGAACACGGCGAACGCGAGCGTGTAGCCGGCGCTCAACCAAAGCAGGGTGGAGGCGCTGCCGCCGAGCGCGTGCCGGATCGACGGACCGGCGACGTTGACGATCGTCGCATCCATCAGGTCCATCACGTTCGCCGCCAGGACGACCGCGAACACGAGCCAGCGCAGTGGGTTGGGCGCGACCGCCTGGGTGGTGGTGGTGGGGTGCGGTGCGGCGATGGTCTCGGGCATTCGTCGAGCTCCCGAGGTGGACGAACAGCGTTCGCTACGAACACTGTACGTCACGAACGGCGTTCGCGTCAAGTAGGCTGTCCGAATATGGACCCCGCGGCCCGCCCGCGCTCGACCCGTGACCGTCCGGCCAAGGCCCCGTTGAGCGAGAACGCCATCGTCGATGCAGCACTCGCGATCACGCGTACCGAGGGGCTGGACGCGGTGACGATGCGGCGAGTCGCGGCCGCGCTCGACACCGGCGCTGCGTCGCTATACGTCTACGTGCGCAATCGCGACGAGCTGCTGCGCGCGATGATGGACCGCGTCGCAGGCGGCGGTGCCGCGCGTCGCGCCCGAGCCAGAGCGCTGGCGCGAGCAGGTTCACGACCTGATGCGCGGGTTCCGCGAAGCGCTGGAGGCCCATCCCGGGCTGGCGTCGGTGCTGACGGGCGAGCGCGCCGACCACCGAGAACGTACTCGCCGGGGCCGAGAGCCTGCTCGGGATCCTGCTCGCAGGCGGCATCGCCTCTCAGGACGCCGCTTGGGCCGTCGACATCCTGATGCTGATCGTGACCGCGACGGCGACCGAGACCGACATCCGCCGCGCCGCCGGGCAGACCACCGACGCGGACCGCGACGATGCGGTCGCCCAGATCCGTGACGCCTTTGTCGGCGCTTTCGCCTACGCGCTTCCCACTCCTCGTCGGCCACGCCTCCGAGCTCGTCGCCGGCGCCGGCGACGAGCGATTCCGATTCGCCGTCGACACCTTCCTCGACGGCCTCGTGGCCCGCGCCGCCCGGGCCTGATCCCTGATCCAATTTCCGAAGCCATCCCGCGAGCCTCTGCCGACCGGCTCGCGGTAGGCCGATCGAGCGTCGCCAGATCGTGACTCAGCCGTCGGTCATCGCGGCAGCACGCTTCTCCATCTCATCGGGCCCCAGATCCTCCACGTGAGTGGCGACGTCCCATCGGTGACCAAAGGGGTCCTCGAAGCGCCCGGTGACGTCCTCGGAGGAGATCAGGCCGGCTGCGGTGCGCAGGCCTGCACAGCGGTCATCACGACGGCGGCCACCTCCTTGGGGTGGGAGATCATGACGACGTGCGATGCGCCCTGCACTTCGGTGGTCTGCGCTCCCATCCGCTCGAAGCTGAAGCGGTGGACTCCGGGGTCGATGCACCGATCGGCGCTCCCAAACACCGCCCACGCCGGACGGCTGCGCCACGCCGGAGTCGGAGCAGACTCAGCGAGTGCAACCCCCGCGAGTGGGCGCTGCGAGATTGCGTAGAACGTGGCATCGTTGACTGGGACGTCGGCGCAGAACGACTCGTGGAACCCGTCGAGCGCGAGCGTGAGCTCCTGCCCGCCATCGGGAAGCTGGTGCTGTACGACGTACGGGACGATCCCCGGGGCGGGGAACTTGGACTGCAGGTCCGTCAGGTTCTCCCCCTCGTCCGGGGCGAAGCCTGAGATGTACACGAGGCCGACAACGTTCTCCGCGGTGCCCGCAGCGGTGATGACCGAGCCGCCGTAGGAATGCCCGACGAGCAGAACGAGCCCGTCGATCTCACCGATCACGCCCTTCAGATACTCGCCGTCGCCGCCGGTCAGCCCGCGCAACGGGTTCGGCGGAGCAATGATCGTCAGGTCTTCGCCGGCAAGCTCGTCGTACAGAGCACGCAAGCTGGATGCGTCGGCGAACGCGCCGTGCACGAGAACGACGGTGGGGTCGGGCTCAGCCATTGCGCACTACCTCTTTCGTAGTCGGACGAGCGAAACACGCGGGCGCTCTCCACGGAGCCATTCGCGAGCGGTCTCGGGGTGACAGTGCGAGTAGGACTCTGGGTCCCCCCGACAAGTGCCGCAATGCAGCCAGACGACTACTAGCTAGCTCTGTCAGAGCGGAGAGTCGGGCGGCATCCGAAACATCCGCCCATGTTGCAGCTCGACCCGTCGCCGAACGGCAGGGTGACCCGACACAGCCTCTCTTGATCACACGCTGCTGCAGGCGTGATCGCTGAATACTTCGAGCCGCTCGTGCGCGCGGGAGATGAATACACTCGGCTTCGCTTCGATCTTCAACCTAGGAAGGAGGGTCCGATGACCGCCAAGGCGGCTTTCGAGCCGGACGAGTGGAAGCTCGTGGAGGAGGGTCCGACGAGCGCGGCAATGCTCGTGATCACCTCGCAACGGGGAGGGACGTTCCGCGAGACGTTGGCGATGGGAAAGGAGTATGCCGAGGCGCGCCAGCACCATGGCCAGAGCGAGCTGCTCGACGAGCTCGTGGCTGCGAGGCCCCACGTCGATCACGCACGCTTCCATTCGCCCGAGGAGTTGACCGAGCACGTGGTGGAGCGGCTTCGAGAAGCTGTGGCTGTCCTTCAGAAGAAGGCCGAGCCGCAGGAGCTCGCGGACTATCGGACCTTCGTCGTGGCCCTCTCCGAACGCGTTGCCGGCGCACACTCCGAGGGCGGACAGGCGGTGAGCGCGCCCGAGCAGGCGGCGATAGATTCGATCAAGGCGGCGTTGGCGTAATCGTCAGCTCCGCGCGGCTCGCGAGCCCATGATCAGGCCGCGGCCCACCACGGGCTCGGTGTCACGAAGGTCGAGATCCTCTCCGCACTCGGCGCAGACGACACGCGCGGTCGTGCGATGTCCGCACGGCTTGTGGAGGAGCTCGACCGGCGGGGCCGGCAGGTCGGTCCATTCGTTGCCCCACTGCATCAGTGCCGTGTAGACCGGAAACAGGGCTCTGCCCTTGTCGGTCAGCCGGTACTCGTTGAGTTCGCGGCTGGCGTGCTCGGCGTATGGGCGGCGTTCGAGAACGCCGTGGTCCACGAGCAGGTTGAGCTTGTCCGTGAGGATGTTGCGTGCGAGTCCAATGCCTCGCTGGAAGTCCTCGAAGCGTCGGGCGCCGTTGAATGACTGGCGAAGGATCATCCACACCCAGCGCTCACCGACGACACCCGACGAGCGGGCTATCGCGCAGTTCTCGTCGAGCAGTTCGGAGTGCTTCATGTCGCCAGGATAGCGTCCGCAGGTTGCGTTTCGCTACGGACGGTATGGCTCAGGCGGCGGTCAGACCGCCGTCGACCACCAGCGTCGTCCCGGTCACGTAGCCGGCGGCGGGGCTTGCGAGGAACAGCAGCGACGCCGCTAGCTCCTCCACGTCGCCCGCCCGCCCGGCCGGCACCCTGTGCAGCTGGGACTCCAGATAGCCGTCGGGGAACTGCCCTGTCATCTCGGACGGGAAATACCCCGGTGCGAGCGCATTGACGCGGATGCCCTTGCGTCCGGTCCACTGAACCGCGAGGTCGCGGGTGAGACCGATCAGGCCGGCCTTGCTGGCGGAATAGGCGGCTTGTGGGAGGTTTCCGCTGGTGAGTGCGGCGACGCTCGAGATGTTGACGATGGCGCTCCCCGGCTTCATCACACGCCCGCAGGCTTGGGCCATCCAATAGCAGCCGTTGAGATTGATGTCGATCACTTCGCGAAACTGATCCGGCGTCTCTTTCGTGCTCGGCACCGCGGTGCCCTTGCCGGCGTTGTTGACGAGGATGTCCACGCGCTCGAAGTGATCGATGGCCGCGTCGATCACAGCCTGCGCCTCCTCGGGTCGCGACACGTCTGCGGTCACGACGAGACCTCGCCGGCCGCGCGCCTCGACGATCGCGCGCGTCTGCTCGAGTCGGTCCGTCCGCCGACCCGCGAGCACGAGATCCGCTCCCGCCTCCGCCAGCGCCGTGGCGAAGGCGACCCCCAGCCCGGAGGATGCGCCGGTGACAACGGCCACCTTGTCGTCGAGTCGAAACCGGTCGAGCACTGTGGTTGTCATGCCTCTCCCTTCGTAGTGGTCAGCAACGACGGCGCGGGCGCCAAGCCGTCCCTTGGCGCTTACGCGCGTTCACTTGCCGCGGTAGACGGCGTGCCCGGGGCCAGACTCGAGGAACGACCTGATGCCCTCCTGGGCGTCGACGGTGTCGAACAGGCCAACGGCGGCGTCGAGCAGGCGCTCGTCGGCTGCCGGGATCCCCGCTCGTGTGTAGGCGGCTGCAATGTCCTTGATCGCCGCGTATGCGAGCGTGGGTCCGTCTGCGAGTTTCCGCGCGAAGCGCTCCGCCTTCTCGTCCAGCTCCACCGCGGGCAGGACGCGGTCGATGAGACCCCAGCCGGCGAACTCCTCAGCTTTGTGCAGCCCGCCGGCGAGCGCGATCGAACGCGCCCTGCCGAGACCGGCGCGGGCAGCGACACGCTCGATGCCGCCAGCGAGAGGCACGATGCCGAGGCTCGACTCGGGCAGACCTACGACCGTTCCCTCCGCGGCCCAGATCAGGTCGCAGAAGAGCGCGAGCTCAAAGCCGCCCGCCATGCAGACGCCGTGCGCCACTGCCAGTGTCGGGAACGGCAGGGCCTCGATCCGGCGCCCGAGGTCAAGGAACGATGCGACCAGGGGCCGCATCTCGCCGGCGTCGCGGCCGACGAACAGCTGGACTTCGGCACCGGCGCTGAACGCCTGCCCGTCTCCCTTGAGCATCAGCGCCCGCAGGCCCTGTGCCTGCTCGGCCTGCTCGATCGCGGAAGTCAGGTCGGCGATGAGCTCTGTGCCGATCTGATTCATCGGCGGGTTGTGCAGCGTGATGGTGCCGAGGCCTCCGTCCTGCGTGAAGGTGACCTTCGGGTCTGTGGCGCTCATCGCCCGGTGAACCTTGCCTCACGGCGCTCGACGAACGACGCGAGCCCCTCGCGGCCGTCCTCGCTTTCGAACAGTCTGATCATGTCCGGCTCCAGGCGGGCGAAGGCGGCCTCGTCGCCCTCGAGCCGCGCACGGTGAGCCGATTCGAGCGTCGCCTTGACCCCCAGCGGTCCTGACCGGGTGGCGATCGCCTCCGCCAGCTCGATCGCCCGGTCGAGCTCGCTGCCGACCGGCACGACCTCCTGGACGAGGCCGATCCGAAATGCCTCGTCTGCGTCGTACACCTCGCCGGTTAGCAGCCACCGCATGGCGTTGCCCCAACCGGCATCACGCGGGAGCCGGATCGTCGCACCGCCAAACGCGTAGATGCCACGGTTGATCTCCATCTGCGAGAAGCTGGCGTTCTCGGCGGCGATCCGGATGTCGGCGGCGAGCAGCAGCTCGATCGCAAGCGTCATCACCCAACCCTGCACCGCCGCGACGATCGGCGTCGTCCAGATACCGTCCTTGCGCCAAGGGTCACGGCGTCCCTCGCCTGTCATTTTCAGCTCGCCTTCCTGGATCACCGGGCCGACCTCGGCCAGGTCAAGGCCACCGGTGAAGTGGTCCCCGTGCGCAAACAGGACGCCGCAGCGCAGCTCGTCGTCCTCCTCGAGCTCGTGATAGGCGGCCGCGAGCTGGTCGATGAGCGTGAGGTTGAAAGCGTTGCGCTTATCGGGTCTGTTGAGACCCATGAGCAGGACATGCCCCCTGCGCTCGACCGTCACCGCTGTTTCGCATGCCGTCTCTCGCTTCGCTGCTGCACTCACGCCGTCTCCTCCTCGTCGTCCAAGCAGAGCGGCGATCATAACGCGTCTAGTTGCTTTTCGCTATTGGGATGCGCGGACCCGCATGTGTCTCCACGGTTGGTCTCGAGAGCACGAGCCGATCGGCTATTTCGGCGTTCGTGAGTCCGCGAGCAGCGAGCTCGACCATCCCTCGGGAGGAGCCGAGGGCCGTTGATGCGATGATGCGCTAGCATCACCTCGTGCGCACGACCCTGAACATCGACGAGGATGTCGTCGCGGTTGCGCGGCAGCTGGCCGTTGGCGAGCACCGCTCGCTCGGCTCCGTCATCTCGGAGCTCGCTCGTCGAGGGCTGACCCCCGCTCGGGTTGAGGCTGACGACGGGCTGCCGGTCATCCGTGTGCCGGCAGGTACGCCGCCAATTACGCCGGGGATGGTGCGGCGAGCACTCGACGAGGATTGAGCTTTCCCCGGTGGCGCTGCTGGACGTCAATGCGCTTGTCGCGCTGGTTTGGGACTCGCACGTGCACCACGCGGCGATGCGCGCATGGTTCGCGACGAACGGCTCTGCAGGATGGGCGACATGTCCGATCACAGAGAGCGGCTTCGTGCGAGTGTCGTCCAACCCGATCGTGCTTCCAAGTGCGATCGGCGTCGCTGAGGCACGCGGGGTGCTTTCGGCATTGCGCGCACGCCCTGACCATCGTTTCCTGACGGACGACGTCTCGATGAGCGACCGTGACGTGCCGGCGATCGTTGGCTATCGGCAGGTGACGGACGCGCACCTGCTCACACTTGCCCGCCGTCGTCAGGTGCGCCTGGTGACGTTCGACGCGAGCATCCTCGCGATGGGTGACGGAAATGACGTCGAGGTATTGACCACACTTTGAAACGGGCGACGCCTCATTATCAGCACCTTGCTGAGACTCTCCGTCTATCAAGTCCTCGTGAGATCAAACTGGCCGTCTCTCAGGTTGAAGGCTTCAACGCCAAGGTCGCGACCGCCGTTACGAAAGGCCTAGGCACCATGTGATGCGCGTGGACCTTCTGCTTCATTGCCCTACTTGCCGCGCCGGCTGCCTTTAGGCTCGACCTGTTCCCGGTCGTCGTCGGCTTGGCGGTCGTCTGGCTCAGCCAGTGTTTTATTCAGCTTGTCGCCTTGTCCGTCCTCCAGGTCGGCCAAAACAGTCAAGGTGTCGCCTCCGATGCCCGGGCGCAGAGGACGCTCACCGACACCGAAACGATCATTGATGCCCTCAACCTCGAACTCAAGGCGGTTTGAGGACGATACTCGAAGCGATCGAAGCACAGGGTAAGCCGGCTCGCTGAACGAGGGAGAATTCCCGAACTACAAGTACGCGGCTCGGTTTCGCTCCTATACGGGGACTATCACCCCGTCTGGCAACGCGCTAGTGTGGTTGGCGAGGGGACTGAGCGGGAGGTCGATGCGTCGGCTGTTCCGAGTCGAACCGTGGCGCCCACGACAACGTTTCGTCCGCGCGTTATGGCCACCGGAGTTTCGAGACAGCGAGGCGCGCGATGCGAGGATGGATTAGACAGAGCAGCTGGATAAAGGTATTCATAGGTGCCCTGGCCGGAGTGTTGGTCGGGACGCTGGTCGTCACCCAGTTCGTTGACGCCCAGGACGGCACCACCGTCGCGACCTGTGTGGACTCGACGGGATCGATCAGCGTGTTGAGCGACCCCACCGGTTATGTGAACCGCTCGCAATCCTGCAACGCGACCGAAGCCCATCCGCTCGACCTCGATACAACCGGCCCAGCCGGCCCAACCGGCGCCACCGGCCCGACTGGTGCAACGGGTCCGACCGGATCGCCCGGTGCACCCGGGCTAGCGACGCTCGACGCGAGCGACGTGATCGTGGTCAGCAAGAGCAGCGGCCCACAGAAAGTCCCCGCGGGAGTGGAACTGAAGTTCGTCGGCGTCGCCGCTCTCTGCCCGCAGGGCACCGTGGCCACTGGTGGAGGGCACTACCAGAACGGCGGTACCGCCGTCGAGGTCGGACCGCAATACATCACGTATGACGGTCCCGAAGCAGTCAACGACGGTGTGCCTGGCGGTTGGGGCGTCGCAACGATCACCACCCTTGAAGGACCGGGAACGACGGGTCTGACCGTCTATGCGATATGCGTCGGTCAGCGGCCGCCTAATCTCGACTTCAAACCGCCGAGTGTTCCGACGCTCGGCAAACTCCCGCCAATAGCGTTCCCCCACCGCGACCGTCGCGGCAAGCCCATCATCGTCGGCTGAGCCGGCCAGCCGTCCGGCGTTTGAGCGCAACGCCGCGCCGTCAGCGTGCCGCGAGCTCGCTGGGGCGCCCGACCGTGGCGTGCAGAATCCCGTTGACGATGCTGATGATGAGGGCGCCAAGCGCCGCCCACCAGAAGCTGTCGATTGCGAACTGGGGAACGATCCAGTGCGTCAGATACAGCATGAACACATTGATGAGGAAGTAGAAGACGCCCAACGTGATGACGATGAACGGGATCGAGAGGACCGCGAGGACGGGCTTCAGAAACGAGTTGACCAACGTGAAGACCAGCCCGGCGACAAGCGGAACCCACCAGTCTGTGCCGTAGCTGAGACCCGCAAGCAGCCAGCTAGCAACGTAAAGAGCGAGCGTGTTGAACAGCCACGTGATTGTGAGTGCCACGAGCACAGCGAAATCGTAGTGCCAGGGGCTTCGCGTATGGAGCCAGCTTCGCCAGCCTTGCGCATCAGCCCCAGCGAGGAGCTCACCGAGCGAATCTAGCGCTCGCCTGCGCGGTGGGCTCGGCTGTGCGGTTGCTCCGGCGCCAATCGGCTCGCAAGGCGCCGGCAATGGGCGCGCGCGATACTTGCCGTCTGATGAGCGAGCGGTCCACGACGCCGCGGAAGGGGGTCGGCGATGTCGCGGGAGACGGTGGAGTTGGTGCGTAAGACCGTTGAGCTCTTCGGAGCTGGGGGAACCGAGGCTCTGCTGCCGTGTTACGCCACAGATGTCGTCGTGTATTCGGTCCCTGGCTGGGTCGAGGACTCCCTCTACCGTGGTCACGACGGCATCCGCAGGCTGATGGCTCTCTGGACCGAGAACTTCGATGACATCGCGTTTGACCTTCACGAGATTCGTGAGGTGCAGGACCGCGTCCTGGCCCTCTTCGAGCTGACCGGCTCGATCAAGGGCTCCGGCGTACCGATACGCCAGCCCTTTGGCGCGGTCTCCTCAGACTTCCGCGACGGCACGATCGGGGAAATACGCTTCTTCTTGGGGTGGGACGACGCGCTCAAAGCCGTCGACGCGGCTTAGCGAGTTGAGAACTGGCCAGGGGTGACGCGTTGCGAGCTCAGGGATCTCCCGACTGGATCCCTTCTCGGCGCGAACCACCCAGAGACATCAGGTTCAGCGAGGCGCCCCCGTCGACCGCGATCGTCTGGCCGGTGAGCTGTCCCGATTCCTCGCCGGCGAGGAAGGCGACAGCAGCGGCGACCTCGGTCGGCTCGACGAGCCGCCCCGAAGGGGCCGCCGCGAGGGCGCGTTCACGCACCTCCGCGGGCATCGCCAGCACCTGCTCGGTCGCGACCAGCCCCGGCAGGATCGCGTTGACGGTGATCCCGTGTGACGCGTTCTCGGCTGCGATGGTGCGGACCATCCCCAGCTGGCCCGACTTGGAAGCCGCATAGGCGACCTGCCCAGGCAGGCCACCGAGGGCGGCGACGCTGGAGATCACGACGATCCTGCCGTGGCCGCGCTCGCGCATCCCGCCGAGGCAGGCCTGGATCGTGCGGAAGGAGCCGGTCAGGTTGACGTCGATGTCGAGTTGCCACTGCTCCGCAGTCATTCTGTGGGCCGGCGCGATCGTGGTCGTGACGCCCGCATTGACGACACAGACGTCGATCTCGCCGAGCGGCGGGAACTCGTCGCGGGCGACGTCCATGGCGATGTCGCAGCCCTCGCGGAGATCGAGTCTGACCACCTGCAGGCCGTCCGCGGCAAGCCGCGCTGCGATCGCCGCTCCGATACCCCGCGCCGCCCCCGTCACGAGCGCCCTGCGTCGCTCGGTCACAATTGTCCCCCGACCACCATCGAAGGAGGGAACAATGACAGACCAGTGGTTTTCGCACGAGGAGCTGGAGCAACTCTCCCGCCCGACGATGGACCGGGCGATCGAGGCGCTCGAGGAGGGCGACCTCGACCGCGCCAAGCGCCTGTGCGCGGAGATGAAGCACGAGTGGCAGATGCTCCACGACCTGATGGCGGCCGGAGTCCTGGACCTCGTCTCCTTCATCCAACAGCGCCTCGGCGACGAGGGGGTCGCGGAAGCTTGGACGGCGAGCATGGGCCGCGGCTGGCGGCGCCATCACGATGCGATCAACGCACTCGACCGCCGCGAGATCGTCGGCCTCCTGGCGGCCACCTGGCGGGCGCACTCCTGCTCCGGGGTGGGACCCAACCCTGGCAGCTTCACAATCACCGAGGACCACGAGAAGGTCAGCTTCTCGATGAACCCCTGCGGCTCGGGCCAGCGGCTGGTTCGAAACGGCGCCTACGAGGGACTGCCCGGCGGCGGGGTCACTCAGGAGGCGCATGACTGGTCGTTCAACCGCAAGGGCTTTCCGCTCTACTGCACCCACTGCAGCTTTATGAACGAGTCGCTCCCGATCCAGTGGTCTGGCTATCCGCTGTATCCCTCCGAACCGCCCGAGGACTACTCCAAGGACCCCTGCGTCTGGCACTGGTACAAGGATCCCGACGAGATCCCCGAGCGTCACTGGAGCCGCTACGGCGCCGTCAAGCCCGATCGTGGCGTCGACGTGCCGAGCGGTTCTGAGGAGGAATAGGCCATTTGGCCGATGTAGTGACCCGCGCGGCGCGACAGGGTTGGGATGATGCGCGAGGCGATCATGATTCCCCCGGGCGGAGTTGACCAGGACGCCGTGGCGATCGTCCCGACTGGGACGGTGACGTTCCTGCTGACCGATGTCGAGCGCTCGACCTTGTTGTGGGAAGAGCGGGGCGAGGTGATGGCGGGGGTGATGGCGCGCTGTCACGAGCTGATCGCCGAGGCCATGCAGGCGCGTGGCGGGGTGCTTCCGGAGGAGCAGGGCGAGGGTGACAGCGCCGTCGGCGTGTTCGTACGAGCGTCGGATGCGGTTGCGTGCGCACTCGATCTGCAGCGGGCGATGAGAAGCGAGGAGTGGTGTGAGGGCGTGGATCTACGCGTGCGTGTCTCTGTGCATACCGGTGAGGCCGTGCTGCGCGATGCGCGCAACTACACCGGCCCCTCGATCCATCGCTGTGCTCGGCTACGAGCGATCGGACACGGCGGACAGACGCTCCTGTCGCGCTCGACGTACGAGCTGGCGGCAGGTGCCCTGCCCGACGGGGTCAGCCTCCGTGACCTCGGTGCGCATCGGCTGCGCGACCTGGCGCGGCCGGAGCAGGTGTACCAGCTGTGCCACGCGGATCTACACGACGACTTCCCGGCGCTGCGCTCGCTGTCAGCCCTCCCGAACAACCTGCCCGTCCAGCTCACCAGCTTCGTTGGCCGCGAGGCCGAGATCGCAGAGGTCCGTGAGCTGCTCGGCTGCTCGCGCCTGCTCACTCTGACCGGAGCGGGTGGGAGCGGCAAGACACGGCTGGCCTTGCAGGTGGCCGCCGAGACGCTCGACGATCACCCTGATGGTGTGTGGTGGGTGGATCTGGCACCGATCAGCGATTCGACACTGGTGGCCAGCGAGGTTGCGAGCGCGCTTGCGATTCGCGAGCTCCCGTCGCAGCCGGTGATCGACACGCTGACGGCGGAGCTCGCCGAGCGCCGGTTGTTGATCGCGCTCGATAACTGCGAGCACCTGCTGGACGCGTGCGCCGAGTTGGCGGCCGCGCTGCTCGAGGGGTGTCCCGGTCTCGTGATTCTGGCGACGAGCCGCGAGTCGATCGGGGTCGAGGGCGAGCAGAGCTGGCGGGTTCCGTCGCTGCAGGTTCCGGAGGCTGAACTGGCACGAGCCGCGCTCGCGGAGGTCGAAGCGATCCAGCTGTTCTGCGATCGCGCGCGACAGGTGCGACCGAAATTTCCGCCTGGTGGACGCGAACGCGCAGGCGGTGGCGACGATCTGTCGGCGCCTGGATGGAATCCCCCTGGCGATCGAGCTGGCGGCGGCACGCGCGCGCCTGCTGACGCCGCAGGAGATCGCCGACGCGATGCGCGAGCGCTTCGTGCTGCTGACCGGAGGCTCACGCACGGCGCTGCCGCGGCAGCGCACCCTCGAGGCCTCGGTCGATTGGAGCCACGACCTGCTCAGCGCCGCAGAGCAGACACTGTTCCGGCGCATTTCCGTGTTCGCCGGCGGCTGGACGCTCGATGGCGTCGAGGCGGTCTGCGCCGGCGGTGGCCTGGAGATCGTTGAGATCCTCGACCTGCTCGCGAGCCTCGTTGACAAGTCGCTGGTGCAGGTCGAGGAGCAGGGCGTGAAGACTCGCTACACGCTGCTGGAGACGGTCCGTGCGTACGCGCGGCAGAAGCTCAGCGATGCCGCCGAGGCGGCGCTCGTGCGCAACCAGCACCTCGACTACCACCTGCGGCTTGCCGAGTCCGCAGAGCCGGACCTGTTCGGGGCGCGCCTGGAGCAGTGGCTCGGGCCGCTCACGACAGAGCTGGATAACTTCCGCGCCGCACTCGGGTGGGCGGTCGACGCGGGGCGCGCCGACGAGGCCCTACGCCTCGCCGCTGCACTGTGGTTGTTCTTCGAGGCGCGCGGCCATTGGCGCGAGGGCCGGGGGCACCTCGAATCGGCGCTCGCCGGGGAGGGTGCAAGCGGGCTCCCTCGGGCAAAGGCACTGGTTGCCGTGGGCCACATCGGGACGATCGCAGCCGACTGGGTGGCGACACGGCGCTTCGCCGAGGAGGCGCTTGCGATTGGCCGTGAGGTGGGTGACGAGCGCACGGTCGGTCGAGCGCTCGACCTGATCGGGTGGGCGCTGATCTCGCTCGAGCCGGAGGCTGCGATGCCCGTGCTCGAGGAGAGCATCGCCATCACCCGCCCGCTCGGAGATGCCTGGTTTCTGGCTGATGGGCTCTACGGAGCCGGCTTTCTTGCAACGATGGCCGGGCAGCTGAAGGCAGCGCCGCCGCTGCTCGAAGACGCGCTGGCTGTATCGCGTGCGGCGGGCAACCTGCTCGGTATCCGTGAGTCGCTCACCTGGCTCGGCCTCAACGCGACCCTGCAGTGTCGATTCGCGCAGGCGCAGGCGGCGCTGGAGGAGGCTCTCGCGCAGTCGCGTGCGCTCGGCGACCCGCTGTTCACGATGCTCGATCTCTCGTTCCTCGGGTTCGCCATGACCCGGACCGGCGAGTGGGCGCCCGCGCGAGCGCACATCGAGGAGGCGATCGCCTTGGGCGTGCGTATGGCCCACAGCGCCACGCCACTGATGCAGTGGCAGCTGGGACTGCTGGAGTACGCCACCGGCGAGCTCGAGCGCGCAGAGGCCCTGATGAGTGAGGCGCTGCCGGCGACGCGGGCCAACAACTACGCCTCTAACACCGTCAGCGCGCTGCTGATCACGGCAGCCGCCCAGCTCGCGCGCGGAGAGACAGCACCGGCCGTGGCAGCGATCGAAGAAGCGGTGCTCGTCGCGCGCGAGAGCGGGAGCCCGCTGGCGATCGGGAACGCGCTGGAAGCGCAGGCACAGCTCGCACGCCAGGTCGGCGAGCTCTCCACAGCTGAGGAGCTGCTGCACGAGGCGCTGCGCGCCTTCTATGACGCCGGCGACCCGGGTGGCGTCGCGGACGTGCTGGAGTCGCTCGCGTCGCTC
Source organism: uncultured Solirubrobacteraceae bacterium (assembly GCA_963815235.1). GTDB lineage: Bacteria > Actinomycetota > Thermoleophilia > Solirubrobacterales > Solirubrobacteraceae > Palsa-744. The sequence continues at coordinate 879,396 of CAWFFY010000003.1, read as the reverse complement.
ATCTCAGAGCTGCAGAACACAGAGCAGGCAGTTCGGTTGCTCGGCGCCGCAGACGGCATTCGCGTCGCCCTGGGCTGCGTGCGTTTCCCGGTGCGCCAGCCGCACTACGAAGCGGATCTCAGCGCGCTGCGCGAGGCGCTCAGCGAGGAGTCCTTCGCTGCGGCGTGGTCGGCAGGCGCCTCGGCCTCGCTCGATGATGCGGTCGCTTACGCCGAGCGCGGCCGCGGAGAACGCAAGCGGCCGTTGCGCGGCTGGGAGAGCCTCAGCCCAGCCGAGCTGCGAGTCGTACAGCTCGTCGCCGAGGGCCTGACCAACCCCCAGATCGGCGAGCGCCTGTTCATCTCGCCCCGCACCGTCCAGGCCCACCTGTCCCACGTGTTCGCCAAGGTCGCCGTCTCCTCGCGCGCCGAGCTCGCAGCGCAAGTGGCGCGAAGAGAGCTCTAGACCCAGCGCTCCAGCGCGCCGGCAGCACTCGCGCCGATTACGCCACTGCTGCCGGCTCGAATAGGCCATCTCGCCGATGTACCACGGCCCTCTGGCGGTCAGTGTCGCTAGCAACGAGGCCACGCCTCGCAGCTAACAGAGAGATCGGAGGAAGCATGAGTGAAGAATTCGATGTGATCGTCGTGGGTGCGCGCTGCGCGGGGTCACCGCTGGCGACGCTGCTCGCACGCCGGGGTGTCAAGGTCGCGCTCGTGGAGCAGGCCAGCTTTCCGAGCGACACCCTCTCTACGCACATCTTCGAGGCCCAGGCACTGACGTTCCTGAACCGCCTCGGAGTCATCGAGAAGATACGCGCGACCGGCGTGCAGTTCCTCAACCGCGTCGACCTGCGCCAGGAGGACCTCGAGTTCGTGGCCCCGATTCAGCTGCGTCCAGGCGACGTCGGCGGCACAGCATCAGTGCGGCGGCTGCTGCTCGATCCGATCCTGGCCCAGACCGCCGCCGATGCGGGCGCCGATCTGCAGATGGCGAGCAAGGTGACAGGACTGCTCGAGAATCGGGGTCGAGTGGCTGGCGTGCGGGTCGCACAGAACGGCTCGGAGAGGACGCTCCGGGCACGGCTGGTGGTAGGGGCGGACGGTCGCAACTCGACGATCGCGGGCCTCGTCGGAGCCCGCAGGTACAACGTGACGCCGAACGAGCGATTCCTCTATTGGTCCTTCTTCGAGGGAGTCGAGCCCGCGTCCGATCCGGCATTCGTGTTCCACCGGTGGGGCAACCGGATGGTGATCGCGACGCACGCCGACAGCGGCCTCTATCAGGTCATCCTGATCCCCGATCTGGTTGACCTCCCTCGCTTTCGGGAGGATCTGGAGGGCAGCTTCATGGAGTACGCATGCAGTTGCCGGCCCGTGGCGCAGGCGCTCTCTAGCGCGCGGCGGACCGGGAAGGTGTTTGGGATGCTGCGCTGGGAGGGGTTCTTCCGGGAGGCCTCCGGCCCCGGCTGGGTGCTGGTCGGCGACGCCGGCAACTTCAAGGACCCAACACCTGGCCAGGGCATACAGGACGCGTTCCGGCAGGTCGACGCGCTCGTGCCGGCGATCGCAACCGCGCTGGATGGGTCCGCACAAGACATTGATATTGAGATGGCGGCGTGGGGCAGCTGGCGAGACAAGGACGCCGCCGAGCACTACTGGCTCGCGACCGATATGGGCAAGGCTGGGTCGACACCCGCGGTGGTGCCCGAGATCGAGAGGCGACTGCTGGAGCAGGGCAAGATAGGCACGTTCCTGGATCTGTTCTACAGCCACCGCTCGCGGCCCTCGCAAGTCTTCACCCCTCCACGCCTGTTGGGCGCCACCGCCAGGCTGTTGGCGCGTCCGGGATGCGACCGGCGCGCCCTGCTCGGCGAGGTGGGCACGCTCCTGGCTGAGGACTTCCAGCGAAAACGTCTCAACCGTAAGCCGGTGTACGCCGCGGGCGCACCCAGTCCCACCGAGGTGAACGACAGCATTCTGGAGACCGCAGCGTGACAAGCGCGACGGCCGACAGACCTGGCTCGCGCTTCTCACCCGAACAATGCGTCCACCGAGACCTCGATCCGCGCCTCCGGCGACACGCCACCGACGGTCTGGTGGCGCTGCGCGTTCGGGCTGCCCGTGATGGTGAACAGACGTTGGACGGTCTCTGTCAGGAACCGTGACGCTTGGCCCATGCCGTGACCGTCGTCGCGAGCACTCGGACGGTAGTAGAACCGAGACGGCACGTACACATGGAGCGTGCGGCGTGGTCGCGTGAGGGCGACGTAGAACAGACGGCGCTCCTCGGCAATCCCCTCCTCGCTTCCGGTGCTCATGTCGGCGGGGAAGTTGCCGTCGTAGGCGGCGATGAGGTGAACGGCATCCCATTCAAGGCCCTTGGCGGAGTGGACGGTGCTGAGCACCAGGTAGTCCTCGTCGAGGTGTGGCGGCCCCGCCAGATCGGCGCTCGAAGCGGGCGGGTCGAGCACCAGCTCTGAGACGAAGTGACGAACGTCCCGCGCGCCGCGGGCGGCGAGGACAAGCTGATCGAGGTCTGAGGTCCGCACGGCGCCGTCGGGGTAGCGCAGGCGGATCAGGGGCGTGATCGCGGCGCACAGTCGCTCGACCTGGACACCCGCGGTATCTGGGGAGCCGGCACCCGTCTGGATGAGCGCGTCGATCACCACGTTGGCCTGCTCGCGCGAGCTCGGCGGGACGTGCTCGCTCGCCTGCGGCCAGCGCTCGAGCTCTGGTGAACCCTCGTCGGATGCACAGAGCGCGTCGAGGACGCGGCGCGCACGGGTGGGACCCACGCCGTCGAGGAGCTGAAGCAGACGGAACCAGCTGAGCTCGTCAGCTCGGTTGTCTGTGAGGCGCAGTAGGGCGATGAAGTCCTTGACGTGGGCGGCCTCGAGATAGCGCAGTCCGCCGTACTTGACGAACGGGATGCGCCTGCGGGTCAGCTCGACCTCGAGAAGGTCCGAGTCGTGGTTCGTGCGGAAGAGAACTGCCTGCTCGCGCAGGTCCGTCCCTTCCTCGCGTGAAGCCATGACCCGTTCACACACCAGCACGGCCTGGTCGCGCTCGTCATGCGGAAACGTCAGCTCGGCCGGCGTGCCGCCCTCGCGCTCTGTCCACAGCTCCTTCGGGAATCCGGCGCGGTCCTGTGCGGAGACGGCGTTGGCGACCGCCAGAATCGGTGTCGTCGAGCGGTAGTTGCGCTCGAGCTTGGTCACGTGAGCGTCCGGGAACTGCTTCGGGAACTCGAGGATGTGGCGGGCGCTCGCGGAGCGGAAGCCGTAGATCGCTTGGAAGTCGTCGCCGACGACCGTCAGACCGGGGCGTGTTGAACGCATGTTGGCGACGATGTCGACCTGCAGACCGTTGACATCCTGGTACTCATCGACGAGGACATGATCGAAGTCACCGGCGATCAGCGGGCCGATCGTCTCGTCGCGCGCGAGCGCGCGCCAGTACAGCAGCAGGTCATCGAGGTCCAGGACGCCGAGGGCTCGCTTGCGTGCCCCGTAGGCGCGGAAGATCTCCGCAAGCGCTTCATGGTGCTCGTCACACCAGGGGAAGAACTCGGCGAGGACCTCCGTCAGCGGTGTCTGGGCGTTGACGGTGCGCGAATAGATGTCGAGCATCGTCGCGGCGCGCGGAAAACGCCGAGGGCTCTCGGCGTGTCCGTGTTCTTGGCGAACGAGGTCGAGCAGATCGCCCGCGTCACCGGCGTCGAGAACGCCGAAGCCTGGGTCGAGGCCGAGCGAGGTGGCGTGGACGCGGATGAGGCGATGGGCGACGGAGTGGAATGTGCCGCCGACGATACGGCCCGCGTCGGGTGCGATTCGCTCGGCGAGCGTGCGTGCCCGCTCGATCATCTCCCGGGCAGCACGGCGAGTGAAGGTGAGCAGGAGGATCCGTTCGGCCGGGGCGCCCTCGGCCATCAGCCAGGCGACGCGAGCGCACAGCGTCGTGGTCTTGCCGGTGCCGGCACCCGCGAGGATCAGAAGCGTCTCGCCTGAATACGTGGCAGCCGCACGCTGCTCGAGGTTCAGCTCGTCGAGAAACGGATGAGAGAAGCTGGCGAACATCTGTTCGCTCACGCTAGGGGACCATCCGGATGACGTGCAGGTCCGGTTGCGGCGCGGGAGCAACGCGGCCTCGCTTTGACAGTCTGTCGCTGATGCGCTTCCGCAGAGACGGCTCTCGCCGCGACGTTTCTCGTCGCCATCTTGCTCCCACGCTCGGGGTTCGCGACATGGCGATCGACCTCGGTACGGCGAACACCCTCGTGTACGTCGGGGGTCGGGGCATCGTGGTCTCGGAGCCTTCGGTCGTGGCGTCGGACTCGCTGACCGGTCGTGTCCATGCGGTCGGAGCGGAGGCCGAGCGGATGATCGGCCGCACGCCGGCGACGATCTCGGCGACGCGCCCGCTGCGCCACGGCGTGATCGCTGACTTTGACATCACCGAGGAGATGCTGCGCTACTTCATCCGCAAGGTGCTCGATCGCAACCGCGCCCACCCCCGTCTGATCGTGTGCGCGCCGTCGGGGGTCACCGAGGTCGAGAAGCGGGCGGTCGAGGAGGCGTCGCTTGCGGCCGGCGCGCGTCGTGTCCACCTGATCGAGGAGCCGATCGCGGCCGCGATCGGTGCCGGGCTGGACATCGCAGAGCCGGTCGGGCGCATGGTGGTCGACATTGGGGGTGGCACCAGCGAGATGGCCGTCATCTCGCTCGGTGGCATCGCGCTGTCTCGCTCGCTGCGCGTCGGGGGCTACGAGATGGACGAGGCGATCACGCGCTACCTGCGTGTCGAGCACTGCGCTGGCGATCGGCTCGCAGACGGCGGAGGCGATCAAGATCGCGATCGGATCGGCGGTCGCGCTCCAGCCCGAAGAGACGACCGAGGTGCGCGGCCGTCATCTGATCACCGGCCTGCCGACCCAGATCAGACCTCCGCAGCGAGGAGGTACGCGTCGGCGATCGGCGGCCCGCTGCGCGAGATCGTCGAGGCGATCAAGGACACGCTCGAGCAGACTCCGCCCGAGCTGACCGGCGACATCGCGCGCGACGGGATCCTCCTCGCCGGCGGCGGCACCCTGCTACGTGGTTTCCCAGACCTCGTGGCCGCGGAGACCGGCATTCCGGTCTTCCTCGCGGCGTCGCCGCTGACGTGCGTCGTCACCGGCTCGGGCCAAGCGCTCGATCATTTTGACCAGCTCAGCCGCTCCGGCAGGGCAGGGCAGCAACGGGGCTGAGAACGCGGCTGAAAATAGGTGCGCCGTGGCCTCGGAGGTGGACCTCGGGCGTCGATGGTGGCATGAGTCACCCGACTGCAATCCCCCGACCCAGAGGCGTCCGAGGAGATTGCAGTTGGGCTACGCACCAATAAGCGCCAGCGCGGATCGAGGAGCAGTCACATGACTCAAGAGAACGCGGACGGCAGGGCTCAGGATCGAGTCCGAGTCAAACGGCTCCTAACCGAAAGGAACTCGCTATGTCCGACCAGAAAAAACCAAGCATCGTTTTTTGCCACGGCATCTGGGCCGACGGCTCGTGCTACAGCAAGCTCATCCCCCCGCTGCGGGCCGACGGATACGAGGTGATTACTGCCCAATACAACCTCGACACGGCCCAAAGCGACATCGACAGCGTGACCCGCACGCTCGCACGGGTCTCGAGCCCTTCCATCCTCGTCGGGCACTCCTACGGCGGCGCCGTCATCACCGGCGCCGGAATCGACGACCGCGTCGCCGGACTCGTCTACATCGCCGCGGTCGCGCCCGACGAAGACGAAACCGCAGCGAGCCAGCAGGCCAAATTCCCGCAAACAGACGTCTTCAAACAAATCGAGGTCGCAGACGGCCGTATCTGGATGCTCCCATCCGGCATCGGCTACTTCTGCGGAGATCTGTCCGAGGAGGAACAGCAGGTCGTGTGGGCGACAGCGACCCCGCCCGCCGCGGCCCTGTTCGACGAAAAGCCCGCTGGAACCGCGTGGAGGACGAAGCCGAGCGCATTCGTTGTCGCCACGGAGGACCACAGCGTCCACCCCGACCTGCACCGCGCCTCGGCCAAGCGGATGGGCGCCACGACCTACGAAGTGGCCAGTAGCCACTGCGCGATGCTCTCGCACCCCGACATCGTGCTCGAGGCGATCCGCAACCTCGTGACCGAGGTCTCCGGATCCCTGGCCACGGCGTAAACGAGATCCAGTCGCCAGCAGTTACGAGCCAGGCGGGGCAACAGTTCGCCCCGCCTGGCGGGACCACACACGGAAGGCTAGCTTGGGCGCACCGGGCAAGCGTGACGACGAGTCACGCGACGCGGTCCTGCTGCCCTCGCGATGCCGGTTCGACCTTCTTCGACGATCAAGCCAACCGGGACCGCCCGGTGTCCGCTAGAGCGACTCGGCGAGCTGGTTATGGCGATCGGCCCCGCCGGCGTCGGCGGCACCCACTCGTCGGCTCGGTACGGGTATGCCGAGCCGACGAGATAGGGGCGCGGTTAGTTGACGACGATGCCTGAGGCGACTGCGCCTGCGGGCAGTGGTGAGGGTGAACTCGGCAGCTGCGTGAGTTCACCGCCGTTGACGGCGAACGCGGCGACGACATCGGCGCCGCTGCCGTTGACGAACAGTGTCCTGCCGTCCGGAGACAGGCGAAGGTCCACATCGCCGATGCCTTTTTCACCGGCCTGGACAGTGCTGAGGTATCTCAGTTCGCCATTGCTGCTGATCGCATAGCTTGAAATGCTGCCCGACCCCGTGTTGGTGGTGAATAGGAACCGCCCGTCGTGGCTGATCTCAACCCAGCACGGCGCAGTCTGGGTGTCGGCGAACGGCGAGCTGCCGATCGGGCTCAGCTGCCCCAGCCAGCTCACGTTGTAGGCAGAGACCGTCCCGAGGCCCGCCCCGTTGTGGGCGTTGCTGACAAACAGCTGGTTCGGGTTGGCTGGCCCGAACTCGGCGCCGAGTTGACCGAGTCCCTGCCCCGTGTATGGTGAGCCAGGAGCCGCGATGAGGAGGCCCGTTCGCACGTCGAAGCTCGCGATTTGCGAGCTGGCGACCAGGGTCACGACGAGTTTGTCGCCCGTCGCGTTGAACAGCACGTCGCCCGGGGATGATCCTTCCGGGAGCGCCACGGTCGAATCGGGCAACCGGTACAGGGCGCCCCACGGTGCCAGGTAGAAGCCGGTCAGGTTCGTCCCTCCAGCACCAGCGTTCGCAACGTAGACGAGGTTCCCTGAAACCGCGATACTGTTGGGGTCGATACCGCCCGATGGCACCGGCGCCCCGACCAGCTGCGGCACACCGTTGTAACCGATTCGCAGTACCGAGATCTGGTTGCTGCCGGCGTCGACCGCGAGCAGGTAGCGCCCGTCGGGCGTGACCTGCAGGGCACCCTGCGAGGCAAGGCCTTTGCCTGACCCGCCACCACCGGCGGGGAACGGAGAGCCCGGGAGCGCTGTCAACGAGCCGTCGTGATGACGTTCAAAGGCAGCGACCGTGTTCGCCACCGTCGTATTGTCGTTCACGTAGACATGGCCGACCGACGCATGGCCGCCCTGCGGGAAACCGTCTGCCGAGGCGCTCGCCGCCGAGAGGGCGAGCGCCCCACCAAGCACAGCGAGCGAGCAGCCGCTCACACCGATGAGACGGCTTGCATTCAGCATTTTGTTCATCTCCTTGCGGGATGGGGGTGGACGCGAGCAATCAGCTAACCCCGCCAAGCCGATACCGACCCTGCCAGCCAGGCGTGTCCGCAGACCCTCACTACGAGGTAGTCCCACGAACTGCGAGCCCGTTACACGTCACGCTCAGAATCACCGTCTCCCAAGCTTCAGTCAGCGCGGTTCGCCCCACACCGGCTTGGCTTTGCGAAGCAGAGGCAGCGGCGCCCGGGCGTGCGCCAACTGCCTCGGCGACGCGCCGCTCAGTGTCTCCTGCGGGATACTTCGCCGCGTGATGCCCGAGGTCCAGGCGCCCTGCGCTTGTGGAGATATGCCGCGAATGAAACGACTGGTCCGCGTGGGCGGCCCGCTGCTGTTCGCTCTACTGGCGCTCGCCGGGTGCGGCAACGCGTCCTCGACTCACAGCGGCGAGAGCGCATCTATCGTGGCGCGAGTCCCCGACGCCGTCAAAAGCAAGGGGACCTTGACGGTTGCCACCGACCCCACTTATGCCCCGAACGAGTTCTTCAGTCCGGAAGACCACACGCTGACCGGCATGGACCCGGAACTAATGCGGGCCGTAGGCGCGTTGATGGGTCTGAAGGTGAAGTTCGTGTATGAGCCGTTCGACAAGATCCTTGCCAACATCGCCGCGGGCGACTCCGACGTCGGAGCCTCCTCGTTCACCGACACCAAGAAGCGCGAGCAGACGGTCGACTTTGTGGACTATTACTCCGCCGGGACAGCGCTCTACTCAAGCGCCTACGCGTACACCGATATCGAAAACCTCGCCGAGCTCTGTGGACACGTCGTGGCAGTCGGTAGGGGCACGACGCAGCAGGACGACGCGACGGCTCAGAGCCGGCGATGCACAAACGCGGGCAAGCGGCCCGTAGCCGTGCTGTCCTATGCGACCCAGGGCGAAGCCAGTGCGGCAGTCGCTGACCACCGAGCCCAAGTGGCAATGGCCGACTCGCCGTTCGCCTACTACCAAGCAGTGCTTTCAATAGAAAATCCGGTTGAAGTGGTCGGCACGTACGGGGTCGCCCCCTACGGGTTCGCGACCGCGAAGAACAGTGGCTTGACGGCTCCGTTGATGGCGGCGGTCAAGGCACTGATCGCAAACGGGACGTACCGTCGCATACTCGAAACGTGGGACATCCAGGCAGGGGCGATCACGAGCCCTAAGATCAACGGGGCACAGAGATGAACGGGCTGAGGCGTCTGATCTGAGGCAACCGCTTGGAGAGGATTTGGCGGCGGCGCAGGCTCGGCAGCAACGAAACGGATCGATCTTGGTCCCCTCGGAAGCGTCTCGGTGATTTTTACGGCGCCACCGCTATCAGGGCCGGGGCGTCCGCGAGGACGCGGGTCCCGAGGATCACGGCAGGACGCGAGCGACGCGGATCGCCTCCAGTGCACCTTCCAGGGCCGAGCGCAGCTGGTTGGGATCGCGTCGGATCTGGGTGAGCAACAGGCCGCCTTGTACAGCTGCAAGCGTCCGTTGAGCAAGCGCGCGAGGGTCAGCCTCGGGTCCCAGCTCCCCGCGGGCTGCCATTCGCTCGAGCCCTTCGCGGATCGCGGACTCCCAGCGGTCGAGGCCGTCGCCGAGGGCGAGGCGGGCGCCCTCGTCCCGTTCGGCAATTTGGCCCGCGAGCGACCCGATCGGGCAGCCACCCCTAGCGCCGCGTGACTGCTGGATAGTCACGAGCGCGTCGGCCCATGAGCGCAGGCCGTCAATCGTGTCGAGCCGCGCGAACAGCTCGGTCTGTCCGCCGACAACCTCGTCGCTGACGGCACGCGCCACCGCCCGCATGAGATCGTCACGGTCGACGAAGTAGTGATAGAGCTGGCCCTTGGACGCGTGTGATCGGGTTCGAACATCGTCGAGTGACGTCCCCGCGACCCCCCGTTCAGCGATCAGTTCCGCGGCGGCGCGAACGATCCGCGCTCGCGTCTCGCGTCCTCTCACAGTTGCCGGCCGAGCGCTCGCCATCACAGCCGAGTCTATACGACTGAACCGCTCGGTCCAGTCCGTGCTAGCCTCGCTCCCCAGTGGACCGAATGGTCCATCCCGACGAAAGGAACGATCAGCGATGACAACTATCGCCGAGCAGGCCAACGAGGTGAAAGCTGCCGCCGCGAGCCAGCTACCCGCGGAAGTAGCCGCCGTATTCGAGTCCGATCAGGCCGCGCTGGCCGCCGCCGGGGTCCCAGCGGGCGCGGTCTCCATCGGCGACACGCTGGCCCCGTTCGCGCTGCCCGATGCCATCGGCGAGACGCGCACGCTGGAGGAGCTCACGTCCGACGGTCTCGCCGTCATCGTCTTCTACCGCGGCGGCTGGTGCCCGTATTGCAACATCACTCTTCACACCTACCAACAGGATCTCCTGCCCGGCCTCGGCGCATACTCAGCTCACCTGGTCGCGATCTCGCCGGAGACCCCTGACGCGTCACTCACCACGCAGGAGAAGCGCGACCTGACCTACAGCGTCCTGAGCGACACGGGCGCCGAGCTTGCCTCCTCGCTCGGAATAACATTCGAGCCGTCGGAGAACGGACTCGCGGCGCAGCGCGCGCTCGGCGTCGACATCCGCGCGACACGCGCGGACGGCGGCACCGCACTGCCGATGCCGACTGTGCTGATCGTCGACCGCAACCGCGTCGTGCGGTTCGTCGAGATCCACCCCGATTACACCGGCCGGACGGAGGTCGAGGACATCCTCGCCGCACTCAAGACGCTCCCAAGCTGACAAACACGCCCCCCTGACGTCTCCGGCCCGGTGACACCGTCGCTGCGGACGCGGACCCACCGGTCGGCGAGCTGCCAGAAAGCATGTGAAGGCGGACATCGACGCGTGGCTGGTGGACGATCGCCATGTTGACGGCGAGGTTGCGCGAGCGCTCGAGTGCGCGTGCGGCGAACTCCCGGCGTCGGCGAGCGCGGGGTCTTCACTAAGGACGTGACACAGGCTCCCGGAGGCAGGTTGAGCGTCGGTCACCGCGCAGGTCTGCCAAAGGCGGCGCCGTGCCCGAGAACCGGCAGACCAGTGGCCTGTCCGGCCCAGTCACCGCAGCGACAACCTTTCCTGGCGGCGACGGCGTCGAGTTGGGAAGCACGCCCGAGAGTTGGTGCATAGTGCAATAATCGCACTGTGCATGGAATCACTTCAACCGGAAAGGGCGTCGAGGCGCCGGCGGGTCGCGACGATCTTGTCGACGCGGTGCTGGGCGCCAGCCGTGCGCTGGTGGCGGTCGCCGCGCGATCGCTCGCAGATCTGGCGGAGGATGTGACGCTGCCTCAGTACCGCGCGCTTGTCGAACTGGCTGCACGCGGTCCGCAGCGCCTGGCCGATCTGGCAACCGCCCTCGGAGTGGATCGTTCGACCGCCACGCGGATGTGCGATCGCCTGGTGCGCAAGCAACTTGTGCAGCGGCGGAGGATCAGCGCCGACCGCCGCGGCGTGCGCATTTCGTTGACCCCTGCGGGTCGCGCCTTGGTCGAGGAGGTGACGCGTCGTCGTCGCGCTGAGATCGCACACATCCTGCGGCGCATGCCGCAGGCGGACCGGGCCTCCGCGCTGAGGGCGTTGCGGGTCTTCGCCGACGCGGCCGGCGAGGTGCCTGAGCAGGACTGGTCGCTCGGCTGGGGCATGGACCAATGACGCGAGGGCGCACGGTCGCGACGTGGCTTGGTAGCTCGCGGCTCGGCTTGGTGGTGATGGCGCTGCTGGTCGGTGGCGGGGCCGGGTTGGCCGCCGTCGCCTTTCGAGAGCTGGTCTATGCGGTCACGTGGATCGCGACCGGGCATCAGCAGTTCGGGCAGCAGGGCCGCATGGCGAGCCTGCACCTGGCGTGGCTCGGCATCGGCTTCTTTCTTGTGATCCCGGTGCTGGGCGGCCTGCTCTACGGGCCGCTGATCCAGCGCTTCGCCCGCGAGGCGCGCGGTCACGGCGTCCCGGAGGTGATGCTCGCGGTCGCCGAGAACGGCGGGCGAATTCGCCCGCAGGTGACGCTCGTCAAGGCACTCGCCTCAGCGATCTGCATCGGCACCGGCGGCTCCGTCGGGCGTGAGGGGCCGATCGTCCAGATCGGCTCCGCATTCGCCTCGACCGTCGGCCAGCAAGTGCGTATGTCGGAGCGCAACCTGCGCGTCATCGTCGCGTGCGGCGCCGCTGGCGGGATCGCGGGCACCTTCAACGCGCCGCTCACGGGCCTGTTCTTCGGGTTTGAGATCGTGCTGCGCGAATTCTCACTGGACGCGCTGTTCGCCACGGCCGTGTCGGCCGTCAGCGCCGATCTGATCAGCCGTGCGTTCTTCGGCTCCGGGCCGTTCTTCTCCACCTTCCCCCACAACCTGGTCGCGCCGCCAGACGCGACCTACCTGCTGATCGCCGTGCTCGGGCTCGCCGCCGGCCTACTCGGCGTCGGCTTCAAGACCTTCCTATATGGCCTGGAGGATCATCTCGATCGCCTGTGGAAGGGTCGCCCGGAGTGGGCACGTCCCGCCGTCGGCAGCATCGCGCTCGGCGTGCTGCTGCTCGCCCTTCCGCAGATGTACGGCGTTGGCTACCCGGTGATGGACAACATCGTCGCCGGCCACGAAGCCCTCTGGCTAATCGTGATCCTAATGGTCGGCAAGATAGCTGCCTCGAGCCTCACCCTCTCGATCGGCGGCTCCGGCGGCGTATTCGCGCCGTCGCTCTTCACGGGCGCAGCCGGCGGCATGGCGTTTGGGCTCATCGCCCGCCATATCTTCGGAACGGACGTCGGCCCAGCGGCGATGTACGCGATCATCGCGATGGGAGGCGTCTTCGCAGGAGCAACACAGGCGCCGTTGACCGCGATTACGAGCGCCCTCGAGATGACCGGCAACTTCACTCTGACGCTCCCAGTGATGCTCGCGTGCGGCATCGCCGCCGCTGTCAGCAGGCAGCTCACCTACGGCTCCATCTACACCACCAAGCTGCTGCGCCGCGGCATCGACATCGACATCGACATCGAGCAGCCGAATGCCACAACCACGCTGGCGACGCTCACCGTCGCTGAGGTGATGCAGACCGTCACAGACGACGGTGGGCCTACTCCGCTGCCGCCGCTCGCAGAGTTCGAGTCTGCGGTGTCGCGCGAGATGTTGGCGACGCTCGTCGGTCCGGTGAATGACGTACGGGACCCCCAGGTGCTCTTCGGCGACGAGAACCTGGACCAGGCGCTGCGCCAGCTCGTGCTCTATGGCCCCGACGGGCTACCCGTCGTCTCCCACGACGAGCACACGTTGCAGGGGTGGGTGACGCGTGAAGACGTCATGCGCACATTGGTCGAGCGCGCTCACAAATCGGCGCGCGACATCGAGCGAGGCGCCGAAGCCGCCGAGTTCGCCGTCAAGAACCCGCACGAGCAAGTCCACCGTCCCAGCGCTCCGCTCGACGGCTATGAGATTCTCGAGATCACGATCAGCGCACAGGCGCGCGCCTGCGGGCGCCGCCTCGGCGAGATGCACTGGCCAGCGGGCTCAACGGTGGTCGCTGCCAGCGAGGGACAAAAGCTCGTCACGCCCCGCGCAGACATCCAGCTGCGCGCCGGCGGCCGGATCGTGCTGCTCGTCCCCGCCGCGTCCTCACGCGAGCATTTCCAGCAGCAGACCGTTGCGTCACAGTGCTAGCGCGCGGCGCGAGCCGGGCCTGGAACGCGCGCAAGCCACGAGCCGCCGCGCTACCAGCCGTGACGCCGCTGTCGACGACGCGGGGGATGGGTCCCCCGCGGGGGAGGCTATGCGAGAGGAGCGCTCGCCGGGTAGGATGTCCGCGCCTATGAGGCGCGCGTTCCTGCTTGTCGCATTCATCCTGGTCGTGCTGCCCGCCACCGCACAGGCGCGGAAGCTCTCGCTTCCCAGAGGCGCCAGCTACGGCCCGTCGCCCGAAGAAGTGCTCACCGTGTATCCCGCGGCCGAGCCTGGCGCCCCGACAGTGGTGCTCGTGCACGGCGGCGGCTGGCGAGTCCAGCACGTCCACACCGAACGCACCGAAGAGGCCGAAGAACTGCAGGCCCAGGGTTTCACTGTGTTCTACATCGACTACCCGCAGGACACGCCGTCGACGCCCGCGTTCCCGCTCGAGCCGGACGCCATCGAAAACGCCATCCAGTACGCCAAGGCGAACGCCGGGGCCAACAACGGCAACCCCGAAAACACGATCCTGCTCGGCGGCTCGGCCGGCGGCAACCTGGTCGAGCTCGCGGCAGAGCGGATCCCCGTGCGCGCGGTGGTGGTGCTGTCCGGGCTGAGCAACCTCTCGGCGCTGATCGGGGCGAAGCTGCGTGTCGAAAAAATCGGCGAAGACGTCGAACAGGCGCTCGGTTGCCTGGAAACGGCGTGCTCGCAGAGCTTCGCCGAAGAATGGTCGCCGGCGCTGCACGTCGCAATGTGCCCCACCTGGAAGCTGTTCTCCTCCAAGGGCGACCCCGTGCCCGTCGCGCAGGCGCAGGAAATGCTCGCCGCGCTTCGCGCCGCCGGCTGCCCGGCGAGCCTGACGGTGCTCAGCGGGGCCAAGCACGCGTTTGAGTACTGGGGCAAGGTGCGGGAAGAAATCGTCTCGTTCATCGACGAGGAGTGAGAGCCGCGCGGGACCGTGTTCCGGCTCCCCCGCGGGGTGGGCGGACCGCCCAGATCTGTGCGATGCTCTCTCCGGGTTGGTATCGCAGTCAAAGCCGGTCGGTTGGGAGCGGCTCTTCTGGGGCGTCGTAGAGTGCTCGCGCCACCCGGTCGCCGCAGCGACGTGTGAGTTCTTCGGCGTGTCGCGCGACGAGTTTGTCCAATCGCGCCTCGGCCACCTGCTGACAGCGGCGGAGCGTTCAACGCTGGAAGACGAGTGGCGCCAGCTTTGGGCTAAGAAGCTGTCTCAATACTTCTTGGGGGAGGCTTTGGGCGTTGGGGGGCGAACCTTTTCTGGGTGACATAACCCCGGTGAGGGAGGTGCTCTGTGGCGGGCTCGGTTTGGGGGGTGCGGGACGAGCTGTGGGAGGCGGTCGAGCTGTTGCTCCCGGAGCATCCGCCGGATCCGCGTGGCGGGCGTCCGCGTGTGGATGATCGTGTGTGCTTCAACGCGATCGTGTTTGTGTTGTTCACGGGGATCGCGTGGCGGCATTTGCCGGCGGAGATGGGCTGCTCGCCAGCGACTGCGCACCGCAGGCTGGCCGCCTGGCAGGCGGCAGGGGTGTGGGATCGGCTGCACCAGGAGCTGCTGCGGCGGTTGAATGCGGCTGGGCGGATCGACTGGTCAACATCGGTTGTTGATGGCAGCCATATTCGTGCGCTTTTGGGGGGCTCCACACCGGCCCCTCGCCGGTTGACCGTGCCCGCACGGGCTCCAAGCATCACCTGATCACCGACTCTGGCGGGATCCCGCTCGCGATCACCCTGACCGGCGGGAACCGTAACGACGTGACCCAGCTCCTGCCGCTCGTCGACGGGGTTGGTCCCGTCGCCGGCAAGCCGGGGCGTCCCCGCCAGCGCGCTGAGCGGGTGCTCGCTGACAGGGGCTATACCACGACAAGTACCGCCGCGAGCTCCGCAAGCGCGGCGTGAAGCCCGTGATCGCCAGACGCAGCACCGAGCACGGCTCCGGGCTCGGCAAAGAACGCTGGGTCGTGGAGCGCACCTTCGCGTGGCTGCACAACCTGCGCCGGCTCAGGATCCGCTACGAGCGCGATCCCGAGCTGCACCTGGCATTCATGCTGCTCGGCTGCGCCGTGGTCTGCCAGCGCAAACTGGCAGACGCCTGAGTCAATTCTCGTCTTCTCCATCGTCGTCGAAGCTGCGCCGCCCCTACTGGTCTGGGATCGAACCCCAGCCCCAGATCGCCACCGGCCGCTCGGGCACGATCCCGTACGCCTCCAAGGGATCGCCCTTGTCCGGCTCGACGGTGCAGCGGTGCTGCCAGTTATCGCCGAGATCAAAGACATACTCGAACTCCTCGCCGAGCTTGATCTCTTTGGCGACCTTCAACTTGGCATGGTCGAGCCAGACCATTTCGGGCGCGAACGAGTCGTCTGGATAGCCGATCAGCCGGCCATCACCCAGCTCAAAGTTGTGCAGGTGCGATAGATCCCAACGCGCGAACGCTGCGTCGATCGCCTCAGCGAACTGCTCAAACGAATGCGACGGGCCGACCAGAAAGATCCGCCCAGGCCACGGGTCGCACGCAACCCCACGACCGCCGAGCAAATCCACCCTGATCCGAAGCCACGTCCGCGCCACCAGCCAAACAGCCTACGAAGGTTATGAGACAGCTTCTAAGCGCGACTTGTCTGGCATACGCATCTTCACGCGCGCAGACGGCTCGGATGTCCAGCTCGAGTATGCAGCCCGAACCGCCGTCGTGGATGGGCAACGAGTTGCCGTCGTCGTGATCATCAGACGAAAGCGAGCGCACGAGCTCGCGCGTGCCGGGCAGGCCGGCGAGCTGACTCGCCGCGAGCGCGAAGTTGTCTCGCTGGTCTCGCTGGGCTTACCAGCCCAGAGATAGCCGAGAAGCTGTGCGTTTCGGAGGCGACCGTGCGCACGCACGTCAGGAACAGCATGGAAAAGCTGGGAGCCAAGACGCGAGCACATCTCGTGGCGATCGCGCCGGCGGACGGCCATATCGTGGCCTTGCCGCCAACGCCGGCACCGGTACCCAATTTGTAGAAGTCTTCTCTGTCGCCGGCGCATAGGACCGTTGGGGTGGATCAAGGCCCGCGCCCGGACTCAGCACGCCGCCCGGCGTCGGCTGCCTCGTACAACCGGGTGATCTTTCGACTGGGCGCGCAAACTAGGGGCAACTTCGCCCCTGTCCGAAGCTACGGTGTCGAGCGTGAAGCAGATTGCTCGACGGCCCTTCGTACAGACCCGAGGCGCGGCCGAAGCTGCAGTGACAACTGCGGCCGTCGATGAGGTTTGCGCACGTCGCTCGCGAGACGCGCCCGCAGTCATCTGGCGCTAGCCCCGCTGCGCCAAACAGTCGCCGCGCGCGCAGTTCTCGCGTGCGTTCACCGTGTCATCTAAGGAGGGAGAAACCATTGTCTCTTGCAACCAAGACCGCCGCGGCAGCCGCTGCTACAGCAGCGTTGTTCGTAGCGGCAGCATGCCCGTCCTGGGCATCCGCCGCGTCGAACGCCCCGACCCCCGGCACCGCCGCCCCGCACGCGGAGGGGTCTCAGCCCGAAGCCGGCCACTTCCAAATCGGCACTTCGGTCGTCAACATCTCACCCAGCAAACCGATGGCGGACGGTGGCTACGGGTCGAACTACATCGTCACCGGCGGAGTTCACGATCCGCTTGAGGTGCGGGCCTTCTTCATCGGCCACGGCAAACAGGCTGTCATCTTCGTGACGGTCGACTCTCAGGGCTGGTTTGCCGAATACCAGTCGCCGAATGTCGGCGACGGAGGGGACGACGCGCGTACGGACGCGGCCGCGGCACTTGCTGCAAAAGGCCACGAAGTCAATGCATCCAACATCGTTCTTTCCAGCACGCACACCCACGCCGCCCCGACGCTGATGGGGCTCTGAGGCCACACCGACCCGGCATACCTGCGCCACGTCAAGGACGCGGCTGTCAAGGCCGTGATCAAGGCTGCAGCCCACACGCAGGAAGCTGAACTCGGGTCGGCCACGGGCACGATCAAGGGCCTGGTCTCGCAGCTGCAGGGAACTGATCAGACGACGGGATATTCCGTCGATACTCAGCTGCCGATCCTGTGGGCACGCCAGCCCGGCACCGGCGCGACGATCGCCACCTACTCCGCCGTGCCGGTCCTGCCGACGAATACGACCCGACGGTCGCCGGCAACAACCAGTGGAGCGCCGACTACCCCGGGGTTGTCAGGGCTCGTCTCGGCCAGCTGCTCGGCGGTACCAACGTCGTAGCAGTCGCCACCCTGGGCAGGCAGGAGACGATTGGCAACGAAGCCAACTACAGCGAGGTCGAAAAGCAGGGCACTTTCGTCACAAACGCGATCACCAGCGCGCTCACTCACGCCCGCCCGATCACCGACACCACGCTGGCCGCCGACAACACGCAGTTCTCGACCGAAGCCACGAACATGGGGCTGCTGGCGGCGATGTCGTGCAACCAGCCCAATGGGCCGCTCGGTTGTCCGGGCCCGCTCAGCGAGCCCAAGAGCAACCACGGCCGCGGCACCTGGAACTGGGAAGAAGTCGGCGGGATCTTTACGATCAACCGCTCGCTGCAAGCGCCGTACTTCAACGCCGAAAATCTCACCGTGGGCTCGTCGGCGACCGTCGCCCGCATCGGCAATCAGGTGTACGCCACGGTCCCGGGTGAGGGATTCGCCGAGGTCACGGAAGCGATCCAGCGCGCCTTCGCCGGATCGCCTGGGATCGAAGCCACGCATGTCATCGACGAGGGCAGCGACACGCTGGGCTACTTCGGGGACTACGCCGCGTACCCCGAAGGGCACATGCAGGGCGACCTGCAATCGAACAACGTGGGCCCGAACGTGGGGGACGACGCCGTCAACGCCATCGCACAGGACGGCGAGAACTTCGGCCTTGACCCTGCCCCTGAGCAGGTGACCGCCGATGTCACCAACCCGCAGGCGTTCTCCGAGCCGGGGATCCAGTTCTACTCCGACCACATCAGAAACCGAGGAACCGACGCTGAGCTTCTACGCCTCGGCCAAGGCGGCGGCCCCCGCGTCCCACTCCGCATCGACCACGATCGGCTCGAGCGGGGCGACACAGGGCGACGGCATGATCAGCTGGAACTTCGGCGACGGCACCACCGAACTCCGGCCGATCACGGCGCGTTTCAGCCACACGTTCCCCGGCCCGGGTCTGTACTCGGTGACGGCGAGCGTCACGGACAACCTCGGCAACACGTACAGCTGGACCCAGACGGTACGGATCGACACGCCGCTGAAAGCGGCTGTGGTCCAGACGGCCGGGCCTGGCAAAAGCGTCGTTCTCAGCGCCGCGGGAGAGGGCGGCGACGGGAACGTGCTCGCGGCCCAGTGGACGTTCTCGAACGGCAAGACCGCCTACGGCACGACCATCACCGCAAACAAGCACCTGGAAGGGGTCGTGACGATCACGGACGGAGCCGGCAACACGGCGACGACCAGCGTCGACGTCGACTAACGAACATCGCGACTCGGCCGGTGGCCAGGATGGCCGCCGGCCGAGCACGCGAGCCGCTTCGCCACGAGCGACAAGCTCGCGCTCCAGGGTCTGCCTGACTTAAGCCCCAGGCCCCACGAGCCGAAAGAAACGTGTGCGCGCGATGGTCGGAAATCGAAGCCGCGTCTTCAAATCAGCGAAGCCAGAGCCGGCGTCCCAGTGGGGTCCTACAGCGGTCTGCCTGGTTCGCCAACCGCTCTTCAACGCCGACGAGGATCTGGTCGGCCACCGCCTCCTGTCCGGCGCGGACGGATCTGGCTCACCGGGCGGCTATCTGGCCACGATGCCACAGTGCGCCGATACCGAGCTGGTGCTGGCCGAGGAGCTGCACGCAATTGCTCCACGCGGCCTTGTCATCGTGAGTGTCTCGCTCGAGGAGCTCCTCGAGCGGCGCGCTCTCTCGCTGCCGCACGATCGGGTCGTCCTCTGCCTGCCGGTGACAGAGGCCGTCAACGATGAGCTGCTGGACGCCATCGACCGTCATGCCATGCGTGGCTTCCGGCTGGCCTTGGACGCCGTTGAGCTCGCCGCCGTAAACGGGCCGCTGCTCGAGCGGGTCCAGACGGTCGTGGTCGAGGTCGAGGCTCACTCCGCCTATCGGCTCGAACAGCTCGTCGCTTCGGTGCGCCAGCGCTCCAGTCCGCGAAAACTGGTGGCCGCCGGCGTAAACACCCGTCGGTCCTTTCAGACTTGCTCCCGGCTGGGTTTCGACCTGTTCCAGGGCGAGTTCTTCCTGCGGCCGACCGCCGGGTCGATGCGCACCGCAGCCGAGGCCGGCCTGGGCACGATCGGGACGATGGCCGAACTCGCGTCGACGGATGACTTCGAGGGCCTCGTGGCCATCATCACGCGAGACCCGGGGCTAAGCATGCGTCTGCTGCGCTACGCCAACTCGGGCCATATGGCGCTTCCTCGTCGGGTCGGGTCGGTCCACGAGGCCCTAGCGTGGCTGGGGACGGTGGCGGTGCGCGAGTTCGCCCTGATCGCAGCTTTGGCGAACGTCCCCGAGGCCCCGGCCGAGATGCTCGTGACCGCCTTGACGCGGGCGCGGATGTCTCAGCAGCTCAGCCGACGGCTCGCGTCGATGAACCCGGAGGAGGCCTTCACCGTCGGCCTGTTCTCGGTCGCCGAAGCCGTCACAAATGCGCCCATCGAGGCGATCCTCGGCGAACTGCCCCTACGTGAGAACGTGGCATCGGCCCTCCTCGGCGGTGTCGGCGAGCTTGGCCGCTTGCTGGCTGCGGTTATCGCCTACGAGCGAGGCGACTTCGTACTGGCGATGGCGCTGGCTGGCGCTTCCGAGCTGCTCGCGGAGACCTACCTCGAAGCACTCCGCTGGGCCGACTCCGCAGTCGACGCCATCGGCTGAGCCCTCCTCGCGCATCCGCCAGGCGGCGCCACTCGCGGCAGGTCAGCCTCTTTGGAACGGACATCGGCCCGGCCGCGATGTACGCGATCATCGCGATGGGAGGCGTCTTTGCAGGCGCCACGCAGGCACCGCTGACCGCGATCGCGAGCGTGCTCGAGATGACGGGCAACTTCACACTGACGCTCCCGGTGATGCTCGCCTGCGGGATCGCCGCCGCCACCAGCAAGCAGCTCACCTGCGGCTCCATCTACACCACCAAGCTTTTTGCGCCGCGGCATCGACATCGAGCAGCCGAAGGCCACAAGCGCGCTCGCGACCGTCACCGTCGCTGAGGTGATTCAGCCGGTCACCGACGACGATCGGTCGTCTGCACTCGTCGTATCCGCGGAGCTCGAGCCGGAGCCGGCCGCGGTGTCGCGCGAGATGCTGGCCACGCTCGTCGGCACGGTGATCGACGTACGCGACCCCCCAGGTGCTCTTCGACGACGAGGATCTGGAGCAGGCCCTGCGCCAACTTGTGCTCTACGGCCACGACGGGCTGCCGGTCCTCTCCCACGATGAGCACACGCTGCAGGGATCGAACGACTCCACCGTGGTCGCCGCCAGCGAAGGGCCCAAACTCGTCCCCCCTCGCGCAGACATCGAGTTGCGGGCCGGCGGGCGGATCGTGCTGCTCGCCCCTGCCACGGCGTCCGCACAGGGTCTCCAACGGAAAGTCGTCGTTTCACAGCGCTGAATGCGCGTCCCGAGGCGTGTCCTCCAGGCGGATCTTCGTCGCCCCGAAGGTCTCGCTGGCGTGGTCGGCAAGGAGGGACGCCGTTGCGCTCATGACGCGCTGTTCAGGCCGCCACCGCGGCTGGCTGCTGAGGCTCGGCCTCGGCCCGCGTCCAGCGAACGACGAGCTGCTCGTTCTCGACGTCGACGATGATGCGAGCGCCCTGGCTAATCTCCCCGGCGATCAGCGCCCGACCGATCCGCGTCTCGACCTCGCGCTGGACGAAGCGCCGCAGCGGGCGGGCACCGTAAACCGGGTCATAGCCCTCGCGCGCGATCAGCTCGCGCGCCGCCTCGGTCAGCTCCAGCCTCAGCTGCCGGTCGGCGAGACGCTGGCGCACATCGTCGATCTGCAGGCCGACGATGCGCTCGATCTCGGCGAGCGTGAGCGGCTTGAACAGGACGATGTCGTCGACCCTGTTGAGAAACTCCGGCCGGAACTGCCCGCGCAGCTCGGCCAGCACGCGATCCCGGGTCTCGTCGCTGATCTCGCCGTTGTCGGTGAGCCCGTCGAGCAGGTACAGAGAGCCGATGTTCGAGGTCATGATGATCACCGTGTTGCGGAAGTTGACGGTGCGCCCCTGGGCGTCGGTCAGCCTGCCCTCGTCGAGGATCTGCAGGAGCGTGTTGAAGACGTCCGGATGCGCCTTCTCGATCTCGTCGAAGAGGACGACCGAATAGGGCTTGCGGCGCACCGCCTCGGTCAGCTGCCCCCCCTCTTCGTAGCCGACGTAGCCGGGCGGCGCACCCATCAGGCGGCTGACGGTGTGGCGCTCCTGGTACTCGGACATGTCCAGGCGCACCGTGTTCTCCTCTGAGTCGAAGAGCGCCTGGGCGAGGGCCCGCGAGAGCTCGGTCTTGCCGACACCGGTCGGCCCCAGGAAGATGAAGGAGCCGATCGGACGGCGGGGATCCTTGATCCCCGCGCGCGCACGGATGACCGCGTCGGCCACCAGCCGAACCGCCTCGTCCTGGCCGATCACCCGCTCGTGCAGGACCTCGTCGAGGCGCAGCAGCTTTTCGCGTTCGCCCTCCATCAGCCGTGCGACGGGGATGCCCGTCCAGCGGGCGACGATCTCGGCGATCTCGTCGTCGGTCACCTCCTCGCGCAGCAGGCGCGTTCCTCCCTGCTTCTCTCCGAGCCGCTCCTCCTCGGCGCGCAGCCGCCGTTCGAGCTCGGGCAGCCGCCCATGGCGCAACTCGGCTGCGCGGTTGAGGTCGTAGTTGCGCTCGGTTTCCTCGACTTCCCGGCGCACCTGCTCGAGCTCCTCGCGCAGCGTCTGGAGCTTGTGGATCGCGTTGCGCTCGGCCTCCCACTGGGCGGTCATGGCGTCGGCCTGGGCGCGCAGATCGGCGAGTTCCCTGCGCAGCGCCTCCAGGCGCTCCTTGCTGGCGTTGTCCGTCTCCTTCGTCAACGCAGCCTCCTCGATCTCCAGCTGCATCGCGCGGCGGGTGATCGCGTCGAGCTCCTGGGGCATCGAGTCGATCTCGGTGCGAATCACCGCACACGCCTCGTCGACGAGGTCGATGGCCTTGTCCGGCAGGAAGCGGTCGCTGATGTAGCGCTGGGCGAGGGTGGCTGCCGCGACGAGCGCGGCGTCCTGGATGCGCACGCCGTGATGCACCTCGAAGCGCTCCCGCAGCCCACGTAGGATCGAGATCGTGTCCTCGACGGTCGGCTCGTCGACCATCACCGGTTGGAAGCGGCGCTCCAGGGCCGCGTCCTTCTCGATGTGGCTGCGGTACTCGGCCAGGGTCGTGGCCCCGATGCAGTGCAGCTCGCCCCGGGCCAGCATCGGCTTGAGCATGTTGCCCGCGTCCATCGCGCCTTCGGCCGCCCCCGCCCCGACGACCGTGTGCAGCTCGTCAATGAACAGCAGGATGCGGCCCTCGGAGGCCTTGACCTCTGCCAGCACGGCCTTCAGCCGCTCCTCGAACTCCCCGCGGTACTTGGCGCCGGCCACGAGCGATCCCATGTCGAGGGCGAAGATCGTCCTCTCCTTGAGCCCCTCGGGGATGTCGCCCCGTAGGATCCTCTGTGCCAGGCCCTCGACGATCGCCGTCTTGCCCACGCCGGGATCGCCGACGAGCACCGGATTGTTCTTGGTCTTGCGGGAGAGGATCTGGATCACGCGGCGGATCTCCGAGTCGCGGCCGATCACCGGGTCCAGTCGCCCGGAACGGGCCGCCGCGACGAGATCCACGCCGTACTTCTCCAGCGCCTCGTACGTCGCCTCGGGCGTCGCGCTGGTCACGCGCTGGGCACCGCGCACCTCCGTGAGGATCTCCAGCAGCCGCTCGCGCTCGACGCCCTGCTCTTCGAGCAGCCGTCCCGCGTTGCCCGCCTGGCTGGAGCCGAGCATGGCAAGCAGGACGTGCTCAACCGAGACGTAGTCATCCTTCAGGCGCTCTGCTTCTTTTTCGGCCTCGTCGAGAACCTGCGACAGTGCCCGTGAGATGGCCGGCTGACGCTCGCCGACCCCTGGCCCGCTGACGCTGGGCCTGCCTTCGATCGCGCGTTCCAGCGCGCTGCGCAGCGAGCCCGTGTCGGCTTCGGCCCGTGCAAGCAGGCGCGGGATCAGCCCCTCTGGCTGGTCGAGCAAGGCGAGCAGCAGATGATCGTTGTCGAGCTCGGCGTGTCCGTAGCGCAGCGCCTTGGTCTGCGCGTCGTGAAGCGCCTCCTGGGTCTTCACCGTCAGCCGGTTCGGGTTCATGCGATCACCTCATCTCGTGCGTGTGCCGGCGCGCCGATCTGCCGCCGAAACTCTGAGCGCGCGGGGGAAAAGACCAGTGCCGCTCGCCTCACACGCTGGACGTCGGCGTGGGCGACCGCCGCCTTTATGTCCGCCTTGCATCGCTGCTGCGACCACCGAGTCGGTGGTCCGGGATCGACCGACGCCGACTCGCCACACCACCTCCTCTCGGATCCCGCGGACGCTCCCCTGTTGATAGAGCGGCAGCGGTCCCGTTCAAGAGGCCCCGGCCGGTTGCCTGCATGCCAGGACCTCGACATGAAGCTTCGGCTCATGAAGAAGTGTTGGTAGAGCAGGAGGACGTCAAGTGCAGTGATCACGCCGCCGCGAGGCGCATCTCGTTCTCGGGTCGAGTTGGTTCGGCCAGGCCCCGAGCTCCGGCGCGAGCTCCTCCGAGGGCGCCTAGACCGAGGGCGTGACCGCATGCGAGCTGATTCAAAGGCCCTTCGCGGCTACCTCAAAGCAGCCTCCGCGCCAAATCTCAGATACCTAAGCCCTTCAGCGCGCGAAGCCAAAGCTTAGTTGCACTCAGTAAAGAGGCTCCAAAGGGGACGAATCTGAGTCGGCGCCGCTTGCTCGGGCGATCTGAGGGCCTACCGACGTCTCTAGCTGCACCTTCTCGCACCAGACAGGCTGGTGAGCATCGTGACGCGGAATGTGTTTCTCAACAGTCAAGAGACGACGGCTAACGAGACCGAGGATCAGGTTGTCGAAGCGGCCCGGCGTAATCACCCCAACCCTTGCAGCTGGAGGGCGTCGGCGCCATACCCTCAGCGGGACCGGGGCCGGTTCAGCGCCTGGATCGAGGTGACGTCCTGGCGTGCCTGGGCGGTGGCAGGGCCGTGGACGGTCGGCCGCTGAAAGGCACGCGTTGACTTCGGTAGCGCGATGGCGGCCGGAGCCCCCCCGGGCCCGGCTCCGCCACCCCGGTACGGCCGACCGGCGCGAGCTCGGCAAGGCAGCCCGGGCGGC
This sequence comes from uncultured Solirubrobacteraceae bacterium, assembly GCA_963815235.1. GTDB lineage: Bacteria > Actinomycetota > Thermoleophilia > Solirubrobacterales > Solirubrobacteraceae > Palsa-744. Next base: position 854,714 of record CAWFFY010000003.1, on the reverse strand, counting down.
GGTTCCGCGCTCGAGACATGGCGGTTGGCAACCGCACCCGTCTCGGCCGGATCCGATTGAGCTGCTCGAGGAGCAGGCAAGCACCCGTCTGCCGGAGCTGATCCCTATCCGGTACGGCCGCATGCTCGTCTCGCCGTTCACGTTCTTCCGGGGGGCCGCGTGCGTGATGGCGTGGGACCTCGCCCAGGAGCCCCGTACGAGCCTGAAGGCCCAGCTCTGCGGTGATGCCCACCTCGGCAACTTCGGCACATTCGCCGGTCCGGACCGCCGACTCGTGTTCGGGATCAACGACTTCGACGAGACGCTCCCCGGCCCGTTCGAGTGGGACGTCAAGCGCCTGGTTGCCAGCTTCGAGGTCGCCGCACGCGATCGCGGCTTCGATCGGGTTGCGCGGCGGTCCATCGATCTCGCCGTCGCACGCTCCTACCGGGAGGCCATGCGCAGCTTCGCGGAGCTGCGCACAATGGAACTCTGGTACGTACACGTCGATCGGGACCTCGAGGAGATCGTCCGGGAGTGGGCATCGCGCGTCAACCGGAAGCAGCTCAGGTACTTTGAACGCAATATCGCCAAGGCGCGGGCCAAGGACTCACTGCGTGCGTTCGCCAAGCTCACACGGGTGGTGGACGGGCAGCGGCGGATCGTCCACGACCCGCCGCTGATCGTCCCCATCGAGGCGCTCGCCCGCGCCGATGACCCGGAGACGCTCGCCGGGGCGGTCGACGCCGTCATGCACTACTACCGCCGCACCCTGGCACGGGACCGGCGGGCGCTCCTTGAGCGATACCGGTACATCCACGCCGCCCGCAAGGTCGTGGGGGTGGGCAGCGTGGGCACGCGGGCCTGGATCATGCTGATGCTCGGCCGAAACGACCGCGACCCACTATTTCTGCAGATGAAGGAGGCCCAGGCGTCGGTGCTGGAGCCGTATCTCGGCCGCAGCGAGTACGAGAACCACGGACGGCGCGTGGTGGAGGGCCAGCGACTGATGCAGGCGGCGAGCGACATCATGCTCGGGTGGATACGGACAACCGAGTGGATCGACGGCGTCAACCGCGACTTCTACGTTCGTCAGCTGTGGGACGGCAAGGGCTCAGCTCCCGTCGACGTGCTCGACCCGGACGTCCTCGGCCGCTACGGCGAGTTGTGCGGCTGGGCCCTCGCGCGCGCTCACGCACGCTCAGGCGACGCGGTCGCCATCGGCAGCTATCTCGGAGCCGGGAACGCGTTCGACCGGGCGATGTGCGTCTTTGCCGACGTATATGCCGATCAGAACGAACGCGACTATGAGGCTCTCAGGCATGCCGCCGACGCCGGCCGGATCACCGTTCGGACCGGGCTCTGACTAGCGGAGCGCGAACGGCGCCCAGCCTGCCCGATGACGATGACCGGGCATGGACGGTAGCGGATGACATCGCGGGACATGACGCCGACGAGCACGGCGCACCATCTCGCGCGCGTGACCCGGACGAACCTCCCAGCCACCGCCTCGGTGCCGAGCGGCCTTGCGCCGCGAACCGGTCACGCGGTGACCGATGTGTATGATCCGACCGAGCTTCTTGACGTCGATGAGTCTGCGAGACAATCGACGCCGCATCGACCCAGTCCTCGGTGCCGGGCCCCGGGGGTTGCCGCCGCGCGCGGCCACTTATGGCGTCTCGCAGCGACCATAGCTCCGCGCGACGCCAGGATCGAACGCGATCAGCGACGATCGGCGACGCCCAGCTGGAAAAACCTGCCCATCTGCAGCCACTTCACGAAGTGGAGCCAACCCGACTCAATGCGAACCGCTTTGCGTCGCTCGCTGGCGGGCGAATGTCGCTTGACAAAGCGGATTAGAGCCGAGGCAGTGCCCCCTCGCGGAACGCTAGTGCGTGAGCTGGGGTAGCCGTCGGGCCATCTCGGCAAGTCCGCGAGGTTCGACACCTGTGGGTGTTCGATGGGATAGCTCCTGTAGCTCAGCCTCGGTCTGGAGCGTGCGGCGGGGCGGCCAGTGGACTGTCGTTGCCGAGTGCTGGCCAGGTGAGTTGGTGGGCATCGTCTGAGCGCGCTTCTATGTATGGGCCGGAGGTGAGGCTGTGTCCCCATAGCCAGAAGACGACCGGGCCGATGGCGTAGACGACGCTGTAGCCGTTCGCCGGGTCGCTTGGCTGCGGGAGAGGGGCGCCGGGTGATCGTATGGTCAGGCGGAGACGGCCGGCATGGACCGACCCGGCCAGCGACACGCATACCACGGACACTCGTCCATCCAACACGAAGATCACGCTACCCGCCCGGCTGCTGGACATCGGCTGGCTCGCACGGCGCTAAGAGGACATCGACCCGGCGGCCGAGGGCCGCCCTAGGCGGAGGCTCTAGAAGCTGCCCGGCGTAGGCGAGGCCGCCGCCCGGTTGGCGCTCGACCAGCTCTCGGAGTGCCCGAGCGCCTCTCCGTCTGGGGTTCGTGCCGCGCGCAAGGCGTCCGCATAGGCCGGCGGCTTACGAGCGTTTCTTGCTAATTCGCACTCGAATCGTCTGCTTAGAACCCGCCGTGAGCGCCAGTTCTTGCAGCTCCAAGTTCACATCAACACTCCGACGGACTGAGCGAATGAGCGCCCTACCAGCCTGATTCAGCGCCATATCGACTGTCTTTTCTTCGTCACCCTCGATCGAGTAAGAGGCCGTCCCGATCGCGCGGGGATGCACGCTCTTCCGTTTGCTGTTGCCCATGCTCATACGCGCTGCTGCACCCGTCGCCATGAGGGTCAGCCTGCCCCTGCATGGTTCGGTCCCCAAGCACTTGAGCTTGACCAACGTCGTCCTTCCGCGCTCAATTATTACAGTCGAACTACCCAACGATACGCCGCCCGTCTCTGCTTCTTTTTCTTCCCGTTCCCGGCGTGCTGTCGCTTCAGCGGCTCTCGCTGCCGCTTCCCTGGTTTTCTGTTCCTGATGTTCCTTGGCGTGCTGCGCTTCGAGTTCCTGAGCGTGTTTGGCTTCGTATTCTTTGAGAGTCTTCGCTGACTCTTCTTCGGAAAGGTTTGTGTACCAGCAGGGGGTTTCCGATTCGTACTGGCGACCCGTACCCTGCCCATTGGGAAATTCACCACTGATGTGAAGCGCGATTCCGGAATTCACCCTTGGCTTTTCCGCAGGCGGAGTTGCTCGCGACGACTACACCGTCATATGTATACCCCCATTGAAGGCCGGTAAGGGTTGCGCTTACGGTCTGATAGCCAGAGCCCGCGGCGATCTTCCCAGCCTGCGTCTGTGGGCCTCCTGTCGGTGGTTCTCCGTTATTCGTTGGACCGCCCTTCGGATCGGCCTGTTGCCATGCCAGCCGTATTTCGTAGGCGGTTTCAAGACTGCCGGGATTGATCTGCGCTTCCACCTTGACTTCGTGTTCCTCGACTTCGGTCGCGGTCACGTGACCGATCACAGGGTCCGAGCCTTCGGCCGCTCGCGCCTGCCCGGTGTAAAGCGCTGCCCCAAACATCGCCAGCACTACCGTCGCTATGAACGCACGTCTGGAGAGGAAGCTCATAGAGAGGGATGCCTCAGAGGCGTGGGCGCAACTGCTATGTAGCGCATTGGCCGCACTGTAATCTGACTATTGGACTTTCTAAATGCCCGTCTCTCACTGGGGGCCCAGCGCGAGGGCGAGCAGCAGTCCGAGCTGGCCGGCATACAGGACAAGATCACAGAGACACGCGCGACGCTGGACCGCTACTTCCGCGCGTTCGAGGCCGGGACGATGCCCGAGGACACCTGCGCCCCGCGCATAGCGAGCCTCAGCGAGCAGGCAAAAGCACTTGAGCGCCGAGCCAGCGAACTTGCCGCCCAGCAGGACGACACGCCATGCTCAACGACAGCGACCCCAAGCGCGTCAAGGGTGTACTCCAAGCCATGATCGACGGAATCCGCGTGGATGCACGCGATCAGATCGACCCGACCTTTCGCGTACCGGCGGTTCGCATTGAGTCGGGTTACATGGGCGAAACTTGGCTGTGCGCAAACCATGCGGTGATGGCAGCGCCGGCAGTTGGAATCGACTGACGCACGCTCGGGCGAGGGTCTGCTTCAGTCTTGGGAGGCTGCTGCGGTGGCCGGCACGTCGAGGTTCGCGCTGTCGGCTTGCGTCTCATCTCGATCGCGGTGCGCCCTGTGAAAGCAGCATCGCGCTGTCAGCCAACTCGCGGATGGACTGTGGGGTTGCATCCACGAGTCCGCCCGCGCGAGCGATCTGCGCGACATCGCGCTTCCGCGACTGACGCCAGCCGGACCAGGCGCGCGCGGCTTCACCGCCACGCTGGACCGCTACGGCACGACCGCTCAAGCGATGTTGCTTGAGATCCAGTCGTCTAGGCGTTTGGTCACCGTGCTCGGTTTCGCGAGGTCCACGTCATGATAGATGTGCCCTACCAAATCTGTCGGCATCGTCTTGAGCGACTTGTCCTTCAACAGCGCTAGCCGCCGACCGAGCACAAGGCAGCTGCCCACCTCAATGTTGAGGTTGTAGTTGAGACCCTTGTCGGTCACAGACTCAAAGAACGCGATCCCGTAGCGACAGCCCCACATGTGTGCAGCGACGTTGGGCCACAGGTCGTCAACGATCTGCCGAGCTGACGCCAGATGGAACTCAAGCCCATGCTTCTCACAGACCGCCTTGGCAGCGTTGAGTGCCTTTGCTACCGGGTCGGACTGGCCGTCCGCTTTCTTGGTTGGAAAGCGCGTCATCCCAAAGACGTTCGTATCGAACGGGTGCTCCGCGAGAAACTCGTGCAGCGGTTTGATAAGCGCGGGCGGCGCGAGGCTCGGAGGGATAACCGGGTGCACGGTCTCGCCTAGGAGTGCTGCCCCCGGACCGCTCGCCTCGGCGACCAATACCGCGAGGTCCATGTCGGTCGCGAGCGCTTCGGCCTGCCCTGTCCCCTCCGGCGTCAGCTTCCAGGCCGCGCCGCCCTGACCTTTCTTGACGCGCGTGAGCAGCTTCTTTTTCTCTAGGCTCGCAAGGATGCTCGACGTCTTGGCAGGACGCGGCAGGCCGATGTCGTCAAACAGAACATCGACAGCCGCAGGCGCGAACAGGCCCGCCTCGGACCGAGCCTGAGCGAGGCGTGCCATTGTCAATGTCTGCTCCGCGGTCGCCAGTCCTTGAAGCCTGCGTCCTACGGAATCGATGCCCTACCCCTTGTTGTCAGCGGCAGGCTCGCCCCACGACGCCAACGTCGTCTTACCGAACCCGTGAATGACCCACGCCTGATCGGAGCCTTTCCCCTCACGCGCGACCCAACCCTCCTTAGCCGCAAGGCCAAGGTCGCGCTTGAGGTTGCCCGCGACTTTGAAGTGCGTCGTCTTCCAGAGGTCTTCGATTTCTCTTGTGGTGAGTCGGACTTTGCCGTTCTCGGAAGCCCAGGCGAGGATTGCGGTCGCCCGCTCCTTGTTGCCCACCAGCTTGATCGCTTTCACATAGGCCGGCAAAGGGAAGCCGTCGGTTGATGGCGAGCTCGCGCCACCGCCGTTCGATTTCGTTTTCGTTGTAGACCCGCGCGGTTTCGTCGGGGTTGGATCGCCCGCACTACCGCCGGTGAGCGCCTTGAAGTCCTCGAACGCCTTGAGGACTAGATCATGCTTCCCAGAGGCGGAGAAGGAGTTGCCGCCAATAGATACCGATAGTTCGAACACCGCTGTGGACGTAGGCATGCGCGTACTTTCTCAGCCGCATCGGACGATACGGCCGACGACTAGGCCAGACAGGCCCCAACCGACGCAGATGCCACACAGGGCTGGCCGCTCCCGTGCAGATTTAGGCAAAGGATTCCCGGCCCACAGGGTCGTCGTATCGCGCCTGCAAATGGCCGTATTTGGCGCCGGGCGCGGTCCGGACCCCGTTTGCGCGGTCCCAGGCGCGGTCCAAGCCCTTTGGACCACCGCTTTTCGGGCCGTTAGGGCATCAAAACCCTACATGAGCAGGGCTTTCGTGGTGGGCGATACTGGTCGCAAGGGTGCGAAACTTAGCTTGCCAGAGCCGATTGCTGGGTGAGCTGCGAACGCTTGGCGTACGCAGCGACTACGACCCACGGCACTTTCCATGTGCAGGTAGGGCAGGTTTGCTAGCCTGGGGTCATGAAGACGATGCGGCTGGATCCCAATGAGCGAGCACAGGCGGCGGAGGTGACGTCGGAGATCGAGCGGCTGCTCGGCGAGGGCAAGCACATCACGGTCACGGTCGCCGAGGAGCAAGAGCTGCTCTCCCCGCAGCAGGCAGCGGAGCGTCTCGGCTTCTCACGCCAGCACGTCATGCGCCTGATCGGAAATGGCGAGCTGAATGGCGAGCAGATGGCAGGGTCCAGCTACTGGAGGGTTCCCTACGTCTCCATCCTCGCGTTCGAGCAGCGACGCGCAGCAAGTGCCCAGCAGGCCGACGACTGGTCACGCGAGCTGGATGCGATGGGCGCACCCGCGGAGTGACGCACCAGTATCCGCCTCGCGCGATCCTCGACGCAGACATCCTCTACTCGCGCGTTCTCTATGAGCTCATGGGCCGCATTGCCACAAGCATGCGCGAGCTGGACCTTGTGTGGAGCGATCAGTTGATCGACGAGGCGACCCGCGTACTGCGGACACGCAAGGGTCTTCCTGCCAACGGTGCCGAGCGATGGGTCAGCTACCTGCAAACTGCCTTTCCGGCCGGCCGCGTGGACATCAGCGATGCGCTCGCCGACGACACACTCGCCGACCTGACGACCGATCCCGATGACCGACACATCTGCGCGCTCGCGGTCGCCTCAGAAGCCAGGTATCTGTTCACAGCTGACCGCGGCTATCTCCGCGACGAACTCGCAAACATCGGCGTGACGACCATGCACCCTGACCAGTTCCTGGCCCAGCTTCTCGACCGCGAGCCCTCAGCAGTCCTCGACACCCTCGAAGCGCAGGCTCGCGCGTGGGCCGGCGGCCGCAGCATCACCGAACTCATCGACGCCCTCGAACGCGCCAGCGCAACACAATTCGCGGCCTGCGCACGTCGAGTGCTCGACGCGTAGTACCGCAGACAACTGTCATGAGCGAAGCTTGGCTGTGCGCAAACCATGCGGTGATGGTCGCGCCGGCCGTGGAAATCGGCTGAGGATACTTCGGGCGCCGCAAGCAAGAGCCGTTCTCCACGGTTCTAGCCGAGTGCGGGCAAATCATCGTTCCGTGTGACTCGACCTAGCGACATGCACTGGGCGATTGAGCGCGCACGAACGGCGAGCACATCGACGCGTTCCTCGCGCGATCAGATAGCGCTGGGCCGGCGACCGCGAGTAGCCACGAGGCACACAACGTCGACGCGACTAAACACGTAACAATCCACGAGATGGACGCGAAAGAACAACAGGAACAATGGGAGGCCCGAGGCCTACTGGGTCCCCCCGTTCTCGACGACGAGTACGCCGAGTACCAGGATGACGAGCAGGAGCCTCGTCTCCGGGCAGCAGTTGTGCTCTTCCTGGACCAGCTGGGAACACAGGCTCTCGCGGAGAGCGATCCCCTGGCGCAACTCAAGCGGACGAGGCGCGCAGTCAGCCGCGCATATGAACTTGCCTCTCTCTCCGAAGACCTCCCACAGGTCGCTCGCTGGTTCTCGGACAACTTGCTCGTCGGGGTTCGCCTTGCCGACGAAGAGATAGGCTATGACGGCGAGCAGCTCTTGGACCGCGGCTTTGGGTCTGTCGTTATCACGACAGCTTGGGTGCAGCTCGCGCTGATGCTAGAAGGCGTTGCGTCGCGCGGCGGGATCGATATCGGCCAGTTCTACGCTGACGCGCAATTCTTCTTCGGCCCTGCGCTCAACAGTGCCTACTCTCTAGAGTCAAAAGTCGCCATCTTCCCTCGCGTCGTGCTCGGAGACGAGGCTCTGAAGCGCGCGGTAGGAGAGTCTGTCATGGGGGACTTGTCGACGTACGAATCTATGCTTGCTGTCGACGAGGACGAGCGGGTGTTCGTGAACTATCTGGGCGACCTTCCGTATTCCGTGGAGGAAGAACGGGATACCATCGAGCCGCTGGAACACCATCGGGATCTGATCCTTGAGCGGCTCGCACAATTCGGTACAGACGAGAGCATCGGGCCGAAGTATCAGTGGATGGCTAGCTTCCACAATTGGGTGGTACAGCAGTATCTCCCGCCGGATCTTGCGGCTCCGCTCGCGATACTCGATGCACCAACTCGGGCGTTTCGCCGATTCGACCGCGAGCTGCTGGGGCTGCCCGACCCCCAAAGCGACCCCTGGGATTAGGCAACCGCACGACCTCACCGGGACTTTCCGCAACCATTAGCGCAGTTTTCTGCCTGCTTGCGTTGCGCACCTTACGCGCCATGGGGGCGAGCGTTGCGATGCAACGTCGAATGCAAATGAGCTGGCGACCTCGCAGCGCGGGAGTGCGTAGCTCGCGTTCCTCGGCAGCCCAGCGTTGTGAGTTTCCGCTGATCTCCCTCAGCCCTTATGCGCGCCTCGCGCGGGTGCCCATCACCCACGGCGTCTCGGTGCGCCATCCTATGGACAGCTTCTCGTCCACTAGCTCAAGCAGCGTGGGGATATCGTCGTCATCGAGGGTGAGCTTGCCGTTCTTGATAAGACGCTGGACGTCAAGTTTCTGCTGTTCCATCTCCTTTCTCAGTTCGTTGATTGTGATGCGTTTCGAGAAGACTCCACGCTCGTACAGCCCGCGGATTTTTTTCACAAGGCGCTTGTCGTGTTCAGCAAGCGCCTCGACGCGATCTGCTGTGTCCTTGTCGAAGGGCAACGCCGAAATAGCAGCTTCCGTCCACCCTGGCACACGATCGACCATTAGGTCGATGTCACGGAAGACGGCCTCGAACGCCTGGGGATCAAGAATCGCAATATCGGTATCGGTCACGACCATGTCGAACGATCGCTCGAAAACGAGCAGCGGTCCTGTGATTCTGCGCAGATCGTCGCCGAACCATGTGACGATATGACCCGACAAAGCCGCCTTGTACGGGTTCCACCGGTCAACAAACGCGACGCGGTTGTCGGCATCATCGCCAATGACCGCGGCATAGAAGACGTAGGAACGCCCCTTGGGATTGCCCATGTCGTCCCGCAGCTCAGACATGGGCAGCAGCGGCAAGGAGGACGCCGTCGCAAGAATCGTGCTGGCACTCGGATCGACCTGCACCTGCGGACGCTCGCCATCATCATCGGCTTTCCGTCGGCCACGCCGAGATTCCGGACGGTGCGCGACGAGCATGTCGGTCGGCGCAACGGGGTAGTGCGTCTCGGCATCGTAGGCCAGGTCATCCGTGTATTCAACGGGTGTACGTGGCGTTAGCTCCGTCAGGGTGTGCTCACAGATCGTGCGCAGCTCTTGCGCCACGTCGGTGTGCATCGCAATTCTGTAGCCCTTCATGTTGGCGCCGGTTCGCCGAGCAATCACGAGCGTGATGTCACCACTCGCGTCGATCGCCGAAGGATCAAAGAGCGGTTCGGGGCTCACGTGGTGGGCTGCTTTCGCCGGGACTCCACCCGTACTTCGGCGTTCAAGGAAACGGTTTTGATCGGCTGATTTGGCTCCGGGTGCATACGCATGATGACATATCCCGACCAGCCGGCAGTCGTCGTCACGTGGACGACGCGCCGGGAGAGTAGATACAGAGTGGGGTTGATCTGCGTCATTTCGGAGCGCACGTAGATCAATCCTGTGACCAAGAGAAACAATATGTACGCAATGACGTCACGGGTGTTCGGTTCCGCGACGGTCAAGAACGGCAGGAGGTACGTGGCTAGGTAGCCCGCAACTTCCGAGCCGGCATCCGACACCGTTGCGGGCACGATCGGTTCGGGCTCCTTCCTATGTGTGACCCCAAAGACGATCCACAGCATGTCGAGGAAGCCGAGCGCGGCCAGCGCAGCGCATGCGATCTCTAGCCATGTGACCTCGAATCGAATGGCGAGCAGCGTAAAGAGCAAGGCATACGAGCCAAGGAAGAGCTGGGCACGTTGGATCAGCTGCGTCATGGCGAGCCAGCATACGGATCGTCAGCGATGGCTCGATCACGACCACATGGGCGCCCCAGTCCGCCCGCTCGGGAACGGATGTCAGACCTCAGCGACTAGCGCAGTGCGCAATCAGTCGCCGTCAGTGATGAGGGCCGGCCACGGCCAGTAGCGGCGCTATGCGGCTTACGAGCGCGACTGCCTCATTGGTGGTCGCCGCGAGCTTGATCCCTGCCCACAGTCGGCCGATCTTGCTCTCATCCGGGCGCGGGCTCTCGAGGACGGTCGTGAGGTGGGCGACCGTCTCGGCTGCGGCGGGCTCGCCGTCGGCACGTAGGATGGCTTCTAGCTCGCTGAGCAAGTGTCCTACCTCGGGATTAGCGGTAGCTATCGCGGTCGCGTCGGGGCCGCTCGCCTGTGCGGTCGTCACGTGTACGGAGGAGCGCTCGCCGGTGACGACAACGCTCACAGCCTGATTTGCCGTCTCCGCAGTTGGCACGTCGTCGTCATCGGGCATGTTGGCGCGTAGCTCGGCGACCAGCTGGGTCAGCGCGGTTCGGATTTGGTCCAAAACCCCGCGGATCGCCGTAGGCGAAACGCTCCAGTAGAGAGAGATGATCTGCTGGTATGGGTTATCGCTTTCCGCGTTCATGACACGCGCGATGTCGCTCGCCATCGCCGGCTGAAGTTTGATGTCGACCTGCTGGCTCAGTGCCTCGATACTCCCGACGCCATCACGTAGCTCTACCTTCTCAGAAAGGTGCTCGCGAGCGAACTCGGGCAGCCCGGACGGTGGGAACTGTTGGCCTTTGACCTGGTAGTTGCCTGCGATGCCATCGACCATTAGGGACGCCGCGATAATTCGGTAGGCCGGAAGATCGTCGCGACCGTGGTAGCCCTGAAGCTCGCGCGTCGCCCAGTCTCGTAGCTGCTCAGAGCCACTCTTACCGCCCAGAACGATGCACTTGCGCAGCGCGGTCGCAACCGAAACCCCCTCATCGAGGGCGTCGCTCTCGATTTGCGAGATCAAGCTCTTGTCGGGTCGAGCCATGGGAGGCATTGTGGCGCACCTCATAAATGGAGGCCAATCGGCGCGCATCTCTTGAGATCGGGCGTGGGTTCTGCTCTGCTCTGCGCGCTGATCGACAACTGAAGCGGCCGAGCGAGCGTTAGTGGCGCCCGCCCGGCCTTTAGCACCGAAGGGCGTGCCTTCGATGCCACGGAAACCGTAGCTGTCTGCGGCTGGCGGGTCGTGCTCGCGTGCGCGCTCCTCGGGACACCGAAAGGAGCCAGCGTGATGTCCAGCAGCAAAGACGGAGGCAAGCGGGGAGCCGGCGTGCGGTCCTCACGAGTCCGGCGTGATCGTGACGGCGAGTTGCGCCGGTTCGAGCCGGTGTCTGATGAGATGGTGCTCGTGGCCGTGGAGCGCGCGGAACGCCATCGTGAGCGGCAGGACGAGGGCGTAATGATGAGCGACATCGCGGAGCATCTGGGGTTCGTTCACGGCTCGTGGACGACGCGGCGGCTGCGTCCGCAGATCGACGCGTTGATCGCCGCTGGCCTGCTCGTGCGTTCCCGCCGACACGGGGTCGTGGTCTGGGGTTTGACGAGCAGCGGTCGTAGACGCGTCGAGCAAACGAGTGGGTCGGTGGTGTTGCCTGAGTCTCCGCAGCATCGTGTGTGGCGGCACGCGCGGGCATTGGCTGCCGAACGGATCGATGCCGTTTCGGAGCAGGCGTCCGGTGTGTTGGCTGAGGCGATGGACGCGCTCGACTCTGAGGGTGTCCGTTCGGATGCGTGGTTCGCGCTGGCTAAGCGTTTGCAGTCGGCGTGCTGGCAACTCGGGTCGGTGACCTACTGCCTGTCGGAGTGGCCGGAGCCCGACGACGCCACCCCGGACATCGACCGCACGGAGCCGGGCGACGAGGAGGTCAATCCTGATGAGCTGGGCGGGGTGCGTCATCGGCGTAGTGGGCGTCGCAACGTGTGGAAGTGGGCCGACGCCTGACCCGGCGTGCCGTGCGAGTGCTCCGTGTCGGCGTAGTGCCCGATCTTGTTGTGGTGTCTGCTGACACGGGGCTGACACAACATAAAAATTGGTGTCGGCTGTAACCAAACGCCCCGGAATCGGCCTTTGTCCATTAGAGCCCTTTGATCGGGCGCGGGCCGGTGGTCTGGTGTCCGTTGGGCTCTGGCTTGGCGGCGTGTTGCCGTCGTAAGGGTCACTCACCGACACCAGAACATATGGACGATTACATTCGTGCCGCTCGCCCTCGCGTGCAGCGGCTTTCACGTGAGCTGGAACTCGAAGCGATCCGGCTGCTCGCCGAATTGCTCGCTGATGCAGCGAAAGAGCGCCGTGGCGTTTTGCCCGGCGGATTCAAGCGCGAATTGCGTGCGCCTATGCCCGGCGCCACACCTATCGCCGATACGCCAGATTCTCCGCATGGGACCGCAAAACGCCAGGGCTCCCGGCGTGTGACAAAGGGAGGTAAGTAGATGTCCAATGCAATGTCTATGCGGCAGGCGCGTGTAGGGAGCGCGTTCGCTTGGGAGGTAGCCAAGCACACGACAGAGCGTGACCGGGAGATCGCATGGCTGCTCTATCGCCAGAAGATCTTGACGACCGACCAGCTACGGCTGCTGTTCTTCGGTTCGCTGCGTCGCTGCCAGGATCGTCTGCTGTGGCTGTATCGCCATCGCGTGATCGATCGGTTCTACCCGGCGGGGCCGTTCTCGCTTGGTAAGCCACAAGCTCACTGGCTGCTCGATGAGGTCGGCGCACACCTCGTCGCAGCCCGTCTTGGGCGTGCGCGCAAGGGTCTTGGCTGGGATCGCCAGCAGGACTTCCACGAGCACGCACAGCTCGCTCACCGCCTGGAGTGCAACAGGTTCGTGTGCAGCGTGACCACGGCGACCCTCGACACGCCCGACGTGTGGGTCGGTGCGTGGGAGCCGGGCTGGGGTGCGATCAAGTCGTACTGGTCACACCCCGCATACGAGATGGCGCGACCGGATGCCAGCCTCACGCTGAGCACACCCCTCGGGCTCGTGGTGGCTGCGGTGGAGTGGGATCGCGCGACCGAGCCGATGGCGACGCTCGCCGGGAAGATCAGCCGCTACGCCACAACGCTTGAGCAAGCCCGCGGCCTGCGCTGGCACAACGTCTGCTTCGTCGTCCCAGGCGAGCGCCGCGCACAACGCCTGGTCCAAGAGGGCAGAGAGGACGCGTGGCAGGTGCCGAGCGCCCGCTTCTGGGTCACGACCACAGCCCAACTTGACGCGTGCGGGCCGCTCGGGGAGGTCTGGCGCTGCCTCGACCACGAGGACCGGCGCTACGGGATGGCGGACTTCGAGACGCTGGACGGCGCCGAGGTCACGCCGCGTGAGCGAGCTCTCGGGCGGCGCTGGCAGGTGCCGATGCCCGAGCGCTGGGCGGCACTCTCCCCGCTCCGAGCACCCGGCCGGCGCCAGTACATGACGGCTGCCGTCGCGGCGAAGGATGCTGAGCTTGCTCGCGAATGGGAGCAGCGCCGCGCCCAGGAACGCACCGAAGCCGAACACGAGAGACAGCACCCAACAGTTGGCCGGGCGACGGGCGACGCGACCTTGAGATCCGGTGCGGGGTCTGGTCTCCTCGACCACCCGCAAGACCACGAGCAGGAGGAGCCCTGGCAATGACACGCGTCTGCCTCTACACCCGCATCTCCACCGACGAGGAGAACCAGCCGACCTCGCTGGCTTCCCAACATGAACGGTTGGAGGCGTTCTGCAAGGTGCAGGAGGACTGGCGGATCATAGCCCACCACGAAGACCGCGCCACCGGCACTAAGCTCGACCGGCCAGGACTCCAAGCCGCGCTCGACCTCGCCCGCCAAGGCCGGATCGATCAGCTTCTCGTCTACCGCATCGACCGCCTATCGCGCAAGGTCCGTCAGCTCGCGAGCATCGCCGAGGAGCTAGACACCCTCAACGTGATCCTGCGGTCGGCGACCGAGCCATTCGACACCGGCTCAGCAGCCGGCCGCATGATGCTGCAAATGCTCGGGGTGTTCGCCGAGTTCGAGCACGCCACCATCGTCGACCGCGTCACTAGCGGCATCGAGCGACGCGCCCGGGAAGGCCGCTGGCCCAACGGACGCATCCCATTCGGATACGCCCGCAACGAGCAAAAGCAACTCATCCCCGACGAGCGCACTGCACCCGTCATCCGACGCGTGTTCACTTGGTACGCGGCCGGCCGTATGGGTGCCGCCGCCATCGCTCGACGGCTTGATGCTGAGCACGCTCCTGCGCCACCGCGTGGATGGCAGCCAGCGGTCGTGCTGTGGATACTCGCCAACGAGGCATACGTCGGAAAGGTTCACTGGCGCGAGCAAACGTTCCCCGGCCTGCACGAGCCACTGATCGACCAGGCCACATTCGACCGCGCGCAAGCAGTGTTGAAAGAGCGCGGCGGGGACTGGACACACCGTGCCGCACGCGCCGAGTTTCTGCTCTCCGGCCTGCTGCGCTGCGGACGCTGCCGCCGCGCATACGTCGGAATGTCCGCCAAAGGCAACGGCGGCACCTACCACTACTACGCCTGCTCCGGCCGCCAAAAGCTCGGCCGCAAAGGCTGCGACGGCGAGCGGCTATCCAAGGACAAGCTAGAGACCGCGATACTCGATCAGCTCACCAGCCTCTACCGACACGGAGGCCTCATCCGAGACGCCATCGCACAAGCCGCCGCGAGCGATGAGACTGATCGCGACGCGCTCGCTGAACAGCGCGCGTCGCTCTCCAAGGAGATCAGCCGCACCGAACGCGCGATCGAGCGCTACCAAGACGCTTTCGAGGCCGGCAATCTCAACCCCGCACGATTCACCGAGCGGCTATCCAGCCTCGACGCGAGCCTCGACAGCCTGCGCGGCCAAGACCAAGCGCTCGCCCGCGATCTTGCTGCGGACACGCCCACGACCCCCGACACCTCAGCGCTCAATGCTGTCGCCGATCAACTCGGCCGAGTCATCGAGACGGGTGACCCCGACCGAGCCAAAGCACTACTGCGCATCCTCATCGCCGAGCTACGCGTCAACAGCCGCAACGAGATCCTGCCCACCTACCGAGTCGGCGCACCCGTGGTTTGCGCACAGACAAGTTCAGTGGAGCCAACCGGGATCGAACCGGTGACCTCCTGCTTGCAAAGCAATCTTGAAGAGCTCTGGAAGTCGGCCGATTTGGAGGACTTTTACTGGTAGCCGATGAGCGGTTCAATGGGACGAGAATGCGCCTATTTGCGGACTTTTCGAGGGAGTTTAGGACCGGAGATCCGGCTTTGGTCCTAAACCCTTGACGCGAACATCAGGCCATGGTTTGCGTTTCGACAACCGTAGTATCCGCCGGCCTTGGGGGCTACCGTTGATCCATGGCAGCTGTCGTAAAGAGGCTTGACTTGACGGTTGGTGAGCTCGTGGAAGTCGCGGGGCGACGCTATGAGGTCGTCCCAGATCGTGAGGGCGGCGTGACGATCGAGCCGCCGGTCATCTCCGCGGCAGAGCTGCACGCCCGGAGAGGAACCAGGCCCGTCTCCGCAGAGGACTTCGAGCGTCTCTCGGTTGACGTCCCCTTCGACCATGATGGCTAGCTGTGCGAGATATTTCCGGCGGGCGCACCGGGCTTCTCGCGGGTGCGCTTGGGCTCGCTGACGCGACTGCCGACGCAACCGAGCGCCTAATCGACATCATCGAACCTGAGGAATGAAACCCACCTACTTCGTCACAGGAGATCGTGAGCGTCTGCAACGTGTCCGCGATACGCAGGCGTCGCTGACACACCCCGACGAGCGCTTCATGCTCGACGCGCCAGCGCCGGCCTTCGCGCCGCACCGCTCGGTGACCGCCGGCCCAAACGTAAACGAAGTGCTCAGCGGCGTCGCCGATCACGAAGGGCGCCGCTGGCCGCTGTTCTTCAAGCCGCTGAAAGGCGTCAAGTCGGCCGGCGCCCACCTCTACCAGCAGGACAGCCCGGTGGATGTCGGGATACACGAGATCGCAGCTTGGTGGCTTGCGCGTGAGCTGGGTTCTCCCTGGAGCGAGTTGGTGGCGCCGGCGGTGTGGCTTGACCCGCCCGGCGCCGGCGACATCCTTGCCAGCGGGCCGGTGATATGGGGCATGGGTGGATCGGCGGCGCTGCCAGAACCCGGCGCGGGGTTCGACCAGCTCATCTCCGACGCGGCATTCTTCGATGCGCTGATCGGCGCGCAGGACCGTCACGACGAGAACCTCCGCGCGGAAACGCCTCCCCGACTGGGGCTCATCGACCACGGGTACACGTTCGCGAGACCCAACGACTGGCACAACTCTTACCAGACAGCCGGCTTCTTCTTGAAGATGCGCTTCGGTGAGCGACGCTTTCGCCTGCCCCACGGGCCGGTGCTCGACTACAGCGGCATCGGCCCGCTCTCGCCCACCCTCGATTCGCACGAGCGAGAAGCGATCGCACGCCTTACCGGCGACCGCGGTCTGCTCGGTGTCGCTCAGCTGCTGAGGGATGATCGAGCGCAGGCGCTGCGCGACCGTGCGGCGCGCATGGCCGCCTCGGGACAGGTCTTGCGTGCCGGCGATTTCTAGTTGACGACGATAGCCTAGTGGGCTATACTGGCTTTCCGGAAGGGAGCACAACAATGATCAAGATCAGCATCTTCACCAACGAGATCCGCCCAGACGGTGAGTTCATCGACCACCTAGCAGCCGCTTTCGAGGTTCGCGAGCAAGAGCTCACCCTCACCGACGGCGATGCACGGTTCATACAGGTCGGTATGCCTGTCTACAGCGAGCGCTACGGTCGCCTCATCGACTTCGACACCGACGGCGAAGAGTGGGCTCGCAGCCTACCGACCGCCTACCGCAACGGTGCGGTCAACACGTACGCCGAGGAGGTCCCCGAGCCGGCCGCGTCGATCTCGACACGCCCTATGACGGCCCCGGCTCTCGCCTTTCAGCAAGCGCGCCAGCGCAACTGAGACCGATCATGCCGCGCACGCGCCGCTCGGCCATACATGCACAGCTCGTGGGACAGCGCATCCGTGCCGCCCGCGAGGAGGTAGGGCTCACGCAGCTACAGCTCGCCGATCGCATGGAGGTCTCTCAGCCGGTGATCGCCGCGCTCGAGGGTGGCCGGGGAAACCCCACCATCGGGCAACTCGCAGCCGTCGCCGACGCCCTGCGAGTCGGACTCGACGTCGACTTCCCACTGCTGCCGGCCACGACGCGCGCGGGCGAGATCGTCGCTCCCTGAACGCCTGGGTATCGCGAGCACTATCTCGGCTTCTCCAGCAACCTTGAACGCCGATACCGCCAACATCGGCCTGGCTGGGCGCTCAGAGTCTGTATCCGCATAGCGCTACAGGGCCGGGGGGTCCTCGCCTCGTCGCGTCGCTGGCAATACCCCGACCGGCAGCGCTCAAGGTCAAGCTGAGTCGGGGTCAAGGCCGGCCCGCAGGGCCGCCCCGGCAGGGGCCGAAGGGCCTTGACGCCGGCGACGCCGAGCCCGCCACCGGCCCCACCGTGCTCGCAGTCGGCAGCCCCGCTGCCGACCTCACCGCCATCCTCCACGTTCCGCGCCCTCAGACGGGCTCACTGGCCAGCAAGCTAGCCGACTGGACCTGCTCGCGATGGACTTCCCCAACGCCTAGCCGCCCTGCGCAACGAGCGCAAAATGACCCAGCGCTCGCTCGCCGAGCACGTCGGCGTCCACGTCTCGCAGATCCGCCGCTATGAGGCCGGCGACTCCTCGCCACTCTCGACGTGCTGCGTAAGCTCGCAGTCGCTCTGTCCGTCAGCGCGGATACGCTCGTTTTCGATGAGAACGAGCGAGGCCCCGACGAGGACCTGCGACTGCAATTCGAGGCCACCACCCGCCTCTCAGACGACGAGAAACACGTCGTCAAGGCAGTCATCGAGAGCATCCTCCTCAGCCACGAGGCCAAACGCTGGGCAGCATAGAACGGCTGCCAGCAGGCCCACGTCCAGACGCCCAAGTGTCCGACGCAATGGCCTAACAGGCCGGGGGATCACTCCGCGTCAAGCTCTCGCACGACCGTATTCAGCCAGTCGTCAAGGAAGGCAGTCGCGGCCGGGTCCTTCACGGTCCGGTAGGGGAATCCCGACGTATAGACGGATAGACGCACATCAGTGCCACCGTCGGGTCGGGAAACGAGTCTGCCTCTCGCGGTGGGAGCCTTCCGGTTGCTCCAGAGCCTGCGGTTAGGAGGCACAGGGACGAGCATCACCTGGTTGCCGAACATGAGTCCTCGAACTCCAGGCGTCAGCCTGCCACCGAACCATGCTTGTGGGGCATCGGCCAACAGCGGACACAAGTGCGCACGCAGGGAGCGCCGGACGGCATCAGTGGCCGTTGGTGTATGGAGCGTTCGTTGTTCGCTCGGCGTTAGCTTGGCCATCGAGTAAGTATCGGTCGATTCTGCGCTTGCTGAACCGCACGACGCAGTTAGAAGCTCACACTCCAGGCCCCGGTATAGCTACCGCCGATCCAGCGGGACACACCCAGCCCCGCACCCGCAGAGACTCCGCCGCCGACTATCGGGCCACACTGACCAGGAGCCCCAAACGCTTCGAGTGAAATATCCGGACCAACACCGAGCTGACCGCCCGTATTAGCGAAGGGACCTGAGAGTTCCGAGATATGTTCGGCATTCGAGACCTGCGGTCCCACAGTAGCCCCCACGCCAGCGCCCGCGGCAAGGCCCACCGATCCAGCCACAGTGCCGCCCACTTCACCGGAGCTGCTGCCCTGAACACAGCCGCTGGCACCAATATGAAGGATGACATTCACTTCACCGTGAACACAAATGCCCACAGTAAATAGCCCCGTAGGATCATAATTGTTCAAGGGATTGTCGTTGGCATAGACATACGGCCCGCTACCGCTAGCCGCCCTCATCGCAGCAGCGACGTATTGCCTGGCGGTCGCATGAGCAAGCGTACTACTGCCCTCGTCGAGCGGATCGACACTCAGGAACTGCGCGGTGGCGGGGTCGTAGACGCGGTTGCGTAGGTAGATGAGTTCCTGTGTCGGTGCTTGTGTATTGTCCGTCGTAGCCGAGCGGGGTCGTGGCCGTGCCACTGTGTTCGGGGGTGCCGTAGGCGCTGTAGCTGTAGGAGCCTTCCGTTTTGCCCGTGGAGCCCGTCAACAGGCGTGTCGAGCCTGCTTGGTCGTGATGCAGGTATGTCACGGTGCCGGTGGTGTTGTTGATTTGCTCGACACTAGATCCGAACGCACCGTACAGGTAGCTCCCGAGAGTCCCGGCCCCGTCCCATTCGCATGGAATCGACACCATGCGCCTCTAGTAGACCGGCCCAGCAACCATCAAAGGCATGCTGTCCTCCGCCACCAAGATGTCCCTTCGGCTCGTCGCCATGCTCTGCCCCGGGTCAAAATGAGTGTGCATCCCTGGATCATTCAAATCGTCGCTTTCGACAAATAGCTGCAACTCCGAGGCCAGGCGGCCAAGGGCGACCCGCGAGCCTGTGATAACGATGTCCCCATCTTTTAGACATACGCGTACCAAGGCATCATCATTGACCGTGACAACCACACCATCAAGCACACGCCCCAAATACTCGCGTGGTGGCCCATCGAACGCGATCCGGCGTTCAAGTCCTCCCTTGAGAATGTTTACAAGATCGGACACATCGGCCTCTGTCACGATTACAATTATGCCCTCGGTATCATCTATCGCGCCTTGCACTGATCACCTCTCGGGGATGTGATTCTGGGATCCAATTTTGTAGTGCGGTTCATTCCAGAGAGGGCGATTGGGGTGTCCCTCATCACGACGGAATGGCACGTCGTACTCTTCGGCCCATTCTCTGAGCACTTCCGCGTCTTCCGGTGACAGTCCGTTGCGTTTTGCTTCTTTGGCGAGTTTGATAAGCGCATCTTGATCGCCGGTGTACGTTTCTCCACATTCCGAACTCGGCTGGGCTTGCGTGCTCTCCTTGCTGGATTCACCTTCGCCGGTGACTTCGCTCCACACGCTTTCGATGCCGTGTCCGATTTCGTGGCCGAGTTCTTTAGCGGCTTCTATCGCGCGTTCGGTTTCTTTGGTGTTGGGGAAGGGGAAGCAGATCCCGGGGGGACAGGAGGGGGCTTCGCCTATCGATTCGCCGGCGAGGCCGCGTGGGTCGCCATAGTTGAGCGGGTTGTCGCCCGCGTAGCCGTAGGGCTCGCCCGTGTACATCTCGAGCGGATCGACCGTGAGGAACTGCGCCGTGGCCGGGTCATAGACCCGAGCCCGCATGTAGATGAGCCCGGTGTCTGTGCTGGTGTATTGGGCGTCGAACCCGAGCGGGGTCGTGGCGCTGCCTTCGCAGGTGGGGGCTCCATATGGGCCGTAGGTGCATTTCCCGGTGACGGTCCCCGTGGAGCCGGTGAGCAGGCGTGTGCTGCCGGCTTGGTCGTGGTGTAGATATGTGACCGTGCCGGTGCTGTTGTTGATTTGCTCGATCGGGAGGCCGCCTGGTCCGTAGATGTAGCTGTTCGTGGTGTCACCGAGGATCAGCGGAAGTTCTTCGGTCATGTCCCATGCAAGATAGCTGGTCGTGCCGGAGACGGTTTGGGACGTGCGTAGGTCTTCGCCGTTGTATGCGTAGGTGTCTTTGATTTCGGAGGTTTCGCCTTCTTTGGGTCGTTCTACAGAGGTAAGGTCGCCGGCTTGGTCGTAGCCGTACGTCGTCGCCAGGCCTTTTTCCGGCGTCGCTTTCGTCCGCGCCCCGACTTCGCTGTAACCGTAAGTCACGCCGGTCGCTTTTTCGAGCTCGTCAGATTCGTTATACGTGTTCGTGGTAGAGCCCTCGGTGGTGGGATTGTTCGCCGCGTCGTATTTGTATTCGGTGGCACCGTATTTCGTAAGGCGGTTGTCTTCGTCGTAGGTGCCTTCGGTCACTTCCGTGCCGGGGAGGTTTTTCGCGGTGGTCTTTTTGACCTGCCCGTCGCTGTCGCGGGTGTAGACTAGCGATCCAAGCGTTTCGGATTTTTTCTTTATCTTCGCTTCGGTCATCTGGTCAGCGTCGTTGTAGGCGTAGGTGTCAACATCTTTGGTGGCGTTGGGGAAGGTGAGCGTTTCCAGCTCGGAGTCTGGGTTATAGGCGAATGTCGTCGCGTTCGATGACCAGTCCGTGACCTTGGCGAGCCGTCCATCTTTGTCGTAGGCGCGTTCGACGGCTTTCGTGTTGGGATAGGTGATCTTGGTCTGCTGGTTACCGAGGTTATATTCGTATTTAGCGACTTCTTTGTGGGCGTTTTCGCTCTGCGTCATCCGGTCCAGTTGATCGTACGTGTAGTTCGTTGTGCCCGTTCCGTCTGTCATCTTCGTGCGAACGCTGTCTTTGTTGTATTCATATTTGATAGTCGACGGACTGCCGCTTGAGTAGCTGACTTCGGTCAGCCGGTTCGCCGAGTCGTAGGTGTAGCTGGTCGTCCGTTTCGCAGCGTCGGTGACCTTGACGAGATTTCCGGCGGCGTCGTATTCGTCGGTCGTGACGTGGCCGAGCGGGTCCGTCGTTTCGACTAGCTGTTCCAGGATGTTGCGTTTGTATTTCGTTTTGTGTTTGTTGCCGTCGGTTTGCGCAACAACCTCGCCGCCGCTGTCGTATTCGGTTTCCGTAGTGTCTCCGTTGGCTTCTTTGACGACCGTCGCCTCATCCTCGCCGTTGTAGCTGTAGCTTGTCGTGTGTTTGTTGGCGTCTGTGATCGACGCCACATCTCCGTCGACGTTATATTTGTATTCGGTCGCGTGGCCGAGAGGGTCTGTGATCTTCGTCGGCTGCCCTTGCGCGTTGCGTTCGGTTGTGGTCTTGAATTTTGCTGGTTCTCCGCCGCTCACGTTCCCCCGTGGGCTAACCGTCGCCGTCACCTGGGAGTCTTCGTTGTATTCCCAGGTGCGCTTGTCGCCTTCTGGATCGGTTTCGGCGGTCCGGTTCCCGGCGCTGTTGTATTCGTATTTCCATTCATGGCCGAGGGGGTCCGTCATGGCTTCCAGCTCGCCGTTGGTTTTGTATTTGTATTTGACGGTTTGGGTTTCGCTTTTGGGCGCAGGCCGAGAGACGGCGGTGGCGTTGCCGTGGCTGTCGCGTTCGATCGTTGTCTTCTCGCCGTCGGGCCGAGTGAGGCCGGTCAGGTCGTGGGTCGAGTTGTATTCCCATGTGGTTTCATCGCCGTCGGCGTTCGTTTCGCTCGTGAGATCGCCAGCGGAGTCATATCCGTATTCGGTGGCATGTTTGTCGCCGTCGGTACGCTTGGTCAGCTCGCCGTCTGAGTCGTACGACAGGGATTCGGTTGTTTGATTCGCCGTTCCGGCCGCCCGAGTGACAGTTTGGAGCTCATCTTCGCTGTTGAAGTGCTCGTGCTCGACCGCGCCAATGCTTTCATTGGTGATCGTCGTTTCCTGTTCCGGCGGCGACGAATAGAATCCTTCTGTCGCTTCCCACGCTTCGATCGGTTCTTCGGCTTCTTCTTCTTCGCTGGTTTCTTCGTAAATCGGCGCGAAGACCTCGTCGCCGGTGCTGTGTACGCCCGGGATCGATTCGTATTCGAAAGCCAGTTTCTGCCCGAGCGGGCTTGTCTGCGCGACGACCTGATGCGCTGCGTTGTATTCGTTAGTCGTTTTGCCGCCCAAGCCGCTCGCCACTTCCGTCATCTCATGTTCCCCGTTATATTTGAAGGTCCAGCGCGCGCTCGATTCGCCGGGCTCGGTGACGCTCACCAGGTTCCCGCCTTCATAGCCATATTTGACGACGTGGCCCATCGGGTCGCTCGCGCTTTCGACCTCCCCAGCGCTGTTGAGCGTTAGCGTGATTTTGCGGCTCGCGGGATCGGTTATGACGATGGTCTTGAGGACCTCGTGGCACCCACTTTCGCACACTTCTTCTTCGCTGTACGTCACCGTGGTCGTATTGCCGTCGCGTTCGCTCACGCTCAAAAGGCGGCCCGACGAGCCGAACGTGAAGGTTTCCTGGTCGGGCAGCGTGTACTTATACTTCCGTTCACTGGTTTCGACGAGCGTCGCCTGGCTCCACGCCGGGCCTGTGAACGTGTCAGCCGCCCCGACTTCACCGAAGAATGCGACCGTGCTCCCATTGGCCTGCACGACGGTGACCTCGCCGTTGGCGGCGTTGATCTCGAGATGGTCGCCAAACGACGAACTCCAGCCGTGTCCAAAGATGTCCCCCGGCGACGCTTCTGACGCCGCCTGCGAGTTATACGTCCGTTCCAGGACGAACGGCACACCGAGCGCCGGCACGGCAAGGTCCGTCTGCGACTCGACCAGATTACCCGTCTGGCAATCGACCGGGTCGCCTTTGCAGGGATGCGACATGCCCAGCTCGCCCTGGTTTGCGAGGCCCAGCATTTCGCTCCTTCGCGGACCGTGCCGACGCCTACCCGGCTTCCAGCCGAAATACAGGGTCGTTACCGTGCGAATGCCGTGGTACTCATCTTCCTCAGCGAGATGTTCAAGTTTTGTGTAGCCTTTTGGCAGGGCGCCTTCGACTTTTTCGTCGTGGGAATGCAGTCCCACGCAGCTTGCGAAAAGATTGCCCGTTTCGCATTCTTCGACGTGCCGGTCGTAGCCGTCGTCGCCGCCAAGACTGTGAAACCAGACATAAGACCCAGCCGGGTAATACCAAACGTGTTCCAGTTCCGGTTCGGGGTTTGCTTCCCAGTTGTTGCCAAAGTGGTCTGGACCCTCCCTGACCGGCGTCTTATAATGGTTGATTTCGGGTTCAGCTGCCGTCGCGGGCGCTGCTCGAACAGACGCTAGGACCACCGCGGACAGCGCCACCATAGCCAGCACAAGGACTGAAACCCGCACAGACGACGCTACCCGACTCGTTCTCAAGGGATGGACTCCTTGCGTCGTACAGACTGGCCTCAGCATGCGCACCCTTCCCGTAGGTTTGTTTAGCTTTGCGTAGCTTCACTCGGCATCCTAGGCAGACGAACGGACGGCCTGCTACCAGTGATCGGGGCCTTGGTTCGCATTTGCGGCGGAATCCGAATGCGGCGCTTGACCGAGACGTCACACGACAGTTACAAGTTGGGGTTTATAAATGCCAACCAGTCGTTCACCGGTAGTTTTGTCAGAGAGCGCCTCATCATCGTGAGACATGTATTACTCGATCTCGACTCCAGCGTCGTGACGGGCTTCGAGTGCCTGCTCGTTCTCGGCCTGGGGGTCGTCCGCGCGGCTGGCCTCCATTGATCGCTCGGCTATGGGCTGAGCGGGCTCGCGGGTGATGGCGGCTTCTTGCGCATGACTATGCTGCATAAGTTGTCCCAGGCGTTCGATCGCTTCGGGGTCGAGGCCCTCTTCGCCGAGATCCTCGCGGCTGAGGTAGATGTCTGTTTGGTCTCGTGCGCGGCTGAGGGCGACGTAGGTGCTCTCGCGGTCTGTTTGCCAGCCGCCGGTGAGGATGCTGGCGCGCTCGGTGGTGAGGCCTTGGGCCTTGTAGACGTGTACCGCGTAGCCGAGGGACAGCTCGTGGAACTCGTTGGTGTTGACGTTCACGTCGCGTGGGGGGTTCTCACGGGTCTTGATCGTCACCTGGTCCTCGTGCTCGTTGCGGCTGGTGTCGGTGATCGTGCCGGTGATCCCGTTCTCCACGCGCTGCTCACCGGGTGGGTGGTGTTGGGCGGTGAAGATGATCTCATCGCCGGCCGCGAGGCCGTAGGGCTTGCCTGGCAGCTCGACTTGGTGTGAGCCGAGCTCTCCTGCTCTGGCGCGGTGTTCTTGGGCGAGCGCGTTGATCTGGTCGCGCTCGGCGTTGCTCGCGTCGGTGATCATCACCGCCTGCCCGGCCGGCAGGTCCCTGCGGGTGGCGTCCCAGTTCTCGACCATCGCCTGCGCGGCCTGCTCGCGGGTGTCGTGGATGTGCAAACGGTCGTGGGCTTCGTAGCGCGCGAGCGCGCGTGCGGCTTCGCCGGTTCGGATCTCCATCCACGCCTGCTTCTCCCACTCGTGGCGGGCGCGGTGCACCTCGCTCAGCTCGGCCGTCGGCGCGTTCTCCTGGAGCTCCTTGAGCAGGCCGCCCGCGCCGACCGAGGGGAGCTGCGCGGCGTCGCCGGCGAGCAGCAGCTTCGAGTCGCGTTCCGCGGTCAGCTCGACGAGCTTCGGCAGCCGCTTGCTGTCGGCCATCCCCGCCTCGTCCATCACGACCACCGTCTTTGCGTCCAGCCGGATGTCGCCGTTCTCGACGCGGTTGATCAGCGCGTCGGTCGTCAGGGAGCGCCCGAGCTTCGCGTCCGCGCCCAGGCGCTTGGCGGTCGCGCCCGGGATCGCGGTGCCGATCACCTCATAGCCTTCTTTGCGCCACGCCTCGCTCGCCGTCGAGATCACAACGCCCTTGCCGGTGCCGGCCTGACCGACGAGCACACTCACGCCGCCGCGGCCCGTGATCTGCTCCAGCGCCTGGCGCTGCTCGCTCGTGAGCGGACCGCCGATCTCACGCGCCGTCTCCCGGCGCGCCTCGCGCAGCGTCTGCTCGCTGACCGGCGCCGCGCGCTCGTCCGCACGGTCCTTGGCGATCTGGACCGTGCTCTGCTCGCGCTCGCGCAGCGACCGCGTCGTCCACAAGCCGCCCTCCAACCGCACCAGCTCACCTGAGCGGTGCAGCTCGCTCACGAGCCTGTCCGCCTCAGCGGCCCTGGACACGCCGACGCTCAGCTCGTATGCGCGCGCCTTCAGCTCCCGCTCGGTGATCATCGCGCGCTGCTCGGTGACCGCCGCGAGCAGCTCCCAGCGGAGATCCACCTGCGCCCCGGTAGCGAGAGCCCTGTCGTTGAACAGCTCCTCCGTGCGCTCGGTTGTCTGTCCGTACTCCTCGCCGACCGCCCGCCACGCCGCGTTGACATCGACCGTCGCGGCGGCGGTCTTCGAGCCGCGGGTCTCGAGCGTCAGTGACCCGAGCTCGCCCGCCTGCGGCTCGCGGCCGTAGCGTTGGCGAAACGCGCGGCTCGCGCGATCGACGTCCTGCGCGCGCGTGGACCAGCGCTCCGCCAGCTCCAGCGAGACACCACGAACCTCGAAGTAGCGCTCCCCCTTCCCGCTGCGGCGCTCGACGTCCACGCCGAGGTCTCCGAGGTTCGCGGCGAGCTCGCTTCGATACCACGCGCCGTTCTCCCGCGCCGCCCTGTAGAGCTGCCTCGATTCGACCGCCGCGAGCTGCCCGTCGGTGCGCTCCGCGGCGAGCACCACCACATGGGAATGCAGCTGCGGGTCAGGCACACCCCCCGCCTCCTGATCCTGCGCGAGGCGACTCGAGGTGTGCGTGAACTCAGCCGCCAGCAAACCCTGGGCCTTCTCGAAGCGAACGACCCCCTCGCTCTTGCGCCGCACGAGCTCGACCTCGCGCTCGGTCCGCTCGAGCGCGCTCCGTACCGCCCGCGTGTGCGCGACCTCGATCTGTGCACGCCGATAATCCGAAGAGGTCGCCCACAACGCCGAGACCGTCTTCGGCGGACTGAACGTCATATCGATCCCCGCCACCCGCGACCCATCAGACCCCACCGCACGAACCGCGCACCCATCCACCGGGGAGACACCCTGCATCAACGCGCGCAGCTCCCCACGCTCCACCGGCCGATCAGCGCTCAAACCCAGCGCGCCGAGCGTCCCCGGCGAGCCATGCCAACGGCCCGGCATCACCACACCCCCACGATCACCCTCGCCCTCACCGCTCGGCGTGTAGTAGTCCCCACGCGAAGACGCCGACGTCAGATACGCCGCATACGTCGTCGCCGAGTTACCCGAAATCTTGTACGTCGTCTGCACCCCCGCGAACGTAGCGCCACGAGGTTTCACCCGCAAGGGAGAGTGAACTACACTCCCAACCCCCCGGGATTACCAGTAACCGAGGGCAATAACCTTTATGTGCAGCTCCGGGAGGTGCGTATAGTCTGCTCGGCTTTCGCGCTGCAAGGGACACAGCGCATCGGCATTGGGGGGAGGGCCGGCGGGAAGGCTCCGGCCTTCGAGGTAGAGGGGCGCTGTGCATCCTGCTCTGCGGGCGAGGCGCTGGCGTGACGCAACCCATGAACGCGAACGCGCCAGGTTTGCTCTGAAAGCTGGATTTTGTGCACGCACGCGTGTAGCGTGGGCGGATCACCAACAAGTGGCCCCGGCGCAGCGCTAACTGCCCGGGGCCTGACACGGAAAGGCGGAACCTTCCCATGCCCGATCAGAGTAACCCTCCCGGCGTAGCCGCGGAGCTCGACCGCAGCGAGCGCGCCGTCATCTTCCTGCTGATGGACCCCGCCGCACCCGACCTCTGGTCGGTCACCGAGGTCGCCCAGGCCCTCGGCAGCGAGGTCGAAGCACTCGAAGCGCTCGTCAGCCTCCACGCCGCGGGGCTCATCCACCGCTGCCACGAGTTCGTGTTCGTCACACGCTCCACGCTACGCCTGACCCAACTCCTCGACGGCCTGTAGCAAGACCCACCCAGCAACCAAGCAGTTCTGAAGATAGTGCCCCCGCGCTGTTGTGAGCAGCCGGGGGCGTGGCACCAGGAGTTACAGCTCCCGGCGCACAGGCAGGCTACCCCGACCGGGGCCAGCGGCCCGTGCCCTGCCTACAGCTGCCTCCTGGCGCCTCCAAACCACTCGATTGGAGGAACCAGTGAGCAACGCCCCCATCATCCCCGCTGAGGAGCTCCCCGACGATCTCATCCTCGCCGCCCTCGATCGTGCCGAACGCCACGGAGGCGGACCCGGCCCCGGCGTTCTCTTTGGAAGCGCCGTCGAGCACCTCGGCCTGCCCAACCACTCGTGGACGACCCGGCGCACACGCCCCCGATTCGAAGCGCTCGAGCAAGCCGGCCTCGTCGAGCACCTGCGCCGCCAAGGGCTCGTCGTATGGACGCTCACCAGCGACGGCCAACGACGCCTCGCTAAAGCCCGCGCAGACGGCACGCTGCCGGCGCTGCCCGAGGCACAGCAGCACATCACCTGGCGCGAAGCGCGCACCGCCGCACGCCAGCGGCTCGACGAGTTCCGCGAGGGGATCTCCGACGTCTTCGCGGACGGGCTCGGGACGCTCAACTCCACGCGGCCTGCAGAATCCGACGAGTGGTTCGACCTCGCCGCGCGGCTCGAACACGCGTGCTGGCTACTCGGGTCCGCCACATACTGCCTGAACGAGTGGCCCGAGCCAACCGACGAGCAAGCAGACACCGACGAGTGGACCGCGCCCAGCGACGACGCGCTCACCCCGGGCGAGCGCAGACGCCGCCGAGGGCAGCGGGAGGGCCGACGCGAGATCAACCGATGGACAGACGGACGCTGATACGACACCTCAACACCGCCGCAGACGCATCGCGCATCGTTTACGGGGTCGCGGGTGCGACGGGGGTCGGGTCCGGTCTTTACACATCGAGGGATCGAGATCCGCATGGCTGGGTAGCCGCGCGCCGATCCCAGGACGACCCGGCCGCGTGCGACTCTCCGTGCGAGATCTCGTGTAGTCGGCGAAGCGACGAGACGCCCCGCTTTTGGGCAATGCGATAGGAGCCGAGCATCGACGGATACGCTCGCTCGTCGTCCAGACCATCAGCGCAGCCGAGCACGGCGAACTGTTGCGCGACCCCGGCAATGCGGACGTGTCGGCACGCATATGCCATGGCGGAACCGGCGTCTCCCATCCGGTCGGCGACGCCGCCTATTCCCGTTTCGTGATCGCCAGCCGGACTCGCCCACGTCTGGGACAAGATGAAGCTATTTGGCTTCTTGGCTTCCCGGTTTTTTGGGGCAAGCTGAAGGTGAAGCCGCTGATGAAGGCGGGATCCCGGCCCTGGAGACGTTCGAGAGACACGGCGTGACGGAGGTCTCTCGCTTCGCGCGGGGCAAGCCGGCGGGAAGCGAGTGCGAGGCGGCCGAGGCGGTCCGCGTGAGCCTGCAGCCCACGGGCGTACTTCATGGCTGGGCACGCCCTTCGGCGTTCAACAGCGGCGTGAATCGCCCAGCCAATCGTCGTTGACGACCGACGGGGTGCCCAAACTGCTTGATGTGCCTAATGAGACAAGTCTCGATTCCCCGACGGCGTCTGCCCTGGTTCGACTCCGCATGGTCGCTGAGGACGCACGGCGCCGGGCGGCGGACACCTCCGCGCCTGGGCGTCATCTCGCGCTGATTGCGCTCGATGGCGCATGCGAGTACGCCGTATGGCTCGCCGCACGCACGCGCGGCATCACCTTCAAGAGGTCCCGACCGTCCCTCTATGAACACGTCGAAGCCCTGCTGGAAGCGCTAGGCGCTAACGGCTGGACAGCTCCAGGCCGGCAGGGTGTCGAGCAGCTCCACAGAGCCCGGAATGAGGCCCAACATTCAGCGGTCGCGCCAGACCCGGCCCACATGCCGGACTGGCTTGACGCTGCGTGGGCGTTTATTGACAGCCTCTGCCTAGCCGTCTTCGGTCGAGCACTCGATGAGATCGTGCTAGCCGACGCTGTCAGAGATAGCTCGCTTCACGACCAGCTACGCCGGAGCGAGGAAGCCCTCGCTACCGATCCGCTTGTTGCTTTCACACTGGCAGTCGCGGCGTTTCGCGAAGCACGAGAGAAGTGGCGTGCGCAGCGCAAGCCGCAACAACAGATCGGGTCGCCACTCGGAGGGTATCTGCGGTTGCCGGACGCCACTTCGGATATCCGTGGCCAGTTGCAGGACCTCGACGATTTCCTTGAGGTCCAGATGTTCGCAAATGACGCCGGTGAGTACATCTGGCTACGGCGCACCCGAGAAGAACACGAGCTCGTTGGATGGGCGCCAACTGTGGTCGAAGCGCGCCGGGCCTTGCTGTTCGCATCTAGCTGGATCGTGCGTTGGGAGATATTCGATCGAGGCTACCCGGTGGCGCGTTGGGAAGCACACCGAGCGAGCATCCACCCACCCGAAACCCACGGGGGAGCCAAGCCGGAGATCCAATGGGCTCAAACTGTGCTGCTAGACGAAGCTCCAGGCCGTCCGGCTCGATGCGTCGTGTATGCGCAGCTCGCCAATGTGCCCGACCGCGGCCGCGGACCGTGGCCGCCAATCCTCCAGCGGGCAGTCGCAGACGCGGCCGGCGAAGCCGATGCAGAAGCCAGGATCCTTGATGCCTACTGGCACTATTCGGGCCTCCTACAGCTAGAAGCCGATCTGGGGTGCGACCCGAACGCGGTCGCGGACATCATGCTGAGGGCGGTCGAGGTGGCATACGAGCGTTATGTAGCGCAGGTGATTGAGAAAGAGCGGCGAGAGCTACAACGACAGCAGGTCGAGAAGGATTTCCGCGATGTGATCGTCGCGAAAAGCGACGGCCTAGGTATATTCGCGGACGTCCGTCTCGAGATGGACGAGCGCTGGGGTACCAACGACTGGCTGGTGTTCTTGCGGCTTCGCGTCGGGGAGGCCGGACAGCACGCGCTGCTCAACTGTCTGGACATTCTTCGAGATGCTCTCACCGTTCACGGGAAAGTCGCGCTAGTCGAGGATCGGATCGCTTTCCAAGTGTTCGAGCTAAACGACGAGAGCAAGCAGCAGTTGACGGAGGCGCTCAGCCGCTGCGAGGATCAGGTCCGTCATCTCCGGGAGCACTACGCCTTGCAGCAGTTGGCCTTCCAGACGTTCGCGGCTGGAATACGGGACCGGTTTGGGGAGCCAGTGGCGAGCGCCGATCAGTGAGGAACGCGCCCTGCTGGCGGGACAGGACACTCCACGCAACGGGCTAAAGGCGATCACGTGATGATCCTGGAGCCGACCTCGGCCTTGCAAGCATCGACGAACCCCTCATATGCATGCCAGTAGAGACGCGCGTGCTCTTCTAGCTGCTCGTCAGCATAGTCGAATGGCTCATTTTTGGGCCATAGAGCATCCATCTCCGCGATGGCGTCGTCCGTAGGCTTAAGGTACGCACCGAGCGCCTTTACGAGTTGATCGCCCCGTCCGCGGCGGATCACGAGGCGAGCATTAAGAGTGTAAAGAGTGGCGCGAGTCGTCTGCACGCGTGGAGACGACTTCGCGTGCGGGAGTCCGAACGTCGATTGCCGCATCCAGACTTCGAGTGCGACGAGGCTCGTCGTATGCGTGTACATCGTCGCGGTTAGTTCGTCGAGGAGGCTGCGTAGCTCATCGAGGTCCTTGCCCGAGCGCATACGTGCGGCTGCACCTTCGTCACGCCGCGACTGAAACAGCGCGGAAAGCGCCGGAGTACCGAGCCCGACAGCGCCCGTGACGAGGATTGCCAGATCGGCGGTATCCACCGGTCTATCTTCTACGGCCGGCAGGACGTTAGTCCGGCGCGGGCAGCGCTCTCGTCAACGCTTGCGCCACGCCCGGCGATCAGAGGACGTGGACGAGGGCCATGGTCCCGAGGAACTGTTCGACCGTGTGCAGCTCGCGTCGCGAGCGAGCCCGCACCATCGAGCCCCGCTGACCATCCCGAAGCACGTGCTCGCCGGCCTTGCGCGCTGCCAAATCTGATCCTGCGACCAGCCAGTAGGGTTGCTTAGCTACTTCTTGGCCAGTTCTCGCTCGATCTGTGTCTGGGCCTTCATGAGTCTCTCTTGATTGTCTGGGTCGACGGTGAGCTTGAGTGTGAGTTCAATCGTCGCCGGGTTCTCCATTGTGGCGCCGGCGCTCAATTCCGGAAGACGCGAGGTTTGGTCCGCGGTCTTGTCGATGAACTCACGGATCTCGATGATCGGGGTGTCGACAAAGCAGGCGGATGTCTCCAGCAACTCGTTGAAGATGGGTGGAACGCTCGTGTTCCGTAGTGACGCCGCCCAGTCAAGTAGTGACTCGTACATCGTCACGATCCGGCGAGCCAGATTTTCAATCCGAACGGGATCGGCCTCCTCGTCGCTAGCTCCGAAGGCCTGTTCTTGGACGGACGGCGCGAGTATGCGGTCAAGGACGCCCACTCGTTTGCCTATCCACTCCATCTCACGACCGATAAAGTCCGGGCCCGAGGCCTGATCGACTTCACGCCGAGCACCGGCCGGCAGGCGCAGCTCATGATCGTCCCGCTTGGTTTCTAGCTCATTCTTTCCTTGTTGGAGAACGCCAGCGAATAGCAGGTACTCCCAAAACTGCGGTCGCTCGGCGACGAGCCTCGCCTGTTGCTCGGTTGTGCTCGGGATCGTCAGCCTCGAGACACCTTCATCGGGGTCCACTGCTTGCACGACAGTCTCCTGCGTGAGTCCCTCGACAGCGCGAACGCCAGCGCGGGTCAGTGCGGTGGACAGTTCGTCCGCCACCTGCTCGATCCCATGCCTGGTCGACGCTCCGACTCGGTCGGCAAGGATCGGCGAACGCGTCGCTATGTAGTGCTCGTCAACGTTGTGCCATACCGGGAGGATGACCTTCGACCCCGCATCGACCTCGCGCGCTGCGAGTCCCGCGAGCTCTCGCATGGGCCACTGCTTGGCGAAGAACGAGGGGCTAAGCACGACCACGCCAAAGCGACTACGCGCCAGCGCCGCGTCGATACCACCGCTGAGGCTGTCGCCTACGGTCAGCTCGAGCTCGTCAAGCCAGACGGACCATCCGCGTGCTTCCAGCGCCTTCGCCAGCGGCCTTGCGACGAAGTCCTTGTCCTCGCCGGCATGGGAGATAAAAAGGTCGATCGCATCCGGTGCACCGCCTCCGTGGGGTGACGAATCATCATGTTGCGGTACATCCTCTCCGGGCGATGGGATAGCTGCATCCGGCGAAGGCTGTTGCTCGGGGTAGCTGATGTCGAGGAAGTCGATGACGGTGTGGATATCGCGGTAGCGCCGTATGCGTTCGAGGTTGACCTCGAAGGACCAGCCGTCGGCGTCGGGACCAGCGAATGAAGTCCAGAGTTGCCAGGCTTCACCACTTACGAGCGTGCCCAGGCGCAGCAACGCACGGTCGCCCTGTTCGAGTCCAAGCTGTAGACGGACCTCCTCGCTCGTAACCGATAGCCGGCCCAGCTCGATAGGGGACGACGGCCGAAACTGTCCGGCTCGTTCGGAGACGTAACGCACGACAGATACGAATCGGCCGAGATCCTCGGCTGCTTGCCGAAGGTACATCAAGCCGTGGAGGCTGACCCCCACGCTGGTG
Organism: uncultured Solirubrobacteraceae bacterium; assembly: GCA_963815235.1. Classification (GTDB taxonomy): domain Bacteria; phylum Actinomycetota; class Thermoleophilia; order Solirubrobacterales; family Solirubrobacteraceae; genus Palsa-744. Next base: position 821,614 of record CAWFFY010000003.1, on the reverse strand, counting down.
TCATCGCGCAGTTGAAAGTGATGGCTGCGAGCGATCGCTGGGCTTACCAATCCCCGTTCGGCGAGGTCGAGGTAAAGGTCGCGCGGCTCGACCTGTGACTCCCCCCAGAGCTGTGCGCCGACGTACTGGAAGGTCGGCCATTGCCCCGTCGTAGCGAACGTCTCGTAAATGACCTCGAGCATCTGACGCTGTTGGCCTATAACAGCGTCGTCGTCTTGGGTGTGCGGTTCCTGAGCCGTAGTTTGGATTTGCGCGAGCGCCGCTTGGTAGGAGATGCCCTCCTGGTTAGAGAGCTCACGCGCCAGACGCTGCTGCTTGCGATTTGGCTGATTTGACACGTACGGCTCCTTTCGTGATGGCGTCCCATGCCCGCCCTGAAAGGGTCATAGCGTCAAATCCGACGGCTGAGCCGCTTCCCCGGCTAATGCGATGCGGACATGGACCGCGAAACGCAAACGGGGCGCTTTCGGGAGCGCAGGACCAAAGATAGCGCGCTCCCCAGCGTTGTCAAACGGCAGAGCCAGACAGGCGACGATCGCTGGTGCAACGATTCTGTCGCGACGCTGACTGTTCAGGCTTCAGAGGCCCATTCATGGCGGGTGCCGGCGGCGATGGTTTTCCATGGCTGGGTTTGGTGCCATGGGGTGAGTTGGATGGTGTTCCAGTCGTTACCTTGGAGGTTGAGTGCGTGTTGGTCGGGGAGGCGGGCGATTTCGCCGGGTGTGAGGACGCGTTGGCGTTGGGTGTGGTAGTTCACGCTGTCGCTGTGGGTGGGGTGAGCGAGCCACTCTTGTGGCTCTGCTTGGGCGAGGGTTTGGCTGATCGTGTCGCGGTCGTATTCGCCGAGGGTGAGGGAGATGGCTTCGAGGGTGCGGGTGTCGGCGATGCCGGTGAGGATCAGCTTGGTTTGGAAGAGGGAGAGGAACCCGTCGGCTTGCGTGCTCGCCCCAGCGTGTGCGGGCTTGGGAGAGGTCCTGCAGTCCGATCATGACTTGTAGGTGCTGGCCTGCCGGCTTGGGAGACGAGGGCGGGGAGGTCGTGGATGGGGGCGGTGTTCGCGACCTCGTCCAGCAGCCCACAGCATGGTGGCCCGGCGGGTGTGTGGTTGCGGGCGTGCTCGTAGGCGGCGTGGCGGATCTGCTCCAAGTAGCCCGACGATCAGCGGGGCGCAGACGGCTTGGTGGTGCTCGGGTGAGGTGATGTAGATCGTGTCGGTGGCGGCGGCGAACTGGTTGGGGTCGAAGTTGGGGTTGGCGGCGGCTGTCTGGCGGCGTCGCTGTTGTACGCGCGAGCACGCCGGCGGTGGCGGAGAAGATGCTCGAGCGCTCGCGCGTGTCGGTGCGCTCGATCCCGACGAGCACGTCGGCGGCGATCTGGCGTCTCGACGTCGGCGAGGATTTCCAGGGCTGGCGCGAGGTCTTGGCGCAGTGTCCAGCGCAGCACCTCGGCGATCGGACGGTCGGTGAGGTGGGCGGCGTAGAGCAACGGCGCGAGTAGCGCGGCGGCGCGCTCTGACCAGTGGCTCTCGTTCGTCGTGCCCGCGCCGGCGCTGGTGGCGGCGGTCATCGCCCTCGCCATCATGAGCGCCTCGTCCCAGCTGGCGGCGGCGCTGACCGGCGACCAGCACAGGCGGCGCACGCCCTCGGGCAGCGCGGGGTCTCGCTGCCGGCGGGGTCGAACAGCCATACCTCGCCGATCTCCGCTCGCGCGGGGATCGTGGCGCGCATCACGTCGGGCTTGGTCGAGGTGCTGACCGCGGCCCGCAGGCAGGCCATCAGCGCGGGGATCATCACCGCGCTGGTCTTGCCGCTGCGCGGCGGCCCGAGGATCATCGACGGCGCTCTCGGGGTCGGCGGTGGCCCATCCGCCGTACTCGTCCGACGCCGAGATACGCGCCGCCGCCGACGCGCATGCTGCCTTCGCGGACGCGCGCCGCGGGGCTCACGCGCTCTCCCGGACATGCCCGCGGCGTGGGCGTCGGGCTCGGCCCGGTCGAGCGGGGTGCGCAGCGGCAGGGGCCGGCTGGATGCGACGCGGTGGCCGGGTGAGCATGCTCGACGACGAGCATCAGGGCCAGCCGCGGCGCGACGAGCACGATCACCGCGCCGACGTCCATGCGAACAGGCCGCCGAGGTTCCCGGCGAAGCCGAGCGAGAGGCGCAGGAAGTCAGCCACGAACAGGAACACCGGCACACCCACCAGGACTGCTGCTGCGCGCGCACGGGTGATGGCGGCGCTTGAACGGGCGGCTCCATGTGCTGGTGGGACGGCCCCCACGAACGTCCGCTTCGTCCGCCTTGACATGCCCCGCACCTTACACTAATGTTCGTAACATGACAAACATGTTCAGGGGAGAGAACGTCCATGCCGCCACGTAGAGCAGCCGGTCTCGGCGCGATGCGCCAGATCCGCAAGGAACTGAAAGAAGCCACCACCGAGCGCAAAGACCTCGACCAGCGCATCAGGCGGCTGCGCGCCGCCGAAGCCGCGCTCTACGGCGGGCGCAGCCCCAACGCGAAGGTGCTCAACCGCGAGCAGCTGCGCGCCTACCTCGCCGAGCACCCGGGCTCGCGGAGCCTCGAGATCGCCGACGGGCTCGGCGTGCCCGCGGGCAGCGTCAGGACGCTCCTTTCAGCACGATGAAGAAGTCCGGCGAAGCCCACAACACAGAAACAACGCTGGTATCTGACCAGCGGGGACAGCAAAAAGAGACGCATCGTGGACGCCACGCAATCACCACCACGGCACGCGGACTGGGCTCCCAGTCCCCGCGGGATCGTGCTCTACACGATCACGCTCGCCGGGCATGTGGCCGCGATCGCGAGGGGCGTGGATCACGCGTGATCGTGCTCGCGATCATCGCCCTCGTCACGGGCTGGCCGATCCCGATCAACCGATCGCCCTCGCGGTCGGCGTTCGCGCCACTCACCGTCTCGCTGCTTGAGCGTGCTCTGCCCGCCGCTGGTCGCGCCGATCGACGGGCGCTGGTGGGAGATCAGCACCGGCGGACGGCCACCCGAGCCCGACGAGCGCGAAGCGTTCGCAGCACGCGTTCAGCGAACTGCAGGACGTCGACCCGACGCTACGCCCGCCACGCCACTGGTTCGTCGCCGAAGAGCCCGGACGAACGCGGCCGCCTACGCCTCCTCGCTGCGCGTCGACCGCGGGCTGCTCGAAAGCCCCTACGCCGCCGCCGTGATCGCGCACGAGCTCGGACACCTCCGCTCAAGCGACGCGCACTTCACCAGCGCACTGAACCTGCTGCTGATCAAGCCCATGGACACACCCGAACTGCATCCCCTGTGGTCGCTGCCGTTCCGCGGGCTCGCTGTGGCTCGCCTCCGGGCAGGCCGTGCTGTGGCTCACCGGCAACGCCTGGGAGATGTACTGGCGCTCACGCGAGTTCGCCGCCGACGAATACGCCGCACGCCTCGGACAAGCACACGCGCTCGCACAATCCCTCGACCCACGAATCCCTCCCGCTACGAGCGCTCGATCCCCAGCATGCGCTTCTCCCGCGCCACCCACCCCTACACCAAGCCACGCATCGCACGCCTACAAGCACACCGCACACCCGCCCAAGGAGAGCACTGATGCACACCCCAACACGCCGCCACGGCCTCGCCGCCGCACGCCACATCGCCGTCGAGCTCACCCCCAACAGCGTCGAGCAAATTGCCAGCCGCGTCGCGCAACTACTCCGCCACCAGCCGCCGCCCGCCCGCGGCCAGCCCGCCGCCCGCCCCCGCGTGGATGACCGCCAAGGAGCTCGCGCAGCACCTCAAGCTCAACCCCGCCTGGGTCTACGAACACGCCCAGGAGCTCGGCGCGATCCGCACCGGCACCGGACCCAAGGCCCGCATCCGCTTCGACCTCCACACCGCTACCCAAGCACTCAAACAACACCAACGCCAACCGGTCCAGGCGCCCGGTCGGTCACACCGCAAGCCCACGCGCCCCGCTCCCTACCCGCCCGACGCACCGCTGCTCGAGACCCGCGACCCATACCGCCGCAGCGTCCGCGGTTGCCTCGGCCGGACCCGCACCCGCGCCAGACTCGGGGTCAGCTGATGGCGCGCCCGGCGACAGGGACGATCACGACCGAGTCCGCGGGCGACGGGACGCTCTGCTTCCGGCTGCGCTTTCGCGCGTATGGCAAACGCGAGACCGTGCGCCTGCACGAGCGGCGCGAGCTGCGACTGTGGGTGTGGCGGCGGCTGGAACGAGCGCACCGCCGCGGTGGAGCTGGATCAGATCCTCGCGCGCGTGAAGGCCCGCGTGTGGACGCCGCCGGAGAGTCGATCGCCGGCGAACACATCCGCCGATCCGGGCGTGCCGACGTTCCGTCGAGTACGCGTCAAGCTGGCTGCAAGCCAAGATCGACGGCGTTCTCGGGGCCAAGCCGATCAGCGCCAACACCGAGACGCAGTACCGCTGGCAGATCGAGTCGCATCTGCTCCCCTTCTTCGCCGCCTACCGGCTCGATCAGATCGACGCGGACCTGTGCCTCGCCTTCAAGGCTCACAAGCTCAAGCAGGCCCGCGAGCTGCGTGCGGCGATCGCGGCGGGCGCCGAGCTGCGCAACGAGCACAAGCAACGAATGGTGCCGCTGTCGGCGTGCTCGATCCGCAAAGTGCTCGACAAGCTCGCCGCGATCCTCGACGACGCGGTCGAGGACCGCCACATCGACCACAACCCCGCGCGCGGCAAGCGCATGCGTGTCCACGTCCCCAGGCCCAAGCGGACGTTCCTCGAGATGGACGAGCTGGCCGCGTTGATCGACGCGGCCACCGAGCAGGACATCTCTCTGGCCCAATCCGTCGCCCCGATCGAGCTGGGCCTCACAGTCGCGCGGGTAGCGCACCTACGTGCCCAGGGCAAGTCCCCCAAGCAGATCGCGACGCAGCTGGGGCTCGCCAAGTCCACCGTCAGCTACCACCTCGCGAAGCTCGGTCTGAAGGTCGGGCGCGGCTACATCGGGCGACGCGTGGTGGTGGAGATCCTCGGCTACGCGGGACCTCGCGCGAGCGAGCTCTGCGACATCAAGATCGGGCACGTCCGTCTGCACGACCCCAACGGCGCGCGCTTCCGGATCCCAGACTCAAAGACCGAGACCGGCATCCGCGAGGTGCAGATCAGCCCCGATCTCGTAAAGACGATCGCCGAGCACCTCGACCGCCTTCGCTGCACGGGCGCGCCGACCGGACCGGATGACTACCTCATACCGAACCTGAACGGCAACCGAATGGAGTACGGGAGGGTCGAGCAGATCGTTCGCGAAGCTGCAGAGCTCGCGTCCAAGAAGCTCGCCATGAAGAGCCTGCCACCGCCACCGCACACCACGCCGCACACCCTGCGACGCACCTACATCTCGATCGCGCTGGTCGCCTACGAATGGGACGTGAAGTACGTCATGGACCAGGTCGGGCACGCCGACTCGAAGATGACGCTCGACGTCTACGCGCAGATGCAGCAGCGGGCCAAGCGCGACAACGGCGCGAAGTTCGACCAGCTCATTCGCGGGGCGCGCGCGCAGGCCGGCGAGCCCGCCGAGGATCTAGTTCGTATCAATCGCGACAGGTTTAGGACCGGCAATGGGACCAAAGAGGCCAAAAGGGCGGTCAGAGAGCGTCCCGGACGGCTTGGCGCGAAACCCAAAACCCGCCGATTTGCAGGTCATTCACCAGTGGAGCCAACCGGGATCGAACCGGTGACCTCCTGCTTGCAAAGCAGGCGCTCTCCCAGCTGAGCTATGGCCCCAGAAGCCCTCAATATACGTCGTGGAGCGCCGCTCTCGTCTTCGAGCGACCCGCGCCCGGGCCTTGCGGACTACTCGAACGACAGCCGCTCCTGGCCGGGGATCGGTTCGGGCGGCGGTTCGCGGTCTCGCTCGCCTGGGAGCTCCCACTCCAGCAAGTCGTCGTCGGACGGCGGGGCCTCCGGCGCCCCGGGATCGGCGGCATCGGGGTCGTCCTCCATCACCGTCTGCATGTCCAGCTCAGCGGTCTCCTGGCCGCCGGCCGCCAGGTCGGCGACCCTGTCCTCCGGCCTGTGCTCGGCCGACGCGGGCGCCTCTGGACCGGCGGTGGCCGTCTCGAGCTCGTTCGAGGTCCCCTCGGCTGCGAGCGCGGCGTCGTCGGTCGGCTCCTCGGCCAGCGCAGGGTCGAAGGCCTCGCGCTCCTCGCGGGCAATCGCACTTGGGTCGCCGCCGCTGCGGCGCTTGAGCTCCAAGTGTTCGCGTATGGCTTCGTCGAGCAGTCCCATCGCGCCCCGAAACCATACTGCCCCACCGCTCCTCGTTCATGAGACTACACTTTCTCAGCCGTCTGCGCCGCGCTCAGCGGGGCGTGCACGGGGCTATAGCTCAGTTGGGAGAGCGCCTGGATCGCACCCAGGAGGTCGGGGGTTCGAGTCCCCCTAGCTCCATTGCTCAGCGAAGTGCAAACCCAGCCAGACTCGTTGGCTGAGGTTTGCGCTTCCTGGCTGCCCCTCCCATGCGAGACCAGCAGACGATCTGGTCCGAGACGATCTGGTCCGCATGACTGCAGCGCAGTCGCGTCGACGCGCCTTCTCGGACCGAGCCAGAGCTGTCTGCAGGTCGTCGTCAGCGTGATGCGCCTTAGCGCGGTCGGGCCGTGGCATCGATCACCGAGCCAGGATCGACGCCGGACATACGCCGGAACAGCACAAGCGCCGTGTCCTCGGTCAGCCCTGAAACTAGGTCGTTCACAAGACGCGACCGAGCCTCGGGCGTAACGGCCGAGTCAAGCCTTTTCTGGTAGGCCGGCGGCAGCAGCCGTCGCTCACCATCGGCCTTGGTCGCACCCTCGTACCATGCACAGAGCTTGCGGATGACTTCTCTCCGCCCTTCCTGCATGACGGCAAGTGAGGGGCGCATGACGACGTATACCCACGTGAGATCCTTGAGGACATCGACCTGTGCTTCCAGCTCATCGTCGATGACGATCTCCGCCTGACCCGGGGCGCTTCCCTCCTCTAGCTTAAACGCTTCCAAATATTGCGTGATGAGATTTGAGGCCATGCCGCGTAGGTCTGCGCGCTGATCGTCTCTTCCTTCGTATGCCTCATCGATGCCCGCGAACTTGAGTACGTCTTCGAGCGCCGCGATACGTTTGTCGATCTCGGTGCGGCCAGCTGCATGTAGCCCCTCAGCGAAGTGCTCGAGCTCTTTGCTGCGATGCCCGCTCGCTGTGCCCCGCCCGCAGAGCAGATGGAGTGGCACCAGACCTGCTTGGTAGAAGTCCTGGAGATCGTGGACGGCGTAGGTGACGTCGTCGGCCCAATCCATGATGCGCGCGGTAAGCGAAGGCTCGTCCGGCTGACTATCGCGGCGGACCCAGGCAAAGGCGCCCTTATCCGGCTCGTACGCTCCCCACTTGCTCTTCCTCTTGTCGCTCCCCTCGATCTCGCGTAGCCATGGGTACTTGAGAATCCCATTGAGAGTCCTACGCGTGAGCATCAGCCCAGGACTGTCCATGGTCCTGACCGCGAGATTCGTCACGATTCTGAACGTCTGCGGGTTGCCCTCGAAGCTCGCGCTCGTGGTGTCCCGCAAGATCTGCTCCGCCACATGACCAAACGGGGGATGCCCCAGATCATGCGCTAGGCCAGCGGCCTCGGCGGCGTCGGGGTCGAGCTCGCCGAGTGCCCGGGTTGCGCGTGGCCCAATCGCATCCGTGTCGCGCAGAAGCTTTTCGGCCAAGCGACGTGCCACCTGCGCGACCTTCAGCGAATGCGTCAGACGTGTATGGAACGTGTGACCCGACTCCGAGCCTGTGACCTGGGTAACCCCGCCGAGGCGCTGCAGAGCCGAGCAGTAGAGGATCCGATCCCGGTCTCGTTGAGCGGGAGTCCGATACCTCCCGCGAGAGTCCCCATCAGCTTCGATATCGCCCGGCACCGGAGTTCCGCTCGCGTCCAACGGAACCGCCGGTAGTCGCTCATCTAGGCGAGCGAGTGCTCCATCTGACAGGAGGGTGATCGGAGCGCGCATCCGCGCCGATCACCCTAGCCGGCGTACTGGACGTGGAGCCGGTTGTTCAACCGCAGATCATCGCTTGCAATGAGGTCATTGAGAGCGATGCTCACCAGCGTCGACGGATAGCCGTTCTGCACTGTTTCACGCAGCTCTTGGGCGCTCCACCACCGACCCGGGTCATCCCTCGCCACCCGCAGCAACTCGCTCCGAACCGCAGAAACCTGCTCCGCACTATCTATACGTTGCGAAAGATCAGCCACCAGATGCTCCAATTGATCGGGTAAAAAAGGACCTCATTAATTACGCAGCACGGTTTAGCGGGTCCTTCGGACGTCCCCGCGCTCCGCCAGGCGCGCAACAGGATGGAGGGCCGGCGTCCCACGAGCGACGAGCTCGGAGTAGCGAGCCCGAGCCTCCCCCACAGCGCTGTCGGTGGCGACGAGCCAGCAACGGCCGCTTCCGTCTACCTGGAGTGCAGCTGCACCAGGGCCTGTCACCGCCCACGCCCGCGGACCCTCAACGCTGATCACAATCCAAATGTCGCGCTCGCCAGCTATGAGGAGGCGCTGTACGTCGGCCCGGATCAGATCCCAGGCTACGGCGGCTGCCTTTTGCGACACGCCGCGGCGGGCAGGGGCGAAAGCGATCGCGGTTTCGACCGCGTCGTGCTCGGTGAAGGGCGGATCAGCCTTCAGGCGCCCCGCGGAGGCCCAGCGCTCGCGTCGAGCTCTGTCCACCTGAGCGCACCACGCGACGTCCTTGGCGGTGATCTCGACGCGGCGAGACGCCGGAACGAGCTGGGACCTCGGGTGCGATCTCGCCACCTCTGGGATTCGATCACATCCGGGGTCGGTGCGCTATGCAGCATCACGCATGGAGCGACTTCTTCTGGCCCGCAAGGCGCCCGAGCCCTCTCGTGAAGCTATCGCAATGCAGCGATGAGATCTTCTAGCGAGGCTACGATTTTACCGCCGCTCCCGACGATGAATGTCTCCAGCTGGAGGTTGACAGCCACGCCCTCCTCCCCAGCTTGGCGGAAGTCAGAGCGGAGCCCGAAGCAAGTCTTTTCGAGTGCGGCAGCGTAGCCAAGCTCGGCGGCAGTACCCGAGTCCGGCTCTTGGCCATCGAGCACTGCAACGAGCAGCGCGCAGGACTGGATCGCGACTATATTCCGCCGCCCGATCTCAAGGGCCATCTCGTGGAGCTTCCCCGCCGCGCGGGCTTCGCTAATCTCCTCCGGCGACGTCAGAGACCAGGGGTCTACAGGTGTAACGACAGCGGCAAGCGCGGGAAGCAAAACGGCGTGATAGTAATGACGACCTGCCTCGCTGAAGCCAAACGGACTCGCTACGTAGCAGCGCCGAGATTGCCTTGGCGGGGGTCGCGTCACCTGGTCTGAGAAGTTATCGTCATCCGAGAAGGCTCCGCGGAGCAAGCGGCACCCAAGTGGCGGACTCGACGGTAGCGCGGCCGGGCATGAGCCGCCGGCTACGCCTCTCCTCGCACGCCGTTGCGCGCGTGTCGGGAGCTATCCACGAGCGTGATTCGATGGCTGCTTCAAGGCTGCTCGCAGAGCCTCAACCCGATTCGCAGGGTTTCGGCTTCGGTCCCGTAAGTCCACCTTGGCAAGCAACGTCGAACGGCCCAGTCCGCCAGGGCTGGGCCTTCGGCGCTCCTGCTTGCAGCTACGCGAACCCGGTCCTTATCTCCATCTGAGACGCGGCGGTATTGCTCACGGCGCTCGCGGCACTCGCGGCGTCCGGCCCGGCCCACATCGCTCCGCCGTCTGTTGAGAGTTCGCTGTACAGAGCGCCTTCGCCTTCGCCGCTGACGAACTGCGTGGTGCTCGTGAGGCCAGAGACGTTGATATCGCCGCTGTCGAGGCCGCTGGCGGAGCCGATGATCCGCAACCTCTGTCCTTCGCAACTGAATTCTGTGAGGTACGAATAGCGTTCTTCGCTTTCCAGCTCGGTCCATACCTGCCCAGCGATCGGGCCGACGAGCCTTGTGGCGAGGCGGTTTGTCGTGATCGCGCCCTGTAGTCCTGACGGAACACCGTTGGGGCCTTCGCTCACGCAAGCGTGGCCGTCGAGTTCGCAGCCCGTGAACGTGATGCTCTCCACTCCGGCTTTTGGCCCGGTGATTTCGCCGTTACCGGTGCCGGCGGCACACGAAACGCGGCCACCTTCCGTCTGGAGCTCGAGCGGCCCGGTCGTCACCGTGTAGCGAGGGAAGGGTGTCTTTTCATAGCGGCCCTTGTTTGCCCTCGGTGCCTCGGCTGCACAGCCCTTTGCATATCCACCTCTTTTTTGCTTGACGCAGATGGGCGCTGGCGCAGGTGCCCATTCATATGCGCCCTTTCGGCCTCCGCGGATTTGTTTTGGCAGCCCGCGTCCGCATATTCGCCCCTCCGTTGAGCGATGCAGCGCCCGTATTCGGCCATCCCCTCGCTCGCCGGCAGCACGCTGAGCGAAAGGTTCGCGATCGCGGTCGCGGGTGTTGGCGCGCTGGAATCTGTCACCTCCACGGTGAAGCTCGAGGTGCCCGGGGTGCTTGGCGTCCCGACAAGCGCGCCCGTTGCGGCATTGAGGTGCAGGCCAGCCGGCAGCGTCCCGGCGGTAATCGACCAGGCCATCGGTGTGATGCCGCCGTCGGCCGTCAGCGTCTGTGAGTACCCGGAACCCACATGGCCCTCCGGAAGGCCAGCCGTGCTGACGGTGAGCGCTTTGGTGTAGGTCTGTCCATCTCCGAAGCCTCCTGGCGGATCGAAGGGCTGCGTGCCGCATTGGAAGAAGAACGGCAGCTGTTCGACGTTCGCGGGGACCGTTTCATAGCGCGGTCCGACCACCTCTTGCCCGGTTTCGGGGTCTCGCCAACAGCCGCTCGGGAAGTAGGTCGTCTGCGACGTCGCCGCTCTGTCGACCACTGGTGCGACCAGCACGTCGGGTCCGAGTAGCCACTCCTGGTCCTGAGCGGCGGCCTGCGGGTCGTTCGGGTAGGCGAGATACAGCGGGCGGGTGATGGGCATCCCGCTTTCGTCCGCCTGCTTCCATAGGCCGGAGAGGTAGGACTCGGCGCTGATGTGAAGTTCGGAGTAGCGCTTATAGAGGCCGACGGCGTCGATCGCCGGCGTCCACGGCGCATGCTCTTCGGTGATCGCTCCGTGCAGCCGGAACACCGGCGAAAGCGCCGCCCACTCTGTCCAGCGCAGGAAGAGTTCCCTTGTCGTGGGTTCGCCCCCGCCGAGGTCGTAGTAGCCACCGATATCGGTTCCGTAGCCGTAGGCACCGCCGACCGCGCGATTGAGCATGTCACGCGTCAACGATGCGAGCCCGGAGGCCTGGCTCCAGTTGGTCGTCTCATCGCCTGGGAAGTTGAAGTTCTCATACGCTGCAGACCCGGGTTCGCCGCTGTAGCCGCTGCGTGTGTAGAACACGATCGATCGGCCCGGATGTGTGGCTTCGTAGGCTTCAACAGCTTCCCGCGTCACCTTCTGCACGAGGACCGGATAGCTGTTGTGGATCTGCGCGCCGGTCGCGCCGTCGCTGAACCGCATGTCCGGTTGGATCTGCTCGCCGAAGTCGAGCATGAAGCCTTCTGCCCCGAGTTCGAGCGCGGCGTCTATGCGTCCTCGCCACCAGCTCACCGCCGCGGGATTCGTGAAGTCGATCAGAGCTGCACTGTGTGCGAAATTATCAGCGAACACGAAGGGATGACCGCCCGCGGTCGTTGCCACGTAGCCATTTTCGAGCGCCTGGTTGTATTCGGTCGAATATTCGGTCCCGAGGCTTTCGTTCGCGACAAACGGCCGGAAGTACACGAGCGGGCGGATCCCGAGGGCCCGCAATCGTGCAATCGTGCTTTCCAGGAATGGTTTGCTCAGGAAGCCCCAACCCTCGATCCGATAGGCTTCCACGGGCAGTTGATCATCGGTGATTTCGCTGAGATCGCGTTCGATCTGCTGTTCATATTCGGACGGTCCCTCAAAGAGTTCGACCTCGCGATCGAACATCGGCCCAAGCGCCCATGTCGGCGGCACGCGCTGGCGTCCGGTGATCGAGGTGAGTGTCGCGATCGCCTGCGACATGTTCCCGGGCGCGACCACGTAATTGATTTCCGGGGCTGCGACCTCACTTTGCCACGCGTCGGGCTGTTCCGAGTCCAGCCGCCAACGCGATAGCTGGTTCTGGCTGAGCAGGAAACCGTAGCCCTCGTTTGAGACGAACGACGACTGCACGTAATATGCCGCCTGCCGGCCGTCTGGTGAAAGGCTGGTTTCGCTGGCGTTTTCCTGCGCGCCTTCCCCGACGTTCTCTTGATCAACCCAATTGTAGAAGTCCTGGCCGTGTTGATCGAGACTGTTATGACGCCCGCCGAACCCGTGGAAGGCCTCCTGCGTGGACGAGGTGAACGAGTCCGCCATCGCTGCGACGCCGGTTGCGTCGGTGGGTGAGGCAGAGACCCGAATCGCGCCGCTTCCGTCCGGTGCGATCGTCACGGCCAACATGCGCCCCGACGGGTCGTCGGTCGCGACGGTGAGCTTGACGCCTTCTCCGGCGGCGGCCGCAGCGACGACTTCACGCGCGGAGTACTCGGTCCCGCTTTCTTCGTCAGAGAGGAGGTCGCCGACGAGCTGTCCGCCGGTGTTGGTGGTTGGCTGGTCGGCGCCGACCAGGAACGAGAGCGGCGCGTAGAGCGCGGGGCCGGTCGGTTCGCTCGGCATTCCGGGCACCGCCGCCGGCAGCGTAAAGCCGGTGCTCTGATCCGGCGCCTCCGAGAGCACGGTGTGGCCGTTTGCGTCCGTGAAGGAGATCTCGAACGGGCCACGCTCGATGACTGCGCCGGCAGCTGCTCCCTGCACGACGATCCGTTCAGGCCCAAATGTCACAGCAGCGCGGGCGGCGCCGGCGTAAGCGGTGAAGAGGATCGCGAGCGCGGCGAGGACCACCACCCCAATACCGATCCGGCCGGCTGGCGACCGGCTCGCGCTGAACGTTTCATCAAGCCGCGCCGGATCCCCACCCATGTCGCGAACATATCAACGGTGTAACAGGCTGTCAAGGTTAGAGTGTCGCAGGGTGATCTACAGTCGTTGATACGCTGCTCCTGTGCATGTGGCAGCGCAGTCACGAAGCAACAGGCTCGCGCAGCGGCGTGAGCGCGAGCGGGAGCTCGTGAACTCGACTCGTGCCCTGTTTGACGCGCGAGGAATGCAGGATGCGCCGATGGACGAGATCGCGCGGACCGTCAAAATCAATCGTGCGCTGATCTACCGGTATTTTGAGTCCAAGGAGGAGCTCTTCGTCCTCACAATGACCCAGTATCTCGACGAGATCACCGCGCGAGGGGTCGCTCGAATCGACCAGAGCGCAGCTCCCGACACGCAGTTGCGTGTCGCCTGGGAGAGTTTCGCCAGCTACTGCATCGAGTACCCCGCATTTCTGGATTGCGCGCTGTCGCTGATGCGCCGGCCGGCGGCGGAGCTCCGGGAGAGCCTCACCGATGCCACATGGTTTCGCCTGGGGCGATCGATGAGTAATTGTCTTGCGGTCACAATCGAGATTCTCCGCAGGGGCGCCCGAGAGGGGATCTTCACGATTGAGGATGCGCCGTTCACCGCGAATTGCCTTTACACACAGACGATCGGCATGATGCACATGGCTCGGCTCGGCCTCGGCGTATCACAGTCCGTCCACGACGTCCCCGAGGCATTCCCGATCGCGGCTGAGCAGGTCAAGGATGCCTGTCTGCGCGCGACGTTCGCGGCTGTCGGACTTCATCCGTGACGTCCCCGTGCGTTGACGTCGATGTTGGTCAGACCTGTCGAATCCTCAGGCGCCTGAGGATTCGACGCACGAAGCGGCCGGCCGGCTAGGGCTCCCGGACGACTTCGTAGGTGAGGAAGGCGAGGCCGTCACCGACGGTTTTGCTGCCGAGGAGGCGCATCGGCTTCTGCCCGTCGGTCTCGCCGAAGAGCCGCTCGCCGGCCCCGAGCACGACCGGGAAGACGGTCAACCGCAGCTCGTCGACCAGGTCGTGCTCGATCAGTGTGCGCCCCAGCTGATAGCTCGCGTAGACCACGATCTCGCCGTCGAGCTGGCGCTTCAGCGTCGAGACCTCCTCGACCACGTCGCCCTTCAGGACCGTCGAGTTCTCCAGGCTGGATCGATGACGGTCGAGGACACGACGTACTTGGGCAGGCTGTTGAGCCTGTCCGCCCAGTCGCCGCTGCGCGATGCCCACCGCGCCGCGAACCACTCGTCGCTGCGGCGCCCCAACAGCAGGGCGTCGGCGCGCAGGGCCTCGTCGAGGGAGATCTTGCCCCACGCTGCGAGGTCCTTGCCGCCAAACTCGCCGAACCAACCGCCCAGCCTGAACCCCTCCTGACCGTCGGGGTCCTGGACGACGCCGTCGAGCGAGACGTTTGTGCTGATCACGATCTTTCCCATTGCTGGCTTCCTTTCGGTGGACTGTTTGTCGCTGTGTTGGTTGAGGCGTCGGACGCGAGGGAAATTGACCGGCGAGTTTCGAACGGCGCCGACGTCACTACTTGGGATGCGCAGAAATGGGAGATCCGGTGCGAGGATGCGAGCGTGATCGAGCAGACCCTTGCCCGCGCGCGCGCCGGCGACGAGCACGCGTTCAGCGAGCTGACGGACCCTTACCAGCGTGAGCTGCGTGTGCACATCTACCGAATCGTCGGCTCCTCGCAGGACGCCGAGGACCTGCTTCAGGAGACGCTGCTCGCGGCTTGGCGCGGGCTCGAGCAGTTCGAGGGACGTGCATCGGTCCGTGCCTGGCTCTACCGGATCGCGACCAACCGTTCGCTGGACGCGCTACGCGCGAGCCGGCGCCGTCCAGAGGACCAACGGATGACCCAGATGCCCGAGCCGACGCGCTGGAGCGAGCCGCTCTGGCTCGAGCCCTACCCCGACGTTCTCCTCGAGGGGGTCCCCGACGAGGCTCCCGGACCGGAGGCGCGCTACGAGACCAAGGAGGCGGTCGCGTTGGCGTTCATCGCCGGACTTCAGCATCTGCCACCACAACAACGCGCGGTGCTCGTGCTGCGCGACGTGCTCGGCTACCGCGCCGGAGAGGCCGCCGAGATGCTCGACACCAGCGAGGCATCCGTCAACAGCCTGCTGCGCCGCGCGCGCGCAGCGCTCGAATCGCGCCTCCCGGCCACCGGGCGCGAGCGAGCGCCGCTCCCGAACTCCAAGCTCGAGCGCGAGGTCGTCGGCCGGTTCGCCGAAACGGTGGAGAGCGGCGACGTCGACGGAATCGTCGCGCTCCTGACCGAGGACGCGTGGCTCACGATGCCGCCACTCCCGCACGCCTACCAGGGACGCAGCGCGATCGGCGCCTTCCTGCGCGGCGCCGAGGAGCGCCGCGGCGCGCCGATGCGGCTGGTGGCGACGGGCGCCAACGGGCAGCCAGCGTTCGGGTGCTACCTCTCGCTGCCCGACGGCGAGGTCGCGCGCGCGTTCGCGCTGCTGGTGCTGACGCTCGTCGGCGATGAGATCTCGGCGATCACCTGGTTCGCCGACAGCAGCGCCTTTGCGCGCTTCGGCCTGCCGCGGATGCTGTGATCGCGTCCTGAGCTGAGCGGTATCGGCGGCGAGGCCGCCACAGCCCGGCTGGCCGGACGCGCGGCCCGCGCCCGGCGCGGGCGTCGCTCGCGATTAGGGTTCGAGCTGTGACCTCCACGTTGCTGGCCACCGCGCAGCACGCGCATAGCCTCACGCACGCTCTCGGGCTTCCGGGACGCTTCGTCGAGCGCGTGCGCGAGCGGCTCGGCCGCGCATACATCCCGGCGATCGTGATCGTCGAGTCCGTCGTGGGGGCCGCCTTCTATGCTCTTTCCTCGGTTCTCGAGCAGCGCGCAGCCAGCGAAGAGCCGGCCGAGAACTCGCTGCGGCTGAACCTGCTGGTCGTCCTGGCGCAACGCCGTATCTGGTTGCTGGGGATGGCGGCCGGCGCCGCCGGCTACGCGATGCAGTTCATCGCACTGCGCAAAGGCTCACTCGCGCTCGTGCAGCCGATCTTCGTCACCGGTCTCGTGATGGCGCTCGCCGGTAGCGCGGCAGCTCAACATCGAAGGCTCTCGCCGCGCGAATGGCTGGCAAACGCGCTGATCCTCGGCGGCATCGCGTTGTACATCGCCGCCGCCCAGCCTGGGCCGGGCCACCCTCGTGGCTCGACGTTCGGCTGGATTCTCCTAGCCTCGATCTCGACAGCGGCGGTGGTGGCGCTGATCGCTCTCAGTCGGGGCTCGCCACAGCGGCGGTCGCTCGCGCTAGGTGCCGCCACCGGCATCGTCTTCGGGGCGACCTCCGCGATCACCGAGCGAACAAGCCACCGGCTCGGCATCTCACTGGGGTACGCGCTCGACGACTGGTCGCCCTACGTGTTGATCGCCGTGAGCATCGGCGGCCTCGTGCTCAACCAGAGTGCGTTCCAGGCTGGTGATCTGAAATGGTCGCTCCCCGCGATCACCGTGCTCGAGCCGCTCGTGGCGATCCTGATCGGCCAGACGCTGTTTCACGAGCACGTGGAGACCGGCGCTCTGCACGTGACCGGACAGATCCTGGGACTCGCGTCGATGGTCGCCGGCGTGCTGATCCTCGCTACGAGCCCAGCGCTCAGCCACCTGGCGCCCGCAAGGGACGGACCTCGGCCGGCCCGGCTTTAGGGCGAGGGCGGCCGACTCAGGCTCTGCCGGTCGTGCTCTGCGAGGACTCCCTGCGTGTGGCCTTCTCCGCGTAGAGAGCGAGGTCGGCTTCGCGGATCAGGTCGCGCGGGCTGGCATGCACCCCCGTCGCCGCGCCGGCGCTCAAGGGCACACCGCGGGAGAGCCCGACGTCGCCGAGCTCGACGTGCTCCGCAGCCTCGCGGATGCGGACGACGGCGGCGCGCGCGCCGGTCTCGTCGGTGGCCGGCAGCGCGACCAGGAACTCGTCGCCGCCCCAGCGGCCATACAGATCCTCGGCGCGGAGCACTTCGCGCATGCAGTCGGCGAGCGCGCAGAGCACCTGATCACCGGCTTCGTGCCCGAAGCGGTCGTTGGTGTCCTTGAAACGGTCGAGGTCGATCATCAGCACAGAGACGGGTTCGTCGCGACGGCGAGCATGCGCGGTGGCGCGCGTCAGCTGCTCGCTCAACGCACGTCGGTTTGGCAGTCCTGTGAGCGTGTCGGTGCGGGCCGTTCTCGCTGCCTCGACAGACAGGATCGCCAGTCGCGCCCGGTCAGCCTGGGAGCGAGCGAAGAGGGCGACGAGCATCATCCCGAGAATCCCGACCAGAGCGAACACCAGCCACGGCAGCAGGCTGGTCCAGCCGCCGATGGACGCATAGAGGCGGCTGGTGGGCACGGCCACGAGGAGCCGCCACGGTGTGCCCGGTACGCCGGCAACCGTGAACCTGCTTGGCGTCGGTGCGCCTTTGACGGCTCCACCGGATGAGCTGCGCAGGTCGCGCGCGAGTGTTGGATCGACGGCCGCGAGCGTCACAGCGCGGGTCCGCGGGCTCGCGGCGATGAGATGTCCGCTGGCGTCGACGAGGAACACCTCGTGCTGGGGGTAGGTCATCGTGTGTTCGACCAGAGCCTCGAGGGCGGCGCCGGACGTCGGGTAGGCGGCACTGAACACGCGCCTGCCTTCAGGCGTGGAGAAGGGCACTGCCACTGCCGTCACCGGGGTACCCTTGGCCGCTGACGGAACGACGTTGGACACGGCGACAGCGCCGCGCTCGGCGGCGGCGAGGTGCGCGTAGCGTGAGGCGATCGGCTGATCGAGAAGCGAAGGCTTGGCGGGAACGACATCGAGCAGCCTGCCCTTGGCGTCGAGCAACACCGCGGCCTGGCTTCCGAACGCACCGACGACGATGGCGAAGCGCTGCCTCGAGACGTGGCGGGCGGCGAGGAACTCCAAGCCGTCCTGCTGCTCGCGGGCTGCCTGCTGCGTCAGGTATGTGGAGACGACGGTCGCCGAGCTCGCCGCACGCATGCCGAAGTTGGTGTTCATCCTTGCCTTCGATTGCTGCTGAGAGAACACGATGAAGAACGCCAGCACGCCCAGCACGACGAGCAGGCCGAGCATGGCCATGACCACGGCGCGCCCTCGCAGCGCTGCACTGACCGGGAGATGGCGTTCAGCCGTTACGTGCATGAATGGAGGTCGCATCGTTCGTCGGCGGGACCCCGCCCCGCGCCTATGAGCGCATCGGCCGTTTGATGGATCCGCTTGAGGCGGCCCTGGGTCGCGAGCGCCCGAGGCAGGCCTCTGACAGCTTGGTGGTGCTCGCCTCCCTTGAAGGAGGCCTGCACGCCCTCTTGGCAGCGGTGCGTGCCTGCCTCAGAGTGCTCCCCATGCCAATCGCAACCAGCTACCCACTGCTCGAAGTCTTCTGGACGATGCTGATCTTCTTCGGATTCGTCGTCTGGCTCTGGATCCTGTTCGCCGTGCTTACAGACATCTTCCGCCGGCACGACGCCTCGGCGTGGGTCAAGGTCGCCTGGATCATCTTCATCATCGTGATCCCGTATTTCGGCGTCTTCGTCTACCTGATCGCCGAGCACGGCGGGATGACAGAACGCTCGCTGGCCCAGCAGGAAGCAGCGCAGTCACAGGTTGATAATTACGTGAAGTCGGTCGCAGCCAAGAGCGACCCCGCGGACCAGATCCTGAAGGCCAAGCAGCTGCTCGACGCCGGCACGATCACGCAGAGCGAGTTCGACGGCATCAAGCAAGCCGCGCTGGCGACTTAGCGAATCCGCTTGCACGCGGCCCGCCAGGTGGGCGGACCGCGCAGCCGGCGTTACGCGCGTGCAGGATCAGACCGCGGCCATCTCTCGCACCTGCGTCAAGCGGATGCTGTTTCCCGAGGGGTCGCGGAAGCCCGAGTCGATCCCGTAAGGACGGTCCTCCGGCACTTCTGTGAACTCCACGCCACGACTGACCAGCTCCTCGTAGGAGCGACGGCAATCGTCGGTCGTCAGGAATACCGTCCCCGCGAAGCCCTTCGCCATCAGCGCCTGCACCTGCTCGGCCGTCTGGGCATCCATCACCGGCGGACCGGGAATTGCCATCAGCACGATCGAGACGTCCGGCTGGCCCACGGGGCCGACCGTCAGCCAGCGGAAGTTGCCCAGCTCGGCCAGCGTCGCGTCCATCCGCACCTCCATGCCGAGCTTCTCCGTGTAGAAGGCGAGCGCCTCGTCCTGGTCGTTCACCCAAAGATGTGCGTTGGCGATTCTGATCACGATGTCCTCCTCAGTCGTTGAAATGGGGTCAGCGACGACATTAGTCCGGCGCCTGGCGGCTGTCTTCTCGAAAAGTGCGGCGTTGGGGGCGCCCATAGGCACGTGCCACACACGTCGGGACCATCGCCTGGTGGGCCGCCGGCGGGAAGGACGCGCGGTAGGCGGTCGGCGACAGCCCGTATGTGCGGGTGAAGCTCGTGGTGAACGAGCCGACGCTGCTGAGGCCGACCGACAGGCAGACGTCGATCACCGGCCGGTCGGTGCTCCTCAGCAGAGCTGCGGCGCGCTCGAGGCGCCGCGTCAGCAGATACACGTGCGGCGACTCGCCGAAGGCACGGCGGAACTCGCGGCTGAAGTGGGCGCGTGAGAGGCCGGCTGCGCGCGCCATCTGCTCCACGCCGAGCGGCTCGAAGTAGCGAGCGTCGGCGAGGTCCTTCGCGCGCAGCAGGTGTCGGGCCGGCGGCGGGAAGCCCATCTGAGCATTATCGGGCCGTCAGCGTCTCGCGCAAGTACGCTTCCGTCTGATGGCGGACGGGCCCCACCAGCGTCGGACGACGCCGAGCCAGCTTGCCACGCGGCCGCAGCTGCCGCGCGCGTGAGCGACCGCCTCTACGCTGCCCTCGCGCGCGCGGTCGTGCGCTTTCGCTGGCTCGTCGTCGCGCTGTGGATCGCGCTCGTGGTGATCACCTCGGCTGCGTTCCCGAGCCTCTCGAGCGAGATCAACAACGACAACAGCCAGTTCCTCCCGTCGAGCACCCCGAGCTCGCAGGCGGCTTCGTTGGCCGCGCCGATCCTGGGCTCGCGAAACGACAACAGCACCGTCACGATCGTCGCCGCGCGCACCGGCAACCTGAGCGGTGCCGCCGAGCTGCAGGCGCTCGCGCGCGTGGTCGCCGCGGCGCGCGCCGTGCCGCGCGTGGACTCGGCGCGCGCGATCGCGATCTCCGCCGACGGCAAGGCGGCGCAGATCCTCGTGCGCGCGCACATCAACGCTGCCGACATCACCGACCAGAAAACGCTGATCAGCGGCCTCGAACGCGCTCTCATCGACGCTCACCCGCCGCCGGGGGTCGAGCTCGCGCTCGCCGGGGCGGTCGCGACCAACGTCGCCAACCAGGCCAGCTCGCAGCGCACCGGCAGCGAGACGCAGACGGTCTCGTTCCTCTTCATCATCGTGCTGCTGCTGCTGATCTTCCGCTCGTTGCTGGCGCCGCTGATCACGCTGTTGCCGGCGGGCGTCTCGCTGGTGGTCTCGATGCGGCTGATCGGCGAGCTGGGCGCCCACGGCCTCAAGATCTCCGAGATCACCGAGCTGCTGCTGATCATCCTGATCCTCGGCGCCGGCACCGACTACGGCCTGTTCCTCGTGTTCCGCGTCCGCGAGGAAATCCGCCGCGGCGTCGATGACCGCGCCGCCGTGGAACACGCGCTCGTGCGCGTCGGCGAGTCGATCACCGCCTCGGCCGCGACGGTGATCATCGCCCTGCTGACGCTGCTGCTTGCCAGCTTCGGGATCTACCACGATCTCGGCATCCCGCTCGCGATCGGCGTCGCGATGATCCTGCTCGCCGGTCTGACACTGCTGCCCGCGCTGCTCGCGATCTTCGGCAAGGCGGCGTTCTGGCCGACGCACGTCAAGGCTGGAGAGCAGCGCGCCGGCGCGTGGGGCACTGTCGCCGCGCGCGTCATCCAGCGCCCGGCGCTGACGCTCGGGCTCGGCCTGCTGCTGTTCGGCTCGCTCGCCGCCGTCGCGCTCGGCTACCACTCGAGCGGCTTCGGCGGCGCGGCGAACGCGCCCAAGGGCACCAACGCCGCCGCCGGCAACGCGCTCGTGGCGCGCGCACTTCCCGCAGTCGAGCTCCAACCCCGCGAACCTCGTGTTCAGCTACCCCAGGCCTGTGTGGGACGACCCCAGGGTGATCGCGCACGCCGACGCCTCGCTGCAAGCGTCGGGGCAGTTCACGGCGTTGCTGGGCCCGCTCGCACCCAACGGCACGACGCTCAGCCCCGGCCCAGTACTCGCGTCTGCACGCGCTGCTCGGCAACCCGACGACGCTGCCGCCGACGCGCCCCGCGGCCGCCGACGCGGTGTCGCCGCAGGAATACAACGCCTACCGCTCGAGTGCCGGCTTCGTCGGTCCCGAAGGGCACGTGATCCAGTTCGAGGCGAGCCTGCGCGCCGGCGGCCAGCAGACCACCGCCGCTCTGAACGCCACGCCGGAGATCCGCCGGGTGGTCGCGCAGGCGGCCGCTGCCTCTGGGGCGAGCGCGTCCGGGGTGGCCGGCGAGGCCGCCGCGCTGTATGACGTCAGCGCGACCTCCAACAACGATCTCATCGACATCGTGCCCGTCGCGATCGTCGCGATCGCGCTGCTGCTGGCGATCGTGCTGCGCAGCCTCGTCGCGCCGCGTGTACCTGATCTTCAGCGTCGCCCTCTCCTACCTCGCCGCGTTCGGGCGTCGCCACGCTCGTGTTCATCGACATCGGCGGCGAAGGCGGCCTCACCTTCATCCTCCCGTTCCTGATGTTCATCTTCCTGCTCGCCCTCGGCGAGGACTACAACATCCTCGTGATGACGCGCATCCGCGAGGAAGCCCGGAGCATGCCGCTCACCGACGCCGTAGTCGAAGCCGTCGCTCGCACCGGCACAACCGTCACCTCCGCCGGCCTCGTGCTCGCCGGCACCTTCGGGGTGCTCGCGGTCGTCGCGGGCTCGAGTGCCTCCGGAAGCCAGGTCAGGGCGATCGGCGCGGGACTCGCGATCGGGATCCTGATGGACACCTTCATCGTGCGCACGCTGCTGGTGCCGGCGACCGTCACGTTGCTGGGGCGCTGGAACTGGTGGCCCTCCGCGATGAGCCGCGCACCCGCCGAACCGAGCCGTTCCGCATCCCCTTGACAGGTGACTAAATGGTCACCTATGATTGGGGGCGTGGACGCGGTGTTCAAAGCCCTCGCAGACCCGACCCGCAGGAACCTGCTCGACGAGCTGTTCGAGCGTGATGGGCAGACGCTGGGAGAGCTCGAGCAGCGACTGCCGATGACGCGCTTCGGCGTGATGAAGCACCTGAAGGTGCTCGAGGGAGCCGGTCTCGTCACCACCAGGCGCAGGGGCCGCGAGAAGCTGCACTTCCTGAACCCCGTCCCGATCAGGCTCGTCCACGACCGGTGGGTGAGCAAGTACGCGGAGCCTTGGGCGGCGACGCTCAGCGGCCTGAAGACCCTAATCGAGGAGGAAGCCGAGATGGACACCGAAACCAGCAGCGCCAAGCGGCCGTGGACGGCGGCGCCGACGGACAAGGTCTTTGAGATCTACATCAAGACCACGCCCGAGCGCCTGTGGCAGGCGATCACCGACGACGAGGAGCGACGCAAGTACTCCTTCGGCGTGGGCGTCCGCTCAGACTGGTCGCCCGGCTCGCGGATCGAGACCTACCACCCGGACGCCGGCATCGCGATCGGCGAGGGCGAGATCCTCGAGGTCGACCCTCCACGGCTGCTCGTCCACAGCTTCACGGCGCTGTGGAGTGACGAGGTCAAGGGCGAAGGCGCCTCGCGCGTCACCTGGGAGATCGAACCGGTCGGCGACTCCTGCCGGCTGACGCTCACGCACGATCAACTGCGCGAGAGCGCCAACAGCGAACTCTATGGCGGCTGGCCGATGATCCTCTCGGGGCTGAAGACGCTGCTCGAGACCGGCGAGACGCTGACGACGCCAGGCTCGATGCGCTACTCGCGGGCCACCCAGGCCGGCGCCTGAGCGGCCGCGTCAGGGCCGGCGCGTCCCGTCCTCGACGACCACGCGCACCGTGTGCAGCAGCCGGTCGCTGGCGCCGCGCACGCTCCCGCCCAGCTCGAGCGTGCGCTGCACGTAGGCGAGCGTCTCAGCGGAGAGGCGCTCGCCCGGCAGCACGTTCGGGATCCCCGGCGGGTAGGTCGCCAGCGACTCGGCAGCGATCCGCCCCACGGCGCGCGCCGCCGGCACCACCTCCTGCGCGCCCAGATACGCCTCGCGCGGGGTCATCGCGAGCTCGCCCCACGGCGGCGGCGCGGCGAAGCTCGTGCTCGCCGCGCCTGGGTCCACGCCGACGCGCGCGGCCGCCACGCGCAGCGCCTCCAGCAGCCGCGCCGCCTCCGGCAGGCTGCGCTCGCCCATGCCGAACACCGCCACCAGCACGTTCTGCCCGTACAGCTCGAGGTTGATGTCGCCGATCTCGCGCAGCATCGGCGCCAGCTCGTAGCCGCTGGCCGCCACCCCGCGCACGTCGACCGCCAGGCGCAGCGGGTCGTACGCGAACACACCTGGACGTCCGGCCATCCGCTCGTCGAGCACGTCCAGCCCCGGGATCGCGCGGATCTCATCGCGTGCCAGCGTCAGCGCCGCCATCGTGCGCCCCAGCAGCTCGCGGCCGTGGACGGCCGCCTGCCTGCGCGCCGCGTCCAGCGAGCCGCACAGCAGCGAGTTGGGGCTCGTCGACTCCGTCAGCGTCACCGCGCGGTCGACCGTGTCCGCGCCGATCAGCAGCTCCTCGGCGCCGTGGCCCAGGTGCAGCATCGCCGACTGCGTGAGGCTGCCGACGATCTTGTGCGTGCTCGAGATCACGAGGTCGGCGCCCAGCGCCAGGGCGTGCTCGGGCAGCTCCTCGTGGAAGGCCATGTGCGCGCCCCACGCCTCGTCCACGACCAGCGGCACGCCGCGAGCGTGCGCGACCTCGGCCAGCGCGCGCGACGTCCGCCACCGCGCCGAAGTACGTCGGCGAGACCACCCACGCGCCGACCGCCTCCGGTGTCTGCGCGAGCGCCAGCTCGAGCGTCTCCGGCGTCAGGCAGTGGGCGATCCCGAGCTCCGGGTCGACCTCCGGCGCCGCGAACGTCGGGCGCATGCCCGACAGCACGAGCGCGTCGATCGTGCTCGAGTGGGCGTTGCGCTGGACGACCACGTCGCGCCCGTAGTGCGCGAGCGCCAGCCCTGCCGCGAGGTTGCCCTGCGAGGCGCCGTTGACCAGGAACCATGCGCGCTTCGCCCCCCACGCCTCCGCGGCCAGCCGCTGGGCCTGCTCGAACGGCGTCGGCTCCTCGCCCAGGTCGATCCCGTACGTCAGCGCCGGGATGTCGAGGCTGACCGCCTGCTCGCCCAGCGCCTCCAGCAGCCCCGGATCGGCGCCCGGGCCGCCCTTGTGCCCGGGCACGTGCAGCCGCGCCGGCTGGCGGCGGGCGTACTCGCGCAGTGCGTCCAGATACGGCGTCTGGCGCTGTCGCTCGTTCGTCACGCGACGCTCAATTTGTGCCCGCCGTGAGACCGATGTGTGTCAACACTGAGACTTCTTACCAGTTTCGCTTGCTCGCAATCGGGATAGGCACTAGCGTCCGGCACGTACTGAAAGTAGCGGCCCGGCGGTGCGTCAACACCCCGGGCCCGGCACCGAGTTGCTCACCCTCGATGCCCGTCGATTGTCCCCGAGCGCGTCAGTTCGCGCTGCCACGGGACATCCGCCGGCGTCGAAACGCGAGCGCCCGGCGCTCCGACGACAGGAGGCGAGATGCCAGATCCCGATCCACGCCCGCGCACCACGCAGTTCGTCCGACCGCCCGACGAGCTGGTGCTCGCGGCCATCGAGCGCGCCGCTCGCCACCAAGCCGCATCACCGACCAGCCGTACCGGTGTGGGCGATCCTCGAACACCTAGCGCTGCGACCGCGCTCGGCGACCGCGCGCCACGTCCGCGCTCGGCTGGAGGCATTGCACGCCGCCGGATCGCTCGACTGCGTACGCCGCCACGGCGTCACGACGTGGGCGCTCACCAGCTCCGGCCGGCGCCGCGTCCGCCGCGCGGTGAGGGGCGGTGAGCTGCCGCCGCTGCCCGAGTCCCCTCAGCATCGCGCCTGGCGCAACGCGCGCGTGGCGGCCGCGCAGGAGCTCGAGCGTTTCCGCACGCGTGCTGCGCGAGCGCGTCGAGCGGGCCGCGGCGCTGCTGGACGCCGAGCCCCGCGCCGCACTCCGACGCCTGGCTCGAGCTCGCCGACGAGCTGCAGCGGGCCTGCCGGCGCCTGGCCTCGGCGAGCCACTGCCTGCACGAGTGGGCCGAGCCCGACGATTCCCGCGCGGACATCGACGAGCACCTCGAGCCGGCCGACCGGCGACTCACGCCCGCGCAGCGCAAGCTGACGCGCGCGCGTCGCGCGGGCAGGCGCAACATCCTGCTGTGGGACGAGCGCGAAGGCGCTAGGAGGGCTTTGCTAGGGTGGCCGCGAGGTGCCGCGCTGACATCCAGCCAGGCAACACCCGCGCCGGGAGGGGACGCCGAGGGCCGCGCGGCGCTTTGCCCGGGTGCCCGCTCCGGAAGGCCAGTTCGAGGAGTGGGAGATCGCGCTGCACGGACGTCGCGTCATCTACAGAATCGCCGGCAGCGGCCCGCCGATCGTCCTGATCCACGGGATGCTCAACTCCTCCAGCCACTGGCAGTCGGTGGCGCTGGCGCTTGGCGCGCGACTACACGGTCATCGCCCCCGATCTGATCGGGCACGGCGACTCCGCCGCGCCGCGCGGCGACTACTCGCTCGGTGCACACGCCGCCAGCATCCGCGACCTGCTCGCCGCGATCGGCGTCGAGCGCGCCAGCATCGTCGGCCACTCGCTCGGCGGCGGCGTCGCGATGCAGTTCTTCTACCAGTTCCCCCAGCGCGTCGAGCGTCTAGTGCTGATCTCCAGCGGCGGGCTCGGCCACGAGGTCAGCCCGATGCTGCGCAGCGCCGCGCTCCCCGGCGTCTCCGGACTGCTGTCGCTGACGATCCAGCCGCGCCTGCTGGCCGGGCTCAGCGAGGCCGGGCGCCGCATGCGCGCGCGCGCGCTCGGCGGCGGCGTGCACCTGCAGGCGCTCGCGCGGGCCCTGCGCCCGCTCGAGAACGCCGACGCCCGCGGCGCGTTCCTGAACACGCTTCGCTCGGTGATCGACGTCCACGGTCAGCGCGTCAGCGCCACCGACCGCCTGTACCTGCTGGAGACGATGCCGACGCTGATCGTGTGGGGCGAGCGCGACCACACGATCCCGATCGCGCACGGCCGCCGCGCGCACGAGGCGATCCCGCACAGCCGTTTCGCGACGCTGCCCGACGCGGCGCACTTCCCGCACCTGGAAGACCCCGGCGGCCTCGCCCGCGTGCTGCGCGAGTTCCTCGAGCAGACCGAGCCGGGACGCATCGAGGACGCGGACTGGGGCGCCGTGCTGGCGCGCCGCTCGCCGCGCTCGCGCCGGCGCGACACCGCCGCCCAGCCTGCGAGCCGAGCTTCGGCAGCGCGCGGGCGACATCGTCAGCTGCGAGCCGCCACGCGGGCGGATACGGCAGCGGGCTGAGGGTGCTCTCGAGCTGCTCGCGCAGCGGCTGCAGCGGCGGCGGCAGCGACAGGCTCTCGCCCAGGTGACGCTCATCCTCGTCGACCGCGAAGCCCGGGCCGATCGTCGCGATCTCGAACAGCACGCCGCTCGGCTCCAGGAAGTACACCGATTTGAAGTAGAAGCGGTCGATCACCGGCGTCGGACGCGCGCCCGCGTCAGCGACGCGCGCGCGCCACGCCTCGAGATCGTCGATCGCCGCGGCGAACGCCACGTGGTGGACCGTGCCCGCGCCCTGCGTGCGGTTGATCTCCGGCGGCGCGGGATCGTAGGCGTAGAAGCTGCCGCGGTGATCGCCGCGCACCTCCCAGTGCTCGCCCTCGCCTTTCGCGAAGCCCATCGCCTCGCCGAGCAGCCGCTCGCTGCGCAACGGCGCGTTGCTGTACGCGCGCACGCCCTCGAAGCCCTGCAGCGCGTGCTCGGGCGGGATCTGCGGATCATGCGCGCTCAACGGCTGATCCTCGCTGGTGTTGACCACCAGCTCGTGTTCGAGGCCCTCGGGGTCGAGGAACAGCAGGCTGTTCTCGGTCAGCTCGGCCTCGACCCCGGCGCCGGCCAGCCGCTCCCTCCAGAACTCGAGCGCCTCCGGCGAGGGCGACGCGCCACACGATCCGGTGCACCATCCCCGCGCCCGCGACGCCGCGCGCCGCGCCCGGGTACTCGAAGAACGTCAGGTCCATCCCCGGCGAGCCGTGCTCGTCGCCGTAGAACAGGTGGTACATGTTCGGTTCGTCCTGGTTGACGGTGCGCTTGACCATCCGCAGTCCCAGCACGCCCGTGTAGAACTCGACGTTCGCGCGCGCGTCGCCGGTGATCGCGCTGATGTGATGGATGCCCTCGAGCTTCATCGAAGGTGCCATTATCGCTGAGTGCAAGATGGATCGCTCATCCCGCGCTTCGGGCGCGCCCGGCGCGATCCCACGCTCGCGGTGCTCGAAGGACTGCACCCGCTCAAGCACGCGCTGCGCTTCGGCGCCGACGTGCTCGAGGTGCTCACCCGCGACCTCGCCGAGCTCGAGCGCCTGACGCGCGAGCTCGCGCCCGACCTCGTCGAGCGCCTGCCCGCGCTCGCACGCGAGATCGAGCCGGCGGTCTTCGACCAGCTCGCGCCGCTCGCACCCTCGACCGGCGTGATCGCGCTCGCCGAGCGCCGATCCGTCGACCCCGCCGCGGTGCTCGCCGACGGTGGCTCAGCGCCGGTCGTGGTGCTCGAGGACCCGCGCGATCTCGGCAACCTCGGCGCGTGCGTACGCGTCGCCGCCGCCGCCGACGCCGCCGGCGTGCTCAGCACCGGCAGCCACGACCCATGGCATCCGGACGCGCTGCGCGGCGCCGCCGGCCTGCACTACGCGCTGCCCGTCGCGCGACTCGCGTCGCTGCGCCAGCTCTCCAGCCGCGACCGACCGCTGCTAGCGATCGATCCCGACGGCGAGCCACTGCTCGAGCCCGCCGAGCTGCCCGCGCGCGCGGTGCTCGCCTTCGGCACCGAGCGCCACGGCCTCAGCGACGAGCTGCTCGCCGAGGCCGACGCGCGCGTCAGCATCCCCATGCGCCCGGGCGTCTCGAGCCTCAACCTCGCGACGTCCGTGTCCGCCGTGCTGTTCGCCTGGCGCCTGTCCGCACGCGCCGTCCAGCCGCTGTCCTGAGCCGCGGCGCCGCGCGCGAAGCCGCCCGGAAGTCATCGCCGCCGGTCGGCGTCTACGGTAAACGGCAATGGCATCAAGCGAAGATCGCGCCGACGCCGGCGAGCTCTATCTCAGCCTGCTCAAGGGCTGCCTGACGCGCAGCCTGTTCATCGACGAGCACCACAACGAACCGCGCCTGCACGGATGGCGCCGGCGCGTGCGCGACGCGGTCAACCACGTCGAGAAGAACCTCGACTGGCGGATCGTCGAGCGGGCGAGCGCCAGCGTGCAGGAGCGCCATGAAGGCAGGGACTTTCCCCAGACGGCCGAGACGATGGCCGGCCACCTGCGGCTCGACAACGTCCGACAATGCATTACCAGCGTCCTCGAAGACGGCGTCCCAGGCGATCTGATCGAGACGGGCGTCTGGCGCGGCGGCACGTCGATCTTCATGCGCGCAGTGCTCGCGGCACACGGCGTCAGCGACCGCACCGTCTGGGTCGCCGACTCCTTCGAAGGCCTGCCGGCGCCGAGCGCCGATGCGCACCCCGTCGATAGGGGATACGACCTCGACGGCTTCAGCGAGCTCGCGGTCGACCTCGACCGGGTCAAGGCGAACTTCGCCAAGTACGGCCTGCTCGACGAGCACGTGCGGTTCCTCGCCGGCTGGTTCAAGGACACGCTCGCCACCGCGCCGATCGAGCAGCTCGCCGTCGCAAGACTCGACGGCGACCTGTACGAGTCGACCATCGACGCGATCACCGCGCTCTATCCGAAACTGTCGATCGGTGGCTACCTGATCGTCGACGACTACAACTCCCCCCTGTTCGCGGACGCCTGTGGTCAGGCGATCCGCGATTACAGGGCAGAGCACGCAATCAGCGAGCCGATCCAGGAGATCGACTGGACCGGCGTGTACTGGCGCCGCGAGCGCTGACCGCGGCCACGCGCGAAGCTCAGCCGCGGGCTTCGACACCGTCCAGCAGCAGCCAGTTGCCCTGCAGCGCGTCACCCGCGCGCGCCACCATCCGCTCGGCCTGCTCGTCGGGGTCGCCCGCTTCGGCCATCAACCGCGCGATCAGCTCGCGTGCCGCCCGCGCGTGCTCGACGTCGCGCAGCTCGTGGACGCGGAAGTACTCCGTCGCCGGTCCCTCGTCGCCGAGACCGTAGTGGGCGCTCAGCCCGGCGAGCTTCGTCGCTGAGATCTCGGGCTGGCCGGCCTCGATCGCATACAGCACCGCGAGATGCTCGAGCAGGTCTTCGCCGGCGTTCCACGCGCGCACGCACGTACGCGTCTGCTCGAGCTCCGCCACGCCTGCGTCTGGCGGCTGCGGCGCGAGCAGCCCGCTCGAACTGCTCCCACAGCGCCACGTGCGCGGCCTCCTCCTCGGCGTGGCGGCGCAGCCCGTTCGCGTGCTCGACGGTGGCGGGATCCGCTGCCGCGCACTCGGCGGCGAGCGCCGACGCGTCTGCCAGCGCGCCCACCGCGTGCCGGTACTCGCCGGCATAGCGCTCGAGCTCGCCGGCGCTCAGCTCGCCGGCGCTCCAGCGCTGATAGAACGGGTGATCGAGCACGTTGATCGCGGTGCGGGTCTCGTCGAGTCTGGCCAGAACGTCCATGGCGCGTTCCTTTCTGTTGGTCTTGAAGCGGGGCGCGTGGAGGAAGCTGCCCCCGGGCGCAGAAAGCTACGGACTTAGCGTGATCTTCGTTGGCCGGCACTGGACCGCTGTCCGGCCGCTGTGCGAGGGTCCCCACGGGAGTTGATCCGGAGGGCAAAAGGGGTGGTTTGGGTGGCCATCATCATCGCTTCGGGGCTCGGCACGTTGGCTTTCGGCGAGCGCTGGCTGTGGCCCTGGGCCGCGTCGCGGCGCTCGCCGACGAGAACGCCGACCGGCTGCTCGCCGAGCACGAAAGCGAACCTCCGAGCGCCGCAGCCACGCCGCGCTATACGGGGTTCGCCCTGGCCCAGTCGACGATCGCGCGCGAGTCGTCGATCGCCGTGCCGTCGTCGAGGACGAGGGTGGGAACCCATCGGTTGCCCGTCAACGCCTGGACCTCGCGGCGCCCCGGCGTCTGGTTGAAGACGCCAGGCAGCAACCCCAAGCCGTAGGCCTTCACGACCTCGGGGTCGTGGCCGGCGTCCTTCAACGCGTGGTAGGCGTTTGCGCACGGATGCCCGCCAGGTCGCGGCGTCGGGAAGGTTCCCCAGCACACGTACAGCTTCACGAGACGTTCAGCGTGCCTTCCATCCCGCCTGGCGGTGCCCCGGGACGGTGCAGTAGAAGACGTATTTGCCCGGCTTCAGGTTGAGCGTCAGCGTCCGCGTGCCGCCTTTGAACACCGGTGTCTGGCCGAGCACCTTGGTGCCTTCGGCGACCGCCACGTCGTGTTCCAGCGGCGACGTGTTCGCCATCGTGATCGTCACGTTCCCGCCTTGGCGCTCAGCTGCTTGGTGTTGTAGGCGAGCAGTCCCGTGGGGTTGGCCGCGAGCGCCAGCCTGGTGGTGGCTTTACCGGGCGACGGCGAGCTCGCCGGCGCAGGGGTGCCGGTGGTGGCGACCGGCGCGGGGGCGGCCGGTTCGCTCGCGGCGGCGCTCGTGCTCGGCTCCACGGGCGCCGACACAGACGGAACCGGCGCCAGTGCCTGGGTTTTGTTCGGCGGCACCGTCCCCTTGGCGGGCACGCTCGAGGTGAGCACGGCGGTGCTGACGGCGGCGAGCACGAGCACCGCGGTAGACCGCCACCACCGCGCGCTGGCCGGCCACGCTGCCGGGGAAGTCCGGTTTGCGCATGCCGATCCCAGCGACAGCGTCAGCGCCCACACCACGAGCAGGCCGCCCGCGATGAAGAACGGGACTTTGCTCTTCTCGGCCGCGAGGACCGGCGCCAGCTGCAGGGCGAGCGTGTGCACGGGCGCGAGCCTAGCCGATGGGCCCCACGTATGCTGCACGCGCGAAGCGAGTGGTGCGCCACGCGGCGGCCTCACTCGCCCGCGACCTGCGTGATGCGCTGGCGCTCCGGCCGCCGGCTCGAGCCCCGGCTCCGAGCGCGCGGCGCGCAGTTCGTAGGCGCGCCGCAGGCCCCCGTCGGTGTCGATCAGGACGCGGTCGGCCTTCATCGCGCGCGCCATGCCCTCGCCAACGGGCGCGGCAGCAGCGTGCCGAGCACGCTCGTGCGCTTCGTCGACTTCGGCACCCACACGTCGACCGTCCCGAGCTGCAGCGCCTCGACGATCGCGTCGGCCACGTCCGCCGGCTCGAGGCTGCTCATCCCGCGCGCCGCGCCGAGACCCGAGCCGAGTTCGGTGTTGACCACGAACGGCATCACGTAGCTGACGTCGACGTGGGCGCCCATCTGGCGCAGCTCGCCGCGTACCGCCTCGCTGAGACCGACGACCGCGTGCTTGGTCGCCGAGTAGGTGGCGCCGCCCGGTGCGCCGAACTTGCCAGCCTGCGAGGAGATGTTGACCACGTGGCCACGGTCGCGCGCGACCATCCGCTCCAGCGCCAGCTTCATGCCGAGGATCACGCCGTACAGGTTGATGTCGATCATCCGCCGCGTCGTCAGGTCGTCCTCGTCGAGGAAGCTGCCCACCTGCATGATGCCGGCGTTGTTGATCAGCACATCCAGCGGCCCGAGCTGCTCCTCGGCGCCATCGAGGAACGCGGTGAACGAGTCGCGGTCGGTGACGTCGAGCTCGAGCGCCACCGCGCTCGCGCCCAGCTGCTGCGGCGGTGCGTGTGGCCGCGTCGAAGTCGACGTCGCCGATCGCCACGCGCATCCCCTGACGCAGCAGCGCTGTCGCGGTCGCACGCCCGATGCCGCGCGCACCGCCGGTGATCGCGGCTGTCTGTCCGGCGAGGATGCGGGGCTGCTTGGCCATGATCTGCTCCTGACGTGGCGTGCGATCGGATGTCTGCAGCCAAAGCTAGCGCTTTGGCCAGGCGGCCAGCATGACGTATGATCAAGCCACCGATGCCGTTCTTCAAGTTCGAGGGGCAGCGCATTGCCTACACGGAGTTCGGCGGTGGGCCGGCGGCGGTGACCGCCGGTGGCGGTCGCGGCAGGACCGCACGCAGCGCACGCGCGAACACGCGCCCGCTGATCCTGCTGCACGGGCTGCTGCTCTCGCAGGAGATGCATCGGCCGCTGGCCGAAGCACTGGCCGCGCGTGGCAACCGCGTGATCACGCTCGACCTGCTCGGCCACGGACGCTCGGACCGCCCGCGCGACATGTGGCGCTACTCGATGGCGACCTACGGCGAGCAGGTCGTCGCGCTGATGGATCACCTGCAGATCGAGCAGGCGGTCGTGATGGGCACCTCGCTCGGCGCGAACGCCGCGCTCGAGATCGCCGCGCACACCCCGGAGCGCCTGCGCGGCCTCGTGATCGAGATGCCGGTGCTCGACAACGGGCTGCTGTGGAGCGCGCTCACGTTCACGCCGCTGCTCGTCGCGCTGACGTTCGGCGAGCCCGTGATGAAGCTCCTCGCGCGCGTCACCCGCGCGGTGCCGCGGAGCGTGCTGCCGCACTACGGCAACGTGATGCTCGACCTGGTCCGCCAGGAACCGGGGCCTGGCGGCGCGCTGCTGCAGGGTCTGTTCTTCGGGCGCATCGCGCCGCCGCGCAGCGAGCGCGCGACGTTCACCACGCCCACGCTCGTGCTGGGCCACCCGCGCGACCCCGTACACCCGTTCTCCGACGCCGGCATGCTCGCGAAAGAGATGCAGAACGCGCGGCTGCTGGAGGCCAACTCGCTGATCGAGCTGCGCATGCAGCCCGAGCGGCTGACCGGCGAGATCGCGAAGTTCTTGGACGAAGTCTGGAGCCGGCGCGCGAAACGCGCCGCCAAACGCGCCGCCGCGAAGCCGCCGCCAAACCGCGCGCGCACCGCCAAACGCGCCGCTGCGCCCGTCAGCGCGTCGGGAACAGTTCGACTTCGTTGACGTCGACGTGCCCGGGCGCCGTGGCGGTGCCGACGGCCGACGCGGGCGCCTGGCTGATCCACACGGTCACGAACTGAAACGCCTTCGAGGAGTCGCGCAGGCTCATCCGCAGCCGCTTCTTCTTCAGCGTCCGCGGCGGGCTCAGCCTGACCCACGCGGGGTCGGTGATCGAGGTCGGCGCGGTCGCGACGTTGGCGCCGTAGACCTGGATGCGGATGCCCGGCGTCGCGGTCACGAGCTGGATCGCCGAGATCTTCTGCTTGCCCTTCAGGTTGATCAGCAGGCCCTCCGCCATCTTCGGCGCGGTCGCCGGGTTGACGGCCGCGGTCCACGCCGTGGACGTGTCACCGTCGATCGCAAGGCTCGGGTCGCCGAACCCGGTCGCGGGGTATTCGTAGGGGTTGTACGTGGCGGCCGCGTTCGTGTCGAGCAGGATCGCCGCCTGCTGTGATTCTTCGTTGGTCTTTTCGCCGTTCGTGCCCGAGCCGCTCGTCGGTGTCGTGCTCGTCGGCGTCGTGCTCGTCGGCGTGGTCGCTTTCGTTTCCGCAGGAGGCGTCGTCGGCGGCGTTTCAGATGCTTTCGGCGTCACCTGCGTGAGCGGGATCTTCGGCGGTTTGATCACCGTGCCCGGCGGCAGCTTCACTTTCGCGCCCGGCACCGTTCCCGTCGTGCCCGGCGTCGTCGTGCCGACACCGGGCGTCGTCGTCGGCGCGGGCGTCGTCGTCGCGGGCACCGGGCAACCGTCCTGATCACGACCGCCGTCTTGGAGTGGCCCTTGGTCAAGGCCGCCACGGCGGCCGCGGCGGCGCCGAGCACGAGCACCGTCACGAGGGCCGCGATCGTCGCCGCGGAGCGCCAGCTTCGCGTGCCGAGGCTGCCCGGGCGCGCCGGCGCCGCACTGCAGGCACCAATCCTGGCCGGCGGCCATCGGCGCCGCGCACTTCGCGCACGCACGCGTCGGGCGGAGCGACCGGCGCAGAGCCGGCGGGCGGCTCGGGCGGAGCCCCGTTGGATCCGTTCGCAGGCGCCTGTCCGCTCGGAGGCGATGCAGGCGGCGAGTCGGCGAGCGACGTAGCCATCGCGGCCAATTCTAGCCCCACCAGCAGCGCCGATACGGCGCTTGCGGGCTCAAGCGCGCGCGGCGCCGGGCGCGCGCGGGCCACCACGCACGATCTCGCGGCCCGTCGGCTGCAGGTGCCCGTCGAGCTCGAGCTGCCAGTAGTAGCGCGTGAAGGTCATACCCGCGCGGAACTCGCCCACGTGCGGCTCGACGTCGCTCGCCGGCCGCCATGCGCACGATCAGCTCCGGGTAGCTGCGCCCCGGCAGCGCAGCGTAGACGGGCGCCGGGAAGGCGCCGCCGAAGCGCGTGTTGACGTCGGTGATGCCCAGCCCCGACGTCCGGGTCGCGGAACACCTGGACCGTCGCCGGCCCGCGGACACGCAGCGCCTCCACCACCGCCTGCCGAGATCGATCAGCTCCTCGTCGTGGACCACCTGACCCTTGATCGACTCGCCGCCGCGCGACTCGAGCATCGTGCGCGGGATCGCGTTCAGGCAGCGCCCGTCGCGGTCGCCGAGGCAGTCGATCGAGAGCTCCGGGCCGCCCATCGCGCGCTGGACCATCACCGGCTCCGGCGCCGGCAGGCCTGCGGGCGCGCGCCGCTCGGCGCGTCCTGCACGTAGTCGATGAAGAAGCGCGCCTGCGCGGCGTCATGCGCGAGGTGGATCGAGCGCGCGCCCGAGCCGCGACGCGGCTTGACCATCACCGGGTACTCCAGCGCCTCGAGCTCCTCCCCCGGCAGGACCGTTCGGCGGCGACGGCAGTCCCAGACGCGTCAGCAGCAGATGCGCCTCGTACTTGTCGTAGGTCGCGCGGGCGACCTCGGCAGACGGAACGAGAGCAGGAAGCCGCTGCTCCTCCAGCGCGCGCGCCAGGATCTCGATATCGAGATCCGTCAGCGGCAGCACCGCGCCGACGTCGTGCTGCGCGCACAGCGCAGCCAGCGCCGGCACGTAGTCCGGGTCGTCCATCGCCGGGACCGCCACGCGCACCTGCGCCGCGTACTGCGCGGGCGCCAGCGGCGAGGGGTCGGCGACGATCGTCTTCGTGAGCGCCGCGAAGCACGACACGATGTCGTAGCGCTTGCCCGCGCCGGTCAGCAGGATCGCGCTCACAGCTCGCCCTCCCAGCCGCCCGCCTGCCCCTTGTACAGCCCCGAGCCGCCGAGCACCATCGCCAGCGTTCGCCACAGGATCCGCGCGTCGAGCGCCAGCGAGCGGTGCTCGATGTAGTAGAGGTCGAGCTCGATCCGCTCCGACCACGGCAGCGACGCGCGGCCATTCACCTGCGCCCAGCCGGTGATGCCCGGCTTCACCGCCAGCCGCCCGCGCTGGCGCTTCGTGTACTGCTCGACCTGGCACCGGCAGCGTCGGGCGCGGCCCGATCAGCGACATCTCCCCGCGCAGCACGTTCACCAGGTTCGGCAGCTCATCCAGCGACGTCCGCCGCAGCAGCGCACCCACGCGCGTGATGCGCGCGTCGTTCTCGTTGACCGCCAGCCCCGCCCCGATATGCTCCGCGCCGTCGACCATCGTGCGCAGCTTCAGCACGTCGAACTCGCGACCGTGCAGGCCGCTGCGGCGCTGGCGGTAGATCACCGGGCCGGCGGATCTCCAGGCGGATCGCGATCGCCGCGACCGCGAGCAGCGGCGACGCTGAACAGCGAGCACGGTCGCGGAGACGACGATGTCGATGGCGCGGCGGATCACGGGGCGGGATTCTTGCAGCGGACGCTCAGCGTGTCCCCTCGGCCGCGTCCCACGTCGCGTCGGTCCCGTGCCGCAGCCAGTCCCACAGGCCGGCGGCGAGCGAGGCGGTGGTGAGCACGTAGTAGCGCGCGATCAGCAGCGGGCGTATCGGCACCACGCCTGCGAGCGCGGCGGCGAGCAGCAGCGCCAGCTGCAGCGCCAGCGTGACGAGGTAGAGGGTCTGCCCCGCCCCGCCGAGCGCGACGAGCGCGACGTTGGCGGCCAGTGCCAGCAGGTGCAGCCGCAGCCGTCGAATAGCGCAGCAGTCGATGCGAGAAGATCATCAGCGCGTAGCCCGGCGGGTAGCCGCGCGGCGACAGCATGCCGCCGCGCAGGACGATCGGCCACGTGTGGCTCATCATGCGGCGCTTGCGCGCAAACTCTCCCGCGAGCGACGGGACCATCTTCTCGTTCGCGCGCGCGCTCGGCACGTACACCGCGCGCAGCCCGCGCTTGACCGTGTTGAACGGCAGCGACAGATCGTGGCCCATCACCGGGTCGACGACCATGTAGGACTCGCGCCGGGTCGCATAGATCGCGCCGTTGCCCGCGGTGATCGACGACAGGCGCGACTCCAGCGCGCGCACCGCCAGCTCATAACGCCAGTACACGCCCTCCTGGTTCGGCGCGCCACCGGCGCCGTCCGCATCGGCGCCCTGCACGAAGCGCACCTGGCCGCACGCGTAGCCGACGCGCGGGTCCTCGAACGCGCTCACGAGCACCCGCGCCGCGTCGGGCTCCCACAGCGCGTTCGCGTCGGAGAACGCGACGATCGCGCCGCGAGCGCGCTGCACTGCCGCATCCTGCGCTCGGATCTTGCCGCCGCGCGGCAGCTCGAGCACCACGTCCGCCCCAGCCTGGCGTGCCTGCGCCGCGGTGTCGTCGGCGCAGCCGTCGCACGCGACGATCAGCTCGAGGCGCTCGCGGGGATAGTCGAGCGCCAGCGCGTTCTCGACCTTCGCCGCGATCACCGACGCCTCGTCGTGGGCCGCGACGATCAAAGACAGGTCGGGCAGCTGCGAGGGCTGCGACAGCTCCGGGGCGCGCACCGGCGGCGGAAAGCACGCGTGCAGCGATCGCGAGCACCACCGCGTAGCCGAGCTGCGTCCACACGATCAGCGCCACAGACACCCAGAAGACGATCTCGAGCGCCGTCCTCATCGGCCGGACCTCGCCGACAGCAGCGACTCATACAGCGCAAGCGTGCGCTGGGCGATCGCGCTCCAGGAGTACTCCCCCACCGCGAGCTCCTGCGCGCGCGCGGCCAGCGCAGAGCGCGCCGGCGCGTCGCCGATCAGCTCGCGCAGACTGTCGTGCAGCGCGCCGGCGTCGCCGGCGGGGAAGCTGCGCGCGGCGCCGGTGGCCGCGACCTCGGAAAGCCGCCGACGTCGCTCAGCAGCAGCGGCTTGCCGAACGCGAGCGCCGTGAACAGCACGCCCGACTGGTCGATCTCGCGATAGGGCAGCACGACGAGATCGGCGCGGCGGAAGTACGCCGGCAGCTCGTCGTCGCCGATGAAGCGCGGCACGAAGCGCACACCGGGCGGCGCCGTGGCCTGCAGCGCGGAGATGTCCATACGCGGCATGCCCGCGATCCACAGCTCCGCGTCGTCGATCCCGCGCCACGCCTCGAGCAGCAGGTCGATGCCCTTGTACGGGCGCATCAACCCGAAGCACAGGACGACCGGCAGCTCCGTCGCGAACGGCGCCGCGGGCCGGGCGTGCGCTCCGGTCCGCCGGCGGCGAGGTGCTCGAAGACGCCGTGCGGGATCACGTGCACGCGCTCGGGATCGACGCCGAGCTCGCCCGTCAGGCGCCGGCGGCCGTGCTCGGAGTGCACGACGATCGCATCGAAGCGGTCATACAGACGCCGCTGCGCCGCGCGCTGGCCCGGCCGCGCCTCGCGCGGGAGGATGTCGTGTGCGGTCAGCACCAGCGGCCGGCGCGCCGGCGAACGGCCGCGTGCGACAGCGCGGCGGGCAGCAGCCGGCCGTCGAGGTGCTGCACGGCCAGCCACTGGAAGTGCACGACGTCGGCCGCGCGCGCGGCGCTGCGATAGCGCAGCATGTCGGGCACGTGCTCGGCCAGCTTGACCGCGCGGCGCGCTCGTGCGGAGCGCGATACGCGCGGCCAGCGGGTAGAACAGCTCGTGGCGGCGGTAGCCGTCCGGCGGGCCACCGGCCCGTGCGCGAAGTGGCTGGTGTACAGCTCGACCTCGGCGCCGGCGGCGGCCAGCGCCCGGCACAGCGCGTGGTC
This sequence comes from uncultured Solirubrobacteraceae bacterium, assembly GCA_963815235.1. GTDB lineage: Bacteria > Actinomycetota > Thermoleophilia > Solirubrobacterales > Solirubrobacteraceae > Palsa-744. Next base: position 783,328 of record CAWFFY010000003.1, on the reverse strand, counting down.
GTACGGCGGCGTGTAGGCCGACGGATCGACGATGTGGACGCGCACGATCAGCTGACGCGACTTCCGCGGACCGTCACACGGTGGCGCCGGTACCGCGCGCCGCGAACGACCTCGCCCGCCGCGCACGGGCGGCACCGGCTCGGCGAACAGGTGCGCCCAGCTCGGTGGGCCGCCGCGAGCAACGCCGCGAATGCCTCCGGCGCGACCGGCATCGCGAAGTAGAAACCCTGGGCGATGTCGCAGTCGAGCTCGCGCAGCCGCGTCGCCTGCTCGAGCGTCTCTACACCCTCCGCGATCACCTGCTGGCCGAGCGCGTGGCCCATGCGGATGATCGCCGCCGCCAGCGCCTCGGCCTTTGGCGAGGTGACGATCTTCTCGATCAGCATGCGGTCGATCTTGACGCTGTGGAAGTTCAGGTTCGCCAGGTAGCTCAGCGAGCTGTAGCCGGTGCCGAAGTCGTCGAGCGACAGGCGCACGCCGATATCGCCCAGTGCCTCGAGCGCCTTACGCGCCGCCTCGAGCTGCTCGATCAGCACGCTCTCCGTGATCTCGATCGTGAGGAAGTCCGGACGCAGGCCCTCCGCCGCGATCATCTCGCGTACGGTCCTGGCGACCTCGTCCGGGTGCAGCAGCTGCCTGGTCGAGACGTTGACGGCCACCCCGTCGAGCAGCTGTGCCTGCAGCGCAATCTGCTCGCTGGCGCGCATACGGCAAAGATCGTCTTTATGTACGCGATGCTTGAGCCCGCGCTGCAAGCACGTCCGCGCGCTCAGCCCTCGGCGAGCGGCGCGACGTAGCGCAGGAACGGCTCGATCTCGAGCCCGCGTCCCGTCGCCTGCTCGACCAGCGCCAGCGTGTCGAGGCGGCGGCCGTGGCGGTGCACGCGCTCGGCGAGCCAGCGCTGGATCGCGCCGACCTCCCCCCGACGCAGCTCCTCGGCGGGCGAGCCGAGATCCGCCTCCAGCGTCTCCCACAGCTGCGCGGCGATCAGGCAGCCGAGCGCGTAGCTCGGGAAGTAACCGAAGGCGCCGGCGCCCCAGTGCACGTCCTGCAGGCAGCCGAGCGCGTCGGAGGGGACCTCCACGCCCAGCAGGCGGCGCATCTGCTCGTTCCACGCCGTCGGCACGTCGGCGACGGCCAGGTCGCCGTCGATCAGCGCGAGCTCGAGCTCGAAGCGCAGGACGATGTGCAGCGGATAGGTGAGCGGATCGGCCGACACGCGCACCGCCGACGGTTCGACGCCCGTCAGCGCCGCATGCAGCTCGGCCGCCTGCACCGCGAAGCCTGCCGCCCCCAGCTCGGCCGCGAGCACCTCCGCGAAGGCGGGGTTGCGCGCCACGTGGTTCTCCCACAGCTTGCTCTGCGACTCGTGCACCGACATCGACGTGCCGGTGCCGAGGTTCGTGCGGTCGAGCGCCGGGTCGATCTGGCGCTCGTACAGCGCGTGGCCGTACTCGTGCAGCGAGCTCAGCAGCGACTCGACGTCGCCGTCGCTGTAGCGCGTCGTCAGGCGCGAGTCATCGCGGCCGACCCAGGCGGTGAACGGGTGCGCGGAGACGTCGACGCGCCAGCTCGCACGGTCGACGCCGAGCCTGCGCAGGGTGCCCGCGACCGCCGCCTGCTGCGCGTCGACGCGGCACCTGCAGCTCCCGGCGCGGCGAGCGCAGGCGCGCCTGCGCCGCGAGCGGCGGCAGCTCCTGCGCGAGCGCTCCGAACACGCGTCGCAGCTCCTGCGTGCGCAGCCCGAAGTCGTAGTCGCCGAGCAGCCCCTCGTAGGGGCTCTCGCCCTCCTCGGCCACGCATTCGCCGTAGGCGCGCGCGAGCTCCACGTTGCGCTCGAGCGCGGGCGCGAAGGCGCCGAAATCGTCGCGCTCGCGAGCCTCACGCCAGCGCTCCTGGCCGTCGGCGCTCGCTCGAGCCCGTTCGGCGGCGAGCTCTTCCGGGACCCGCCGCGAGCGCTCCCAGTCGCGCCGCGCGATGCGCACGATGTCGCGGTCGATCTCGCCCAGCCGCACGAGCTCACCGCCTTCGATCTGCGCGAGCCACTCGCCGATCTCCGCCGCGTCGCGCGCTCGTGGGTCAGCCGCGCGAGCGTGCCGAGCTGCTGCGCCCGCGCCGGCGCCCCGTCGGCGGGCATCATCACCAGCTGGTCCCAATCGCTCAGCATGCCGATCGCACCAAGATCGGCGAGCTCGGCCATGCGCGCGTGCAGTCGCTCCAGGGCTTGCATGCGCTAGAGCGTATGCGCCGCGGCATACCTAGCGCGGTCGCGTAGATTTAGCGGCGCTGACGGCCCCCGAGATCGAGCTGAGCTACTGCGTGGTCAACACCTCCCAGCGGGAGCTGCTGCTGCGCGGCCTCGATGCGCTAGAGCGCGAGCGCGAGAGCGTCCCGTTCGCGACCGAGGTGCTGGTCCTCGACAACGGCTCACGCGACGGCTCCGCCGACGCCGCGCGCGAGCATCCCGCGGTCGACGAGACGTTCGCGCTGCCCGATCGCCGCGGCAAGGCGCTGAACGACTCCGAGCTGTTGCGCAACGCGCGCGGGCGCTATGCGCTGCTGCTCAACGAGGACTCCGAGCTGCAGGCGGGCGCGACGCTGCAGCTCTGGCGAGCGCTCGAGGAGCACCCGCAGGCCGCCTGCGCCGGCGCGCAGCTGCTGCGCCCGGACGGCACCCCACAGGCGTGCGCGTGGCGCTTCCCCTCGGTCACCACCGCGCTCGCCGGCGCGGTCATGCTGCACCGGTGGTTCACGGTGCAGAGCCGCGGCGGGCGCACCCGCGAGGTCGACTGGTGCCAGTCGGCGGCGCTGCTCGTCCGGCGCCAGGCGGCCGCGCAGGTCGACTACCTCGACCCGGACTTCTTCGTCTACTCCGACGAGGTTGACTTCGCTCGCAGGCTGCGCGATCAGGGCTGGCGCTCGCTGTACGTCCCGAGCGCGCGCGCTGTTCACCACGAGCAGCTCTCCACGAGCGCCGCGTCCGAGCGGCGCATCGTGGAAATGGCGCGCAACCGCGACCTGTACATGCGCAAGCACCACTCGGCCTCAGCCGCCCGCGCCGTGCGCTGGCTGACCGCGTGGAGCTACGCGCTGCGCGCGCTCGCAGCGCTGGCGATGCCCGGGCACGATCCACGCCGCTACTGGCGCCACGTCACGGCGAGCCTGCACCCCGGGCGTGGTGTCGCCCTGCGCGAGGCCGCAGAGGTTTACAACCGCAGCCGCTCCAGCTGAGCGGCGGATCAGTGCTGGGCGAGCTCGTCGTCGAGCACTTCGACGAGCGCATCGACGACGCCTGCGTCGAGCTGGGCGGCGGCGACTCGACGCAGCTCCTCGCAGGCCTCGCCCGGCGAGCGCGCGGCGCGATACGGACGGTCGGTGATGATCGCGTCGTAGGTGTCACAGGCGGCGATGATGCGGGCGGAGAGCGGGATCTGCTCGCCGGCGAGGCCGTCGGGATAGCCGCCTCCGTCCCAGCGCTCATGGCTGGCACGCACCGCGGGAGCCAGGTGCGCGAAGGCGTCGATGCGCGCGACGAGCTCGCCGCCGATCGCGGCGTGGCTGCGCATCGTCACCCACTCCTCGTCGGTCAACGGCCCTGGCTTCAATAGGATCTCGCTGGGGACTGCGACCTTGCCGAGGTCGTGCAGCATCGCCGCGTAGCGCACGTCGCGCGCCTGCGTGCTCGACAGCGACAGGCGCAGCGCGACGCGCTCGGCGAGCACCGCCACATCCTCGCCGTGGCAGGCCGTGTAGTCGTCCTTGGCCTCGACCGTGCTCGTCAGCGCTGCGAGCGCGGTCGTGAACGCGCCCTCCAGATCGGCGACGAGCCGGGCGCGATGGACGGCGGCGCCGAAGCTGGTCGCGATCGCCTCGACGAGCACCGTGTCGCTCTCGGCGAGCGCCCCGGGGTCGGTGGCCTCGATGTTGAGGACGCCCCACACCGATCCGTCGACCAGCACCGGTACCGCCAGCTCCGAGCGCGGGTCGGTTTTCGGGTCACGCACGATGTAGTCGCGATCGTGACGCGTGTCGTCCACGAGCACCGCGTGCCCGGAGCGTGCCACCTTCCCGTTGACCCCCTCCGAGACGTGCTGCTCGGTGAGCAGGAACTCGGTCATCACCTCCGCCAAGGGACCGCGTGCGGCCACCAGCCGCAGGACGCCGTCGTCGTCGAGGCGCTGGATCGCGGCGAGGTAGAACGCGAACGTCTCGTGCAGCTCATCGACGACCAGCTGCGCCAGCTCGTCGATCTCGCTCTTGCTTGCGAGCCTCGCTGTGAGCCTCGCCGCGAGCCGCAGCTGCTCGCGCAGGTAGGTCACCTCACCGGTCACCGCCATGCTCTTCACGCGCGCGTCCGCGCGGTAGCGCCGCAGCGCCTCCGCGCGTCGCTGGCGCTCCTTCGCGCCGGCACGAGGGGCCGGCTTGGCGGTTAGTTCAGCCATGACAGGGCACCCATCGGCTGCGAATGCGGCTTTCTTGAGCCAAGAATCGCCGATCTAGACATGACCCCAGCTTTGGATGCCGTCTCAGGGTCAGTGGCAATCAAACATCTTTGAGCGGATCCTCCGCGTATGCCTCGATCTCGCCGTGGCCGGAGCGGAACGCAGCCACGCGCCGGGGCACTTCGGCGAGCAGCCTCCGCGCCTGGGCGCGCTCGTGCGGGTGAAAGAAGCGCGCCAGGATCAGCGCCGCCGGCACCAGCGCAAGCCACACCACGCGCAGGGCGAGCCCGGCGAAGCCAGCCGTTGGCAGCAGCAGCTCGCCCGACACCGCGACGACCGTGAGGATGGCTGCCAGCTTGGCCAGGCGCAGCCATTCGAACCCGACCTTGAAGAGGCTGCGCGTGAGCAGGTACATGACGAGCAGCATCGTCACGTAGGCCCCGCACAGCGCGATGCCGGCACCGGCGATCCCCAGCCCGGCGCCGCTGTCCGGCACCAGCACGAGCAGCAGCACGACGTTGACCGTGAGACCGGCGGCGCCGGCGGGAAGGTTGCGCGAGGTGACGCGCGCGCGCCCGGAGATCGCCACGAACACCAGATACAGCCCGTACAGCGCCCAGCCGAGCGCTAGCCACGGCAGAGCGCGGTAGGCGCCGAAGTATTCGTGCGCGGCGAGCAGCCGCACCATCCAGCGGCCGAGCAGCGCCACCGCGCAAACGACCGCGCCGGTGGCCAGCGCGTAATAGGTCGTCACGAGCGAGTACAGCCGCCCGGCCTCCTCGTCGCTCTCGATCGAGTAGGCGAGCGGCGGCCACGCATACTGGAAGCCGCGCACCGCCACGAACACCACCGTGGCGAGCTTGATCGCGATCGCGTAGTCGCCCGCGGCGGCGCGGGAGTAGGTCCCGTACAGGTAGAAGCGGTCGGCGACCTGCAGCGCGTACACGCTCGCGTCCGCGGGTACGGTCGGCAGCCCGAAGCGCAGCATCGCGCGCAGGTCGGCAAATCTCACGCGCAGTGACACGTTCCGGCGCAGCACCCACCACAGGCCGAGCACGACCACCGCGGAGGCGCCGAAGTTGCCGAGCAGCAGGCCACGCGCGCCCTGATCGGCGAACACGACCAAAACGATCGTGAAAAGGACGGTCATCGCGACGTTCGCGCCCGACGCGTACACGTAGGCGCGCTTGCGCTCCTCCACGCGCAGCTGCGCGTAGGCCATCTCGAGGTTGGTGAAGGCCCACAAGCCGAGCACCGCGCAGTCGAACAGAAGCGGGTCTTCGAATTTCAGCAGCAGGCGCGACAGCGGCGCCGCGAACACGAGCGCGAGCAGCGACGCGAGCGTCGTCGTCCAGGCGACCGTGGCGGTCGCCGTGCGCGCGATCCGCTGCCGCCGCGCCGTGTCATCGTCGTCGAAGTAGAAGCGGATGAACGCTTCGCCGACGCCGACGCGCAGCAGGATGCTCGCGAGGATCACCGCGGTCAGCAGCGTTTCCGCGGCGCCGTACGCTTCGCTCGAGAGGTGGCGCGTGTACAGCGGCAGCGTCAGCAGCGCCAGGCCCTTCGCGAGGATGTCCCCGAACTGGTACGCCGCGCCGGTCGTGACGAGGCGCTTCAGGTAGCCGAGCACGGCTCAGAAGCTACTGGCCGGCTCGCCAGCGCCGGCCACGGCCTCCTGCGCACCCGGCGGGCCGGTGCCCGCGATCGCCGCGGAGCGAGCGAGCGACAGGCCGATCGCGAGCAGCAGCCACGTGGAGGGGTCTTCGAGGAAGTCGGCGTACGTCCACGTGTGCAGAACCAGTGCCGCGAAGCACGCCGCGATCGCTAGCCGAAACGGGGATGCGAGCCGGAGGCGAGTGTCTCCCGGCTTCGGTCGCGGCGGCGAGCGGCCGGCGCCGCGGAACAGGACAACAAAGGCGCTGAGGAGGAGCGCGACGTATAGCGCAACCCCGAGGATCCCCTGCTCGGCGGCAACCGTCACCGGGATGGTGTGCGAAGCGGACACCGCGTTCTCGGCGCCGGACGCGGCGTGCGCGCGCTTGTACTCGCGTTCGAAGGAGCCCGGGCCGTACCCCTCGAGCGGTCGCTGCGCGAACAGTTCGAGGCCTCCCGAGACCAGGCTGGCACGGCCGCTGGTGGCGTTGTTGGCCCCACCGGAGCTGCCCTTCACGCCGAGATGCAGGCTCGCCGGCGCCAGCAGCACGACGGCAGCCGCGAGCGCCAGCGCGGCGAGCGCCACGTACAGGGCGGGGCGCACGCCCCAGGACCACGCGCCGAGCACCCACAGCCCGAGCACCAGCGCAGCGATGCTCGACTGCGAGAAGCTCGTGACGAGCCCCGCGAGCAGCCACAGCAGCACGGCGCCGCCGACCAGCACGTCGCGCCGGCGCAGGCGGTCGTAGGCGCCGGCGCCGCGCGCGAGCACCGCCGCTGTCAGCGCCACCATCACGAGCGCCAGGAAGCGCCCGTAGATGCTCGGGTCGAAGAACACCGAGTTGACGCGGAAATAGTTGTCGTACTGGTTGGCAGCCACGACCTTCGGATTCAGGAACAGCGACTTTCGGTAGTACTCGATGAAGCCGACGCCGGCGAACAGCACCGCCAGCGCCACCGCGACCGCGAGGCAGCGCAGCAGCAGTTGGCGTGTCCAGCGCACGTCGCGCAGGATCAGGAACAGCAGCGCGAAGGGCACATAGAAGAAGGCGATGTTCTCGGCCGCCTTGGCGCGGTCGGCCGAGTAGAGCGTCTGCAGCGCATAGAGGACGACCGCCGCGAACAGCAGCCATTCGACGCCGCGCGGGGAGCCCCAGAAGGCCAGCCGTGTCGGGGCCGCCGGTTCCTTGGCGGCGCGCTCGTGCTCGCCGGTCGTGCCTCGGCCGAACAGCCGCGGCAGCAGGTACTCGAGGGTCCCCGCCGCGACCACCAGATACAGCGGTATCAGCAGGTTCACCGTCCGGCCGGCGGTCGAGATCGGCAGCCGGAAGGGCAGTGCGAACACGGCCAGCAGCGGGAACGCCTCGGGGTGGCGGCGCATCACCCACATCAGCGCCGCGATCACTACCAGCGCGAGGATCAGCGCGATCGCGAGCGTGCCCGCGCTCGGCAGCCTCGTCGCGAGGGCATTCACGGGCGCACCAGCGAGAAGCTGCGCGGCAGCAGCACCTGTCCGTGATTACGCAGGCTGAGGCTGACCCGGTATTCACCTGCCGGCGCGATCGCGCCTTTGTTATCGGGCACAGGGATGCTGCGTCCTGCCGGAGTTATCAGGTGCCCGACGCGATGCGCGACGCCACGGCGGCCGTTCCAGCGCAGCGACACGTCTTTGTAGCGCGGCGCCGGGTAGTTGCGAAACAGCGTCGCGACCGTGTCGCCGTCGGAGTCGATGATCGTGACGGTCACCGGTTCGGCGTTGGCGAGCTCGAAGGAGATTTCCTCCAGCCGGGAGTGACCGCCGGGGTACGGAGAGAATGCACTCGACAGCTCGTACCTGTGGACCGCCGTCGGTGTGTGCTTGAGCCGCTGCGTGATCAGGAAGGCCGCGAAACAGGCGAGCACGAGCACAGCGAAGACGATCCCCGCGAGCGGGTCGCGTGCGGCCGCAGGTGAGCCCGCACGGCCCGGCGCGCCATCAACGCCAGCGGCCGATTCGGTCAATCCTCGCCGCCCAGAGCGAAGCGCTCGACCGTGTCCGAGCGCAACCCCAGCCGCAGCGTCTCGAGCGAGAGCACGTCGTCGGGCGCGATGTTGCCGAGATTGCACTCGGTGCCGAAGCGCTTGAGCAGCCACACCTGCTGGCGCTGCAGCGGTGCATCGAAGATCAGGCGCTCCGGATCGACCGCGTGCGCGATCTCATCGATCAGGCCGGTGCGCACTTCGCCGTTGGCGCGGTAGATCCCAGCGGTGCCTGACTCGCGCGCCTCAGCGATCACCTTCCAGGCACCCGCGTCGAGGTCGCTTTCGATCTGCTCGACCCAGATGTAGGGCGCCATGATGAAGTCGGCGTCCTTGCTGCCCACCTCGGCCAGCACCACGAACTCGCGTGACAGGCGTTCGATCAGCTCGCGCTTGACCGCCGCCTCGAGCGTGATCGTGCCGTCGGAGATCTCGACGTGACGCAGTCCCAGCTCGCGCAGCCATGCGACGAGACCGTCGACGCGGCCCTGACGGATTGCCACCTCGGTGAGCGTGCCGCCGAGCACCACCGGGATGCCGTGCGCTTCGTAGAGCTCGAGCTTGGGCTTCAGGTTGGCGGTCACCAGCGCCGTGCCCCAGCCGAGCTTGACGATGTCGACGCTGGCGCCGGCGACCTCCAGCAGTCCCGCCGCGTCCGCCACCGAGAGACCCCTGTCGATGACATGCGTGATGCCGTGCTCGCGCGGCTTGCTCGACCGCGCCGGGATGTCGAGGAAGCCCTCTATGGCGAGGCTTTGTCGGCGCCGACGATCACCACGACGTTCGCCGATCCAGACAGCGCCGTCACGGCTGCTTCGATCGGCAGCACGTGCGTCACCGACACCGAGTGCGCGACCGCTTCGGCTTCGGCGCGGTGGCCGCCCGTGTACTCGACGACGCTCACCTGACCGCTGCCGGGAGGTTTGCCGTTGAGCGCCGAGGCCTTCGCGTAGCCGCCCTGCTGCAGTTGCGCGGCTGTCCTGTGGGCGAGGCCTTCGGCTTCGGTCGCATTGAGCACCGCGACGCTCGTTTCGGCCGGATTGATCGTCGGCGCCTTGGCCGTCGCCTTGTGCGACTTGCGAGCCGGCTGCGTCACGGTCGTCCCGGTCCGCGCCGTCGTCCCCACCGACGCGGTCGGCGCTTTGGCGTGGGAGGAGGAGCCGAGCAGCGTTACCGCGAGCGCAGCCGCGACTCCCACGAGCACCAGCGCGCCCACGATCAACGCGGCCCTGCGCCCCGGCGAGCGTTTGGCGGCGTAAACCGAGCGCCCGCCCTGCAGCGGCGAGACCGCAGCCGCACGGGGGGGCTGGCCGGCGGGCGCGCCGGCACCGGCGGGCGGGGGTGGTGCGGGCGGGAGTCGCGCAGCCGGCGGCGGCGTTGTCGGGTTCGGACTCTGCGGCGGCTGAACCGGCGGCGCCGTCGGTGCGGTCGCGTTGGCGGCGGCGCCCGGTGTGACCGGCTGAGGTGGGCTTGGGGATCGCGGCGCACCGACCGCGGCGACGCCCGCGGCTGCCGCAGCGGTGGCCGGAGCGGGCGCGCGCGGATCGCCGGCGGGCGGGCTCGCCGGGGCGGCCGACGGGCTCTGTGCCGCCGCCGCAGCCGATGCCGGGGCGCCTACGGGCACCGGCGCACCGACAGCGGGGGGAGGTGCAGTCGATACCGCCGGTGCGCCCGGAGGCTGGGCGGCGGGCGCGAGCGGACGCGGCTGCGCGGGCGCCGCGGGCTGAGTGCTCGTCGCCGGCTGAGGAGGCGTCGCCGGCGGACCGACCTTCGCCGGCTGGCCGGGCGCCGGCAAGGGCACGCCTGGGACGCTCGCCGCCGCAGCCACGGCAGGAGTGGGCACCGCGCCGGCGCTCGCCGCCTGACCGGCGGGTACTGCCGCCGCCTGAGTCGGGATCGGCGTTGCGACGACGCGCGTCGCGCCTGCAGCGACGCCTGCGCTGGCGGCTGCCGCTGCCGACGGAACGACACGGGGCGGCTGACCAGGGGGCGCCTGCTGGACGCGCGCCGATGCGGCGGCGCTCACCCGCTGCTCGAGGTCGGCGGCACGCTCGGGCGCGCGCCCGGCCCACTCACGCAGGCGCTTGAGCTCGCGCGCCTGAGAGAACACCAGCAGCGACAGCAGCGCGATCCCGGCGAGCGCCGCGAACGCAGCGACTGCGCCGATCTTGGTAAACGTGCTCGAGAGCGAGAGCGCGAACGGCAGGAAGCTCATGAATGGGGGGAGTTTACGAGGGGCGCAGGCGCCTCGCGAAGCTCGACCTGCGGGCCGCTGCCGTTGGCCTCGCCGACGGGGCTCTCGGGCGGCTCAGAGGCCGGTGGCTCCCTGCGCGCAGCCGCCAGCTCGGAGACCTTCGCCGCCAGGCCCGCGGCGTCGCCCTCGAGCACCAGCAGCCCGATCTCAGCGAACATCGACTCGACTGCCTCGCTCGCAAGGGGCTCGCGTTCCGCCAGCAGGATCTTCTCGGCGGCGGTCTCGCGTCGACGCTCGTAGCTGTTGAACAACTCCTCGTGAAGCTTCTCGCCGGGCCGGCGCCCGACGACCTCGACGTCGATGTCGCGGTCGGGGTCCAGGCCCGACAGGTCGATCATCGCGCGGGCCAGGTCGATGATGCGGACCGGCTCGCCCATGTCGAGCACGAACACCTCGGCGCCCCGTGGCTCCCGGGCCGGCAGCACGATGCGCTGGTCCGCCGGGCGACCCTCGGCAGGCGCGGAGGCGGAGGCGAGCGAGCCGGAGCGGATGATCAGCTGCACCGCCTCGGGGATCGTCATGAAGTAGCGGGTCATGCGCTCGTCGGTCACCGTCACGGGACCGCCGCGCTCGATCTGGCGACGGAAGATCGGAACGACGCTGCCGGAGGACCCGAGCACGTTGCCGAAGCGCACCGCGTTGTAGCGGGTGCCGTGCCAGCGCGCGGCTGCCGCCTCCAGCGCGAACTCGGCGAGCGCCTTGGAGGCACCCATGACCGTCGCCGGCGCGACGGCCTTGTCGGTCGACACGAGGACGAAGCGGGCGACGCCGGTCTCGCCGGCGACGTGCGCGACGACGCGTGTGCCGATGGCGTTGTTGCGCACCGCCTCGACCGGGTTGGCCTCCATCAGGCCGACGTGCTTGTACGCGGCGGCGTGGAACACGACCGTCGGCCGGTGCTCGGCGAACACCTCGCGCATCCGCTCCTCCTCCTTACAGTCGGCCAGCACGGCCGCGAGCATCGACGGCGGCACGTGACGCTCGTCCTCGAGCTCGCGCTCGATCGAGAAGAGGTTGTCCTCGGCGTGATCGAGCAGCACGATCCGGTGCGGCTCCACACGCGCGATCTGCCGGCACAGCTCCGAACCGATCGAGCCACCAGCGCCGGTGACGAGCACGGTCGCGCCGCCGAGATAGGCACCGACCCGCTCGAGCTCCATGTGCACGGGCTCGCGGCCCAGCACGTCCTCGACGCGCACCTCGCGCACCTGCCGGGCGAGGGCGCCGCGGGTCTGCAGCAGCTCGAACACCGTCGGCAGCGTGCGCACCGGTATCCCACGCGTACGGCACTCGCGCACGATCCGCGCGCGCGTCGAGCCTGGCGCGGATGGGATCGCGATGATGACTTCGTCGGGCTCGGCCTCGTCGAGAATCCGCGGAAGATCGCCTTGGGTGTTGCCGCGCACGCGCACGCCGTCGATGCGCAGGCGCAGCTTCAGCGGGTCGTCATCGAGGAAGCCGACCGGCAGCAGCCCGAGCTCGCGGTTGCGCATGATCTCGCGGATGACCATCCGCCCACCGTCGCCCGCCCCCGCGATCAGCACGGTGCGCTCGCCCTTGCGCCCGCGACGGAAGGCCGCGAGCGGACGGCGCTCGTAGGCGCTGCGCGCCAGCGCCCGGATGCCCACGAGGAAGACGAGCGAGAGCAGCGCGAACAGCACCGTCACGCCGATCGGCAGGCCGATGACCTCCGTGACGTTGTGGGGGTAGCGGTACACCGGCCGCGCCGCCGCAACGCCCACGAACGTCAGCAGCACCGTCAGGACGACCGCGCGGACGACCGCCTCGTAGTCGCGCTGGCCGGCGTAGCGCCAGCGACGCTGGTAGACGCGGCACAGGATCAGGATCGGCAGGCTCCCAGCCGCCACCCACCAGATGGTGTCCTCGCGCAGCTGCGCGTAGTGGTGCGGCGGCCCGTTGCTGAAGCGCAGCTGGAAGGCGAGGTAGTACGCGAGCGCGACCAGCGCCCCGTCCACCACGAGCTGCGGCAGCGAGTGACGGTGGAGGGGTAGGGCCGCCGAGCGGATCCGTCGGCGCATTGCAGGGGATTGTAAGCGCCAGCCCCGATGCGCGGGCGATGCGCGGGCGCCGGATTGCTAGGCGAGGACGGGCGAGAGCAGCAGCTCGACGAGGACGCGCGGATCGCGTCGCACCCGCGGCGCTGCGTCGGCGGCCGTTCGCCTGCTCAGCTCCAGGTCCTCGGCGGCGGGCAGCATCCGCAGCCGCCCCTCCGCGATCAGGCGTTCGTCGACCGCACCCAGACGACCCTGGAAGGTGGTGTAGACGGGCGTCCCCAGCGCGACCGCCTCGCGGTTCATCGTGCCCCCGGCGGAGATCACGAGATCGGCATGCGCGATCAGCGACTGCGCGTCGATCGCGTGCTCGGGGACCACGAAGCCGGGCACACCCGCGAGCTCCTCACGTTGGGCGGCGACACGCGGCAGCACCACTGCCTGCAGCCCCTGCTCTGCCGCGGCGTCGCGCAGGCGTCGCAGCACGTCCGCGAAGACGTCGTTCTCGAAGCGGTGGTACAGCGAGACCTCGGGTGGCGTTCGCACGACCACGATCGCGCGGCTCGGGTCGAGGCTCAGCTCCGCCAGCACCCCGCCATCAGGCTCGAAGTCCGCCAGGTAGTACTCCTCCTTGAGACCCTCGTAGGGCCGGATCTTGCCGCGCGCGCCGTAGCGCTCGAGGCGCTGTGGGGGGATCGCGTCGGGCACCACGACCGCCCGCGCCAGCCGGCAGTTGACGTTGTGCTGAACCGTCGCCCACTCATAGTCGAACATCGTCGCGCTCGGGATCCGCAGCAGCGCCGCCGCTACCGTCACGTCGTTGGAGCCGTGACCCAGCGCGATGTCAAAGGGTCGGCGGCGGCGTGGGTGGGCTCCGGGACCCCGCGCCTGGGCGCGTGCCCAGCGCACGAGCGCAGCCGAGCGAGAGGCGAGGCCGGCGGCCTTGGCGGCGAGCCGCTCGCCGCGATGGTGCCCGATCTCGGTGTAGGCGATGCCGAGACGCTCACACAGCTCGATCGTCTGGGCGAAGTCGCGTGCGGTCACACGAACGTCATGGCCGTCGGCCTGCAGGCGCTCGATCACGGGGCGCATCACCAGCACGTGCGGGCTGTTCGTCAGATCGATCCAGACGCGCATCTGGGCGAGACGCTAACGCTCGGCGTCCGCCGCTGTCCCGCGGCCCAACCGGGCCCTCACGCGGTGACGGCCAGTATCGTTGCCACGCGGATGCTGGTCCTCGCCTCGATATCTGAAACGCTCGTAAACGAAACCGCGCACCTGGTCCGCGACGGCGGCCTGCCGGTGATCTTTGCGCTGATGGCAGTCGGCAGCGCCTGCATCCCGGTGCCGTCCGAGGTGGTGATGCTGTTCGCCGGCTTCGCCGTCGCCGATCCTGGCCAGAGTGCCTCTCAGCACGACCTGACGCTCGTCGGCGTCGTGCTCGCCGGGCTGCTCGGGACGATGGTCGGCTCGTGGGTCGCCTATGGGGTAGGACGCGGCGGGCGCCTGGAGCTGTTGGAACGCCACGGCGCCAAGCTGCACATGGGCCCGGCGCAGATCGAACGCGGCGATCAGTGGTTCCAGCGCCACGGCGAGATGGCGGTGCTGGTCGGGCGCCTGATCCCGGTCGTGCGCGCGTTCGTGTCGCTCCCTGCCGGCGTCGCGAAGATGCCGCTCGGGCGCTTCACGCTGTTCTCGCTGCTCGGATCGCTGCCGTGGGTCGTCGGCCTGGCGGTCGCCGGGCACGCGCTCGGCGGCGATTGGACCAGCGTCCGCAAGGGCTTCGAGTACGTCGACTACGTGGTCGTCGCGCTGATCGTCGGTGGCATCGTCTACGCGCTCGTGCACCGGCGCCGGCGCCCGGCAGCCGATGCAGCCGGCTGAGCAGTCGCTGCCGCTTCGCCACGCCGTGGCCCTGGGCGTCCTGCACGGGCCGACAGAGCTGCTGCCGATCTCCTCCTCCGCGCACACGACGCTGCTCCCGTGGCTGCTCGACTGGCCGTACGCGCGGCTGGACGGACAGCAACGCAAGGCCTTCGAGGTCGCCCTGCACGCCGGCGCAGGCGCCGCGCTGGCGATCCATCTCCGGCGCGAGCTCGTGGGCGAGCTCTCCGACCTGGACGCGCGGCGGCTGGTCGTGATCGCGATCGCGCTCGCCCCGCCGGCGCTGGTCGGCTACGCGCTCGAGCGCCCGATCGCGCAGCGCCTCGGCGGGCCGCGCTCGATCGCCGCGGGCCTCGGCGTCGGCGCTGTGACGATGGCGCTCGCCGACTGGCGCCGGCGGGCAGACGCGAAACGGCACGCACGCCCGCAGAGGAGTGCACGTGACGCACGCGCAGCGGACGGGGTGGCGCTCGGGCTGGCGCAGGCGGCAGCGCTGATCCCGGGTGTGTCGCGAAACGGGGCGACGCTCACCGCCGCTCGCGCCCGCGGGTTCTCGCGAGCCGCCGCGCAGACGCTCTCATGGCACGCGGGTCTGCCCGTGATCGCCGGCGCAAGCGTGCTCGAGGGCGCGCGCGGAGGCAGCGACGGCGCGACGCGCGCGGAGCGTCTGGCGCAGCTGACGGGCGCGCTCAGCGCGTTTGCCTCCACGCTCGCGGTTGCGCGACTGCTCAAGCGCCAGCTGCGCGACGGCCAGGCGCTCTGGCCTTATGCCCTCTACCGCGCCGTGCTCGCCGCGCTCGTCGTCTGGCGCTCAAGCGCACAATAGAGGCGCATGACTGCACTGGGGACGGTTATCGGCGGGCGCTACCGGCTCGAGGCCGAGATCGGGCGCGGAGGCATGTCGACCGTCTACCGCGCCTTCGACACGGTGCTCGAACGGCCGGTCGCGATCAAGCTGATGCACCGCGATATCGCCGCGGACGCCGATCAGCTCGAGCGCTTTCGCAGGGAGGCCCGCTCGGTGGCGCAGCTGAATCACCCGCACGTGGTGAGCGTGATCGACGCCGGCGAGGAGCTCTCGCCGGATGGGCAGCGTCCCGGCGAGGCGGCCTTCGGAACTCCGTACATCGTGCTCGAGTACGTCGACGGCGAGACGCTCAAGGACGTCATCCGTCGCGAAGGATCGCTCGAGATCCCGCAGGCGATCGCATACGCGATCGAGATCGCCCGCGCGCTCGGGGCTGCGCACGAGCGCCAGATCGTGCACCGTGACGTCAAGCCGCACAACATCCTCATCAGCGAGGAAGGCGGAGCCAAGATCACCGATTTCGGGATCGCGCGCACGCTCACCGAGGAAGGCTTGACGATGGCCGGCCGCGTGCTCGGGACCACCGACTACGTGTCGCCGGAGCAGGCGCTCGGCCAGCCAGTCACGGGGCAGTCGGACCTGTACTCGCTCGGGATCGTGCTGTTCGAGATGCTCACGGGCTCGGTCCCGTTCCACGGCAGCTCGCCGGTCGCGGTGGCGATGAAGCACGTGCGCGAGGAAGTGCCCGACGTGCTGCTCGCGCGCCCGGCGCTGTCGGCTGCCACCGCAGCCGCCGTCGACCGTGCGGTCTCGAAGGACCTCACGCGCCGCTATCCGGACGCGGCCACGATGGTCGCGGACCTCGAGGAGGTGCTCGCGCTCGAGGCCTCGCGTTCAGGCCAGAGCACCGGCGAGGTGACGAGCGTGCTGCGCACGCTGCCGGGGTCGGCCCGCCGGCGACTGCCGTGGCGCATGCGCCACCCGGCGCGCTGGGCCGCGTCGTTCGGCCTGGTCGTGGCAATCGCAGCGATCGCGTTGATCGTCGGCGCCGGCAGAGCGCACCGCGGCGCCGGCGTCCCGCCGGACGTCGACTCGCACGCCGGCCTGGAAGCCGTGCAGCTCGGCCAGGCCGCCGCGCACGATTACAACCCGTTCGGCACGGGCCCTGAAAACCGAGATCTGATCGGCAACGTCGTCGACGGCGACCCCAACACCACCTGGAGTACCGAGCAGTACTACGGCGGCACGCTGCGCAAGCCCGGAGGTGTGGGTCTCGGGATCTACCTCGATGCCGCGCCGGGTGTGCTGGCGCGGGCGCTCGAAGTCCAGACCCCGACGCCGGGCTTCTCGGCACAGGTGTACGTCTCCGACCACGTCGATCTCGAACTGCCGTATGGCAGCTCCACCTCGCTTCGTGCGCGCGGCTGGCGAGGACCCGTCGGCGCCAGCACCGACGTGCGCAGCGGCGAGCACATCGCCCTGTCGCCCGGGAGCCGGGCGTACCGCTACTACCTGGTGTGGCTGACGACGTTGCCGCCGAACATGCAGTCCGCGACTATCAACGAGCTCACGCTCTTCAAGTGACGCTCAGTAGCTGTAAGCGTGGCGCTGCTCGTGGCTCGCGAGCGCCAGCCGGCAGAGGCGGTCGAGCAGCGGAGCGTAGGCAACGCCCGAGGCGGCGAGCAGCTTGGCGTACACGCTCGTCGGTGTGAATCCCGGCATCGTGTTCAGCTCGTTGACGAGCACGCGCTCGCCGTCCACGAAGAAGTCCACCCGCGCGAGGCCCTCGCAGCCGGCGGCCGCGAAGGCGCTCAGCGCGAGCCGTCGCACCCGCTCGCGCGCGCTCGTCGAGATCTCCGCCGGGATCCGCAGCTCCATCGCGTCCGCGGAGTACTTGGCGCCGAAGTCGTAGAAGTCTCCATGGAACACGATCTGTCCCGGCTCCGAGGCCAGTGCCGGCTGCGTGCCGAGGACGCCGCACTCGACCTCCGCGCCGTAGGCCATCGCCTCGACGATCACGAGCGCGTCGCGGGCGAACGCCTGCTCCAGCGCCTCCTCGATCGCGTCCGCCTCGCTGACCTTGACGATCCCGAGCGAGGAGCCGAGGTGCGCGGGCTTGACGAACACCGGCAGCCCGAGACGGCCGATTTCCCCAAGCACCGTCGCGCGCGAGCGGCGCAGACGCTCGGCGCGCACGCCGACGTAGGGCACCTGCGGCACGCCGACGACGGACATCAGCTGCTTGAAGAGCACCTTGTCCAGGCAGACCGCGGAGGCCGTCACGCCGGCGCCGACATACGCGACGTCGAGCATCTCGAGCAGGCCCTGCACGGTGCCGTCCTCGCCGAACGGGCCGTGGAGCACGGGAAAGACGACGTCGACCCCCAGCAGGCCCTCCCCGGGGGTGACGCGCAGCGTCTGCCCGTCGCGCCGCCACACACCGTCGCGCCCGATCTCGATCGACAGGACCTCGTGCCCGGCGCTGATCAGCCCGTCACGCACCGCGGCGCCTGAGGACAGCGACACGTCGTGCTCGGAGGAGCGCCCGCCGGCGAGCACCGCGACAGCCAGCGCCTCGCCGGGCCCGAAGTCCGTGTTCGCTGGGCCGCCGCTCATTCGGGCGTGGGCGCGGCCGGCGCAGGCGGCGTCGTCGTGGTCGTCGTCGTCGCGGGCGGCGTCGTGGTGCTCGTCGTGGTCGTCGTCTGCGGCGCCGGCGTGCCGACGCCGATCGTCACCGTCGAGCCCTTGCGAGCGCGCGCGCCGCCTTTCGGCGTCTGTTCGAGGACGACGCCCACCTGGGACTGTTCGGTGGTGGCGTGCGGCTGCGTCGTGACCTTGAAGCCGGCGTTGCGCAGGTGCGTCGCGGCCGCCGCCTGCGCGGCTCCTTCGACGCTCGGCACTGCGATTTCCTTGGGCGCCTGCGCGACGGTCAGGTTGACCGTGTCGCCCGAGTGCGCGGTGGCGCCTCCGGCGGGGGACTGCGCGACAACGGTGCCCGGAGCCTGACTGCTGGAGACGCGTTTGCTGACGGTACCGAGCGCGAGTTCGGCGTTGGTGAGGGTGGCTTCGGCCGCTTCGAGTGTCTGGCCGACCACATCCGGGATGCGCACCGGCGCCGGCCCGCTCGAGACGAGCAGCGTCACCAGGTGGCCTTCCTGGACCTCGGTTTCCGCCGGCGGTTCGGTGCCGATCACGAGTCCCGCTTCGACCGTCTTTGAGGGCTCACTTTTGGTGGTTGTCTTCAGACCTGCCTTGTGCAGCTCGGACTCGGCCTTGGCGACGGTCAAACCGGCGACGTTCCTCAGCGATGAGCTTGCCGGGCCGGCCGAGACGACGATGTTCACGTGCGAGCCCTTCTTGGCCTCGCTTCCGGCAGCGGGCGACTGGCTGATCACGAGGCCGCTGGGAACGCTCACGCTCGAGCGCAGCGACGGCAGCGGGTTCAGGCCGGCGACGCGCAGCGTCGCGCCCGCGGCCTGTTCGGTCTGCCCCGTGACCTTCGGAACACCGACCGTCTGGTCCGAGCGGGTCAGCAGGAGCGCTGCCGCGACGACGCCCGCCACGATCACGAAGGCGAGTACCCACAGCATCGCCCGGCGTCTGCGCCGGCGCCGCGCCTCCGCCACCGCCGGATCGCCCTCGAGCTCGTACTGGCCGGTCGCGGGCGCCGCCAGCAGCCAGCCTGCACCGGCATACGCGGCGGCGGGTGCGGCGTGCCGGGCGTACCCGTCGGGCGTCGCGGTGGTCGCTGACAGGGCCGGCAACGCCTGGCGCTCGTGCTCGAGCGCGGCGATCAGCGCGTCGGCGTCGGCGTAGCGCTGGGCGGGATCCTTGGCGAGCGCGCGCAGGACGACCGCGTCGAGCGACGCGGGGATGCCCTGTCTCAGCACGCTCGGGGGCTGCGGCTGCGCTGAGACCTGCTTGAAGGCGATCGCGACAGCGGTTTCGCCCTCGAACGGCACCACGCCGGTGAGCAGCTCGTACAGGATCACGCCGACGGAGTAGAGGTCGGAGGCCGAGGTCACCGCGAGCCCCTGCGCCTGCTCGGGAGAGAGGTACTGGGCGGTGCCCATGATCGAGCCCGTCAGCGTCATGTCCGAGGCGCCGGCGCGCGCGATCCCGAAGTCGGTGACGCGCGCGCGTCCCTCTTCGTCGAGGATCACATTGTGGGGCTTGAGGTCGCGGTGGATGACGCCGCGCTTGTGCGCGAAGCGCGCGGCACGCAGGATCTGCACGACGATGTCGATCGCGCTGGCCGGGTCGAGCGCGCCCTGCTCGCGCACGATCGCCTTCAGCGTCCTGCCCGCGACGTACTCCATCGCTATGTAGTAGGTGCCGTTCCACTCGCCACGGTCGAAGATGGCGACGATGTTCGGGTGCGACAGCGCCGCCGCGCTCGATGCCTCGCGACGGAAGCGCTCGACGAACTCCTGATCTTCGGCGAAGTGATGGTGCAGGACCTTGACCGCGACCTCCCTGCCGAGTAGCTGGTCCTGCGCGAGGTAGACGTCGGCCATGCCTCCCGAGCCCAGACGCGAGATCACCCGGTAGCGGCCATCGATGATCGTCTCCGGGTCGATCATCCGATCAGGCTTTCGATCACGGCTCTGGCGACGGGCGCGGCGAACGTCGCGCCTTCTCCCGGCACCGCCTTGAGCGTCACCGCGACCGCCACCTTGGGGTCGTTCGCGGGCGCGAACGCGATGAACCACACGTTGTTGATCGCGTTGCCGAACTGCGTCTCGGCGGTGCCGGTCTTGCCGGCGACCGGCACGCCGGGAATCTGAGCCGCCGTGCCGGTGCCTTCTTTGACGACCGCTTCCATCATCGTGGTGACGGCGGCGGCGGTCGAGGGTTTCATCACGACCGATTGCACGCGCGGCGTGATCCTCTGCACGGTCCGTCCTTCGGCATCGACGATCCGCCGCGTCAGGTGCGGCACCATCAGCGTGCCGCGGTTGGCGACCGCCGCGGCGACCTCGGCCATCTGCAGCGGCGTGACCTCGAGTTTGTCCTGGCCGATGCCAAGGCGTCCGACATCGACCTGCGGGCTCGTCGGTGCGACGATGCGTTCGCCGTCGTGCTCGCCGCTCGCCGACATCTCTTCAGGGGGGTAGTCCAGCCGCGGCTTGTGGTCGAAGCCGAAGCGCTCCATGTAGCGTCCGAGCGTGCGCTTGCCGATGTGCTCGGCGACCTGCGCGTAGACCGTGTTGACCGAGTGCACGAGCCCGTCGGTGAGCGTGATCGGGCCAAAGCTCTCGTTGTTGTCGTTTTTGAGCGGCACCCCCGAGATCAGGACTTCGTTGCGGCCGTCGACGGTCGATTCAGGGGTGTAGGCGCCGGTGTCGATCGCCGCGGTGGCGGTCACGACCTTGAACGTCGAGCCCGGCGCGTAGCCGAACTGGGTGGCGCGATTGACTTCCGAGCGGCTGGGCTGGCTGCCGGTCATTTCGGCCGCCTGCTTGGCTCGCGAGGCCGAAGAGCGCAGCGCGTTTGGGTCATAGCTCGGCTTGGAGGCCATCACCTCGACGGCGCCGGTGCGCGGTTCGATCGCGACCACCGCGCCTTCGTGTTCGCCCAGCGCGGAGATCGCGGTGCGTTGCGCGTGCGGGTTCAGCGTCGTGACGACCTTCTCGCCGCGCGGTTCCTTGCCCTGCAGCTGATCGAGCACGCCCTGCAGGTTGTTGGTGTTCTGACCGGTCAGATCCTTGTTGCGAAAGCGCTCGAGGCCTGTGCTGCCGAGATCGGGGTCCAGGTAATCGAAGCCGATCGGCGCGGCGAACAGTTCACCGGTGGGATAGATGCGCTGGTAGACGCCTTCGGCGCCGCGCACGCTGCGGGCGAGAACGGCGCCGTTCGCGGCCGTGATCTCCCCGCGTTCGATCCGCTCCTGCTCGAGCAGCATGCGTTTGTTCAAGGGGTTTTCGCGCAGCGAGGAGGCTTCGAAGACGGTCCAGCGCGACGTGAACGCGACGAGCAGCGCGAACAACAGCCCGACCAAGCCGAACAGGCGCAGGATGGGACGGTTCACAGCTGCGACCTCATTCGAGCTGTTCCAGTTCGAGGCTGCGAACCAGCGCGGCGGCATCGCCTTCGGATCGCAGCGAGTGGTCGAGCAGCGTGTGCCGTTTTTCGGGGCTCAGCGTCGAGGCGCTGACGCCGGAGACGTAGCTGCTGCTGTACAGGTCGAGGTTGCCCGGGAGGCGATACGGCAGGCCCTCGAACATCGTCACCAGGCCGCGATTGTTGGTGCCGATGAAGTAGACGGACTGCTGCGCCAGGTAGGCGCCCGCGCCGAGCAGCCCGAGCACGACCAGCGTGAACGCGAGCGCGCCCGCGTGCCGTATCCGCAGGCGCCGCCGAGGCCGCGACGCGGCGGGCGCCGCCACCCGCGGCGAGCGCCGGCGCGTGCTCCGCGGCGCGGGCGCCGAGCTGAGGGCGGTGGCGCCGAGCGAGGGGTGGGTGCCCGTCACCCCGTCGGCTGGCTGACTGGGCACTGAGACGGCTGGGACTCCGACCATCGTGGCCCCCTCCTCGGGCGTCGGCACCGTCGCCGACTGCACCTCCTCGAGCCGCAGCAGCACGACGGTGATGTTGTCGCGCCCGCCGGCCTGGTTGGCGGCGGCGATCAGCGCCTCGCCGGCGTCGCGAAGGCGCTCGTGCGCGAGCAGCGTCGCCGCGATCTCATCCTCACCGATCATCGTCGTCAGCCCGTCGCTGCACAGCAGGTACACGTCGCCGTCGCGGGCGCGGAAGGAGCGCGTGTCGACCTCGACCATCCCCTCCGGTCCGAGCGCACGGGTGATCACCGAGCGCTGCGGATGCTCGACCGCTTCCTCCGGGGTCAGCCTCCCCTGGCGCATCAGCTCGTCGACGAGCGAATGGTCGTCGGTCAGGCGCAGCAGCTGCCCGTCGCGCAGGCAGTACGCGCGGCTGTCGCCGACGTGAGCGATCGCGACCTCCTGTTCGCCGACGTAGACGGCGGTCAGCGTCGTGCCCATGCCGGCCTGCTCGGCGTTGGCGTGCGAGAGCTCGTGGATGCGCGCGTTGGCGGCGCGCGTGAGCTCGGCCAGCTCGAGCTCCGGGTGCGAGGTCTCCGCCAGCCCCGGTTGAAAGGCCTCGACGGCGATGCGCGAGGCCACCTCGCCGGCCTGCGCGCCGCCCATGCCGTCGGCGACCACGAACAGCGGCGAACGGGCGAGCAGCGAATCCTCGTTGGCGCGCCGCTGGCGCCCGGTGTCGCTACCGGCGTACTGCTCTGCCACGCGAAGCATCTCAGTCGACCTCGAACGTGAACTCGCTGTCACCGATGCGGATCCTGTCGCCGGGGTGCAGCGGCCGGGCGCTCTGCAGCAGCTCCTCGTTGAGGTAGGTGCCGTTTGTCGAGCCGAGATCTTCGATCACGACGATGTTCCCCTGCTCGTAGACGCGGGCGTGGCGCGAGGAGGCAAACGGGTCCTCCAACCGGATCTCGGCGCGGTCGCCGCGCCCGAGCACGAGGTCGCCGTCGAGGTCGTAGATCATGCCAGGGTCGTGCCCGGGAGCGCGATCGATCACGAGTCGCGGCGCGCGGTCCACGAGCGCGACGCTGCCGAGCGTCGAGGCTGAGTACATGCCGGTGGCGTCCTGCGGGATCGCCTCACGCGGGTCGCGGAAGCCCGCGGGGACAGCTTCCCGTTCGGCGGCGGGGCTGGCGCGCAGGTCGCGGCGGGCGCTGCGCGCGATCCACAGCAGGAACAGGTAGATGACAACCACGAAGCCAAACTTCAGGACGACCGAGACGGGCGCGAGTGAGGTCATGAGAATTCGAAGACGATCTCGGTGGAGCCGAGCTCTACGCGGTCGCCAGGCGCGAGCGTGTGCGCGCCGCGCACCTCGGCGCCGTTGACGCGCACGCCGTTGGTCGAACCGAGGTCGGCGACGGTCCAGCCGTCGGAGCCGGGACGGATCTCGGCGTGGCGGCGCGAAACACCGGCGTCGTCGAGGACGACGTCGCAGTCGCGGCTGCGCCCGATCGTGCCGCCGCTGCTCGGCACCAGCAGCCGCCGTCCTCCCACGGCGAGCAGCGCGCGCGGTGGCGGGCGGCGCGACTGTGCGTCCTCGACGGGGCCGCGCAGGCGCTCGGAGCTGGCGAAGATCATCGTCTCGCCGTGCGCCGCGGGCTGCTGCGCGGCGGGTGCGGGCGCCGGGGCAGGCGCCGCGCGCTGCTCGGGCGGCTCGGGCGCAGGACGCGCGAGGCGTGCCTGAATGCCGAATTCGCCGAGCGACAAGCGCTCGTCGGTGTGAAAGGAGATCTGCGGCGGCGAGGCCATGATCAGATCCTCGCGCCGCGCGTGCTCGAGCAGATACGCACACAGCTCGTCGATCACCTCGTGCTCGACGCCGTCGTAGCGCTCGCGGTCGGCGGGCGACAGCCACACGGAGAACTCGTTGGGGACATACACGCGCGAGACCGACACCGTGCGGTGTGCGTCCATCTCGCGGGCGAGCTTGCGCGCGAGCTCCATCGGGCGCACCACGGTGGGAAAAATCCGTCCGAAGGTGCCCTCGACGAGGCTTGAGATCATGTTCTCGACGCTCTTGAGCGGGTTCATCTGGAGACTGGTGGACGCGGGGCTTCTTCAATCTCAGCGGATCGTCCGGCGACCGGGAGCCATGCTACGCACCCACGGTCAGACAGGGCCGCGCACCGCGCGCGCAGCAACCGCGACGAACGCGCCGAGGACGGCGCCGAGCAGCGCGCCGCGCGGGCTCGGATGCGCCGCGTGAGCGTTCACGCCCGCAGCCAGCACGGGTGTGGCCACGAAGAGCGCGGCCGACCACACCGCAACCGCGGCGACGTCGCGCACGGCGCTGTAGCCGCGCACGAGCAACGGCAGCACGACCGCCGCGAGGCCCCACAGCAGCGCACCCAAAAGCACGCCGATGGCCAGCACCGGGGCGATCACGTGCGTCGCGGCGAGGCTGAGTGAGCCCTCCCACGCGGCGTGCGCCGGCGTTCCGTGCGGGGGGTCGAGCCACAGCTTGTGGCCCACCAGCGGGCCCGCGAGTGTCAGCCACCAGTATCCGAGCATGCCGAGCGCAGCGCGCATCCGCCAGCACGATGCCTGTCCCGCGACGGCCGGGAAAGCGCCGGCGAGACCGAGCGCACCGAGGGCCGGCGCGAGCGCGGCGGCGAGCCAACCGACCCCCAGGCGCGAGTCCGCGCGCGCGGCGCCGATCAGCAACGGCGGCGCCAGCGCAGCGAGCGCCAGCAGGGCGACGCCGGGGCGCCCCACGAACACCTGCCAGCCGACGAGGGCGCCCGCGGCGGCGAACCAGACGCCGCGAGGCAGCCAGATCGCAGGCTGCGCGGTCGCAGCCGAGTCTCGCTCGGCGAGCCGGGGGTCGAGCTCGACGCCGGCCGGCGGGACGTCCTGCTCGCCCCGCACGGGCCGGTGCGGCTCGACGACGCGCGCATACTTGCGCGCGTGCGGATCCCGTGCCTCGGCACGGCGTGTGACCGTCGCCGTGCGCCGCCAGCGCGAGCGCCTGAGCCCGTGCTCGAGGGTGCTCTCGAGCGCGCCGCGCAGCTCGTCGAGCGTTCCCCGCTCGCCGGGCGCCGGCGCCAGCGCACGGTCGAGCGCGAAGGTGAGCTCGCCCGGCAGATCGCGCCGGGCACGTCCGAGCGCCGGCAGCGGCTGACCGATGCGGCGCACGGTGGCGGCGGGCGTCGCGCCACGGACGGGGTTGAAGCCACACAGCGCCTCATAGAGCACCAGCGCCAGCGAGTACAGGTCGGCCTCGACACCGACCTCGCGACCTTCGCTCTGCTCCGGCGCCATGTACGCGAGCGTGCCCAGCACGTCGCCGGTGCGGGTCAGCGCGTCCTCGCCTATGAGGCTGGCGCCGCCGAAGTCTGTGAGCTTGGCGGCCGCCAGGAGATTCTGTGGCGTCTGTGCCGCGTGCTCGGCCGAGCACGCTGGCACGAGCACGTTCTGGGGCTTGATATCGCGATGGATGACGCCGCGGGTGTGTGCGTGTGCGAGCGCGCTCGCGAGCGCCGCCCCGATCTCCAGAATCTCCTCGTCCGCGAGCTCGTCCTGCTCGATCAGCTGAGCGAGCGTGTCACCGTCGACCAGCTCGGAGATCAGGTAGAACGCGCCCTCCTGGGGGCACGCCTCATACAGCGCGACGATCGCGGGGTGTGACAGACGCGCGGTCGCCAGCGCCTCGCGGCTGGCCCGCTCGCCGTCGATCGGAGCGCCACTCGTGCCCAGCCAGATCCGCTTGACGGCCACCTCGCGGTGCAGCAGCTCGTCGCGCGCGCGCCAGACCACGCCGAAGCCGCCCGCGCCGAGGCACTCGAGCAGGCGATAGCGCTCGAGCACCAGCTCGTCGGGGGCGAGACCGTCGTCGGCGGCCACGATCCGCCGCCGTCCGGGCTGGGACACGGTTTCGGGGCGCTCACGCGATGCTTGAACGAGGGTCTCTGGCGACTCCACCGGCTCCGCGTTCGCCGCCTCCAGCTCCCGTCCCTGCCGGCGCGGGCGGCAAAAGCCGCATTGACCGAGAAGTTGCAGCATCGCCACCGGGGCGCCAGTCATACTTGGCCATTCCTAAAATCCCTGCAAAGGAGCGGTTCGCTTTTGTCGTTCTTTGACGATGACGAGGAGACTGCGTCGCGCTCGGCACCTCGAGCACCGCGGGCGGCACCTTCGGGAGAGCGAACGTCGGGCGCCGCGTCCCCGCGCCGGCCGCGCCCGCGCCGTCCGCAGCGTCACGGCCCGGCAGGGACCGACCAGCAGACGCTGATGGTTCGCCGCCTGATCGCGGCCGCCGTTGCGATCGTGCTGATCATCGTCGTTGTGCTGCTGATCAGCGGTTGCTTGAAAAGCGAAAAGCAGCAGTCGTTGAAGACCTACAACCACGACGTCAGCGTGCTCGCACAGGAATCGGAAAAGCAGGTCGCCGAGCCGTTGTTCGTGGCGCTGACCAACGCCGCGGGGAAGTCCGCGCTCGACGTCGAGCAGCAGATCGATGAACTGCAGACCCAGGCACGAAGCATCGCCAACCGCGCCAAGGGGCTGAGCGTGCCCGGCGAAATGGCCGCGGCGCAGCAGAACCTCCTGCTCACGTTCAACCTGCGCGTCGAAGGGATCACGAAGCTCACGGCGCTGGTCCCGGCCGCCCTGGGTGGCAAGTCCAAACAGACGAGCCCCCAGATCGCCGGCGCGATGCAGATCTTCCTCGCCTCCGACGTGATCTACTCGCAGCGCGTCGTGCCGTTCATCCAGGAAACACTCGCGAACGCAGGGATCACAGGGCTGAGCACGGCGCCGAGCCGCTTCCTGCCGAACATCGGCTGGCTCGAAACGAGCACCGTCGAATCACGGCTCGCGGGCGAAAGCTCCTCGCAGAGCACGCAGACCCTCTCAGGCCACCACGGCAGCGCCCTGGTGGGCGCGAGCGTGGGCGGAACACAACTCGAAGCAGAACCGGCGATCAACCACGTCAGCGGCGGCAGCCCGACGACGATCACGGCGACCGTTGAAGACGCCGGGGAATTCACCGAGCCGAACGTGAAGGTGGACGTCACGGTGACCGCCGGCGGCAAGCAGTACAAAGGCTCAGGCGTGATCCCGAAGACCGAACCGGGCAAGCACACGACCGTCGAAATCCCGGTCACGGGTGTGCCACTGGGGCAGGCCGCGAAGATCGAAGTCCAGGTCGAGCCGGTGCCAGGCGAAACCAACCACGAAGGCACCAAGGCCACCTACCTGGCGATCTTCGGCGAATAAGTCGAGCCGGCGCGTAGAGCGGCTACCTTGTGCCGATGGCGGCATCGATCACGGACACCCAGGGCATCGTCGCGATCGCAGCGGGCGCGGTTGCGCTGATCGCGCTGATCGCGTGCGCAGCCCTGAGCGTCAGCGTGCGCCGACTGCGCCGCGCGCAGCGGCTTCTGCTCGGCGAGCATCAGGAACAGGATGTGATCGCGCACGCGGCCGCGCTGCAGCAGTCCTTCGGCGAAGTCAGCGCGTACGTGCAGGACACCGCCGCACGGCTGGACGCGCGCCTGGCGAACGTCGAGGGCGCGCTACGAGGCCGGATCGCGCACCGGGCGCTGGTTCGCTACGACGCCTACAACGAGCTCTCCGGGCAGCAGTCGATGTCGATCGCGCTGCTCGACGACCAGCGCTCTGGAATCGTCCTGTCGTGCATCCACCACCGCGACCAGGCGCGCGTGTACGGCAAGCAGGTACACGGCGGTCGTGGCGAACTGGAGCTCTCGCCCGAGGAGGCTGAGGCGGTGCGCTTGGCGCTCGCACCCCCTGGGGCGCACCAGGCGAGCGGCGTGGACGGCGGCGCCGCGGCCGGCGATGAGCAGCCCGCCTGAAGCTCCTGCCGGGCGCCCGCGCGTCGGCTATCTGGGGCCCGCCGGAACCTTCAGCGAGCAGGCCCTACTCGACAGCGCGGTGGCGGGCGCGGTCGAGCCGGTGGCGCTCGCGAGCATCTACGACACCGTGGCGGCGCTGCGAGGGGGCGAGGTGGCCTTTGCAATCGTGCCGATCGAGAACTCGCTCGAGGGCTCGATCAACGTCACCCTCGACCTTCTGGCGGGCGAGGCCACAGACGTGAAGATCGTGGGCGAGGCACTGCTGCGGGTGCGTCACTCGCTGATCGCGGCCGCGGAGGTGGCGCTCGCCGAGATCGACACGGTGCTCACCCACCCACACGTCCCCGGCCAGTGCACGCGCTTCCTCCGCAGCGAGCTCGCGCACGCACGCATCCTGGCGGCCAGCTCCACCGCCGAGGCGGTGCGCGCGGTGGTGGCCGGCGGCGCGCCCCGGCAGGCGGCGATCGGCACGCTGCTGGCCGCGGACATCTACGGAGGGACGGTGATCCGCGAGCGCGTCGAGGATCGCGAGGACAACGAAACGCGCTTCGTGTGGCTGGCGCGCCATGCGCCGGGCGCAGGCGCGGGCGAGCTGGCGCAGCCGCCGCTGCGCGGCGGCGCGGACGCCGGCTACAAGACATCGCTCGTGTTCTGGGGTGCCGGCGCCGAGCGCCCGGGGTGGCTGGTGCGGTGCCTGGACGAGTTCGCCAGCAGGCACATCAACCTCACGAAGATCGAGTCGCGGCCGCGCCGACAGGGCCTCGGCAGCTACATGTTCTTCGTCGACCTTGCGGGGCGCGCCGAGGACGGCGCGGTGGCGGCGGCGATCGCACAGATCGAGAGCAGCTGCGAGCAGGTGCTCGTGCTGGGCTCCTACGCGGTGGCACCCCGCTAGACTGCTCACCCTGAAGATGGAGTGCACTGTCCCACCCGAGCCGGTGGGGTCCGTGTCGCCCACAGAGCACCAGCGGCACGGACCTGCGTCATCGCCAGCCACGGCGATGGGTGGCCGGGTGCTCGTATTGAACGCCACGTTTGAGCCGATCAACGTGTGCACGGTGCGCCGTGCGGTGGTGCTGCTGCTCAAGGAGAAGGCCGAGCTCCTCGAGCGGGGCCGCTGGGAGCTGCACTCCGAGAGCTCGACGCTGGCACGCCCGGTGGTGATCCGCCTGGTCAGCTACGTCAAGGTCCCGCGCGACGCGCACCGGCGCAAGATCACGCGGCGCGCGGTGTTCGCCCGTGACAGCTGGACCTGCCAGTACTGCGGCTCGCGCTCCAACCTCACGGTCGATCACGTCATCCCCCGCTCGAAGGGCGGCACCTCCAGCTGGGAGAACATCGTCGCCTCGTGCGCGCCGTGCAACCGCCGCAAGGGCGACCGCCTGCCGCGCCAGGCGGGGATGCACCCCCGCCACGCGCCACGCACGCCGCGCGCGGAGATCTTCATCCACGTCGCCAGCCCGACGATCCCCGCGGCCTGGCTGCAGTACCTCCCCCAGGCTGCGTAGCCAGAAACAACGAAGGGCGCCCCTGGAGGCGCCCTTCGCGAACTTCGCTGACTGGAAAGACCGAGAACGACGGGCGTGGCCGGAGGGACCAGGACCGGCAGTCGTCTCGGGGTGTCCCGGGTTGGATTCCGCTAGGCGGACCAGCCTCCCGACCTACCGGCCGGTCACCTCCAGGGTCCCGCAAAAACTGTCACTCAACGTTTGGACCACCTCCTTTCTCTGGTCCCGCCAGATTAGCGAACGCGGATGACGTGCGAGGCACAAAAGCGCGCGCGTGAGCTCACTGGACGATGACGCCGAACTCCTGGGCGTAGGTGGCGCCTGGGGCCCCGGGGGCGAGCGACGGCGGCACGGCGGGCGTGATGCCGATCCCGGTGTCGTGATATTGCGCTTCGAGGATGTTCGCGAGGTGTCCGGGCGAGGCGATCCAGGCTGAGACGATCGCCTGCGGGGTCGACAGCTGGTAGGTGCCCCAGGCGAGGTTCTCGCCGATCACATAGCCGACGCCGGGGTTCGGGATGTAGCCGGTGTCGCGAATGCGATCTACGGGCGTCTCGCCGCTCGGGGAGACGTGCGCGAAGTAGTCATCCGCGACCAGTTCCTGGGCGTGTTCTTCGGCCGCCTGTTCGAGCTGGGCGTCGGGCACGAGCGGACTCTCCCCGGCTTCGGCGCGCTTGCGGTTGATCAGGCAGAGCACGGCCGCTCGCACGAGCCCGATGTCAGCGGCTTCGGGCGTCAGTTCGGTGTTCTGGCACGAGGTCGCAAGCACGGCGGCGATCGTGGCGGCGTCGCGTTGCGTCGCGGACTGCGCGACGGCGGTGGCGGCTGCCGCTTCGGTTTCGGTTTCGGTCGGGGTCTGCGCGCGTCGAGCGCGTCCGTCCCTGCTTCAGTGGACGGACCTTGGGCGAGCCGCTCTTGACGGTGTGCCCCACACGCGACCTGCGCGCAGCCGCGTGGCACAGGCGGGCGCGGGCGCGTTTGCGTCGCGTGCCGTGCGCCACGCTCTGGGCGCAGCCGGCGTGCACACGACTCGTCTCGCCCCTCGGTGAGGCAGCAGCCGGGAGCGCGGCGACGGCGCCCAGAAACGCGGCGAAGATGATCGAAACGACCGTGGCTAGGAAGCTGCGGGTAGCGGGCACCCTCAGCCTGTCGACCACTCACCGGAACCCTCTGAGCCGGGATGGGGCAATCTGGACGATTGGAAGAGCGGCGGCGCAGGGCGCCGCCGGGCACCTTCGCCCACAGCGAGGTTATCGGCAGCTTTCGCTCAGATGCGACTCACTGCTCGGGCGCTGCATCTTCCTGCCCATCGACGGGCGCGCCATCGGGAACGTCGGTTGCGACGTCGTCGCCGGCGTCGACCACGAGCGCTACGGCGCTGACGACGTCGTCGTCCTTGAGGTTCATGACGCGCACCCCTGTGGCTGAGCGGCCCTGCTGGGAGATGCCTCCGGCGGCGGTGCGCTGAACCATGCCGCCGACGCTGATGAAGACCAGCTCCTGGTGCTCGCGCACGACGAGCGCGCCCGCGACGGCGCCCTTTTTCTCCGTCAGGCCGATCGTCTTGACGCCTTTGGCGCCACGGTTGGTCTTGCGGTACTGGCCGATCTGCGTGCGCTTGCCGTAGCCGTTCTCGGTGACCACCAGCAGGTCCATGTCGTCGCGGGCGACGTCCATCGCGATGACACGACCGTCCTTGCCGACGTCCATACCGCGCACACCGGTCGTGTCGCGGCCCATCGAGCGCACGTCGGACTCGGCGAAGCGGACGGTCAGGCCGGCGCGCGAGACCATGATGACCTCGTCCTGCGGGTCGACAGCGCGCACGGCGAGCAGCTCGTCGTCGTCGCGGATGTTGATCGCGATGATGCCGTCGGCTTTGATCGGCGTGTTGTAGGCCTGCAGCTCGGTCTTCTTGACGGTGCCGTTGCGCGTGGCGAACACGAGGTACTGCGCCTCGGTGAAATCGCGTGTGGAGACCACCGCCTGGATGCGCTCGCCCTCGCGCAGCGGCAGCACGTTGACGAGCGCGCGGCCCTTGGCGGTGCGCTGCGCCTCCGGCAGCTCGTAGACCTTCGAGCGGTAGACCTTGCCGCGGTTCGAGAAGAACAGCAGGTAGTCGTGCGAGGAGGTCACGAACAGGTGCTCGATGAAGTCGCCGTCCTTCATGTCCATGCCGGTCACGCCGCGCCCGCCGCGCTGCTGCTGGCGGTAGGTGGCCAGCGGCAGCGACTTGATGTAGCCGGTCTGGGTGATCGTGATCACCATCTGCTGGTCGGCGATCAGGTCCTCGATGTCGATCTCGTCCTCGGAGTGGGTGATCTCGGAGCGGCGCTCGTCGCCGAAGCGCTCCCCGATCTCGGTCAGCTCCTCCTTGATGACTGCAAGCACGCGGCTCTCGTCGCCGAGGATCGCGCGCAGCTCGGCGATCCGCTCGGTGACATCGGCGTGCTCCTGTTTGATGCTGTCGGCCTCGAGCGCGGTGAGCTGCGACAGGCGCAGATCGAGGATCGCGCTCGCCTGGATCGCGCTCAGCTCGAAGCGCGCGATCAGCTGCTCGCGGGCGGTTTCGCGATCGCGTGAGCCGCGGATCAGTTCGATGATCTCGTCGAGGTGCTCGAGCGCCGTCAGCAGCCCCTCGAGGATGTGCGCGCGCGCCTCCTTCTCGGAGAGCTCGTGCTTGGTGCGCCGCACGATCACCTCGCGCTGGTGCGCGACGTAGTTGTGGATCATCGCCCGCAGGTCGAGCGTCCGCGGCACGTTGTCGACGAGCGCGACCATGTTGACGCCGAACGTCGTCTGCATCGGCGTGTGCTTGTAGAGCTTGTTGAGCACGACCTTCGGGATCGCGTCGCGCTTGAGCTCGATCACCAGGCGCATGCCGCGCTTGTCGGACTCGTCGCGCAGGTCGGAGATCTCGGGGATGCGTTTGTCGCGTACGAGGTCCGCGATTTTCTCGATCAGGTTCCCGGGGCCGCCCTTCTTGACCATGAACGGCAGCTCGGTGACGACGATCGCCTCCTTGCCCTGTTTCAGGGGCTCGATGTGAGCGCGCGCCTGGATGCGCACGCGGCCGCGGCCGGTCTCGTACGCGTCCTTGATGCCGGCGCGGCCGAGGATGATCCCGCCGGTCGGGAAGTCCGGGCCCTTGATGTGGCGCATCAGGCCCTCGACCTCGAGATCCGGGTCGTCGATGTAGGCGATCGTCGCGGCGACCACCTCGCGCAGGTTGTGCGGCGGGATGTTCGTCGCCATGCCGACCGCGATGCCCGAGGAGCCGTTGACGAGCAGGTTGGGGAAGCGCGACGGGAGCACCAGCGGTTCCCGCTTGGAGCCGTCGTAGTTGGGCACGAAGTCGACCGTGTCCATGTCGAGATCGCGCAGCATCTCGGTCGCGATCCGCGCGAGGCGGGCCTCGGTGTTGTGGCTGACGAAGCCGTTGGTGAGGAACGAGTGATCGTCGGTGTCAACCCTCAGCGAGTAGACCGGCTGTACGCCGACGTCGGTCACCGAGGCGACCTTCGCGTAGTAGTAGTCGCCGGTGACGAGCGGCGCGACGACATCCCGGACCTCCTGCGAGGAGATCCGCTCGAGGATTGCCGTGGAACTTCTCTCCCAGCGCTCGATTCGATCGACGTTGTTCCGTCGCAGCCAGTCGCGCTCGGTGTACGTCGATCCCCCTTCGGAGCGGATGTAGGAAGCGACGTGCGGGACGTGATCGTGGCTCAGCGCACGACTCGTGGCCGGTATCGAGCGAGAGACAGTCCTCGAGCTTTGACTGCTTGGCGCCGAGAAACCCGACCCTTTCGGCGAACAGACGCCCATCGCGGCGATTGGTGACCACGACCTTGATCTCGCCACGATGCGAACGGCTGAGCCGCGTGATCACGCCAAACTCGAGCAGGAGCTGCTGGACACCACGCGCGAGCTCGCTACTGCACGTCGAGTACGAGATCTGGATCGTGCTACGCGGCAGAAGTGAACAGGATCCGTCGCCCTCAAAGAGGGCCTGGAGGAACACTCGCTTGAACGCCGGGCTTCCGGACCAGACGAACTCCGGCACACGCTTCTGCTCGCTCGTCAACCCCTCCAGCTCCGACAGCGGACTGCCGCGGAGCGCCGAGAGGTTTTGCACATCGAGCTCAAAGCTCAGGCTCCCGGAACGTATCGTGCGCGAGGTCGTATAGCGCTTCCCTCCGACTACAGCGTCATAGGCCTCGATGACAGCGTCGAAGTACGTCCGGTCGATGTTGTTGAAGCCCGCACGTCGCTCGCTGAACCAGCCCTCTGAAACAAACGCTCCAGCCAGGAGAGCGAGCATCCGAGAGTGCTCGGTGAGCTGTGGGTCGACCGGATTAGCCGCTTGTCCACGATGGAGAAGAACCCTCTCACCTGGACGGATCTCCTCGAGCAGCCTCCAGACCAGGAGCGGCACGCCAGCCATGTCGACTATGCACAGGACGGGATGATTCCCGGTACCGGTCAGCTCATAGCCCTCGGCAGTCTGCAGGCGAAGCGTCTGGTGCTCACCGGAGTGAAATAGGACTGACGCATGCACCGGGCGACCCAAGCGATCGAGCACCTCTAGGTCCACCGGGTTGTCCGAGTTGGGCGCCGCGCCCGCCACGAGCGAATCGATCCGCGCCGTCCCCGTTGTCGTCCTGACACGGGTGTCCCCTGTGACGCAGTACCTCATCGCGGCAGCCGGGTCGTCGTCGACCGAGCCGAAATTGCCCTGCCCGTCGACGAGCTCGTAGCGCATCGAGAATGCCTGCGCCATGCGCACGAGCGTGTCGTAGATGGCGGAGTCGCCGTGTGGGTGGTACTTGCCCATCACCTCGCCGACGATCAGGGCGCACTTGGAGTAGGAGCGGTTGGGGCTGAGCCCGAGCTCGTTCATCGCGTAGAGCACGCGGCGATGCACGGGCTTCAGGCCGTCACGCACGTCCGGCAGCGCGCGCCCGACGATCACCGACATGGCGTAGTCGAGATACGCCGTGCGCATCTCCTCCTCGAGCGCGCGGGGTTCGATGTTGCCGCCGCCGATTACGTCGGCGCTAGCCATGCTGAATCACCACCTCACACATCTAGGTTGGCCACCAGCCTCGCGTTGTCCTCGATAAATGCCCGCCGCGGCTCGACCTGGTCGCCCATCAGCATCGAGAACATGCGATCGGCGGCGAAGGCGTCCTCGAGTGTCACCTGCGCGAGCGTGCGCGTCGTCGGCGACATCGTCGTTTCACCGAGCTGGTCGGCGTTCATCTCGCCGAGACCCTTGAAGCGCTGGAGTTTGATGCCCTTCTGCGCGACGGTCAGGACGGCTTCGTGAAGCGCCTCGAAGGTCGGCGCGTCCTCGCGGGCGTCACCGAGGCGCACGTCGAACGGGGGCGTGCCGACGAGCTCGACGAGCTGTGCGTGGACGCGCGCGAGCTGGCGATACTCCTGCGACTCGAACAGCGAGCGCTTGATCCGATGCGTGCGTGCGAAGCCGGTCTTGGCTTCGACGGCCTTGACGCGGATCTCGAGCGGGTCCTGATCGACGACGTCGGCGAGATGCGTGTCGCCGGCGACGCTCGCCTTCGCCAGCAGCTCGATGGCCGCCTCGGCGCTCATCACCTGCTCGCCGAGCAGCGAGGACTCCTCCAGGAACTGCACCATCTCGTGGCCATGCGCCGCGCGCAGCGACGAGGACCAGCCCTCGTACTGCTTGAGCAGCCTCGAGAAGCGCTGCCAGCGCGCCTCGGTGAGCTTCAGCTGCGTGGCGTGGCGGTCGAAGATCTCGATCTTCTCCCACTTGTCCGCGAGCAGGATCTCCTCGAGTTCTGAGTCCTTCTCGATGTAGCGCTCGCGCGAGCCCTGCTTGAGCTTGTACAGCGGCGGCTTGGCGATGTACACGTAGCCGGCCTCGATCAGCTCCTGCATCTCGCGGAACAGCAGCGTCAGCACGAGCGTGCGGATGTGCGCGCCGTCGACGTCGGCGTCGGTCATCAGCACGACCTTGTGATAACGGGCGTTCTCGATGTTGAACTCGTCGCGCACGCCGGTGCCGATGGCGGTGATCAGCGCCTGGATCTCGGTGTTCTGGAGGACCTTGTCGATGCGTGACTTCTCGACGTTGAGGATCTTCCCGCGCAGTGGCAGCACGGCCTGCGTTTCGCGGTCGCGGCCCTGCTTGGCGGAGCCTCCCGCGGAGTCACCCTCGACGACGAACAGCTCGGCGAGGGAGGGATCCTTGATCGAGCAGTCGGCGAGCTTGCCAGGCAGCGTCGAGTTCTCGAGCGCCGACTTGCGCCTGGTCAGATCGCGCGCCTTGCGCGCAGCCTCGCGGGCGCGCTGTGCCTGCACCGACTTCATGATCACCGCGCGGGCCTCGCTCGGGTTCTCCTCGAGAAACTCTCCCAAGCCGGTGTTGACGATCGACTCGACGAAGCCGGCCATGCCGGGGTTGCCGAGCTTGGTCTTGGTCTGGCCCTCGAACTGCGGATCGCGGAGCTTCACCGAGATCACCGCGGTGAGCCCCTCGCGGACGTCCTCGCCCGTCAGGTTGTCCTCTTTCTCCTTGAGCAGGCTGTGGTCGCGCGCGTACTTGTTCAGCGTGCGTGTCAGCGCCGAGCGGAAGCCGGACATGTGCGAGCCGCCCTCGCGGGTGGAGATGTTGTTGGCGAAGGAGTGGATCGACTCCTGGTAGGAGGTGTTCCACTGCATCGCCACCTCGGCCGCGCCCTCCTCGGACTCGCCGGCGAAGAACACGACCTTGCGGTGGACGGTGTCCTTGTTCTCGTTGAGGTAGGAGACGAAGTCCTCGATGCCGCCGTCGTACTGGAACTCGGCGGCGTGGCCCTCGCCGCGCTCGTCGACGATCGCGATCTTCAGGCCACGGGTCAGGAACGCGGTCTCGCGCAGGCGCTCCTCGAGCGTGTGGAAGTCGAGCTCGAGCGTCTCGAAGATCTCCGCGTCGGGGAGGAAGGTGACGGAGTTGCTGGTGGGCGCCCCGGGCGCAAGCTGCTCGCCCCTGACGAGCTCGCCCTGCGGCGCTCCACGTGAGTACTCCTGGGAGAAGACGTAGCCGTCACGGCGGATCTCCACCTGCAGCCGTTCCGACAGGGCGTTGACGACCGACACGCCGACGCCGTGCAGCCCGCCGGAGACCTTGTAGCCGCCGCCCTCGCCGAACTTGCCGCCGGAGTGCAGCACCGTGAGCACGACTTCGACCGCCGGCTTGCCCTCTTTCTCCATTTCCGCCACCGGTATGCCACGTCCGTTGTCAAAGACCGTGACGGAGTTGTCCGGATGGATCGTCACAGCGACTTCGGTGCAGAAGCCGGCGAGCGCCTCGTCGACGGAGTTGTCCACGACCTCGTAGACGAGGTGGTGCAGACCCATCGGCCCGGTCGAGCCGATGTACATGCCGGGGCGCTTGCGCACCGCCTGCAGTCCCTCGAGGACGGTGATGTCCTGGGCGTCGTAGCTGGCGGAGCCGCCCGTCATTGACGGGTCGTTTACGCCGCCTTTCTTTGCGCTCTCTCCAGAGCTGTTGCTGCCTGTTGCCAATGGCCCTCCGATGACGTGAGAACGCCCCGGATTCCGGGGCGCGAGGTCCACGGCCGGGGCGGGTTGTCTATGACCTAAATCATAGCACGCAGGCACCCCGCTCCTCGGCCTAAAACCGGCCTAAATGCCTGCAAAATGGCGGGAATTGCGGGCCCGCCAACCCACTATCTGTTTCGCCGGCGCTCAACCCGTCCGGCAGCGAAGCTCGCGGATCTGCTCCCCACCCATTGCGGCATTGAGACGGGCCAGCACAACCTCGGCCATGAGGTTCAGCTCCTGCGCCCACACGGCGGCGGCGCAGGCGACGGTGAGGACGCCTTCGCGCTCTGCGGTGGGCCGGGCCGCGTCGGCGATCGCGGGCCCGACGGCGTCCTCCCAGACCTCCTGCACGCGTGCGAGCGTGCTCGCGGGCGCGAGCGCTCCGGTGAGCCGCTCGAGCGCCTGTGACAGAGGGCGGGGGGCGGTCCGCCTCACGCCGCGATCGCCTCCTGGAGGATCGCGCCCGGCGAGATCCGCAGGCGCGTCACCGAGGCGTCAGTCGCGCCGGGCACATGCGCGAGGTCTGTTGTGGCGATCACGCTCTGGCCGCCTGAGCGGAGCTCGCTGCGCGAGCAGCTCGCGACGGTCGGCGTCGAGCTCGCTCATCACATCGTCGAGCAGCATCAGCGGCGTGCGCCTGCGTGCGCCGGCCAGCACGGCACGCTCGGCGAGCAGCAGCGCCAGCAGCGCCAGGCGCTGCTCGCCCTGCGATCCGTACACCCGCAGCTCGCGTCGGTCGCGTACGAGTGCGAGCTCGTCGCGGTGCGGGCCGTGGCCGGAGAAGCCGCGCTCGAGATCTCCCGGCAGGCGCTCGCGCAACTCGGCCATGTACTCCTCCTCGTCGGCGGCGCGCGTGCGTGGCCGGTACTCGAGCGTGACCGCGCCGGCGCAACCGAGCTGCGCTGCGCGCTCGGAGAACGGCTCCGCCAGCAGCCCTACGGCCGCGTCGCGGTGGGCGCGAAGCTCGAGTGCGCGCGCGGCGAGCTCACGGTCCCACGTGGCGAGCGTCGCGTCTGACGCCCGACCCGAGCGGATGCGACCGAGCAGCGCGTTGCGCTGTGCGAGCACCCGCGAGTACTCCCTTCGCACCTGCGCGCGCGCGGGCCAGATCGCAGCGACGACCTGGTCGAGGTGGGCGCGACGGAGCGCCGGCGGCCCCTTGATCAGCTCGAGCCGATCTGGAAGGAACACGCTCACCAGCGGCCGGCACTCGACGTCGAGCAGCCGCTCGACGGGCGCACCGTCGGCGGTCATCCGCTTGACCGGCTGCGCGCCGTCTCCAAGCGTGCCGAAGCCGACGCTGAGCTCGTGCTCGCCCTCCTCGTCGCGCAAACCCAGCGACACCCGTGCCGCCTGCGCGCCGAATCGCACGAGCTCACGATCGTTGCGGGTCCGCGGCGAGCGCCCCGTGCACCCGTAGTACAGCGCCTCGAGCAGGTTCGACTTGCCGGCGCCGTTCGGTCCGTGGACGACGGTCAGCCCGTCGCCGAGGCGAGCGTCCGCGCGCGTATACGTACGGAAATCGCGCAGCTGCACGCTGAGAACGCGCACGGCGTCACCTCAGACGTTAAGTCTGATCGGCATGATCAGGTACACGAAATCGCCAGTGTCGGGCGATTCGATCAATCCGGGCCGCAGGGGGCTGATCAGCTTCAGGACCAGCTCGTCCGACT
This sequence comes from uncultured Solirubrobacteraceae bacterium, assembly GCA_963815235.1. Taxonomy (GTDB): domain Bacteria; phylum Actinomycetota; class Thermoleophilia; order Solirubrobacterales; family Solirubrobacteraceae; genus Palsa-744. The sequence continues at coordinate 745,106 of CAWFFY010000003.1, read as the reverse complement.
CGACGCTCTCGAGCCCGTCGCGCAGGAACTCGGGGTTGAAGCCGATCTCGAACGACTCCCCGTGGAACGGCACGGGGATTGCCTCGCTGGCCTCGCCGACGTCAGGCGTCTGTGCCGAGACCGTCAACGTTCCCTCGCTGAAGCTCAGTCGCAGCGGCGCGTTCTTCTGCGCGAGCAGGCTGATCCGCCGCACGACATCCGTGACCTCCGCGCTCGACAGCCGCAGCTCGTGCTCGACCGACTCTGGCAGCAGCTGACGGTAGTTCGGAAACTGGCCGTCGATCAGCCGCGACGAGAGCACCACATCGCCGAGCTCGAACACCGCCTGGTTCTGGCCGACGCTGACGGCGATCGTGTCGCTCGGCGCCTGCTGGGCGATACGCACCAGCTCCTGGAGAGCGCGAGCGGGCACGTTCGCCTCGAGACTCCCCTGCAGTGGCGACTCGAGCGCAGTCTCCTTGACGCTGAGCCTGTAGGAGTCGGTGGCGACCATCCGCAGCTCCTGCGCGGACGCGGACATGAGGATGCCGGTGAGCACCGGGCGCGTCTCGTCGCGCGAAGCCGAGCGAGCGACGCGGCTGACGGTTTGCACGAAGGCCTCGGCCGGCAGCACCACGCGTGTCTCTGACGACGGCGCCGGCAGCGACGGGAAGTCCTCGGCGCGCAGGGTGCGCAGGTGAAAGGTCGTGGGCCCGCAGATCAGCTCGACGTCCTGCTCGGCGCTGCGCAGCTCCATTGTCAGGCTCTCGGTGGGCAGCGAGCGCGCCACATCGAGCAGGAGGCGCGCCGGCAGCACCGCGGAGCCGGGGCGCACCACCTCGGCCTGGAGCGGGACGCGCAGGCCGACCTCCATGTCAGTGGCCAGCAGCTCGGGCGTCGAGCCGGCCTCAGCGGAGATCATCACGCCGGACAGCGCCTGCACGGCGCTGCGCGACGAGGCCACGCGGGTCGTGGTCTGCAGCTGCGCGAGCAGGTCGCTTGCGGAAAGAGAGAGCTTCACGGCAACACTGTGGGATAGAGATGAGTGTTAGTAGGGGTTGTGGGCATGTGGATTCAGCGTGGATAGCGGAGATTCGGACTGCAGGGCGGTGGACGAAGCTGTGGATGAAGTCGTGGAAGTCTCTCAGGATGCGCGGTCGGCGGTGTGGCGAGGCTCAAGATGGCGAGTGTCCCAACGCTCGACACAGCTTCTCCACAGCTTCGCGGGAAGCCTCGTCGGCGGCGATCCGCGCGGATGTGCGCCGGCAGGCGTGCATCACGGTGGTGTGATCGCGACCGCCGAACTCGCGACCGATCGCCGGTAGCGATTGGCCTGTCAGCTCGCGCGCGAGGTACATGGCGACCTGGCGGGGCCAGGCGACTCGCGCGACGCGCGCCGCGGATAGGAGCTCCTCGGAAGACAGGCCGAAGTGCTCGCAGGCGGCGGCCTGGATCTCGGCGATCGTGCGGGTCCTCTGGGCGGGAGCTGCACTGTGCGGATAGAGGCTGTCCAGCACCTCGCGCGCGAGCTCGGCCGTCAATGCCCGTCCCGTGAGCGAGCTGAAGGCGACGATGCGGATCAGCGCACCCTCGAGTGCACGGACGTTGCTGGTGATCCGCTCGGCGATGACGTCGAGCACCTGCGCGTCGGCGAGCTGGACGTTGTCGTGCTGCGCGCGCTTGCGCAGGATCGCGATGCGGGTGGCGAGCTCCGGCGGCGTGATGTCCGCCACGAGGCCGGCCTCGAAGCGCTCGCGCAGACGGTCCTCCAGTGCCTGGAGGTCGCGTGGAGGCCGGTCGGAGCTGAGGACGATCTGGCGCCCTGCATCGTGCAGCGCGTTGAACGTGTGGAAGAACTCCTCCTCGGTCTTGGTCTTGCGCTCGAGGAACTGGACGTCGTCGAGCAGCAGCACGTCGACGTCGCGGAAGTGCAGCTTGAAGGTCTCGGTGCCGCCAGCGCCGAGCGCTCCGAGGAACTCGTTCGTGAACGCCTCACCGGTGGTGCAGCGGACCGTCAGACCAGGGTTGTGAGCGAGCAGCAGGTTCGCGATCGAGCTGAGCAGGTGGGTCTTTCCGACGCCGGGCGGCCCGCAGATGAACAGCGGGTTGTAGGCCTGGGCTGGCATCTCCGCGACGGTTAGCGCGGCCGCGTGCGCGAGACGGTTGCAGTCGCCGATGACGAACTGGTCGAATGTCAGCTTGGGATTGGCGAGCGGGCCAGGCGGCCCGCGCCGCGGTCGGCGCGCGCGCGCAAGGCCGAGGCGCCGCGTGGCGTGTGGTCGTGCTCGCCTGAGCCGTCGGTTTGCGTTCGTCGAGCGGCTGGTCCGCCGCGGTGATCTCAACGCTCACATCAGGTCCGAGCACGAGCTCGACGCTGGCCTGGATCACCCTCCCGAAGCGCTCGCGAATCCAGCTGCGGGCATGCGGGGGAGCGTCGAGCAGCAGCCGCTGCTCGTCGAGCTCGACGGCGTGCAGCGGCTCGAGCCAGATGCGATAGGTCGGCTCGTCGACCACGAGCGCGAGCTGGGCCTGCACTCGCGACCATATGTGCTCGAGCTGTTGGCTCACGGCAGCGGTGATCCGCTCCTCTCCACAGGAGAATCGTGGTTGCTATTCGCAGAGGGGCCCGGGGGCCCGGTCGAGCGACTATAGCCAACGCCCGTAAACGCTCGTTTGGGCTCGCCGCATTTGGCGGGAAAAATCGGCGGCAGGCCGCACGGTCCTATACTGCAGCCGGCATGAAGCGCACCTACCAGCCGAAGAAGCGCAAGCGGGCTCGCGCGCACGGGTTCCGTGCTCGCATGGCCTCGCGAGCCGGACGGCTCACGCTCAAGCGCCGTCGCAGCAAGGGGCGCAAGCGGCTGTCGACCTGAGGCTCGTGATGGCACGGGCCCTGAGTTCGGCGGACGCGCGATGAGCGCGCGTCCATCTGCGCGCGGGCGCCTGTCGCGCAGCGCGGAGTTCGAGCGCGTCTATCGCCAGGGCCGCTCCGTGGCGAATCGCCACCTCGTGCTCTACACGTTCCCGAACGCGTCCACGGAGCGCCCGAGGCTCGGGCTTGTCGGTGTCGCGCAAGGTTGGCGGCGCCGTCGAGCGCAACAAGGTCAAGCGCCTGCTGCGCGAGGCGTTCTCGCACGCCGAGAACGAGCTGCTCACCGGGCAGGACGTGGTCGTCGTCGCGCGCCCGGCTGCGGGCGAGCTGGCCGAGCGCGAGGGTCTCGCGGGCATGGACGCATCGCTGGCCGAGCTGATCGCCAAGGCGGGGCTGCACGCTAGCCCCGCGGACGCGCGCTAGCCCGCGGTGTGATGAGCGCGACGGCGTCACCCCGAGCCCCGCGGCCGCCGCACGGGCTCGCCCGCGCCGCGCGGATGGTTGCGGTCACCCCGATCGTGCTGTATCAGCGGTTCATTTCGCCGGCGTTGCCGCGTCGCTGCAAGTACGAGCCGACCTGCTCGCGCTATGCGCTCGAAGCGATAGGGCAGTACGGCATACTTAGGGGCCTGGTGCTCGCGGGGTGGCGTCTGCTGAGGTGCAACCCGTGGAGTCACGGCGGATACGATCCGGCGGAGGCCCAGCGAGTGTTCAGGACCGGTTCCGACACCGGCGGTTGAGCGCACGCGGGGCGCGCAGCCCCAGCCGGCGGCAGCCGCAGCGCATCAGCCCCAACCCGTGCCCATGACGACGATCGCCGAGACCTAGAGCATGCCAATCCTCGCCAACGTGATTCAGGACGCCTTCTCGCCCCTGATCAAGGTGTTCGAAGAAATCATGGTGTTCATCCACAACCACCTCGTGGGTGGTAGTTGGGGGCTCGCCATCGTCGGGCTGACGGTGCTGGTCCGCGCGATCCTGGTGCCGCTGACTTACCGGCAGCTGAAGTCGATGCAGGAAATGCAGCGGCTGGCACCGGAGATGAACAAGATCAAAGAAAAGTACAAGGAGGACAAACAGCGCCAGCAGCAGGAGATAATGAAATTCTACCAGGAGCACAAAATCAACCCTTTGGCATCCTGCCTGCCATTGCTGTTGCAGCTTCCTGTGTTCATCTCGCTGTTCTACATGCTGCGCACCGACCTCAAGAAGCACATCTGCGGACCACAGATGGTTCAGCACTACAACACGACTGCGGGGCTCGCGACCAAGTACAAAGCCTCCCCGCACGTCTCATCGTTCGCCCACCTGCCGGCGAAGTTCGTCGAAGAAACCACCTGCAACACGGTCGCGCCGCACTCGGGCAAGTTCCTGTTCATCCCGGACATCACCAGCAAGGCGACCGGCATCGTGCTCGTCGTCCTGATCGTCCTCTACGTGGGCTCGCAGCTGGCCTCGACGCTGATCGCGACTGCCACCGCGGACCCCAACCAGCGGCGGTTGATGCTGCTGCTGCCGGTCGTGTTCGTCGTGATTCTCTATCGCTATCCCGCGGGTCTGCTCGTCTACTGGATCACCACCAACCTGTGGACCGTCGGCCAGCAGTCGATTCTGCGACGACGGTTGCCGCCGCCCCCGAAACCGGTCGCCGAAAGCAACGGGAAACCGAGTCGCTCGCTGCGCCAGGCGATCTCCGACGCCGCGGGCGGAGCGGCGACTCCCGCGCCCGAACCGGAGGTCGCCCCGGCGGGCGTCTCCTCCGCGCCGCCTCCGCGCCCACCGCGCAAGAAGAAGAAACGCTCGGGTAGAAGACGATGAGCGGCCCCGACGACGCTCGCGACGACGGCGACCTCGAGCCGGCGGCGGCGCTCGAAGAGCTGCTGGCAGAGATCGCCGACGCGCTCAAGCTCGAGGTGGACGTCGCTGTGTCCGATCGTGACGGCGCCCTCAGCGGGCAGCTCGACGGCGAGGATGTCGGCCTGTTCATCGGCAGGCACGGCCAGACGATCGACGCAGTGCAGCATCTGGCGCAAAGGATCGTGTTCCCGGACGGCCCGTCTGCGGTTCGGATCGTGATCGACGCGAACGGATACCGCGCGCGACGCGCCGAGGCGCTGCAGGCCGAGGCCGACGACGCCGCCGACGAGGCCCTGGCTTCAGGGCGACCGGTCGAGCTCGACCCGCTGCCCCCATTCGAGCGCCGCATCGTCCACGAGTACCTGCGCGAGCGCGGCGACGTCGAGACGCACAGCGAGGGCAACGAGCCCCAGCGATATCTGGTCGTCACGCCGCGCCCAGGCGATGACCGCGCATAGTGTTTCACGGGAAACACTCGCGGCGCTGACGTCGGCGCAGAAGCTCCAGATCGATCTGATCCTGGCCGCGCTCGACGCGGACGAGCATGCCCCGACGGCGATCCGCGAGCCAGAGCGGGCGTTGCAGGCGCATATCGCCGACTCGCTGGCCGCACTCGAGCTGGATGCGCTCTCCGGGGCGCGTCGTATCGCCGACCTCGGCAGCGGCGCCGGGTTTCCGGGCCTCGCACTCGCGGTGGCGCTACCGGATGCGGAGGTCAGCTTGATCGAGAGCCAGACGCGCAAGTGTGAGTTCCTCGAGCGCCTGTGCACGGCGGCGGGCCTCGAGAACGCCCGCGTGGTCTGCACGCGAGCCGAGGAGTGGGGCGCGGGCATCGGGACGAACGACGCGGTTCTCGCGAGGGCGCTGGCGCCGCAGGCGGTTGTGCTTGAGTACGCCGCGCCACTGTTGCGCGTTGGCGGCGCCCTGGTGGATTGGCGTGGCAGGCGGGATCAGGCGGCCGAGCGCGAAGCGGATCGCGCGGCGGCACTGCTGGGGCTGGCCCGGGATGAGGTGCGGAGGGTGATCCCATTCGAGGGTGCGAGCGACCACCACCTGCACGTGTTCACGAAGGTGCGGGAGACGCCGTCGCGGTTTCCGCGGCGGGCGGGGATCGCACGCAAGCGCCCGCTCGGCTCCTGACTGCCCCCGAAAGCGGCAGGCGCCGCTGATGAGCACCCAGACATCGGCGATCGGCGGTAGCGTGCGCGGGATGGGCACGGTCTATGCGGTCGCCAACCAGAAGGGTGGCGTGGGGAAGACGACAACGGCTGTCAACGTGGCGGCGTGTATCGCAGAGGCGGGGTACGAGACGCTGTTGGTGGACGCCGACCCGCAGGCGAACGCGACGGTCGGGCTGGGGATTGCGCGCGCTCAGGTCCCGGGCCTGTACGACGTGCTGTCGGGCACGGCGACGGCGCGCGAGGCGCTCACGGACTCTCCGATTGCCGGCCTGCGGGCGCTGCCGGCGGGCCCGGACCTCGCGGGCGCCAACATCGAGCTGCCTCGGATCGACGGCTACGAGCAGCGCCTGCACGAGTGCCTCGAGCCCCTGCGGGAGAGCTTCCGCTACATCCTGATCGACTGCCCGCCGTCGCTCGGGCCCCTGACCGTCTGCGCGCTCGTCGCCGCGGATCGCGTGATCGTGCCGGTCCAGACCGAGTACTTCGCGCTCGAGGGGCTGGCGGGGCTGCTCGAGACGCTGGCGCTGGTGCAGCGGGAGCTGAACCCGCGGCTGACGGTCGCCGGCATGCTGTTGACGATGCACGACGGCCGCACGCGGCTCGGCCAGGACGTCGAGCGCGAAGTGCGCGCGCACTTCCCCGATCTGGTGTTCAACACGGTGATCCCGCGCAACGTGCGCGTCGGCGAGGCGCCGAGCTACGGCCTGCCGGTGACCCACCACGATCCCCACAGCGCCGGCGCGGAGGCGTATTTCGAGCTGGCAAAGGAGGTGGCGGCACGTGGCTAAGCCGAGACCGGGGATGGGGAGGGGCCTCGACGCGATCCTGTCGGTGTCGGCGGAGGGCGCACAGCCCAGCGAGGAACAGCTGCGCGAGTTGCCGGTGGAGCTGATCTCTCCCAACCCCAAGCAGCCGCGCCGGCGCTTCAAGCAGGAGTCGCTGGAGGCGCTGGCGGCGTCGCTGGGAGAGCGCGGGGTGCTGCAGCCGGTGCTCGTGCGCCCGCGGCGCGGGGGCGGATATGAGCTGGTGGCCGGCGAGCGGCGCTGGCGCGCCGCGCGCATCGCCGGCCTCGCGAGCATCCCCGCGATCGTGCGCGACCGCGAGGATTCGCAGGCACTGGAAGCGGCGCTCGTGGAGAACATGGCGCGCGAGGACCTGAACCCGATCGAGGAGGCGCGCGCGTGCGCTGCGCTCGTGGAGGAGCTCGGTCTGACGCGTGAGGACGTAGGTCGGCGGGTCGGCCGCAGTCGCGTGGCCGTCAGCAATCTCGTACGCCTGCTCGACCTCCCCGATGAGGCGGTCGAGCTCGTGCAGGACGGAGCGCTCAGTGAGGGCCACGGACGGGCGCTGCTGCTCGCCCACGACCACCGTGATCGGCGCACCCTCGCGCGTGCGGCCGCGGGGCAGGGATGGTCGGTCCGGATCACCGAAGAGCGCGCCCGAGAGAGCAACTCCGACGGAGCGCCGCGCCGTGGCGCGGGGCCCGACGGAGCGCCGCGCGGGCTGCACCCCGATCAGGAGCACGCCGCGCGCGAGATCGCCCAGACACTGGGTGCGGCGTTCGGTTCTGAGGTGAGGGTCAAGCCGACCAGCGACGGTCGCTACACCGCGCAGCTTTCGTTCGCGACGGCCGAGGAGGCGCGTGAGTTGGCGCGGCGAATACGGCCGCTAGAATCGGCGGCCGCGGGCGATTAGCTCAGTTGGTTAGAGCGCTTCTCTGATAAGGAAGAGGTCCCAGGTTCGAGTCCTGGATCGCCCACTCACGAACGGCCTGCAAATCGCGGGGTTTGTGGCCAGTTGCAGGGCGTCGGCGTAGTCGCTTGGGAGCCCGTTTTTGGCCTTCCGTCCCATTCACCGTCCCAATGGGCCCCTCTCGGGGCGTCTCGTGGGGTGCCAGAAGCTGCTCACGGGCGTCGCGCGCGAGCTTGTCGAACCTCGTTCCACGGTCACGCTTGGCGCGCTGCTGCAGCTGCGCTTAGACGGAAGTTTTTGCGGTCGGTGCGCTGAGTCTCGTGGGGTGGCGGGGGTTTGACCGTGTTTGGGTGGCGGGGTTCTGTCTACGCGGCGAGCTTGACGTTGAGTAGGTCCAGTGCTTTGGCTTGCAGCGGTGTGGGCTTGGTGAGGCGCGTGAAGGTGTTTTTGGCCTCTCCGATGCGGATCGTGTTGCGGGCGATGGTGCCAAGCTCAGCGAGCAGGTCGGGCAGGTTTGAGGCTGGGTGCCCATCCTCGGTCGCGGCGCTGGCGGCCTTGGTCTTGGCGGCTTTTGAGCGCCGCGCAGACGCGACGGGGTCCGCGGGCGCGAGTGGCGTCTGGTCGGTGAAGAGCATGGTGGTCAGGCGTCCGGCGAGCTCGAAGGTGACGTAGTAGGCGAGCATGCATAGGAAGATGTGTGCGCGGACCCTGGTCTCGAGGTGGTGGTGGATGGGACGGATCTCCAGGGTGTCCTTCATCGTCTTGAATGCTCGCTCGGCCATCTTCAGCTGCTTGTAGGCACGGACCGCGGCCTGGCTTGAGAGCTGCTCGGCCGGGCAGGTGGTGCGGATCACGTAGAGCCCGTCCAGGGCGGTCTCCTCCTCGATCTGCTGATGCTTGCGAGCGAAAGAGAACGCGCCGTCTGCGATGTGAAGCTCGAAGTGCTTTGAGACCTTGTACTTGTTGACGATCTTGCCGGCGCGTGTCCCGATCTGACCCGCGTGGGCTTTGCGCAGGGAGCCACGCGGACCGTCAACCATCCGTTTGACCTTCTGAAGCTCGGCTTCGGTCGCGGCGAGCAGCTCTTGGCGCTTTCTGGCGCGCTCAGCGGCGACCGCGGGGTTGCGACAGACGATGAGGCGCTCACCGTCGAATTTCTCTGAGGAGATCTCCGCGAGGTTTGATTCATCAAACAGCGATAGCTGAATTGCCCCCGCGTTGATGAGCGTACGGATCTGCGCGCTCTTCAGCGCGCTGATGAAACCGACACCGTTCTCCTTGAGCGTCTGGGCGTGCGCCTGGGTGATCATCCCGCGGTCGCCGACGAGCACCACGTTCTTGACCCCGAAACGCTCGGTGACCGCCTGAACCGCGTCGGGAAGCGTCTTTGAATCGGTGGTCGACCCGTCGAACGCGTGGACGGCGACAGGCCGGCCCTCCGGGGAGCAGATCAGGCCGTAGTTGACCTGCTGGGTGCCTTTGCGCCCGTCACGCGAGTAGCCGAGCTTCGCCAGCGGACAACAGCGTCCCTCCACATAGCTCGATGACAGGTCATAGAGCACGAAGCCATCCGGGGAGAGGTGCCGGTGAGCGAGGGTCTTCTCGATCCGCTCCTGACGCTCAAGCAGCCAGTCCATTGCGGAGAGGAGCTCGGCCTCCTTCACCTCGCCGAGGTCCAGCTCATCGGCGAGCGTGCTCACACCAAAGCGCCGTGTCGCCGAGAGCTTTGAGCCCGGGCCGATCACACGCTGGACAATCATCGCGACCACCAGGTCACGCTCACGGCAACGCTCACGGCCGATCACCCGCTCCACGTCGAGCGCCCGCAGCACACCGAGCACCGCGGCGACGTGACCATGGGGCAGCGAACGCTCGATCTCAAGCTCCTGATCGAGATCCACAAGCGCCTTGCCGGCGAGCATCGCGCGGATCCCGTCGATCACGTGGGGCGGCAGGTGCGAGAGGTTGCCGACCGTTTCGTTGCGGACCTTGCCGTCCTTGCGGTAGGAGCGGCGCAGCAGCGTGCTCTCATAGACCTTGCCCTTGTAGTGGCGACGAGTGACCGCCACATGTACCGCACCCACTCTCTTTGGCATACACACATGATGCCATATCCGTCGGACGGATAACCCCGATATTAGTGTCTACGCCCAACCAACAAAAGAAGGCCCGATCACCGCAACCACGGGGCAATCGGGCCTCAGACCCTCAAAAACTTCCGCTTAGACATCGATCGTCATCTTCGAGTCGGCGTGCCCGACCTGGCTCATGACCCCGCCCCTGTTCGAAATCGTCACGCCCTCGGGCTCGGCCTCTGTCAAAACGACGAAAGCATTGGCGACCGGTGCGTGGCAGTACGTGACGATCACCGAGGCCAGCTCAGAAGGCTCATACAAGCTGACGCTGTATCTGAACGGCGCGGTCGCCGCAGAAACGACGGGCGTCTCGACTACACCCGCCTCGCTCGGAAGTAGCGTGTCGGATGACTACCTCGGTAAGTCGCTCTCGGGGGCGCCGCCGTTCTCCGGCGGCCTCAGCAACCTCGCGTTCTACCGCAAAGCTCTCACCGCAAAACAGGTCGAAGAACACTACGACGACGCCGAGTATCCGGTCGAGATCTCGCCGCCGACTGTCACGGGCACTCCCAGGGAAGGCAGCGTACTCACAGCCGAACACGGGAGCTGGAGCGGCGCTCCCACAATCGCTTACAGCTACCAGTGGGAACGTTGCGCGAGGCCGGGCGTGTGCAGCGCCATCTCCAAAGCGACAAAAGCGACGTACACGCCGGTCTCTGAAGACGTTGACAAGACGCTACGGGTCGCGGTCCAGGCCACTAACGGCGCTGGAAGCGGGAGCGCAAGCTCAGAACAGACCGTCACGGTGGAAGGAAAGCCCGCAAACACGGCAGCACCCATAATTTCCGGCGAAGCCAAGGTAGGACAACTTCTGAGCGTCAGCGAAGGAAGCTGGCGAGCGTTCCCGGCGCCAGCAACGCTCGGATATCTCTGGGAAAACTGCGTCAAAAAAGAATGCAAAGGCGCCGAAGGCGAAGACAAAGAAGCGCGCTACCGCATCACTGGACCTGAGCTCGGCGACACACTGCGGGCGGCCGTAACGGCTACTAACGCGCTGGGGGCGGGCAGCGCGACAAGCGCCGCGACCGCCAATGTCGTTGCGGGGCCACCTGTCAACGTCGAACGGCCAACGGTGTCCGGACTCGCGAGGGAAGGCCAGGAACTGACGGGCGGCCTGGGGGTATGGGCGGGCTCCGCACCAATCGAATACGCCTATTACCGCTGGCTCAGGTGCGCCGCTGGCGAATGCCACTCGATCGAGGGCGAAAGTGGCACAAAAGACATCAAATACACACTTACGGCCAGCGACGTGGGCTACACCGTCGAGGCTCAGATCACCGCCAAGAACTCAGTCGGCGAAACAACCGTCGCATCGGTAGCAACCGCCCCGGTGACGTCGGCTAAACCCGAAGCGACGGCGCCGCCGACGCTCTCTGGCGAAGCGAAGGACGAACAGACGCTGACGGCGTCGACCGGCACCTGGACTGGGAACCCCACGATCACCTACACCTACCAGTGGGAGAGCTGCAACACCGCGGGAGAAGGGTGTTCAAGCATCGAAGGAGCGGTAGCCTCGAGCTACGCGATCGCTCACGAAGAGGTGGGCCACACGATCCGCGTCAGAGTGCTCGCAAGGAACGAAGCCGGTGCGGCGTCAGCAACCTCGACGCAGACGGCGACGGTTGTGCCGTCGCCACCTGTGAGTACGGCGCCGCCCGTCGTCTCCGGTGAACCGAAGGACGAAAAGACGCTGACCGCGTCGACGGGCACCTGGACTGGCAGCCCGACGATCACCTACACCTACCAGTGGGAGGCCTGCAACACGGCTGGCGAAAGCTGCGCCAACATCTCCGGCGCGACGACTGCGACGTTCGCCATTGGTCATGACGACGTGGGCAGCACCCTCCGTGTCGTGGTCACGGCCACCAACTCTGCCGGCTCGACGTCGAAGGGCTCCCAAGCGAGCGTCGTGGTCGTCCCCTCCCCGCCCGCCAACATCGCCCTGCCGGCGGTCACAGGCACCGCGAAGGAAGGCCAGACATTGAGCGCCACGCCCGGCGAGTGGGCAGGCAGCGAACCAGTCGTATACACCGACTTTGTTTGGCTGCGCTGCAAAGCCGGCTCGTGCCAGCCGATATCCGGCGCCAGCGGCGCGACGGACACGTCCTACGTCCTGGCAGCTGCCGACGTCGGCTCCACGATCGAGGTCACGGTCACAGCAAAGAACTCGGCGGGGGAAGCTTCCGCTACGTCCCAACCCACGGCCGAAGTCACCACCGGCGCGCCACAGAACATCGCGCCCCCCGCGATTGTCGGAAAAGCGCAGAGCGGCCAGACCCTCACCGCGACCACCGGCACCTGGGCAGGGACGACGCCTCTGACCTACAGCTACCTGTGGGAAGAATGCAACAGCCACGGGCAAGGATGCCAAGGCATCGCGAGCGCGATGAGCAACGGCTACACACTGAGCTCGACCAATATTGGGCACGCGATCCGAGTGACTGTTACCGCCGAAAATGTGGCCGGGAGCGCCGCGAGCAGCTCGGAAACTACGGCCACCGTGCTCGAAGCGGGCTGCACGGATGGGTGGACCGGACCCACCGAAGGCGCGTGGGAAACCCCGGGCAACTGGTCCACGGGGAAAGCGCCAGGCCCCGCCGACACCGCCTGCATACCCGCTGGCGGGACCGTGGACCTCCGCGGAGGAACGAATGAAACCGGCGTGCTCCGCGGCGAGGGGGAACTGGTCGTCTCGGGCGGCACCCTGAAGCTCGCAAACAGCGCGAAGGCATCGGAACTGACGTCGCTCACCCAAAGCGGCGGCACTATCGCTGGCGCCACACTCGAAATCTCACGAGCACTCGGGTGGACCGGCGGCACGATGGAAGGCTCGGGCCCCATCATCCTCGGCCCTGATGCCGTCTCCTCGCTCAACAACGTAACCCTCGGATGCGAACTGATAAACGAAGGTACCCTCACACTCGCGCAGCACGTTTGGTCCGGCTACCCACACCAAGGCAGTCTGACCAACCGAGGCACTCTGCAAAAACCAGAAGGCTCCGCGGCCGCTGTCATTGCCATGGGATTCGCTAACGAAGGCACCGTGAACATCGGCGCCGGCGCCTTGGAACTCGAATCCGGTGGACTGCCCACGCTCCACCCCGGGGTCTGGTCGGCCGCGAGCGGCGCGGCGATCCTGTTCAGGGGCGGCGAATACAACCTCGGCTCCTCTGCGACATTTTCAGGCGCAATCACAATCACCGACGGGGTACGCATGGCCGTGCAGCAGATCAACGGCGCCAACGCAGAACTGAGCGTAGCCGCGAACGGAAACGACAGCTACCGGCCCACCGTCCTCGATATCGAAGGCCCCGGCACGTCGACGATCGGGACGCTCAACGTCAACGGTGCGATCGGGTGGGAAACCATCGCCAGCGCCGCTCTCACCGGCAGCGGGCATGTCGATGTAACCAAAGCATTCACTGGCGGCACGTTCGCCTACCTCGAGGGCGCCGGCAGCACCGTGATCGAGCCGACCGCGACCGCGAGCGTGTCCTCGTCGCTCGGCATCCAGGAAGAACACAAGCTAGAAAACGCCGGAACTTTGACGATCAGCGAAGGCGCCAGCATCAACGGCGGCAGCGCCGGCGGGCTCATCAACACTGGCACCCTCCAAAAGCCGGAAGGCACCGGGACCGCGACGATCGACGCCCCGATCGACAACGAAGGCACCGTGAGTGTCACCGCTGGCTCACTTGAACTCAGGGGCGGGGGCAGTTCCGGCGAACACCACTCCGACTCGTGGACCGCGGCGGAGGGCGCGAGGGTCGTCTTCAGCGATCAGGAATTCGCGTTGGGATCATCCGTGGACCTCGCCGGCGACGTCGAAGTCTCTCAAGGCACTGTGACGGCCGGAACGGTAGAAGGTTCGTCTGCGGCGGTGACGCTCAACGGCAGCCAGTGGGAACGGCGCGGAACCCTCGAAGTCAACGGGGAAACACCTTCCACGCTGGGCACACTCACGCCGAACGGAGGTGGCATAGCCGGACCAGGCAAGCTGTTGGTCGCAAACGCCTTCCTCAGCGAGGCTGGCGCTTTGCTATCGGGAACGGGCGTGCTCGAACTGCAAGCCGGCGCGACCGGCACAGTGGCGGATGTAACCCTCGAAGAACGGACGCTCGAGAATGCGGGAGCGCTGATAATCGGCGCGACCGGCACAATCGACGCAAGCAAGGGCGCCCGCCTCGTCAACGACGGTACACTAACGATGAACGCCGAAGGCCTTGGCTCCAACCGCGGCATCCTCGCTGCCGGCTATACAGCGACGCTTGTCAACATCGGCGTGATCCAGAGGACCGAAGGAGCCGGTCCGGGCCTAATCAGCTTCGCGATCGACAACGACGGCACCATCAACGCCGACGTTGGAACGCTCGAATTCACGGGCGGCGGCGCTTCGGCCGAATTCGCCTCCGACACCTGGACAGCGGCGCCGGGAGCCGCGATCGAACTCAACGGCATCTCCTACGGCTTCGAATACTCGCTCGGATCCACCGCGACGATTGGGGGAACCATGCATCTCGATAGCAACGTCACGGCCGGCGCGATCGATGGCAGCGGCGCGACCCTCACGACGCTGCACAGCATCCTTACGCTCACCGGCCTCACGTCGAGCGAACTAGGCTCCCTGACGTTCCTGCAGGCCCCGCCAGACGTCTGGTTTCCGCAGGTGCAGCAGGTCGCCGTGGCGAGCGAACTCGACATCGACAACTCACTGACGTGGTCAAGCGGCAGTGCTGTGTTCGAAGGGCCCGGCGAGATCGTCACGGAGCCAGGCTCGACGACCGTGTTCGATGCGGACAGCGCCCAGTTCGATGGTGGCTTGTTCATCAACGAAGGAACGGCCACATGGGAAACTGGTCAGCTCGCGACCGACACCCACAGCGGAACGTTCTTTGTCAATGACGGGGTCTTCCAAGCCAACGCCCAAGAGTTCGAGCCGCTAATGAGCGGATGCCAGCGAGTCGCAGAAGAACAATATCAATGCCCTGTCTTCGAAAATAATGGCCTCTTCACCACGGCACTCCCGCGTCATGTTGAAGGAGATCTCCCAGCTTGGCCGCACATCGACTGGCGGGTCGATGTCGCGAATTACGGCAATTTCGAAGCAGGGTACAAAGAGCAAAAGCAATGCCCCGGCCTGCCACCGTACGGGTGGAGCAGCGAACAATGTGTCAACGAAGAGCACAGCGAAGAAGAAACGTACGAAGGATTGCTCCTGCAAGAAGGCGCCGAATTTGTCAATCGCGAAGTAACGGAACGGGAAGAAGAAGCAGAAGCACGGGAAGAAACTGAACAGTTTGAAACCGAGCTGGAAGAAACGGGCGAAGAAGGCGGCGGCTTTGGCGAAGCGGACGCGCAGCTGCACCTTGTTCAGGCAGCTCCTGCTGGTGCGAGCCCGAATGACGAGTACAGGACGACAATCACGGGTAACGTCGAGATCCCCGCATATACAGCCAAAGGTGAACCACTAACACCGTATGAAGTGCACATTTACGCACAGATCAGCTTGAATGGACGACAAGCGCGGGTCACCGTCAATACGGCGGGGTCGGACGAGGTAAAGTACGTGGGACTACGCTGGACGCAGAGTTCAATCAGGGCGATCGGAGAACGTGTCGAATCCAAAAGGGGAAGGATTCCGGAGCCATTGAATACGACAAAGTTTAACCTGTATCTCCGATCCCCAGGATTTACGGAAATAACGCTTGGACCAGAATATGCGCGGCCTAACGTGGTGCGACCTGGGACAGCACGTGTGCCGTTCCGCACCATCGAGTGCGTCGGAGGCTCCGACTGTAAGTTCTTGTGAGCCCGACCCAGAAGCTTGTCGACTCCGTCCGTAGGACGACGCGCGGTACGATAACATTCGACTATGAGTTTCGTGCACCACAACACGGCGGAGCGGCGTGCGTACGTCGCGCGCGGTCTGGATGAGTTTATTGGGTACGTGACAGACAGCGCAAGTGAGAGCGAGGTGTATGAGGAGGGCGCGTGGAGCGATGTCGAGGCGGCGCTGGGCTGGGCGCGCGAACGCGCTGATGAAGTAGTCGTAAGGTACGGATTCGATCGAGGGTCCTTCTTTTCCGCCGGAGTGCGCCGCGTTCGCCGCCTCGGCGAGGAGCCCTTGCCCCGCTGGCCGCCAAATGACGCCGTGAGACGAGCGATTGACGAAACAGTCGAACGCGACGGCGAACTGCGGGTGCCGGCGGACATCGCGCTCCTGAGTGTCGTGGAGCCGATGATTGTGCGAGACGATGACGGTCGATAACGCCTTGCCTGTGTTCCCTGCTTAGCTTCTGGCTCGAGCTGACGGTCGGGCCATGACGGAACCCGTCGGCCCGCCACCTGCGCTCAGGGGCCACTCGGGTCGCGACGGAGGTTCGTGCGGGCCGCCAGCGATCACGGAAGATCGATACCAGGTGCGCTGGCCGGCATCTGGGCGTGATCGACTACGGAGGCGTCAGCAGGGGAGATCCTCGGCTTGTGCGTCCGGGCCGCATCGGCAAGCTCGCCGGATGAGGTCCCAGGTTCGAGTCCTGGATCGCCCATCGAGGGACGTCGCGCAAATCGCCACCTCTTCGCGCTCGATCGGCTGGCGGCCTTGAAGATCGCCCGGCGCGGCCCAATACCGACGAGCATGCATCACCTCGCCTGCGGTTGGGCGCCACGAAGACCTGCTCCCGGCATTGGAGGCCGGTGCGCACGATCCAACAGGAGGAAGACATGGCAGCGAAAGCGACGTGGGAACCTCACGAGAAGCATGGTCGTCTGACTACGCAAAGCGACCTTCCCGACAGCGTCTTCGCCTTTCCGGGGGAGCGCAAGGAGCCATTGACGGACGCCCAGCATGTGCGCAACGCGGTCGCGCGCGTCGACCAGGTGATCGACGTGTCCGATGCCGATCGCGAGCTCGCATTCGCGAACATCGAGAAGGCCGCGGAGTACTACGACGCGAAGCTCTCTGAGACCGATTGGCATCAGCTTGGTGTGCACCCGCAGAAGGGTCGAAACGCGGCAACGAGGTCAGCATGAGCGAGATCGACGAGCAGATGGTCGTGGCTCATTTCATCGTCTCCGACGACGTCGAGCGTTCGCGGCGCTTCTACACCGAGGTACTTGGCGGCAAGACGGTCATCGGCGGCGAGGCGGGTGACCAGGTGACCTACGTCGCCCTGGCCAACAGCTGGATCATCATCAACGTCGGCGGTGGTCCGACGGATGACAAGCCGACGGTCACGCTCGAGACGCCGCCAGACCCGGATCGGGTGAGCAGCTTCCTCAACATCCGCGTCGCCGACATCCAGGCTCTGTACGCCGAGTGGAGCGCGCGTGGCGCCGAGTTCCTGACGGCGCCCAAGCAGCACGAGACCGAGATCCGCTGCTACATCCGCGATCCGGACGGCTACATCATCGAGGTCGGGCAGACGACTCTGGCCAGAGGTTGGCGTCCACCGTCCTGATCGCCTGGGCCTCGAACCGGCGGCGCCGGTAGTCTGTTTGCGCCATGGTGAGCGCAGCCCTGCTGATCGCCAGCGGCGTCCAGGGAGGCAACGCGCCGGCGCCCGATTACGAAACGCTCGTGATCGTGCTGCTGATCGCGGCCATGACCGCGACCTGTGTCGTGATCGCGTGGTACCTCCGCCGGCGCCAGCGACGCTCCCGCCCGGTCGCCGCAGACCAATGGCAGGCGCTGGCGGTGATGCGCGAGCTCTGCCCGGACGGCTGGCGCGCCCGGCTGACCGTATACGGCGCCGATGCTCCGCTTCCGCCTGAGGCCCCCGTCTCGCGGGTGCCGCCGGTCGGTCTCGAGTGGACCCAGTTCGAAGGACGGCGCGGCCGCATCGCGGTCGAGCGGCACCTGTGGGCGCCGACGATCGACCAGGCGCTGCAGGCGATGGTCGAGGATCGCCAGACAGACATCATCCTCGAACAAATCGAGCAGGCGGCACACGAGCCGACGCAGTCCGAGGACTAGCGTCTCCGTGCGCCCCCTATGCAAGCGAGGCGTAAACCGCGTCGATCAGGGCGCGGTTGCGCGGGTCCTGCCACTGGCCGCCGCCGCGGTTCATCACGTACGCAAACGCAACCTTGGCCTCGGGGTCGGCGAATCCGAGCGAGCCGCCGGTGCCGAAATGCCCGAAGCTCTCGGGGTTTGGCCCGAGCGGGCGCTCGGGTTGCGTGAGCTGAAAGCCGAGGCCGAAGCGAGACGGCCGGCGGAGCACGAGATCTTCGCCCGCCGCCGCCTCGGTCCTAGCCAACTTCAGCACCTCGGGGTCGATCAGCGGCTGCGCGTCGCTGATCAGCGCGCCGTATACCCGGGCGATGGCGAGCGCGCCCGCATGCATGTTGGCCGAAGGCAGTTCTGCGTCCTGCCACGCGAGCGTGTTGACGGTGTCGATCCCGGTCGCGCCGGGCGGGTTGAGGTAGGCGCGCCGGCGCAGCTGCGTGTCGAAGGTCGCGCGCCGGCCGCCGCGCGAGACCTGCTCGAGGTCGAACACGTACTCGGCGCGTCGATGGCGCTCGCTGCGGGCGAGGCCAAAGCTCAGCTCGACACCGAGCGGCCGGGCGATCTCGCGGCGCAGAAACGTCCCGATGCGCTCGCCGGCGACGCGCCGGACGAGCTCGCCCACCAGAAACCCGAAGGTGTGTACGTGGTAGCCGTGCGCGGTGCCGGGCGTCCACCACGGCCTTTGCTCGGCCAGCGCACGCGTCACCTCGGCCCAGTCATAGAGCGAGCCCTCCGGTAGCTCCCGCCTGATCGCGGCCAGCCCCGACCGATGGCTCAGCACCTCGCCTACCGTGATCGCCTCCTTGCCTTCGACGCCGAACCCAGGCCAGCGTCGCGCAACCGGCTCGTCGAGCTCGAGCGATCCGCGCGAGACGAGCATCAGCACGCACAGCGCCGCCAGCGCCTTGCCGACGGAGAACACGTTCACGAGCGTGTCCCGCCGCCAGGCGCGCGTACGATCCGCGTCGGCCCAACCGCCCCACAGCTCGACCACCGCTCGCCCGTCCACGAGCACCGCCACGGCTGCGCCCAGCTCGCCCCGGTGCGCGGCGTTCTCGCGGAAGGCCTCGGCGACGGCCGCAAAGCGCGGGTCGCACGTGCCCGCGATCTGACCGGCGTCGGCCCCGGTCGCCGGCACGTCAGACATCGAGAAACACCCCGTTCCTCTCGTGGTTGGGCGCGACCGCCGCTACAGGCCCGCTGCTGCGCGGCCGTAGCGAAGGTAAACGACGCGAGAGCCAAACGTCTTCGTCTCGACCAACTCCAGGTTGACGATTTTGTCGAGCTTCGGGAAGTAAGGCGTGCCGCCGCCGAGTAGGACCGGCCCGACGAACAGCCGCCACTCGTCGATCAGCCCCAGCTGCATACACGCACCGGCGAGGCCGGCGCCGCCGACCGCGATGTCCTTCCCGGGCTGTTGCTTGAGCCTCGAGACCTCCTCGCCGACGCCTTCCCTGGCCAGCCTGCTGTTGCCGACCACGCCCTCCAGCGTCGTGGAGAACACGACCTTCGGCAGGGCCTTCCAGATCTGGGCGAACTCGACCTGCGCCGCGGCCAGCGGGGCCTCCTCGGCGGTCTCCCAATAGACCATCGTTTCGTAGAGGCGCCGTCCGCAGAGCTGCACACCGGTCTCCCGCACCTGATGGGTGTGGAACAGGAACAACTCCTCGTCGGGTACCGACCAGTCGATCGCGCCATCGGGTGCGGCGATGTAGCCGTCCAGCGACACGGTCATCGAGTAGATCAGCTTGCGCATCACGGTCCCCCTTTCCTCGGACCCGGGTTCTCACCAAGCTCGCAGAAAAGACAGGCTACTCAGTAAACTTCGCGGCCCCGTGCCGCCTTCCCCCGGCGGTTTCCCCAATCGACTCCCCCCAGGAGGTCCCCTTGCCTCAGGCCGATTACGACCGCGGCTTTCCCGCGGGCTCACACGAGACATCACCGTTGATCGTGGGGATCATCGGCATCTCGATCCCTGTTTCCCTGCTCGCCCTTGCGGCGGTCACCGGTAGCGTCGTCGTGCTGGTGTTCGCGGTGATCGCGATGCTCTGTGTCGGCGCTGGCACGCTCGCGTTCGTGCTGCGCCTCGCCACGGATTCGCCCGAGCTCGACGAGGAAGCTGCCTCCGCGCACTGACAGCGGTCCCGCCGCGCGGGCGTCGCCTGAGGGCTCGCCCGGCGGCGGGCCGCTAGCAGTCCTCCGCCGGGTCGCCCGCAGCTGGCATGCGGGTGGCTTCCTCGTGCAGGATCCGCCAGCCCTCCATGAACTGGGCGCGCGCGCGTGGCGGCAGCCGTTCGAGCGTGCCCCGCAGCGGTGCCTGCGCTTCGCCCAGCCACTCGGTCAGGAGCTGCCTGTAGTCCTCGTGCAGGCGCACGATCGTGCGCCTGCGGTCGGCGTCGTCCTCGGCGCGCTCGAGCAGGCCGGTGCGACTGAGCTCCCCGACGATGGCGCTGGTGCTCGACAGGCTGAGGCCGAGTCGCCGCGCGAGCTCGCTCACGCTGAGCGGTCCGCCGGCGGCGACGGCGAGCACCGCCGGCATGTGGCGCGCAGTGAGCGACGCGCGCATGCCAACCTCGCGCAGCTCCTCGGGCGGCGGACTCGCGCGCTTGAGACCGGCGAGCGTCTCCCAGAGCAGCGAGAACAGCTCGTCGACGTCCTGCTCGAGTGTCTCGGCTGGGTGGGTTGGCGGTGTGCGTGCTGACATGGCCGTCCGTCTGTGCTACTTTCGAAATCAAAGTGTTTGGACTAGAAACTGTTCGGTCTAGAGAATACCGTGAAACCCGGAGACGCCCATGAGCCCAGCTGAGAACACCCCCGCAAAGCCCGGCCTGGTAGCACGCGGCGCCGGATGGTCGGTCCGCCACCGTCGCGCCGTGGTGATCGGCTGGCTCGTGCTGCTGATCGGCTCGCTCGGGCTCTCCGGCGCGATCGGCACCGAATTCTCGAACAACTTCTCGCTCCCGGGCACCGAATCCCAGCGCGCGGCCGACCTGCTCAAGCGCGACTTCCCCGCGCAGGCCGGCGACTCCGACCAGATCGTGTTCGCGCACGCAGGGGTCGTCGATCCACGAAGCGGCAGTGCGCGCGCGTGTCGCGCCGATGCTCGCCGCGCGTCGCGCGGCTGCCCCACGTGACGGGCGTCATCAGCCCGTACTCGACAAAGGGCGCACAGGAGATCTCTCCCGACGGCAAGATCGCGTTCGCGACGGTCACCTTCGACGAACGCGCGAACCTGCTGCCGGCGTCCGCCACCGAACGCGTGATCAACACCGCCAAAGCGCGCCGGCTCGCCGCAGCTGCAGGTCGCGCTCGGCGGCCAGGCGATCGAACAGGTGCAGAAGCCGTCGCTCGGCGCAGCCACGGGCGATCGGCCTGCTCGCGGCGATGATCGTGCTGTTCATCACCTTCGGCTCGTTCGTCGCGATGGGCCTGCCGATCGTCACCGCGCTGCTCGGGCTGCGGCACGGGCATCGGCCTGGCCGGGCTGGCCTCGCAGCGTGATCGGCATGCCGAACTTCGCGACCGAGCTCGCGGCGATGATCGGCCTCGGCGTCGGGCATCGACTACGCGCTGTTCATCGTCACCCGCTTCCGCGAGAACTACCTGCTCGGCGAAGACGTCCAGAGCGCGATCATCGGCGCGATGGACACGGCCGGGCGCGCCGTGCTGTTCGCCGGCACGACCGTGATCATCGCGCTGCTCGGCCAGTTCGCGCTCGGCGTCGACTTCCTCTACGGCCTGGCGGTCGCCTCGGCGCTGGCGGTGCTGATGACGATGCTCGCCGCGCTGACGGTGCTGCCGGCGCTGCTGTCGCGCTTCGGCGAGCGCATCGGCAGCCGCTCGGGCTCGCGCCGGCGGGCGAGGCGCGCCGCGGCGACGGACGCGCCGGGCGGCGAGCGCGAGCGGCTTCTGGGTGCGCTGGTCCGGCTCTCATCGAGCGCCACCCGTGGCCGGGCGCGATCGCCGGCCTGGCGATCATGCTGACGCTGCGCGCGCCCGCGCTCGCGCTGCGCCTCGGCAACAGCGACGCCGGCAACAACCCGCCCGGACCAGACCACGCGGCAGGCCTACGACCTGCTCGCCAAGGGCTTCGGCCCAGGGTTCAACGGGCCGCTGCAGGTCGTCGCGACGCTGCCGCACGCGAACGACACCGCCGCGCTCGCGAGCGATCGCGAGCGCGCTGCGCGCGACGCCGGACGTCGCGTCGGTCGTCGCCGCGCGCGCATCAGCCCCAACGGGTCTGACCGCCGTGTTCAACGTCTACCCGCGCTCCTCGCCGCAGGCGCTCGCGACCACCGAACTGGTGAGCAACCTGCGCGAGCGACGTGCTGCCGCCGGTCGCAGCCGCCACCGGCACGACGCTGCTCGTGGGCGGCTCGAACGCCACGACGATCGACTTCACCCACGTGCTCTCCAGCAAGCTGCCGCTGTTCATCGCGATCGTCGTGCTGCTGTCCGCGCTGCTGCTGCTCGTCGTCTTCCGATCGCTCGTGATCCCGCTGCAGGCGGCGTTCATGAACCTGCTCTCGATCGGCGCCTCGCTGGGCGTCGTCGTCGCGATCTTCCAGTGGGGCTGGCTCGGCGGCCTCTTCAACGTCAAGGGCGCGCCGATCCAGGCGTTCATCCCCGTGATGCTGTTCGCGATCGTGTTCGGACTGTCGATGGACTACGAGGTGTTCCTCGTCTCGCGCATCCACGAGGAGTGGACGCGCACGCCGCGACGCCGCAGCAGGCCGATCACGCCAGGGCCTCGCCTCGACCGGGCGGGTGATCACCGCCGCGGCGACGATCATGATCTGCGTGTTCCTGTCGTTCGTCGTCGGCGGCGAACGGGTGCTCGAGCTGTTCGGCCTGAGCCTCGCGAGCGCCGTGTTCCTCGACGCGTTCGTCGTTCGCTGCCTGCTGCTGCCGTCGGTGCTGCAGCTGCTCGGCGGCGCACCTGGGCGCTGCCGAGCTGGCTCGAGCATCGCCTGCCCCACATCGCGATCGAGCGCGAGCGCGAGCGCGCCATTGGCGAGCCGGCGTTGGAGCAGGGCTGAGTAAAGCCGCGTTCGCCGCGCGCCGATGTCTGGGGTGACATGGCCGTTCAACGCACGAGTGGCAGCGCGCCGCAAGGTTCGCGCCCCCGCTCCGTCCACCGCGCCGCCGGAGCAGGCGAGCGAGGAGCTCCGCGTGCTCGGTGAGGCGCTGCTCGCACGCGCGGACGAGGTCCTGAAGCGGACGGTCGAGCGCACGATCGACTCCGGCGAGGTCGTCGACGCGCAGGTGCAGGAGCGCTTCGAGCGAATCTGCCAGGGCTCGACGGCGGCGGTCTCCCGCTGGATCGCCGGCGAGGGCATCGAGGTCACGAACGCGTCGGCGCAGGAGACCTCGCAGATATTCGGCGAGCTGGCCGCCCGACGCGCGGCGTCGCTCAACGAGGTCACCCGCCGTTCGCTGTGGTGGCGCAACGTGATGGCCGAGGTGCTGCGCGAGAGCGCCGCCGCGGCTGCAGGTCTCAGACCAGGCGCTCGAGCGAGGCGCTGAACATGGTCCAGCTGAGCGTCGAGTTCAGCCTGCTGCGGATGTGCGAATGCTTCGAGGCCGAGCGCCAGCGCGCCGACGAGGAGCTCGCGCGGCGCGAGGAGGAGCTCGCGTTCCTCGCGACCCACGATCCGCTCACCGGCCTGCCCAACCGCACGCTGATCCTCGACCGCGTCGAGCAGATGCTCGCGCGCTCGGCGCGCAACCAGACGCCGGTCGCGGCGCTGTTCATCGACCTCGACAACTTCAAGGACATCAACGACACGCTCGGCCACGGCGTCGGCGACCAGCTGCTGTGCGCCGTCGCGTGCGCGGCTCGAGCGGCGTCGTGCGCCACGCCGACGCGCGTGGGTCGCCTCGGCGGCGACGAGTTCGTCGTGATCGCCGAGGAGGTCTCGCTCGACGCCGGCCCCGAGCTCGTCGCCGAGCGCCTGCTCGAGGCGCTCAAGCATCCGTTCAAGCTCGGCGAGGACGAAGAGCCGCGCCTGACGGTCACCGCCAGCGTCGGCGTGGCGGCCGGGCATCGTGACTCCGCCGAGGAGCTGCTGCGCGACGCGGACATCGCGATGTACAGCGCCAAGTGGGACGGCAAGAACCGCTACGCGGTGTTCGAGAGCGCGCATGCAGGACACGCGTGCAGAACCGCATGGAGCTCGACATGGATCTCCGCGAGGCGCTCGACCGCGGCGAGTTCTTCCTCGCCTACCAGCCGACGTTCGCCCTCAGCGACATGACGCCGACGGGCGTCGAGGCGCTGATCCGCTGGAAGCACCCGACGCGCGGGATCGTCCAGCCGGACGCCTTCATCCCGCTGCTCGAGGAGACGGGCCTGATCACCGAGGTCGGCAGGTGGGTGCTGCGCGAGGCGTGCCGTCAGGGCGCGGCGTGGCGCGCACGCCGGCTACCAGATCGCGATGGCCGTCAACGTCTCCGGGCGCCAGCTCGACACCGACGAGCTGCTCGTCGACATCGAACAGGCGCTCAGCGACAGCGGCCTCGGCGCCGACGCGCTGACGATCGAGATCACCGAGACGACGCTCATGCGCAACATCGAGGCGACCGCGCGCCGCTTGACCGAGATCAAGCGTCTCGGCGTGCGGATCGCGATCGACGACTTCGGCACCGGCTACTCCTCGCTCGCACACCTGCAGCAGTTCCCGGTCGACGCGCTCAAGATCGACCGCTCGTTCATCTCGGGGCTGCGCAGCAACAAGGAGGGCGAGACGCTGATCCACACGCTCGTCCAGCTCGGCAAGGCGCTGTCGATCGAGACCTTCGCCGAGGGCATCGAGCAGCAGCACGAGCTGTCGCTTCTCCAGGAGCAGGACTGCGACAACGGCCAGGGCTTCCTGTTCGCCCGCCCGCTCGACGTCGCCGCGATCGAGTCGTTCTTCCCGCGCGCCGGCGAGGTCGTCGCACGCGCGCTGGCGCCGGGACAGCAGCCGGGCTAGGCCCGCTCTCAGCCTCTAGGACTCACCGCTGGCTGTCAGCCGCGATCGCCACTGCTCAGAGCTCCACTGCGCGGGCTCTGTCTCCTGCAGGAAGCGCTCGAGCACCGCGACGAAGCGCGCCGGCACCTCGAGCTGCGGCATGTGCCCGGCGGCGTCGAAGATCTCCAGGCGGCTGTCCGGGATCGCCGCGTGCGCGTGCTCGGCGTGGGCCACGGGAATGATCCGGTCGCGTCGCCCCCAGACGATCAGTACGGGCACACCTTCGGCCAGATACAGCCGATCTCCGGCCTCGACACGCTGGCCGTCGGTGCCGACGACCGCCCGCAGGGTCGCCAGGAACGCGCTGCGCCGCGGTGCGTCGGCGAGCGACGCGTAGCCGCGGGCGAACTCCGCGACGTCGGCGCTCGGCTGCAGACCCACGGACGCGAGGCCGCGCGCCAGCGCCGCACCGGCCACGCGCCCGGGTCCCGGCGGTCGCGGCGATGAACAGGTTGGCGCCGGGGAGCGCCGCGGCCCGCAGGACGGGGTTCACCTCCGGACCCAGTCCACCGCTCGAGACGAGCACCAGGCGCTCGGTGATCTCGGGGAACTGATAGGCGAACTGCATCGCGATGCCGCCGCCCAGAGAATGCCCGACGAGCGTCGCGCGCTCCTGTCCGAGCTTGACCAGGAGGTCGCGCAGCCCGGCGGCGAGCGACCCGAGCGAGTAGTCGCCCGCGCCGGCCTCCGAAGCGCCGTGCCCGGGGAGATCCACCGCGATCACCGTGTGGCGCTCCGCGAGCGGCTCGATCACCGCCTGCCAGGTCTCATGCGTCCCGGCCATGCCGTGGATCAGGAGCAGCGCCGGCCCGCTACCGGCCTTCACGTAGCTGAGGGCGCGTCCGTGAAGCGACAGCGTCCTTGGCTCCACGGTATTCATGTCAACATCGTCGCACGTGTGTCGCCTGTTTGGCATGAGCGCCGAAAGCGAGCCCGGCGCTGCGGAGCTAGCATGCGGGCGATGATCGTCGTGACCGCTCGCGCGCACGTCCCCGCCGAGCACCGCGCGCGCTTCGTCGAGGTTGCGACCGAGATGTGCACGCGCTCGCGCGCGGACGACGGCTGCGGTGGCTACCGCGTGTACGAGGACCTCGAGCAGCCCGAGCAGTACATATTCGTCGAGGAGTGGGCCGACGAGGACGCCCTCCAGCGCCACTTCGCCCAGCCGCACACGGGTGTGTTCATGCGCGACCTCGTGGGGCTACTGGGTGCTCCGGCGGACGTGCTCTTCCACACGACCTCCTCGGCACGCCGCCTCGACCCGCAGCGCGGGCTGGTGCCGGTCGACGACGCTAGCTCCTGACGCGCTCGCCCTTGGGGTCATACAGCGGCTCGCGCGCGACCACGCCGGCGGTCCAGCTGGCCGAAGATGTCGACCTCCACGGGTTGCTCGAGCGCGACCTCGACCGGCAGGTATGCGTAGGCGATCGAGCGCTCGACGGTGTAGCCGTAGCCGCCGCTGGTGACGCGTCCGACGATCTCGCCGTCGACCCGCACCGGCTCGTTGCCGAGCGCCACCGAGCGTGGGTCCTCGAAGACCAGGCAGCGCAGGCGCTTGCGCGGCGCAGGCGCTGCCTCGGCGCTGCCGTTCTCGCCGACGCCCAGCGCGGGCGCGCCGATGAAGCCTCCGCCTGCGCGCACGCAGAAGCCGAGGCCGGCCTCGTAGGGCGTCTCGTCGGGGGTGATGTCGGCCGCCCACACGCGGTAGCCCTTCTCCATGCGCAGCGAGTCGATCGCGCGGTAGCCGCCGGCGGTCAGGCCGTGCTCCTGACCGGCCAGCCACAGCGCGCGCCACAGCCCGGCGCCGTACTCGGTCGGGCAGTACAGCTCCCAGCCGAGCTCGCCGACGAAGGTGACGCGCAGCGCGCGGACGGGGACGTCACCGACGACGAGCTCGCGCATGTGCATGTAGGGGAAGTCGAGCGGGTCGTCTGTGAGCGGCGCGAGGATGTCCCGCGCTCGCGGACCCCACAGCGCGAAGCAGGCCCAGCGCGCGGTCACGTCCGAGCAGCGCACGCTGGCGTCGTGTGGTGCGTGGCGGCGGATCCAGCTGAGGTCGTGGTTGCCGAAGGCGGTGCCGGTGACGATCGAGAACAGCTCCTCCTCGACGCGTGTGACGGTGAAGTCGCACTCGATGCCGCCGCGACGGTTGAGCATCTGCGTGTAGGTGATCGCGCCGACGTCGCGCGCGACGTCGTTGTCGCACAGCCGCTGCAGGAACTCGGCGGCGCCGGGACCGGCGACCTCGAGCTTGGCGAACGAGGACTCGTCGAATAGGCCGGCGCGCTCGCGCGTGGCGCGGTGCTCGGCGCCGATCGCGGGCGACCAGTGCATCCCGGCCCAGCCGCGCGGGCGTAGCGACTCGTCCCCGTCGGCGGCGTTCGACTCATACCAGTTGACGCGCTCCCAGCCGGACTTCTCGCCGAAGGCGGCGCCGTGCTCGGCGTGCCAGGGATAGGCGCTGGAGGTGCGCAGCGGCCGGCCGGCGCGGCGCTCGTGGCCGGGGTAGCGAATGTCGTAGTAGGTCTCATAGACCTCCTTGGTGCGCTTCAGCGTGTAGCTGGGCGAGCGAAAGTGCGCCCCGAAGCGGCGGATGTCCATCTCCCACACGTCCATCGTCGGCTCGCCTTCGAGGATCCACTCGGCCATCACCCTGCCGATGCCGCCGGCGCCGGCGAGCCCGTGCGCGCAGAACCCCGCCGCGACGAAGAAGCCGCGCACGTCGCTCTCGCCGAGGCAGAACTCGTTGTCGGGCGTGAACGCCTCAGGGCCGTTGATCAGCCGCGTGACGGTGATCTCGTCCATGACGGGCACGCGCTTGGATGAGTTGGCGGCGATCTCCTCGAAGCGCGGCCAGTCCTCTTCGAGCAGACGTCCGTTGAAATCCTGCGGGATCGCGTCGAGCAGGTGCGCGTCGAGCGCCCACGGCGCGGAGTCGCGCTCGTAGCCGCCCATGATCAGACCGCCGCCCTCCTCGCGGAAGTAGATCAGCAGGTCGGGGTCGCGCAGCGTCGGCAGGTGCACGCGTCCCTCACCGACGGCCAGCTCACGGAACGGCTGCGTCACCAGGTACTCGTGCGCGAACGGCACGATCGGCACGCGCACGCCGGCCATGCGCCCGAGCTCGGCCGCGAACATGCCACCGGCGTTGACCACGATCTCGGCCTCGATCGGCCCCCACTCGGTCTGCACGCCGCGCACGCGCGCTCCCGCGGGACCGCTGGAGCCGCGGTCGACATCGATGCCGGTGACGCGCGTGTGCGTGAAGA
The DNA here is from genome assembly GCA_963815235.1 of uncultured Solirubrobacteraceae bacterium. GTDB lineage: Bacteria > Actinomycetota > Thermoleophilia > Solirubrobacterales > Solirubrobacteraceae > Palsa-744. Next base: position 717,100 of record CAWFFY010000003.1, on the reverse strand, counting down.
TGCGGCAGCCGCCGGCCCGCGCGCCGTCGGCGAGCGCGGTGGTGAGCAGCGACGGGTCGAGGTAGCCGTCGCTGGGCAGGTAGGAGGCGCAGCGCACGCCGTCGGTGCTCATCAACGGGAACAGCTCGCGCGCGTCATCGGCGGAGATCAGCTCGAGCGGCAGGCCGAAGGTCTTGGCCCAGGCGACCTGGCGCAGCACCTCCTGCTCGCGCTCGGGCGTGCACGCCAGGCGGATGCCGCCGCACTGCACCCAGCCGCAGTCGAGCGTGCGATAGAGCTCGACCGAGTCCATCATCATGCGCGTCAGCGGCAGACTCGATCGAGCTGGCCGACGAGCCCGGCGGAGTGGAAGGTCGAGCCGCTGGTCAGCTCGTCGCGGTCGAGCAGCACGACATCGCGCTCGCCCAGCTTGGCGAGGTGGTGGGCGATCGAAGCGCCGCCGACGCCGCCGCCGATGATGACCACGCGCGCGCGGTCAGGGAGCTCACGCGGTCGGGCCATGGTCCTCCTTGAGCACACCGCTGTCGGCGGCCATCGGCGCGGCGCGGTCGTGGCCCGCGGCGGCGAGCCATTCCTGCATGCGCGGTTGTTGGGCGGCGGCGTGGAGGCGCTCGAAGTGCGTTCGCGCGTAGCGCTCGAAGTCGAAGTCGATCTCGGAGATCTCGGCCTGCAGCACACCCCAGGCGGCCTCGCGTGCGTCGGAGAGGACTCGCATCAGCGCAAGCGTCGCGCGCCGCGCATCCGAGGGCGGTTCGCCGAAGTACAGCCGCAGCAGCCGCTCGTCGGACGCTTCGTCGAAGTCGTTGTTGACGGACAGGTTGCCGAGGTCGAAACAGGGATGGCCCATGCCGGCGTACTCCCAGTCGACGATCAGCACGGCGCCGTCCTCGCGCGAGCGGATGAGGTTGCCCGCGAGCAGGTCGTTGTGACATGGGCGCGGCTCGTGCGGAGCGAGCGCGGCGGCGATCAGCCCGGCGACGGCGAGCGCCTCGGCGTAGTCCGCCGGTAGTCGTACGCCTCGCTGACGCACGGTGCGCGCGTAGTCCTCGAGCAGGTCGGGAACCCAGAAGCGCGCCGGTAGCTGTGTGTGCGAGCCGTGGAAGTGCCGCAGCGCCTGCGCGATCTGCTCGAGCTCGCCGGCGGCGATCTCCGCTGAGCTGACGGGCGAGCAGGCGACGTAGCGCGTCACCAGGCAGTCCGCGAAGGCGGCGTCGAGCGCCGGCGCGATCGCCAGCGCGGCGGCGGCGGCGCTCGCCAGCCGCTCGGCCTCACGGTCGATGCCCAGCAGCGCCGTGTCGGCACCGTGTACGCGGATCACGTGCTGACGGCCGCCGAGCGTGACGCGGTAGTTGTGGTTGGTGATCCCGCCCGCGAGCGGCTCGGGCGCGCCGCTGAGCGGGCCGAGCTTAGGCTCCAGACGCTGCACGATCTCCTCGAGCCGGGCCACGTCGGCAACGTAGCGTTCCCGCATAAGGCATGCAACCTATACCTTCACCACCGTGAACTCGGCCGAGCTGATCGCGAGCGCCGACCTCGACGGTGCGCGTCGCGCGGTGCTCGCCGATGCGGTACGGACGCCGACGATCGCGAGCCCGAACCTATCGGAGGCGGCGGGCACGGCGGTGGCGCTGAAGGCCGAGTGCCTGCAGGCGACGGGCTCTTTCAAGCTGCGGGGTGCCCTCAGCAAGGTTGCTGCACTGGGCGAGCGGGTGGCGGCGGGTCTGGTGACGGCGAGCGCCGGCAACCATGGGCGCGCGGTCGCGCGTGCGGCGCGTCTGACGGGCGTCAGCTGCGAGGTGTTCATGCCCCGCGACGCGCCCGTGTCGAAGGTCGTGGCGGTTCAGCGGCTGGGTGCGAGTGTTGAGTTGGATGGCGTGTCGGTGGAGGAGGCGCTCGGTCTGGCACGACAGCGAGCGCAGGAGACCGGCGCCGCGCTCGTGCATCCGTTCGATGACCTGGATGTGATCGCCGGACAGGGCACGCTCGCGCTCGAGCTGCTCGAGGACGTTCCGGACCTCGCGCGTGTGGTCGTGCCCGTCGGTGGCGGCGGTCTCGCAAGCGGGGTCGGGATCGCGCTGCGTCGCGCCGGCGTCGAGGTCGAGCTGGTGGGGGTCCAGGCGCTCACGTGTGCGCCGTACGTGCAGGCGCTGCGCGGCGCGGCGGGTGAGCTCGAGGGCGCGGCCGGGGCGACGATCGCCGACGGCATCGCGATCAAGCGCCCCGGCGAGATCACGCTGGTGCTCCTGCGCGAGCTGCTGAGCGGGATCGAGACGGTGACCGAGGAGCAGATCGCCGAGGCGATGGTGTTCCTCGCCGAAGACGCGAAGCTGGTGGCCGAGGGCGCCGGCGCGGTGTCGGTCGCGGCGCTGCTCGACGGGCGCCTGGCGCCGGTGGCGGGGACGACGGTCGCGGTCGTCTCGGGCGGCAACGTCGACAGCGGGCTGCTGGCGGCGCTGCTGCTGCGCCACGAAACCGCGGAGGGCCGGCGCGTGCGTATCTTCACCCGCGTCCCGGACCGCCCCGGTGGCCTCGCGGAGCTGCTCGAGGTCGTCGCCCGCGCCCGCGCCAACCTCCTCAGCGTCGGCCACGTGCGCGAAGCGGTGCCGCTGCACGTGCGCGAGACCGGCATCGAGTTGACGCTCGAGACGCGCGGCCGCAGCCACACCGATGAGCTGCTGGCGGCGCTGGCGGACGCGGGCTATGAGGTGCGCGGCGCGTAACGGATCAGGTGAAGCGTTTGACGAAGGCGAGCGCCCTGTCGGCGACCTCGCGCCAGCCACTGTCGATCGTCAGCGCGTGGCCGCGCCCGGGGATCTCGGTGATCTCGGTGACGCCCTGGTTGCGCGCCTGGCGCTTGTAGGCGCCGTTGGCGAGGGCCCACGGCACGATGTGGTCCTGCTCGCCGGAGATGATCAGCAGCGGGCCGCGGGTGGCGTTCCGGCTGTCGACCTTGGCCTCGGTGCGCGGGTCGAGGTTGGCGAAGGCCGCCTGGAACAGCGGCGCGCCCGGGGCGGCCACGGCAAACGTCTCGTACAGGCTCCTGGCCTCGGCCTCGCTGACGGCGTTGGCGAAGGCGTAGCGGAACTGCGCGTAGGACAGCGTCACCGCGCGCCGGCGGTTGAGCGGGTTGGCGAGCACCGGGCTGGCCGCCCGCAGCGCCGAGAGCGGCAGCGCCAGCACGCCGCGAAACGGCGCCGGGTCGATCGCGACGGACACCTCAGCGAGGCCCTGGCCCGCGAGGATCTGGGCGAACAGGCCGCCGAAGGAGTGCCCGATGACCACCGGCTTGCGCTCGAGCCCGCCGAGCACCGCGTCGAGGTGCTCGACCACCTGCCCGATGGTCTTTCCCGCGAATACCTCCGGGTGCGCGCGAGCCTGCTCGACGGTCTGCGGGTCATCCGGCCAGCCTGGGGTCAGGGCGGCGTAGCCCTCCTGCGCGAACATCGCCGCCCAGGGCTCCCAGCTGCTCGGCAGCAGCCACAGGCCGTGTATGAACACGACCGGCGTGCGCCCGGAGGCGTTGGCGTCCGCGATCTGTGCCGCCTCGTGGTCGGTGAGCGATGCCATTGTCGTGCCTCCACTTCCCAGTCGCCCCCGGGCTCGCACCGCGCCCGTTCAGCGACATCATGCCACCGGTGCAAGGGGCCCGCACGCCGTGCGTGCTCGCCGCTGCTTAGCATGGCGCCGTGGACGTCAGGCCGTTTGCGATCGAGCGCTTCTACGAGCGCTGGGAGTTCCGAGCCGAGCTGATGCTGTCGAGCAGCGACTGCGAGTCGCTCGCGGTCGCCGACCTGCTGGCGCTCGAGCCCGACGCATGCGAGCGCCTGCTGAACCTGCGGCTCGGCTACACCGAGGTGCCCGGCTCGCCCGAGCTGCGCGACGCGATCGCCGCGGGCTACGAGCGCGTCGCGCCGGCGGATGTGCTCGCGCTGGCGGCGGCGGAGGAGGGCATCTTCGTCGCCTACCACGCGCTGCTGGGCGCGGGCGAGCACGCCGTGATCGAGACGCCGTGCTACGGCTCGGCGCTCGAGCTCGCCCGCAGCACGGGCGCCGAGGTCAGCGAGTGGCGGCGCCGCTACGAGGACGGTTGGGCGCACGACCTCGCGGCGCTCGAAGGCCTGCTGCGGGCAGACACGCGTCTGCTGTACATCAACAGCCCGCACAACCCGACCGGACGCGGATGCCGCCGGAGGTCTTCGCGCGCGTCGTCGAGCTCGCGCGCGAGCGCTCGCTCGTGCTGTTCAGCGACGAGGTCTACAGAGGTCTCGAGCACGACCCGGCCAACCGCCTGCCGGCGCCGCCGACGCCTACGAGCGCGCGATCTCGCTGGGCAGCGGTGTCGAAGGCCCACGGCCTGCCGGGTCTGCGCATCGGCTGGCTCGCTGCCGCGACCCGGCGCTGCTCGAGCGCGTCAAGGACATGAAGCTCTACACGACGATCTGCTCGAGCGCGCCGAGCGAGCTGCTGGTGGCGCTCGCGCTGCGCCACGGCGAGCGACTGATCGCCGCGCTCGCGCGAGCTCGTGCTCGCCAACCTGCCGCTGCTCGATGAGCTGCTCGCGCGCCGCGGCGAGCTGTTCGAGTGGGTCAGCGCCCGACGCCGGACCGATCGGCTTCCCGCGCGTGCGCGGCGAGCTCGACGTCGAGCAGTGGTGCGAGCAGATCGCCGAGCGCGCGGGCGTGCTGCTGCTGCCGGGCGAGCGTCTACGAGCAGCCGCGGCACCTGCGCCTGGGCTTCGGCCGCGCCAACCTCGCCGCAGGCGATCGAGCGCCTCGAGGCCTATCTCGGCTGAGCGTCGCGACGGCCCGCGTGGCCTGGCGCCGGGTGGCTGGCGCAGCGAGTCACAGCACCTTCGACAGGAACGCGCGCGTGCGCTCGTGGCGCGGGTTGGCGAGCACGTCCGCGGGCTGCCCGACTCGACGACCACGCCGCCGTCCATGAACACGACCGTGTCGGCGACCTCGCGCGCGAAGCCCATCTCGTGCGTGACCACGATCATCGTCATGCCGTCGCGCGCGAGCTGCTGCATCACGCCAGCACCTCGCCGACGAGCTCCGGGTCGAGCGCCGAGGTCGGCTCGTCGAACAGCATCAGCTTCGGCTCCATCGCCAGCGCGCGCGCGATCGCCACGCGCTGCTGCTGGCCGCCGGAGAGCTGCGCGGGGTAGGCGTCGAGCTTGTCGGCCAGCCCGACGCGGTCGAGCAGCTCGCGCGCGCGCTCGCGCGCGCCGCTTCGCGCGCTACGCCTCTTGACGCGGATCGGCGCGCACGTGACGTTCTCCAGCGCGGTCATGTGCGGGAACAGGTTGAAGTGCTGGAAGACCATGCCGATCTCGGCGCGCTTGCGCGCGACCTCCGACTCGCGCAGCTCGTGCAGCCGGTCGCCGACCTGGCGGTAGCCGACCAGCTCGCCGTCGACCGACAGCCGCCCCGAGTTGATCTTCTCGAGGTGGTTGATGCAGCGCAGGAACGTCGACTTGCCCGAGCCGGACGGGCCGAGCAGGCACATCACCTCGCCCGGCTGCACCTCGAGCGTGATGCCCTTCAGCACCTCCAGGCGTCCGAAGCGCTTGTGCACCGCCTCGGCGTTGACCATCGGCGCGCTCATGACCACTCGTGCTTCGGTGAGAGCACCGTCGCGCGCCAGCGTGCGAGCGCGGTCGGCGAGAGCTCGCGCGAGGCGCCGCGCCCGTAGTGGCGCTCGAGGTAGTGCTGCCCGACGTAGAGCACGCTCGTGCACACGAGGTACCAGATGCTGACCGTGATCAGCAGCGGGATCGGTTTGAAGTTGACCGAGTAGATCAGCTGCGCGGCGTACAGCAGCTCGGTGACGGTGATCACGCTCGCCAGCGAGGTCGTCTTCAGCATCGAGATCGTCTCGTTGCCGGTCGGCGGGATGATCACGCGCATCGCCTGCGGCAGGACGATCCGTCGCAGCGTCTGCACGCGCGTCATGCCCAGCGACTGCGCCGCGTCGGTCTGGCCCTCGTCGACCGAGATGATCCCGGCGCGGACGATCTCGGCCATGTAGGCGCCCTCGTTCAGACCGAGCCCGAGGATGCCCGCGCGGAACGCCGTGATCAGCGTGTTCGCGTCGGGGTGCACGAACGCGGGCCCGAACGGGATGCCCAGCGAGAGCTTCGGGTACAGGGCGGCGATGTTGTACCAGAACAGCAGCTGCACGAGCACCGGCGTGCCGCGGAAGAACAAGATGTACAGCCAGCTCGCGCGCGAGAGCAGCGGGTTCGGCGAGAGCCGCATCACCGCCAGGATCACGCCGAGCACGATCCCGATCGCCATCGCGATCACCGTCAGCTCGATCGTCACGACCAGGCCCTGCGAGGATGCGGTGGTCGAACAGGTATTCGCCGACCACGCCCCATTCGAAACCCCGGGCTGGTGACGACCGAGCGGACCAGCGCCGCGGCGATCACCAGCACGATCGCCGCCGCGATCCAACGCCCCGGCCGGCGGACCGGGACGGCCCTTATCTCATCGGGCCGCCCGGTCGGGTTGGTGACCTCGCTCGAGGACACCGCTCGGCCCGCTCAGCTCTTCGCCCCGTTGATCGTCGGCGTCGTGATCGCCCCTTCGAGTGAGGCCCCACTTCGCGAGGATCGCGTGGTACTCGCCGTTGGCGATGATCAGCTTCAACGCCGCCAGCAGCGGTGTGGTCATGCCGCTCGTCTTCGGGATCGCGAGGCCGTAGGGAGCGAACTCGTAGGTTTGCCGACGAGCTTGAACGCGCCGTCGGACTGCTTGATCTGGTAGGCGACGACCGGCGAGTCGGCCATGCCGAGTTCCGCGCGTCCGCTCGAGACCGCGAGGTTGACCGCGTTCTGCCCGGTGAAGATCAGCACCGTCACCGCCTTCTTGCCTTCTTTGGTGCACTTCTTGCTCTGGGCTTCGGCTTCTTCCTGCTCGACGGTTCCCTTCTCGACGGCGACGCGTCTTGCCGCAGAGGTCCGCGACCGTGCTGACGCCGGGGTTGGCCGAGCTCTTGGCGTAGAAGGAGATGCCCGCGTTGAAGTAGTCGACGAAGTCGACCGTCTTCTCGCGTTCCTTGGTGTCGGTGAACGAGGAGGCGCCGACGTCATACCTGCCGGCCGCGAGCCCGGGGATGATCGTTTCGAAGTTGGAGTTGACCATGTTGACCTTCAGGCCCATGACCGCGCCGAGCGCGTTCATCAGGTCGGCGTCCATCCCGATGATCGTGTGGCCGTCCGGCGCGATGAACTCGTTGGGGGCGTACTGCGCTTCGGTCGCGACGTTCAGCGTGCCTTTGGCTTTGATCGCAGCGGGTACCTGCGACGAGACCGTCGGGCTGGCGCTGCTGGTCGTGGTTTTCACGACCGTGACCGACGTCGAGCTCGTGGTGCTGCTGCTGCCGCAGCCCGCGAGCGCGAGCACGGTGAGCGCGGGTACCCAGATACGGGCGACCAGCTTGCTCATCGAATCCTCCTCAGTCGAGTTGAAGATGACCCCCCCACAGGTCAGGGCGGCGAAGTATAGGCCGACCCTGCGGGACGGGCGCGTCAGCTGGCGGACGAGCTGAGCGCGCGCCCCGGGGCGTTGCGCTCGAGCAGCGCCTCGATCTCGGGCGCCGGTCCGGGATGGCCGAGCAGGAAGCCCTGCGCCATCTCGCAGCCCATCTCTTCGAGCGTGGTTTGCTGGCTCGCGAGCTCGATCCCCTCGGCGACCACGCTCAGCGACAGCGACTGCCCGACGCCGAGGATCGCCGCGAGCAGCTCACGGCTCTGCGGCCCGTCGCCCAGCGCCGACACGAAGCTCCTGTCGATCTTCAGGATGTCGACGGGCATGCGCTGCAGGTGCGACAGCGATGCGTAGCCGGTGCCGAAGTCGTCGATCGCGATGCGCACGCCCAGCGCCTTGACTTCCTGCAGGCGCTCGCACGCCGCGGGAACGTCGCGCATGAGCGTCGTCTCGGTGATCTCGAGCGTCAGCGACGAGGGCTCGATCTGCCAGCGCGCCAACGCGTCCTGCACGTCTTCGGCGAATTCGCGGCGACCGAGCTGATACGCGGACACGTTCACGGAGATGCCGAGCTTCAGGCCGTCGGCGTGCCAGACGGCGGCCTGGCGGCAGGCCTCGTCGAGCACCCAGCGACCGATCGGCACGATCAGGCGGCTCTCCTCTGCCAGCGGGATGAAGCTGGCAGGGGCCACGACGCCGCGCTGCGGGTGACGCCAGCGCACGAGCGCCTCGACGCCGACGACGCGCCGGCTCGCGAGGTCGAAGATCGGCTGGTAGTGCAGGAACAGCTGCTCGTCGTCGACCGCTGCGCCGAGGTCGGACTGCAGCGCGAGGCGTCCCTCGGCGTCGGCGTGCAGCCCGGCGTCGAACAGCGCATAGCGGTCCTTGCCGGCGGCCTTCGCCGCGTACAGCGCGAGGTCGGCGTCGCGCAGCAGCTCGTCCGGCGTCGCGTAGCTCCCGCTGGCCACGCCGATGCTCGCCGTGACCGAGAACAGCTTGCCGGCGTCGCCCAGCTCGACCGGCTCGCGCAGCGTCTCCGTCAGGCGGTCGGCCAGCGCGTCGGCTGTGAGTTCCCCAGGCGTCGTCTCGACGAGCACCACGAACTCGTCGCCGCCGAGCCGTCCGACGGTGTCCTGCTCGCGCACGGCGCGCTGGAGCCTTTCTCCCGCGACCGTGAGCAGCCGGTCACCGGCCGCGTGGCCGAGATTGTCGTTGACGTGCTTGAAGCCGTCGATGTCGATGTACAGCGCGCCGGCCACCGTGCCGGGGTTGCGCGCCGCGCGAGCGAGCATCTGCTCGGCGCGGTCGAGGACCAGCGCGCGGTTCGGCAGGCCGGTCAGCGGATCGTGCAGCGCCAGGTGGGAGAGCTCGCGTGTCTTCTCGCGCACGAGCGACAGCGCGCGCACGCGCCCGGTCGCGAGCACCAGCAGCAGCAGCCCCAACAGCAGGCTCAGCAGGATGCCGCCGACGAGCAGCATCAGCGCGTGCGAGTTGCCGAAGATGCTGCCGGAGACGCCCGCGGCGAAGCTCTGCACCGTCCAGCCGTTGCCGAGCCGGATCTCGGTGCTCTGCGCGCCACGTCGAATCGTGCCGCTGGAGAACGTCGCCTGCGATCTGCCCGACGCGTAGCGGAAGCGCACGGCGAGGTTGGGGCGACCGTCCAGCGCGCGCGCGAGCACGACGCCGGGGACGACCAGCTCGCCGAGCCACCCCACGAACGCGTGCGCTCGCGCGGCGGGGGTGGATGGCGTCGAGCCGCCGCGGTAGATCGGCGTCTGGATGCCGAGCCACACAGTCCCGCCCTTGTGGACGGGCGCGTAGTTGGTGAGCCCGGTTTCTCGGGCGTCGATCAGGGTCGGTGCGATCGCGCAATAGTCCATGCCCGCCGGGATATAGCTGGCGGCGTTGCGGGCGAGCCCCGCCACCGCCAGGCAGTAGTACGGCCGGTTGCCCGGCGGCAGGATCTGCACCGGGCCAGACGGCGCGGTTGCGCCCGGCCCGAACGGGAGCACGGGCGTTGAGGACAGGCGCGTCATGAACTCGGCGAGGTGCGACTGCGGTACGAGCTCGACGAAGCCGAAGTTGCGCAGCTCCGGGTAGCGCTGCATCGCGTGCACCGATTTCGCCCACCTGTCGAAGGCGGCAGGCGACGCGTGGGGGTTCGCGGACACGAAAGCGCCTGCGCTGACGATCAGGTCTTCCTCGTGCTGGATCGCGAGCGTGAGCGTCGATGCGACCTCGGTCGCGCTGAGGTGAAACGCCAGCCGCGCGTTGTCCGCGCCCGAGCGTGCGATCGCGTGCGCACCGAGCGCCGACGCGAGCGTCCCCGCGAGCACGATCGCCACGGCGCCGGCTGCCCAGGCGCCGCGACGCCCGCGAAGCCGTAGCCGCAAGCGTCGCCAGGCGCCGCCCGTGCGTGCAGGCGACGCTCCCGACGCTCGCCGTGTGCCCTCGTGGGGTTCGGCCGGCGCGTCGGGGCTTCGGTCATCGGGCAATGCGCTCTCGCCTTCGCTTGGTTGAGTCGAGCGCCTGGCGCCCTCAGTAGGTCATCGGACGAACGCGGGCATTGCTAAAGCACGGCGCCCGCCATGGACGCATCGCCGCAGCCAGAACCGAGGTCCGACGGCGGCTCGTGCAAAAGGCCGTCCAGCGGGCTAAGGCAACGGCGCCGCACTGCCGATGAGGTGTCCGTGTTCACGATTGCGCGCTTGCTGTCCCCGCCGGCCGCCCTGCGCTCGGCTCCCGCCCGCAGACGAGCTCTCGCCGTCGCGTTCGCTACGTGCGTACTGCTCGCGCTGCTGATCGCAGCACCGGCGGGGGCGCTCATCGCCGCAGTCCCGGGGGTCGCGGGCGTCAACGTCGGCCTGCAGCCGCGGGTCCCCCTCAAGAAAGGACCCGAAGAAACCGAACCCCAGACCTTCGCGAACGAAAGCGGGAACGTGGTCCTGCACGGCGGGGTCGGCGATTACGCGATCTACTGGGACCCGAAAGATCCGATCGAATTCACCCACGAATGGGTCGCCAACCTCGACGGCTTCTTCCAGGCGCTCGGCGAAGCACGTCTCGACACGCCATTCGGGGTGATTGCCCAGTATCGAGACCGCAGCAATGCGGTCAAGCCGTTCGAAGCGCTGTTCAAGGGCTCCTACTCAGACACGGTGAAATTCCCGAGCGGGAAATGCACGGACCCCAATCACACGATCTGTCTCACGGACGCCCAGCTGCGCGAACAGCTGCAGTCGTTCATCGCCACACACGGTCTCCCCAAGGGTATGGACACCGTCTACTACCTGCTGACGCCCCCCGGCGTGTCCGTGTGCCTCGACGAAGCTGCGACTCGCTGCTCGGACTACACACTCACCAAAACGGAATCAGAAAAAGGCGAACGCAAAAGCGCGAGCTACACAAACAGCTTCTGCAGCTATCACGGCGCCATAAATCCTGACAACGCGTCCGAGGGGGACGCCAGCACGATCCTCTATGCGACGATCCCGTGGACCGGCTACACGACGTCCTTCGACTGCCAGGACGGCGGTTGGAACCCAGAAAAAGGCACAGAGGAACGAGAGGCGCCGGCGGAACTGAGCACCAAAGAAGAAGAAGCGCGCGAAACGAAGCTTGCCGAAGATCCGCCGAAACTCCGCGAAGAAGAAGAAGAGAAGCGCGTGCTCGAAGGTCCGCACATCGAGGAGCCCAACCAGGACGGCAAAAGCGAAACCGGCGGCTACACCTCGGCACTGACCGACGTACTCGTGAACCAGATCTCCGAGGAGGAGATAAACACCGTCACCGATCCGCTCCTCGGCTCTTGGAGCGACGCCAAAGGAAACGAGGCGACCGACATCTGCCGCAACATCTTCGACAGCACCGCCGGCGAAGACGAAAGCGCGGGCGAAGTCACCGGCTCAGTGGTGGCGGGGAAGAACACGGGAGCGGGAACCCTGTCAAATGTGAGCCTCGGCGATAAACGCTATTACATCAATAACGTCTTCAGCCTCTCTGAAGATGCATGCTCGGGCGGCCTTGGCCTCGTGGCACGCTTCACGGCGCCCAATCCGGTAAATGCCGGTGAAATCATCGCTGTCGACGGTATGGAGTCCGAGGTCGGCCTGGGCACGACGCTCGCGTTTGGGCCGAGCGGCCCGCCGACGATCACCTACGCGACCTTCAGCTGGAACTTCGGCGACGGCACCTCGGAAGTCGCCGGCTTCGCCCCCGGCGCCCCCACATGTGAATTCCCCTGGCTCAGCCCCTGTGCGGCCAGTGCTATGCACTCCTACCAGTACGGGGGCACCTACGAAGTCACGCTGACGGTCACCGACGTCGATGGCAACAAAAGCAGCGTGACCCATGACGTCGTTGTGGATGGACCGCCGGCGCCCAAAGGGTCAGCCGCGGGAGGTGGCTCCGCGGGGTCGGCCTCGCCGGCCGGCCAGAGCACACAAACGGGAGCGGGCGCGCAGGCGAAAGGCGGCAGCGCGAAGGTGCCGGCCCCGGTCGCGGCGGCCGCGATCCCCAAGCAGTCGCTGCACAGCGCCGTACGCAAGGGCCTGGTCGTCAGCTACTCGGTCAACGAGCAGGTGGCCGGGCACTTCGAGGTGCTGCTCAGCAGCGCCACGGCACACCGTCTTGGCATCACCGGCTCACCAGCCGTCGGCCTGCCCGCGGGCTCCCCCGCCGAGGTCGTGATCGCGAAAGCGATCCTGGTCACGACCAAGGGCGGCCACAGCGCGGTCCACATCGCCTTCTCCAAGCGCACCGCCGCGCGCCTCGCGCACGTGCACAAAGTGTCGCTGATGCTGCGCCTGATCGTGCGCAACGCCGCCAGCGTCGACCCGCTGACGAGCGCCGTCGTAAGCAGCGCGACGCTCAGCGCCTGAGCTACTCCGAGGAGTCTTTCTTGCGCTTCGAGCGCGACTTGTCGCGGAAGACGAACCACCACAGGGCGAACAGGCCCACGTAGCCGAGCACGATCGACACGACCGAGATCACGCCGATGCCGGTGCTGTTCGACGTTTCGGCTTCGCCGCCGAGCGCCAGCGGCAGCGACACGGCGAGATGGCCGAGCTGTGCGAGCGCCGACACCACCACTACAGCCCGGGCCAGTGGCGCACGACGTAGCCTTCGTTGTCCGTCGGCTGCACCTGCCAGCGCGACGCGTAGACGCCGCTGCGCCCGGCCGTGTCGTAGAGGATCCCGTCGACGTACATGTAGGTGTGCCCCGCGTTCGCGTACACGGTGATGTACTTGCCCGGGCCGGGCGCGCCCCAGCTCTCCAGCTGCCCCGAGGTCTCCGGTGCGCTCAGCAGGCCGCCCGCCGCGAGCGCGTAGCTGACCGACCCCGAGCAGTCGTAGGCGTTGTCGACGAACGACGCGTGCCCGCCGCCGTACACGTACGGGAAGTCCGCGATCTCGTTGGCGCCGGCGATCACCTTCTGGATGACTTCCGGGACGTTCGTCGGGATCGGGATCGTGCCGTTGCCGCCGATCGACTCGCCGCCGGGGACGGGCGTCAGCCGCAGGTGCTGAGACTGGCGGGCGCTGCGTTCGACCGCCTGCATCTGCTGCAGCTCGCTGCGCACTTCCGCGTTCGAAGGCGCGCCGGCGGCGACGACCGCCGCACCGGCCTTCGCGGGGGTGGCAGCGCTCGCGTGCTGGACCGACGCGGGCGCCGGATAGCTGTCTGCTTCCAGCGGGTCGGCCACCTCCTTGGCGACGCCTGGCGCGGTGGCTGGTGGCGGGTGTGCTCGCCACGCCGTCGGCGCTCGCAGCCGCCGTCTGGTGTGCCTTCGGGGCGGCCGGGGGGTCGGGCTTCGTGGCCGCCGGCGAGGTCTTGGAGCCGGAGCCCACGGTCGCTTCGCCGCAGCCGGCGAGCGCGACCGCAACCAGCACGGCGCCGAGCACCGCGATCCCCTTCCGCTTCGAGCGCATCCGCCTAGGCTAGCGAGCCCATCCGCCGGGAAGTGCCGCTAACCTGATGCGATGCGCGAGGAAGCCACGGCCGTGGAGATCCGGCCGCACGTTCGCCTGCTGCACGGGATGCGCCGGCCGGCGAACTGGCTGCAGCTCGTTCGCTTCGGCCTCGTCGGCGGCGTCGGCTTCGTCGTCAACGTCGCCGTGTACGCGCTGTTCGTGCACTCCGTCGGCGTCGACTACCGCCTCGCGACGTCGTCGCGTGGCTGGTCGCGGTGGTCAACAACTTCGTGCTCAACCGCCACTGGACGTTCGACGCGCGCGACGGCCGGGCGCACTCCCAGGCGATTCGCTTCCTGCTCGTCAGCCTCGCCGCCGAGGCGTTCAGCCTGCGCTGCTGACGCTGCTCGTGGAGGTCGCCGGCATCGCAAAGGTCCCCGCGCAGGCGCTCGCGGTCGCCGGCTCGATGCCGCTGAACTTCCTCGGAAACAAGCTCTGGAGCTTCCGCTGACGAGCTCGAGCTGCTCCCCCGTTGAGCCCCTGTAGACGCCGCGCGGCGGCTCGGCTGGCGGACCAGCGGGTACCTATACTCTGACTTCCCCCCTCTCGGAGGACCTTTGTGCAGGAGATGGTGATCTACGGCGTCAGCTTCGACATGGTTGGCAAGCAGCCGATCGTGCTCCTGAAGACCGTCGACGGCAACAAGTTCCTGCCGATCTGGATCGGGCATCCCGAGGCCGCGTCGATCCTGATGAAGCTGCAGGGCGCCGGCACGCCGCGGCCGATGACGCACGACCTGCTGTGCGACATCCTCGGCGAGCTCGACGTCAAGTGCACGCAGGTGTCGGTCACCGAGCTGCGCGAGAACACGTTCTTCGCCTCGATCACGCTCAGCGTCGGCGGCCGCGAGCTCGAGATCGACTCGCGCCCGAGCGACGCGATCGCGCTCGCCGTGCGCTCCGGCGCCCCGATCTACGCCGCCGAGGAGGTCATCTCCGAGTCGGCGATCGAGTTCGAGCACGACGTCGAGGAGTCCGAGGACGTCGTCGAGAAGTTCAAGGAGTTCCTCGACCAGGTCTCCCCGGAGGACTTCGCCGCCGGCGACTCCTGATCAGCGTGTGAACGGCGCTGGTCGAGGATCCGCTCCACCAGCTCGTCGAAGCCGATGCCGGCGGCGTCGGCGGCCAGCGGCAGCAGGCTCGTTTCGGTCAGGCCGGGGACGACGTTGGTCTCGAGCACCCACAGCTCGCCGCTGTCGGCGTCGAGCATCAGGTCGACGCGTGCGACGCCGTGGCAGCCGAGCAGCGGTACGTCTGCGAGTGCCAGCTCGCGCGCGCGCTCGTCGGTGTCCCCGGGCAGCTCGGCCGGGCAGACGAACGTGGTCATGCCGATCTCGTAGCGCGACTCGTAGTCGTAGAACTCCTCTTCGCGCGGGATCGCCTCGACGACCGGCAGCGCGATCGGCGCGCGTCGATCGCCGTCGGCGTCGAGCACCGACACCGCCAGGTCGCGGCCCTTGACGTAGCGCTCGATCAGGACCTTGCGGTCGTAGGAGAACGCGCCGACGATCGCCCCGGGCAGCTCGTCGCTGGAGCGCGCGAACTTCACGCCCAGCGCCGAGCCCTGGCTCGCCGGCTTGACGACCAGCGGGAAGCCGAGCGTCCGCTCGATGTCGCCGAGCGCCGCCGCCACCCCGAGCTCTTTGATGGCGGTCTCCTTGAACGCGTGAAGCGCGGCGTGGGGATGCCCGCCTCGCGCATCAGGTACTTCGCCAGCGCCTTGTCGGTGCAGCGCATGCACGCCGCCGGGCCGAGCCGGTGTACGGCACGCCGATCAGCTCCAGCAGCCCCTGCACCGTCCCGTCCTCGCCGTCGCCGCCGTGCAGCGCGACGAACGCCGCGTCGGGCTGGCACTCGTGCAGCTGCGCGACGAGCTCCGGCCCGGCGTCGATCGCGACCACCTCGTGTCCCAGGCGCTCAGCGCCTCCTGCACGTGCGCGCCCGAGCGCAGCGACACCGTCCGCTCCAGCGAGCCCCCGCCCTTGAGCACCGCGACCTTGCGAGCGGCGCTCATCGATCCCTTCGCCGGCGCGCCGAACGGGCGGACTCAGGCGTCGCGGCGGGGCAGCGCGACGACGTCGGCCAGCGGCGTGCTCGTCCTCGTGCCGGCGGCTCGGGCTCGCGTCGCTCCAGAGCGCGCAGGCGTCGGAGCCGGTCAAGCGTCCCGAGCAGGCCCGTGTCGCCGCTCATGACCTTGCCGATCCGCCGGATGCCCTCGCGGATGTCCTCGTCGGGCACGCCGGCGAAGTTCAGGCGCATCGAGGAGCTGCCGCGGCGCCCGTCCATGTAGGCGGCGCGGCCCGGCACGAACGCGACGCCCTCGCTGCGCGCCAGCAGGTCGGTCGTGTCGACGCCGCCGTCGAGCGTCGCCCAGATGAACAGCCCGCCCTGCGGACGCGTCCAGCTGGCCTGCCCGCCGAAGTGCTCCTCCAGCGCCTCGAGCATCACGTCGCGCCGGCGCCGGTAGAGCTGCTTCAGGCGCTCGACGTACTCGAGCCACGCCGGACCCGGTGGGCGGCCTTCGCTTCCCGGCTCTGCGAAGTAGGCCGCGACGAACATCTGCGTCACCGGCGAGGAGCACAGGTCGGCGCCCTGTTTGCCGAGGTTGAGCTTCTCGAGCACCGGCCGCGGCGCCACCGCCCAGCCCAGGCGCAGCCCCGGCGAGAGGATCTTCGAGAACGTGCCCAGGTAGATGACGAGGTCCGAGGCGCCGCCACGGCCGACGGCCTTCGGCGTCGAGCGAGTACAGCGTCGGCAGCGGCTCGCCCTCGTAGCGCAGCAGGCCGTAGGGGTTGTCCTCGAGCACCAGCAGCTCGCGCTCGCGCGCGACCTCGACCAGGCGCCGGCGGCGCGCCAGCGACATCGTCACGCCGCCCGGGTTCTGGAAGTTGGGGATCGTGTAGATGAACTTCGGCCGGCGGCCCTCGGCCTGCGAGACGGTCGAGCGTGCTCTCGAGCGCGTCGATCGGCATCCCGTCGGCGTCGATCTCGATCTGCTCGACCTCCGCCTGGTAGGCGCTGAACGTCGGCACCGCCCCCGGGTAGGTGGGCGCCTCGGCGACGATCACGTCGCCGGGATCGATCAGCGTCTTGCACACCAGGTCGATCACCTGCTGGCCGCCGGTCGTGACGATCACCTCGGCGGGGTCGACGAGCGTGCCCTCGGCGCGCCATCACCTCGACGATGCAGCCGACCGTCGCGGCCATCCCCTCGGTCGGCCCGTACTGCAGCGCGCGCGCGGTCGACTCGGCGGCGACCTGCGCCATCAGCTTCGCGTACAGCTCCGGCGCGAACGTGCTCGTGTCGGGCAGGCCGCCGGCGAGCGAGATCACGTCCGGGCGCTCGGTCAGCGCCATCATCTCGCGCATCGCCGAGCTTTTCATGCCGCGCGTGCGCGCCGCGAACAGCGCCTCGTAGCGCGCGAGCTCGTGCGCCGCCGGCCGGGTCCGCCGCCCGTCGCCTTTTGCGCTGGTCGATCGCTCCATCTGCGTGTAGCCTCTATTCGCCGCCGCGCTGCCCGGTTCCTGCGACGCCGACCGTCTGACCGCCGGACAGGTCGTCTATCGTCCTGGCCGACCGGAGAGCGGCCGCGACCGCACGGTAGCGCACCTCCGCACGCACGCGCGCATGAACGGCATCTTCTTCTACATCGGTCTCGGCGCCGGCCTCGCGGCCGCCTGCGGGCTGCGGCCGTTCCTGCCGGTGCTGCTCGCCGGCGCGCTCGCCTCCGCCGAGCGCTCGGCGTGAGCTTCGCGCACGGCCGCTTCCACTTCCTGCAGGCGAGCTGGTGGCTGCTCGTCGTGCGCTCGCGCTCGTGCTCTCCTACGCGCTGCAGCTCGCTGCTGAGGCTCGCCCCGATCGCCGATCCCGGCGCGAGCAGCGCGGCGCAGCGACCCGCTCGCCGCGTCGCTGACCGGGCTCGGGCTCGGCGCCGGCGCGCTGCTGTTCGCCGGCACGCTCGCCGCGCACGGCGACGCCTGGTGGCCGGGCCTGCTCGGCGGGATCCTGCTCGCGGGCCTCGCTCAGCGCGCGTCCTGGCCGGTGATCCTGCGCGCGCGCTCGCGCCTGAGCCGACCGCGCCGCGCGCGAGGCGCTGACGGTCTACCTCGACGCCGCCGCGCTGCTGCTCGCGGCGCTCGTCGCGCTGCTGCATCCGCTCGGCTACGTGGCGCTCGCGCTGCTCGCCTGGTTTGCCTGGCGCGGACGCGCGCGCGGCGATGAAAAGTACGCCGGGCTGCGCATCCTGCGCCGCTGATGTCGCGGCTGTGAGCTCCTCTGCACCAAGCTCGTGCTGTGCGTGATCGACGCGATGGCGCCGGCGATGCTCGAGCGCGCGATCGCCGCGGGCGCCGCGCCGGTGCTCGAGCGGCTCGTGCAGCGGAGGGCACTACGTGCCCGACTGCGTCGCCGCGTTTCCGTCGGTGACGCCCGTGTGCGCCGCCTCGATCGTCACCGGCGTCGGGCCAGGACGCGCATCGACATCCCGGCCATGAACTGGTTTCACCGCGAGGAGCACCGCTACGTCGAGTACGGCTCGAGCTTCCGCGCCGCGCAGCGCTTCGGCATCGCGCGCCAGCTCACGGACACGGTCTACAACATGAACCGCGCGCACCTCTCGTCGCAGACGCCGACGGTGTTCGAGACGCTCGACGACGCCGACGTGCGCACGGCCGGCACCACCTACCTGATGTACCGCGGCCGCCACCGCCACGAGCCCCAGCGCGACACCGCGCTCACGCGCGTCGCCTCGGCGCTGCATGCGCCACTCCGGTGATGGGCCCGCGCGAGCTGTTCTACGCCGACATCTTCGCCTCGCGGCGCACCGGCTGCCGCTCGGGCCTGGGCATGCCGGGCGTGCGCGACCGCCACTCCGGCTGCGTGTCCGCCTACCTGGTCGAGCACGACCTGTTCGACTTCCTGCTGCTGTCGCTGCCGGACAACGACTGGTACTCGCACAAGCACGGGCCCGACGCGCAGGTCCAGTCGATCGCCCAGGCCGACCTGCAGCTCGCGCGCGTGATGAACGCCGCCGGCGGCGTCGAGCGAGTTCCTCGCCGAGCACGCCGTGATCGTGATGGCCGACCACTCGCAGGCGCCCGTCACCGACACGATCGCGCTGCAGGACGAGCTCGCCGAGCTGGGCGTGCTCGGCCCGGCGCGCTCCTCCGAGGGCGGCGGATCGCGCTGCGCGGGAGCCGCGGATCGCCGTCTGCCCCTCCCAGCGCGCCGCGATGGTCTACGCGCTGCACGAGACCGAGCGCGACGCGATGCGCGCCTCGGTCGTGGCGCGCGCGCTCGCGATCGAGGGCGTCGACCTCGTGCTGTGGCTCGAGCGCGACGCCGCACGACGCTCCCCGCGAGGGCGTCATCGCGAGCCCGCGCCACGGCGAGCTGCGCTTCGCCCCCGGCGGGCGGACGCGAACGTGCTCGATCCCGCGCGGACGTCGCTGGAGCATCGACGGCCCGCTCGCCGTGATCGACGCCAGCCTGCAGGACGGCGCGTCTGCTCACCCCGCCTACCCGGACGCGCTCGCCCGCGTGTGGTGCGGCGCTCACCTGCCCCACCTCCGGCGAGGTGCTGCTGTCCGCCGCCCCCGGCTACGAGTTCATCGACTGGGGGCGCCAGGCCCACGTCGGCGGCGGCAGCCACGGCTCGCTGCACGCCTCCGACTCGCTCGGCGCGCTCGTGCTCAGCGGCGTCGAGCTGCCGCAGCCGCGAGCCGGCGCAGTGGGCGATCCGCGACGTCGCGCCGCTCGTGCTGCGTCACTTCGGCCTCGATCGCGCGAGGCCCACGTCGCCGGTGTGAGCGGCGGTCGTATGACGACGCCTGTATAGCCATCGCCACGTCGGCGCGCCCGGCGTAGTGGCCGGACCGTCGCGCCGACCCCGTTACTCTCGCCCGATGCGTCTTCGCAAAACGCTTGCAGGCGAGCGCGGCGGCCGCAGCATCGCGCTGCTCGCAGCGATCCCCGCCGCTGCGAGCATGCCACGCCCGTCGCGAGCACGGCAGCGACGACGGCGCAGCCAGCGAGCGCGCAGCCGGTTGGCTCGCGCGCCGGGAGCACGCGCACGTCGACGCTCGCGGGCACCACCAACTCGGAAACGCCCGTCCCGGTGGCGCTCTCCGAACGTGCCTCCGGCCGCGCACCGGCTGTCCGCGGAACAGGTGCTCGCGATCGCCAACCGCCTGCCGAAGATGCGCGCGCTGCGCACGCGAACACCGCGGCTCCTTCGGCGACGTCTACCTGAAGGGGGGCGTTCCAATGGCAGGTCAGCTACTTCACGCTCGGCGGCAAGAAGGAGATCGGCCTGGTCATCATCGACGACGTCTCCGGGCGGGTGGTCGAACAGTGGACCGGCTTCCAGGTCGCGTGGACGATGGCGCGCGGCTACCCCGGCGCGTTCGGCAGGCACGTCAACGCGCTGTACATCTGGCTGCCGCTGTGCGTGCTGTTCGTGCTCCCGTTCGTCAACTTCCGCCGGCCGTTCTCGCTGCTGCACCTCGACCTGCTCGTGCTGCTGTCGTTCTCGGTCTCGCTGGCGTTCTTCAACCACGCCCACATCTATGCGTCGGTGCCGCTGGCCTATCCGCCGCTGCTGTACCTGCTGGCGCGCATGCTCGCGCTGCTGCGGCGCACGCGCGCGGGGGCGGGACGCTCAGCACGCCGGGCACCACCGCATTGCGCCTGCTCGTCTCCGGACGCCTGGCTGGCGCTCGGCGTCGTCTTCCTGCTCGGCTTTCGCATCGCGCTCAACGTCACCGACTCGAACGTCATCGACGTCGGCTACGCGGGCGTGATCGGCGCGCAGCGGATCGCCACCGGCAAGCCGCTGTACGGCGACTATCCGTCCGACAACGAACACGGCGACACCTACGGCCCGGTCAACTACGAGGCCTACGTCCCGTTCGAGCAGATCTTCGGCTGGAGCGGCAACTGGGACGACCTGCCCGCGGCGCACGCCGCGGCGATCTTCTTCGACCTGCTCGCCACCGCGCTGCTGTTCCTGATCGGCCGGCGCATGCGCGGCCCCACGCTCGGCGTCGCGCTCGCCTACGCCTGGGTCTCCTATCCGTTCACGCTGTTCGCGCTCGAGAGCAACTCCAACGACAGCCTCGTCGCGGCGCTCGTGCTCGCCGCGGTGCTCGCCGCGAGCTATCGCTCGCAGCTCGCGATCGCCGGCCGCGGCGTGCTGTCGGCGCTCGCGGGCTGACCAAGTTCGCGCCGCTCGCGCTCGCGCCGCTGCTCGCCACGCACGGGCTGTCTGAGAGCCCCGCGCGAGGACGCGCGGGCGCGCCCTGGCGCTCTATGCACTCGCGTTCGCCGCCACCATCGCGACCGTCTCGCTGCCGATGCTCGCGCCACGACTCGCTGCACACGATCTACGAGCGCACGATCGCCTACCAGGCCAACCGCGGCTCGCCGTTCTCGGTGTGGGGCCTGTACGGCTGGCACGCAGCTCGAGCACGTCGTCGAGTGATCGCGGTCGTGCTCGCGCTGGCGCTCGCGGTCATGCCGCGCCGCCCCGACGTGGTCGGCCTGGCGGCCGCCTGCGCGGCGGTGCTCATCGCCGAGCAGCTCGGCATCGAACACTGGTTCTACCTGTACATCCCCTGGTTCTTCCCGCTCGTGATCATCGCGCTGCTGGGGCGTCTCAGCGATCCTGCGGCCCCGCAGCTCCTCGCGGCATCAGCACCTGCTCGATCGAGTCTGCGCGCAGCGGCTGTGAGCAGCTGATCAGCACGCCCATCAGCCACGGGTCCTCCTCGGAGGTCTCGAAGCGGACCGGCATCTGCGTCAGCAGCGACTCGATCGCCTGCTCGCGCTTGACGCCGATCACGCCGCCGCGCGGACCGGTCATGCCGACGTCGGTGATGTAGGCGGTGCCGCCCGGCAGCACGCGCGCGTCGGCGGTCGGCACGTGCGTGTGGGTGCCCACCACCGCCGTCACGCGACCGTCGAGGTGCCAGCCCATCGCCACCTTCTCGGAGGTCGCCTCGGCGTGCATGTCGACGAGGATGTGGTCGACCTCCCCCAGTTCGCCGAGCGCCACCTCGATCTCGGTGAACGCCGAGCGCCCGGCGCGCAGGTAGAGGTTGCCGCTGAGGTTCACGACGCCGAGGCGTACGCCGTCGTGCTCGACCACGCACGTGCCGCGGCCCGGCTGGCTGCGCAGGAAGTTCGCCGGCCGCACGATGCGCTCGTGGCTTTCCAGATACGGGTAGATCTCGCGGCGGTGGTAGGTGTGGTTGCCGAGCGTGATCGCGTCGACGCCGGCCGCGAACATCTGCTCGGCGATCTTCGGCGTGATCCCGAGGCCGCCGGCGGCGTTCTCGCCGTTGACGACCACGAACGTCGGCTGTAGTCGCTCGCGCAGGACCGGCAGGCAGTCGAGCAGGGTGTTGCGCCCGAGCCCGCCCACGACGTCGCCGACGAACAGGATGCGCGCAACGCCAGCGGGCGTGGGCGCCGCCTCGGGCTCAGCCATACTCTGGCGATGACGGGAGGCAGGTGACAGGCGCCTCGGGGAAAGCCCCCGCGGGTGCCGGCGAGCGGGCCGAGCCCCCGCCGAGCACGAGCGCGAGCTGACGGACCAGGCGCCTGAGGCGCCAGCCGAGCCGGCGCGGGTGGTCGTCCCGCGCTGGGTGCAGCTGGTGCTGCTCCCGCTCGCGCTGCTCGCGCTGTGGGCGTTGGCGAAAGCCGCGGGCAAAGTGCTGGTCATCTTCATCATTGCCGGGCTCATCGCGCTGATCCTCAATCCGGCCGTCGCCTTCCTCCACCGTCGCGCGCGCGTCCCGCGCGGGCTCGCGGTGCTCGCCGTGTACCTCGCATTCTTCCTCGCGCTGGCCGGCATCGGCTTCCTGCTGGCCAACCCTATCTCCAATCAGGTGCGCACGTTCACCCACAACCTCCCCGAAATCGTCAACGAAGCCAACAAAACGATCGCCACCCTGCAGACCGAACTCGACCATCACGGCATCCACCTGAAACTCGTCAAACAGGGCAAAACCGCGCTGCAGAGCATCGAGGGCAAAGTCGCCAAGGAAGCGAGCAAACTGGCGTCGTTCGGCGGTGCGCTCGCGACCGAAGCCGCCGGCGCGATCTTCGACCTCGTGCTGGTGTTCGTGCTGTCGGTGTACATGCTCCTCTACGGCCGGCAGATCGGCGCCCTCGTACGGCGGCTGATGCCCGACGGCGACGGCTCCAAGACGGACGACTACCCGCACCTGGTCCAGCGCGCGGTCACGCGCTACGTCGGCGGTCAGCTGCTGTTCAGCACCGTCATGGGCGCCTCCGCCGGCATCGCGCTGTACATATTCGGCGTGCTCGGCATCTTCCCCGACGGGCAGACCTACGCGGTCGCTTTCGGCGTCTTCTACGGCGCGATGGAGCTCGTGCCCTATGTCGGCCCGATCCTCGGCGCGATACCGCCGGTGCTCGTCGCGCTGTTCACCAAACCGATCTCAGCCGTGTGGCTGGTGCTGCTGTTCATCGGCCTGCAGCAGCTCGAGGGTCACGTCGTCGCGCCGCAGATCTTCGGGCACACGCTGCGGATCAACCCGCTGCTGGTGATCCTGGCGCTGCTGCTGGGACTGCAGTTCGACGGCATCTTCGGCGCGCTGCTGGCGCTGCCGATCGTCGCCGTCCTGCGCGAGACCGCCGTCTACCTCAGCCGCCACCTGACGCTCGAAAGCTGGGATCGCAGCCAAAGCCCGCTGCTGTGAGCGCCGTCCTCGGCGTTACAGGGCTCGCCAAGCGCTACGGCGAGCTCGAGGCGCTGCGCGATGTCAGCTTCCAGGCGCGCGCCGGCGAACTGGTTGCAGTCGTCGGCCCCAACGGCGCCGGCAAGACGACGCTGCTGTCGATCATCGCCGGGATCCAGACCGCGAGCGCCGGTCGCGTCACCCAGGGCGACGCCGCAGACGCGTGGCGGATTGGCTGGGCGCCGCAGGATCCCGCGCTGTACTCCAAGCTCTCCGTGATCGAGAACCTGGAGCTGTTCGCCCGCCTGGAGCGACTCGCCGACCCGCGCGCGGCGGTTGCGCGGATGCTCGAGCAGACGGGGCTCAGCGAGCGCGCGCGTGAGCCCGTCGGACGGCTCTCCGGCGGCAACCGCCAGCGAGTGAACGTCGCGCTCGGCCTGATCGGCGACCCGCCCGTGCTCGCGCTCGACGAGCCGTCCGCGGCGCTCGACCCAGGCCAGCGCGAGCGCCTGTGGGAGTTCCTCGCTCGGCGCGTCGCGCAGGGCACCACCGTCCTGTTCTCGACCCACAACGTCAGCGAGGTGCAGCGCTACGCGGGGCGTGTGCTCGTCCTTGCCGACGGGCAGCTGCTGTTCGACGGAGCGCCCGCGACGCTGCTCGAGCACGGCGGCGAGCAAGCCGGCGGCGACCTCGAGCGCGCACTCGTGCGCTTCCTCGGTGCAGGCGCACCCGCAGACCCGGACGGGACGCCGTGAGCTCACTGCTGCGCAAGGACCTGCTGATCCTGCGCCGCTCGCGGCTGCTGCTCGCGCTGCTCGTCGTCTATCCCGTCGCGATCGCGCTGCTGATCGGCTTCGCGATCTCGCGCAGCCCCTCGCGCCCGCGCGTGGCGATCGTCGATGAGACGCCGCCCGGAGAGACCCTGCAGGTCGGCGAGCAGCGAGTACCCGTCAGCCAGTACGCCCAGCAGCTCTTCAACCAGGTCGACGCCGTGCACGTGCCCACGCGCGCGCAGGCGATCGCGAAGGTCCAGTCCGGCGACGTGCTCGCCGCCGTCGTGATCCCCCCCGACATCGCTGCGCGGCTCGCGTCCGACGTCGAGCCGGCCCAGCTCGAAATCCTCTACAACGGCGACGCGCTCGAGCAGTCGCTCGTGCGCTCGACACTCAATGCTGCGATTGCCCATGCGAACCTCGCCTTCTCCGAACAGATCCAGAAGGCCGCGGGGGTCGCGATCGGCGCCCTGCTCACCGGGGGCAAGCTCGGCAGCATCGGCGCTCCGGAAAACCTCATCGGCCTCAGCCAGATTCCCTCGACGCTGGGCGGCATCATCGCGCGCCAGCCGCCCGGTCACGTCCGCGCGCAGCTGGAACGCGTGGACGCGTTTGCCGGGTTCGCCGCCGAGAACCTGACGCTCGCCAAGCGCGTGCTGTCGACGATCAGCCAGCCGATCCGCGTCAAGAGCACGCTCCTGCACGGCCGCCGCACGCCGCTGAACGCCTTCGCCGTGGTGGTCGCGGTCAGCGTTTCGCTGATGTTCGTGTGCGTGCTGCTCGCCGCCGGCGGCGTCGCGCTCGAGCGCGAAGAGCACACGCTCGCACGCCTCATCCGCCGGGCGCCGGGCGCGAAGCGGTCGCTGATCTCGCGCGAGGCGCTGCTCGCCGAGAAGACCCTGCTGGCCGCCGGCTGCGCCTTCGTGATCGCGTTGGCGATGCTCGCCGGCATCGGCGCGTTCGTCGCGCTCGATTGGAGCCGCGCCGGCCTGTGGCTCGCCGCGCTCGCCTTCGGCGCGCTCGCATTCGCCGCGCTCGGCGTCGCGATCGGCGCGCTCGCGCGCGAGGTCCGCGCCGCCTCGCTGCTCGCGTTCGCGCTGTCGCTGCCGCTGGCGTTCCTCGCGCTCGTGCCCGCAGGCTCGGTCTCCGCCGGCTTCTACGACGTGATCGCCGCGATCTCGTTCGTGTTCCCGTTCAAGGCCGCGCTGCAGGCGCTGGACGCCGCCGTCAACGGCGCGTCACCCGCGATCGCCCTCACGCTCGTGCACCTCGCCGTGCTCACCGTCGCCTTCGCAGCGCTCGCGCGACTTGGCCTGCGCCACATCGAGTAGCGCCTTCACGCACGCCGCCCGCTCCCCGCCGGCGTCGGCAGCGGCGGCCATTTGTCGTTCACCGCGGGGTATCCTCGAAGGCCATGGCCTTTCCACAGACGCGTATGCGCAGGCTGCGCGCGACAGCAGGGCTGCGTGGCCTGGTGCGCGAGACCGACGTGCGAGCCGACCAGCTGGTGCTGCCGCTGTTCGTCTCGGAGTCCGCCTCAGGGCGTGAGCCGATCGCCACGATGCCCGGCGTCGATCGCCTGTCGCTGTCAGCGCTCGTCGCCGAGGCGCAGGACGCGGTCGCCCTGGGGATCCGCGCGGTGATGCTGTTCGGAGTGCCCGCCGAGAAGGACGAGCACGGCTCCGGCGCGTGGGATCAGGAGGGAATCGTGCAGCTGGCAACGCGGGCGCTCAAGCAGGCGCTACCGGAGCTGCTGGTGATCACCGACGTGTGCCTCTGCGAGTACACATCCCACGGGCACTGCGGCGTGTTGCGCGAGGACAGCTCGGTGGACAACGACGCTTCGCTCGAGCTGCTGGCACAGACAGCGGTGAGCCACGCGCGCGCCGGCGCCGACATCGTCGCGCCGTCGGACATGATGGACGGTCGTGTCGGTGCGATCCGCGAGGAGCTCGACGGCGCGGACTTCGCCGACACGCCGATCCTCGCCTACTCGGCCAAGTTCGCCTCGGCCTTCTACGGGCCGTTCCGTGAGGCCGCCGACTCGGCGCCCGCCTTCGGCGATCGGCGTGGCTACCAGATGGACCCCGCCAACGGTCGCGAGGCCGTGCGCGAGGCGCTGCTCGACGTCCAGGAGGGCGCCGACATGGTCATGGTCAAGCCCGCGCTCGCCTATGGCGACCTGATCCGCGCGGTCAAGCGCGCCACCCGCCTGCCCGTGGCCGCGTACAACGTCAGCGGCGAGTATGCGATGGTCATGGCGGCGGCCGCCGCGGGCTATCTCGACGAGCGCGCCACCGTGCTCGAGATCCTCACCTCCCTGCGCCGCGCCGGCGCCGACACGATCATCACCTACCACGCAAAGGACGCCGCCCGATGGCTTGGAGAGCAGACATGAGCACCGAGCCGCGGGACGCCGTCGCGGCGCCGCTCGCCGAGGTCGCCGACCCGACGCGCGCAACCACCGCGCCTGGGCGGGCGGGCATCAAGACAAGAAGCCGCAAGGACGGCGCTGCGATTGCGCTCGATGAGCTCGACCGGCGGCTGCTCAACCTGATGCAGGGGAGCTTCCCGATCGCGCCCCGCCCCTACCTGCACGTCGCCGAGCACGCCGGCGTCCCCGAGCTCGAGGTCATGCAGCGCGTGCGGCGCCTGCTCGAGAAGCGCATCATCCGCCAGGTCACGCCGATCTTCGACACACGCGCGCTCGGCTACTCCTCGATGCTCGTTGCCGCCAAGGTCGATCCCGAGCACCCGCACCGCGCGGCGCAGGTGATCAACCGGCATCCCGGCGTCTCGCACAACTACCTGCGCAACCACGAGTTCAACCTGTGGTTCACGATCGCCACCGAGCCGGACTCGAAGCTCGGCCTCGAGGGCACGCTCGAAGTGCTCGCACGCGAGGCCGGCGCCGAGTCCGTGCGCCAGCTGCCGACGCTGCGGCTGTTCAAGATCCGCATGGACCTGGAGATGGAGGGCGGCACCGACGCGCTCTCGAGCGCCGCGGAGATCAAGGAGCCGATCGAGCTCGGGCCCCAGGCCTACGACGAGCTCGACATCGCCGTCATCCGGGCGCTCCAGGGCGACATGCCGGTGATCGAGGAACCATATGCGCCCGCCGCCGGAGAGCTCGGGATGGCCCAGGAGCGGCTGCTCGACCATCTTGCCCGTATGCAGGAGCGCGGCATCCTGCGCCGTGTCGCCGCGATCCTCTACCACCGTCGCGCCGGCTTCTCCGCGAACGGCATGGGGGTCTGGAACGTCCCTCACGAGCAGATCTTCGAGATCGGCTGCCGCATGGCCGCCGTGCGCGGCGTCTCCCACTGCTATCAGCGACCCACCTACGAGGATTGGCCGTACTCGGTCTTCACCATGGCTCACGGGCGCTCGAAGGAGGAGTGCGACGCCGTGCTCGATTCGATCGCCGAGAGCACCGGCATCGATGATCGCGCCACGCTCTACTCCTCAACCGAGTTCAAGAAGATCCGGCTGCTGTATTTCACCGACGAGTTCAAGGACTGGGAGCGCGCGCACGCCTGAGCGTGCCGCGCCACGCTCGCGCGTCCGGCACCGCTGCTCGTGACCGCTTCGCTCAAGGACACGCGCTCGTCGGAGCTCTACCGCCGCGCGCTCGAGGTCGATCCCCGGCGGCGTCAACTCGCCGGTACGCGCGATGCGCTCGATCGGGCGCGACCCGATCTTCATCGCGCGCGGCGAGGGCGCCGAACTGATCGACGTCGACGGCAACCGCTTCGTCGACTACGTCTGCTCGTGGGGCCCCCTGATCCACGGGCATGCGCATCCGCAGATCGTGGCGGCGATCGCTGAGGCGGCGGCTCGGGGGACGAGCTTCGGCGCGCCGACGCCCGGCGAGGTCGAGCTCGCCGGCGAGGTCGCGCGCAGGATGGACGGCGTGGAGATGCTGCGCA
Organism: uncultured Solirubrobacteraceae bacterium; assembly: GCA_963815235.1. GTDB lineage: Bacteria > Actinomycetota > Thermoleophilia > Solirubrobacterales > Solirubrobacteraceae > Palsa-744. The sequence goes on along the minus strand of CAWFFY010000003.1, from coordinate 689,228 downwards.
TGACCTCCTCCGGCACGGAGGCCGCGATGACCGCGATCCGGCTCGCGCGCGCGGCCACCGGGCGCGAGCCGATCCTCAAGTTCGCAGGCGCCTATCACGGGCACGCCGACGGTCTGCTCGCACAGGCGGGCTCAGGCCTGGCGACGCAGGGGCTGCCGGCGAGCCCCGGCGTGCCGGCGAGCGCCGCCGCGGCGACGATCGTGGTGCCGTGGAACGACAGCGACGCGCTCGTCGCTGCCACCGAGCGCCATGAGCTCGCCGCGATCATCGCCGAGCCGCTGCCCGCGAACATGGGCGTGGTCGCGCCCGACATCGGCTTCCTGGCGCTGCTGCGCGAGCGCGCGGACGCAACCGGGGCGCTGCTCGTGCTCGATGAGGTCATCAGCGGCTTCCGCGTCGCGCGCGGCGGCGCGCAGGAGCTGCTCGGCGTGAACGGCGATCTCGTGATTCTCGGCAAGATCATCGGCGGCGGCCTGCCAGCGGCGGCCGTCGGCGGGCGTGGCGAGCTGATGCGGATGCTCGCCCCCAGCGGCGAGGTCTACCAGGCGGGGACGCTGTCGGGCAACCCGGTGGCAGTCGCCGCCGGCCTCGCCACGCTCGAGCTGCTCGACGAGCCCGCCTACCTGCGCCTGGCCGCGATCACCGAGCGCCTCGCCGATGGTCTGCGCGAGGCGGCCGCGGATAGCGAGTGCCCATCCGATCCAGGTGGCAACCGTGCCGGGTCTGATGACGGTGTTCTTCAGCGAGCGAGCCGGTGGCCTCGTTCGCCGACGCGCAGAATTGCGACCTCGACGCGCTACGCCGCGTGGTGCCGGGAGCTGCTCGCGCGCGGCGTGTACCCGCCGGCGTCCCAGTTCGAGGCGTGGTTTCCATCGCTCGCACACACCCAGGAGCAGATCGAGCGCACCGTGGAGGCCGCCGCCGCCGCCTTCGCATGCCTGGCTCGGCAGCCGGCAGGTAGACGATGAGCGCAACCGGCGATTCGGCGACGCGGAGCGCGCTGGAGTCGCTGCGCGCGCTGCTGCGCAGCGAAGGCGGCCTGATCGCAGCGCTCGTCGAGCCCGGCGCTGCTCGACGGCGTGGCGTGCATCCTGCGAGCCCGGCGAGCATCGCCGCGCCAGGGACCGCGCGCCGCCAGGCAGCCGCGAGGAGTACCAGCTGCTGGTCGAGGCGATCTACGAGGGATACCTGTTGCACTACGGCACGCCTCGCGTGGTGCATGTGGCAGAGGCCGACCTGCGGCTGCTCGCCGGCGACCGTCTGTACGCGATCGGGCTCGCGCGTCTGGTCGCGCTCGGCGACACCGCCGCGGTGGCCGAGCTCGCCGACACGATCACGCTGAGCGCGCTCGCCCAGGGCGCCGGCGCGCTACCAGCTGGCCGACGCCGTGTGGGCGGCCGGGGCGCGCGCAGTCGGCTGGGGAGCCAGCGAAGAGCATTCGCGCGCGAAGGAGCTGGTGCTCGCCGGGGCGCCCGGACGCGATCGAGGCGATGCGCACAAGCTCCGCCGGGGCCGCCGCGTCGTCCTGAATCCCGCGTCGGTATTCTTTCCGGCCCGTGGCCAACAAGCGCGCAAAGCAGAAGTCCAAGTACACGCTCGACCGAGGCATACCGGGGGCGTTCGAGGGCGAGACGGTCACGCGGCGCAGGTTCATGACCGTCACCGCCAACGGGGCCGGAGCGGTCGCGACCGCAGCCTTCGTACTGCCGGCGCTCGGCTTCGCGATCGGACCGATCTTCAAGCAGAACGGCATGAGCTGGCAGCCGGTCGGAACGACCGACCAGTTCACCGAAACCAACTACATCCCGGTGATCATCACGCTCCAACCCGAAATCGGCGATGCCGGCAAGTCCACCGCCTACATACGCAAGAAAGACCCGGCGATCGACACCGATCCCGCCGACCGCGACAGCCCCTACATCGCGATCTCCGATCGCTGTGTGCACCTCGGCTGCCCTGTGCGCTGGGTGCCCGCCTCTGAGCGCTTCCTGTGCCCGTGCCATGGTGGCGTCTATGACCTGCTCGGCCGCCGCGTCTCGGGGCCGCCGCCGCGGCCGCTGGACCGTTTCTACACGCGTCTCAAAGGCGACGTCGTGGAACTCGGCCCGCGCTACAGCGTCAACAGCCTGCTGCGGCGCTTCTCGCCGCGCGACCCCGGCGAGCCGCTGGACGGCATCGGCCAGTACCTCTATCCGTCGCGACCTGACGCCCAGAAGTAGACGGCCTGAGCACCCGCGAGAATCGTGCCGAAGCTACCCGCCCCCCCGCTCCCGTCCGCCCTGAAGACGCCGCCCCCGCGTCCCGGGGAGAAGAACGGCAAGAGCGGCCCGGTGGAGGAGCTCGGGCAGGGAGGCATCGCGGTCGTCGACTGGGTCGACGAGCGGACCTCGCTGAGCGGCGCCGCACGCTGGCTGATGTTCCGCAAGGTGCCCAAGGGCACCAACTGGTTCTACACGCTCGGCTCGGCGACGATGTTCGCGTTCCTCAACCAGGCAGTCACCGGCGTGTTCCTGGCGATGTACTACCGCCCGGACCCGAGCGGCGGCGCCTACGAATCGGTGCGCCACATCACCAACGACGTGTTCCTCGGTCAGCTCGTGCGCAGCATGCACAAGTGGGGCGCCAGCGTGATGGTGGTGCTCGTGTTCCTGCACATGGGGCGCACGTTCTTCTTCGGCGCCTACAAGTATCCGCGCGAGCTCAACTGGGTGATCGGCGTGGTGCTGCTGATCCTGACGATGGCGATGGGCTTCACCGGCTACCTGCTGCCGTTCGACCAGCGGGCCTTCTGGGCGACGACCGTCGGCGTCAACATCAACGGCACCGGACCGCTGATCGGCCCGTATCTCAGTGACTTCCTGCGCGGCGGCTCGGAAATCGGTGCGACCACGCTGTCGCGCTTCTATGCCATCCACATGCTGCTGATCCCGGGGTTGATGGCCGCGTTGATCGGCGCGCACCTTTACCTAGTGACGAAGCTCGGCACGACCGCGCCGCCGTGGGCCAAAGCCGAGAAGCGCGACGAGCTGCGCGAGGCCGAGGTCTAGTCCCGGTGCGCACTACGAACACACTCAGGCGTTCGGCTCGCGGTCGGGACCGCGCGATGAACCACCGCGAGAAGGAGGAATACCTCCGCGAGTACGGCGTCCTGAAGTCCAAAGGCAAGCCGTTCTTCCCCTACGCGGTCGCCAAGGACGCCGGCATGGCCTGCCTGGTGATGGCGATCATCATCTTCCTGGCGGTGTTCTTCGGCGACGGGCTCGGCGCGAAGGTGAACGGCGCCACCACCAGCTACGACGCGCGTCCGGATTGGTACTTCTTCTTCCTGTTCGACATCCTGCGCATCATCAGGACCCCGGCCTTCACGCAGATGGCGACGATCGGGGTGCCGACGCTGGCGATGATCCTGCTGTTCCTGCTGCCGTTCTATGACCGCGGGCCCGAGCGCCGGCCCGAGCACCGACCGATTGGGACGATCACCGCGGTCACGGTGATCTTCGCGATGGCGTTCCTGACCTATCAGGGATCGGAGGCAGGCACGCCCGATGCGCTCGAACTGAAGCCGTCGAACGCCGTCGTCCGCGACGGCCCCGTCGCGGAGGCGCTGTGGAACGAGGGCCGGCTCGCGGTCGCGCAGTCAGGCTGCGAGGCGTGCCACACGATCGCGCACAACGGCAACCTCGGCCCGGGGCCGCCGCTGACTCATATCGCCTCCCGGTTGCCACGAGGGGCGATCGCGCGCACGCTCGTCAACCCGACCGCGCCGATGCCGTCCTACAAGAACCTGCCGGCGAAGAAGTTCGAAGCGATCGTTTACTTCCTCTCGACGCTGAAGTAGCACGCTGTGCCCGCTCGTTCGCGCGACGGCGACGGAAAGCTGCAGGCTGGCGAGGTGCGCGCGATGTTCGACCGCATCGCGGGCGTGTACGACCCGCTGAACACGCTGATGACCGCCGGTCTGCACCACCGCTGGCGCGCGCGCGCGGCCGATCTGGCGCGCGTAGGCCCGGGCAGCCGCGTGCTGGACGTCGCCACCGGCACCGGCGATCTCGCGATCGAGCTCGCGGGTCGGGTCGCACCGGGCGGCGAGGTGATCGGCAGCGACTTCGCCGAGGGCATGCTCGATCGCGCCCGCGCCAAGGCCGAACGCGCTGACGGCCTCGCTGCTGCGCCCGCGCTTCGAGTGGGCCGACGCGATGGAGCTGCCCTACGCCGATGACTCCTTCGACGCCGCGACGGTCGGCTTCGGCGCGCGCAACTTCGACGAGCTCGCACGCGGCCTTGCCGAGATGACGCGCGTGGTGCGCCCAGGAGGCCGCGTCGTGGTGCTCGAGATCACCACCCCCACGCGAGCGCCGCTGTCGCTGTTCTACGGGCTGTGGTTCGATCGGATCGTCCCTGCGCTCGGGCGCGTGGCGGGCGTGGGCGCCTCGCTGTCGCGCCCGCGCCGTGGCAGCTCGGACGCTTCGATCGCCGCCGCCTACACCTACCTGCCCAACTCGGTCAAGCGCTTTCCCGGGCCGGCAGCGCTCGCCGGCTGAGCTCGAGCGAGCGGGCCTGTCGGAGGTCCGCTACCTGCTCACCGCCGGCGGTATCGTCGCGATCCACGCCGGCACCGTCCGCGGGGACGCCAGCGCCGCAGAGGGTGGTCGGGCATCATGAGCCCGGTGAGCAGCACGGCGGCCAGCGTCCCACCTGGGGAGGTGGACGGACTCGACGCGATCATGCGGCGCGGCGGCGAGAGCCTGCGGGCTCGGATGGAACGCACCGAGCGCCACCTCGGGCGCGTCACCGCGGAGGCCGGCACGCCGCTGGCCTCGCACGCCAACGCGACCGTGATCGCGGGCGGCAAGCGCCTGCGTCCGTTGCTCGTGGTGCTCGCGGCGGAGTCGGCCGGCGGGCCGCCGCAGACGCCCGACGGTGAGGAGCGCCTGGTGCGCGCGGCCGTGGCGGTCGAGCTCGTGCACTCGGCGACGCTCGTACACGACGACCTCATCGACGGCGCTCTGCTGCGCCGCGGCCACCCGACGGTGGCGGCGGTCGCCGGTCGCCAGATGGCGGTCGCGACCGGCGATCTGCTGTTCTCCCGAGCGTTCGCCGAGCTCGCGCTCAACGACGACGTGGCGCAGCTGTGCGCCCTGTCGGACGCAAGCTCGGCGCTCGCCGAAGGTGAGCTGCTGCAGCGCGAGGACGCATACGCGGCGCACGTCGCCGTGGAGCGCTACCTGCAGCCGCTGCGAGCTCAAGACAGCGGCGCTGTTCGAGGCCGCCTGCCGGCTCGGCGCGCTGACGGCCGTCGACGGCTCGCCCGAGCTCGCCGACGCGCTCGGCGCCTTCGCCCGGCGCATCGGCCTCGCCTTCCAGATGCTCGATGACGTGCTCGACGTGTCCGGTCCGGTCGAGCGCACCGGCAAGTCACGCGGCACCGATCTGCTCGACGGCACGGTCACGCTGCCGTTCATCCTCGCGCGCGAACGCGAGCCGGAGCTCGCTGCGTTCGACCTGCAATCGCTGAGCGGGGTGGGCGGCGCGCAACAGGCCGAGGCGCTGTGTGAGCGCATCGCGGCGACGGGGGCGCTGGACGAGGCCCGCGAGCAGGCGCTGGCGGTCGTCGCCGAGGCCAAGGCGGCGCTGCCGGGGATCCTTCCGGACGGACGTTCGGTGCTGCTGGGGCTGGTCGCCGACGCCGTCGTCGAGCGTTATCGCTAGAAGTCGCTCGGCAGGATCAGGTCGGCGTCGAGCGCGCGGGCGAAGAACTCGATTTCCTCGGACATGTTCGCGTGCGTCATGCGCCTGAGATCGCCGAGCAGCGCGCTCGAGCCTCTGTCCAGCTCGTCGTCCAGGCGTTCCACCGCCGTCTGGTCGAACACGCCTTCGCGCCGGGACTCGCACTCCGGGCAGCGCAGCACGATGCGCCAGTGGCGCGGGCCCTCCTCCGACCAGTCGAGCGGGTAGACGAGCTCGCCGGCGCAGTGGAAGCAGATGTGCAGCTGCGCCGGGGCGCAGGCGCCGTCGGCACCCGGGGTGCCCGGCGCACCGTAGACGGCGCCCGTCTGGTGGGCGGCCGGCTGCGCTGGGCGGCGCTGGATATCGGGGTTCTTCTCGGAGTCCATTCTTGCTCTGGGTCGTCATCGACGCGCGAAGCCAGCGCCTTTAGCCAAGGGGGCTGACACTGGGCCGGTGGTAGGTTCAAAGGCCATGGCCAGTGCCATCCGCACGATCGGTCACGAGGATCGACTCAGCCTCGTGGACCACCTCGAAGAGCTGCGTACCCGCCTGATCGTCAGCGGCGTCGTGCTCGCGGTCGCCTTCGGGTTCTGCCTCTGGCAGAACCACGCGCTGCTGCGCATCATCAACCAACCGCTGAAGGCCGAGACCCAGAAACAGGTCGCCAAGGGCGAGGGAACGGTCGGACAGGCGGTGCTCGCCCAGCGCGGGGTGCTGAACGTGGCCGGCACCACGCAGGCGCTGGTGGGCGTGCTCACCAACCCGCACAGCGGCCTGCCTGCCAGCACCCGCGCCGAACTCGCGCCGCTGATCACCAAGCTCAAGGCCGACGTCGCCAAGATCCCCCGCAACCCCGTCGGAGACAACCCCGCCACGCTCGGCATCGGCGAACCGTTCACGACGACGATCACGGTGACGCTGTATTTCGCGCTGATCGTCTCGCTGCCGGTGATCCTGTTCGAGCTCTACGGCTTCATCCTGCCCGCGCTCTCACCGCACGAGCGCGGCGTGGCGATGCCGCTGCTGATCGCCGTCCCGTTCCTGTTCGCGGCCGGCGTCGCGTTCGGGTACTTCGTGGTGCTGCCGGCCGCGATCCGCTTCTTCGTGAACTTCAACGCAAGCGAGTTCAACACGCTCGTGCAGGCGAACCCGTACTACAACTTCGCCGCCACCATCCTGCTCGCGATGGGGCTCATCTTCCAGGTCCCTGTCGTGATCATCGGCGCCACGCGTCTGGGAATCGTGACGCCGCGACAGCTGCGCAAGGGCCGTCGCTACGCGATCGTGGCGTGTGCGGCGGTCGCCGCGTTCCTGCCGGGCGACGTGATCACGCTGCTGCTCGAGACGGTACCGCTGTACCTCCTCTACGAGGCGAGTATTCTGGTCGCTGCGCTTGTCGGTCGCGCGCAGCGCGACCGACCGCAGGAGGGCAGCGCGACGACCACGGCGGGCTCCGGAGATCTCGGGGAGGATCCGGAACCGCCACCACCGCATGACTCAGGAGAGCCGACCGTGCAGGAGCTGATCGACCACACCGACCCAAGGCTGCAGGGCTAGATGCTGTTCGATACCAGAGGCCGGCACCGCCGCCGGCTTGTGCGCGTGATCTACATCGGGCTCGCGCTGATCTTCCTGCTCGGATTCGTCGGCCTCGGCGTCGGCGGCGGCTTCGGCAGCGGCGGCATCTTCAGCGCCTTCACGGGCAACGAAGGCTCGAGCGGCGCGAGCTACGCGGCCCAGATCGCCAAATACCGCAAGCTCACGCAGACGCAACCGACCAGCCTCAGCGCGTGGGAAAACCTGACGAAGACGCTCGTGCACGAAGCCGGCAACGAAAAGTACGCCACCGCCGCGGGCACGCCCACCCCCCAGGGCAAGGCGATCTTCCGCGAAGCCGCCGAAGCGTGGAGCCGTTACATCGCGCTGAACCCGCCGAAACCAAACGCCGAACTGGCGCAGCTGATGGAGACGGTGTACGGCGAAGCGGGCCTCAGCGAACCGGCCAAGGAGGTCGAAGTCCTGCAGATCGCGATCGTCGCCCGTCCAACCGACGCTGCCCTGTACGCGGCGCTCGCCGAGTACGCCTACAAAGCCAACAACCAGCGTGTTGGTGATCTCGCCGCCGAAAAGGCCGTCGCGCTGTCACCGAGCGCTGACCGCGCTCGCGTCAAAACCGAGCTCGCCGAAGCCAAGGCAAACCCGTCCGGCGAAAAGCAGTACACGACCACGACGAACGGCAAAACCTACGTCGGCAAGCTGAACTCCAAAGGCGAACTCAAAGGCACCGAAGTCAAAACGACCTCGTCCACGGGCACCTCGACGGGCACCAAGAGCAAGTAGAATCGTGGCTCCAGCCGGCAGATCTCGCCGGCCGGCGCGCACGGGCCGTTAGCTCAACCGGCAGAGCAGGGGCCTCTTAAGCCCAAGGTTCCGGGTTCGATTCCCGGACGGCCCATTTTGAGAATTGCCTGCAAATAGGTGGGTTTTGGAGAGATTTGGACGGACTATCCGCAGGCGCAAAAGTTCGTGGGTACCACTCGTGGGTACCAAACGGGCGCCGCAAGAGGGCGTTCTGGCCGCCCGGCGACGGCCCGAAGGCAAGCTACCGCTCGGTAGGAGGGACGCTTCGCTGGGATGACCGAGCAGCACGCCCCAATCTACGCCTCACAACTGGAATCACCGTGTTCCCGTCGCCTCGGTCAGCTCGTACCCGAGTGATCGGTAGGCCCGTAGGCGCTTGGCGAACATGCGTCGCAGGACGGGCAGCTCGGCGTCGACGTAGTCGTAGATGAGGGCGTCGTGCTTGCCGGGATGGGCGCGGTGGAGACGTCCGGCGTACTGGACGACGGTGCCCTTCCATGCGATCGGCATGGCGAGCAGCAGAGTGTCGAGGCATGGGTCGTCGAAGCCCTCGCCGATGTATCGGCCGGTGGCGAGCACGACTCGCCCGCTGTCGTTGTCCGTGCTGGCGAGCTGCTCCAGCGCGGCACGGTGCTCGGCTGGTCGCATGTCGCCGTGTAGGACGATGAGCGTGTGGATATCTGCAAGGCGTTCGGCCAGTTGTTGCAGGTGCTCGCGCCGTTCTGTCAGCACGATCGGGCAGCGGCCCTGCGCCGCGAGCTCCAGAGTGTCCTTCGCGATCGTCTCGCTGCGCCGCTCGTCAGTCGCGAGCGCGGCGTAGACCTCCTGAATACTCGCATCGGTGGGAAGCGTTGCGGGGTCGAAGGACGTGTCACGGCGAACAACGCGCAGTACGAGCGGCTGTGCTGAGCGGGTCGCGTCGGGCTCGATTGTGTGGCGGACCGGCCCGCACTGCATCGTGATGATCGGGTGGTGTCCGTCGCGGCGCTTCGGTGTGGCGGTCAGCCCGGTCACGTAGCGCGCGGGTGAGGCTTGGAGGACGCGCTCGGTCGTCACAGCCGGAACGTGGTGACACTCATCCACGATGATGTGACCGTAACCTGCCAGCAGTTGGTCGAGCGTCTTGTGGCGAGCCAGGCTCTGGACCATCGCGACGTCCACCTTGCCCGTGGGCTTGCCGCGACCGCCGCCGATCGTCCCGATCTCGTCTGCCTCAAGATCGAGGAACTCCTTCAGGCGCTTGACCCACTGTTCGAGCAGCGGCTTGCGGTGGACGAGCACGAGCGTCGAGCGTGCCCGGACCGCGATCAGCCCGGGTAGCGATGACGGTCTTGCCGATACCGGGCGGTGCGCACAGGACACCGAGCTCGTGGGCGAGCAGCGCCGGCATCGCCTGCTCTTGACGGGCGGTGAGCTCTCCCGTGAACCGCGCCTTGAGCGGCTCGCCGTCGGTGCGCTCGTCGGAGAGCTCCAACGCTATGCCCAGGCCGGCCAGCAGCTCTTCCGATGGCTCGCGACATCCGCGCGGGAGCACCAGGAAGTCGCCTGTCTGCTCGAAGCAAGCAATCACGCGTGGGGTAAGCGCCGTGGATTTACGCATCGCCTGTAGTTCCAGGAACTTCGGGTTGGAGAACGCCGCCAGCCGCCGCAACGCGTCCAGCAGTAACGGTGGCAACCCCTCGCTGCGCACATACAAGCGCTGGGCAAGCGTCGCGCTCACCATGCCGGGCAGCTTCGCGGCGGCGAGCCGCTCGGTCAGCGGCCGCACCGGGCGCCACGGCGCATCACTGTTCTCCGTCTCCTCGGACACGCCGAGGACACGGCCGTCGCCGAGCCCACGGGCCACCAGCTCCTGCAGACGAGCCGGGGCGAGCCGCGGCAGCGACTCCAGATAGGACCACTGGTCCTCGAACGGCTCCAAGCGCTCATCCACGAACAGCGTGTTGCCCTGCTGGCGCGCCTCGTGCTGGAGCGGCAGTGCGATGAGGTTCCCGAAGCCGCCCTTCGGCAGCGTGTCCTGGCTTGGAAACAGGCGATCGTAGGACGCCATCCCCAGCGTGGGGCTGCGCGCCATCGCGTCCGTCAGGAGCATCAATCCGAACCGCCGCGCGAGCGCTGCCTGCACCCGCTCGCTGAAGAAGAACCAGATATGGGCGCCCTCTCCCGAGCGCGAACGCTCGACCGCCGGGACGAGACCGAGCTCGCGGCATGCCTCGCGCAATGCCATCACATCCGCGCGCCACGAGCGTTCATCGAGATCGATCGCCAACAGCCGACACATATCGCCAGCCAGCAGCGGATAGATACCCATCACATGGCGGCCCCGCAGATGCCTGAACAGCTCGCCCTCAGCCGGGGCCGGGAACGCTTGGTTGGGACACTCACCGCACTTCACGCGTGGCTTGTTGCATATACCGTCCTTCCACTCGTTGTCACAGCGTGGCGCCCACCCGCTCTTGCCCTTCGCCGGTTTCTCCCAACGATGCGGGAAGACATCCTCGCGGCCACGGAAGAGGCTGGCGAAAAGCGCGACCTTGCGCTGCGGCGTCCACGATGTCGCCCGATCCGGCTCATCCTCGGCTCCACCGTCTGAGATCGCCCGCTCGCTCTGGGCGCGGAGCTCGACCAGCTCGTGAGTCGCCGCCTCGCGCGCACCGTCGAGCTCACGAAGCCTCGCTTCCACAGCCGCAATCGCGGTGTCGAACTCCCCGTCTATGGACACCGGCGCATTCTGCACACACAACCGGCGTATACGTGCCAAAGTCACTCAGGACGCGTTTTCCCGGGCGCCGGCTCGTTTCTGGCGGACGACGCTCCGTCAGAGTAGTGCCGACCTCAGGGGCTGAGTCCGGTGTCCTCTTCGAGAAGCAGAGCCTCGATCCTCGCCCGGATGTAGAGCCGTCGCCGGCCGACCTTCCGCGAGGGGACGATGCCTCGTCGTGCCCAGTCCTCAACGGTCGATTGCGGTACGCGCAGCAGGGCGGCGACCTCGGCTGCGGTCATCACGTCGGCGGCGGTGAGCGGTCGGCGGACGGTCGAGCCCATTGGTCGAGGATCTTGCAGTTGTGAGGTTGGTGGGCCCATCGCGGTTACAGACCTCGACCTGCCTGCACCCGCCACCGACTTTGGGGCCGACAAGGAGGCGAAGCCGACGCCTCCGGTGCACGTAGCCGCGGCCACCCGGCCGCCACAACTCCCGACGTTGGGGCTGCCCGTAGTCCTCGCGCGCCCTTGACCGCCGACTCGCGTGTTCCCTGAGTGCTGCTTTTTCGCGTTCGCGCTGCCTCTGGGATCAACGGGCCCACCCGTCTGGCGGGGCGCCGGGTATCCAGGCGCGGGTGACTCCGCCGCCTTCCTGGCGGAGGGTGTGGCCGTAGTCGGAAAGGTTGACCTGAAAGGCCAGCTCTTCGCGCGGGTCTCGACAGGCATCGTCGATCAACTGGCGCCATACGACTATGGCGCACAGGGTCTCGACGTGCGCCTCGCTCTCCCACCAGCCGTCTTTCAAGTCGGCGAGCGCTGTGGGATAGCGGCCGTGGAGCGCCACGATCCCGCCCCACATCCACGAGCGCCATTCCCTGTCCCCGCCATAGGGCTCAAGCCACGGCGCCCGCTGCTCGGGCTCGTCCTCGTTGTAAACGTCGAGTACGACAGGCGCCGGCTGAGCTTGCGCCGCAGGAACGTGCTCGCCGGTACCCGCTCCAGCAATACCTTGGCGGACCATCTGGCCGGCGAGTCGCGCGACTGGCTCGCCAGCGTTCGCCGCCAGCTCGTCCAGTTGCGTCGCGAGTGCGTCGGGCAATGTGATCTTCAGGCGGCGGCTCATCGGGTGTACCAGGGGGTGCGCTCGTCGGCCGTGTTTGTGCTGGTGGGTTTTGTGGTCGTCATGTGGTTAATGACCGTGAGCACGCTGAACCGGCCAACGAGTTTGGGCCCTTAAAGGTCCCGCTCAATCCTTGTGCATCTCGTCTGTACGACTTTCTGCACTGCTGGGAGGTTGGAAGTGTCGGCGGCGGCTGAGACTCAGCGGGTTGAGGACTGCTGGTTGATCGCGGTAGTGCAGGCCACGCAAGCCTTTCGCGGTCCGCGGCTCCGTGGATGAGATCCGTTGCTGAGAAGATGCGCGCATGAAGATCGCCGACGCCATCGCACGGGGAGAGGGTCCTCGTTTGGACTTCAAGCGTGATCTCTCCTCCCCGAAGTCGGTCCTCAAGGACATCGTGGCGTTTGCCAATACGGCTGGCGGGGTCGTCGTGATCGGCCTGGACGACGATGGGTCGGCGGTCGGCGTTGCGGACCCGTTGCGCGAGGAGGAGCGTCTTTCGAGCAGCATCAGCGATGGCATCGAGCCGCAGTTGCTTCCTGAGATATATGCGGTGTCTTACGGCGAGCAAGAGCTGTTGGTGGTCGAGGTCGCGCACCATCCGGCGCCGTTTCACTTGCGGGCTGAGGGTCCCGAGCGGGGTGTGTACGTCCGGCTCGGCTCGACCAGCAGACGGGCCGAGCCAGAGATGCTCGCCGAGCTGCGCCGGCAAGCCGCGGGGGAGTCCTTCGATCTCTTCGCCCGCTCCGGGGTGGTGTTCGGGGATCTGGACAAGACCCGGTTGACGGCGGCGTTTGAGGGTCACGATGTCCCGCTGCGTGCCGCGAAGCTGGAGGTCCTCGGCGTCCTGACCCGCTATCAGGGCAAGGTGGTGGCGACCAACGCCGGGGTGATCCTCTTCGGCCAGGACGCGATACGGCGGCGCTTCTTCCGCGACGCGCGGGTCGAGGGGGCAAGGTTCGCCGGTCCGACGCGAGCAGCCGACATCGAGGACATCTTCGATCCGGAGGAGGAGCTGACGGTGATGGAGGCGATCGATGTCGCCGACCGCTTCATTCGACGGAACACCCGCCAGGCCGAGCCGATACCGCGAGGGCGGCTTCGACGCGAGCGTCTGTCCGAGTACTCGACCGTGATGGTCCGCGAGCTGTTGGTCAACGCGATCGCCCACGCCGACTATTCGAGGGCTGGGGAGACGATCAAGGTGTTCGTGTTCGATGATCGGGTCGAGATCGTCAATCCGGGGCCGATGCTGCCGGGCCTGACGACCGAGGACATCCGCAACGGCCGCTCGAAGATCCGCAACCGTGGCATCGCGAGCGTGCTGCGACGCATCCGCTACATGGAGCGGTTCGGCACCGCGTGGGAGAAGATCGAAGCGGAGATGGCCGCAGGTTATCCAGAGCCCGGTTTCGATGGAGACGGTCCACTGTTTTCCGCGACCCTGTGGCCTCATCCTTCGTTCGCCGGCTCGCATATCCCGCCATCCCGCCAACGTGGCGGGATAAGTGGCGAGATAAGTGGCGAGATAGCGGGTTTGGGCAAAGGCGATGTGGCTCGCCGCCGCCAAGCCGTCCTCGACGCGCTGGCCCAGGCTGGGGGTCTAGACGCTGGCGACTTGCAGGAGAAGCTCAGTATCGCACCGCGGACGCTGGAGCGAGACCTTGCGGCCCTTCGCGAGGCCGGCCTCGTGGTGCGTGAGGGATCGCGGAAGACCGGCCTCTACCGAACCGCCGAGACAACGGAGTAGACGAGCACCAAGGCGCACCTGAACACCAGCTCGCGATGCTTCGCGTAGTACTTCGGGTGGCTGTACTTGAGGACTCCCATCTCCACGGCTAGGTTCGCGTTTCCGTCGGTGTGCATGTATGCGCGCCGGCGGGGGCGACAATCGGTTTGTTATTAGGGCCGACTTCGAGGGTTTCGTTGCATGAGAGTGTTTCGGTCCCCGTCTTTTCGATGTTCTCGGATTCGGTGGTGTACGCGACTTCACACGACCGCACCTTTTCGCCCTTGCCGTTCAAGCCAGCTTCTTTGCATTCGATTTTCTGCACAGACTTCGCGCCGAGGGATTCGCGTATGTTGGTCGCGAGTTCCGCGCCGCTATTGCTGCTGCTTCCGCACGCGGACAGCGACAACGTCAGGGCGACCGCAGTCAGACAAGCTCGAATGCGCACGGGCGAAAGCCTACTGCTGACAAGCGCCTGACCGCCCTGCCGCCCGCCCACCTTTCACGCCAGGGTAGAATCCGCACGCGCAACGACAGGGAGGCGAGATATGAGTGTGCCCGACGACAGCGCGATCGGAGCCGGATTTCGACAGTGGGTCGAGAACTGGGCGCGAGGACCGCTGGAAGAAAAGCAGGAACTCTTCGACGAGATCGAGAACGCTGAGCGGACTGGCTTTCCGTGGGAGCCTGCCGCCGTCGCCTTGTCGCAGCTCGACCCGCAGGCACTCTGGAAGGCGTTTGACGACTCCGAACTACAGGATCTGTATGACTGGTTGCACGCTGCCGGGATACCCACCGCAGCAGAGCGCTTTAAAGACGCCGCACTGGCGCGTCCGTACATAGACGACGGCAAGATCCCAGCGGATGTCCGTGCATTGGTGATGAAGCGAGACGGAGGACACTGCCAACGATGTGGAGCTACGGAAGACCTGACGATCGACCACAAGATCACGCCGTGGTCGCTGGGAGGCAGTTCGACTGATCCCGCCAACCTGCAGGTGCTCTGCCGCTCGTGCAACTCCAGCAAGGGAACTCGCCCTGGGATAGCTTCAGCGGCTGAGCCGCGTCGCACACGCCGGCGACGTCAGGCTCAGGCAACCGCCAACGCGAGCTAGCGTCAAAGTCCCTCAAGGCGCTGACGGCTAGGCAAGCGGGCTCGTAGAGGGCCTGGACACCTCGGTCGTCAGAGGCACCGACGGCCGGAACGCCCGAGTGAACACCTCCGCCTGCTCACTCGCGGGGCGCGCGTGCAAGTAGCGTCCGGTGGTGGCGAGTGCGCTGTGGCCCATCGCGCTCTTGATCGTCACGAGGTCCACGCCGGCAGCGGCGAGCAGTGAGCCGTAGGTGTGGCGCAGGTCATGGAAGCGCAGCGGCCGCAGGCCGGCGGCGTCGCGCGCCCGCTTGAAGCGGCGTCGCAACGCGGAGCTGTCGAGGGTTCGTCCGAGCGCGTTGCAGAACACTCGCTCGTCGGCTCCGGTGAAATCCTCGCGCCTGCTCAGGCGATCGAGAGCGGCCGCGGCTTGGTCCGGCAATGGCACCCGACGGACCCTGCCTGACTTTGTGGAGGACTCCACGCCCGCGCTCATCGCGCGCCCCACGGTCAGGGCATGGCCTGCGAAGTCCACGTCTCGCCAGCGGAGCGCGAGCAGCTCGCCGAGCCGCAGGCCGGCGTATGCGGCGACCCTCACCAGCTCCGCGTCCTGCTGATCCTCTGCGTGTCGTGCCTCGCGCTCTTGGTCGCCGAGGGTCTGCCGCGAAGGCTCGCGGTGCCGGCCGTCGGCGAGTGCCCGCGCGAGTGCCTCGACCTCCTCGGGCGAGTAGTAGACCAATGCGCCCGGCAGCGGCTCCCGGCGTTTGTCGGCCTCGGAGGCGGGGTTCGCTGCCAGTCCGTAGGTCGAGGCACGGCAGCCGTAGTTGAAGGCCGCACAGATCACCGCACGGTGCTTGTTCACGGTGCGCGGCGAGACGCCGGTTGCGCTGACCGTCGCCAGCAACTCCTCCACGTCACGTGTGCTGATTCTCGATGCTGGTCGGTTCCCGAGGGCGGTCATCACGTGGCCGGTGGTCGTGCCCTTCCCGCGCTTGTACGGGACGCCGGGGTCGGCGAGCACGCTCAGGTGGTTGCGCAACGTTGCGGGCTTCGCGCCCTTCACGTCCTCGAGCCAGCGCAGGTACTCGTGGGCGACCTCGCGGAAGGTCACGCCGCGGGCCTTGTGCTCGCGCTCGGTGCGTTCGCGGTCGTCTGCTTCGGCCACATAGGCGTCTACGAGGGAAGCCGCCGCGACATGGGCCGCGCGCTGATCGTAGGAGCCCTCGGGTACACGTCCGCGACGTGGGCGCCAGTCGCCCGTGTCTGTATCGAGATCGAGCCAGGCCGGCCCGACGCGGCGCTTTACCTGCCGGCTGCGGTAGCGGAACTTCGCCTCGAAGAAGGGCTGCCCGTTGTGCTCGCGGACGACCACGGCTGCACTGGGGTTCTTGGTCGACATGCCGGGCCTCCGGTGTGTCCACGGTCCCTGCGATGGCACTCACGCGGGACCCCTTGTCAGGTGCCTATCGGGAGTCTACACGGCGTGGGTACCACATGGGTACCACCCTTCGAGTGGGTACCGCTTTGGGTACCAAACCAACCAAAGTCGTAGTGTTTTAGGGGCGTCGAGGCCGACTAAATCGGCCGTATTTGGCCGTTTCGGTGCCTCCTCTATCGGCCTCTTAAGCCCAAGGTTCCGGGTTCGATTCCCGGACGGCCCATTTTCTCGGGACGCCCACAAACGGCTAGGGCGATGATGCTCTAGGGCTGGGCCTCTGGCGCCTGCGCGGTGAAGTCGATGACCTCGAGTCCGAGGACATATTGGAAGCCGCGGTCTCGGGTTGCGAGCGCGAATCCGTGTTGTTTGCACAGCGCCGCGATCCAGATGTCGTTTTGCTGAATCGCATTGCCACCTTGCCGCAGCAGCGTGGCGATCTCGCCGAACAGGTGAGTCGTCTGCTCGGTCTGGTTCGAGCACGCGAACGCGCGGCGTAGCAAGGAAGCGCTCGAGCGTCGCGGCGTTCTGACGCAGTTTGGTCCCGTTTATGAAGCCGAACCAGAGCTCTCCGAGCACGATCAGCCGTAGGCCGACGGCCTGCGGCTGTGCGTGCTTCGTCAGCCAGTTGCCGATTGCCGTCGCCCAGAGCCTTGTACGCGTTTGTGTCCAGCGCGAGCTTCACTCGCTACCTGGAGAGTGCGTCGAGCCACGCTTGCTGCGTCAGCTTCGTCGCCGCGATCGGCGGGCGTGTGCCCGACGAACCAGTCGAGGTCGTCGTGCTCGCTGCCTGTCGACGGCAGCTTCGCGTTCTCGAGCGTCTTCACAACCACCGCATTGAGGGTCTTGCCGGTCTCGCTCGCCTCGCGGCGGAGCTCGGTATCGAGAGCGGGCGGCACGCCGCGTATCGTGTACTGGATTCTTGCGCATGCCTGCATTATAGGCAGAATTTGCCTGCCGCTCCACCCCTACCTCTGTGGTCCCCTCTGCGTGTCTCAGCCCGCCGAGCGCGTTTGTCCGTCTTCGCGCCATCGACCGTCGCGCCGGAGAAGCGCACGGCGCTGATCCGGTTTGCGACGGCGAGCCTGCGGATGCTGTCGCGGTCGCGCAGATAGAGGATCGAATGGCTTGGCGATCCGAGGGAGGCTTCGCTCCGCCCCACCCAGGCCACCGCGCCGTCGGGCGAGAGCGCGAGCCTCGAGGACCGTGCGCCCGAGGGGGGCGCCAGCCGTTCCAGCCTCGGAGTCGCTCGGGCCCCGCCCCGCCGTCGTATCCGGACGCGTATGCATCGGTTTCCGTCGTGCTTGCTGAGCCCGTGGCGATGTCCTCAACTGTGAGGCTCTGACCGCTGCCGTACTTGCTGCCGTAGCTGGTCACGTAGGCGATGTAGTGGCCGGCGTAAGTCCATCCGGGCAGATGCTGTCACCGGACTCCGATTCCTGCGAGTCCACCGACACGATCTTGCGCGTATCGCGATGGCCCGGGAGGCACGCGGGTAGTAGGTTTCCCGGATCCCCTTCCTGTGCGGGAGCGGCGGTGGCCACTCGCCAGGCCAGCAGTCGTCGCGAGCGGTACAGAGGGCTGAAGGTCGTGGTACGGCGCAGCCTCGGCGGCGTGCTCGGGGCGGCCACTGTGATCGTCACGGTCCACGTAAACATTCGTGCGGCGGCCCGGTGCAGGCTCGCTGTGCCACCACGAACACATCTCCCGCGCCGTCCACGGGAGCCGCCCGGTCACATGGCCCAGGCGGATCCTGTGTTCACAGTGGGAGAGCGCGCCTTCTTCGCTCACCGCGAACGGCTTAGTCGAGTCGAGCCAGACGAGCGAGCGTTCGACCCCCGATCAACGATGGAATCCGGCAGGAAGCGAGCCGGCGGGAACTGTCTCCCAGCGCCCGCTCGGCTCGATTTGCGCCAGGCGCGCAGGTTCGATCCGCGGCAGCGCCATCTGCTGCTTCCGCATTACGTTCTCAAACGGAGTGTCTGCCACTCTCCTCGCTCGTAGCCCGGACCCTCGCCCACCCATGCGTTTCCGCTCGCCGTCGAACGCGATCCCGTACGCGTCCATCAACCGATTCGTGAGCGTTTGCACCCGGCCGTCTGCTTGGATCCGCGCGACTTCACCGGAATCCCGGGTGAACCACAGATCTCCGTCGGGAGCGATGGCGAGTCCGACGAGGTCGCCGTCACGCCCCCCCTGAGCTTCGATCCCGATATGAGGAGCGGCGTGAGTAAATCTCAGCCTCCCCGCGGTGGTCATCTCTCCGATGGTTTCCGATCCGGCGATGAACCAGAGTCGGTCGGCCGTTACGAGCAGCGGCCGCATCGGAGCAAACGCGCGTTCCTCGACGACCGATCGTCGCCCGATCGGCACAGCTCCTCGATTTGCCCGTCTGTCGATCACGTGCCCGATCCGGCCCGCGTCGTCCAGGAACCACAGGGTTCCTCCCTCTCCGGACGCGATGTTGGCAGGGTATCGCGCCCTTCAGCAGGCCGCGCCTGAACACTGTCACCTGCCCGTCGGGCGCGATCCGGACGATTCCAGCGCGCCTCCATCGACCTTTGGTGCCGCTCTGGGTGCTCCACACGTCACCGCGCGTACTCGACTGCCAACCCTCGCAGCCGCACCCCCTTTTCGAGAGCGATCGGCGACAGTGTGAGTTCTCCTGAGGCCGAGACCCGGCCCAGCTCCACGCTGGCGTTGATGTCGGTCTCGGCCAGGAACCACTCCACGCCGTCCCGCCGGTCGCGAAGTACTGCGCGAAACGTGACACCGGCTTGGTCGGCAACTGGAGTCGGGTTACGCCTCCTCCCGCCGACAGATGCCAGATGCTGGACTCAGCTTCGCTTTCTTCGCTGACCGCGTAGGGCGCCGCGCCTCCGTACCAGATCCCCCCGTGCGCATCCGAGGCGAGGATGAGCGGCTCGCCGCCCGGGTGGTAGGAGGGCCCGAGCACTGGCCCGCGGCCGGCCGCGGCGATCGCCGGCGCGGGCGTCAGCGCGAGCACACCGCTGAGGATGCCCATGCACAGCAGCGACCCAGCCGAGCCTGATCGCACCCGCATCTCACCTCCTTATCGCCTCGGTCAACCCGTAGCTTTAGACCGATCCCGCTGATTCGCGGTGCCGCGTCGTGCCCAGGCTCTGGCGATCAGGTGCTGTCAACAGCCAGCGCGCCAGCGATGAACGACTGCTTGGCCTCTGTGTACGCCTCGCGGTCCATGCGGTGTTCCGCCGCCAGCCGCCGCTTCAGGCGCTGGTAGCTCTCGGCCAGATCGGGGCGTGCACGCAGAAGGTCCCGAAAGGCCAACTCCTGTCGGTAGCGAGGCGACGCGGTGGGGATCAGATGCAGGTGATGGGTGCGATGCGCCGGGCTGGGCTTGCAGAACCAGTGCATCTCGTCGGTGCGATACGGCGCGTACTGGTAGCGCAGCGCGACAGCTTCCCGAAGCACGCTCGTGACGACGGTAGGTCCTTGACGCCGACCAGGATGTCGATCACCGGCTTGGCGGCAAGCCCGGAGACCGCCGTGCTGCCGACGTGGTGAATGCCGCCGGTCACCCACCGTCCGATCGCCGTCTCGAGCAGCGCCCTCTCAGCCTCGAATCGGGCCGGCCACGAATCGTCGTACGGCACGATCCGTACCGGCTCACTGTCAGCCTGCGTGTGCTGCTCCACGGCCGCTACTTCACGACAACCGCCAGAAAGCGTCAGTCGACGCTGGCGCCCGTCTTTTCGGCCTCCTTGAGTTCGCGCTCGAACTCTTTGTTGTCCAGGTCGATTTCCTTCTCGATGGAATTTTCTGCCCTGGTGAGCAGCTTGTCGAGTTGCTCTTCGATGCGGGACTCGCCGATCACCAGCAGCGTCGCCTGGCCGCCGTCAATCAGGTCGCCAAGCTCCTTGGCGTCGCCTCTGGAGATGCCGCGTTTGAAGTGCCCGCCGAGTCCGCCGATGACGCCACCGACGAGCGCCGCCGGGATGACTGCCGGCGCCGCGAGCACGCCGACCGCAGCGCCTACCGCGAGGCCGCCCCAAGCGCCGTGCTGGGTTGGCTTCTCGTCTTTTTGACGTGGACCTTGCCGTCCTCGTCCTTCGTAACCAGTGCGACGTCGTAGGTGCCCACGAGGTTTGCCGCGTGCAGGTCGAGCAGCGCCTCATAGTCCGCGTAGGCACCGGCGGCGTCCGAATAGGTTGCGGCGTAGATGAAAACGGGCCTGTCGCTCATCGTGTCTCCAGTCAGCTCGAGAGTGGTCACCGGCAACGGTCAGCGGGCAGTGTACCGTTGGGTGCGTGTCCACACGGGGACGCGTTCTGTCCTTTGGGTTCGCCGCGGTGCTGGTGCTGGCAGGCGTCGCGTGCGCGGCGTTTGTCGGCGGTGTGACGGGCGAAGTGCTGACGATTGTGCTGATCGCGGCGGGTCTGGGCGGCGCGCTGCTGTTGATCTTTCTCGAGGTCGGGCTCGATGAAGAACGCGAGCTGGCGCGCGATGACGAGCTGCGAAGCGTGCGCAAGCGTACGGTGCTGGGGCGCAGAGCGTCCTCGTCGTCGTTGCGTCCGCGCTGGCCCCGCCGGCCGGGTTGATCGCTGCGCCCGGGCCTTGCGCTCAGCCGGCGCCGCGACAGGCAGGCCGGCCGGCCGGTGCTCAGGCGGCGCTGTGCGCCGGCTCGCCGGCGGGCGGCAGCCCGTCGCCGGCGATGAGCGTCTCGCGTCCGGCCTCGGTCCACACGACCTGCTCGCGTCCCGGGCCCGACGCCGACCAGCGCGACGGGCGCGCCGACGTGCTCGGCGATGAAGTCGCAGGTACTCGCGCGCGCGCGTCGGGCAGGTCGGAGAGCGTGCGGCACTCGCCGAGGTCCTCCTTCCAGCCGCGCAGCTCGGTCAGCTCGGCGGTGGTGTGGTGCAGCACGGTCTGGTGGTAGGGGAAGTCCTCGAACTCCGCGCCGTCGGCGCCGCGATAGCTCGTGCACACCTGGATGCGGTCGAGCCCGGAGAGCACGTCGAGCTTGGTGACCACGAGCGCCGTCAGCGTGTTCAGGCGCGCCGCGTAGCGCAGCGCGACGAGGTCCAGCCAGCCGGTGCGCCGCGGGCGCCCGGTGGTCGTGCCGAACTCGCCGCCGCGCTGGCGGATCGTCTCGCCCATCTCGTCGTGCAGCTCGCTCGGGAACGGCCCCGCGCCGACGCGCGTCGTGTAGGCCTTGGAGATCCCCCAGACCTCGTCGATCGCCTTCGGGCCGATGCCGGTGCCGACGCACGCCGCGCCCGGCGAGCGGGTTCGAGGAGGTGACGAACGGATAGGTGCCGTGGTCGATGTCGAGCATCGCGCCCTGGGCGCCCTCGAGGATCACCGTCTTGCCGGCGTCGAGCATCTCCCACATCAGCTTGCGAGGTGTCGGCGATGTGCTGCTCGAGGCGGTGGCCGTAGGTCAGGTACTCCTCGGTCATCGTGTGCAGGTCGAGCGACGGGTCCTTCTCGAACGGGCGCAGCGACAGGCGCTTGGGCTCCATCGCCGCGACGATCTTCTTCTTGAGGATCTTCTCGTCGAGCAGGTCCTGGACGCGGATGCCCAGGCGCGCGGCCTTGTCGGCGTAGCAGGGGCCGATGCCCCTGCGCGTCGTGCCGATCTGCAGGCTGCCGAGCTTCGCCTCGCCGGCGGAGTCGAGCAGCAGGTGGTAGGGCATGATCAGGTGCGCGTTGGCGGAGATGCGCAGGCCGCTGACGTCGACGCGTCGCGCGCGCAGCGCGTCGAGCTCGTCGATCAGCACCTTCGGGTCGATCACCACGCCGTTGCCGATCACGCAGCGCTTGCCCGGATACAGGATGCCCGAGGGGATCAGGTGCAGCTTCCACTCCTCGCTCGTCCGCGCACGATCGTGTGGCCGGCGTTGTTGCCGCCCTGGAAGCGCACGACCGCGTCGCCGTGCTCGGCGAGCAGATCGGTGATCTTGCCCTTGCCCTCATCGCCCCACTGGGCGCCCACTATCACTATGCCTGGCATGACGCAGTGGAGTTTAGGGAGGCACGGCTCGCTGCCGGCGCACTGCGTGCAGACCGAGCGCGCGCGCGCCGGATCGGCCAATCCTCAGACGGAGGGCTCGCCGATCTCGGTCCGCCGGACGCGATACTCGCGCCGCTTGTCCTCGCCGTACAGCGGGATCAGGTCGCCGCAGATCTCCACCAGGCGCGAGACGGTGCGCGCGCCCAGCCGCTCGGACGAGCTCGTCGGGCATCAGGTTCGTCGTCGCGACGATCGCGCGCTCGGCCTCGTAGCGCGCGTTGACGATCGAGTACAGCTGCTCGAGCACCCAGTCGGTGCGGTTCTCGGCGCCGAGGTCGTCGATGTGCAGCAGGTCGACCGCGGTCAGCCGGTCGAGGAAGTCGAGCAGGCCGCCGTCGGAGTCCATCGACTCGCGCAGCAGGTTCAGCAGGCGCGGCAGCGAGTAGATCGCGACCGAGCGCCCGGCGTCGAGCGCCGCCTTGGAGACGAGCATCGCGAGCGTCGTCTTGCCCGTGCCGACGTCGCCCTGGATCCACAGGCCCCGCCCGGCGTCGAGGTTCGCGTCGATCGCGCTGCACGTAGCGGCGCACCGCGCGGACTGGTCGGGGCGGTGCTCGCGATGTCGCTCACCGGCGGGCGCTCGAAGGAGACGCCGCGGTAGCGCTTCGGGATGCGCCCCTCCAGGCGCGCCGTGCGCGCCGCCGGCGATCCGCCCGCGCCGGCAGCCGCAGTCGCTGGCCGTGTTCGTCGCCTCGTCGACGACGAAGCCGCTGCCGTCGCACAGCCGAGCGGGCAGCCGCGGCTCCGCTGAGCCACGGCGCGCCGGTCGAGCTCGAGCGGCTCCGCGGACCTCCGACGCGCCGCGGGTGCGAGCGGCGGTCGCGGCTCATGCGCGTAGCGCTCGCCGGCGTAGTTCATGAACTTCGGGTACTCCTTCTGGAAGGTCAGCGTGACTTTGCCGACCGCGCCGTTGCGGTGCTTGGCGATGATCAGGTCCGCCTCGCCGGGGCGCTCGGACTCCTCGTTGTAGTACTCGTCGCGGTAGATGAACATCACCAGGTCGGAGTCCTGCTCGAGGTTCCCGCTCTCGCGCAGGTCCGACAGCTGCGGCTTCTTGTCCGGGCGCTGTCTCCACCGCGCGGCTGAGCTGCGAGAGCGCGATCACCGGCACGCCGAGCTCGCGCGCGAGGATCTTCAGCCCGCGGCTGAGCTCGCCGACGGCGGTCACGCGGCTGTCGTAGCGGCTGTCGGTGCGCATCAGCTGCAGGTAGTCGATGATGATCAGCCCGAGCCCGCCCTCGCACTGGCTGTGCAGGCGCCGCGCCTTCGCGCGGATCTCGAGCATGCCGACGTCGCTCGAGTCGTCGACCCACAGCGGCGCGGCCGCCAGGCGCTGGCGAGGCCTTCAGGATCTTCGGCCAGCGCTGCTCGGCGACGCGGCCCTTGCGCAGCTCCTCGCCCTTGATGCGCGCCTGCGAGGCGACGAAGCGCTGCGCGAGCTCGGCCTCCGCCATCTCCAGCGAGAACAGCGCGACCGGCTTGCCGTGCTCGACCGCGGCGTTCTCGGCGATGTTGCACACGAGCGCGCTCTTGCCCATCGCCGGGCGCGCGGCGATGATGATCAGGTTGCCGGGCTGAAAGCCGCCGGTGATCTCGTCGAGGTCCTTGAAGCCCGACGGCGTGCCCGTCAGCGAGGTGCCCTCGAGCGAGAGCCGGTGCAGCTTGTCGAGCTCCTCGTGCAGCACCTCCTCGATCGCGCGGAAGTCCTGCTGGCGGTCGTCGCGCGCGACCTCGAGCATCGCCTTCTCGGCCTGCTCGACGAGCTCGCGCGGCGGCGCGCTCGTGGCCGAGCACGCTCTCCTGGATCTCGTAGGTGCTCTTCAGCAGCCGCCGCAGCAGCGCGTTCTCGCGCACGATCTGCGCGTAGCGGCGCGCGTGGCCGGCGGCCGGCACGACGCCGGTGAGCTCGTCCACCGTCGGCCGCTCCGCCGACGTCCTCGAGCTTGCCCATCTGGCGCAGGCGGTCGGTGACCGTGAGCACGTCCACCGGCTCGCTTTCGTTGTAGAGCGCGAGCATCGCCTCGTAGATCAGCGCCGTGGCGCTCGCGGTAGAAGTCCTCCGCGCGCAGCCCCTCTTCGATCACCAGCGCGTACAGCGAGCGGTCGGAGAGCAGGATCGCGCCGAGCACCGACTGCTCGGCGTCGAGGTTGTGCGGCGGCGCGATCGCGCCCGCGGAGCGCTGCGACGCCGTTGGCTGTCGATGCGGCGCTCATCGGCTGCGGCGAGTCTAGGTCCGGCGCACCGCGCGCCACGGCGCCATTCCCGCATATGGCGGCATGAAATGCGTGCAGCCGACGCGCACGAACACGATGTTCGCAGCCACGCAGACGGATGCGCCCCGTACGTGGCCAACTCCCGGCCAGCGGACAGGAGCGACGCGGCTCCCGCCGCGAACGGCCGGAGCGATCGACTGACCGCGGAGCGCTATTTCTTGGCGACGACCATCGTCTTGATCGTCGCGGTGCACGCCGTCGACGACCTCGACGACGACCATGTAGGTGCCGACGTTCTTGATCGGCTCGGGCAGGTGCACGCTGCGTTTGTCGAGCCGCAGCCCGCGCGCTTCGCGGATCGCGCTGGCGATGTCCTGGGCGGTGACCGAGCCGAACAGGCGCCCGTCGGCGCCGGCCTGCTGGGGGATCGTGAGCACCGTGCGGTTGAGCAGGTTGACGTTCTCCTGCGCGCGCTCGACCGCCTCGCGCGCGGCGCGCTCGGCCGCCGCCTGGCGCTGGCGGATCGTCTCGATCGCGCCCTTGGTCGCCGGCTGGGCGAGCTTGCGCGGGATCAGGTAGTTGCGCAGGTAGCCCTTGGAGACGTCGACGACGGTGCCCTGCTCGCCGAGCGTCTCGACGTCCTTGAGGAGGATCGCTTCGGGCATCGCGCCTCCTAGCGGTCGCGGTCGCGGTCGCCGCGTTCGCGGCGCGGGCTGTCGTCGCGGCCGCCCTCGTTCACGTACGGCAGCAGCGCCAGCTCGCGGGCGCGCTTGACCGCGCGCGCGATCTGCACCTGGTGGCGCCGGCAGGAGCCGGTGATCCGCCGCGAGCGGATCTTGCCCTTCTCGGAGATGAACTTGCGCAGCGACGCGACGTCCTTGTAGTCGACCTGCTCGACCTTGTCGCGGCAGTGCTGGCAGGGCTTGCGCCGCCCGCTGCCGGGGCCGCCCTTCTTGTCGCGCCGGCGGACCGGCTTGCCGCGACCGCGTGCCTTGGCCATCAGCGTCCTCCGCCGCTGCGGCGTGCTGATCGGACGTGGCTACGCTGGAAACACAGAGACCTCGCTGTACTGGCTAGAACGGAATGTCGTCGTCGCCGGCTGCGCCGGCGACCGGTGCGGGCTGGAAATCCCCTTCGTCGACCGGGACGTCGCTGCCCTTGGCGGCCCCGTTGCCGGCGAAGCCGCCTCCACCGGAGGCATCGTCGCGCGAGCCCAGGAACTGCACCGAGTCGGCAATGATATCGATTGCCTGGCGCTTCGTGCCCTCCTGGGTCTCCCACTCGCGCCACTCGAGCCGTCCGTCGATCGCCACGGGGCGTCCCTTGGACAGGTAGCGCGCGGCGTTCTCGCCCTGCGCGCCCCACACGGTGACGTTGAAGTAGTTGGGCTTGTCCTCCCATTCGCCGGTGCTGCCGTTCTTGCGGCGCGTGTTGCAGGCGACGCGCAGGCTGCACACCGAGGTGCCGCTCGGCAGCGAGCGCAGCTCGGGATCGGCGGTCAGGTTTCCGGTCAGCACGACCCGGTTGATGTTGGTGGCGGCCACGGCTGCTCTTCCTTTCAGCTTGTCGCTCCCGCGCTCGCGAGCGGTGGATCTGTCGGCGTAACTGGAGCCCCGAGTCTAGAGCGGCCCGCGGGCACGACTCTCGCGCGCGAGCCTGGCGGGCTCCGGATGCCGCTCATTGCGAGGATCGCTTCGCGCGCGAGGAGGTGCGGAACACCTCGTCCCAGTATGGCGCGCTGATCCCGAAGCCGCGCGTGTCGTCCTGGAAGTGGTGGCGCATGTGCCGCTCGCGCAGCATCCGCCCGAGCCGCCCGCGCGGGCGGAAGTGGTGCAGGTAGTAGTGGGTCATGTCGTATGACCAGGTAGCCGGCGAAGAAGCCGCGCCGAGCGCCGGCGCGTAGCGCGAGCCGAAGATCAGGTACAGCGAGGCCGAACACCGCGCGCGCCAGCGGCACGCTCACGGCCGGCGGCATCACCAGGCGCATCGGGTCGTTGGGGTGGTCGTGGTGGACGCCGTGGATGATCCAGTGCAGGCGCGCGCCGAACCCGTCCTCCGGCTCGAAGTGGAACACGACCGGTGCAGCCAGTACTCGAACAGCGTCCACAGCGCGTAGCCGGCGACGAACAGGCCGAGCACCACCGGGCATGCTCGAGTCGCGACAGCCCCCACGCGGCCAGCGCGACGATCGCCGGCAGGAAGATGATCACCGGAACCGCGGGATGCACGCGCGAGAGCGCGTCGAGCAGCTTCGAGTCGAACATCGGCGGCGACGCGCGCAGGACGTCGGTCCGGGTTGCCGATCGATCGCTCATGTCCTCGGCCTCGGCCCAGCTCATGGGCCGATGTTATTACGCCTGCGCCCCACACATAAGGGGCGCTCGGTGCGAGGCGAGTCGCTCAGCAGGCTCGGCGACCGCGAGCTCGGGCTCAGCGGCGACGTCAGCAGGCGCCTGCGACGGCTGGCCGGTCTCGGCGCGGTCGCTGACGGCGCTCGGCGCCGCGGCTGGCATGTCCGGCGCCTCGGGCACGCCCGGCGCGAGCTTGATGATGCGGAAGCGCAGCACGCCGTCGGTGATCCGCAGCGTGCGGTCGAGGCCGCTCAGCAGCTCGGCCTGCCGGCGTGGAACTGCAGCAGGTGGTACTCGGCGCTCGTTTTTTTCTCGATCGGGTAGGCCAGCGGGCGCTCGCCCCAGCGTCGTGGCGCAGCAGCTCGCCCTGCGCCTCGATCGCGGCGCGCGTGTCGGCGACGATCTTCGCGCGCGCGGCTCTCCTCGGCCTGCGGGTCGAGCAGCAGCATGAGATCGTATGTGGGGGCGGGCAGGGTCATCGGCTTCGGTCGCACAGAGTAGCGGGTTGTGGGATCGAGGCGACGCTCAGCCGGCCTGCGCCTTCGCGCGGATGTCCGCGAGCTGCTCGTCGATCCAGTCGCCGGGGTCGCGCGAGGTGACGATCTGCGCGAGCCCCTCGGCGCGGCGCCGGCGCTCGTGCGGGCTCCATCGTCAGCGCGGCGTAGATCGAGTTGGCGAGCTCCTGGATGTCGAACGGGTTCACCGACAGCGCGTACTCGCCGAGCTCCTCGTGGGCGCCGGTGTTCTCCGAGAGGATCGAGACGCCCTCGCGCTCGTTGACGATCGGCCCCTCCTTGGCGACGAGGTTCATGCCGTCGAACATCGCGTTGACGAGCAGCACGTCGTAGTGCTTGTAGGCGGCCATCGCCTCCTCGAGGTCGTCGCGCAGCTTCAGCTGGATCGGCATCCAGTCGGGCGTGCCGTGGCGATGGTTGACGACCGCCACCAGCGCCTCGATGCGCTCGAGGTACTCCGCGTACTGCGGCACGTCCGTCCGCGAGGGCATCAGCTGCGCGATGAACGTGACCCGCTCGGTGAACTCCGGGTGCTGCTCGAGGAACAGGTCGAACGCGGAGAAGCCGCGCAGCACGTTCTTGCGACAGGTCCGCGCGGTCGACCCTCAGGATCAGGAAGTCGCGGCGGCGGCGCAGCAGCTCCTCCTCGAACTCCCCCACGCGCGGTCGCTCGCGCGATCTGGCGCGTCGCCTCGTGGTCGATCGGCAGCGGGTAGGCGCGCACCCACACCTCGCGGTCGCCGAAGCGCACCACGCCGCGGTCGAAGTCCACGTCGAGGTCCATCAGGTCGCGGCAGCACTGCAGGAAGTTGTGCCGGTAGGAGCGCGTGTGAAAGCCGATGATGTCGTTCGCCAGCAGGCCCGTGTAGATCTCCTCGCGGATGCGCGTCGGCAGCACGCGCCAGGCGTCCGGCTGCGTCCACGGGATGTGGATGAAGTGGTGCAGGAACACGTCCGGGCGCGCGCGGCGCACGAGGTCGGGCAGCGTGTACAGGTGGTAGTCGTGGACCATCACCACCGGCTCCTCGGCGCCCTCGAGCTGCTCGACGACCGCCCGCGCGAGGTCTTCGTTGACGACGTTGTAGCCGAACTCGAACGCCTCGATCTCCTCGCGGCGGATGTCCGGCGCGTTCGAGAGATCCCACAGGTAGTGCTGGATGAACCACAGCATCGGGTTGGCGAACACGTTGTAGAAGCGGTCGTAGGCCTCCGGGTCGCTGACCACCAGGCGCACCTGGTACTCGCCGCCGCCGGGGGAGCGCACCGGAAACGCGCGGCCGTCGTGCTCGCGCGAGACCTCCGCGTCGTACTCGCTCATCGCCGAGGCGATCCAGATCGCGTCGCGGTGCGAGGCGAGGCCCGTCAGCGCCGTCACCAGCCCGCCGGAGCCGCGCTGGACCTCGCCGTGCGCGTGGAAGGTGACCGGCCCACGGTTGCTCACCAGCACCAGCGGAGCCCGCTGTGCCGGCTCGCCGGTCATGACTTGTCTCAGCTCGTTGAAGATCCGCAGATAGTCGCGCAGATAGCGCGGCGTGAGGAAATGCTGGCGCACGTGCTCCTTGCCGCGCCTGCCGAGCGTGCGGCCGAGCTCGGGGTCCCGCAGGAACTCGAGCGTGCGCTCGGCGCACTGCTCGACGCTCGAGACGAGAAAGCCCGTGACGCCGTCCTCGATCTGCAGCGGGATGCCGCCGACGTTGCCGCCGATGAACGGGCGCGCCTTCCAGATCGCCTCCGAGACGGTCAGCCCGAAGCCCTCGCGCGTGGACTTCTGGATCAGCACGTCGGCGTGCGACTGGAAGGCGTTGACCTCGATCGCGCCGACGTTGTTGAAGTTGTTGAGGATGTGTATGTCGGGGTCGCCGTCGGCGTGCGCGATCGTCGCGTTGAAGAAGTCCCAGCCCTCGGGGTCGTCGCTGGCCATCGAGCCGACCAGCGCGAGCTGCACCTCGGGCATCGTCTCCTTGACCTCGCGGTAGGCGTCGATCACGCCGAGCGGGTCCTTCCACGGATCAAAGCGCGAGACCTGGCAGATCAGCGGCCGGTCGACGTCGATTCCGAACTGGCCGCACACGAACGCGCCGTCCTCCGGCGACAGCGCCATGTTCTTCGGCGTCAGCGGGTCGATCGCGGGCGGCACCACGTTGACGTGGCCCTCCATCCCCTCCGGCACGTACTCCGCGCATGTGGAACAGCGACTGGGGGTACTCCTGGATGTAGGGCAGCAGCTGGCGATCGTGTCGGGGTTGGGCGTCGAGACGTCGATGTGGCAGCGCCACACCCAGCCCTTCGCCTTCTCCGGCACCAGCTTGCACAGCGCCGCCGGCTGCGGGTCGTGGATCAGGCACACGTCCCAGCCGCCGGTGAGCTCGCGGGCGTTGATCTCGTTGTAGCTTCAGCCACGTCGCCCACTGCTCCTCGTCGAGGTCCTGAGGCGCGCCCTGCAGCGCGTTGTGCATCAGCTTGGTCGCGTTGAAGAACTCTTCGCGGCCGTAGATCACCTGCCACTCGCAGTCGAGGCCGACGTCGCGCATCAGCGGCACGAGCGTGTACAGGATCTCCGAGACGCCGCCGCCGAACGCGGTCGCCGAGATGTGCACCACGCGCTGGCCCTGCAGCGGCTCGGCGAGCTCGCGGATTTCAGCGATCAGCTCGCGCCCGCAGATGTGCGTGTAGTCGGCGAGCGTCTTGTTGGCGACGGCGACGGGCTGGAGCACGCGGCGGCACGATACCTAACGCGGGAGTCAGTCCGGCGCGACGGCTTGCGCCCAGGCTGCAAGGGGCGCCGGCGCCGACCCCTGGCGGGCCTGCTGGAGACGACAGGCCGATCCGCGGACTAAGGTCTATGGCGATGCTCAACGGGCGCCTGTACCGAGCGGCATTCGTGCCGTTCCTGTTCGCGCTGGGCGATCGCCGCCTTCTCGCTGGGGTCGCGGCCGCTGCCGCTCACCTCGACGCTCGCGCCCGACGCGTTCGAAGGCGCACCCGCGTATTGCCGAACTGCAGCGCCTCGCCGCGAGCTTCCCGCAGCGGCGCCCCGGCAGCGCGGCGACGAAGCGCTGGCGCGCTACGTCGCGCAGAAGCTCAAGGGGCTCGGCGGCACCGCCGGTGGCGGCTTCTCGGTGCACACGCTACCGCTTCGGCGCGCAGACGATCGACGGCGCAGCGCAGCGCTCACAGACGTGGTCGCGCGCGCGCGCCGGCTCGACCGACGCCGCGCCGATCCTGATCGTCGCCCACCGCGACGCCGCCGGCCGCGGCGCGCGCGGCAGAACTGTCGGGGACCGCGGCGCTGCTCGAGCTGGCGCGCGTGTTCGCCGAGCGCGAGACCAAGCGCACGATCATCCTCGCCTCGACCAGCGGCGGCAGCGGCGGCGACGCCGGGGCGGCGCAGCTGCTGTCGGGCGGCGGCGAGCTGGGCGGCGCCGCGACCGCGGGCGCCGGGAGCGGGCCGCTCGACGCGGCGATCGTGCTCGGCGACCTCGCCGGCACACGCACACGGCCACCGCTCGTGGTGCCCTACTCCGACGGGGTCGGCTCCGCCCCGCTGCAGCTGCAGCGCACGGTCGACGCCGCGATCGCCCAGAACGTCGGCGTCGACCCGGGCGCCCCGAGCACGCTCGGCCAGCTCGCGCACCTGGCGTTCCCGCTGAGCGTCGGCGAACAGGGCGCGCTGGACGCGCGCGGCGTGCCGGCGGTGCTCGTGCAGGCCTCGGGCGAACGCGGCCCCGCCGAGCGGCGCGACGGTGAGCGGGGAACGCCTCGAACTGTTCGGTCGCGCCGTGCTGAGCGCCGTCGACGCGCTCGACACGGCGCCCGACGTGGCGCCGGCGATGGAAACCGACCTCGTGCTGGGGCGCAAGACGATGCCCGCATGGGTGCTGCGGCTGCTCGTCGCTGACGCTGCTGCTGCCGCCGCTGATCACGGTGCTCGACGGACTGGCGCGCGCGCGCCGGCGCCGGCTGGCGGTCGGGCGCTGGACGCTGTGGGCGCTGAGCTGTGCGCTGCCGTTCCTCAGCTGCGCCGTGCTCGCCTACCTGCTCGGCTGGCTCGGAGTGCTCGGCGCCACGCCCGCCGGGGCGGTCCTGCCGAGCGCGCTGCCGTTCGGCGCACGGGCGGCGACGGCTGCGGCGGCGCTCGTGCTGACGCTTCGCGTTCTCGTGGCTGTTGCGGAGCATGCTGATCCGACGGCTCGGCGCCGACGCCCGGCCGGACCCCGAAGTGGCGGGCCTGACGCTGCTGTCGGTGCTGGTCACGATCGCATTGCTCGCGTGGCTCGGCAACCCGCTCACCGCGCTGCTGGCGCTGCCGGCGCTGCACCTCTGGCTGGCGCTCGCCGACCCGCGACGCTTGGACATCGGCCACCTGCCACGCCGCGCCGTCTCGCTCGCGCTGGTCGTGCTGGGCGTCGCGCCGCTGCTGCTGCTGGTCCTGTTCTACGCGCGCCAGCTCGGCCTGGGCGCGGGCGATGTGGCATGGATGGGCGTGCTGCTGCTCGCCGCGGGCCACGTCGGCGTCCTCGGCGCGATCCTCTGGAGCGTCGCGCTCGGCTGCCTCGCCGCCGCGGCGCTGGTGGCGCTGGATGTGCTGCCGGAGCCGGTCGGCGTGCCTACGGTCGAGGCGGTCGAGGTCACGATCCGCGGCCCGCTCTCATACGCCGGCCCTGGGTCGCTCGGTGGCACGGAGTCAGCTCTGCGACGATAGACGCGCGATGTCGGAGTCGCTCACCACCACCGCGCCGGTAACCGCGCTCACACCCGGGAAGCACCGCCGCTCAGGCTCGGCGCGCCTGATGCGGGCGTTCGCGGTCACGCTGATCGTGCTTGGTGCGCTGGCGCTGGTGGACGCGTTGGTCACGCTCGTCTGGCAGGAGCCGCTGACGGCGCTGTACGCGACGATCGTGCAGGACCATCTCAGCGGCGAGCTGCGCGCCGTCGAACGTGCCCCGCCGACACCCGTCGAGCGTCGCGCGCTCGCGAGCCTGCCCGATGAGCAGGCTCGGATCAGCTATCTGGCGAGTGCGCTCGAACGCCGCGCGCACGACGGTGCGGCCGTCGGGCGGATCCTGATCCCGCGTGTCGGCGCCGACTACGTGGTGGTCGCCGGCACCGACACCGGCGATCTGATCCGCGGGCCGGGCATCTACCGGGAAACGCACTTCCCCGGCATTCCGGGCACGACCGCGATCGCCGGGCACCGCACGACCTATCTGGCGCCGTTTCGCGACATCAATCTCCTGAAACCCGGCAACCACATCCTGCTGAACATGCCCTACGCGCACTTCACCTACACGGTCACCGGCCAGCGGGTCGTGTCGCCGACCAATGTCCAGGCGGCGGTCGCCAACGTCGGCTACACCCGGCTGGTGCTGTCGGCGTGCACGCCCCTGTTCAGCGCCGAAAAACGCCTGCTGGTGTACGCGCGCCTGACGCGCACCGTGCCGGTGGGTGCCGCGCGGCTGCTTCCCGGCGGAGCGATTCCCAGGCCGATCGAAGCGCCGGCGCAGCACGCGTCGGCGCCCGCGCTACCAGCGATGCTCGTATCCCTCGATCCGAACAGCGTCTCCCCGCTCGTCTGAGAGCGTCACGCCAGCCGGCCCGGCGCGCACCGCGCCGACCCAGCTGACCTGCACCTCGCCCAGCTCCGCCACGGCAGCCTGAACGCGTGCGCGGTCGCCGGCGGCCGCGCAGAAGCACAGCTCGTAGTCTTCGCCGCCCGCCGCCGCGAGCTGCCACGGCGGCACACCGAGCTTCGCCGCCACCTCGCTGACGCCGTCGTCGAGCGGCAGCGCCGCGAGATCGACGTGCAGCTCGACGCCGCTCGCGCGGCCGATCTGCGCGGCGTCGCTGGCGAGGCCGTCGGACAGGTCGATCATCGCGTGCACGCCCGCCGCTGCGAGCGCGCGGCCCTCGCGCAGGCGTGGCATCGGGCTGCGAGCGCGTGCCAGCGCGGCCTCGGCGGCAGGCGTGCGCACTGCCCGGCCCTCGAGCACGGCAAGCGCAGCTGCGGCGGCGCCGAGGCCGCCCGTCACGCCGACCAGGTCTCCCGGGCGCGCGCCGTCGCGTGTCACCAGCGCTGCCGCGCTGTCGGCCCAGCCGACGGCCGTGATCGACACGGTCAGCGCCGGCGCCCGCACGACGTCGCCGCCGGCGATCGCGGTGCCGGTCTGCGCCGCGAGCATGGCGGTGGCGCGCACCAGCTCCAGCGCCGGCTCGGAGCCGAAGCCCGGCGGCAGGCCCAGCACGACGTACGCCTCGCCCGGCTCGGCGCCCATCGCGGCGAGATCCGACAGCGCGCCGGCGAGCGCTCGATGTCCGACCTCGGCCGGCGTCGCCCAGCCGTCATCGAGGCGGAAGTGGACGCCGTCGACCATCGCGTCGACCGATGTCACGCACACGGCCCGCGCGCGAACCACCGCTGCGTCGTCGCCGATCCCCCGGATCAGCCGTGTCCCATCCGGCGGGCGGCGCGCGAGCTCGGCCGCGATGGACTCGATCAGGGAGCGCTCAGCGATGCCGTGTCGCTATGCCGATGGTTCAGCGGTGTCGGTAGACGATCCGCGCGCGGTCGAGGTCGTACGGCGAGAGCTCGCAGCGAACGCGGTCGCCGGGGAGGATGCGGATCCGAAAGCGGCGCATCTTGCCGGCGACGTGACCGAGGACGACGTGGTCGTTGTCGAGCTTCACGCGGAACATCGCGTTGGGCAGCGCCTCGATCACCTCGCCCTCGAATTCAACCTTGTCCTCCTTCGCCACGTCACACCTCATCCGGCGGCCTGCGAATCATCGCGGCGGCCTCTCGTTTTCCTGGATATCTGGAATCAAACTACCAGCACGCTCGCGTCAGGGAGGGCCGGCCCCGCCGGTCTGCTTTTCGGTCGCGCCGCCGGAGCGCGGCGTCGGTGGCGTGCTCGGCGTCTGTACGCGAGGTGCGGGTTCGGGTTCGCTCGGCGCGAACCTGCCGCCGGCACCCGGCGCGCCGCGGCCTCTGCCGTGGTGGCGCGGTTTCGCGAACGGCGGTTCTGATGAGTGCGCGTTTGCTTCGGCTGCCAGCGCGAGCCCGGTGCTCGCGTATTTGCCGTAGAACGGCTCGTAGGAGATCGCTTCTTTCGACGGCGGGAACGGCACGCACGGCTGGCCTTCGGTGACCGCCGCCATGTACGCGTGCCAGATTTCCGCCGGCAGGTAGCCACCCTGCTGGGGCTCGCCGTGGACGTCGGTCATCGACACGCGCCTGGTCGGGTAGCCCATCCATACGGCGGTCGAGTAGTCGGGGGTGTAGCCGTCGAGCCAGGCGTCGACCAGTTCTTCGGTCGTGCCGGTCTTGGCGGCTGTCGGGCAGTTGATCGCCGAGCGCGTCGCGGTGCCGCTCTCGACGTTCTGCTCGAGGATGCTCGTCTCCACCGAGGTGACGGCTTCGCTCAGGACTTTCACCCGGTGGGGCCTGCCCCAGTTTTCATCGACCTGGCCGTCGGGGAACACGACCTTGGTGATCGCGATCGGGGCGTTGCGATAGCCGCCGTCGGCGAGCGTCGCGTACACGTCGGCCATTTCCAGCGGCGTGACGCCGAGCGTGAGGCCGCCGAGCGCCTGCGCCGGGTAGCCTTCCAGATGCGTTTTGACGCCCATCGCGTATGCGGTTTGCGTGATCGATTCCTCGCCGAGGTCGGCGGCGAGCTGTGCGTAGACGGTGTTGTCGGATTTGAGCGTCGCGGTGACGAGGTTCATCGACTTGTTTTCGGAGACGCCCTCGAACGTCTTAACTTTGTAATTGGGTTCCGCGGCGAGCCAGCCGGGCTCGAGCGTGTGCGAGAAGTAGTAGGTGGTGTACGGGTCGATGCCCCGCGAGAGCGCGTCGGCGAGGTCGATCGCCTTGAACGTCGAGCCCGGCTGACGGTGGCCGTCGGCGGCGAGGTTGTACTGCGACTTCTCATAGCTCTCGGACTCGGCCATCGCCTCGATGTCGCCGTTGCGCGGGTCGATCGTGACGATCGCCGAGGCGGGGTCTTCCGGCTCGTCGAGGATTTCCGCGATCGCCTTGCGCGCCAGGCGCTGCATGTTCAGGTCGATCGTCGTGTACACCTTCAGACCGCCCTTTTCGACCGCCTTGGCGCCGTAGCGGGCGATCAGCAGCTGGCGCACGTATTCGAAGAAGAACCGCTCTTTGCGTTCGGAGTAGTAGAAGCCGCGATGTGTCTCCAGCGGTGCGCGCTCCGTCGCCTGCGCCTGCGCCTGGCTGATGTAGTGCAGTTCGGCCATCTTCGCGAGCACCTCGTTGCGCCGCTGCCTGGCGACGGCCGGGTCGAGGAACGGGTTGTACTGCGAGGGCGCCTGCGGCAGGCCGGCGAGCAGCGCGGACTGCTCGAGATCGAGCTGCGAGACCGGCTTGTTGAAGTAGATGCGCGCGGCCGCCTGCACGCCGATCATCGTCTGCCCGCCGACGGTGCCGTACGCGATGTCGTTGAGGTAGCTGTTGAGGATCGACTGCTTGCTGTGGCGTTCGTTGTATTCGATCGCGAGCTTTGCCTCGGCGATCTTCTGGCGGAGCGTGTGCTCGTCGCCGCCCAGGTACAGGTTGCGCACCAGCTGCATCGTGATCGTCGAGGCGCCCTGCAGGGCCTGGCCGTGCGCGAGGTCCTTGACCGCCGCGCGAAAGATCCCCGTCAGGTCGATGCCGTCGTCTTTGTAGAAGCGCTGGTCCTCGATCGCCACCGTCGCGTCCTTCAGCGACCTCGGGATTTCGCTCCAGCCGACCGGCGTGCGCAGTTCGTCGGACTGGATCGCGCCCAGACGCGCGCCGTCGGCGGCGTACACCTCGGAGGTGCCGCCGCCGATGCTCGCGTGGCGCGATCCGAGGCCGCGCGTGCCGTCGGCGACGTGCGCCACGAACGCGACGGCCGCGAGCACGCCCACCGCCAGCGTCGCCGCGATCGCGATCGCGGCCGCGATGATCACGCGCGTGCTGCCGCCACGGCGGTGGCGGCGCTTTCGAGCTTGTCGAGACATCTCGGGGGGTCGAGATTACCGCGCAGGGTGTGATTTCCTGCCACTTGCAAGCGCGGCTGTCCGTAGCCTCGTTGCCCGACCATGAACCCCGACACCGCCGAGCTGGCCGTAGTGAACGACTCGAGCGAGCTGCTCGCTCCGCTCGAGCATGCCCAGACCGTCGAGCTTCCCGGCGCTCGCGCATCGCTCGCGCCGGCGGCCGCGTGGCTGGCGCCGCCTGCGCGCCGATCCGGCGCGGATGACCGCTGTGCGCGACACGTGGCGAGCGCTGTGGAGCTCGCGGCTGCTCGTGTGGGCGGCCGGCGTTGGCACGGTCGTGGCGTTCGGCTTCGGCCCGCAGCGCAAAGCGTTCAACCCGCCGGGTATCACCAGCGGCTTCGGCTGGCTCGGCAACCTGCTGGCGGCGCCGGCAGCGCGTTGGGACGGCGTCTGGTACCTCGTGATCGCGCGCTACGGCTACCGCCCGGACCTCGGCATCACGCTCGCGCACCGCCTTCTTCCCGCTGTACCCGCTGGCGCTGCGCAGCGTGTCGTGGCTGGGGCCGCCGCCGATCCTCGCCGGCGTGCTGGTGTCGGTGGCCGCGCTCGCGTTCGCGCTGTACGGCATCCACCGCCTGACGACGCTCGAGCTCGCGCGCGCGCGTCCGGCGCTCAGCGATGAGCGGCTGGCGCGCGCGGCGCGGCTGGCGGTGCTGCTGACGGCGTTCGCGCCGATGGCGTTCTTCTTCTCGGCCGTGTACTCGGAGTCGCTCTACCTGGCGCTGTCGGTCGGGCTCTTCTGGAGCGCGCGCCACGGACGCTGGGCGTGGGTCGGCGTGCTCGGCGCGCTCGCCGGCGCCACCCGCAGCGCCGGCCTCGTGCTGGCGCTGCCGGCGCTGATGATCTACCTGTACGGCCCGCGCGAGGACCGTCCGCCGGATCGCCCGGGAGCGGCTTGGCTCACGCGTGGCTCTGCCCTTGATCCTGCGCCCCCGCTATCGGCTGCGCCGCGACGCGCTGTGGCT
This sequence comes from uncultured Solirubrobacteraceae bacterium, assembly GCA_963815235.1. Lineage (GTDB taxonomy): Bacteria > Actinomycetota > Thermoleophilia > Solirubrobacterales > Solirubrobacteraceae > Palsa-744. The sequence goes on along the minus strand of CAWFFY010000003.1, from coordinate 651,921 downwards.
CGCCCTGCTGCCGCTCGGCGCGATCCTCTACGGGGCCTATCTCGGGCTCGCCGGCGGCGATCCGCTGGCGCCGCTGCACGCCCAGGAAGTCTGGAGCAGGCACTTCGCCGGTCCGTTCGTCGGCGTCTGGGACGCACTGCGTGCGGCATTCGAGGGAGCCCGGCAGCTGCTGTCGGGGCAGCGCCATCACATCTACTTCGCGACCGGCAAAGACAGCCCGTTCGTGATGGCCGGGCACAACCTGATGCTGCTCGCGTTCCTCGTCGCCGTGATCCCATTCGTCGTCGGGGTCCTGCGGCGGCTGCCGCTCGCGTACGGCGCCTACGTGCTCGCGGCGCTGGCGCTGCCGCTGTCCTATCCAGTGACCGCGCAGCCGCTGATGTCGCTGCCGCGCTTCCTGCTGGTGCTGTTCCCGCTCGGCATCTGGCTCGCGGCCTGGCTCGCCGAGCGCCCGCGCCTGCAACGCCCCGCGCTGGCGGCGTCGTGCGTGCTGATGGTGTTCTTCCTCGGCCAGTTCGCCACCTGGCACTGGGTGGCCTAGACCTTGGACGACGGCACGCCGATCGACGCGGACAGCCGCCGCTCGCCGGACGTGGACTGGCCGCCATGGATGGCGCCGGTCGCGCTGCTCGGCGGGCTCGTGCTCGCGGCGGTCGGCGGGCTGCTGCTGGACATCCCGGCGGCGGTGCTGTTCGGCGTGAAGATCACCAGCAGCCATCTGCCACCCGGACTGTCGATCGCCGACACGGTCGTCCAGGACATCGGCTTCGTGCTCGTCGCCGTGTTCCTCGCGCAGCTCGGCGGGCGCACCGTGCGCTCGTGGCAGTTCGGCCTGCGCCGTCCCGGTGTCGGCTGGCGGGCGGCGGGCGGCCTGATCCTGCTGTTGCTGTTCGCGTTCATCCTCATCAGCGTCGTTTGGAGCGCGATCGTCCACCCCGAAAAAGAGAAAACGCTCGAACAGCTCGGCTCCAACGAAGGCGCGGCGCTGCTGGTGCTGAGCGCCGGGCTGACATGCGTCGTCGCGCCGATGTGCGAGGAGTTCCTGTTCCGCGGCTTCATCTTCACCGCGCTGCGCAACTGGCGCGGCACGCTTGCCGGCGCCGTCATCACCGGCCTGCTGTTCGGAGGCGTGCACGTCGGCTCGGCGCCCGCGCTCGACCTCGTGCCGCTGGCGGCGCTCGGCTTCGGCCTGTGCCTGCTGTACCGCTACACCGGCTCGCTGTACCCGTGCATGATCGCCCACGCGCTGAACAACTGCGTGGCGTTCGCCGGCCTCGAGGACTGGGGCTGGCAAGGGGCGGTGCTCGTCGTGTGCGCGCTCGGGGCGATCGGAGCGATCGTGCTCGCCTTCAAGCGCCTGGGCCTGATCGCGCCGGAGCCGGCTCTGCCCGGCGGAGCACATAGGATCCTGTGAATGCGCCGCCGCGACCACATGCGTGATGGACCACGCGGATCCCGGCGGATCGGCCGGGTGCGCGCCGCCGCCGCGCTGCTGGGAGCGGCCGGTGGCCTCGCCGCGATGCCCGCCGTCGTGCTCGCGGCACCGAGCGCCACCGCCACCGCCACCGCCACCGCGCCGGCACCCGCCGCCGTGCCCGCGCCGGTCGCGGCGCCTGCGGGCGGTGTGATGCGCCTGGCCCTGCACGACGTCGGCGGCAAACCCCTGTTGGCTCTGGTCGGCTCCCGAATCGAGGTACAGGGCAGCGTCAGCCCGTATGTCGCCGGTCAGAAAATCGAAGTGGGCTTCTACCTGGACGGGCGCAAGCTGGCAGCGAGCTCGGTGAGCGTGCTCGCGGCGAAGGGCGCGAGTGGCAGCTTCCGCGTCGGTTTCTCAAGCCACTACGCCGGTTCGCTGCAGGCGCGGGCCGTGCACGCCGCGAGTGCCCAGCAGCTCGCCTTCACCGCTCGTTCGCCCGTCGTTCGCCTCGTCCACGCGAATCTCGGTCCGGGCGCGCACGACGAGTCGGTGCGCGTGCTGCAGTCCGAGCTCGACGCGCTGCACTACGCGGTGCCGCTGTCGGGCGTGTTCGACGAAGGCACCGGGCTGGCGCTGATCGCCTACCGCAAGATGACGGGCCTCGAACGTATCCCCTACGCGGGCACGCAGGTGTTCGATCGCCTCGAGCGCGGGGAGGGCGACTTTCACGTGCGCTACGGGCAGGACGGCCGGCACGTCGAGGCCAACCTCACAAAACAGGTGCTCGCGGAGATCGAACCGGGCGGGCGCGTGTACCGGATCTACACGACGAGCTCGGGCAAGCCCTCGACGCCGACCGTGATCGGTCGCTTTCGGGTGTACGAGAAGACGCCGGGAGAAAACAGCGACGGCATGGTCGACTCCAACTACTTTATCCGCGGATACGCGATCCACGGCTACCACGAAGTGCCCACCTACGCGGCCAGTCACGGCTGCCTACGCGTGCCGATCTCCGACGCGCCGTCGATCTACGGCTGGGTGCGCGAAGGAACGCCGGTCGACGTTTACAACGAGGACGGCGGCGGCAGCTCGCGCGTGAGCGCGAACGCGGGCCCGTAGCTCCACGCGTCGCGTGGCGCTAGATGCGAAGCGCCCTCGCCACGAAGCCGACGCCGAGGCCGTAGACGAGCAGTGCCAGGAACAGCTTCACGCCGCGTGTGAGCCATTCGCTGTGCGAGCCCGAGACGATCCCGGCGAACGGCGAGGTGAATTCGCGCGACGCGTCATCGATGTCTCTGTGCACGCTGCTCTCGTTGGCTGTGGTGGACGAGTGCGTGCTGTGCGCGGCCGGACCGGCAGTCAGCTCTTCGGTCTGGTGCTTGGACGCCGTTTTCGTCTGATTGAGCGCGAAGATCGCGAACGACGCGATCACGATCGCGCAGATCACCAGTGAGGCAAGTCGCAGCAAACGCACGATCGAAGAGAGCACGTCGCTAGATTACGTGCCGGCGTGGATGACCCAAGCGGATATACGAGCGCGCTCGCCGATGCGCGGACGCGGCTGGTCGAGGAGTTGCGCGATCATGCTCTGGTTATCGGCAGCGTGACGCTGACGAGCGGTGCGCGCGCTGAGTACTACGTGGACGCCAAGCGCGCGATCCTGCGGCCCGAGGGCTTTGCCGCGCTCGGCGTGCTGCTCGCCGCGCAGATCGCGCAGTGGGGCGCCACGGCGGTGGGCGGCATGACGATGGGCGCCGACCCGGTGGCCTGCGCGGCGCTGGCCGGCGGCGCGCGTGCGAAGGCGTTCTTCGTTCGCAAGGACGCGAAGTCGCACGGACTGCAGCGCCGCATCGAGGGGCCGCCGCTCGATGGCGAGGACCGCTGCCTGGTGGTCGAGGACGTGGTCACCAGCGGCGGCTCGACGCTCGCCGCAATCTCCGCGCTCCAGGACGCAGGCCTCGAGATCTGTGGCGTCGTCAGCGTGCTCGATCGGCTCGCCGGCGGCGGCGCGGCGATCGAGCAGGCGGCCGCTGCGCCGTACCTCGCGCTCACCACGATCGACGACGTCTACCCGCAGCGCCCGGACCGCACGGCCGCCTGACACGACGTGGCCGACGAGCGCCAACAGCAGCCCGGCGCAGCGGCGACCGTCGTCCGCGCAGCGGATCCCGCTGACATACCGTTGCTGCTCGAGCTGTTTCGCGAGCTCGCCGAGTACGAGCACCTCGAGGACCAGCTGCAGGCGACGCAGGAGCGTCTGCACGACGCGCTGTTCGGTGCCAAGCCCGCCGCCGAGGCGCTGATCGCCGAGCGCGGCCTGGAGACCGCGGGCTACGCGCTCTTCTACCCCACCTTCTCTAGCTTTCTCGCGATCCAGGGCGTCTGGCTCGAGGACCTGTTTGTGCGCCCCGCGCACCGCGGCGCCGGCGTCGGTCGGGAGCTCCTGGCAGCGGTCGCGGCGAGCGTGCGCGAACGGGGCGGACAGCGCCTGGAATGGGCGGCGCTCGACTGGAACGAGCTCGCGCTCGGCTTCTACCGGCGCATCGGCGCACAGACGATGGGCGAATGGATCACGCACCGGCTGGTCGGCGAGCAGCTCGAGCGCCTCGCCGGGGAATCAGCTTCAGGCCCTATCGGCGGGCGACGGTAGCCTTCCGTGGGCCCGCCGCGTGCGTGCTGGGCAGCGCCCTCGTAGTCCAATGGATAAGACGACCGCCTCCTAAGCGGTAGATCCAGGTTCGACTCCTGGCGGGGGCACTTCACCCAGCCCCCGTTCCTCGGCGAGCTGGTGGGCGGCGGCGCGGGCCTCGTCAACGTCCGTGTAGTTGGTTTGCTGCGCGACCAGGCCTTCTCTCCAAACCGTCACCGTTGCATAGCGGAACCGGACCTCGGCGCTGCCGCCGCCAACACGGCCTCTGGCGATGACCACAGCGAAGGCCACCCCGAAGCCAAGATCGAGGACCTCCTCGGTCTCGGTGCGGAACTCGTCATAAGGCGCGATTACGTCTTCGAGCACGCCACGCGCCGCCGCCCGCCCCTCGAACGTGCCGATCTCCGCCCCTCGAACGACGACATCGGGCGCGTAGAAGGCCTCGATAGCGGCGAAGTCGCGCCGGTTCGCGGCCTCGACAAAACGCCGCACGAGCTCGACCGGGTGGGATGTCGTGAAGTCCTCGGGCATCGCCCGGCCAAGTATCCCGCCTGGCGTACCGGAGCAGTTCGCCGGCGAGCCGAGCTAGAGGATTGCGAGCGGGTTCACGGGTGAGCCCGTACCTCTGACGATCCGAAGAGGTGCCGTAACGCAGAGGAATTCCCATCGTCCCGCCGCCTCGCACGCGCTTCGGAGATCCTCGAGCTGCAGGTAGTCGAGCAGAAGGACCCCCATCGCGTTCAGCGCGAGGACGTGGATCGGGAACGCAACCCCCTCGGTGGAGCTTGGAGCCGTGTCGCTGTTGCCGTCGCAGCCGAGTGCGGCGACGCCTCGCTCGGCCAGCAGCGGCATGGCGCTCGGATGCAGACCGGCCTTGTTCGCGGCTGTGTCCCATGGACCGAGCTCGGCCAGGCGGCGAGGGTGCCCCGTCCGGACGAGCAGGATGTCGCCTTCCTCGATCTCGACAGCCTGCGCGCGCGCCGCAGCCTCAAGGTCGCCACGGAACACGTGCTCGCCGGGCTCCAGCCATGGCACACCGCGCAGCCGCGGGACATCAAGCAGTACGCCGCGACCCACAAGACCGTCCTTGACCAGGTCGATCGCGTCAGCCGCGGCGCCGTCGGCGGTGACCGACCCGGCCGCGACGCCGTTATAGAGGCGACCTTCGTAGGCGACATGGCACAGCGCGTCGATGTGGGTGTGGCCGTCGCTGTGGTAGTCGACTCCGACGTAGTCCTTGGCAAAGCCGATCGCGCCAAGTCCAACGTCGGCGTCGTGGCTCTGGGTCATGTGGAAATCAGCCGGTGTCGGACAGTCGGGCGCCCTGCTCGTGTTCAGTGGCAGGCTGAGGCTCACCGCCGTGCCGCTCCGCACGAGGCGCGCGGCGCCCGCCACGCGGTCCGTGGTGAGTCGGTTGAGCGCGCCGAGCTCGTCCTCTGTCCCCCAACGCCCCCAGCTCTTCACTGACGCGAAGAGCGTCGCGAACTCCGCCGCCGTCACGTCCACGCTTGGCCGGGCGTCCTGCTCCTTCACGTGCCGGTTGTAGCAGACCGGTTCAAGTCGCGGCTGGAGCTCTTACCGGCAAGCTCTACAGGCGTAGTCTCCGTCAACGGCCGCGGATCGTTGTCGCGATCGGCGGCGCATCGGGAAGCACGAAGAGCTGTTCTTCTTCGCGCCGCTGGCGCCGCTTGTACCAGGTCTCAACGAGCCCCGCAGGCGCCACGGCCGCGGCTGCCGCGAGCACTCCCGTCACGAACGAGTGGTGTGTCGGGAGCGTCAAGCCCACGAACCCAGCGAGCAAGCCAAGCGCGAACGTGACGGACCGCGGGGCGTATGGGACACGAATTGCGTTGCCGTGAATAACTGCGCGCCCAAATGGGTAGCTAGAGCCCAACCAAAGGCGACGGCAGAGCGGGAACCGTTGAGACAGCGAAGCATCAGATCGGCGACTGCATGGGCTATGGCGACGTTGCTGCTCGCGCTGTATCCCGCGCAGTCTTGGGCGGCCGGAGGCTCGTCACGGGCGCCACGTCCACCGTCGCGGCCGCGGTGAAACCGAGCGTGTCGGGCGCCGCCACAGCCGTCGCCGTGTCGGTCAAGGCGCCCGCGCTGCCGGCGACACCGCTGACTCCGTCCGCGCCGGTTGTCAGCGTGAAGGCGCCGAGCGTCCCGGCTGTGAGCGTTCAGGTGAGCGCGCCGGCGGTCAGTGTGAAGGCGAGTCCCTCTGGCGTGAGCGTCAAAGCGAGTGTCCCGGCCGTGAGCGTCAGCGCAACGACACCGGCCGTCAGCGTGAACGCGACGGTACCTCAGGTGAGCGTGAAGGCAACTGCCCCGGCGGTGAGTGTGAAGGCGAGCGCCCCGGCCGTCAGCGTCAAGACGACCACGCCTGCCGTGAGCGTGAAGGCGAGCACGCCCGCCGTGACCGTCAAGGCAGCGCATGCACCCTCGGGCACGGTCGGCACGAGCGCTCCCGCAATCAGCGTCAAGACCTCGACCGCGCCGCGCTCAGGTGTAGCTGTGAGCGCTCCCGCTGCCGCCGTCACGCAAGCGGGATCATCCCGGCGGGGTCGGTGCGCGGCGGGCCCTCGCGACCAGCCAACGCGTCGATAGCCACATCAGGCGCGGGGCACAAAGCCCTGGGCGCTTCTGCAAGCGGCGCGGTGCTCTCCGTTGACGCCGCCGGGGCCGTCGACGGTGGCCTGCCGAGCTTTGGCCAACAGGCCTTTGCGGGGTCTGCCAACCCCGGAGACGGCGTCTCGCCGTCGCGCGGAGCAGCCGAAGCTGCCGCTCACCAGCGTCTTGGAGAGAAGGCAACGCGAGAAATCATCCAGCGTCTCGCGGGATGCCTCGCGACGCTTTCTCGGCGGCAAAGGCTCGTCCTCGAGCTGCTCAGCGGATTCGATGTGCCGCACGCGCTGACCCGCGATCAGGTCGCGGCCGCGCTGCACATTCGCAGCGCGAACGTCCCCCGCCTGGAGAAGACGGCGCTCGCAAGGCTGCGCGTGCTCGCGCAGAGCACATCCTGCGCGCAGGCTGCGCAGAGTGCCCCGACCATGGAGCTCGCCAGCTACACGGTTCTGGCGGCGCCCGGCGGCGTCGAAGCAGCCGGCGGCGGCGTCAAGGCCGCGCGCTACGCCAAGGCGCCGTCCGGTGGTGCCTCCTCGAAGCGGGCGTCCGGCCGCTCCGAGCTCGGCAGTATTCCAGCCAGCGACACCGACACGCTCTGGCTGCTTCTCGCGATACTCCTCGCCGCTCGTGATCGCTGCGCTGTCCATCGACGCCGTTGGCGCCGGTCCCCGCAATCGCCGTTGGCGGGCGCAGTGGATGTCCGGGACGAGGCAAGCGTGGCGGCGCAGGAGACGCAGTGACCGCTGCCGCGAGCGCCGCCGGGAGCGCTGTCAGTTGCGCCCGCCGCCGAACAGCCGCAGGAAGAACAGGAAGATGTTGACGACGTCGAGGAAGATCCCCGCGGCGAGGGGGACCGCTTCCCCCATGCCCGCGCGGCGCATGCGGTTGAAGTCGAGCACCGTGTAGCCGCCGAAGATGAGCGAGCCCGAGCACCGCGTAGATCAGGTTGCCGCCCGGGATCGACACGAACACCGTCACCAGGCCGAACACGATCAGCGCGAGCAGCGAGAAGAACAGAGTCGGTAGCCGCCGCGAGAGATCTCGGCGGATCGCGTAGCCGACGGTGCCGAGGCCGCCGACGAACAGCGCCGTCGCGGCCGCCGCCTGCCACACAGCGTCGGGCTCGCGCTTCGGCGTAGTGGTCCAGCACGCCGCCCATGCCCAGCCCGAGCAGCAGGCCGCCGGCGAACAGCAGCGTGATCGCCAGGCTCTCCGAGCGTCGCGCGAAGTTCAGCCCGACGATGCAGATGAAGCCGCCGATGAAGCAGATGATCGACGCGCCCTCGGCTGAGATGGCGCCCGAGGTAGGCGCCGAGCGTGAAGAAGCGCGAGCGTGACCGCGACGAGGCCCATGACCTGGCCGAAGACGCCGGCCTCGCCGACGGTCTCGACCGAGCCGAACATCCCTTCGTTGCGGTAGCTGGCGGGCTGTGCCACGGGAGGAACTCTAGCCCGCTAGGTCCGTCGCGTCAATGCTCGTCATCGTCGACCTCGACCGCATCATCATCGGCGCCGGGGTCCTCATCGCCCGTCCCGGCTGGTCGGCCGCCTCCTCCTCGTCCTCGTCCTCGTCCTCGCCGCGTACAGCGACTCGCGCGCGAGCTCGCGGCCCTTGACGTCGAACAGCTTGATCTCGAGCAGGTCGTGGCGATAGTCGTCGGGCGCGATCAACGTGAAGCGCTCCTCGATCAGCTCGCACTGGTCGACCGCGAGGTCGGCGAGCTCGGCCGTGACGACGCGCCCGCCGGAGACGCAGCGGGCGCCCCCACACGAGCGTCATCGCCGCCGACCGCTCCCGCCTCGCCACGCCAGCTGCCGATGACCTCGTCGCACAGGTCCAGCTTCCAGTCGGGGTTGCGCTCGGCGGTCTCCTCGGTGAAGTCGACGTGCGCGGAGAAGTCGCTCGGCTCGCCGTCGTCGCCGCCGGGGACGAAGCGCACGTAGCCGAACAGCTCGTATCCGCTCGAGGTCAGCGCCGTCGCCGGGACGTAGGTGCGCCCGTGCCAGGTGCGGTCGGGATACCACGCGATCCCGCCCGGCTCGCCCAGGTCCTCCTCGCCGCCGTCGAGCCTCAGCGCCGCGCCGAGGAACTCCTCGCGCAGGCGCTCCTCCCAGCGGCCGTACGGAAGCTCCTCCTGCGGCGGCTCGGCGGCGAAGCGGGGTACGAAGCGTTCCTCGGGGGGCATGGCTGCCGGCCAGCCTACGCGTCGCGCAGCACCGCCGCGGCGTGCTCGGGGGCGACGATGTTGAGGTTCACGTCGGTCGAGAGCTCGAGCCCCGCGAGATGCGTCAGGCGCGGCATCACGTCGATCCGCCAGCAGAAGTCCTCCGCGCCGCGCGGCGCCGTGCGCACCCACAGGTTCAGCGGCGGGCTCGAGCCGAGGTGGCGCGCCAGCCGGCGCAGGCCGTCGTGCAGCAGCGCCGCGCCCGAGGGGCCCGTGCTCCTCGAAGCGCGGCCGCGGCGTGCGCGGCGCGAGCATCAGCTGGAACGGCAGGCGCGAGGCGTAGGGCGCCATCAGCACGGCCTCCTCGTCGATCGCGACGATCCGCTCGCGGCGGCGAACCTCCTCGGCGACGAGATCGCCGAGCAGGCTCTGCCCCATCGTGCGGGTCGTGTACGCGCTGGCGCGCTCGCGCTCGCGCGCGACCGCCGCGGGCACGAAGTCGAGCGCGTACAGCTGGGCGTGCGTGTGCGGCAGCGACGCGCCCGCCTCGCGCCGCTCGTTGACGATCAGCTGCAGGTACGCGCTGCTGGCGTGCGCGCGCATGCGCTCGCGCCACACCTCGACCGCGACCACCACCTGCTCGAGCGGCAGCTCCGCCAGCGACAGCACCGGCTGAGGCCCGTTGATGATCACCTCGTGCGCGCCGGTCGCCGCAGCGAGACGAACAGCTCCGGCGCTCCACGCGTCTCCGCTGCCGGCGCCGGCGCCGCTGCGTGCTCCGGCGCCGGTGTCAGCGCGGGATACAGGTTCGGCACCACCCGCACCCTCCAGCCCGGCGAGTTCGGCGGACCGCCGCCAGGGCGCACCGCGTAGAGCTCGGGCGGCGTGCGGTCCTCGTGGCCCTCCGCGAACGGGTCCTGCTCGGGGTCGATCGGCTCGGGCGGCTCGCAGCGCGGCTCGCCGCCGGGACGCCGCGAGCGCTCGCCGGCGATGATCGTCCTGTGCCCGCTCAGCGGGTCGATCCGCAGCTCAGGCAAGGTCAAGCGTCCAGCGCGTAGCGCCTGACGTCCTGTTCGAGCTTTGCGACGCTCGAGAAGGGGCCCTGGTGGATGAACTTGCTACCGCTGCGGTTGTAGAACACGGTCACGGGCGTGAAAGCGGAGTCGGTGATCGCCGCGCCGGCCTGCCCGTCGGGTCGTAGTAGCTCGGATAGCTGACCGGGAAGGAGCGCAGGAACGCCAGCGCGTGCGCAGGCTGTGTCTTCGGAGTCGATCCCGATGAACGCGACCTCGCGCCCGCGCGAGACGGAGACGCGCTGGAAGACGCCGAACTCCTCGCGGCACGGTTCGCACCAGGACGCCCACTTGTTGATCACCACCGGCGTGCCCCGCAGCGCCGCCAGGCGGGCGCGCAGCGCCGGCAGGCCGCCGGCGAGGAGCTCGTTGGCCTGCGCGTGCAGCGCCGCCAGCGGCGGCGGCGAGCCGCTCAGACGCGCGCGCATCTGGGCGAGCGTCAGCTTCGACGGCGGCGGCGGCGAGGACGAGCCGCCCAGCTGGACCAGCCCGACGACCAGCAGCACCACGACCGCCGTCGCTGCCGCTGCGATCGACACGCGCTTGGCCGTCATCGCCGTAAGGGTGGCAGATCGGGTTTCGGCTCAACCGCGCCTGCGCACCGTTCACTTCAATCGCGCCTCCGCGTGCTATATCCTGGAGGCACGTCAGTCGGGTCGCTCCGAGCACCCGGCGAACGGCGCCGTCGGGCGCCACGTTTTCGAGCCGCGCCGAAGCCGATCTTCGATGGCGGCTCTGTCTCGAAGTCCAGAGCCTCAATGGCCGAGTCCACCTCAGTGGCCCTCGCGGCCGCGACCATTCCAAGTTCCGCCGACATCTCGCGCGCGGAAAAGTTCGTGCGCGAGCGCTTCCTGCACGAGGGCGAGGATCCGGCCGTGGCGCTCGCGCCGGCACGCCGCGCCGGCGCGCGCTCGACCAGGCGCTCGCCGAGCTCGACGCGGACCCGAAGACGAAAAATCCCTCGACCGCGTGGCGGCGCGAGTTCTCGCTGCTGCTCGGGCTCGAGCGGCTGCTCTCCGAGGAGGAGCCCAAGCTCGAGGACGGCACCGTGCTCTCGGCCCACCAGGTCGACGCGCTGTCGGGCACGCTGACCGCGCTGCTGGCCGAGGCCAGCAGCGCAGCGCCGATCGGCAACGGCGCGCGGCGCCTCGGCCTCCCCCGAGCTGCTCGCCTCGGCGGACATCCTCGGGCCCGGACGGCGCCGCCGGCAACGGCAGCCAGGCGGCGCCCAGCGAGCCTCGCCGAGCAGCCGGAGGCGGCGGAGGACGACGAGGACGAGGAGGACGAGGAGGACGACGAGGAGCACGACGAGGACGACGACGACCTCGGCCCGGTGCAGCGCGCAGCCCGGACGAGGACGAGGAGGAGGACGAGGAGGACGAGGAGGACGAGGACGAGGAGGACGAAGAGGAGGAGCTCGAGCAGGAGAGCGAGTCCGAGGAGGAGCCGCGCGACTGGGTCGACGAGGAGGACGAGGAGGAGTCGCTCGCGGAGCAGCCGGAGGACCCGAACGCCGCCAAGCGCTTCTGGTTCGAGCACGCGACCGGCGCCGGCAAGACGGTCGCGGCGCTGGGCTTCGTGGAGGCGTCGCAGACCGGCGGCGTGCTGATCCTCACCCACCGGCGCAACCTCGTCGACCAGTTCCTCGGCGAGCTGCGCGACCGCGGCTACTCCAAGCGCATCAGCCGTCCGCTGCTGAAGGGCGAGGACTCGGTCAAGGGCCCGGTGACCGTCGAGACCTACCAGTGGTTCGTGCGCAACGCCGGCAAGATCTCGAGCGCCTACACGATCGTCATCTGCGACGAGGCGCACACCGCGCTCGGCGAGAAGACGAGCGGCGCGATCCGCGAGTGGACGGGCCCGATCTTCATCGGCATGACCGCCACCGGGCGCGCTGATCGCGCGCCACGTCACCGACCTGTTCCCGACCCAGACCTCGCGCTTCGACCTCGCCCAGGCGGCGCGGCGCGGCGTGATCGCGCCGCTGCGCTGCGTGCGCATCTCGCCCGGCGTCGGCGTGCGCACGATCGCCAAGGTGCCGCTGCGCCGCGGCGAGGTGGACACCGAGTTCGACCAGGACGAGCTCGCCAAACTGCTCGACCAGCAGCCGTTCAACCTGGCCGTCGCGAACCTCTACAAGACGCGCTTCAACGGCGTGCCCGGGGTCGTCTACGCGGCCGGCGTGCGCCACGCCTACAACCTCGCCGAAGCGTTCCGCGCGGAGGGGATCAAGGCGCAGGGGGTCTCCGGCGAGACGCCCAAGCGCGAGCTCGTCGAGATCCTCGCGCGCTACGAGCGCGGCGACATCGACGTGCTGATCAACGCGCAGCTGCTCGCCGAGGGCTGGAACAGCCCGCGCGCGACCGTCTGCGTGCACCTCGCGCCGACGGCCTCCAAGCGCATCTACCAGCAGCGCGTCGGGCGCGTCACCCGCCGCCACCCCGGCAAGGAGGCGGGCCTGGTCGTCGACTTCGTGCACCCGGCGACCAAGCACGACGACCCGGTCGTGACGCTGCACTCGCTGCTCGACCGCGACGTCTACCGCGGCGGCGCGATCGTCGTCGGCCCGGTGCGCCGCGGGCGCGGCCGGCGGATGCGCGTCGAGCGGCGCGTGCTGCCGGTGTGCGCGGAGGAGGAGCGGCGCTTCCAGGTCTTCGAGCGCGAGCTGTGGCGGATCGCGGTCGAGCACCTCGACTACGGCGAGCAGCACCTGTGGGCGGCGCTCGCGGGCGCGCGCGTGGCGCCAAACGGCTGGCGCAGGGCGCGCGCGATGCTGCACTTCGACCGCACCGGCGAGCTCAAGAGCCGCTTCCTGATCACCGCGGTGAAGCGCAACAAGAACGCGCAGCTGCGGCTGCGCGCGCTGACCGACATCGCCGCGCTGCGCGACCCGGACGCGTTCGACGCGGCGATCGACATCATCGGCGGCTGGCCGCGCGAGGAGCGCAAGGAGGCGACCAAGATCATGCTGCGCGCGCTCGTCGAGCGGCGCATCGGCCGGCGCGACCAGGCCAACGCCTGGATCTGGCGCCTGGCCGAGTACACGCGCGACGTGCACGAGGAGTACGCGGTGCAGCGCTGGCCGGAGACCAAGCGCCTGCTCGGGCTGCTCGTCAACTCCGCCGGCGGCGCGCACGCGCGCAACGCGCGCCGTCTGATCCACGCCGCGCGCAAGCAGGACCGCCGCCTCGCCGCGGCGCTGCTCGCCGCCGCGCTCGCGCACACGCCCGAGGCCGAGGAGGCGCTGCGCGGCGCGCGCACGCGGATGGCGCGCAAGCCCCCGGCGCTCGCGCGCGAGCTGCTGCGCAACTTCCCCAAACGCCGCGCGCGCAACGCAAGGCGCAGGCGCAAGGGCGCCAAGGGCACGAGCAACGGGTCAACACCGCACGCGCAGCCGACGGCCGCGGCCGAGCGCGCGCACGGCGAGGCGCAACCCGAGGCGGCCCTGACGAGCGCCACGGCCTCGCCGAGCTCGGCGGGCGCGCCGAGGTCTGAGCTGGCCGACGAGCTGCGCCGCGACGTACGCGACTCGCTCGATCAGCATCCGGCCGAGCCGCTCTTAGCCAAGCGCCTGCAGATGCACCTCGCCGGCGGCGATGCGGTGCGTCCGCCGTCGCGAGCGCGACGAGCAGCCGTCCCGTGCCGTCGATCCCCTCGGCGCGCCCGCGTCCCAGCTGCGCATCGCTGTCCACCGCACCCCACACGATCTCGCGGCCGCGCAGCGCGTCGCGCGCGCGCCACGCCTCGAGCGTCGTCTGCGCCGGCTCGCCGAGCCGCCGCTCGAGCGCCTGCAGCAGCCGGCCGAGCATCGGCTCGATGTCGCTTCGCTGCAGGCCGAGCGTCGCGGCGGGCAGGCCGGCGTTTGCGCCCGCGCGCTCGGTCGCTCCCGGACGCAGCTCGGCGGCAGCTGATCGAGGCGCACGGCGACGTTCAGCCCGATCCCGAGCACCGCCCAGCCCTCCTGCCTGCCTGCGCCCCAGAGGGTGTGCCCTCGAGGGTACGGGCGGCCCTCGACGAGGATGCCGGCGAGCTTCGCCAGTCCGCGCTCCGGCGCGGGCAGTCAACGACGATGTCGTTGGGCCACTTGATCTGCGCCTGCGCGCCGACGACGTCGCACACCGCCACGCCGCGGCGAGCGGCAGCAGCGGCGGCGGCGCGTCACGCAGCAGCAGCGACATCAGCAGCGCGCTGCCCGCCGGCGCCGACCAGCGCCGCCCTGGCGCCCGCGCCCGGCGGTCTGCTCGGCGGCGGTCACGAGCGTCCCGTGCGGCGCGCCCGCGATCGCCAGCTCGCGGGCGCGCTCGTTGGTCGAGCCGGTGCGGCGCAGGTGCACGCGCGGCCGGCCGAGGCTCACGCAGGTCGTACTGTCAGCTCGTCGTCGGCGACGGCGCCGAGCAGCTCCGCGGCCGAGCCGCGGTTGACGGCGAGCGCGACCATCCGCGTGGCGTCCTCGTAGATCAGCAGCTCGCCGGGGGTCACCTCGGCGAAGGTGGCCGCATAGCGCGCGGTGCGCACGGCGCCCGCGTGACTCACGGTCAGCGCGTCCCCCGGCATCGCACCGAGCGCGATCAGCTGCTCGTTGGCGGCGTCGAGGATCAGGTTGCCGAAGGTGTCGCTGCGCAGCACGTGCGCGGTGAGCACGCCGTCGCCCATCTGCGCCGAGGACAGCCCGATGCGCCGCAGCTGGTCGACGGGCAGCGCCTCGCCGACGGAGCTCAGCGGCTCGCCCGCGGCCAGCGCCGCGGCGACCGGCGCGAAGATGTCGCGGCCGTGGAACGTCCGCGACACGGGCTGCAGGCGCTCGGGCGATTCGCCGATGTCGACCGCCTCGACCACGCCAGCGAGGCGCTCCGCCGCGGGCATCAGCAGCCCGTTGTCCGGGCCCACGAGCATGTGGTCCTGCTCGACCGTGCGCATCGCCACCGCGCGGCGCGCGTGTCGGCCGACCGCGCTCACGCCCGGGTCGACGACCGCCAGATGCACCCCCGCAGGCAGGTACGGCAGCGCCGAGCGCAGCACGATCGCCCCCGAGCGCACGTCGTGGCGGGGGATCGCGTGCGTCAGGTCGATCACGCGCGCGCTCGGGCAGCGGCGCGCGATCACGCCGTGGCAGACGCCGACGAACTCGTCGAGCTGGCCGTAGTCGGAGAGGAAGGTGATGACGGGTGGGCTATCGGCCATTGCTTGCCCGTGCTGCGGCGTCGGCGAGCAGCGCCGCGATCATACCCTCGACGTCGTACGTCGCCGCCTCGATGTCGGGCTCGAGCCCATGCTCGCGCAGCGTCTCGCTCGTCACCGGGCCGATCGAGACGATCCGCGTCGATTCCGCAAGCGCCGGCTCGCCGCCGGTGGCCTGCAGGAAGAAGCGCACCGTCGAGGACGAGGTGAAGGTGACGTAGTCGGCCCGCGCAGCGCCTGCAGCGCGCGCGCCGAGAGCGGCTCGGCGACGGTCTCGTACAGCGCCAGCACGTCGACCTCGGCGCCGCGCGCGCGCAGCGCGTCCGGGAGCACGTCGCGCGCCTCGCCTGCCCGCGCCACCAGCGCGCGCTCACCGGCAGCTCGGCGAGCGCCTCCACGAGCGACTCGGCGACGAAGCGCTCGGGCACCACGTCCGCGACGACGCCGCGCTCCGCCAGCGCGCGCGCGGTGCCCGGGCCGATCGCCGCGATCTTCGCGCGCGCGAGCGAGCGCGCGTCGCCGCGCGGGTGGGTGCCGTCGTCGAGGCGCTCGAACAGCCCAGCGACGCCGTTGGGGCTCGTGAGGCAGATCAGGTCGTAGGGCGAGGGGTCGAGCGCCGGGCCGGGCAGCGCCTCGACGCGGATCACCGGCGCCTGGACCACGCGCGCGCCGAGCTCCTGCAGGCGCCGCGCGAGGCCGCTCGCCTGGGCGCGCGCGCGCGTCACCGCGACGGTGAGGCCCGCGAGCGGTCCCGGCGCCAGCCACGCGAGCTCTGCGGCGAGCGCGGCGACGGGGCCGACGACCGTGATCGCCGGCGGACGCACACCTTCTGCGGCTGCGACCTCGGCGATCGTCTCGAGCGTCGCCGTCACGGTGCGCTGGGCCGGCAGCGTGCCCGCTTCGACGACCGCCGCGGCTTGCGAGCCGGGCCGCCCGGCGGCGATCAGCGCAGCTGCGATCTGTGGCAGCTGACGCACGCCCATGTAGAGCACGAGCGTGCCGGGGAAGCCCGCGAGCGCGGGCCAGTCGATCGTCCCCTCCTCGCCGCCGACGGCGTCGCCGGCGTCCTCACGCGCGTGTCCGGTCACGAGCGCGACGGCGCTCGCGAGCCCGCGGTGGGTGACGGGGATGCCCGCGTACGCGGTCGCGGCGACGCCCGCCGTCACGCCCGGCACGACCTCGAAGGGGATGCCGCCGCGCGCAGCGCGAGCGCCTCCTCGCCGCCGCGCCCGAACACGAACGGGTCGCCGCCCTTCAGGCGCACGACCGTTGCTCCCGCCTGCGCGCGCGCCACCATCAGCGCCTCGGTCTGCTCCTGCGGGACCGACGCGCCGCCGCCCTCCTTGCCGACGAACAGCAGCTCCGCGTCCGCGCGCGCGCCGTCGAGCGCGGCGTCGGGATCAGGCGGTCGTACAGGATCACGTCCGCCGCCGCGATCAGCTCGAGCGCGCGCGCGGTCAGCAGGCCCGGGTCGCCCGGGCCGGCGCCGACGAGGTAGACGCGGCCGCTCATACGCCGACGGGCCAGTGTTCGACTTCGAGCTCGGGCATCGGGAAGTGCTTGGGATTGCCTGTCGCAAGGCGCGCACCGACGGCCATGGCGGCTGCCGCGATCAAGCAGTCGGCTTGGCTGAGCGTGATCCCACGCCGGGCGAAGTCCCGACGCCAGCGCCCGGCACGTTCCCCCTCGACTCGCCAGAGGGGCGCCAGATGCAGACCTCGCAGGAAACGCAGGACGAGTGCCTCTTTCTCGACGTGGGTGCCGCGCAGCACCTCATCGACGTTGACTGCGCATATCCAGGGGACTTCGCCGACGTCCAACGATCTCTCTATCCGCCGCGCCGCTGGGCGCTCACGCAACGCGTCGATCAGGACTGTCGTGTCAAGCAGCAGAGGCAACCTTCTAGCCGACACGGCGCGGGTCACCGAAGTGTTGAGCAGTGACCCAGCCGGCTGGGTCGGCGTCCCACTCGTGCTCCTCATCGGCAAGGGCGCCCAGCCCGGCCTCGATGTCTTCGCATCGTCGCTCATCGTCGAGTGCTCGGCGCAGCGCATCCGCGATGAACATGCTGCGACGCCGCCTGCCGACGCGCCTGTCGAGCTGTTCGACGAGATCATCATCGATGCTTATGTGCAATCGCATGGCCACAAGCTAGCACACAGATTTTCTCCCGCCTGCCCACGGCTCGCTCACCCGCTCTGCGCCATCTCCGCCGCCCGCCGCAGCATCTCGCCGGCGCCCGCGGCCTGCAGCCGCGCCGCGACGCCTCGCCCGAGCGCCTCGGGGTCGTCGAAGTCGCCGAGCAGCTCGTCGCCGACCCACGCCGAGCCGTCGGGCAGCCCGACCCAGGCGCGCAGCTGCAGGCAGCCGCCGCCCGCGCGACCGCGTAGGCGCCGAGCGGCGTGTGGCAGCTGGCGTCGAGCGCGCGCGCGAGCGCGCGCTCGGCGAGCAGGCACGCGAAGGCGTCGCGTGTCGGTGATCGCCTGCACCGCCTCACGCGCGTCGTCGTCGTCGGCGCGCCCCTCCAGCGCGAGCACGCCCTGGCCGGGCGCCGGCACGAAGCGCTCCGCGTCGAGCACGCCGCCGACCTCGCCCTCCCGCGCCAACCGCTGCAGGCCGGCGCGCGCGAGCACGATCGCGTCGAGGCGCTCATCGGGATCGGCGAGCTTGCGCAGGCGCGTGTCGACGTTGCCGCGGATCGCCACCACGTCGAGATCCTCGCGCGCCGCGCGCAGCTGCGCGAGCCGGCGGATGCTGCTCGTGCCGACGCGCGCGCCCGCGGGCAGCTCATCGAGCGCGTCGGCGCCGCACAGCACGTCCTCGGCGCCGCGCGCGCCGGCGCGCCGTGCAGCGCGAGCCCGTCGGCCAGCTCGCCGGGAACGTCCTTGGCGGAGTGCACCGCGAGGTCGATCTCGCCGCCGCGAGAGCGCGCTCGAGCTCGCTCACCCAGCGCGACTTGTCGCTCGCGTCCGCGCCGGCGTCTGCGCGGTCGCCCGCCGCCAGCATCGGCACGATCTCGCAGCCGCCGTATCCGCTCGCCGTCAACGCTCGAGGATCAGCTCGGCCTGTGCCAGCGCGAGCGCGCTGCGCCGCGTTCCGATCCGCATCAGCGGGCGCGCAGGGAGGGCGGCCCATCAGCCGGGCCGGCGTCGGCGCGATGACCTCCCGGGCACACCCTCGGCGGCGCGCGCGGGCAGGTCGTGGACCTCCGCCAGCTCGTTTGCCGGCCGCTCCTCAGCCGGCGCGTCCTCGCGCAGCCCGAACAGCTCGCGCACGAGCTCGAGGCTCGCGTGGCCGCGATCTTCGCCGAGGCTGCGCAGGCGGATCGTCGGCTCGTGCAGCAGGCGGCTCATGACCGCGCGCGCGATCGCCTCGACGCGCGCGAGGTCGCGCGTCGAGGCCGACTCCCAGCGCCCGGAGTTCTCGGCCAGCACCTGCGTCGACGATCGTCGTCGCCGTGCTCGCGCAGGGCGCTGACCGTGGGCAGCGTGTCGAGCTGGCCGAGCCAGCGCGCGAAGCGCTGGATCTCCTCCTCGACGATCTCCAGCGCGCGCGGGGTCTCCTCGGCGCGCGTGCTCAGGTTGCGCGCGACGACCGCCTGCAGGTCGTCGATGTCGTACAGGCTCACGCCCTCGAGCTCGCCGCACGCCGGGTCGATGTCGCGCGGCACGGCGATGTCGATCAGCAGCAGCGGGCGTCCGTCGCGCTCGCGCATCACCAGCTCGAGCTCCTCGCGGCCGACGATCGGATGCGGCGAGGAGGTCGAGGAGAGCACGATGTCGGCGTGCAGCAGCTGGTCGGGCAGTCTGTCGAGCCCGACGACCGAGCCGCCGAAGCGCTGCGCGAGGCTGAGCGCGCGGTCGGCGTGGCGGTTGGCCACGAAGATCGTGCCGGCGCCCTGCTCGGCGAGCGCGCGCGCGGTCAGCTCGCTGGTCTCGCCGGCGCCGAGGATCACGACGTGGCGGTCCTGCGAGGCCGCCGAGCACGCTCAGCGCGAGATCGACGGCGACCGAGGGGACGCTCACGCGGCTCGAGCCGATGCCGGTCTCCGAGCGCACGCGCTTGCCGGTCGTCAGCGCGGCGGCGAACAGGCGGTTGGAGAGCGGTCCGGTGGCGCCCGCGCGCATCGCCGTCTCGTGCGCGCGCCTGACCTGCCCCTGGATCTCGGCCTCGCCGACGATCATCGACTCGAGGCCCGCGGTCACGCGGTAGAGCTGGCGCGCGGCGTCGCAGTTGCGCGGCGAGTAGATCGCCTCGGCCAGCTCGGTCGGGCGGATCTCGGCGCGCCGCGCGAGCAGGCCGAGCACGTCGGACTCGGCCGCGCACCGGGTCGCCGACGACGAGGTAGACCTCGGTGCGGTTGCACGTCGAGATCACGACCGCCTCGCGCACCTCGGCGCTGGCGGTCGCCTGGCGCGCGAACTCGCCCGCCTCGCGCTCG
Source organism: uncultured Solirubrobacteraceae bacterium (assembly GCA_963815235.1). GTDB lineage: Bacteria > Actinomycetota > Thermoleophilia > Solirubrobacterales > Solirubrobacteraceae > Palsa-744. The sequence goes on along the minus strand of CAWFFY010000003.1, from coordinate 632,369 downwards.
CTGAACGCCAGGCGCTCGCGCAGCGCCACGGGCGCGGTCTTGTGCGAGATGCCGAGCGCCAGCAGCTCGCTCATGCCGGCGTCGACTCGCGCTCCGGATCGTGGCTGGCCGGCGTCGCCGACGTCGGGCGTGGGCCGTCCGGCCCGCGTTCTCGGCGACGCTCGAGCAGCTCGCCGAGTCGCGCTCGATGCGGCTCAGGCGGATCGCCATGATCGCGACGTAGATCAGCACGAGCGCGAACAGCACGATGTAGGCGCCGGCGACGTACTTGCCGGCCGTGTGCAGCGGCAGCGCGGGCACTCGCGCGAGCAGCGCGCGCTCGCGCCAGCGCTCCGCCGCGCCGACGCGCGTCGCCTGGCAGCGCTCGGTGCGGCGAGCTGCGCGCGGCGCTGCGCGCGCGCCGCGGCAGCTCCGTCGCCGCGTCAGGCGCCGGCGCAGCGCGCGCAGCTGCGCGCGGGTGTGCTTGGCGGTCAGCTCGTACTTGCACAGCGTCGCGAACAGCAGCGCCATCGCCGCCAGCGAGACGAGGAACGTCGAGCGCCATCGGCGCGGGCAGGTTCGAGGTGCTGCCGAGCACGCGCGGGTGCAGGTAGGCGGTCGACAGGCGCACGGCGATGAAGTTCATCGGCACGAACGCGCCGGCGGTGATCGCGAACACCGACGCGTAGCGCGCCTGGCGCTCGGGGTCCTCGATCGCGAAGCGCAGCGGCTGGTAGGTCGCGTACAGCAGGAAGACGATCAGGAACGACACGAGCGTCGGCTCGCTCCACACCCACCAGTGCCCCCACGAGCCCTTCGCCCAGATCGAGCCCGTGATCAGCGTGCCGACGGCGAAGATCAGGCTCATGTGGATCGACGACGTAGGAGCGCATGTCCCAGCGCGGATCGCGCGTGCGCAGGTGCTGGATCGCGAGCAGGCCGCCGAGCACGAAGCCGCACAGCGCGATGATCGCCAGCGGCACGTGCACGTAGAAGATCTTCTGCAGGAAGCCCTGTTCGGCTTCCAGCGGCGCGTAGAAGAAGACCAGGCCGAGCGACGCGCCATCGCGACGACGGTGGCGATGCTCAGCGTGCGCAGGCCATTTCCGTACAGACGGCATCGCCTGCAGGCGGTGTTGTCTCGAAGAGCGGCCGCATGCCGGCTTGGGGCTGCCATTAATCCTCCAGGAGGAAGTCGAACAGGGCGAAGGCGATCAGCCCGAACACCAGATCATAGAGCCCGAGCGTCAGCAGCCAGCGCGCTGGCGGGCCCGCCCGCGTGGCCCGAGCGCACGAGCAGCGGCGAGGTCGCGCGCGCGCCGCCGATCACGATCGGCACGAGCAGCGGCAGCGCCAGCAGCGGCCCGAGCAGGTCGCGCGCGCGCGTGCGCACCGCCAGCGCGGCGACGAGCGTGCCGATCACCGCGACGCCGAGGTCGCCGAGCGCGAGCGTCGCCGAGCAGGCCGGGCAGCGCCGGGCCGAGCGGCGGGCCCAGCAGCAGCAGCGCGAAGGCGGGCACGGCGACGAGCTCGAGCACCACCAGGTAGGCGAGCAGCGTCAGCACCTTGGCGAGCAGCATCGCGCTGCGGTCGACGGGCGCGAGCAGGAAGCCGTCGAAGCCGCCCTGGTCGGCGTCGGCGACGAACAGGCGGTTGATGCCGAGGATCGCCGCGAACAGCAGCGTCACCCACAGGATGCCCGCGGCGAGGTCGCCTTCGACGCTGTTGCGGTTCAGCGCGAAGTGGAAGACGCACGAACGTGCGTCACCGCGAACAGCGACATGCCGGGCACCGACTCGAGCGTGCGCAGCTCGACCAGCAGCTCCTTGCGCAGCAGCGCGCGCGACCGTCGGCCAGCAGCGGCGTCGGCGCGGCGGCGCCGGCGCGCGGGCGCCTGCGGCAGCGCGGGCTCGCGGCGCTCGGGCGCTGGCCGCGCCGCTCACCGGTACAGCTCCGCGATCTCGTCGGGCTCGACCTCGGCGGCGGCGCGCAGCAGCGCCGGCGCGCCCGGCGCGCAGGCCGAGCACCACGTCGGCCTCGGCCAGCCCGCCGCCCGGGTCGTGGCTGCAGATCACGCGCGTGCGCCGCCGACGGCCGGCGCCGATCAGCGGCGCGACGAGCTCGACCGCGGCCGGGTCGAGGTTCGCGTGCGGCTCGTCGAGCAGCAGCAGCTCGGGGTCGTGCAGCACCGCGCGCGCGACGGCCACGCGCTGGACCATGCCGCGCGAGAGCGTGCGCAGCGGCTCGTCGGCGCGCGCCGTGCATCGCCACCGCTCGAGCAGCTCCTGCACGCGCTCGCTCGCCGACGCCGTGCAGGCGCGCGTGGAAGCGCAGGTTCTCGCGCGCGCGTCAGCTCGCGGTAGAGCAGCGGCTCGTGCGCCGAGCAGGCCGACGCGGCCGCGCACCGCCCAGGCCTCGCCGGGCAGCTCGCAGCCGAGCACGCGCACGCTGCCCGGCGTGCGGGCGCAGCAGCGTCGCGAGCACGCGCAGCAGCGTCGTCTTGCCGGCGCCGTTGGGGCCGAACACGACGAGCGTCTGGCCCGCGTCGAGCGACAGCGAGACGTCGCTGAGCGCCTCGCGTTCGCCGTAGTGCCGAGCGAGCCCCTCGACCTCGAGCGCGCGGCCACCTGCTGTGCAGGCTCTCGAGCACGCTGCCGGCGCGTGCGCGCTCTGCGCTGCGCGCGATCAGCTCGCGCACGGCCTGCTCGCCGCCGTCGCTCGCGCAGCAGCTCGATCGGGTCGGGCTCGCCGTTGACGATCCCCTCGAAGAACTCCTTGCGCTCCTGGTAGGTCGGCAGCGTGCCCTTCGCCCAGCCGCGCACCTCGTTGAGCAGCACCGCCAGCCGCGCGTAGGGCTCGCCGAACTGCGCTTCGATCTCGCGCTTCATGCGCTTGGCCAGCGCCGGCGAGGCGCCCGCGGTGGAGATCGCGATCGCCAGCGGGCCGATGCGCACGATCGCCGGCAGGATGAAGTTGCACAGCGGCGGCACGTCGACGACGTTGACGAGCATCGCGCGCCGCTCGGCGTCCTCGAAGACGGCGATGTTCACGTCGGTGTCGTCGGTCGCGGCGATCACCATGAACGCGCCCTCGAGGTCGTCCGCGCCCGCGTAGGCGCGCTGCTCCCAGCGGATCGAGCCCTCGCGCGCGTACTCCTCGAGCGCCGGCTCGGCCTCGGGCGCGATCAGCGTCACCTCGCCGTCGCAGGCGAGCAGTCCCTCGACCTTCTCGAGCCCGATCTCGCCGCCGCCGACCACCACGCAGCGCCGTGCCGCTGAGCTTCAGGCAGGCGATGTAGAAGGGGGTGTCGAGCATCCCCTGCACGCAGCTCTGGTCGCAGATCCCCCTGCGCAGCTGGCAGACGCACTCCTTGCCGGCGTAGGCCTGGGCGGGCATGCACTCAAGAGTAGTGCAGCCGCATGCGGGCGCGCGAGCGGTACCGCGGCAGCCCGCGCCCGAACGCGCGCGCGCCGAGCGCGCGCGCAGCGCGAGCGCGCCCTCGCGCCAGGCGCGCTCGCGGTCGGACTCGCGCGCCGAGCGCAGCTTGCGCGACGCGCGCGCATGGCGCGCGTGCTGCCGGCGTCGTACGGGCCCCACCACAGCCCGCGCATCGCCGGCGGGTCCCAGGTGATCAGCTTCTCCTGCGCGCAGGCGCGCAGCCCGGCCTGCCCGAGCGTGCGCCCGAGCCCGCCGCCGGCGGCCGCGCCCCACGGCCCGCGCGAGACGGTCGGGCCGGGCAGGTGGTCGTTGAGCCACACCATGCCGGCGTGCAGCTCGCGCGCGATGCGCAGCGCCCTGGTAGCGGTCGGCGGTCCACACCGACGCGCCGAGGCCGTAGTCGCTGTCGTTGGCCAGCGCGATCGCCTCGTCGACCGAGTCGACGGCCATCGACCGCGAGCACGGGCCCGTCGATCGGCTCGCGCATGAGCCGCATCTCGCTGCGTCACGCCGGTGATGCACGGCCGGCGCGTAGAACGAGCCCGCGTCGCAGCCCGGCGGGCTGACCGGCCCGCCGCAGTGCAGCCGCGCGCCCTGCGCGACGCGCCTCCTCGACGAGCGCGCTCACGTGCTCGGCGCGGCGCGCGGAGGCCAGCGGCCCGACCTGCACGCGCGGATCGGCGGGATCGCCGACGGTGCAGCGCCGCGCGCGCCGCTCGACGAGCCCGCCGAGGAAGCGCTCGTAGACCTCGCGCGCGACGTACACGCGCTCGACCGAGCCGCGCGCCTGGCCGGCGCCGGCGCAGCCCGCCCACAGCGCGCCGGCGACGCGCGCGCCGCAGGTGCGCGTCGGCGAGCACGAGCATCGCGTCCTTGCCGCCGAGCTCGACCGTGACCTCCTTCTCGCGCGAGACGCACGCGCGCGCGACCACGCGCCCGACGGCGGGCGAGCCGGTGAACAGGATCTTGTCGACCGGCGCCTGCGCGAGCGCGACGCCGACGTCGGCGCCGCCGTGGACGATCCGCACGAGCCCCTCCGGCAGGCCGGCGCGTGCGAGCACCCGCGCGATCCGCTCGCCCGCCAGGCCGGCGCGCGCGGCGGGCTTGAAGACGACGCCGTTGCCCGCGAGCAGCGCCCCGGCGATCTGGCCGAGCGGCTGCGCGAACGGCGCGCTGCCGGCGCCGATCACGCCGACCACGCCGTAGGGCTCGATACGCGATCCGCGCGCGCTTGGCGAGCGCCATCGAGCGGTTGACCGCCGACGCGCCGCGCCGCCCAGCACGTCCGCTCCGTCCTCGGCGATCCAGATCAGCGCGTCGATCGCCGGCGAGCAGCTCGAGCGCGGCGATCTCCGCGCGCGGGCCGGCCCTGCTCGCGCGCGAGCGCTCCTGCGAGCTCGTCGAAGTCGTCGATCACCGCCTGCGCCATGCGCCGCATGTAGCGCGCGCGGTCCTTGCACGCGCAGCAGCGCCCACAGCGGCTGCACCTTGGCGACCGCCGCGACGACCTCGCTCGATCGCGCTCGGGCGGCGTCGCGCGCGACGCTGCCGAGCAGCGCGCCGGTCGCCGGGTCGCGCGCCTGCGAGCTGCTGCGCCGGCGGCGCTGCGTCGTCGCTGCGGAGGCCTCGCTCGGGGACGCGCTCATCGCACGGCGATTATCGCGCTCTGCGGCCGCGCGCCCGGCGAATCTCGCTCGCAGGCGCTCGGCGAGCTCGGCCTCGGCCTCGTCGGGCTCGTAGAAGCGCTCGCCGACGACGCCCTCCGGCAGCAGCTGCTGGGCGGCGAGGTGGCCCGGGATGCCCGTGCGGGTTGTCGTAGCCGCCGCGCGTCCTGGCCCGGGCGCGGGCCCGGAGCGCAGCCAGCCGGGACCGGCGCGGCGCCGTGCTCGCGCACGTGGCGCTGCGGCCGCCGACAGCGCCCGCCCGGCGGCGTTCGGACTTCGGCGCGAGCGACAGGTAGATGGCCGCCTGGGCGAGCGCGTAGCGCGCCTCGGGCAGGCCCACGTGCTCGACCGCCTGCGCCGCCGCGGTCGCCACCGACAGCGCCGCCGGGTCGGCGTTGCCGATGTCCTCGGAGGCGAGGATCACCATCCGCCGCACGATGAAGCGCGGGTCCTCGCCGCCCTCGAGCATCACCGCCAGGTAGTACAGCGAGGCGTCCGGATCCGAGCCGCGCGTGGCCTTGATCCAGGCGGAGATGTAGTCGTAGTGGCGGTCGCCGCTCTTGTCGTAGAGGACCGCGCGGCGCTGCAGCGCGTCCTCGACGCGCGCGAGCGTCGACGCGCTGCTCGCCCAGCTCCGCGCGCGGTCGCGGCGGCCAGCTCGAGCGCGTTCAGCGCCGTGCGCGCGTCGCCTTCGCTGCGCGCGGCGAGGAACTCGAGCGCCTCCGTCGTCGACCGCGAGCGCGTCCGCCGGCCGCGCGCCGCAGCACGGCGCGCACCTCCTCGGCGCTCAGCGCCTGCAGCGCGTACACGCGCACGCGCGAGAGCAGCGCGCCGTTGACCTCGAACGCGGGGTTCTCGGTGGTCGCGCCGATCAGCGTCACCAGCCCGTCCTCGACGGCCGGCAGCAGCGCGTCCTGCTGGGCCTTGTTGAAGCGGTGGATCTCGTCGAGGAACAGCACCGTCTCGGCCCGCCGCCGGTGTCGCGGCGGTGCGCGGCGCGCTCGATCACCGCGCGCACCTCGGCGCGCCCGGCCTGCACCGCGCTCAGCTCCTCGAAGGCCGCCCGCGAGCGCTCGGCGACGATCCGCGCGAGCGTCGTCTTGCCCGAGCCGGGCGGGCCGTAGAGGACCATCGAGTGGGGGCGGCCCTGCTCGATCGCGGTGCGCAGCGCCGAGCCCTGCGCCGAGCAGGTGGGCCTGCCCGACGAACTCCTCGAGCCTGCGCGGGCGCAGCGCGCCGCCAGCGGCCGCGCCGCGCCCGCTCGCTCATCTGGACGTATGACGTTTGCGCCATGTCGGCGCGCCGGAACTTTGGCCAGGCCGTCGCTCGGATCGTCGTCGAACAGGGTATCCATCGTAGCTGAGTATCGCTCGCGACGCGGCCTGCCCGTCTGCACCGTGCGGAAGGTTGCTCGCGATGGCCGCGTCGAAGTTGTAGATTCGGATGTCAACGTCGCCCGACTCCACGACACTCACCGCAGGACCACGCGCTCAGATGAGCACCGGCGCTGCCGAGCTGCTGCCGTCCGGGGGGGACGCGCTCGAATTCCTCGACGTCGGGCGGCGAGATCGCCGGCGCGCTCGCCGCTGCAGCTGTTCTGGCGGCGGCTTCGCCAGGATCGCGTGGCGCTGGTCGTCGCTCGGCGTTCATCGTCTTGCTGATCGTGCTCGCGATCTTCGGCGCCGCTGGTCGTGAACATCCTCGGCCTGCCGGGGCCGAACGTCGCAGAACCTGAACCTCACCGACTCCGTTCGGCTCGCCGCTCGGGCCGAGCCTCGCGCACCCGTTCGGCGTCGACCAGCTCGGCGAGGACGTGATGTCGCGCGTGATCTACGGCACGCGCGTGTCGCTCGAGGTCGGGATCATCGGCACCGGCATCTCGACTGTCGATCGGCGTGATCGTCGGCATGCTCGCCGGCTTCTACCGCGGCTGGGTCGACACGCTGCTGTCGCGCATGATCGACGTCGTGCTGTCGATCCCGATCCTGCTGCTCGGGCTCGGGCATCGGCGCCGCCTGCTCGCGTGCGGGGCTGCGTCAAAGGCGCTGATCCAGCCGGGCTTGGCGTCGATCATCTTCATCATCGCGCTGGCGACCTGGCCGTACATGGCGCGCATCGTGCGCGGGCTCGTGCTGTCGCTGCGCGAGCGCGAGTTCGTCGAGGCCTCGCGCGCGCTGGGCGCCTCCGACACGCGCATCATGTTCCGCGAGATCCTGCCCAACCTGGCCGCGCCGATCATCGTCTACGCGAGCTGCTGATCCCGATGAACATCCTGCTCGAGGCGGCGCTCTCGTTCCTCGGCGTCGGCATCCGCCCGCCGACGGCGAGCTGGGGCCAGATGATCGCGGCGGCCACGCCGATCTTCAACACGGCCTGGTGGTACATGGTCTTCCCGGGCGTGGCGCTGCTGCTGACCGTGCTGGCCTTCAACCTGCTGGGCGACGGGCTGCAGGATGCCCTGAACCCGAGGAACGCCCGATGAGGGCACCTCGACACGACACAGGAGGCGTCTCAAGATGAGGTCCATGAGAACGATGCTGTTCGCGGCTGTGCGCGGTGCTTGCTGGCGCTGGTGCTCGCGGCCTGCGGCTCGAGCAGCAAGCGGCTCGAGCTCCGAGCGCGAGCTCGAACAGCGCCAGCGTCGCTGAGCTCGAGCGGCTACCAGAGCCCGGTCGACCGAGTCGCTGACGCGGCAAGCGCGGCGGCACGCTGAACGTGCTCCAGAAAGTCGACTTCGAACACCTCGACCCGGGGATCGCCTACTTCGCGCTCGACTACGCGGTCGTGTTCGCGACGCAGCGCCCGCTGTACTCGTACAAGCCGAACACCGAACGAAGCGACCCCGCGACATGGCGGCGGGCCAGCCGGAAATCTCCGACGGCAACAAGACGGTCACGGTGCACCTCAAGGAAGGCGTCCACTTCAGCCCGCCGGTCAACCGCGAAGTGACCGCCGAAGACGTCGCCTACGCGATCGAGCGCGGCGCCAACCCGAACGTCGCCAACCCCTACTTCCAGACCTACTTCAGCGCGATCGAAGGCATGCCGCAGGCCAAAGGCGGCCCGATCAAGGGCATCGAAACGCCGAACAAGCACGAGATCGTCTTCCACCTGACCGAACCGAAGGCGCGATCTTCGTGGCGGAGGCGCTGTGCCTGCCGCTGACGGCGGCGGTGCCCAAGGAATACGCCGAAAAATTCGACAAGAACAAGCCGTCGAACTACGCCAACTACCAGGTCGCGACCGGGCCCGTACATGCTCAAGAACAACACCGCAGGCAAAGTGCTCGGCATCGGCTACGTGCCCGGCAAGTCGGCGACGCTCGTGCGCAACCCCAACTGGAACGCGAAGCACCGACTTCCGCCCGGCCTACCTGAACGAAATCGACATCAAGATCGGCGGCACGCAAGCCGTGCATCGGCCGCCAGGTGCTCGAAGGCACGAACGTCGTCCAGAACGAGCCGCTGGCGCAGTCCGACGGTCAAGCTCGCGGCCGAAAAATACAAGAGCCAGCTCGAGATCTCGCCGGGCGCGCGGCGACCACTACATCGACGTCAACAACAAGGTCGGCCCGTTCAAGAACATCAACCTGCGCAAGGCCTTCTGGGCGGCGCTCGACCGCGCGGCGATGGACAAGGCGCGCGGCGGCGACGCTCGTCACCAACGTCGCGACGCACTTCATCTACCCGACGATCCCCGGCTTCGAACAGGCCGGCGGCGCTGGCGGGCCCGAAGGTGCGACTACAACGAACACCCCGAAGGCAACATGGCGGTCGCCGAAAAGTACATGAAGCTGGCGGGCTACCCGAGCGGCAAATACACCGGCACGAAAACCGTCCAGATCGTCGGCGCGAAGGCAGCCCGCCGGAACAGGAAGACGCCGAAATCGTCAACCAGACGCTGAAGAACCTCGGCTTCAAGACGAAGTTCACGCTCGTCGAAATCGCGACGATGTACGCGAAGTACTGCGACGTGTCCCAAAGAAGAGATCGACGTCTGCCCGAGCGTCGGCTGGATCGCCGACTTCGCCGACCCGCAGACGGTGCTCAACGTCACGTTCAACGGCAAGCTCGATCGTCCCGACCGGCAACGTCAACTGGGGCCAGGTCGAACGTCCCGAAGATCAACGCGGCGATGGCCGCCGCCGAACTGGTCGTGGCAAGGAAGCGCGCGCGAAGGCGTGGGCCAAGATCGACGACGAACTCGTCGAAGACGCCGCCGCGATCCCGTTCGACTGGGACAAGGCAGCCGCGACATCGAGGGCAAGCGACGTCGCACGGCGTGGCGACGCTGCTGGAACGAGGGCGTCAGTGGGACTACAGCTTCACGCTCGCTGAAGTGACAGCGCGACCGCGGCCCGAGCGACGATGATCCGCTACATCAGATCCGCGGCGCGCTGCTGTGGGGCGTGCTGCTGCTGATCATCGTCTGCGCGCTGACGTTCGTGCTCTTCCGCGTCCTGCCGACCGGCAACCCGGCGCTGCTGCGCGCCGGGCGCGACCCGCAGCCGAAGCTGATCAAAGAGATCGAAGCGCTGCTCGGGCTGAACAAGCCGCTGCCGACGCAGTTCTGGGACTACATGAAGGAAATCTTCCTGCACTTCAACCTCGGCTACAGCTACTACAGCCAGGAGTCGGTCAGGACGCTGATCGCGAACGCCTGCCGGCGACGCTCTCGCTGACGCTCGGCGCCGCCGTGCTGTGGGTCGCTCGGCGGGCCTCAGCGTCGGCATCATCTCGGCGCTGCGGCGCCACACGCTGCTCGACCGCGTCGCGATGGGCAGCGCGCTGGTGCTGATCTCGGCGCCGGAATTCTGGCTCGGGCTGTGGTGCTGTTCCTGTTCGCCTCCGACATCGGCAAATTCAAGATCTTGCCCGGGCGCCGGCAGCTACGTCGGCGCTCACCAACGACCCGTGGAAATGGTTCACCTCGCTGATCATGCCGTGGCTCGTGCTCGCGGCGGGCTCGGCGGCGATCTTCGCGCGCCTGATGCGCGGCAGCCTGCATCGAGGCGATGAGCGAGGACTACATCCGCACCGCGCGCGCGAAGGGCCTGCCCGAGCAGCGCGGTCGTGCGCCAGGGCGTGCGCTCGGCGATCAACCCGATCGTCACGCTGCTCGGCCTCGAAGTCGGCGTGCTGCTCGGCGGCGCGGTGCTCGTCGAGACGGTGTTCAACATCCCCGGGGTCGGCCGGCTCGACTACACAGTCGATCAGTCACTCGGACTTCCCGGTGATCGCAGGGCACGGTGCTGCTCGCGGCGATGTTCATCATCGTCGCGAACATCGTCGTGGACATCGCCTACGCCTATCTCGATCCCAGGGTGCGCTACTCATGAGCGCCAGCGCGCAGCCGCTGCTGCGGGTCGAGGACCTGCGCGTCGAGTTCCCCACCGAAGACGGCGTCGTGCACGCCGTCGACGGGATCACCTACCAGGTGCATGCCGGGGCGCACGCTCGGGATCGTCGGCGAGTCCGGCTCGGGCAAGACGGTCTCCTCGCTGACGACGCTCGGGCTCACGCGCCGCGCAGGGCGCGCGCATCTCCGGGCGGATCCTGTTCGAGGGCCAGGACCTGGTGACGCTCCCCGAAGACGAGCTGCGCGCGATCCGGGGCAACGACATCGCGATGATCTTCCAGGACCCGCTGTCCTCGCTGCACCCGCTCTACAGGGTCGGCGCGCAGCTGATCGAGGCGGTGCGCGCGCACCGCGACGTCTCCAAGGCGACAGGCGCGCGCGCGCGCGATCGAGCTGCTCGGGCTCGTCGGCATCCCCGACCCGGCGCGGCGCGTGGACGAGTACCCGCACGAGTTCTCCGGCGGCATGCGCCAGCGCGTGATGATCGCGATGGCGCTCGCGAACGAGCCGAAGCTGCTGATCGCCGACGAGCCGACGACGGCGCTCGACGTGACCGTGCAGGCGCAGATCCTCGCGCTGATGGAACGTCTGCAGCGCGAGCTGGGGATGGCGATCGTGATCATCACCCACGACCTCGGCGTGGTCGCGGAGATGGCCGACGACATCGCGGTCATGTACGCCGGCCGGATCGTCGAGACGGCCTCGGCCGAGCAGCTGTTCGCGGCGCCCGAGCACCCCTACACGTGGGGGCTGCTGAAGTCGATCCCGCGCCTCGACGGCCCGCGCGAGGAGGAGCTCGTGCCGATCCCGGGCACGCCGCCGAGCCTCATCAACCCGCCCTCGGGCTGCCACTTCCACCCGCGCTGCCCGTATGCCCAGCCCGAGCACGCGCGCATCGATCCGCGCCTCGAGCCGGTCCCCGGCGAGCCCAGCCACCACGTCGCGTGCCTGCTCGAGGCCGAGGTGCGCCGAGCGCCTGTGGGCGGAGCTGGCCGCCGGCGCGACGCCCGAGGAGGCGCTCGCCGAGGTCTGGGGCTCCGCTGACGGCCGAGACACGCCGCGCAGTCGACGGCGCCGGCGCCGGAGGCACGCTGCGTACGCGTGCGCGCGACCTCGTCAAGCACTTCCCGATCACGCGCGGGATCATCTTCCAGCGCAAGATCGGCGCGGTCCAGGCGGTCGACGGCGTCGAGCCTCGAGATCGAGCGCGGCGAGACGCTGGGGATCGTCGGCGAGACCGGCTGCGGCAAGAGCACGACCGCGCGGCTGATCATGCGCCTGCTCGACGCGACCGCGGGCGAGATCGTGCTTCGAGGGCCGCGGACATCACGCGACGTGAAGGGCGCGGCCTGAAGGCGGTCAGGCGCGAGATGCAGATGATCTTCCAGGACCCGTACTCGTCGCTGAACCCGCGCAAGACGATCGGCTCGATCATCGCCGAGCCGTTCGCGATCCACGGGCTGCTGAAGCGACAAGGGCGAGCGCAAACGCGAGGTGCAGCGAGCTGATGGAGACGGTCGGGCTGAACCCCGAGCACTACAACCGCTACCCGCACGAGTTCTCCGGCGGCCAGCGCCAGCGCATCGGCGTGGCGCGGGCGCTCGCGCTGAGCCCGAAGCTGCTGATCGCCGACGAGCCCGTGTCGGCGCTCGACGTCTCGATCCAGGCGCAGGTGCTGAACCTGCTGCGCGACCTGCAGCGGCGGCTCGGCCTGACGGTGGTGTTCATCGCGCACGACCTCTCGGTCGTGCGCCACATGTGCGACCGCGTGGCGGTCATGTACCTCGGCAAGATCGTCGAGATCGGCCCCAACGAGGCGCTGTACGAGCTTCCCGCGCCACCCCTACACGGGCGCGCTGCTGGCGGCCGTGCCGGTCGCCGACCCGTCGCTGCACGGGCAGCGAGCGCCGTCTGCTCAGCGGCGACGTGCCGAGCCCCGCCAACCCGCCGAGCGGGTGCCGCTTCCACACGCGCTGCCCGAAGGCGCAGGAGCTTTGCTCCGAACGCAGGAGCCGCTGCTCGAGGACAAGGGCTCGGGGACGCTCGCGGCCTGCCACTTCCCGCTCAGCGCGCGAGGAGGTGCGCAGATGGGCGTACGATCTGCGCGATGAGCGCGAACGCCGTCGAGATCGGCCGCCGGGCGCTGAGGCGGAGGAGCTGCTGGCGCGCCTGATCCGCTTCAACACCGTCAACCCGCCCGGCAACGAGCGCGCGGCGCAGGAATACCTGGCCGACCACCTCTCGCAGGCGGGCTTCGAGTGCGAGCTGCTCGGCGCCGAGCCCGGCCGCCCAAACCTCGTGCGCGCGCGCTGCGCGGCGCCAGCGACCGACGCCGCGGCGGGTCCGACGCTGTGCTACCTCGGCCACGTCGACACGGTGCTCGCCGAACGCCGCCGAGTGGACGCACGACCCGTGGTCGGGCGATATCGCCGACGGCTTCCTGTGGGGCCGCGGGGCGCTCGACATGAAGTCGCAGGTCGCGGCGGAGATCGCCGCGGCGGCGTCGCTGGCGCGCTCGGGCTGGCGCCCGGCGCGCGGCGAGCTGCTGATCGTGGCGGTCGTCGACGAGGAGACCGGCGGCTCGCTGGGCGCGGAATGGATCACCAAGAACCATCCCGAGAAGGTGCGCTGCGACCTGCTGATCAACGAGGGCGGCGGTGCGGTGTTCGAATACGGCGGCCGCCGCCGGCCTGCTACGGCGTGTGCTGCGCGGAGAAGGGCGTGTTCCGCTTCACGGTCACCACCGACGGCGTCGCCGGGCACGCGTCGATGCCGGCGATGGGCGAGAACGCGCTGCTGAAGATGGGGCCGGTGCTCGAGCGCTTCGCGGCGCGCCAGCCGTCCTATCAGCTGACCGACGAGCCGCTGGCGTTCCTGCGCGGCATCGGCGAGGACCCCGACGACCCGCAGGGCTCGGTCGCGCGCCTGCGCGCGGCCGACCCGCGCCTGGCGATCATGTTCGAGCCGATGCTCGGCGTCACGTTCACGCCGACGCGGATCAGCGCGTCGGAGAAGATCAACGTGATCCCGAGCCGCGCGGAGCTGAAAGTCGACTGCCGCGTGCCTCCGGGGCTGGGCGAGCAGGAGGTGCGCGCGGGCATCGCGGAGGTGCTCGGCGAGGAAGACGACGCGAGCTGGCGGATCGAGTTCACCGAGCGGGTCGTCGGCAACCGCTCGCCGATGGCTTCGCAGCTGATGGACACGATCTCGACGTGGATCGCCGAGCGCGACCCCGGCGCGGAGGTCGTGCCGGTGGTGCTCCCGGGCTTCACCGACTCGCGCCACTTCCGCGCTGGCGTTCCCCGAGTGCGTCGCGTATGGCTTCTTCCCGCAGCGCCACCAGTCGCTGCTGCAGAGCGCGCCGCTGATCCACGGCGCGGACGAGCGCATCGACGTGCGCGACCTGGCGTTCGCGGCAGAGCTGTTCCGGGACCTCGCGCGTGCGCATTCTCGGCTAGCCGGCGCGCACCGTAGTTGCAGCGCTCGACAAGCGGTTGACAAGTACGGATAATGGAACCGATGCCAAGGATGGTGGTTTCGCTGGAGAGGATCGAGACATGAGCGCACAGGCCAGGACTGCGCCGGGCGTGCATGGCGGCAAGTCGACGGTCGCGCAGCGTGGGGCGGGTGCACACGCTGCGCTGACACACGCGGCTGTGACCCATGCCGCGCTGACCCATGCCGCGCTGACCCATGCCGCGCTGACGCACGCGGCGGTGACGCACGCCGCGATGCACGCACGCGGCGCCCGTTCAGATCGCGGCGCCGCACGTGTCGTTCGCGCAGGAACTCCAGAACTTCGCGCTCAACTGGGAGCCGGTGATCGCGATCCTGTTCTTCACGGCGCTGATTTTCATGATGTGGCGGATGTTGAAGGTGATGCCGCGGATCAAGCCGCAGCGCATCAAGCCGGCCTCAGACCAGTCGGTGACGTTCGCGGACATCGCCGGCGTCGACGAGGCGAAGGCGGAGCTGGCAGGAGATCGTCGAGTTCCTGCGCGAACCGAAGTCCTTCCATGCGCTCGGCGCGAAGGTCCCGAAGGGGATCCTGCTGCACGGGCCGCCGGGCACGGGCAAGACGCTGCTGGCGAAGGCCGTCGCGAACGAGTCGGGCGCGCAGTTCTTCGCGCAGTCGGCGGCGTCGTTCGTGGAGATGTTCGCGGGCCTCGGCGCGGCGCGCATCCGCCGCCTGTTCGCGATCGCGCGCAAGCACGAACCGGCGATCATCTTCATCGACGAGCTCGACGCGGTCGGCGGACGGCGCGGCATGGACATCTCCGGCGAGAAGGACCAGACGCTCAACCAGCTGCTCGTGGAGATGGACGGCTTCTCCTCGAGCGGGCGCGTGGTCGTGATCGCGGCGTCGAACCTGCTGGAGAAGCTCGACCCGGCGCTGCTGCGCCCGGGCCGCTTCGACCGCCAGGTGTTCGTGGTGCCGCCCGACGTCAAGGGCCGCGTCGGCGTGCTCGAGGTGCACACGCGCGAAAAGCCGCTGGCGGATGTCGATCTGGGGCTGGTGGCCCAGCAGACGAGCGGGCTGACCGGCGCGGACCTGGCGAACATCTGCAACGAGGCGGCGATCTTCGCCACCAGGCGCGGCGCCAAGGCGATCGGGATGGTCGACTTCGACTCGGCGCTCGAGCGCGTGATCGCGGGCGTGCAGTCCAAGCGCGTGCTGAACGAGCACGAGAAGCGGGTGGTGGCCTTCCACGAGGCGGGGCATGCGCTGTGCGGCGAGCTGCTGCCGTCGGTCGACCGTGTGCACCGGATCTCGATCGTGCCGCGCGGGCGCGCGCTCGGCTACACGCTGAACCTGCCGGCGGAGGACCGCTACCTGAAGACGCGCGAGGAGCTGCTCGACTACATGACGGTGCTGCTCGGCGGGCGCGTGGCCGAGCAGGTGGTGTTCGGCGCGATCACGACGGGCGCCTCCGACGACCTCAAGCGCGTGGCGGACATCTCCCACTCGATGGTGCACGACTTCGCGATGGGCACCGCCGGCGTGGGACGCTCGCCCGAAGGCGACGTGCGGCTCTCCGAGCGGACGCTGCGGCTGCGCGACGAGGAGCGCCAGGACCTGATCGAGGAGGCGCGCCGGGCGGCGCAGAAGCTGATCGTCGCGCACCGCCCCCAGCTCGACGCGCTGGCGCACGAGCTGCTCGAGCACGAGGTGCTCGAGCGCGAGGCGATCGACCGGATCATGGCGGGCGTTCCGCGCATGGAGCGCGCGCCGGGCGTGGGCCTGCGGGTGGTGGCGGCCGCCGAGCCTCCGGCGCCGCTGATGGGCCCCCGCCCACCCGCTCCGATCCCGCTGCCGGAGCTCGGCGGCGGCGAGGAGCCGGGACGCATATAGACTGCGGCTGGTGTTCAGCCGCATCGACCACATCGGCGTCGCCGTCGAGGAGATCGAGCCCGCGCTCGAGCTCTACCGCGACAGCTTCGAGCTGACGCTCGCCCACCGCGAGGTCGTCGAGGAGCAGGGCGTGGAGGCGGTGCTGCTGGACGTCGGCGAGAACCACGTGGAGCTGCTCGCGCCGCTCGGCGCGGACACGCCCGTGGGCAGGTTCCTCGCCAAGCAGGGGCCCGGGCTGCACCACGTGGCCTACCAGGTGAACGACATCGACGCGACGCTCGAGAGCCTGCGCCAGGCGGGCCTGCAGCTGATCGACCAGCAGCCGCGCACCGGCATCCGCGGCTCGCGCGTGGCGTTCATGCACCCGCGAGCGACGGCCGGCGTGCTGACCGAGATCGTGGAGCCGGCGAGCGGGACGGGGAGTCACTGATGGCCTCCGCAGCACGACGTGTGACGCTCGGCTTCCAAGGCGGCCAGGTGCTGGCGCTGCGCGTCAGCGACAAGCAGCTGGAAGACCTCAACGGCTCGCTCGGCGGCGCCGGCTGGCACGAGCTGGAGAGCGAGGAGGGCCCGGTGCGGGTTGATCTCGCGCAGGTGGTTTACGTCAGCGCGGATAGCAGCGAGCCGCGCGTCGGCTTCGGTTAGGGCGCACGTTAGGCGCCGCGATACCGCGTCCTACCGATCGAAGATCGGCCAGCACGTGTACCGAACCCGGGAGACACTCGCTTCGCTCGCATCCCCGTTTCGGCCAGCACACTTCGCTTGGTGTGTCCTTGTCTCGCTTGCCTACCGCACGCCCTAACAGGTTGATCTCACTTCTGGGCAATCTTGACCTAGGGCTGCTGCGCCTGGTGCGCACGCATGGACACACGCCGCGGCCGATCGGGCGGTCGCTCGCTTCTCGCTGCTGGGGGAGCACGCGGGGGTTTGGCTTGCGATCGGGGCCGCTGGGACGGCGCTCGACCGCGAGCGCAGAGATGAGTGGCGCCGGGCGACGGCCACCGTCGCTGGGATTTATGCGCTGAACACTGCGATCAAGCTGGTTGTGGGGCGTCGGCGGCCGGAGCTGGCGGGTCTGCCGCCGATCACCAGCACGCCGACGACGCTTAGTTTCCCGAGCGCGCATGCGTCCACAGCGTTTGCGGGAGCGCGGCTGTATTCGCGTGTCGGGCTGCCGGCGGTGCCGCTGTATGCGTTGGCGACTGGACTCGCGCTGTCGCGGCTGTACCTTGGCGTGCACTATCCGTCTGACGTTTTGGTCGGGGCGGCGCTTGGACATGCTGTGGGTGGCGCGGCGGCCTCAAAGATCGCCGACGTCACGGCCGTGTAGCATGATTTGTGATACATTCGACCAGTGTCCCGCGCCCTCCACGTACGCCTTGATGCTGAGTCCGAGGCGGCGTTGGCGGTCCTCCGCGCCGAGGGGATGAGCGACTCTCAAGCGGTGCGCAGCGCCTTGACCGAGGCTCGGGCACGTCGACGCCGACGCGGGGATTTGCGCGCTGAGGCAAGACGGCTGGCTGCGGATCCGATCGACCGGGCCGAGCTCGCGGCGATACGCGATGAGCTCGACGAGCTCAGCCCGCCATGGCCCGCTGACTGATGGTCCGCGGCGAAGTCGTGCGGCTGCCGGCGCCGCGCCGGGCACGTGGGCACGAGCAAAAGGGTGTGCGTCCGGCGGTCGTGGTGCAGGCGGACGAGCTGCTCGATCTGAGCACGGTGTTGATCGCGCCGACATCGCGTTCTGCGACACCGGCCACATTTCGACCAACGATCGAGCTGGCAGGCTCGGCGACGCGCGTGCTCACCGATCAACTCCGCGTGGTCGATGTTCAGACGGTGAAGGGCAGCGTGGGTCAGCTCAGCCACAGTGAGATGGCTGCTGTCGACGATGCGCTGACGCTCGTGCTCGGGCTGCCGGGCTGAGGGCCGCCCGTGAGCACGCGCATCGGAATCGTCGGCATGCCCAACGCGGGCAAGTCATCGCTGTTCAACGCGCTGACGAAAGCCGGGGCGGAGGCTGCGAACTACCCGTTCACGACGATCGAGCCGAACGTGGCGGTGGTGCCGGTGCGCGACGAGCGCATGGAGGAGGTGGCGAAGACGGTGGGCGCGTCGGAGATCGTGTGGGACACGGTCGACTTCCACGACATCGCGGGCCTCGTGGCGGGAGCGCACCAGGGCGAGGGTCTCGGCAACCGCTTCCTGGCGAACATCCGCGAGACGCACGCGATCGTGCACGTGGTGCGCGCGCACAACGACGAGAACGTGATCCATCCGGAGGGTCGCGTGGATCCGCTGGCGGATATCGAGACGATTGAGACGGAGTTGGTGATGGCCGACCTCGAGGCCGCTGAACGCCGCGTGGACAAAGTCGGCAAACAGGCGCGTGGAGGCGATCGCGTTGCCATCGCGGAGGAGGCTTGGCTGCGCGAGGTGATCGCGGCGCTGCAGGCCGGTCGCCCGGCGCGCACAGTGGCGGTGCCCGAGGAGGCGCCGAACGCAGCCCGCGACCTGGGCTCGCTGACGAGCAAGCCGGTGCTGTTCGTGGCGAACGTCGACGAGGGCTCGGAGGAGGTTCCTGCGGCGGTGGCAGAGCACGCCGCCGCGCAGGGCGCGCGCGCGGTGGCGGTCTCCTCGCGGATCGAGTCCGAGCTGGCGGAGCTCGACGACGAGGACGCGGCGGCGATGCGCGAGGAACTGTATTCCCGCCCGCCCAGCGAGTCCGGCCTGCAGCTGGTGGTGCGCGAGGCGTTCGCGCTGCTCGAGCTGATCTCGTTCTTCACCGCCGGCGAGGCGACGATCGCCCAGTCCTGGCACCTGCGCCGCGGCCTCACCGCGTGGCACGCCGCCGGCGAGATCCACACGGACATCCAGAAGGGCTTCGTGCGCGCCGAGGTGATCGGCTGGAAGGAGCTGGTCGACGCGGGCGGCTACGCGGGCGCGCGCGAACGCGGCACGCTGCGGCTAGAGGGCCGCGACTACGTGATGAATGACGGGGACGTCATCACCGTCAAGTTCACGCCGTAGGTCTGGTTTCACAGCTTCTGCAGCAGCGCCAGCACGTTTGGTGCGTGCAGACCCAATCCGGCCAGAAAACACGCCGCTACCGCGAGCAGCTTGCTTCGATGTCGTCGCCAACGCTGATCGCGTAGATCTTCGCGTTTGGCCTCCAGTTCGAAGTCCTCCGCCGAGGATATGTGTGAGATCCGAGTCAAGAACAGGACGCCTTGGACGCGAGCATCCGGGAGCTAGCTGGTTCGGGCCTTGAGATGTCTGCGCCCGGCGTCGGTTATCTCCCACACGCCTCGATGGGACGTATTGCTGAGGAGTCCCTGTTCTGTCATGCGCAAGCGCGCAAACCGAGCGCGATTTCGCCAGCGGACCTCTCCCATCCCCAGGGTCTCGTAGTCGCGCGGCGTCAGCATGCCCTTCATGCGTCCCCCGAGTGCCTCGATCACGTCGCTGGCCGCGGCTGAGCCGCCGGCGTGCCTGACGATCTCGAGAATCGGCAGCCAGTACTCCCGCTCAGGGAGGATCGAGCCGGGTATTGCGCGCGGCGCGGCTTGACTACCGACGGCCGATTTTTGTTGCATCGATTGCATTGAATGTCCGTCCGACGGTCCGGTTTCGTCGAGCAGGCGTACCACGACGTCCTCAGCCGTGTCGGAGAACGAAGTAGATCTTTGGAGAAGTCGCTCGTATGCCTGCTCTGAAAGCTCGATGTAGCGCACCACCAAGATCATACAGTGCATAAGATCAATAGTCAATGACTTAGAAAGGCTCCGAGCCTTTGCAGAGTGAGTCAGAAAGCTACGAGCTTCTCCAGGCGCTCTGCCAGCCTGTTCATCCCCAGCTGACGCATCGCATGCGCGCCGCCGGCAAAGTCCGCGGTGCGCTCAAGCGGCGGCTCGACCTCGATCCGCTGCAGCGTGGCGATCTGCTTGAACTTGCGCAGCAGCTCCGCGTTCTCGCACAGCGCGGCGGCGACGCGCGGGCGCATCACTCGGCTCGCTCTGACCGCCGCTGCGTCGGCGTCGTCGGCATGTGCGTCAGCGCCCGCGACGCTCAGCAGCGCCTCGAGCGTTCCATGCTCTCGCAGCAGCTCGGCGGCAGTCTTGGCGCCGATGCCCGGCGCGCCGGGCAGGCCGTCGGATGGGTCGCCGCGCAGCGCGATGAAGTCGGGCACCTGGTCGGGCTCGACGCCGTAGCGCTCGCGCACCTCGTCCGGGCCGATCTCGCCGTGCGCGCCGCCCTTCAGCAGCTCGGCCACGGCGACGCGCTCGCTGACCGCGCCGTACAGGTCGCGGTCGCCCGTCAACAGCAGCGCCCGCCCGCCGCGCTCCTCCTCGGCGCGTGCGTGCGAGAACATCACGTCGTCCGCCTCGAGATCCGCGCTCGTCGCGTATGTCCAGCCGAGGCTCTGCGAGTAGCGCGGGCGCCTGCTGCCATTGCGCCGCCAGCTCCGGCGGCATCGGGTCGCGGTGGGCGTGGTAGGGCGGGTACAGCCGTACGCGATAGTCCGCCTGCTCGGCGCCCATGCACGCAACCACGCCGTCCGGTGGGGGCGCGGGTGGGCGCTGGTCATAGAACGTCAGCATCGCGTTGACGGTGCCCAGCAGGGCGTTGACCGGCTGCCCGTCGGCGCCCACGATCGATTTGGGCAGTGCGAAATACGAGCGGTACAGCAGCCACGGGACGTCGGCGATCAGCAGCGGTGCAGGCACGAGCTCAGCGTATGTGTCGAGCGGGCCCGACGCACGCCAGCCGCGTTCAGCCGGCGAGCATCCAGCAGTTTTCAGTCCAACGGAAGCGATTCGACGCGTCGGGCATCAGTGCCGCCGGCAGGGCGATCGTCGCCCAGTTGCCGTGGACGACCACCACCGCCGAGGAGATCGCGTGCATCTGCGAGCGCAGCCGGGTGCGGGCATCCGGTTCGCGGAGCAACCGGGTGAGCTTCGCATTCCAGCGCTGGGCGCACGTGCGACCGTGCTCTGTCACGCGCAGCGGCGCGTTGAGAATCCCGCAAACGCTCGCGCCGTCGCGGGCGAGCTCCGCGCTCACGAACCTGCTCGCCGCGCTCCGCACCCATGCGACCTGACCGGGCGTACCGACCGAGTGCGCAGCAGACGCGTTTGGCGCTGTCAGTGCTGCCGGCGCGAGGAGCGAGACCGTACACGCGATCGCGCCGACCGTCGAGCGAAAGCTCATCCTCATATCTTCGGCCCGCGACCGCGCTTGCACGAGCTGTGGAGGCGACGGCGTGCTCACACTGGACGAATATCGTAGGCGCGAAGCAGGCGGCTACCCAGCCTCGGCGCCGCCGGTGGCGGCCGACGACACGCCCTTCGACGCGGCGGTCGCCGGCGCTGAGGAACCGCCCTGAACGCCGGGTGTCGGGGCCGGGACTGGCACCGGCGGGCTTTCGGGAGCAAAGGGCGTGAACGGACCGCGCCCGCTGCGGTCGGGCTCGCGTGTGAGGCGCGTGCCGTTCTTTACGCTGAAGTACGCCCACGTGCTGCCCAGACCGAGGCGAGCCGAAAGTTCAGGTCCGCTCACCGGGGTTGCGCCACGCGAGCCGAGCACCTCGGCGCCGACGATCCGCGGCGAGACGCCGCGCGTCGAGCACCTCGATACCGCGGAAGGATCCCTTGACGAGGTCGCGCAGGCGAGCGGTGGCGGAGGCAAAGCTCATGCTGCGCGTCCAGTCCGAAGCCGTGGTTTCGTAGGCGTCGGCGACGCCGAGCAGCCACGGCTCGGGGGTCGAGCCGACGAACGAGTTCTGGACGTCCTCGGTCATGCCCCCGGAGCTCGCGAAGTAGTACGTGATCGCGGGCTGTCCGGCGTAGGTCACGACCTGCTCCGGCGGTCGCCGCCACGGCGGCGTTGGTGCTGGCGGTTTCAGCCGCCACGCCGAGATACATCTGCGAGCGCGTGTCCGAGTACACGTCGAAGCGCGACCCCCCGGCGTCCGCGGTGAGCGCGTAGGTGCGGCTCGCGATCGCCTGCGCCTCGAGCGCCGCCGCCGGCCAGCTCGCCGGCATCTCGGCCGAGACGACGCCACGCACGTAGCGTTCGAGCGGGATCTTCTCGACCTTGGCGCCCACGAGCACCTTCACCTGATAGCCAGCCGGCGCCTGGCCGAGCGCCGTGCCGGTGTAGTAGTGGGCGAGGATCGCTGTATCGCTCCAGCCGTGCTCGGCGTATCCCAGCGCCCCATCCTGGCTCATGCCGACTCCGTGACCTTCGCCGGCGCCTTCGATAACGAGCGTCGACGCGCTCGCAGGCGCCGCCGCCAGCGCGAGCACGGCGAGCGTTTGCGCCAGCAGCGCGCCCGCGCGCCGACGGACGCTAGCGGCGCGGCCGCGCAGGCGTCGATCAGTCTCCAGTCCAGCCACGATTGAGTGCTGCAACACGCGTACATGCCAACTGTCGCGCGTGGTGGCCGAGTGTTCCATACCCACTCGGTCGGGTTCGCAGGCGCGGCGCGTGAGCGTTGCACGAGACCTGCCGCTTTGCGGAGCGCTGACGCGGTTTGGATACGCCTGGGCGGTGGTAGGTTGAGTGCATGAGCACCGTCGGTCCTGCCACCCGTTCGGACGCGGAGCGCGCGGTGCTCGACTGGGTACCCACCGAGCTGTTCGTTGGTGGGCAATGGCGCGCCGCCGCCGGCGGTGCGACGCTTCCGGTCGAGGACCCCGCGACCACGGACGTGCTCGTCGAGGTGGCCGACGCTCAGGCGAGCGACGCGCTGGCGGCGCTCGCGGCTGCCGCGGACGCGCAGCCGGAGTGGGCGGCGTACGCGCCGCGTGAGCGCGGCGAGATCCTGCGCCGGGCGTATGAGGCGATCGTCGAGCGCGCCGACGAGCTGGCGCTGCTGATGACGCTCGAGATGGGCAAGTCGCTCGCCGAATCGCGCGCCGAGATCTCCTACGCGGCTGAGTTCTTCCGCTGGTTCTCCGAGGAGGCGGTGCGCATCCACGGGCGCTACATGGTCAACACCACCGGCAAGGGGCGGCTCCTGACGATGCGCCAGCCGGTGGGGCCGTGCGTGTTCGTCACGCCCTGGAACTTCCCCACCGCGATGGGCACCCGCAAGATCGCGCCGGCGATCGCCGCGGGCTGCACGATGGTCGTCAAGCCTGCCAAGCAGACGCCGCTGTCGATGCTCGCGCTGGCGAAGCTGCTCGAGGAGGCGGGCCTGCCGGCGGGCGTCCTCAACGTGATCACCGCGCAGCATGCCGGCGAGGTCATCGAACCGCTGCTGAAGGACTCGCGCACGCGCAAGCTCTCGTTCACCGGCTCCACCGAGGTCGGGCGCTCGTTGATCGAACAGTCGGCGCAGCAGGTCCTGCGGGTGTCGATGGAGCTGGGCGGCAACGCGCCGTTCCTGCTATTCGCCGACGCTGACCTCGACGCCGCGGTCGAGGGCGCGCTGACGGCCAAGATGCGCAACATCGGCGAGGCGTGCACGGCAGCCAACCGCTTCCACGTGCACGAGTCGGTCGCGGAGGAGTTCGCACGCCGGCTGGCCGAGAAAATGGGCGCGCTGAAGCTGGGTCGCGGCACCGAGCCTGGCGTCGACGTCGGTCCGCTGATAGACGAGGCTCAGCGCGCCAAGGTCACAGAGCTCGTCGAGGACGCCGTCGAGCGCGGTGCCCGCCTGCTGCTCGGCGGACACCCCGTCGATGGGCCCGGCCACTTCTTCGAGCCCACCGTCATCGTCGACGTGCCCGAGGACGCGCGCCTGCTGCGCGAGGAGATCTTTGGTCCGGTCGCGCCGATCGCCACCTTCGTCACGGACGAGCAGGCGCTCGACGCCGCCAACCGAACCGAGTACGGCCTCGTCGCCTACGTCTACACGCGCGACCTCGACCGGGCGTTCCGCGTTTGCGAGCGACTCGAGTCGGGGATGGTCGGGCTCAACCAGGGCGTCGTCTCGAACCCCGCCGCGCCGTTCGGCGGCGTCAAGCAGTCGGGCTTTGGCCGCGAGGGCGGCTTCGAGGGAATCGACGAGTACCTGGAGATCAAGTACGTGGCGATGGGGGTCTGAGGGGGAGAGGCGGTAAGTACCACAGAAACCGAACGGGTCCCCCGGAATGCCTCGCAACGTTGGCTCAAGGGGAGTCCCGGATGATCTGATACCGCAACTCGACGGCGCGATTTGGCTCCGTGCAGTCGGCGAGTTCCTCAGCTTCTGGCTACGTTGTACCGCGCGAGTCGATCGGGCTACACGTCCGGCATCCGCCGCCTAACCGGGGCCCGAGTCGATCAGCCAGTCATGGGTTTCAGGCTGTTTGCAACAGGTGCCGCGGTTCGCTCTCTCTTCGCTGATCCGCTGGGTCGAATCGGCATCCAGATCCGCTAGTTCTTCTCGGGCGCATGTCGACTCCTCGTCGACACGTCGGCTCAACTTTCTCAACATCGCTTTGAGGTCTGGCACCTTCGCCTCCTCACGGAGCGCAGCCTCGCGCGTCGGGCTCTGCGATGCCGTCCGTTCGGTTTGCCGCCGACTGGTAGTCGTTCAAAGGTCGGGTCCGACTCGCAAGAGATCCACCAAGACCTCGCGCCTCGCCGTCTCAGGGATATCGCGGAGGCCCATAAGCTCGTAGAGCTGCCTGCCCGGTCCCGTGAGCGTGAGGTCTGCCACGGGACGGCTTCCGGCCTCAACAAACGCTCTGGCTCCACCCACGGGGGAGCCGCCAGGCACTCCGTGCCCAACGAGTCCGCGGCGCTCGAGATCGTCAGCCTCGAGGCCAAGCTTGTCACTGAAAAGCACTTGCTTGGGGGGCACTTCTTGAGCCGCATGGGCGGCTAGCGGGGAAACGTCTCCCTCCCAGATGACAGCCACAAGAACAAGTTGCCGGAACGTCAGCCGTTGCGCCACGGCTATAAAGAAGTTTGCTTGAGCCCGACTCACCGTCGCGTCGAAGGCAACCGCTGCGTACAGCTTGCCGAGAAACGGGACCTTCCGCTCTTCGTAGGCATCCCCGGCGCTCTGCAGCACGCCTTCCAGCACCTCCTCAGCCGCCGGCCTACCGGCACTGTTCGCGTCGAAGAAGTCGTCCGATCGCGGGCGCTCGCCGGCTTCCAAGCGCCCGGCGATGGTCTCGGCAGCAATCGCGAAGGCTGCCCCTACGCGAACGCGCTGGCGAGGCCCGAGCAAGCGCTGCTGAATCTCCGAGCCGAGTTGGCGAAGCGCACGGCTAACGAGGACGCCGGCTGCCGCGCCACCGACTGCCATTGGCGGGCCACCGATCAGCCCGACCGCAGCACCGATCGAGGCGCCAGCGAGTTCCGCCCCGCCCTCTATCAGCGCCGTCGCGCGGTCAGCGTCGGAGCGGTCGTCGTCATAGGCCACCACGCGACGGTAGCGGCGCGCCCGGCGGTCGTCGCCCAGGCGGCGACGTCCGCGTTCCCCCGCATATGGTGCCTGCCACGCCCGTGCCAGTACGTTTCCTGTGTTCTCTGGCCCACTGGCTACGACCGACACATCGTGACGTGAGCCGCCAGCCTTTAGGCCGAGTCATGGGCCGGCGCGACCACGGCACAACATGGGCTGAGGTTGAACGAAAGGGTCCCGCGCTCAGAGGCTTGCGTGGCTAAGCAAGGAGCAACGAAACCGCCTGACTGACGTCTTGGACCAGGCACTCAAGGACTCCTCGCGTGGGATCAGCGAAGACGCGAGTCGTGCGAGCCTGATCACAGCCCTCCTGAGGCGGCTAGACAACTCACCGTACGGCGACTCTGCCACAGTTGTTCGGCTTCTTAGGACCTTACCGCCTATCCCAATGGGGGTCTGAGCGGGAGAGGACTCCGAAACCCGCGTTCAGCGGGAGATGAGAGTGACCTTCAGCTTCCCGGGATTCCCCTGCTCACCCGGGAACTTCAGCTTCACCACGTAGGCGTTGCGTTCCAGAGCCACGCCCGCCGAGGTAACGACCACGCTGCATGGTTCGCCACCGCTCCGCGTGAAGTAGCCGACAACAGGAGTGGTGCCTTTCGGCGACTTCACGACGATCGTTGCGTAGCCGGTGAAGCCCCTCGTCGCAGTCGGCTTCGGCGTGAAGGTCCGAATCACCGGCGTGTAGCCGGTGTTCCCGAGGAGTTTCTTCGTCTGGCGCTCGGCTGCCGCGTTCTGGTTGATCACGGCCCTCGGCGTGGCCTGGCAGGACGCCGCGTGTGCGGGAGCCACGCTCGCCGCCGCGATCGCGAGCGCCACGGCCGCGGAGGTCGGCAGCACGCCGCAGAGGTATCCGGAAGTGCGTGTCATCTCGATCTCGCTCCTGTCTTGGTTTCTTGGAACGGCTTGTGTGAGGAGCTTCGCCGAGGCGCTATCGCCGCACTTGCTGCTCGTGCTCGAAGGACTCGGGCTCCGCCGCGAAAGCATGGCAGGCGCGCGTCGCGGGTCGCGGCCTTCTGTGAGCGTAGGACGCGTTGCGATGCTCGCGCCGGGGGCACTGCGGATGGCGGTCGGCTCGTCGAGCGGGCCCGCGCCCGTGGCGTTGAGCAGACGCGCGTCGCGAAGCGCGCTGGCGCTGGTCTCGCTGCTCTCACTCGCGCTTGCGCTCATGGTCGGCCACGGCCTGGGTGTTCACACGCTCGGGATCGACCTGGATGCAGCAGGGTAAGAAGCTCACCGGCGGCGGCGAACCCGGCTTCTTCGGCTGGGGCGTTGCGCTGTCAGGCGAAGGGAACACCGCGCTGATCGGTGAAGGGTTCGCAGGCGGGCCGAAAGAGGTGCTCGAAGAGTCAGTCGGTGTAGGTCCCTATGAACAGGTTGGGCTCAGCCTCACCGCGAGCCAGGCCGGAGAAGAACCGGTGGAGGCCAACGCGGGCGTTGAGCGTGGCGCGCTCAGCTGCTTGCGAGCTGGAGCGTCAGCACGGCGATGATCGAGGCGAAGCACAGCAGGTGCTGGCGCAGGATCGCTCTGGCCAGCCCACTCTGAGCCGTACCGCTGTCGCGGCCGCTGCCGAGCCGCACCGCGCTCGGCACGGTGCGCACCCCCGCGAGCACGATCGCGAAAGCTGCCAGCGCCAGCGACGCATAGGCGATCCAGCGCGAAGGCTCGCCGTTGGCGATCTCGACGATGATCGCGGCCAGCGTGGCCAGCATCACGGTGGCGATCAGGCGGTTCATCGGCCGCGCGCCGGTGGTCACGCGTGCGTAGTAGCCACCGATCGAGTCCAGCACCGCCCGCGGCAGCTCGCCGCTGCCGTGACCGAGGGTCTGCACGTCGAACATCAGGTCGAACCACAGGACCGCCAGCAGGAACCCGGCCCCTGCGGCGACGAACGCGTTCACCCGGCGACGAGCACGCGCCCGACGCTGTCAGCAACGCAGACCGGCTTCTCGCCACCCTCGATCTCGACGGTGAAACGCGTCACGACCTGGTGCCAGCCACCGCCGATGTCCGAGAGCTCGACGATCTGGGAATAGCCGTGAACACGCGATCCGACCGGCACGGGCGCCGGGAAGCGGACCTTGTTCCAGCCGTAGTTGACGCCCATGACGAAGCCACTCGACTCGCTCAGGTCTTTGCGCATGCCGTCGATCAGCGACAGCGTCAGGTTGCCGTGCGCGATCGTGGTTCCGTACGGACTTTCGGTCTTTGCGCGCTCGACGTCGGTGTGGATCCACTGGTCATCGCCGGTCAGCTCAGCGAACTGGTTGACCATCTCCTGCGTGACTTCGCGCCACTCGCTGGGGCCGACCACCTGATCCTTGAGCGCTTCCAGGCCCTCGATTCCGTGGGCGACAGCCTTGGGCATGCTCGCGCTGATAGCCATCGGCACTCCTTTCGCGTTAGCCGAAACTGGAGCGCAGATGCTAGACGTTTGCGCGCCGCTACAGGCTCTGCGGGTCGGTGCGCAGCGTGCTCTGCGCGTCGGCGTGCACGGTGGGGATACTCCCCGTGAGCACGTTCTCGATCAGGTTGGCCGTGACCGGTTTGCCCATCAGGGCTCCCTGCGCCATCGTGCAGCCCATCGACTGCAATGCGGCCATCTGCTCGTAGCTTTCGATGCCCTTGGCGATCACCGTCAGCGACAGGTCGCGTCCGACGATCAGGATCGCCTCCAGCAGCCATGTCCGGTAGTCCTCGTCCTCGGATGCGGCGAGCGAGCCGCGGTCGACCTTGAGGAAGTCGAGCGGCAGGCGGCGCAGGTCCGAGTGGTAGGCGTAGCCGCTGCCGCCGAAGTCATCGATCGCGATCCGCACGCCCAGGTGCTTGATCTCCTCGAGGCGCTCGACGGCTGCGTTGACGTCGTTCATGACGGTCGTCTCGGCGATCGCGAGCGTCAGCATCGCCGGCTCGAGTCCGGACTGCTGCAGGGCGCGCCGCACGTCGGTGACGAAGCCTTCGCGGTTCAGTTGGTGGGGCGTGACCTCCACGGTGACGCCGACGTTGTGACCGGCGACGGTCCACGCCGCGGCGCGGGCGCACGCCTCTTCGAGCACCATTCGCCCGATCGGCACGCTGAGCCCGGTTTCCTCGGCCAGCGCCATGAAGTCATCGGGGAGCACCACACCGCGCTTGGGGTGCGTCCAGCGCACCAGCGCCTCGAGCCCCGCGACCCTGCCGGTGCCGAGGTCATAGATCGGCTCGTACAGCACGAAGAACTGGTTCTCGGCGAGCGCCGTGTTGAGCTCGTTCTCGAGCACGCCGCGCCCCTCGATCACCGAGCGCATGTTCGCGTTGAACAGCGTGTAGCGATCCTTGCCGGCGCTCTTCGCCGCGAACAGCGCCAGCTGTGCGTCGCGCAGCAGATCGTCGGCGGCGGCGTAGCGCCCAAAGGCGAGGCCGATGCTCGCCGTCAGGAAGAAGTTGGGTGCGAAGTCGTCCAGGTTGAACGGCTTGTGAAGCGCCTCGACGACGCGTCGGGCGAGCGAATCCAGGCGCGCACCGCGAGCGGCTGACTCGACCAGGATCACGAACTCGTCGTCGCCGAGCCGGCCGACGGTGTCGCCCGCGCGCACGACGCCTTCGAGCCGCTCGGCGACGATCTTCAGGATCTGATCGCCGGCGGCCTCGCCGAGGCGCTCGTTGACGTCTTTGAACCAGTCGATGTCGATGAACAGCGCACCGACCAGCAAGCCCGATTGGCGGCCCGCTCGCGCGAGCATGCACTCGGCGCGGTCGAGCATCAGCGGGCGGTTGGGCAGCCCGGTGAGCTGGTCGTGCAGGCTCTTGGGCGGGCGCGCTGCTCGCCGGCGCCTGCGGCACTCGCACGCGCACCAGCAGCGGCGTGCGTCCGCCGCCGAGCACGAAGATCAGTATGCCGAGCATCGCGCTCAACACGCAGCCGACGATCAGCAGCGCTAGCGCGGGACCGTCGCTGAGCACGCTCGTCGTGGCCACGGCCGAGAAGCACTGAACCGTCCAGCCGTTGGGCAGCGCGAGCGTGGTGCTCTGCGAGCCGGGCTGTGCGGTGCCGCTGGCGAAGGCGAGACTCGAGGACCCCGTCTGGTAGGCGATGCTCGACGGCCGATGATTCGTGGCCGCGCAGCGCTTCGCGCAGCATCACAGACGGCGCCAGCACCTCACGCAGCCAGCCGACCGACGCGGCCGTGCGCCCGAAGACCGAGTGCGGCGTGACGTTGCCGCGATAGACGGGCACGTCGATTGCGAGCGCCTGGGTGCCGTCAACGCTGACCGTCCTGTACGTGCTCTGCCCCGAGTCGCGCGTAAGCAGCAGCCCTGGCGTCAGCGCGCAGTAGTCGGTTCCTGCGCGCGGAGCCTTGGCGGGACCGCGCACGAGGTTCGCGACGGCCAGGCAGTAGTAAGCGTGGTTGCTGGCGGGGATGACTCGCAGGCGGGCCGCGCGGGCTTCGCCGGCGCGGGGGTCGGCGTGCTCGACGCGGTCACCGTTGCCGTCGAGAGCTAGCGGTCCGAGGCTTTGCGTCGCCGGGGTGCGCGCCGCCGGCTTGAGCTTCTGGCCGGTGATCCGAGCCTGGAAGGCGGCGAGTTCATTGGGGTGCACGAGCGTCAGCAGGCTGAGCCCTTCGAGCTCCGGGAAGCGCCGCAGCGTGCGCGCCCATTTGACCCAGGTCGCGAATTCCTTCGGCGAGGTCTTCGAGTTGCCCGCGAAGTAGGTCGCCGCGCCGACCGCGATGTCTTCCTCGTGGCGCAGCGAGAGCTTCACCGTGGCGGCGATCGCCGCGGCACTCTGCTGAGCACTCTGGCGCCCCTTGCTGGAGTCGCTGTTCGCGACAGCGTGCGCGCCGAGCACCGAGCCGACTACGCCCGCCGCCGTGCACAGCAGTGCCACGCCCGCCCACGCGAGCTTGCGCGTGCGTGGTCGCGGTTGCCCTGCGTCGGCTCCGCAGCGCTCGGCTGCGGCGCGTCCACTGCCGCGGGCGCGACGATCGGCTCGGCGACGCCGTCGCTCGCCTGGAGTCTCGTGAGGGATTTCGCTCTCAGACATTGCGTTCTCGTGCCCAGGCAGCGCGTGGCCGTGCGCTGTCCTGGCTTGATCGAGCTCGACTCGGGCGAACCATCTGCATCGTGCCTCCATCTCGACGAAAAGCCGACCATTGTTTACGGTGAAGCGCCGGCTGCAAGCGTTCTTGCAGCGTCACGGGCGCTGGACGCCGGCCGGCGCGCGTGCGACAGCCGCCGCAAGCGAGCACTAGGGTGTATGACGCCGTGTCCTCCGGACCCTCCACCACGCCGCCCAGCGCCACGCGAGGGGTGTTCTCGCCGCCGGTGCCTCCGGGTGAGGTGCGCGCGCTCTACTGCAAGCACTTCAAAGATCGGCGCAAGGAGCGCCAGCTGATCTCCGCGGGGTCGTTCTTCGTGACCTTCGCCGCGGTGCGCGGCATCACCCACGCGATCAGAGCCGAACGCGGACCGTTCAAGAACATCACACCGGGCGGGCGCCACATACACCACATGACCTTCGGGATCACGGGCCTGCTCGCCGTCGGCTACCTGTGGCTGCTGGAGATCGGCATCGACGAGCGCCGCCGGGCGTCGCGCCTCACCTCGATGGCCTTCGGCAGCGGCGCCGCGCTGACGCTCGACGAGTTCGCGCTATGGCTGAACCTCGCCGACGACTACTGGAACAAGCAGGGTCGCGAGAGCATCGACGCGGTGGTGCTGTTCGGCTCGCTGCTGAGCGTGAGCGCGCTCGGCAAGGGCTTCTTCCAAGAGCTCCTGCAGCACGCCCGCACGGGCGAGCGCACGCTGCCGGAGTTCGACAGCGCCATGTCGAACGGACGCAACGGCGCCCATCCGTAGGGCTATCCTGCGTACATGGCGGTCGATGCGCGCGCGGCATGGACGCGGGCTCGGGTCCGTACGTTGCTGGCACTGGCACTGGCACTGGCACTGGCGATTGCTGGATGCGGCAGCTCCTCCCCCGCAGGCAACGGTGTAGCGTCGAAGTCTCCCGCACGAATCGTCGCGATCGCGACCGCGGCTGCCACCGCTGCGGAGAGCGTTCACGTTGCGGGCTCAATTCTCAGCGAAGGTAAGCCGATATCTCTAAACATGGAGCTCGACGCGGAGAAGGGCGGCATGGGCCGGGTGACGCTGGGCAAACTCAGCGTCGATGTCGTCAACGTCGATCGCGCCGTTTACGTCAAGGCCGGGAGCGCCTTCTACAGCCGCTTCGCCGCGCCGGCTGCGGCGCGCGCTGCTGCAGGCGAAATGGCTGCGGGGCTCGAACGTCAGCGGGCCGCTGGCTTCGTTCACCGCACTGACCGAACTGCGCAAGCTGCTGAGCAGCACGCTCGCGGGCCACGGCGCTCTCGTCGCGCGGTCCGACCACGACCGTCAACGGCAAGCCGGCCGTCGGCGTGACCGACACCGCCGGAGGCGGCACGCTGTACGTCGCGAGCACAGGCACTCCGTATCCGCTCGAGATCGTCAAACGCGGGACCGGCGCCGGCAAGCTCGTCTTCGACCGCTGGAATCAGCCCGTCTCGCTCACCGTGCCGGCGAATCCGGTCGACCTCCACGAGCTGCAGAGCGGCCGCTGAAAGTCCTGGCTCATATGTCTATAGCCGCACACAACCGATCAAGCCTCGCGGCACGCGCGACGAACGTGCATGCATCGGGCAGCGGGGATTCGGGAACGGAAAACGACGCGAGGACTGCCAGTGAGCGGCGCAATCGAAGCGAGCCTCCTTCAGCGACCGGTAGAGCCGGGAGCAGATTCAGTGGGTCGCGCTATGGGGCGACCCGGATCGCTCGGGATCGGTGCGCGCATGCGTAAGCTCGCCGGAGCGGAGCACCAACCGCCGGGGCGCAGCGCCCCCCGCAGGCACAAGCGCCGCAGCAGGGCCGTCGCGCTTGCTGCCATGGGCGCTGCTCGGCGTCGCCGCCGTGCTCGCGGCCGTGCTCGCCGGCGCTTCCGCGCCGGTCACCGGCTGCCTTGTCGTGCTCGCATGTGCCGCCGTCGGGCTCGGTTGGTATTTCGGCGAGACCACCAGGGTCGCGCTCGAGGACGAGATCGAGCATCGCACGAGCGAGCTCAAACGCGCGCTGTCGGAGCTCGAGATCGCGCAGGCCGAGACGGTTCAGCGCCTGTCGATGGCCGTCGAGTTCCGCGACGAGGACACGGGCGCCCACATCGAGCGCATCGGACGCTTCTCGGTGCTGCTGGCCGAACACATCGGCATGGACTCCGACTTCTGCGAGCGGCTCAGGCACGCCGCGCCGCTGCACGACGTCGGCAAGGTGGCGATCCCCGACGCGATCCTGCTGAAGCCCGGGCCGCTGACGCCCGAGGAGCGCGCGATCGTCGAGACGCACGCAGAGGAGGGCCATCGACTTGTCCGCGGATCGTCCTCGTCGATCCTCGACATGGCCGCGACGATCGCCCTCAGCCACCAGGAGAAGTGGGACGGCAGCGGCTACCCGCGCGGTCTCAAGGGCGAGGCGATCCCGATCGAGGGCCGGATCGTGGCGGTCGCGGACGTGTTCGACGCGCTCACCAGCGACCGCGTGTACCGCAAGGCGTTCTCGATCGAAGACGCCGTGCAGATGATGCGCGAACAGCGCGCGCGCCACTTCGACCCGGTGCTCCTGGACGCCTTCATGGAAGTGCTCGGACGGACCGGGCCGGACGCGCGCGAACAGCTGCGCTCAGACCCGGTGGCGCTCGTGGAGAGCACGCTGGAGACCTTCGCCACGGCGCTCGAACGCGGCGACGCGGAGATGGCCGAGGGCGCGATCGCCACGCGCGATCGAGGACGGCATCACGCCGACGACGCTGCACGCCGAGGTCATCGGGCCGGCGCTGCGCCGCATCAGCGTGCTTTCTGAAGCCGGACAGATCGACGCCGAGCGCGAGCATCGCGCGACGACCATCACCAGGCGCGTGCTGGCGACGCTGTATCGCTACATGACCGGCAGCACCGAGCCCACGCGCGAGCGCGTGCTGCTGGCGGGCGTGGAGGGCGACGAGCACACGCTCGGCCTGCAGATGGTGCACGACCAGCTCGCCGCGGCCGGGTTCCAGACGATCTTCGACACCGATCTGTCGGCGGGGCGGCTGCTCGAGATGGTCGACAGCCAGTCGCCGGATCTGATCGTCGTGGGCGCCACGGTGCCGACGCGCTTCCGAATCCTTCGAGGTCGCGCTGCGCGATCTGCGCTCGCAGCGTCCGGACCTGCCGATCGTGCTCGGCGGCCCGGCGGTCGGCGGCAGCCTGCCGCGCGAGCGCGGCGGCATGCGCGTGCTCGAGCGCATCGACGAGTCAGTGGAAGCGGTCGAGGACCTGCTCGCCACCGCCAGCTCGGCCGCGCCCGTATAGATTTCCCTCGCATGAGCACTCCCGCGATCGTGACCGGCGGCGCCGGTTTCATCGGCTCGCACGTCGTCGACGCGCTGCTCGCCGCGGGCGAGGAGGTGACCGTCATCGACGACCTCTCCGCGGGCGACGCCGCCAGGGTCGCCGAGGAGGCAAGGCTCGTGGAGCTCGACATCACCGACGCCGCCGGGCTGCAGGCCGTCTTCGACGAGGTCAAGCCCGGTGCGGTCTTCCATCTGGCGGCGCAGGCGAGCGTGGTGGTCTCGGTCGAGAACCCCGCACGCGACTGCGAGGTCAACGTGCAGGGCACGCTGAACGTGCTCGAGGCCGCCGGGCGCTTCGACGCGCCTGTGGCCTTCACCTCGACCGGCGGCGCGCTGTACGGGGACGCCGCCCCAAGGCCCACGCCGGAGGACCGCATTCCGGCGCCGCTGTCGCCGTACGGGGCGTCGAAGTGGGCCGCCGAGGCGTACGTCAACACGTGGTCGCTGTCCTCCGGCATCCCGCACGCGGTGTGCCGGCTCGGCAACGTCTACGGTCCCCGCCAGAACCCTCACGGCGAGGCCGGCGTGGTGGCGATCTTCGCCGACCACCTCTACACCGACAGAGCGCCCAAGCTATACGGCCACGGCACTCCCACGCGCGACTACGTGTACGTCGGCGACGTGGTCAGCGCGCTGCTGGCGGCGTCCGGGCGCTCCGGCACCTACAACATCGCCACGGACGTCGAGACCGACGTCATGAGCCTCTGGACCGAGCTGAGCAAGCTGGCCGGCAAGCACATCGAGCCGGAGCTCGCCGACCTGCGCCCCGGCGAGCTCACCCACAGTCGCCTGGACATCAGCCGCGCCGAACGCGAGCTGGGTTGGCGCCCGCAGGTGCCGATCGAGGAGGGCCTGCGGTTGACCTACGAGGCGCTCGTCGAGGAATTCAGGAGCCGCTAGGTCTGAGGAGCGGGTCATTCGGTCCGCCCCGACGGCTGCCGCGAGTGGCGAGCGAGACGGTAGCATCGGGTCTGGATCGAGACCCGATCAGCGGCGAGATAGCTCAGTTGGTAGAGCACACGACTGAAAATCGTGGTGTCCCGGGTTCGAATCCCGGTCTCGCCATCAAAAACGCGCTGCAAATGGACATATTTTCAGATAGCGTCCGCTATCCAAGCCGGTCCGTTTGGCCCGGCAACCGTTAGCGCCGGCCCATTGCGCGGCCCAAACCCTTGTCAACGGTCGAACGTGCCGCATCTCCGCCGACCGTCAAGTCGAGCGTCTTTACGGCAGCTGCCATACATCAACGGTAGTCCCGCGGGAGCATGGGCGCCAGCACCGTGGCGACGCACGGATGCAGTGGGTCCCGCCTCGTACAACGGGGCACTCCAAATCCCCGCAAGGCGGTCTGGCTCGGTGTCAGGCGGGCAGCGGTGCGCGCAAGGTCTCAAGGGTCACGTCGAGGACCCGCAGTCCGGCTTCGAGCTCATCAGGCTGCGGCGCAGCATGGATCATGCGATGCAAAGCCCAGGCGAGTCGGCCGTATCCGGCTCGTTCTAGTTGTGTGGGGAGCTCCTTTCTCGCGAGCGGGAAGACTCGTGCCTGAAGCAGCAGTCCTCGTGCTGCTGTTGTGAGCATCGCGCGGAGCTGTTCGTGTGCCGCGCTCTGGTCGCCCATCCGGATGAGACGCTCAACCTCGGTGCGGTACATATCCAGGCTGTCGAGCTTGCGCTGGGCGTCCGGCCAGAGCCCCGTTTCGGCGATCAGGCGTACGCCGTCACGCAGTGGGCCGGTGTCGTAGAGGATGCAGCCACAGCGCAACGTCCACTGGGCAAAGTCGTCTCCCTCGATCAGGCGGCTCCGGAAGCGCACCGCGCTCGTGGCGACTACGTCTACGTCTCCAGGCAGGTCGCTCACGTTCGGGCGTCTGCCGACGACGTGGTAGTCAAGATCGCTGATGGCGGTACGTCGCTTGCGTGCGGTCGAACCCGTCAGGGCGAATCCAGAGGCTCCCAAGGCCACTGCTCGACTCATCACGGTAGCCGTGATTACCCGCTGCTCAAGCGTCTGGCAGCGCTCTGCGCGACCGCGGTCCTCACGCATTCGTCGCGTCCACCCCGCGTCGGATAGCTGCTCGGAGAGTCGCAGAGCGCTCACTCGCCCGCCTCCGCCGCCTCTACGAGCCCTTCCACCTCGGCCACTAGATCCTCCAATTCGCCGTTGAGCTCGGGTTCGTCGCCCTCATACCAGATGTCCTTTCTAGCTTGATTCAGGATTCGCAAGACAGGGCCGTAGTCCTCGCCAAGCAGCCCTTTCTTGTGGAGCTCGGTCGCCGCGTCTGCCTTCAGCCCGTGATGCTTCTTCGTGTCGATCCCGTTCTGGTCCGCAACGGCGACCACTGCGGCCTCGCCCGCGTAGAACAGGGCGTTGACGGCATCGTTGAGACGCTCCTCCTCCGAGGCGCTCTGCGCGGCCTGGAGATGTTCGCGAGCGAGCTGGCGCTTGTCCTTCGGCGACATGACTCAAGCGTAGACTTCGCTGCGGCTGTGCGAGTCCATGATTCAGGATGGCCCGCGTGTCATCGAGGGCGTCCCTCGATTGGGACGGAACGGCGATTCGCCGTCCCAATCAGCCCGCAAGCGGGCGCAAACTGCGGCAATTTGCATCGACCACCAGCTTGTGAGCTCCAACAGCCGCCAGCGCCTCGCGCCCCCGCGAGTCTACCTCACTGGCGGATGCCCGGTGCAGCGGCCTGGGCCACACGGCGTCCCAACTCGCAAACCTGCTCGTCAGTGAGGTGCTCGACGCCGAGGCCCGCCTGCAGCAGCTCGTGGCGGACGTTCACGGCGGCCAGGACGGTGTCGATCACCGTGCCCAGTTTGGTCAACGCGCGGCTGACGAGCGGATCATCGAGAGAGGTCGCCCCGTCCCGCGTCGAATGCAGCAGCCACGTGCGGAGCGCTTCTGCCTCACTCAGGGCAAGTTCGAGAGCGAGCGTCGGCTCGTAAGCGACATCGCCCACGGGCTCAGCGGTCTCCTCGACTGCTGCATCGGTCGTCTGGTCGGTGGTGCTCATAGGCGGCGGGCTCGTCCCGGGGTGGCTCGCAAGCACCGACGGTGGGCCGGCGTGGAGCTGTCAGCTTTGTGTATCGGCTCTGACAGCGCTCTACTTGAGAACGGCGGCAAGCGACGGCACGGCAGGGCGAGCCCAGGTGCACATGCTTCCTCACCGCAGCGCGATCCGCCGCGACGGCTACTCTCCGCTGGCTGCAGGTTCGAAGGTCTCATTCGGCTCCGAGCGGCAAGAAGGCGATCAACGTGCAGAGCGTGTGGCACTCACAGCCCAATGGAAGGAAGGCGATCGACCATTCTCAGCGCAAGATCGAAGGCACTCCCAAGGCGTGCGCGCCCGACGCTGCTTCGACGGTGGACGCTGGTCGTCCTGGCCGCCACGGTGAACGCCGCACTCTGCGCCGGGCAAGCGCAGGCCAAGTCGCTTGCAAAGCTAGACGCGAGCCCGGGCTCGGGCGGCCCGATCGTCGTTGATTCTGCAGGCAACGGTTATGTGAGCTGGCTGCGCACCGGCTCGCCCGAAACGGTGATGTTCTGCAAGGTCCTCGCCAACAGTGGTTGCCGGAAACCGATGACCCTGCCGCTGCCGAGCGGGTCGAACGGAGAAGACGACGAGACCTCCCAGCCCTTTCCGGTGCTCGCCGCGGGCAACCAAGTTTGGGTGGTTGCACCCCGCTACGTGCGGGGCGACATCCTCTTCTGGCTCTCGACCAACGCCGGACAGAGCTTCAATCCCCCGGTCGACGTGACGGCGCCGGAAGACTACGCCGACAATACGAACGTCGACCAGATCCTGCTCGAACCCAGCGAGCCCTTCCTCGGCGACGTTCCGCCGGTTGCGTACTTCGACATCGCCTCCTCGAACCCGGGCCTCGGTTTCTCGTGGCTTCCTAGCAACCTCGTCGCCGGCGGAAGTCAGAAGACGGGCTTTCAGTTCGAAAGTCCCGGCAGCGGCGGCGTCGGCGGGGCCACGCTCGGGGAGCAGCCGGACGGCTTCCCGCTCGAGGCCTACTGGCTCGACAACGAACCGATGGAAGTCCGCTTCTACCGCCAGAGCGCAGGCAACGGCACCGTCGCGCAGCTCCCCCAGGCCTGGGCGGGACCGATGACGGTCGGCGACGGCTATCTGCCGCAGCTCGCCAGTGGACCGCACGGGCTCTTCCTTGCCTACGAGGCCTATTCGCACTCGAACACCTCCCTCGTGCCGTCGGTCCTCGACGTCAGCGCATACGACACCTCTACCTCCACCTTCGGTCCCCCGAAGGCACTCGTGACCGACCCGCAGTCCGAAGTCTCCCGGGACGACGGCGGCACGATCGATGAGAACGCGAGCACCGGCGAGCTCGCGGTTGTCTGGCCCAAGTTCGCTCCCGGGGGAACGGTAATGCGCCTTTGGACCTCGAGCAACGGGGGCACGTTCAAGGCCGGGGGTGAGGTGGCGAAGGTTGGCTTCGCCTACGCCGGCAACTCCTATCTCGCTCTCAACAACAAGGGCAACGGCTTCGTGACCTTTCAGGACCACAATGGGCTCGAGCTGGCAGATCTCACCCCAATCGAGAAGGCAAAGAGAAAACACCACTGAAGCCAGCCCTGCGCCGGCCTGCGCGGGCGGATGGATGTTCGTTAGAGTGCTCGCAATCCGCGAACGGGGGGGACTATGGGCAGGGTTTCGTTTGTATGTGTGGCAATCGCATTGCTGTCGTGTCTGGTGACGGCCTCAGCGACCGCTGCGCCCGGAGGCTTTACCGTTATTGGAGTCGAATCTCCAGGAGGCACGGCGACGATCTCGAGCGAGAGCCTGCTGTCCGGGGGTCACAAGATCGGCCACGATCGCACGGTCTGTGCATTGGGCCGGGTCACGACATGTCAGACAACGTTCTTCGTGCCTAAGGGCACGATCCGCACCCGCAGCCATCCGGCCACGAGTGCGGCGGTGTTCACGCTGCGTCTGAGCGGAGGCACCGGGATCTACAAGGGGGTCGGCGGGACGGTGACCGTCCGGAGCATCACCAGAGGACAGGAGCGCGAGACGTTCAAGTTCACCTGAGATCGACCGCCGGTTCGTCAAATCGGCCGGGGTCCGTTGCGTCGTGACTCCTGTCCTTTTGTCGTTGTCCGGCGTCTACCCCGGCACGAGCTTCTAGACCGGCTGGACCACGAATCCGTTCGATCGGGCCGGCCATCGCTCCAGTCTCTGCAACTCTGTCGCTATGCCCATGGGTCGATCTCGCCGCGACGCCGCTCATCGCATGTCGGGCCCATCGTTCGGCATTCGCGACATGGCGATAGACCTGGGAACGGCGAACACCCTCGTCTACGCGGACGGCCGTGGGATCGTCGTCTCGGAGCCTTCCGTCGTTGCGTCCGATGCAGCATCGGGCCACGTACATGCGGTCGGCGACGAGGCACAGCTGATGATTGGACGGACGCCCGCGACCATCTCGGCGATCAGGCCGCTTCGTCACGGGGTGATCGCTGACTTCGCTGTGACGGAGGCGATGCTTCGCTACTTCATTCGCAGGGTGCTGGATCGCCACAGAGCCCATCCGCGTCTCATCGTCTGCGCTCCGTCGGGTATCACGCAGGTCGAGCAGCGGGATGTCGAGGAAGCCTCGCTCGCGGCCGGAGCCCGTCGGGTACACCTGATCGAGGCGCGGGCGTGGAGATCGAGGAGCCGATCGGACAGATGGTCGTCGACGTCGGCGGCGGCACCAGCGAGATGGCGGTCATCTCGCTCGGTGGCATCGTCCTGTCCCGCTCTCTGCGCGTCGGCGGCTACGAGATGGATGAGGCGATCATCCGCTACCTACGTGTGGCCCATTCGCTCGCGATCGGGGCGCCGACGGCCGAGGCCATCAAGATCGCGATCGGCACTGCTGTCCCTCTGAATCCTGAAGAGGTCTACCCCGTACGGGGCCGTCACCTGCTCACAGGCCTTCCCACAGAGGCCATCCTGCGAAGCGGCGAGGTGCTAGATGCGCTGCGCGGCCCAGTCGGGGAAATCGTCGAAGCCGTCAAGGAGACCCTCGAGCAGACGCCGCCCGAGCTGACCGGGGACATCGCACGTGACGGCATCCTGCTCGCCGGCGGCGAGGTCCTCCTGCGCGGCTTCTGCGAGTTGATCGCGTCCGAGACGGCGCTTCCGGTAGCGCTTGCCGGCTCTCCGCTGACCTGCGTCGCCGAGGGTTTGCGGTAGGGCCCTCGCGCACTTCGACGACCTCGCCCGCCCCATGAACAGGAGTCGATTGCGGTTCGTTGGCGGCAGCTAGACGCGAGGCGGCCGCGTTGCTCGCCTCTTGTTCACGCGGCGCGGTCGGGATTATCTCACGTTCCTGCTGGGATTCCTCAAACGCGGCGGAGACTAGGCGATCCCGCACTGCGCTTGACTCCGAGACGCACCTTCTGACAATAGACTGCCTCCGACCGCATGCCAGTTGAGCCTCCCGATGACGGCGACCCGCTGACGCCCCGCCTGCTTTCACCAGCCGACGTCAGGGCCCTACTCAACGCCGAGCGGGCCGGTAAACCAGTGCTGGTATACCGCGACGCGAGCCGGCAGTTGCGTCTTTTCACTCTCCCGGGAACAGACGGGGTAGTCACCGTCGGTCGACTGGAAGAGATGGATGTAACGCTTCCCTGGGATCCTCGGGTGTCGGGTCTCCACGCCGAGTTGCACACTCTCGGCAGCGAGACCGCAATCCTGGACGATGGCCTATCTACGAACGGCACATACCTCAATGGAGAGCGCGTGAGCGGTCGGCGGAGACTTCGCGATGGCGACCGCGTGCGTGTCGGCCGCACAGTCCTTGCCTTCAGGCTCTTCAGGAGATCTCCTACCGCCACGGTAGCCGCCACCACACCCACCTCGCTTGCGCTGACCGCCAGCCAGCGGCGAGTGCTTGTGGCTCTGTGCCGACCGCTGCTCGCTGAAACTGGATCTGCGACACCCGCGACGAATCACCAGATCGCTGACGAGCTGCACCTGAGCCTCGCCGCCGTAAAGCGCCACCTGAGCGTGGTATTCACAAAGTTCGAGATCGGGGAGCTCGGCCAGAACGAGAAGCGCGCGAAGCTCGCTGAGCTCGCCATGCGGCTTGGCGTCGTCTCGAGCCGAGACGTCGCTTAGGCCGCATCCTGCCGTCCAAATAGTCCGTGATAGCCGGATAAGGCACGCCAGTATGGTGACCAAACAGTAGACCTAGGTCCCCTAGTTCCCAGATACCGCTGCCCACAGGATTCGTCGTGGCACCGCCACCTCGCGGCGCGAGCGACAAACCGAGCGGAAGGGACTAGAAATGGTACGGAAAGCTGGCGCGGACCATCGCCGTCTGTGTGCTTACCTGAAGGGTCTCACCATCGTCGTATTGACAACTATCCTCTATTGCGGATACGTAAGCGTCGGGATCGCCCAAAGCCGCGCCTCGAGCGCGGTCTTGCGCCCGCTGGCGGCATCCAACTACGAGACTCACCAGGTCTGTCAGCCGCCGGCGGCAGGCCACGAGGGCTGCCTTGCCAAGCTGCTGGTGCCGGCGAGCTCCGCGGCGAGGGCGCATAACACACCGATCGGGGGCGCCGCTCGCGATACCGGCGGCGCGCCGGGCTCGGCGCGCGGTGGATACTTCGGACTGACGCCCGCCGACCTGCATTCTGCCTATGATCTGCCCACCACGCCTCCCGGTTCCCAGACGATCGCGGTGATCGACGCCTACGACGATCCGACAGTCGAAGCGGACCTGAAGGTATACGACGAAGAATTCGGGCTCCCCGAATGCAGTAGCGCCAACGGCTGCTTCACAAAGCTCAACGAGGCAGGGCAACCGGGCCCATTGCCCGAAGGCGAAACGGGCTGGGGCGTTGAGATCTCACTCGACGTCGAGACTGCTCACGCCGTTTGCCAGAGCTGTCATGTGCTGCTGATAGAGGCAGACAGCTCCTACCTTTCGGACCTCGAAGCGGCAGTGAAAACCGCGGTCGAGCAGGGTGCCACTGAGGTGTCTAACTCCTATGGTGGCGGCGACAGCCCGGAACTTGGCGGGTACAACTATCCAGGGGTCGTGATCACCGCCTCGTCAGGCGACTGGGGCTTTCAGGAACCTGCTTCCTACCCGGCCTCCTCCCCTAACGTGGTGGCGGTTGGCGGGACGACGCTCGACGTCGAAGAAGGCTGGAAGTCAGAGAGCGCCTGGTCGGCTGGCGGCAGCGGATGTAGCGCCTTTTCCACCGCCCCACGGTGGCAGCAATCCGTGGAAGACTGGGCACAGGTCGGCTGCGGCACAGCGCGTGCCTCGGCGGACGTTTCGGCCGTTGCCGATCCCGAGACAGGAGTCGCGATCTACGATTCGAGCTACGCGAGCGAAGGTTCTGGATGGCTGACCGTCGGCGGCACTAGCCTTTCGTCGCCACTGGTGGCCGCGTCCTTCGCGCTTGCGGGGGGTGCGCAGTGGGTGTCGTACCCGGCAGAAACGCTCTACGCGCATCGAGGTTCGGCGGGTTTGCATGACGTCACCGAAGGTTCAAATGGCTTCTGTTCTGGGACCCTGGTCTGTGACGCCGGGGTTGGATACGACGGACCTACGGGAGTCGGGACGCCCAACGGCCTCTCGGCGTTCGTGCCCGAACCGATCCAGCAGCGGCCTCGCGTCAATTCCATTTCGCCGGCGACGGGCAGTACCGCAGGAGGCGACTGGGTCACCATTACCGGCACAAACCTCAGCGGCGCTGAGGGCGTCGAGCTCGGAGGAGCGCCTGCAAGCATCGTGTCGAACAGCGGCACGACGATTGTCGTAAGCACACCAGCTCATGTCGCCGGCACCGTGGATACGACAGTTATGGGCGAGGCGGGCCAGTCGAGTCCCGTCACGGCCGCTGATCTGTTCACCTACGTCGCCGCGGTGCCTTCCGTGACGAGTCTGTCGCCGGCCGACGGGAGTGCTCGCGGAGGCGCGATTGTGACCATCTCCGGAGCAAGCCTCGGTGAAGTTGAAACCGTGCAGTTCGGCGGGAAGTCCGCCGAAATACTGTCGCGCGGCTCCGGCTCGCTCACCGTGCGCAGCCCGGCCCACTCGGCGGGCATCGTCCCGGTGATCGCAAGCAGCGCCTACGGCTCGAGCGCAGATACGCCGGCAGATAGGTTCAACTACGCAGCCTCCGGCCCAGGGCTCACCAACGTGCGAATTCTACCCGGCGACTTTCGGCACGGACGCGACCCGAGGCTGCGCTTCACGCTGACAGAACGGGCAACCGTGACCGTCGCCGGGGCGCGTATCGTCCGAGGGCACAAGGAGGGCGCCCGCTGCATCTGGCCAGCCAAACGCAAGAGTGGCTGCTCGGTTGCCGTGCGCGCAACAACGACCCGGCTCGACGGAGAGCGCGGCAACAACCTGCTGAGGCTCCCGTTCGCCCACCTCAGGCCTGGTCACTACGAGGCGACGGTCCAGGCACAGTCACCACAAGGACGATCCGAGCCGGCGGCGCTCGTGTTCACCGTGACGGCATAGTGGCAACGACAGCAGCGTGCTCGGGCCAACAGCAGGGCCGCCGGGATCCCGGCGGCCCTGCTCGGCCCGCCGGCGCAGTCCAATGGATGATTCGGACCCGCGGGGCCAGACAACGTAGCCAACCGCAGCGGGCCCACCATGGTGGAGCTGTCGTCTGGATCACGGATAGCCCGCCGCACGCAGCGACGAGAGCGTCGAGCGGAGCGCGGCCTGGGCGCTGCTCCCGCGCGCGGCAGCTTGCTGGAACTGGCGCGCACGTCCGGCACGGGCGGCCTGGGCGATCGCCGAGTATGCCCGTGCGGCTGCCTCGAGCGCCGCCAGCAGGCGCGAGTGGAGGGCGGCGGCAGCAGGGCCCGGTTGTCCCTTGGCGAGCGCTCGTCCCGCAGCTGTGAAATACCTGGCTAGGAGCTCGCCGAAACGCGCCTGGCCTTCCCGTGTACGTGCCGATCTGAGGTTCATTTCTGCTCGATGCGCGGGTCTTAGCCTAGCGATGGCTGCCCAGAGAACGTGTGCGTATTCGCTGCTCGGACCGAGTGCCAGCGGCTTCGCGCCAGTCAAATGCAGCGTACTGGCTGCTGATTCACAGGAGGCTGAAGCGCTCGGGCGTGCCGCCAGGCACAGGATCCCCACCACGCCGGCGCTTGTGGGAGACACAAGCATCGTCAAGGAAGGTGATAGGCCCGCAACGCTGAGGTTCGGATAACGATAGGCGGATGCGCCGCCGAGCATCACCGGATCGGTGGTTGTCGGTGGCTTGGATAGCCGGCCTAGAAAAGCTTCCGGGAGCAGCCTGCTGCCGACGGCATTTCGTAGAAGGCCAACTACGAGCACGCTTCCGCTTGAGTCTTTGGCGGCCTCTGCATGCTCGAGTGTCAGGTCGGGGATCTCGGGTGGAGAAGCTGAGCGCCAATTCTTGGATAGGTTCAAGGCTGCGACGCCCGCGACAAATGAGTGCGTGACACGCTTCGTCGAGCCGGCACTCGAACCGTCGTTGCCAAGGGCGAAACCCGCCCACCCCAGTACAACGGCGACAATCGCAAAACCAAGGAGAGCGCCGCGACGCACACGTCGTTCCCGCGCGAGACGCTGTTGCTCAGTCGGCCTCGTTCCTGTTGAGCGGTCGGCGGTCGGATGACGGCCGCGTGCCGCCCCGCCAGGACCGGCGCCGGACACCTCCGCACGGCTTTCGGCGTCGCTCGCTGGCCGCGAGGCAGGCGCAGCGATTGAGGAACGAGCACTCTGATCGACGCTCAGGTTGATGGCGTCCGGGCCGGCGGAGCCTGTGAGGATCTCAGCTAGCGTCGACGTCGGTCGGATAGAGACGGGCGCTGGTTCCTGGAGAGGAGGCTGGGCACTAATGAGCGCCGCGGCCGGTCCAACGAAGCAGCGTTCGGCCTCTTCGATCAGCCCCGCCGCCGTCGCAGGCCGCGCCGCCGGTTCCTTGGCCATGGCCCTGGCAATCACTGCATCGAGCTCTGCCGGGAGATCGGCCCTGCGCTGGGACGCCTTTGGAGGAGCCTCGGTGACGTGCGCGTAGAGG
Source organism: uncultured Solirubrobacteraceae bacterium (assembly GCA_963815235.1). Classification (GTDB taxonomy): domain Bacteria; phylum Actinomycetota; class Thermoleophilia; order Solirubrobacterales; family Solirubrobacteraceae; genus Palsa-744. The sequence continues at coordinate 587,724 of CAWFFY010000003.1, read as the reverse complement.
ACAGCAGCCTCGGAGTCCCTGGTAAACGGAACATCCCCCGTCAGGCACTCGAACAAGACGGCACCGAGGGCATAGATGTCGCTGGCGCCAGAAGCGCTTGCGCCGCGGATCTGCTCCGGGGCGATGTAGTCAAGGGAGCCCATGAACTGACCGGTGCGAGTCATGCCCGTGTCGTTCACGCTCTTGGTGATCCCGAAATCTGCAAGGTAGGGGTAATCGCGCGCGCCGACCAGGATGTTGTGCGGCTTCACGTCGCGGTGGATCAAGCCAGCATCGTGAGCGCTGTCGAGTGCGTCACCAACGGCATGCAGGATGCGCAGGCTTCTTGGCGCGTCCAACTCCCCCGCGCGGATCATTTCCTTCAAGGACCTGCCTCGCACGAGGCGCATCGCCAGGAACAGGACTCCCTCATGCTCCCCAGCCTCGTAGACGGTAACGATGTTCGGGTGCTCTACCCGAGCCTGAATCAACCCCTCGCGACGAAACCGTGCCCCGAACGCTGTGTCGGCGCTGAGGCCAGGCGCAACGATCTTCAGGGCGACCTTGCGGTCCAGCGAGAGCTGAGTCGCCTCGTAGACCACCCCCATTCCCCCCTCGCCGAGGACCCCGTCAACGCGATAGCCCGCGACTAGCGTTCCCGGAGCGAGTACCTCGGCCACGCTGGCTCCCTTCCCAAGAGGAATCAGCCTCCGCTGCCACTCGACACGACTTCGCCGCCGCGACCGTCACCCGAAGGGTTACTGGGTTTCGCAGGCGTTATCTTCCGCAAGGTTGGAGCGGATTCCGCGATCGGCGTGGCCGAAGCGACGCTGGTGGTCAGTGTCGTTGAGCTAGGAACGTTCGAGATCGTCGTGGAAGTGCCGGTTGAAGCAGAGCCGGGTTTCGGAGCCGGCCGCAGGATCGGCGCCGAAACTGCGGCTGGAAGGCTGATGGCCGGCGAGGACGCAGCAGGTGAGATCGGCGCACGCGTGAGCGCGGCTGCAGGAATAGGCGTCGAAGTCGACTTCGACGCGTGGCCGATGACGAGCGCGAGCAGGAATACCCCTGCCAATACACCGATCCAGGCTACGTAGCGCCTCACGGCCGACATGGTAGACCGCGTCGTAGATTCGCGCCCACGACGCCAGTCGTTGGTCCGGATCAGGCTCGCGGGTGAGTTCGGCTCTCTCGTACCCGGAACTCCGGATCGGATATGATTTCCGCGTGCACGAGAGAGGGCCGGGCCTCGGGCGATCTCGCCGCAAAACGAGAAGAGGCCGCCATACGGCGTCCGCAGATTTCATCGCACTTGGTTTTCCGACGCTCCGCGGAGACGAGCGAGTCGACGGAGCGACAGGGAGAGCTTGATGACCAGCGCAGGGCCGAGAAGGCGTTCGGCACGCCAGTGCTTTCACCGCCTCGCTCTCTTGGCCCTGGCTCTTGGCTTGGCCGCAGGGTTGGCAGACACCGGTGCTCCCGTCGCGCGCGCCGCTCTCGCGCAAGGGGATGTTGAAGAGTGGGGGGTTCCGACTGCCGCTCGCGGGAGCGTCAGCGAACTCGCGGTCGGTCAAGAAGGCTATGTCTGGTTCCTGCTGGGCAGCTTCTACATAGGCGACAGCGGATACGCAGAAGCGCTCTCGGCGCCCGGCACCGAGGCACTGACGATCGACCTAGCGCCTAACGCCTACGGCACTGACGCCGTCCGCGGACCGGACGGGAACATGTGGATCACCGAAGAGCACTCGACCTCCGGAGGGGAAGAACCGGACACGATCGGACGCCTCGAAGACCACGATGGCGTGGCGGTTCTCACGAGCTTCGCGATCAAGCCCACAGAATCAGGTGACTTCTGTTGTGACGGCCCGATCGGGATCGCTAACGGCCCAAACGGGCACCTGTGGTTCACCGATCAGCGGCCCAGCGCCGAACACAAGCTGTTCATCGGCGAGATGACGACCGACGGTAGCCTCGCTGAGCATCCCCTTCCTGCCGGGCACGGGCCCAACGTGGCCGCGACGCCGCGGCCGTATGGAATTGCCGTGGGGTCGGAAGGGAATTTGTGGTTCACCGACGACGGCACGAACGAAGCGGGACACAACCTGATTGGGCGGATGACTCCTGCCGGGCAGGTGAATGAGTTCCCCGTTCCAACGGTAGGGGCCGAACCCGCCGCCATCGCGCTTGGCGCGGACGGAGACATGTGGTTCACCGAGCCCGGCACGAGCAAGATCGGGCGCATCACCAGTGTCGGCGAAATCACGGAGTTCTCCGTGCCTGACGTGACAAGCGCCCTGCAGGGCCTGGCGCTCGGGCCCGAAGGGAAGCTGTGGTTCGCCGAGCGCGAGTCCGACCCCGGCTTTGGCTCGATCTCGACGTCGGGCGAAGTGCGCTCGTACCACCCGAGCTTTGAACCTCCCGAAGGCGTCTCTGCGCTCGCCGGTCCGAGTGCGCTCGTGGTCGGACCGGACGGCACCATCTGGTTCACCGATCCGCGTCCTCGGGACGAGTTCGACCCCGTGGACCTCACGGACGAGGGACGGTTCGCGATCCCACTGCCTCCCAGCAATCTCCAGTCCCCCGCCGTCTACGGCTCGCCGCTCCTTGGCTCAGTGATCTCGGCTTCAAGTGGGTTGTGGGCAAACGATGCCACGGCAGAGACGTTTCAGTGGCAGCGTTGTAGCGCGGGGCTGTCGAGCTGCCAGGAAATCGCCGGCGCACAATCGCCGAGCTACCCCCTGTCCGCGCCCGACATAGGCAGCCGCATTCGCGTGGCAGTCACCGCATCGAACGACGCTGGCGCCAATGTCGCGATTTCCGAACCGACAGCGCCAGTGCAGATCCCCGAAGTGCCGCGACAAGCGGTGCCGAATGCGCAGCTGGAGGTCGTGGGCGCCACGATCTCGGACTCGTTCGTCCAGTCTCGGCACGGGACGGCAGTTCGGGCACTGGTTCTGCACAACGTCAAGGCCGGCTCCACCGTGCAGATATCCTGTCGCGGCGCCGGATGCGCCCTTGCCCGGGCGGCGACGAGGGGCAGACACGGTCCCTGTCATCGCAATCTATGTCAGTGGACACAGCGGGTGACCCACGGTTCGAGTGTCAACCTCACGCACCTGGTGCAGTCCATGCGGCTCAGGCACGGAGCCCAGCTGTCGGTCGTCGTCACCTACCCCGGCGCGATCGGCAGGGCCTTCGAGTTCGGTGTCGGTCGCCACGGTGTCTCGGGGCCGCTGCTCAGCTGCCGCACGCCTGGCTCGTTCGTCAAGTCTGTGCAATGTTGAGACAGCTCATGAGAGGATTGCCCGACCGCGACCGTTGTGGGACGGTTCGCCTGCTGCTGGTCGGAGTCGCAATCGTCGCGCTGCAAGCTTCGCTCGTATCCACAGCGATGGCTACTGAAACTATCCCGATCTCACCGGAATCTCTTCACGAAATCTCGCTCGGCCAGCATGTCGCGAACATCACCTTTGGTCCGGAAGGCGGAATCTGGTACATCGCGGGCCACGATCTGGAACGGGTGACCCAGGATGGCTTTCCGACAGGCGACTTCGCCGTGAAATGGGGGGGATACCTAGGATACCCCGAAGAGGAAAGTGACATATTCGACCTCACCGCGGGTTCGGACGGCGCGATGTGGTTCATGAACAACGGGTGGCAACCGCAAGCCGCTGGTCTTCTGGGACGTGTGACCACCACCGGTATGGTCTCGGAATATCTAGTCCACGGGTCACTGGGGGCCGTCGGCGGCCTGGCCGCAGGGCCCGCGGCGGTCATATGGTTCACAGATATTGAAAACGGTGTAGGTGCCATCGAGCGGATCTCGACAAAGGGCGCGGTCGAAACCTTCCCCGTCCCGACCGGTACCGCGAAGGACTTGCCGCGAGAAAGCGAGCCGGGCCCCATTGTCGCCGGCCCCGACGGCAACATGTGGTTCATCGACGGCGGCAGCAACGACGAAGGCCACAACCTCATGGGCCGCATCACCGCTGGCGGCGAAATCACAGAGTACCCGCTGCCCGGCGACTTTCAGTTTAGACAGTGGCTTGTTGCCGGTCCCGGTGGGGATGTGTGGGTCGCGACCTCGCCCAACATGCTCTTCAGGATCGCAGCCGACGGGGCCATCACGCAGTTCCCGATGCCTCGGACGGGGGGCGAAGTCGATGGACTGGCCGCCGGACCGGAAGGCGACCTCTGGTACACGTCGGACGACGTTTTCGGCGAGACCACGCTCGGGCGCGTCACGCCGAGCGGAGAAACCACGTTGTTTGAAGCTCCGGACGGGGCCTCCTGGGGCGAACCCGTGCTCGGACCCGACGGGGAGATCTGGTTCGTCGACGGCACGAACCTCGTCGCACTCAAGCCGCCGCTGGCGCCCGCGATCGTGTCGGTACCGTCGGTCCAGGGGGAAGCCATCGAAGGCAAGGCCCTCACCGCGTCGACGGGGGAGTGGCAGAACGCGACGTCGCTCGCGCTGCAATGGCTGCTCTGCGACGGGACTGGTGGAGCCTGTGAACCGCTGATCGGCCAGAGCGGCCATGCGATGGCGCTGCTGGCCTCCCACGTGGGACACAGCTTGCGAGTGAGCGTGACCGCGACTGGGCCGGGTGGGAGTTTGACGGTGACGTCGGCGCCGTCGTCAGTGGTGCTGTCCGCGGCGGTGGAAAGCCATAGCTGGGGTGGCGGCGTGCTGGCTGTCACGACGAGACTCGCGCCGACGCTCGATACGACGATGCATTGGCGCTTCGGGTGGTCCTCTCGTGGTACGAAGATCAAGTCTCTGCGACTTGAGCAACTCTTTGCCCGGAGCGCAACTCGAAGTGCGCTGCCGCGGCAAAGGGTGCCCGTTTGGCCGTCGGCGGATCCGCCCGCTGTCATCGACTGCGTTTCGCGAGTGCAAGGTTGACCCTTGTCTATCGTCTCACGGGGGAGAATTGGAGCTCGCCGTGCTGTGGCGCGGACGGCGCCTGAAGGCCGGGGCGGTTGTCGAAGTGGCGGTTACGCGAGCCGGGTACAGCGGCAAGCTCTTCGAGTACCTCATCCGACGCGGCGGCCCACCGAAGCCGCCCGTGATTCAGTGCCTCGTGCCGGGCTCGGTTGAAAAAACGCAGGCGTGCTGAGGCGGCTTTGCGCTCCTACGCAGCATCGCTGTTATTCGTGGCGCGAAGCGGTACCAGTACTCCGGAAAACGCCTGCGAGGGCGTGATACGTGGCACGCATCGCCAAAGATTAAAGTCCTGCAAGTCAGCTTTCGAGGAGAGATTCTGGGCCTTCTGAAAATCGTGGTGTCTCCAGTTCGAATCTGGGGGTTGAAGGCGCGGGCGGCGCTCGCTGGCGTATCACTCACGGAGTACGCGCGGACCACGCTCGAGCAGGCGGTTCGTCGGCCGTCGCGGGCGGAGCTGCTTGCCGAGCTCTCGCAGATCGAGCCGGTGAACCTTGGCGAGTCGGCAGAACAGGCGCTCGCGCATGTTCGCAACGACCTGGCATGACCGTCATCGATGCAAGCGCGATCGTCGATCTGCTCGCACCGCCGACGGCCACACGTCGTGATTTATGATCGCAGAGCTCCCTGAGCCGGGGGAGCCGTGGCTGGCGCCTGAGGTCATGCCGTTCGAGGTCTTCTCAGTGATCCGGCGCCATCTCATGCGGGGCTGATCGCCGCCCATCTCGCGACGACAGCCCTGAGGCGGCTGCGGGCACTTCCGATCGAGTTGGTGCCCACGTCGAGCCTTTTGGATGCCGCTTGGGCTCTCCGCAACCGCTTCTCAGCCGGTGACTCGCTGTACGCGGCCCTCGCGATCCGAGCGGATGAGCCGCTGCTGACCAGCGACTTGCGGCTCGCTCGCGCAGCGAGCGACACCGGCATCGATGTTCGCAACCCGTAGCGAAGACGCACGCGAGCATGCCTCTCAGCCTGCGAGCGCCACGGGGATCGTGCGGTACTGATTGAGGAACGTCGAGCTCACCCGCGTGGGCGCTCCGTCGAGTGCCAGGTCGGGGAAGCGCCGCAGCGTTTCTTCGATCCACAGCTTCAGCTCCAGGCGCGCGAGCCCGGCGCCGAGGCAGAAGTGCCGGCCGCCGCCCCCGAAGCCCTGGTGGTCCGTCTCGCGGCGCACGTCGAAGCGCTGCGGATCCGCGAAGGCGGACTCGTCGCGATTGCCTGCGACGTACCACAGCGCGAGCTTGTCGCCCGCCTTGATCTGCTGGCCGGCGAGCTCGGTGTCGCAGGTCGCCGTGCGGCGCATGTAGGCGAACGCGGGGTTGTAGCGGACGAACTCCTCGACGACCTGCTCGAGCGGGACCGCACCGGAGCGCACCAGTTGCATCTGCTCGGGATCCTCGAGCAGGTTCTTCATGCCGCTCGTGAACACCGCGCGGGTCGAGTCGTTGCCCGCGATCATCAGCAGGAAGAAGAAGCTCAGCACCTCCTCCGGGGCGAGCCGCCCGCCTTCCACTTCGGCCTCGAGCACCGCCGTGGTGAGGTCCTCGGTCGGCCGCGCGCTGCGCTCCTCGAGCATCGAGTTGACGTAGGGCACGAACTCTTCGAGCGCGCGCCACACGTCCCCGAGGTCGGGCACCAGGCGCGGGTCCTCGAAGGCGCTCGTGCGGTTGGTCCAGTCGACGAGTTTCGGGGCGTCCTCGCGGGGGACGCCGAGCATGTCGCCGATCACCATCGAGGGCACGTAGATGCCGACGTCCTGGACGAGGTCGAGGTGGCCGTCGGGGTTCGTCGCGAGCGCGCGGTCGAAGACGAGGTTGATGATCTCGCGCATCCGCTCGGTGTGCTCGAGCGCGCGCTTCGGCGTGAAGGCGCGCTGCACCAGTGCCTTCAGGCGGTCGTGGCGGGGCGGGTCCTGCGTGATCAGCATGCTCTCGACCAGATCCAGCGGGTCGGGCGTCGCCTCGTCCCAGGAGAGTTTGTCGACGACCACGATGCTGCGTTTGGAGGAGAACCTCGCGTGGTCGCGACCGACGGTGGCGATGTCCGCGAAGCGCACCACCGACCAGAACCCCGCTCTCCTCGGGGAACGCGTCGAGCGGACTCCAGTGCAAGCCGTCCATCGCCCGCATCCGTGCGAAAAGCTCGTGCGGGGGCCCGTCCTGCCATAGGTCGAGGTTGCCCAGATCATACTCCGCGAGCTGTGACTCAGGTGCGATCGAGGTGGTCATCTTGCTCCCCTCTGGAAAGGTGGTGGCGTTCAGGTGTGAGCGTTGCCGGTGGCGTCCTTCAGGCTCGTGATGCGCGATGGGCGCGAATCGCCGTGTTGCGATCCGCGCCCACCGTTGCTATGTGATCTTTGCTTTCAGGCGGGCGTTACGCGCCGGCGCCGCCGCACTTGCGGCTTTCGAATTCCTGCGTTGTCATGTAGGTGCTGGTCGGGTAGTAGGCGCCCATGACTTCCCTCTCGGTTTCGGGCGTCACCACCTTTTCGATGCTGTTTGCGAACGTCGGGTTGGACAGCTGGTTGCGCATGACCAGGGTGTCCAGCGACGGGCGGTTGTCCGCCGCGTATTCGCCTTCGAGGTCATCGCCGCCGGCTCCCCAGTTCAGCCACGAAACTCCGCAGCCGTTCCTGGCGATCTTCGGCCGATCCTGCGGAAGGCTCACGACGACGGTGTATTCGCCGTTGCTGTTCGTCGGTACCTCCTGGTCGAACAGGCATGCCGAGTTCGTTGCGAAGTCCGCCGGTTTCTCGACGCCTCCGGCGGTGCAGATCGACCAGTAGCGCACCTGCGTTTCGGCTGTCTGATCGTTGATCTTGTTGCTGTCATACGTTTCGGGGTGCGTAGGCATCTTGGCGTGGATCACCAGGATGTTGTGTCCTTCGGTGTTCGGCCCGATCGTGCGGTCGGCGTACGCGATGAGGTAGGCGTTCGCCGGGGTCGCGTAGAGGCCGCTCGTGACCGTCGTGGGCAGCGTCGTGATCAGGTGTTCATACGGTTCACCGGCGCCCGCAAAGAACGGCTTCTCGAGGTAGGGCAGGTTGCGGAAGCGTTCCCAGTCGACCGGGTTCACGGCCGGGTGCGGCGCCGGGGCGAGGTCGCGCAGGTGAACGTAGGTCGCCGGCGTCGGCGCCTGGACCACGCTCAGGGGTAGTGCCGTGATCCCGCTGGCGTCAGAGACGGCGCTGCACGCAGCTTCTTCGCTGAATTTTTCGCCGTTTTCGAGGTTGACGGTCGGTGACGGCAGCGGTACGCCCGCGTTCGCTTCGAGGTTCTTGTCGGGGCGGTATATCCGCATGATCATCTCGACCTGCTGCGTTTCTCCGGTTTTGCCTTCCTGGCCGGCGTAGAGCGTGTTCGCTGCCGGCTCGGCCGGCGTCGGCTGGCCGCTGATCGTGAGCGTGTAGGAGCGGTTCTTCGCCTTGCGGTCTTCTCCGGGGCGGAACGGGTTGACGGACCCCGCGTCGGGGTTGATCTGCGAGTCATAGATCGACGTCGACGGAAGGCCACTTTCGGCGCCCTTGGTGACATACGTCGTGAGCGAGAAGAAGCGCGAGTGCGGGAACTGCCCGTGCAGCGTGATGTTGGCGCCAGCGGGCAGCTGGAAGCGTGTGTAGTAGTAGACGACGTCGGTGTCCACCGCAAGGATGTTCGTGCCGGCGACCGGGTAGTTGAGTTCGTTGATCGGGCCTACGTTCGAGGACGGCTGGCCCCAGAAGCACGCGTTGACGGGACCCTGACCCATCGTTCCCGGCTTGATGACCTTCGTCGCGCTGTGCGCCAGCGCCGCCGAGGGCAGCGCGGCGATCGCCAGCACGAGGCCGAGCACGCCGATCCACAGCGCCGGGCGCGTGCGCCCGATCGCCTTGTTCTTTCGAGACCTTCCGTGTCGTTGCATTCCCACTCTCCTCATCTCCGTATTTCGTGAACGGAGGCGACCCTAACAGTTTATGCAATGAATATCAACTTCGTTACGTTCATAGCATCTAGCTGAGAAAGGAACATAAGCAAGATCACTCGCAAATAGAGCTAAGGACCGATGGCTAGGCTATGCTTCAAGCGTCGAGCCCAGAGCCGACATTCCCCAGGACGTGGAGAGATTTGGATGGCCGCGACACAGCCCTCGCAAGCAGACCAGCCGACGCCGATCTTCCGGCGCCCGAACCCGCAGGACGCGCTCGACCTCGCCCGTGCGGCGTTCCTCGCCGAGGAGCGCGTCGAGATCGGCGTCCTGGCCGCGCAGCTGTCGATATCGCGGGTCACGCTCTACCGCTGGTTCGGCACGCGCGACAAGCTGATCGAGCAGGTGCTCGTGCAGCTCGCCGGTGTCTTCGCTGCGGCTGCCGAAGCCGAAGCCGAGGGGGACGGCGACGAGCGAATCCTCGACTTCGCGCGCCGGATCATGACCGCCACCATGCACTCCCAGCCGCTGCGCGGATTCGTGGAGCGCGAGCCGCAGCTCGCGCTGCGACTGCTGATCGGCGAGCGCGGCGGCGTCCACGCCAGCGTCACGCAGGCGCTGTCCGACGTGGTTGCCCAGACCTATTCGCCCGAGCGAGCGAAGGCGCTACACCACAACATCGAGGTCGTTGTCCGGGTGGCCACCGCGCTGCAGTGGGGAACGCTCGCGATCGGCGAAGAGCCCAAGATCGAGGAAGCCGTCGAGATTCTCCGGGTCCTGCTGAACGCCAGCCAGGGCACTGCGTAGTCGCGATCGGGCTCGGTGAGGCGAGCTCCGTGCGCTGGTTAGGAGCGCTCGGACACCGCCGGCGGCGCCGCTTGCAGCGACGCCTCCAGCGCAGCCGCCTCTGCGGCGCTGAGCGTACGGCGAACGCGTCGTGAGTCCTCGTCGAGCGCTGCGAACATTTGGTCCGCGTCCGCAGGTGCGCCGATCAGGACTATCGCCGATGACCCGCGCGGCACCGTGGCGCGCAGCTTCTTGGCGAGCGCCTTCGCGTCCGCATCGGGCTCTGTGTCGGTCGGCGAACCCACCTCCGCGCCGACAATGCCGCCCACCAACAGCCCGACGGCGATGCCTGGCGGTCCAAGCAGCACGCCTACGAGTCCTCCGGCGACGGCTCCAATCCCTGCGCCCGTCTGCGAGACGTGGTCAGTCTCGTCGACATCCAGGTAATGGCCCGCGAACACGCCGCGCAGCACCAAGCGCCCGCTGGGGTGATGTTCGACGAAGCCCACCTCGTGCATCCACGGTGCGTCGCCAGCGTGCGCTTTCGCGTCGCCATAGCTCCTGACCGCGGTGTCCTCACCCTCAAACTGAACGACTGCGAGATCGACGCCCATGCGCGGGAGTCTACCGCCGAGCACGTGCGCGGCGGCGCTCAGCAAACGTCGCCAGGAGCAGGCTCACCTCGAACAACAGATACAGGGGGACCGTCTCCAGGAGAAGGGTGATTGCGTCGCCCGGCAGGAAGGCTGCGACCGCGCCGCAGGCGAGGATCGCGTAGCGGCGATTGTGGCGCAGTTGGCGCGGCGTTACGACGCCCGAGCCGGTGGCCGCGAGGATACCGACGGGCACCTGGAAGACCAGCCCCATCGCGAGCAGTACGACCGCAGCGAAGTGGTAGTACGGGTTGGCCTGCACCAGCACGTTGAACTCCCCGCTGTTGAAGTTCTGAAAGAAGCGCAGGGCCGACGGCAGTACGACGAAGTAGCCGAACGCGACCCCGCCCGCGCAGAGGAGGGGGACGGCGAAGATCAGCGAGTTCGTGACCCGTTGTTGCTCTGGGCTGAAGGCCGGCAGCAGAAAGCCGTAGAGCTCATACAGGATCACCGGCAGCGCGAGGATGAAGGCGAACAGCAACGAGACGCCGATGGTGGTTGTGAACGGCTCACCGATCCCGAGTGTCACCGGCTTGTTCCCTTCCGGCGGCTTCGACAGGCGCGTGATCGCCTCGTGCAGCTGCGGGCCGACGCCCTCGAGCGACGCCCGTGTCCGCGCCGATGTGCCCGACCCCGGGCGCTCGAGCGCACTGACCACCAGCTCCAGCTGCGTCGCGACCGTGCGGGCGCTCTGCTGGACGGCGTACGTGGCGCCGAGCGGGCCGTTGCCCGCCCGCACCTGCTTCTGGGTCTGGCGGGCGAGCGGCTCGTTGATGATGCTGAGCAGCGCGTGGTTCTGCCATACGCTGAAGCCGAATGCCACCGCGAGCGCCGCCAGGCAGATGATCAGCCGCGCGCGCAGCTCCTCCAGGTGCTCGACCACGCTGACGCGATCTTCGTGCCCGATTCTCCCGACGGCGCTCGCCATGACAGGTCCCCGCCGCTATGAGCGCCGTTGGCGCTCACCGGCGATGACCGGCTGCTCGTGGCTTACGGCCGGCACGGTCTGCACCGCCGGCGCGGGCGCGGGTAGGTCGGCCCCGTGGGTTGCGACACCGTTGAGCGAGTCCTTGAAGCCCCGCATGCCGCTGCCCAGCGAGCGACCCATCTCGGGCAGGCGCTTGGCCCCGAAGACGAGCAGTAGCAGGATCAACAGGAAGAGAAGGTGAATCGGGTTATCGAGTCCCATCACTGGCTCCAATCGTTTGGCTTTTAGAAAGCAACTTCACTGAACCTCCGTCTCCGCGCTCGGCGCGGTCGCAATGACCGCGCCGAACGTGAAGGCCGTAGCGTGTAGAGCTGCTAGATGTGTTGCGCGGCGTCGGCTTCTTCTGCCAGCTTCGTGACAGTCCGGAAGAAGTCAGGTGACTGGCCCCGGAACAGGTTGTCCGCCGTGAATGACTTGATCGCCGCCACCGCGCCACCGTCGCCGTCCAGCGTCGGGCGCACCACTGCGCAGTGGGGGAGCTTGCTGCTGATGAACTCGGTCGGGTGCGGGAAGATCAGGTTGGCTTGGAACAGTTCCGCGTCGGGATTTTCGTCCAGGTTGGGGATCGTCAAGCCGGTAATCGGATCGGTGACGGGTGCGACGGGGGCGTTGGCGGCGTTGCCCGCGTCGTCCTGCCAGGTCGCGAAGTGCATCGCCTCGGTCGGGCCGATGCTCGACAAGACGCGTAGCACCTCGAGGTCGGTCACTTTCTCGGCGAGCGTGGGGTACAAGCTCGTCCCGCCCTGCTCGATGTAGCCGAAGTGAAATGCTGCGGTGCACGCGATCACCTGTATGCGACGCTCCGCCGGAGTCATAGCGGGAAGCGGAGCGGGGGCGTTCGGCGGAACCTCAGCGTCGCTGATCGGGATCGCCGGCTGGTTGCGGATCGTGATCGCCTGCGGGAACGTCGCCCCAAAGTCGGGGTTGTTCGAGCTGCGATACCGCGTGTACCAGCTCGTGTCGACGTCCAACGAGGTGAGCGACGTCAGGCGACCAACTTTTTTTGCGCCGGTCGCTTCGCTGCTCGGCAGCTTGCGAAAAGCGTCCAGATTGACCGGATCGGCTCCCTTGGATTCGAGGTAGGCGTTGAGGAACGCAGCGTGACTCTGCTCATCCTCGTTGTTGAGATGGATGTAGGTCGGCATGTCGGAATCGATGTTTTCCAGGGCCGCCTGGTAGGCCGGATTACCGCCGTTCACGCCACCGAGCTCGTCGTACTGCTGCCAGAGGTCTGCCTCGATCAGCTCAGCCGCTGCGAGGAATCGGAGGATGGCGGCGTCGCCCCTGCTCAGCACGCCGCTGCCCTGGGCGAGTGCCGCTGCGCTCTTACCGAGGGGGCCGAGGAGCGTTGCTCCGATTCCGGCTGCGGCTCCCGTCGCCAGGAATGACAGGCGACTGACACCGCCGGTTGACTCGTTATCTGTTCTCGGGACAGTCGCTTCGGCGCTTGCCGGTGTTTCACGGTTCATGGTCGGCCTTCCTATTCGAGGGTGGTGGTATGGGCGTAAGACGCACTCCCCCGTATAAGACGCGCGCTTTCCGCAAATGCTTTCTTAAGTGAAAGGAAAGATCTGCTCAGGTGCTTCGAAGTGCGATCGGTGGTCGCCGCGCGCTCGGTCGCTCACTCCGCCGACGCGTTGGCGAGGACGCGGCCGGCCCGGTGCGGTTCTCGGCGGTCTGTCCCAGCTCGGATCGGTCGAGGCGCTCGGCTACCTGTTTGCGCGCCCGGAAAAGGCGAGTCGTGATCGTTGCCTCACGCGCCCCCAGCGCGCGGCCGGCCTCTCGATAGGAGAGTCCGAGCACGTCCACCGCCACCAGCGTGAGCCGGAAGGCCTCGGGAAGTTCCGCAATCGTCTCGAATACCTCCTGCACCTCGAGCGCGTGCTCGGGTTGTCCCATCGGCCTGGAATCAGCCATGACCTCATCCTCGAGCTCGGCGACGGTCACCGGCCTGCGAGATGCGGTACGCCGACTCGTCAGGAATGTGTTCCGTAGGACCCGCATCAGGTAGTAGAGCTCCTCACCCCCGCGGAGCACCCGCGGACGCGCAAGGACGCGTGCAAATGTCTCCTGGACGAGATCCTCGGCGTCCTCGCGCGACCCGCACAATGCCCAAGCGGAGCGGTAAAGGCGATCGGTGTGCTCGTGAAGGACTTCGGGATCGAGTGTGTGCATGGCAATCGGTGAGACGGGCGGGTACCCGCCCAGCTATGAAGGACTCTGGATGTGAGAATTCCTTCCGCGCGGCTCGGCAGGCCCTCGCCGATCGGTCGGCGGGCGTAAGCTCCGCTGCCGGCGCATATCCGACGCTCTCGAGAACCTCCAAATCGTCGACTTCTCCCGCGTGCTGGCGGGCCCCCTGGGTTGCCGAGCTCTCGCAGGCGCGCGTTCCGGCCGGGCAGGTCAACGACATCGCCGGCGCGTTCGCCCTCGCCGAGGGACTCGGGCTCGAGCCGATCGTCGAGGTTTCACGACCCGACGGCGGCGTCGCTCGCCTGACACGCAACCCCATCCGCCTGTCAGCCACGCCGGCGAGCTACCGCACCGCGCCTCCTGTGCTGCCGGAGACGGCGGCAGGCTAGGCGGCTGCGGCGTCGCAGCCGTAGAGATGTTCGCGCAGCTGGTCGCAGCGCTCGGCCGACCAGCGCTCGCTGGCCTCCAGCGACTCGATCAGGTCCTCGGCCGCTCGCAGCAGGCGGCGGCTTTCCGGCTCGGCAAACAGCAGCGCATCAGCGGCCTCGAGCAGCTGCTCACGCTCTTTTGCGTGGAGCTTCGTCGCGCCCTGGCGGTCGATCGTTTCGAGCAGCGCCGTGTAGTGGGCGCCGCGCGCGGTCATCTCGTCGGTCGTCGTCATCGCTCCCAGCTTAGCTACCCCTCGGCGACGGCTTCGAGCGCTGGCTGTGCGACGTCGAGCGCGGCTGTCTCGCCGCCTGTGTCGTTCAGCGTGTCGTCTGGCTCGACAGCCTGAATTGCCGTGCCGTTCTTGCGGGCGTCCTTGCGGGCCTGCTTGTCGATGCGACGCTCACGCAGCCTGCTTTCACGCGTGAGCTTTGCCATCGTGGTCTTCTTCTTGCCGCTTGAGGCCATGTCTGTCCGATCGCTGGGCGTGGAGAGCCGAGTGGAGTCATCCGGCGCGCTGCTCGAGGGGACTCGTGGGCCCGGAACCTGGTCGAGCGGAGGCCCGACCACTGAGAGGACTCTAGCGCCTCCCTCAGCTCGCGCCGTAGTGCCCAGGCCACTCGTGGTAGCCGATGCGAGTGATCTCGGTGAGCGGACCCACCTCGGCCCAAAGGTTGCCGCCGAGCCGCGAGGTCGGGCGCAGGAGGTCGACGGCGGGACGGCCGTCACGCATCGCCGCGTCGTTGATGGCCGCGAGCACGACGCGCCCCATCACGACGGTGCTCGCGCCGAAGGAGATGACCTCGTGCAGCACGCACTCGAGCGCGACCGGTGACGCGGCCACGCGCGGCGGCGCGACGCGGAGGCTCGGTTCGCGCTCCAATCCGACGGCGTCGAACTCGCTGATCCCCGGCGGGAAGTTGGTGGCGGTGGCGTTCACCTGGTCGAGCAGGGCGGCGGGGGCGAGGCAGACGACGAACTCACGGGTCTGTTCGACGTTCTCCTGCGAGTCCTTGCGCCCGACGGAGGTGAACTGCACGATCGGCGGGTCGACCGAGGAGACCGTGAAGAATGAATGCGGGGCGAGATTGTCAACCCCGCTGGCGGAGCGCGAGGAGACCCACGCGATCGGGCGTGGGATCACCACCGAGTTCAGGAACATGTAGAACGCGCCTGCATCCGTCTCGGCCGGGTCGATGTCGATGCGGCTCACGCGCGCTACAGGGTATTGCGCGACGCCCGGGCGAGACGCTTCCGGCTACACGAGGCTGACGTTGTCCCTGACGGTCTCGATGACCTCGTCGAGGCTGCCGTGGATCGCCTGCTTGGCGAGGCTCAGCGAGAAGCCCTCGGCCTCGCCGACGGTGATGTGGGGCGGGAGACTGAGGGCGTGGGGATCGACGACCGCGTCGAGCAGCGCCGGCCCCGGGGTGGAGAGCAGCCGTGTCACGGCGTCGCGGACCTCGCGCGGATCCTCGAGGCGGATGCCGGTCAAGCCGACCGCCTCGGCGAGCTTTGAGAAGTTGGGGTTCTCGAACGCGGTGCCGAACGGCTCGATCCCCGCCTCCTCCATCTCGATGTGCACGAACTCGAGGCCGCCGTTGTTGAGCACCACGATCTTCACCGGCAGCTTGCGCTGAGCGATCGTGAGCAGATCACCCATCAGCATCGTCAAACCACCGTCGCCGCACAGCGCGATCACCTGCCGTCCCGGGTACGCGAGCGCGATCCCGAGCGCGTTGGGCATGGCGTTTGCCATCGATGCCCACGACAGGGAGCCGAGGATCCGCCGGTCTTGCTTCGCGCTGATGTAGCGCGCGCCCCATATACAGGCCGTGCCCGTGTCGAGGCACACGGCAGCATCCTCGCTGGCCAACTCGTCGATCGTCGATGCCAGGTACTCCGGGCGGAGCGGCGTCAGCTCTGGGCCGCGGGTGACGTAGTGGCGCATCCGCTTGCGCCACTTCGCGGTCGTCGCGAGCGCCCGGTCGAGGTGGTGCCTGTCCGTCTTCTGCGCGACGAGCGCGAGCAGCGCGGTGACGCTGTCCTTGATGTCGCCGACGAGGCCGAGGTCGAGGTCTGTCCGACGGCCGACGACCGCGGCGCGGTGGTCGATCTGAACCTTCTTGGGGGCCTTCGGGTAGAAGTCGACGAACGGGAAGTTCGTCCCCAGCAGCAGGCACAGCTCGCAGTCGTGCATCGCC
Organism: uncultured Solirubrobacteraceae bacterium; assembly: GCA_963815235.1. Lineage (GTDB taxonomy): Bacteria > Actinomycetota > Thermoleophilia > Solirubrobacterales > Solirubrobacteraceae > Palsa-744. The sequence continues at coordinate 571,650 of CAWFFY010000003.1, read as the reverse complement.
TGATACGCGCCGCCCCACCCGAGCAGCCCGCTCATGCCGACCGCGTTGGGGTTGCCCCATTCCAGCCACTGCTTGCCGCGGAACGCGTAGCCGACCGGCGCCTGCAGCCGCTCCGCCAGGGCAACCACCTCGTCGTGCGCGTCGCGGCAGCCGTCGCCGCCGAAGATCGTGACCGTTGCGGCGTCGTCGATCAGCTCCGCGAGCTTGCGCAGGTCGGCCTCGTCGGGGCGCAGCAGCGGCCGTTTGGCGAGGACCGTGCGGTAGCTGTCGTGGGGTGCCTCGCTGGCGGCGACATCTCCGGGCAGCGCGATCACGGTGGGGCCGCGCTCGCCGAGCGCGGTGCGAATCGCCGTCTGCACCACCGCGCGCGTCTGCGCGGGGTTGGCGATCCGCCCCGTGTAGAGCGAGGCGACGGCGAACGTGGCGTACGGGTTGAGCTCCTCCAGCGTGCCGGTGTCGATGAGCGATGAGACGACATCGCCGGCGATCGCGATCACCGGAACGCCCTCGCGTTGCGCGTCCATCAGGCCGTTGAGCAGGTGCGTGACGCCCGGACCCGCCGTCCCGCACACGGCCACTGGAGCATTCGTCAGCGAAGCCTCGGCCACCGCCGCGAAGGTGCCGGCCTCCTCGTGGCGGACGTGGATGAACTCCACCTGGCCGTTACGGCGCAGGCCGTCGATCACGGGGTTCAACGCGTCACCCACGATCCCGTAACAGCGCCTGACGCCGGCGCCCGCGAGCATCGACCACAGCACGTCGGCGACACGTTCCGCCATGCCGGTGTACATAGGTCGGCGGGCTCGCGTGGCAAAGCGTCGGCGTATCGTTCGTTTGAACAGACGATCGGACAGGCCCAGGCGCAGAGAACGATGCCCGCAGTGACCTTCTACTTCGACCTCGGTTCGCCCTACGCGTATCTCGCGGCCGAGCGGCTGGACGCGTTGCTCCCTCAGCCCGTGGAGTGGCAGCCGGTCCTGCTTGGAGGCCTGTTCAAGGGGAATGGACGCAGCTCGTGGGCGCTCGGCGACGATGAACGCCGGCAGGAGGGCATGGCGGAGGTCGAGCGTCGCGCCCGCGTCTATGGCCTGCCCGCGATCCGTTGGCCCGAGGAGTGGCCGACGAACTATCTCCTGGCGATGCTCGCGGCCACGTACGCGTTCACCGTCGGGAGTGGCCGCGAGTTCACGCGCGCGGCGCTTCGCAACGCCTTCCAGGAGGGATGGGAGCTCAGCCTCCCCGAGTGCGTGTTCGCGACCGCGACGCAGGCCGGGCTCGACCGCGACGAGCTCGAGGCGGCAACGCGCGATCCGCAGATCAAACAGGCGCTTCGACGCGCCACCGACACGGCGGCCGAGCTGGGCGTCATCGGTGTTCCGACGCTGGCGGTCGATGAGCAGCTGTTCTGGGGCGATGACCGCCTCGAGGACGCCGCGGCTCATCTCGCGAAGCTGACGTCCTAGACTCACGGGCTGTGGACTTCGGAGTCGGCTACTTCGCCACGCACGACGGTGTCAGCCCGGGGGCGTTCGCGCGCCTGGTCGAGGAGCGCGGGCAGGAGTCGGTGTTCTTCCCGGAGCACACGCACATCCCCGCGAGCCGCGAGACGGCCTATCCGGCGGGCGGCGAGCTGCCGCGCAAGTACAGCCACACGTATGACCTGTTCGTCGCGCTGACCGCGGCCGCCGCGGCGACGAGCAAGCTGCGGGTGGCCAGCGGCATCTGCCTCGTCACCGAGCGCGATCCGATCGTCACCGCCAAGGAGGTGGCGAGCGTCGATGATCTTTCCGGCGGACGTTTGGAGTTCGGCGTCGGCGCCGGTTGGAACCGCGAGGAGATGCTCAATCACGGCACCGACCCGCGTACGCGCATGGCGCTGATGGCTGAGCGGGTCGAGGCGATGAAGGCGATCTGGACGCAGGACGAGGCGAGCTACCACGGCTCCTACGTCGACTTCGAGCGCATCTGGTCGTGGCCGAAGCCGGCGCAGCGGCCGCACCCGCCGGTGCTCGTCGGCGGCAACGGCGCGACGGTGCTCGACCGCGTTCTGCGCTTCGGCGACGCGTGGCTGCCGAACAACACCGGCGAAGACCTGCTCGCACGGGCACGCGAGCTGTGGTCGCGCGCTGAGCGCCCGATCGAGGTGATGGTGATGGGCGCGCCGGCGAAGCCGAAGGTGCTCGACGAATTCGAGAAGGCCGGCGTGCGCCGCGTCGTGCGCTGGATCCCCTCGGCGGGACTCGCGCCGGTTGAACGCGCGCTCGAGCGCTGGGAGGACGCGATCGCCGAGCTGCACGGCGAGTGAGCAGCGCAGGACGCTCGCCGCTGCTTTGCGGCAGCGAGGGTCGCGCGACTGGCGAGCGTCGACGCAGCGCACCCAGCCGCACGTCGTGCCGATCGTGTTCGCGCTCGCGGGCGAGACGATCTACAGCGTCGTCGACGCCAAGCCGAAGCGCAGCACCGAGCTGCGGCGCTTGCAGAACGTTCGCGCCAACCCGCGCGTGTCGGCGCTCGCCGACCACTACGACGACGCGGACTGGGGGGCGCTGTGGTGGGTTCGCGCGGACGGGATCGCGCGCGTGCTCGGCCTCGACGAGCCCGAGGCCGCCCGTGCGATCGAGCTGCTCGCACGGCGTTATCCGCAGCAGCGCGCCGTCGGCCCCGTGCTGGCGATCGACGTCGAGCGCTGGACCGGATGGTCGGCGGCCGGCTCGCGTCTCTAAGGTTCGACGATGACCGCCACACAGGACGGCTCGATCGGAGTGCTGCTGGACATCGACGGAGTGCTCTATGTCGGCGATCATGCCGATCACGGGAGGATGTCAGGCGTTCCTCGAGCTGCGCGAGCGCAGCGGCGGCCTGCGCCTGTTGACGAACACCACCTCGCGCTCGCGCCGGGCGGTCCGCGAGCACCTGCTCGAGATGGGTTCGACGCCTCGCTCGAGGAGCTGATGCGCCGGCGGCGATGGCCGAGCGTCACTGTCAAGCGCAGGGCTACGCGCTCGTCACGGTGCTCGTAGCGACGGACTTGCGCGAGGATCTGGACGCGCTCGACAGCGCCCTCCCGGGAGCGCCCACGGACGCGGTGATCCTCGGCGATCTGGGCGACGGGTTCACGCCGGCGGTGCTCAACGCCGTGTTCCGCGCGCTGATGGACGGCGCGAGCTCGTGCGTACAACGAGAAGGTGCTGGATCGCCGCGACCGACGGCCTGGCACTCGTTGCCACGCGCGTGCGCTCGGGCCGCGACGGACCAGGAGTCGCGGTCGGCAAGCCCGCGCAGGCGTTCTGCCTCGCGGCCATGGCTGACATGGGTCTCGACGCGGCATCATGGTCGGCTACGACCTCGAGGCCGATGTTGGCGGCGCGATGGCGGTCGGCCTGCCGGGCGTGCTCGTGCGCACCGGCAAGTACCGCCAGGACGCCCTCAAAGTCGGGCATCACGCCGACGGCTCGTCGCAGCTCGATCGCGGACGTCCCCTCGCTGCTTGGGCGCATCTTCCCCTACCGCCACGTCGCGCACTTCGCCTCGATCGTGCCCGGTCTAATGGATGGTCACGCGTGACGTCGCACTGGCGTGAGCCCGAATCTGGCGGCTTTCGGCCTTCTGCAGGCACCGCCATACGCGTCCGATTTCCGCTAGGCAGTCGCTTGCGGATGTGCCACGGTGTGTGGTGGACTTCAACTCCGATCGCGTCTGGCAGGCGATCGAGGCGTGCGATCCGCGCTTCGACGGATGGGTCTTCTGCGGCGTCAAGACGACCGGGATCTACTGTCGTCCGAGCTGTCCCGGCGCGCACGCCCAAACGCGAGAACGTGCGCCTGTTCGCGTCGGCCGCGGCAGCGCAGGCTGCCGGCTTCCGCGCCTGTAAGCGCTGCCGTCCTGACGCCACGCCGGGCTCGCCCGAGTGGGATCTGCGCGCCGATCTCGTCGGGCGCGCGATGCGCCTGATCGCAGACGGTTTGGTCGATCGCGAGGGCGTCGCCGGTCTCGCTCGCCGGCTCGGCTACACCGAGCGCCACGTGCACCGCCAGCTGGTCGCCGTCGCCGGCGCCGGTCCGCTCGCGCTCGCCCGCGCGCAGCGCGCGCAGACCGCGCGCATCCTGCTGGAGACGACCGACGCTGGCGATCACCGACGTGGCGTTCGCCGCCGGCTTTCAGAGCGTGCGCCAGTTCAACGCGACGATCCGCGAGGTGTTCGCGCTGACCCCCAGCGAGCTGCGCACGCGAGCGCGCCGGCACGGGCGCCCCGAGGACAGCGGCGCGCTGTCGCTGCGCCTGCCCTACCGCGCGCCGCTGGACGGCGACGGCCTCGTCGCATTCCTTGGGCTGCGCGCCGTCGCCGGTGTCGAGGAGGTTCACGACGGCGCCTACCGGCGCAGCCTGCGCCTGCCGCACGGCGTCGGCGTCGTCGAGCTGCGGCCCGCCGACGGGTACGTGCACGCCCGCTACTGGCTCGCCGACCTGCGTGACCTCGGCGCCGCGATGCAGCGCTCGCGCGCGCTGCTCGACCTCGACTCCGACCCGCTCAGCGTCGCCGAGGTCCTCGGCGCCGAGCCGCCGCTCGGAGCGCTGGTGCGCGCCGCCCCGGGACGGCGGGTGCCGGGCGCCGTCGACGGTCACGAGCTGGCGCTCCGCGCGGTGCTCGGCCAGCAGGTCTCGCTGCGCGGCGCCGCGACGCTCGCCGGCCCGTCTGGCGGCAGCGCACGGCGAGCAGCTCGCGCGTCCGCTCGGCAACGTCACGCACGTGTTCCCCTCCGTCGCAGGCGCTCGCCGACGTGGACCCCGCGACGCTCGCGATGCCGCTCGCGCGCCGCCGCGCGCTGCTCGCGCTCGTCGGCGCGCTCGCGCGACGAGGAGCTCGTGATCGACGCTGGCGCGGATCGGGAAGAGGCGCGGCGCCGTCTGCTGGCGCTGCCCGGGATCGGGCCGTGGACGGCCGAATACATAGCGATGCGCGCGCTGCGCGACCCCGATGCGTTCCTGCCCGGCGATCTCGGCGTCCGCCACGCGCTCGAGCGGCTCGGGCAGGCCGGCGACCCGGCCGCCGCGACGATGCTCGCCGAGCGCTGGCGACCGTACCGCGCGTACGCGGTCCAGCACCTGTGGGCATCGCTGCCGGCCGTGCAGCGCGAAACGCGCCCTCGGCGCCGGCGCTGCAGCGGACGCCCAGCGGCTCGCCGCGTGAGCGGCCCGACAGACATCACCGATTCCCACACACAGGAGGCCCACCGAGATGAACACACACCGCTGAGCAGGCCGCGCGCTTTCTGGCGCTCCACCGGCTCGCAGTCGCCGCTGCTGCTGGCAAACGCGTGGGATGTCGGCTCGGCGAAGCTGTTCGCCGCGCTCGGCTTCCAGGCGCTGGCGACGACCAGCAGCGGCTACGCGGCGAGCCTCGGGCGCCTCGACTACGGGGTCACGTCGCGAGGAGGCGCTCGCGCACGCCGCGGCGCTCGTCGCCGCTACCGACGTGCCCGTGTCGGCGGACTTCGAGGACGGCTTCGCCGCGGACGCCGCCGGCGTCGCCGAGACCGTGCGGCTCGCGCTCGAGGTCGGCCTTGCGGGCTGCTCGGTCGAGGATTGGGATCCCCGCGAGCAGCGGCTGTACGACATCGATACGGCCAGCGAGCGCGTCGCGGCGGCCGCCGAGGCAGCGCACGCGGGCGCCACGCACCTTGTGCTCACCGCGCGCGCCGAGAACCACCTGCGCGGCAACCCGGACGTCGCGCGACACGATCGCGCGCCTGCACGCCTACCAGCAGGCCGGCGCCGACGTGCTCTACGCACCTGCGCTCGATCGCCCGGAGGACCTGCGCGAGCTGCTCGCAGCGGTCGAGCTGCCCGTCAACGTGCTCGCTCGCGCCGGCGCGCCACCCGTGGCAGAGCTGGCCGCGCTGGGCGTCAAGCGCATCTCGGTCGGCGGTGGCTTCGCGTTCGCCGCATACGGTGCGGCGGTCGAGGCCGCGAGCGAGCTGCTCGAGGACGGGACCTACGGCTTCGCGGAGCCGGCCGCCAGTCGGCGCCAAGGCCGCGCCGGCGCCGGCCTTCGGCTGAGCAGCCGCGGCGCCGCGCGTCAGTGACTCGCAGGCCGCGTGCGCCGTGCTCGCGCGCTGCGGCGCCGCCTCGCGCACGCGTGTGCGCGCCGCCGCGTGGCCTCAGCGTGGGGCCGCCCGGCACCGGGCGCGCCAGCGCCGTCGATGCGCTCGAGCTCGACGCGCGCGAGCAGCTCGCGCAGCACGATCTTCATCTCCAGCAGCGCCAGCGATGCGCCGAGGCAACGATGCGCGCCGCCGCCGAACGGCAGGAACGATAGCCGTCGGGCGGGTCGCAGAGGAAGCGCTCGGGGCGGAACGCGTGCGGCTCGGGGTAGATCCGCGGGTCGTGGTGCACGCCGTAGGCGTCGACGAGCACCGCCACGTCCGGCGGGATCGTCCACGACCCGATCGTGAACGGCTCGAGCATGTGGCGAGCGCTGGTGATCGGGATCGGCGAGCGGATCCGCAGGATCTCCTTGACGAGCGCTTCGAGGTAGGCGTCATCGCCTTCGCGAGCGCGTGCCATCACCCCGGGTTGTGCACCAGCAGTTCCACGCCCCAGGCGGTCGCGGTCGCCGTCGTCTCGTGCCCGGCGGCGATCAGCGTGATCAGTTCGTCGCGCAGCTGCTCGTCGCTGAGCCCCTCGCCGGCCTCGTCGCGGGCAGCGACCATCATCGCGAGGATGTCCTCGCGCTATCCAGCAGCGGGTCGGCGCGGGTCGCGGCGATGTGCTCGAACAGCAGCGCGTCGAGTTCGTCTTTCAGTCGCCACGGGCGCCGCGACAGCAGGTTCCAGCGCGAGCGGCGCGTGAGCTGCGGCAGGAACAGCGCGAGGCTGTTCAGCGGCGTGTTCAGCGCGTCGAAGATCTCTCGCAGCCGTTTGCGCATACGCCGCGTCGGAGATGCCGAACACCGCCTGCAGGATCACGTCGAGCGTCAGCGCCTGCGCGATCGGCTGCACCTTCACGACTTCACCCGGGCGCAGCCGGTCGAGCTCGGCCGCCGCCAGTCGCTGCATCAGGCGCGCGTAGGACTGGACGCGCTCGCCGTGAAACGGCGGCAGCAGCATCTTGCGGCGCATCAGGTGCTCGGGCGGCTCGAGCATCAGCACCGACTGCGCGCCGAGGAACGTGCTCAGCAGGTCGTTGCCGTGGCGCTTGCCGAGCGGGTCGCCGGTGTACAGCCGCCGGATCACCTCGCGGTCTCGGGTCAGCACCGCGGTCGGCGAGCTGCCGACGCGGACGCTGAAAGTGTCCCCGTAACGCTCGTGGCCGCGATCGCTGAACTCCGCGTAGCGCCATATTCGCTGCATCGCCTGCACGGCACGTGGCGTACGCGGCCCGGGCGGCAGCGAGCCGCGCGGCCTGCTGAGGCGTCGAGGGCGGCGGACATTCCCCAGGTCACGGTAGTGACGGCGGCGGGGCGCGTCAATGCCATGACATCAGCTCCTCGCCGGCGGCGAAAAGAGCAAAATGCGTGCGATGGCGGTCGAGGGCAGCGAAGCGAGCAAGCGCCGCGCCAGGGGTCCCGCAACCTGATTCTCGCGGCGATGATCTTCGCCGTCGCGATGACGTTCATCGATCAGACGATCGTCTCGATCGCGGCGCCCGAAGTGCAGAAGCAGCTCGGCCTGACGAGCACCGGCGTGCAGTGGGCGATCAACGCCTACCTGCTGTCGCTGGCGGCGCTGTTCGCCTTCGGCGGGCGCCTGGCGGACACCGTCGGGCACCGTCGCATGGTCACGCTCGGCGTGGTCATCTTCGCCGTCGCCTCGGCGCTGTGCGGACTGACCCCGCAAGGGCAGCATCGCCGAGGCCTGGATCGTGACGTTCAGGGTGATCCAGGGCGCCGGCGGCGCGATCATGTTCCCGGCGGCGCTCGCGATCGTGGTGCAGACGTTCGAGCTGCGCGAACGCGGTCGCGCGCTCGCGGTCTTCTTCGGCATCGCCGGCGGCCTCACCGCGATCGGCCCGATCCTCGGTGGCTATCTGACGCAGTGGACGTGGCGGGCGATCTTCTGGGTGAACATCCCCGTCGCGATCATCGCGCTGATCCTGATCGCGGTCTCGCGGCCCAGGACGGTGTACCGCCCGGCGCGCATGGACTACCGCGGGCTGGTCCTGATCGCCAGCGGCGTCGCGCTCAGCGTGTTCGGGTTCCAGCAGTCGGCGATCTGGGGCTGGGGCGATCCCGCCACCGGCGCCTGCATCGCCGTCGGCGCCGTGCTGCTCGTCGTCTTCTACCGCGTCGAGATGCACACGAGCTCGCCGCTGATGCAGGTGAGCATCTTCCGCGTGCGCCCGTTCCTTGTCGAGAACCTGGTCCTCGCGATCTCGATGCTGGTGTTCATCCCGGTGTTCTTCTTCGCCAGCGAGTACGCGCAGATCGCGCTCGGCAAGACGCCATCGGAGGCGGGGCTCTACATCCTCTTCTTCTTCATCGGCTTCGTGATCGCCGCGCAGATCGGCGGGCGCATGCTCGACCGCCGCGGCGCCAAGCGCCCGGTGGTGCTCGGCTGCGCGCTCGAGCGCGGTCGGCTTCTACCTGTGGGCGGGGAAGCTCACGGGCCTGGACTTCGGCGCCCAGCAGTGGGACATCATCCTCGCCGGCGCCGGCATGGGGATGATGCTCGGTCCCGCCAACACCGACGCCGTCAACCGCGCCTCGCGGCTCTCCTACGGCGAGGCGACCGGCATCACGCAGACCGTCCGCAACTACTCGGCCAGCCTCGGGCTCGCGATCCTCGGCACGATCCTCGTCTCGCAGACGCGCTCGCGGATCACCGACTCGCTGATCGCGCGCGGGCTCACGAGCGCGCACGCGCACGCGATCGCCGCCCATCTCTCGCAGTCGCGCAGCGGCAGCACCGCGTCGATTCCCCACTACGTGCGGCTCGACTTCGCCTACGCCACGCGCTCGGTCCTGTACGTGATGGCCGCGATCATGGCGGCCGCCGCGGTCGTCGCCCTGCTCGGACTGCGCCAGGGCGTGCAGCAGGAGACGCCGGCCAGCGGCGCCGACCCCGACGCGGACCCCGACACGGGCAGCGAGCGGACGGCGCTGGCCTGAGATGGACGCACCGGGCGCGGTCGGCTTCTCGGCGGACTTCGGACGCACCGCATCGGACTACGCGCAGCATCGTGCCGGCTTCCCGGCGCAACTGCTCGAGGTCCTCGACGCGCGCGGCGTGGTGCGCCCGGGAGCCCGTGTCGTCGACCTCGGCACCGGCACCGGCAGCCTCGCGCGCCTGTTCGCGAGCCGCGGCTGCGAGGTAACCGGCGTCGACATCGCCGCACCGCTCTTGGAGCAGGCGCGGCGGCTGGACCGCGAACGCGGCGTCGAGGTCGCCTACGCGCAGGCGCCGCCGAGGCGACCGGCCTGCCGAGCGGCGACGTTCGAGCTCGTCAGCGCGGGTCAGTGCTGGCACTGGTTCGATCGCGCGGCCGCCGCCCGCGAGGTCACGCGCCTGCTCGTGCCGGACGGACGCGTGCTGATCGCGCACTTCGACTGGATCCCGATCCCCGGCAACGTCGTCGCCGCCACCGAGGAGATCATCCTTCGCTATACGCCCACGTGGCCGTTCGCCGGCCGCGCCGGCCTCTACCCCCAGTGGCTGGCCGATCTTCAGAGCGCGGGCTTCACCAGGATCGAGACGTTCTCGTTCGACCTCGACGTGTCCTACTCCCACGAAGCGTGGGTCGGGCGCGTGCGCGCAAGCGCGCCGGTCGCCGGCACGCTGGAGGAGGAGGGCGTCAAGGCGTGCTCGCGGGAGCTGACCGCGATGCTGAACGAGCGCTTCGCGACGGATCCGCTCGCGGTGCCCCATCGCCTGTGGGCGGTGACAGCGCAGCGTCCCGCTTGACGCGGTCCTTGGCGCTTGCCGGCCGCTCCGAAACACAGCGAACCGCCCCGGCTGGTCGTGCCGGGGCGGTCTCGCGGAGGGTCCTACGAATTCAACCCGCTCCTACAGGCCGATCCCGAAGTTTTCGCATTTCGCTTTGAACGACGGGTTCGGTGTTGCGCTGAGCTGGTTGAGCACGTTCTGCATGGCGGGTGAGTCCGATGCCATGCCGATGTGCTCGACCGGGTCGGTCGGGCACTGTTCCTGCAGCAGGATGTCGGTCACGTTCGGGCCGTGCAGGAACGCGTTCGTGTACGGCGTGACGACCTCGTCGTGGTCGGTCTCGATCACCGCGTATTTGACGCCTTCGGCGAGCGGTTCGCCCGAGCCGAACAGCTTCGTGATGAACGCCGAGGTGTCCTCCTGTTCGACCAGCGACGGAGCGCCGATGAATTCGATCAGGTTGGCCAGGCCGGGCGCGAACGGGAAGCTGTTGAGCAGCGTGACGAGCCCGTCCTCGTTGGTGCCGTGGTTGCTCGGCGCGAGCCCGACGAGCTCGTTGACCTTGGCGGCGCCGCCGAGGAAGTGGATGTAGTAGTTGGGCATCATGCCGCCCTGTGAATGCCCGACGAGGTCGACCTTCGGCGCTTTCGTCTTCGACAGCACCTGGTTGACGAACGACGAGAGTTCTTCGGCCGATCGTTCGATGTGGCCGAGCGCGTCGATTCGCCCGAAGTCAGACAGACCGGTTTCGCCGTAGTTGAACGTGTACACGCAGTAGCCGTTGTTGGACAGCAGCGGCGCGCCCGTCACCCAGTTGGATCCCTCATCGGACAGCGTCGCGATCACCAGCACCACCGGGTAGGGGTGCGCGGAGCTCGGTTTGCAGTTGTTGTTCGCACCCGGCACGAGCGTCGGGTAGTAGAGCTCGGCGTTGATCGATTCGACCTCAGCGGCGGAGCCGTAGTGCACGGGTAGGGCCGCACCCGCGCTCGCCGGCACGGCCGCCACCGCTACGACCGTCGCGAGCACCGCGACGGCGAGCAGCATCCTCAGCTTCAGCGTCTTGAACATCAGGTTCCTCCCTCGTTTTTCGCCGCCGCATCCCCATGCACGGCAGCGATATGCGACAAATCTACCAGGATGTGTCAAATGCTGTCAACCGCGAGACCGGGCCGTCCTTCCCCGCGCTGAAAGCGGGCGAGTGGTATGGTGCGCGCCGCCACGCGGCCGAGGGAACCCGGTGGGAATCCGGGACTGACGCGCAACGGTATGGACGGCTGGTCGAGCAGACCTCCTCAGTCCGAGTCCGAGTACTCACCGGGTGGCACCGACATACGGACCCTGCTCTCGCGATGGAGCGGTGGGTCGTGAGCACTCTCGCTTCTGCAGCGGGACGGCGACGCCCCCGCCCCCCTAACAGAAGGAGATCCATCTCATGCGAATCATCACCCGTCGGCTGGCGCCACTGGCGCTCGCCGCAATCGCGCTCGCGGCACCAGCCGCGGCCAGCGCCTCACCGGGCTCGAAGGCGACCGAATGGCTGGCCTCGCAGCTGCAGCCGAGTAGCCCGGGCTCCTACTGCGAAGTGTTCGGCGAAAAGTCGGTGGGAGAGACGATCGAATGCACGCTCGCGTTCAAGGCCGCCGGCGCGAGCTTCAACGCACAGCGCGAAGCGACCTACAAATGGATCCTCGCGAACAAGAGCACGTACGTGGGCAGCGAACCGTGTGCGACGACCACGCACGCGCTGTCGGCCGGCGCGGTCGCAAAGTTGGCGTTGGCGGTGGAGGCACAGGGGCAGAACCCTGAAAACGTCGAAGGGCGCAACCTGATCGCCGACCTGGAGTGCCTGCAGGTCCCCTCCGGGAGTGAAGCCGGCCGCTTCAGCGACAAGAACCAGACCAACTTCTCCAACGTCAGCGGCCAGTCGCTGGCGATCATCGCGCTGAAGGCGTGCGAACTCGACTGCACGGGCAAGCCGAACCTGAAAGCTTGGGTCGAACCGGGCGCTTCCTACCTGCGCGGCCAGCAGTGTTACGTGAAGAAACCGAAGACGCTGAACGGTGCGTTCCGCTCGACCATGGGGCTGACGGCCGGCACCTGCAACGCCGAGCCGCCGTTTGAAAACGAAAGCGAAAACGAAAACGCGGTCGAAGTCGACTCCACCGGCGCCGCCGTCCAGGCGCTGCTGGCAGACGGCACCAGCGAATCGAAAACGGCGGCGGCCGCGGGCTTGAAGTGGCTGAAGAAGCAGCGCAAGAGCTCGCGCTACTGGCAGAACTACTGCAGCTTTGAAGAATCGTCGGTGATCTTCCCGAGCGTCAACAGCACGTCGCTCGCGATCATGGCCGAGGTCGAGGGAAGTGCTTCGCTGGGCAAAGCGGAGAAGTGGTTGGATGGCATCGTCGAAGCGCAGCCGGCCGGTCAGTCCGGCCTACCGGCGTGCACCGAAAGCGGTCCGCCCGAAGTGCTGGCGACCACGCAGGGGATCATCGGCCTGTATGCAACCAGCTACCCACGCCTGGTGGGACTGCCGTAGGCATGCAAGGCTCCCGGGAACGAGCACGAGGCCCGCTCCCGGGGGCCGCACCGCTGGGCGCACGCCTGCTGCTGACCCTCTTGGTGCTGCTCGTCGCCGCGGTGCAGGCGCCCGGCGTCGCGGCCGCAAACGTGCCCAACCCGGACCCGGCGTTGATCGAACGCTGGGAACCGTGCGAACCGAACACGGGCGTCACGGTGATCGTCGACGATCAGAAGATCGGCACCGGCAAGATCTATGTGGGCTGCGCGCCGGGAGCACAGGCAGACGGCGTGGAAGCGTTGCAAGACGCCGGCTTCGAGCTCGAAGGCACCTCTGACTACGGGCTGGCGTTCATCTGCCGCATCGACGGTGAGCCGACATCCGCGGAAACGTCCTGCACGAGCACGCCGGGTCATGGCGCCTACTGGTCCTACTGGCGCGGCAAGCCCGGCGGCAGCTGGGGGTTCAGCGCGGTCGGCGCCAAGAGCCCGCAGAGCGCCTCGCCGGTCAACTCGGTCGAAGGCTGGTCCTTCGGCGGCGGTGGCGCGCCGCGGATCGAGCCGATGGACGGCAGCGGGCCGTCGTCCTTCACTCTGCCACCGCCACAGGAATCCTCAGCCATCCCCGCCGCGCTCGCGCGCGAATGGCTCGCCAAGGCGCTTGACGAAACGGCGAAACAAGCAGAAGAACGCGAAGTGAACGACGCCGCAGAACATCCCGGCGTCGAAGAAGTGCTGCCCGGGGTGCTCCCGCTTGCACGCGCCGGCGTGGAACCAGCGACGCTGACGCCGATCACCAACTGGCTCGCTCGAAGCTGCGAAGTGAAACACGTACTGGTCGAAGGGTGTCCGTTGCGCGAACTCGCCAATGTGAAAAGTACCCTGAACGTGTCGCCCTCGCGGTGCTCGGCGTGCAGGCCCTTGGCCAGGACCCTTCGAGCTTCGCCGGCGTGAACCTGCGTGGCGAACTGGAAGCACTGGTCAAGAGCAGCGGCGAAGTCAAAAGTGAAGGCGCGCAGAGCAAGGGCGTCGAAGTGACGGCGCCGACGGTGCTGGCGCTCGCGCGTACCGCGACACTGTCGGAAAAGGACCTCAAGACCGTCGAACGGATCATCGCCGAACAGAACCCGGCAACAGGCAGTTGGGGCATCACGACCGCGGCGAGCGCCGAAGCGATGGAAGCGCTCGTCGCCGCGCGCGAGCAGGGCGCAGTGATCCTCGGCCAGGGCCTCCTCGAGAAGATCGACGCCGCGCTGAGCGCGGCGGGCGCGTACCTCGAAAGCCTCCAGGAAGCCGGCGGCGGCGTTCGCGAAGAACCGGGCGGCGCCGCGGCAAGCGTCAAGTCGACCGCCCTTGGCGCTGTGGGCCTGGCGCTCAGTGGCCGCCACGCGGCGGCCGAACGGGCCGCAAAGTGGGTCTCCCGCTTTCAGGTGACGGTCGAATACGCGGGCACCGGAAACCCCGAAACGGGTGAACACACGCCCGCGGAAGACGTGATCGGCGCGTTCCTGCCCGGCGAAGCGGCTCTGCGTCAAGCGCTTGTGTCGGGTGTCGGATCCAACAACGCGCACGGCGAGTTTTTTGAAGCGCGCGCGCCGACGGCGGATGCGCTGCTGGCGCTGGTGACGGTCGGGCCATACGCCGAATCGCCGAGCCCGCCGCCCGGCGGCGGGGGACAAGTTCCCTCTCCAGACACGACGATCGGCACGACGTCCTCCGGCGGCTCCCAAGGGGTGCTGGGAAGCCGGAGCACGAGCCCGATCCTCGTACAGGCGCTCCGACTGGACGGGCTGGGTGGCGAACGTGGGCTCGTAGGAGTCAGTTGGCTGGTCCACGAAGCAGGAGTCAGGTCTGAGATCGTGGACGATCTCCTCACAGCTGCTCGGCGTCAAGGGTGCCGGCGAGGTGGTTAGGGCAACGGGAGACGCGGGCTCGAGTTCGGCGCTCGTGAAGCTCCCGCCGGGAGCCGCGTATGAGCTTCAGATCACGTTCGTGGACGCCTTGGGACGCAGCTCGAGCATGCAGATCGGCAGGGTCACCGTGCCCTACGGCGTTCGCTGGCGCGGCCTTCGCTACCGCGGCCACTGGCGAGGAGTGAAGCAGCCCGGCGCGTGGCTCGACACGGTCACCCGCGCCGCGGCCGGCGCTCAGGTTTCGGCGACGCTTGGCTCAGGTCGGCCGGTGTTCATGTTGCGCGCCATGCCGGCTGCGGCCACGGTCGAAGTCCGCGAGGGCTCTCACCGTGAGGTGTTGACGATCGCATCAGGTCGTGCAGGCGCGCTGCGGCAGCTCACAGCGCAGCAGCGCTCGAAGCCAGGGCCGGTCAGCCTGCTGGTACTGAAGGGAACGGTCGACCTCAATGGCGTGGCCGTCGAACGCTAGGGCGTCGTCTGGCCTCCCGTGGCCGTGGGCGTTGAGCCTCGCGCTTGGCGCGCTGGTGATCGCCTGCATGGCGGTTCCGGCCGTCGCAGCACCAGACAATGAAGTCAACACGAAGCGGCTGGACAGCACCGTGCGGTTTTTGGAGAGCGCGCAGAACGGCGATGGCGGCTTCAACGCCAACGCTGACGCTGGCGAAGCTTCCAATACTGAACTTTCTGCTTGGGCGGCGATCGCTCTGGCCACAGCCGGGATCAACCCACAGAACCAGTCCCGGCCCGGTGGCGCGAGCGCTTTCGACTACCTAAGCGAACACGCTGCCGAGCTGCGTGCAACGACCGACTTCGAGCGCGTGCTGCTCGTGGTGGACGCCGCGGGCACCTCCCCTCAGGACTTCGGTGGTGTGAACCTCGTGCAGGCGATCCTTCACCGCCAGCTCCCGCAAGGAGGCTTTGCCCACGAAGAAGGCGAAGGCACGCCGGGGGTGAACGACACCATCTTCGCCATCATCGCGCTCAGCCCAATCCGTGAACCGGGCGTCCAGGAAGCAATCGGGTCCGCGGTGGAATGGCTCGAGCACGCCCAGAACTCCGCCGACGGCAGCTGGTCGCTGACTCCGGGCGCAGAAGGCAACGTCGATATGACCGCCGCCGCGATCGAGGCGCTGAATGCGGCGGGCGTGCACAACAGCGCAGTCCAGATCAAGGCGTTTGAATACCTTCACGCTGCGCAGGACCCGGACGGAGGCTTCCCTGAATACAAAAGCAAACCTGAATCGGACAGCGCCTCGACCTCCTGGACCGTCCAGGCAATCTGGTCGGCCGGCGAGAACCCTGAAACGTGGACGCAGCACAGCTCGGGCAAGGAACCGCTCGATTACCTCGAATCGCTCCAGCGCGAAAACGGCAGCATCCTCTGGAAGGCGGGCAGCGACGAAAACCCGGTGTGGATGACCGCCTATGCAGCCCCCGCGTTCGCCGGCGAGCCGCTGCCGCCCCCCTTCGTCCCTCTGCAGGTTTCCAGCAGCGCCGCTCCGGCAAGCGGCGGCGGCGTGATCGCGGGAGGCGGCGGCGACGGTGCGCCACTCTTCAGCCGACCGCAGCCACAAAGCGTCGGCGACACGCCCGGGGGAGCGAGGCTGCTGCATGCCGCGAAGAGGCACGCCGGCAGCACGAGTTCCAGACGCGACCGCGAGCCGAGCCTACGCCCGGCGACCGACGCGCTGGCGATCGCGGCGTCCGGCGCGAGCGAACCTACAGCTTCGAATCAACACCACCCGCAACACAAGCCTCGTGCACGAGTTACAGCGACGTCGCACGCGGGCGCCGGCAAGTCGTCGAGTGGGTCGGGCGGGGCCGTCACGGGCCTGGTCATCGATGCCTCGGACGACACGCCCGCTGCCCAATCCGGCGCTCCGGGCCTGCGCAGCGCCGGCACGGATGAAAAGCCCACCCAGTGGATGGCGATCGTGCTTGCCGGCCTGATCGTGGCGCTGATCCTCGCCGGCTCCCTGTTGGAGCGAAGGCGCCCGGAGGTGATCCTGTGAGCACGCTCCTCGCCACCGACAGCATCGCCGAAGCGCTCGCGCGGATCGCCTCCGCGCTGCGCACCCCGGTCCTCGTGCTTGCGCTGCTGGTGCTGCTTGTCTGCGCCCTGGAAACCGGCCGCTTCGCCACAGAGCTGTGGACCCGTTGGCGGGCCGGCCGCGGCTCGCTGCGCATCCTCGTCCGGCAGGTGATCGCCGATCCCGCGCAGGCCGCGGCGCTCTCGCGCCGCGCGCCCAGCGCCTTCGCCGCCGAGGCGCTCGTACAGATCGCGCGTGCGATCCTCGCCGGCGAAAGCGCAGGGGTCGAGTACGCGCTGGCCGACTACGAGCTGGCGGTCGAGCGGCGGCTGGAGCGCACCCGCATCCTCGTGCGCGCTGGGCCCGCGCTGGGTCTGATGGGGACGCTGATCCCGCTGGCGCCAGGTCTCGCGGCGCTCGGCCACGGCGACGTGGCGACGCTGGCGACGGACCTGCGCACGGCCTTCGCCGCCACCACGATCGGACTGCTGGTCGGCACTGTCGCCTTCGCGCTGACGCTGACGCGCACGCGCATGTACAGCGAAGACCTCACCGCCCTCGAGCGTGCCAGCGTCTACATGACGGCAACTGGCGGCGGGCCGGCCCCAGCCAAGGAGTCGGTCGCGAGCGGCGAGCCCCGCGCCCAGCGTCAGCCACCGATACCGGTCCCGTCGGTGGCTCGCCCGATCGTCGTCACGAGCGCCGGTCAGCCAGTGCACCCCCGCCCCCGGAGAGCGGGAGATGACCCGCCACACGGGCCTCGGCCGGCACAGCGGGAGGAGGGAGGCCGTCGGCGACCCGCTCGAAGGCCTCGTCAACCTGTTCGACATCGGCATCGTCCTCGCGGTCGCCTTCCTGATCGCCGGGCTGGGCCTGACGCTCAACAACGCCAAGCACACACTGCAAAAGCGAACACCCACTACGCAGCACACGCAGACGCTTCCGTCGCCGGCGGGCGCGCCCACCGCGAGCGGACACGGCCAACCCGTCGGCACGGTCTACCGGCTGAGCAATGGGCAGCTCGTGTACGTCCAGAAGCAGCGATGAAGCCGGCCAGGATGTCGTGTCGTTGCCGCTCTCCTCGCCGCTCGCGCTCGCGGGTTGCGGTCTCGGCGCGGGACCAACACCGAGCGCCGTCAAGCTGGTCGTGACGAGCGGCTTTGGCGCCCACGTTCTGCGCGCAGCCGGTGCCCTGAAGGTCAGGGGTCAGGAGACGGCGATGAGCCTGCCTGCAGCGGAACTACGCCGTTGCCACAAGCGACGGTGGCGGCTTTGTGGAGAGTGTCGATGGACTCTCCGCAGGGCAGGAAGCGGGACAGTCGGTCGACTGGTTCTATTACGTCAACGGCGTCGAAGCGACCAAGGGAGCGGACGCGACGAACGTGCAGCTCCGGCGATCGCATCTGGTGGGATCGCCACGACTGGAGCCAGACCGAGACGGTCCCCGCCGTCGTGGGCTCGTTCCCCGAGCCGTTCCTGAACGGGATCGAAGGCAAGCGACTGCCGGTGCGCGTCGAATGCGCGTCCGTCGCGGGCTACGCCTGTCGCACGGTCGCCGCGCGTCTGCACGCGCTGCACATCGCCGCCTCGACCACGACGGTCGCGCGAGCGGGCGCACCGCAGTCGCTGCGTGTGCTGGTCGCGCCGTGGGCCGACATCGCAAGCGATCTCGGTGCTCAAGACCTCGAACGCGGGCCACGCGCAAGTGGTGTGTACGCACGCTTCGCAAACGGCGGGCGCGAGCTGACGCTGCTCGACCAGGCCGGCGGCTTCGGTCCAAACCCTGCGCGGCGGTGCGGGTCTGATCGCGGCGACGCGCCGCCGCGCAGGATCCGCCGGTGTGGCTCGTCACCGGAACCGACGGCGAGGGCGTGGAGCTCGCCGCGCGCGCGTTCGACCAGCACACCCTGCAGAACCGCTTCGCGGTCGCGGTTGGCCCAGCAGGTGCGATCGCGCTGCCGGATCGGACGACGAGCGGATGAGGGCGATGACGCTGTTCTATCGTCGCTTGCCGAGCCCGCTGCATGCCGCGCGCGCTGGCGTGGCGGCGCTGTGGGTGGCGACGCTGATCGGTCGCGGCGCTCCTGCTCTTTCACCCGCTCGTCCTGCTCGCGCTGCTCGCAGGCGTTCTCTGGGCGGGCGCGGGCGCCGGCGTCGGTCGCCCGCTGCTGCGCTCGCTGCGAACGGGCGCGATCGTGTGGCTGCCGATCGTGCTCGTCAACGTGCTCGTCTCTCGCGAGGGGGTCACGGTGTTCGTACGACTCGGCAGCCTCGGTCCGTTCGGTCAGGGAAACCTCACCGTCGAGGCACTGGTCTACGGTGCGGTGATCGCCTTGAAGGTGACGCTGCTGATCCTGATCACGACGCTCGCGAGCCTCACGGTCGACCCCGACGAGCTGCTGAGGATCCTGAGGCGTCTGTCGTTTCGCTCGGCGCTCACGGCATCGCTTGCCACGCGCATGATTCCCGTGCTGGCCGCCGACGCCCAGCGGCTGGCGGAGGCGCAGCGGACGCGTCCCGACGGCCCGCCGCGCGGCACCCGCGGTCGGGTGGCGCTGCTGCGCGCGGTGATCAGCGGCTCACTGGATCGGGCGATGGACGTCGCCGCCACGCTCGAGGTGCGCGGCTTTTCGAGCGCGCGCCGCGCGCCGCGCTTGACGCGTCCGTGGTCGCGCCACGACATCGCGTTCCTCGCCTCTGCCGTGGCCGTTCTCGCGCTGGCGGTCTGCGGGCGGCTCGCCGGAGCAGCGAGCTTCAATGCCTATCCGGAACTTCACGCTCCCGTCAGCGTCGGCACCCTCGTGCTGTGCGCCGGGCTCATCGCAGCCGTGGTGCTGCCGTTCACCGATCGCCGGGGAATCGACTGATGGGCGTGCCGCTGCTGCGCTTCGAGCGCGTGAGCTACCAGTACCCGGGAGCGCCCTCGCCGGCGCTGAGCGAGGTCAGCATCGAGATCCAGCCCGGCGAGTTCTGCCTGCTCGCGGGGCTCTCCGGACACGGCAAGTCGACGCTGCTGCGCGCCGCCTGCGGCCTCGTGCCGCACTTCCACGGCGGTCATTTCGCGGGCCGCGTCACGCTCGCCGGCCTCGACACGCACGAGCATGGGCCCGCGCGCCTGGGTGCGTTCGCCGGGGTCCTGTTCCAGGACCCCGAGACCCAGCTGGTGATGAGCAGCGTGCGCGCGGAGCTGGCGCTCGCGCTGGAGAACCGCGGGCACAGCGCCACGGCGGTCGCGCGCGGAGTCGAGGAGGTCGCGCTCGCGCTCGGGATCGACGCGCTGCTCGATCGCACCACGCACGAGCTCTCGGGCGGCGAGAAGCAGCGTGTGGCGCTCGGCGCCGCGCTCGCTGGCCGACCGCGGCTGGTGTTGCTCGACGAGCCCACCTCCCAGCTCGACCCGGTCGCCGGAGACGAGCTCATCGGCCTGCTGCGCAGGCTCAACCAGGAGTGGGAGACGACCATCGTTTTGGCCGAGCATCGGCTCGAGCGCTGCCTGTCGTCGGTCGATCGCGTGATCGCGATGGACCAGGGCCGGGTTGGCTGTGACAGCGACCCCCACGCATTCCTCGAGTGGGCCGCCAAGCACTCGCCGGCGCTGCAGACGCCGGCCGCGAAGCTGTTCGCGCTCACCGCTCTGCACCCCGCGCCGACGGGCGTCAGAGGAGCACGCGCGACCCTGCGCGCGCACGGCCTGCTGCCCGAGGAGCGGCCCGCCAGAGCCCGCCGCTCGATCCAAGGCAAAGGCAAGGGCGCGGCGGGCCGCCACGCCGGCGGCAGCGCTCGAGTACTCGGGCGTGTGGCACGAGCTGTACCGGGGTCCGGCGATCCTGCGGGGCGTCACGCTGCGGGTGCAGCCCGGTGAGAGCATCGCGCTGATGGGCCGAAACGGCGCCGGCAAGTCGACGCTGCTGCGCCACGCGGCGGGCCTGCTGGAGCCAACCAAAGGCCGCGTCGCGCGAGCTGGCAGGGTCGCGCTGCTGCTGCAGAACCCGGGCGACTACTTCGTGCACGACCGCGTCGCCGACGAGGCTCCGCCGCAGGCCCTGGCCGCCTTCGGGCTGACGAAGCTCTCGCAGCAGAACCCGCGCGACCTCTCAGGCGGCGAGCGCCAGCGCCTGGCACTCGCGATCGTCACCGGCTCGGGTGAGGCGCCGGCGGTGCTCGCGCTCGATGAGCCCACCCGCGGCATGGACCGCGCAGCCAAGGCGGAGCTGGCGCAGGAGCTGCGTCGCCGCGCCGGGCAGGGGCAGGCCGTGATCGTCGCCACGCACGACCCCGAGTTCGCGGCGGCCTGCGCCGATCGCGCGGTTCTGATGGCCGACGGCAGAGTGATCGCCGACGGGACGGCCGCCGAGCTGCTCGCCGGTGGCTGGTATTTCGCCACCGAGACCGCCCGCATCCTCTCGGGCGCCGCCGGCGCGCTGCTGCCGGAGCAGGGAGCCGAGCTTCTGCGTGCCCGCGCGGAGGGCGGTGAGATCCCGATCGACGGCCAGCCGATCGCGGCCGCGATCCTGCCCGGGGTCACTCGATGAGCTGGCCGATCGCATCCTTCGTGGTGGTCGGCGTCGTGCTCGGCATCGGCTGGCTCGCTTATGAGCGCAAGCGTCCGTCGGCGCGAATGGCGGCGGTCGTGGCGGTGATGGCGGCCCTGACGGCACTCGGGCGCGACGCCTTCGTGGCTCTGCCCGACGTCAAGCCGATCACGGCGATGACGTTCGTGGTCGGCTACGCGCTCGGCCCGCTCCCCGGTTTCACCGTCGGCGCGCTGGGGATGCTGGTCTCCAACTTCGTGCTCGGCCAGGGCCCGTACACGCCCTGGCAAATGGCGGCATGGGGCATGGTCGGTCTCGCCGGCGCCGCGCTCGGGGCACTGAGTCGCGGGCGCGTGGGGCGGCTGCCGCTCGCGCTCGCCTGTGCGCTCGCGGCCTTCGCCGCCGAGGAGATCATGGACCTCTACACCTGGACGCTCGGCGCCGTCCACACTCCTGCCGCGTTCCTTGCCGTCGCCGGTCAGGGCCTGCCCTACGACGCCACCGGCGTCGTCGCGAGCTTCCTCTTCGGCCTCGCGTTCGCCCCCGAGCTCGCCCAGGTGCTCACCCGCGTGCGCGTCCGCATGGATGTGACGTGGGCGCCGCCGCCGGCCGCGACTAGTTCGGCTGACGAGCTTGCGCTTTGAGCACTCGGCTACTGTTCGAGATCGAACGCGGCACTGATCGCCTCGCTTAGCGCCGGCTCCTGATGGTCGAGCAGAACTCCGATCTGTGCTCTCAGGCTGCTGACCGGGATCGTCGTGACGTTGTCGCAGCTCACGACCGAAGTTCCGGCGAGGCCGTTGGCGGCATCGACCGGTACCTCGGTTGAAAGCCCTCGGATCGTCGTAGTGATCGGCGCGACGGTGACGGTCGCGAGATGTGGGCGAACCAGCTCGCGCGTAAGGACCAGAACGGGTCGGGCCTCCTCGAGCGCCGCGACGTGGATCGGTCGCATCAGTCGAGCGAGGAGTGCAGACCCGCTACGTGCTCGGCGAGCCCGGCCAGGTCAGGATCCGGACCCTGGCTGGCAAGGATCTCAGCGTCGCGAGCGGCGAGCATCCGCCGCCGCTCGCGCTCGAGCGCCTTGGCGACGACAGCGGCCCGGCTGCGGCCGGCCCCGGACTCGACGACGACGTCGACGAAATCGACGAGCTCGTCTGGAAGCCTGACCGCAATTTGCTTGCTCATACCATAATGGTACCAAAACGGGAGCAGTAGACTCGGCCCACGCTCTTCAGGCCCGCGTCGGAGCGCCCAACGCGCCCAGCGCCGCCAGGAACGGCGCCCGCACGCCTGCGTCGCAGTGCCCGCGCTCGAGCGCTGCCATCGCTCCGTCCGGGTCGGCGCCGGTCGCGAAGTCGGACCCCGGCCCGCATACCGGCTCCAGCGGCGAACTGCCGTCCCACGGCGAGCCTGGGAGGGTTGCGTCGAGGCTCACGCGACGCTCGCCCAGCGTCACAGCCAGGTAGCGATGCACGTCTGCCAGCCCGTCCGCCGGCACCGTCTCGGCGACGGCAGGGCCGAACAGCTCCAGCGCGCGAGCGCGATCGAGCCGGTAGACGCGATGGACGAGCGCCGGCTCGGTCTCCGGGAAGCGCCGCGCAAGCACCTGTCCGAGAAGCAGGTGCTTGATCGCTGAGGTGCCGCGCGCCTCGAGCAGCATGCTGTCCACGGTCGGCTCGCTGGGCAGCCCGATGGGCAGCGCACGAACGGCTTCGACGAGCTCGACAAGCGAGCAGTCAGGGCGAAAGAGCGCGCCCAACGCGGCGCGCTGGTCGGGCTCGAGATGCGGCCACAGTGCCTCGTAGCCGATGAAGTCGAACAGCCTCGCGCCGGGTTGCAACGGCTGTGGCGCCACCAGCAGTCGGTTTACGCCCACGCCGAACGGCGGCGCTTCCGCGAACGCGAGCTCATCGAAGCCGCAACGTTCGAACGTCGCGCGAATCGACGGGACGAGATCGGGGGGGCGGCGGTGGCGGGTCCAGATCACGGTCGCGCCTGGGGCGCACAGCTGCCCGAGCTGCTCGATCGTGTTGACGATGTCGGGCTCGGAGATGTTTCCGAACACGCCACAAAGGAGGACCACGTCCGCTGGCACCGCGCCCACATACGCGTCGGTGAGCGAGGCATCCGCGGCCACGGCGTCGACCGCGTCGAGGCCTGCGGCGGCGGCGGCGGCCTGCGCCAGCTCGACGTTCCGGGCGTCGAGCTCCACCAGGCGTGCACTTACGTCGACACGCCGCGGATGCTCGGCGAGGACGCCGATCAGATCGTGGCCCTGCCCTGCGCATACGCTGATCGCCCGGATCGGGCCAGGAGCAGCGCGGTCGAGCACGTCGCGCAGCTGTGACTGCACAAGTGCGAGACGCCGTCCGAGCTCCGAGTCCGGGCTCTCGTACCCCGCATGCCACGCACGCCAGTCGACCGACTCTGGCGAGGCTGTGCCGGTGCCGTCCACGACGATCGACTCTACATCCCGCCAAGGCGCTCGATCGACGTTTCAGCCTGCGCTCGCCGTGGCTGGCTCAGCGCTGGGCTCGACGGTCGTCGGCGAGCTGAGACGCGCGGCGAGCGGTAGGCCGAGCAGCGCGACCGCCGCCATCGCCAGGAAGGCGACAAGCGGCTCGTGAACGAGCACCTGCACGAGCAGCGCCACCACCAGGCCGCCGAGGTTCCCCGCCATCCACACGATCGCGCCGGCGGTGCCCGCAGCGGCGCCGGCAAGCAGCTCCGCGGCGGTGAGGATCACCGGCAGCGCCGGCAGCAGCATGAAGCCCATCGCAGCGAGCGCGAGCGCGCGCACGCCGAGCCACGGCGCCACACCCAGCGCGACGCAGCCAAAGCACGCGACGAGCACGGTGGCGCGCATGTAGCGGCGCTCGTCGCGTCGTCTGGCGATGACCGGCGGCAGCACCGCGCAGCCGACGATCCCGGCGATCACCATCCCCACGAGCAGCGCCCCGGCCGCGGCTTCTGAGACACCTGCGGGGTGCAGCAGCGTCTGCAGCCAGGTCGCCAGCGCGACGAAGATGCCGAAGCCGAGGAACACGAGGCCGCACAACGTGCGCATCGGGGCGAGCCGCCACAGCGCGCGTGCGGCGCTTCCCTCGATCGCGGCGTGCTCCTCGCTGGCGTCTCCGGGGCGCCGCAGCGCGACCACCAGCGCGAGCGCTGCGATCACCGCGAGCCCCGCCTCGACGACCAGCAGGCGTTCGAGCTGGCCATGCGCACCGAGCGTCGGTCCGAGCACCAGCGCCAGCAGCATCCCCACGAAGTTGCCGGCCGACCCCAGCGCGATGCCGCCGGCGCGCTGGTCCGGTGGCAGATACTCACCGGCGAGCTTGCTGACAGCGCTGAGAACTACCGGCTGGGCGACCGCCACCAGCACCTGTCCGGCCATCGCCCACGCGAACGTCTCGCCGCCAAGGCGCACGACGCCGCCCAACGCCACAAGCCCGGCGCCGCCGGCCAGCGCCGGTCGAAACCAGCGGTCGAGCAGCATCCCGGCGGGAATCGCGAGCACGACGTACAGCAGCGGGAAGATCTCGGCGAGCCAGCCGACCGCGCTGACCGAGACGCCGTAACGCCTCGCCGTTTCGGTCGTGATCGCCGCGTAGGTGAGCCACAGCACCTGCGTCGCTGCGCACACGAGTCCGTACGCGGTGATCACGCGCCAGCCGCTGCGCTTCATCGGCGCGAAGCCTATTGCACGGGCGCCGGGTCACCCGAGCGGCGGGCGATCTCCTCACGCACGACCGGCGCGACCTTCGTTCCAAACAGCTCCATCGAGTGCAGCACATCGCGGTGCGCCACCGCACCGACGCTCATCTGCGCGATGTAGCGGTCGTGGCCGAACAGCTCGTGCTCGTAGAGGATCTTCTCGGCGACCTGCTCGGGCGAGCCGACAGCCAGCGCTCCGCTCGGCGAGCGCAGCGCTTCGTACTCTCTTTGCCCGGACGGTGGCCAACCGCGCTCGCGTCCGATGCGGTTCATCATCGCCAGATACGAGGCGGCGAAGGCCGAGTCGGCCGCTGCCACGGTGTCGCTGACGAACGCATGTGTGTTGATCGCCACGCGCGTCTGGGAGGAGTCGTGCCCGGCCTGCGCGGCGGCCTCGCGGTAGAGCTCCACCAGCGGCACAAAGCGCTCGGGTTGGCCGCCGATGATCGCGAGCGTGAGCGGCAACCCCAGCGTCCCGGCCCTCGACGACTGCCTCCGGCGAGCCGCCCACCGCCACCCACACGGGCAGACGCTCCTGCACCGGGCGCGGATACACGCCGGCGTCCACGAGCGGCGGGCGATGGCGCCCGGACCACGTCACGTTCGTTTTTTCGCGAAGCAGCAACAGGAGCTCAAGCTTCTCGGCGTACAGCTCGTCGTAGTCGTCGAGGTCGTAGCCGAACAGCGGAAAGGACTCGATGAACGACCCCCGCCCGGCCATGATCTCCGCGCGTCCGTTCGACAGCAGGTCCACCTCGGCGAACTCCTGGAAGACGCGCACCGGGTCGGCCGAGCTGAGGACGGTGACGGCGCTCGAAAGCCGGATGCGCTCGGTCTTGACGGCGGCCGCACCCAGCACGACCGCGGGGGAGGACACGAGGAAGTCGGGCCGGTGGTGCTCGCCGATGCCGAACACGTCGAGCCCGAGCTGGTCGGCGAGCTCGACCTCCTCCATCAGCTCATCCATCCGCTGGCTGCGGACTGACACCGCTGGCGAGGTCGGCGAAGGTCGCGAGGCCTAGTTCCATCGCGCGAGCATACCAGAGTTAGTTGTCTACGCAACTACCTTCTCGAGCGGCTGCGCCTCGTCGTCCGCAGTCGATGCGTGGTCACGCAGCTGCCACAACGCCCGTTGCTCGGCGATGCTCAGCAGGCGCCAGCGCTCCGCGCCGGGGGCCCACACATAGATACGCGCGTCGACCACACTCCTCATGCCCGCGAGCAGCTCCAATGTCTCGCGGGTGTCGGCACCGTCGGCGAGCACCCGCGCGCTCATCACGTCGATCACCTTGAACAGGCGCGGCGCTGCCGGCGCGGGCTCCACGACGGGCCGTGGTGGGCGCTCGAACGTGACCGTCGCGAGCTCGCGCTCAGGGCGCGGGCGCCCGTCGGTCAACGGCGCCATGTGCGCTCCGGTGCCCTTTGTCTCGGTGTCGAGGATCCACGTCTTTGCCACACCAACCAATCTAGCCCGGTTCCCGCTGGTCTCAATCGGCTCTTCAGGCGATCGGCAGCTACGCGGCACGCACGCTCGGTGCACCTCAGCTACACGCTGCGCAGCGCCGCGGCCGGCGCAAGCCGCGCGGCGCGCACCGCCGGATACAGGCCGGCGAGAGCACCGAGCGCGAGCGCGATCGCGATCGCGCCGAGCACCGACAGCATCGGCACGACCACGATCCAGCCCTGTGTCGAGGCATAGAGGGCGGTGGCGAGCGCTCCCAGCGCGATCCCCGCACAGCCGCCGAGGAGCGACAGCAGGATCGACTCGCCGAGGAACTGCACGCCGATGTGAACCGCGCGCGCACCGAGCGCGCGGCGCAGGCCGATCTCCGGGCGGCGCTCGAGGATCGAGATCACCATCACGTTCGCGATTCCAACGCCGCCCACGAGCAGCGCCACGGCGCCGAGTCCCAGGAACACAGCGGTGAGCGTGCTCTGGGCGTCGGCTCGGGCCTGGAGGGCGTTCGACGGCCGGCTGACCTTGGTCTGTTCGGGGTTCTGGGGGTTGGCGGCGGCGCCGAGCAGCGAGTCGGCTTCGGGCACCCGTTCGGGCTCGGCGCGGACGTAGAGCATGCTGGCGTGCCGAGTGGTGGCGAACAGGCGTTTTGCGACCGGGTAGCCGATCAGCGCGGCGCGTTCGACTTCAGGGGCGAGCGGCAGTGACCCGATCACGCCGGCGACCGTGAACCAGGTGCTGTCGATCAGGATCTGCAGCGGCCGTCCGTCGGCGGACAGCCGCAGGACCCCGAGCCGCTCAGCGGCTACGAGGCCGAGCACGACCAGGGGATAGCGTTCGTCGCCGGCGTTGAGGAAGCGGCCGAGCAGCATCTTCCCGCCGAGCGTGTCGAGTAGCTGCGGATCGGCGGCATCGACGCTGATGCCGTTGGTTTCGGCGGCTTCGATGAAGCCGCTGCGCCGTGCGCTCGCCCCGGACACGCCCGTCACGGCGGCGGCCGAGCGCACACTGCGCAGGTTGCGCACGTCCCTGACGGCGGCTTCTGGCAGCTTCGCCGCTTCGCCGAGGAACGTTTCTCCGGGCGTGACCGTGAGCAGGTTGGTGCCCAGTTCGTTCAGCTCAGCGACCAGGCCGGCCTTGCTCGAGTAGGAGATCCCGAGCACCGCGACCATCGCGGCGACGCCGATCGCGACCCCGAGCGCTGAAAGTGCCGCACGTAGGCGGCGTGTGCGCAGCCCGACGCTGGCCACACGCAGGACGTCGGCCGCGAGCAGGCGGCTGGGCGCGATCTCAGGCGCCATCGTGGATCAGGCGGCCGTCGCGCAGCTCGACCCGCCTCGGCAGCTTGGCGGCGATCTCGCGGTCATGGGTGATCACGAGCACGGTCGTGCCCTGACCGTTGAGCGCGCCCAGCAACTCGAGGATCTCGTGGCCGTTGCGCGTGTCGAGGTTGCCGGTCGGCTCGTCGGCGAGCACGATCGCCGGCGAGCTGACGATGGCGCGCGCGATCGCCACGCGCTGGCGCTCGCCGCCGGACAGCCGCGCCGCGGTCTGGCGCATCCGATGGCCGAGCCCGACTCGGTCGAGTGCCGCTGACGCGGCACGCCGGCGCGCGCCGGCGGGGGTGCCCGTGTAGAGCAGGCCGTTGGCCACGTTCTCGAGCGCGCTGTCGGCCTCCAGTAGGTGAAACTGCTGGAAGACGAAGCCGATGCGACGTGCTCTGAGCGCCGCCAGGGCGCGGTCGGACGCGCGCGCGACGTCGGCACCGGCTATCCGCACAAGCCCGCTGCTGGCCCGTTCGAGGGTGCCCATGATGTGCAGCAGCGTCGACTTGCCCGAGCCGGAGGGGCCGACGATCGCGCACAGCTCGCCGTCTTCAACGGTGAGGTTGACGCCACGCAGGGCGTCGACGCCACCCTCGTAACGCTTGACGACGTTCGACAGCTCGAGAACTGCGCTCACTGCGACTCGATCACGGTCATGCCTTCGCGCACGCCCGCGCCTTGGACCTGGACGTAACCGCCGGCGAACATGCCTGGCGTCACTGGCACCGTCACGCGACGGTCCTGTTCGAGCGTTTCGACGGCATAGCCGCCGCCGGCGGTGGCGATCAGCGCCGTGGCAGGGACGGTGAGCACCTTGTGGCGCACGCTCTTGACCAGTTGGACGCTGACGGGCGCCTCATCGAGGTGCGCGATGTGACGGTCGAGCGTGACCGTCACGGGGATCGTCGATTCGCCGCTTTCGCCACTGGGGCTGCCCTTCGCTTCGTCGCCGGCGGCGCTCGATTCGCTGGCGACCGTTCCGACTTCGGTGACGCTGCCCGAGGCCTCGCCGCCGCCGGGCAGCTGCACGATGACGGTCTCGCCGAGCCTGGCGAGCTGCTGCTGTTCGGGCTTCACCTTGAGCTGGACGATCTGCTGGGTGGAGGTCGTGATGAGGGCGACCTCGCCGGCCGCCGCGCCCGATTCTCCGGCGGGTGGGTCCTTGTCGCCGGCTTGGCTCGCTGGTTCTTTTTCCGTGTCCTTCTGCTCGGCGGGTTTTTCGCCGGCGGGTTTATCTTTCGCAGGCTCGCCCTTTGCAGGTTCTTTGGCGGGACTTCCCAAGCCTTTGTCGGTGGGGCTCTTCCCGGGCGATTTGCTCTCTGGCTTTTTCGTTGGCGATTTGCCCCCGCCTGGCTCGCTCGCCGCCGGGGTTGTGGTGGTTTGTGTCGTCGGGGTCGTTGCGGTCGTCGCGGTGGCGCCGGGCGGGTCCTGCCCGAGGGTGACCTTGACGTCGGTTACACGCCTCGCGCTGGGCGCGAAGACGACCCGGCCGAGTTCGACCTGGCCGGTCTGTGGCAGTCCCTCGGCCTTTTGCCAGCGCCTGACGGCGGCGGCTGTGGCGTCGCTGAACGACACGTCGTCGGTGATCGCACGGTAGGGGTCGTAGCCGAGCTCGATCAGGTTCTGGTTCAACTCGCTGACGTCGGGACCATCGCCCACGCCTCGCTCGAGCGTCCGGTACGCGGGCACCGAACCGAACAGCAGGACGACGGGCGCATCGTTGATCCGCCATAGGGTTCCGCCACGGCGGACGACCGCACCGACGGACGGCAGCCAGGTGTAAGTTCCGCCCAGCCGGTCGTAGAGTTCCAGTGTCGAGCCGTACCCGAGCGTGCCGCTGACGGTCGAGCTTTCAGACAGCGTCCGCCGGGTGACGCTCGCGGCCGTGTCGCCGGGGGGCACGCCGGCATCTGAGCCGTGATGGGAGCCGGAGCCGGAGCTGAGCAGCGCGAGCCCCAAGACGGCCGCCACGGCCACCGTCAGCGCGCCGGCGGCCAGCCAGCGCAGTCGGCTGCGCTTCGAGGAGCGCGTCTCGCTCGCCTGGTCCACCGCTCAGCCGCCGGTTGCGAAGCCGCTTTCTGCGGATGAGCCGGGCGGCGCCTGGCTTCGCTGCGTGCCGGCCGTGCCGTTGCCTTTGAAGGGAAGCAGTTTCTGGCACGAGGTCTGCGCTTTCTGGAAGCCGGGGCTTTCGGGGTTGGGCCCGGCACCCGGCTTGCCGTGGATCTGAATCGAGATCCCCCCTTCGGAGCTCGAGGCATGCACTTCGATGCCGTGTTCGCGCATGCACTTGGCGAACTTTTCGACCGCTTCGGCGCGTTCCACCTTTTGTTGCGGAGAGAGGTCGAGCTTCTGCGGTGCGGGCTGGTATTTCTTGCAGGCGTTCTGGGCGGCTTGCATCTTGGCGGCTCCGCCGACGCCGCGGACCCTGACCGCGTGCCCTTCGCCGCCGGGTCCGGTCGCGGCCGTCGCTTCGATGCCGTGTTCGCGCAGGCACCTGGCGAAGTCGGCGTTCTTCACTTCGGCCTGCTGTTCGGAGGCGGCGGTCGATGTGGAGGACGGCGAGGAGCCGCCGCATGCGGCAAGTGCGACGGGAGCGGCGATCACGCTGAGGATGGCGAGCAGGGCAGGCGCTGGGCTGCGGGACATGGACGCTCCTTTGCGAATCAGTCGAGTTCGCGCCGCCGGCCGGTGGCCTACCCGGCCGCGGCGCCAGGCACATGTAGCCCTCGGCGCCTGAGAATCGCCTGAGAGGAGTCGAGGAGCTTGCTGAACGCCGCTCAGGCCGTCGGCGCGTCGCTGCGCAGTGCCGCTGACTCACAGTCGGTCATCGCGACCGGCGGCAGCTCGAGTGTGAGGCGTGCGCCTGCATCGGGATCGTTGGCGGCACGTACCGTGCCTCCGTGCGTCTCGGCCATCTGACGCACGATCGCCAACCCCAGCCCGGACCCGGGTCGTGCGCGAGCAGCTGGGGCGCGGTAGAAGCGATCGAACACGCGCGGCAGGTCCTCAGCCGCGATCCCTGGCCCATGGTCGCGTACCTCGAGCAGCCCTGCCCGCACGCGAACCTCGACCGGGAGGCCGGGTGTGTTCCATTTGCAGGCGTTGTCGAGCAGGTTGGCGATCGCACGGTCGAGCCTGGCGGGCGCGGCGCGCACCAGACAGGGCTCGGCGTCGAGCACGAACGAGCAGTCGGGAGCGTGCAGGCGCGCGCGCTCGAGTGCCCCGGCCGCGGCCAGGTCCAGGCGAACGTCCTCGACCTCGATCGCCTCGACATCGGTCTTGGAGAGGTCGACCAGGTCGCCAACGAGCACCGTCAGCTCGCGTAGCTGCGCCTGCGCAGCGGCGACGATGCGAGCACGTTCGGACGGCGCCAGGCGCTCGCCCTGGGCGAGCGCGTCGAGGTTCGTCTGCACGCTCGTCAGCGGCGTGCGCAGCTCGTGCGAGGCGTCGGAGACGAGCTGGCGCTGCGCGAGGCGCGAGCGCTCGAGTGCCGCCAGCATCGTGTTGAAGCTCTCTGCCAGCCGTCCCAGCTCATCCTCTCCGCCGGTGTCGATGCGATGAGTCAGGTCGTGGGTGCGCGCCACGCGTTCCGCGGCGCCCGTCAGCCGGCGCACGGGCACGAGCGCGCCCCGCGACACGAGCAGCCCGAGTGCACCCGCGAGCGCGATACCGCCGAGGCTGACGATCGCGAGCACGAGCTTGAGGTGGGTGAGCGTGCTGTCGACGTCGGTCAGCGGCAGCGCCACCTGCCAGACACCGTGGGCTTCGGGGGCGTGCTTGGTGAGGATCCGCACCGGCGTACCGGCGACGGTCGCGTCGCTGAAGAAGGCGCTGCGTCGTCCCGCGGCGACGGCGTGCGTGGCGGCGGTGATCGGGAGCAGCGAGCGTCCGTCTTCGGGGCCGAGGATCTTGCCGTCGCCCTGCAGGAGCTGCACATAGCCGGTGGCGCCGCCGAGCGTCGGCCTGGGAAATACGAGCCGCGCGACCGGAGCGGGGGATCCGCCCGCCGAGGAGGAGTGTTCGCTCGCCGCGAGCACGGCGGATGCTTCCGCCGCAGTGCCGCCGCTCGAATGCATGCCGATCGTGGTCACCAGCGAGCCGGGTGACGGCAGCTTGCCTTCTCTGCTGAGCCGAACGACTTCCGCCGGGCTGAGGTCGGTGCGAATCTGGACCGCCTGGGGCAGCCCGGGCGTGACCTTCTGGCGAAGGCTGGCGTCCGTCTGTCCCAGCAGCTCGCCACGGGTCACGACGTACACGACGACCGACGCGAGCACGACCGAGGCGGCCACCGCGCCAGCCGCGAGCAGCACCATGCGTCGACGGAAGCTCATCGCGAAGCGGTCCTCAGCACGTAGCCAACCCCACGAACGGTGTGCACCAGGCGCGGCTCCCCGCCTGCCTCGGTCTTTCGACGCAGATAGCCGACGTAGACCTCCAGCGAGTTGGACGCCGGCCCGAAGTCATAGCCCCAGACACGATCGAAGATCGTCGCGCGCGTGAGCACCTGGCGAGGATGGCGCATCAGCAGTTCGAGCAGCAGGAACTCGGTGCGCGTGAGCTCGAGCACGCGGTCGCCCCGGCGCGCTTCGTGCGCGAGCGGGTCGAGCTCGAGGTTCTCGAAGCGCAGAAGCTGCTCGTCCCCCTCCCAGCCCGTGCGGCGCAACAGCGCGCGAAGGCGCGCGATCAGCTCCTCGCGTGCAAACGGCTTGGCGAGGTAGTCGTCGGCGCCCGCCTCGAGGCCGGCCACGCGCTCGCTGACCTCCGAGCGCGCGGTCAGCATCAGCACAGGCGTGCGATTGCCGGTCGCGCGCAGCCGCCGGCAGACCTCGAGCCCGTCGAGCCCGGGCATCAGCACGTCGAGGATCACCGCGTCAGGCGACTCGATCGCGAGCGTGCGGATCGCCTCTCGACCGTCGATCGCGGTCGCGACCTCGAAGCCGTTGAGGTCGAGCACCAGCGCGAGCGCTTCGCGCACCGAGGGGTCGTCATCGACGACCAGCAGACGCATGCACGGATGCTGACCGACGAACGTGAAAGAAACCTGAATCGCGGTGGCCCAGGCGGAAGGACGGCGCTAGTCTGCTGGCATGCCCGCCGGCTGGCCCACGTTGCCCGCCTACGATCAGTGGAGCGCGACCTGCGACACGCTCCACGCGCACACGCAGGTCCTGGGCAAGCTCGCGGTAGCGCTCGCGCCGCCGGAGCCTGAGCTGCAGCACGCCGCGTTGCGCCTCACGGCGCGCGGCATCGAGACGAATCCGCTGCCGGCGCCGGACGATTCGGGGGCGTTCGTGGCCGCGCTCGACCTCCGCTCCCACCAGGCGCTCGTGGAGCACAGCGATGGCCGCGCGCGAAGCGTGGCGCTCATGCCCGATCGCTCGGTCGGCTCTGTGGCGCGCGAGCTGCTGGGGACGGTCCAGGAGCTCGCCGGGCCGGTGGAGATCAACCCTGTGCCGCAGGAGGTGGCCTGGAGCGTGCCGTTGGACGAGGACGAGGAGCACGCGAGCTACGACGCCGAGCGCGTCCACTCGTACTTCGCTGCAGCGACGCGCGTCGCGCTCGTGCTGGCCGAGTTTCGGGCCCCGTATCGTGGACGCTCGACACCGGTGAACACCTGGTGGGGGTCGTTCGACCTGGCCGTCAACCTGTTCTCCGGCGTCCCGGCCGATCCGCCGTCGGAGGACTTCATCATGCGCAACGCCATGGACGCGCAGGAGGTCGCGATCGGCTGGTGGCCAGGCGATGGGCGCTACGGCAAGCCGGCTTTCTACGCGTACGCGCACCCGGCGCCGGCGGGCTTCGCCGGCGCGGCGCTCGAACCGCCCGCGGCGCGCTGGGAGGCAGAGCTCGGCGAGTACATCCTCGATTGGGATGACGTCTGGATGAGCCCGGACCCGCACGGCACAGCGGTTGCGTTCGCCCGCTCGGTGTTCCGTCACGCGTGTCTGGTGTGCGGCTGGGACCCGATGCTGGCCGGGAGCGCCGAGGGCCATCCGCCGCCGGTCGTCTAGCGTCGCGCGTCGCTACCGGTCGACGATCGACCGAACCAGGAAGAACATCACGACGACCGTCACGATCAGCACAAACGGACCGATACTCATGTCGGCGCCCCCTTCTGCCTGCCGAGTTCTGATGAGCTGACTTTGACACGAGCATCGGCGTCGGTGTGTGGCATGCCTCACTCAGCGGGCGTGCGCTTTCGGACCTCGGGCTTGCTCAGCTTGCCGACGCGCGGAACCCGACGGTTCCTGCCGGCATGTCACCGATGCGCTCGACCACGGCTACCTCCGCGCCCGCAGTTTCGACCACTCTGCCTTGTGTACGCGCTTGGCGGCCCGGTAGTCGATCAGCGCCTGGGGGGAGTCGACGTCGCCGAGCGTGGGGTGGGGCGGGACGAGGCCGGTGGCGACCTTCAGCCCGTAGCGCTTGGCGAGCACCGCGCCGAGCGACTTGACCTTCATCTCGCCGAAGCCGGGGAGACCAGAGATGTTCGCGCGCAGCTGATCGGCATCCTCGGCGTCGCTCCAGACGCGCTCGGCGCGCCCGTCGTACTCATCCTGGACGTACTCGGCGAGAGCGTGGACGCGTTCGGCCATTTTGGCTGGAAAGCGGTGAATCGCGGGTTTCTCGCGGAACACCAGCTCGAGATCGGTCGCCGCCAGCCGCGCAGGGTCGAGCGTGCCGACGCGCTCCTTGATCGCCAGCGGGCCGGAGAACGCCTTCTGCACGGTGATCTGCTGGTCCAGCGCGAAGCCGATCAGCAGCGCCATCGGGTCCGAGGCGATCAGCGCGTTGGCGTCGTCGGAGTCGGTGAAGTAGAGGCGGTCGGGCACGCGGTCAATCGTACCGGCGCTCAGGTTGAGTCGATTCAGCCGACTCGCGTGTCGTCGTCGGCCGCTGCCTGCGCGGCGGCGACGTACAGGAGTGCCTGCACGCGCGCGACAGCGCCGACGGCCTCATCGGGAGGCAGCAGCTCCGGGTGGTGCAGCGGGCGCGGCGCGAAGCCCGCGGCGCCGTCCAGCCCGACGAACGCCATCGCGAGCGGCGCGAGCGCGCCGAAGAAGGCGAAGTCGTCGGACCCGCAGGAGCGCCATTCGGGGGCGGCCGTGAGCCCGGCGCTGGCGAGCAGTCGCCGCGCGCGGGCGACGATTGCCGGGTCATTCTCGAGCGCCGGCTCGCCCGCTTCGAGCTCGACGCTCGCACGGCACCCGTGCGCGGCCGCGACCGCCGTGGCGGTGTCCACCACCAGCTCACGCAGGACGAGCCGGTCCTGCGGCCGGTGGGCGCGGAGCGCGCCGCGCGCTTTCGCCTGCGCCGGGATCAGGTTCTCGGCGCTGCCCGCCTCGAGCACACCGATCGTCAGCGACGCGGCGCTCAAGGGGTCGATACGCCGGCCGAGCTGGGCGTGGAGCGCCACCACCACCTGCGCGATCGCGAGAATCGGGTCGCGAGCGTGGTGCGGATAGGCGCCGTGGGCGGGCGCTCCCTCGACGGTGATCGCAAACGCGTCACACGAGGCGTTGACGGTGCCCGGGTCCAGCGCCACGGTTCCCCATTGCAGCTCGGGGTGCACGTGCGCTGCGACGACCGCCGCCGGCGCGAGCTCTCCGAGCGCCCCGTCGGCGAGTTGCTGCGCGCCTGAGGGATATGCCTCCTCGCTCGGCTGGAAGACCGCGAGCAACGGCGCTGGCAGCGTGTCTGCGACCGCGTGTGCGGCGCGTGTGAGCGCGACGAGCGCGGCCATGTGGACATCGTGGCCGCAGGCGTGCATGACATCGCCTGAGGCCGCGAACGGCACGCCGGTTCGCTCGCGCAGCGGCAGGCCGTCGAGCTCGGCGCGCACCGCTACGGGCGCGGCGTGCGAGCCGGCGCCGTCCGGGGTTACGCGGGGAGCAATTCGCGCGAGCAGGCCGGTGCCGGCGACGGCTTCGCCTGCGAGCGGCAGCTCGGCGGCGATGCTCGCCGAGGTCTGCTCCTCGGCGTGTGCGAGCTCGGGAGTCGCGTGCAGGCGACGGCGCAGCGCGATCGCCCGCGGCAGCTCGCGCTCGATGCCCTGCAGCAGTGCCTCGAGTGGCGGTTCAGTAGATCGAGCCATAGCGCCGGCAGAGCTCCTCGAGGTCGACACCCGCGGTCGCGTGCATCTCGGCCTGCTTGACGCTCACGTATGCCTGGTACAGCAGCGGTGCCATCGACCCGCGGACGGTGCTGTCCTCGGCGAGCGCCTGCAGCGCCTCGGCAAGCGTCTGTGGCAATGCGCCGACGCCGAAGCGCGAGGCCTCCTCGGCGTCGAGCTGCGCCGGATCGCGGTCGAGGAGCGCCGGCGCCGGCAGCTGCTCGCGTACCCCGGCGAGGCCCGCTCGCACGATCGCCCCGAGCGCCAGGTAGGGGTTTGCGGTCGCGTCCGCGCCCCGGTACTCGAGATGCAGCTGCTCCTCGGCGCTCGCGTCGGCGAGCTCGATCACGGGCGGGATCCGCAGCAGCGCCTCACGGTTGCACTGCGCCAGACACACGGCTCCGGCGCTCCAGCGATGCGGGCGCAGGCGCGCAGCGGACACGGGGCTGGGTGCGGTCAGCGCGCTGAGCGCCCGCGCGTGGCGGAGGATGCCGGCAGCGAAGCGCTCGCCGAGTTCGCTCAGGCACGCGGGACGGTCGGGGTCGTAGAGCAGGCAGGCGCCGCGCGCGGCGAGCAGGTTCAGGTGGATGTGCACGCCGTTGCCGGCCTGCTCGGGGTCGAGCAGCGGCGCAAAGCTCGCGCGCGTTCCGCCACGGCGGGAGATCTCGCGCACGACCTCCCTGAATACGACTGCGCGATCGGCGCTGGCGACACCCTCTGCGGGCGCGACCGGGATCTCGTACTGGTGCGGGGCGTACTCGGCGAAGAAGCGCTCCGGCTCGACGCCGGCGTCCACCAGGGCGCCCATCACCTTCGCTGGGAACGGATCGACGCGCCGCTGAGCGTCGAGCGTGAACGGCAGTGCCGGTGCGGTCCCTGCCAGGAGCTGGAACTCGTGCTCGAAGCTCGCCAACAGGCGCGCGCCGAGCGTGCGCTCGAGCTCGTTCAGCGTGTCGCGCAGAAAGCTCCGCGGGCAGCACTCCCATGGCTGCCCGGCGGTATCGACGATGTCGCAGAGCATCAGCTCGAGCGCGCTGTGCTCGGCTTCCGGCCCGACGCGCACCCGCGTGCGGGCGTCCGGGAGCAGGCGCAGGTCACCGGTCGAGCCGAACGGGTTGGGCTCGGCGACGGGGCCAAGCGGCGTCAGCGCGTGGTTGGCCGGCACCCAGCCGATCCCGGCGCGGAGATGCTTCTCCAGCTCGGTGGACAGCACCGCCCGCCCGCGCACGATCGAACCGAGATCGCAGCAGACCAGCGCGACGAGCTCGGTGCCGTTCACCGCGGCGTCTCAACGCTGAGCGTGCCGTTGTCCCAGACGCGCTCGGTGAGCCCCAGCGCCGCGGCCCCTGTGCGTACGGCCGCCGCGTCGGTGGCGAACGCCACGACGAACAGCCCGCCGGCTGGCATGTCGCGCCGCTCGAGTGCTGCCGCGAGCCGCTCCTGCGGCTGCAGGTGCACGCCGCCGTCGCCGAGCGCGGGGTAGGTGTCGGCGACGCCGTACAGGCTGCCACCGGGGCCACGCACACGCCCGAACACGCACGCGAAGTGCCCGACGTGCCAGTCGGGCGGGGGGCCCT
Organism: uncultured Solirubrobacteraceae bacterium; assembly: GCA_963815235.1. Classification (GTDB taxonomy): domain Bacteria; phylum Actinomycetota; class Thermoleophilia; order Solirubrobacterales; family Solirubrobacteraceae; genus Palsa-744. Next base: position 534,583 of record CAWFFY010000003.1, on the reverse strand, counting down.
CGAGCTGGCCTTCGAACAGGTAGCTCAACAGCTCGTTGAGGCTCGGGCGTGCGCCCCACAGGTGGTGTGTGGCGAAGTTCGCGATGAGCGTGACCGGATGTTCCAGTGCGGCCGCGAGCTCGAACACGCCGGCGAGCGTGGCCGCGTTCCACGGCCCCGCGTACGGGATCGCCTCGAGCGTGCCGGCTGACAGCGCGGTGATCGCCTCGCCAAGCCCCGCGGCGGTCGTGCCCGAGACGTCCGGGTCCTCGATCGTCGGGATCTCGAGGCGGTAGTCGCGCCGCCCCGTTTCTCCGTGCGGGAGCGTGCCCGCGTCGCGCAGCCCTGACACGACGCTCCCGGCCGCGACCGCGACGGCGTCCTGGTCGATCGGCTCGCCGTCCTCTCCGACCAGGCCCGCGGCATTCAGCGCAAGAGCCCCGCAGAAGGCGCCGCACAGGTCGTCGCGCTGGGGCAGCTCGCGCTCGTGCACGGCGAGCAGCTCCCGGGCGCCCGGGAGCAGCGTCATCTCGAGCGGATCGGGCCTCGCCATGGCCCCAATTTACAGGGGCGGGTGCGCGCGGCGAGCGCCTGCGCCGCGGTCCGAGGCGCAGGCAAATCTGCGCTTCTGAAGAAGACAGAAACAAAAAGACAGAAACACCCGGGCGAAACTAGTGGGCAAATTGCAGGGCTTTTCCGCTTGACAGAACTGTAGGCTGCTGGGATAGTAACGACCCTAGGCCCGGAGAGCGGAACCCTCCCAAATTATGACAATATGGAGCCCGAGAGTTCTCGATCGACAAGCCGGCAGCCTGCGGTCGGTCATCAATCGACAAAGGAGCGGGGAAACACGATGCAGCGCCTAATGATGATTTGCGGAGTGGTCCTGCTGTCAGTGTTCACGCTTGCGGGCGTCAGCGCCGTTTCCGTGTCCGCGAACGGTCACGAATTCATCGCCACTAAAACCGGCAAAACCAAAAGCAAAGGCACCAATGCCCAGATATTCAAAACCGGTGCCGGCACGATCGAATGCTCGACGGTGACCGGGTCGGGGGAAATGAAAGAAAAAACATCGGTGACGCACAAAGAAGTCCTCACTTACAGCGGGTGCATCGGCTTCGGCGTCTCCATCACCGTCACGCCGGCTGACTTTGAATACAACGCCAACGGCTCCGCGAAGCTCGAAAACACCGTGGAAGTCTCGTCCGAAAGCCTCGGCTGCGAAGTGCTGATCGAACCGCAGACGCTCAACACGATCTCCTACGGGAGTTCGGGGGGCAAGGTGACGGCAGCGGCGAACGTCGCCAAAATCAAATCGCAGGGAACCGGCGGCATGTGCGGTGGGAAAAACACGGAAGGCACCTACACAGGCAGCATCCAGGCAGAAGTCGAAGGCGCCTCGCTCGAATGGAAATAGCCTCGTCGCAGGTGTAGCGCCCGGGGAAAGGCACTAGGCCGGGAGCCGATGGACAGCATCGGCCCCGGCTTGGTGGCGCGGCAGGCGTAGCGCGGGGGTAGACTGCGGCGCGCAGAGGAGGTGTGAATGCGCGGAACGCCGTGCAGCGGCGGATCGACGAGCAGCCGACTCCGCGTGCTCGGGGCATGCGGAGTCGCGCTTGCCGCAATATGGTTGGGGAGCATCGAGGCTGCGCCGGCGGTTGCTGCTGCGTGCCCCAACGCCCAGTTTCGCTCGGGCCCCTCCGAACACCTGCCCGACTGCCGCGCCTACGAGCAGGTCTCGCCCGTCGAAAAGGGCGGGCTGGACGCCGTCGCGCTGCAGCCGCTCCAGCCGGCGCAGAGCTCCGCGTGCCAAGAAGCCGCGCCGTGTACGATCGCGTACATGAACGTCGGCGCGGCACTTGCCGGCGCGCCCGGAAACGACATCACCAACGCGTACCTCGCCTCGAGGGGGCCCGCAGCCTGGCAGACGACGCCACTGACGCCGCCGACACCCCAGGCCCCCGCGAATGGCTTGGCGAAGGTGAGCTACGCGTTCTCGGGTGACCTGTCGCAAGCGATCCTGCGGGTGCCGCTGCAGCAGTTGACCGAAGCTGCGCCGTCAGGCGTGTACAACTTGTTCCAGCGCTCAGAGAGCGGCGCCTACTCGCTCGTGACCGTGATCACGCCGCCGAACCCGCCTGAAGCGGGCTGCGGCCGCTGCTTCGAACAGCAGGACGTGCCTGCGTTCGCCGGCGCCTCGAGCGACTTCAGCCACATCATCTTCGAGGCCAACGACGCTCTCGTCGCCGGCGCCCCGGGATCTGGCGTAGAAAACCTCTACGAAACGGCGGACGGCGAAGTGCGCCTCGTCGGGTACCTGCCCGACGGCGAAATCGACATGCACGGCGCGACCGCCGGCGGCGGGATTAACACCGTTAGCGAACACGCGCACGAGCTCGCGCACGCTATATCGCAGAGCGGAGCAGACGTTCTCTTCGAGGCCGCCGCAGAAGGCGAACCAGACCTCGAACAGGCGGGCATGATGGAGCTCTACGACCGCATCGACGGCTCCTCGACGACCGAGATCTCCGCTCCGGCTCCAGGAGCGCGCTCTGGAGACTGCGAAACGGAAGCAGGCGTCTGCAACGCTGAGCCTGCGCGCTTCTGGGCAGCGTCGGCAGACGGCTCGGTCATGTACTTCACGAGCAAAGCCGCGCTGACGAAGCAGTCGTACACCGGCGCCGAACCCACGTCGGGCGCCTTGCCACGAGAAAACCCGGGTGACGACCTCTACCGCTACGACCTCGCCACCCGGACGCTGACGGATCTGACCGTGGACGCGAAACACGAAGAAAACGAAGAAGAAGAAGACTTCAACGGCGCGAGCGTCCTGGGAGTTGTCGGCGTCTCAGAAGACGGCTCCTATGCGTACTTCGTCGCCGAGGGCAACCTGGCCGCGGGCGCAACCAGCGGCAGCCCGAACCTGTACGTCTGGCACGAAGCCGCCGATGGCGCGAGTGCCGTGACGTTCATCGCCACTCTGCAGCCGCCGAACCTACAAGAAGAAAAAAACATCGAAGCGCTGAGAGGAGGAGAACTCGAATATCACAGTGACATCGCCGATTGGACCAGTCGCCCGACCGAGTCGCAAGCGTACGTGACGCCCGACGGGAGGCACCTGGCGTTCATGTCGGTCAATCCCCTGACGGGATACGACAACGAGGATCGGGTGACCGAAGAACCGGACCACGAGGTCTTTGAGTACAGCGCCGAAGCCGATCAGCTCGTGTGCGCATCGTGCGATCCCAGCGGCGAGCCCCCACTCGGCAGTGCCTTCCTTGGCGCGAGGCTGGGCGAACGCGTGAGTACGTCCTTCCACCAACCGCGGAGCCTGAGCGACGACGGAAGCCGCCTGTTCTTCTCCTCCCCAGACGCGCTCGTGCCCGGGCTCGCTGGTGGGAACGTGAAGGTGTTCGAGTACGAGAACGGCGCGCCGCAACTTATCTCCGGCATGGAAGGCGGCGGCGAAGCGGTCTTCCTCGACGCGAGCGCGAGCGGGAACGACGTCTTCCTAGCGACTCGTGAACGGTTGGCGTCGAGCGATCGGGACGAACTCGCCGACGTCTATGACGCGCGTGTCGACGGCGGTCTTGCGGGGCCGGCCACCGCGGCGCAGTGCGTCGGTGGCGCGTGCCAGGAACCGTTGAACGCGCCGCCGACGTTCTCCGTGCCCGGCTCGGCGTCGTTTGCGGGTGTGGGGAACCTCGCTCCGCCCTCTCGGCCACCACCGCCGAAGCTGACCCGCAAGCAGCTGCTCGCACGCGCTCTGTCGGCGTGCAGGAAGCTGAAGAGCAAGAAGCGGCGCTCTGCATGCACCCTCTCCGCGGAGCGGCGCTACGGGCCGAAAACCGGGAGAGTTCGCCGCGGCGACGTGGCCAGGCACCGCCGGTCGCGAGCGTGAGCCGGATGAGCCGTCTGCGCGATGGCACCCTCCATCGAAAGATCAGCGCAGTGCTGTCACTGCTGGCGGCGCTGCTCGCTGCCGGCGGGGTCGGGGCAGCGCCCTCGCCGGCAGCTTCAGCGAGCCCGCACTGGAGCATCGCGTCCGAGTCACAGCCAACCTTCTTCCGGGCAGGCGCCACGTCCGACGCCTACGTGCTGATCGTGCGCAACGACGGCGGACTGCCGACGACCCTGAAAAGCACGGTCACTGTAACCGACGTCCTGCCCGCCGGTGTGACGGCGACGCGCGTCACAGCCATGGGCGCAGGCGCCAACGGCAGCGGGTCGCCAAGGTACGAGCTGACATGCCCGACACCGCCGGTCACGGGATCAGTCACCTGCACCTACGAAGAAGGTGTCGTCGAAAGCGCCGAACAGGGCCGGATATTGCCGGGCACGACGATCGTCATGACGATCGTCGTTTCGATTCTCGCTGGAGTCGAGGCCCTCGGCCCGAACTCCGCGACCGTCTCCGGCGGCGGCGCGCCGAGCGCTTCGACGGGCGAAACGACGCCGCTCGACGCCGAACCCGTGCCCTTCGGCCTGTCGTTCTTCGATTTCGATAGTGTCGGGGAAAGCGGGCAGCCGGACACGCAGGCAGGCTCGCATCCGTTCGAGCTGACGACGAGCCTCGCGTTCAACGTCAGCGCACGTGAATCCCCGTCTGCTGGCAACGACGGCACCGAATCGCCGCTCGCGAACGCCGCTCCCAAGGATCTGGAAGTGGGGCTCCCGCCAGGGCTCGTGGGCGATCCGAATGCTGTTCCGCGGTGCAGCCAGCAGGCGTTCCTGGAAAGGGAAAAGCTCAACTGCCCCGTCGACACGCAGGTCGGGACGGTCAAGCCGTCGTTCTACGGTGCGTTTCCGTCGGCGGTGTTCCCGGTGTTCGACGTAGTGCCGCCGCCTGGGCAGCCTGCCGAGCTGGGCTTCTCGGTGGCCGGGATCGGGCACGTTCCGCTGTTCTTCCACGTTCGCAGCAACGAAGACTACGGGCTGACTGCCCAGTTGAACGACATCCCGGAGGCCGGTCCGCTGCAGGGCGCGATCCTGGCGCTGTGGGGCGTGCCGGCGGCAGCGAGCCACGACCTCGAACGCGAAGGAACGCTGGGAGAAGGCGGTCAGCAGGAAAGCGAATTCTGCAAACCGGAAATTGCGGTGTCGGGCGGCGTGGAAAAACAGACCGGCTGCCCGAGCGACGCGCCCGCCAAGCCGTTCCTGACCCTACCGAGCAACTGTGGCGCCCGCGAACTTCTGGTGCCGGCGACCGCAGACTCGTGGCAGAGCCCTATCGAACGGGCGCTGCCCGAACAGCCTCTGCCGCGCCTGCTGGAAGTGTCGCTCCTGCCAATCACCGGCTGCGAGGAGCTCTCGTTCGCCCCGTCGCTGACGCTCGCCCCGGAAACCACCCAGGCGGGCACGCCGAGCGGTTACGCGCTCGCGGTGCACGTTCCCCAGAACGAAAGCCCGACGGCGCTGGCGACGCCGGACCTGCGCAACGCGACGGTGAGCCTGCCGGCGGGCGTCGTGCTCTCACCGTCTGTGGCGACCGGCCTGCAGGCGTGCTCCTCGGCGCAGTTCGCCCTGGACTCGCTGGCCGCGGCGACGTGTCCGCCGCAGGCGCAGATCGGGACGGTGAAGATCGCGACGCCGCTGCTGTCGAGCCCGCTGGAAGGCGAGGTGTTCGTCGGCCAGCCGGAATGCGCTCCGTGTACGCCGAGCGACGCGCAGGACGGCAGGCTGCTGCGGCTGCTGGTGCAGGCGCAGGGCTCGGGCGTGACGGTCAAGCTCGAAGGCGCGACGTCGATCGATCAGAGCACGGGGCAGCTGACGGCGCGCTTCAGCGAACTGCCGCAGCTGCCCTTTGAACAGATCCAACTGAGTCTCAACGGCGGACCGCGCGCGCCGCTGGCGAACACGTCGGCCTGCGGTGTGCCGCTCGCGGCGAGCTCGTGGTTGACGCCGTACAGCAGCGAATCGGCCGCCGGGCCCACGAGCGAACCGTTCGCGCTGAGCGGCTGTCCGGCGCCACAGTTCCACCCGTCGTTTGTCGCGGGAACGACGGACAACCAGGCCGGCGCGTTCAGCCCACTGACAGTCACCCTCTCGCGCGCGGACCAGGACGAGGATATCGAAGACGTCAGCGTTCACCTGCCGCCGGGGCTGCTCGGGATGCTCTCGAAGGTCCAGCTCTGCCCGGAAGCGCAGGCGCGCGCCGGCGAATGCGGATCGCAGAGCGAAATCGGCAGCGCGACAGTTGGTGTGGGACCAGGCGCGGATCCGCTGTTCCTCAACGAAGGACACGTGTACCTGACGGGCCCGTACGAGGGCGCGCCGTTCGGCCTGTCGATCGTGGTGCCGGCGGTCGCCGGACCGTTCAAGCTCGGAAGGGTCGTTGTCGGGGCGCGGATCGAGGTCAACCCGAGCACCGCTGCGCTGACGATCCTCAGCGATCCGCTGCCGCAGAGCCTCGACGGCATACCGCTGCAGATCAAGACGGTCAACCTCGAAGTCGACCGCGCGGACTTCACGTTCAACCCGACGGACTGCCAGCCGCTCGCGCTCGAAGGCGCGCTCGAGAGCAGCGAGGGCGCCACGGCGGCGGTGTCATCGCGCTTCCAGGCGGCGAACTGCGCGACGCTGGCGTTCAAGCCGAAGCTTTCGGCGCTCACGCACGCCACGGCCGACAAAGCCGGCGGCGTGCACCTGCACGTGCGGATCACCTCGACCCCCGGGCAGGCGAACATCGCCGCCGTCAAGCTCGACCTGCCCAAGCACATGGTCCCGCGGCTGAGCACTCTGCAGAAGGCATGCACGGCGGCGGCGTTCGAAGCGAACCCCGCGAGCTGTCCGGCTGCGTCAGCTGTAGGCAGCGCGACGGTGCTCACACCGGTCGTGCGTCAGCCGCTCAGCGGGCCGGTGTACGTCGTCTCGTACGGCCGTGCCGCGCTGCCCGAGATCGCGCTGGTGCTGCGCGGCGAAGGCATGCTCGTCGAGATGGTGGGACAGACGAGCGTCAAAGGCGGGATCGCCTCCGGCACGTTCCGCTCGCTGCCGGACGTCCCGTTCTCGGAGCTCGACCTGCTGCTCGACGCCGGTCCGCACTCGCTGCTTGCGGCGAATCTCCCGGCGAAGGCGAACGGGAGCATGTGCGGACAGAGCCTTGCGATGCCGACCGCGATCACCGGCCAGAACGGCGCGGTGCTCAAACAGACAACCGAGATCGCCGTGTCCGGGTGCCGAAGGCGCAGACCCCAGGCCAAAGCGAAGCACAGCACCCACGGCAAAGCGAAACACGAGGCGCACGGCAAGACGAGCCGGAGGGCGTAGGCTACGCGTATGGCCTGGGACTTCTCCACCGACCACGATTTCCAACAGCAGCTCGACTGGATGGCGGATTTCGTGCGCGAGGAGATCTGGCCGCTGGAGTCGATCTGGCACGAGCTCGGGCTCGAAGGCCTGCGGCGCGCGATCGCGCCGCTGCAGGAGCAGGTCAAGGAGCGCGGCCTGTGGGCGACGCACCTGCCGCCGGAGCTCGGCGGCCAGGGCATGGGCCAGGTGCGCCTCGGCCTGATGCACGAGATCGAGGGCAGCTCGCCGATCGCGCCGCTGGCGTTCGGCAACGCGGCGCCCGACTCGGGCAACTCGGAGATCCTCGCGCTGGCGGGCACGGACGAGCAGAAGGACCGCTGGCTGCACCCGCTGCTGGCGGGCGACCTGCGCAGCGCGTTCAGCATGACCGAGCCGGACACCCCCGGCTCGGACCCGACGCAGCTGCGCACCCGCGCGGTGCGCGACGGCGATGAGTGGGTGATCGATGGGCTCAAGTGGTTCTCCTCGAACGGCTCGATCGCGGACTTCCTGATCGTGATGGCGGTCACCGACCCGGATGCGCGCCCGGCGCAGCGGGCGTCGATGTTCATCGTCCCCACGGACACGCCCGGCGTTGAGATCGTGCGCGACGTGCCGACGATGGAGCATCCGTGGGAGCAGCTCGGCGGCTACGGCGGGCACGCCGAAATCGCCTACGACGGCGTGCGCGTTCCGATCGACGCGCTGCTGGGCGGCGAGGGCGAGGGCTTCCTGCTCGCGCAGCACCGCCTCGTGCCGGGGCGGATCCACCACTGCATGCGCTGGCTGGGGGTGGCGAAACGGGCGTTCGACATGCTGTGTGAGCGCGCCACCTACCGCCACGCGCACGGCTCGCTGCTGGCGGAGAAGCAGACGGTGCAGAACTGGATCGCCGACAGCGCCGCGGAGATGCAGGCGGCGCGGCTGATGACCCTGCACGCGGCGTGGGTGATGGACACGCAGGGCGCGAGCGCGGCGCGCACCGACGTGGCGCTGATCAAGTTCTACGGCGCGAAGGTGCTTCACGACGTCGTCGACCGCGCGGTGCAGGTGCACGGCTCGCTCGGCTACTCGACCGACCTGCCGCTCGAGCAGATGTACCGCTTCGCCCGCGCGGCGCGTATCTACGACGGCCCCGACGAGGTCCACCGCCAGTCGGTCGCCCGCCACCTGCTGCGCGGCTATGCGCCGCCCCCGGACGGGGTGCCGAGCGAGTACCTGCCGACGCGCCGCGAGGACGCGCGTGAGCGTTTCCGCGACCTGCTCGAGGCCGTCACCGCCAACGACTAGCCCGCGTCGGCGGGCAGCAGCCTGAATGCTTCGCCTGAGTGCTGCCTCACGGCCCGGAAGTGCCGTTCGTCGAGCGTCGCGATCTGGCTGCTCTGGAGGTGTGCCGCGAGCGCGAGCAGCGAGGCGTCCGTGAGCCCTAGCTGCATCGACTCGTGCGCTTCAGCGAGCGCGATCGTCTCGAACATAGCGGTCGGCCACCACTCGACTTGGTAGGCGCCGTTAGCGAGGTCCTCGCGCAGCGCCCGCGTCGCGTTTGCGCCCCCGTAGCGCTGCACGAGGTGATCGAGCTCGGCGAGGACCAGCGGGCTGGTCGCGAGCTCCTGCTCGTTTTGGCCGATCCAGTCGCGTACCGTCTCATGGCTGGCGTCCTTGCGGTCCATGAACGCCAGTACGACTGACGTGTCGAGGACGATCAACCCTCACCGAAGCCAGTTCTGGCGAGATGACCGTCGACGTCGTGGGAGAGATCACCCGGGCCATCGAATACCCCAGACGCGCGAGGCTTTGCGAGAGCGCCAGCTGCGCCGGCCTGAGCGAGGGCCTCGCGGATGACTGCCGCCTTGGTTGTGCCCTCAGCGGTGGCCCGACGCGCAAGCGCACGGTCAACCTCGGGGTCAATGTAGATACTGGTCTTCTTCACGTTCCACAGTATGCCACCTGCCACCCGCTGACATCCTGTCGAAGCGGCGGACGTGCTGGGAGGGCGCCGACGAGGGAGCATCAGCGGGCTCGCGGGGCCGCGTGCCGCCATCGCCGCCTCTACGCTGAGTATCCGTGGCAACCGAGACCAGACGGGCGCGCGCCAGGTTCGACCCGGGCGCGTTCGAGAGCTTCCGCTTCACCGCGCGCGAGCTGGACGATCGTGGCCGCGTGACCCTGCGCTACGCGCTGGACGAGGAGATCGCGTTCACCGAGGTGTTCGACCTCCCGCTCGGCGACCCGGAGCGACGGCTGGACGAGGCCGAACGCCAGCGCGTCGACGGCCTGCTCGCGCTGCTGCACTGGGTCGCCGGCGTGAGCTACTACAAGACCGCGCTTCCCCCGAAGGTGAGCTGCGAGACAGGCGAGCCGCCGCCGGCGGTGGCGAGCTTGCTGGAAGCGCTTTACTCGGAGGGCCTCGCGGAGCTCGCCTACACAAACGAGCTGCCGGCGCTCCCGCGCCCCGTGTTCGCCGGCGGAGCGTCGTCCACGCAGCCGGTGACGGCCGTGGGGACGATCGCGCAGCCGGCTGACGCTGCGCGAAGTCGCATCCTGGTCCCAGTAGGCGGCGGCAAGGACTCCGCGGTGGGGCTGGAGATCGTCAGGCGCTCGGGGCACGAGTTGGCGCTGTTCTCGCTCGGCGACGCGCCGCCGATAGCGCGCACAGTGGCCGCCGCCGGGCTGCCCCGGCTGCTGGCGACGCGCACGCTCGACCCGGGCCTGCCCGCGTTGAACGCGGCGGGTGCGCTCAATGGACACGTGCCGATCACGGCGATCGTCTCGTGCGTCGCGCTGCTGAGCGCGGCGCTGAACGGCTTCGACGCGGTGGCGATGGCCAACGAGCGCTCGGCGTCGGCGGGCAACGTCATGTGGGACGAGGTCGAGGTCAACCACCAGTTCAGCAAGGGGCTGCACGCCGAGCGGCTGCTGAGCGCGGCGCTCGCGCAAGAGGCTTCCGGCCTGCGGCTGTTCTCGGTCCTGCGCCCGGCGTCCGAGCTGGCGATCGCGCGCGCGTTCGCGCGCATGGAGCGCTACCACGACGCGTTCACGAGCTGCAATGCGATCTTTCGCATCGATCCTGCCCTGCGCGCGGCCTCGTGGTGCTGCGACTGCCCCAAGTGCCGTTTCGTGTGCCTGGCGCTCGCGCCGTTCACCCAGCCTGAGCAGCTGCGCGAGATCTTCGGCTCGGACCTGCTCGACGACGAGCGCCAGTTCGACGGCTTCGCGCTGCTGACCGCGACGGGCGGGCACAAGCCGTTCGAGTGCGTGGGCGAGGAGCAGGAGAGCCTCGCGGCGATTCGCCTGCTCGCGCGCGAGGAGCGTTGGAGCCGCCACAGCGTGGTGCGGCGGCTGGTGGACGAGGTCCTGCCGCGGTTCCCGCCCGACGCGGGGGATCCCGACGTGGTCCTCGCGCTCAGCGACGAACACTCGGTGCCGGCGTCGCTGCTGGCGGAGGTCCGTGCGGTTCTCGGAGCTTGACGGCGCACGCGTCGGCGTGTGGGGCGCCGGCCGCGAGATCGCGTCGTTCGCCGATCAGCTGGCCCGCCGCCTGCCCTCGGCGCGAATCGCGGTGGCGGTATTCGACGCGCCTCCCCAAGCCGATGTTCGCGAGAAGCTGCGCGCGCCGGACGTGCGGATCGTCGTCCGGGATGGCGATCGCCCCGAGGCGCTCGCGGCAGCGCTGAGTGGCTGCGACGTCGTCGTGCGCTCGCCCGGCGTGTCGATCTACCGGCTGGAGCTGCAGGCGGTGCTCGCGGCTGGAACGCCGGTGACGACGGCCACGTCGCTGTGGCTGGCGGACCGCGGTGGCGCCGGTGTGCTCGGCGTGACCGGCACGAAGGGCAAGAGCACGACGGCGGCGCTCGCGTTGCATCTGGCGCGCGCGGCCGGGCTCACGGCTCAGCTGGCGGGCAACATCGGCGTGCCTGCGCTGGACCTGCTCGATCGCGACGCCGCCGAGGTCACTGTGCTCGAGCTCTCGAGCTACCACACCGCCGATCTGGAGATCGGGCCGGAGGTCGCGCTGGTGACGAACCTGTACCGCGAGCACACCGACTGGCACGGCAGCGAGCAGGCCTACCGTGCGGACAAGCTGCGCTTGCTCGGCCTTCCTGGCGTGCGGGTCGCGGTGTTGAGCGCTCGCGACGAGGGCTTGACGCAGACCGCTGCGGAGCTCGAGACGCTGCGCTTCGGCTTGCCGGGCGGCTGGGACGCTACGGCCGCGGGGATCGCGCTGCGCGGCGAGCCGCAAGCGACAAGCGAGGAGCTGCCACTGCGCGGCGAGCACAACGTGCTCAACCTGTGCGCTGCGCTGACCGCGCTGGAAGCGCTCGGCGTGGAGCCGGCGCCGCTGCCCGGCGCGCTGGACGGCTTTCGCGCGTTGCCGCACCGGCTCGAGACGGTCGCCGAGCGCGATGGCGTCGAGTGGGTCAATGACAGCATCTCGACCACCCCCGAGTCGGCGATCGCCGCGCTCGCGAGCTTCCCCGCTCGCGCGCTGGTCCTGATCGCCGGCGGCCAGGACCGCGGCCAGGACTACAGCCGGCTCGCGGGCGCCCTTGCTGCTGCCGACGCGACCGTGATCGGGGTGCCGACGACTGGCGCCCGGCTCGTGGCCGCGGCGCGCGGCGCCGGCGTGGCGTCCTCGCGCGCAATCGATGCCCTCGACTTGGCTGGCGCCGTCGAGCTCGCACGGAGCCTCGCGGCGGAGGGCTCGGCGGTGCTGCTCTCGCCGGCGGCCCCGAGCTTCGACCGCTACAGCAACTTCGAGGAGCGCGGCGAGCGCTTCAGCGAGCTGGCGCGCAGCCGCTGAGCGAGGGTGCTTCAGGAGCCCGTTGGGGGCTCCTCGCTCGCAGCCGCGTCAGCGGGCGCGCTTGCGGGCCGCGCTGCGCCGCGCTCGACCGGCGCGGCGGGCAGCGCGTCGGCCTGCGCCTCTGCAGCAGCTCGGTTCTCCTCCCGCACCGCCAGCCAGATCTCCTCGCGGTAGATCGGCACACCGCTCGGCGCCGCGATCCCCAGCCGCACGGTGTGGCCGCTGACCCCCATGACGGTCACCAGGATCTCGTCGCCGATGACGACGCGCTCTCCGGGACGACGCGTCAGGATCAGCATCGAGGCTGATTATGAAGCAATTCGCGTCTCTGCGGTAAGCGCGAACAGCGGCGCCTGCAGCGGAGCGTCCTGGTGCGTGTTCAGCACCTGGTAGCCGCGCCCATCAAGGATCAGCAGCGGAGCGCGCAGGTTGGCGGTTATGTCGGCGGGGTTGGGCGTCGCCCGTACGGTCACGTACAGCGTCGCTCCCGTGGCGTCCTCGATGCCCGTGCGCTCGCGGTCCTCGGGCGCGATCTCGAGCGTGAACGTCGAGAAGAACTGGAAGGGGCTGACGACCGGCAGCGCGAGCGCCGGGTTGTCGACCGCGTGCAGCCACAGGAAGCCGCTGCCCGGGTTGCGGTCAAGCAGCGTGTAGCTCAGGCCTCCGAGGCCGATCAGCCCGAACGGGAACTCGATCACGTCCTGCTCGTCGATCTCGACGGTGCCGAAGCGGATGCTCTCGAATGTGACGGACATGATGCGGTTCTCCTTGGCGTTGGTCTTACTGCAGGAAGTTGAGCAGCGATTCCTGGACGATGCTCGCGGCCGCGCGCAGCGCGGCCTCGTACGCGGCCTGCTCGTTCGCGTACGCGATCGAGGCCGTCGCGACGTTCGTGTCGTCGGTGTTCGACAGCGCCTGCGAGATCGAGCTCTGCAGGTCTTCGTTGCGGCTCAACGCGGTCTGCAGCTGATCGGTCGCGCTCCCCGCCGCCGCCTGCAGCTGAGTCAGCGCTTCGAGGTTGCCTTCGAGGTTCTGCAGGTCGGTGGTGCCGAGTGCTTCCTGCGCTTCGGGGGTTCCCGCGCGCATGTTCTTGGCGATCGTGCGTAGCGTGTCGAGCAGCTTGCCGTCTTTTGAGGCTTCGCCGTTGCCCAGCAGCGTCGAGATGTTCGTGGTGATCGTGACCGTCGCCCCGGGTCCAACCGCACGGCTGACGGTTTCGGCGTTGCCCTGGTATTCGTCTTCGGCGCCCTGTTCGTAGGGCGCGGTCGTCGTCGCAGTCCCCGAGAACACGTACTGCCCGGCGTACTGGGTGTTGGCGTCCTGCTTGATGCCTTCGGCCAGCTGTTCGACCTGCAGCGCCATCGTTTCGAGGTCGCTCGCGTTGTAGGTGCCGTTGGCGCCCTGCACCAGCAGTTCCCGCACGCGCTGTGCGGCCTGGCCCATGCTCGACATCGCGGTGCTGGCCGTGTTCTCCCACGAGATCCCGTCCTGCGCGTTGCTTTCGTAGGAGCTGAGCCCTTCGAGCTGGCTCTGCAGGTCGATTATCTGACTCGCGCCGTACGGGTTGTCCGACGGTTCGAGGATCGTTTTGCCCGAGGACAGTTCGTCGGTCGTGCGCGTCAGTGATCCGAGCGACGCGTTCAGGTCGTTGAGCGTCGCGCTGGTGACCATCGCTGGGGTGATGCGCTCGCTCATGGCTACAGCCCCACCACGCCCGTGTGCTCGATCAGCGTTTCGAGCATTTCGCTCATCGCGGTCAGCGTCCGCGCCGAGGCCTGGTAGCCGCGCTGGAAGGTGATCAGGTTGGTCATTTCTTCGTCCAGTGAGACGCCGGAGACGCTCTCGCGCTGGTCGCTGATCGCGGTGACGGTCGTCTGCAGGTTGCTCTGTTCGTCGCCGGCGGCGCGCACGCTGCTGCCGACCTTCTCCACCAGCGCCGCGTAGCCCTGTTCGGCGGCGCCACCGCGCAGCGCGGCGATTGCCTGTGCGACTTCGTTGGCGCCGGCGGCTCCGGTCCCGGAGGCTTCGACTTCGGAGGGTTCGACCGCGACCGTCAGCGTCGCTGCCGTGGTGCCTGAGAAGAAGGGCGTGGCGAGGTGTTCGTTGACGGTTTCTGCGAGCGTTTCCGCGACCGTGTCGAGCCCGCTCTGCAGCGCGGTCAGCGCGCCGCCGGGACCGGTCAGGGCGAGCAGCGCGCCGAGCCGGCCTCCGGCCGATTCGGTCAACGTCTGCGGCCAGTTGACCGTGGTCCCTTCGACGAGCGGTTTGGCCGCTTCGCCGAAGCTCACCGTGTCCATGTGGTCGGGTTCTTCGGTGACCGTGATGTTGGCGAGCGAGGAGAGTTTGTCGAGCAGCTGGTCGCGACGGTCGAGCATGTCGTTGGGCGTCTGGCCGGCTTCTTCGGAGAGCTTGATCTGGCCGTTCAGCTGTGCGATCTGGTTGGCATCGACTTCGACTTCGCCGGCCGGCCCGGCGAGCGCGTTGTACTGTTCGCCGGCCTGGGTGGAGATCGTCGCGAGCTGTGCGCTGAGCTCTTTGAAGACGGTCGTGAGCTGTTGACCGGCCGCCACGACAGCGTCTTTGGCCGCTTCGCTGGGGGCCGGCGACACGGCGAGGTTGTTCCATGCGGTCCAGAAGTTCGACAGCTGGCTCGCGATCCCGGAAGTCGAGGGTTCGTTGAACGCCGCCTGCGCCTGTTCCAGCACTTCCGACTGTGTGCTCGCCGAGCTCAGCCCGCTGTTCTGGGTGCGGTACTGGGCGTCCAGATAGGTGTTGCGAATGCGGGTGATGGTCGCGACGGTGACGCCGGTGCCGAGCTGGGCGCCCCTGCCGGTCTGCGAGGAGATCGCCGGGATCGTCAGCGGCTCGTTGGGTTCCAGCAGCGCGGTCTCGCGCGAGTAGCCTTCGGTGTTCGCGTTGGCGATGTTGTTGCCGGTCGTGTCGAGCGCCGTCTGCTCGGCGATCAGGCCGCTGAGCGCCGTCTGGAGTCCTTGCAAGGATGGAATCGGCATGGCCTAGGCGCGCAGGTCGAGGACGTGCAGGGCGCCGTGGGGGCGCGCCCGCGTGATGGACTTGGAGGAGCCGTGGGTGTCGTAGCCGTCGACCCCGTCGAGTGAGAGCATCCCCATCAGGTGGTCGAGGAAGCCGAGCTCGATCTGCATCAGGGCGCGGTTGCACGAGTGTTCGCGCTGCAGCTCGTGCAGCAGGCCTCGGAGCTCGGCGCTGCGGGCGCTCGCGCGCTGCGCGCCGGGGCCGTCCATCAGCGTGCTCAGCAGCGCCAGCGTGACCGCCTCGGCGGGAACACCGAAGCGCTCGCCGCTGCGCGCGAGCAGACGCGAGCGCTCCTCCTCGAGCAGCTGGCGTCGTCCGATCTCCCCGCGCAGGATGCCCGCCAGGCGCACGACCGTGTGCACGTCGCGCGCACGGATCGCCGCTCCCTGCTCGAGGACGACCTCGAGCAGGCTGCGCGCGGAGGCCATCTGCGCGTCGAGGTGGGCGAGCACGTCGGCAGCCAGTGCGCGGTCCTGCTGGGCGGCCGGGTGTCCGACGAGCGCCATCGGGCTCATGTGCTGGTCCCCCCGCTCGCCGTCGTCGTTTTGGGAGCGCCGCTCGCGGCTTCGAGATCGTGCGTCAGCTGCGCCGCCAGTCCCAGGCCGCCGGCGTGCATGACGCCGGCGCTCAGCGCCTGTGGCAGCATCGAGGAGATCGGCGAGCTGCTCGCGCCGCTGCCTTCCGAGCCGCCCGCTTCCGAGCTCGACCCGCCTTCGGAGGATTCGCCGTCGAGCCCGCTGGTGCTCGCCAGCGACTGTGAGAGCTGTTCCACGAGCGTCTCTTCGAAAGCCAGTGCGCTCGCATACGCCTGCTGTGTCGCGGTCGAGCCGCGGCGCACCCACGCGGGCTCGAGCGCCTGATCGACGGCGGGCGCGCTGGTCGAGCCGGTCACCGGGGGAAGGCTCATGAGGGCGGTCGCAGCTGGTTGGCGATCGACATCATCTGGCTCTCGGTCTGAATCGCGGTGCTGTTCATCTGGTAGGCGCGCTGGGTGCTGACCATCAGCGCCATTTCGCTCGCGACGTTCACGTTCGAGGCCTCGAGCGCGCCCTGATGAAGCTTCCCCGTGGCCGGGTGCGGCGCGCCGCTGGCGGCGCTCGGCGTCAGTCCGTTGGCGCCGTCCGCGAGCAGGTGTTCGGGCGAGGTCACCGTCACCAGCTTGATCTGGCCGAGCTTGCGCGTGCCGGCGCTGACGGTCCCGTCGGGGCCGATGCTCACCTGGCTCGGCGAGACGCCGGCCGGCAGCTTGATCGGCGGCGTCAGGGTGCTGCCTTCGGAGTTGACGATCGTGCCGCTCGCGTCGACGTCGAAGCTGCCGTCGCGTGTCAGCGACTTCTGGCCGTTCGAGCGCGTCAACTCGAAGAAGCCCGGCCCTTCGATCGCGAGGTCCAGCGGATCGCCCGTTTCGGTGATCGAGCCCTGTGCTTCGCTGCGGCCGATCACCTTGGCGCTCGCGCCGGCGCCGTCGGTGCTGACCGTGCCGGCGACGTTCACCGGGCTGTACAGGAGGTCGCTGAAGGAGACCCGCTCGGACTTGTATCCGTCGGTCGAGAGGTTCGCGAGATCGTTGCTGATCGCGTCGAGCTGTTCCTGCTGCGCTGACATGCCTGCTGCTGCGGAATACAGACCTTCGAGCATCGGCCCATCCTGTTCGTGGTCATCGGCGAACCCGGGCCTCCGCATGGCGGTCCAGCCGGGGCTCGGGGAGCTCTTCCTCCCGGTGATCGGCCATCGTCCCTGGGACTTGAGCGGCGCCGGCGCGCTGCCTAGGAAGGCAGTGCGCCGACCTGGGAGGCGGCCTCCTGCAGGGTCCCGGCGATCGACTGAATCGCCTGTTGCCCTGACTGGAAGCTGCGCAGCGAGGTGATCATTTCGACCATCACCTTGGCGGCGTCAACGCCGGAGCCCTCGAGCGAGCCCTGGCGCACCGTACCCGTGGGCTTGCCGGCGGCGGTGCCCGTGTAAAGGTTTTCGCCCTGCTTGACGGCGCCCGGGACTTCGAACACGCCGACTGCGCTCGGGGGCACGGTGCCGCCGGCGCCGACCTTGATCTGCGCGCCTTTCGCACCCAGCACCGGGTCGCCGTTGGTGTCGGTCAGCACGCCCGCGGCGGAGGTCGTGAACTGCCCGTCACGGGTGTAGCGGATGCCCTGCGCGGTCTTGACCGCGAAGAAGCCGTCGCCCTCGATCGCGAAGTCGAGCGGTTCACCGGTTTCCTGCATCGTGCCGGGCGTCATGTTGGTGTAGGCCTTGCCCAGCGAGACGCCCTGGTTGACCGCGCCGACGGCGGCGCCGCCCTCGGTGTTCGCGATCAGGATCGAGCCGAAGCTGTGCTGTGGGGTTTCGTCGGGCTTGAAGCCCGGCGTGGCGGCGTTGGCGAGGTCGTTGGAGAGCTGATCCTGGCGGATCTGCTCGGCGACCATTCCCGACGCGGCGATGTCAAGACCGAGATCCATCTGCCTCGGGTGTTCGACCGCCGTCCACGGTTCTTGAGCTCAGCGCACTGAGGTGAACAGCGGCAGCTCGCCGGAGAGCTGTTCATACAGGCGCAGTCGCAGCCGCGTGTGGATCTGGGAGATGCGGCTCTCGGAGACGCCGAGGCGCTCGCCGATGTCGCGCAGCGTCCAGTCCTCGACATACAGCAGGACCGCCACTTCGCGCTCCTGGTCGGACAGGCGCGCGAACGCCTTGCGGAAGCGCGCCTTGGCTTCGTGGCGCTCGGCCTGCACGATCGGGTCCCATTCCTCGTCGGCGCTCTCGAGCGTGTCGATGCGCTCGATCGTGGCGCTCTCGTCGGAGCGCACGATCCTGTTCAGCGAGCCGACCTCCGCCAGCGCGACCTGGTCGAGCCGGCGCGTCAGCTCGCCCGGCGTCATCCCGACCGCCGCGGCGAGCTCCTCGCGGGTGGGCTGGCGTTCGTGCAGCGATAGGAAGCGCTCACGGGCGCTGTTGATCTCGCGCTCGTCGCGGCGCAGCGAGCGCGGCGCCCAGTCGTGTCGGCGCAGCTCGTCGAGCACGGCACCGTGGATGCGCGTCCACGCGTACTGCTCGAGCGTCGCACCCTTCTCGGGGTCGTAGCGCTCGATCGAGCGGATCAGCGCCTCCAGTCCGCACGAGAGGAAGTCCTCGACGTCGCACTGCGCCGGCACCCCGCGCACCTTGCGGTAGACGATGTAGCGGACCATCGGCATGAACATGAAGATCAGCCGGTCGCGCAGCTCGCGGTCTTCGCTGCTGCGGTACTCCTGCCAGATCGCGAGCACCTCCGCCACGGGCACCCTGGTTGCGCGCTTTCCGATGATTTCCATTTCGGGCGTTGGATTCGCTGCGGCTCCGATATTCCCTGCCGCCGCACGCGGAGCGGGAGCAAACGTAGGCGGGCGCGAGACGCGCCCGCGCGAGCCGCTCGGCCGGGCGCGCTGCAAGGCGGTTCCCGCCACCGGCGCATCTGCGGATCGCGCTCACAGATGAGCATCGCCGGTCGATGACCAAGCCAGGACATGGTCCTCCGCTTCTCAGGCCCGACTCACCAGGAACGCTCCGTGACGGCGACCCAGTTGCCGGCGCGGGCTCGCCAGTTGCTGGCCGGCGACGACCTGCGCGGATACCGCGAGCTGTTCGGTCAGATCGCGGCGATCGACGATCCGCACCGGCGCTATTGGGCGGGCGTGAGCCTCGTCGAGGCGGGCCTTGCGGCGCGGGCGAGCACAACTGCCGCACGTTCGCCGGCGCTGCTCGTGACGGTTGCCGGCGGCGCTCTGGAGCTGCTCGAGCGCGCCCCCAGCGAGCCGCGGCTGCTGAGGCTGGCCAGCTTGGCGCTGCTCGAGCTGTGGAGCCTTGACGCCGCAGAGGCGCTGCTGGAGGCCGCACGGCGGCTCGACCCCGAGCTCCCAGGCGCAGAGCGCCACCTCCGAGAGCTGGCGGCGCGACGGCGCGAGGGGCGCGGCCTCGCGCGCCGGGCGCCGCTGCGCGCGGCGCTTCCCGAGCTCGCGCTGACGGGCGCTCGAGATCGCGGCCCGCGCCAGGCCCGCCGAAGGCCTGCGCCTGAGCCTGTGCATGATCGTCCGCGACGAGCAGCAGATGCTGCCGCGCTGCCTGGCGGCGGTGGCCGGTGCGGTCGATGAGATCGTGCTCGTCGACACCGGCTCGAACGACGAAACGATCGAGATCGCGCGCTCGTTCGGCGCGCGCGTGATCGAGCACGAGTGGTCGGGGTCCTTTGCGCAGGCGCGCAACGTGTCCTTCGACGCGGCGCGCGGCGACTGGCTGATGTACCTCGACGCCGACGAGGTGCTCGTACCGGAGGATGCCGCGTTGCTGCGCTCGCTGACAGGGCGCACATGGCGCGAGGCGTTCTACCTGTCGGAGACGAACTACACCGGCGATCTCCAGGACGGCACGGCGGTCGCGCACAACGCGCTGCGCGTGTTCCGCAACCGCCCTGAGTATCGCTTCGAGGGCCGCGTGCACGAGCAGATCGCCCACCGCCTGCCGGGCTACCTGCCCGAGCGGATCGAGGCGACGAGCGTTCGCGTCGAGCATTACGGCTACCTGGGCGTCGTGCGCGACGAGCGTCAGAAGTCAAACCGCAACATCGAGCTGCTGCGCCTGCAACGGGCTGAGAGCGCGCCGACGCCGTTCCTGCATTACAACCTCGGCTGCGAGTACGCCGCCGCCGGCGATGACGCGGCGGCGCTCGCCGAGCTCGAACGCTCGTGGGAGCTGCTGGAAGCGGCGGCGGACCGCGACCAGCACAAGTTCGCGCCGGCCCTGGCGAGCCGCCTCGTGAAGGCCCTGCGCGCGTGCGGGCGCCCGCACGACGCCCTCGAGCGCGCCGAAGACGGGCTCGAGCGCTTTCCCGGCTTCACCGATCTCGTGCTCGAGCAGGCCCGCGCCCTGATCGTGCTCGGCGAGCGCGAGCGGGCAGTCGAGCGCTGCGAACGCTGCATCGAGATGGGCGACGCGCCGCGCCCGTACACGGCGACCGTCGGCGCCGGCAGCTACCTGCCGCGCCTGCACCTCGCCGAGCTCAGGCGTGCCGAAGGAGACCTCGGGCGCGCGGTCGAGCAGCTCGAGTACTGCGTACGCGAGCACCGCTACTACGTCGGCTCGGTGCTCCCCTACGCGAGCGCGCTGCTGGCGGGCGGGATGGCGCCCGAGGCCGTGGTGGGCGAGCTCGAGCGGCACATGCCCGACCCCGCGCCTGCTGCCCGCTTCCTGCTCGCGACCGCCCTCTATGAGGCCGGTGCCACGAGCGTCGGCGAGACTCAGTTCAGGGCGGTGCTCGCACGCCAGCCGCACTCGAGCCGCGCGCGCGTCGCGCTCGCGGAGGCCCTGCTCGCGCAGCGACGCTACGGCGAGGCGGCCGCGGAGGCGGCGGCGCTCGGCCGCGATGACCCGCTGGCGGTGATCGCGTGCCGGACGGAGCTGTTCGCGCGCATCGCGGGGGGCGACGGCGCCGCCACCGCGGCTGCGCTCGCCCGCGCCCGCGCGGCTGGTATGGATGCGCAGGAGCTTGACGTGTTCACCGCGTGGCGCCAGCTCGCGAGCAGCGGGCACACCGAGATCGACCTGGCGGGGGAGGCGGTCGCACCGCTGACGGTGATGCTCGAGGCGCTGCTGCGGGTCCATGACTTCAAGAGCTTCGAAGCGCTGCTCGGGCTGCTGCGGCGGACCCCGCTCGGCGAGCGTGAGCGTCATGTGCTGCTGGCCGAGATGTACATGCGGCGAGGCTTCGCCGCTTCGGCGGCGGAGGAGTGGATGGCGGTGTGCCAGCACGGGCCGGACACGAAAGCGCTGGTGGGGCTGGCAAGCATTGCCGCGGCGCGCGGCATGCCGCGTGAGGCGAGCGATTTCGCCGCCGCCGCGCTGTCGCGCGATCCCGACAACGAGGCCGCCGCGAGCCTGCTCTCGCAGGCCGGCGCCTCCTGAGGAAGCGAGGCCGAAGGTGCGATTCGAGCAAACCATGTCGCAGTTGCAGGAGATACTTCAAGTTTCCGCAGAGGCCGTCGATGAACACGGTGAACGCAAGCGCGAGGCGGCCCATGGATTGGACCGCGTAACCACGTTTTCAGGGAGAAAACGCCATATGAGCTCGCCCCTTCTGCCTATTGAGGGCCATTTGAGCCTGTCGAGTACAGACGCCCAAGCAGTCACCAGCACCGAGGACACCGGCTCCTTCGCCGCCGGCGTAACGCCGCTCGACACGGCGCCGGACGTCGTCGCGAGCAGGGGCGGTCCGCCGCCGTACGTGCTCGAGCAGATCGCCGCCGCCGGCAGAATCGACGAAGCGCTGCGCGACGCTGGCGAGCACGTACGCTTCTTGACGGCCGACGACGGTCGCACGAGCATCGAGCTCCAGGACCGCGACGGCAACGCGCAGCGCACGTTGTCGGTCGCCGAGGCGCTCGAGCTGGCGGCCGGAAGGCCGCTGGAGTAGGTCGCCCGGCGATGTCCGCGTCATCGCTCGGCGTCAACGCCACCAGCGGCGCCCCGATCACTATCTCGGGCCTGGCCTCGGGCTTGGAAACGTCGAAGATCATCGGTGCGCTGATGGGCGTCGAACGCGAGCCCGTCACGCACCTGACCGGTGAGCAGCAGAAGATCCAGGCCGAGCAGTCGCAGTTGCAGCAGGTCCGCTCGAGTCTTCAGGAGGTGGCCACCGCCGCCTCCGAATTCGCTCTGCCCTCGCTGTTCGAAAGCGTGCAGAACGTCATCTCGAGCGAACCGGCCCGCGTCGGCGCCGTCGCCAAGTCCGGCGCAGGCGTCGGCGGCTACGAGGTCGAGGTCACGCAGCTCGCCAACTCGGCGCAGCGGACGTTCACCTTCAAAAGCCCCGCGGGCGAACAGAAACTGACGATCGAAGGCCACGAATTCACGGTCAAGGCGGGCGAGAGCGCCAAGGAACTGGCGAGCGCGATCAACGCCAACGCCAGCGCCACGGTCTACGCGGCGGTGCTCGAAGACGGCTCGATCGTCCTGTCCAATCGCGCCACCGGCAGCACCGGCAGCGAATACATCAAGGTCACGGGTGAAGCGCTCAGCGAAACGGCGGGCACCGCGCGCGAAGGCAAGAACGCCAAATACACCGTCGACGGCGTCGAAGGCAGCTCCACCTCCAACACGGTGACCAACGCGATCCCCGGCATCACGCTCACGTTGGGCGGCCTCACCCCCGCCGGGCCGGTGACGATCGACGTCGAAGCCCCCGGCCCCAGCCTCAGCGCGATCGAAGCGCACGTGCAGACCTTCGTCAACGCCTACAACGCGACCGTCGAAGCGGTCCAGGCCGAGCTTGCGACGAAGCCGCCCGTCAAGCCGACCAGCGGCGAGCTCGGGGTCGGCGCGCTGTTCGGTGACATCGAACTGACGAGCCTGTTGAACAACATGCGCGACACGATGTACGAATCCATCGCCGGGCTCGATCCGGAAATGTCGAGCCCGCTCGACATCGGCCTCAGCACCGGCGAAAGCACGGGCGGGGGTGCCTCCACGCAGTCATCGCTGGAAGGTCTGTTGACGCTCGAACCGACGAAGCTCGCGGAAGCCATCAAGGCGAACCCGACGGGCTCTCAGCAGATGCTCGAACAGTGGTCGCAGAAGCTCCAGGGACTCGTCAACGCCGTCAGCGGCCCCGGCGGCTCACTGGACTCGAGGATCAGCGGCGATGAAGCGCAGGTCACGGAGCTGGGCAACCAGATCTCCACGATGAACGTGATGCTCGAACACCGCGAAAAGGCGTTGCAGGCCACCTACGCGGCGCTCGAAGGCGTGATCTCGCGCAACACCACGCAGAGCGCCTGGCTCGCCAGCCAGGAGGAATCGCTCACCAAGTCCGGCGCGTAGGTCGCGGCGCTCAATTTTCCGGCCGGGACGCCGATGATGGGCGTGAGATGCGCAACCCGACCGCCGCCTCCCACGCCGCTTACCGCCGGGGCACGGTGATGGCGGCGACCCCGGGGCAACTGGTGGTGCTGCTCTACGACGGCGCACGCCGCTTCCTGCGCCAGGCGGTGGTCGCGATGGGCGAAGGCGACATCGAGCGCACGCACAACTGCCTGCGCTACGCAGAACGGATCATCAGCCACCTCGACGGCACGCTCGATTTCGATCAGGGCGAGCTCTCACAGCGCCTGCACGCGATCTATCAGTTTCACCTCAGGCACCTGCGCGCGGCGCGCCTCAACCAGGACCCCGCCAAGATCGAAGAGATCAGCGAGCTGCTGGGCGAGCTACGCGACGCCTGGAGCCAGGTCGCCAACGAGGTCGAGGGCACGAGCTCCGACGTCTCCGGGTCGCAGCTGGAGCGCGCGTGAGCGCCGCCGCGCTCGACGGCGCAAGCGAGCCGCAGCTGGCCCGCTACGAGGACATCTACGCCCACGCGGAGCTCGAGCTCGAGCTCGCGGGCGGGGGCGAGATCGACAGCCTGATCGCGCTCGACGCACGCTGGGAGGAGCTCATCGCCGGCCTGCCAGCGCAGCCGCCGCCTGCCGCGGCCGAGCTGCTCCAGCGGGCGCGCCTGATGCACGAGCGCACCGGCATCGAGCTGCGCCGTCTGCGCGAGTCGCTGCTCGGCGAGCTCGCGGCGACTGCTCGCGGGCGCCGCACCGCCGATGGCTATGCCGGACAGCTGAGCCGTCGTCCGCGGCTCGACCGCAGCGCGTAGGGGTCCTGCGCGCTCAGCTCAGCGTGAAGCTGGTCGAGCTCGACACGGTGCCGCTCGGCGCCGTCGGGTTGGTCACCTGGATCGCCCCGCTCGCGGCTCCAGCCGGCACCAGCACTTTCAGTTTGAGCGAGCTGACGTATGTGACGCTGGTGGCTGTGACGCCGCCGAAGCTCACCGTCGAGCCTTTCTCGAAGCCCAAGCCGGTGAGCGTCACGCTCGCGCCGGTTGCCGCCTTCGCGGGGCTGAACGAGTGCAACGACAGGCTCGGCGTGAACACGCCGGCGCTCGTCCCGGTCGCGACCGGCGTGGTCAACGAGATCGTCCCTGCGAGCGCCCCGTTCGGGACCGTCGCTTCGACCTGCGTCGAGGAGTGCACCGTGAACGTCGCCTTGACGCCGTCGAAGCGCACGGCCGTGGCCCCGGTGAAGGCCGTGCCGGTGATCGTGACCGCACTGCCGGTGAGCCCGGCGCTCGGCGTGAACGAGGTGATCGCGGGAGCGTCGGAGATCACCGCTGCGGTCGCGCTCGAGACCACCGGTGAGCCGCTCCCGGATCCGTTGCTGGCGGTCTCCTGTACGCGGATCGTCGAGCCGACGGCGCTCGCCGGCAGCGCGTAGGTCGATCCGCTCGCGCCAGTGATCGGCGAGCAGCCCGAGCCCGAGGCCTTGCACAGCAGCCAGCGCTCGCTGTAGGTGCTCGGGTCGCCCGTCCAATCGCCCCGGGTCAGGCTCAGTGTCTGGCCCTGCTCGGCCGTGCCGGAGACGCTCGGCGGCGAGACGTCGGCGGGACTGACGGCGGTCGCGAACGCGTTCAGCCCGATCGGGCTGCCGACGCCGGTCGGGCCGTCGTAGCCGTGCCCGGCCCGGCAGGAGCTGGCTTCGGTGCAGGAGCCGTTGCTTCCGGACACCACGTCGTACAGGGCGCTGCCTTCCCCGATGTGGGAGTAGAGGGTTGCCGCGGGGTATGCGACGCCGTTGGCGCCGCCGCCGAGCGCGAACTCGGCGGCGATCACGGGCGAGGCGACCGATGTGCCGCCCCACACTCCCCAGCCGGTCGGGTACCCCCCGGGGTTGGCGGTGCTGTCGTAGACCTCGACGCCGGTATAGGGGTTGCCGACCGCGGCCACGTCGGCGACCGAGCGTCCGCTGCCGCAGGCGGTGGCAGAGAAGCCCGCGACCGCGCTCTGCCACGCAGGCGCAGCGAACACGACACTGCAGCCGCTGCCGCCGCCTTCCCAGACGGTGCTGGTCCACGTTTCACCGGACTCGGTCAGGGTGGTCCCGCCGACCGCCACCACGTCCGGGGAGCTGGCCGGGAAGTTGGCCGCTTCGGCGCCGCGGCACGCCTCGTTGAAGTAGCCGCAGTCACCAGCCGACACGGTGATCACGACGCCGGGATGGTTGTAGGGGGCGTTGTCAGCCGTGTAGCCGGAAAGCTCTGCGCCACCGTAGGAGTTGCTCACCTCGGTCGCGCCGGCGCTCACCGCCGTGTCGACCGCCGCGCCGAGGTTCGCGAAGGATTCGTTGTTGGCCTCCACCAGCATCACGTGGCAGCTCTGGCAGATCGCGTGGGCCATCTGCACGTCGAGTGAGATCTCCGTCGCCCATCCGCCTTCGCGCTGCGGCAGCGGGCTCGCGCGTCCTTCCTGGTTGAGCTTGCGAAAGCAGCCGTTTGCGGTCGTGCATTCGGGGAGCCCGTACTGCCTGTCGTACACGCCGAGATCGGCTTCGGCGGTCGGGTCGTTGAAGGCGTCGACGACGGCGATCGTCTGCTGCGCGGAGGGGAACGTCGCATTCGGCAGCGCGTAGGCGGCGTGCAGCAGTGCGGGGGTCAGGCCGCCGGCGATCGGGTTCTTGTTCGACACCGCCGGGGAACCCGCGGCAGCTTCCGTGGCCTGGCGTCGGGCGTTGGCTTTGAGGTCGGCTTCGGTCAGCCCCACCGTGACGAGCCGCACGCCCAGGCAGGCGGCGGAGCCGGGCGGGGAGCGGCGCACGCCCGCTGCGCCCGGTAGGCCGAGCGCGAAAGCGACGCACAGGCGACCGGGGACGCTGCGAGCGCGAGCGCGGCCGCGCATGCGAACGCCACTGCAGCCCGCGCGCGACGGGGATGACGGTGGCGTTGGGATCGGAGGCTTGACATTTCCACGGTGCGGCCGATTACTCGGTGGCGATCTCTCGCCTGCTGCGTCGGTTGCCGCGTGCGCGCCCGTGAGCGGCGAGCGAGGTGCGTGGACGTCTCGGCAGGGGATGTGGCCGCTCGCGAAATGAGCCTGCGGCGCCCGCACATGCGGCATGCCGTGGCCCTGGCCCTGTTGCCGGACCTCGCCGCCGGGCCTAAAGATCGACCGCGATCGGCCGATCAAGAGAGCGGCCCCTCGATGGCCACGATGTCAGCGACCTCAGGGAGAGCGTCGGTTTCAGCCCAAGGAGGGCGGAAAGACACGGAGATCGGGCATCTAAACATGGCTCTGGTTGATTCGACCCAGCAGTTGCTGGAGGCCGCGATGCGCGGCTCCTGGCAGCGTGAGACGGCGCTGACGAACAACATCGCCAACGCTGACACCCCCGGCTACCAGCCACAGGAAGTCAATTTCGAGTCCCAGCTCCAGGGCGCGATGAACGGCGGCGAGGAAGCGAGCGAAACGCAGTTTCAGACGGTGACGCGCCCGCAGGAAGCAGGCCCGAACGGCACCGGCGTCAGCGTCGATCAGGAATCCGCGAAGCTGGCCGAAAACGGGCTCGACTACCAGGCGCTGACGCAGGTCATGGGCGCGCGCAACAGCATTCTTCACTCCGCCATCGGCGCCGCGGGGGGCTCCTGATGGGACTCTTCGACGCGATCGGCATCGCCGGCAGCGGCCTCACGGCGCAGCGCATCCGCATGGACGTGACGGCCGAGAACCTGGCCAACGCCGACACCACCAAAGCCGCGAACGGACAGCCCTACCAGCGCCAGGACGTCGAGCTCGCCCAGGTCGGCTCGAGCGACTTCGGCGGCGCCCTGACGAGCGCGATGCAGCAGGGCGCCACGCAGCAGAGCGGCGCGTCCTCGGGCGGCGTGAAGGTCACGGGGATCGTCTCCGACGACACGCCCGACCAGGAGGTCTATGACCCGGGCAACCCCGAAGCCAACGCCCGCGGCTACGTGAAGATGCCGAACGTCAGCACGGTCACAGAAATGACCGACCTGATCTCGGAGTCGCAGTCCTACCAGTCTGATGTGACGGCGATGCAGACCTCCAAGTCGATGTTCACCTCGATGCTCGAGCTGCTCAAGTGATCATCCCACCGGTCGGAGGGCTCGGCGGCGGGCTGTCCGTGAGCGCGGCGGAAGCCCTCGCCCAGAACGGCCACGCGGGCGGCACGGCTGCGGGCGGCGAAGCGGGCGGCTTCGGCGGCGAGCTCACCGAAGCGATCTCCTCCCTGGAGAAGTCGCAGGACAGCGCCTCCTCCGCCTCGCAGGCGCTGGCCGCCGGCACCGTCAGCGACCCCGAGACCGCGGTGGTGACGGTCGAGGATGCACAGCTGGCAATGGAATTCGCCTCGCAGCTCCGCAACAAGGCCACCGAAGCGGCCACGAGCATCTTCAACACCCAGGTCTGATCGATGCCCGTCTCCCAGCTAGCCTCGAGGCTCACCCCGCGCGGATGGATGATCGCGGGCGGCGTGGCCGTCGCGGCGATCCTGTTCGTTTACATGTTCGTGCACACGGTCTCTGCGCCGAGCTACTCGACGCTGGTGAGCGGCGTCGAACCGTCGCAGACGGGCAAGATGACGAGCACCCTCAGCGCGCAGGGGATCAGCTACCAGCTGCAGAACAACGGCACCGCGATCGCCGTGCAGTCCAACGAGACCGCCAAGGCGCGCGTGGCGCTCGCCGGCGCGAACCTGCTCGGCAACACCCAGCCGGGGTTCTCGCTGTTCGACAAGCAGAACCTCGGTGAAAGCAACTTCCAGCAGCAGGTGACCTACCAGCGCGCGCTGCAGGGACAGCTGGACGAAACCATCAACAGCGTCCAGGGCGTGTCCGGAGCACAGGTCGAGCTGGTGCTGCCCAGCTCCCAAAGTCAGATCTTCGGCGAAACCCAGGACGTCTCCTCGGCGGCGGTGCTGCTGTCGGGCACCAACTCGCTCGACGCGAGCTCGGTGCGCGGGATCGCGCAGCTGGTCTCCTCGAGCGTCCCCGGCCTGCAGCTCGACAAGGTCACGATCACCGACGCCAGCGGCGCGCTGCTGTGGCCGCAGGGCGCAGGCGGCGGTGGCGGCGGCTCGGGCAGCGAAGTGCAGGAAGCACAGCAGCACTACGACCAGAGCATGGAGGCGAGCCTCGACGCGATGCTCGGCCAGACGCTCGGAGACGGCAAGGCACAGGTGCTCGTGTACGCCAACATGAACGTCAACAAGACGACCAAGGAATCCCTCGAATACGGCAAGGCCGGTACGCCCACCCAGCAGAGCAAGGACATCGAAACGCTGACCGGCACCGGCACCGGCGCCGGCGGGGTGACAGGCACCGCCAACCTCACGACCGCGGCGGCGGGCGCTGCCGGCAAGTCGAACTTCAAGCACGAAACGACGACCTCCTCGCTGGGCGTCGACAAGACCGTCACCCACTCGGCGATCGCACCGGGCGTCGTCGAAAGCCAGCACGTGTCGGTGCTGCTCGACAAGACGGTGCCCGCCTCGGCGCTGCCGGCGATTCGCGAAGCGGTCACCAACGCTGCCGGCATCGAGACCAAGCGCGGCGACACGATCTCGATCGGCCAGGTGGCGTTCGCGAAGCCCACGACCGCGGCGGCCGCCAGCAGCCCGCTGAGCATGGCCAAGTACGTGCTGCTCGGCCTCGGCGCGATTGTCTTCCTGTTCTTCACGACCCGCTCGCTGCGCAAGCGCGAGAAGGAGCCGATCGAGGAGCCGGTGTGGCTGCGTGAGCTCGACATGCCGATGCGACTGTCAGAACTCGAACGCGAAACCGCTCCGCGGCCCGCGGCGGTGATGGCTGGCGCCGGACCGTCGCGTACGCCGGGCAGCGCCAACGGCCATGACAGCGACGGCGAGGACAGCATTCGCCGGCAGGTCGAGCAGCTCGTCGACAGCAACCCTGACCGGGTCGCGCAGCAGCTTCGCAGCTGGATGCAGGAGGGCTGAGCGCGATGGCGCCGGAGGCTTCTGCAGACGCGCTGCCGGCGCTCGCGTCGGCGTCGGGCGATCTTCTGCCGGCGACGATCGCCGGCCTCCCCGGGACGCGCAAGGCGGCTGTGTTGATGGCTGCACTGGGGTCCGAGCGCGCCGCCAACGTGCTGCAGCGGCTCGGCGAGGAAGAGATCGAGAACCTGTCGATGGAGATGGCCGGCCTGAGCCCGGTCGGCCCCGAGACCACCGACTCGATCTTCTCCGAGCTCGCCGAGCTCGCGCAGCGCGACGCGGGCGCCTCGGGCGGTATGGAGTTCGCCCGCGGCGTGATCGAACGCGCGCTCGGCCCCGAGCGCGCCGCCGAGCTGCTAGGGCGCATGTCGGCGCGAACCGAGACGCCGCCCTTCGAGTTCCTGCAGCGCGTGCCCGCCGAGCGCACCGCCGCGCTGCTGCGCAGCGAGTCCCCGCAGACGATCGCGCTGATCCTCGCGAGCCTGCAGACCTCGAGCGCCGCGCAGGTGCTGGCGCGCCTGCCCGAGCGCCAGCAGCCGGACATCGCGCTGCGGATCGCGCGCATGGGTGAGACCAGCGCCCAGGTGGTCCAGCAGGTGGAGGACGTGATCCGCCACAAGCTGACGGCGGTCGCCGAGCGCGAGTACTCAGCCGCCGGTGGCACCAAGACCCTGGCCGAGATCCTCAACCACTCAGACCGCACGACCGAGCGCGCGGTGCTCGAGAAGCTCGAGACGACCGACAAGGACCTCGCCGAGGAGGTGCGCGGCATGCTGTTCGTGTTCGAGGACATCGTCAAGCTCGAACAGCGCGCGGTGCAGCAGGTCCTGCGCGAGGCCGACCAGAAGGACCTCGTGCTGGCGCTCCGCGGCGCGCCGGAGAACGTCAAGGAGGTCGTGCTGACGAACATGTCCGAGCGCGGCGCCGAGATGATCAAGGAAGAGATGGAGATCCAGCCGCCGCAGCGCAAGCGCGACATCGACGCCGCCCAGAGCCGCATCGTGGCCGTCGTGCGCCAGCTCGAGGAGTCCGGTGCGATCGTGATCGCGAGCGACAGCGAGGACGAGAGCGAAGCAGTTGTCTGACGCGGCCACCAGCTATGACTTCGAGCCGCTCGAAGCATCCGATCCGCCGCCGCGCGACGCGATGGCGCGGATCCTCGCACAGGCGATGGCCGACGGCGAACGCATCCGCGAGTCGGCGCGCGCCGAGGGTTACGAGCAGGGTCGGGCCGCTGGCCATGAGCAGGGCATGGCGGAGATCGCAAATGCCGCGGGAGCGCTCGGCGAGGCAGTGCAGGCAGTCCAGGAGCTGCGCGTGGAGACCGTGCAGACGGTCGAAAAGGACTCGATCAAGCTGGCGATCGCGCTCTCGAACAAGATTCTCATGGGCGCGCTGCAGGCGCGTCCCGAGCTGGTGGTGGAGGTCGTTCAGGGAGCGCTGCGGCGCATCAGCGACCGGCGCACGATCACGGTGCTCGTCAACCCCGCCGACCTCGAGGTCGTCAAGGGCGCGGTCGGGCGGCTGACAGGGCAGGGCAGCGGTGTTGAGGTGTGCGACGTACAGGCCGACGAGCGCGTCGAGCCGGGCAGCGCGGTGGTCCGCACCGGCGAGGGCGAGGTCGACGCCAGCGTGTACACCCAGCTGGAGCGGGCCAGCGAGGTGGCAGCCGCGGCGCTCGAGGCCGACGGGCAGGCCGCGTGAGCGAGGCTGTGGTCGGCGAGAAACGCTCGGCGCCGCTGCTCGAACGAGCGACCGAGGCGATCCGCGACGCCGATCTCGCCAGGCGTCGGGGCTTCGTCACCAACCTCATCGGGCTGATCATCGAGGTCACCGGCTTGCAGGCCGAGGTCGGCGAGCTGTGCCTCGTCGGCACCGAGCGCAACCGCGAGCCGGTGTCCGCCGAGGTGGTCGGCTTTCGTGACGGCCGCACCCTGCTGATGCCGCTCGGCGAGCTGACGGGCATCGGCCCGGGCACGCGTGTGCTCGCGAGCGGCGCCCCGTTTCGCGTCGCCGTCGGCGAGCACCTGCTGGGCCGGATCGTGGACGGGCTCGGTGAGCCGCAGGACGAGCTGCCGCCATCCGCCCCGGCGCCGGACCGGCTGCGAGGTCCCGCGCCGGTACTGCGCCGCTCGACGATCGCCGCGCCCCCGAGCGCCCTTTCACGGCCACGCATCAGCGAGCGCGTCGGTCTCGGAGTGCGGGCCTTGGACGGGCTGGTGCCGTGCGGACGCGGGCAGCGCCTCGGCATCTTCGCGGGCTCCGGTGTCGGCAAGTCCTCGCTGCTGGGCATGATCGCGCGCTCGACCAGCGCCTCGATCAACGTGATCGCGCTCGTCGGCGAGCGCGGCCGTGAGGTGCGCGAGTTCGTCGAGCGCGACCTCGGTGACGCGCTCCAGCGCTCGGTTGTCGTCGTCGCCACCTCCGACCAGCCCGCGCTGGTGCGCATCAAGGCCGCCTTCACGGCAACGACGATCGCCGAGTACTTCCGCGACCAGGGTCACGACGTGATGCTGATGATGGACTCGGTGACGCGCTTTGCGATGGCGCAGCGCGAGGTCGGCCTCGCGATCGGCGAGCCGCCCGCGACGCGCGGCTACACGCCGAGCGTGTTCGCGCTGCTGCCGCGCCTGCTGGAGCGCGCCGGCACCAGTGCCAAGGGCTCGATCACGGGCCTGTACACGGTGCTGGTCGACGGCGACGACATGAACGAGCCGATCGCCGACGCCGTGCGCTCGATCCTCGACGGGCATGTCGTGCTGACGCGCTCGCTCGCGCACGCAGGGCACTACCCGGCGATCGACGTCCTGCAGAGCGTCTCGCGCCTGATCGGCGAGATCGTGCCGCCAGAGGTCGAGCAGGCGGGACAGCGCCTGCGCGGGGCGCTGGCGGTGCTGCACGACAAGGAAGACCTGGTGTCGATCGGCGCCTACCAGCACGGCAGCGACCCGGCCCTGGACGTCGCGCTCGCGCACCGGCCGCGGATCGAGCGCTTCCTGCGCCAGCCCGTGCAGGAGCGCAGTGACCCGCAGCGGACAGACGTTCGCCTGCTCGAGCTCGGCGCCTCCCTCGCCAGCGAGCTGGAGCGCGTCGGCGGCGAGATCGCCGACGCCGAGGAGGTCGTTCCCGGACCCGACACCGGCGCGAACGCCTTCGAGGCGGGCCCGCCCGCGATCCCGGCGCTCGGGCTGAGCATCTGAGATGAGCGCAGGCGCCCTACGCCGACAGAACTGCCGCACACGGGCGCTCAAGTCCCGAACCGCGCAACCGATAACCGGGCCGTGAGCGCCTCTACATTCCGCTTTCGCCTCGAGCGCGTGCGCGCTGTGCGTGAGCGCAAGGAGAAGCTGGCCCAGCGCGAGCTCGCCGACGCGATCACGCGGCGCTCGAGCAGCGTCGCCGAGCTGCGCTCGGCCGACGCCCATCTCGAGCACGCGCTCGAGGAGCAGCGCACGGTTGCAGGCGAGCGTCAGGCCGTGAGCGCCACGGACCTGGTCGCGCGTCAGGCGTTCCTCGAGCGTGTCGAGGCGCAGCGCAGGCTGCGCGCCCGCGAGCTCGAGCAGCGCGAGCTCGAGGTCGCCGAGCGCGACGCCGAGCTGGCGACGGCTGCCAGCGAGCACGAGATGCTCAATCGTCTGCGCGACCGTCATCGCGGCGAACACGATCGCGAGGCCGACCGCCGCGAGCGCAACGTGCTCGACGAGATCGCCTCGAACCGCTTCCGCAGGAGCACCGCATGAGTGCCCAGTCGATTGCCGGAGCCGCAGCTGCGGTGCCGGCCGGCGAGCTGGCGACGCTGCAGCGCATGCAACAGCTGCAGGCGCTGATCGAATCCGCCCGTCAGGTGTCCAGCGGCGGTGTGATCACGAGCACCGGTGGCTCCTCCGCGAGCGGCCAGGGCGCCGGCGCAGGCGCCACCGACTTCGCTTCGGCGCTGCAGGCGGCGACCAGCTCTGATGCCGCGAGCGCCAACGCCGTCGGCACCGAAGTCGCCGGCACCGCAGGCGCCGGCATGGGCGGCGAATCGGAATACGAATCGCTGATCGACCAGGCGGCCAGCCGCAACGGCCTCGACCCCGCGATCCTGCATGGGCTGATCGAGCAGGAGTCCGGCTTTGACCCGAGCGCCACCAGCAGCGCCGGCGCCGCCGGGCTGACGCAGCTGATGCCCGGCACCGCGTCCTCGCTGGGCGTCGCCAACCCGCTCGACCCCGCCGAATCGATCGAAGGCGGCGCACGCTACCTCGGCCAGCTGATGGGCCAGTTCGGCGGCAACGCCGAAGACGCGCTCGCCGCGTACAACGCCGGTCCGGGCGCCGTTCAGCAGTACGGCGGCGTGCCGCCGTACTCCGAAACCCAGAGCTACGTCTCCAAAGTGCTCGCCAACGCCGAAGCCTTTCGCCAGTCTCACCCGGCGAGCACGGTGGGGAGCCTCGTATGACCGTCGAGCCCACGCTTCTGCTCGCGCCGCCGTCCGCGGCGCCACCGACGTCCGGCGCGCCACCGGGCGCGCCGCCGCCACCGGGCGCAGAGCTCTTCAAGAGCGCGCTCGACGAACACTCGGCCCGGACCGCAAACGCGGAAGGCCAGCAACCGAAACGCTCCGAAGTCGCCGCGGCGCACCAGCCTGACGCCCGCGAACGCCCGAGGACGCAGAAGCGCGCGCCGAGTGCAGCTCACGCAACCGACGCGGCCGGCGCGGGCGCGTCGATAACGCCGCAGGCGAGCGGTCAGGCCTCCGCGGCCGCGCCATCGACGGAATCGGGTGAAGCGCCCGCCGGCACCGCCGTGCAGGGCGAACCCGCCCAGCTCCGCTCAGGCACCGAAGCTGCTGCACCGTCCATGTCCACAGGCGCGGGCGAAGACGCGAACGCCGGCGCGGCAGAGGAAGCGATCGTCGCCGGTGTCGCAGGCGCACCTGGCCAGAGCGCGCTCGAAGGCGGATCCGCAGCCGCAACCAACTCAGCAGCGAGCGCAGCGTCTGCCCCGGTGGGCCAGAGTCCAGCGCCTGCCGGCGCGAGCCCCGAACTGAGCGCCGCCGCAGCGAGCGCCGGCGATTCGACGTCTACGCCCGCGGACGCACCCGCCGCAAAACGCGTAGCGCCGAGCACGACGACTGCGCCTGCGGGCTCCGCGACGAACGACCGCGGCGCCGGCCGAGCGAGCAGCGCAGCGTCTGCGTCAGCATCCAGCCTCGAAGCGAACGGCGAAGCCGCTGCGTCCGCCTCGACGCAGGCGAGCGACGAAGGCGCGGCCGCGTCGCTGACGCCGGCGGGATCGCCGCCGAGCGCAGCGTCGGCACCGGCCCCGGCGGCATCCTCGAGCGCCGCGCGCGCAACCGGGGGCGTGGCGGCTCCGTCCTCATCGCAGGCGAACGGCACGGGGCTCGCCGGCGGCCAGGACGCCGCAGCGAGCGGTGGCGAAGGCAACACAGGATCCACGGGCGAGGGCAGCGCCGGTGGCAGTGGCGCCGCGACGCAGGACACCAACCCGGCGGGCAGCTCCAGGGCTGCAGGCGCGCCCGCGTCGGCGCCTGCCGCGGCTCAGACCGGTGCAGCCGCCGCTGCCGGCGAAGCGAGCCCGCTGTCGGGCGCCGCGGCAGTGACGCAGGCGCCGGCGAGCTCGTCCTTCGCGGCGGGCGCCACCGGCACCGTGTCGGCGTCGGGCGTGGGCATGCACGAGCTGATCGAGTCGATCCACGCGACGATCGAGATCGCGGCCCGCCAGGGGGCCACGCAGGCGCGAATCGCCCTGCAGCCCGACGAGCTCGGGCAGATCAACGTGCACCTCAGCCAGACGAGCCAGGGGCTGCTCGCGCGCGTCAGCGCCGAGACCCCGGCCGCGGCGCAGGCGCTCGCGGACGGGCGCGCCGAGCTGCACCAGTCGCTGAGCACGCTCGGCGTGTCGCTGCTGCGGCTCGACATCGGTTTCGGCCAGTCCGAAACCGGCGAGCGCGACGAACGCTCAGCCGGCGACCCGGAGTCCGCGAGTCGCTCGGCCTCCGCGTCCAGCTCTGAAGAAGTCGACGGCATCGCGGCGCCGGACGAGCCGGACGTCCCGGCCCGGTCGGCCTCGATCGCCTGCGGCGCGCTCGTCGACGTACTCGCCTGAACACCACGAAAGGACCGATCGCAATGACCACCACACCACTTGCAACCGCCGCCGCAGCTTCCGGTGGCGCCGCGGCGGAAAAAACGCCGGAAAACCCGAGCAGCATCCTCGGCCAGAACGACTTCCTGAAACTGATGGTCGCGCAGCTGCAGGCGCAGAACCCGCTGGAACCGGGCAACAGCAACGAATTCGTCAACGAGCTCGCGCAGCTGACGCAGGTCGAGCAGACGACCAACCTGGCGAACTCGAGCGAGCTCTCGAGCGCCGTCCAGCTGATCGGACGCGCGGTCACCTACAACAACGCATCCGGCGCCGCGGCGACGGGAACGGTCGAAAGCGTTCAGTCCTCCGCGTCCGGCACCTCGGTGACAGTCGAAGGCGTCCCCGGCGTGACCCTCTCGAGCATCACGGAAGTCAATTGAGCCCGATCACCAACCCGGCGCTCGTACCGCCCGGAGGCCTCGTCGGCTCCGCTCGCGCCGACGCCGGCTTCCGGCGCGACCGGCAAGGGCGGCGCGGCGGGCGCGCAGCGCAAGGACGCCACCGGCGGGCCGTCGTTCGCCGACGCGCTCACGCAGGCCGGCGAGTCCCAGCAGCTGCAGTTCTCAAAGCACGCGCTCGCGCGCGTCGAGCGTCGCGGCATCGACCTCGACGCGAGCACGCTCGGACGACTTTCACAGGGGGTCGAACGCGCCGCGAGCAAGGGCTCGCGCGACTCCCTCGTACTTGTCGACGGCACCGCCTTCGTGGTGTCCGTCAACAACCGCACGGTCATCACGGCCGTCGGATCCGAACACATGAAGGACAACGTGTTCACCAACATCGACAGCGCCGTCATCGCATGAAGCGAGCGGTCGCCAACGACTACGGCCGGACCTCATCGAGGAGGCCGCGAAAGGAAGGGCAGTCAGGATGATGGCAGGAATGTATGCCGCTATCAGCGGCCTCGATACGAACCAGACGATGCTCAACGCGACCGCGAACGATCTCGCGAACGTCAACACCGTCGGCTACAAGGCGGTGAGCGTCACGTTCGCGAACTCGCTCACGCAGGTGCTCCGCGGCGCCTCCGGCGTGACACCCACCAACGGTGGAACCAACCCGGAGCAGATCGGGCTCGGCGCACAGGTGCAGGCGACCGTCAACGAAATGGGCGAGGGCGCGTTCCAGTCGACCAACAACCCGCTCGACGTCGCGATCGAGGGCCCGGGCTTCCTGCGCGTTGGACCTGGCGCGCCGGTTGAAGGCAAACCGACGGAAAACATCCCGGCGAACCTCGAGTACACGCGGGCCGGCGATCTGACGACCAACACGGCCGGCTACCTGACGACGCAGGGTGGCGAATATGTGATCGGCCGCGACGCCGCGGTGGCGACCAAATCCGAAACCGGCGACACCTACGAACCGGGCACCGAAGACACCTACATCCAGATCCCGCCCGGGTCGAGCAACGTCTCGATCGGTCAGGACGGCTCGGTCAGCTACACCGACGAGGAAAAAGGAAGCGAACACTATCTCCAGCGTGTGACCGCGGGCTACCTGTCGCTGGCGACGTTCGCCAACGAAACCGGCCTCGAACGCCTCGGCGGCTCGCAGTGGGCGCGGACCGCGAACTCGGGTGCGCCGATCGTCAACACGCCCGACACGCCGGGATTCGGCACGACCGTCGGCGGTGAGCTCGAGCAGTCCAACGTCGATCTTGCGACCGAGATGACCAACATGATCACCGCCGAGCGCGGCTACCAGGCGAACTCGCGCGTGATCTCCACCGCGGACGAAATGCTCGGCACGCTCGTGACGATGCAGTAGCCGACTTCCGAGCGATTCGCGAGCATCGACGAAAGGACGGCGCTCAGGCAGGGACAACTCCGAGGAGCCAGAGGTGGGGCGGTGTGAAGCCGTCCCACCTTGTGGCTAAGCTTTTGGCGAAGGGGGTGCGTGCCCATGATCACGCTCAACAGGCTCGGCCATAGCGACGAGCCCTTTCAGCTGAACCCGGACATGATCGTGACGGTCGAATCGACGCCCGACACCGTCATCACGCTCGCGACCGGAGCCAAGGTCGTGGTGGCGGAGACGCCGGCGGAGCTCGCCGCGGAGGTCCACGCCTATCGCGCCGACGTCCTCGCAGAGGCCTTCCGCCGCCGCGGCGCCGCGCAGCGCCAGACGCCGGGCGCGCCGATCCTGCGCGAGGCCGGACGTGAGTCACCGCGGCTCTCAGCGGTCGAAGACGACCCGACGTAGCGTCGTCGGTCGCTGCCCGAAACGGGCAGCGGTGCGTCGGCCGAATCGACCGTTTGTGCACGGCCTCGCGCTTAACTGAAGGATTTTCTGCGAAGCGCCGATGTGCAAGCAATGAAGGCTGCAACAGCCATCGGGATCGGGATCGCCTTCGGCTCCCTGATGATGAGCTCGCTGATGGGCGGGACCAGTCCTGCCTCGTTCATCGACATCCCCGCGCTGCTGATCATCCTCGGCGGCACCGGCGGTGTGACGCTCGCGAGCGTCGGCATGGCCTCGATGAAGCGCGTGCCCAGCCTTTACAAGCTCGTCTTCTCGGCTGAACCGCCGGACATGCGCGGCCAGCTCGACCGGCTCGTGTCGCTGGCCGACAAGGCCCGTCGCGAGGGCCTGCTGGCACTCGACGCGATGCTCGGCGAGATCGACGACGCCTTCACGCGCAACGCCCTGCAGCTGGTCGTCGACGGCACCGACCCGGAGATGGTGCACGCGATCCTCGAGGCCGAGGTCGACGGCATGGCGGCACGCCACGAGGCCTCCGCCGCTCCCTTTGAGAAGGCCGGCGGCTTCGCGCCGACGATGGGCATCATCGGCACCGTGCTCGGCCTCGTGCACGTGCTGCAGAACCTCGCCGCGCCGGCGTCGCTGGGACCGTCCATCTCAGCCGCGTTCATCGCCACGCTGATGGGCGTCGGCTCGGCCAACGTGATCTTCCTGCCGATCGCCAGCCGCCTCAAGGCGATCTCGGCCGAAGAGATGGAGCTGCGGATGATGACGCTCGAGGGCATCCTCTCGATCCAGGCGGGCGACAACCCGCGTCTCGTCTCCGAAAAGCTGATGTCCTACCTGCCGCCCGCCGAACGGAGCACCGGCGAGGAGCAGAACGTGGCGCGACTCGACGTCGAGGCCAAGGCAGCCTGAGATGCCCCGCGGACACGGCCGCCGTCGCCACGGAGGCGCGGAGGAGGGCAGCAACGAGCGCTGGCTGCTGACCTACGCCGACATGATCACGCTGCTGATGGCGCTGTTCATGGTCCTGTTCTCGATCTCCTCGGTCAACATCTCCAAGTACCAGACGCTGCAGAAGTCCTTGAAGGCAGCGTTCTCGGGCAACATCCTGCCCGGCGGCAAGGCGGTCGCCCAGCAGGGCGCCACCGACAACGCCGCGCAGACTCCCGCCAGCGTCGAACTGCAGGCGATCGAGCCGGTGAAGACCGAAGGCTCCGCCAGCCTGCAGAACA
Source organism: uncultured Solirubrobacteraceae bacterium (assembly GCA_963815235.1). Lineage (GTDB taxonomy): Bacteria > Actinomycetota > Thermoleophilia > Solirubrobacterales > Solirubrobacteraceae > Palsa-744. The sequence continues at coordinate 496,060 of CAWFFY010000003.1, read as the reverse complement.
GCTCGTTGCACGGCGCCAGCGCCACCACCGCGAGCAGCTCGGCAAGCAGCTCGGCGGGCAGCGCGGCGAGCACCTCGGCGAGCGCCGCCGCGGCCGCGCTCAAGCAGGCCGCCGCCCAGAACCAGGCGGCCGAGTTCGCGCGCATCAAGCGGGAGCTCGACGCCTACGCTGCCTCGCACGGCTTCGCCAAGAGCGTGCAGACGACGATCGAAGCGCGCGGCCTGGTCATCAGGGTGCTCACCGACGATCTCCTGTTCGCGTCCGGCAAGGCAGCGTTGGAAGGTCGCGCGGACGCTCTCCTGGCCGAGATCGCCCAGCTCCTGAACGTGGACGACACGCACCCGATCTCGGTCGAAGGCAACACCGACAACGTGCCGATCCACAGCGGCGAGTTCCCCAGCAACTGGGAGCTCTCGACGGCGCGCGCGAGCACCGTTGTGCGCTTTCTGATCGTGCACGGCGTCAGCGCCAGCAGGCTGACCGCCTCAGGCAACGCCGAACAGCGGCCGGTGGACAGCAACGCCACCGCCGCCGGGCGCGCGCGCAACCGACGCGTCGAGATAGTAATGCGACGGATCAGCGCTGCCGAAGATGAAGGTGCACAGGAACCTTAGTCAAGGACGACACCACTAGAAGTCAAGGACGACAGACCATGCTCAAGAACAAAAAGCTAATGCTCGCGGTGGCCCTGCCGATTCTCATACTGGGAGTCGGCTACAAGATGACCAGGCCGGCGCCCGTCAACAAGGACAAGATCAAGGGAACGATCTACGTGATGCCTGCGCCCTTTCTGCTCAACCTGCAAGACGGCCGCTTCGCAAAGCTGACCGTCGCGCTCGAGCTCGCTCCCGGGCAGAGCGACGGCGCCTCGGCGACCGCCGCCGCCGCGAGCGGCGAAAACGCCGTCGGCACGCTCCCCGAGGAACCGCTCGTCCGTGAAATCGTGACCGACGCCGTGACCAATCAGAACGGCGAAACCCTGGTCAGCGAATCGGGCCGGCGCGCGGTCAAGCGCCAGATCCTCAAGGCGATCGACAAGCAGACCGACGTGAAGATCGAATCGGTCCTGATGCCAGATCTCACCGTCCAATAGGAGACAGCGTGGCCGAGACGATCGAGTACGAGCAGTTCGACCAGAACGGGGATGGAGGCCCGCCCACCCCAGCGGGCCCGGACGGCGCCGCCGTCCAGGTCGACCTGAGCCGTCTCAGCGACATCCCGATGGAGCTGAGCGTCGAGATCGGGCGCACCCACATGACGGTCGGTGAGACGCTCGACCTGCACGTCGGCTCGGTCGTGACCTTGGAGCGCCTCGCCGGCGAGACCGCCGACCTGCTCGTCAACGGCAGCGCGATCGCACGCGGCGAGGTGGTCGTCATCGACGAGCAGTACGGCCTGCGCGTCACCGAGATCCTGGACGCCCAGTCCGAGCACGAGCCTTCGACCTCGGACGAGCTGGCCGCCGCCGAGGAGCAGGCAGCGCAGACGGCGGCCGCGGCGCGCACGCCGGCAGCCGCTGCGCCGGCAGCCGCCACGGCGGCGGACGCAGACGGATCGTCCTCCGAGACGGCCTGAGCCGCGCATGAGCGCGAGCGAGGAGGAGACACAGGGAGGGGTGGCACAGGAGCAGGCGCCGCCAGAGCACGCCGCCGGCGCCAGGCACGCAGGCGCCGGCGAGCAGATCCGCACGCTCGACTTCTCCCAACCGACCAAGTTCACGACCGAGCTGCGGCGGCGGATCGTCCGCGCGCTCGACCCGTTCTGCGAGGCGCTGGGCGGCTCGCTGGCCGGTGAGCTGAACGCCGAAGTCGAGGTCGTGCTCACCGACATCAGCCAGCACACGTGGGCGGCGGCGAAGTCGCAGCTCCCCGCCGACTCGATCGCTGTGGCGGTCGAGGCCGAGGGCATCGAGCGGCACATGCTGATGAGCGTCGAGCTGCCGTTCGTCCTGCAGGCGCTCGAATGCCTGCTCGGCGGCGAGGCCGCGCAAGCTCCGGCGGAGCGCCACCTGACTGAAATCGACTGGGTGCTGACGCGCGGCACGCTGGACGCGGTCGTGCATCAGCTGTCGGTGGCGTGGGGCGAGCTCGGCGGTCCCCCGCTCGCGCGCGGCGACGTCGACATGGAGGGCGACGCCGGCGTGCACACACCGATCGGCGAACCGACGCTGTCGATCACGCTCGAGCTCAAGATCGACGCCCTGGACTCTGCGATGTCGTTGCTGGTGCCGTGGGGCGCGATCGAGCCGATGATGGAGCGGATCCGCGGCGGCGGCGGCGAGTCGCGTGTCGCAGACCCGCGCGGGGCCGACGCCCTGCACCGCGGTGTGGCGGGAGCGCAGGTGCTGCTGCGCGCAGAGGTCGGCTCGGTGCAGATGCCGATCGAGCGGATGCTCGGGCTGAACCCCGGCGGACTGTTGACGCTGGATGACAGCGCCGAGGACGGTGTGCTGCTGTTTGCCGAGGGGGTCTCGCTCGGTCGCGGGCGACCGGGTCGCAGCGGCGCCAGAAGGGCGGTCAAGCTGTTCTCGACCGGCGAAGCCAGCGTCCGCGCCGACACCTACGCGACGCTCGGGCGCTCAGAGCTCGAACGGGCGCGCGCGCATCTGGAGTCCTCGCGCACGAACCCGGAGAGCCGCGCCATCCTGGGCAGCATCTTCGTGCGCGTGTGGGCGGAGCTCGGCAGGACCCATCTTCCGCTCGGGCAGGCGCTCGAGCTCGCCTCCGGCGTGGTCGTCGAACTCGACCAGCGCGTCGACGCGCCCGTCGAGCTGTTCGCCAACGGACTGTGCTTCGCCAACGGCAGCCTCGTCGTCACCGCCGACGGCGCCTGGGGCGTGCAGGTGGCCGAGCTGCTCCAGTAGGGCGGAGGCGCGGCAGGCCCGCGCCAGCACGTCCTAGCAGCGCGCGCCTTGGCCCGGATTCGGCTCAAGACCACGCCTTCAGGGCCGATAACGAGGGCGACTCTTCCTCGGAGTCGTCCCTCGATGATCAAGTCGATTCTGCTTTCCCGTGCGGTCGCCCCTGCGACCGCGGCGCTCGGCGCCTGCGTGCTCGCATTCGCGAGTCCGGCGTCGGCGTTCACGCCGCCCATCAAGGCGGGGGGCGAAAACGCGCCGCTGAACCTCAGCGGCTCCGCCGGCACGACGCACGCGACCAGCTCAGGCGGAGCGAGCATCGTGCGCACGATCGTCGGCCTGGCGATCGTGATCGCCGTGATCTGGGGGCTGGCGTGGATCATGCGCCAGGTCAAGGCCCACCGCGAGGGGGTTGGCGACTCGGGCGGTGCGAGCGCCGGCCTGGCGAGCGTCGCGGCGCTGCCGCTCGGCTCGGGCCGCGCGGTGCACCTGGTGCGCGCTGGCAACGACTACGTGCTGCTCGGCAGCACCGAGCACGGCGTCGCCCCGATCCACCGCTACACCGAGGAGCAGGCGCTCGACGCTGGGCTGCTCGCCGAGCCTGGGCAGGTCCTGGCGCAGCCCGTCGAGCGCTCGCGTCTGGGGAAGCTCACCGGTCAGCTTCTCACCGGCGTCAGCCAGGGCTCGCGCCACGCACAGCGGGTGATAACCGACGGCACCGATCACGACGAGGGCGGCATCCCCGGTCAGCTCCCGTACGCGCCGCGCGCTCCGCTCAGCGGTGAGGTGAGCTCGCGTCCGGACCCGATGCGGATGTCCTCGCCGTCCTCGGGACTGCTCGAGCGCCTGCGTGAACTGACGGTGCGCCGATGAATATCGCCCCGCTGCTGCACGCCGGTGCGCTGGCCGCGGCCGTACCCGCCGTCAACTCCAGCAACGCCGTTCAGATCCTGCTGCTGGTCGGCGGTCTGACGCTGGTGCCGGCGGTGCTGTTCACGGTCACCGGCTTCAGCCGCATCCTGATCGTGCTCGGCTTCATCCGCAGCGCCGTCGGCACCACCACCGCCCCGCCCAACCAGGTGCTCGTCGGCATCGCGCTGTTCCTGACGATCTTCGTCATGGCACCGACGATCGGCGCGATCAAGAAGATCGCAGTCGAACCGTTGGAGGCGCACACGATCAGCACGACCGCTGCGCTGGAACGCGCCGAGATCCCGATGCGCGGGTTCATGTTCCGCCAGACGCGCACCGAGGACATCGAGCTGTTCGTCAACCTCGCGCACGACAAGCAGCCCCACACCCGCGCCGAAGTCCCGACCGAGGTGCTGATCCCGGCGTTCATCGTCTCCGAGCTGAACACCGCCTTCCAGATCGGCTTCCTGATCTTCCTGCCGTTCCTGCTGATCGACCTGATCGTCTCCTCGGTGCTGATGAGCATGGGCATGATCATGCTGCCGCCGACCTTCATCTCGCTGCCCTTCAAGATCCTGCTGTTCGTGCTCGTAGACGGCTGGGATCTCGTCATCAAGGCGCTCGTCCAGAGCTTCCACTAGATGAACCAGGACACCGTCGTCAACCTCGCCACGCAGGCCATCAGCCTGTCGCTGAAGATCGCCGGCCCGCTGCTGCTGGTCGCGCTCGTGGTCGGCCTGTTGGTGAGCGTCTTCCAGGCCGTCACGCAGATCCAGGAGCAGAGCCTCTCGCTGATCCCCAAGATCGCCGCCGTCGGCGTCGTGGTCGTGCTGCTCGGCCCCTGGATGCTCGGGCAGCTGGTCGCCTACACGACCGCGCTGTACACGTCGATCCCCTCGATGGTGGGCTCGTGACGAAGCTGCTCTCAGAGCTGGCGGGCAACGAGCTCGTCGGCTTCATCCTCGTACTCGCGCGGGTGACGCCGCTGTTCTTCATCGCGCCGCTGTTCTCCTCGAAGATCATCCCGCCGCACGTACGCGGCATGATCGCGGTCGGGATCTCGGTGGGCCTCGCGCCGGTCGCGCTGCAGGGGCAGCACGTCCCCAGCGACCCGCTGGCGCTCGCCGGCCTCGTGGTCGAGGGGATGCTCGTCGGGCTCGCCTTCGCCTTCTCGCTCGGCGTCCTGATGGGCGCCGTCGAATCGGCGGGCTCGATCATCGACGTGCTCTCCGGCTTCTCCTACGGAGCGCTGATCAACCCGATGGACAACCAGGAAACCGCCGTCATGACGCGCTTCTACTCGCTCGTGGGGACGCTGATCTTCCTCGTCATCGGCGGCGACGCGTGGACGCTGCGCGGCCTGGCACGCACCTTCCAGCTGGTGCCGCTGACGAGCGCGCCGCGCCTGTCCTCGCTGGTGGGCGGCGCCGAGCAGGTGTTCAGCACGATCTTCGCCGCCGCGCTCGAGGTCGCCGCGCCGGTGGTTGTCGCGCTGCTGATCACCGACGTCGCCTTCGGGATGGTCTCGCGCGTGGTGCCGCAGCTGAACGTGTTCGCGGTCGGCTTTCCGACGAAGGTCGCCGTCGTGCTGCTGGTGGTCGGCGCCTCGCTGCCGTTCACCGCCACCTGGATCTCCAACCAGCTCTCGGTCAGCGTCGGCGCTGCCCTCGGCTCGCTGCACGTGGCCTGAACGATGCCGCGCGAGGACCGCACAGAGAAGGCGACACCCAAGCACCGCAAACGCGCGCGCGAGAAAGGCCAGGTCGCGCGCAGCAGCGACCTCAGCGGTGCCGCCGTCGTCGCCGCCGGCCTGTTCGCGATCGGCCTGATGGGGCCGCGGATCGCGGACGCGGGCGCGGCGATGTTCCACATTGCCTTCGGCGCGATCGCCAACCCGGCGCAGGCCACATCAGCGTCAGGCCTCGACGACCTGCTGCACTCGTCGGTCTCGACGGTCGCCTTCGCGATCGCGCCGGTCTTCGGAGCGTGTCTGCTCGGCGGCGTGCTCGGTGGCGTCGCGCAGGTCGGCTTCAGGCCGAGCACGCACGCGCTCAAACCGGACTTCAAGCGGATCAACCCCGCCTCCGGCCTGAAGAACCTGCTCGGCGCCAACGCCGTGTTCGAAGCGATCAAGACGGTCGTCAAGGTCGCGATCGTCGGCGGCGTCGCGGCGCTCGCGCTGCTGCCCGGGCTCACCGGGCTCGCGGCCGTCGTCGGCATCCCGCCGCTCGGCCTCGCCGTGCTCGCCAAGGGCAAGGCCTTCGGCGTCGTCGAGCACGCGGCCTTCGCCTACCTGCTGATCGGGCTGGTCGACTACGCGTGGAAGCGCCACCGCCACGAGAAACAGCTGATGATGACCAAGCAGGAAGTCAAAGACGAGACCCGCCAGTACGGGGTCTCCGCCGAGGTCAGAGCCGCGCAGCGCCGGCGTCAGATGCAGGCCGCGCGGGCGCGCATGATGGCGGCGGTTCCCGACGCCGACGTGATCGTTGCCAACCCCACGCACTACGCCGTCGCGCTCACCTACGACGGCACGCGCACCGCTCCCGAGGTGGTGGCCAAGGGCAAGGATCTGATCGCGGCGCAGATCAGGCGCATTGCCGAAGAACACGACGTGCCTGTGGTCACCGACCCGCCGCTCGCGCGCGCGCTGCACGGCTCGGTCGAGATCGGCCAGGTGATACCGGAGGAGCTCTACGCCGCGGTCGCGCGCGTGCTCGCGTTCGTCTACAGGCTCGCTGGGCGCAGGGCCGCCGCGCCGTCATCCAGCCAGCCAAGGCTTGCGTCGTGAACAGCCCCGGCATGCGCAGGCTCCTGCGCCACACCGACATGCTGGCCGCGGTCTCGGTCGTGCTCGTCGTGACGATGCTCGTCGTGCCGCTGCCGTCGGAGCTCTTGAGCCTGCTGATCACGCTCAACATCGCTGCAGCGCTGACGATCGTCTCCGCGACGATGTACCTCGGCAAGGCGCTGGACTTCGCCTCGTTCCCGAGCCTGCTGCTGCTGACGACGATGTTCCGCCTGGCGATCAACGTGTCGGTGACGCGCCTGATCCTGACCACCGGCGACGCTGGCAGCGTCGTCAAGTCGTTCGGCGAATTCGTCGTCGGCGGCAACGTGATCGTCGGCCTCGTGATCTTCCTGATCCTTGTCGTGATCCAGTTCGTGGTGGTCACCAACGGCGCCGGGCGCGTCGCCGAGGTCGGCGCGCGCTTCACGCTCGACGCGATGCCGGGCAAGCAGATGGCGATCGACGCCGACCTCAACGCCGGCCTGATCACCGACCAGCAGGCGCGCGATCGGCGCGCGGACGTCGCCCGCGAGGCCGACTTCTACGGCGCCATGGACGGGGCCTCCAAGTTCGTCAAAGGCGACGCCATGGCGGCGCTGATCATCACCGGCATAAACCTCGTCGGCGGCATCATCGTCGGCATGCTCCAGCACGGCCTCAGCTTCGGGGAAGCCACCCACCAGTACTCGCTGCTGACCGTCGGCGACGGCCTCGCGGCGCAGATCCCGGCGCTGCTGATCTCGGTCGCCGCCGGCATCATCGTCACCCGCGCCGCCTCCGACCGCGATCTCGGCTCCGACATCGCCACCCAGGTCCTCGGCCAGCGCAAGGCGCCGCTCGTCGGCGCCTGCGCGATCGGCCTGTTCGCGCTGATCCCGGGGCTGCCGAAGCTGCCGTTCCTGCTGATCGCAGCGGTCTTCGGCGCCGCCGCCTGGGCCGTGCGCAAAGGACTGCCCGGCGCCACCGACGCCGACGTCGCCGCGCGCACAGCCGCCCAGACGACGTTGCCGAAAGTCGGCGACGAGCCGATGTCCGAGGTCGGCGTCGACGCGCTCGAGCTCGCGATCGGCTTCGGCCTCGTGCCACTTGTTGACTCGGGATCGTCGGGAGGCAGCTCGCTGCTGCGCCGCGTCAGCTCGATCCGGCGCCAGCTCGCCGGCGATCTCGGAATCGTGATCCCGCCGGTTCGCATCCACGACGAGCTCGGCATGGAATCGCACGAGTACGTGGTCAAGGTGCGCGGCTCGGAGGTCACGCGCGGATCGATCATGCCGGGGCACCTGCTGGCGATGGACCCCGGCGACGCCAGCGGCAAGCTCCAGGGGATCCCCACCCGTGAGCCCGCCTTCGGCCTGGACGCGGTCTGGATCGCGGAGTCCGCGCGCGGCGAGGCCGAGGCGCTCGGCTACACGGTCGTCGACGCCGAGTCGGTGATCGTCACGCACCTGACCGAGACGATTCGCTCCCACGCCGCCGAGGTGCTCACGCGCCAGGACGTGCGGGCGCTGCTCGACAAGCTCAAGGAGACCAACGCGGCGGTCGTCGACGAGGTCGTGCCCGAGACGCTGTCCGTCGGCGAGATCCAGCGGGTGCTGCAATCGCTTCTGTCGGAGGGCGTGCCGGTGCGCGATCTCGGCACGATCGTGGAGGCGATCGGCGACAAGGCGCGAACAACACGTGACACAAGCCTGCTATCGGAGTACGCTCGCCAGGCGCTGGGCCGGGCGATCACGGCTCCCCACCTGGACGAGCGGTTGCGACTGCAAGCGATAACCCTGGATCCCGCGATCGAGCAGGAGGTCTCCACCTCGATCACCCAAACTACGGACGGCGAGTACCTCGCGATGGATCCGCCGCGCGCGCAGGCGATCGTGACCGCCCTGCGCACGCAGGTCGAGCACGCCACCGCACGCGGTTCGCGTCCGGTGCTGCTGTGCTCGGCGCGCATCCGGCGACACCTGCGCCGGCTGATCGCCCAGGCGCAGCCGCACCTCGCGGTCTGCTCCTATAACGAGATCGCGCCGGGGATCGACGTCGAAACGATCGGGGTGATCCACGCATGAGCACGCCCGGGGAGCTGCTCGAAGCGCTTGGGCGTGAAGCCCGTGCCCGGTTCGGCGCTGGCGGGACGACGCCGATGCGCGTCTTTCGCGGACGCTCGGTCGACGAGTTGGTCCCGCAGATCCAGCGCGAGCTCGGCGCCGACGCGATCATCGTGCGCCGCCGTGAGGGACTGACCGGCGGCGTGCTCGGCTTCTTCCAGCGCGCCTACGTGGAGATCGAGGCGATGCCGGGTGCGCCCGGCGTCGACGTGTACGACGAAGAGGACAGCCCGCCGGTGGCGCCGCCGGCCGCGCCCGCCGTTGCGCCGCCCGCGGCCGCACCGCCCACCACGGCGGCGCCGGCGCCGGCCTTCGAGCCCCAGGCCCCCGTTGCGGCGGCCGGCGAACCCGCGAGCGCCGGCTACACGCTGCCTTCGCCCGCCGCGTCGGGCTTGCATCCGCCGAACCAGCCAGCCGCCGAGCCTCCCGCGCCCGGTCCGCCGGTGGCGCCGCCGCCGGCGACGCCCTTTTACGCGCGTGGCGCCGCGACGCCCGGCGGTGGAGGCGGCAGTGCCTACGTGACGGCGCACCTGGCGGCGCTCGCGCGCGCCGACCGCACGAAACCCCTGGCGCCGACTCCGGCGCCCGCGCCGACCGCCGACCCGGCGGCGTGGCGCGCCGAGTTCCAGGAGCTGCGCGCGCGCAACGCGCCCGAGCTGTTTACCCGTGCCCCCGCCCCGGTGCGCGCGCCGGTCGAACGGGTCGCGGTGGAACGGGCGCCGGTGGAACGGGCCCCGGTCGAGCAGGTGCCGCTCGAGCGCCCGGCGCCGCGGTGGGCGGCGAGCGAGCGGCGCGAGGTCGCGCCCGGGTCCCAGAGCCGCGCGCGGGCGGGCGTGGCGAGAAGCCTCGAGCGCTGCGGGATCGGCGAGGAGCTGACGCGCGAGCTGATCGACGGCGCGAGCGCCCACGCGCTCGCGCTCGCACCCCGCGCCGGCCTCGCCCAGGCGGTGCGCGCGACGCTCGCGCAGCGGATACCCGTCGCGCCCTCGCTCCCGGCCAAGGGCGCCGCGATCGTGGTCGTCGGCGCCGGCGGCGCCGGCAAGACGACGTGCTGTGCGGCGCTGCTCGGCGCGTACCGCAAGAGCAGCACATTGCCGGCGAGCTTCGCGACGATCACGCGCGAGCCCGAGCGCGGCGAGCTGCAGATCGTGCTCAGCCCGTACCTGATGAAGCCCTCCCCGGCCCGTGCGCCGCGGGCGCTGCGCGCGCTGCGCAGGGTTCGTGGCGACGGCATGGCGGTGCTCGACACGCCCAGCGTGTCGCCGGCGGATCGCGCGGGCATTCGCGAGCTCGCAAAGCTGCTCGCAGAGCTGGCGCCGGAGCGGGTCGTGATCGCGCTCCCAGCCACGCTCGGTGCCACCGCCGCTGCGCAGCTGCTGCAGGCGCTACGACCTTTGGGGGCGAACGCGATGGCGGTGACCCATGCCGACGAGACCGACCAGCTGGGGGTCGCCGTCGAGGCCGCCTGCAGGTTCGGGCTGGCGCCCGAATACCTGCTCGAGCGCGCCCGCGCCGGCGGCTGGCGGCTGCGACAGATCGCTCCGAGCGCGCTCGCGGAAAGGCTTCTGCCATGAAGCTCGGGCGCGGGCACACGGAGAAGTCGAGCCCGGTGGAGCTGCCGGAGCGCTCGCAGAACGTGACGCTGGTTCCGGCGGGCGGCAAGGGGCTGCCCGCGCGCGTGCTGGAACGCGCGCCGGACTCGCTGCTGGTGGCGATCATGGTGCCCGTCGAGCCGCTCAGCTATCGCCAGCTCGACGGCCTGGTCCTCGAGTTCGTCGCGCCGCGAGGCCGCGTGCGCCTGACGGGGACGGTGAGCATCGACGATCCCAGCGAGCCGGACGTCGTGCGCATCGACGGGCCGCGCTCGATCGAAGTGCTCCAGGAGCGCGAATACGTGCGGATCAAGTCAGCGCGTCCCGCGCTCGTCTACGGCGGACCCGACAGGATGCCGGTGCAGAGCTACACGGTCGACGTCAGCGGCGGCGGCTTCCTGCTCGCGGGACCGGACACGCTGAGGATCGGCGACGAGGTGGAGTTCCAGTTGACGCTGACGCCAGGCGTGCTGCTGATCAGCGGCACCGGCAGGGTCGTACGCGTCGATAACCGCGGGCGACGCGCGGTCGAGTTCGACTCGATCACCGAGCTCGACCGCCGCCGGCTGATCCGCTTCATCTTCGAGTGTCAACGCGCCGAACGCCAGCGCGGCCTGGAACCGGACGGACACAATGGCAGCTGAGACGGCCACAGATCCCGCCACGGAGGTCCAGGAGGCGCTCGACGTACCGGCGCAGGCCGCGCCCGAGGCAAAGGCCGCCGCGAAGAAGGCCGCCAAGAGCGAGCCGCAGGCCAAGGACGCCAAGAAGGGCGCCAAGTCCGGCAAGGCCGAGAAGGCCAAGAAGGGCAAGAAGGGCAAGGACGCGCAGGACGGCGAGGGCGAGCAGCCCGACGGCGGCGCGCCCAGCATCGCCGCGCACCCGCGCGCCGCCCGCGCGGTCGCGCGCGCCAAGGGCTGGGGCGGGCTCGCCGGCTTCGTCCTGGCGGGCTACATGGCGCTGCCCACGAACACGCTCGCCGCCGCGGGCCTGCGCGCCCTGATCGCCGGGGTCGTGTGCTACGTGGTCACCTGGGCGGGAGCCGTGTTCCTGTGGCGCCGGCTGGTGATGCTGGAGATCAAGGGCCGCGAGCAGAAGCTGCTCGCCAGCGCCAGCGCGGCGCGTCAGCCGCGCGAGCTGCCCGCAGGCTCCGCGGAGCGGCCGAGCTCGAGGACCGCATCCTAGGCTGAGGCGCTCTGGTGGATCCGATTCAGCCGATCACGCCCGGACCATCGCCGATGTCGCAGATTGCGCGGCTGCCGGTGGAGCCGCTCGAGCGGATCGCGCGCGAGCGCGACCGTCCCTCCCGGGACGCGCAGCAGCGCAGGCGGCGCGAGCCGCCGCCGGAGCCGGAGCCGGAACGCGACCCCGACGACGGTGAGCACCCGCACATCGACGTTCGCGCCTGAGCGCCCGGCATTGCAGGCAGGAATCTGCGCCCCGAAGACGAATCCGCTTGCAAGAGGGCGCGCCCCCTCAAGTTTCTCGGTGGGCGGACGATAATCGGCGTGGGTTGACACGGAGTCGACTCGGGACCTAACCAAACAACGTCATCAAGGAGATGAACGCATGGGCCTAACGATCAACAGCAACCTGGAGGCGATGAACGCCAGCAGGAACCTGAACAACACCGAGAACATGCTGTCGCAGTCGATGCAGCGTCTGTCCTCGGGCCTCAAGATCAACTCGGCTTCCGACGACGTCGCCGGGTACGCGATCAGCGAAAGCCTGCAGAGCCAGGTCAACGGCCTCAACCAGGCCAGCGAAAACATTCAGGACGCTGTTGCCCTCGCGCAGACCGCGCAGGGTGCCCTGAACGACACCAACCAGATGCTTCAGCGCATCCGCGAGCTCGCCGTGCAGTACTCGAACGGCACGACCTCACCGGAAGATCAGAAGGCGATCATCTCCGAGGTCGGGCAGCTTGTAGACGAGATCAAGCGTGTTGGTGAAACGACCCAGTTCAACGGCAAGAACCTGCTGAACGCGAATGAAGAAATTCGCTTCCAGGTCGGCGCCAACGACGGCGAGGGTGTCGGCGTGAAAACGATCGAACTCTACAAATCGATCGAAACCCTCGTGAGGGTTGAAACGCTCGGCGCGCGGCTCACCGCGACCGGTGCAACCAAACTCGAACCGGCGGAAAAAACCGCCATCGAAGCCGAAGAAACAGCAGTCGGCACACAGCACGAAGAACTCGCCAAAAAAACTGAAGAACTGAAGAAAGCCGAAGTTACGGCAAAAGAAGCCGCAGTCGGGACGACGGAAGCCGAAATTGGCACCGAAGTCGAAGAAGCGGTTGAAGGCGAAAAGAAAGTAATCAACGAACTCAGCCGCGAAACGGTCGAAGCCGAAAAGAAAATCGCGACCGAATACGCCAAGCACGAACCGACGGGTCTGAAAGAAATCAGCGAAGCAATCGCCACGGTTTCGGGCCTCGCCGGTGAATTCGGCGCCGTTCAGGACCGCATTCAGTACACCCAGTCCAACCTGGAAGTTTACAGCCAGAACCTGACGGCGGCTGTGAGCGACCTGGTCGACGTGAACATGGCCACGGAAATGACCAACTTCACGAAGGACCAGGTTCTCCAGCAGGCTGGCGTTGCGATCCTTGCGCAGGCCAACCAGCTGCCTGACGCGACGCTGAAGCTGCTCGAATAAGCCAACAACTTCCTCAGCGGTGGCGCCTAGAGGACGCCACCGCTGCAGTGAAGCTCTTCTGAACGCTGGCCGATGTTTTCGATCGGCCGCTCGCGGGCAGATGAGTCATAACGCTTCAGGCGGTCCGGGAAAGGCCGACAGAAGCCACATTACCGCCGCTTCATCGAGGGAACGGTGGTCGAGACGGGCAGCGACGGCTGCCCGTCTCCTTTTAACCTCTCCGCCCGCGCGCCCGGCGATCACCTCCGCGATCGCGAACGGCGCCGCGGCCGGTCAACGCCGGCGCTTGCCTGCCGATTACCCGGGCGATGACCTTGGAAGCGACGCTCGAGCGGGTCTCGGCGCTCAGGCAGGCGCTGGCCGACCCCGCGGCGATGCTGAGCTCGAGCGGCGGAGCGCAAGCGCCGTCGACGAGCGTCGGCGGCGAATCGTCGTTCGCTGCGAAGCTCGAGCAGGCGAGCGCCGGCTACGAAGCCTCGAGTGAAGCATCCTCCGCGCCGGGCCTCACCGACGCGGCGGACATGAGCGGCGCCTCGCCGCTGAGCACTCCGTCGGCGCTCGGCGACCCGGCGAGCCTCACGAGCGCCGCGGGCGTCGACTCCGCCTACACGCTGCCGGGGCTCGACGGCGTGGCCGGCTCCTCAGCGGTGTCGCCCGCCGACAGCGCCTATCAGAGCTCGCCCGGCGCGCGCATCGTCGCGATCGCGGAAAGCCAGCTCGGACAGACAGAGCAGCCGCCCGGGTCAAACGAATCGCCGGCGATCGCCCAGTACCGCACCGCGACCGCGGGCGCCGCGCCGGGAGCGCCGTGGTGCGCGTACTTCGCCTCGTGGGTGGGGCGCCAGGCGGGCGAGCCGATCGGCGAAATGGGTCAGGGCGCCGGTTCGGTCGTTGACGTGTGGTCTTGGGCGCAGAGCACAGGGCGCGCGATCGCCAACGGCCCCGGCGTGGTGCCGAAGCCGGGCGACCTGATCGTGTTCGGCGACGAACACGTGGGGATCGTCAGAGACGTGCTGCCCAGCGGGCAGATCCAGACGATCGAGGGCAACTACGAAAACAAGGTGGCAGCCAACGTTCGCAGCCCGACGGAAGCCACAGGCTATGTGGAAATGAGCTGAGCGCCGCCGCGCGCCGATCTGCGGGGCGCTGCGCCGGCGTACCCGCAAGGCCGCTTGCTGCGGTTACGATCAACAGCTTGTCGATTTCGCAGCCACGTTCCCGTGTCCCCGAGCGCCCCACGCTGGACGGGCTCGAGTCGAAGTGGAGCGCCGTGTGGGAGCGCGACGGCGTCTACCGCTTCGATCGCAGCGCGCCGCGCGAGCGTGTGTACTCGATCGACACGCCGCCGCCGACCGTCAGCGGCGCGCTGCACGTCGGCCACGTCTTCTCCTACACCCACACCGACACCATCGCGCGCTATCAGCGGATGCGCGGGATGGAGGTCTTCTACCCGATGGGCTGGGACGACAACGGCCTTCCGACCGAGCGGCGGGTGCAGAACCACTTCGGCGTTCGCTGCGATCCGTCGGTGCCCTACGACCCCGACTTCGAGCCGCCCGCCGAGGATGCGCGAGACGCCAAGGAGCCGGTGGCGGTGTCGCGGCCGAACTTCGTCGCGCTGTGCCTGCGGCTGACCGAGAGCGACGAGCAGGCGTTCGAGCGGCTGTGGCGCACGCTCGGGCTGTCGGTCGACTGGTCGATGACCTACACGACGATCGGCCCGCTCGCGCAGCGCATCTCCCAGCGCTCGTTTCTCGGGCTGCTCGAGCGTGGCGCCGCCTACCAGCTCGAGGCGCCGACGCTCTGGGACATCGACTTCCAGACGGCCGTCGCGCAGGCCGAGCTCGAGGAGCGCGAGCGCCCCGGGGCGATGCACCGCGTGCGCTTCGAGGCCACCGGCGAGGACGCCGGATCTGAAGCGCTCGCGCTGATCGAGACGACGCGTCCGGAGCTGATCCCGGCGTGCGTCGCGCTGCTCGCGCACCCCGACGACGAGCGTTACTCCCAGCTCGTCGGGTGTGAGGTGCTGACGCCGCTGTTCGGCACGCGCGTGCCGGTGATGACGCACCTGCAGGTCGAGCGCGAGAAGGGCACCGGCCTGGTGATGGTGTGCACGTTCGGCGACGTGACCGACGTGATGTGGTGGCGCGAGCTCGGGCTGCCGGTACGCTCGGTGCTCGGGGGCGACGGCCGCCTGCTGGAGGTCCCGTGGGGCACCCCCGGCTGGGAGTCGCAGGATCTCGAGAGAGCGCGCGCGAGCTACGGCGAGCTGCAGGGCCGCACGATCAACCAGGCGCGCAAACAGATCGTCGAGCAGCTGCGGGAGTCGGGCGAGCTGATCGGCGAGCCGACGCCCGTCAACAGGGCGGTCAAGTTCTACGAGAAGGGAGAGCGGCCGATCGAGATCGTGACGAGCCGCCAGTGGTTCATCCGCACCGTCGAGCACCGCGACGAGCTGATCGAGCGTGGCCGCCAGCTCAAATGGCACCCCGCCTACATGCGCACGCGCTTCGAGGACTGGGTCGACGGGTTGACGGGCGACTGGTGCGTGAGCCGCCAGCGCTTCTTCGGCGTGCCGTTCCCCATGTGGTACCCGCTGGACGCAGACGGGGCGGCCCTGTATGACCAGCCGATCACCGCGACCGCGGACGAGCTTCCGGTCGACCCCTCGACCGACGTGCCCGACGGCTACGACGCCTCCCAGCGCGGGCAGCCCGGCGGCTTCATCGGCGACCCCGACGTCATGGACACGTGGGCGACG
Organism: uncultured Solirubrobacteraceae bacterium; assembly: GCA_963815235.1. Classification (GTDB taxonomy): domain Bacteria; phylum Actinomycetota; class Thermoleophilia; order Solirubrobacterales; family Solirubrobacteraceae; genus Palsa-744. Next base: position 480,384 of record CAWFFY010000003.1, on the reverse strand, counting down.
TCATCGCTCACACCTCAGATCGCCGGGCACAGCGGCGAGGATCAGGAGCTGTTCACGAAGGTCTTTCCGATGGACGTGCGCCCACAGGCGCACGACATCATCAGGACGTGGCTCTTCACGACGGTGCTGCGTTCACAGCTCGACCACGGCGAGCTGCCGTGGGCCAACGCCGCGATCTCCGGCTGGGTGCTCGACCCGGACCGCAAGAAGATGTCGAAGTCGAAGGGCAACGTGGTGACGCCGATGCACCTGCTCGAGGAGCACGGCGCGGACGCGGCGCGCTACTGGGCGGCGAGCGGGCGCCCGGGCACGGACACGGCGTTCGATCCGCAGCAGATGAAGGTCGGCCGACGCCTGGCGGTGAAGCTGCTGAACGCATCGAAGTTCGCGCTCGCCGACCTGCCCGCGGCGGGCGAGGTGCTGACGCACCCGCTGGATCGCGCGCTGATCGCGCGGCTGGCGAGCGTCGTCGCCGATGCGACCGAGAGCTTCGACGCCTACGACTATGCGCGCGCGCTCGAGCGCGCGGAGAGCTTCTTCTGGTGGTTCTGCGACTTCTATCTCGAGCTGGTGAAGGGACGCCGCTACGACCCCGATCCGCAGGTGAGCGCATCGGTGAGCCTCGCGCTGCGTCTGTCGGTGTCTGTGTTCCAGCGGCTGTTCGCGCCGTTCGTGCCGTTCGTGTGCGAGGAGGTGTGGTCGTGGTGGCAGGAGGGCTCGATCCATCGCTCCGCGTGGCCCGATGCGAACGAGCTGTTGGCCGCGGCGGGGACCGGCGCGCAGCTGCCTGACGCCGCGGCGAACGGCCACGGCTCCGAGGACCTCGCGCTGGAGGTCACGGCGGAGGTGCTGCGGGCGGTGCGCAAGGCCAAGTCCGACGCCCGCGAGCCGATGCGCGCGCCCGTCAGGCGCGTGCTCGTGCGCGACACGCCCGAGCGTCTGGCGGCGTTGGCGCTCGGCGAGGGCGACCTGCTGACGGCCGGCACGATCGAGCTGCTCGAGCTGGTCGAGGGCAGCGAGTTCGCGGTCGAGGTGGAGTTGGCGCAGGCGAGCGCCGGCTGAGCGCGCGCGTCGCGGCGCTGATGGCGCCTGACGGCGCCCCAGTTCACGTTGTTTGTGAGATGATCCTGCGATGCGCTTGTGCAGGGTTCGCTGGCTGAGCGGTGCGGTGGCGACTGCGGTGGTCCTGGTCGCGGTGTTCTCGATCTCGGCCTCGGCAACGGCGCCGCTGAGAATCACCAACTGCAACCGGGCTGTTGCTCGCCCGACGCTGCTGACGCTCACGTGCGGCGACGGCAACACGGTGCTCAAAGGCCTGAGATGGTCGAGCTTCGGCGGCCCGTCGGCGCGCGCGCGCCACATTTAGCGAGAGCTCACCGGCCGGCGAGGAGTGACGCGCCAGCGTCAGTAGGACGGCGCTACCAGACCGTCGGCGAGCGCGGGTGCGGATGATCGAGCAGCGCTCGGTCCTTGGTCACCAGTCTTAGGTCGTGCTCGACGGCGGTGGCGTAGATCAGACGATCTGCTGGATCACCGGGAAAGGACGACGGCAGTGCGACGGCGGTGTCCGCGATCGCAGGCGTGACCCCGAGCGTGCGCACCTGTGCCGCCAGACCCTCGAGCCACGACCGGCTCGGGATGTTGAGAGTGATCCGCTCGTGTCTCGCCATCCAGGCGAGCTCGAACCACGAGATCGCCGCGACGGCCAGCTCGTCGGCATCTTCGAGCGCCTTGCGCGCTGTGGGGCTCACCCGCTCCGGTTCAGCCGACCACCAGTGCACCACGTGGGTGTCGAGCAGCACGGCGCCCACGACTCACGACGCGTTCCACGCCGCGCCGGTGGAGAACAGCTGATCCTCGGCAACCGCCGTCATCGCCACGCGTTGGCACGATCCCTTCAACGAGCGAGCGCCGAGCGCCGGCACCAGACGCGCCACCGGACGGCCGTGCCTCGTGATCTCTATCTCCTCGCCAGCGGAGACATCGTCGAGCAGTCGCAGGATCTTCGCCTTCGCTTCCGTTGCGGTCATTTGTCGGGCCATGTGGACAGTTTAGTGGTCAGAACGGATGGAGGGGGTAGTTGTCCGATTGCGAGTGCTGTACCACTATGGCTATACACAGTTGCGTAAAGGCGATAGTCGCGCCGGCCAGCACAACCAGCACGCCCGCCAACGCGCGCCCCTTGGCGCGCCTCTTCAAATAGGGTCCACCGGATGACGAGAACGCTGATAGCCGAACTGCCCGACAGGATCGGCGAGCGGGTCAGGATCCGCGGCTGGATGCACGCGATCCGCGACCAGAAGCGGATGCAGTTCCTGATCGTGCGCGATGAAACCGGACTCGTGCAGGTTGTGCTGCCGAAGGAGGAGCCGCCGGTCGAGCTCAACGAGGCGGTCTCGGCGCTGACGGTGGAGTCGGCGGTGACGATCACCGGCACGATCGTGGCTGACGAGCGCGTGAAACTGGGTGGCTTGGAGGTGAAGCTCGAGGCGCTGCAGGTGGACTCGCTGGCAGAGCCAGAGGTGCCGATCGCGCCGGACTCGGCGCTGGACAAGCGCATCGACTGGCGTTACCTCGACCTGCGCCGCCCCGACCGCCGGCTGATCTTCGAAGTCGACACGACGGTCGAGCAGGCGATGCGCGAGTACTGGCGCAAAGAGCGCTTCATCGAGCTGCACACGCCCAAGCTGATGGGCTCGGCGAGCGAGTCCGGCGCCGAGCTGTTCAAGGTCGATTACTTCGACGAGGTCGCCTACCTGGCGCAGTCGCCGCAGTTCTACAAGCAGATGGCGATGGCGGCCGGCTTCGGCAAGGTGTTCGAGGTCGGCCCGGTGTTCCGCGCGAACCCCTCCTTCACCTCACGCCACGACACGGAGTTCACGAGCGTGGACGTGGAGATCTCGTGGATCGACTCGCACGAGGACGTCATGGCCTTCGAGGAGCGCTGGCTGGCGCATGTGCTGGCGGCGGTCAAGGCGGCCCACGGCGAGCAGATCGCCTCGACGTTCGGTGTCGAGCTCGAGGTGCCGAGCGTCCCGTTCCCGAAAGTGACGCTGGAACAGGCCAAGGAACTGCTGGGCGAGGCAGGCCACGAGGCGCCTGGGCCCGGCCACGACCTCGATCCGCCGAGCGAGCGGGCGCTGTCGGCGATCATCAAGGAGCGCCACGGTCACGAGTTCACGTTCGTGACCGACTACCCGACGACGGTGCGGCCCTTCTACCACATGCGCCACAGCGAGGACCCGACTCTGACCAGGAGCTTTGATCTGCTGTGGCGCGGCATCGAGCTGACGACCGGCGCCCAACGCGAGCACCGCTACGAGCAGCTCCTGGCGCAGGCCGATGACAAGGGCGTGGAGGTGGACTCGATCCAGTACTACCTGGACTTCTTCCGCTTCGGCGCGCCCCCGCACGGCGGTTTTGGCTTCGGCCTTACGCGCCTTTTGATGCAGATGCTCGGCCAGGAGAACGTGCGCGAGGTGACGTTCCTGTATCGCGGGCCGCACCGGCTGACGCCGTAGTCACCCGATGCTGCCACGCGGCGCGACCCAGACGCTCGCGAACGACAGCGCGGTGTGCTGCTCGATTGTGTCGTAGTCGTGGTCGTAGTGGAGCACGCCGAGGTTCTGCGCGGCCGCTATCCCGGCGATCAAGAGATCCACGGGCTTGACGCGATGGGAAACCCCGGGAACGGCGGCTAGCTCGGCCTGCGCCGAGACGCCGGCGGCTGCTGCCTCGGCATTCAGGGGAGCGTGTGGGATGGCGTTGAGTTCCTCTGCAAGCAGCGCAAAGTCCTGACTGTCACGCGCGCTGTAGCGCATCTCCAAAAGCGATGGCGGGCAGGTCCAGAGCTCTCCGGCGGCGAGGGCGGCCTCGAAGGTTTCGCGCTCAGCGCCGGCAAGTCGCCCGTCGACCAATCTCGCCCACACGGAGTTGTCGAGCAGCAGCGCCTGGCCGTAGCCACTCAATGAGTCCAGCCGCGCTCTCGAACCTCGTATGCGGCATCTGCGTCCAGCCCCTCGCCGGTACGCAACCGCTCTATCAGTTGGCGTCGAAGCTCCATGTTGCGACTCTCCTGATCGCGCGCGGCCTCCATCTCACGCAGCCGCTCGCGGGCGCCGCGAATCACCAGATCGTCAAGTCGGATGCGCTCTCCGCAGCGTCGCAGCGCATCCAGTGCCTCCTGAACTGGAGGGGTCTCAGTGATGGAGTGGCGGGGACGACGGGTTGGCACGAGTCGAGTGTAGCACTGGGTGCAGCACCGCAACCCTCACGTTCTCGATTCGCGTTGCTAGCGCACGAAGTGCTTGCTCAGCATCGTCAACTGCCCTTGGTAGTTCGAGCCGATGTCCTCGCCGTAGAGCACGTCGGGCTCTTCAGCCATGCGCTCGAAGGCGAGCTTGCATACGGGCTGGTGGTGCTCGACCATGAACGAAACGTCGCGCGCCCTGACCTCGAGCGCGGCTCTGCTGCCGCGCGCCGCGGGGTCCTCCGGGTAGCCGAAGCCCGGGTCGAAGAAACCGGCGTAATGGGTGCGCAGCTCGCCGGCGGTGGGGTCGTAGGCGAGCATCTCGGCGGCGTAGGACGGCGGAATGCTGACGCCCTCGGCCGACAGCAGCAGATAGAAGATCTCGGGCTCGAGCACGATTCGCCGTCCGGCCTCGGGGTGCACGGGCTCCCAGTAATCGCGCCAGCGCAGCGAGCCGACCTTGGTCAGGTCGATCGGCAGGCTGTTCTTCTTGGCGCGGTAGCCGACGATCGCCTCGGCTGAGCCGGACACATCCAGGCTGAGGAACAGCCCGTCCGCGAGCGACAGCTCGGACCCGCCGAGCGGCTGCGAGTCCACGTACAGCAGCGGCGAGCTCGCGTGCAGCGCCAGCAGTTGCTCGTCACTCAGCCGCGCGTCAGCTGACATCAGGCGCACCTGGTTGAGCGCGAGCCCCGTCTCCACGCGGATCGCGAACGTGCGCGGGACAACCTCGAGGTAGAGCTTGCCGTGGTAGCCGGGGGCGATCTCGTCGAAGCGGTGGCTGCGGTCGGTGAGCACCCGCGTGAACACGTCCAGGCGTCCCGTGGAGCTCTTCGGGTTGGCCTTCGCGCGAATGCCCTCGGGCAGGTGCAGCTCCTCGATCAGCGGGATCAGATACGGACGGTCGCGCTCGAGCGTGGCGCCGTCGCGCAGGTCGATCCGTTCGAACGCCAGGTCCTCGATCTTCTGCTCGACCGTCGAGTCGCTGTCCGGCAGAAAGCTGCAGCGCAGCGCCCACGCGTGCTCGCCGAGACGCAGGTCGACGCTCGCCGGCTGCACCGACTCGGCTGGGATCCGCCACGGATCGGCGACGATCCATTCCCGCGCCACCGCCTCGCGCAGTCGCTGGGCCGGCAGCACGCCGGCGCCGACACCGGGGCCGGCCGCCGGGTTCTTGCTGTGGACGCTCGAAACGGGCGTCGTGGTCACTTCCGGGCTCGCTTGCACATGAACCGCCAAGTGTATGTACAAGCAGGACAGGAGTCGGAGACGAGGGTGGCGAGGGTCGGATATGCGGAACTACAGTGCCACTGGGGGCTTGAGCATCGTCCTCCCTCTCCGACGATGCTCGGGAGAGATCTGGGCGTCTCCGGCGCCAGGTCTCCGCGGGCGTCGCATCCCCTCCTGGTCGCGGCGCCCGTGAAGCCCTGCGCTTGCCCGCAGCGTCCCGTCCGCGGGCCCGTCTACCTTCACGCCATGCTCCTGAACGAGCTGACAGACGGGACCGAGATCGACCAGGTACTGCTGGTTCGCGAGGCTGAGCGCCGCCAGCGCCGCGACGGCGGCGAGTACCTGCGCCTGCAGTTGGGAGACCGCACGGGCGCGGTCGCGTGCATGGTGTGGGAGGCGCTCGGCGAGGTCGAGGGGCTCGCCCAGGCGGGCACGCCGGTGCGGGTCAGCGGGCGCTACACCGTGCATCCGCGGTTCGGCCCGCAGATCAACCTGCGCGGCCTCGAGCCGGCCGAGCCCGGCAGCTTCGATCCGGCGGATCTGCGCGACGGCCCCGCACGGGGTGTCGGGCAGATGGAAGGCGAGATCCGCGAGCTGCTCGACACGATCCAGGAGCCGCACCTGCGGATTCTGCTCGAGCGCGTGTTCGGCGAGGAGCGGGAGCTGTGGGCCGGCTACCGCACGGCTCCGGCCGCGAAGTACTACCACCAGGCCTACACCCACGGCCTGCTCGAGCACTGCCTCGGCGTCGCGCAGGCCGTCAGCGCGATCAGCGCGACGTTTCCCGGGATCGACCGCGACGTCGCCGTCACGGGCGCGCTGTTGCATGACATCGGCAAGCTCGAGGCCTACACCAACGAGAGTGGGAGCGAGCAGGTCATCGACCTCACCGACGCCGGCAGGCTGCAGGGCGAGATCGCGCTCGGCTACTACCGCATCCGACGTCTGATCGAGGACATCGAGGGCTTCCCCGCAGAGCTTGCGCAGGCCGTTGTGCACATCATCCTCTCCCATCACGGCGCGCTGGAGCACGGCAGCCCGGTGGTGCCATGCACGCGCGAGGCGACGCTGGTGCACATGATCGACAACCTCGGCGGTCGCCTGGGCAGCTTCGATCGTCTCGAAAAGGAGCTCTCGCCGGGCCGGCGCTGGTCGCCGTTCGACCGCGCGATCGGCGCCGGCGCCTTCTTCGCCGAGCGCTCCGCTGCCCTCGCCGCGGGAGAGCCGACGCCGGCCGAGCAGCAGCTGCCCGAGCGCGAAGCCGCCTGAAACGCCGCAAATAGCGGGGCGCCGATTCAGGCGTGCAGTATCCGTCTCGCCCTTGGCTTCTATCTTTCAAGGCCGATGGCAAAGGACACCGAGAAGCTGATTCGCCAGCTGTCGCTGATCTCGTACCTGATGGCCGAGCGTCGCCCGGTCACGGCGCTCGAGATTCGGCGGGACGTCGAGGGCTACAGCGGCATGAACGAGGACGCGTTCGCGCGGCGCTTCTACGCCGACCGCTCCGAGCTCGAATCGCTGCGCATCCAGCTGACGGTCGACCGGCCGGCGGACGGGGCGGCCGAGCAGGAGAACTACTCGCTGAGGCCGGAGAACTTCCACCTGCCGCCGATCGCGTTCACCGACAAGGAGCTCGCTGCGCTGCAGACCGCGCTCAGCCTGCTGGACGGCGAATTCGCCTACGCCGAGCCACTGCGCCTGGCGCTGCAGCAGATCACGTGGGGGCGTCCGAGTCCGCTGCGCGCGCCGGAGCAGCGCTCGGTCGCACTCGGGATCACCGCGTCGGCGGGCGGCCACGAGCTCTCGGCCCGCCTCGCCAAGGTCGAGACGGCGATCTTCCGTAACAAGACGATCGTGTTCGACTACTACACGATGGAGCGCGACGAGCTCAGCACGCGGCGCGTCGATCCCTACCACCTGCTGTTCCAGGGCGGGCAGTTCTACCTGCTCGGCCACGCCCACGAGCGTAAAGCCGTGCGCGTGTTCCGCCTGTCGCGCATTCGCGGCAAGGTCTCCTACGCGACCAAGGCCGAGCACGACTTCCACCGTCCAGAGGACTTCGATCCGCGCGCGTATGCCAACCGCGCCGACTGGCAGCTCGGCGACGAGCGCGGCGTCGCGCGTGTGCTGATCTGCGAGCGCATCGCCTGGCAGATCGAACGTCACTTCGGTCGCTATGGCGAGATCACCCTCGCGGGTACAGGCGGCGAGGAGGACGGCGAGACGGTCTTCGAGACCGGTTACTCGAGTCCGCGCAGCCTGATCTCCTGGGTGCTCGGCCTCGGCGCAAACGCGCGACTGCTCGGCCCGGAGGACCTCGCGGGCGAGCTCCAGCGGCGTCTCGAGCAGCTCGAGGAGCGCCACGGTGACGCGCCGCCGGCGCGGCCTCGCGGGCGCGCCGCTGACGTCTCGGCCGCCGCCGGGGGCGGCGCGCGGACGCGGATCGCGTCGTCGCGCTCGCGCGGGTCGCGTCGCGGTGACGCCGCGGGCGCCGACGGTGAGGGCAGCGGCCGGCCGGAGGCGGCGATCCGCCCCGAGCGCTTCGCGCGCCTGGTGACGCTCGCGAGCATCCTCATCAAGGCCGGGCGCGAAGGCGAGCGCGTGGTGATGTCGGAGATCTGCGAGCGGCTGCAGATCAGCGACGAGGAGCTGCGTGAGGACATCAACGTCCTCAACGTCGTCAACTTCGGCGGCGGCTCCTACGTGCTGTACGCGGAGATCAAGGAGGAGGAGGGCGAGATCGAGGTCGACCCTGAGCCCTACAGCGACAACTTCGACCGCCCCGCGCGTCTGCTGCCGGTGGAGGCAAAGGCGCTGGTTGCCGCGATCGACCTGATCGGCGAGCACATCCCCGAGGGCTCGCTGACCTCGGCGCGCACCAAGATCGTCGCAGCCCTTGGCGAGGACCCGATGGAGCAGGGATTGCAGGTGGCGCCGACCGCGGGCGATGATTCCGACGTCGCGCGGCTGGTGTCGAAGGCGATCGTCGCGCGCAGGATGATCGAGCTCGACTACTACAAGGAGAACGAGGACGAGCTCGCGGCCCGCACCGTCGAGCCGTACGCGCTCACCAACGGGCGCGAGGGCTGGTACGTGGCGTCGTTCGACCCCGACCGTGGCGGCGTGCGCCACTTCCGCCTGGACCGCATCAAGCGGGTGCTCGTCACCGACCAGAAGTTCGAGCCGCGACCGGAGGTCGATCCGGCAGCCGAGGTGGACGGCTGGCTGCGCACGGGCGAGGTGCCGGCGTCGGCGACCGCGCGCGTGTGGGTCTCGCCGGAGCGCGCCCGCTGGGCGCGCGAGGCACGGCGCGTGGTCGAGGAGTGGAGCGACGGCTCCGTGATCGTCGAGCTGAGCTTCGCCGGCGTCGACTGGCTCGTACGCGAGATCCTCAAGGAAGCCGGCGACGCCGCGGTGCTCGAGCCGGAGGACGCGCGCGAGGCCGTGCGCGCGGCGGTGGCGAGGCTACGCGAGGCCAACGCGGCTCCGGCGCCGGCCTAGAGCTCGGTCGGCCCGACGACAAAGCCGAGCCGGTCGGCGCCACGCCGCAGGCGCCCGTCGACGGTGACCAGTCGGCAACCGAGCAGTGACGCGAGCGCCACGTACTCAGCGTCGTAGGTTTTCGCCCAACCGAGCTCGTCGGCGATCCGCCATGCCTCCCTGGCCAGGCGCGGATGGGTCTTGGGCTCGACGCCAACCTCGTCGAGGCGGGTGCAGGCATGCAGAGCGCGATCCCCTGCAAGCTCGTTGCGCCAGGCGCGCTCGTGCAGTGCTGAGCGTGCCTCGGACCACATCAGCGGCGGAGCGCAGCGCTTGCCGGGTGCCAACTCGTCGAGATCGTGGGCGCCTGTTGACCATACGACGATCAGGCTGGCGTCAACTACCAGCACTCAGTGACCGGCCCGTGACTCCCTGATCCATGCCGCGACGTTAGGCATCGGCTCACCCCAAAAGGTCTTCTCCCAGCCTTTTGGCAGTGGCAGCATGTCTGGATACGCGGGGTGTTGCATCGCCTCAAGATCCTGCTCCTCGATGACGTGCTGTGTTCCCACCTTGTGTGCGCGCAGCTTGCCCTCGCGGATCCAGCGACGAACGGTCTCGGGGTTGCGGCCTGTGCGCTTGGCTGCTTCGGGGACGGTCAACATCGTTGTAGCATGATACAACAACGCGGGGGTGGGGGTGGCGTGGAACCTCGTTGTGGTGTTCACGGAGCTCTAGCTTTCCGGTAGCTCTTTTTCGAGTTTTGCAGCGCGGTCCATCAACCCGTCGACCGTCAGGCCGAGCGCGCCAGACAGCTTTCTCAGATTGCTGAGGCTCGGGCTGCGCTGGCCGCGAACGTAATCGCTGATGCGCCGTTCGACGATGCCCGAGCGCTCGGACAGTGCTTTCTGGCGCATTCCCTTCTTCGCCATCTGTGCTTCGATCGCTTTGGACAGCGCTGCGAGCTCGCGGTTGCGCGGGGTCGATTTCCTCTGGGGTGGCACGACCGGAAGCCTTGCGCATCCCGCCCTGCAGGAGTTACGACATACGTGACGTATCGTTGCTGATGACGTTTGTCTGCAGCGCACTTTGCGGGATTTTTCTATGCCCAGGCACCTGGACCAACCCGACGAACTCGCACGGCTCGGGCTCGCAGTACGCCAGCTGCGCGAGAAACGCGGACTGAGTCGCGCCGAGCTCGCGCGCGCGACGGAGGTTCCCGAGCGTCGCCTCCGGGCACTTGAGGACGGCCGTCTGGACCCGGACTACGTGCTGCTGGTCAGACTCGCAAAGGCGCTCGGCGTGCGCCCCAGCGCGGTCGTCCTCCTGGCCGAAGGGCGCCGGTGTGAGGGCGTTGGGCCGACCGATTCGACGTCTTGAGGCTGTCCAACCACGACGAACCGTTAGGGTGAGCGCGCGATGGAGCCGCTCAAGGGATTGATCCTCTCCGGGGGCAAGGGCACGCGCCTGCGTCCGATCACGCACACGAGCGCCAAGCAGCTCGTGCCGGTTGCCAACAAGCCGGTGCTGTTCTACGGGATCGAGGCGATGGCTGAGGCCGGGATCGAGCAGGTCGGGATCATCATCGCCCCCGAGACGGGCCCGGAGATCGAAGCCGCCGCCGGCGACGGGTCGCGCTTTGGCGTGCGCATCACGTTCATCGTCCAGGACGAGCCACTGGGGCTGGCGCACGCGGTGCTGACGGCCGAGTCTTTTCTCGGCGCCAGCCCGTTCGTGATGTACCTGGGCGACAACCTCCTGCAGGGCGGGATCGCCGATCTGGTGGCGGCCTTCCGCGAGCATCAGCCCGACGCGCTGATCCTGCTGACGCCGGTGCCCGATCCAGAGAACTACGGCGTCGCGGAGCTCGCGCCGGCGGCCGCCGGTGAGATCGGCCAAATCGTGCGCCTGGTCGAGAAGCCACCGGTACCGGCCACCGATCTGGCGCTCGTCGGCGTGTACATGTTCACCGCCGGCATCCACGACGCTGCGCGGGCGATCGATCCATCCCCGCGCGGTGAGCTCGAGATCACCGACGCGATCCAGCACGTGGTCGACGCGGGCCTGCGCGTGGAGCCGCACATCGTGCGCGGCTGGTGGAAGGACACGGGGCGCCTGGAGGACATGCTCGAGGCCAACCGCCTGGTCCTCGACAACCTGCGCGAGCGCATCGACGGCGAGCTGATCGACTCGCACCTCGATGGTCGCGTCGTGATCGAGCGCGGTGCGCGTCTGGAGCGGACCACCGTCCGCGGCCCGGCGATCGTCGGCGCCGACGCGCGACTGAGCGACTGCTACATCGGCCCCTATACAGCCATCGGCGAGGGCTGCTCGATCTCCGGTGCGGAGGTCGAGCACTCGATCCTGCTCGCCGGCTCGAGCGTGTGCGACCTCGACGGGCGCATGGAGTCCTCGCTGCTGGGGCGCAACGTCACGATCCGCCGCGGCGAGCGCTCGCCGCGCGCCTACCGGTTCATGGTGGGCGACAACTCCGACATCTCGATCCCGTGAGACGGCTGCGGTGAGGGTGCTCGTCGCCGGCGCCGCCGGCATGCTCGGCTTGGACGTGCTGCGCGCGGGCGAGCGCGCCGGCTACGAGCTCGTCGGGCTCGACCTGCCCGAGCTAGACATCGCTGACGCCGCCATCGTGCAGGCGGCGCTGGAGCGGGTGGCGCCCGACGCGGTCCTCAACTGCGCCGCATGGACCGACGTCGACGGCGCCGAGACCCACGTCGCGCAGGCGCACGCGGTCAACGCCGACGGTGCCGGCAACCTCGCCCGCGCCGCCGCTGGGGCCGGGGTGCCGCTCGTGCACGTTTCTACCGATTATGTGTTTAGTGGGGAGGCGTGCGTAGATTCCTCCGGCGCGCCGCGTGCGTACGTGGAGTCGGATCCGACGGGGCCGCGGTCGGTGTACGGTCAGAGCAAGCTGGCGGGCGAGCGGCAGGTGTTGTCGGCATCGCCCGCTCACACGGTGGTGCGCAGCGCGTGGCTGTTCGGCGTTGGCGGGCGCAACTTCGCCGAGACGATGCTCGGGCTCGCAGCCGAGCGCGAGGCGGTTCAGGTGGTGACCGACCAGGTCGGCTGTCCGACCTGGACCGGTCACCTTGCCCCTGCGTTGCTCGGGCTGATCGAGCGCGGCGTCGCAGGCCTCGTGCACCTCGCGGGCGCCGGGCGTGTCTCCTGGAACGGCTTCACCGTCGAGATCTTTCGGCAGGCGGAGGTCGACTGCTGCGTCGAAGATGCCACCAGCGCGCAGATGCAGCGCCCGGCCCCGCGTCCGGCGTGGTCGGTGCTCGAGTCAGAGCGCGACGATGAGGTATTGCCGCTGCCGCCGTGGCAGGACGGGCTCGCGGGCTACCTGGCGGCGGGGGGTGGGGTCACACGCGCGTGAACGCCCGATCGGCCGCGCGATCAAGAGCCTTCGTCGGCCGGGCTCTCGGGGAACGCGAAGACACGAGTACGGACGGCGGTGCCCATGCACTCATGCTAGCCCGCGGGCTGGGATGATGCGCGCATGAAACTGCTCGTCTGTGGCGGCGCCGGCTTCATCGGCTCGACCTTCGCCCGTCAGCGCATCACCGAGCACGGCGATCAGGTGACGGTGCTCGACAAGCTCACCTACGCCGGCCGCGAGGAGAACTTCCACGACCTGCTCGAGGCCCCGGGCTTCCGTTTCGTGCGCGGTGCGATCGAGGATCGCGAGGCCGTCGCTGCCGCGATCGAGACGGGCCAGCCCGAAGCGGTCGTCAACTTCGCCGCCGAGACGCACGTCGATCGCTCGATCGCCGAGCCCGACGCGTTCGTCTCCACGCACGCCCTCGGCACGTACGTGCTGCTCGAGGCCGCGCGTGAGCACACCCTGCGCTATCTGCAGGTCTCAACCGATGAGGTCTACGGCTCGATCGAGCAGGGCACCTTCACCGAGGAGAGCCCGCTCGCTCCGTCCTCGCCGTACTCCGCCACCAAGGCCGGCGCCGACCTGCTGGTGCAGGGCTATTTCCACACCTACGGGCTGCCGGCGCTGATCTGCCGTGGATCGAACAACTACGGCCCCTACCAGTACCCCGAGAAGCTGATCCCGCTGATGATCCTGAACGCGCTGCGCGGAGATCCGCTGCCGGTCTACGGCGACGGCATGCAGGTGCGCAACTGGATCCACGCGACCGACTTCGCCGCAGCGATCGGCCACGTGCTCGAGCACGGCCGCGCGGGCGAGGTCTACAACGCAGGTGGGCCCGATGAGGAGACCAACATGGCGGTCGTCACGCGCATCCTGGCGCTGACCGGCGCAAGCGAGGCGCAGATCGAGCACATCAACGACCGCCCCGGACACGATCGCCGCTATTCGCTGTCCTCGGAGAAGGTGCGCGCGCTCGGATGGAGCCCGCGCGTGCGCTTCAGCGAGGGCCTCGAGCAGACCGTCGCGTGGTATCGCGAGAACACGTGGTGGTGGGAGCCGATCCGCTCTGGCGAGTATCGCGCCTACTACGAGCGCCAGTACGGGCGCTCGCTGGGCTGATCCGTATCCAATCGCGGGCTTGGGATGGAGCTCTCGCTGCCCCACGCGAGTCGCTTGCAGACAACTGTCTATAGACAACTGTCTGCTTTTGCGCCATTGTTCAGCTTATGGACATGGTGCGCGAGCAGCTCGGGAGCAACCTCCGGCGTCGCCGTCGTGAGGCGGGCCTCTCTCAGGAACGGCTCGCGGAGCTGTGCGATCTGCATCGCACCGAGATCGGGCTGCTCGAGCGTGGCGAGCGCTCCCCACGCCTGGAGACGCTCGTCACGCTGGCGCGTGGGCTCGAGCTGTCCTCGCCGTGCGAGCTGCTCGACGGAATCCGCTGAGCGTCGGCGCAGCGGGCGGAGACCTCAGCCCGACCGGCGCCGGCGCGTCAGCCGAGGCCTGAGATCTTCCACTTGCCGCCTTCGTTGACGAGCGCGAGGGTGCTGACGGCCTTCTTGCCTTCATGGACGCTCTTGACCTGAGCGGTGGCGGTTTTGCCGCTCGGGCCGATCGTCACCGACTCGACCAGGGCTTCGAGGCTGTCGACCTCGGTCAGCTGGGTTTTGATCGCCGCTTCACAGCGCTTGGTGCCGCCGAGGCGCGCCACCACCGGCGCGGTGAGGTCTTCCGTGCAGATCTTCTTCTGTTCCCCCGCTGTCGCCGCCGACTGAAAGTTGGCGATCGTCTGTGCGACTTCGCGTTGAGCGCCTTTGAAGCTCCCGGTCGAGGCCGTGTTGCCGCACCCAGTCAGCGCGAGCGCAGACAGCGGCAGGCAGAGCAATGCGAGCGGGCGGTGCATCGCCCGCAAGGCTATTCGATTGACTAGTTGGCCTCGTCGTCGCGTCTGTAGCCGAGGCGCGCGGAGATGCGGTCGGCGGTTGAGACGAGGTGCGGGCCGAGCGCGTCGACTAGCTCCTCCAGCGAGATCATCGAGCTGGGCGCCGCGAGATTGACCGCCGCGACGACTTCGCGCGCCTCGTTGCGCACGGGCGCCGCGATCGCGTACAGTTCGGCCGCGAACTCCTGGTCATCGACGGCGAAACCCGCCGCCTCGATCTCGTCGAGCTCCTCGCGCAACGTTTTCTTGTTGGTGATCGTGTTCGGGCCGCGTTTGGTGAGCTTCATTTGGGCGATCAGCTCGCGCTGCTCGCTCTCGGGCAGGTTCGCCAGCAGCAGCTTGCCCATCGAGGTGCAGTAAGCGGGCACGCGCGAGCCGACGTGCAGGTTGAGGTCGATCCTGCCCTGCCCGCGGCGGAAGCTGCGAACGCGGTCCACGTACAAAACCTCGGTCGAGTCGAGTACGCCGAGGCTCGTCGTGTAGGAGGTCCGCTGGCGCAGCTCCTCCAGATACGGGTGGGCGTGCTCGCGCAGCCCCGTCGAGTTCAGCGCCGACATGCCCAGGTCGGTGACGCGCAGCCCGAGCCGGTACTTGCGCGAGGCGCCCTGCTCGAGGTAGCCGAGGGCGACCAGCGTGATCACGTAGCGGTGCGTCGTCGAGCGACTCATGCCGAGCTCGTCAGCGATGTCAGCGATCCCCAACACCGGGCGCTTCGGCGTGAAGCAGCCGAGGATCGCCAGCCCGCGCTCGAGCGACTGCGAGTAGCGCGGCTCGCGCAGGCTCGGGATCGACCAGGCCGGTTCCTGCCCGTTGTTGGTCTTGGATGCAGCTGAACTCGTTCTAGGCATTGGCACCTGGTCCTGTCTTGTCTGGAGTAGACCTTCTCGGTCCGGAAGCTCACATGGGCGAGCGACAGACGATAGTTAGCGATTCCAATGCAGACAACCAGAAACACTGGAGTTTCGAGCGTGCAAGAGCCGCTCTGGTCACCGGGATACCGTCAGGGGATGGTGCCGGCGAAAGGCCCGTCGCTAGAGATCGGATCGCCCGGCTTGCCAGGGGCGGCGCCGATGGGCGTGGCTTCTGAACTCGTCGAGCGCCGTCGGTGCCGGTTCATCGGTGAATAGCCACGCGGCTCGCTTCCCTATGACTGCACCGTTGAAGCGCTTGCGCGGGCCGTATACGATCCAGGTGGTGTCGACCGCACCGTAGTAGGCCTCGAGTCGCAGCAGGTCCGGGTGTTCGTTGGCGTGGTGCGTGTGCGTGAGACCCGCGTCGTAGCGGCCGGCGAGCAGGTTGGCCGCTACGACCGGCTTCGATGGCTCGTCGACGATCGTCTCCCACGGCGAGAGGTCGAGGTAGCCGCGCGTCGCGGAGACGATGCCGAGGCTGCTCGGCTCGCTGACGTCTGCACGAACGAGCAGGCCGAGCTCCTTGGTCGGGTAGATGAACGTGTCCATGACGAACACCTCCTCGTGGTAGCGCTCGGTCACGAGGTGGACCTGCACGTGCGCGCTGCACTGCACCAGAAACGTGTTTGGCCGCTCGCGAACCTGCCCGATGGCGTCGAGCAGGTCGGTCACGAGGACGATCTCAAACGACGTCAGGCGCTGGAACTGCAAGTAGTGGCGCAGGGCGTTCTCGTGGCATGTGCCGGACGGCCCCAGCGTGATGAACGTGGGACGCGTCATGCGGCCTCGCCATCCGGGGCTGTATCGGGCGTCGCCATCAGCTCATCCTCCATCTTGCAGGTCGCCGCGATCAGCAGCTCGAACAGCTCCTCGGTGAACTGCGGCGGCAGGTTGACCTGGCCGCCGCGGGCGAGATATCGAGCGCGGACCTCGGCCACTCGCCCTGGCTGCATCATCGCCACCCCGTGGATACGCTTGTAGTCCGCGACATCCCGGCAAACCTCGAAGCGCTCGCCCAGGAGTCGCGCGATCTGATCGTCGAGCTCGTCCAGACGACGACGAAAGCGATCGAGCCCTATCACGAGTCAGTCCTTCGCATGCGAGGGCCCAGTCGCACGAACCCGTTGCGCAGGTAGAACGTCTCAGTTGCGCCGAGACCCGCGAAGCTCTCCCGCGGCAGTCCCACCTCGACACGATCGATCTGCCTCTCGTGCGCGAGCTCGCACATCGCTCTCACGAGCTCAGCGCCGATCTCCCGGCCGCGCCACGCAGGATGCACCCATAGGTCCTGGATGAGCGCATAACGGCCCGGAACGTGTATCGCGATCTG
Source organism: uncultured Solirubrobacteraceae bacterium (assembly GCA_963815235.1). Lineage (GTDB taxonomy): Bacteria > Actinomycetota > Thermoleophilia > Solirubrobacterales > Solirubrobacteraceae > Palsa-744. Next base: position 463,839 of record CAWFFY010000003.1, on the reverse strand, counting down.
CCAGCTCGCCGCCAGTACTCCCACCAGCTCGCCATCGAGCTCAGCCACGAGGATGGCGCCCGCGTCTGGATCCTCGAGCAATGTCCGCGCAGCGGCTTGCAACGCTGCCGCCTCGGGCGGCGTGCCGCCGAGCTCCAGCAGCAGCTCTGCCGCCGCCGCGGCGATGCCGGCGACGTCCTGCTCGCGGGCACCACGCACAGACCAGGCCTCTGCCATCGGTTTCCTGTCGGGTGCGATCGGGCTGGTGTCGCTCATGTACCACCGACCACAAGGGCGTCTGGCTCGAGCCTGACCGCCCAGGCCTCCGGCGCGTCGCTGCCGGTGACGGCCCGTGCGATCGCCGACATCGGTGCACGCGCCTTGAGCAGGATCTCGTCGAACTCCTCGGCTGGATCCGACTGCATCACGATTGCGCCACCCGCCCCGATCGTCGTGTCGCCGGGGCGCATGACGATCGTGCGAATCACGATGCTGAGGTCGACGCTGCCCTCGACCCCGAAGTAGCCGATCGCTCCGGAGTACACGCCGCGCGCCTCTCGCTCGATGTCGTCGATGATCCCCATGGTGCGCAGCTTCGGTGCGCCGGTCATCGACCCGCCGGGGAAGCACGCGCGCACACACTCGACCTGCGTGCGCTCGCGATCGAGCACGCCGGTGACGGTCGAGATCAGCTGGTGCACGGTCGTGTAGGGCTCGACGACCATGAACTGCGGCACGCGTACCGTGTCCACCTCGCACACACGCCCGAGATCGTTGCGCAACAGATCGACGATCATCAGGTGCTCGGCGAACGTCTTCTCGTCGTGCAGCAGGCTTTCGCGCAGCTCCTCGTCGCGCTGCGGGTCCGGCGAGCGCGGTGCCGTGCCCTTGATCGGGCGCGCCTGCACACGCCGCTCGCGGTCGATCCCGATAAAGCGCTCAGGTGAGGAGCTGATGATGCTCAGCTCGCCGAGCTTGAGATAGGCGGCGAACGGCGCCGGGTTGCGCCGGCGCAGGAGGCGGTACAGCTCGAACGGCTCCGGGCTCGCGTCGGTGTGGATCTGGTCGGTCAAGCACACCTCATAGGACTCGCCCGCGCTGAGCGCGGCCTGGCAGCGGGCTATGTCGGCGAGATACTGCTCGCGTCCACGCCCGCAGCGGAAGCTCACGTGATCGTCGTCCTCCTGAACAGATACGCCTCCGGTTTGCGTGTCCGTCGAAGGCGCCACCGCTGCCTGCTCGGCAAGCGTGTCGCGAACGATCCCCTCGGCTTCGTCCAGCCAGAGCGCGGCGTCCGGCTCCTGCTCGTGGCACAGTGCCACCACGTGCGTGCGGTGGGCGACGTGGTCGATCGCGAGGAGGCGATTGGCGAGCATCAGCACGGCGTCCGGAAGGTCGGAGTGGTGGGTGTTGGGCGAGCCACAGTCGGCCTTGCACTCGTAGCCGACGTAGCCGACGAAGCCACCGAGCAGCCCGCGCGGAGCTCCCGGCGCGGGTGCGACCGCGCGCTTCGCGAGTTCGCGGTCGAGGACGTTGAAGATGCAGCCGAGCTCGGTGCTGGTTCCCTCGGCGCGGTGCGAGGTGACCGTTTTCGCTCCCACGTCGTATTCGAGCACGCAGCGATCCGCGCCCATCGTGGTGCCTAGGAACGAACATTGCGCAAGCGGCGTGGGGGCGTCGGCGCTGTCCAGCCAAAAGGCGTGCTGTGCCTCGCCAAACAGCCGCTCGAACACCACCTCGCCCGACACCTCGCCCTCGACCGAGCGCACGAGTAGCTGCCGGTGCGTGTCCGGCGCGCCGGGCTTGACCCGCCGCGGGCGCCGGGGCGGCGTGCGAGGGACGGGCGCCCACCAGCCACGCGAGGCGCGGGTCGAGCGGTGATCGCGAGCGAGCTTGTAGAAGTTCTCGACCAGCCGCAGGCCGTGCTCGGTGGCGATTGACTCGGGGTGAAACTGCACGCCCCACATCGGCCTCCTGCGGTGCTCGATCCCCATCACGACGCCCTCGTCGGTCCACGCAGTCACGCGGCCCTGGGGGCCAAGGTCGCCGGCGACCGCGAGCGAGTGGTAGCGCACGACGGAGAAGCCCTGCGGAATACCCGCGAACAGCCCGTCGCCATCGTGCTTCACGGCGCTCAGCCGTCCGTGCATGACAATCGGCGCGGTGCGCACCGTGCCGTCGAGCAGATGGCCGAGTCCCTGGTGGCCCAAGCAGACACCGAGCACCGGGATCTCGCTGAAGCGCAGGATGTCCGAGCAGACGCCGAAGTCGTGCCAGCGCTCGGGCCGCCCCGGGCCGGGCGAGAGGACGATCGCGTCGAAGTCCCAGCGCGAGAGCGCGCGCCACGAGACGACGTCGTTGCGCACCACGATCGGCTCCTCGCCGGACACGGCCGCGAGCAGGTGGAACACGTTGTAGGTGTAGGAGTCGTAGTTGTCTATCAGCAGCGTGCTCAAGACGAAGACTCCAGGCCAAGTCCGCGCGCGCTGCGATCCAGCAGCGTATGCACGACGCGCTCTACCGGCTCGCTCGGTTCGCTCTCCAGGTGCCAGAGCGCCAGGTGCTTGAGGTAGTGCGCGAGCGGTCTGACATCGAAGCGCTCCACCGCCAGTCGCAGGTAGCGGCGGTACAGCTCTGACTGGATCACCGCAAAGCGGTAGTTGAGATCCTCCGCGGGCCGCCCACCGCCGACGGAGGCGTGACCGTGGCGGGCACGCGCGCGCGCCAGGTCCCAGCCCAGGCTCTCCTGCTCGCACAGCAGGCGCTCGGGGTCGAAGTCGATGTCGAGAGTCGCGGCATAGGGCAGGAAGTACCCCAGAGCGACGTGTGCCGCCAGGCGTTCGGGGTTGGGATGGCCGCGGCGAATCTCGTGGCGCTCCGGGTCGGCGTCGATCTGGGCGTCGATCTCATCGGTCAGCTCGTCGATCAGCTGGGCGCCGGCACTCGAGGTCACCATGCGCTGCTGCGTGGAGACCATGCCGTGAAAGATGCTGCGACTGGGGTGAAAGCCGCCGTTCAGCCCCGGTCGCAGCTCGGCCGCGAGCTTGCGGATGCTGGTCACGTGCGCCACCCACTCAGATCCTGTGACCTGCAGCGAGGTCATGTTCTCGAGTTCCGGCGCCGTGAGGGCATACGTCAACGAGCGCATGTGCTGCGTGGAGAGACCGTCGGCGCGTACGAGCGGCAGCTCTTCCAGCTCCTCGAGACCAGTCGCGTAGACGATCACCCCGTCCGCACGGCGGGTGAGGGTGCCGTCGCGGAGGCCGCTCTCGGCGAGCTCGGTCGTCTCGGCCAAGAAGTCGGACTCGAAGAAGACCCTGTCGAAGGCGATCCCCAGCCGCGCGAGCGTCTTGCGCTGCCCCGCGATCACCCACGCGCGCGTCTTGTACCAGAGCTCCAGCGCCTCGTGCTCGCCGGCCAGCACTCGCTTGATCAGATCATCGGCCGCGTCGTTCTGCACGTGCACCTCGCGCGAGAGCGAGTCCTCGGCCTGCTCGAGCTCGCCGGCGGCGATCACGCCGCCGGCGGCCACGTAGTCGGCGTAGCAAAGGCCTACGAAGTGGTCGCTCTTCTCGTCGCCGTCGGACCAAGCCTGCGCGTGGCGGCCGCTCTGCATCACGCCGGCCATCGCCTCGCCCATCGCGCGACCCATGTCGGAGATGCGGCTGCGGCGCTCAACCTGCGCACCGGCCTGTGCGAGTGCCGCCGCAAGCGCGTTGCCGATCGCGAGGTTGCGCAGATGACCGACGTGCAGCGCCTTGGTCGCGTTTGCGTCCCAGAACTGCACAGATACCCGCCTCCCCTGTGCAAGCTCGGCGAGCGCTGCCTCGGCGCTGCCGCCCGCCTCGAGCGCCGCGCCTGCCATCTCGATCCAGCTGTCTGCGAGGCGCAGGCGCACCCCGTCGCGTCCGCTCCGGACCTCTGCCACCCACGGCTCGCGCTCGAGTCGTTCGAGCTCGGCAACAGAGTCTGGATCGTGGCGCCAGTCGGCTGCGCGCGGTGTCAGCTTCAGGTCGTAGTCCGCACGTGGGCGGCGCGGTGCCCGGGCCGCCCACCTCACGGGAGCGCTCCCGCGGGTGGGTAGGTCCTCGAAGTAGTCGAAGAGATTGACGGTCACGACGTGCTCGGATGATGGGCGTGATTGGTCACAGATGGACGATTCGAGGTTTGCCGCAACGCACCAGCCGGGGCTCGAACCCGGATCGCCGGTGTTTAAGACCGGTCCTTTAACCGATTAAGGTACTGGTGCTTATTTGAAGTCAGTGCCTACACTCCGATTGTCGACGCGTTCTACGTACGCATCAATCCTCTGAGCGATCGCGGGTATCGTAATTCCAGGCGACAGGGCAGGCAAGCGCTGTCTCTGGCGCCTTTGAGGCATTTTGTGGGACATGGCCACCAGGTGACGCACACAATGGTGGCATCCAAGCACGTTCGGTAGGCGACGGGGACGGTCGAGAAGGAAACAAGCGAGGCGAAATGGAGTCGTGGAGCATGAATATCTGGCAGTCCACCTCACACGGTTCGCGAGAGCGCGAGACGCTGCCTCCCGGACCGCGCATGCCGAGCGCTCTGCAGGCCGCCGGCTGGGCATTGCGCCCCCTCGCTTTCATGGATCGTTGCGCCGAGCGCTACGGCGAGATTTTCACACTGCGAGTGCGTCGCAGTCGGCCATGGGTGTTTCTTACCAACCCCGAACACGTCAAGCAGGTGTTCACAACGGACGCAGGTCTGCTTCGTGCCGGTGCTGGTGAAGCCAACCCGCTCCTGGGGCCTCTCCTGGGGTCTCGCTCCGTGATGCTGCAGGACGAGCCGACGCACATGATCGACCGCAAACGGATACTGCCGTCGTTTCATGGCCAGCGCATGCACGACTACGGCGGGATGATGGCCGACGTCGCACGCCGCGAGATCGATCGCTGGCCGATCGGCGAGCCGTTCGCGTTGTGGCCGCGGATGCAGGCGATCAGCCTCGAGGTGGTGATGCGCGCCGTCTTCAGTGACGTCGAGGGCGAGCGTCTGGAGCTCCTGCGCCGGCGTATGGTCGATCTGACCCAATGGGTCAACAACCCGGGCCGGCTGGCGCTGCTGGCGGCTGTAGGCGAACGCTCGATGACCGCGAACCCCAACTTCCGCAACGTGATGCGCCCGGTTGAGCGGCTCGTGCTGGAGGAGGTGCGTCAGCGCAGGGCCGCCGGCGACGGCGAGCGTCATGAAGACATCCTCGCGATGCTCGAGCGGCGCACCGAGGCGGAGGGGGCCCCCATGGACGACGAGAAGATGCGCGACGAACTCGTGACGTTCCTGTCCGACGGTCCGACGGCTACCTCACTTGCGTGGGCATTCGAGCGGCTGCTGCGCCACCCCGACAAGCTCGCGCGTCTGCGCGCGGAGGTGCTCGCCGGCGAAACCGAGGAGTACGTCGACGCGGTCGTCAAGGAGACGCTGCGCCTGTGTCCCGCGGTGCCCGTCGTCATGCGGCGGCTGACCGAGTCGATGCAGCTCGACGGCTACACCATCCCGCCCGACACGATCGTCGCCCCGTGCGTGTACCTGATGCACCGCCGCGCGGACCTCTACCCGCAGCCGCGCAGCTTCCAGCCCGAGCGCTTTCTCGGCGACGAGGGTGGGCGGGCAATCAATACGTACACCTGGATCCCGTTCGGTGGCGGCGTGCGACGGTGCGTCGCCGTCGTATTCGCGCAGCTGGAGATGAAGCGCGTGATCCAGACCGTGCTCAGCGAGGTCGAGCTGCGCCCCGCAGAATCGCGCTCGGAGGGCGCCGCCCGCAGCTCCGTCTCGTTCGCGCCCGACGGCGGCGCCACTGTGATCGCCACGCGTCGCCGGGCTGCCGGCGTCGATCTGCCTACCGCGGCGTAGCACGGCTCGTCCGGCTGCGCGGCGTCATCCCCTGCGGCGCAGCAGGCGGCCGAGCCCCGGCTTCGCCGATGGTCCGCGGCTGCCGGGCGGCTGTGGCGCGGGCGGTGCCTTGCGTGCTGTGCGTCTTTGACCCGCAGTCCCAGCGATCAGCTGCGTATCGCGCAGGAAGCGGCTCGGTCGCTCCTTGTCGTACTGCAGCTCGAGGCGCTCCTGCGCGCGTGTGAATGCCACATACGCGAGGCGGCGCTCGGCCTCGATCCCCTCCCCGCGCGCCACTTCCTCCGCGCCGACCTCCAGCGAGCGCGCGTGTGGGAGCACGCGCTCCTCGCACGAGACCACGATCACCCGCGGCCACTGCCTGCCCTTGGCGCCGTGAATCGTTGATAGCTCGAGCCCGTTCTGCTTGTCGCGCGTGGCCTTCAGCTTCTTGGCCTGGCTCACGAGATCGTCGAGGTATTCACGCGGCGCGAGCCTGGCGGCGTCCCGCTCGGCCTGCTCGAGCACCTCGCTCTCGAACTGGTCCAAGCCGCCCATGCGGTCCTCATCCTCAAACCAGTCATCCAGCCCGCCCGGTCCTCGCAGCAGCGCGACTGCGGCTGCCGCGTAACTGCACGCGGCGAGCTGCGTGAACAGCTCGCCAGGCGCGAGCAGCTTGCCGCCGCCTCGCTTCGGTGCCTCCACGCCCTGGAAGGCATCGGCAAATGACGCGCCCGCCTGCAAACGGGTAGCGACAGCTTGCGCGCCACTCCTGAGGCCACGTCCGGGCTCCTGGCACACCCGCTGTATGAGGCGCGCGTCGGCCTGCTGCGGCGCCAACGCCAGATGCAGATGGGCCTCGAGTGCCCGGCGCGCGCCCACAGGCTCGAACAGCCTGTCGGCTCCATCGATCGCTACTCCCCGCGCCGCACATGCCAACGCGATCGGACGCAGCGAATTGGTCGTGCGCGCAAGCACCACCACCTCGCCGCGCGCGTGTCTCACCAGCGTTTGCGCCACTCGATCGGCTGCGTCCGCGGCCTTGACGACGGGCTGCAGCTCGATCGTCCCCGGCTGCTCGCGCTCCGGGTCGGGCTCGATGCGCTTGGGAAAGCGCACACGGTTGACCGCGATCAGTGTGCGGGAGGCCGCCACGATGCTTGGAGCGCAGCGGTAGTTGACGCCGAGCGCCACCCGCTCGAGCCCTGGGTACAAGCGGTCGAGGCAGATGATGCGCTCGACGCTCGCCCGGCGGAACGCGTACAGCGTCTGATCCTCGTCGCCGACGCAGAACAGCTCGTCGTGCGGCGCGGCGATCATGCGGATCAGCAGCTCCTGCGCTGGCTCGATGTCCTGGTACTCGTCGACCAGCAGGTAATGCAGGCGCGCCTGCCAGGTGGCGCGCGTGTCGACATCCTGGCGCAACAGCAGCACCGCCTTGAGGATCAAATCATCGTAATCGACCTGCTTGCGCTCGCGCTGGAGAGCCTCGTGCGCTTCGTACAGTGCCGCCAGCGTGCGTGCTTCCGCGTCGTCCGTTTCGCCAATGCTGTCGGCGTACTGCTCGGCCGTCATCAGCAGCCCAAGCTTGATGTTGCTCAGCGCGCTCTTGGCGTTGGCCGGGTCCAGCCATACGCCGTCCTCGCCCGCCTGCTTTTTGGCGGTCATCGCGAGCATCCGCCATTGTCCGAGCGTCGGAGCACCGATCCGCGGCTTGGCTGGCAGCACATGCGCCTCGACCAACAGGCGGTAGCCAAGACCGTGGAACGTCATCGCGCTCACGTCGCCCACGCCCGCGCCCAACAGTCGCTCTTTGAGCTCTTCTGCGGCGGCGCGATTGAACGTGACGCAGGCGATCCTCTTGGCCGGCACCGCGCGCCGACGCAGCTCGCGAACCCGCTCCACGAGCACCGTCGTCTTACCGCTCCCCGCCGGCGCGATCACCTGGATGACGCCCGACCCCGCGCCAACGGCCTGCGCCTGCGTGGGGTCCGGTCGGAAGTCGGTCTCGGGCAGCGTCGCCGGCCGCCCCTCGGTGCCCTGCTGTACGCGCAGTCGCCACCGCAGCCGCTCGAGTGAGTATGCGTAGCCGAAGTCCGGCTCGAAGAACGCCGCCTCCTCGAGCTCCTCGAGCGTGTGATCAGCGCCGACTATCAGCTCGATGCCGCGCCGGCGTGCAGGCTCCACGGCGAAGCCTAGGATCTCCGCCGCTGCCTCCGCGCCGTCCAGGTGTACGTCGACGACCGCCAGGCGATCGACCTTGCCAAGCCACGCGAGCCACTCGCTCGCCGCGCTCGCCAGCGAGCTGCGATGCATGCCGACCTTGCGCGCTTCCGCCACCCAGCCTTTGCGCAACCACGGCCACGTGATCTGCACGAAGCCATCGAGCGTCTGCTCGTCTGGATTCAGCAGCCAGCGCGCGGGGCCGTCGAAGAACGGTGTCTGTGGTGTCTCCTCGTCGGTCATGTCCCTGTGTCGGTCGAGGCGTGAGGCATGGGCCAGGATAGGCGCCGCCCTCCATGGCTCGCGCAGAGCGGTTCGTGGACAAGTTCGGCTCTTTGCGACCTGCCCTAAAGCGTCACCAGCTTCGCGCCCGCCCTGAGCGCCTCAGCGGTGTTGTTCACGAGTGCGAGGTATCCGCCGGTCACAGCGAACACGCTGTTGATGTCGTCGGGGTCCGGCGACTCGTATGCCTTCGCCCAAGCGCTCGCGTCGAAGCCATCTCCGAAGCTCTCCATCGCCCTGCGCAGCGCCTTCCTCTGAGCAGCGAGTCGCTCGAGCCTTTCGTCCACGCGATTAAGCGCGGTCGCCCGCGCATCTTCCTCCCGGCGTGCGTTTGCCTCGCCCTCCATCCCTGCCCCCTCGCGTGTCACCGCATGCCCTCGCGCGTCACCGCTCCGCGACCAGCAGTTCGCGGACCGAGGCACGGGCGCGGCTTCGTCTGGCCTCGTGCGCATCGTGGGCACGTCGGGCGATTTCGCCGCGGCTGGTCTGCAACGCGGCCCACTCCCCATCTCGGTCGAGCACGACCCTACCCTCGTCGAGGGATTGCAGTAGCAGCAGCGGTGCTGAGTCCCGTACGCGGTTCAGCCGCGCCACGTCCACGTCGCGACCAACCGCGCGTTCGAGGCGCACAGCGAGCTTGACTGCAGTGTCTGCGCGGTCCCCTCGGAGCGAGACCAGCAGGTCCAGATCGGAGTCTGGCGTGTCGTCGCCACGCGCGACAGAGCCGTAGAGCACCGCCAGTCGGATGTTGGGCTCGGTCCGCAACGCGCGTCGCAGCGTCGACAGCAGTTGCCAGTGCGACGTCGCGTATCGACGCTCGTCGTCGCTGACTAGCTGGCGGCGGGCGCTCAGACGCTCGCAGCGGACTGTTCCATCCGCGGCGGCGCGACGAAGCGTGCGTTCGTCAACACCCAATTCACGAGCGAGATCGGTTAGTTCAACCACACCTCGACTATAGAGTCTCGTATGACCGTTCCAGCCGCGCGCTAGCCTCAACAGGCATGCCTCTCTCCAGCTTCAGCCCGCGCGTCCGCAAGTGGTTCGAGCAGGCCTTCGCGGCGCCCACGCCCGCCCAGGCGCAGGCGTGGCCGGCGATCGCCGCGGGCAAGAACGTGCTCGTGTCGGCGCCCACCGGGTCCGGCAAGACGCTCGCGGCGTTCCTGTGGGCGCTCGACCGGCTGAGCTCCGAGCGCACCGCCGACGTTGACTGCACCCGCGACGCGGCGCGAGATCCGGCTGCCGGATCTCGGCGCACCCGCGTCGTGTACGTCAGCCCGCTGAAGGCGCTCGCGTACGACATCGAGCGCAACCTGCGCGCGCCGCTGCGCGGCATCGGCGCCGAGGACGTGCGCGTGGGCATCCGCACCGGCGACACGCCGCAGCGCGAGCGCGCCGCGATGGCTCCGCAACCCGCCCGACATCCTCGTCACCACGCCGGAGTCCCTGTACCTGATCCTCACCTCCCAGGCGCGCGAGATGCTCAGCGGCGTCGAGGCTGTGATCGTCGATGAGATCCACGCTGTCGCGCACTCCAAGCGCGGCTCGCACCTCGCGCTCACGCTCGAGCGGCTCGAGGCGCTTGTGGAGGCAGGGCGCGCGGACCGAGGCGAAGCGCCGCGCGAGCTCCAGCGGATCGGGCTGAGCGCGACGCAGAACCCGCTCGAGGAGATCGGACGCTTCCTCGTCGGTCCCGAGCGCCAGGTCGAGATCATCGACGCCGGCGCGCGCAAGCAGCTCGACCTGCGCATCGAGGTGCCCGTCGAGTCGATGGCCGAACCCGGCGGCGCGAGCCTCTCGGCGCCAGACGCGACCGGGCCGGCGCCGCCGACCCGCTCGAGCCGCTCCCAGGCGGTGAGTCCACACGTGGCTCGATCTGGCCGGCGATCTACCCGGAGCTGCTGCGGCTCGTGCGCGAGCACACCTCGACGATCGTGTTCGTCAACAACCGCCGCTCCGCCGAGCGCGTCGCGCTGCGCCTGAACGAGCTCGCCGCACAGCAGGACGCCGCCGCGCGCGGGGATGACGGCGCCGAGCACGGACCGCGCCGAGCCCGCGCCCGCGGAGATCGCGCGGGCGCACCACGGCTCGCTCGCGCGCGAGGAGCGCACCAAGGTCGAGGAGCTGCTGAAGGCGGGCGAGCTGCCGTGCCTCGTCGCCACGAGCTCGCTCGAGCTCGGCATCGACATGGGCGCCGTCGACCTCGTGCTGCAGATCGAGTCGCCGAAGTCGGTCGCCCGCGGGCTGCAGCGCATCGGACGCGCCGGACACGGCGTCGACGAAGTCAGCGTCGGGCGCATCTTCCCCAAGTTCCGCGGCGACCTGCTCGAGTGCGCGGTCGTCGCGCGGCGCATGCACGAAGGCCTGATCGAGCCCACCGTCGTCCCGCGCAACGCGCTCGACGTGCTCGCCCAGCAGATCGTCGCGATCGCGGTGTCGGCCGAGGGCGGGCAGGACTCCGATTCAGTCACCGTCGAGGAGCTGCACGCGCTCGTCAGGCGCACCCACTCCTACGCCGAGCTCTCGCGCGAGCTGCTCGAGAACGTGCTCGACATGCTCGACGGGCGCTATCCGTCGAAGGAGTTCGGCGAGCTGCGCGCGCGCATCGTCTGGGACCGCGTCGCCGGCACGATCCGCGCGCGCAAGGGCTCGCGCCAGCTCGCCATCGCCAACGCCGGCACGATCCCCGACCGCGGCCTGTACGCCGTGACGCTGCCCGACGGCCGGCGCGTCGGCGAGCTCGACGAGGAGATGGTCTACGAGGCGCGCCCCGGCCAGGCGTTCCTGCTCGGCGCCTCGACCTGGCGGATCGAGGAGATCGGCCGCGATCGCGTGATCGTCACCCCCGCGCCCGGCGCCCCTGGCGCCGTGCCGTTCTGGAAGGGCGACTCCGTCGGGCGTCCGATCGAGCTCGGCAAGGCGATCGGCGCGTTCTCGCGCTGGGCGGTCGAGCAGGACGCCGAGACGCTGCAGCGCGACTACGACCTCGACGAGCGCGCCGCGCGCAACCTGCTCGCCTACCTGCGCGAGCAGCAGGCAGGCCACGCGCGTGCTGCCGAGCGAGCGCACGATCGTGCTCGAGCGCTTCCGCGACGAGATCGGCGACTGGCGCCTGTGCATCCTCTCGCCCTACGGCGGGCGCGTGCACTCCGCCTGGGGGCTCGCGCTGTCCGCGCGCATCCGCGAGCGCTTCGGCCTGGAGGCGGACGCGATCGCCTCCGACGACGGCATCGTGCTGCACCTGCCCGACCTCGACGCCGACGACGCCGAGGCGTGGTGCGGTCGGATCCGATCCGCGAGCTCGTGCTGCTCGAGCCCGACGAGGTCGAGGAGGCGGTCACCGCCGAGCTCGGCGGCTCCGCGCTGTTCGGCGCGCGCTTTCGCGAGAACGCCTCGCGCGCGCTGCTGATCCCGCGCGCCTACCCCGGCCGGCGCACGCCGCTGTGGCAGCAGCGCCTGAAGGCGCAGAACCTGCTCGAGGTCGCGCGCCGCTACGACGACTTCCCGATCGTGCTCGAGACCTACCGCGAGTGCCTGCAGGACGTGCTCGACGTGCCCGGGCTGCAGGAGCTGCTGCGCGGCCTCCCCACGCGCGAGATCTCGCTCGTCGAGGTCGAGACGCAGACCGCCTCGCCGTTTGCCTCCTCGCTGCTGTTCGACTACGTCGCCACGTACATGTACGAGGGCGACACGCCCAACGCCGAGCGCCGCGCCGCCGCGCTGTCGCTCGACCGCGACCTGCTGCGCGAGCTGCTCGGCCAGGAGGAGCTGCGCGAGCTGATCGACCCGGGCGCGCTCGCGCGCGTCGAAGACGACCTGCAGCACCGCTCCGAGATGACGCGCGCGACCGGCCGCGACGGCTTGCACGACGTGCTGCGCCACGTCGGCGACCTGGGTCGCCGAGGAGCTCGCCGAGCGCGTGTTCGCCGGCGTCGACGCCGATGCCGCTGCTCGCGGAGCTCGAGCGCGAACGGCGCGCGATCCGCCTGCGCATCGGCGGCGAGGAGCGCTACATCGCCGCCGACGAGGCGGGCCTCTACCGCGACGCGCTCGGCGCCATGCCTCCCGGCGGCCTGCCGGAGGCGTTTCTCGCCGACGTGCCCGACGCGCTGCGCGAGCTCGTCGCGCGCTACGCGCGCACCCACGGTCCGTTCACCACCGATGAGCTGCACGCGCGCTACGGCGTCGACGCCGGCGCGGTGCTGCGCGAGCTCGAGCGAGCCGGCGCGCTGGTCCGCGGCGAGCTGCGCCCAGGCGGCAGCGAGCGCGAGTGGTGCGACGTCGAGGTGCTGCGGCGGCTGCGGCGCGCGTCGCTCGCCGCGCTGCGCAAGGAGATCGAGCCGGCCGAGCAGCGGCGCCTCGCCGCGTTCCTGCCCTCGTGGCAGGGCGTCGATCGTCACTCGAGCGCCGGCGCCGGGATCGACCGCCTGCGCGAGGTGCTGGTGCCGCTGCAGGGGCTCGCGCTGCCGGTGGAGATCTGGGAGCGCGACGTGCTGCCGCGGCGCACCGGCGCCTACTCGCAGTCCTGGCTCGACAGCCTCTGCGCGAGCGGCGAGATCGTGTGGGTCGGCGCCGGCGCGCTGGGGGACGGCCCGCAGGGCTGGGTCGGGCGTGTCGCGCTGTACTTCCGCGAGGACGCGCCCGCGATCGGGCGCCCGGCCTTGCGCGCCGGCGCTAGAGTCACCCGCCGGCCCCGAGCACGAGCTCCTGCGCGCGCGGCTCGCGCAGGGACCGGCGTTCTTCACCGACCTGCTCGCCGAGCTCGACGCCCCGGCGGAGGCGCTGCGCGAGGCGCTGTGGGACCTCGTGTGGGCGGGCGAGGTCACCAACGACGCCTGGGCGCCGCTGCGCGCGCCGCGCCTGGCGCTCGCCCGCGGGGCTTCCGAGCATCGAACATCCGTCCAGCGGCGCTTCAGCGCGCGACGCTCCGCCGGGCGCTCGCGCAGCGGCGCGCAGTCGCAGGTTCAGGGCCGCTGGTCGCTGACCGACGCCGTCTTCGGCGGCGCCGCGCAGGAGGCGCCGGCCGGCGCCGCCGAGCGCCGCCGCGCGCTCGCCGAGCTGCTGCTCGAGCGCTACGGCATCGTCACGCGCGAGCAGGTGCTCGCCGAGGGCGATCAAAGGCGGCTTCGCGATGCTGTACGACACCTTCGCCAACCTCGAGACGCTCGGCGTCTGCCGGCGCGGCTACTTCGTCGAGGGCATGGGCGGCGCCCAGTTCGCGCTGCCCGGCGCCGTCGAGCGGCTGCGGGCCGCGCCCGGCGACGTCGGCGAGGGCGCAGGCACGCGCACGCTCGTGATCGCCGCCGCCGACCCGGCGCAGCCGTACGGCGCGGCGCTGCCGTGGCCGAAGCGCGAGGGATCGACGTCACGCCCGGCCCGCGTCGCCGGTGCGCACGTGGTGCTCGTCGAGGACCAGCCGTCCTGTACGTCGAGCGCGGCGGGCGCAGCCTCGTGACGCTCGCCGAGGTGCGCGAGGTGGCCGCTCCGCGCGAGCTCGACCCGGTGCGCGAGGCGCTCGTGGCGCTCGCGGGCGCGGTGCGCGCCGGGCGCCTGGGCAGGCTCGCGCTCGAGCGGATCGACGGCGAGCCGGCGCTCGCCTCGAGCCTCGCGGGCGTGCTCGTCGGGCTCGGCTTCCAGCTCCGGGCCCGCGTCGCCTGACGCTCGCCGCCTGAGCGGCGCAGTCGGCGCAAGAAACGTTCGAAGCGCTTTGCTTCACGCGTTCCTGACATCGACCGAGATCGGCTGAATCGCCAGTGTCCGTGCCAAGTCGACCGAGAGCTCGAATCCTATTGTCTGTCGGACGGTTGCACCCATGGGAGACACCGGTAGACCGGCCCGTTCGACTTGTTATTTAAAAGTCGAGAAAACTTGCAAGGGGAGGCAGAATGATCTACGTTTCAGAATCGTGGGAATAGGTCGAACTGGGAGCCAACTCGGGCCGATGTACCACAGGCTGCCGCATGGGCCGAGCGGTATGGAGCGCGACGAGGTTGCCCGAAACCAGCGGACCCGCCTGTATGGCGGCATGATCGAGTCGGTCTCGCAGCGCGGCTACCACGGCGACCACCGTGGCGCACGTGATCGCTCTGGCGGGTGTCTCGCGCAGGGCCTTCTACGAGCTGTTCCCGAACAAGGAAGCAGTGCTTCCTGGCGACGTACGACATCGTCGTCGCGCGCGCTCGCAAGCGCGTGCTCGACGCCTGGGAGCGGGAGCGCGGATGGGCGAACCGCCTGCACGCCGGCTGCAAGGCGCTGCTCGACGACGTCGCCGCGCAGCCCAAGGGACCGCGGCTGGTGCTGGTCGACTCGCTCGGCGTCGGACCGGCGGCGAGGGAGCGCATGCAGCTCGCCGGGCCTGACGTTCGAGCGCCTGGTCGCAGGTGCGTTCCAGGCGGCGCCCGACGGCGTCGGCTGTTCGCGGCTGACCGCGCGCGGCGATCGTCGGCGGCGTCCGCCACGCCGTGTTCACGCGGATGCTCGAGCACCGCGAGCATGAGCTGTGCGCGCTGACCGACGAAGTGCTCGACTGGATCGAGTCCTACCGGATCCCCGCGGCGGCGCGGCTGGGCGTGCCGGCGCAGGTTCGCCTCGGATCGTCAGCCGCCGGAGCCGGCGGCGTTCCTGGCGCGTGACGACAAGCGTGCGCGAGCGCTCAGCTCGGTCGTGCATCTGACCCTCGACGAGGGCTACGCGTCAGCTGACGGACCCGCAGATCGCGCAGTTCGCGGGCATCTCGACCGAGGCCTTCCACAAGCAGTTCGCCGAGCAAGGAGGAGTGCTTCCTGGCCGTGCTCGACGAATTCGTGCGCGAAGCGCTCGACTCGGTCAGAGGCCAGCTTCGAGGACGCGCCCTCCTGGCCGAGGCGGTGGTCTACCGAGCGGTGACCGCGTTCGTCGAGTACCTCGTCGCGCACGAGGCGCTGCTGCGGCTCGCGTTCATCGACCTGTTCGAAGTCGGGCCCGCGATGGTCGGTCGCATGACGCGCTCGGTCGAAGGCTTCACGAAGCTCCTAGTCGCGACAGCGGCCCCGACGCCGCGCCGGGGCCCGATGGTGGCGCGCGAGGCGATCACCGGTGCGCTGTGGGCGATCATCTCCTGCTACGTCGGCGAGCGGTCGCCTGGCGGCGCCTGCCGTGCGCGGTCGATCATCTGACGTTCACGGTGCTCGCGCCCTACGTCGGGCCGAAGGCCGCGATCGAGGCGATCCAGGCCGAGCGCAAGCCGCTGCGCTCCGTCTGAGCCCACTCTGCGATCGTGGGCGGCGATGATCGAGTCATCGCCACCCAGGCGCCTGCGCCGCGTCGGCCACAAGGGCGCCGCGCACATCGAGCCGGGCAACACGCTCGCGAGCTTCGACGCGGCACTGCGCCACGACGTCGACATGATCGAGCTCGACGTGCTCAGCGAGCACGCTGACGGCAGCGGCCGGCTGCTCGTCGCGCACGACCACGAGGCCGCGCGCGGCGGTGCGCCGCTGACCTTCGAGCAGGCGCTCGAGCACCTCTCAGGGCCGGCCTTCGCGGGCATCGAGCTCGACGTCGACGTCAAGCTCCCGGGCTACGAGCTGCGCGTGCTAGACGCGCTGCGCGAGCACGACCTCGTGTCACGCACGCTGATCAGCGGCATGTTTCCGACTGGGCTTGCGCAGATCCGCGCCGCCGAGCCGGCGCTGCGGCTCGGCTGGTCGGTGCCGCGCGTGCGCCGCGACTACACCACCGACATGCTCACCGCGATCCCGGCGCTTGCGATGCTGACGGGCTACCGCGCGACGCTGCCGCGGCGCGCACGCACGGCGCTCGCGGAGGGCCGCTTCGACGCGATCATGGCGCACTGGCGCGTCGTCACCCGGCCGCTGATTCGCGCGGTTGCCGAAGGCGGCGGCGAGCTCTACGTATGGACCGTCGACGACGCGCGCATGATCGAGCGCCTGAGCGCGATGGGCGTCGACGGCATCATCACCAACGACCCGCGGCTGTTCGAACGCAGTTAGGACTACCGCCCCGGACCAATCGCTAGTCCCTTGCTCACGAGGTCGCGGACGTCGCAGCTGACGAGCGTGCCGCCGGTTCGATCAGCCGCGACTACGTACGCTGCGTCGTACACCGAGATCGTGTGCTCCTCAGCCACCTGGGCGGCGCGGCTGAGCAAAGCAGTCGTAGAGGATATGATGCCGCCGTCGCCAGAGATCCTGTCTATGGCTTCCAGCAGAACAGCGACACGGCCGAGATCTCGCCAGGCGCGAATTGCAACGTTCGCGACCTCGTATCGGGCGAGATCGAGCGTTGCGAGCGTGACCTCGGGATCAGCGAGAAGCGATTGGGAGGGTCCGTGCAGGTCGTCGTCAGAATCGAACGCCGCGAGGATCACGCTGGCATCCAGCAGCAATGTGCTCAAGCTACGGCCTCGTGGACTTCACGCGCTCGGCAGCAGCGCCGCCGTGACGTTTGGTGTGCCGCAAGAGCGCCTTCATGGCGGCTGCGCGATCCGTGCGACGCCTGCGTAGAGCGGAGTCGGCGAATTCCCGCAGAACTGCGCTGCGGGATGTGCCGAGACGGCTGGCCTCGGCATCGACCTCGCTCAGCAGAGCGTCCGGCATGGAGACCATGACCTTTGCCATGCCGCGAAGTATACCGTGGTATACGGTGAGATCTCGTGGAGCGCTCAGCCGATGATGCAGGTCGCGGCGCTGTAGCCCGGCGGATCGGCGCCGGCGAGGCTCTTGTGCCCGACGGCGGTCGGCAGCGCGCCCGATGCGAGCACCGTGCCGCCACGCCGCCACTGGAAGTCGACCACGCCCCGTAGCGTGACGGCAGGCTTGCCGGCGACGGGTTTCAGTTCGAAGCTGGTGCCGTCCTGGCGGGCGGCGGCGCCGTTGCCGACGGCCGCGAAGCTCGAGCTCGCGCTGCTCGACAGGTTGACCCACTGCTTGCTCGCGTTCATGTACTGCAGACGGAAGCTCATGTACATCTTGTCGTGGCTGTGGCGGTCGCCCGGCATCGAGCCGCGAATGCCGACGGTGTCCGGCTGGTTGGCCGGGTTGCAGACATCGATCGTCGCCCACAGTTCGCGTGAGCTCAGCAGCGCGTGCGCGCTCGGGGTCGGCGTCACCGACGTCGTGGGGGCGGCCGCGGCCATGGCCCCCGCCGGTGAAAGCGCCGCCGTGGCGCCGAGTCCGGCGATCAGCCACTTGGATCTGAACATGCGAGTGAAGATATCGACGGAACACATCCGCGGGCCTCGGGTTGTGGTATTCCCTGGAGAGATGGGGGCAGCGCGCTCAGCGGACGTGGTCGAGTTGCTCGGACGGGTGCCGGTGTTCTCGACGCTCGAGCCGAGCGACCTCGAGCGGATCGCGCAGATGGCGCTGCCGCGGCATTTCGAGCCGGGACAGGCGGTCTTCCGCGAGGGCGATCAGAGCGACACCTGCTACATCGTCCGCGCGGGCCACGCGCGCGCGGTGCGCAGCCACGGCGACGGGCGCACGATCACGCTCGCGAGGTTCGGACCGGGAGACATCTTCGGCGAGCTGGCGATGTTCGAGGACGAGCGCCGCTCCGCCACCGTCGAAGCGATCGAGCCGACGAGCGTGATCGGCGTGCTAGGCCCGGACATGCGCAGGCTGCTGAGCGAGCACCCGCAGATCGCGGCGCGGATGGTGATCGCGCTCGGCCGTCGCCTGCGCGACACCAACGAGCGCCTCTCACGCCAGTCCTTCCAGACGGTGCAGAGCCGCGTGGCGATTGCGCTCAGCCAGCTCGTCGAGCAGGAGATCGCCGACGGCAACCCGGCCGCGGACGTGCTCGTGACCGCCACGCAGGCGGACCTCGCGCAGCTCGCCGGCTCCTCGCGCGAGTCCGCCAGCCGTTTCCTCGCGGTGCTCGAGCGCGCCGGTGTGATCTCCCAGGGGCGCGGGCGCCTCATCGTCCACGAACCGCACGCGCTCGAGCAATATGTCTTCTAAGTCATCGAAATCCTCCAAGCCGGCGAAGTCGCCGAAACCGTCGGCGCCGAGGAAGTCGGCGAAACGTCCCGCGCGCGCCGAGGCGCGCGAGTTCTCCGCCGGCGGCGTCGTCGTGCGCGGCGAGGAGGTCGTCGTGATCGTCCCCACCCGCCGCGCCGCCGACGGCTCGCGGGTGCTCGCGCTGCCAAAGGGCCATGTCGACCCCGGCGAGACGCCGGTGCAGGCGGCCACGCGCGAGGTGCGCGAGGAGACGGGGGTCGTCGCCGAGCCGGTGCACGAGCTCGGCGAATCGCGCTACTGGTACCGCCGCGACGGGCGCACGATCGGCAAGGCGGTCGTCTTCTTCCTGTTCGAGTACGTCGAAGGCGACACCGCCGACCACGACGACGAGGTCGAGGAGGTCCGCTGGATCGGCCTCGACGAGGCGCACGCGGCGCTCAGCCATGCGGCTGAGCGCGAGATGGTCGAGCTCGCGATCACCTATCTGCGCAAAGACCGGTAGCCTGCCGGGTCGTCATGCAGGTCCTGAACTTCTATTCCACGATCTTCGCCGACGAGCTCAAGCGCGGTCGCAAGACCGCCACGATCCGTCTCGGCGACAAGTCGGGCAAGTACCGCAAGAACCAGGCGGTGCTCGTCACGATCGGCTACCAGTACTCGCCGCGGGAACGGATCTTCGAAGCGGTCATCGACCAGGTCGAGGTGATGAAGCTGATGGACCTCTCGCCGCGCGACATCAAGCACGACAACCCCGAGTTTCGCCGCCACGAGGAGCTGATCAAGTTCCTCGAACAGATCTACGGCCGCGCGGTCTCGATGGAGGACATCGTGACCGTCGTGCGCTTCTCCCAGATCCTCGAGAATCCCACGGGGATGACCGAGGCGATAAAGGGCTTCGGCGGCGCGCAGAACTTAACGCACGCGCTGGGCGCGGACGTTACGTGCTCAGCTATGCCGTGGCGGCATCACGCGACTGCGCATGTGCGTACAGCGTCTCGGGAGCGATGTCGGCATTGTTGGGCCAGACGATCGTGCCAGCCTCGGCGTCCGCGCGGAGTTGCGCGAAGTAGGCAGGGTCGCGTAGAGGCGCGAACACGCCACCGTAGTCGCGCAGGTAGGAGAGGTCTACGTCAGCGGTGGTGCCGTCCTCGAAGCGGACGTGGACCGTGTAGCCATCTAGCAGCTGAGCCTCGATGAGCACGGGAGTGCTGCGCATGGTCGCAATGTTAGAGCGTTCAGCGCAGCGGCTGAAAGTGCAGATGCGGGGCATCGAACATATGTTCGCGTACATCGGGGATGGAACCGCGGCGGTCGTCCGCGTCCCGGCAGTCCATCAACGCGAGTGCCGAGATCTTTACTTGGATCCGGGACGGATGTCCTATATTGTCTTCGCATTGGCACTCTGAAGACGAGAGTGCCAATAACAGAGGCGGCTCCCCCCGATGACAGCGGGCGCGAGCGGCCGGTCGCATTCTCTAGACGGAGGTTTTATCAACGATGAATCTCAAGCCCCTGGGCGACCGCCTGATCGTGCGGGCGATCGAGGAAGAGGCAAAGACTGCCAGTGGCCTCGTCCTCCCCGACACGGCCAAGGAAAAGCCCCAAATCGGGCGAGGTCCTTGCAGCAGGCGACGGCAAGTTCGATGACAGCGGTAAGCGTATCCCGCTCGAGGTGAAGAAGGGCGACAAGGTCCTCTACAGCAAATACGGCGGGACCGAGACCAAAGACCCGAAGACCGGGGAGGACCTGCTCGTGCTGCGCGAGTCGGACGTCCTCGCCAAGGTCGGCATAAGGAGATCTGACAGATATGGCTCACAAGGAGATCAAGTACAACTCGGAGGCACGCAAAGCGCTGGAGGCCGGCGTCGATGCGGTTGCCAACGCGGTCAAGGTCACGCTCGGTCCGAAGGGCCGCTACGTGGTGCTTGACAAGAAGTTCGGCGCGCCCACGATTACCAACGACGGCGTCACGATCGCTCGTGAGATCGAGGTCGAGGACGTCTTTGAGAACCAGGGCGCGCAGCTGGTGCGCGAGGTGGCGACTGCCACCAACGATGTCGCCGGCGACGGCACCACGACGGCGACCGTGCTCGCGCAGGCGATCGTGCGCCAGGGCCTGAAGAACGTGGCGGCGGGCGCGAACCCGCTGGCGCTGAAGCGCGGCATCGAGAAGGCGGTCGACGAGGTCGTCAAGAACATCGCCTCGCAGTCGAAGGAGGTCTCCGGCAAGGACCAGATCGCGCGTGTGGCGACGATCTCGGCCGGCGACGAGGAGATCGGCGACGTGATCGCGGACGCGATCGAGAAGGTCGGCAAGGACGGCGTGGTCAACGTCGAGGAGGGTCAGACGTTCGGCATGGACCTCGAGTTCACCGAGGGCATGCAGTTCGACAAGGGCTACATCTCGCCCTACATGGTCACCGACCAGGACCGCATGGAGGGCGTGTTGGAGGACCCCTACATCCTGATCGCCAACCAGAAGATCGGCTCGGTCAGGGACATCCTGCCGGTGCTCGAGCAGGTGATCCAGTCGGGTAAGCCGATCCTGATCATCGCCGAGGACGTCGAGGGCGAGACGCTCGCGACGCTGGTCGTCAACAAGCTGCGCGGGACGTTCACGGGCGTGGCTGTGAAGGCTCCGGGCTTCGGGGACCGCCGCAAGCGGATGCTCGAGGACATCGCGATCCTGACCGGTGGCGAGGTGATCACCGAGGAGCTCGGTCTGAAGCTCGAGAACACTCAGCTCTCGCAGCTCGGACGCGCGCGTCGGGTGGTCGTCACGAAAGACACGTCGACGATCGTCGACGGCAACGGTGACGCGGCGGCGATCAAAGGCCGGATCAACCAGATCAAAGCCGAAATCGAGAACACCGACTCGGACTTCGACCGCGAGAAGCTCCAGGAAAGGCTCGCAAAGCTCTCCGGCGGCGTCGCCGTGGTGAAGGTCGGGGCGGCTACCGAGACGGAGATGAAGGAGAAGAAGCACCGCGTCGAGGACGCCCTGCAGGCCACGAGGGCGGCACTCGAGGAGGGCATCGTGCCCGGTGGCGGCGTCGCGCTGCTGCAGGCCTCCGCTGCCGTCAACATCAGCGAGAACGGGGCGTCGGTTGACGGCTCCGACGACGAGCGCACGGGTGCGCGGATCGTGCTGCGGGCGCTCGAGGAGCCGCTGCGTCAGCTCGCCGAGAACGCGGGCCTCGAGGGCTCGGTCGTCGTCAACGACGTGCGCAAGGCCAAGAAAGGCTTTGGCCTGAACGCCTCGACGAACGAGATCGTCGATCTCGTCGCCGCCGGCGTGATCGACCCGGCGATGGTCACGCGCTCTGCGCTGCAGAACGCGGC
This sequence comes from uncultured Solirubrobacteraceae bacterium, assembly GCA_963815235.1. Taxonomy (GTDB): domain Bacteria; phylum Actinomycetota; class Thermoleophilia; order Solirubrobacterales; family Solirubrobacteraceae; genus Palsa-744. The sequence goes on along the minus strand of CAWFFY010000003.1, from coordinate 442,197 downwards.
GTCGATCGCCAAGAACATCCTCACCACCGAGGCGATCGTCGCCGAGGTCCCGGAGAAGGAAGGCGCCGGCATGCCCGGCGGTGGCGGCATGCCGGACATGTCGGGGATGATGTAGGGAGAGCTGGATCGCGCGACGTCAGCGCCCAGCAATCCCGCCCGCCAACGCGCGGGCGACAGTCGACACGTAGTGAAGAGGACCCGGCCAACGCCGGGTCCTCTTCTAGTGGTTGCCAGCGGGCGCCGGCTCGCTGAGCATGTCGGTGACGTCGACGTAGCTTCGGTTGCGTCGATCCTTCCGATGTCCGACCGCCCTCAACAGGAAGTTCGGCCCCCGCCGCGGCACGTGAGCCACATCAAGCCAATCGCCGGGTAGATCATCACGAACGAAGAAGGCATTCAACCCTCCCAGATCTGTGTGTACCAACCGGTATCCTTTGCTGGCACCGAGCGCGCACAGGGCCTCGATGGATGCACCGAAGTGGTCAGTTCCACTCCATCCCCCCTGGAGGTCACGTTTCTGCACTAGTTTGGCATCGGCAGCGATCGACGAGTTGTACTCGATCACAACAACACGCGGACGGTAAGAGCTCAATGCGTGCCAGACCCAGAAGTCCGCGCCGTCGATGTCTATAGATAGAACATCGGGCGCTTGCGGCACTTTGGCGCGTGAGAACAGCCCCTCGATGTTCTCGGGCGTCACGAACTCACGGAGCGTAGTGACGCCGGAATTCCACTTGTACTTGGCAGCGAGTCGCTCGTGAAGCCGCTCATCCGCCTCGATGAAGAGTCCCGGCCACCCCATGACGTCGGTGAGGAAGACGCAGTTGCCCTCTGCGCCCGAGTCCATCCCAAACTCAACGAAGAACGGAGCAGACGGCCAGCCGATTCGCCTGAGAATCTCGACCATGATGCCATCCTCGCCATGTTGGGAGCTCGCGCGCAGCTCGAACGGCGTCAGGTCGTGCTGCGATGTCGTCGTGGGCTCTACGTGCGCGCGCCGATACAACTCAGCAGCGGCAAGGTAGTAGTCCCGTGGCGTGCTCCTGTGGCGGGCGATGATGAGCTCAATCGTCGTGTCGATGCTCTTACGTACACCATCTCTCAGTCTCTGCCCGAGCTTCGCCGGCATGCCCTATGCGCGCTTGTACAGCGCGATGAAGTCGCCATGCCCGATAGCCGGAGTCGATTTGGCGGCGAGCGCGGCAAGAACTGGAAGTCCAGCAAAGCGCGGTGAGACCGCCTCAGTCGGCGGCAGGGCATACAGTTCGAACTGATACTGCTCGGACTTACCCTTGTCGGGGCACACGGAGTAACGGCGCTTGCCGTGGGTGCCCTCCCCGACGAACGCGCCGGGTGGGAGCCGGCCGGCGGCGATCCGGTGCAGTGCCGGATTCACGCCGGCGACCGCCCATTCGACGGACAGTTTGGCGGTGCGCGTAGCGGGGTTGACCTTCGCGCCGACGAGCATCAGCACGAGCGTCCCGGTTCCGGCCGGCACTTTGCCCCATTCCAGCGGAGGGGAGATGTTCGAGCCGTCGCAGGTGTAGCGAGCCGGGATCGAGCTCCCTTCGATCGCCGCGCTCCTGAAGACGATGTTCGAAAGCTTTGTCGACGATCCCGAGCCGCCGCAGCCAGCAAGCATCGCTGCCGAGACGAGCAGGCTGCACAAAAACGCTCGTGGAGAAGGTCTCATCGTTGCTCCCTGGCTCGTGCCGATCGAGGTAGCTGCCAGGGCGGCAATCTAACCTCTGCCGCCCGTCATTCCAAGCGATTGCCGGAACTGTCTCTCTCTTCCGACTCTCGGCCGGTGCCGGCGCAAAGAGGCGGGTCGGAGACAGCGGCTTGCAAAGCGCGGCTCGGCCCGCCCTGCAGCATGGGCGATCGGGACGGCGCCGGTTCGCGTTCTTGACGGCGAGTTGCGGTCGCGGGATCGTGCGCGCGATGTTCATGCTGCTGGACGGCACGATGGTCGCCCCGTGATCCACGCGCGTGTCAAGATCGTCGCCGGGGCCGGACTTCTGCTCGGCCTGGCAGCCATCGCGATCACCCTGTCGCATTCGCCGATCGCTGTCGCCGGCGTCAACACCTCTCAGGAAGTGCCCATCGGAGAGCCTCAGCCGGCGAATACCTACTGCCAGTCCCACGAAGTGCTGCCGCGAGACACCTCCGCGATTCGACTGAGGTCCTACGCCTTCCTCGGGCCGAGGGTCAAGCTCACCATCTCGGCACGGGGGCAGGTGATCGCTCACGGCGAACGAGGGTCGGGATGGACGGGGGGCGTCGTCACGATACCGGTGAACCGGCTGGCGACGAGGCGGTCGGGGCTGGATCTCTGTTTCACCTTCTTCACGAACGAAGACGAATCGATCGGGCTCTTCGGAGAGCCAACAAGCGAGGCGCTCGCGGCGCGCGGGCCGAACGGGTCACTGCCGGGGCGCCTCCACGTGGAATACCTGAGCCCAAGTCACTCGTCGTGGTGGTCGCTGGCGCCCGAAGTGGTACGCCGCATGGGTCTCGGTCGCGCGCCGAGCGGCACGTGGAGCGTCCTTCTCGTCGTTGTACTGATGGTCACCGTGTTCGCCCTCTGCGCACGAGTGATCCTGCGAGAGCTCGGATGAGCCGCGCCCAGGCCAAGCCCAGCGCTTCGCCTCCACGCCAGCCCGGGAAGGAGGGAGACGTCGGAGGGCACGTCATCGACGCGCAACTCAGGCGCCAAGCCCGCCGACCCCCGGCGCGTGGACCTCGAGCCAACCGCCGGCGGCTCCTTCGCGGTTCGCGTCGCGGGGTCCTACGACGGATTCCAAAACTCGCGTGGCTGTGCGCGGCCGTCGCATGCCTCAACGCGGTGTGCTGGTCGCTGATCTCGCCGCCGTTTCAGGTGCCGGACGAGCCCGAGCACGTGGCCTATGTACAGGATCTCGTCGGGAACGGCAGACTTCCCGTGGGAGGCGACCTCTTCTCGGTCGAAGAGTTCGTCGCGCTCGAAGACCTGCATCTGCAGACCGTGGCCGAGCAGCCGGAGCATCAGACGATCTCCTCACAAGCGCAGGAGGAAAAGCTCGAGCGCGATCTCCGGCGAGCCGAGAGCTCGAGCGAGAAGGGTGCCGGAGCCGGGGTTGCAGCGTCGGAGCCCCCGCTCTACTACGCGCTGCAGGCGATCCCCTACAGCCTGGGCGCGGGCGGCACGCTGCTCGACCGCATCGAGCTGATGCGGCTCCTGTCAGCGCTGATGGCCGGCGTCACCGCCCTCTTCACCTTCCTGTTCGTGCGCGAGGCGCTTCCACGGGCCCCGTCGGCGTGGGCCGTGGGAGGGCTCGGCGTGGCGCTCGTCCCGCTGCTCGGCTTCATGTCGGGAGCCGTCACCCCGGAACCGATGCTCTATGCGGTGACCGCCGCGTTGTTCTACTGCCTCGCACGAGCCTTTCGGCGGGGTCTGACCCGAGGAGGGGCGGTGGCGCTCGGCGCGCTGACCGCGATCGGCCTCCTCACGAAGCTCAACTTCCTCGGAATCGCGCCGGGAGTGCTCCTTGGGCTGATCGTCCTGAGCGTCCGTGCGGCACGGACGCAGGGACGCTCCGCATACGCCTCGCTGGCGATCGCGCTCGCGATCGCGCTCAGCCCCGGGGCTCTGTATGTCGTGAGGAACCTCACCTCCGGTGCGCCGGTGTTCGGGCTGATCCCCGGCGCCATCGCGACTGTCCACACCCCGCTGGCCGAGATGAGCTACATCTGGCAGCTCTTCCTACCGCGACTGCCAGGAATGCACAATGACTTCGTCGGAGTCTTCACGACGCGGCAGATCTGGTTCGACTGGTACGTCGGCCTGTATGGCTGGCTCGACACGACGTTCCCCGGCTGGGTCTACGAGCTGGCCCTGATCACCACCGGCTTGATCCTGGCTCTGTTCCTGCGCGAGGTGATCGCGAGCGCGGGCACGTTGCGCAGGCGCGCAGCCGAGCTGGCCGTGTACTGCGTGATCGGCGTCGGCCTGATGATCCTTGTTGGTGGGGATTCGTATGACAGGTTTCCGGTTGTTGATGCGGAATTTGGTCAGGCTCGTTATCTGTTGCCGTTGCTTCCGGGGTTGGGGGTGGTGCTTGTGCTCGCGGCGCGTGGGGCGGGTCGGCGTTGGGGTCCGGTGGTCGGTGCGGTGATCATCATGTTGTTCTTGGCGCATGATGTCTTCAGCCAGCTGCAGGTCGTGGCGCGCTTCTATGGGTGACGTTAGATAGAAACGTTTCGGGGCGTTCTGTGCTGGGTCCGGGACGCCTCGGAGTAGCGTCAGCAGGGCATTTTCGGTGTCGTCGGCCGGCTTGTGTGGTGTGTGCTTGCTGTCTGGTTTTGGCCTGGCAAGATGCGCCGCTGGCTTAAGTCGTCTTTGTTCATCGAGTGCTTGGAGTGAGGGATGTTTGTATCGGGTGTGGGTTTGAGGGCAGTGTTTCGCAAGTTGCCTCGATCACGGTGCGTCGGTCGCGGTGTCGGGCTGGTTGTCTCGGTGTGTGTTGTGTTGGCTGTGGCTGGGTGTGGCGGCGGTGGCGGCACGGCGGGCCGGTCCGATCCTGCTGGGGTGACCTCCGGGGGTTCCGATGCTGCTCCGAATGCTGTCGTGGTGCGTGTGGGGGGTACCGCGATCACGAAAGCGAGCTTCGAGCACGCTCTGATCGTCGCGGCGAGGAGCGAAGAACCCGATCCTGTGATCCCGGTGCCTCCCAACTTCACCGCCTGTGTGGCGCGTTTGAAGGCGTCTTCCGATGGGTCGGCGTCGGCTGGTGTGGGCGCGTCGAGCGTGGCGACGCTCAGGGATCGGTGTGCCGCGCATTACGAGGCGCTCGAGACCACGGCCCTGGATAGCTTGATTCTTGATGACTGGCTGGCCGGGGGAGCGGCTGAAGAGGGTGTGAGCGTCAGCGCCCAGCAGGTCGATCAGCGTCTGCGGAGTCTGGGCGGTAACCCGTCGCTGATCGCGAAGAACCTCGCCGCTCAGGGTCGCACGATGGCTGATCATGTGCTTGAAATACGGATGGAGATGTTGGCGGAAGGGATCCGGCAGGCGATCGCTCGGAAGACCGACCGCGTCAGCCATGCGCAGGTCGTTAGCTACTACAACCAGCACAAGCAGGCCTTCGGCGTTCCAGAACGGCGCGATCTCCACATCGTCGGTGCCGCAAGCCAGGCAGAAGCCGAGCGCGCCAAGCGAGCGATCGCCTCTGGGAAGAGTTTCGCGACCGTCGTGAAGAAGCTCCCGGTCGAAGCGCAGCCGGCGTTCGGCGTGGAAGGCTCGGTGGGTGAATATCGGCCGGGGGAGTATCATCAGGTGGCGTTGAACCGGGCGATCTTCGCGGCGCGTCCGCGTGTTCTCAGCGGTCCGGTGGGAGTCAGCGGGGGCTTTTTCGTGTTCGAAGTGACGCGGGTTTACCCGGCTCAGCAGAAATCGTTGGCGCAGTCGGAAGCCGTGATCAGGAAGGAGCTTCCGGCCGAACGGCTCAACGCGGCGCTCGCCGCGTTCATCAGTAGCTGGCGGGCGAGATGGGTCTCTAGAACTGAATGCGAGAGGGGTTTTGTCGTGGCGAAATGTCGAGAGTTCACGCCTTCCGCGGCGTCGCCTGCAGAATCACCGCACGTCCTCCCCGCGCTCGAATAGGAGACATTGGGCCGAAACCCGAGGCTTGGTCAGAGACAATGCGTGGCTTTGCTTGACCGGGTCTGCCCGGCGTGCGAGACTCGGGTTGCAGCTCGTTTTACCCTACAACAATAGGAGTGGACATGAAGAGATTCAAGCTGTTGGGTGTGATGCTGGCGGCGATGTGCGCCATGGGTCTGATGGCGACATCGGCGTTCGCGTTACCCGACATCTCAGTCACATTAACCAGCACCTACCCGCTGCATCTGGAATACAACAACGCAACCGTTCCAACGAAACTCGAAAGTGTCAACGCTGGTGTGCTCAGCGGCGTAGGCCTGAAAGTATTATACTTAATCGGTGAATTAACCGCGTTAGGCACGTTCCGCGCTACCTTCAAAAGCGTGCTAAAAGGCACGGAAAAATGCTTCAACACGGGTGTAGAAGCGAATGGTGAAGTGTTGACGGAAGGGTCGTTCCACATCGTCTACACGAGCTTAACAGGCCAGACCGGCTTCGGCTTACAGATCGGGATCCTGTACTTAGTCACTTCACTGGAAGGGGCCACCAAGATCACCTGTCCGACGAACGCAAACGAAGTCAGGGTCAGGGGTTCGGTGATCGGGAGTATTAATCTGTTAGCGAAAGGCAATACTGCACAGAAGCAGTACTCGGGTCTGGCCAGTGTCCTGACGGGCACGGCCGGTAAACAGACGATCCGTGCGTACTGGAACAACGCAGGGACAGGGTTACTGGCAAAGCTCTTATCCAGCATCGACGGCGCGAACTTCCTCGAATCCAACCAGGTAGTCGAAGGGGAACCGGAAGCTACTGCGTTAGAAGGGAAGATGTTCACCATCACCAGTATTTGATCGGAGTTGTGTGGCTGCCATGGATAGGCGTGACGGTGTAGTCGCGGGCTGAGTGCTCGCGGGCGTAAAGGGTGGTGTGCGGGATCGACGGTGATCCCGCACACCACTCGCCGTTTCGGACGCCCGCGCAGCCCCCCAAGCCGTCGTGAGTTCGTCCGAGAAGGTGCCGACGATAGTAGGAAACGCCGATTGACGATAAGGGTACCAGCGTGCGACCCTCACAGTCTGCGGATGGACGTCATCTAGCGGAGTGTTGGTGGCGACAGAGAGGTGTGAGCGGTGGTTCGAGGGTGGAGGAGTTTTGGCGGGCGCGCGGGCGCGCGTTTGGTTGTGCTGGGCGCGTCCGCGGCTGTTGGCCTGGGTGGCCTTGGGGTGTTGGCTGGTTCGGCGTTGGCGGGCCCACCGGAAACCCCGAAAACCGAAGCCGCCAGCGAAGAAACCTCCGAAGCCGCGAAGCTCCACGGCGTCCTGGACCCCGTGGCCGCGGGCAGCGCGGGCACCTTCCAGTTCCTCTACCGTCGCTCCCCGAGCAGATGCGAGGGCGAAGGCGAAGGCAAAGCCACCCCGGCGGAAGCGATGACGGGCAGCCAAGGACAGACTGTCGAAGCAGAAGTGACCGGCTTGCTGCCGGGCAGCCGGTACACGTTCTGCCTGCAGGCGCTCAACGAAGCGAGCGAAACGAGCACCGGGGCACCGCAGGCGTTCGCGACCGTGGCGGTCGCCCCGGTGATCGTCGGCGAACCCCAGACAGCCACAGAAGCGAGCAGCCTGGAAACCACGAACGAAACGGGCAGCGCCGCGGACCTCGACGCGAAGGTCATCCCCGGCGGCGAAGACAAATACCGCTTCGAATACGGCACCACCACCAGCTACAACCACGTCATCGAAGGCCTGGTCGCACCCGCGGGGACCTCCTCCACGCCGGTCGCGATCTCAAAGCAGATTACGGGTCTCACGGCGAACACGACCTACCACTGGCGGCTGGTGATCGAAAACACGGCGGGTAAAGCCGAAAGCGTCGACCACACCTTCGTGTATGACACGCTCGCCGGAGAATCCAGCGGCTGCCCCGACGAAGCCGCACGCCAAGCACGCGGATCCCTGAGCCTCCCCGACTGCCGCGCCTATGAACTGGTCACCCCCCCCGAAAAGAACGATGCTCTGATCGGACACCCCTTCACAGGCATCCAGGAACCCGTGATCTCCAACGACGGCACGAAACTGATCAGCTCGAGCATCCAGTGCTTCGCAGAATCCCCGTCGTGCATCGGCCAGCGCGGCAACGACGGCGCGACATACGAATTCGCACGAACCCCATCGGGCTGGGCGACGCACCCACTGCTGCCGGCATTCGGTGCGCTCGACGGCGCCGAAACCTACACCACCTGGGCAGCGGACCCCAACCATGGCACCAGCGTCTTCAGCGCCCTCGCACCCACCCCAGAGCAGCAGGAAGACCTCTGGGTCCGCCAGGCCGACGGGACCCTCGTCAAGGTCGGCCCACTCGAAGAAGAAGGAAGATTCACCGGGTTGCCCACGGACGAAAGGGTGTATCTGGACGAATGGCTCGCGAACGCCGACCTCTCCCACGTGGTCTACGAGAGCGTCGTCATCACCGGCGACGAGAAAGGCTCCGCTTGGGCGTTTGATCCGACCGTGAAATCAACTGACCTATATGAGTATGCCGACACGCTCGAACCGCAGCCCAACGGGTTCCCGCTGATGGTGGGCGTGCAGGGTGGCTATGAGAAAGGCGCAAACCACAGCCTGGTCAGCGTCTGCTCCACGATGCTTGGATTTGGGCACAACACGGCCTCGCAATTCGCGGCCCCGCTTTCGCAGACGGGGCGTACCGTGTTCTTCACCGCCGAAGGCCGCGATCAAGGCGGCTGTGAAGCAAACTCAAGCGAAGCGACGGCTCCGCCCGTCAACCAGCTGTGGGCGCGTGTCGATGGTGAAGTCAGCCCGGCGAAGGCGGGGCCGGGGCTGCCTGAAGCTCACTCGGTGTTGATCTCGGCCGCGACAGGCGCTGCGGGGTCAGGGTGCACGACCACGGAATGCCTGAAAGACAGCACTACCGAACCCGCGGACGCTCGTTTCGAAGCCGCGACGCCTGACGGCTCGGCCGCGGTGTTCACGAGCGGGCAGCAGCTCACCGATAACGCCGGCCAGGGCAGCAACAACTTGTATGAGTCGGTGTGCTCGGAGCCGTGTGGGGCCGCTGGGGAAGAACCCGCCGCCAAAGAACGTGAGCTGTTCGATGTCTCTGAAGCTTCTGATCAGCTGCCGGTCACGAACGGCCCGCGGGTGCTCGGCTTGGAGGCGCTGTCCGCGGATGGCTCGCACGTCTATTTCGTCGCCGAAGGTGTCCTCACCGGGAGCGAAGAAAATCACAACCACGAACACGCAGAAGAAAGCGAGCCCAACCTGTACGTCTACGAACGCGACGAAGCGCAGGCGCAAGGGCACGTCGCGTTCATCGCGACGCTCTCCTCGGCTCCGGGAGAACTCCAAGACGCGCAATCGAACTGGAACACGATCGCGGGCGGTCATGTGGCGAATGTGACGCCGGACGGGCGGTTCTTGGTGTTCGCCTCGCACAGGGCGTTGACGGCGGATGATACGCGCGGTGAAGGTCCCGCGCAGGTGTATGAGTATGACGCGCAGGCCGGGACACTGACGCGTGTCTCGATCGGCCAGGATGGCTATAACGACAACGGCCTTGAGGGTCAGCTCGGCGCATACCTGTTCGGGCCCTCCGCCGGTGACGCCGCGATCGTCCCGGGCAGCTCGACGCAGCAGGCGAAGACCGTGCCGGCGCGTTTGGATCCGACGATGTCTGATGATGGATCGTTCGTGTTCTTTCAGAGCCCGGTCGCGTTGGCGCCGGGCGCGCTGAACGACGTCGTCGACGGGGATAAAGAAGGGAGGACGAACCTGCCGCTCTATGCCCAGAACTTCTATGAGTATCACGACGGTCATGTGTATCTGTTGGCGTCGGTGACGACGGAAACGGGGCTGAAACGTTCGACGTTGCTGGGGAGTGACGTGGAAGGCAAGAACGTGTTTTTCGGCACGTTTGAATCGTTGGTTCCTGATGATGTGGATACGGGCCTGGATTTCTATGATGCTCATGTGTGTAGCGAGGGAGCTCCTTGTAGCGCTCCTGTGGTGGCTTCTGAAGGGTGCGGTGAAGGGGCCTGCCAGGCCGCGGGCGGCTCGGCTTCGGGTGCGGGGGCGGGTGTTGTTCCGGCGAGCCAGGCGTTCTCGGGGGCCGGCAATCTGGCGGCAGCGCCCGTCGCCCCCGCGCCGGTGGCTGTGAAGCCGAGGGTGTTGACCAATGCGCAGAAGCTGAAGAAAGCGCTCGCGGCGTGCAAGAAGGACAGGTCGAAGGGGAAGCGCACGGCCTGTGAAAAGCAGGCTCGTGCACGGTATGGGCCGAAGGGCAAGCACTCGAGCCGTAAGGCGGGGCGCTAGCCATGGGGTCACGGGAGTTCGGCTTCGAGTTCTACTGGCGGCGTGAGCGCCAGCACAAGCGCAGGCTGTTGGGTGAAGTCGAAGCGCTACCGGACGCGGGCTGCGGCGCTGAGCTGTTGCGGCGCCTGGGTGAGCTTCATCGCGAGTGGAGAAGGGTCGGGCCGGCCGGCCCCGGGCACGAGCAGTATCTGTGGGCGTGCTTCAAGGAAGCCGCCGGCGAGGTCCGCCGGCACGCGGCGTGGCTGGAAGACCGGGCGGATACGGGCATTGATGGCGGAAGGGGCTTGGTAGGGACGGGTGTTGGCTCGTGCCCCCCGGCGGGGAGCGTGTCTGGTTCTGTGGCGATGGGGAAGGGTGCTTGACTATGCGTCGGATGTTTTTCGGGATGGGCCGGCGGGTGTGGTGTTTGTGCCCGGTGCTTCTGTGTGTCGGGTTTTTCGGGTTGGGAGGCTCGGCTGCGTGGGCGGCGGCACCGGGGTCCCATCTCACGGTTCAGGCTCTGCAGCTACCGACCCGTTTCAGTGAAGCCGAAAATGCCGGCTGCAAAGTCTTTTTGGAAGCGGGCAGCCAGTTGAACGAACAGAGCCCATGTCCTCGCTACGAGGTGAACGTGACGAACACGGGCTCAAAGACGCTGACCGGGGAAGTCACGGTCTCCGACACGCTCCCGGCGGGTGTCGTCGCGCATGCCGCGCAGCTTTTCTGGGACACGAATCCGCTGGACGAAGCTACGAAATTGCCCAACGAAGCGTCTGGGGGTGCGGAAATCGGTGGGTGGCCAGCAGGCGAACCCGTTGCTTGCACCGTCGAAGGGTCCCCGGAGACGGTGACTTGTACGTTTGGTCTGCAGGAAGTCGCTGAACGTAACCCGGAACTCGCGCCGCATGACCGGCTGCAGATGGCCATCGAGGTCAGCCACGAAGGCGCCGTCTCGGGCGAACAGAACCGGGCGGCCGCGTATGCCGGCGGTGCGCTAGAAGCCTCGAGCGAAAGCCCTGATGTCCTCAGTAGCGAACTGCCCTCGTTTGGGCCGGCTGCGCTCGTTTCCCCGATCTTGGGCCTTGACGGCAACCCGGACACGCAGGCCGGGGATCACCCTTCGGGGTTGACGACGTCTTTCTCGGTCAACTCGATCATGCAGGAGAACCCCGAATCAATCCATCTTCTGCCGACGAGCGTGAACGCGGTCAAGGATGTCGTCGTGGATCTGCCGGTGGGGTTCCTGGGGTCCGCGATCGCTGCCCCGAAGTGCACGCTCGCGCAGCTCCAGCTCGCGAAGACGTCGTGTCCGAAAGACACGCGGATCGGGCATATCCGCTCCGAGCCCGAAGGCTTGGACGGCGCTAACAGCTCGGTGTATAACATGGTCCCCTCGAAGGGTCATGTCGCGGAATTCGGGTTCACCGACCTGCTGAAGCACACACATGCGATCGTCGCGAGCATCGTTCCGACCCCGCAGGGGTATGTGGCGCAGGCGGTCGCGAAGGAAATCCCGAGCATCCCGTTGACGTTCGTCATCACCGCGCTGCTGGGCGACCCCGCGCAGTCAAACGAAACGGAACTGCCGCAGGTCGCGATGTTCACGAACCCCGCTGACTGCTCGGGTGAGCCTTTGACGACGACGCTGTACACGGATTCCTGGAAGAACCCGGGCCAGCTGAACCCGGACGGCACCCCGGATCTCGAAGGCGCAGGCTGGCCCTCGACGACCTACACCTCGCCGCCCGTCACGGGCTGCAACCTGCTGCACTTCCAGGCCTCGATGTCCGCGCAGCCCGACACCACGGCCGCTGACTCCCCGACGGGATTGGACTTCGACCTCACGGTCCCGCAGACCGAGGAACCCGGCAAACTCGCGACCCCGCCCTTGCGTGACGCGACGGTCGCGATGCCGGCCGGGATGACGGTCGACTCGTCCTCCGCGAATGGGCTGGAAGCGTGCAGCGAGTCGCAGATCGGCTGGAAGGGCGGGACACTGTCGAACTTCACCGAGGCGGCCCCGGCGTGCCCCGAAGCCTCGAAGGTCGGCACGGTCGAAGTCACGACGCCGCTCCTTGAAAAACCAGTGGTCGGCTCCGTGTTCCTCGCGGCCCAGAACGAAAACCCGTTCAACGCGCTGCTCGCGGCCTACATCGTGATCGATGACCCGGCGACGGGCACGATCGTGAAGGTCCCGGGCCGCCTTGAAACGAACCCGGAAACGGGGCAGATCACCGGGCGCTTCGACGAAAACCCGCAGCTCCCGTTCAACGAGTTCAAGCTCCGGTTCTTCGGCGGCTCGCGCGGCGAGCTCGCGACCCCCCAGTCCTGCGGCACCTTCACGACCGCCTCGAGCCTCATCCCCTGGTCCTCTGAAGAAACCAACGGGCACCACACCCAGGAAGCGACACCGTCCTCGAGCTTCCCCATCAGCTCGAACTGTGCGCTGGGCTTCAACCCGTCGTTCGGTGCGGGGACGACGAACAACCAGGCCGACGCGTTCACGCCGTTCACGCTGACCGTCGCCCGCCAAGACGGAGAACAGCACCTGACGGGGCTGACGGTCACGACCCCACCCGGGCTGCTCGCCGTCCTGAAGAGCGTCGTGCAGTGCCCCGAACCACAAGCCTCGCAAGGCACCTGCGGCCCCTCCTCGCTGATCGGCGAAGCGACCGTCACCTCTGGTGTTGGCCCGGAACCCTATCTCGTCAAAGGCGGCCGCGTGTATCTCACCGGCCCGTATAACGATGGCCCGTTCGGCCTCTCGATCGTCGTCCCGGCGGTCGCTGGGCCGTTCAACCTCGGGAACGTCGTCACGCGCAGCTCGATCCGGATCAACCCCGTGACAGCGCAGGTCACGGTCGTCTCAGACCCGTTGCCGTTGATGGTCAACAGCGTCGAAGGCCTGCAGTCGGGGATCCCCTCGGATATCCGCACGGTCAACGTCACGGTCAACCGTCCCGGGTTCGAGTTCAACCCCACCAACTGCCAGCCCATGAGCATCACCGCCACGTTGACGGGCGCGCAGGGCGCGAACGTCCCCGTCTCCAGCCGCTTCCAGGCCGCGAACTGCGCGACCCTACCCTTCCACCCATCGTTCACCGCAGCGACCGAAGGCAAAGCCAGCAAAGCCAACGGTGCCGCGTTCATCGTCAAGGTAGCCGCGAAGCCCGGGGAAGCGAACATCGCGAAGACCGACCTCACGATCCCAGCCATACTCCCCTCGAGGCTGACAACGATCCAGAAAGCCTGCCTGGACCAGGTGTTCGAAGCGAACCCCGCGAACTGCGACGAAGGGTCAGTCATCGGCACCGCGACCGTGCACAGCCCGGACATCAAGAGCCCGCTCACCGGCCCCGCCTATCTCGTCTCCCACGGCGGCGCCGCGTTCCCCGACGTCGAGTTCGTCCTCCAAGGCGAAGGCATCACACTGATCCTCGACGGGCACACCGACATCAAAAAAGGCGTGACCTACAGCCGCTTCGAAACCGTCCCCGACGCCCCAATCGAAACATTCGAAACAATACTGCCAACAGGCCCACACTCCGCCCTGACCGCGGACGTCCCGGAAAAGCTCGACTACAACCTGTGCGGCCAGAACATCCAGGCGCCGACCACGATCGTCGCCCAGAACGGCGCCGTCATCACCCAGACCACCAAAGTCGCCATCGCAGGCTGCCCCAACAAGATCACGATCCTCTCCCACCACGCCAACGGACACACCATCACCCTGACCGTCACCGTCCCCGCCGCCGGCACCCTCACCGCAACCGGCAAACACCTCACCAAAACCAAACACACCACCCACCAAACCGAAACCATCACCCTCACCCTCAAAACCACCACACCCCACAAACCCAACACCATCAAACTCACCTTCACACCCACCAACCACACAACCACACTCCACACCACCACCACAATCAAACACTAGTTACCGAGCCGGGCACCACTCTGGGTCGACGGGAGCGTCCAGGCTCAGTCTGGCTCACGACCCCGAAGCGCTCGCGATGCCCCTCCACCTACGCGCCACTTCGTTCGGTCTCTTTCAGCAAAAACACGCTCGCTGACCTGAGTATCTCGTTCACGCGGCGCACCGGCAGGAGCACCACGCTCATCAGACTCGCCGTCGCGCACCGTCGCAATGGCTCTACCGCAGCCCTAGGAGCTAAGCACTCGTCGAGAGCTGGGTTTGCGTTACCTGAAGGAGCGGCGCGTCTTCTGGCCGAGTGGTCAACGGCCGCCGAGGGGCGCCGAGGAGCGCTTGACCAACCCACCCCCGTAGGCTGCAGAGAGGCGACCGCGACCTGGGCCGTCGCTGGATTGATACGGACAGAGCTACGCGTCACGACGTTTCCCGCGATTGAACGGCCCCGCGACCGTCGGAACGACGATCGAGAGGCCGAACTGGATCTCACGCATCACTTCTTCCCCGCAAGCATTCGGCCCGCGACTAACACCGAGTAGCCCACTCACGGCAGACGCAACTCCGATCAAATACCAGTGACGTTGAACATCTTTCCTTCTAACGCGGTTTGTTCTGGTTCTCCTTCGACTACCTGGTTGGATTCTTTGAAGCCCGCACCGTCGATGTTGGATTCGAGCTTTGCCAATAACGCTGTCCCTGCGCTGTTCCAGAAAGCACGGATTGTCTGTTTACCAGTCGTGCCGGCCAGGACGCCGGCCATGCCCGAGTACTGCTTCTGCGCAGTATTTCCTTTCGCTAATAGATTTATGCTCGCGATGATGTCGCCTTGGACTTTCATTTTGTTGGCGTTCGTCGGACAGCTGATTTCGGCGGCGCCGGTCAGTGGTGTGAGTAAGAGCAGGACACCGATCTGTAAGCCCTGGGTCGAGCCGGCTAAGCTGGTGTAGACGATGTCGGATCTCCCTTCCGTCGCCACTTCCCCGTTAGCTTCAACGCCTGTATTGAAGCATTTTTCGACGCCGGCTTTTTCCACCTTTTTGAAGGTCGCGTGGAACGTACCTGGCGAGCCTAATGCGGTAACTAACGATAACAGTTTCAGGCCCTCGCCGGTGAGGACGCCGCCATTGGCATTTTCGAGTTTTGTTAGAACGGTTGCACTGTTGTATTCGAGATGCAGCGGGAAGGTGCTGGTTAACGTGACTGAGATATCGGGTAACGCAAACGCCGACGCCGCCACGAGTCCAATCGTGCACATTGTCACCAGCGTCACATATAGCAGCGTTTGTCTCTTCATTTGAACTCCTGTTGTTGTGGGAGGGACGCCTTGCTGTTTGGATCATGACCGTCACGTAGTTCCGTAGGGCCCGAACGACGAACAGGCCGTCACCAATCGATTCGACAATCATCATGCTGTCGGAACGGGCAAAAGCGGGCTGCGCCTCGCTGCCAGCTCTGCCGGATCTCTTATACGCCCTATGGACTCCGACGGCAAGCGACGTGGCAGAACCGTGTCCACGTCAGCCAGCCACCGGAGAGGGAGCCCGTGGCGGCTCGACCTGCATGCAGGCCCGGAACGTCTCTTCGCGGTTGCGATCTCCATCTGTCCCCTCATTGCTAAACCTTGGCGCCTCACCACGGTCGATGCGCTCCTGCTTCTGCTGGCCGCGGCTTTCCGTGAAGCCGGGTCCACTCCACTGACCGCGTTGAACAGTCGCCTGCTCCGCGGCTAAGTAGCGACCGAGGATGTGCGCCGACGTCCCGCATCAGCGAGGAGAGGCCAAGCGAAGTGCAACACGCGCTTGAGCGCCACATCTCCTGTCCCTCTCCAAGCGCCTCACACGCGGCCATCCGACGTCATCCTGAGAGACTGTTTGGGCAGGGTGTGGCGAGGGCCGAGGCTTTGTCGAGAATCGTCTTTGCTGCGGCGACATCCTCCATTCCCAAGCCGACGGTACTGGCGACGACTCGGTCCCATGTGGTTGATCGCGCGTGGGTCAAGCCCGCGATCACTGCCCCGAGCTCGATGACGTCCTGGGCGTCGGTCACGAACCCCGCGCTCAGCAGACGATTGACATAGCGCCCGTGGTGCTGTGTCTCGTGCTGCCAGTCATCCACAACCAGGCGATCCGTTACCTCATGGAGGCTGGTTGGTGCGTCGAGGCGCGAGAGGAGGCACACCGTCACTCCCGGACGAAGATCGCTAGGGTTGAACGACGGGCCACACGACGTAGTTGCTGCGACCACGACGTCGGCCGCCCTCACGGCCTCACCGCCGTCGCTTGCCACGGATGCGTCCCATCCACCGAGCCTAGCTCGAGACACCAGGCATCTGGCCTTCTCAGCGTCAGGGTCGTAGACGAGAAGGTCTGACATATGCGGCGTGCCCTCTCGCAGGCCAAGCAGCTGCGCCTCTCCGACTGGTCCTGCGCCGAGAAGCGCAACGACGCGCGCTCGCGTCGACGCGCAGTGTCGGACTACAAGTGCTGTGACGGCAGCGGTTCGCATCGCGCTGATGAGAGTCCCGTCGATCACCGCAAGTGGGAGCCCCGTCTGGCGGCTGCTGAGGATGATCACGGCATGGGCTCGTGGGAGGTCGCGATCGCGGGGGTTGGACGGGACGCTCGAGATCCACTTGACACCGGCGACGTTGAAGCGGCCCCCCACGTAGGCTGGCATGACCATCACGCGTCCCGCGCGCTCGACTGGCGCGTCCTCGCCCGGCCATCGCAGCTCGATCTTTGGAGGGCATGCCACTTGGCCGGCCTCCTTCAGACGAAAGGCCTCTTCGACCGCCTCGATGTACGCGACGATATCCGTGCCGCCGGCCCGAACTACGTCTGCATGGCTCAGATAGAGCATCGCGACGCCTTCTCACGCTGCTACGAAGACGGTCTGCGACGTTCGGGCTTCGAATGGGCCAAGATCGTCGGGTACGTGCTCGGCTAGATGTGCCCGTCCCAACGATGCCCCTACGTACTCGCGGACCTCACGCGGACCTGGGAAGCAGACACGGGCGTCAACGTCATGACGTGTGATATCACCGAAATGACTTGCGAGGATCGCTCCTCCCGACTCTCGAGTGAAGGTGTAGTCGCGCATGTCCGGCGGCGCGCCAATGAGCTGCCACAGCTCCAGCAGGTTTTCGACACCTAGTGTCGCGGCGACTAGAGCGCCGCCTGGCCTCAGCAGCCTCACAATCTCGCCGAACGCAGTATCGAGCTCGGCCACGTGGTAGAGCATCCAGTTGGCGATCACGCACTCGAAGGAGGCGTCTGAAAATGGCAGGGCGACGGCGTCACCGACGCCCGCCGTGAGGCCGCGAGCGCGGGCCAGCTGGACCATGCGGGGGGAAATGTCGATCGCGGTCACGGGGTGGCCTAGCTTCACCTGCAGGCGCTCGGCGAACGCGCCGTCGCCGCACCCAATCTCCAGGACGCGCTCTGGACCAAGGGCGAGCACGGCATCTAGGGCGACATCTGCAGCATTCGGCCCGTCCAGCCAGTGCGCGAAAGCAGCCCTCCTCGTGCTGTGGCGGCGCTCATCGCTGTACTCTGCCTCCACGGCAACGCGATCGGTCAGGTGCAATGTGATCCTCCCGCTGGGCTGACAGCCGTGCTTGTATGCTCAGACCAACGTCGCCGCGCTCGCCCGAGGCAAAACGGCGTCGCGACGTGGTCGTAGAAGCCAGAGTAGCGAACCACTGCCACCCCGGCCTCGGCGATCAGCCGAGCGAGCACCGCACACAGGTTCTCCTCATCGGTTCCCCCGTCGAGGATCGATCTGCAAAAGACACCCACGCCCGTGTACACCCATGACCTCTCGTGGTCAGCCTCTGTCAGCGTGGGTAGCCGTGCATAGTCCCCCACCGCGCGAACCCTGAGATGGGTGCGCGCAGCGGATGTGTTTGCGGTTACACCTGCGGTAGCACGGGGTAAGAGGTGCCGGTGGTGGGCCGTTAGCGAGCTCACCAGCGAAGTGTCGTAGAGAATGTTGGCATCGGTTACCAGGAACTCCGCATCGAGGTCGGGGTACGCGTGGCGGAGACTTCCCATCTCGCCGCGCTGATCCCGGTCCACGACAAGGGTCATCGTCACCTCACGTGGAAGCGCTGCCCGCACACAGCTCTCGGCAAGTTCGTCCGAGGGGCCGACCACGAGGATGACATGTGCCAGCGTCGGGTCCAGCGCCAGTGCGCCCGCAACATGCTCGACCAAGGGCTTGTGGCCCACGCTCAACATGCACTTGGGAATCTGCCATGCGATCCTGCCCAGGCGCCTAGCGTGTCCCGCGGCGAGTATCACAGCTTGCACGAGCAGCTGCTCCATCGTCTGCCAAGTCCGTCAGGTGGACTATCCGAAGACAAGGCGAGGACACGACATAGACACACCTATCGATCGTAGAACCGCAAGCCAATTCTGTCCATCGAGCCGAGTCGCCCCAACCGCCTTGTGCGCTTACACTCGAAGGTGAGATGGACACGCTGTCAACTATCGACACTGAGCCAGCCACTCTGTTCGAGCAGTACCTCGACGGTGTGGGTGCTCGGGTCGTCCCCAGAGCTACCTGCCCGTTCGACCCGGGCTACGACCCCCTCACCGTGGAAGGCCACCTGTGGCAGTCCGGTCACCTGATGGCTACGCTGAAGCTCTCGATGGCGTGCTGGATCCTCGGTCGCGCGGACTCCGCGCGTCGCAAGGTCGACGCTGCCCGCCGGGCCGGCATTCCGATCGTGGCCGGAGGAGGGCCATTCGAGATTGCCGTCGCGCACGGCGTGCTCCCGGCATATCTCGACCTCTGTGCCGAGGTTGGATTTACGCGCGTCGAGTGCGCAGAAGGGTTCACGCGCGCCGGGATCGCGCCGAGCGAGATAGTCGCGGCCGCCGACGAGCGCGGCATGGAGGTCGAGTTCGAGCTCGGCAGGAAGCATGCCGGACGGTTCACCCCGCGAGTGACCGATGCCCTGCTCACCACAGGTGAGCGGTGGCTCTCGGCTGGGGCGGTGCGCCTCGTGCTGGAGGGCCGCGAGAGCGCGCATAACGTCGGTCTTTTCATCGAGCCCGGTCGTTTCGACGTGGCTCAGGCCGAACGCTTCGTTGCCGCTTTCGGGCTCGATACGCTGCTGTTCGAGGCGCCCGACAAGGCCAGTCAGTTCGCGCTGATCGACCACTACGGACCTGGAGTTCACCTTGGGAACGTCAGGCTCGAGGAGGTTCTTCGAGTCGAGGTCTACCGGCGAGGACTCCACGCCGACGCGTTCCGAGACCCAGCGCCGCGGCCACGCGCTCGTACCGGTCAGCGGACGTGAGCTCGTACGCGGGGTCCAGCCCAGCGGTAACGATCGCGTGCTCTCAGGGGCACCCGCCAAAACTCGATGGCGAGACCGCGGTCGTCGTGATAGACGTCATCCGCGCCACCACCACCGCGGTTACAGCTGCGGCGGCCGGGCACCGCGTCTTTCCTGTGTGCTCCCCCGGCGCCGCCCTGCGAACGGCAGCAGGGCTGGCTGCACCGATCCTCGCCGGTGAGATCGACGGCATTCAGCCGCTCGGATTCGACCTGCACAACAGCCCGTCGCAGATGTTGATGCTCGCGTCCTCGAGCAGACAGATCGTGCTGCTCTCGAGCTCGGGCACCAGGCTGATGCGCGAAGCCGCGCATCGCAGCCCAACGTATGTTTGCTGCCTGCGCAATGTGACCGCACAGGCAGACGATCTGGCCGCCTTGTATTGCAACGTGCTGATCGTCGGCGTTGACAGGCACGGCGAGTTTCGCGACGAGGACCGGCTGTGTGCTGCCCGCATCGCCACGAGGCTGCTCGAGCATGGATACCGAGTGCTCGACTCGCCAACCCGGGACACGATCGCACGCTTCGGCACCGCCTCCGACCACCTGATCGCGCGAGGCCGCAGCGCCTGTTACCTGCGCGAGACGGGCCAAGACGAGGATCTGGACTTCGTCCTAGACCACATAGATGACCTCGACGTCGTGCTGCGTGTCTGCGAGCTGGCGATCCCTTCGATGTGCTCCATCTGCTGAACTATCCGACGCATCTCCGTGCTCTGCAATCGCCATGCGAGATACGGCCAGCCAGCCCAGTGTAGGGGGTGTTCCTCAATCCAGTGGCTCGCGGCGGCGACCAGCGCCGCGAGCTCTGGGAAGACCTCGCAGTGCACGCTCCAGGTGTTGCCTGGGCCCAGCTCGGGCCAGACGAACAGGAGCTGCGCGCCTCCCGCGGCGGCTAGCGAAGCGATGGCCGGCGAGACAGGCATACTCGCTCGGCCCACCTGCAGCGAGACAGTCGGCGGCCGCCGTGGTTCCAGCGGCGTATCCAGCGCGAGCAGCACGCTGCCTCCCCTCTTCAGATGGGCCAGCGCCTCGATCATCCAACCGGGGCTCGTCACGGACAGCCATCTGTCGGCGATCGAGTCGGGCACTCCTCCGGCGAGATAGAGAGCACGCTCGCCCTCCCATCGCAGCGGCTCGTTGGGTCGCGTCGGGAAGACCACCCAGTGCAGATCGCGCTCGGGGTTGGTCGCGAGCAACGCCAGCTGCACCGCCGGATCGATCGCGTAGTGGAGATAGGTGACGATGCACGGCGTCCCTTGCCGGGCGTCGAGCGTGCACGGCGTCACGAGGGTGCAACCAAGGCCGGCCTGCGCACGGGCCATGTACGTGATACTGGTGGCCAGAGCATGAGCGCGCATCCTCACCAGTTGCGCATCGAACTCGCGGGCGTCCTTATCGGGGAACGCACGTGCGTATGCTTCACGCGAGAAGCGTCGGCGGTCGCTCTCCTTGGACCAACCCCAGAGAAGCGGGCAAGACTTCAGGATCCGGGTGAGGGCTGTTCGGCTCGAGTTCTCGGGGAGGCGTGGCAAGACGCGCCCAGCGATCGGCACCACGTAGCGCCGGGCACGCAGCAAGATCAGCCTCATATCTGCGCAGCACGTCCTGTCCATCGGAACCTTATCGTGGTGTGATCGCTAGTCACTCCGGACTGGCGGATTGCATGAAGCAATATCCCACCACCCAACAGCTGAGAGCAAATGGCGATCTCGTAACGACTGAAACGACGATCGAGAGGACGCCCCGTGAGATAGCTGCGGCCTTCAACGAGCGAGTCCAGGGCCACACCGACACTGATGGTAGCGTGCGGGATCACATCGATCCCGCGCACCACCTTTAGCCCACGAGCATTCAGCCCGTGACTACACTGCGGCGCCGATCCATGGCAACCACAACTCCGATCAAATGCTGGTGATGTTGAACATCTTCCCTTCTAACGCCGTAGCTTCCGGTTCTCCTTCGATCACCAGATTTGATTCTTTGAAGCCCGCGCCGTCGATGTTGGATTCGAGCTTCGTCAGTAACCCTGTCCCTGCGTCGTTCCAGAACGCACGGATCGTCTGTTTACCGGCCGTGCCGGCCATGACGCTGGCCAGACCCGAATACTGCTTCTGTGCGACGTTTCCTTTCGCTAACAGATTTATACTCCCGATCGACGAACCCCGGATTTTGATTTTGTTGGCGTTCGTCGGGCAGCTGATTTCGGTTGCCCCGGTCAGTTCTTTGGGTAAGTACAGCAGCCCGATCTGTAAGCCTTGGGTCGAGCCGGCTAAGCTGGTGTAGACAACGTGGACCGAACCTTCCGTCAACACTTCACCGTTCGCTTCTACACCTGTATTAAAGCATTTTTCGAAGCCTTTTTCTATGTGTAAGAAGATAGCTCGGTATGTGCCTAATGCGGTTGACCCCCCGTATAATGATAATACGTGCAGACCTTCACCGGTGAGGACGCTGCCGTTGACAGTTTCGAGTTTCGTGTGTATGGTGCTGATTGAGTAGTTTGTATGCAGTGGGTACACACCGCTTAACGTGATTGAGACGTCGGGTAACGCGAGCGCTGACGTCGCCATGAGGCCTATGGCACACATTGCCACCAGCATCGCGCCTAGTAGCCTGATGTTTTTCATGTCAACCCCAGATTTTTGTATGGTAAAACCGTCGGACCGACAGTTTCGCACGCTGGAGGCTTACCATCAAACAACGCAGCGACTGCTAGCGTCGGCTCGTCAAGGTGATCGCTGGCCTGGTTGTTGAGCACCGCCGACTTCGAACCTGCTGCCTATAAAATCTGCTCATGCCACAGGCAGCGCCGTGAAATCAGTCAGTTAGGTGGGGACGCGGATCCCGAGCTGCGGCTGCCGTAGCAGCTGGAGGCAGCGATGCCGCTGGACCTTGCCGCTCGGCGTCATGGGGAAGCTGCCCTGCGGCAAGAACACACATTCGTCGACAGGCACTCCGTCCTCCTCCATCGTCAGCCGACACAGTTGCGATGCGAGCATCGCAACGTCGGCCGATTCGGTGGCTTCCGCGACCAGGCTGACGCGGTGCCGACCGTTCCCGAACTGCTGCACGAGTGCGCAGTTGCCGTCTCGGATGCCAGGTACTGCACCGACGCGCGCCTCGAGCTCGTTCACGAAGATGTTGCGGCCGTGCAGTATCAGTAGGTCGTCGCTGCGGCCCGACACGTACAGATGGCCATCGTGTAGGCACCCGAGATCGGACGTGCGAAACGCTCCGTCGCTGAAGTGGGCACGAGTCGCTTCGGCGTTGTTGAAATAGCCGCATGCGAGGCTCCGCGAGCGGATGACGATCTCGCTGGTATGTCGGTCTATCGACACCTCGGTGTCCGTCAAAGGTGCCCCCGCGGACACCAGGCGGCGTGCGCGCGGGTCGCTCGGGTCCGCCAGGTGCATCGTTCCCAGTGCGAGTGCGTCCGCGTCCACGTCCAGGAACGCGGGAGCTCGATCGAGTCCGCCGACCGTCACTGCAAGCGTGGCCTCGGCAAGGCCGTACGCCGTCGTGAACGTCGACAGCTCGAGCCCTCGCGGTGCGAACACCTCCGCGGCCCGCACGAGTACCGGCCAGTCGACCATCTCTGCGCCCACCAGGCAGACCCTGAGCCTCAGCGGCTCTCCTGAGGAGCGAGCCGCCTCCGCGTGGCTGGCCATCGCGAGTGCGGACGGCGGGCCCGCCGTGATAGTCGCCCCGAACTTCGCGCAGTCATCGAACCAACTGCGCGGCGACTGCAGGAAGCGCTCCGGCGTGGACTTGACGGCGCGCATTCCCATGTACCAGGCGAGGAACGCGCCGCCGAAGATCCCCATGTCGTGAGACAGCGGCAGCCACATGCAGCCGATGTCGCGCTCGGAGTCGATCTCGAGCGCATCCGCCAACCCGATCAGTTGCGCTTCGATTGCGCTGCCCGTGAGCTGTGCCCCGCGCGGCTTACCGGTGGTGCCCGAGGAGAATTGGATGAAAAGCACCTCGTCGAGCTCCGGCGGGGTGATATCCACCATCTCGGTGCCCTCGAGCAGGCTCGCGTAGCTCACCACCTCGACCCCCAGATCGAGTCCGGCCGGCATCACGCGCAGGAAGCGCTCCTCTGCGAGCAGGACGTCTGCGCCGACGTGCTTGCACATGCTCGCGAGCTGGCGTGCATACGAAGCGAGACTCATGCCGCGCGCGATTATCGGCAGCGACGCGAACGTCGCCCCCGTGAACATCACTCCGATCGCTGCGCGTGTCGTCTCGGGGCCGTTGGTGAGCACCCCCGCGACCACCGCACCCGAGGTGATGCCCCGCTTGCGGAGAGCCGCCGCCGCACGCCGCGCATCCGCGAGCAGCTCTCCATAGGTGCCCGCGCGGTAGCGCTCGCCGTCCCACTCCCAGATCTCGCGAGCGAGCGTTCGCGGATGCGTCATCGCATCCCACACGATCATCGGCTCACCTCTCGTGCCTGCGCGCGACGCCCACCTCGCTCTTCAGGCCCGTCGCCGTGCCGTTCAGCGCCAGAGCATTGTCGTCGCTCGGTTCACGCATGGGCGACGAGTCCGCCTTGCCTTCCATTCTCGCCCGCAGGTAGCCGGCAATTGCCACGGGCGTCGGATAGTCGAAGCCCAAGGTGGTGGGCAGCTGCAACCCCGTCGCCTGGCACAGGTAGTTGTAGAGCTCAACGGCGGCCAGCGAGTCGAAGCCGAGATCCTTGAAAGGGATCTCCGGATCGATCGCCTCGGCGGAGTCGTGGCCGAGCACCACAGCGGCGACTCCACAGACGGCTTCGAGCACGATCGCGTCCCGCTCTCCCTCGGGCGTGGCTGACATGCGCACGGCGAGCGAACCCTTCGTCACGGCCTTCCGCTGTGCGGGCGCGCGTACGAGGCGCTCCAGCAGCGGCGGCAGCAGCCCGTTGCGGGCGTGCGCGTGCAGCACGCTGAGATTCAGCTGCACCGGCACAAGGAAGGGCTCGTCGATCATCTCTGCCGCGTCCAGCAGCTCGAGTCCCTGGCTCGGCGACAGAGCATCGATGCCGATCCGGCTCAGACGCATGCGATCGACGTCCTCGAGCCCCCCGATGCCGACGCCCGCCGCTTGCAGCCATAGTCCCCACGCGAGCGACTGCGCGGGCAGCCCGCGAGCACGACGCCAGTGGGCGAGCGCGTCCAGGAAAGCGTTCGCCGCTGCGTAGTTGCCCTGCCCCGGGGTGCCGAGCGTCGCCGCGCCCGAGGAGAACAGCACGAACTGGTCGACCTCGTGCTCGCTGGTGAGCTCGTGCAGGTGCATCGCCCCATCGACCTTTGGGCGCATGACGCCTTCGAGCTGCTCTGCGCTCAGCGTTTCGATCACGCCGTCGTCGAGTATTCCCGCCATGTGGATCACCCCGCGCAAAGGACGCTCATCCGGTATCGAGCTCAGCAGCTGCTCCAGCTGTTTCCTGTCAGCGACGTCGCAGGCGACGATCTGCGCTTGGCAGCCGAGCATCGAGAGCTCGTCTTGGAGCTCCTGCGCGCACGGCGCCGTCGTGCCGTGGCGGCTCGCGAGCACGAGGTGGCGGACGCCGCGCTCACTGGCCAGGTGGCGCGCCACCAACGAGCCGAGCGCGCCCGTCCCGCCCGTGATCAGAACCGTGCCGTCCGTGTCCGCAGCCCGCGGGATCGTGAGCACCAGCTTGCCGACGTTGTGACCTTCGCGCAGGTACCGGAACGCGGCAGGCGCGTTGCGGATGTCCCACGTCCGCACCGGCAGCGGCCGAAGCGCGCCGCGCTCGAACAGCGACAGCACCTCGGAGAAGATCTGGCGCAGCCGCTGTGGCCCGGCTTCGGTGACGTCGAAGGAGACGTAGCGCGTCCCCTCGTGGCTGGCTGTCACCTGCTCGGGGTCGCGCAGGTCGGCCTTGCCCATCTCGACGAAGCGTCCACCGCGCGCCAGTAGATCCAGCGACGCATCGATGAAGTCCCCCGCGAGCGCATTCAACACCACGTCGACGCCGCGTCCCTCGGTCGCCGCCATGAAGCGCTCGCGGAAGTCGAGATCACGCGAAGACGCGAGATGCTCGCGATCGACACCGAGCTCCTCCAGCGCTGGCCACTTGGCTGGACTCGCGGTCGAGAACACCTCGGCGCCGATCGCGCGTGCGACCTGCACCGCGGCCATCCCCACGCCGCCGGCGCCGGCATGGATCAGAACGGTCTCGCCCGGGCGCAGCTGGGCGAGGTCGACGAGCGCGTAGTAGGCGGTCAGGAACGCGATCGGGGTGGCCGCTGCGTCCACGAACTTCCAGCCCGCGGGGACCTTCTCGATCACGTTTCGCTCCGCGATCGCCACTGGCGCGAAGGCGTCGTTGAACAGACCCATCACGCGATCGCCGACCGCGAGGTCCGCCACGCCGGGGCCGACCTCGGTCACGACGCCCGCGGCCTCGCTGCCGAGCGGAGCCTCTCCCGGATACACGTCGAGCGCGATCAGCACGTCGCGAAAGTTCAAACCGCAAGCCCGGACTGCGACCCTCACCTGATGCTCACGCAGCGGCGCCTGCGCGATCGGGTTCGCGACGAGCGCGAGGCCCTCGAGGGTGCCCTTCCGCGTCAGTCCGAGGCGCCACGCCTCGCCGCCGTCGGGCGGGTCGAGCCGGCTGACGCCCTCCGGGCGTACGAGTCGCGGTGCGTAGATGCCATGTGCGCGCAAGGCGAGCTGCGCCTCCCCGCTCGCGAGCAGCGCAGGCCAGTCGACCTCGTTGTACTCGCCGAGCCCGACATCGAGCAGCATGAATCGCCCGGGGTGCTCCGATTGCGCGCTACGCACAAGCCCCAGCACGCCGGACGCGGCGAGGTCGGGGATCTCGCGATCGTCGATCGCCACCGCGCCGTGGGTCACCAGAGCGAGCTCCGCCGAGCCCAAACGGCGATCTGAGAGCCACTCCTGCAACAGCTCGAGCGCCTGCTGCACGGCGGCGCGCGCGCGCGCTGCCACCGCTCCGCCGCTCTCACCAGAGACCGCCTCCACGAACACAGCGTCAGGCACAGGAGCGCCCGCGTCGATCGCCTGCGCAAGCTCCGCCAGGTCGATGTAGCGCTCGCAGACGCCCGCCAGGTCAAGCGCGCCGAGCGAGACGCAGCGGCACTGTCCCTCGCTGCTCGCCGGCAACCGCAGCGGGGTCCACGAGATCGTGAACAACGAATCGTGCTCCGGGCTCCGGTCGCCTCGCAGCCTGCTCGCGTCGATCGAGCGTGTGCTGAGCGACTCGAGCGTGACAACCTCCGCACCCGCATCGTCGACGCCCACCAGGCGCAGCGCGCCCTCTCCGACCGCGCTCAACCTCACGCGCATGCTCGAGGCGCCACGCACCTGCGCGCGCACGCCGCTGACGCAGAACGGGACGACGAGGTGGCCCGGCTGTGCGGCCAGCACCGCCTCCAACGCCACGTGCAAGGCCGAATCGAGCAGCGCAGGATGGATGTTGTAGCCAGCCGCCTCGCGCGCCTCTTCGGGGCCGAGCGCGACTTCTCCGAGGACTTCGTCCCCCAGCTGCCAGGCGGCCTGCAGCCCCTGGAAGGCTGGCCCGTATCCGTAGCCCATCTCGGCGAGCCGGGCGTAGGAGGAGGCGGTCTCGAGCGGCGTCGCGCCTGCTGGTGGCCAAGTCGCATCCTCGATCACTCTGCTGTCCGCGCCCTGCATCTCGGGCGGCGCCACCGTGCCGCTGGCGTGACGCGTCCACGGTGCTTGCTCAGCACCGGCGACACGCTGCGGACGCGAGTAGATCGCCAGGCGCCGACGCCCTTGCTCGTCTGCCTGCGAGGCCGTCACCTGCAACTGCGCCGCGTGCTCCTCGCTCAGGATCAGCGGCATCTCGAAGGTGAGCTCCTCGACCGTCTGCGCGTCGAGCTCGGCTCCGGCGCATAGCGCCAGCTCGATGAAGCCCGTGGCCGGGAACAACACGGTGTCGAGCACTGCGTGGTCGTTCAGCCAGCGGCGATCGTGCAGCGATAGCCGTCCCGTGAACAGCCAGGAATCGTCGCTGGCGAGCGACACCTTCGCGCCGAGCAGCGGATGCTCGGATGTCTCCTGGCCGAGCGAGCCGGCATCGCCCATGCCGCCGCTGTCGCTGAGCCAGTAGCGTCGGCGTTGAAACGCGTAGGTGGGCAGCTCCACCACGCGCGCACCGCGTCCGGCGAAGAGCTCGCGCCAGCTGACCTCGACCCCATGAGCGTGTGCCGCCGCGAGCAACGCGACGAGGCTGTCGGGCTCGCTGCGGTGAGCGCGCAGCGCCGGCGCCACGAGCACGTGCGGGCGGATGTCCGCCGTGAGGCAGCGGCTCGTCATTGCACACAGCGAGGCGTCGGGCCCGAGCTCCAGGAAGCGAGTTGCGCCGGCGCGTTGCAGCGCTGCCACGCCGGCAGCGAAGCGCACGGGTTCGCGTACGTGTGTCACCCAGTAGCCGGGAGAGCACAGCGCTTGTGCTCCGAGCTCGCCCGAGACGTTGGAGATGATCGGGATCTCCGGCGCCGCGAACTCGAGCTCGCTCGCGACGCTTGCGAACTCGGCGAGCATCGGCTCGATCAGCGGCGAGTGAAACGCATGGCTGACGCGCAGCCGCTTCACGCGCCGTCCGCGTCCCTTCCACGCGCGTTCCACTGTGCCGATCGCCGCCTCCTCGCCCGACACGACGGTGGCGGCCGGACCGTTGATGGCGGCAATCGAGACGCTGTCGGCAAACTCCTGGATCGTTGGCGCGATCTCCTGCTCCGAGGCCTCCACGGACAGCATCGCCCCTCCTGGCGGGAGCGCTGCCATCAGCCGGCCCCGCGCGGCCACCAGCATCGCGGCATCGCGCAGCGAGAGCATGCCGGCGACGTGCATCGCCGTCAACTCGCCGATTGAGTGGCCGATGAGCAGGTCGGGCTTGACGCCCAGCGAGCCAAGCAGATGGAACAAAGCCACCTCGAGCGCAAACAGGGCGGGCTGGGCGATTTCGGTCGCATCGAGCGTGCTCGCGCTCTGCTCGTCCTCTGACGCGAACAGCAGCTCCCGCAGCGAGCGCCCGATGTGCTCGTCGAGCTCGCAGCAGACGGCGTCCAGCGCATCCGCAAAGGCGGGGAACGCCGGGTAGAGATCGCGCCCCATCCCGGGCCGCTGCGTTCCCTGGCCGGAGAAGAGGAAGGCGCCCTTTCCTTCCTTCGCTGTGCCTCGTAGGACGCCCGGGGCGTGCTGGGCGCTCTGCAGCGCGTCGAGCCCAGCCATCAGCGTCCGGCTGTCCTGCCCGAGCACCACCGCCCTGTGATCGAAATGCGTCCGCGTGTTCGCACAGGATGCTGCGAGGTCGAGCGGCGCGATGTTCGGCCGCGCCTGCAGATGCGCGTTCAGTCGCTGCGCCTGACCGATCAGTGCCTCCTCGCTCTTGCCCGACAGCAGGACCGGCAGCGTCGTGAGCTGGCCGAGCGCCCGCACCTGTGCAGGCGCCTGTGCGGCAATCGGTCCGGGAGGTTCGCCGATGATCACGTGCGCGTTCGTGCCGCTGATGCCGAAAGACGAGATGCCTGCGCGTCGCGGGCGGTTCCCCCGTGGCCATGGCTCGTGCTCCGCCAGCAGCCGCACACCGCCCCCCGACCAGTCGACGTGCGGTGTCGGCGCATCGAGGTGGAGCGTGCGCGGCAGCAGGCCGTGTTGCATCGCGAGCGCCATCTTGATCACACCCGCGACGCCGGCCGCGGCGACAGTGTGGCCGATGTTCGACTTGATCGAGCCCAGTCGCAGCGGCTCGTCGGGTCGCTCGCCACCGTAGGTTGCGAGCAGCGCTCGTGCCTCGATCGGGTCGCCGAGAACGGTCCCCGTTCCGTGTGCCTCGACCGCGTCCACGTCGGCGGGCGCGATCCTCCCGCTCGCCAGCGCCCTGCGAATGACGTCTTCCTGCGAGGACTCTTTGGGTGCACTCAGCCACGCGCTCGCACCGTCCTGGCTGGTTGCCGAGCCTTCGATCACGGCGTGGATCCTGTGCCCGTTGCGACGGGCGTCGGCAAGCCGCTCCAGCACGAGCAATCCCATCCCCTCGCCCCAGCCCACGCCGTCTGCAGACGCTGCGAATGACTTGCAGCGCCCATCCGGCGCGCCCGCCCGATGGCGCGAGAAGGCGATGAACAGTGCAGGCGTGACAAGCACCGTCACGCCGCCGGCAAGCGCCAGCGGACACTCCCCGTCGCGCAGTGACTGACAGGCGAGATGCAGCGCCACCAACGACGACGAGCAGGCGGTGTCGACCGACACCGAGGGACCCTCGAAGCCGAACGTGTAAGCGATGCGGCCCGAGGCGACGCTCGTCGTCGTACCACTGAGTATGTGCCCTTCGAGCTCCGGCGGAACGTTCAGATAGACGCCGTAGGCCGACGACGTGACGCCCACGAACACTCCCGTGCGGGTTCCGTGCAGCGTGTCGGGGACGATCGCCGCGTGCTCGAGCGCCTCCCACGCGCCTTCCAGCAACAGCCGCTGCTGCGGGTCCATCGCCCGCGCCTCGCGCGGGCTGATCGAGAAGAACGGGGCGTCGAACTCGCCGACGTCGTAGACGAAGCCTCCATGCCGCGTGTAGCAGGTGCGCGGATGGTCGGGGTCAGGGTCATACAGCCGCTCCAGTTGCCAGTCACGGTCCGTCGGGAAATCCGACACCGCGTCCTCGCCTCGAACGGCCAGCTCCCAGAGATCCTCGGGACCGCGCACACCGCCCGGATAGCGGCACGACATCCCCACGATCGCGATCGGTTCACGCCCGGTGCCGACACGCCCGCTCCCCTCGGTGTCTCTTCTCGACAGACTCATATCGTCACTCCGACCGCCGTGGTGTGTGCGAGTCCGATCGGCCGAACGAACTACGCGCACATGATTCAAGCGAGGGGCGCTGAGCTTGGCAACTTCTCGCCACTCCGCGGAAGCCACCAGTTCCATCGACCGGCGAGCACGACCAGGGCCGGGCTCAGTATCCACCTCACGAGCGTGATGTCGAGCAGCACGCCGAGGAGCACCGCCACACCGAGCTGGCCGACGGCTGGCAGTGACGACAGGCTGAACGCAGCGAACACGGCCATCACCGCGAGCCCGGCGAGAGTAATCGGACGGCCGGTGCGAACCAGTCCCTGCGCCACGGCGGAGTCGGTCGGGTGTCCCGCAGCCACCAGCTCCCGCATCCGGGTCAGGAGAAAGACCTCGTAGTCGATCGACAGTCCGAGCACCAGCGCAAACGTCACGATGGGGACGAAGAAGGGGATCACAGCATGTTCGCTCGGAGCCGGAAAGCAGATCTGCAGCAGGCCGAGCGTTGCCATGACCGAGAGGGCGCTGCAGATGACCGCCTTGACGGGGATCACGAGCGACCGTAGGCCGATCGACAGCGCGACGAGCACGGTCGCGATCGCGACCGCCAGCACCAGCGGCATCCTCGCTCCCAGGCGAGCCGCCAGATCCATTTCACCGGCAGAGGTTCCGCCGACCGCACTGTCGGGCCCATGGAGTTCGCTGCGCAGCTGCGCCACGGTCCGGTGCGATTCCCGGCTTTCGGGCGGCGTGTACAGGATGACGTCGTACTCCCTCCATTGGCCGACGCCTCTCGTGACGCGCCAGACCGAGCGCACGTGTAGGTTGCGGCCCAAGATCGACCGAGCCTCAGGATCGTCGGAAACCACCCTGACCGGGCCGGTGGCGCCTGGGCCCAGCGCCGTCTGCAGATCCGCCACCTCGCGTGTGGCCGTGCTGTGGGCGGGAAGTGTCGCAGCGCCGCCATAGGTGAACTGCAGGGACACAGCCTGTGTCGCCAACGCCAGCATCACAAGCACGCTTGTGAGGACGGCGAGCCGCGGGTGTGTGGTCACGGCTGCCGCGAGGCGGCGCCAGAAGGTCGCTCGGCGCGATGCAGAGACGGCGGGTCGGAGTGCCAGAAGATCCAAGCGATCGCCGAGCAGTGAAACCGTGGCCGGCAGCAGCGTGCAGGCGGCGGCGGTTGCGGTGAGGCTCGCAACGATTCCCCCTAGGGCGATCGATGTGAACAGCCCGATGCCGATGATCGCCAAGGCCGGCAACGTCATCGCGATCGTCAGTCCCGAGAGCAGGATCGCGCGACCCGCCGTGTTCATCGCGCGTGCGATCGCGTCATCGACCTCGTGGCCCCGTGCGCGCTCCTCGCGGAAGCGTGTGATCACGATCAGCGAGTAATCGATGCTGAGGCCGAGCGCAATCGCCGGCGCGATGCTGAGGATGAAGACGTTCTGCTCGAAGGCGAGACTGAGCAGATGCACGAACGCCAACACGTATACGAGCGAAACGGATGCCAGCAG
Organism: uncultured Solirubrobacteraceae bacterium; assembly: GCA_963815235.1. Lineage (GTDB taxonomy): Bacteria > Actinomycetota > Thermoleophilia > Solirubrobacterales > Solirubrobacteraceae > Palsa-744. The sequence goes on along the minus strand of CAWFFY010000003.1, from coordinate 410,664 downwards.
CACCGGCAGCAGAGCCGCCACGACTGACAGGAACGCGATCAAGAGCACGCACGCCGTCGCGGGCAGCGCGATCAACTCGGCGCGGTGGAGATCCTGCTCGATACGCCTCGTGTACTGGTACGCGATAGCAGCTTCGCCGAACAGCCCGAACGAGATGTGGCGGTTGGCTCCGCGTTCGATGGCCGCTTCGATCGCCGGCGTCCGTTGCTCGGCGGCGGCATACGACAGCCCAATGCGCACGAAATACACCGAGACCGACGCGATCGCCCCGTTCTTGGTTTCCTCCATCCCAGATTCGGCAGATTCGACTTCCCGTACGCCGGGCAGTCGTTTCAGCGAGGTCAGCGCGGTACCGTCTTCTGCGATCTGCTGCGATGCACTGGTGTTCGGACGATCGTTCGTGACTACCGCTATGACCGTCGTTCCTGGCACGCTGGGTACGTAACGGTGTGCCAGCTGTTCGGCCCGCGACGTCTGCGAGCCCGGCACGGAGTAGCCGATGTCGGCGATGTCTCCGGGCGTGAGCATCACTATCAGCCCGCATGCGAGCAGGCCACACAGCCATGCGCAGAGCACCATTCGACGGTGGATGACGACAGTGCGAGCGAGCCGATACGGGATGTCGTCCATGCGTTACCTCGGTCGAGCTTGTGGCGTAGCTCAGCTCACGCCCACGCGATCTTCGTGTCGTCCAAGCGGAAGCGCAGCGCCGCGAACACGAGGCAGACGGTCGCGAACGCCAGCAGCACCGCCACGCTCACCAGCGGGCTCCCGTACCCGAGGATTGCCTCGCGGTAGCCGCGCATCGCCCAGTAGCTGGGCACGGCGGGAGACAGGAACTGCGCCCAAGATGGAAGGAAGGCATGCGGCACGAGCGCCCCGCCGAGACCGGCCAGGAGCAGGGCGCCGACGTTGGTGATCGCGTTCGCTTGCATGTAGGTCCTGCACAGCGCGACCACCGCCAGGCCCGTGGTGACGAGATACAGGCTGTATGCGACGCCGACGGCGACGAGCGATCCCCACGAGCCACGCACGGTGAGACCGAGAACGAGCCCGCCGAGGCCGAACACGAGGGTGAATTGGCCCACTGCCTGAAGCAGCGGCACAGCGATCTTGCCGAGCACGATTTCGTAATTGCTGGCGGGACTGGCGCGCAGCCGATCCCACGTGCACCAAGCGTGCTCGCGGAAGAAGCCCATGCTGGAGTTGCCCACCAGGAAGAACGCGAAGGTCACGGCCATCGCCGGGACTGCCTGCTCGGCGCCGGCAGTGTGCCTGACGTGTTCGGCCAAAAAGCCAAGCCGGAACGCCGGCTTGACGAATGGAATCAGCAACAGCGGCAGCACCACCGGCACGATCACCGGGAATGGGTCTCGGCACAGGATCCGCCAGTCCTGGCGAGCGATCGCGATGCTGCACCTAGGTATCACAGGCCACCTCGTCCACCTCGAGTCGCTCGCCGCCGGACGAGGACGCCTGTCCGGTGAGCGCCAAGAACACGCTCTCCAGGTTGGGTTGAATCAACCTCACGTCGCGCAGCTGTGTGATCGAGTCACCGAGCGCGGCGAACAGCGACGCCACGCTGTGCGCAGAGCCGAGACCGGTGGCAAGCCGCAATGTGCTCTCGGATCGCTCGACGCCGGGGACGTCGAGGAGCTCAGGTGCCGGCCCGTCGAACCGTAGCTCGATCGCCGACTGGCCGTAGGAGGCGATCAGCGTTTGCACGGTGTCGCGCGCCACGATGCGTCCGTGGTGCAGCACCGCGACGCACGCGCCGAGCTGTTCGGCCTCCACCAGGTAATGCGTCGAATAGCAAACCGCGCACCCGTCCATGGCCACGTTGCGCACCAGCTCGAGCATGCGCGCGCGCGTACCGACGTCGACACCTGCCGTCGGCTCGTCAAGCAGCAGGAGCGGCGGTCGGCCCAGCATGGTCATCGCGGTGTGCAGTCGGCGCACCTGTCCCACCGACAGCACCTGTGTCTCCCTGTCGAGCACGGCTGACAGCCCAAACGCCTCCGCCACGCTCTCCAGTCGCTCATCGAGCATCCTGCGCCTCAGCCCTGCGAGTTCGCCGAAGAAGCGGAGATTGTCACGCACCGAAAGCCGCGGATAGACGCCGGTCTCCTGCGTCGCCACACCGAGGCTGCGCCGTCCTCGCTCGGGCTGCGTGCGCATGTTCACCCCGTTCACCCACACGCCGCCGGCGTCCGGCCGGCAGAGCGCGGCGGCGATCGATATCAAGGTGGTCTTGCCGGCGGCGTTCGCACCGAGCAGCGCGACGATCTCGCCGGGCTCGATCTCGAAGTCGACACCGCAGAGGGCACTGACGTCGCGGTAGCTCTTGTACACGCCCGACATCGCGAGCGCGGGCCGGCACGGTGCGCGCGCGCCGCGCAACCGCCGTCCGGGCGCGTTTGCGGCCTCCACGGAGTCACGCTTGGACTTCATCGCGGACATGAACACCGTTCGCCGGCTCAACCGGTCAACGACCGGATCGGACGTCGCCGGCAAGCTTGGCCTCATGACCGCGCAAACGGTCCGGCACCGAAAGACACACCAGCGCACCGTCTGCCGGTACGTGGGTGATCCCGCTCCTGCGCCAACGCTCGTCGCGCTCGTGCTCGCGCGGCGGCTCCAGCGTGAAGCGCCGTAGCAGCTGTGCAAGCACGGTCCTGATCTCCAGCAGTGCTAGACGGCTCCCCAGACAACGTCGCGTACCGCCGCCGAACGCAACGAACGAATGGGCCCGCGACGATTGCTCGCCGAGGAAGCGATCCGGTAGGAAGCGGTCGGGATTGGGGAAGACATCGGGATCGTGGTGCACCAGGTAGATGGAGACAGCCACGACCGCGTTCTCCGGCAGGAGCCATGAGCCGAGAGGCAATGGCCTCGTCAGCTGCCGCACCGACCACTGCAGCACGGGTCGCGTGCGCAGCACCTCGGAGATGAACGCATCGACGTAGCTCTCGTCGCGCTCGTCAGCAAACGCGGCGCGGAGGCGTCTCTGCAGCGCCGCGCCTCGGCACAGACGCTCGGCGGCCCACGCGAGCGTGCCAGCCGTGGTCTCTTGACCAGCCACGAGCAGCGCAAGCAGGTCGTCAACGACAGCATCCTCCATTTCCGGCCGGCTCGACCGGTCACGCTCGTTCAGTAGTGCAGCCAGCACAGGCGTTTCCCCCACGCCCGCGCGGCGGGCGTGCACGACGACCTCGGTCAGCAGCACACGCGCCTGGCGTCTCGACGTGTCACGTCTGATCTCCAACAGATCCCGCTTCAGCGCTCGCCAGGTGCCTAGCTCGTCATCTCCAAGGACCACGCGCAGCATTACGTCCGTTGCAAGGTCTCGAAAGCGCGGATGCAGAGCGATCGGCTCGCCCAGCGGCCACGAGTCGAGCTCGTCCTGGACAAGCGTCTCGATTACCCCCAGATACGACCGTAGATTCGTGTCCTGAAAGGACGGCCCTAGAAGACGGCGACGGGCCAGGTGCTCCTGGTCGTCCAGGAAGAGCACCGCGTTCGGCCCCGACGCCGGTTCAAGGATGCGATTGGCGGCACCGGCGTGGAGCGTCTGCGGATCTCCCGTGAACAGTGCGCCTACGAGCGCTGGGTCGGAGACGACAACGAATGCCGGGGAATGGAGCGGGCGCAGGCTGAAGGCACCCCCGTAGGTCTCCCGCAATTCGCGCACGTAACTGGTGGAGTTGCGCAGCAACCTGAGCGTCTGCACCGATGCGGAATCGCGCGGGCCCTCGGGCAGGGCGGGAACGCTCGCGGGTCTAAAGGAGACCATTCGCATGCGTTCCTCGAGGTCCCGATCCCACATCATCCTCCCCAGTGACTCTCGAATGCCGCAAGCTCGGCGGCACCCGCGATCTGTTCGAGCAGGCGACTCAGCTTCGCGATCGAGTCGTACTGAGTGACATCGTGTGCCATCACGATGTCGATGTTGAAGTCAACTTCGAGCGCCACGATCATCTCGACGATGTCCAGAGAGTCGAGCACGTCGTCACCGACGTAAAAGCCCGCCGGGGCGAAGAAGGAGGCGTCGCAATCGATTGCCGCGTGCTCGACGGACTCGCCGTCGTGAAGGTGAGCGAGGCGTCGCGTCACCGCCTGCTCGAGCGATCCGGCCCGCTGGTCAGCCATTGGCCGGCTCCTCCACCGGCGCGCTGACCGCGCCGGCTCGCGCTTGCGCGACTCGGTAGCCACATCGGGGACAGATGAAGTCCGATACGTCCTCGTGTAGCGCCCGATCAGCACAGGCACGGTCCTGCGCATCGCGCCGCCGTTCGACGCTGCGCAGCTCGATACGCAGGTCTGAGACTGACAATCTCTCGGCAGCAGCCATGTCGAGCCATCTGTCCTGCTCGTCCGGATCGAGCGCCGCAACGACGGCGTGGTGACTCCAGCTCAGATTGTCACGACGTCGTGACATCTCAAAGCAGGCTGCCAACGATGCCATGTTTGCCAGGCTGCGCACGTCATAGCCTGTGATCGTGGCTGCCTCCACATATTTTTCTCCCCATTTGGCAATGCCGTAGCGCAGCCAGTCACCAAGCCACCATTGGTTGCTGCGACTGATCCCCCCGAGTCGCCGACCAACGGCGACCCACCGCGGGTGATCCAGGTGATCGTCCGATGGGACCCACCCAACCGGGGTTGTGCCCGCGTGCGCCTGAGAATGTACACCGACGCCGCTCCGTCGACGGTCAACGGGTCTCTTTGCCTTGCTGTGCGTCCGAGAGGGCGACATTGATCGCTATGCACCTAGCGCATTCACTAAAACTGCCCGTGGCAGTCTGTTGGTCGTCTGGGCGGCCCGTGTTCCATCGGCACCCAGTGGTCAGGGTGATCGCCTGTAAAGCGCACGAGGCCAATATCTAGCTACCGGCAGCTCAGGTCAAGCGAAGACGCGATCGGACCCCGGCGAGGCGGAAACTGGCCAGAGAACCAGGCAGATCGCAGGGTCGCGGAACGCGACGAGTTTGTTGAGGGTGTTTCTCATGGGAGCGGGTCGTCGCGAGCGTCAGCCCGGACCGCCACGATGAGCACAGCCGTGGTCCGGACCTCAGGGCCGTGCGAAGCCGTCATGAATCGCGTGTCGCGAGTCCGTCGCGAGCCACTGGCGACGCAACGACCGGCTTGATCGATGCGGACAAGTCACCGGCGTCGCAGCCAGAGCGCTGCCGGAACTCGCCGAACACGCGCACAGCCGCGGCAGGAGCTATATCGTCGCAAAGCCGCGGGCCGAGCGAGCAGCCGAAGCGCGTGCAGCGCAAGAGGGCCAGGGCTGCGCCCTGGCCCTCTTGTTCGCAGCGCTTCTTCCTACTTAGACGTCTCGCCTAGAATTTTTCGCTGGCGATCACGTTCGCGGGTTCGGTGATCTTCTGTTCACCCTGGAGGATGGCGGTGTTTTCGCCCGGGCTGTTCGGGATTCCGACTTTCAGATCCAGAACGAGGTCGAGCACGCCTTTGATCCCGAAGAGTTCGCCGCAGCCTTCGGCTCCCGGCGCTCCCCAGCTGTCGTTGTCGACCAGCTTGTTCCCTACGAGGCGGAGCAGGCTGAGTTCTTTTTCGGTTTCGCCTTTGACTGTGCCGAGAGCGCCGTGGATAGATTTCCACCCTTTGGGCGGTGATGTCAGCGATGTCGCGCCGGTGGTCAGGTGCAGCTGCAGCGGATGTGCTTCGGATCCGATGTAGCAGGCGTTGCCCAGGAACGGGTTTTTGAGGTGCACTCGGAGAGGCAGCGTCAAAGCCGTTCCTTCTTCGCGTCCGGCGTTGAATTCGTTGACGATCACGGGATTTTTTTCGCTAGCTACGAGTTCCGAAGTCGCCGTTACGCCAAGCGCCGTGCCTTCAAAGAAGAATTTGCACGCAGCACGGAGTAGCGGTTCCGTGATTTTCGTGCAGTCGACGAAGTCAGACAGTCCGCCTGGCACGTTGAGTTCGGTTTTGGACAGGCTTTCGCCGTTCTTCGCCGGCAGCGCGAAGTATTCGGCTTCGTTTTCAGGGTTCCCGGTCGGGATGTTGCCGCCCTGGAGCGTGATCGTCTGTTTGGAGCCGGTGATCGGAACTTTGGTGCTCCCGATCACAAATTCACCTTCCGTCGTCTGGTCGTACGTGCACTGGACGAGGCCGGGTATTTCGGTAGGGCACTCCTTGAACACTTTGAAGATGCCTTTTGGTTCGGCCATCGCCGGCGACGCGGAGGCCAGGGCCGTTGCCGGCACCATCACTGCTATCACTGCCATGACAAGCGTGCGGCGGTGAATGCCCGCCAAGCGCATGCTGGAATGATTCAGCATAATTCGACTCACTTTCGTCGGTCGTTACAGTAGAGCTTCAAGTGGGCCAGCCCATAAAGAACCCCCAGCCGGGGCTGGCCGATCAAATGCTACGGTGTCAAACTATCCGCTGGTTGCAAGCACGGCAAGGATTGTTTTTGACTACTTCGCGTGCCGTGGCGGAGCGGTGGTCAACCCAAGTATCAACCGAGGTATGAACCGTAGGCGCGCGCATCACGGCAGTCAGTGCCGGTCAGCGCGGCCGGAGAAGATGATCGACCAGGGGCACCGGGATCGCAATTCGGACGTGGACCGTGTGATGCGGCGGCGCGACGGCGAGTTTACCCCGACAAAAGAGAGAGGCGGGGGATCGACCCCCGCCTCTCTCTGCACGCTTGCTGCTATATGTCGGTCGTGGTCCTTAGAACGATTCGCTTGCGATCACGTTCGCGGGTTCGGTGATCTTCTGTTCGCCTTTGAGGATGGCGGTGTTTTCGCCTGGGTTGTTGGGAATTTTGAGTTTGGCTTCCAGAAGGAAGTCTGCAAAGCCCGTGTAGGTTTTCCCGAAGAGGGTGATTTCGCCACATCCTTCGGGTGCCGGTGCGGCAAACGTGTTGTCCACCAAGGTGTTCCCTACGAGGCGGAGCAGGCTGAGTTCTTTTTCGGTTTCGCCTTTGACTGTGCCGAGGGCGCCGTGGATGGATTTCCAACCTTTGGGCGGTGATTTCAGCGATGTGGCGCCGGTGGTCAGGTGCAGCTGCAGCGGATGTGCTTCGGATCCGATGTAGCAGGCGTTGCCCAGGAACGGGTTTTTGAGGTGCACTCGGAGGGGCAGCGTCAGAGCTGTCCCTTCTTCGCGTCCCGCGGCGAATTCGTTGACGATCACCGGGTTGTGTTCGTTGGCGACGAGTTCCGAAGTCGCGGTGACTCCCAGCAACGGGCCTTCGAGAACTGATTTACAAGCTTTGCGCAGTTCCGTTTCAAACCAGCCGGTGCCTTTGATTTCTTCGCAGTTGATGAGGCCGGTCAGGCCGCCTGGCACGTTGAGTTCGGTTTTGGAGAGGCTTTCGCCGTTCTTCGCCGGCAGCGCGAAGTATTCGGCTTCGTTTTCAGGGTTCCCGGTCGGGAAGTTGCCGCCTTGGAGGATGAGCGTCTGCCCGGAGCCTGTGATCGGCACTCTTTGGGTCCCGATCACAAATTCACCTTCGGTCGTCTGGTCATATGTGCACTGTACGAGGCCGGGTATTTCGGTGGGGCACTCCTTGAACACTTTGAAGATGCCTTTGGGTTCCGCCATCGCGGGCGATGCGGAAGCGAGGGCGGTCAGCGGTACCATCACTGCCATCACTGCCATCACAAGGTAGCGTCGGCGAACACCCGCCGGACGCATGCTGGCATGATTCAGCATAACTGGACTCACTTTCGTCGTTCCTTACCAGTAGCTGCAATAACGGGACCCAGTGTGCCGAGTCCCGTTTGAGACAGATGCAGCGGTGGCACTTTAACTGCTAGTCGCGACGCCCGGCAACGTGCGTTTTCGACTCAAAGCGGGTGCGAGCGCCCGATTAGCGGAACTAGCGGGATTATGGGAACGATGGAGATCTGCCAACGCCGCGACCCAACGCTGACATCCTGCGGCGCAGGTCGCGGATTGGGCAGGTACGGCGGGGCTAGTCGACTTCGCTGACCGTCCGCGGCCCGTGCCCGACGTACTTCGCCGTCGGTCGGATCAGCTTGGCCTCGCGCTTCTGCTCGAGGATATGCGCAGACCAGCCGGCGACGCGCGCGCAGGTGAACATCGGCGTGAAGAGGTCCGGCGGGACTTCGGCGAGGTCGAGGATCACGGCCGACCAGAACTCGACGTTGGTGGCCAGCACGCGATCGGGCCGGCGCGCGTGGAGCTCCGCGAGCGCGGCCTTCTCGAGCGCCTCAGCGGCCTCGAAGCGTGGCGAGCCCAGTTCGCTGGCGGTGCGGCGCAGCACCCGCGCGCGTGGGTCTTCAGCACGGTAGATGCGGTGGCCGAAGCCCATCAGCCGCTCGCCGCGGTCGAGTGCGTCCGACACCCACCTCTCTGCGTCGCCGCTCTGTTCGACTTCCTCCAGCATCTTCAGCACGCGCGAGGGTGCGCCGCCGTGCAGCGGGCCGGAGAGCGCGCCGACCGCGGCAGACAACGCGGCGGCGACGTCGGCACCGGTCGAGGCGACGACGCGGGCCGTGAAGGTGGACGCGTTCATACCGTGCTCGGCGGCCGAGACCCAATAGGCGTCGATCGCCTTGACGTGGTCGGGGTTGGCCTCGCCGCGCCAGCGGATCAGGAACCGTTCGGGGATCGTCTGGCCCTGGTCGATCTCCGACTGGGGCACGGGAGGCTGGCCGGCTTCGCGTGCGGACTGCGCGACGAACGACAGCGCCATCACCGAGGCGCGGGCGAGGTTGTCGCGCGCCTCCTCGTCGGTGATGTCGATCAGCTGCCCGAAGCCCCACTCCGGCGCGAGCATCGCCAGCGCCGACTGCACGTCCACGCGATGGTCGCCTGAACGCACCGTCAGCGCGTGTGGTTCGGCGGGTGGCAGGCCGGGCTTGAAGTGGCCGTCGACCAGGAGGCCCCAAACCTGCTCGTAGGGGACCGCGCCCACGAGTTCCTCGATGTTCACGCCGCGGTAGCGCAGCGCGCCACCCTCTTTGTCGGGCTCGGCTATCTCTGTGGCGAAGGCGACGACTCCTTCGAGGCCCGACTGGACCTCCGGTGCTGCTGACTGGACCGCGCTCATGGCACTCGCTTTCTGAGCTTGATGCTTGACGGGTAGCTGCCTCGTGGGCAGGCCCACATCCTCGCAGGAATGCACGGGCGAGCGCGCCCGTGGGGCGGGGTCGCGCCCACATCGAGATCGCGACTGGGCTGGCCGGATATCCTGAATCGTGGCCTCCCGATTGGACCCAACGCGACGGCGAAGCGAGCGCGACTGTCCGGCGCTCTCGCACGCAGATTGGCCCGGACAAGGGAGTTGGCCCGTAGCCGCGAGCACGCCGGCCAAGTCTGGAGAGAGACACGTAGCTCGAACTCGAGTTCGGCGGTCGCGCGCCTGGCCAAGCTGCCTGGGGCCGCGGTCGCGGTGCGCTTCGTTGCTTGGCATCCTTGGGGCTCTCGCCGTGTCGGCGGGGCTCACCGGGTGCGGCGACAGCACGACCGCGCACACCGTCGGGCCTGCTCGTGACGCCTCCGGGCAGCTTCGCGCACCGGCCCGCCCGACGGCGGTCGCGGCGCGGGTAGGGCCGTACTCGATCACCGGCGCAACGCTCGATCGCTTGCTGGCCGCAGCACAGAGCGATGATCCCGCGTCCGAACTGCTCGTCCCGCCGCGTTTCAGCGCATGCGTGGCGCAACTCGAGGCACAGTCGGCCGCCGCCGAAGAGCCAGCCATGGGACGGGCACAGCTCACGCGCGAATGTCAAACGCGCTACCAGGAACTGCAACAGACAGTGCTCGATCGTCTTATCTCAGACGACTGGCTGATCGGTGGCGCTCGCGAACTGGGCGTAGGCATAGGCGGCGGCGAGGCGAGAGCCGGCGTTGATCGCTACCGGCGCGAGCACTTCTCCAGTGACTCGCAGTTCCGGCGCTTTCTCGCGGGACGGACCGCAGCGGACCTCGTGTTCGAAACGCGGGCCAAGCTCGCCGCCAAGGCGATCCGCCAAGCGCTCGATCGCCGTGCTGGGTCGATCGGGCGGGCAGCCATAGTGAGCTACTACGACGCGCATAGATTTCAATATCTGGTGAGCGCCGAGCGTGACCTGAAGATCGCCCGTACTGCAACCGAGGCGGCGGCTGCCAAGGTCAAGGCCGAAATTGCATCCGGTAAGAGCTTCGCGAGCGTCGTCGCGCACCTGCCGATCAGACAGCCGATAAACAGCGGCGATGGCTTAGTGGTGGGGCTGCAGCCGCACGTGTACGGCGAGCCGCCGTTGAACCAGGCCATCTTCACGGCAAGGCCAGGCGTGCTCACCGGACCCATAGCGACGTGGTTTGGGTATTTCGTGTTCGACGTGACCAGGGTCAGGTTCCAGCGCGAACGGCCGCTGACAGAAGTCCAGACATCGATCCGTCGGCAGCTGGTCAGCCCGCTGCAACAGCGTGCGCTCGCCGCGTTCGTCAAGCGATGGACGGCCACCTGGACCGCCCGAACCAACTGCAGCCCGCAGACCATCGCGCCCAAGTGCCGGCAGTACAGGGGTGGGACTACGGGGCCGGCCGAAGAACCATCGCCGCTCAGCTGAGGACGTCCCGCGAGTAGGCTCATGGCAGGCGGCCTGCGGCTGACCAGTCGGGCCGAGCATTCGTCGACGAGGAGGAGCTGTGTCCGGCAACGATGTGATGTTCCGTCCCGCGACCGAGCTTGCAGAGATGGTGCGCTCGGGGCAGATCTCTGCACGCGAGCTGGTCGAGGCCTCACTCGAGAAGATCGAGGAGCTCAACCCCGCACTGAACGCGTTCGTCGACGTCGACGCCGAGCGCGCGCTCGCAGCCGCTGATGCGGTGCGCCCCGGCGATCCGCGCCCGTTCGCGGGGGTCCCGACGGCTATCAAGAACAACCGGCCGGCGCAGGGCCTGCGCCTCACCTACGGCTGCCGGCTGATGGCCGAGAACATCTGCGACTACGACCACAACGTCACCCGGCGCCTGAAGGCCGCAGGGTTCGTGATCGTCGGCACGACCACGCTGCCCGAGTACGGCATCCTGCCGGTCAGCGAGGCCCGCATCTTCGGACCGACTCGCAACCCGTGGGACATGCAGCGCACCCCTGGGGGCTCCTCGGGCGGCGCGGCAGCGGCTGTCGCCAGCGGCATGCTGCCGGTCGCGCACGGCAACGACGGCGGCGGCTCCATACGGATTCCCGCCGCCTGCTGCGGGCTGGTCGGGCTGAAGCCCAGCCGCGGGCGGATCTCCGCGGCCCCCGAGCTGGGCGACTCCCCGCTGGTGGTCGACGGCATGCTCACGCACACGGTCGCCGATACCGCGGCGATCCTCGACGTGCTGGCGGGCTATGAGCCCGGCGATGCCACCTGGGCGCCGCCGCCCGCGCAGCCCTTTGCCCGCAGTGCCGAAGCCGCCCCCGGCCCGCTGCGGATTGCCGCCACCACGCTGCCCCCCGTCGCGGACGCCGCCGTCGATCCGATGTGCGTGCGCGCGGTGGCCGACGCGGTTGAGCTGCTGCGCTCGCTCGGGCACGAGGTGCACGAGGTCGATCCGCCGTGGCAGGACGATGGGCTAAGAGAGCTGTTCGGCGTCGTGTTCTCCACCTACATCGCCGTCTCGATCGCCTACTCGGGCATCGTCGCCGGGCGCGAGCCGACCGCCGCTGACATGGAGCCGATGAGCTGGGCGATCTTCTCGATGATCCGCACGCTGGGCGCCGTCGAGTGCACTGCTGCGGCCATACGCCTGCAGTCGTTCGCGCGGCGCCTGGTGTCGTTCCTGGCCCCGTATGACGCGCTGCTCACGCCGGCGCTCGCCGAGCGCCCACTGCCGCTGGGCACGCTGGACACGGACGCGCCGGAACCGATGTCGACGTTCACTCGCTCGGGCCTGTTCACGCCCTTCACCCCGGTGTTCAACGCGACCGGCCAGCCAGGGATCTCATTGCCGCTGTTCGAGGGCGAGGACGGGCTGCCGCTGGGCGTGCAGCTCGTCGGGCGCCCGGCCGGCGAGGGCGCGCTGCTCGCGCTCGCGGCGCAGCTGGAAGAGGCGCGGCCGTGGGCCCAGCGCCGGCCGACGATCGCGCAGCGCGTCGCCGACTGACGCTCTGCGCTCAGCCCGTTCCGAGCACCGCCGCCATCCGCGCCGGCTTGACCCCCAGCGCTTCGACGTCGGCGCAGCCGCGCGCGGAGGTCATCGAGGTCTCCATCAGCTCTGCCTCGTCCCATGTGGCGAACACCCCTGGCCCGCCGACTCGCTCGAGCGCTCTCAACGCGCGCGAGACCAGCGGGGTGGGTATCCGCAGCAGTGGGCGCCTGCGGCCGAGCGAACGCAGGGTCGTCCGCACCATGTCCTCGTGGCTGAGCGTCTCCGGTCCGGCCAGCTCGTAGCGCACGTGAGCACGGGCTGGATCGCTGTCGCCAGTGGCTGCTCCGTCCGCGCCAGACGCGCGCAGGGCTGCGATCACGCAGTCGGCCACGTCCTGCGCCCAAATCGGCTGAAAGGCCGCCTGGCCGCGCCCAGATAGCGGCATCACCGGCAGCAGCGCAAGGCGCTCGAGCAGCGTCAGCCAGGGGTCGCCGGGGGCGTACACGATCGATGGGGCGAACACGATCGAGCGCAGATCGGCCTCGCGAACCGCCTGCTCGGCCAGCGCCTTGGCGCGCAGCAGCCGCGTGCGATGGTGTGTGGAGGCGCCGAGCGGGGAGAAGAACACGAAGCGCTCGACGCCTTGGCGCTCTGCCGCCTCGACCATCCGCCAGGTGGCGATGCCGTCGAGCTCCTCGATCGAACCGCGGGGCTGGTCGCGGATCGAGGCCGCCAGGTGCACGACCGTCTGCACGCCGCGCAGCGCGTTGCGAAACGACGGCGGGTCGGTGAGGTCGCCGAGCGCGATCTGCACGCGCACGCGCTGGGCGCCCAGCCGGCGTGGGTCGCGCACCAGGCAGCGGACCGGGGCGCCGTCGCCAAGCAGGCGGGGAAGCAGCGCCGAGCCCACGAGCCCGGTCGCGCCGGTAAGGAGCAGCATGTTCGTACAATATGCGTCTCCCGCCCCGGGAGCCCAGCGCAAACGACCCAAGAAAGAAGCGAATGGCCTACGTGATCGCCGAGCCGTGCATTGGCACCAAGGACAACTCCTGTGTCGAGGTGTGTCCCGTGGACTGCATCCACCCGACGCCCGACGAGCCCGGATACGACGCGGCCGAGATGCTCTACATCGACCCCGAGGAGTGCATCGACTGCGACGCCTGCGTCGAGGCCTGCCCCGTGGACGCGTGCTTCGCCGAGGACCAGCTGCCCGAGGAGTGGCAGAAGTACACGCAGATGAACGCCGACTACTTCGCCAACGCCAAGTAGACGGCCAACGCGGCCTCGACGGTCGTGGCGGGTCGTCGGCCAGGCCGCTCAGCCGTAGTAGCGTGCGACGACCAGCAGCTGGCTGAAGATGTCGTGGGCCAGGAACAGGATCACGATCAACGTGCCAACAGCCGGTCCCAGGCGTCGCCCGGCGCCGCGGGCCGCGAGCGCGAGAGCCGCGCCGAGCAGAGGCAGCAGCGGCAGCAGGTAGCGCACCTGCGCGTATTCGGCGGTGAGCCGCGGGAAGGACAGGTAGGAGTCCGCGCCCACCAGCACCATCAGGCCGATCGCGATGACCGCGTACACGGCGAGCTCAGATGCGCGGCTGCGCAGTGCGGCCCGGCCTTGCAGCAATGCGCGAGCGAGCAGCAGCGCCACCGCAGCGGCGGGGATCACGGCGAGCGTCGCTGACCCAGCCGGGGAACGGCGTGTCGAGCCAGCCGTACAGGCCGACGTAGCCCCTGAACCACAGCTGTTGTGTGGTGAACAGGCCCGGGAAGTCGTTGACGGTTCCCGGCACGTGCGGCAGGTAGAGCTGCCAGATGTAGTTGATCTCGCCAAGTATCGATCCGTGCACGAGATGCAGCGTCGAGGACACGATCCCCAGCGGGCGGCGACCGGACAGGACGTTGCGTGCGACGTACAGGGCGACCGGGCTGAGGGCGACTGCGACGGACAGCGCGAGCAGGCGATAGGCGCGGCGTCCGTGTATGCGCGCTGCACGAACGCTGAGCACGATCAGCCCGAGCAGCACCCCGGGCGCCAGGCCGATGAAGTTCAGCTTGGTCAGGAAGCCGATCGCCGTCAACGTGCCGATCGTCGCTGCCGCCCGCGTGTCGAGCCCGCGCCTGAATGCTCGCGCGAGGAAGTAGAAGATCGCCGCCGAGACCGCGAACAGCAGCGAGTCGGGGTTCACAGCGCCGGACATGAAGCCGAGCAATGGCGCCAGCGCGGTCGCGAGGCCGCCGACGATCCACGCCCAGCGCGCTCCGGGCAGCGTCTCGCGCACGAACATGAACCCGAACAGCGCGGTCACACCCGCGAACAGCGCCGACATCAAGCGCATCAGCTGCAGCCTGTCGAGCACCGTGCCGCCCTTGGCGAGACCGTAGGGGATCGCCTCGAGCGCGTAATACAGCGGCGGCTGTGATGCGGCGACACCGGCGTTGGGGCTCCCCCGTTCCGCGTCTTCTGCGGACACCGCGAGATAGTGCTGCAGCTCGTTCTCTTCAGCTTGCGAGGCGATCGTGTGGTTCTCCGGCTGCTCGCGAATCTCGGGGTAGCGGATGCCGAGCAGCACCGCGATGATTTCGTTGGAGGTCAATTCGCTGTTCGACGACGGCAGCTGCCGAGTTTCGAAGAGCTGCTTGACGTAGGCGTAGTGGTCGGGCTCGTCGGGGACTTGGAACGGCGGCGTCACGAACGACCAGCACGCGGCATTCAGGCAGGCGACCAGTCCGCAGATCCAGGCAGCCCTCGGAACCCGTCGCAGGACCTCGAAGAGGTGGGTCTTGACCAGCGTCACCGAGAACGATCGGCGAGACGTTCGTCTCGCGCGGCCGGCGCGCGCCCGCCTGGACGCTCTGGCGCGTCCCTTCAACGCCCGCGTGCTCATCGCATCTCAGTGAGCACGAGACGCGTGGCGAGGATGGCGACCGCCGCCAGCAGCAGCAGCGCAACAAGGACGATCCCGCTGCCAGACCAGGCGCGACCGAAACCCATGTTGCGCGCCACCGACGACGCAAGCGACGCCCAGGATCGCGCGCCCGGCCGCAGGTATTCGATCCACATCCTTCCCTGAGTCGGCCGCCCGCCCTCGCGTGCCGCGATCGCCGCCCGCGTGCGCTCGCCGAGCAGGGTGACCGTTTCATGCGCCGGCGTCAACGACGCGCAGATCGTCACGCCCGCCACCGTGTGCGCGAGCGGCCTCACCGGGACGGCGAGGACCGACCCGGTCCAGCCCGAGTCCTGCTCTCCGCTGGTGATCGCATGCCCGCCGGCGCGCGCGAGCAGGCTCACGCGCGGCCCGATCGCTGCGGCCAGCGAGATGCGGATCGCCGACGTGCCCCGCGGGAGTGTTTCACCCGCCTGGCAGTAGCTCGTACGGCGGCGCGTGCTCGAGATCGCGGTTTCCTGCCGGCCCCGGGGCTTGTTCGTGGCGGCGACGCTCTTCGGCGAGCGCGCCAGCGTCAGGCCGATCGCTACGGCCACCAGGGCGAGCCCCGCGACCAGCGCGACCTTCACGCTGCGCATCAGCTGCGACGAAGCCCGAGCATGCTGAGCAGGAACGAGGTGAACACGATCTGGATACCGAGCACGAGCAGCGTCGCTGCGAAGATCGCGACCTGCTCCTGGGAGAGGCTGCCAAAGCCGTGCCGCGCCCAGTCGATCACGATCACGACCATCATCGTGAGACCGACGAGCGCGATCGCGCTGCCCAATATCAGCCCGTGCTCCAGCCGCAGGCGTTCGCGGGCACGGTCGAACCAGGCGTCGCGCTCGCCCATGAAGTAGGTCGCGTAGGCGTGGGCGCAGAGGCCCAGCCCGACGAGCTGAGCGCCGACGATCAGCAGCAGCGAGCCGCCGATCAGCGTGTGCAGATCCCAGTTGCGCGCGAGCACCTGCAGATGCGCGAGCACGGTCAGCGACACGAGCGCGCCGAGTGCCGCCATCAGCGCCCCCGGCAGGATGAATAGGTGGTTGGGCGAGTGCAGCAGCAGGAAGCGCAGATGACGCCAGCCGTCGCGGAAGCTCGACAGCTTCGATTCGCCGCCGCGCGGGTGGTACTCGATCGGGATCTCGCGGATGTCGAGCTTCTCCTTGGCCGCCCGCACGACCATCTCCGAGGCGAACTCCATGCCGGTGGTGCGCAGCTGGAGCGCTTCGAGCTGATCGCGCCGGAACGCGCGCATCCCGCAGTGAGCGTCGCTGACTCCCGTGCGAAATAGTACGTTGAGCAGCCCCGAGAGCAACGGGTTGCCGATGTAACGGTGGTGCCAGGGCATCGCGCCGGGATGGATGTGCTGCATGCGGTTGCCGATGACCATGTCCCCTCCGTCCTGCAACTCGCGCAGGAAGTTGGGGATCTCGTTGAAGTCGTAGGTGAGGTCGGCATCGGCCATCAGCACGTAGGTGCCGGAGGCAACCGCGAACCCGGCCATGTAGGCGCTGCCGTAGCCGCGTCGGAGCTCGTGGACGACGGCGGCACCCGCCGTCTCCGCCAGCTTTGCGCTCCCGTCTTCGGAGCCGTTGTCGGCGACGATCACCTCGCCGTCGATCCCGGCGAGATCCATCGCATTCCGTGCAGATCTGACGCACTGCACGATGTTCTCGGCCTCGTTCAGGCAGGGGATGATCACCGACAGCAACTTCGGGGCAGCCGCGGCCGTCGTCTCGAGGGCAGGGCGCTCGGTCTGGGCGAGGACGTCGGTCATCGTGACCAGTTGGTAACGGACGGCTGGACGGCGGTCAACGAGACCGCCGCCGACCCCGAGACGCGCGCAGGAATCGGGTCGGCGGCGTCTCCGACTAGCCGCGGCCGTCCATGCGACAGTCGATCAATCAGCCGTAGAAACGCGCCGCGACGAGCATCTGGCTCAAGATGTTGTGGGCCAGGAACAGCACGACGATCAGCGTGCCGACGGTCGGGCCCCAACGCCTTCCCGCGCCGCGCGCGGCCAGGGCGAGCGCCGCTGCGAACAGCGCCAGCATCGGCAGCAGGTAGCGCGCCTGGGCATATTCGGCATCGACTTCCGGGAAGACGGTGTAGGAGGCAGCGCCCACGAGTGCCATCAAGCCAACGGCAGCTGTCGCGTACACGGCGAGCTCGGCGGCGCGGCTGCGTAGCGTGGCGCGCGCGAGTAGCAGGGCGCGCCCGCAGAGCAGCGCTACAGCCGCAGCCGGGATCAGCGCGAAGCTGTAGACCCAGCTCGGGAAGGTCGTGTCGAGCCAGCCATACAAGCCGACGTAGCCGTCGAACCAAAACTGTCGCGTCGTGAACAGCCCCGGGAAGTCGTTGACGGTTCCTGGCAGCCGCGGCAGGTAGAGCTGCCAGATGTAGTTGATCTCGCCCGGCACCGACTGGATCGAACTTGCGCGCCGCGACACCTGTCCCAGCAGGGGATCGCCGGACAGCGTGTTGATCACCACGTACGCGAGGACAGGGCTGAAGCCGATCGCGATCGCAAGCACGAGCGGGCGCCAGGCGCGACATCCAGAGGCGCGCCCGGCGCGGATGCTCAATATGACCAGGCCGAGGAGGATCGCGGGCACGAGGCCGATGAAGTTCAGCTTCGTCACCAAGCCGATTGCTGTCGCGACGCCGATCGCGACCGCACCGCCGGTGTCGAGACCACGCCGGAATGGGCGCGCGAGGAAGTAGAAGGTCGCCGCGGAGACCGCGAACAGCAGCGAGTCGGGGTTCACAGCGCCCGACATGAACCCGAGGAGCGGCGCCAGCGCGACTGACAGGCCGCCGACGGTCCACGCCCATGGCGCTCCCGGGAGCGTCTCGCGGGTGAACAGGAACGCGAAGATCGCGGTCAGGCCGGCGAACAACGCGGACATGAGCCTCATGGACTGCAGCCTGGCGAGCACGGTGCCGCTGCTCGCCAAGGTGTATGGGATCGCCTCGAGCGCATAGTAAAGCGGTGGCTGTGAGGCGGCGACGCCTGCCTCGGGGCTTCCCGTTTCGTGAGGTGTCGCGGCCAGTTCGCGTTCGAGAGCATCCTGTTCGGCCTGTGTCGCGATCGTCTGGTTCTGAGGGCGTAGGCGAACAGCGCCCTGATGCAGCGCGCTCAGCGCAGCGCCCTCTTCGGCCGCAGTTTCCTGAGAGCTCGACGACGGCAGATGGCCGGTTTCGGCGAGCTGCTTGACGTAGGCAAAATGAGAAGGCTCATCGGTGACCTGAAACGCTGGTGTCACAAGCGACCAGCAGACGGCGTTCAGACACGCGATGAGTCCGCAGATCCAAGCAGCTCGCGGGATTCTCCGAACGAGCGTCATGCCTCGCTCACGGCAGTTCCTTGACCACGAGCCTCGCAGCCAGGAGGATCACGGACGCGGCGAGGCCGACGGCGAGAAACACGACCCAGATCCCGGCTGCGGCGCGACCCAGCCCCATCCGACGCGCGGTCGAAGACAGCAGTGACGCCCATGAGCGCTCGCCCGGATGCAGATATTCGATCCACATGCGCCCTGAGAGCGGCTGGCCGTATTCGCGCGTCGCGCTTGCGGCTGGCGTTGGATTGCCTTGTACGACGACCGTTTCGTCGCGTACCCGAAACGACACACAGACCGTCGCGTCGGATACCGGGCGCGGCAGCGGCCTCACCGGGACGGTCACCGACCCGCCGACCCATCCCGAGCCCCGCCCGCCGCTGGTGAGACGGCGCCCCTGCGAGCTCACCGCGACCGCGACGCGCGGACCGTAGATCGTGTCCAACCAGATGCGCAGCGCCGATGTGCCCTGCGGCAGCGTTTCGCCCGTCTGGCAATAGCTGTTGTATTCGTGGCTCGACCCAATCGGCTCTTCCGGCTGTCCATCGGGTCTGTTCGTACCGGCGACCGTCATCGGGGCGTGCGCCAATATCAAGCAGATCGTGATCGCCAGCAGTGTCAAGCCGGCGACCAGCGCGACCGTCACGCGTCGCATCAGTACCCGAGCAGCGCGAGATCGGGAAGCTCGCCCGTGCCGCGGATCGGCTCAGCCTGGGCGATGGGCGTGCTCATCGAGAGAGAGCTAACGGACACGCGGACGGCTGTCAACGGGCTTCCCGGAAGAACCCGAGACGCCTGGCCGAGATGTTTCACGGTGTCTCCGACTGTCGGATCGACAGCATCGTGGTCTGCGGGTCAGCCGACGACGGAGGCGTCGTAGAACTGTGGATGACGTGATGGGCAGTAGAGCGCGAGCTTCGCAGCCAGCGCGTCGTAGCGGACGATCCACACGCCCGTTCCGTCACTCAAACGGCGACATGCCGGGGGGCTGTCTGCCGTCACGGGTTCGTGAATCAGCGTCGCGACGCTCGCCGAGTGGCTGAATTCGACCTTTGGAGTGGCCGCCCAGTTGAGTTTCGCGAACAGAGACAATGGCGCCAAACCTTCGAGGGAGAAGTCGGGCGCTCGGCTCTGTCCGATACTCCAGGTGACTGTCCTCACTCCTTCGCGTCTCAGCGCTTCGAGCAGTCCAGGTACGTCACCATCCCGACTGGGCGCAGAGACAAGGAAACCGCTCGTCGAGTAGACGGCGACCTGGTTGTCGCCGGCAAGCGTCACAGGCAGCGTCACGCTCACGTCATTGCCTACGCCAAAGGTGATCCCCAGCGTATTCGCAACCACCACGAGTATCAGCATGGTGCTGAGGGCGAGGGTCGCCGCGCGCGGCAGAGATGCGATCCACCCAGTGGCGATGACCGAGGAGAAAGCGAGCAGCGGCAGGCCGTAGCGGATATCGTGGTGCGGGACAAGCGTGATCGCGACGAATGCGGCGCAGCCTCCCACGAGAAACTCGAGCCGGGCTCCCCGCTCGTCGCGTCCGTGCACGACGGCGAACAGCGTCCAGACGGTACCGACTGCCGCCAATAGGAAGAGTGGCGCCAGCAACTGCGAGTCGAGAACGCTCCAGAAGTAAGAGGCCAGGGTTTCCGCGGAAAGAGTTGCCGACCGGGTGCCTGTCGGGGTATACGACGATATCCCACCGATGTCGAGCAGGCTCCCCAATTCCGCGATGTGAACGATGTACCACGGAGCGCCAGTCACGAACGCGACCGCACAGAAGATGAGAACGCCGCGTTTGTTGCGCCATCCGCCATGCGCGAGCGCGATCGCGATCAGGCCTATGACGAACAGCGGGAACTGTGACTTCACGTTCAGACCGAGCCCGACCGCCAAGCCGGCGAGGCCCGCGACACCCGGGCGGCTGAAGTCCTCGCTTGCGAGGATTAGCCACACCGAGACGGCAACCATCGCGGTGAGCGGCCCGTCGAGCATCTCTATGTGGAACATCGAAATCAACAGCGGCGAGCCGAGCACGAACACGACTGCGAGCATTCCGGCCAGGGATCCAAACAGAAGGCGCCCTGTCTGATAGCACCCGAGCGCGAGCAGCGGTACGAACACGACGTTCTCGGCGACGATCGGCGACGCGACGTTCACGCCGCCGACGAACATCGCGAGCGCACCCACGATGTGCCCGAAGGTCGGGTAGATCCCTGGGCTGGTAAGCGGTTCGAGGATATGCCCGGCCGCAAGCATGTTGTGGTAGAAGAGCGCGAGCGTTAGGTGATCGCCGGCGTCGTAGATGGGGATGCTGCGATCCTGCGTCAACCACCAGCACGTCAACGCGATGTACGCGACCGTCGCGACGATCGCACCCCAAGCATGCACGCTCCACGGCAGAGTCCGGGTGTGCGAGGACCCACGTGCTCGAGTCCCGTCTCCGCGCCTGCTCGTCGAGTGAATACGCAGCCCGGCGTGGGCCGGCCACCGCCGGCCAGTCGGGGGATTCGCGGAGTCGTGAGCGGACACATCGCGAACGTAGTCGAGAACCCGGCCTAGTTCCACTAAACCGCGCCACTCTGGCAGCGATGTCTCTTACCGCGCCACGGCGGCGCGCGCCCATCCGCCGTTCGACAGTGGCATGAGCCAGGCTGCCGCCATCGCCCGACGAGTCGTCCCGCTAGGCCTCCAGAGCAAGGTGGCCAGTTGTCTCCGCTAGGTGCCCGCGCGACCGGCCGCGTCGTAGTCGAGCGTCGAGACCCAGTTGGTCTCGGATGATCGAAAAATTGCGGCCGTATTGTCTCGTTCAAATCAAGGTCAACGAGAAGCTGATGCGGCCCTTGCAAGCGCGGCCCACTTGTCCAAAGCGCGTAAGCGAACAGCGGTCGACCCGTTTGAAGGCGAGTGGTGCACGGGATCACTCGACAACCCCGTGCACCACCCTTTCCCGGCGGGCATTTCAGCCCGCGGCTATACCAAGGCGCCTACCCATGGCAGACGCAATGCTGATCACCTGTTGGTGATCAGCCACATCTTTCCCTGTAACGCCGTCCATTCCTGTGTCACTCCGACTCCGTAGTCGGTTTCTTTGAAGCCGGCGCCGTCGACGTTTGATTCAAGCTTGGCCAGCGCCGCTGTTCCTGCCGCGTTGTAGTATGCACGGAATTCTTGTTTACCATTTGTGCCGTTCAGGATACCCTTCATGCCGCCAAATTGCGTGCTTTCAGTAGAGCCACTGAGATTCAGCGCCACGATCATCGAACCTCGGATTTTGACTGTATTGGCGTTTGTCGGACAGCTGATTTCTGTGGCCCCGGTCAGTTCTTTGATTAAGTACAGGATTCCCTCTTGTAATCCTTGAGCCGAGCCGGCTAAGCTAGTATAAACGACGTGGAATGACCCTTCCATCTGCGTTTCACCATTTGTTTCTTCGCCTTGGTTAAAGCAAGTTTCGGTGCCTTTTCGTGTTCGTAAGAGACCCACACGGAGCACGCCTTCCGGTAATAATTCGCCGAGTAAGTATAACCAGTGCCAGCCTTCCCCGCTTAGCACTTCACCATTAGTACTTTCGAGCTTCGGTTTTACGGTCGCACTTAACCAAACTAGATGTAGCGGATAAGCTGATCCGCAGTTTGGCGCGCATAACGTGATTGAGATGTCGGGTAACGCCAATGCTGACGTTGCCAGAACGCCCAGGGCACCGATCGCCGCCGCCATCGCACCCAAGAGTACAAGTCGTTTCATGGTAATCTCCTATCCTTGATGACAAGAGACGATGTGAGACCCACATGGTTGATCATGATCGTCGTCTTGTGATTCGTAGCAACGGAAGCAACCGAGAGCCGTTACCACCGCGACAACCGCGGCCACCCGGAGAGCGCAGGCGACCAGCCCCCAGCTACCAGTACTGCACCAGCTCTTTTAGTCGTCCCAGCCCCCCAAGTCAAGCGATCGAACAAACTGTTTCCGACAGCGAACCACACGGAAGCAACCCACAGCCGCCAGCCGATCTGCATCGGCCTTCGAATCGCCAATGATCGTCAGACGCCGGCGCACGACGCACACAGGATCCTGCTGATGCGCGTCAAACGGCTGGCGTCGCCTGGCTCACGCCCTGGTAATCGCCGTGCAGCACGTCGAAGATCGGCACGCCTGGGATCGCCTGCACGAGCATCGTCCGCAAGTGCACCGAGTCGAAGCTGTGCGATTGGGGCGCGACCGGGTTGACCGTGATGGCCTGCAAGTCGATCGGCTGCAGGACCTGGAATTGGACGCCCTGGCGGCGATACCACGCAGGGCCGCGTTTGGGCAGGAACACCCTGGTGGCGTCAGCGACCACCAGCGTCAGCTCGCGGCGGCGCTTGTGCAGCGCGTGCCCGAGGCTGCGCAAAAACCGTTCCGGCAGCGCGCCCGCGACGATCAGCCACCGCGAGCTCGGGTTGTCGTCGAGCAGCTCGGCGATCTGCTCAGCCTCTGCGGACAGGACGAAGCGCGGTGGCAGCGCGACCGGCTGGAGGTCCTCGCCGACGAGCACGCTCGTCCCGTGGGCGTTGGTCGAGGCTAGCTCGCGGAGGCGTGGGGCAGCGTCGGGGCAGGCGTCCTCGACGGCCGCCAGGCGCACGAGCTCCACCGCATCGGCGGTCCGCTGCACCACTTCGCCGATGTCGTGATCGAGCACCGCGCCGGTTGAGATGATCAGGCCGTCGGCGACATCGGGCGAGGATGCGGCGCGCCGGTCGATGGCGCCGTCGATCAGCACCTGCTCGGCCCCGTGCGCGAGCATCGCGTCGCTGACCGCACGCACATCTGCGGCCGCGCTCGGCCCAGCCACCTCAATCGCGCCGGCTCCCTCGAGGCGTGCGAGAACCACCCGCCCGAGGGGTGTGCGCACCCCCGTGTCGTCCAGAACCTCGTGCGGGATGTCGCTGGCTCGAAGCAGCCCATCGGTCGTCGCCACAAGGCTCCCCGCGGGCAGCACGACGCGCGGCTTCTCGATGCGCGAGTCGATCACGTCGCGCTGCTCGCCGTCGCGTCCCACGGAGGTCACGCCGACCCGACGTCCCTGCGCCTCGAGCTCGCGCAGCAGCGCCGCCAGTGCCTCGGTCTTGCCGGTGTTCTTGGCGAGGCCGACGAGCGCGAGACGTCTGTTCGCCGCGGTCAGCTCGCTGAGGGTTTGCGTCACGCCGACGTGGACTGTGGGGGCGCCGCCGCCTCGCAGCCGTCAGAACGGCCGTTGGCGGTGCGCTCCGCCAGCTCGCGCACGAGGAACGTCGCCAGGTGGTGCGGTTCGGTGCCCTTGGAGAAGCCGGCGTCGTAGCCGAGCTCCTTGGCGAGCTCGTTGGAGACACGCGGCCCGCCGCAGGCGATGATCATCTGGCCGCGCCGGCCCTCCGCCTCGACGATCTCGACGAGCTCGGTGAGGTTGTGCACGTGCAGGTTCTGCTGGGTGACTGTCTGGGAGACGAGGATCGCGTCGGCGCCGACATCGATCGCGCGGGCCACGAGCACGCTGTTGGGGATCTGGCTGCCGAGGTTGTGGGTCTCGAAACAGCGGTAGCCCTCGAGGCCGTGGTGGCCGTGGTAGCCCTTGAGGTTGAGCATCGCGTCGATCCCGACGCTGTGGGTATCGGACCCCGTGCTTGCGCCGACCACCACGATCGGCCGCCCGATGTGGGTCTCGGCGAAGTGCTCGACCTCGTCCTCGTTCATGTACTGGATGTCGAAGCCCTCGCCTTGCAGCGCGGCGAAGTCGACGCTGTGCAGGGAGCGCCCGTACATGACGAAGTACGTGTAGCCCTCGGTCAGCTCCTCGAAATGCACGACCTCGGGCTCGGCGAAGCCAATTTTGGCGGCGAGCTTCAAAGCGGCCGTGCGGGCGGCGAGCGAGTAGGGAACCGGAAGCGTGAAGCTCATCTGTACGAGCCCGTCGCCGAGGTGATCGGCATACGGCCTCACGGCTGACAGGTTCACCTTCTCACGCATAGCTTGCCTCGCCACGTGCGGTGGGGCGCTCCGTGCGCATCAGCTCAACGACTGGGTTGAAGTAGCCCGCGTCCGTCTCGACGATTCCCTCGATGCCACGTCCCTCGTCGAGCTTGCGGCTGACATCGCCGAAGCTGGCGTCCTCGATCGCCTTGAACAGCCCAATCTCGGCGATCTGCTCGAGCAGCCGGTGGGCGCCGGCGAGGACGTGCTGAGCGCGCGTCTGGATGATGCCGCCGCGCTTGAACTCGATCTCCTCGCCGAGGTCGGCGGCGGCGTTGAACACGTAGTCGACGTTCTGCAGGCCCAGCACGCGGTCGTGGATGTGCGGCGTGAAGATGCCCTCGGTGGGTACGCCGATCGTCTGGATGCCCTGTCCGGTCGCGACGGTGACGAGGTTGAACAGCGCGTCGGCGGCGTGCGTGCGGAACAGGTTGCCGTCCATGTGGCGTGTCGGCGGCATGTACTTGACGGGGCAGTCGGGGAACAGCTCGCGTGTCAGCTGCGCCTGCGCCCACTCGTACAGCAGCCCGTTGCGGACCGGAACATCGATCTCGAACGCGTCGCCGAGCGCGATCTGCGCATCGGGCACGCCGGAGGCGAGCGCGAGCTGGTGGTTGATGAACTGCGAGGCGGTCACCGACGGCGCCGCTTCTATCGCATCGGCCGTCCGCAGGTAGTTGTCCTCGCCGGTGTTGATGACGACGCCGAAGTAGCCGTTGATCATGCGCGACACGCGCTGGTCGATCAGGCCGCGGACGATATTGATGTCGCGATACAGGATCCCGTAGAGGGCGTCGTTGACCATGTTGTCGAAGCCCTCCCACGCGCCCATGACGGCGATCTCCGACATGCACAGGCCCGAGCAGAAGCTCGACAGGCGGATGTAGCGGCCGTGCTGCTCCGACCACTCGTCCATCGCCTCACGCATGATGCGGAAGTTGGCCTGTGTGGCGAACGTGCCGCCGTAGCCCTCGGTGGTGGGGCCGTAGGGGACGTAGTCGAGCAGGCTCTGCGCAGTCGATCTGATGACGGCGACGATGTCGCCGCCGGCCTGCGCCACGGCCTTGGCATGCACGACGTCCTCGTACACATCGCCCGTCGCGGTGAGCACGTAGCGCAGCGGCGTGGCTGCTTCGCCGAGGCGCTCGCGCATCGTCCGGCGCTCGTCGAAGCGGCCACGGATCTCGCGCAGCCGCGCGGCGGTCTCGTCAGTGACGCGCTCGTGGATCGCGCCGTCCTCGGCGAGCTCCAGCGTCGTCAGGTCGAGCTTGCCGGCGTCCACCGCCTCTGCGATCTGCTGCGGCGAGCGCCCTGTCTGCAGCATGGCGTTGCCGAGCCAGTAGCCGACGCCGCGCCCGAGGCCGCCGTGCTCGTGCACGTGGTCGACGAGCACGTTCGGCAGCGGCGCGTCGAGGTCGTTGGCGCCGTCGACACCGAGCAGGCGCGTGACGCTGCGCTCGACCGAGACGGTGGTGCGCCCGGCGATCTGCTCGCCGACGCCGTCGGCGATCTTCTTCGCGGCGGCGCGGCACGCGTCCACGACGCCGGGGTCGAGATCGAGCTTGCTTGGGGCCTCGTGGTTGGAGCGCCCGCTCATCGGATGTCTCTGACGATCGGGAACGGAATCACCTCGCGCAGCGTGTCGCGTTCGGTGAGGATCATGACGAGCCGGTCGACGCCCATGCCGCCGCCGGCGGTCGGCGAGTAGCCGTACTCGAGCGCGCGCGTGTACTCCTCGTCGTTGGGGTGCGGCACGTCCCCGTCGTCGACGGCGCGGCGCTGGCGCTGGTCGACGAAGCGCTGCCACTCATCGACCGGGTCGTTGAGCTCGGTGTCGCCTGAGACGAGCTCGATGCCGCCGATGACCGCGTCGAAGTGCTCGCCGAGCTCGGGATGCACGGAGTGGCGCTTGGTGATCGGGAACGGCTCGAGCGGGAAGTCGAACACGTGCGTGGGCTGGTTGATCGTGCTCTCGATTTTCTCGGAGTAGATGTCGGCGACGACCTCGGCCCAGGTTGCGTTGTGGTCGATCGGATCGTCGAGCAGCTCGGCGAGCTCGTCGCGCGATGACTCCATGAAGTCGACGCCGAAGCGCTCGAGGATCAGCTCGCGCATCGTGACGCGCCGCCACGGCTTGGCGAGGTCGATGTCCTCGCCGTTTCTTTTGATCGTCGTTCGTCCGAGCGCGCGCTGGGCGACGTCGCGGAACATCTCTTCGGTCGCGGTGGCCACATCGTTGTAATCGGCATAGGCCATCATGAACTCGATGATCGTGAACTCGGGCGAGTGCTTGGGTGAGATGCCCTCGTTGCGGAACACCTTGCCCATGTCGTAGACGTTCTCCATACCGCCGACGATGCAGCGGTTGAGGAACAGCTCGACGGAGATGCGCAGGTACAGGTCGATGTCGAGTGCGTTGTGGTGGGTGGTGAACGGGCGTGAGCCGGCGCCGCCGGCGAGCGACTGCAGCGCCGGCGTTTCGACCTCGATGAAGTTGCGTTCGTTGAGCCACTTGCGGATCTCGAAGACGATGTTGTGGCGTTTGATGAAGAGGTCTCGAGTGTCCTCGTTGGCGAGCAGGTCGAGCTCGCGGTAGCGATAGCGGGTGCCGGTGTCTCCGAGCCCATGGTGCTTGTCGGGCGGCGGGCGCAGCGCCTTCGTCAAGAGCGTGCACTCGGTGACGGCGAGCGCGAGCTGCCCGCGCTGGGTGACGTAGATCGCGCCGTCGATCGCGACGATGTCTCCGATGTCGAGGCCAAGGATGCGGTCGTAGGTCTCCTGTCCTAGGGCGTCGACCCGGATCACCGCCTGGATCGATCCGGACAGGTCACGGATGTCGAGGAACGCGGTCTTGCCGTGCCCCCTGCGCGAGATCAGCCGTCCCGCGATCTCATAGCGCAGCTCGGGGTGCTCGCCGTGCTCGAGCTGGCCCGCGTCGTGCGCGGCGAGCACGTCGGCGATGCGCGTGCGCGTGTTCCACAGGCTGACGGGCGGGTACGGCTCGATGCCTTCGCTGCGCAGCCGCTCCATCTTCGCGCGGCGCGCGTCGAATTCGACGGCGCCGTCCTCGTCAGCGAGACCGTCGCCGGTCATTTCGTTTAGGGGCTCCGCCGGCGGGGCCGGCTCCGCCGCGAGCGATGACGCAGCGGCGTCGGAGGGCGCGTGGTCGTCCTGCTGCTGTTGATCTTGCACTGCCATTGGAAAGACGATCCTCTCAGGTGCCACGCGCTTGTCAAGCGCGTGGTTTGCGAAGTTGTGCGCGTCGCTGCGCCCCACCTGGCTCGCGCGCCAGGCATCCGCGGCGGATCGCCCGGGACGACGGGAGTAGGGCATGTCGCTGGTCGCGGCGGCCCGTGCTCAGGCCATCGGCAGCGACATGCCCACGGGTTTAGGGCTCTCGGCGGGCGTGGGCGCGTCGTTGTCGGTCGCCGTCACCGCCACCGGCGGCGACCTCGACGAGCGGCAGCACGGGCAGCTCGACCGGCGCGACGGGCGCCATCGCGATCAGGCCGCGGGCGATGTGGCGGATCGCCTGCGAGGCGGGGTCGTCGGGATCCTCGATCACCAGCGGCACGCCGCTGTCGGCCTGCTCGCGCAGGGGCATCGTCAGCGGCACCTTGCCGAGCAGCGGCACGTCGAGCTCGTCGGCGAGCTCCTGGCCGCCGCCCTCGCCGAAGATCGTGAAGCGCTCGCCCGAGGGCGTGGTGAAGCTGGACATGTTCTCGATCACGCCGCCGATCTCCAGGTCGACCTTGTGCGCCATGTGCGCCGAGCGGCGGGCGACTTTCTGCGCGGTCGCCTGCGGCGTCGTGACGATCATGAACTGCGCCTGCGGCAACAGCTGCGCGAGCGTCATCGAGACGTCGCCGGTGCCCGGGCGGCAGGTCGACGAGCAGGTAGTCCAGCGCGCCCCAGTCGACGTCCTGCAGGAACTGCGTGAGCGCCTTGTGCAGCATCGGCCCGCGCCACACGACCGCGGCGTCCTCCTCGACGAAGAAGCCGATCGACATGACCTTCACGCCGTGGGACTCCAGCGGGATGATCTTGCGCTCGGCCGACACCGGCGGGCGCGTGGCGCCGAGCCCGTACATGCGCGGGATCGAGTAGCCCCACACGTCGGCGTCGAGCACGCCGACGCGCTTGCCTTCGCCGGTCAGCGCCGCGGCGAGGTTGGCGGTCAGCGTCGACTTGCCGACGCCGCCCTTGCCGGAGCCGATGCACAGGACGTTCGAGACCTGCGCGAGCGCGCCCGCGGGCAGGCTAGCCGCGCCCGAGCTTCTGCTGCAGCGCCGCCTTCTGCGTGTCGGTGAGCACGTCGAAGTAGACGTTCACGTGCGTGACGCCCTCGAGCGCGCGAGACGGCCTGCGGCGACAGAGCTCTGGAAGTGGCCCTTGATCGGGCAGCCCGGCGTGGTCAGCGAGACGGTCACGTCGACCACGCCGTTGGGGCTGACGTCGATCGAGCGCACCATGTCGAGCTCGACGATCGAGCGGTGCAGCTCGGGGTCGATCACGACCTCGAGCGCCTTGCGGATCTCGTCGCTGGTCGGTCACGGGGGTCATTGTGACAAAACGGCCGGCCCTGGTCGAGCTACCGCCGGTGCGGCGCAGCGAGGAGCGCATCCGCGCGACGGAGATCGCAGCCGGCCACGTGCGTGCGCCTGCTCTGGCGCCGATGCTGTGGTCCACGAGCGCGCGCGACCATGCGTCCGCGTCTGCCAGCGGGGAGCGCGGGCCAGCCTTGGGGTCATCCCGGACCTGTGTCGTGCGTCTTGCGTGGCGAGGCGCCGTCCGTGCGCCCTTAGCCGGCGCAGGACGTAGCTCGCCGCGACGTTGTCAGCTGCAGGATCTGCGACGCACCCGTGTGCAGCCAGCCTGGTGAGCCGTAGCAGAACGTGACGCATGGCTCGGCGTCCGTTCGCCACGATCGCCGTCGAACGATCGCCCGGTCAGCAGGTCGAGGCGTCCAGCGCCGACGTCATCAGCTCGCACTGCATGCGCCGGCAGACAGGCTCGCGAGCAGCTGAAGCGCCAAGTTCAGGTGCGATCCGACTCGTGCTGCCCGCGGAGGTGACCACATGTGGCGCATGCCCCAGCGCGCAAGCGCCGCCGCTACCGGCAGCAGCTCGCGACCTGCGGGCGTCAGCTCGAGCTCGACACGCGGTGGCATCTCTTTGAAGCGGGTGCGCTGCACCAGGCTCAAGCGCCACCATCTGCTGCAGTAGCGCGCTCGAGCACGCCCGTGCTGATCCCAGGCAAGCGCCCGTGCAGGTGGGTGAGCGCGCATCCTGCCAGGCGCCAGCGCCAGTGCGATCGTCAGCGTCCAGTGATCGCCCGTCGCTGCCAAGGCGCGGGCGAGCGGCGTCCACGCGCGCATGGCGCGCGGCAGTGCCGGTCCCGGTCGTTCTGCCGCTCTCCATCTGGCACTTCGCCGAGTCTAGCGTTCAGGCTAGTCTGCTATTAGGATATGCGAGCGAATCGTCGCTTTGTTCCTCGTCTCTTTCGTGGTCAGCCCCGGATCGCTGGATCTGCGACGGGCCATTAAAGTGACCCGCGGGCGGTGGGGGCCGCCCGCGGGTCGAGGGAGGAGAGGGTGCTACTACTGCCGGCGGGATATGAGGCCGGCAGACTTTCCCGCTGCGGCCTCTCCAGACCGCTCGGGGGAAGCTCGTTGCCTCTATACGAGGCTCAGGATCCGCTCCTGGACCTTGTTCGCCAGCTCCGGCACGCGGTTGGCGAGATCGCCGCCGTTCTTCGCCAGCGCGTCGCGACGCTCCTCGAGGTCGTCTGCTTCACCGTGCTCTCGATCTTGCGCCTGCGCTGGCGCAGTTCACGCTCCACGCGCACGCGCGCTTTGCGAACCTCGCGCTCGAGCCGGTTGCGAGCCGTCGCGCCGCGGCGCTCGAATCGGCGCAGCTGCGCCTGCGTCTTCGTCGGGGAGGAGTACGTCGAGACCGTGTCGCTGACCGTCGAGACCACGCGCTCGCGGGCGATCAGCGCCGCGCCGACCGGGATCAGCACCGCGCGCTCGGCGTAGTCGCCGAACACGTCCGCCGTCTCGCGCGTCGCCGTCTGCGCCTGGCGGACCGCCGACTCGCTGGCGTGCACCGCACGTGTGCGCGCGCCCTTCGCGTGGGTGGCCTTTGGCCTGCGTCGTGCCGCGCGCGCTGATGCGGACTGCGTCGTGCCGCGTGCGCTTCGCTGCGGTCGAGCCGTTGGCCGTAGCGGCTTTCGCAGCCGCTGGCTTTTTGGCGGCTTTCGAGCTTTTGCTTGGCGTGGGTGCTGTTGGCATCTTGAAGTGGTCTCCTAGTTCTTCCTCGCCGGTTGCGAGGGAATGGGATTGGGGCCGTCTGTCGGGGCTGGCCACTGTCGTAAGCAGCCGAACACTTGTTTGTAACCCGCTTGCTGGAGATTGTTACACCGGAATCGTAGCATGCCGTGAAAACCCTGTAACCATAGGCAATCTCCTTTCCTAAGTTTGTAACAGGAGGAACATGCGTTCGGCCCGTGAGCCTGTGAGCGTTGGGCGATTTCCCAGGCATCGGCCCAACGTCGCATGTCTCACGGCGGTGCGATCACCGGCGGACGCGCTCGACCGCCGTGCGAGTTTCCTCGGTGCTCATCGGCTCCATCGGTCGGTCAGTCACTATCACCGGGAAGCCATCTCGTTCCTCGACACGGGCAGGCACGTCCGCGATCGTCAGCTCCAGCCTGCCGTCGCTGACCGTCAGCTCCAGGTCAGTCGGTCCACGCACTCCCAGCTCCTCCCGGCTCAAGCGTGATCCGCTAGCTCGCCCTTCGCAGCTTCAGGCACGCGCGCGATCCACAGCGCCGGGTCCTCCAGCTCCGCCGGGCTCGGCAGCGCCTCCGGGCCGCTCCACGCCAGCGCCAGCGCCTGCGGGCCGCCCGCGTCCACGACCGCGTCGCAGAAGCGCCGGCCCGTCTCGTACTGCTTCAGCTTCAGCTCCAAGCCCAGCAGCCGCTCCAGCACCCGCCACGGCAGGCCACGGTTCTCACGGCGGTGGTTCATCGCCGCGCGCAGGTGCGGTAGCGACGGCAGCACCTCCGCGCCCACCGCGTCCATCACGTGCTCCGCGTGGCCCTCGATCAGCGACATCGCCGCCTGCATCCGCTGCACCAGCGCCCAGCGATCCTCGCCCAGCGTCAAACGCAGCAGCTCGCCGCGGCGCGCGCGCTCGACCATCTCGCGCAGCTCCGTCAGATCCAGGTCCCAGCCGCCCAGTTTCGGCATGTTGCGGCATCCAGCCGTTGCGCGCGTCCGCCTCGTCGCCGCTCAGCGCCGTCCTCGGAGAGTGCCGTCCTGCGAGAACCGTCCTGCGAAGAGCCTGCCCGAGATCGTCACCTGCAGACCGTCGATCAGCTCTTTCAGCATCCCTCCCAGGTACTCCCGCAGCCACGGCGCGCCCGCGAACTGCACCGCGTGCGTGATCTCGTGGATGCTCACCCACAGCACCAGCTCGTCACGGTCCACGTCCAGCGTGCGCGCCGCCTGCGCCAGGTTCGGCGCCAGCAGCAGCAGTCGCGGCTTCACCGACGCGTCCAGCAGCGCCAGGTCGTACTGGCCCAGCACCCGCTGGGAGAGCATCCCCGCCAGCGCCCCCACCTGCACGCCCAGCAGCAGCCCCGACACCGAGCGCAGCGGTCCCGCAAACGGACCCTTGCCGCGCCCATCGGCTCCGTCAACGGCGCCAGCATCGGCCGCATGCCCTTCAAGTTCGCCGCGATCCAGCCCGGGCGGTCCACCAGCTCGAGCGACGGCAGCTCCGTCGAGGAGCTCAGGCCGCTGTAGGCGCCCACCTTGCCCGCGAACTCGCGCGTCAGCGGCTCCACCGACGCCGCGCGCACGCCCCCAAACGGCGGCGAGCCGCCAATCAGCTCTCCCACCCGCTGGGCTGTGCCCCAATCGATCACGTCCACCACTCAAGCGTAGCCACGCGCCGAGGAGCTCCGGAAATCCTCGCGCGTATCCTTGACGCTGTGTCTGGCTCCAGAATCGCGCCCGCGCCGCCCAACGGCTCGCCGGGCCGGAGCTCGCGGCGCCAAGGAGGTCGCGCAGCGGTTGAGCAGGCGCTAGCCCTGAGCAGGAGCGGTGCCGAGCAGGCCAGCGCGTTTCTCAAGCGCGCCGAGGTGCGCGACGTGCTCGCCTGGATGCGCCTGCTCGTCGACCCCCAGGACGCCGCCGCCGTCGTGCGCGCGCTCTCGCAGGCCGCCCATCGAGCTGCGCCAGGTCGAGCTCGCGCGCGTCATCCAGGTCGCCCGCCGGCGCAAGCTCGACCTCGTGCTCGGCCTCGCCGCCGCCACCGAGGCGCCGCAGGTGCCGCCCGAGGCGCGCGAACGCATCCAGCGCTTCCTCAAGCTGCACCGCAGCGCCGCCGCCGAGCTCGACACGCTCGCGCCCGATGTCTTCATCGCGCAGCTGATCGAGCGCCTGCGGCGTGCGCGGGCGCGCGCTGCTCGCCCCCGACGACGCCGCCCAGCAGCGCGCCAGCCTCGAGCTGCTGCACGCGCTCGCCGTCGACTTCGTGCGCGCCACGCCAAACGCCAGCACCCGCGACCTCGCCCGCCATCTCGCCACCGTCGTGCCCGACGTCCGCCGGGAGCTCCGCCGAGGACCAATCGCCGCCCAGCCCGGTATCGCACGCGGAAGTGGGCGACACCGGCAGCGATGGCGACCACGCGCACGCCGACCATAGAAGATCAACAGCCCGCCGGCCGGCTCGCCGACACGCTGCGAGCTGCTGCGCGAGGAGGTGCTCGACGGCGTCACCCGCATCGGCGGGCGCCTCGGCGAGCTGCGGCTCGACACCGACCTCGACATCTCCCACGGCGTCGCACGCTACCTCGAGCTGCTCAAGCTCTCCGCCGTGCTGCAGCGCCCCGACGGTCAGAGCCTCGCCGACGCGCTCGCCGACGTCAACGTGCGCCTGCTCGCCGCCGCCACGCCGCTGCAGCGCGAGATCCTCCAGACCTCCACGCTCGACGAGATGCTGCTCGCCGTCGAAGGTGACTCCGCAGCGGCGACGAGCGCGCCCGCGCGCAGGCATCGCGCCGCGCGACGAGCACTCGCTCGGACCCTTCCTGCCCCGCCGGGGCATCGGGCTCGCGCTGTCTGCCTCAGACATCCACACCTACCGCGCCTGTCCGCTGCGCTACAAGTTCGCACGCGTTCTGCGCATCCCCACCGAGCAAACCGTCCACCAGCGCTTCGGCATCGTCGTACACCAGGTGCTCGAGCGCTACCACTCCGATCAGCGGGCAAACGCTTGCGCAGATGCTCGAGCTGCTCGACGCGCGCTGGCGCCGCGCAGGCTTTGGCGAGAGCCAGCGCGACCGCGAGCTGTTCGACAAGGCGCAGAGTCGCGCTCACCCGCTACCACGCGCGGCTGCACACGCAGGACTCGCAGCCCGTCTGGTTCGAGCGGCAGTTCGACTTCCGCCTCGGGCCGCACCACGTGCGCGGACGCGTCGATCGGGTCGATCGGTCGGGCGCGGCGGCGTCGACGACGGCGGCGTCGAGGCGCAGGCGGCTCGAGGGCAAAGCCTCGACGGCAGGACAGATAACGGGCAGACGCGTCCGCCGGCGAGGACTCGCTGGCGGCCGAGCGCCCAGTACGAGCTGATCGACTACAAGACCTCCCGCCCCAAGACCGCCGAGCAGTTGCACGATGACATCCAGCTGTCGCTCTACGCGCTCGCCGCACGTGAGGACTGGGGGCTCGAGTGCTCCCAGCAGGCCTACTACTACGTGCTCGATGATCTCAAGGTGCCCGTCGCGCGGGACACGCGGGACGCCCAGTCGCGTCAAGGACATCGTGCTCGAGGTCGGCGACGGAATCCTCGCGCAGGCGTTCGAGCCCACGCCCTCGCGAAGCGCATGCTCTATCTGTGACTATCGGATCGTCTGTCCCGCCGCGGAGGTATAGCCGGAGTGTCTCTGCGGACCCCGGCGAGCGAGCTACGTCGGCACGGCCGGGCCAGGTCTGCGCGTGCTCTGCTACGCAGCGCGCGGTGCGAGGGCCTCGATACCCCTCCACCAGCGGCGCCCAGCATCACTCAGCGTCATTCGGCGGCGGTCATCCGGTGCCTCTATGACGTACTCCCCCTCGCGCAAGACCTGCAGCTGCTGCGTTATCGAGAAGTGCTTCATCGCCGGCAGTAGCCGGCCGACCTCATCCTCAGCTTGGTGAACGGCGACCCGCTCGTCGCGAGAGCTTGAATCAGGACCTTTCGCACGGTGGCGGCAGAGGGGGCGCCCCGGACCGTCTTGCGCGGTCACCTTCGGCGGGGACTTTGTCTGTGTCACGAGGTCGCTCCTTCTGGTTGCTCGGGTGGTGCAAAGCTATCGAGTAGCACGGTCGGAAGGGACCTCTCGACGAACGAGGGGAACACCTCAACGAAGTCTCCGACAAGCTTCTCGCGCAACTCAAGCCTATGTACATCGGCGCCACTCGGAATGCCGCCTGGAGCGAAGAAGAACACGCAGAGACGATACCGCGATTGCTCAACGTGGTCGAGCGCTCGGGCTAGAGCAGAAGAGTCGAACAGCGGCACCTGCTGCTCTCCGTCGAAGAGCACCGTGCCATGCTGCCCCTGCTGGATAGCGGTGAACCCGGTGTACGCGGCATCCCAGAATCCGGGAGACCGCTCGATCTCGTGCCGGAACGTATCCAGCTCGCGAATAAGGTCGTCGAGCATTCTGGGTTCGCTGGCGAAAGGAGCGTGATTATCAGATTAGCGCCGACCGTGGCATCAGTGTTTAGAACCCTGAGCAGCCGTTCTCGCTCGTCGCGGATAGCGATCGTCGATTCACGATGCTGAGTAAAGCGCGTCTCTCGTTCGACCTCATCGAACGCGCGCTCAACAGCGCCAATCAGACCGGGGCCAAGGCTGCGGCAGGTGGTTTCAAACTCCTCGGTGGTCTTCCAAGCGGGAAGGCAGTTTTTTGTCCGATGTAGTGTGTGAGCGCTGTACGCGATGAGCCTATCTAACAACAGGTGCGTAGCACGATCGAGACTCGCGCGGTGTGTGATCAGTCGCGCGACTAGGTGTGCGTTGATCGCCTCGAGCACGACAGCATCATCCACGCACGACTGAAGATCAAGTCCGATCGCATCTATCAGCGTCGCGGCCTCTTGATCGCCGAGAGAAAGTTGAAATGGGTCCTCTGCGCCCTTTGACGAACTTTGCCCGACGTCTCGGAGGCGACGCTCCGCGTCCGAGATCCGTGGACGGATGTAGTTGAGCGTCGGCCATATTGGCGCAAAAAGATCAGCGAGCGAGTGGCTTGTGTCATCGAGTTGGACCCGTCGCTGATCTGTGCTCATCTGGCGCAGCTGTTCGACGGCACGAGCTAGCGCAAGATTGGCGGCGACCACGCCTGGCGCGGGCAATGATCCACTTGTAGGACTGCGTGCGCTGCAGAACGAGCGTCTCGACTGCAGAGCGGGCACGCACGCCGGGCCAACCTTAAATCCTTGGTCGGTTCTGTGCAGCTCAAGCGCATCGACGAGGCGTGCGTAGTCGATCGCGCCGAACTCGGTTCCCGCCTTGTTGGCGTCACGCATGAGATAGTCGAGTCGATCGATGTTGACCTCGCCGGCGATAACACTGGCGGTCGGCGCCAGCCCACCCGTGATCATCCTCATCAGACTCGGAGATGTGCGTGATCAAATCCCGCAAGGGCGAGGAAAGCTCGGCGGTTATGGTTCGGGTGAGTATCTTGCCCGCGAACTCATGGTAAGCGATACCGGATCCGCGCCAGCGATCCATCATCTCATAGTCGTCGCCAAAATGCTCGAGACTGAGCTCTTCGTATAGCGGCTCAAGTACGTGTGAAAATGGCGGATGTCCGACATCGTGAAGGAGTGCGACGCCGCCGACGGCGAACAGGAGCAGCTCCGAGATGCTGTCGTATCGGTTGGCTAGTCCCGGAAGGTCCGCGAGTATTGCACCACGGAACGCGCACTCGTCGGCTTGTTGGTACGGGACCACGCAGCCGTCCAGCCACGAATCGCCAAGTGCATTGCACCAAGTCCATGCTCGAAACGTGTCCCAGTAGCAGCAGGGTATACGGCAGACGTGAGTGACGTTTGACCGACCCGTCGCAGCCGCTGATAGAGCTGATGATCAACGATTCCAGCAAGCTCAGACGGGAGCTGTGAATGTAGCCGTAGTGGGATCGCGGACGACTTCGTGACTTCGGCATGGGGGTGCAGCCTATCTGAGCCGCGCGCCACAGTTCAACCTGCTAGCACAAATCGCAGTCTGGCAACAGCGGCCTGAGGTCTATTGCGCTTAACACAACACGATGAGCGCGACGCGGAGAGGGTCACCGGCGTGGTGCTCGAGGTGGGCGAGGGGATCCTCGCCCAAGTTCGAGCCGACGCCGTCACACGCGGCGTGCTCGATCTGTGACTACCGGATTGTGTGTCCGGCTGCGGAGGGTTAGCGGGGTCCGGATCAGCCGCATCGTCGGCGGCCCCAGGCCGCGCGTCAGCTCGGCGGCGAGATCGTCATCGACGTCGCAGAACGGGCACAGGCACGCATATCCCGTTCCACGGCACGCCGTTCCTCCTTGATGCGCCGCTCCTGGGCCGGCGTGCCCCGCCACGTTTGCGCGAGCGTCAGGCGGAGTCCCTGCGAGACCGCTTTGCGTGTCTCCTCAGCGCCGCATCCCGCCCTGTGCCGCGCGAAGCGTTCGTTGACGTCTGCCGACCATCCGAGATAGTGCTGATGCCCGGCGCTGGTCGGAGCTGAGAAGTGGATCAGATAGATCGTGCCGAGTGTGTCATCGGCGGGGAGTGAGGAAGCCATCGCCCTCCGGATCGGCACGCTCTCGCAGAGCACGTGAGCCGAGGATGTCGAAGGCAGCGAATGTTCTATCTGATGGACTTGTGGCGCGCGCTACCGGAGCTGGAACTCGCCGTCGCGGTAGATCACCCGCTCGCCGCCGCCGCGCAGCGTCGGCGGTGACGACGCGGTCGGTGGTCGAGACGATGTCGGTGTGCACGCTCGAGTTGTTGAAGCCGAGCCGCTCCCATTCCTCCGCGCGCGACCGCCGCCGGGTCGCCGGCGTAGGCGTCCTGGTAGGAGCGCCCGACCGCGATGTGGGTGTTGCCGAACGTGCCGCCGACGTTCTCGTCGTACAGCGTCTGCGCCATGAAGCGCGTGATCCGCGAGAAGCGACGGTCGGTCAGCGAGAACTCGCCGACGCGGTCGGCGCCCTCGGTCGCGATCATCTCCGTCAGCACGCGCTCGTTCTCCTCGGCGCTCGCCTTCGTCACGCGCCCGTCCGCGAACTCGAGCCGGATGCCCCTTGACGAGGTTGCCGTAGCGGTACAGCGGCTGGTTGCAGTAGATCCAGCCCTCGCGTGCCGCGCCAGTCGGGGCTCGTGAAGATCTCGAAGCTCGGGATGTTGCGCCCGCGCCCGCCGAGCCAGCGGCGCTGCTCGCCGACGCGTCACCCACAGATCGACGTCCTCGCCCTCGACGTGCACGCGCTCGATCTCGCAGCGCGTCGAGCCACTCGCGGCGTCTCGATCCAGGCGCCGGCCGACCTCGCGCCAGCGCGCGATCGGGTCCTCGCTCGTCGAGGAAGCACGCGTGCACGATCTGCTCCCAGTACTCCTCCACGCTCATGCCCGCCTCCGCGGCCATCGCCGGCGTTCCGTAGAGCCCGAGCGTCCAGCTGAAGCGCCCCGCGTTCTCCTTCTCGCCGCGCCAGTCCAGCAGCGGGCGCAGCGCCTCGCCGTGGCGCATGATCCGGGCCGGGTCGACGGCGTCGAGCGCGTGCGGATCGCTCGGCGCGATCACCGACACCTGGTGGTCCATCTCGTCGACCAGCCCGCGCATGTAGCGCGCCGGGAAGTGGTCGAGCTGCTCGTCGCTGGCGAGCTCGTAGAAGTCGCGCGCGAGGTTGACGCTCGTGGTCGTCGTCGGGCTGGTAGCCGCCGATCACGTGCCCGCCGGCGCGCCACACGGCGCGGTTCAGCTCCGCGTACAGCGGCTTGGCGCTCTCCGGCGCGACCACCCGCACGACCTCGCCCGGCTGCACTCCGCGGCCGCCGCCGAGCGCGAAATCGACCAGTACCGACGCGTAGCGCTCGAGGATCTCCTGGGACGGGGTGTACGGCATCGGCACAGCGTAGTCATCGCACCCGCCTCCCTCGGTAGCGGGAGCGGCCAGGAGCCTGAGGCTCTGTTATGTTTTGTACGTACATTGATATGCACATACTGGAAGGAGCGCGAGGATGAGCACGATCGGCGTTCGTGAGCTTGCCAGGCACGCAAGCTCGATCATCAACGACATCGAGCAGAAGAAGGAGCCGGCCCTGGTCACCCGCCGTGGGCGCCCGGTCGTCTACATGCTCCCCGTCGACTCCGAGGAGTTCGAGGACTTCGTGTTCGCCCATGCGCCCCAGTTCGTCGATGGGATGGCTGCCGCCGACGCCGAGCTGGCGGCCGGGGAGACGGTGTCGTTCGCAGACTGCTCGAGCACAGCAGACCGTCCACAAGCGATCGTTGAGCCGTCACGAACCTGGATGTATCGCGTAGGCTCTCAAGCGCGCGCTGCGCGACTCCGGCGCATCGACCACCAGCCGCCTACTCCCGAGGAGGACCTCGCCGCCGAGCCCCAACCGGCGAACCTCGACATCAAGGCCCTAACTGGACGAGCGCCTTGGCTGCGGCTCCGCCGCGGCGAGTACCGCATCCTCTATAGACCGCTCATGGACAGCGAGCTACGAGCCCTGGCCGCGTCAGAGCCGGCCGGCTTTCTCGTGGAGCGCGTCGTTGACCGCGGTGACCTTGAACGCGCAGCTTCGGCCCTCCCGAGCTCACCGCCGGTCGCGCGAGTTCCTACTTCCCCTCGCGCCCCCGCTGGCGCAGAAACCTCTGAAATTCGCTGGCAATGATGTCGCCCGACGGCAGATCCTCGGGCGAGCTCTGCTCTTCGCTGTCCGCCGCCTGCTCCAGGCGTTCGACGAACGCCTGGATGTCCGGATCGCTGCGCACCGCCAGCCCGACCTGGCGCTCGTAGTCGGCCGCCGAGCCTCTCCAGCTCCGACACGTCCACCGACACGCCGATCAGCGCCTTCCATCCTGCGCAGCAGCGCCAGCGCCGCCTTCGGGTTGGACGCCGCCGCCACGTAATGCGGCACCGAGCGCCCACACGCTCGCCGACGGCAGCCCGGCGTTTGCGCACGCCGTGTGCAGCACGCCGACGATGCCCGTCGGGCCCTCGTAGCTCGACGGCTGGATGCCCAGGCGCTCGAGCAGCGCCGCGTCCGAGGCGTGGCCGCTCATCGACACCGGGCGCGTGTGCGGCACATCGCCGAGCAGCGCGCCCAGCGTCACCACCACCTGCACGCCCAGCGCCTCCGCGAGATCGACGATGTGCGTCGTGAACGCGCGCCAGCGCATCGACGGCTCGACGCCCTGCACCAGCACCAGATCGCGTGGCGCGCGCGGCGCCTGCGCCTCGAAGATCTCCACCGTCGGCCACACGATCTCGCGGGTGCCCTTCAGAGTCGCCATCCTCGTAAGCGGATGCACGGCCGGTTCGACTGGAAGTCGTAGAACTCCTCCGAGTCGATCTGCGCGAAGCGCCGCGCTTTCAGCGCCGAGGCCAGGAACGACACCGCGCTCGACGCCGCGTCGCCGGCGTCGTTCCAGCCTTGGAATGCGCACACCATCGCCGGGGCCCTCAGGCCATCCGGACGCCGGTCCCAGATCAGGGGCTGCATCCGAACCACCGTACATCATGGGTCGATGCGCCTCCGTCATCGCTCCTCACCCGAGCACGACCCCGCCGGGCCGCGCAGCAGACCGTCGCCACCCTGCGCTGCGACGACGAGGTCGACGCCGTGTTCGCGTGCACGCGCAAGGAGCGCCAGATCTCGCGCGCCGGCACCCCCTACCTGACGTCGAGCTGCGCGACAGCACCGGCGCGATCGTCGCGCGCGCCTTCCGCGACGCCGACCTGCTCGCCGGGCGCTTCGAGCGCGGCGAGCTCGTACGCGTGCGCGGGCGCGTGCAGCGCTTCCGCGACGAGCTGCAGATCGAGCTGCGCGCGATCGCGCGCGCCGAGGGCCAGTCCGGCCGACCCGACGCGCTTCCTGCCCACCGCCTACCGCGACCGCGACGAGCTCGAAGGCTTCCTCGAGCACCTCGCGCGCGAGGTCTATGACCCGGCGCTGAAGGCGCTGCTCGAGACGCTGCTCGGCGACCAGCGCTGCGCGACGCAGCTGCGCCTCGCGCCCTGCTCGCTGCCCGCCCCCGCAGCGACCGGTCTCCCCAGCGTGGCCGCGGTCCGCCGCGCCACCGCGGCCACCACGCCTACCTCGGCGGCCTGCTCGAGCACACCGTCGCCGTCGCCACGATGGCGCTCGAGCTGTGCACGCTGCATCCGCGACTCGATCGCGACCTGCTGCTCAGCGCCGCAATCGTCCACGACCTCGGCAAGACACGCGAGTTCACCTACGGCGCCGAGATCGAGCGCAGCCGCGAAGGCACGCTGCTCGGGCACATCGAGCTCGGCCTGCGCGTGATCGCCGAGCACGCGCCGACGATCCTCGACAGCGAGCGCAGGCTCGCGCTCGAGCACTGCGTGATGCTCCACCACGGGCCCGAGCAGTCTCCGGGCAGCGCTTCGCCTCGCCCGAGGCGCTCGCGCTGTATCGGCTCAACGCGCTCGACGCCCAAGTCAAGGGCGCGCTCGAGACGAGGCTCGCAGGCAGCGCCGTCACGGCCTGAGCGGGCCCGCCGCGTGCCCCGCGCGGCTCTCGCGCTGGAACAGCGCCGGATATTCGGTCAAGCGGGCCCCGCGCAATGCCGATAGAAGCCTGTGATGGGCGATTCCGCCACGCCAACCGTTGGCACGTCTGCGGACGCCGCCGCCGAAGAGGCCGTGGACGAGCGTCGAGCGAGCGAGCGCAGCAGCCGACCGAGCAGGAGCAGAAGGGCCTATACCCGCCGCGCAACCCGGGGCGCTCGCAGCGGATGATCGGCGAGGTCGTCGTCGACCTCGGCCTCGCCGACCACGAGACCGTCGAGGAGGCGTCGCCGCCGCCCGCGACCAAGGACGGCCCACCGGCGTCGTGCTCGTCGAGCGCGGCATCCTGCGCCACGACCAGCTCGCGCGCGTCGTCGCCGAGCGCTTCGGCCTGGACTTCGTCGACCTCGCCATCTTCGACCTCGACATGGGCGCCGTCAACCTCGATCGGCGTCCAGGCCGCCAAGCGCTACCAGGCGCTGCCCGTCGGCTTCACCGACGACGGCGCGCTGCTGCTCGCGATGGCCAACCCCACCAACGTGCTGACGATCGACGACGTCGGCATGATGACCGGCCGGCGCATCAGGCCCGCGGCCGCCTCCGTCGAGGACCTCAACCTGCTGCTCGCGCGGCTCGCGCGCATGGACGAGTCGATCGAGGACATCGTCGACGAGGAAGAGGAGGAGGCGGGCGAACGCGACCTCACGTCGACGAGGCCGACAGCGACGCGCCCGATCATCAAGCTCGTGCACTCGATCGTCGCCCAGGCCGTCCAGCAGGGCGCCTCCGACATCCACGTCAACCCCGAGGAGGGCGACACCAAGGTCCTGTTCCGCGTCGACGGCGTGCTCGCCCCCGCCGCCACCGTCAAGCGCCGGATGGCCATGGGCGTCGTCTCGCGCATCAAGATCATGGCCGACCTCGACATCTCCGAGAAGCGCGTGCCCCAGGACGGGCGCTTCGCGCTGACCGTCGACGGGCGCCGCGTCGACATTCGCGTCGTCACGCTGCCGCTCGTCAACGGCGAGGGCGTCGTCATGCGCATCCTCGACCAGGGCAGCGCCGTCGCCGTCGACGGCCTCGAGTCGCTCGGCATGCAGGGCGCAGAGCTCGAGCGCTTCTCGCAGCGCGATCAAACGGCCCAACGGCGCCGTGCTCGTCACCGGCCCCACCGGCTCCGGCAAGTCGACCACGCTGTACGCCGCCCTGCACGCGCTCAACGACGGCGATCGCAGCATCCTCACGATCGAGGACCCCGTCGAGAAACGCATCGCCGGCATCAAGCAGATGCAGATCGCGCCCAAGGCGGGCGTCACCTTCGACGTCGGGCTGCGCTCGATGCTGCGCGCCGACCCCGACGTGATCATGGTCGGCGAGATCCGCGACCGTCGAGACGGCGCACATCGCCGTCGAGGCCGCGCTCACCGGGCACCTCGTGCTCTCGACGCTGCACACGCGCGACGCGCCCAGCGCGCTCGGGCGGCTGATCGACATGGGCATCGAGCCTTTCCTCGTCTCCTCCGCCGTCGACTGCATCGTCGCCCAGCGCCTCGTGCGCATGCTGTGCAAGCACTGCAAGCGCGCTCAGAAGCGTCCCCGAGTCGGTGCTCGCCGAACACGGACTCGCCGGCGACCGAGCCGCTCGAGGCCGTCGGCTGCTCGCGCTGCGGCGCCACCGGCTACCGTGGCCGCGTCGCGCTGTATGAGGTCATGACCGTCTCCGAGCCGATCCGCGCGCTGATCCTCGAGCGCGCCTCCGTCGATTCGATGGTCGACGTCGCGCTCGCCGAAGGCATGCTGCGCCTGCGCGACGACGGCCTGCAGAAGGTCCGCGAAGGCATCGACCTCGATCGCCGAGGTCGAACGCATGACCTCCAGCCTGCTGTAGGCCCGAGCGTCACGCCTTGGCGCTGGCGACCGTCTGTCGCTCCCGCAGCTCGCGAACCTTGCGGGCGAGGAAGAGCCATGCTCCCCACGCGCCCAGTGCGGCCCCCGCGCCCAGCGGGCCGAAGGTGGGATATGCGTAGCGCGCGTCGTAGCTGTTGCCGGCGATCGCGAAGGTGATGCTGAAGATAGCTGTGAGCGTGAAGGTGGCCGCCGCCCAGCGCGTGCGTCCACGTAGAAAGAGCGGCCCGCCGATCGCGAACAGCAGCAGAATCACCATCAGGGGCCCCTGAACACGGGTGTAGCGTTCATACGTCGATAGAACGCTGGCGCTGCTCGCCGATCCCGTGTAGCTCCGGGCGTCGGAGTAGAACATCGCGTAGAACGACCGCCCGGCTCGTGCGCGGGCGAGGGTGCTGATCACTTCCGTGCGTAGGGCTTCTGGCGTGTAGCCTTCGCCCACTCGTGGGAACACGTAGAAGTCAAGTCCTCGCGCGATCGCCTCCGCGTAAGCGCCCGGCTCGTGCTCGATCGCCGCGGTGCTGAACTTCAAGAGCAACCGATTTGCAGCGGACGACGCTTCGGCGGGGCCGCCGAAGTGCCTTATCGCCGGCGAGGAGGAGCTGTACTGAAACCCGTTCTGGGACATGCGATGGCCGAGCGGTTCGCCCGGGCACAGGAAGCGCGTGCCTGGCGGAGGTGTGAAGCCGTCGCAGTTCACGAATGTTGCTACCCGCCCATACAAGTTCCAGGCGCCCTGGCGCTCGTAGCCGAGATAGCCGGTGAAAAGGTCCTGGGCCCCGACATAGGCGACGATCAGGACCACCACGGCGAGTGACATCAAGCTGGCGCTGAGCACTCTCCGGCGTAGACCGCC
Organism: uncultured Solirubrobacteraceae bacterium; assembly: GCA_963815235.1. Classification (GTDB taxonomy): domain Bacteria; phylum Actinomycetota; class Thermoleophilia; order Solirubrobacterales; family Solirubrobacteraceae; genus Palsa-744. The sequence continues at coordinate 366,790 of CAWFFY010000003.1, read as the reverse complement.
CGGTGTGCCACACAGCAGGACCACCGGTATGAGAACTGCGCTTGAGATCGCGACCGTCCTGACCCAGAAGGACAGCCCGACCGCGACGCCGGCGAGCAGCGACCAGCGTGCACGGGAGTCCTCCAGCGCGCGGATCACGAAGTAGATGCCAAGCGCCTGCAGGAAGCTCAGCAGCGGGTCGGAGAGCAGGGAGTGCTCCAGGATCAGCCCGGTGCCGCCGAAGAAGATGATCGCCGCGGGCACGAGTCCCAGCCACGCGGGCGCGCCCGTACGCCGCACCGAGGCGTAGAGCAGCAGGCCACTCGCGACACCCGTGGCGTGCTGCACGCCGATGGTGAACGGCAGATAGTTGCTGAGATGGTGGACCAGGTGCAGGAACAGCGGATATCCGGCCGGACGTTGCGGGTCGTCGAAGATGCCCTTCGCAGCCGCGAGCAGGTAGTTGGCGGAGTCCGGAAACCCCAGGAACCCCGGGGGGTAGCTGGTCATCAGCCATGCTCGCACCGCGATCGCCCCGCCGAGAAGGCTGACGATGCCAACGAGTGCGATCTTGGTGTCTCGGTCCGACGCGCGCCAGCGTGATCCCACGCTTCCAGTCCATCCCGCCCGCACGGGCGTGTCAAGCTGCCCTGACCGAGCTCCGGACAGACGCTGCGAATCGCCGGATCGGACGTCGTCAGATCGTCTGATGCGTCTCGGACTCCGCCCGTCCGAACGCGTCAGGCAGTGATTCGCAGCGAGACGCGAGCGGCCCGCTACGCAAAGTGCGAGGACGTCAAGTCCGTCTCCGAGCAGCGTCTGCTCGGCCGACTTGGCGTCGTGGATGACGAAGCCATGTTCCAAGCTGCTCGTGCACTGCGCTTCCTGCTCGATCTCTGAGTCGTGCGGCGGCGTCGCGCGTGTCGCGACGCCGCCCGCGGAGGTCCGGCCGCTCACGCCCGGCCGGACCGAGTGCTGCCTGCCGGCACTATTTTTTCGTGACGGGCTTTTTGCCTTTGCTGCTCGGCTTGCCCTTGCCCTTGCTCGACTTCTTCTTGTGGTGCACGACCACAGGCTTGGGGTCGAGCCGCGTTCCGCCCGCGAGCGCGTCCGGGTGGCAGCCAGTCGGGCGGCCCAGGTCGAACGGCCCGGAGATCGCCTGGGTGACAACGCCCTTTTCCAGGTACGCGTAGGTCACCGTCAGCAGCGGATCGACGCGCGGCTCCTTGCACAGCTTCGTGCCGATCGCGAACTGGCCTGTGACGGTCTCGAATCCCTGCTTGGCGAGGCCGACGCAGTTGACCGCCCAGCCGGGGAATTCACCCGAGCACGAGAAGGTGTCCGACAGCGGCTTCAGCGTTGCGTTCGACGTCACCTCCGGCTGACCCTGGTTTCCCGTTACAGGCACCTGCGCCTCCAGCTGGTAGCCGGTGATCGGGCCGTCGCAGTAGAACTCGTACTTCACCTGCTGTTCTTCGCTGCCTTCTTCCGCTTCGCCGGCGGCGATTTTGCCTATGCAGTTGTAGTTGTTGGGGTTGGGTTCTTCGGCATGGCTGATCGCCGGGGTCGCGAGGAGCAGGGCGAGCAAGCCCACGATCGCGGCGAGCCACCATGTCGCTCTGTGGTGGGCTGTTTTCAGTACGTGCAACGGGTCTCCGTTTCATTGGTTGATGGGTCGCTCATCGCCGCAGCAGCTTTTCGACGCTCTGCTTTGGTGAAGCTGGGTTGAAGGCGGTAGACCGGTGCGCGCCGACCGCGGCGAACGGTGAGATCAGCAGCACGCCGGCCGGTGGCTGCGCGGTCAGCGTCGCGGTGCTCGCGCCCACCGGCAGGCCGGTGGCTGTGGCGGTGGCGATCGACGCGAACGTCACCACGATCAGGCCGTTTTCGCGGAATGCGGCGCTCGAGGTGATCGTCGGCACCGTCGCCTTCAGGAATTCATCGGCGGCCGTCAGCGCTCCGAGTGTTTCCGGTGCGCACGCCGCACCGGCGGCGCCTTCCGGGCACGGCGGCTGCACGATCGTGTCCACGAGCTGCGGTCCCCCCGCGGCCAGCAGCGCCGCCTCGCTGGCGAAGGCGCCCCCGTCGAGCCCCGACCAGCCGCCCAGCAGCGTCCCCGCGGGGACCGCCTGCGTGTGGATGTACGGGGCGGCCGTCGCCGCGGCGCTCGCCGCTTCGAAGGAGGTGCCCGACAGCTCGATCAGCCACACGTGCGTCACCGGCGCGAGGGCGTTGGCCTTTGGCGCGCTCGTCGGCGTCGTCGAGGACGGCGGCGAACTCGTTTCTGACCCGGTTTCGGCGGCCGGCGTGCTCGCCGCTTCGCCTTCGCTCGAGGCCTTGAGGTGGTGGCGGCGTTTGCGCCTCGGCGTCGCTTCGGCCACGACCGCCGGCGGCGCGGCGGCGGCGGTCGGGCTCTGAGCCGCCCTCGCGGCGGCGCTCTGCGCGAGCGTCTGCAGCAGCACCGGCAGGCTCGGATCTGCCTGCGAGGGGCTCGGCGCCGGGCCGATCGCGGCGCCGACCGCCACCCCGATCGCGAGCATCGCCGCGGCCAGCACCGCGGTTGCGCGCGCCGACGGCGCGCGGAAGGACAACTTCTTGTTATCAGGCGTGTTGTTCATTTTGTCGAGCGGAAAACCCGCCAACCCTGTCCTGCCCCGCCGGTCGGACCCCGACGGTTCCGGACCTTGTCTATAAAATAGCTAATGTCGATCAAAACTGTGGGGATATGGTATGTTCCGCGCTCCACGTTGTCAAACGTCCATCAACTCGATCCTGAAACGGAGCCTTTCTGAAATGCATCGAATCCGCCGTCTCTCCGTCGCCCTCACGGTGGCTGGCGTGGTCGGGGTTGCGGCGCCTGTGGGCGCCAGTGCAACCTCGCTCGTGACCATCAGCGGGGCCACTTCCTCGTATCCGCTCGTGACGCTGCTCGTCGCGAAGTACGAGAAGCTGCACCCGAACAAGGTCAGGTTCAAGGTCACCCAGGGTGGTACGACGGTCGGCCTCAACAACGTCCAAAACGGCAGCGACACGATCGCCGACGTCGCACAGGAATACACCAGCGCCGACGCCGGCCTCGACTTCTACCCGATCGCCAAGTACGCGATCTGCGTGGTCACCAACAAGTCCAACACGCTCGGAAACCTCACCGAGAAACAGATCACCTCGATCTTCACCGACAAGACCAAGAACTGGAGCGAAGTGTCCGGCGCCACCGCGTCCGGGCCGATCCAGCTGATCACGCGCACGGCCGTCGCCGGCGTGCTGACGAGCTTCAAGTCGCTGCTGCTGGAAGGCAAAAGCGTCGCGCCCAGCGCTACTGAAGAGTCGACTGAGGGTCTGATGCGCCAGCAGGTGGAAAGCACGCCCGGCGGCATCGGCTTCCTGTCGAACTACCAGGCGGACAAAGGCACCGTCAACCCCGTCGCCGCCAACGGCGTCGCGTGCAACAAGACCACCGCAGCCTCCGGGCAGTACCCAGGCGTGGCCGTGTTCTTCGAGGTCACCAAAGGCAGAGCCACCGGCGGCGCCGCCTCGTTCATCAATTGGGTCGAACGCTCGGCTTCGGCGGAGAAGATCATCGCCAGCCAGTGGGTTCCGATCGCCTAGAAGTTGCTGGAGCGGCTGAAAAAGCCCTGGCCCGACCACCGCGCCGAGCGTACGCTCGGCGCGGTGTCGTTGTTGATCACCGCCGGCGTCGTGGCGATGGTCGTGTTCGTCGCGAGCCGCGCCTGGCCGCTGTTCGAGCACAACGGCATCAGCTGGGTGTTCGGCGGCGGCGACTTCGAAGCGGAGGTCAACAGGATGACCGCCGCAACGACCAGCCCGGCTGCCGCGGTCTTTCACCTGCGGGCGTGGCCGCTGATCTACGGGACGCTGATCACGAGCGCGATCGCCGTCGTCCTCGGCCTCGGGATCGCGCTGCTCTCCTCGGTGTTCATCGTCGAGCTCGCGCCCGCGCGCGTGCGCAGGATCGTGATCCCGATGGTGCGCCTGCTCGCTTCGGTGCCGTCGGTGATCTACGGGCTGATCGGGATCCTGGTGCTGGTGCCGTTCGTCAGCAACCATCTCGTCACCAACCACGAGAAGGTGTCGCTGCAGAGCACCGTGCAGCTGACCGGCGGCGGGCTGGGCGTGACCGCGCTGATTCTCACGATCATGATCACGCCGATCATGATCGCGCTGATCTGCGAGGCGCTGTTCTCGGTGCCGCCCTCGTGGCGCGAGGGTGCAGTCGCGCTCGGGCTGAACCCGCTGCGTGCGGTACGCGCCGTCACGCTGAAGGCGATCCGGCCCGCGATCGTCGCCGCGGCCGTGCTCGCCACCGCGCGTGCGATCGGCGAGGCCGTGATGATCCAGATGGTCTCCGGTGGCAAGACCTTCATCCCCCGTCCCGGCGACGGTGTCGCGTTCTTCTTCGAGCCGCTGCGCACGCTCGCCTCGGCGATCGTCGACTACCGCGACGGTCTCAACTCGCCGGCCCTCGGCGCAGCCGTGTACGGGTTCGCGCTGCTGCTGCTGTTCTCGGCCTTCGCGCTGTCGATCGCCGGCTACCTCGTCAAGCTGCCGCTGCGCAAGTACCAGACACGCGGATGAGCACGCTCTCCCCACATGCCCCCGGCGCGCCGCGCGGCTCCTCGCACGGGCAGGGACAGCGCCCCGGCGGGCGCGGGCGGCGCTCCTCGCCGATGAGCTGGCGCTGGGGCGACCGGTTCGTGCTCGTCCTCGCGTGGACCGTCGGCATCGGGCTGTGCGTGATTGCCGCCGCGATCGTGCTGTACATGGGCTACCGCGGCATCCAGTACCTGCGCCCGGGGCTGATCTTCTCGCGCCCGCAGGCGAGCGGTGACCAGGCCGGCTCCGGTGGCTTCCTCGACCCGCTGCTCGGGACCATCATCCTGACCGTGATCGGCATCGTGCTCGCGATACCGCTCGCGCTGTCCAGCGCCGTGTGGATCACCGAGTACGGTCGTCCTAGCTGGCTGGGACGCGTGGTCGAGTCGAGCATCGAGATCGTCGCCGGCACTCCCGACATCGTGATCGCGATCTTCGGGCTGGCGATCTTCCAGACGTCGCTGTTCGCGCCGTTCTCCTTCACCTCCGAAGGCGGCGGCGTGTACGGCAACTCGTTCATCGCGGCCGGCGCGATGATGTCGCTGCTCGCGCTGCCGCCGATCTACACAGCCACCCGCGACGGGCTGCAGGCGGTGCCCGGGCACCAGCGCGAGGCAGCCTTCGCGCTTGGAAAGACACGCATCACGACGATCCGGCGGGTGCTGCTTCCGAGCGTGCGCTCGAACATCGCCACCGGCGCGACGCTCGGCATCAGCCGCATCATCGGCTCGACCGCGATCGTGCTGCTCCTCCTCGGCAGCACGCTGCGCATCGAAACGCAGGGCTCGTTCCCGGGGATCAACGTGCTGCGCGGCACCGGCTCCTCGCTCACGAGCTACATCTATGAAAACTCGCCCGCCGGCGAAGGCGGCGCACCGCAGAAGGCCTACGCCGCCGCCTTCCTGCTGCTGATCTTCGTGCTGCTGCTGAACCTGCTCGTCGACCGCATCGGACGCGCGCACGCCGACTCGAGCGGACTCGCGCCGATCGGCGCGGTCGTCTGAGCCATTCGCCGGCAACTTTTCACAAATCTGGCGAAAAACCGCTAACCTCAGTGATCTGATGGCCAAAGTCAAGTCGATGGAGTTTGTGCCCGATGAGCGCTGAAGAGATGGTTTTGGACCCTTGGAGCTTCATTAGTGAGGAGCACGAGCCGGCGCTCGCGAGCGAGGCGCCGGCCGACCCCGGCACGCCGGTGCCGCCGGTGCGCACGATCGTGCTCGACCGCGCGCCAACGCCGGTGCGCCCGGTGCGCGAGCGCGAGGCCGTGCGCGCATCGCTCTCCACCGCCGGCCCGGAACGGCTGAGCATCCGTGACCTGACCGTCGCCTACTCCGGCAAGGAGGCCGTCAAGTCCGTCTCGCTGCCCGTGCACCAGGGCGAGGTGCTGGCACTGATCGGGCCCTCCGGCTGCGGCAAGACGACGCTGCTGCGCACGCTCAACCGCCTCACCGAGCTGACCGCCAGCGCGTCGCGCACCGGCGAGATCCTGCTCGACGGCGAGGACATCCACGAGCTCGTCGACACCGAACTGCGCTCGCGCGTGGCAATGGTCTTCCAGCAGCCCAACCCCTTCCCGATGTCGATCTTCGACAACGTCGCCTTCGCGCTGCGCGAGCAGGGGCGCCGGCGCCCCGGACGGCGCGAGCTCGAGCCGCTGGTGATCGACGCGCTCAGCCGCGCAGGCCTGTACGACGAGGTCCGCGACGATCTCGACCGTCCCGCGCTGCGGCTGTCCGGCGGCCAGCAGCAGCGCCTGTGCATCGCCCGCGCGATCGCACCGCGGCCCGAGGTGCTGCTGATGGATGAGCCGTGCAGCGCCCTCGACCCGATCTCGACCGGGGTGATCGAGCAGCTGATCGGCGAACTGCGCCGCGACCTCGCCGTTGTGATCGTCACGCACAACCTCGCCCAAGCGCACCGGGTCGCCGACAAGGTCGCGTTCATGTACCTCGGCGACCTCGTCGAGTTCGGGACCACGCAGGAGCTGTTCGAGGAACCGCGTGCGACGCGCACACGGGAATACGTCCGCGGAGCCTTCGGATGAGCAGGCGCAGTGCTGTGACCGGCACGGGGCGATGACGAACCTCGCGCCGGTGCCGTCCGAGAGTCACACCTGCGCCAATTGCTCGGCGCCGCTGGTGGATGATCAGCGCTACTGCCTGTCGTGCGGGCAGCCCGTGTCTCCCGTGCGGCTCGCGTTCCTCGACGTGCTCGAGACCGAGCGCCAGCCCCAGCTGGGCGCCGGTTCCGTCGGCGCGATGCCCGTTGCCTACTCGCCCTACTTCGACGGCGTCGGCGGCCCGCCGTGGCTGCGCCGTTACGCGCCGCTGTTCGTCGCCCTATCGGTGCTCTTGCTGGCGCTGATCGTCGGACTGCTCGTCGGGCACTGGGTGACCCAGGACAAAGCCGTCGCCTCCGGACCGCAGATCATCAAAGTCGAAGGCCTCGCCGGCGCGCCGGCCGCTGCCGCGAGCACCACGCCGACCACCACGACGCCGTCGGCGAGTACGCCGGCCAAGTCCAGCAGTTCGCCCAAGAGCGAAGAAGAACAGGAAAAGGCGGAAGCGAAGGCCGAAGAAAAGGCCGAAGCAAAGACAGCCGCCAAACCGCCACCTGCGAAAGCGGTGAGCACGACGAAGATCACGAAACTCGAAAAATCGACCGGCAAGACGCACGAGAAGGAACTGAACGAACTGACCCACGGGCCGATCGAAGTCAAGTGAGCGCGCACGGCGACAACGGCCAGGACGGCGCGAGCGCGGACGCCGGCGGGGTCGTGCTCCCGGCAGGAGGACTCCCCGTGCCGAACGGGTCGATGTCCGAGCTGCGCCGCCGGCGCCTGGAGCTCGCCGAGCAGGTCGCGTCGTTGACGTGGGACCTCGGCGGCCTCGCCTACGAGATGGCGATCCGCGACCACTATCGCCTCGACGTGCTCGCGCGCAAAGCGTCCGAGCTGCAGGAGGCAGACGCGCAGCTCGGCGAGGTGCAGCGCTTGCTCGCGACCGCCGAGGCCGGCATCCACGGCCAGTGCCGCGCCTGCGGCGCCGTGCACAGTCGCGGCGCCGCCTACTGCTGGCACTGCGGCGCACCGCTCTTGCAGGAGGCGCGTCCGACGGTGCTGCAGGCCGAGCCCTCTGTGGGCTGAGCGCAGCGTCCACGGGTTGGCCGGCGTGAGCAACGGTCGTCCAGCGAGTCGTCCTGGGACGCTCCGCGCCGCTACCGTCAGTGTCGCGACGACGAGATGCGTATAACCACCGCGATACAGACTGCGGCGCTGGCACTGACGGCGGCGCTGGCGGGCGCCGGGCTCGCCGGCTCGGCCTCAGCGGCGTCCTCCGCGCGCCGGCACGGCCACGTCCAAAAGGCCAGCGCGGGGCCGCAGGAATACGGCTGCCCGATCCTGCCGGCGGAAGACCCGCTGAACCAGGAAATCGCGAACGCGCCGGTCAACCCCAACTCGGCGAACTACGTTGCGAGCATCGGGCTGAGCGCGCACCTGCACCCCGATTTCGGCACCAACCCGAGCTACGGCATCCCGTACACGGTGGTCGGCGCGAGCCAGCCGAAGGTGCCGATCAAGTTCAAACCGTACGCCTCGGAATCCGACCAAGGACCGTATCCGGTGCCGGCCAACGCGCCGATCGAGGGTGGCGGCAAGAAGGGGCACGGTGACAAGCACGTGCTCGTGCTGCAGGAAGGCACCTGCATGGACTACGAGCTCTACAAAGCCAAGCGCAGGGGCGAAGGCTGGGTGGCGGCGTCGGGCGCGGTCTTCAACCTGCGAAGCGACGCGCTGCGACCCGAAGGCTGGACCTCCGCCGACGCGGCCGGCCTGCCGATCTTCCCGCTGCTAGCCCGCTATCCCGAGGTCAGCTCCGGCCAGATCGACCACGCGCTGCGCGTGACGGTGCCGAGCACGCAGAACGGCTATATCCACCCGGCGACGCACTACGCGTCCTCCAGCTCGAACCCGAACCTGCCGCCGATGGGCCTGCGGCTGCGCCTGAAGGCGAGCTACAGCCTCGCCGGCTTCAGCGGTGAGTCGCTCGTGATCCTGGAAGCGCTCAAGCGCTACGGGCTGATCGTCGCGGACAACGGCTCGCCGTGGTTCATCACCGGCGCGCCCAACCCCGGCTGGAACGACGAAAACCTGGAAGAAATCAAGCGCGTGCCCGGTTCTGAATTCGAAGCCGTCGAAAGCGGTCCGATCCTGCACGGCTGAGCCGCGCCGCGGCCCGCACTCACGGCTGAGCCGCGCCGTAGCCTGCGCTGGTTGCGCTTCTCGCTCCGACGGAGCCTGTAGAGCCTAGGCCTGCTGAGCGGGCTCCGCCGGCGCCTGGACGGCCTGCGCGGGGGTCGGCGCCACCACTGGCGGGGCGACGACAGGTGCCTGCGCGGCAACGGGCTGCGGCGGTGCGGGCTGCTGCTGGGTGCTCTGCGTGATCGTCGGGTGTGCCTCGCCGCTGATCGAGTCCTTGAACTCGCGCATACCGGAGCCGAGCGAGCGGCCCAGCTCGGGCAGCCGCTTGGCGCCGAAGACGAGCAGCAGCACGATCAGGAGAAAGGCGATGTGGAGTGGGTTATCGAGTCCCATGTGCGTTCAGTCTACGACTTTTTGGCGGCCTCGCCACCGCGCAGCGCCCTGTGCACGAGCTGTGCGGCGACGATCACCATCAGCGCCGCGAACGCGTCGCGCAGCACGGTGCCGGAGAGCGCGTTCGCGAGCGCGACGCCCCCGGCGGCGCCGGCGAGCGACAGCAGCCCGAGCAGCAGCGCGTCGTGGCGATGTACGTTGCCGTAGCGATCCTGGCGGTAGGTGCCGACGAGTGCGACGGGCACGATCGCGAGCAGCGACGTTGCCTCAGCCTGATGCTGGCCGAGGCCAAGGAAGAACACGAGCCCGGGCACGAACAGCACACCGCCGCCGACGCCCAGCAGGCCGGCGATGATCCCGGCGGCGAGACCGATGCCGAGGGCGCCGATCATCGGAGGAGCTCGACGGCGCTGGCGATCAGCACGCCGGCGAACAGCAGCGCGATCACACGCTCTTGCAGGCGCTGCTGCAGCCAGGTGCCGATCAGCACTCCCCCGACCGCGGGGACGCCGACGAGCGCGGCATCGAGCACGTCGACGTTGCCGTAGACGCCTTGGACGGCCGCGGCGAACCCGGCGATGAACACGATCGCAGCGAGCGACGTGGCGGTCGCGCCACGCTCGTCGTAGCCGAGCCACAGGATCAGCAGCGGCACGATCACGCTGCCGCCGCCGACGCCGAACAGACCGCTGAAGAGGCCGGCGAGCGTCCCGATCGCCATCAACCGAAGTGGCCGCCCGAAGCTACGCTCAGCGGCCACTTGCACGAGCGGGCAGGCCGGCGACCATGCGCGGCATACTAGACCCCGTGTCCCCAGCCGCAACGCTCGTGGAGGCGCTCGGGCCGATCCGCGCTGACCCCGGCCGCTCGGCCGTGCTGTTCGACATCGACGGCACGCTGGCGCCGATCGTGCGCCACGCGGCCGACGCGCATGTCCCCGAGGCCACGCGCGGTCTGTTGATCGAGATCGCGCGCCGCTACCGCGTGGTCGGCTGCGTGAGCGGGCGGCGTGCGAGCACGGCCCGCCAGATCGTGGCAATCGGGACGATCGCCTACGTCGGCAACCACGGCGGCGAGCTGCTGCGCCCGGGAACGACGAGCCCGGAGGTCGACCCGGAGCTGGCGGCGTGGACGGCGCGCGTGCGCGAGTTCGCGGCAAGCGTGTACACCAGCGAGCTGCAGCGTATCCGCGTGCGCAGCGAGGACAAGGAAGCGATTGCGGCGTTCCACTGGCGCGGCGCACCGGACGAGGAGGCGGCCGAACGGGCGGTGCAGGAGATCGCGCGGCGCGCGGAACAGGCGGGCCTGACGGTGCACTGGGGACGCAAGGTGCTCGAGGTGCGTCCGCCGGTGGTGCTCGACAAGGGTCTTGGGATCGCGGCGCTGTTGCGCGGCTCAGACGTCACCGCGGCTCTGTACGCCGGCGATGACACGACCGATCTTGACGCGTTTCGCGGCCTGCGCACGATGGTCTCCTCGGGCGAGCTCGCGTGCGCGCTGTGCGTGGCGGTGAGCTCCGACGAAGCGCCTCCCGGCCTTGCGCTCGAGGCCGACCTGACGGTGGACGGTCCGGGCGGCGTGCGGGAACTGCTCGAGGCGCTGCTGTAGCGCTGTGCGGTTCGTTGACTTCCTCAGGACGACCGTGCTGCTCAGCGCCGGCGCCGCTACTGCGCTGGCGGCGGTGACGGTGATCGCGGCGAGCGCCCGCTCGAATACGCAGCTAGCGGGGATCGCGGTCGCGTGGTGGCTGATCGCGGCCGGCATCGGTTCGACGCTGGGCAGGCGCGCGCAGACCAACCCGCCGATCGCGCGTCTGCTGGCGAGCGCTCAGGCGAGCAACTCGCTGCCTGAGCTGCATCCGAGCGCGATCCTGCTCAACCGCCTGTGGCCGCTGGGCCTGTTCACGCTGCTATCCGGCGGGCTCGCCTTTCTGGCGCCGCAGATCCCCGGCATCGCGGCGGGCTTTGCGATCATCTGGGCGCTGGCGTGGCGCCGCCAGGATGCTGCCGTCGAGGCGATCGAGGAGCGCGACGGCGCGTCGTTCTACGTACGCCGCACCTCGCCGGTGCGTCCGATCGCGCTGATGCGCACGCCCGGCTTCAAAACGGCGCGCCCCGAGCACGCCGACGGCGCTGTCACCTGAGATGCAGGCCGCGCCGCGCGCGCTCGACGTGCTGATCGTGTCGCTGGGCTCCACTCAGGGGCTGCGCACGGCCGACGAGGAGCTGTGCGACTCGCTGCGACGTGCCGGCGCACACGTTCAGATCGCGCGCGCGCAGCGGCCGCGGCCGCTGCGGACGTTTGCGCTGACAGACCTCTCGTGGGCGCGCGCCGCGCGCGCCGCTGCGGACGCGGCGCTCGCGCAACAGAGCTCTGCGCCGCGAGCGATCGTCTACTCGAGCACGACCGCCGCGCTCCTCTGGCCGCGCCCTGGCGCGATCCGCTTCGACGCCACATCCGCGGGCAATCGGCCGGGTCGTCACGGGCTGTGGCAGCGTCCGCTCGAGCGGCGCAGGCTCGAGCAGGCGCCGCTGCTGCTGCCGTGGAGCGCCGCCGGCCTGAGCAAGACGCGTGCGGGCGCGCGCGCAACGGAGCGCACGCTGGTCGTGCCGGTGCCGGTGCAAGCGTCTGGGGCGCCGCAGCACGAGCGCGACATCGCGGCCATCACCTACGCCGCCAACCCACGCAAGAAGGGCTTCGACCGCGTCCTGGAGGCGTGGAGGCGGGTGTGCGCTGAGCTGCCGGCGGGCGTGCCGCGCGAGCTGGTGGTGGCGGGCGCGAAGGAGGAGGATCTGGAGAAGGCCGGCCTGGCGGCCGGCGAGGATGGCGTACGCGTCGTCGGTGCGCTCGCTCAGGATCGGTACCGCGCGCTGCTGCGGCGCGCCCGCGTATTCGTGTGCGCGCCGCGACGCGAGGACTACGGCATCGCGCAGCTGGAGGCGTTGGCCGACGGCTGCATGCTCGTGACCACGCCTGCGCCTGGGCCGTACGCCGCCCTGGCGCTCGCGCGGACGCTCGATCCCCGGCTCGTCGGCGACGATCTCGGCGGCGCGCTGCGCACGGCGCTGCTCGATCCGCGGGCCGACTATGCGGCGCGCGCGCCTGAGGCACTGGCGCCGTTCACGCGCGCGGCGGTCGACCGTGTGGTCGCCGAGCAGCTGCTCGCGCGGCTGCTCGAGCTCCAGCCGACCTAGCGCCTGTCAGATCGCGTGCGTCTCACGGTCCGAGCAATGCCGCAGGTACGACTCCGATTCCGTCTGCGCGCCGGTAGGCGGCCTGGCCGGAAGTGATGACGATCGCGTCGGCGAGGTGCTCGCCGATCTCGTTGCGTAGCCAGAGGAGATGCCGCACGTCGCGCTCCTCGGGTGTCTGGCCGAGCTTTACCTCGATCGCAAGCATCCGCCCTCGGCGCTCGACGATCAGGTCGATCTCGCGATCTCCGCTCCATGTGCGCAGATGAGCGGTTCGCGCCTCGGCGGCCTGGGCGTAGACGCGAACGCTGAGCGTGACCAGTGACTCGAAGAGCGCGCCGAGCAGCGTTCCTTCGCGAGCGATCGGGGGGCCAGTCGGGCGAGCGCTGAGCAGGGTCGGGGCGTCGAGGCCGAGGAGTCGCGCCGCGAGCGCCGGATCCGCCAGGTGATGCTTTGGTGGCGCCGAGAGGCGTGCGAGCCGGCTGCGGGAAGGCAGCCACGCTGGAACCGGATCGAGGATCCATAGGCGTTCGAGCACGTCTCGGTATGGTCGCGTCGTGGTTCTGCCGGGCTTCTCGCCGTGGCCGCTCGTCGCAGCGTCGCGAATCTTCTCGAAGGAGGCAGTCGTCGCGGTGGCCGCCGCATACGCCTGCATCCACCTGCGCAAGGTCGCCGGTCGCCGTACCTGTCGGCCGAGCTCGTCGAAGTCGCGATCGACGATGCGATCGATGTAGCCATCGAGCTGCGCGCGCCCAAGGCGGTCGGAGAGCCCGCGGAGCCCCGGGAACCCCGATCCGAGGATCTCGTCCACGTAGCGCTCCAGGTTGACGTCGGTGCGCCCGGATATCTGGGGCTGTCCACCGTGGAGAAGTTGTCCGAGGCTGACCGTCGGAGCATCGACCTCACGCTCGGCGAGCGTCATTGGCCGCATGCGAATCTGCACGATCCTGCCCGCTCCCGAATGCGTCGGCGGCTCCGTCGGAGACGCCGAACCTATGAGCAGAAAGCTCCCAGGCCGAGCGCCTGCATCGACGGCGCGGCGTACACGGTCGAAGGACTCGGGGAGGCGCTGCCACTCGTCGATCAGCACAGGCGGATCGCCCTGCAGCAGGCGCGACGGATCGGCTTGAGCGATCGAGCGCTCAGCTGGATCGTCGAGGCGGTAGACGGTTGGCGCTCGACGCAGCGCACTTGCGGTCTTGCCGACAGCCTTGGGCCCCTCGAGCGCTATCGCAGGCAGGCCGGCGATCAGCTCGTCCAGCTCGTCATCGACGATACGCCGCCGATAGCTACTGGGCGGGGCATCCAGGTACTGGCGCGGATCGTCTGCCACACGCGTACTATACCATTTCGCAGCTTGCTACGATACAGTCTCGCGGGCATCTACGATACATATTCGCAGGCCCGGGTAGCGCAGCGAGCTCAGCGACCACCTCGCTTGCCCAGCTCCTTCAGCTCGCGCCACGAACGCGTGTTGGCGACGTCGTCCTTGGTGAGCCAGGCGCGCCGCGCGGTGAAGACGCCCCAGCGCATGTTCGCGAGCGTGCGGATGCGGTGGGCGTCGGAGTCGATCACGATCGTGACGCCCGCGCGCGCAGCTGCGCGCGCGTGGATGTCGGAGAGGTCGCGCCGGTCGGGGTTGGCGTTGATCTCGAGCATCGTGCCGCTGCGCGCGGCGGCGGCGAAGACCGCGTCGAAGTCGATCGCGTAGGGCTCGCGACGCTCGATCAGCCTGCCGGTGGGGTGCCCGATGGCGTCGACGGCAGGGTGCTGGATCGCGGCGATCATGCGCGCGGTCATCGCCTGCGCGTCCATCGCGAAGGACGTGTGCACGCTCGCGATCACCCAGTCGAGCTGCGCCAGCAGCGCGTCGTCGTAGTCGAGCGAGCCGTCCGGCAGCACGTTGACCTCGCTGCCGGCCAGCAGCTCGATGCCCTCGATGCGCGCGTCGGCCTCGTGCACGAGCTCGATCTGACGGCGCAGCTGCTCGGCCGAGACGTCGTTGCCGAAACCGTGGCTGGCCGAGTGGTCGGTGATCGCGATGTACTCGTAGCCGCGCTCGCGCGCGGCGAGCGCCATCTCCTCGATCGTGTTGTGACCGTCCGAGGCGATCGTGTGGCTGTGCAGGTCGCCGCGGATGTCCTCCAGCTCGATCAGCACCGGCAGCGTGCCTGTGCGCGCGGCCTCGAGCTCGCCGCGATCCTCGCGCAGCTCCGGCTCGATGTAGGCGAGGCCGAGTCGCTCGTAGACCTGCAGCTCGCCGACACAGGTCTCGGTGGCGCGAGTGGCGTCGTCGAGGATGCCGTACTCCGAGACGTGCAGGCCACTGCGCACGGCAGCCTCGCGCAGCGCTGCGTTGTGCCTGCCCGAGCCGGTGAAGTGCTGCAGCAGGTTGCCGAGCTGGGCCGGCGCAGCGATCCGCAGGTCCACGCCGATGCCCGAGTGGGTGCGCGCCCTGGCGCCGGACTTGCCGGCGGAGCTGACGTGCTCGATCTGCGCGAGCTTGTGCAGGCTCTTGGCGAGCGTCGTCGGCCTGGTGGTGGTGGCGACGATGTCGATGTCCTTGACCGAGTCCGCGCGCCGGCGGGCGGAGCCGGCAAGCTCGATCTGCGCCCCCTCGCCGCCGAGGACGCGCAGGCTGGCGACGAGCTCTTCGCCGATCTCCAGTGCGCGCGGCAGCAGCGTGCGCGGCGCCGGACGTGCGTCGGGGCTCGCGTCGAGCTGCTCGAGTGCCGTGAGCACGCTTTCCTCGAGCTTGGGGCCGAGCCCGCGCACGGTCCGTAGGCGTTGGGCGAGCGCGGCCTCCCGCAGCGCCTGCGGCGAGTCGACGCCGAGCTCGGAGTGCAGCAGCCGCGCGCGCTTGGGGCCGAGGCCGGGCAGGCGCGTGATCGCGATCAGGCCCGGCGGGAACTTCGCGCGCAGCTTCTCCGCCGCCGGGATCGTGCCGGTCTCGATCAGCGCGAGGATCTTTTCCTGGAGCGTGTTGCCGATCCCGGGCAGCTCGCTGGCGCGACCTTCACGCGCGAGCGCGCTGACCGACACCGACGCCTCGCGCACCGCCCTGGCTGCGCTGCGGTAGGCGAGGACGCGATGCACGATCGCGCCGTCCAGCTCGTACAGGTCGCCGAGTTCTTCGAGCGCTTGCGCGATCGCGGCGTTGGACAGCTCTGGCACGTTGGCTAGGGTACCCGGGCCAATGTCCGGTGAGCCCTGGCTGATACTGCCGACGTACAACGAGGCCGAGAACGCGCGCGCGATCGTCACGGCCGCCGCCGCGGTGCTCGCCGCCGCGGCTCCTGACGGTTTCCGCATCCTGATCGTTGACGACGGCTCGCCCGACGGCACCGGGCGCATCGCCGACGAGCTCGCCGCCGAGCACGACTGGATACAGGTGCTGCACCGCTCTGAGAAGAACGGCATCGGCCCGGCATACCTGGCGGGCTTCCGCCACGCCCTGGAGGCAGGCGCGGACTACGTAATGGAGATGGACTCCGACTTCTCGCACGACCCCGCCGACCTGGCGCGGCTGCTGCAGGCCGTGCGTGACGGTGCCGATCTGGCGCTCGGCTCGCGCTACGTGCCTGGTGGCGGCGTCGTCGACTGGGGGCTGTTGCGGCGCGTCATCAGCGAGGGCGGCTCGACATACGCGCGGCTGGTTCTCGGCCTGCGCGTGCGCGATCTGACGGGGGGCTTCAAGTGCTTCCGCCGCGAGGTGCTCGAGGCGATCCATTTCGACAGCGTGCGCTCGCAGGGCTACGCGTTCCAGGTCGAGCTCACCTATCGAGCCGTGCAGGCGGGCTTTCGCGTCGTCGAGGTGCCGATCACGTTCCGCGATCGTCAGCAGGGCACGAGCAAGATGTCCTGGCGGATCGCCGCCGAGGCGATGTGGCTGGTGCCGCTGCTGCGCTTCAGGTAGTGCGACGGCCCGTCGATGGGCTTTGCAGATGGACGTCTCGGCCTACGCGCTCGCTCATGGAGCGCGGCACACGCGCGCGACGCTGCGAGCGTGGCAGCGCACGCCACTGCCGGTCCTGGCACGCTGGCTGGCGGGCTCGGCGCTGGCCGCCGTGGGCCTGCTGCTGGCGGTGTGGGCGGTCGCCTCACTCGACCACGGCTACCAGCAGATCATCACGCTGCAGCCGCCGTTTGCGGTCGGCGACGCTGCCGATGTGGTGCACCTGCTGCGCGAGAACGCGCTGGTGCTGGCGCTGCACGCACTCGCCTGCGTGGCGGGCTTCATCGCCGGCAGCTCGCTGCCGCTGCAGGCTCAGCACCACCAAGGCGTCTCGCGTTGGGTGCATGAGCATGGCGGGCGCCTGGCGATCGGGTTCGTCGCGCTCGCGACCGCCTTCTCGCTGAGCGCCCAGGCGTACGTGATCGGGCACGCGCTCGCGGGGGTCTCCCACTTCCTGGGCGTCGCCCCGGGGATCCTGCTGCTGGGTGTGCTCCCGCACGCGGTGCTGGAGCTCGTCGCGCTGTTTCTGCCGCTGGCGGCGTGGATCATCGCCAGCCGCAAAGGCGAGTGGGACCAGCTGCTCGCGGCGACGATCGTGACGGTCGCGATCGCCGTTCCACTGCTTGTCGTGTCGGCGCTGATCGAGGTGTACGTCTCGCCGCATCTGTTCACGGCCCTCACGCACATCCACCCGCCCATCGTTCGAAACTCCGAAGGTTGGATGGTCACGGTGCGCTGATCCGGCACCCGACGGTGTCTCAGCGGGGACTGAGCTCGTCCTCGACCGCCGCTCGTGCTGCCTCGGCTTGGGCCTGTTCCACGGCTTCTTCTTCGTCAGTTTCCTGGCGCTCGGCGCGCAGTAGCCACCAGATGCACAGCAGCGCCAGGCTGATCGTCCCACCGATGATTCCCAATGCAGTCGCGGACGCGAGTGGGACCATGGCGCACACGATACCCGCGATCGACGGCGTCCCAGCTGCATCAGCGCCTTCACGCGGCACCCGGCGAAGGCCTACGGAAACCCTTCCTTCATTTTGTATAGTAAAGGCAAGCGACCAAGGAGATCCCAATGGCAGGCACACTCACCCAGATCACAGACACCAACTTCGACGCCGAGGTGCTCGAGGCCGAGGGCCCCGTGCTCGTCGACTTCTGGGCTCCCTGGTGCGGCCCCTGCCGCGTCGTCGCTCCCGTCCTTGAGGAGATCGCAGCCGAGCGCAGCGACCTGCGCATCGTCAAGCTCGACATCGACGAGAACCCGCAGACCGCGGCGCGCTTCCAGGTGCTCTCGATCCCGACCATGATCCTGTTCAAGGGCGGTCAGCCGGTCAAGACGGTCATCGGGGCCTACCCCAAGAAGAAGCTGGAGCAGGAGCTCGAGTCCGAGCTGACCCCCGCCTGACGACCAGCTGATACCTCGGCCCGCAGGGCTCCGGTCCTGGGGCAAGGCTCAGGGGGTTACGGGCCGGTTCCCGGTGACAGCACGGGCAGGCCGGCTACTGCCGCCCGCTCGGCAAGCTCCCGGTCGTAAGTGACGATCTCATCGGCGCCGACCCTGAGCGCGACAGCGATGTGGATGGCGTCGTGGGGTCGCAGCGGCGCGTGCGTGCCGGCCGCGAGCAGATCCCCGCGTGTGAGGTCGATCAGGCTCACGGAATCGAGCATGGTCCCCACCGCCTCGAGGTCGACGTCTTCGGGGTGGCGGCCTGCGGCGCAGTGCATCTCGGTGTGCAGCAACCAGGAGGAGACCAGCCCCCGATCGTCGCGCCCTGCCAGCTCCGCGGTCAGCGCCTCGGATTGAAGCTAACTGATCGTCACCAGCGGCCACGGGCGTCGGCCACTATCGCCTGGCTGTCGGCTGTGCCTCTGCGTCGAACGATCGACCGCAAGCTGGACGGGGGGGTTCGCGCCACCCGTACTTGACCTCGGGAGACGAGGTCCGCGAGCGGATCGGTGCCCGGCGGCACGATCAACGCCGCGACCCGGCCGTTATTGGTGACCTGGATGGTCTCCCCGTCGGCGACATGACGCAGGATGTCACCGGTTTGATTGCGCATTTCACGATGAGTAACAGTCCTCATGTCGCACAGCGTAGCTACGCTGTGCGGGGTCGCTAACCGGCGGGCGCTGCCGACCGCTGCCACCACGCCGCAAGCCGGTTAGCTGGGCTTAGTGCGGCCCAGCGAGATCGTCAGCCCCAGCCCGTCGATGTCGGTCTCTTCTGAGTAGTCACGGTCGGTTGCGGCATCGCCTCGCGCTCGGAGCGCCAACTCGGTCGCGGCGTCGAGCGTCGCGCCGAGCTCGAGCTCCACGGCGAGCGTCTCGCCAGCCAGGTAGTCGCGGTGTGTCTGGGCGGCGTCGAGCAGGGCGGCGTCACCCGCGAGCGCCAGCGCGATGCGATCCTCGACCTGCAGTCCGGCGCTCTTGCGAGCGTTCTGTACCGCGTGCACGATCTCGCGCGCGCGGCCCTCGCGGCGCAGGTCCTCGTCGATCGACAGGTCCAGCGCGACGGCGTGCGCGCCCTCTCGCTCGACGCTGTAGCCGTCGGGCGCGCGCATCGTGAGGATCACGTCGTCCGCCGAGAGCGTGTGATCGCGTCCGCCGACAGCGATCCCGATCTTGGCCCCGTCGCGAACCGCCGCGGCGACGCGGGCAGGGTCGAGGGCCGCGACTGCGTCCGCCGCCAACGGCATGTCCTTGCCGAACAGCGGACCCAGCGTGCGGTAGTTGGCCTTGACCTCGTAGCTGCCCAGCTCGTCTGCCGCGGCGACGAAGCGCACGCTGCGCACGTTGAGCTCCTCGCGCACGACGTCGGTGAGGCGTTCGATCGCGCCGCGCTCGCGCCCGTCGGCGACGACCACCGCCTCGCCCAGCGGCTGGCGGACCTTGATCTTGGCCTGCCCGCGCGCGCCCAGGCCGAGGCGCACCGTCTCGCGCGCCAGCGCCATCGCCTGCTCGAGCTCCTCGTCGCGCGGCGCGATCTCTGCCCCCGTCGGGAAGTCGCACAGGTGCACGCTCTCGAGCTCGCCGTCGAGGTTGTCGTAGATCTCATCGGTGACGAACGGGCAGAAGGGCGCGAGCAGCTTGGCGATCGTCACGAGGCACGTCCGCAGCGTCTCGAACGCCGCCGGCTCGCCGTCCCAGAAGCGCCGGCGCGAGCGGCGCACGTACCAGTTGGAGAGCTCATCGACGAGGCTCGCGATCGCCCTGCCCGCGGTCGTCGCGTCGTACGCGTCCAGGCGCGCGGCCACCAGCTCGGCGGTCGCCGCCGTACGCGACAGCGCCCAACGGTCGAGGTCGGCGTCGGGGCCCTCGCGCGAGTCGGCGCCAGAGCCCGATCCGCCGGCCGCGCCGCGCAGCTCATCGGCGCTGGCGTGTGCGTAGAGCACGTAGAAGTAGTACGTCGACCACAGCTGCTTGAGGAACAGCCGCACGCCATCGCCGATCGTCTCCGCCGAGAAGCGGTAGCCGTCCCACGGCTGCTTGGAGGTGAAGAAGTACCAACGAAAGGCGTCCGCACCGTAGGTGTCGAGCACCAGCCACGGCTCGACGGTGTTGCCCTTGGACTTGGACATCTTCTGCCCGTCCTCGTCGAGG
The DNA here is from genome assembly GCA_963815235.1 of uncultured Solirubrobacteraceae bacterium. Lineage (GTDB taxonomy): Bacteria > Actinomycetota > Thermoleophilia > Solirubrobacterales > Solirubrobacteraceae > Palsa-744. The sequence continues at coordinate 346,857 of CAWFFY010000003.1, read as the reverse complement.
ATCAGGCCGAGGCAGACGACGTTGCGGTAGGGGGCCCCCCAGGGGGCACCGACGCCGGAGGCGTTGGTCAGCGTGGAGACCGCGAGCAGCGAGTAGAACCAGCCGCGCGTCTGATCCTGGGCCTCGCAGATGAAGTCCGCCGGGAAGCGCTGCTCGAAGGCCGCCTGGTGCTCGAACGGGAAGTGGTGCTGCGCGAACGGCATCGCGCCCGAGTCGAACCACACGTCGATGACCTCGGGAACGCGCTGCATCGGCTCGCCGCACGCGCGCTCGCCGTCCACCTCTCCGTCGGCGGCGACGTGCGGGCACGGGAAAGAGACCTCGTCGACGTACGGGCGGTGGTGGTCGGCCAGCTCCGCGCCGGAGCGTTCGCTCAGCTCGGCGAAGGACCCGACGACGTGTACGTGCCCGCGCGGGCAGCGCCAGGCGGGCAGCGGCGTGCCCCAGTAGCGCTCGCGCGACAGCGCCCAGTCGACGTTGTTCTTCAGCCAGTCGCCGAAGCGCCCGTGCTTGACGTGCGGCGGGTGCCAGCTGACGGTCTCGTTGGCTTCGAGCAGCTCCTCGCGCAGCCGCGAGGTGGCGATATACCACGACGGTTTGGCGTAGTAGAGCAGCGGCGTGCCGCAGCGCCAGCAGTGCGGATAGGAGTGCTCGTAATCCTCCACGCGCAGCAGCAGGCCCCGCGCCTCCAGATCGTCAATCAGCTCGTGCGTCAGCGCGGCGTCCTTGACGAAGCGACCCTCGAAAGAGCCGCCGTCGAGACTGCGGACACGGGCGTCATATGTACCGTCGGGGCGTACCGGGTTGTACAGTGTCTCCGGCTGCGTCGGGTCGAAAGGCACGCGCGGCGAGGCGGCCGCCACGCGGTAGTCATCCTCGCCGAACGCGGGCGCCAGGTGCACGATGCCGGTGCCGTCCTCGGTCGTCACGAACTCGTCCGCGACGATCGGCAGCGGGCCGGGCTCGCGGTCGGCGGCGGCAAAGATCGGTCCTCGATAGGAGCCGTAGCGCTCGACCAGCTCGGTGCCCGAGAAGCGCTCCAGGATCTCCGCGCCGTCACCGAGGACCGGCCCGACGCGGTCCTGCGCGAGCACAAAACTGTCAGCGCCGACGCGCGCCTTGACGTAGGTGGCCGTCGGCGAGACCGCAACCGCGACGTTCCCCGGCAGCGTCCACGGCGTCGTCGTCCACACCAGCAGGCGCTCCTCGCCGCCGCGTGCCCCGGATGGGGTATCCACCACCGGCAGCTCCAGGAAGACGCTCGGATCGACCACGTCGCGGTAGCCGAGCGCGACCTCGTGTGAGGACAGCGTCGTCTCGCAGCGCGGACAGTACGGCACCACCTTGCGACCCTCGTACAGCAGCCCGCGCGCGTCGATCTGCGCGAGCGCCCACCAGACCGACTCGATGTAGGTCTCATCCAGCGTGCGGTAGGCGTGCTCGAGGTCCAGCCAGAAGCCGATCCGTTCGGTCAGCCGGTCCCACTCCTCGACGAAGGCGAACACCGACTCGCGGCACTTGGCGTTGAACTTCGCGATCCCGTACTCCTCGATCTCCGCCTTGTGGTGGATTCCGAGCTCCTGTTCGACGGCGATCTCGACGGGCAGGCCGTGGCAGTCCCAGCCACCCTTGCGCTCGACGCGATAGCCCCGCATCGTCTGAAAGCGGGGGTAGATGTCCTTGAACACCCGCGAGAGCACGTGGTGGGAGCCCGGCGGGCCGTTTGCGGTGGGTGGGCCCTCGTAGAAGACCCACTGCTCGGAACCCTCACGCCGGCGCAGCGACTCCGCGAAGACGTCGCGCTCGCGCCAGCGCTCCAGCACTTCGAGCTCGAGCGCCGGCAGCTGCTGCTGAGGGTCCACCGCGCGGGCAGGTAGCAGCGGATGTCGGTCGGGAGCCGCCACGAGCGGCTCATTCTAGGCGGGCCTGCCGCAGCTGAGCTTGTCGGCAGGTGCGACGCGTCCGCCGTTCACCCGCACAGGATCGCCGTCGAGTCGGCCGTGAAAGGTGTTCGCGAGAAACATGCGGGCGGATCTGATCAGCGGCGCAGCCAGCACCTTTGTGATGCAGGCCGCCGCAAATGCAATGGTTATCGGGCTTTTGTCGAGGATCGCGCCAGGTGGCGCCCCCGCCCGCGCGTTGTCCCGGCAACCGATAACTGGAACCATGGCGCGGTGCTTCTACCCCGATTAAGGACCCGGCCAGAGGCCAGAGGAAAGGGACAGTTGCGGGCCTGGTCTGGACCAGCCTGCATCCCCCGATAGGGCGCTTGCGAGCCGTGAGCGAGATCGTCGAAAAGCTGCCCGCGTCTCGTCCCTCCGCGGCTGCTCCCGCGGAGAAGGCCTGCGGCGAGAAGCCAGCAGCGACGCCGCTGGGGGCGCGACTCGGGCGCGCAACCACCGTGATGGTGGGGCTGACGCTGCTGGCCAGCGCGACCAACTACGCGTCGAACATCATCTTCAGCCGCCTGCTGTCGCCGGCCTCCTACGGAGATCTCACGGCGCTGATCGCCTTCGCCGTGATCGCCGCCGTTCCGACCGGGGCGGCGCAGACGGTGGTCGCCGAGCGGATCGCCGTGCTGATGGCCGAAGGCGAGCACGATCGGGCGCGTTACCTGATCCGCCATGCGCTCGCGCACATTGCGATGATCGCGCTGGTCCTCGGCGCGATCTACGCGCTGTGCATCCCCCTGCTCAAGCAGGCTCTCGGCCTGCAGACGATCGGTCCGGCGATCGCGCTGGCGCCGCTACTCGTCCTGGCGTTCTTCATCCCGGCTGCCTTCGGCGTCCTGCAGGGAATGGAGCGATTCGTCGCGCTCGGAGCGGTGATGCTCGCGATCGCGATCTCGCGGATCGTGATCGGCGTTCCATGGACGCTCGCCGGCGGCGGCGCTGGAGGCCCACTGATTGGACAGGCACTCGGCTGTCTGCTCGCCCTCGGCGCGATCGCGTACCTGACGCGCAACTACCTGCTGCGAGGAGGAACCGGCGCCGCCAGGTCCGGCCTGCGCCGCCGGCCGGACCGGCGCACGCTGGCGGCGGGCGGCGTGTTCGTCGGCTTCGCGCTGATCTCCAACCTCGACGTGCTGCTCGCCAAGCTCATGCTCTCAGCGCACGCGGCAGGCGAATACGCCGCGCTGGTCACGGTCGAGAAGATCGTGATCTTCCTCCCCGCCGCCGTGGCGGTGGTGATGGTTCCCAGCGCCGCGAAGGCGATGCATCTCGACGGCTCGGCCGCACGCGTCCTGCGTATAGCCGCGCTGCTCGTTGCCGCGACGACGCTGCTGGTCGCCGTGCCCGCGGCGCTCGCGCCGCACCTGCTCCTGCGCCTGATGTTCGGCGTCAAGTATGTGAACGCAGCCGCCGGCGTGCTGCCGATCGTCTGCGCGGGCACGTGCTTGGCGCTGCTGTATCTGCTGGTCGTCTACACGGTCGCGGTCGAGGATCGACGGCTGATCTGGCTGCTGGCCGGGGGGGTGCTGGTGCAGGTCGCCTCGATCGCCGCGTTTCACTCATCGCCGGCCCAGGTGGCGACAGTCCAGGCCGGTGTCTGCGCCTTCCTGCTGATCGTCAACGAGTGCGTCTTTCACCCGATCCTGCGCCGGCGGCCCTCGCCTCGAACTCGCGTGCCCACCGCTGGCGTGCCCACCGCCGGCGTCGACGCATATGCCGTCGGTCTTGGAGAGCCATGACGCCGCTGTTGACGCTGATCGTCCCGATCTACAACGGTGACACCTACGCCGCTGAGAACGTGCGCACGATCATCCGCACGCTGGAGACGCTCGACGAGGCGTTCGAGATCCTGGTGGTGTGCGACGGCAGCATCGACCGCACCCTGGCCGAGGTCGAGCGCGTCGGGGACCCGCGGGTGCGAGTTCTGGGATACGCGCTCAACCAAGGCAAGGGAAACGCGATCTGCTTCGGCGTCCACTACGCGCGCGGGCGGCTCGTCGGATGGCTCGACGCCGACCTCGACATCGACCCACGAGCGATCGTGGACGCGGTACGGAGATTCGAACACGCTCAAATCGACGCGGTCATCGGCAGCAAGCGCCACCGCGACAGCCAGGTGGACTACCCGGCGGCTCGACGTGCGCTGTCATGGCTCTTCCAGCTGCTGGTGCGGTCGCTGGTACAGGTCAACGTGCGTGACACGCAGGTCGGTGCCAAGGTCTTCCGGCGCGAGATGCTCGACCTGGTGGTGCCGCTGCTGCTGATCAAGCGCTACGCCTTCGACCTCGAGCTGCTGGCGGTGGGGGCGCAGTTCGGCTTCGACCGAGTGGAGGAGATGCCGGTACGGCTGGACTACCGATTCAGCGGCACCGGCATCAACCGCCGGGCGATACAGCAGATGCTGATCGACACGTTCGCGATCGCATACCGCATTCACTTCCGCCACTGGTACGTGCGCCAGTTCTCGGTGCACGAGCGCGAGCGCACCGAAGCCCAGAGTACGCTCGCGCCACCGGCGGCACGAGCATCGCAGCACGCGCCGCTCGAGACGCTCGTCGGGCATCCATGAGCGAGACGGTCAGCGGGGCTCTGCCAGACCGCCTCAGGTGGTCGTCGAGCTCCACCAGCCCGCTGAAGGAGCTCGCCCGCTCGCGTCGGCGCCAGCTCGAGGTCGCGATCGCGAGCATCTTCTACCTGGGATTCGCCTGCTACCTGACGTGGCCGCTGGTCACCGACCTCACACACAGCCTCTACGGCGCACCCGGTGACCCCTACGGCACGATCGCGTTCTGGCACACGATCGTCGCCCATGGCTACAACCCGTTCCTGCCCGGAACCATCAAGCAGTTCGGGGCTCCCGCGGGCATCCCCGTGCCGTGGCCACGCGATCTGGCGTCGGCGCCCGGCACGCTCGCGATGTACGTGCTGTCGCTGTGCTTCGGCGCCGTTGCCGCCTTCGGCCTATACACGCTGGCGGGATACACGCTCACCGGAATCGTCACCTTCCTGTTCGTCCGTCGGCTGACCCACAACGCGTGGGCCGCGTTGATCGCCGGCTGGGCGTTTGCGTTCTACCCGTTCGCCGCCATCAGCGGCCAGGGACACATCGACTTCGTCCAAGGCTGGGTGTTGATGCTCGGGGTCTGGCGCACGGTCGAGCTGATGTGGTATCCCACGCGCCGCAACGGCGTGCTCGCGGGCGCTGCGGTCGTGCTCGGCATGTGGTGGTCGCCGTACTTCATCCTCTTCGGAGGTGTCGCGTACGTCGCCGTGACCGTTGCCGCGCTGCTGGTTGCCTGGCGCAGCGGCGGCTTGCGGGCGGCGCTCGTGCCGCAGCTGATCGCCGCGACGATCATCCTCACGTTCCTGGCTGGCCTGGCGGGGCTCTCCACGGCCGGCGAAACGGAAGGGATCGGCGCGCGCGCTCACACCACCTCGGAACTCAACTTCTACTCCGCCCGTGCGCTCGAGTATGTCGTGCCGGACGGACAGAGCCCCCTGTTCGGCGGCGACACCAACGGCTATCTGGAAAGGCTCTGGCATGGTGGCAGCAACGTCGAGAACACGCTCTACGTGGGCGGCACGGTGATCCTGCTTGCACTCGCGGCGATCGTGGCCGCCCTACGCGGCAGGCTCGCGCCGAGGCCGCGAGCGGCCGTGCTCGCGCTGTCGCTGATAGTGCTCGCTGCCACCATCACCTCGCTGCCGCCGGAAGCCCGGCTGTTCGGGGTGCTCGTGCCGTTCCCGTCGCATTTCATCTTCAAAGTGACCGAGACGTGGCGCGTGTACTCGCGCTTTGTGATCGTCGTGATGCTCGCGCTCGCCGTGCTCGCCGGCATCGGCTTGGATGCAATTGCCCGTGGGCGTGCCAGGCGGGTGAGGATCGGAATCATGTGCCTGGCGACCGTCCTCGTGCCACTCGACCTCTGGGCGCCTCAGCACGGGCACGTCGAAAAGCTCGCCACGCCCGCCGTCTACAGCGCACTAGCACGCCAGCCGCCAGGACTGGTCGCCGAATATCCGCTCGCCGCCGCGAGCTTCAACCACTACGGCGACATCTTCCACCAAGGCGCCTACGACAAGCCGCTGATCAACGGCTACCAGCAGAATTCTTTCCAGGAACGGCTGGCACTCTCACTGGATGTCCTCTCCGAACCGACGAGCGCTTCGCGCCTGGCGACACTCGGAGTCAGATATGTGATCCTCGACTCGACGCCACCTACCTTTGGGTGGGCGCCGGCCGGCACGCCCGGGCGGGGGTTCAGCCTGATCGCCCACGAATCGTATGCGGACCTGTATCGCGTCACCGCAGCCCCCCAGAGCCCCGCGCTGGCAGCCGCAGGCGACGGCTTCGGATTCACGGAATTGACCCAGGCCGGCACCGTCGCGTGGCTCGAAGAACCCAGCGGCACGATCAACCTCGAGGGTACCTGCACGGACTGCAGAGGCATGCTCACCATGAGCCTCGGCTCCTACGCAGTGCCCCACGCGGTCACGATCCTCGACGATCGCGGACGGGTGCTGGGCGAAGTCGTCGTCGGCCGCGAACTGCCGGTGAGACTCCGCCTGCATTTCTCCAGGCACACCAGCATCAGGTTGGTGGCTACGCCGGGGCCGCAGCCGACGGGCGCCGCCGAAGGCGCGCCCGAGGTGAGCATCAGCGTGACCAGGCCCGAGTTCACCAGTCTCCGAAACCGCACGCAGCGGGCTCGAGCGGGGACGCCCGGCGCGCGATGATCGGCGTGGTGTATGGCACGACGGGCGAGCTGATCAAGCTTTCCCCCGTCCTCAAAGCGCTCGCGCAGAGGCGGGCGCCGACCGTCACGCTGTGCACGGGACAGCAGGTCGAGCAGATACCGGCACTGCTGGAGGACTTCGGCCTCGCGCAGCCGGACATCTGGCTGTCGCACCGGCGCCGCGATCTCATGCGCTCGGCGGATCTGCCGCCATGGTTCCTGGGTGTGGCGAGCAGCTTCGCGCGCCGGCGCTCGACGGTGCGGGCGCTGCTGCGGTCCACGACCGCCAAGCCGCTGCTGATCGTCCACGGCGACACGCTCACTACCGTCCTGGGAGCAGGCATGGGACGCGCCTTGGGTGTCCCCGTTGCGCACATCGAGGCGGGCATGCGCAGCGGCGACTGGCGCAATCCGTTCCCGGAGGAGCTCGACCGGCTGGCCACCTCGCGAATGGCGCGAATGCATTTTGCGCCGGGAGCGCAAGCGGCCGCGAACCTGCGCGCGATGAGAGCGCGCGGCGAGATCGTCGACACCGGTGGCAACACGATCAGCGACGCGATCGAGCTGGTACCGGCGGGCATGGGTGATCGTGAGCTCCCACGTGAGCCGTTCGGGCTGGCGTCCCTGCACCGCTTCGAGCTGCTCAACGACGGGCGGGCATTGCGCGCGATCATCGGACTGCTGCGCGAGGCCTCGCGCTCGATGCCGATCCTGTTCATCGACCACCCCGTGACCGTCGCCGCGATTGCCGCCCACGATCTCGGCTCGATGTTCGACGATAGCCTCAGGCGCGTCCCGCGCCAGCGCTACTTCAACTTCGTCGGGCTGCTGAAGGCCAGCGAGTTCCTCGTGACCGACTCCGGCGGCAGCCAGGAGGAGTGCGCCTGGCTGTACCACCCGTGTCTCGTGCATCGGGCGGTGACCGAGCGCGCCGACGGCTTGGACGGACCGGTCGTGCTGTCGCGCATGGATCTCGCCGTCGCACGCGAGTTCCTCCGCAACCCGCCGGCGCACAAACGCGCGCCGAGCCGGAGCGGACGGGCACCCACCGAGATCATCATCGAGCATCTGAACAGTCGCGGCCACATCGCCGACCTGCGATCCGAGCCGGCGCTCGAGGCCGCCGTGCACTGATGCTCAGCTCACCCAAGCGCATCTGCGACAGCACCTTCCTGCTCCTCGCCAACGGCGCCAGCTACGCGCCGCCGGCGTCCGGCCTGCAGGAGTACCTGACCGCGCACGGGGCACAACGAGTGACCTCCGTTCGCCACCCGCTCATGGTTGAGGACGGAACCGTGCATGAGATAGTCACGCACGAGCGAGGGCGCGAGCGCCGGCGGCGCATCTTCAGGCTCCCAGCGCGTCCGCCGTACACGTATCCGCTCGATCTGCTCGTGCCGCTGTTCGCGCCGCGTGTCGACGCGTGGTTTGCGTTCAACAACCTCCTCTGCGCTCGCGGACTGCTCGAGCGCCGCGTCGGACGCGCCGGCATGGTCGCCTACTGGGCTGTGGACTTCGTGCCCGATCGCTTTGGCGAAGGCACCGCCATGACCCGCTCATACGACACGCTCGACGCCCATTGCTGCCGCCATGCCGACCTGCGCATAGAGCTCTCCGCGGCGGCGCTCGAGGGCCGTGACGGTCGTCATGCGCTCGAGCCCGACGCCGCGGCCCCAAGCACGATCGCGCCGGTCGGCGCTTGGCTGGAGCGCGTGGCGGTGGTGCCACGCGACGGCTGGCGCTCGCGTCGCGTCGTCTTCATCGGGCATCTCGTGGAGCGAATGGGCGGCGATACCGTGATCGCGGCTATGGCGCTCCTGCGCAAGCGCGGGTCTGACGTCACCGCCGACATCGCCGGCCGCGGGCCGCTGGAGGAGCAGTTGCGCAGCGAAGCCGAGAGCCACGGACTCGGGGACGCGGTCCGCTTCCACGGGTTCATCTCCGACCACGGTGAGCTCGAGCGGCTGCTGTCCGGAGCCGCGGTCGCGCTCGCCCCCTACAACACCCGCGTCAAGTCGTTCACGCGCTACGCCGATCCCTCCAAGCTCAAGGCGTACCTGGCCGCTGGGCTGCCGATTCTCCTCACATCGGTGCCGCCGAACGCGGACGAGCTGGCCGCGCACGCCGGCGCGGAGATCGTGCACGACGACCCGGCGAGCCTCGCGGACGCGATCGAGCACGCGCTCGCCGACCCCGATGTCTGGCAGCGCCGCCGCGCCGCCGCGCTCGCGTATGCCCGCAGATTTGACTGGGGCACGATCATCGCCGACGTCCTGGCTGCGGCCGGATTCGAGTCCTAGGAGCGATCGCAAATGCCATTCGCGATTGTCACGGGGTCGGGCGGCTTGATCGGATCGGAGGCCGTCGCCCGTTTCGTCGAGGCCGGCTTCGACGTCGTCGGACTGGACAACAACATGCGAGCACGGTTCTTCGGCGAGCAGGCATCGACGGCCGACACGACCGCGCGCCTGCGTCGGCAATATCCCGAGTTCCGAGCGATCAACGTCGACATTCGCGACGCGGATCGCGTCATGCGCCTGTTCTCTCGGCACAGCGGCGCGATCGAGCTGATCGTCCACACCGCCGCACAGCCGTCGCATGACTGGGCTGCGTCCGATCCCCAGGTCGACTTCTCCGTCAACGCAAACGGAACGCTCAATCTCCTGGAGGCCGCGCGCAGACATGCCCCCGACGCACCCTTCATCTTCTGCTCGACGAACAAGGTCTACGGCGACCGCCCCAACCAGCTGCCACTGTTCGAGACGGGGAAGCGCCTGGAGCTTCCCGAGGAGCACCGCTATCACGCGGGCATCGACACCACCATGTCGATCGACGCCTCCACGCACTCCCTGTTCGGCGTCTCCAAGGCCGCCGCCGATCTGATGGTGCAGGAGTACGGTCGCTATTTTCACATGCCAACCGCCTGTTTCCGGGGCGGCTGCCTGACCGGGCCGAACCACGCCGGCGTGCTGCTGCACGGCTTTCTGTCATATCTCATGCGCTGCACGGTCGTCGGCGAGCCCTACACGGTGTTGGGATATGCGGGCAAGCAGGTCCGAGACAACATCCACAGCGCCGACCTGATCGACGCGTTCGTCGCATATCAGCGCGAGCCCAGGGCTGGCGCCGTCTACAACATCGGCGGTGGACGCCACTCCAACTGCTCGATGCTGGAGGCGATCGAGCTCTGCCAGCAGATCGCCGGGCGGGAGTTGACCTGGACGCTGAGTGACGCGAACCGCATCGGCGATCATCGCTGGTGGATCAGCGATCTGCGGCCGTTCGAAAGTGACTATCCCGAATGGACGCCACGGCACGGGATCGAGGAGATCCTGCGCGAGATCCATGGGCACAATGCCGAGCGCTGGGTGGCGAAGCGGGGGAGGAGGGTGAGCAGCCAGGCGTGATCGCAGGCGCTCCAGACCTCGATGACAAACCTTGCGACCCACCTGCGACTGAGGACCGACCTGCGGATGATGGCCGATTGGCGACTGCACGAGCGCATACCGCGCCGGCGTTCGTACATCTCGTGCATGCGAGCGCTCGGTGGCTCAGGGCAGCAAGCCCTCGTGGATCAATTGCGCACAGAGATCCTCGCGGTAGCCGAGGAGTGCCAAAGGACTCGCAGCAGCTCGCTGTGGGATCTTGCTCGCCGGCGTGTCGTCGAGCATGTCTGCCGCGAAGACCCTCGTGGCTTCCTGCGCTGGCCTGAGATTCGCGCGACGATGTTCGTCGCCAACTCGGCTTACGGTCAGGCCGAGCTCGAAGCGCTGATGGCGCACGCGGCGTGGTCGCAGCGATGGAGTCCAGCGTTGAGTGAGGACCCGAGCGGATGCCCGATACCGTCTCGTCTCGACAAGCACACGAGCGACAATCTGATCCACCACGCTTACCACGTCCTCGCGATCGAGCGGCAGCTCGGCGACCTTCAAAGCTATGACGAGATCGTCGAGTTCGGCGGCGGCTACGGCAGCTTCGCTCGGCTCGTTCGACGGTTGGGCATCGCGGCCCGTTACCACATACACGACCTGCCCGAGTTCGCGGCGCTACAGCGGTACTACCTCGCGTCAGTCGCCCTACATCGCCAGGATCCGGCCCTGCCGCGGGACGTGACGTGGGGATCCTCGCACGGCGAGCTCCCGACGAGGATCGGCTCGCGTCTCTTCGTGGGCCTGTGGTCCTTGAGCGAGACACCATTGCACGTGCGGGAGCCGTGGTTGGACGTTCTCGAGCAGTGCGACGGGATCGCGATTGCCTTCCAAGGCAAGTTCGAGGACATCGACAACAGGTCCTGGTTTGGGGCACTGCAGGACCGCCTCGCCTTCAACTGGGATTGCTGGGAGATCCTCCACATGCGCGGCAATTTCTATCTCGTTGGTGGACGCCGGTGAGGCCAGGTGACAGAGAGCAGGCGTTGACGCGCGCGCGCGAGCATGCCCATGGAGCGCTCGCGCAACCCGACGTTCGCCTCTTGCACGCGTGCGCCGTACGCGTCGATCGCCGGCTTCGCGCTCGCGGGGACGGCGATCACCTGATCGGAGAGGATCGTCACCATGTGCTGAGGACGCTGGAGGCGCGCGGCGTCGAAGATCGCTTCGATCGTCGGCCACTGCGCGCAGTCGTGCGGCGGCGGCGGCGCGCTGGTGAAAAGCCGCGCGTCGTCGATGATCAGACAGTCATGTGGATGTCCCGCGCCGATTGCCGCGAGCTCGTCGAGAAGCGGACACTCGTTCTCCGCACCCACCGTGTTCCCGGCGCTCCAGTGGCCATCGAGGAAGTAGAGCGTGGGCGTGTGCGCTGCGGCGATGTCACTCAAGACATCAGCTGAGTGTCCCTGGATCGCCTCGACGTTGGGAAACTCGCTCAAGGCGACGGCGGCGCGCGCGTGCAGGGAGCGTGACAGCTCAACCGTGATCACATGCTCGAAGAGCGGTGCAAGGACACGGGCCGTCAGGCCGCGATAGGTGCCGGTCTCCACCGCTCGCCGCAAGCCGAGCCGGTCTCGCAGCGCGGTGGCCAGTTGCGGATCTACCGTGCCCACGACGAGTCACCGCGAATCGCGAGGTTGAGCGGAGACCAGCGTGAGCGCCGCACCAACCTGGTGACGTCGCGCAAGGTCAGGGGGCGGCTGCGCCGATCGTCGAGCAGCTCGACCCGCTGTCCGCCGACGGCGAGCAGACGCACCACGAAGTCGACCGGATCCTCGCCGGCAGCTTCCAGGCCGTCGGCTTGGAACTCCAGGACCACGACCATGCTCGGATTGCGCTCGAACAGCTCCGTCATTCCAGCGAGGACGGTGCCCTCCGCGCCCTCGGTGTCCATCTTGACCAGGTCGACCTGTGGCCAGCCCATGGAGTCGGCCCATGTGTCGAGCGTTGTCCTGCTCACCGCGATCCGCTCGCCCGCGCCGCCGCGATTGCTCGGGTACATGGTCGAGGAGCCCGTGTCCCCGGCCACGCGGTACAGGGTGGCCTCCCCGACGGAGGATGCGACCGCGAGCGGGAGGATCGCGACACGGTCGCGCATGCCGTTCACAGCGACGTTGTGCTCGAGGCTCTCGCGGTTCGCAGGATCCGGCTCAAAGCTCCACACTTGCCCCGTCGGACCCACGTGCCTGCCCGCCACCAGCGTGAAGTAGCCGATGTGCGCGCCGACGTCGAGCACCGTCATGCCGGAGCGAAGCGTGCTCGCGAACAGGTTCGCGATCGGCCGCTCATAGCCGCCCGCGGCGAGCGCGCGAACGGTGTGCGACGGACGCTGGGTGTCGTACCAGAGCGTGAGCCCGTCCGTACTGATCGGGCACGGCAGGCCGGCGACCGTCGGTTGGCGCTCACGCAGCAAGCGTCGGAAGAGACGCAGCGCGAGCGGTTCGAGCGGGCCGGTGCGCATCAGGGATGGAATCAGCAGGCGGTAGAGCAGTACGCGGGCGCCGCGAAATCCAACGCTCCCAGGGCGCGCCCGACTCATCGGCTCAAATCCCGTCCTGCGTCGCGAGCCGTTCGGCACCCCGAACGCGATGCTCGCCAGCGGTCGAGGCACGCACGGCGCCGGCGCGCAGCGCCAGCCACAGTCCACGCCACATACCGGCGGCATAAGCACACAACCACGGCAACCCGAGCAGACCCAACGCCGCGCAGTCGGCTCGTGAGCGCCGCAGCGTCGCACCAGCACCCGCGCTGGCCGCGGGTGCCGCGAGCAGCGCCGCCAGGGCGACTCGCGGTCGCCGCAGTCCCACCGCCGCCGCGAGCGCGCTGAGCGGATAGAAGGCCAGGATCACCCCAAAGAAACGCCCGCCGGCGCGGGCCCAACCGTCGACGAAGACGCTGCCGCGGTGAAACGCGTGGCGGAGGAACGGTCGCAGCGAGTCGCGCGAACGGTAGACACAGGCGAACCCCGGCGAGATGTTGATCGACTGCCGGGCGGCCATCGATCGGATGACGCTCGTGTCGTCGTTTGCGTTGCGTGTGTCCAGATAGTGTGAATCGAAGCTCTCGATTGCGTCCAGCAGGCTGGTACGCGGCGCCAGGAAGCAGGTGGTGCCCTTGGGGTAGCGGTCGAACTGCTCGACGCCGTAGCTCAGCGTGCGCGGATTCGCGTAGTAGTCGCGATAGGCGACTTCCGTCAGCACGTTCCAGAAGCGCGCATAGCGGTTGTGCGTCAGCTCGATTTCACAGTGCCCGTTCCAGATCGGCAGCGCGTCCGTGTCGAGTTGTTCCGAGACAAAAGCCAAGCTGTCGGCACGCAGCGAAACGCGCGCGTCGAGCAGCAGGACAAGATCGCCGCGTGCGGCGTTGATGCCCAGCTGGCGCGCGAGGAAGCGACCCTTGTTCTCCTGACGGATCACCCGCAGTGGAAACGGTGTACGCAGTTGTGCCAGAGCAGCCTGCGTCTCGGGCGCCGAGCCGTCGTCGACGACGATCAACTCGGGATGCTCGAACGCGGAGCGCTCCACCGCCGCCACGACGTCGGCAACCGCCACCCCGATCCAGTCTGGCTCGTCATACACGGGTATTACGATCGAGAGCGTCGCCGGCATGACTCAGGCGGCGCGCCGTCCATACACGCCGCGGCGCATCGCAAGCGAATCACGGAACCTGATGTCCGGGTCGAGGCACTCGGGCGGCGGGAGCGCCAGACACGGACGCGAGCGCCCCGCACGCCACCCCGCCAACCGTCCCTGAAGTGCGGCGAGGTCACGCGAGATCAGCAGGTCGCCGAGCACGACCACAGCCTCGGTGGCGAGTGCGCGCAGCGCGTGGCGCCTGCGCAACAGCCCGTATCGGCGCAACACATATCCGCGGCCGAAGCCTCCCTGTCGCCGCTGCCATCGCGACCGGTGTCCGTTGGTGGCCGAGCCGAGATGCACGCCGACGGCATCAGGCGCGGCCACTGAACGCCATCCCGCCATCCGCAGGCGCAGCGCGAGGTCGAAGTCCTCCATGTAGGCGACGATCGTCTCGTCGAGTCCGCCCACCTGCTCCCACGCGGCGCGCCGATAGGCTGCCGCCGCGCCGGCGGCACCTGCGAGCACGGGCGTGGCATCGTGCGCGGCGTCGGCGGGCAGGCCTTGTAGGCGTGGGAATCCCGCCAGGACGGCGTCGGCCGCCAAGCCGATGGAGTCGATTCGCTCGCCTCCCGGCTGCAGCATCAGCGAGGCAACCGATCCGATGGTCGGATCGCGCAGCGGCGCGACGATGCGCTCCAGGAAGTCGGGTCGGCAGTCGACATCGTTGTTGAGCAGCACCACCACCTCAGCGGACCCCGCGGCTACACCGCGGTTGCAGGCCTCCGGAAAGCCGTGGTTCTTGTCAAGCGGCTCGACGTCCACGGCAGGCCACTCGCTCTGCACGCGCGAGCGCGTGTCGTCGGTTGAGCCGTTGTCGACCAGGATCACATGATGGTCGAGCGTCTGAGTCTGCAGGTGGCGCAGACAGCTCGCGGTCAGCTCGTACCGGTTGTAGGCCACGATCACGGTGTCAATCGAGCTGGGCACGAGGCCAGGGTAAGCGGGGAGGGCGCCGGCGGATGATCAGCACTCAGGTGGCGTGTTTGCCCCCGCAGAACCGGGCCGCGGGGCGGCGGCGATGTGTCTGACTGACGGGCTGGCAGCATCTATCGGCGGTGAGGTCGCCGTGCCGGGGTGACGATCGCGCGACGCATACCTACGATGCGTAGGTGTCGATCGGGCAGCATCAGGCCATGAGGTTGCGCCTCTACCACCACCACGACGGCGCCCGTGTCGCCTACCGCGAGTTGGGTGCCGGTCCGCCGCTGGCGCTGCTGCACTCAGGGCTGCTCACGCACAAGGAGTGGGAGCCGGCGGTCGCGGGCCTCGCCGACCGCTTCCGCGTGGTCCTGCCCGACCTGCCCCTGCACGGCGACTCGGAGGATCGTCCTCGCCACCCATACACGCTCGATTGGTTCGCGGAGGTTCTGGGCGGCTTCACCGCCGAGGTGCTCGGTCCGCGGCCACTGCTGGCGGGCCACGGCGCGGGCGCCGAGATCCTGCTGCAGACCGTGCTCGCCGGTCACACCCGGCCGTCGCGACTGGTGCTGATGCCCAACCGCATGCACGCGCCGCCCGCGTACGCGCGCACGCGCGCCGCCTGGCAGCTGACCGCTCAGCTGGCTGCTGTTCCAGGCCTTGATCGGCTGCTCGCGTCCGGTGCCTGTGCCGTGTTCACGCCCGACCGCGGCCTGCGCCTGTCCGCTCGCTCCAATCCCGAGGCCGCCGACCTCGTGCGCCACGCCTTCGCCGACGTCCCCGGCAACTCCAGCCTCGCTCGCTCGTGGGCGAAGTGCGCACGCAACTGGCCGCGCGGCGTGCAGAGCCAGCTGCTCGAGGGCTACGCGCACCTGGACATGCCGGTGCTGTTGCTGTGGGCCGACCGCGACCGCCTGCATCCGCTGGCGGTGGCCGAAGAGGCGCTCGCTCTGCTGCCGCACGGGCAGCTGCGCGTGCTCGAGAGTGTCGGCTTCCTGATGGCCTACGACGACCCTGTGGGCCTCGTGCGCGAGCTCACAGCGTTCTGTGGATAGGGTTGCAGGCGCAGTGACCGCCGAGCCCAGTCCAAAAGGAGAGTCGATGCCGGACAAGCAGCTTTGGGGCGGAGAGACCGCCAAGGCCGTGGAGAACTTCCCGATCTCCGGCGAGACCGTGCCCGTGTCGGTGGTTCACTGGCTGGCACGCATCAAGGGTGCCGCCGCCGCCGTCAATGGCGAACTCGGGCTGCTGTCCAAACGCAGCGCCACGCGGATCGAGCGGGCGGCTGCGGAGATCGCCGCGGGCAAGCACGACGGCCAGTTCCCGATCGACGTCTTCCAGACCGGCTCGGGCACCTCGACGAACATGAACGCCAACGAGGTCATCGCGGCGCTGGCTGGCGAGAGCGTGCACCCGAACGATCACGTCAACATGGGCCAGTCCTCCAACGACGTGTTCCCGTCCGCCGTGCATCTCGCTGCGCTGGATGTCGCGCAGAATGAGCTGCTGCCGGCGCTCAAGCAACTCGAGCGCTCGTTCGCGCGGAAGGCCAAGAGCTTCCAGAACGTCGTCAAGGCCGGACGGACGCACCTGATGGACGCCGTTCCCGTCACACTCGGCCAGGAGTTCGCCGGCTACGCGGCGCAGATGGCGCTCGGACAGGAGCGCGTGCAGGCGGCGCTCGTGCACGTGGGGCAGATCCCGCTCGGCGGCACCGCCACCGGCACCGGCCTCAACACCCACCCGCGCTTTGCCGAGAAGGTGCGCGCGCGTCTGAAGAAGGAGTCGGGGCTGAAACAGATCGCCCCGCCGCTGGACCCGTTCGAGGCGCAGGCCAACCGCGACGCGCTCGTCGAGCTATCCGGTGCGCTGAAGGTGCTCGCCGTATCGCTGACCAAGATCGCCAACGACCTCGCGCTCATGGGCTCCGGCCCCCGCACCGGCATCGCTGAGATCTTCCTGCCCGAGCTGCAGAAGGGCTCCTCGATCATGCCGGGCAAGGTCAACCCGGTAATGCCCGAGGTCGTGCTGCAGGTATGCGCGCAGGTGATCGGCAACGACACTGCCATCACGGTCGGCGGCATGCAGGGCCAGTTCGAGCTCAACGTGCGCATCCCGCTGATCGCGCGCAACCTGCTGCAGTCGCTGCAGCTGCTGTCCTGCGCCGGCCGCGCGTTTGCGGAGAAGTGCGTCGACGGCATCGAGGTCAACAAGAAAGGGACTGCGGCGTCAGCCGGTGGCACGCTAGCGGTCGCAACGGCGCTCAACGGCGCGATCGGATACGACAAGGGCGCGGCGATCGTCAAGAGGGCGACGGAGTCGGGGCGCCCGCTGCGCGAGGTCGCGCTCGAGGAGGGCGTGGACGCGAAGCTGTACGACCAGACGATCGATCTGCGCAGGATCGCGCGAGGGAATCGTCAGACGTAGGCAGGGTAGGCGGGCCCTCGCCGAGCGGAAAGAAACATCAGACAGACGGTATTTGCGCTAGATACGGGCGTCGGTTTCTACGCGCTCGACCATCTGCGGGGTGCCTGTTAGCTTGACCGCACAATGCCGTTAACCGGGAGCTCACGAAGGTCCCTGTCCGCACGGAGATCCTCGCCCCCCGAGTCCCGCGCGAGATGAAGGCCGTGATCCTCGCAGGCGGCCTCGGCTCACGGCTCAGTGAGGAGACCACGGTTCGTCCCAAGCCGATGGTGGAAATCGGCGGTAAGCCGATCCTGTGGCACATCATGAAGATCTACGCCGCGCACGGTATCGAGGATTTCGTGATCTGCCTCGGCTATAAGGGCTATGTCATCAAGGAGTTCTTCGCGAACTACCACCTGCACACGTGTGACCTGTCCTTCGACCTGAGTCAGGGTGAAGTCCAGGTTCACCGCTCGAGCGCCGAGCCGTGGAAAGTGACGCTGGTGGACACCGGGGAGGACACGATGACGGGAGGACGCCTGCGACGAGTGCTTCCATACGTCGGAGACGAGGAGTTCTGCTTCACCTATGGAGACGGTCTCGCCGACGTCGATATCACCGCGCTGATCGCCTACCACCATCAGCAGGGGGCGCTCGCGACCGTCACCGCCGTGCAGCCCCCAGGTCGATTTGGTGCCGTTGAGCTCAACGGCACGCGCGTGCTGCGCTTCGATGAGAAACCACGCGGAGACGGAGCGTGGTTGAACGGAGGCTACTTCGTGCTCTCCCCCGATGTCGGCGACTACCTCGACGGTGATGAGACCACATGGGAGCAGGGACCGTTGCGGACGCTGACCCGCGAGGGGCAGCTCGCGTCATTCCGCCACAACGGATTCTGGCAGCCGATGGACACGCTGCGCGACCGCAACCAGCTCGAGCAGCTGTGGAACTCCGGTCATCCACCATGGCGGGTGTGGAAATGAGCGTGCCGCGTTGAGCGCTCCCGCGAGACACCACGGAGCGGTGCTCGACCCTGCGCAGCGCGACGGGGTAGTGGACTGCGACTTCTGGCGTGACCGCAGGGTCCTCGTGACAGGGCACACCGGCTTCAAGGGCGCGTGGCTGAGCCTTTGGCTGCAGGCGCTCGGCGCGCGCGTGACGGGCTTCTCGTTGGGGGTGCCAACGCAGCCCTCGCTGTACGAGCTCGCGTGCGTCGACGAGGGGATGCAGAGCATCGACGGGGACGTGCGCGACTTCGATGCGCTCGCCGGCGCTTTCGCCGCCGTGCGCCCGGAGGTTGTCATACACATGGCCGCGCAGTCGCTCGTGCGTCCCTCGTTCTCGGCGCCGCGGGCGACCTATGAGGTCAACGTCATGGGGACTGTCAACCTGCTCGACGCCGTGCGCCGCGACGGGAACGTGCGCGTCGTGGTCAACGTCACCTCGGACAAGTGCTACGAGAACCGAGAGTGGGAGTGGGCGTACCGAGAGCACGAGCGAATGGGCGGCCACGATCCGTACTCGAGCTCCAAGGGCTGTGCCGAGCTGATCACCGACGCGTTCCGTCGCTCGTTCTTCTGCACCGCGGACTCCACCCGGATCGCGTCCGCTCGCGCAGGCAACGTGATCGGCGGGGGCGACTGGGCACAGGATCGCCTGATTCCCGATCTGATGCGCGCGCTGCTCGCTGGACGAGCCGTGCGCGTGCGCAATCCGGATTCGATTCGCCCGTGGCAGCACGTGCTCAACCCGCTCAGCGGATATCTGGCGCTGGCCGAGGCGCTGTGGTCGTCAGCCGAGCTTGCGGGGGCCTGGAACTTCGGTCCATGCGATGAGGATGCCCGTCCGGTTCGCTGGATCGTGCGGCAGATAGCTGCATCATGGCCGCAGCAGCTTTCGTGGTTGGACGGCGAGACCCAGTCTCTACCTGGCCTCCACGAGGCTCGCTACCTGAAGCTCGACTCCTCACGAGCGCGCTCGCGGCTCGGCTGGCGGCCTCGCTGGGGGCTGGGCGAGGGGCTGGATGCGACAGTCGCGTGGTACCGCGCCCTGCATGCAGGCGAGGACGTGGCCTCCGTCACAGCAGCGCAGATCGAGGCGTACGCGCAAGCATTGGCACTCGCATGAGCTTGACGTGCGACCCCCGTTCGACCGCCGAGCGGCCGCACAGCGTCGATCCCGACCTGCGTGGCACGCCGTGCAGGTTCTGCGGGAGCGCACTGCGGCACGTGTTCGCCGACTTGGGCTCCTCGCCACTCGCAAATGCGTATCTGGCGCCGGAGCGCGTCGGCGCGATGGAGCCGTACTACCCGCTGCGCGCGCTCGTCTGCAGCGACTGCTTTCTCGTGCAGCTGGAGGAGTTCGAGACGCCCCAGCAGATCTTCTCCGACTATGCCTACTTCTCGTCCTACTCGGTCAGCTGGCTCGAGCACTGCCGGCGTTACACCGAGCAGATGATCGACAGGCTCCGGCTGGATGAGCGCAGCCAAGTGGTGGAGATCGCCTCCAACGACGGCTATCTGCTGCAGTACTTTCACGCGTACGGGATCCCTGTGCTCGGCGTCGAGCCCGCAGCCAACGTCGCCGAGGTTGCACGGGGGAAAGGCATCCCGACGCTGGTCGAGTTCTTCGGTCGCGAGATCGCCCGATCACTGGTCAGGGAGTCTCGCGCTGATCTGCTGCTGGGCAACAATGTGCTCGCGCATGTCCCCGACCTCAATGACTTCGTTGGTGGCATGAAGATCCTGCTGGGACCCGGCGGCACGATCACCATGGAGTTCCCTCACCTCATGAGGCTGATCGAGGACGGGAAGTGGGACACGATCTACCACGAGCATTTCTCCTACTTCTCCTTCCTTACCGCCGGCCGCGTGTTCGCTGCGCATGGCTTGCGCCTGTTCGACGTCGAAGAGCTCCCGACGCACGGCGGCTCGCTGCGCGTCTTCGGGGCTCACCACGACGATCTCAGCAAGCCCGACACCGTACGCGCCGTCGAGATGCGCGAGCGCGAGCGCGCATCCGGCTATGAACAGCTGGAGACCTACACCAGCTACGGTGCGCGCGTCGAGGCCGACAAGCGGCGGATCCTCGAGTTCCTCATCGGCCTGAAGAACGACGGACGGCGCGTGGTCGGATACGGCGCGCCGGCGAAGGCCAACACGCTGCTCAACTACTGCGGGGTGGGGCGTGACTTCCTCGACTACACGGTCGATCTCAACCCACACAAGCAGGGACGCTTCCTGCCCGGCAGCCACATCCCGATTCGTGCTCCGCAGGTGATCCGGGAGGATCACCCCGACGTGGTGGTGATCCTCCCATGGAACCTAATGGAGGAGATCGTCGAGCAGCTCAGCTTCGTCGGCGACTGGGGTGGCCGGTTCGCCGCGAGGACACCGGACCTGGCGCTGCTCGGGTGAGGCGGCGGGCCCGCGGTGAGGTTCGAAGAGACACCACTTCCCGGCGTCTGGGTAATCGAGATGGATCTGCTCGCAGACGATCGAGGCTGGTTCGCTCGTGCGTTCGACGCCGAGGAGCTCGACGCCCGGGGTCTGGACGCGAACGTAGTGCAGTGCAGTGCGTCCTTCAGCCGCCGCCGCGGCACGCTCAGGGGCCTGCACTACCAGGCTGAGCCGCACGGCGAGTCCAAGCTGGTGCGCTGCATGCAAGGCGCAGCCTTCCACGTCGCGCTCGACCTACGCCCCGACTCTCCCACCCAGGGCCGCTGGCACGCCGCAGAGCTGAGCGCCGAGAATCGCCGCGCGCTGTACCTCGCACCCGGTGTGGCGCACGGCTCCCAGACGCTTGTCGATGACTGCGAGTTCTTCTACTTGATGAGTCATCGCTACGTGCCCGGGGCTGCCTGTGGTGTTCGCTGGGACGATCCGGCGTTCGCAATCCGCTGGCCCCCCGTCGAGGAGGGCGACGTGCGTCTGATTTCAGAGCGCGACAGGTCATTTCCGGACTGGAAGGTCCCGGTTCCGTGAGCCGTGTGCTGGTCAGTGGTGGCGGCGGCTTCGTCGGCCTGCCGCTGCTCAGACAGCTCGCATCCACGGATTGGGAGATCCACGCGCTGTACACACGCGCACACCCCGCAGCCCTTTTTGGCGTGCGCTGGCATCACGTGGATCTTCTCGATCACGCGGCGGTCTCCGAGCTGGTCGACGAGCTCGCACCCGAGCGCCTTGTCCACCTTGCCTGGTGCACCGAGCACGGTCGCTTCTGGAGCGCGCGTGAGAACGTCATCTGGGTGGAGGTCAGCCTGCACCTGCTGCGTGCGTTCATCCGCCGTGGTGGACGACGGCTGGTGATGCTCGGGAGCTGTGCCGAGTACGACTGGTCGGCGGCTGCCGCGCCGCTCGCCGAGTGCGCCTCTCCACTCGCGCCGGCGACTCTCTACGGCACCGCCAAGGACGCCCTGCGGCGCCTCGCCAGCGCCTACGCGGAGCAGCAGGGAGTGGAGCTTGCTTGGGCGCGGCTCTTCTTCCTCTACGGTCCTCGCGAGGCGCCCGGGCGCCTGGTTCCTTCAGTCGTTCGCTCGCTGCTGGCCGGACAGGCCGTGGCCACGCGGAGCACCGAGCACGTCCGCGACTTCATGCACGTCGAGGACGTCGCCGGCGCACTCGCCGCGCTGCTGGACACTCCCGTCGTGGGACCCGTCAACATTGCGTCTGGCCAGGGTGTGACGGTCGGGCAGGTGGTGGATCAGATCGTGCAGCTCACGGGGCGGCCCGACCTCGTCCGGCCGGGAGCGCTGCCCGAGCGCGGCCACGAGCCGCCGCGGCTCGTGGCCGACGTTGCCCGTCTGCAGCAGGAGGTCGGCTTTCAGCCTCGATGGGGACTCGCCGACGGGCTTGCAGCGACCGTGCACTGGTGGGAGGAGCGCCGCGACGGAGCTGCCGTCGAGGGCGAGCTCGTGGAGCACGCCGGGTGAGAGATCGTCCGGCGCGAGTCTCCCGCCCGGGCTGATGGCCACGTTCACGAGCCTTCGGGGCTGTCTGTCGGGATAATCACGCGTCGAGGATCGACGGGATGGCGGGCGGAAGCCGGTAGGAGCGTGGCGAAGGAGTGTTAGGTGGACGAAGGATGATCACGAAAGGTCAAAGGACAGCCGGCGTTGCGCGCGCGGCAGCGCTGATGGCCTTGGTGCTGTTTGCAGGCGCCGCGTTGGCGCTCTCAAGCGCTGCCGGCGCCACGGCTCCCGCGTCGAAGCCGCGCTGTGGACGGGCGGCGCCGGAAACGCTTGCGCAGACCGTCGGCTGGGTTGCCAAGCAGATCTACTACGGCGAGGTCTCGAGCTCGAGGACGGAAGCGGACCGCCGCCAGGTCGAAAGCAACGCGCCGCTGCTACGGGCGGTGGCGGGCGACCATCAGGCGGCGACCAGGGCCGCCGTCACGCAGCTCGTGTACTCGCACACCCACATCGTGCGCCTGCGCGTGATCCGCGGCTCCAAGCTGCTCGCGGATGTCGGTGGCCCATACGTGCTGGCGCCACTCGGTGGCACGCTACGCCTGCACGGTCGTGTGGTCGGCCACTATCTGCTGTCCGTCCAGGACGACCTCGGCTACGTGAAGATCGAGACGCACTTCATCGGCGCGCCGCTCGTGATGCGCGCCGGCGCCAAGGCCGTGCCCGTCGCTGGGCTGCTCGCTCCAGGTCCCGCAACGATCCCCGAACACGGACCCGTCAGCTACAGGCACGTGACCTACCAGGCGTACTCGTTCGACGCGAGCGCCTACCCGAGCGGGCCGCTGCGGATCTCGGTGCTCGTGCCGCTGCCGGCGGCGCTCGCGCAGCAGAGCTGCACGGTGATCAGAAACGCTGAGCTGGCGGTGGTCGCGCAGCGGGTCTTTGGTCGTCTGGCGCTGTCGCACGTGGGCTTCGCGACCGGCATCGAGCTCGTGCACACCCTCACACGCGGGCTGTTCTACGTTCGCGCCGGCTCACGCCAGCTCGCCGGCAGCAGCGCCCCGGGGCCCGTTCGTCTGCCGCCGTCGGGCTCAGTCCGCTACCACGGCCTCACTTATGAAGTGTTCTCGTTCGTGGATCCGGGAGGTGCAGGTTCGGTGCGCGTCTACGAGCTATTGCCCGATTAGAGCGCTAGCTGCTCCTGCTCGAGATAGAGGCTCCGGCGTCTCCCACTTCTTGACCTAACAATGGAATAGTTCTATAAATGGCGCAGCCGAGTCTACGCTCGGCGGTCATCGAATCAGGGGTAAGGCCGCCGGCCGTGCGGGTGTCGGCCAGACTCAGCCACCAGCTCCAGGTCTCGTTGCCGGATGGAGGTCCGTTACGTCATGTCTAAAACACGGTGGGCCCTCGCCGGCCTGGTCTGCGTCTATCTCCTGAGTCTCGCTTTCGCGTCTGCGGTCGCGTCTGCAGCGTCGCCTGAATGGTGGGTCGAAGGAGAACCGATCAAAGCGACAGAGAAATTCGAAAAAGAACCAAAAGTGTTCGTTCATCCCAACATCAAAACGGCAAACATCGACATAGAATGCTCGTTCGCCAACTTCGAAGGTGGCTCCATCAACTCCGGCGAAGAAGGTCGGTTGCCCACGCTGATCTTCGAAGCGTGCAAAGTAGCTTCACCCAGCAACTGCGAAGTCGCGAATATAGAGACCGAGCCGCTGTTCCTGCCATTGGAAGAAGTGGCCAAAGTCGTAAAACTGAGATTCAAGCCGCAGTCGGGCGGTCGGCTGATCGCTCTGTTCGACATCAAGAGCGTCCCTGGCAAAACCTGTGCCGTAGCGGGCGAAAAGGAACTGATTGGCGCAAAAGAAGGCGGTGGATTGACGGCCAATTTCCTCAATGCAGAAAGAGAATGGACCGAACATAAGCTCGAATTCTCGAAAACATCCGGTAGCGCATTCGACATCAATAGCGAACCAGGGGAACTCACCATGACGCTCGGATTGAAGATGGTGACCGGGCACAAATACTCGGTTCAATAGGCATTACCGGGTTGAAGGGCCGCCAAGTTCGTCCTTCACATGAGGCAACATTGCTGTTGCCGGCTAGTCTGCCGGCAGCGCTTTGTACATCCGTGCGACCGTGCTCACGACCCCCGGCTTGGGCTGGCCGCTATAGGTGAAGAGGCCCTTCTGGTTGAGGCCTTCGATCAGCTTCAGGTCGGGGAGCACGCGTTTGATCGATCCGCCCATGAAGGTGGGGGTGAGCGGGTAGTCGCGCAGCACCCAGATCATCATTGCGGTGAGGCGCGGGTCGGCGGCGTAGACGGAGATGTGCTCGGCGAGCAGTTTCGCCTGGTAGGCGTAGCTGCCGGGGCTGCCGGGCGGGTTGAGCCCGTTGGATTCCGCCCCGAACTCGCTGACCACGAGCACCTTGCCCGGAAACGTCCGTTCCATCGCGCTCAGCCGCGCGCGCATGCTGCTCGCGAGCTGCGCGGGCGAGTCGTGAGGCGCGTCATACCAGCCCGAGTAATCGGTCTCGGCGACGGCGTCCACCGCGGAGTACAGGGCTCCTGCGTGCGTCGGCGGGTGATCGCCCCACACATCCACCGCGACGAGGCGCGTCGGGTCGTATCCGTGCAGCCAGTGTGTCAATGTGCGCACGTATTCGACCTCCTCGCTGTCGCGCCCGTTGTTTGCGACCTCATCCACGAGGTTCCAGGCGAAGATCGACGGGTGCAGCTCGGCTGCCAACACCGCCGTCTTCGCCTGCTGCTCGGCTTCGGCGAGGAGCTTCGGCGTGCTCGAGTACCACATCGCTGCACCTTCGACGGGGCCGATCCCCTGCCACACGAGGATGCCCGCTTCGTCGAGTCGTTCCAGGAGCGCCGGGTCGAGCGGGTGCTGCGAGCGAACGACGTTGGCGCCGATCGCTTTCAGCTCTTCCACGAGCCTGTTCTCATCGGCCGGGCGCAGGGCGTCGCCGTGGCCCTGCGCGTCCTCCTGGATCGAGGCGCCGTGCAGGCTGAGCTGCTGGCCGTTGAGGTAGACGTGGCCGCCGTGCCAGGTGAGCTGTCTGAGCCCGACGCGCGCGGAGTAGCTGCTCTCGCTGCCGATCTCGAGCGTCAGCTGGTACAGGCTCGGGCTCGCCGGCGACCACAGCGCGGGCTCGGGGACGGTGACCGCTGCGGTGTCTGTCGTGGTCTCGTCATGAGCGAGCGTGACCGCGGGGAAGCTCACCGGCAGCGTCTGGGTGCCGTGGGCGAGGGAGCCTGTGGGGGTGATCGCGCGGCTGTGGCCGTAGTTGTGCACCTGCACGCTGACGGTCACCGTCGCCTGAGCGGCGTCCGGCGTGTCGGGCGCCAGCGCGGTATGCACGGTCGGCTCGGACAGTTCGCTTTCGCCGACCGGACGCACTTCCACCTCGCCGTCGAGCCCGCCCCAGTTGAACCACGTGCGGTGAAAGCCTTCGCGCGCCTGCCGGGCGGGGTCGCGCCAGTCGGTGCGCACGACCACCGTGTGCGCGCCCGCCGCGAGCTTGACACGCTCTTCGAACGGCAGGTAGGAGCCCCTGTGCGAGCCCAGCCGGTGCCCGTCCACCCACACCGTCGCGAGGTAGTTCGCCGACTGGAACCCCAGCGCGTAGACGCCTGCGGTCATGGCGTCGAAGTTCGTGCGATACCAGGCGATCGAGCCTTCGTAGTTGACGCCTCCGGGCTTGCCGGTGTAAGGGCTCGGATTGACGACGTTGGGCACGCTGACGGTGGCGCCGGTGAAGCCCCCGCGCGCGAAGCCGCGGGACATCCCCTCGTTGCCAGGGTCCCGTCGCAGGGTCCACTGAGTCAGCGGTACGCGCCCGCCGGGGCCCGCGAAGATCACCGGCTTGCTCGATGGCGCTTGCGCCGCGGCGGCCTGGCCCGCCAGCGCAACGCACGCGAACGTGAACGCAAAGATCGTCTTGATCAGGGCTTTGAGCATGGTCTTTGCGGGCGGGGGCGCGAACACGAGCCGGTCATTGTGCCGGTTGCGCCGGTCCTCCCGTGCCGCTCGCCACTTTCAACAACGCCGGCGGGCGTTCAGAGCGGCGCGACGACGGACTCGGCTGCGACGTTCTCCTCGGCGCGGTCAAGCAGTCGCGCCAGCAGCGCCAGCGCCCCGGCCTTGTGCAGTGGCTCGTTGAGATTGCCGCACTTCGGCGACTGCACGCATGAGGGGCAGCCGCTCGAGCAGGGGCACTCCGCGATCAGCCGCCGCGCGTCCTCACACAGCTCCTCGAAGCGTGCGTAGGCGGTGCGCGTGATGCCGATGCCGCCGGGGTGCCCGTCGTAGAGGAAGATCGTCGGGGCACCGGTCTGGGGGTGGAAGTTGGTGGACAGGCCACCGATGTCCCAGCGGTCGCACATCGCGATCAGCGGCAGCACCGCGATCTGCGCGTGCTCGGTGGCGTGCAGCGCGCCGAGCAGGATCTCGGCCGGCAGCGTCTCGGCGAGCTCGCCGCCGGGTGCGGCGGCGCTGGGGAGCTCGAACCACAGCGCCTGCGTGGCGAAGCTCGTGGGCGGCAGTTCGAGCGCGATCAGGTCCACCTGCGCGTGATCGGCCAGGCGCCGGCGCTGATAGGCGAGCACGGTGTCGGTGACGCTGACCTCGCCGAAGGAGAGCGTCACGCCGAGCGCGTCGCGGCGGTCGAGCAGCCGCACGATCTCGGTGTCGGTCTGGGCCTTCGGCTGTGTGTACCAGTCGCCGCTGAAAGGCGACACGAGCGCGCGTCGCTGCTCGAGATCGAGTTCGCGCACCTCATAGGAGCGGCCCTGGTGCATGTAGATCGCGCCGTCGTGCACGGTCGAGTGTGCGCGCGCGGCCTCGGTCGAGCCCAGCAGCTCGCCGCTGCAGACGTCGACGATCGCAAAGCTCTCGGGTGAGGCCGAGCGAAGCGAGACCTCCGCGGCCGGATAGGAGCCGGGGCGGCTGGGCACGTATGCGGAGACGCTCGCGCGCTCGCGCCGGCGCAGCTCGCCGGCGCTCTGCAGGATCTCCGCGTGCGCCTCCCAGCGCGGGCCCAGGAATTCAGCGTCGCCGCGCGACAGCGGGCCCTCGTGGGCGGCGCACAGCAGGTGCGCGCGGTAGATCAGCGGGCTCTCGTGGTCGAGGATCGCCGCCTCGACGGGGCGCTCGAGGAAATCTTCGGGGTGGCGGCAGAAGAACTGGTCGAGTGCGTCCTCGCCGGCGACGTACACCGCGAGGCCCCGGCCACGGCGCCCGGCGCGCCCCCACATCTGACGCAGCGAGGCGACGGTTCCGGGGAAGGTGACGACGACCGCGGCGTCCAGCTCGCCGATGTCGATGCCGAGCTCGAGCGCGTCGGTGGTGATCACCGTGCACAGCTCTCCGCGCACCAGCTGCTGCTCGAGCTCGCGGCGCTGCTGCGGTGTGTAGCCGGCGCGATAGGGCTGGACCCGTGCGGCGAGCTCGGCGTCGGTGCTCTGGAGATCGTCCTTGACGAGCCGGCTCAGCACCTCTACGCCCTTGCGCGACTTCATGAAGCAGATCGTGCGCGCCCCCGCGCGCGTGAGCTGCAGCTAGTAGTTCCGCCGCCTCGCCGAGCGCCGAGCGACGCGTGCCCAGGGCCTCGTCGGCCAGCGGTGGGTTCCACACTGCGATCTGCCGGTGCGGCGTCGGCGAGCCGTCCTCGTCGATCAGGGCCACCTCCTCCAGACCCGTGAGCCGCTCGGCGAGCTCGACCGGGTTGGCGATCGTGGCGGAGGTCAGCAGGAAGCGCGGCTCGGTGCCGTACGCAGCCGCGATCCGCCGCAGCCTGCGCAGCACGTTGCCGACGTGCGAGCCGAACACGCCGCGGTAGACGTGGGCCTCGTCGATCACCACCACGGCGAGGTTCGAGAACAGCTCCGCCCACGCGGCGTGATTGGGAAGGATCCCCACGTGCAGCATGTCCGGGTTGGTGAGCACGACGTTGGCGCTCTTGCGGATCTCACGGCGCGCCTCGCGCGGCGTGTCGCCGTCGTAGATCGCCGGGCGCACGCGCTTGGGCAGGCCGAACGCGGCGAGCGCGCGCGCCTGGTCCTGGGCGAGCGCCTTCGTCGGATACAGGTACAGCGCCCGTGCGCGCGCGTCGCGGCAGAGCACGTCGAGCGTCGGCAGGTTGAAGCACAGCGACTTGCCCGACGCGGTGCCCGTGGTGATGATCGTCGGACCCGCCCAGGCCGCGTGCAGCGCCTGTGCCTGGTGGGAGTACAGACGCTCGATGCCGAGCCGCTCGAGCGCCGCCGAGCACGTCGGGATGCAGCTCCGGCGGGGGCTCGACGAGACGGGCGCGCCCCGCGCGTCCACGCCCTTCGTGTGCCTCGCGCACCAGCCGCCCGTCCTCGCGTCCCGCGTCAAGCAGCGCGCTCCACGGCTCGGTTCTGCGGTCGAGGGCCAAGGACTTGAGATAGTAGAGACGATGTCCGCGACGGCCGCCGAGTCCTGGGCGCAAGCCCGCTCGTTCCATCATTCGCTGTATCCCGCGCAGCGGATCGCCGCCGAGCGGAGGCAGAGCGTGTCCGTGTGCCTGCCCGCGCGCGAATGCGCCGACACGGTCGGCGAGATCGTCGAAGCGCTGGTCGCGCCTGCGCGAGGCGGGGGCGATCGACGAGGTGGTCGTCGTCGATGCGGCCTCGCGCGACGGCACCGCCGCCGTCGCCGAGCGCGCCGGGGCGACGGTCTGGCAGGAGGCGCAGCTGCTGCCGTCGTACGGGCCGGTGCTCGGGCAAGGGCGACGCCATGTGGCGCGCGCTGTCGGTGCTCGACGGCGAGCTGGTGGCCTTCCTCGACGCCGACACCGAGGACTTCTCCGCGCATTTCGCCACCGGGCTGCTGGGGCCGCTCGTGTGCGAGTCGGGCGTGTCGTTCGTCAAGGGCTTCTACCGCCGGCCGCTGCGCCAGGACGGCGTCGGCGGCGACGCCGACGGCGGCGGGCGCGTGAACCACCTCATGGCGCAGGCCGGCGCTGCGCGCTGTTCTATCCCGAGCTTGCCGGTGTGCGCCAGCCGCTCGCCGGTGAGATGGCGGCGCGGCGCGAGCTGCTGGAAGGGCTGGCGTTCGCGACCGGATATGGCGTCGAGATCGCGATGCTGATCGACGCGTGGCGCAAGGTCGGCCTCGACGCGCATCGCGCAGGTGGACCTCGACGAGCACCGCAACCGCCACCAGCCGCTGTCGGCGCTCGCGCCGATGGCGTTGACGGTGCTGGCGACGATCGCGCGTCGGCTGAGCCAGGAAGGCCGCCTGGTCGACGCCGAGGACGTGGCGGTCGAGCTGGAGCTCGCGCCGGTGGAACGTCCGCCGCTGGCCAGCGTGAGCGTGGCGTGAGCAGGTCCGGCGGAGCCCGGCGGGGCTCGCGCCCGCTGCCTGTATCTCGACCTCGACAGCACGCTGCTCGGGCGCGGCGCGTCGATGCTCCACGACGGTGAGGGGAACGTGACGATCGACGGCGTGCGCGCGGTGCAGGCGTGCCTGCGCGCAGGCGTCGAGGTCGTGCTGATGTCGGGCAGGCGCCGCGCGCAGGTGATGGAGGACGCGCGTCTGCTCGGGCCAGACCTCCTACATCTACGAGGCGGGCGCGTGCGTGGTGCTCGATGGCGAGGAGCACTGGCTGACCGGCGAGCTGCTGCCAGGCGAGCTGACGATCGCCGAGCAGATCGAGCGTTCCGGCGCGCCTGCGCTGCTGCTCGAGCACTACGCGGGACGGCTGGAGTACCACGAGCCATGGCACGTCCAGCGCGAGGTCTCACACCTGTTTCGTGGCCTGGTGGACGCCTCCGAGGTCGATCGTGTGCTGGCGGACACGGCCACGAGAACCTGCGGCTGGTGGACAACGGCGTCGTCAACCGGCGCTCGCCCGCGCTGGCAGAGCTCCCGCACGTGCGCGGCTATCACCTCGTGCCCGTCGGCGCTTCCAAGGCCGGCGCGGTCGCGCTGCATCGCAGGATGCGCGGCTACGAGCGCGCCGAGACGTTCGCGGTGGGCGACTCGCGCGAGGACCTCGAGTGCGCCACCGAGGTCGACGTCTTCTGGCTGGTCGCCAACGCGATCGAGCGCGATCCATCGATGCGAGAGGCCATCCACGCCCACGCCAACGCACGCGTGACCGAGGCCGGCCACGGCCCAGGCGTCTACGAGGCGGTCGTCAGCACGCTGGTGGGCTCGCCCTGAGGGCGCGGCGGCTGACCGGCGGAGCGTGCAGACATCACAGCCACCGTCTCAACAAGCACGAACCTAAAGGAGGGTTCTTTATGAGCCGAACTTCGGGAGTGCGTGACTACCTCCAAGCGACCGGCGCCGCGCTCAGATGATGCCCTCGCGCTTCTCCTCCTCGTAGAGGCGCTCGACGACGAACTCCTTGAGCAGCGTCTGATAGCCGGTGTTTCGCAGCGCGGCGAGCGCCTTGAGGCGCGTGAGCGTGAACTGGTCGAAGCGCACGGCGATCGGGGTGGTGCGCCCGGGCCTGATCATGTCCTGCATGCGCAGCGCCTTCTCGCGCCCGGCCTGCTGCTCGAGGAACTCGTCAGGATCGAGCGACAGCCCTTTGACAGGGTCGACTTCTCCGGGGCGGGTGCGTGCCATGGGCTTGTTTCTCCCTTTGCGGCGAATGTGCTCCATCGTATCTACGAAGTTCGTACTATAGATATACGGGGCGCACGCGGACTCACGGACCCATCGCGCTCGACGCTCATAAAGTGGTGAGGCGTGAGCTACGCAGCTACGCCGCTACGGCGACGCCGGCCGGCACGTAGTGCTCGATCGTCAGATCGTCGCGCTCCAGCGCGAATCGCACCCCGTCCTCAGCGAGACTGTGTGCCTCGGGGTAGCTGCCAGCCACGACCGTCCACCTAGGCACGTCGGGCGATGTTGCCACCCAGGTGTCCTGATCTCGACGGTAGAGCACACGTACGATCATCGCGTCCTCAGAGTAGCGCGAGGGCATCTCGCTCGGTAAGGCCCACCTGGTTGCAAAGGATGTCCTTGACGGTTGGCGGGCGGATGGTTTGATTGTCGTGGAACGCGAAGACGATGGCCGGGTTGTTGGGTGCTTCCATCTTTCGATGCGAGCCGCGCTGGCGAACAACTCGATAGCTCAGAGGCTCCGCTTCCAGCGCACGTAGGAGCTGCCTCGCTTTCAGCGACGGAAACTTGGCCACAATCGTGCACGCTACGAGCGGGTTGGGACGAAACTCTCCTGCCGAACGCCCCTACCGCCCCGCCAGCCGGTCCCAAACCCGCCGCCCGAACCCGGGCGTGGGCCGCCTGCGCCAGAGCGCCGGCGGCGGCACGGTGGCGCGCACGAGCGCGACCCAATCGTTGAGGGGGAGCTCCCCGGCGATCAGGCGTGCGAGGGCGCCCGTGACGGGCGCCGCGACCGCCGCCGACTCGAGCGCCGTGGCGAGCAGTGGCACGGACTCGAGCGCCTCGACGGCCTGGCCGATCTGCGCGGGGATCTCGGCGGCCGGCACGCCGGCGGCCAGCAGCTCGCCGGCGCGGCGGTTGCGGCTCTCGCGCGCGAGCGCGGTCGCGACGAGGTCGCCGGCGCCGGCGAGGCCGATCATCGACTCCGGCCGCGCGCCGAGCCCGTCGGCGTAGCGCCAGACCTCGGCGAAGATGTGCCCGGCGGCTGCGCCGGCGGCGTTCAGCCCCTGGGCCTCGGTGGCGCCCGCGGCCAGCGCCGCGGCGTTCTTGGCCGCGCCGGCGAGCTCTACGCCGACGGGGTCGTTGGAAAGCTCGCAGACGACGCCCGCGCGCGTGAACACCTGTGCGAGCGAGCGCGCGAGCTCCTCGTCCTCGCACGCCGCCACGAGCGCCGGCGCCCGCGTGCACCATCTCCTGGGCGTGCGCGGGGCCGCCGATGCACGCGACCCGGTCCGCGCCGAAGCTCGCGCGCAGGACGCTCGTCGGCGGCCGCCCGTCCGGAGGCACCAGTCCCTTGGCGACCGACACGATCGCCGTGCGCCTGCCGAGTCCCGACGCGCCGAGCGCGCTCGATCACGTCGCCGAGCCCGTGCGAGGGCACCGCCAGGAACACGTAGTCGGCGCGCGCGACGCCTGCGGAGGCTGGCTCGATGCGCAGCCCCGACGGCAGTTGACGCCAGGCAGGTAGCGGACGTTCTCGCGCTGCTGATCGATCAGCGTCGCCTGCTCCTCGGTGCGTGTCTGCAGCGTCGTGCGGAGCCCGCCGCGCGCGAGCAGCACCGCCAGCGCGGTGCCGAATGACCCCGCGCCGATGACGGTCGCGCGCCGTCCCGGCGGCGACAGCGCGCGTACGCGCTGAGAGCGACCGGCGGGCTGTGGCTCGGACTCGGTTGCCATGCGCTGGGCGAGCGTAGCGATCGCGCCTCGTGGCGGCGGTCCTGCGCGGACACCGGCGGCGGCGCGATCCTCTGCAATCGTGAAGCCAATGCCCGAGGGCGACACGATCCACTACGCCGCAGCGCGCATTCGCGCGGTGCTCGAGGGACAGGTGCCCGAGGAGATCGTCACGCCGCATCCGCGCCACCAGCTCGATCGCTGGCCCGAGCGGCTGGCGGGTCGCGCTTTGCGCTCGGTCGATGCGCACGGCAAGCACCTGTTCCTGCGCTTCGACGGCGGCCTCACGTTGCACTCGCACCTGCGCATGACCGGCGCGTGGGACGTCCATCGCGAGGGCGAGCGCTGGCGTCGCGCGCGTCGCCGTGCATGGCTGGTGCTGCGCCACGGCGGCTGGGAGGTCGTCGAGTTCGACGGCCCGCTGCTCGAGCTGCGCAGCGATGCGCGGACGCGGACGGACCGGCGCGTGATGGCGCTCGGCCCGGACGTGCTGGGCGAGGAGTTCGACACGGCCCTGTTCATGGGCCGGCTGCGCTCGCATGACCCAGGACACCCGATCGGCGAGGCGGTGCTCAACCAGCGCACCGTGGCGGGCATCGGCAACGTGTGGAAGTGCGAGTCGTGCTTCGCCGTGGGCATCGATCCGTGGCGGCCGATCGGGAAGGTGAGCGACGACGAGGCGCTCGCACTGATCGGCTTCGCCCGCGAGCACATGCAGGTTTCCGCGCACGAGGGCTGGAGCGCGCGTCCGCGCACGGTTTACAACCGCGCGGGGCTGCCGTGCCCGCGCTGCGGCGCGGAGATTCGGGGGCGCGGCCAGGGCGAGGACAACCGCATGACCTACTGGTGCCCGGGCTGCCAGCGCTGAGTGGCCGCCTCAGACGAGCGCCGCGAGCTCGAGCCCGGCGGCCACCAGCGCGGCACGGCTGCGCGCCTGGAGGATCAGTTGCAGGTCGAGGATGCGCGCGTCGAAGCGGTCGAGCGCGTTGCCGGCGGTGATCGCGTAGGCGGGGACACCGCCCTGGCGGGCTCTGGTGGCGATCTCGAAGGCGACGCTGCCCGCCAGCGTGCGCTCCTGTAGGCGCTCCACGCCGATGATCACGGCACGCGCGTCGCGCATGCGCTCGTCGAAGCCCAGCTCGTGGAGCAGACGCCGGACGTGCTCGCCATCCTCGCCCTCCTGGCCTGGGAGCGGCAGCGCACAGACGTCGGGCTCGGGCAGGCCGCCCTGCTGGACGCCGCGGGCGATCGCGGTTGCCGCCGCGGCAGCCCCCAGGCGAGCACCGAACGGTGCGCACGCGATCAGCAGACGCCAGGAGACGCCGACAATCCGCTGCCCGCTTCCGGGGGCGGGGCCCGCGGCGAGGTGCTCGGTCGTGATGGGGCGCTCGCTGCGTTGCGTCACGATCGGGCATCCTTCCAGCAATGGCAGCTGAGAAAGCGCAGCCCGTGGTGATGGAGCTCTGCGGACACGAGGTGCGCGTGAGCAACCCAGGCAAGCTGTTCTTCCCCGACGCCGGGATCACGAAGCTCGACCTCGTGAACTACTACGTCGAGTGCGAGGAGGCAGTCGTACGCCACCTGCGCGAGCGCCCGACGGTGCTGAAGCGCTGGGTGGACGGCGTGGCGGGCAAGCCGTTCTTCCAGAAGCGGGTGCCCGACGGCGCACCCGAGTGGCTGCAGACGGCGACGGTCACGTTCCCGAGCGGCCGCCACGCACGCGAGCTGATCCCCAACGACGCTGCGCACCTCGTGTGGGGGGTGAACCTCGGCGTGATCGACTGGAACCCGTGGCCGGTGCGGCGCGAGGACCTCGACCATCCCGACGAGCTGCGCGTGGACCTCGACCCGCAGCCCGACGTGCCGTTCTCGGAGGTGCGCGAGGTGGCGCTGGGCGTGCGCGAGGTGCTCGACGAGCACGGCCTGCGCGGCTATCCCAAGACCTCCGGTTCGCGCGGGATCCATGTGAACGTGAGGATCGAGCCGCGAGAGAGCTTCGAAGAAGTCCGCCGCGCAGCGCTCGCGCTGGCGCGTGAGGTCGAGCGGCGCATGCCCGGTCGCGCGACCAGCCGCTGGTGGAAGGAGGAACGCGAAGGGGTGTTCATCGACTACAACCAGAACGCACGCGACCGCACCGTCGCGTCGGCGTACTCGGTGCGCGCGGTGCCCGACGCCCGTGTGTCGTGCCCGCTGGAGTGGGACGAAGTGCCGGACGTCGAGCCGGCGGACCTGCGCCTGCAGACCGTGCCGACGCGCCTGCGCGAGCTCGGCGACCCCTCGGCGTCGATCGACGAGCACGCTGGTCGCCTGGACGGCCTGCTCGAGCTGGCGGCGCGCGACGAGCGCGACGGCCTCGGCGACGCGCCGTGGCCGCCGAACTTCCGCAAGCAGAAGGGCGAGCCGCCACGCGTGCAGCCGAGCCGTGCACGCAAGGCCAAGGAGAAGGGCGCGTGACGCTGCCGCTGGCGCCCCCAGTGAAGCCGCAGCTGGCGCTCTCGCGCAAGGAGCTGCCGGTGGGCGAGGACTACGCGTATGAGGTCAAGCTCGACGGTTTTCGCTGCATCGTGTTCGTCGACGGCGAGGACGTGTTTCTGCAGTCGCGAAACGGCAAGACGCTCGGGCGCTACTTCCCCGAGCTGACTTTCCCCCCGGGACGCTACGTGCTCGACGGTGAGATCGTCGTGCGCGACGCCGACGGCCACGAGGACTTCGACGCGCTCGGCCAGCGGATCCATCCCGCGGTCTCGCGCGTCGAGCGTCTCGCCGACGAGACGCCGGCTGTATATGTCGCGTTCGACCTGCTCGCCGACCGCGACGACTCGCTGCTCGACGCCCCGTTCGCGGAGCGCCGCGCCGCGCTCGAGCAGCTGCTCGGCGGCGAGGCGTTCGCGCGCGCTCCCGTCGAGCTGATGGTCACTGTCGGCACCGTCGCGGAGGCCGAGCAATGGCTCGCGCACGCCGAGGGGGCGATCGCAAAGAGCGTATCGGCGCCGTATCGCCCGGGTGAGCGCAAGGGGATGGCGAAGGTCAAGCGTGTGCGCACGATCGACGCGGTTCTCGTGGGCTGGCGACCGGGCAAGGAGCCGGGCACAGTCGGCGCGCTGATCCTCGGCCTTTACGACGGCGACGAGCTGCGCGTGGTGGGACACTGCTCCGGTCTGAGCGCCGCCGAGAAGAAGCGTTTGGTGGGCTTCCTGGCCGAGTACCAGTCCGGCGAGAGCGGCTCGGCCGATCCGAGCCGCTGGAGCGGGGGCAAGGATCTCGAGTGGGTCGGGCTGCGCCCCGAGCTCGTCGTGGAGATCGATTTCGACCACGTATCGGCGGGGCGCATCCGTCACGGTGCGAAGCTGCGCCGCTGGCGCGACGACAAGCCGCCGCGCGAGTGCACGTTCGCCCAGCTCTACAGCTGAGACCCGGCCGCGAGGAGCGTGGTCTAGCATCCTCGTCGTGAGCGGCGAGGAGGCCCAGACAACGGCGACCGTCGCCGAGGAGGAGTACCTGCAGAGCCTGTTCTGGCTGCAGGAGGCGGGGCTGCCGATGACCGGCGCCAACGTGGCCCGCGCGATGCAGCTGTCGCCGCCGACCGTCCACGAGATGATCGGGCGCCTCGAGCGCGACGGCTACATCACGCGCGGGAGCGACCGTGCGATCGCGTTCACGGGCAGCGGAGCCGAGTACGCAGAGGGGATCGTGCGCAGGCACCGCCTGATCGAGCGATTTCTCACCGATGTCCTCGGTGTGCCGTGGGACGAGGTCCACGAGGAGGCCGAGCGGCTCGAGCACGCGATGTCACCGGTGCTCGAGGAACGGATGCTCGCGGCGATCGGCGACGCCAAGACCTGCCCGCACGGCCACCCGATCGTCGCCGGCGCGCGGCTGGCGGGTGTGCCGCTGGCGGACGTCGAGGTCGGTGCGAAGGTGCGCGTGCTGCGTTTCGAGAACGAGGCGGAGGATCTCCTGCACTACCTCAAGGCGTCGGGCATCGAGCCAGGCATGGAGGCAGTGATGGCGGAGCGCGGCCCCGAACACGTCGAGCTGCAGAGCAGCGACGGCCAGCGCCTGGGCGTCACGGCGAGCGTCGCCGAGACGGTGTCGGTGATCGCCGACCCCTCGCCGCCGCCGCGCACGGCGCTACCCGAGCAGCTGGTGCTGGGTCAGCGCTACGGGCGTTAGTGTCAGCGCACCATCTGCGAGCTGAGGGGCCGTAAGCTCCTCGAGTCCACTCGTCGGTCGGCCGTGACGTTCACAAGCTTGCTTTCACAGGCCGTGCACTTTTCGCCGCCCGCCCTTCTTTGTCGGCGCTAAAGGCGTCCGCGAATTTTCACGCTCGGCGGACGGGGGTCACGGCAGCCGTCGGTGATGGGTATCCCGCGGCGAGTTCTGTGCGGGGTCAGAATCGATCCCGCACAGAGCTCTGTCCCGTGAGTTTTCAGCTGGTGACTACGCGGGGGCGCCGCTCCCTGGCGCCACGATTCGGGTCAAACGCCGCTGATGGTGAACATCTTTCCTTCTAACGCTGTAGCTTCCGGTTCTCCTTCGATCACTAAGTTGGATTCTTTGAAGCCCGCACCGTCGACGTTGGATTCGAGCTTCGCCAGTAACCCTGTTCCTGCGTCGTTCCAATAGGCACGGATTGTCTGTTTACCGGCCGTGCCGGCCAGGACGCTGGCCAGGCCCGAGTACTGCCTCTGCGCAGTGTTTCCCTTCGCTAACAGATTTACACTCCCGATCATGTCACCTCGGACTTTCGTTTTGTTGGCGTTTGTCGGACAGGTGATTTCGGTGGCGCCGGTCAGTTCTTTGATTAAGTACAGGATACCGATCTGTAAGCCCTGGGCCGAGCCGGCTAAGCTGGTGTAGACGATGTGGAACGATCCTTCCATCAGCACTTCGCCGTTAGCTTCTACACCTATGTTGAAGCATTTTTCCACGCCAGCTTTTTCCAGTTTTTTGAAAATCGCGCGGAACGTGCCTAACGCCGTTAATTCACCGATTAAGAATAACAGTTTCAGGCCTTCACTACTGAGGACGCCGCCATTCGGATTTTCGATTTTGGCTTTCACGGTGGCGCTGCTGTATTCTAGATGCAGCGGGTAGGTGCTGGTTAACGTGACTGAGATGTCGGGTAACGCGAAGGCCGATGTCGCCATGAGGCCCATGGCGCACATCGCGGCCAGCATCACACCCAACAGCGTGAATTGTTTCATGTCAACTCCTATGTTTGTGTATGGCAGAGCCGTATTTTGAGTACGGCAAATCTGCTGGCCAAGAGTGGCCGCCAATCAACGCTTCCTGAAGCGAACATGGCCAGCATCCCGCTACCAGCACTGGACTACCTCTTATACGACCCGCGAGCCTGCAGGTCAAGCGATCCAATCAACCGTCTCCGACCTGGCCACACGCGCCCAGCGTTGTCCTCATATAGGGAGGTGGCCTGTCGAAGAGCCTCTCGGCGGTCGTTGACGATGCGGCCAGACGCAGCTTTCCTTCGGGTGGCGCAACTCAGCTCTCGATAAGTGCTTGCTCCCAGGGCCGCGGTAGAGCCATCGCGGCGGTAAGCGACGGCGAGCCCGGTAGAGCGTGGTGCTCCTGCCGGCGGGCGTGGCGGGAGACCGTGCCTGCCTCCGTAGCGCGTTCCGGTCGGGATGTTCGGCACGGCTGCCGTGGTGTTCAGGCGGATGGCAGATCCAGCGGCCGTGGTCGGCGACTCGGAGGCTGGTGTCACGTCGCCCGGTGTGCGGGTGCGGGTCTGGACGTTCCCGTCAGGTCAGGGTGGTTCCCGGCTCGGTAACTAGTGTTTGATTGTGGTGGTGGTGTGGAGTGTGGTTGTGTGGTTGGTGGGTGTGAAGGTGAGTTTGATGGTGTTGGGTTTGTGGGGTGTGGTGGTTTTGAGGGTGATGGTGATGGTTTCGGCGTGGTGGGTGGTGTGTCTGGTTTTGGTGAGGTGTTTGCCGGTTGCGGTGAGGGTGCCGGCGGTGGGGAGGGTGAGGGTTAGGGTGATGGTGTGGCTGTTGGTGTGGTGGGAGAGGATCGTGATCTTGTTGGGGCAGCCGTTGATGGTGACGTTGGTGGTTTGGGTGATGACGGCGCCGTTTTGGGCGATGATCGTGGTTGGTGCTTGGATGTTTTGTCCGCAGAGGTTGTAGTCGAGCTTTTCCGGGACGTCCGCGGTGAGGGCGGAGTGTGGGCCTGTTGGTAGTACTGTTTCGAATGTTTCGATTGGTGCGTCGGGGACGGTTTCGAAGCGGCTGTAGGTCACGCCTTTTTTGATGTCGGTGTGCCCGTCGAGGATCAGTGTGATCCCTTCGCCTTGGAGGACGAACTCGACGTCGGGGAACGCGGCGCCGCCGTGGGAGACGAGGTAGGCGGGGCCGGTGAGCGGGCTCTTGATGTCCGGGCTGTGCACGGTCGCGGTGCCGATGACTGACCCTTCGTCGCAGTTCGCGGGGTTCGCTTCGAACACCTGGTCCAGGCAGGCTTTCTGGATCGTTGTCAGCCTCGAGGGGAGTATGGCTGGGATCGTGAGGTCGGTCTTGGCGATGTTCGCTTCGCCGGGTTTGGCGGCTACCTTGACGATGAACGCGGCACCGTTGGCTTTGCTGGCTTTGCCTTCGGTCGCTGCGGTGAACGATGGGTGGAAGGGTAGGGTCGCGCAGTTCGCGGCCTGGAAGCGGCTGGAGACGGGGACGTTCGCGCCCTGGGCGCCGGTGAGGGTCGCGGTGATGCTCATCGGCTGGCAGTTGGTGGGGTTGAACTCGAACCCGGGACGGTTGACCGTGACGTTGACCGTGCGGATATCCGAGGGGATCCCCGACTGCAGGCCTTCGACGCTGTTGACCATCAACGGCAACGGGTCTGAGACGACCGTGACCTGCGCGGTGACGGGGTTGATCCGGATCGAGCTGCGCGTCACGACGTTCCCGAGGTTGAACGGCCCAGCGACCGCCGGCACGACGATCGAGAGGCCGAACGGGCCATCGTTATACGGGCCGGTGAGATACACACGGCCGCCTTTGACGAGGTAGGGTTCAGGGCCAACACCAGAGGTGACGGTCGCTTCGCCGATCAGCGAGGAGGGGCC
Source organism: uncultured Solirubrobacteraceae bacterium (assembly GCA_963815235.1). Lineage (GTDB taxonomy): Bacteria > Actinomycetota > Thermoleophilia > Solirubrobacterales > Solirubrobacteraceae > Palsa-744. The sequence goes on along the minus strand of CAWFFY010000003.1, from coordinate 307,437 downwards.
GCAGGTGCCTTGCGAGGCTTGTGGTTCGGGGCACTGCACGACGCTCTTTAGGACGGCGAGCAGCCCGGGTGGGGTCGTGACCGTCAGCCCCGTCAGGTGCTGTTCTCCGTCTTGGCGGGCGACGGTGAGCGTGAACGGCGTGAACGCGTCGGCCTGGTTGTTCGTCGTCCCCGCATTGAACGACGGGTTGAAGCCCAGCGCACAGTTCGAGCTGATGGGGAAGCTCGAGGACGGTGTCGCTTCCTGGGTGTGGTGCCCGTTGGTTTCTTCAGAGGACCAGGGGATGAGGCTCGAGGCGGTCGTGAAGGTGCCGCAGGACTGGGGGGTCGCGAGCTCGCCGCGTGAGCCGCCGAAGAACCGGAGCTTGAACTCGTTGAACGGGAGCTGCGGGTTTTCGTCGAAGCGCCCGGTGATCTGCCCCGTTTCCGGGTTCGTTTCAAGGCGGCCCGGGACCTTCACGATCGTGCCCGTCGCCGGGTCATCGATCACGATGTAGGCCGCGAGCAGCGCGTTGAACGGGTTTTCGTTCTGGGCCGCGAGGAACACGGAGCCGACCACTGGTTTTTCAAGGAGCGGCGTCGTGACTTCGACGGTGCCGACCTTCGAGGCTTCGGGGCACGCCGGGGCCGCCTCGGTGAAGTTCGACAGTGTCCCGCCCTTCCAGCCGATCTGCGACTCGCTGCAGGCTTCCAGCCCATTCGCGGAGGACGAGTCGACGGTCATCCCGGCCGGCATCGCGACTGTCGCGTCACGCAAGGGCGGGGTCGCGAGTTTGCCGGGTTCCTCGGTCTGCGGGACCGTGAGGTCGAAGTCCAATCCCGTCGGGGAGTCAGCGGCCGTGGTGTCGGGCTGCGCGGACATCGAGGCCTGGAAGTGCAGCAGGTTGCAGCCCGTGACGGGCGGCGAGGTGTAGGTCGTCGAGGGCCAGCCTGCGCCTTCGAGATCCGGGGTGCCGTCCGGGTTCAGCTGGCCCGGGTTCTTCCAGGAGTCCGTGTACAGCGTCGTCGTCAAAGGTTCGCCTGAGCAGTCAGCGGGGTTCGTGAACATCGCGACCTGCGGCAGTTCCGTTTCGTTTGACTGCGCGGGGTCGCCCAGCAGCGCGGTGATGATGAACGTCAACGGGATGCTCGGGATTTCCTTCGCGACCGCCTGCGCCACATACCCCTGCGGGGTCGGAACGATGCTCGCGACGATCACGTGCGTGTGCTTCAGCAGGTCGGTGAACCCGAATTCCGCGACATGACCTTTCGAGGGGACCATGTTATACACCGAGCTGTTAGCGCCGTCCAGGCCCAACGGCTCGGAGCGGATGTGCCCGATCCGCGTGTCTTTCGGACACGAGGTCCCCGCGACCTGTAGCTGCGCGAACGTGCACTTCGGGGCAGCGATCGCGGACCCCAGGAACCCCACCGGCAGATCCACGACGACGTCCTTGACCGCGTTCACGCTCGTCGGCAGCGGAAAAGCAGACGATTCGGGGTCTTCCTGCATGATCGAGTTGACCGAGAAAGACGTCGTCAACCCCGAAGGGTGATCCCCGGCCTGCGTGTCCGGGTTGCCGTCAAGGCCCAAGATCGGGGAAACGAGCGCAGCCGGCCCGAACGACGGCAGTTCGCTACTGAGGACATCAGGTTCTTCGCTCGAGGCTTCTAGCGCACCGCCGGCATACGCGGCCGCCCGGTTCTGTTCGCCCGAGACGGCGCCTTCGTGGCTGACCTCGATGTCGACCTGCAGCCGCTCGTGCGGCGCGAGTTCCGGGTTACGTTCAGCGACTTCCTGCAGACCAAACGTACAAGTCACCGTCTCCGGGGACCCTTCCTCGGTGCAAGCGATGGGAGATTCGGGCCCGGCGGGCCACTGACCGATCCGCGCGCCGGGAGATTCTTCCCCGGGCAGACGCGCTTCTTCATCCAACGGGTTCGTGTCCCAAAAGAACTGTGCCCTCTGGGCGAGAACACCCCGCGGCAGCGTGTCAGAGACCGTCACTTCCCCGGTCAGCGTCTTCGTGCCCGTGTTCGTCACGTTCACCTGATAGCGAGGACACGGACTATCCTCATTCAATTCGCTGCCCGCTTCGACATAAGCTTTACAGCCAGCCTCTTCGGCTTCGCTGAAACGCGTCGGGACCTGCGACGCCTGGACCGTGAGATGCGACCCCGGTTCCACCGCCCACGCCACCGAACCCCCCAACCCGAAAAACCCAACACACACCAGCACCAGACACACGCACCACACCCGCCGGCCCACCCCGAAAAACATCCGACGCATAGTCAAGCACCCTTCCCCATCGCAACAGAACCAGACACACTCCCCGGGCCATGCGACCCAGCGCCCGCCCGTTCCACAGAGCCCCTCCCAACACCAACACCAACACCCGCTGAATCTTCCAGGCACACCGCGGGCCGGCGGACCTCGCCAGCAGCATCCTTGAACCGGCCCGGCAAATACTGCTCATACCCCGGGCCGGCCGGCCCGGGGCGCCTGCACTCACAATCAAGCTCACCCAAACACCCCCACACCTCATCCCCGCCACCCGCGTTCAACCACGCCTCGACTTCACCCAACACCCTGCGCTCCCGCCGCCGCACACGCCGCCAATACTCCAAACCAAACGCCCGTGACCCCATGGCTAGCGCCCCACCTTCCGGCTCGCGTGCTTAGCCTTCGGCCCATACCGTGCACGAGCCTGCTTTTCACAAGCCGTGCGCTTCCCCTTCGACCTATCCCTCTTACACGCCGCGAGCGCTTTCTTCAGCTTCTGCGCATTCGTCAACACCCTCGGCCTCACAGCCACCGCCACGGGCGACACCGCCGCCGGCGCTGCCGCTAGATTGCCGGCCCCCGAGAACGCCTGGCTCGCCGGAACAACACCCGCACCCGCACCCGAAGCCGCGCCACCCGCCGCCTGGCAAGCCCCTTCACCACACCCTTCAGAAGCCACCACAGGAGCGCTACACGGAGCTTCTTCGCTACAGACATGAGCATCGTAGAAATCAAGGTTCGTATCAACGTCTTCGGGAACCAACGATTCAAAAGTCCCGAAGAACACGTTTGATCCCGACACGTCACTCCCCAACAACGTCGAACGCTTCTGCCCTGTTTCCGTCGTCACGGACGCCAGCAGATACACATGACCGTCGTGATACTCATAGAAATTCTGGGCGTAAAGTTTTTTGGTCGTTTCCGCTTTGACACCATCGACGACATCGTTCAACGCGCCCGGCGCCAACGCCACCGGGCTCTGAAAGAACACAAACGACCCATCATCAGACATCGTCGGATCCAAACGCTCCGGCACCGTCTTCGCCTGCTGCGTCGAGGCCGCGGAGACGATCGCCGCGTCACCGGCAGAGGGCCCGGACAGGTATGCGCCGAGCTGGCCCTCCAGGCCGTCATCGTTGTAGCCATCCTGGCCGATCGAGATGCGCGTCAGCGTCCCGGCCTGCGCGTCATACTCATACACCTGCGCAGGACCTTCGCCGCGCGTGTCATCCGCCGTCAACGCCCTGTGCGAGGTGAACACCAGGAACCGCCCTTCCGGCGTCACATTCGCCTCATGACCGCCCCCATGCAGGTTCCAGTTCGATTGCACGTCTTGGAGTTCTCCCGGTGCCGAGGAGAGCGTCGCGATGAACGCGACGTGCCCTTGCGAGCCCGCTCCGTGTTCGTAGACGTACAGGTTGGGCTCGCTTTCTTCTGCGTGTTCGTGGTTGTGGTTTTCTTCGCTCCCGGTGAGGACGCCTTCGGCGACGAAATAGACATGCGAGCCATCCGCGGACAGCGCCTCCAAGCCGAGCACCCGCGGGCCGTTCGTGACCGGCAGCTGATCAGAAGCTTCAGAGACATCGAACAGCCGGCGTTCTTTGGCGGCGGGTTCTTCCCCAGCGGCCCCACACGGCTCCGCACACACCGACTCATACAGATTCTCACTGCCCTGGCCGGCGTTATCGGTGAGCTGCTGGGCGCTCGTGAACACCGTCGCCGAGCCATCAGGCGTCGCGGCTTCGAAACGAGCGTCCGCGGGTTCGGTAGTACTGTCTTTCAGGCATTCCGTAGTCGTGCACCCCGACCCCAGAGCGCCCGTCGCAGCCGAGATCAACACCGAATGAGCTTCAGGCAGCCCCGGCCCCGCCTTCGCCGGGCCGACTTCACCATCGACACGCGCCCACAACTGATTGACAGGCGGAGCCGTCGCTTCGCTTGAGTTTGCTTCACATCCCCCCGCATCGCGGCCTTCGGCCGTGAAGAACACGGTACGCCCCGTCCGCGAGAGCGGGGCCGCGAATTGCGAGGCCGTATTGTGACCAAATCCAAGCATCGTGGAGCAGACACTGACCAGGCTGTGGTTTGCGCCTTCCTCATAGCCACCCTGCACGCCGACCATCAACGGGAACCCGTTGGGCTGCGGTTCGAGCGTTTCGGCATACTCATACAGGTCAGTTGATTTCACGGTCGGATCAAACGCCCAAGCGGAGCCTTTCTCGTTGCCGGTGTCGACGACGCTCTCGTACACCACGTGGGAGAGGTCCGCGTTCGCGAGCCATTCGTCCAGATAGAGCTGGTTCGGCACGAGCCCGGTGAATCTTCCTTCTTCTTCGAGTGGCCCGACCGTGACGAGCGTGCCGTCGGCCTGGCGGACCCACAGATCTTCCTGCAGCAGCGGGGTGGGTGCGAGGGCGCTGAAGACACTAGTGCCATGGTTGGGGTCCGCGGCCCAGGTGGTGTAGGTTTCGGCACCGTCGAGCGCACCGAACGCCGGCACCAGCGGGTGCGTCGCCCAGCCCGACGGTGTCCGTGCGAATTCATAGACTGCGCCGTCGTTGCCGCGCTGGCCGATACACGACGGGGACGCTTCGAAGCATTGGATGCTCGAGCTGATCAATTTCGTGCCGTCATCAGAGATTACGGGTTCGCCGATGCCTGCGAACGGGTGTCCGATCAGAGCACCGTTCTTTTCCGGGGGGGTGACCAGTTCATAGGCACGGCAGTCGGGCAGGCTCAGGCTGCCGCGTGCCTGGCGTGCGGCTTCGTCGAGGCAGCCGCTGGATTCTCCGGCGAGCGTGTCATACACGAACGTGTGGTCGACGCTTTCGGCTTTACCCGCCGTGTTTTCGATCACCAGCCGCCAGTGGTAGGTCGTGTTCGCCGTAAGACCCGTGATCAGCCGGGAGATCGCGACCGGCGTCGTCGGCGTTCCCGCGGGCGAGACCAGGCCTTCGATGACGTGGTTGTAGCCGGTGGTGGCGCCGTATTCGAAGCGGTATTTGTCTTCGCCGCCGGGGATCACCTTCGCGTCGAGGTCCGCGGCGCTGCCCGTTTCGTTCGTGGTTTCCAGGCTGCTCGCTTCTGTGGCTGTCTGGGGTTCGCCGACGATCACCGGGGCGACCGGCACGGTCGCGAACGTCTCCGGCGCCCCCGTGCTCGTTTCGCTCGCTTCGTTGAGCGCCTGCAGACAGAACGTGTACCGGCTACCCGGCAACAAACCGGTCACTTCTGCTTCCACAGCCTGCCCCTGGCTGCCCGTCATCGCTTCCGCCGCGGTGGCTTTGCCTTCGCCTTCGCCCTCGCACTCGCTGGGGGAGCGACGGTAGAGGAACTGGAAGGTGCCCGCGCTGCCCGCGGCCACGGGGTCCAGGATGCCGTGGAGCTTCGCGGCTTCGGAGGTTTCTTCGCTGGCGGGTTCGGTTTTCGGGGTTTCCGGTGGGCCCGCCAACGCCGAACCAGCCAACACCCCAAGGCCACCCAGGCCAACAGCCGCGGACGCGCCCAGCACAACCAAACGCGCGCCCGCGCGCCCGCCAAAACCCCACCCTCGCAACCTCCACCCTCGAACCACCGCTCACACCTCTCTGTCGCCACCAACACTCCGCTAGATGACGTCCATCCGCAGACTGTGAGGGTCCCACGCTGGTACCCTTATCGTCAATCGGCGTTTCCTACTATCGTCGGCACCTTCTCCGACGAACTCACGACGGCTTGGGGGGCTGCGCGGGCGTCCGAAACGGCGAGTGGTGTGCGGGATCACCGTCGATCCCGCACACCACCTTCGCGCCCGCGAGCATTCCGCCCGCGACTACGCCGAGGCGCCGATCCATGGCAGCCACACAACTCCGATCAAATACTGGTGATGGTGAACATCTTCCCTTCTAACGCCGTAGCTTCCGGTTCCCCTTCGACTACCTGGTTGGATTCTTTGAAGCCCGCACCATCGACGTTGGATTCGAGCTTTGCCAGTAACCCTGTCCCTGCGTCATTCCAGAACGCACGGATCGTCTGTTTACCGGCCGTGCCCGTCAGGACGCTGGCCAGACCCGAATACTGCTTCTGCGCAGTATTTCCTTTCGCTAACAGATTGATGCTCCCGATCACGTCACCTTGGACTTTGACTTTGTTGGTGTTCGTCGGGCATAGGATTTCGGTAGCGCCCGTCAGTGGTGTGACTAAGTACAGGATCCCGATCTGTAAGCCCTGAGTCGAGCCGAATAAACTGGTGTAGACGATATGGAACGACCCTTCCGTCAACACTTCACCGTTAGCTTCTATACCCGTGTTGAAGCATTTTTCGACGCCGGCTTTTTCCACGCCTTTGAAGGTAGCGCGGAACGTGCCTAACGCGGTTAATTCAGCAGCCGTGTATAACACTTTCAGTCCTACGCCGCTGAGCACACCGCCCATAGTAGTTTCGAGTTTCGTTAGAACGGTGGCGTTGTTGTATTCCAGATGCAGTGGGTAGGTGCTGGTTAATGTGACTGAGATGTCGGGTAACGCGAACGCCGATGTCGCCATCAGACCCATGGCGCACATCGCCGCCAGCATCACACCCAATAGCTTGAATCTCTTCATGTCCACTCCTATTGTTGTAGGGTAAAACGAGCTGCAACCCGCAGTCTCGCACGCTGGGCAGACCCGGTCAAGCAAAGCCACGCATTGTCTCTGACCAAGCCTCGGGTTTCGGCCGGGTGTCTCCTATTCGAGCGCGGGGAGGACGTGCGGTGATTCTGCAGGCGACCCCGCGGAAGGCGTGAACCCTCGACATTTCGCCACGACATAGCCCTTCTGGCATTCAGTTCTGGAAACCCATCTCGCGCGCCAGCTACTGATGAACTCCGCGAGCGCCGCGTTGAGCCGTTCGGCCGGAAGCTCCTTCCTGATCACGGCTTCCGACTGCGCCAACGATTTCTGCTGAGCCGGATAAACTCGCGTGACTTCAAACACGAAATAGCCACCGCTGACTCCCACCGGACCGCTGAGAACATGCGGACGCGCCGCGAAGATCGCCCGGTTCAACGGCACCTGATGATACTCCCCCGGCCGATATTCACCCACCGAGCCTTCCACGCCGAACGCCGGCTGCGCTTCGACCGGGAGCTTCTTCACGACCGTCGCGAAACTCTTCCCAGAGGCGATTTCGCGCTTGGCGCGCTCGGCTTCTGCCTGGCTTGCGCCACCGACGATGTGGAGATCGCGCCGTTCTGGAACGCCGAAGGCCTGCTTGTGCTCGTTGTAGTAGCTGACGACCTGCGCATGGCTGACATGGTCGGTCTTCTGGGCGATCGCCTGCCGGATCCCTTCCGCCAGCATCTCCATCCGTATTTCAAGCACATGATCAGCCATCGTGCGACCCTGAGCGGCGAGGTTCTTCGCGATCAGCGCCGGGTTACCGCCCAGACTCTTCAGACGCTGATCGACCTGCTGGGCGCTGACGCTCACACCCTCTTCAGCCGCTCCCCCGGCCAGCCAGTCATCAAGAATCAGACTATCCAGGGCCGTGGTCTTGAGCGCCTCGTAATGCGCGCCACACCGACCCCTGAGCGCCGCCACGCCCGACGCGCCCACACCAGCCGACGCCGACCCATCGGAAGACGCCTTCAAACGCGCCACACAAGCAGCGAAGTTGGGCGGCACCGGGATCACAGGATCGGGTTCTTCGCTCCTCGCCGCGACGATCAGAGCGTGCTCGAAGCTCGCTTTCGTGATCGCGGTACCCCCCACACGCGCCACGACAGCATTCGGAGCAGCATCGGAACCCCCGGAGGTCACCCCAGCAGGATCGGACCGGCCCGCCGTGCCGCCACCGCCGCCACACCCAGCCACAGCCAACACAACACACACCGAGACAACCAGCCCGACACCGCGACCGACGCACCGTGATCGAGGCAACCAGCGAAACACTGCCCTCAAACCCACACCCGATACAAACATCCCTCACTCCAAGCACTCGATGAACAAAGACGACTTAAGCCAGCGGCGCATCTTGCCAGGCCAAAACCAGACAGCAAGCACACACCACACGAGCCGGCCGACGACACCGAAAATGCCCTGCTGACGCTACTCCGAGGCGTCCCGGACCCAGCACAGAACGGCCCGAAACGTTTCTATCTAACGTCACCCATAGAAGCGCGCCACGACCTGCAGCTGGCTGAAGACATCATGCGCCAAGAACAACATGATGATCACCGCACCGACCACCGGACCCCAACGCCGACCCGCCCCACGCGCCGCGAGCACAAGCACCACCCCCAACCCCGGAAGCAACGGCAACAGATAACGAGCCTGACCAAATTCCGCATCAACAACCGGAAACCTGTCATACGAATCCCCACCAACAAGGATACTGGGTAGGGGTCAGAGACACCGCTCCCAAGATCATGGCTCAGCTATGGTGTGTACTGGGCCCGTTCGCCCGGGGGCAGCCGATTTCCAACACCACATCGCGTCGGTTCCATATTATCGCTCCGCGGTCGAGGAAGTGCGCGTTCGCGTAAATCCAAGGCGACAACGTCCTGTGCATGGTCAGTAATTCATCCGGTCCGATCAACGCCTCGGCACTGCGGCGCGCGAGGGTAACTCTGGTGATCGGATCGACCCTCGTGGTGATCGCCGTATGTGGAGTGCTTTCCGGGTCTCCGCTCGTCGTCGCCGGGACGAACACCATCCCGCCGCCAAATGACTCCACATTTATTTCAGGCGATGCGAATGTCTGCGTGTACGGCGGAACAATTCCACAAGGCACCGTCGCGATTCGTTTCCCGTTTATGGCAAGCGCAGGTCCTAGGGTGAGCGTCGTCGTGCTGTCGGGTTCGCACGTCGTGACCACAGGTGCGCAGTCGGCTGGATGGGGAATTACCAAGACTGTAACGGCACCGGTAGCACGCGTATCCCGCCGGACACGCGACACGCGAGTCTGCATAAAGATTGGACCAATCAGGCCGTATCTGATCATCGGCGCAACGGTTGTAGCTCCGGCCTCATTCACAGGTCGTGAGCACGGGACAGAGGGTTTGCACCTGGAATACCTTCACTCTGGCTCTGCGTCGTGGTGGTCGCTTGCGCCCTCGATCGCGCGTCACATGGGCCTCGGTCGCGCCGCGGCCGGCACGTGGATCGTGTTTCTTGTGCTCACGCTCATGGCTGTCGTGATCTTTTTCACTTTGTACCTCGTTCTCAAGGCGATCACGCGAGAAAGGCCCAGCGCTGTGAACGTATCCGCGCGAACGGAAGCGAACCGTCCGACGCTGATGTATCGAATGATCGCCACGCTTTCGCAGATCCCCCGGGCGGCCTGGATGTGCGCCCTGATTGCCTGCTTGAACGCAGTATGTTGGTCAATTATCACGCCACCTTTTCAGACCCCGGACGAGCCGTCCCATTTCGCCTATACACAACAGATCGTCGAGAACCACCGACTGCCGACATCCACAGAAGTCAGATTTTCCCAAGAAGAGGAAGTCGCGTTGAGCGATCTGCGTCAGAACAAAGTCCAACGGTATCCGGGAACTCATACAATTGCTACGCAAGCCGAACAGCGACAGCTGCAGGAAGACCTCGCAAAACACCTGGATCGCCGGGGTGAGGGAGGGGTTGGACCTTCGGCGTCTGAACCGCCGCTTTACTACGTCCTCGAGATTATCCCATATGAGATGGGGTCGCCTGGGACTTTGCTCGACCAACTCGAGATGATGCGCCTCCCAGGCGCTCTGATGGCCGGGCTCACAGCGCTGTTCGCATTTCTGTTCATCCGTGAGACGCTTCCTGGTGTTCGATGGGCCTGGGCCGTCGGCGGCCTCGGCGTTGCGCTCGCGCCACTGCTCGGGTTCACGTCCGGCGGGGTGAGTCCGGACGCCATGCTGTGTGCCATTTCTGCTGCAATCTTCTACTGCCTGGCCTGCGCATTCCAACGCGGCCTCACCAGGGCGCTGGCGATCGCAATCGGGACTCTGACTGCGATCGGCCTGCTGACGAGGCTCAGCTTCATTGGGCTGGCGCCTGGCGTGAGTTTCGGTGTGACCGTGCTGGCTATCCGAGTCTCGCGAACCGACCGACGCGACGCCCTTCGCCTTCTCGGTCTCACGCTCGCACTTGCGGCAAGCCCAGTTTGTGTCTATCTCCTCGTCAATCTGTTCTCGAACCATCCCGGACTGGGGATTGTCTCTTCGACCCTGGAGTTTGGAAACAGGGGACGTTCCGTGCTCGACGGGGTCAGCTACATCTGGCAATTCTACCTTCCGCGCTTGCCGGGCATGACTAGCCAGTTCCCTTGGCTCTCGGTCTCTCATCAGATCTGGTTTGATAAATCAGTCGGCTTCTATGGATGGTTCGACACCTCCTTCCCTCTCTGGGTTGACAACGCGGCTCTCGTGCCTGTCGGACTTATCAGCCTCCTCGGCGCGCGGGCACTCATCGCCGGTCGTATCCAGCTGCGGCGTCGCTTCATCGAGGTCGTCGTCTACGGTGCAATGGGCGTCGGGCTGGCCCTGTTGATCGCAGCCAGCAACTACGTTGACTACACCGAAGGTCTCAGCTGGGCCGAGCCGCGCTATCTACTGCCGCTGCTACCTCTACTCGGAGTCGCGCTTGCAGTTTCCACACGGGGCGCTGGTCTGCGCTGGAGCCGATCTGTCGGGGTGATCATTGTCATACTCGTGCTGACCCACGATATTTTCAGCCAGCTGCTCGTCGTCTCACGCTACTACTCGTAGCTCAGAGCGAGCGGTATGCTGCGGCCAGCCGCGCGATGCCGACATCGATCTGCTCTGGCGTGACGCCCGAGTAGGCGAGGCGCAACGTGTTCTCGCCGCCGTCGAGCATGAAGTCGGTGCCCTTCACGAACGACACGCCACGCTCGGCCGCGGCGTCGAACAGGGCGCTCACGTCGGTTCCCTCGGGCAGCGTCACCCACATGAAGTAGCCGCCCTGCGGAACGACGAACTCGGCGTCGGCGAGCTCGCTTCGCAGCGCGTTGGCGAGCGCCTGAGCACGTGCGCTGAGCGCAGCCTTGACGGTCTCGATCGAGCGCTCGATCGCGCCCGAGGCTGAGAACTCGTAGACGATCGACTGCGCCACCATGTTGGGCGAGATGTACGTGTTGGTCGCGAGCTTGGCGATCGAGGCGATCAGATCCAGTGGGCCGACGAGATAGCCAACGCGGATGCCCGGGCACACGGTCTTGGAGAACGAGGACGCGTACACCACGCGCTCAGGGTCCATCGACAACATCGTCGGCAGCGGCTCGCCGCTGAAGCGCAGGTCCACGTAGGGGTCGTCCTCGAACACGATGAAGCTGTGCTCTGCGGCCAGCTCCAGCAGGTGCGTGCGCTTCTCGAGCGACAGCGTGTAGCCGGCGGGGTTCTGGAAGTTGGGGATGATGTGCGCGAGCGTCGGCCGCGCGCTGGCGCCCTCGACGGAGAGCAGCTCGGCGAGCGCGTCGGTGTCGATCCCGTCGGGCTCGAGCCGCACGGCGTGCAGGCGCGCACCGCGTCCGCGCAGCGACAGCAGCGTGCGGTCGTAGGTCGGTCGCTCGACGATCACCTCGTCGCCTGCTTCACGAGCTGCTCGAACAGGAACGCGTCGGCCTGCATCGACCCGTTGGTGACCAGCACCCGCTCCGGCTCGACGCCGTGACGGTCGGCGATCCAGCTGCGCAGCCGCGGATAGCCGATCGAGGTTCCATACGCGGTCGTGCCGGCGGGGTCGCTCTCGAACGCGCGCACAGCCGCGTCGCGCAGGCCGTCGACGTCGACGATGTCGAGCGACGGCGCGCCGCGCGCGAAGGAGATTGTCGGTCCAGTGGCGCTCGGCACAGCGGCGTAGCTTAGGCGTCCGAGCAATTCGTCGTAGTCATGGGTCAGCTCGTGCGCCGCGTGCTCGAGCCGTTCGCGGAAGCGCAGCAGCTCTGCGGCGCCGGTAGCCCGAGGGGCGCGATCCGTCGCGCTCGACGCCTGGGACGTACGCTCCATCGCTTCGGGAGGCTGGGATGCGCGGCCCGCCTGCGTCGCGTCCGAGGGCGGCTGCGGCGCTCTTGGCGGCCACGGCGCGCCGGCCGGCGGCTCCACGCGGGCCGATGCCGGCGTGGAGCCCGGCTGCGCCTGCTCGAGCGTCTCATCGACGATCCGGCTCGCTCCGACGCTCGCCGGTGGCTCAGCTCGCGCGAGCTGTCCGCGCGCGCCCGGCTCGTCCTCGCCGTTGCGCGGCGGTTCCTCGCCGGCGCCGATCGCGTGCACCGTGCGCTCGAGCTCCGCGAGCTTGCGCTCCAGCTCGTTCAGCGTCCTCGACAGCTCCTGATCCATGGAAGCCCTAGCGTACCGGCCGACATCAGCCGGTCGTGCGCCGGTGGGCGAATCGATGCGATCGACGGAAACACCGGCGCGGATGTCCGGCCCCTCGATCGGCGCCTCTCGCCGGCTCCCGATCGACGCAGCAGGATCCGCGCGCGGCCAGCACTCGAGCGGAAAACCGAGCAAGTTCCAGCGCCCTCGAGCCCACGGAGCGGCGGCGGCTCGCTCTCGAGAGCAGGTCGAACCTGTCACGCCTGGATGCGAATTCCGTAAGGTCGCCGCCATCGTGCTCGACCAGTCCTCGACCGCATCGGCGCACGTACACGCGTCGACCGCGCCGGCTCCGATGGCGTCCCCGGCGGTGTTCGACGGGGGGGTCGGTGAGCGCCTTCGACGGCTGCTCGCTCCGGAGGCGGGCCTGCTCGGGCAGGGGGTGCGCTACGTGATCGGGGGCTGCGCGAGCATGGCCGTGTACATGCTCAGCACCACGCTGCTCGCGCTCGTCGCGGGCCTGTCGTTCGAGGTGGCGCTCGCGATCGGCTTCTGCCTGCTGATCGCGGTCAACTTCACGTTGCACAGGGTGTTCGTGTGGGTCCACTACGAGGGGTTTGCGCTACCGGTGCATCGTCAGTTCGGCCGCTACATATCGGTCGCCGGCACGCAGTACGCGCTGACAGCGGCATGCCTTGCGGTGGTGCCCCGGGCGCTCTCGCTCCCCCCGGAGCTCGTCTACTTCGTCACCGCCGCGTCGTTCGCCCTGGTCACCTTCGTGGTCTTCCGCCGCCGCATCTTCCACGCGAAAGTGTCGGTGCGTGAGTCGGCACGGGCGGTGCGGCGATCCACTGTGACTAGAACCGAGGATGGTCAGTAGGGCAGTAGTCGCGCGCGCCGGGTGCAACTGGATTGCCCAGCCTGATCCACACTCCGGTGCCGTTGGTCAGCGTCACACAGGGCGGAGTGCCACCTGGCAGAGCCGGCCCCTGATGCAGGACGGCGTCATCGGGTGTCAAGCTGCTCGTGCGCACACGTCCCTCCAGCACGGTTCGTAGGTCGGCGACGGTGTCGAGAGCGCCTATGCCGTTGGCGGAAAACGTCGGGTCGTCCATGCTCGAACGTTCGAGCACGATCCTCCTGACACCGTGGAGCCTCAGGGCCCTCAGAGTGCCAAGCAGGTCGCCATCTCGCTCGGGGCCTGAGACGAGGAAGCCTTTGTTGGAGAAAATCGTGGCCGTCGCGAGCAGGTGCACTCGCACCTGCGGTCCCACGCCAAAGCCGCTGCCGGCTATATTCGTAGCGCCGGCCAGGATGAGCGCGATCACTGCCACTGCGCGGCCGGCTCGGGGCAGGCGCGTGACCCAACCAACGCCAAAGACCGCGAGATACACGAGCAGTGGCATGCTGTAGCGCGTATCACGGATCCACGTCTCGGTGATTGCCAGCCACGCCACGAAGGCACCAAGGGTCAACTCCAGCGCGAAGCGGCTGACCGGGCGTCGTCTCATGAATCCTCCCATTGTCCACATCCAGCCTATTGCCGAAAAGGCGAAGAGTGGCGCATAGAGCTGAGCGTTGAGTATGCTCCAGAAGTACCACTCGAGGTTGGCGCTCGATAGCGTCGCCGGTGCGCGCTCTGATCCCTGTGCCGCATCGCCGCGCGCGTTGATCGCCGCAGCGCCTAGCATCCTGACCTGAGCGAGCTCGTAGGCGTACCATGGCAGCGCTACAAGAAGTGCCACGAGTGTGAATACGAGCATCCCTCGCCACGCCGCGAGACGCCCCCGCATCGCGCCCACTGCCACAGGCCCGGCGACGAAGAACGCGAATGGCTCCTTCGTCAGCAGCCCCAGCCCGACGGCCAGCCCCGCGATCGCCGAGATCCGCACACGCGTGAAGCCCTCGGTGGCCAGGATCAGCCACAGCGACGTTGCGACCATCGCCGTCTCCGGTGCGTCGGTCATGAAGACGTGAAACTGCGCCGTGATCAGAGGTGAGCCAAGAGCGAACAGAACTGTCAGCAGCCCCGCCGTTCGGTCGAAGGCAATCCGGCCCACTTGGTAACAGCCGAGCGCGAGCAGCGGTACGAACAGCAGGTTCTCGGCGACGATCGGGGGTGCGACGCCGATCCCGCCGAACGCAATTCCGAGGTCGCCAACGAGGTATACGAGCGGGGGGTATGGGAACGAGACCGTCAGTGCGGGGATGATGTGCCCGGCCCGAAGCGCTTCGAATGCGAAAAACGCGTAGCTCAGGTGTGTACCCGCGTCGAACACCGCGATCGATCGGTCCCGGCTCAGCCACCAGCAGCTGCTGGCGACGAACAGTGCTGTGGCGCCAATCGCACCCCACGCCTGGCCGCTCCACTGCGGCAGGCCGACGCGGTGCCAGGGCCTGGATGGCGCAACTAATTGAGTATCTGGAATCCCTGCCGCCACCTGGCGACTGTAGCCGTCAAGACCCGCGCCTCACAAGCTTTCAGATGGCTTTGTCTCCGTCGCTTCAGGACGCGGCGAGCGATGCGCCGCCGAGGACCTCGACGGCGATCTGGGCGGTCTCGGTGGGGGTGCGCCCCACGCGCACGCCCTTGGCTTCGAGCGCCTGCGCCTTGGCGGCGGCGGTGCCCGCGCTGCCCGAGACGATCGCGCCGGCGTGGCCCATCTGCTTGCCGGCAGGCGCGGTGAAGCCGGCGATGTAGCCGACGACGGGCTTGCTCATGTGCTCGGCGATGTACTCCGCGGCCTCCTCCTCGGCGGAGCCGCCGATCTCGCCGGAGAGCACGACCAGCTCGGTCTCCGCGTCGGCCTCGAACAGCTCGAGCACGTCGACGAACGACGAGCCGGGCACGGGGTCGCCGCCGATGCCGACGATCGTGCTGCAGCCAAAGCCCGCCTGGGCGATCTCGTTGCCGATCTGGTAGGTGAGCGTGCCCGAGCGCGAGACCACGCCGACGTTGCCGGCCTTGAAGAACGACGCCGGGATGATCCCGACGTTGGCCTTGCCGGGCGAGAGGATGCCGGGGCAGTTCGGCCCGATCAGCCGGGTGCCCGGATAGTCGCGCTTGAGCGTGTTGTAGACGCGCAGCTCGTCGTGCGCGGGGATGCCCTCGGTGATCGCGATCACCAGCTCGACGCCCGCGGCGGCGGCCTCGAGGATCGAGTCGGCGGCGAAGCGCGGCGGCACGAAGATCATCGCGGTGTTGGGCTGCACCTCGGCGACGGCCTGCTCCCAGCTGTCGAACACGGGGATGCCCTCGACGTCCTGGCCGCCCTTGCCGGGCGTCACGCCGCCGACGACGTTGGTGCCGTAGTTGCGGTTGTTGAGCGTGTGGAACGTGCCCTCGCGCCCGGTGATGCCGGCGACGCCCAGTCGCGTGCTCTCGTCGACCAGGACCGACATCAGGCGGGCGCCTTCACGCTCTTGCCGGCCGCCAGCGCGACGACCATCTCGGCCGCCTCGTTCATGGTCTTGGCCGCGTAGACGTTCGGCAGCGCGGCCTCCTGCAGCAGGCGCCGGCCCTCGACATCGTTGGTGCCGTCCAGGCGCACGACGAACGGGACCGACGGTTTGATCTCCTCGAAGGCCGCGATCAGCCCCTTGGCGACCTCGTCGCAGCGGGTGATGCCGCCGAAGATGTTGAACAGGACCGCCTTGACGGCGTCGTTGGCGAGCAGCAGCTCGACCGCCTGCTTGATCTTCTCGGCGTCGGAGCCGCCGCCGGCGTCGAGGAAGTTCGCGGGCGAGCCGCCCGCCTGCGCGACGACGTCGAGCGTCGACATCACCAGCCCGGCGCCGTTTCCGAGGATGCCGATGTCGCCGTCGAGCTTGACGTACTGGACGCCCTCTTCCTTGGCGCGGCGCTCGATCGGGTCTTCGTTCTCGCTGTCGGACAGCCCCTGGTTCTCCGGGTGGCGGTACAGCGCGTTGCCGTCGAGCGAGACCTTCGAGTCCAGCGCCTTGACCTCGCGTTCGGGCGTCACGATCAGAGGGTTGATCTCCGCGAGCGTCGCGTCCTCCTGCAGCCACACCTCGTACAGCGCGACGAGCGCGTCGGCGACGCCGTCGATGACGTCGGCGTCGGCGCCGCCTTCGGTGGCGATCGCGACAGCCTCCTCGCGCGAGAGGCCGACGAGCGGGTCGACGTGGTGGCGGATCAGCTTCTCGGGTGTCTTCTCGGCGACCTCTTCGATGTCGACGCCGCCCTCGACGCTGAACATCACCAGCGGCTGCTTGGCCGAGCGGTCGAGCAGCACCGACGCGTAGTACTCGGAGGCGATATCCGAGGCGTGCTCGATCCAGACCGTGCGCACGATGTGCCCTTGATGTCCATGCCGAGGATGTTGCCGGCGTGCTCGCGCGCCTCGCTCTCGTCCGCCGCGAGCTTGACGCCGCCCGCCTTACCGCGCCCGCCGATCAGCACCTGCGCCTTGATCACGACCGGATAGCCAACCGCGTCGGCCGCCCGGACAGCATCCTCGACGCTCGTGACGGCCTCACCGGAGGAAACCCTCAATCCGTGGCGGGCGAACAGCTGCTTGCCCTGATACTCCAGCAGATCCATTGCGGCGCGGGACTCTAACGCAAGCTGGGCGATCGCGTGCAGGCGAGCCGCATGAGGACAGCGCGCCGCGTCAAGAGGCCCGGCACGGCATAATGCCCGCCGATGCCCATCCCGAAGAACATCACGTTCGTCACTTTCGACGTCTACGGCACGCTGATCGACTGGGAGAGCGGGATCTACGACGCGTTCGCCAAAGAGGCCGCCCGCGACGGCGTCGAGATCGACCGCAGCGGTCCTGATCCCGATGTTCCACGAGATCTCCCGCGAAATCGAGGGCGGCTCCTACGAGCTCTACGCGGAGGTCCTGCGGCGCACGGCGATCGAGATCGCCAAACGCCTGGAGTGGGCGCTCGAGCCCTCGCGCTCAGGCTTCCTGCCCGACTCGGTGCAGCGCTGGCAGCCGTTCAAGGAGACCAACCCACAGCTGCAGAAGCTCGCCAAGAAATACAAAGCTGGGGCTGCTGTCGAACATCGACGACAAGCTGCTAGGGCAGACGCGCCGCCACATCGCGACCGACTTCGACCTGGTCGTGACTGCGCAGCAGGTGCGCTCCTACAAGCCCGAACCGCCTCACTTCACCGAGTGCGCACGAGGCGTATGGGCGGCAAGCGCGGCTGGGTGCACGTGGCGGCCAGCCACTACCACGACGTGGTGCCATGCGTCAAACAGCGCGTGCCCGTGATCTGGGTCAACCGCAACAAAGAGACGCTCGACTCCTCGCAGAAGAAGCCCACGGCCGAGGTGCCGAACCTCAAAGAGGCCGCCAAGCTGCTCGGCATCTCCTAGGCGGTCGCCCGCGCGTGCGAGCCGTCTCGCTCCACCGCGACGTGCTCGTGGTCACGAGCGCGCTGCTGCAGGTCAACTGTGTGATCGTGCGCGGTACCGCTGGCGAACGGCGCGGAGCGACGCGCAGGGCGAGGCGTTCGTGATCGACTCGCCGGTGCTGCCCGACGAGCTCGACGCGCTGCCAGCGCTGCTCGAGCAGGCGCGCTTCCCAGCCCCGAGCGGGCTGCTGGCGACCCACGGCGACTGGGACCACGTGCTTGGGCCGCTGGCCTTTCCGGGGGTGGCGCTGGGCTGTGCCGAGAGCACCGCCGAGCGGCTGCAGCGCTCACCCGGCGAGGCGCAGCGAGAGCTGCGCGCTTCGACGAAGAGCTGGTGATCGAGCGACCGCGTCCGCTCGCGCTCGGCGCCGTGCAGGCGCTGCCGGTACCGGGTCGCTGCGATATCGGCGACGCGAGCTCGAGCTGCACCCGACCAACGGCCACACGCTCGGACGGCATGGCGATCTCGATCCCGTGGGCACGCGTGCTGGTCGCTGGCGACTACCTCTCACCGGTCGAGATCCCGACGCTGACGATGCCGAACGACGATCGACGCGTACCTGGCGACGCTCGAGCGTCTGCGTCCGCTGCTCGCGCAGGCCGAGCACGTGGTGCCGGGCCATGGAGCGGTCATCGACAGCGCGCGGGCGCTGAGCATCCTCGAGGAGGACGTCGGATACCTGACCGCGCTGCGTCTCAGCGGCGCGGATGCTGAGCTGCCGGCTGGCCGCCGCTCGCGTCAGCAGCGCAGGCTGCACGCTGAGAACGTGTCTCAACTTCGCCGAAGCGGGCAGTAGCGCCAAGCTGCGATGCCTCGGGAGCCGCCGAGGCGTACCCACACGCCTGCGCCGTTTCGCAGGAACACGCAAGGGCTGGGAAGACCCGGCGGTGGTTCCCCATGGCTGATAAACGCCTCGTTGCGGCTTGCCCTGTCAGGTTCGATATCGCCAGTTGGCACAGTCAGGCCGGCGATCCGCGCCAGGACGGCCAGCCCTGGGCCGGAGAATTCGACTTCGCCTTCGTTTGCGGAGGACCAGCCGAGCTCGCGGACGCCGTTGCGTCGCAGCGCTCGTAGCAACCCGAGCACATCGCCGTCGCGCGTCGGCCTGCCCAACCACAGGCCGTGGTTGGAATAGAGCGTGAGCGTCCCCGGCTCCTGCTCGTAGACAGCGTTGGTGGCTCCGCTCATCACAGGCGCTCCGATCCCGAAGCCGATACCCAGCGAGTTGGCGAGGGCGATGAGCACGAGAACCGTTGCCGTCCCAGCCAGCAGCGGTCGCGGCAGCCGTGGTATCCAGCCGGCCGCGAAGACTGCGAGGTACACGGTCATCGGCAGGCTGTAGCGGATGTCGTGTATGTAGGTCTCGGTGAGTGCCGCCCACGAGACGAGCCCCCCGAGCGCGAGCTCGGCGGCGCGGCGGCTGACCGGACGCCGACGGACGAACCCGACGATCGTCCAGAGGATGCCCACCGCCGAGAAGACGCACAGCGGAAGGAACAGCTGCCAATTCAAGAATGCCCAGAAGTACCACTCGAGGTTGGCTGCCGACAGTCGCGGCGGGGCGACACCAGGAAACACGTTCGCACGCGAGAACGTGCCCGACGACCCGAGGACCTCGCCCCCGAGCGCGTGGATCGTCGAGAGCTCGTAGAGGTACCAGGGCAGTGCTATGACGAGCGCGATCGTCCCGAATATCGCCATTCCCGCGCCACGCGCGGCGGCCGCCTCGGACAGCACTCGCGAGTACCAGCCCGGCGACGAAGAACGCGAAGCTCTCCTTGCTGAGCATCCCCAGTCCGACGGCGACGCCAGCCAGAGCGCAGATGCCCAAACGTAAGAAGCGGTCGGTGGCGAGGATCGCCCATACCGAGATCGCCACCATCGCTGCCTCGGGCGCATCCAGCATGAACTCGTGGAACTCTTCGATCACGAGCGGCGAGCCGAGCGCGAACACGACGGCGAGCACGCCGGCGAGCGGCCCGAAGGCCAAGCGTCCGACGTTGTAGCAGCCGAGCGCGAGCAGCAACACGAAGACGACGTTCAGGGCGATGATCGGCGGCGCCACGCCGACCCCGCCGAAGAGGATGCCCAGTGCCCCGACAAGGTAGGTGAGGGGCGGGTAGGGGGCCGACTCGGTAAGCGCTTTCAGGAAGTGCCCCGAGCCGACGTTTTCGTATGCGTCGATCGCGAAGCCGAGGTGCGCGGCAGCATCGTCAACGGGGATGCTGCGGTCGTGGCCGAGCCACCAGCACGTGACGGCGACGAACAGCACCCCGAGCGCGCCCGCTGCCCACGCCGCGGGCGACCAGCGGACCCGAAACGCGCCTGCCCGGTGCCACGTGACTCGCGGCGAGCGGACCGTCTCGGCGTCTGTGGCCATCGCCCCAAGCTAACGCCGGGATCCTCCTATCTCAAGAATCCGAACGCTTTGTTTCCGACGATGCTAGGCAGCGGCTGGAGCGCTGACGATCGTCGCGATCGGCGCGCCCGCCTGGATCGGCGCGCCCTCGGTGATCGGCAGCTCGACGATCTTGCCGGCCTTGTGCGCGGTGATCTCGTTCTCCATCTTCATCGCCTCGATGATGCACAGCAGCTGTCCCTCCTCGACCTCGTCGCCCTGCTTGACGAGCACCTTCCACATGTTGCCCTGCAGCGGCGAGGGCAGCGTGTCCGGCCCGCCGCCGCTCGAGGACTTGCGCTCGCCGCGCTTTGGGCGCCTTGCGCGCGCGTCGCCGGCGGCGCTGCCGTTCATGTGCCGCGCCGCCGAGGACGCCACCGCCGGCGAACGGGGGCCCGATGACGCGCACGTCGAAGCGCTTGCCGGAGACCTCGACGGCGTAGGTCTGCTCGACCTTCTCGGCCTCCTCCTCGCCGTCGCTGCACGGCGGGCGCGGCGGCGGGGAAGGCGAGCGTCTTCAGCCACTGCTTGTCCTCGAGCAGGTCGCGGCAGGTCTCGCCGCGCGCCCACTGCTCGGTGGCGAGCAGCGCCTGATGGAAGGGGATCAGCGTCTTGAGCTCGCCGATCTCGAATTCGGAGAGCGCGCGCAGCATGCGCTTGGTGGCCTGCTCGCGGTCGGCGTCCCAGACGATCAGCTTGGCGACCATCGGGTCGTACATCGGCGAGACTTCGCCGCCTTCCTGCACGCCGGAGTCGACGCGCACGCCCGGGCCCGCTGGGCTCGCGGTAGACGCCGATCTTGCCGGGCGCGGGGGCGAAGTTCTTGGAGGCGTCCTCGGCGTTGATGCGGCACTCGATCGCGTGGCCGCGCAGCTCGATGTCGTCCTGCGCGTAGGCGAGCTCCTCGCCGGCGGCGGCTTTGATGCCCTCCTTGACGATGTCGATGCCGGTGGTCATCTCGGTGACGCAGTGCTCGACCTGCACGCGCGTGTTCATCTCGAGGAAGAAGTACTCGGGCTCCTTGCCGTCGGCTGCGGAGAACAGCCCCTCGATCGTGCCAGCGCCGACGTAGTCGACGGCCTTGGCGGCGTCGACGCCGATCTTGCCGATGCGCTCGCGGATCTCCGGCGTGACCACCCATTCGGGCGCGGGCGACTCCTCGATCACCTTCTGGTGGCGGCGCTGGATCGAGCAGTCGCGCTCGCCGAGGTGGATGACGTTGCCGTGGCGGTCGGCGAGCACCTGCACCTCGACGTGGCGCGGGTCGTGCAGGTAGCGCTCGAGGTAGACGGTGGGGTCGGAGAAGAACTTCTCGCCTTCGCGGCTGGAGCCCTCGAAGGCGCCCTCGAGCTCGTCCTCGGTGAGCGCGACGCGAAAGCCCTTGCCGCCGCCGCCGCCGGCGGCCTTGACGGCGACGGGGAAGCCGATCTCGTCGTTGGCGATGCGCAGCGCGTCGGCGACGGTGGCGACGGGCTGGGTGGTGCCGGGCACGATCGGCACGCCCGCCGCCTGCATCAGCTCGCGCGCGCGGGTCTTCGATCCCATCGCCTCGATCGCGCTGGCGGGCGGCCCGATGAAGACGATGCCGGCGTCCTCGCACGCCTGCGCGAACGGGGCGTTCTCGGCGAGGAAGCCGTAGCCGGGGTGGATCGCCTCGGCGCCCGCGCGCTTGGCGGCGTCGAGGATCTTCTCGACGTTGAGGTAGTTCTCGGCGGCGGGGCCGTCGCCGAGGTTGTAGGACTCGCCGGCGCGCTTGACGTGCGGCGCGTCGCGGTCGAGCTCCGAGTACACGGCGACGCTCGCCACGCCGAGCTCGTCGAGCGCGCGGATGATGCGGACGGCGATCTCGCCGCGGTTGGCTACGAGGACCTTCGAGAACATTGGCGGGACAGCTTATGTAGTTCAGGTGAGCTGCCGCAGCGTCGCCGCCACTCGTGCCGCCGCCAATCCACAAGCTTGGGCCCGCGTCCGGCCATCGATGCAAGGCGATCAGGCAGCGCCAGCGGTGGCGTGAGGCCCTCGGCTCGCTGCCGCTCTTCGGCCATTCGCCTGCATACGGGCGACGTCCTGTGCGCTCGTCGGCTGGCGGCGGTCCACGAGTGTCGCGGGCGCCGGTGCGTCCGCCGCGACGAGCGGGATTCCACGCTTGGCCAGCACGCGGACGGTGGCCGGGTCTCGCCGGCCATGTGGACGGCGCAGCGGGCGCAGCGGCCGCAGGCCATTCGCCGACCACGCGCGCTGTCGACCCGGTTCCGGCCTGGCAAGTCCGGCCATGCTCGTGAGCCCGACATCTTCCCGCTCGCCCAGTCGACCGTCAGAGCCTGGGCGACCTAAGACCACACGGAGCGCCCGTGTCGCACCCCGCGGATTCACTGCGCTGGCTTCAGGATCGGCGGGGAGGTCGGAAACATTAAGCCTGATAACTGGAATAACTTGGCAAGAGCGGTGATACTTGGTGCCCTGCTCATGAGCTCGTTACCCAGTCAACATCTGCAGGGCAAGGTTGTGCTCGTGACCGGTGGCACAGGGTCATTCGGCACAGCATTTGTGAAAGCCGTGCTGGCCGAGCACGACCCTGCGGCTGTACGGGTTTACAGTCGCGACGAGCTCAAGCAGTACAATCTTCAGCTGGCTCTCGGCAACGATGGGCGTGTGCGTCCTCTGATCGGCGACGTGCGTGACGGCGAGCGGCTGCGGCTGGCGATGCGCGGGGTCGATGTGGTGATCCACGCCGCCGCGCTCAAGCAGGTGCCGGCCTGCGAGTACAATCCGTTCGAGGCGGTCAAGACGAACATCAATGGCGCCGAGAACGTCGTTACCGCAGCAATCGCCAACGACGTGCCGCGCACATTGTCGCTGTCGACCGACAAGGCGGTTAATCCGGTGAACCTGTACGGTGCGACCAAGCTCGCCGCGGAGAAGATCATCACCCAGGGTAACGCCTACGCTGGTAGTTCGCCGGCCCGCTTCGCGACGATGCGCTACGGCAATGTGGTGGGCAGTCGTGGCAGTGTCATCCCGCTGTTCAAGGCTCAGGCCCGCGAAGGCGAGCTGACGATCACCGACGAGGCGATGACCCGCTTCTGGATCACACTCGAGCAGGCCGTCGAGTTCGTGATCAGCTGTCTCGATCTGATGCAAGGCGGCGAGGTGTTCGTCCCGCGCATACCAAGCATGCGGGTACGCGACATCGCCGACGCGCTCGCGCCCGACGCGACGCGCCGGATCATCGGCATCCGTCCTGGGGAGAAGGTTCACGAGGTACTGGTCACCGAGGACGAGTCTCGGCGCGCGCGCGAGCTCGCAGACAGGTACATCATCTATCCGCCGCTGCCATCATGGATCACAGCCAGCGAGCCGCTCGGCGAGGAGTTGCGACCGGGCTTTCGCTACGCCAGCGACAACAATGACACGTGGCTCGACGCTGAGGCCATCCGCAGCATGTCCGAGCCGATCGCCGCAGTCGCGTGAGCAGCGGCTGTGCGACCGGCGCCGCCGGTCGGCTGGTTATGGTCAGCCGCGCTGACCCCACCGGGCACTACGACTGGATCCCGTCGCCCAGGGCCGACGACTTGACGATCGCGCTGGACGGCATCGCCTATCGTGACCTCGCCAGTCGCGGGCCACTTCTGTTCGATCAGTTGCAGAGCTGGGAGGAGCGCAGCGCTGCCCAGCGGTGGGTGACCGAGTTGCTGGTCGCGATCAGAGAGCACCCAGCGGTCGCCGCAATCGAACATCACGGTCACCCCCTGATCGATTTCGTCGAACTGCGTCTGCGTAGCGAGGTCGCACACCTGTGGTGCGGTTGGAGGCTCGCAAGTGCCGGGAAGGGCGCTAGTGAGCTGATCTGCGACCCCGGAGCGCCGCCCGCACTGATCATGGGCGCGCGCGCGGGCCTCGGCCTCGACCCATCGCCGGTCACTTACGCGGTCCCGCCCATGCTCCCGGGCTCGCGGGTCAAGCGTGCGCTGGCACGCCCGGTGATGCGTGCTCTCGCCGCCACCTCGAAGCCTGAGCGCGTCCGTGTCGCAGCGGTCGTCGCCGGCAAGCTTTTGCTGGCGCTCGACTCGCTCCCGGATGATGAGCTGCGCGCAATAGGCCTCGGCGCGATGCCGTTTCCCGGCCTGGATCACGGCAACGGCGCGCTGCTGGCACTGCGTCGCCGTCTCCCGCTGCTCGCCACCTACGGTCCTCGCCGTGCTGGCTGCGGCCCCGCGGCGCGCCTGCCGGCTCGTCTCGGGGTAGAGCGTACGGAGGCGCTCGATCGGGCCATCACCCTGCTCGTCGGTCGGCTGCTGGCCGGAGCGGCGTCCGAATTCGCGCGAGCCGTCGGAAGCCTCGCCGGACTGGAACGGGCAAGCTCGTTGCGTGCGCTCGTGCTGCCGGTTGGTGGCCTCGGCGCCTCCCGCCTGCTCATCGGATGGGCGCACCAGCGTGGTTTGCAAGTGGGCGTGATGCAACATGGCGTCTACTCCTCCCGGGAGGTGGAGGAAGGAGAAGGTATGACAGATGTGCTGTTTGGCTGGGGCGACGGCACCGCTGAACAGACCTTGGGCTGGCCAAAGCCTCGGCCTCGGGTGTTCCGTGTGGGGCTACCGGGGGTCGCCGCCACGCGAAGAAACCCAGCGCTGGACCCGCCAGTCGCCAACCTGCGCCGTGCGCTGATTGCTACTACGGGACTGCGTATCGCGCCGATTGGAACTAATACTTACTGCGACGTCTTTGTCGACGTAATCGCCGCTGGCCTCAAACGGCTGGCAGCGGCCGGGGTAGCGCTGGAGCTGCGCCCCCATCAACTCGAGGACGCCGCGCGCTACCGACAGTTGTTTGACGCACGCGACCTCAACGTCAAGCTGGTGCCCGGCGGCTCGTTCTCGACCGCCGCAGCCAGGACCGACATCCTGATTGCATCTACTTCGTCTGTCGCATTCGAGGCCGCCGCCCTCGGACTACCAGTGCTGCTATGGCAAGGCGTTGCCCCGCGGTGGTTTCGCGGAGAACATCTCGTACCACCATGGATCGAGCACGCCCCCGGCATGTTTGAGAACTCAGATGAGTTCGCCGCCCTAGTCGAGGATTTGCTGTTGCGCCCGGATGTGGCGTTCGAGCTTGCACATCGGCTAGGGCGCCATCTGGGCCGCTATGCCGAGCCGTTCCGACCAGATCGCTTCGCCGCTGGTCTCCGCGAGGTCGCCGCGTGAGTCGGCGGCATTCGCTTCGACGCCGTGTCGATCCTACCGTTGCTCCGCGCGCAGCAATCCAAACAGAAGCGAGTCATGACTGACGCTCTCATGGAAGCGGTGTTCGCGAAGGCGTCCCTCCGCGACGAATCCCAGCTCCTCGAACAGGCGCGACTTGAGCGCATCAAACGCATATACCTCAACCCACAGCCGCTTCAAGTCCAGCTCGTGGAAGGCGTGAAATATCAGCGCACGGCATGCATCCGGCGCTCGCGTGTCATCGATGTAAGCTCCTCCGGCGCCGATATACACCGAAACCTCCGCTCTGCGATCGACCCAGTCCATATGGCACAGACCACACGCACCCACCAGCTCGCCTGTGGCGCGCTCTTCGATCGCAAACATGAGCGTGTTCGAGTCGGCGGCTCGGACACGCTCGAACCAGGCGATCTGATCGCTCATGGAGAGCTCGCGGCGCTCGCGGAAGAACTGCCGCAGCCTGGGTTCGTTGCGCCAGGCGAGCAGCTGAGGTAGATCCTCGCGCTCGATCGCTCGCAGGCCCACGTGCTCTCCGGCTAGCACGGTGGCGCCAGATCCTCGGGCCCAACAGGCTCGCCGCATGCCATGTCGCGCACCAGCGACAATCCTACGATGTCCGCCATGCCCTGAGGGTTGAAGGACCCTGGCGCCTGCGGGCGCAAGCACTTCAGATCGGCCGACGTGAGCGATACCCCGGCAGGCCGGTCGCGAGCGAGGCGAACGCAACGGCGCTGGATGACTTTCGCGTCGCGCTCGTTCGCCTCGACGCGCTTTACTCCGTCACCGAGGGACAGCTCGAGCTCGCGTGTCCGCGCCACCATCTCCGACCACGAGGCGGGCGTCATCGAGAAGGCATGATCTGGGCCATCGCGCCCGTTCTCGTCGGTGAAGTGCTTCTCGATCACTCGCGCACCGAGAGCCACGGCGCCAAGCACGGTCGCGTGGCCCGGCGTGTGGTCGGACAGCCCGAGCGGAAGTCCCGGCCAGCGGTTGGCGAACGTGTCCAACACGCGTAGGTTGATAAAGCGAAAGTTCTCGAAATTTGCCGTGTAGTTGGTGTTACATTGCATAAGGACGAGCTCGGCGTTCGCACTTAGCACGGTCTCCACGGCGCGTATCACGTCGCCGAGGTCAGCAGCTCCGGTCGCAAGTAGCACAGGTTTACCCTGCTCGGCAACGTATCGAATAAACGCCAACCAGTCGATGTCACCCGAGCCGACCTTGAACGCGGGCACAAGTGCCGCCGTGTGGTCGACCGCGTCGACGTCGTACGGGGTGGTGAGGAAATCGACGTCCGCCTGGCGCGCGGTCGCTGCCAGCTCATCGGTCCATTCACGATCGAGCTCGTACTGGCGATATACCTCGAACACAGGCTTCTGCCACATCGCCTGATGACCGAGCGCCTTACCCAGTTGTCGGAATCCGCGGTCGCTAACGATCTCGGCGGCACGGAAGTGTTGGAACTTGACCGCGTCGGCCCCCGCCTCGTGGCATAGCCAGATCAGCTCGCGAGCGCGATCGATACTTCCATCGTGATTGGAGGCGACGTCCGCGACGAAGTACGTCGGCAGCTCGCGAGAGATCGTCCGGGCTCCAATGCGGATGCTGGTCCTGTGTCTCATGCCTGGTCAGAGTCCTTGATATTCCTCGATCACCGCGCGGACCGTGTCGTGCAGGTCAGGAAGCCGACGTCCGAGGAGGCTCTCCGCGCGTCTGACATCCAGTCCGAGGCTCTCTGCGCGCCGGGGTGTCAATCCGCGCACGGAGCTGGCGCTGACACGGGAGAGCTCGACGCCGAGCGCTTGCGCGATCGCCTCCACGAACTCGCGCTTGCTGACCACCTGTGAGGAGGCGATATTGACAAGGCCGCGCGCGCGCATCTGTATGAGGTCGAGGATCGCGGTCGAGCACGCCCTGCTGTGCATGCTCGACGTAAAGAAGTCCTCGAAGAGGAGCAGCGGTCGATCGTTCTCCACCGCATCAAGCGCCCACTCGACAAAGGTGGGACGGCCCGGCCAGCGTCGCAGGCCGACGATGTTGGTACGCACCGCCAATGTCGTCGGAGCCGTCAGTGCAAACACCTCGCCGGCGTACTTCGTCCGCGCATACTCGTTGACTAGCCGCACGCGAGCCTTCTCGTCATGAACCGCAGCTTCGTCGCCGGTGAAGAAATGGTCGCTGGACACCTGAACGAAGTCGATGCCGCGATCGAGGGAAAGCTCGGCAAGCAAGCCTGGAGCACGAGCATTCACCGCATAGGCGAGGGCGGGCTGCTCCTCGCAGTCTGCAAGGCTGGTGATCGCCACGCAGTTCACCACCGCCGAGGGGCGCACTTCATCGAGGAGTGCCTCTAGGGCCGTTAGGTCGGTGACGTCGACGCTGGATTCGGCGCCCGAACGCGCGGCCCCGCAGCACGGCCATTCCCTGGCTCGCGCCTGCGCAAGCATTGCTTGACCGAGCATGCCTGTGGATCCAAGCACCAGCAGCCGCACGGCAGCGGAGCTCATTCGACGCGAGTGGCTGCCAGGCCGCTCATCCAGAGGAAGATATCGCACCCCTGTTCACTTGCGGCGAAGTCGGAAACATCATCATTGAATCGGGCCCGACAACTGGAATATCTCGGCGAGAGATGTGATACTCGCGTCCTCCTCGTGAGCCCATCGAGCTTGCATCCAATCTGGGCGGTCGTTCCCGGTCGCATGGGCTCATCACGCATGCGCGGGAAGACGATGGCCGAGCTCGCTGGCAGGCCGTCGCTGCGTCATATCATCGAGCGTCTGCGACGCGTGCCAAGCCTCGACGGCATCGTGATCGCCACTACAACAGAGCCAGAGGACGACCTCATCTGTGAATGCGCTCGTACAGCCGATGTTCCGGTGTATCGCGGCAGCTCGGAGGATGTGCTCGCACGCACGCTGGCGGCGGCCACTTGGGTCGGGGCAGCGACGATCGTGGGGGTCAGCGGCGATTGCCCTCTCACCGATCCAGCGATCGTCCAGACTGTGGTCGAGCAATATCAGAGTCATCAGGCTGATTACGCATCGAGCAGCCTTCATGGGTACAAGTATCCAATCGGTATCTCAGTCGAGGTGTTCCCGACAGCTCTGCTTGAGCTCGTCGAGCGCGAGGCTCTTGAGCCCAGGGATCGCGAGCATGTGACGCTGTTCTTCTATGAGCACCCCGAGCGGTTTCGCTTGCTCGAGGTGGGGCCATCGGAGAGGCATCATCGACCTGACCTGCGGCTCACCTTGGACACGCCCGAGGACTACGAGCTGATTGCGGCGCTATATGACGCACTGTACGACAGCGATCCGTGCTTCGGGCTGGACGCCGTGCTCGATTACCTCGGCGACCATCCTGAGCTCGAAGAGCTCAACAGCCACGTGGCACAGGTCACTCCATGAGCTCGCGTTTGACGGCGCTTGTAGTGGGATGCGGGCGCGTCGGCTCGGGTTACGACTTGCGGCGTCCTGACGGGTTTCCGCTGACACACGCCGGCGCGTATTCGGCGCATCCGAAGATAGATTTCGTTGGCGGCGTTGACACCGACGCCGCCGCCCGTGCGCGGTTCGAACACCGCTGGAGGATAAAGGCCTATGCCGACCTGGACGAGGCGCTGGTGCGCTCGCCGGACCTCGTCAGCGTCGCGACTCCGCCGACAGGTCGCGGCGAGCTGGTCGAACGGCTCGTGCAGGCCCGTCCACGGGCTATCTGGATCGAGAAGCCGCTCGCCGCGACCGCGGTCGAGGGGCAGGTGATCGTTGAGGAGTGCAGGAAGGCCGGCGTCGGCCTGCAGGTTAACTTCGTTCGCCGCTTCGACCCGCTGCACCGACGGCTCGTCGAGAGAGTCAATGCGGACGGTGTGCCTCTTCATGCAGATTTTCGCTTCAGCGGCACATTTGAGAACTTCGGTAGCCACGCGCTCGATCTCTTCCGGTGGTTTGCCGGTGATCCTGTCAGGGTCGAGGCAATGAGACTGCGAGACGGGCAGCCGATGGCGATCCTGACCACCCGCTCCGGATCGAGCGCCAGCATGCTGCGAGTTCGCGTCGGCGCGGTCGCGGTGTTCGACGTTGACATCCTCACGTTACAGCGCCGCGTGACGATAGCTGCCTCGGGGGAGCAGGCTGGCGAGTCGGTCGTAGGTCCATCCCGGCATTTCCCGGGGGTGCGACTGTGTGGCCTGCCTCGTGCAGTGGACACTCGAGATGTGGTTGCACCTATGATGGCGGCCGCGGACGGTCTCGTTCGTCATGTGGATCACGGTCAGCGGCTGCTGTGCGACGGTCAAGACGGCCTCGCGGCGCTGCGGCTGCACGAGGCGATTCTCGCTGCTGCACGCGCATCCGGAGCGCTCGAGCTGGCCACATGAGCAAGCTCGCGCTCGCAGGTGGGTCTCCTGTGCGTACCCGTCCGATTCCGGCGCACCAGACGATCGGCGAGGAGGAGCGGCGCGCAGTGCTCGAGGTGATGGAGTCGGGCGTGCTGTCAGGGTTCCTTGGCAGCTGGGGCGAGGAGTTCTACGGAGGGCCACGCGTGCGCCGCTGTGAGCAGATGTTCGCCGAGCGCTTCGATACGCGCTATGCGATCGCCGTGAACTCCGCCACGACGGGGCTGCAGGTTGCGCTGGCGGCGGCCGAGATCGAACCTGGCGATGAGGTGATCGTGTCGCCGTACACGATGTCGGCGACCGCCGCGACGATCGTTGCGCAGAACGCTATTCCAGTGTTTGCAGATGTGGAGAGCCAAACGTATGGGCTTGACCCGGCATCGGTGGCTGAGCGGATAACGGAGCACACGCGCGCCATTGTCGTCGTCCACCTGTTTGGGCATCCGGCTCGCATGAGTGGCCTGCTCGAGCTCGCGCAGCGGCACGACCTCGCGATCATCGAGGACGCGGCGCAGGCGGTTGGGGCGACATTCCACGGGCGGAAGGCCGGCACGATGGGCATCGCCGGCGTGTTGAGCCTCAACCGTCACAAGATCATCCACTGCGGCGAGGGCGGCATCGTGCTCGCGGACGACCCAGAGGTCGCGCGGATCGCGCAGATGGTGCGAAACCACGGCGAGGTCGTCGTTGACGACGAGGGCGGGGATCCCTTTAACACGCTCGGGTCCAACTTCCGATTGACCGAGATCGAGGCTGCGATAGCGACCGTCCAACTGCGGAAGCTCGACGAGCTGCTCGAGATACGCCGTCGGCTCGCTGCTCGGCTCACCGCTCGCCTGGAGCAGCACACGCAGCTGATGCCACCGCACACCGCGCCAGGATGTACGAGCTCACACTATGTGTTTCCGGTAGGCCTTCAACCTGATCTGCTTGAAATCGCCGATCGCTCCACTATCGCGCGTGCGCTGAGAGCGGAGGGCATCCCGGTGGGGACCGGCTACGTCAAGCCGATCTATCTGCAGCCTCTCTACCAGCAGCGGCTCGGGCGTGGACGGCGCGGGTGCCCATGGACGTGCGGCCACTGGACGGGTACCGTCTCCTATGAGCGCGGGATTTGCCCGGTGACCGAGCGCCTTTGGGAACAAGAGCTCATGCTGCTGGATGTGTGTAGGGCGCCGTTGACGGAGCGCGACGCCGACGATGTCGCCGACGCCTTCGAGAAGGTGCTGGGCTCGCTCGACGAGCTAAGCACGCTCGCGGTCAACCTCGCGTAGGCATGGTGGTGCGGAAAACGCTCGTCATGGCACGGCAGGCAGGCTCGGTCGCCGCGCTCGCGCCCGTTGTGCGAGTCATGAGGGCGCGCAATGACAGCGTTCTCTGCTGCGCATCGGCTGCGACTTCGCGCGCGGGCTTCGAGCGGGTAGGGGTCACTCCAGACGTGGAGCTGCCACTCGAGCCAACCGTCGACTGGCTGGCCGCATGGATCGAGCAGCGCAGAATCGACAGCGTCCTTACGGGCACGTCGTTCGAGGCAGGGCTGGACGGACGGTTCTGGTCGGCTGCCGGCATGGCGGGCGTTCCAGCTGTCGCGCTGCTCGACCACTGGTGCAACTACGCCGAGCGCTTCAGCGACCGAGCTTGCATGGACTGCCTGCCCGATGCTCTGGCGGTGATGGACGAAGCTGCAGCATCCGCACTGCGCGCCGTCGGGTTTCCGCCGGAGCGCATCCACATCACCGGACACCCACACCTCGACGAGATCACACCGGTTACGCGCGACGAGCGCACAGTCGCCCGTCGCGCGCTCGGCGTGAGCGACGATCGTCAGCTCGTCACGTTTGCTTCCGAACCGGTTGTCCCCGGGGCAGATCGCGATCTCGGCTACACGGCTGCCGGGGCGCTGGAGGCCGTCCGCCGTGCGATCGCCGGTGTCGCACCGGATGCGCTGCTCGTCATCCGCCCACACCCGCGTGAGCGCGAGCTAGCCGCGCCGTCGGGCGAGCCCGAGACGATAGTCGCGCGCATTGGCACGCCGCGAGAGGCAACCGCAGCCAGCGACGTGATGACGGGCATGGGGTCGATACTGCTGTTGGAGGCGGCGCTGGCCGGCATCCCGACATTGAGCGTGCGTCCCAACGGCGGCCCCGACGACTACCTCGACGCGCACGCGGGCCTGATCGTCTCAATCATTGACACCAGCGTCCTCGCAAGTACGCTTCGGCACGCACTTGATGCGCGGTGCAGTCTCCCCGAGGTCGCCGCGTGCCCCTCTGACGAGGCATCGCGCCAAGTCATCCGGCTGCTTGATGACTGGCAGCGGCGCGCGGCCGCCTAGGGGTATGACCTCAGTAACCGACACGTTGGCGCTGGGGACGGCCCAGCTTGGGCAGTCATACGGCATCGCCAACCGCATCGGCCAGCCCGACGAGAGGACGGCCGATGCCGTCCTCGAGCTGGCCTGGCGCCTGGGGGTGCGCTACTTCGACACGGCACAGGCCTACGGCGAGAGCGAGGCGATCATCGGTCGCTTCCTTCAGGGCAATCCCGAGCCGATCGCCACCGAAATGAGGGTTATCACGAAGCTACACCCCGGCGCCGATGTCACTCGCGCGGGAGAGGTCAACGCGTTGCTCGAGGGTAGTTGGGAGCGCTTGGGGCGCGGGCCTGTCTGGGGAGCGCTGCTGCACCGCGAGAATCTGCTCGACCATTGGGACAGCCATCTCGGTGAGACCCTACGACAGTGGCGGGCACGGGGACGCATCCAACATCTCGGAGTGTCGGTGCATTCCGTGGAAGGCATGGCGAGGGCGATCGAAACGCCAGGCATCGAGATCATCCAGGCTCCCCTCAGTCCGTTTGACCGGCGCATGCGCAGTGCCGGACTGCTCGCACGCGCCGAAGCTGCTGGGAAGAAGCTGTTCGTGAGGAGCGTGTTCCTACAGGGCCTCATCGTGCTCGAGCCCGGCGAGGCTGCCCGTCGATTGCCCCTCGCTGCCGGCGCAGTAATGAGCCTCACCGCCTTCTGCACTCAGCATCGCATCGATCGTCGAAGGTTTGCCATCGGATACGTTCGCCATTTGGCCCCGGAAGCTCTACTCGTGATCGGCTCGGAGACACCCTTCCAAGTCAAGGACAATTGCGCCATGGTGACCGATAGCCAGGGCGATCGGCGACTGTATGAGGAGTGGGACGAGGCGTGGCCGTCCGACGATCCAGTGCTGGTGAACCCCCACCTGTGGCCTTCGATGACGTCCGGCGATGATCGTGGGAGCAGGCGCGCTGCTCATTGCCCGTCGGTGCGTTAGAGATATTGTCCAGCATCGATACGGATCGTTTGGCCAGTCACATGGCGTGCCGCGTCACTGCAGAGGAAAATGACGAGAGGCGCTATGTCCTCGGGGACCCCGAGTCGCCTGAGCGCGGTTTCCTTGACCACCAGATCCCGGATCAGCATCGGTGTGTTCTTTTGTGAAGGTGTGTCTATGAAGCCCGGTGCGACGAGGTTGACGTTCACACCCGATGGCCCCAGCTCGGCTGCGGCGGTCTTCACCAGGCCGACCAATCCCGCCTTGGCGGTGTTGTAGCCGGCAGTCCCGAGCCTTCCTCTGAGTCCATTGATCGAGCCGATGCAGACTATCTTGCCGTACTCCTGGGACACGAAGCCGGGTCCTGCCGCATGAATATAATTAAATGCGCTCTTGAGCGACGTGTCCACCGCGTCATCCCAATCGTCCTCCGTCATATCGATCAGAGGCGCCGAGCGCGCGGCGCCGGCATTGCACACCAGCAGGTCCAAGCCATCGAGACGTGTGCGAACCTCACGCACGACATCGTGCGCCCGCGCAAAGTCGCGAGCGTCTGCTTGGATCGCGAGGGCATGGTAGCCATCCGCATCGAGTTCGCCCACGAACGCTGCAGCCGCTTGATCGTTACTCGCGTACGTCAAAGCTACGTTCGCGCCGGCGACCGCCAGCTGCCGCGCAATTTCGGCCCCCAAGCCACGCGAGCCCGCAGTGACCAGCGCGGTCTTACCGGCGAGGTTCATTGAGGGCACTCTCGGGCATTCGACGTTGTGTGCCAGTCGGGCTGGAAGAGGACTCCAAGCGGTCATCGACCAGCATACGCCGCCAGCGTGCTCGCAGCACCGGCAGAAGCGCCAGCCAGAGCGCGGCGAGCGCAAACGTGCAGAAGACCCCCAACCCCACCAGACCACTCGGACGGAGCACGACTGCGAGCACGGTGACTGGGATGGCCCATCCGACGACCGGCGCATAACCCGGGACCAGTACCTCGCGTGCGTACCGAGCCTTGGAGATCCCGACATGGCGCAGCGCATAGTGCGCCCAGATCGGCAAGACCACGCAGAAGGAGATGACGGTGCCCCAGATCACGCCGACCGTGCCCCACGCTGCCGTCAGACCGATCGAGAGCCCGAGGTTGAGCACCGCGCCGGCCACGGAAAGCCAGACGAACTTCCGGATGTACCCGATACCGAGGATCGCGCTTGCAAGTGTCCCGGTGCAGGCAGCGAAGAACCAGT
Source organism: uncultured Solirubrobacteraceae bacterium (assembly GCA_963815235.1). Lineage (GTDB taxonomy): Bacteria > Actinomycetota > Thermoleophilia > Solirubrobacterales > Solirubrobacteraceae > Palsa-744. Next base: position 272,955 of record CAWFFY010000003.1, on the reverse strand, counting down.
AGGAGATGAAGATCCGGACGTAGGCCGCATAACGGCCGTAACCGTGGCCGACCCAGGCTTCGAGGATCGGATGCGCAAGCAGGAAGACGAGCACGACCAGTGGAGCGGTCAGGACGATCTCATAGAGCGAACCGACCAGCACCAGCTCGCGGAGTCGCGTGGCGCGATCCTGCGCGACCAGCCGCGAGGAGGTCGAGATCAACACAGATCCAATCAATCCGTTGATCAGGCGTATCCCGTTGTGAGGGCGCAGGGCGAGCTCGTAGACGACGATCGCCGAAGCGCCCACAAATGCTGCGACCACGATGCGATCGCTCTCGTATGCGAATGTGCTGGCGAGCCCCATCAGGCCGAGGCCCGCGCTGAAGCCGAGTGTCGGGAGCAGGTGTTTCCCCCGCCAGCGACCCACGCCGCGCCGCAAGCCGAGCTGCGGCCAGGCCACCGCACCGGCGCCTACGCCTTCCAGCACGAGCAGGGCGCCAAACAGCGCGGTCAGCACCGCCACCGCGTGCGTCCAACGGCTGACGGCATAAATCAGGCAGAACGTGACCACCGAACAGACCATTTCGATGATCGCGCAGAGATCGTACCGCTCGAGGCCCTTCAGGGACGCCAAGCCGATGCGCGACGGCCAGTAGAGGAGTGAGACCCCAGCCGCCACGAACAAGGTGGGCGTGGCCTGAAAGCGGACCGTGGGCCCCCCGAAGAGCGCCTTACCGCCAAGCGCCCCCAGCATCGCGAGCGTCACCGCGGCGACGACGCCGACGCCGAACAGCAGCATCAGCGAGGCGCGCAGAATCGAGCCGAGCTGCTCGGCGTCTCCCGTGGCGCGGTGCTCGGCAACGTACTTCGTCACGCTCACACCAAAGCCATATTCGGCAGCGTTGAAATAGCCGGTCAACGTGGTTGCGAAGATGAAGAGCCCCGTAGGGGCAGCGCCAATGCGATCGAGCAGCAGCGGCAGCAGGGCAAGTGCCACGATCCCGCTGACAAGGGTACGCACGCCCGCCAGGACCGTATTGAACGGGACGCCTCCCGAAACCCACATCCCACTCCGTAGGCGAGCTGTGCTACGCGCCCGGAACACTGAAGAGGCGCGCGGTATATCCGTGGTAGACCTCGGCGACCTCGGTCGAGCTCGACCAGCTGATCTCCGCGGCCCGCAGCTGCCGGCAGCCGAGCGCTTCGAACACGCGCGAGTAGTCGCGGCAGAAGTGGTTATGCGTAATCACCTGCTCGAGCTCGATCACGCAGATATGGCAACGAGCGACACGCACCATCTCAGCAAAGACGCGGTTACTCGAAGGATGTATGTGTTGGAGTACAGCCATCGCGAAGACGACATCGACATCGTCTGCCTCGATACTCGGCAATACATCCTCGATCGATCCCTGATGGACCACCGTCTCTGCCAGCTCTGGAAACGTGCGGCGCAGCTCCACGATCGAATCCGCGTCGATCTCGACACCACTCAGTCGCGAGTACTCGAGTTGGCGTAGCCGGGCCAGGTTGGCGCCAGCGTTGCAGCCGATCTCCAGCACCTTGTCGGTCTGAGCGACGTCAGGCTTCCACAGGTTGTGCACGAAGTCAACGATCTCCGTCGACTTGGCCACGTAGCCGTTCGGAGTGCTGCCCTCGACGCCCCGCTCGAGTGTCGCCCAGTATTGCTGGCAGCGCTCAGCAGACCACATCCACGGCGCCCTCCTTCCGCGTTCGATGAGCGCCCGGTTGAGTGCCAGCGAGAGCCCGGCCAGCCCGCGAGGGTGGTAGAACCGTCCCTGCTCGTCGCTCTGGCGCGGCTGATAGACGGTGCGCTCGAGTAGGTGACGAACGGGCTTGGAGGCGATTTTGGGAGTGAGCTCTGTCATGGCGATCAAGTGAGGGCCCGCCCCGCACGGAACAGGATGGCGGAGCCGGTCTCTTGATTGGGGCTTGCGGCGGCTGCGCCCGAATCCTCGCGGGCCAGGCGGGCAACCAAGCGCGGATTTGTCTCTGACCTTGCGTCAGCGCTCGTCATCTGTTCGACGGAGGGGATCGCTACGGCGATCATTCCCCGTGCCGACAGCGCCGAACTCGGCTGACCGCGCACCCGCGACGCTGTGCGAGCTCGAGATCGTACGGAAATACGCGACTGAGAGACATTGTCGGCCGAATAGCTGCGACGCCGCTCGCGTGGATTAGGGGCGTTTTCGGTGATCCGGAGAAATCGGTGATGCCCGTGCCGATCTCGTGCACAATGCTCGGCCAAGCAGATGTCTAAGCCAGATTCACACGCAGAGCCCTTCACGGGCCTCGACGCAGTGGCGTTCCGCGAGCGTGGCTACAACGTGGTCAGACAGCTGTTCGATGCCCAGGAGGTCCAGCAACTACGACGAATCGCGCAGGAGGCCGTCGCCGAGGCTGAACGCGAAGGACGTGCTGTTAGCTACTCCGGGAGAGAGGGCGCGTTCCACGGCTGTCCGGGGGATCTGCTCAGCATGCCCTCCGTGCGACCCGTGCTGCTTGACCCACGGGTGTTGAGGGTCGTGCGCGAGCTGCTCGGGGGCCAGCCGGTGTATTTCGGCGACAGCAGTCTCCGGATCGGCAAGAACGGCGTGCGTGGGTGGCATCGCGACAACGTCAATCGCAGACGCTGGCGCACGGGAGCAGACTGGCAGGACCCCTATCCGTTGCTGCGATGCGGGCTATACCTGCAGGACCAGGCCCGTCACAGCGGCGGATTGGCTCTGCGTCCGCGCTCAAACGGGCTGGGGCTCGTACGCCCGACGCTACCCAGACTCGTCGATGCGCGTGCCGGAGATCTCGTCGTATGGAGTCTGCGTACAGTTCACTCCGGTGAGGTCGCACGTCTGCGCTGGCTGCCCGGCCTTCCGCTGCACCCGCGGGTGCAGACGCGGCTGCCGCAGAGTATGCGCGCTCCCGAGGACGCCGAACGGATCGTGATGTTCATGACCTTCGCCTGCGCTGGGCCCCAGCTCGACTACTACATCAGCTATCTGAAAAGCCGAGACTACATGCAGGCGTCGTGGGCGAGCTCGCACTTTGGGCCGGACACGCTGAAGCAGGCCGAAAATGCAGGGCTAGATGTGATCCTGCCAGTGCCGACGTATGGAGTGCCGACTCCTGCCGCGGCGTAGCCGGCCGGGGCGCTCAGCGGTTCCAAGTGAGAACAATCACTGACACCTCAGGCATGGGTCGCTACCCGCGGATTGGGGTGCTGGTCGTCGCCTACAATGCGGTGTCGACCCTCGCACACGTTCTCGACCGCATCCCGCCCGCGTTTCGGTCGCGGGTCGCGCACGTCTTCGTATGTGACGACGCCAGTCAGGACGCTACATATCTCGTCGGGTTGGGCTATAAGCAGATCACCCACGACCTACCGTTGACGATCGTTCGCAACTCGACCAATCTCGGGTACGGTGGCAATCAGAAGGCCGGGTATCGCCTGGCGATCGAGCACGATCTCGACATCATCGTGCTCCTGCACGGCGACGGCCAGTACGCGCCGGAGTGCATCGAAGACCTGGTGGCGCCACTCGAACGCGGAGAGTGCGACGCCGTCTTCGGCTCGAGGATGATGATCAAGGGCGCCGCGCGCAAGGGGGGTATGCCGCTCTACAAGTACGTCGGAAACAAGATCCTCACCCGCTTCGAGAACAGGATGCTGGGCGCCGGGCTGAGCGAGTTCCATTCCGGCTACCGCGCCTACAGCGTCGAGGCTCTGTCTCGCGTCCACTTCGATGGCAACTCGGACGGATTCGATTTCGACACACAGATCATCATCCAGTTGATCGATGCGGGCAAGCGCATCGTCGAGGTTCCGATCCCGACCTACTACGGGGACGAGATCTGCTACGTGGATGGCCTCAAATACGCCAGGGATGTCTCGGTGGCCGTTCTTCGGTATCGACTCGCGAAGCTCGGATTCGCCGCGGGCGAAATAGGCGGCGTGGGGGAGGAGTACCTGCTCAATGACGGTGAAGAGAGCTCCCACGCGATCATTCTGCGATGGCTGGCGCAAATGCCGCCGGCGAGGATCCTCGACCTCGGTTGTTCCAGCGGCCTCCTGTCGGAGCGCATACGGGCCCTTGGCCACACGGTGACCGGCGTTGATATTCTCGAGCTCCCAACCGTCGGCGAGCGTGTCGATCGCTTTATCCAAGGAGACCTCGACAGAGGGCTGCCATCGGATCTCTACGCCGAAGGGCCGTTCGACGTGGTGCTCGCGGCGGATGTGCTCGAGCACGTCCGGGCTCCGGAGCTCGTGCTGGAGCAGAGCCGCGATTTGCTGGCGCCGCGTGGAATCTTGGTCGCGTCCGTCCCGAACTTCGGTCACTGGTACGCGCGCGGACGTACCGCCCTAGGCCTCTTTGACTACGACCAGCGTGGCATCTTCGACAACGGTCATGTTCGATTCTTCACTCGCGGTGGCTTCCTCCGGCGCCTGCGAGCGGCGGGGTTCGTGATCGTACGCGACGAGGCGACGTGCCTGCCGCTCGATGTGCTGACTCGCAGCGAAGGTATGCTCGTGCGCGCGGTGCGCGCCGTTGATCATCTCGCGGTGAGCATCCGTCCCACGCTCTTTGGTTACCAGCTCGTCTGCCAGTGCGAGGCCCGGCCAACGATCGCCAGTGTCTCTCCTGGGAGCGACGCGGAATTGACTGTCTCGAGGCTCGGGCCGATGGCCTCCGCATCCCGCTTCGGCGCGAAGGCACTGCGAGGGTCTACATCCGCCGGGTGAGAGCAAAGAATGTCGCGACGACGACTTATATTGCTCCTGATCCTTGCCGTCGCGGTGGGTGTGCGATTGGCGTACATGACGGAACAACGCCCCCCGCAGGAAGCGGAAGCATCCGTCGTCTCGGGAGAGGTCGCACGCGCAATTCTAGCTCACGGACGCTGGCTCGAAGTCAACAATAGAGCGGTTGCGCTTGTTAAGGAGCGTGGCTATCTCGAGCATCGGCTGATCGATCCGAGCGAAGTCAGCTTTGTCGCGGTGGACGCAAAGCCGCAGTGGCAGCCATACGTGCAAGAAGAGGTGGGGACGGGACTGATGCTGGCGGGCGTGTGGGAGTTGACAGGGAGCGAGCGCTACCTCTATGGCGAGATATTGCAGATCGTCATCGACTCGTTGATGGTGCTGCTCATATATCGGATCGTGGTGTTGCTCTTCAGGAGACGTCGTGCGGCGCTCCTCGCCGCCGCCGTGTACGCGGTCTTCCCGCCGATAGCTCAGCACACCACGATCGTCACCCCCGACATCTGGGCTGTCGACTTCACCATTATGATCGTCGCCACCTATCTGGAGGCGATGCGCGCCAGTCAACATCGCCTGCGCTGGTTGTTGGTGTGCGGGGCGACACTCGGCGTGGGCATGTATTTCCGCCCCAACCTGCTGGTGCTCCCGGCCGCGCTTGCGATCGCCAGCGCCGGCAGACATGATTGGCGGCGGCACCTGCGCTCTGTCGTAACTGTCAGTGCCGTCGCGGTGCTCGTGGTCAGTCCGTGGACGGCCATCAACTACGGTCACTTCCATCGGTTCATTCCGACGCGCACGGGCCTTGGGGTGACGCTGTGGATAGGCCTGTCAGAAGTGCACAACAACTACGGCGTGCACGGGAACGAGGCGGTGATTCGGGAAGAAGTTCACAGGGCGCGGCCCGATCTCCTCTACGACTCGCCGGAATATGACGACTACTTGCGCGAAAAGGCACTGCATTTGATCGAGCGGCACCCGCTGTACTACGCGAAGCTCGTCGCGCGGCGCGCGTTGCTTTCCACGGTAGGGGAGTACGAATCCGGCTGGATGCACGCAAACGGCGAATCGCCGTTCCTCTACCGAACGCGGACTGGGCACGGCCTCGCTTCGTACGTGATCAACCGCCCATTGGACGTGCTCGAGGACGCGCTTCAGCCGCTCGTGTTCGTCATCGCGATGCTCGCGCTGATCTTCACCTGGCGGGGCCGTCGGCGCGAGCACGTGTTCCTGATCGCGGTCGTGCTTGCCACGCTGGTGCCCTACTGGATCATCCACTCCGAGACGCGCTACGTCCTGCCGGCGTCGCTGGCGTACATCATCTGGATATCGGTCGGAGCGGATGTGCTCGCCGAACGTGTCTCAGCGCGAGTCCGCGGCCGCTCCGCCCGCGTGCCCACGATCGCGTGGCGTTCGAGCGCGCAGTCGTAGAGCCCGCCCGCTGCGAGTCCGTGTAACAGCGACACGGCGGCCTGAGCGAAGGTCCGGCGCGCTCAGGAGCTGGGCGTTGCGATCATGCCGGCGCCGACGGTCCCGTTCGTGGACTCGTCGATCAGGATGAAGCTGCCGGTGCGGCGGTTGCTGGTGTAGGGGTCGAACACCAGCGGCGCGCTCGTGCGCAGGCGTACGCGGCCGATGTCATTGAGGCCGAGCTCCTGGGGGGCGGCCATGCGCTCGAGCGTGTGCACGTCGACCATGTCGGTGATCGTGTCGATCACGGCTGTGGCGCTGCGCGAGGTCTGCTTGATCAGGTAGCGCGATCCCGGTCGTAGCAGTTCGTCGGTCATCCAGCAGATATCCGCCTCGAGCTCGCGCGCCACTTCCGGCGGCTCGTCGGGGTGGCAGATCAGCTCGCCGCGCGAGACATCCAGCTCGTCCTCCAGTCGCAACGTCAGCGACATCGGCGCCATCGCCTCTGCCAGCTCGCCGTCGTAGGTGTCGATCGCGGCGATCCGCGTGCGCGCGCCCGACGGCAGCACCGTCACCTCGTCGCCGAGACGCAGTGCGCCGCTCGCGAGCTGTCCCGAGTAGCCGCGGTAGTCGATCAGGCTCGCGTCGGCAGCGCCGGCGCCGGGCCGGATCACCCACTGCACAGGGAAGCGCGCGGGCTTCTCGTCGGGGTGGTCGTAGGCGACGTCCACCTGCTCGAGCCACTCGAGCAGCGGCAGGCCCTCGTACCAGTCCATGCGCGGCGAGCGCTCGACCACGTTGTCGCCGTTCAGCGCCGACATCGGCAGGTATGAGGTCGCCGTCCGCCGCGGGTTCTTGCCGCCCCGCAGCTTCTGTGCGAACTCCTCGAACTCCTCGATCAGCTCCTGATAGCGCTCCTGCGAGTAGTCCACGAGGTCCATCTTGTTGATCGCCACGACCATCTGCGGGATGCCCAGCAGCGCGCTGATGAACGCGTGGCGCTTGGATTGCTCGAGCACGCCCCTGCGCGCGTCGATCAGCACCACCGACACATCCGCCGTCGAAGCGCCCGTGACCATGTTGCGCGTGTACTGGCGGTGACCGGGGCAGTCGGCAATGATGAAGCGCCGCTTGGCGGTCGCGAAGTAGCGGTAGGCGACATCGATCGTGATTCCCTGCTCGCGCTCCGCGCGCAGCCCGTCCGTCAGCAGCGCCAGATCGAGCGTACCCTCACCGCCGCGGCGCTCTGAAGCCTGCGCGACGTGTGCCAGCTGGTCCTCGAAGACCTGCTTCGCGTCGTACAGCAGCCGGCCGATCAGCGTGCTCTTGCCGTCGTCCACCGAACCGGCGGTGGTAAAGCGCAAGAGATCGAGTGTCATGGGCCCAGAAAAAGAAGGGGCCGAAGGCCCCGACTACGGCCGCCCCGAAGGCGGACGTTCCCATCAGGGCGGCGGCTGGAAGCCGGCGCAGGCATCCTAAAAGTATCCGGCCTTCTTGCGGTCCTCCATCGCGGCCTCCGACACGCGGTCATCGGCGCGGGTCTCCCCGCGCTCGGTGATGCGGGTCGCTGCGATCTCCAGCACGACCTCTTCGAGCGTGCCCGCGAGCGAGCGCACGCCACCGGTGCAGCTCATGTCGCCGACCGTCCTGTAGCGCACGGTCTCCGCGAAGACCTCCTCGCCGTCGATCAGCTCGGTGCGCTCGTGCCACGCGTACAGCATGTCGTCGCGCTCGAACACCTGGCGCTCGTGCGCGAAGTAGATCGAAGGGACCTCCAGGCGCTCCTGGTCGATGTACTCCCACACGTCGAGCTCGGTCCAGTTCGACAGCGGGAACACGCGCACGTTCTCGCCCTTTTTGATGCGCCCGTTGTACAGGTTCCACAGCTCCGGGCGCTGGTTCTTGGGGTCCCACTGACCGAAGTCGTCGCGGAAGGAGAACACGCGCTCCTTCGCCCGCGCGCGCTCCTCGTCGCGGCGGGCGCCGCCGAACGCCGCGTCGAAGCCGTGCTCGGCGATCGCGTCCAGCAGCGTCACCGTCTGCAGTTTGTTGCGCGACGCGCGCGGCCCCGTCTCCTCGACGACGCGGCCGTTGTCGATCGACTCCTGCACGCTCGCCACGATCAGCCGCTCGCCGAGCTCGCCGACGCGGCGGTCGCGGTACTCGATCACCTCGGGGAAGTTGTGGCCGGTGTCGACGTGCATCAGCGGGAACGGGAACGGCGCCGGGCGAAACGCCTTCTCCGCCAGGCGCAGCAGCACGATCGAGTCCTTGCCGCCGCTGAACAGCAGCACCGGTCTCTCGAATTCCGCCGCGACCTCGCGCATCACGTGGATCGCCTCTGACTCCAGCGCTCGCAGGTGGCTCAGCTGGGGGCGCGTCGCGACGCTCACGGCTCGACCACCTCCACATGTATTCCGCACTCGGTCTTGTCGGTGCCGGCCCAGCGGCCGTCGCGGCCGGCGCCGGGCTGCGTGCACGGCGCGCAGCCGATCGACTCGTAGCCGCGGTCGTGCAGCGGGTTGTAGGGGAGGTCGCGCTCGTGGATCCGCCGCCACAGGTCCTTGTCCGTCCAGTGCGCCAGCGGGTTGTACTTCCACAGGCCGCGCTTGGCGTCGCGCTCGATCAGCTCCGTGGCCGCGCGCGTCGGACCCTGCTCGCGGCGAATGCCGGTGATCCAGCCCTCCGCGCCCGCAAGCGCGCTCTCGAGCGCCGCCACCTTCGCAGCCGAGCAGCAGTGCTCCGGGCCTGACCAGGGCCCACCCGTCCCCTCCGCGTTGCTTGCGTCCTGCACCTCGATCTCCACGCCGAAGCGCTGCTCGAAGGCCCGCCACGTCTCGAGCGTCTCGGGGAAGAGCACGCCCGTGTCGATCGTCACCACGCGCACCGCCTTGCCGGGGGCGGCGGGGGACATCTCTTCATTAAGTCGCAGCAGCTCGTCGAGCAGCACCGACTCCTCCTTCTGAAACGAGCACAGCAGCACCGCGCGCTCGCCGTGGCGCGCCGCCTCGCGCAGCGTGTGCGTGAGGCTGAACGTCGGGTCGATCTTGGAGGTCACCGGCACACTGTGGGTGTCTATTGGGGGCATCTGATCTGGTCGTCTCGTTTCATGGAGTTCTTGAGCTCTGGTCGGGGCCGCTGGCCCGTGCCTTTCCTATACCGCGCACTCGCCCTCGCCGCGCTGGACTTCGAACGGCGCGTTTCTGTTCCAGTCGATGAAGTCGTTCATCGACTCCAGCGAGAACTCCACCGGCATCGACAGATCCTTCACAAGCCCCTCCAGTTCCCCCGTGCCGACGCGCTCTGTGAACGCCCCCCACGGCTCGCCGTCATTGCGGTTCTCTTCATAGTGGCGGATCCAGCGCTCGATCGCCTCCGGTACCCGCTTGGCAGGGAGGCGCAGTTTCAGCCGCGTGCCGAACCTCACCGGCGCACCTTCGTAGACGCCACCCACGTGGGGGATGTACGCGGGGATCGTGTGCTCGCCGACTTTGATCGACGCGCCGTAGAAGCCGATGTCGGCGACGTGGTGCTGCGCGCAGCCGTTTGGGCAGCCGCTCATCTTGATGTGGATGTCGCGGGTCAGCGGGTCTGAGATGTCCATCGCCTGCACGCGCTCCTGCACGGCCTGGTTCAGCCCCATCGAGCTGGTGATGCCGAGCTTGCACGAATCCGTGCCCGGACACGACACCACGTCGGTGATCTCGCGCGTGCCCGCGTCCGCGAGGCCGAGATCGCCCAGCGCACGCCACACGTCGTACACGCTCTCCTGGCGCACCCAGCGCAGCAACAGGTTCTGCTGCACCGTCGTGCGCGCGTAGCCGCCGGCGTGGTCGCGCACGATCTGCGCGAGGCCGCGGAGCTGCTCGGGGCTGAGGTCGCCGCGCGTGACCTTCACCTCGACCGTCACAAACCCCTGCTGCTTCTGCTCGAGCACGTTTGCCGCGCGGAAGCGCTCGAACTCGGACAAGTCGCCGTTGGGAGAGCCGTAGCTGGCTGGTGGGGCTGGCGCCGACTCGCGCTCGTCGTCTACGAACAGCCGGTGCTCGACCGAGAAGTCGCGTTCTCCGACCCAGTCGCCTTCCAGCTCCTCCTCGACCTGGCGGCGCAACTCGTCGATGCCGAACTTGTCGACGAACACCTTGATGCGTGCACGCGCGCGGTTCACGCGCAGCCAGTCCTGGCGGTCGAAGATCCTGAACACGGCCTCGGCGATCTTCAGGTAGTCGCCGTTGTCGAGCTCGACGAACTCGTACAGGGCGGGCGCGACCCGCGGCATGATCGACGTGCCACCGCCGACGAGCATCTGCGCGCCGCGCACTTGGCCACGACCGTCGATCTCCTGCACGCGCGCCCGGTAGGCGATGTCGTGGATCTCGGAGATCGCGCGGCCCTGCTCGGAGCCGTCGAACGCCGTCTTGATCTTGCGCGGCATCGCCTGCGTCGTCGGGTGGCGCACGAAGTAGCGCACGTAGGCACCGACGTAAGGGGTCATGTCGAACAGCTCGTCCGCCGCGACTCCCGCCCACGGATCGCCGGTCACGTTTCTGACCGTGTTGCCGCAGCCCTCGCGACTCGACAGGCCGGTCTCCGCCAGCTCGCGGATGGCTTTCTCGACTTCCGGCAGCGGGATGTGGTGCATCTGGATGTTCTGGCGGGTCGTGATGTGCCCCTTGTTCAGCGGCACGTACTTCTCGATCACGTTCGCGAACGACTCCATCTGCTCGGGCGTGATGCCGCCGAACGGCAGCTTCACGCGGATCATCTGCACGTCGGGCTGGCGCTGACCGTAGACGCCCTGCTTGAGGCGGAACTTGATGAATTCGTCTTCGGGGATATCGCCCGCGAGAAACCGGCCCGCCTCGGTCTTGAAGTCGTCGAACTCCTGCTCGAGTATCGGGATCACGTGCCCCGGCACGTTCTGCACGACCTCCGGGTCGTCGAGCGTGCCGCGCTGGGCGGAGATGGAACCTGGCTCCATGGGTGCGAAAACCTCCTGGTTCGGACCTCATCGGTCCGAACTGCGTTCGACTACACGGGTCGCTGAACAGCTATTGCGCTAAAGCCTAGCGGCTTTTAGGTGTTTATCCGGGGATCGGGAACATCCACGAAACATCGGCCGCATCGGCGTCCGCAGAGGGCGCGCGCGAGACGCCTTCAAGCAGCGCCGTTCCTCGCCAGCCGTCGCGCGCCCGCGCCGGTCGCGGACCGGCCGGCGCGGCCGTCGCGCGCATGAAGCGCTCGAGCGCTGCCACGATCGCTGCCGCCTCTTCGGGGTTGGCGGAGGGAGGGATTGCCTGCAGGCGGCGGTTGACTTTGCTCATGTGCACATTGTGACCGTTGTTGAGCTCTTGCTGTCAGCTCTGGGCGATCTCCGATGCGAACTGCACGAGGCTGCTCGCCTGGCGTAGTGCCGACTTGAGGTCCTTCGTCGCTACATCGAACAACCCATAGTGCGCCTCGTCCTTGAGGTCGACCAGGCGACCGAGGGAGTTGGCCGCCTGTCGGCCTCCGGGTGTCACTCGCTCCAGCAGAGCCGCAGCCTCGCGATGGTCCTGGCCCCGATACCGTCGGCCGAGGGCCTTGCAGCATGCAGCGTCGGACGCGGCAATCCCTGCCAGCACGGCCAACGCTGCGGCCGGACTCGCGTACTCGAGGTCATCGCCTTCGTCGGCTACGAGTTGTGCGACCTCGAGAAACAAGCGCGCGTGACGGAGCCGGGTCGCGGCATCTGCCCCAGAGCAGAGCTGGGTTCGCCCGACGTTGCGCGGGCTCATGCGGGGCCGACCACGGTGGAGATATCTGATCCGTGCAGCACGAGCGCATCGGAGCGAAGTGCGGCGACGATCGCCCGGTCGTCCCTACGTAGCTGATCGATCTCCTCGTCGGCGAGCTCCACGATCTGTGCGTAGTTGCCCGTCCACCTCCGGATCTGGTCCTTGAGATCGGCCAGCTGTGTCCGCCACGTCGTGTTGTCCTCGTGGACTGCCCCGGGCCGAACGACGAGCAGGTCTATGTCGCTTGCTGTCCCGCCGTCTCCCCGGGCAGCAGACCCGAACATCGAGACGTTGGAGGGTGCTATCTCCCAGGAGTCGAGTGCGCCTCGAATGCGGCGGAGCAACTCGCCCCGCATATCCATGAGGAGCTCCACCGCGGGCGTGGCAAGGTGCTCGCGATTGAGCGTGAACAGATATGCCCGGTTCAGCTCCACCCGATTTACGAGGCCATGCTCGGTCAGTCTGTTCAGAGCATCCAGAACGCCGCTGTGCGAGCGCCTGCCTGTCAGCGCCGCCACCTCCCGACCGGTGAGGACGCCGGTCGTCCTGGCAAGCACTCGCAACACATCGCCGTCGAGCGTGGGTGAGACCGCCTTGTGGGGGCTTGCAATATCCATAGTGGCGAGTATATCGTCCATATGGAGTCTTTTCCGAACGTATGGACGATATACCATCCATCCAGCCGGACGTGCCGAAGACCACTGCCGGATTGTCGCCGAGCATTTGCACGGGTCTGTTAACGCCGCTACAGCGGGATGTTGCCGTGCTTGCGCTTGGGCCCCGGCTCGCGCTTGCCCTGCAGCGTGCGCAGCGCCGTGATCAGCCGCGGGCGCGTCTCGTGCGGCACGATCACGTCGTCGATGTAGCCCCGCTCGGCGGCCGTGTAGGGGTTGGCGAAGCGCGCCTTGTAGTCCTCCATCAGCTTCTTGCGGCGCTCGTCGGGAGTGGGGCTGCCCGCGATGTCGCGTCGGTAGATGATGTTGACCGCGCCCTCGGGTCCCATCACCGCGACCTCGGAGGTCGGCCAGGCGAAGTTGAAGTCCGCGCCGAGGTGCTTGGAGGACATCACGTCGTAGGCGCCGCCGTAGGCCTTGCGGGTGATGATCGTGACCTTCGGCACGGTCGCCTCGGCGAACGCGTAGAGCAGCTTGGCGCCATGGCGGATGATGCCGCCCCACTCCTGCGCGGTGCCGGGCAGGAAGCCGGGCACGTCGCAGAAGGTCAGCAGCGGGATGTTGAACGCGTCGCACGTGCGCACGAAGCGCGCGGCCTTCTCGGAGGCGGCGATGTCGAGCACGCCGGCGAGCTGCGCGGGCTGGTTGCCGACGATGCCGATCGCGTAGCCGTCCATGCGCGAGAAGCCGCAGATGATGTTCTTTGCGTAGTGCTCGTGCACCTCGAAGAACTCGCCGTCGTCGACGATCCGCTTGACGACGTCGCGCATGTCGTAGGGCTTGTTGGGGTTATCCGGGACGACGTGATCGAGCTCGGGGTCCATGCGCTCGGGGTCGTCGCTGGGCTCTACGCGAGGCGTGCTCTGCAGGTTGTTGGAGGGCAGGAAGCTGAGCAGGTAACGGCAGTCCTCGAGACATGCGTCCTCGTCGTCTGAGGCGAACTGCGCGACCCCGGACTTGGTGTTGTGGGACATCGCGCCGCCGAGCTCCTCGAAGCCGACTTCCTCGCCGGTGACGGTCTTGATCACGTCGGGCCCGGTGATGAACATGTGCGAGGTCTCCTTGACCATGAAGATGAAGTCGGTGATCGCGGGCGAGTACACGGCACCGCCGGCGCACGGGCCCATCACGAGGCTGATCTGTGGGATCACCCCGGAAGAGCGCACGTTGCGCAGGAACACGTCGCCGTAGGAGCCGAGCGAGACGACGCCCTCCTGGATGCGCGCGCCGCCGGAGTCGTTGATGCCGATCACGGGGCAGCCGATCTTGGCCGCGAGATCCATGATCTTGCACATCTTCTCGCCCATGACCTCGCCGAGCGAGCCGCCGAAGACCGTGAAGTCCTGGCTGAACACGCACACGGTGCGCCCGTCGATCGTGCCGTGCCCGGTGACAACCGCGTCGCCCCACGGCCGGTTTTTCTGCATGTCGAAGTCGTAGGTGCGGTGGCGCACGAACGTGTCGAGCTCCTGAAAGGAGCCGGGGTCGAGCAGCTTCTCGACGCGCTCGCGGGCCGTGTACTTGCCGCGCGCGTGCTGCTTCTCCTCGGCCTCGGGCGCGGAGTGCAGCGCCGCCGCGCGCAGCTCCTCGAGCTGCGCGAGCTTCTCCTCGTACGTCTCCGGTGCCTTCTGCCGGGCCGGTTTGCGGTGTCCGCTGCGCGAAGTCGCGAGCAGCGCCGCGTCGGCCTGTCGGTTGTGAGAGCTGCTTGCCATGGGTCGAGGATCTTAGCCGGGCACGGGCTCGCGCCAGGCCCACACCAGCCCGCGATAGCCGAAGTCCTCTGACTCGTGCAGGCCCGTGTAGCCCGCCGCGGCCAGCCGCTCGAGCGCCGCGGCCCTGGCGTCGGGCTCGGGGCAGGCGGCGGCGTGCCACTCGAGCACGATCGCGCGCGCCTGCAGATCCGCCAGCCGCGGATCGGTCAGGATCGGCCACTCGCCGCCCTCGATGTCGATCTTGATCAGGTCGACGTCGTGGTCCTGTGCGAACAGGTCGACCGCGGCGACCGAGATCGTGCGGCCGTCGGCGAGCGCTGCCGGAGCTGGCCCGCGGTTGGCAACGCCTGCCAGGCCGGCGATCTGCGACTCGCCGAACAGGCCGGAGACGAACTCGAGCGTGCCCGCATGCGCGGCCACGGCGGCGGCCGTGACGGTCCAGCGTTGCTGCAGGCCGTTGGCCGATATCACCCGCTGGAGCATCTGCAGGTTCATCGGATCGGGCTCGAAGCTGTGCAGCGTGGCGCCCGGCCATCTGCCCATGACGAAGGCGCCGAACAGCCCGATGTTGCCGCCGAGATCCAGCACCGACGGGCCGTGCGCTTGCGCGAGCATCGCCGCGGGCGCGGCCGGCGGCTCGTAGCCGCCGGGATCGTCTCCGGCGCCGAAGACCTCTTTGAAGATGTACAGGTCCCTGGTGCGATGCCGCAGGAAGACCGTCAGGCCGGATGCGCGCAGGCGATAGCCGCCCGCGCGGGGCGTGGCCTGCTCGGGGAGCTGCTCGCGCACGACGAAGCCGACGGCGCCGTGCAGGGGACGTGCGGCGCGCCACGCCCCGCGCAGGCGTCGCGCGGCGTCCGAGTCGAGCAGCGCGTTCACACCCGGGACGCGCTTGCGCGCGGCTGCGAGACCGTCCTTCACGGCCCTGGCGCTAGGCGCCCGCGGCCGTGGAGGCGCGCACGAGACCGCGCTGGTGCAGCTCCTCGGCGATCTGCACGGCGTTGGTGGCGGCGCCCTTGTGCAGGTTGTCGGCGACGATCCACATGTCGAGTGCGCGCTCGTGCCCCGGGTCGCGGCGGATGCGCCCGACGAACACCTCATCGCGTCCGGCCGCCTCGACGGCCAGCGGGTACAGCGCCCTGTCGGGGTCGTCGATCACGACCACGCCCGCAGCCGCCCGCAGCAGCTCACGAGCCCGCTCGGGCGAGAGCGCCATGCGGGTCTGGACGTTGACGGCCTCGGAGTGTCCGGTCACGACGGGAACGCGCACGCAGGTGGCGCTGACGCGGATCGCGGGGTCGCCGAGGATCTTGCGCGTCTCGTTGATCAGCTTGCGCTCCTCGTCGGTGTGGTCGTCGCCGGCGGCGAAGCTGCCGGCGTGGGGAAGGGCGTTGAACGCGATCTGGTGCGCGTACTGGGTGGGCGTGTCGATCTCGCGCTCGTGCAGCAGCGCGTCCGATTGCTCGAGCAGCTCCTCGACGGCGAGGCGACCGGTGCCCGAGACGGCCTGGTAGGTGCTGATCACCAGACGCTCGATTCCTGCCTCGCGGTACAGCGGCGCGAGGGCGACGACCATCTGCATCGTCGAGCAGTTGGGGTTGGCGATGATGCCGGTGTGGCCCTCGAGCGCCTCGGGGTTGACCTCGCTGACGACCAGCGGCACGTCGTCGTTCATGCGCCAGCGGGACGAGTTGTCGATCACGGTGGCGCCCGCGGCGACGAACCGTGGGGCCCACTCCGCGGAGGTCGAGCCGCCGGCTGAGAACAGAGCGAGCTCGAAGCCCTGGATCGAATCGTCGTCGAGCGCTCGCACGGTCAGCCCTCCGTCGAGCTGGCGTCCGGCCGAGCGGGCCGACGCGAACGGCACGATCTCCGATGCGGGGAAGTTGCGCTCGCGCAGCAGCCGCAGCATCAGCGTCCCGACCTGCCCGGTCGCCCCGACGACCGCCACTCGATAGCTCTCTGGCATGGGCCTCAGGGTACCGGCCTTCGTTTGCGGCGGCGTTTGCAGCGGCGGTGATCGTCGTGTATATCCAGGCGTTCGGAATGACGAGCCGTGGACCATGAGCCCCGAGTTGCAGCTCGGCCCCCTGCGGGTGAGCGCCCCGGATTCGCCCTCCGCGGCGCCGGCCGGCGCCGTCGAGTCGTCGGCCGGGGCCGTGCAGCCGTCGCTGAGCGTGGTGATCCCGTACTACCGCGGCGCGGCTGTGATCGGCGAGGCGGTCGAATCGGTGCTGGCGCAGACGCTGCCGGCGCTCGAGATCGTGATCTGCGACGACGGCTCCCCGGATGACCTCGACGCGGCGCTGGGCGATCTGCGCGAGCGCGTGGTGGTGGTGCGTCAGCAGAACGGCGGCATCGCCGCCGCGATGAACGCGACGACGCGCGCGGCGCGCGGCGAGTTCGTGGTCCAGCTCGACCAGGACGACGCCTTCCTGCCGGGGCGCCTGGAGGCGATCGCCGCGGTGCTGCGGGCGCGCCCGGACCTCGACATCGTCGCCAGTGACGCGATCGTCGAGATGGGCGGCAGCGAGATCGTGACGCTCGACGCGATCAAACGCTACGAGGACGGCGATCTGCGCGCTGCGATGCTGAGGACGTGCTTGTTTCTATGGCCGGCGATCAGGCGCTCGCGGCTGCTCGCCGCCGGTGGCTACGACGAGAGCTTCGCGGTGATGCAGGACTGGGAGTGCTTTGCGCGCCTGGTGCTCGACGGGGCGCTCGTGGCGTACGTGCACGAGCCGCTGTATCGCTGGCGAATGACCCCCGGCAGCCGCTCCTCGCGCGACAGGGTCGCCAACGTCGAGGCGATTGAGCGAATGCTCGTCAAGCTGCTGGACGGAGCGTTGCTGCGCGATGGCGAGCGCGCGCGGGCACAGGCGCTGCTCGGCCATCGCCGTCGCTGGCTGGCGCGGGAACGCGCGCGCCAGGCCGTCGAGAACGGCTCCTCCTCCGCGCGCAGCCTGTCGCTCGGCCTGCTCACGGGGCGTGGCTACGACCGGGCGACGCGCGCCAAGGCCGCGGTGACGGTGCTGTCGCCGGCGCTGGCGGGGCGCTTCCTCGAGCGCCGCGCCGAGCAGGCCGATCCGGCCCGCGAGGCGCTCGCGCAGCGCGGTTTTCACTGGGCTGGCGAGGCGGGCGGGTCGTGAGCGTGGCGCGGGCCGGTGTCGAGGAGCTGGTCGTGGGTGACTGGCGCGTGTCGGCACCGCCGCGGACGGCTTGCGCCGGTGGGGATGCGCAGCGCGACGGCGCGCCGCGGCTGAGCGTCATCATCACGTACTTCCTCGGCGAACGCACAGTCGGTGACGCCGTGCGCTCGGTGCTCGCCCAGACGGTCCAGCCGCACGAGATCGTGATCTGCGACGACGGCTCGCCGGATGACCTGGACGCGGGCCTCGGCGAGCTGCGCGAGCACGTGCGGATCGTGCGCAAGGAGAATGGCGGCACCGGCTCGGCGCTGAACGCCGCTGCGGCGGCGGCCAGCGGTGACTATCTGGTGCAGCTGGACGTCGACGATGCCTTCTGCCCGCGGCGCCTGGAGGCCGTCGCGGCGGTGCTGGCGGCGCGCCCGGACGTGGACATCGTCACGGGCGACGCGCTGATCGAGTACGGCGAGCGGGTCGTCGCGCACATGGGCAGGTTGAACCCACCGGCGATGGCAAACGAGCGCGAGACGATGCTCGAGCGCAACTGGATCCCGTGGCCGGCGGCGCGGCGCTCCTTGATCATGCGCCACGGTGGCTGGGACGTGCGTTTCAAGGTGTTCGAGGACTGGGACTGCTGGCTGCGACTCGTGCTCGCGGGCGCGGTCGTCGCCTACGTGCACGAGCCGCTGTACCGCTGGCGACTGTCGCCAGACAGCCGCTCCTCGGCCAGCCGCGTGGCCCACCAGCAAGACCAGGTGCTGATGACCGAAAAGGCTCTCCACGGCTCAGACCTGACGCCGGCTGAGCGCGCGTGGGCGACCTCGTTGCTCACCAGTCGCCGGCTGTCGCTGCGTCGCGCGCGTGCCCGCGACGCGATCCGCGAGCATGCGCCGGACGCGCGCCGGCGCTCAATCGGCCTGCTCGCCGACGGCGGCCTCGAGCCCGCCACGCGGGCCAAGGCGGCGCTGGCGATCCTGTCCCCGAGCCTCGCCGGGCGCCTGCTCGAGCGGCGCTCGGAGACTGCCGACCCGGCGGCCGCGGAGCTCGCGCGGCGTGGCTTCAGCTGACCATTCACAACGCTAGATATAGATAGCGTGACGATATTGTCACACTGCGTTCGTGGGTGCTAAAGTGACGGTACTGTCACAATCGATGGAAAGGCATGTGTGCGACAGATATGTCACAGCCAGGACGAGCGAGCATGACGTGGACGATCCGCTCGGGCGCGGACCTCGGACGTGCTGTCGCGGAGATCCGCGGCCGCAGACACCTCACGCAGGCCGAGCTCGCCGAGGAGGCAGGGCTCACACGCGACTACCTCGCCCAGCTGGAGTCCGGGCGCAGCGTCACTCTGCTCGAACATCTGCTGCGGATTCTGCGCCGCTCCGGCGCGACCGTCACCGTCACCTGGCCCGGCGAGCATGGCGAAGGCTGAGCCTCTCGGCGTCTGGCTCCACGGCGTCCACGTCGCCGAGTTGACGGCCAGGCGGCCGTGGGAGCTCCACTGCACCTACACCAAGGAGGCGCTCGAAAAATGGCCGGGCCTCTCCCCCGTGCTGTCCTGCTCACTGCCGCTGCAGGCACGCAGGATGAGCTCCAGCGTGTTCGCCGCCGGCCTGCTGCCGGAGGGCCAGCACCGCCAGGCGCTCGCCCAGCAGCTCGGGGTCGCCGTCAACGACATCCACTCTTTGCTCAAGCGATTCGGCCGCGATGTCGCCGGCGCGCTCATCATCGCCACGCAGGAGCCACCGGCACGGCTCGGGACCGTCATCCCGTATGACACCGACACCCTCGAGCAGGAGGTGCTCGGGCTCCCTGAGCGTCCGCTGGCGATCCACGACGACAGCGAGCTCTCGATCGCCGGGCTGCAGGACAAGCTGCTGCTGGTACGGCTGCCACGCGGCGGGTGGGGGCGTCCCGCGAACGGCTATCCCTCGAGCCATATCCTGAAGGTCGACGACCCTGTGCGGCCCGGCCTCGTGGACGCGGAGGCGCAGTGCCTCAAGCTCGCCGCAATCGTCGGCCTCACCAGCATTCAAGGTGAGCTTGAGACGATCGGCGAGAAATCGTGCCTGATCGTCTCCCGCTTCGATCGGCGAGGGCTCGCGGACGGGACGGTCGAGCGGATCCACCAGGAGGACCTCTGCCAGGCGCTCGCACGTGACCCCGAAGCGGGCATGCGCCGCGGCAAGTACCAGAGCGCCGGCGGGCCCTCCTTGAAAGAGGCCGCCGGGCTGCTCGACCGCTACGCGCAGGATCCGCGCGAGCAGCTCGACCGGCTACTCGCAGCCGCCACGTTCACCGTGCTGATCGGCAACGCCGACGCGCACGGAAAGAACATCGCTCTACTGCATCCCACCGCGGAGCACATTGAGCTGGCGCCCCTGTATGACACGGTGCCGACCGTGCTCTGGCCGAAGCTCAGACGGCACGGTGCGATGAGCGTCGGCGGTCGCTACGAACTGGACGCCATCACCATCGCCGACCTGGTCGATGAGGGCCGGTCATGGCGGCATGACCCGAAACGAGCCGGACGGGTCGTCACCAGAACGGCGGCGGCGGTGCTGGACGCCGCCAGGGAGCTCGACCCCGATTCGGCCGTCGCCAGTCATGTCGTCGAGCGGGCCGAGCGGCTGCTCGCCAGCGCCGCGGAGGGGTGAGGAGGGGACGCTGCCTAGGCGCCGACGTGCAGCGCCATCAGCACGATCGTGACCGTCACCAGCACGCTGAGCAGCGTGCCGACGAGCGACAGGCGGCGCACCAGCGCGCGGTACTCGTCGCTGAACTCGACCTCGCCGGCGCCCGCGGCACCGGCTGCCGCGACGCTCGCGCGCTCGGCGCTTGCGGCCAGGTCCCGCGTTGCGATCTGCTCGGCGCGTTTGGACGTGGGGATCATCACCGCGCCGACCAGCGCGCCGATCACGACGACCGCCGCCAGCCCCCATTGCACGAAGAAGTCGCTCCAGAAATGCCCCTTGCTGGCGAGGTAGATGCCCGCCACCAGCACCACCAGCAGGCCCGGGTTCAGCAGGTAGCGCTCGGTCGTGTACTCGACGCGGTGCATAAGCGGCAGCCCGCGCGGATCCTGGCGGGCGGCGACCGTGAACATGATCGGGTAGGCGAACGTCACGCCGAACGCTACGACGACGGCAATGATGTGAATCGCGAGAACTACTTCGAATAGAGACGCAGCGGGGTCGGTGGGCATGACCGGCACCCTAATCGCTCCCCCGGGGGCAACGCTCAGAACGTCGGCGCGTAGGCGCCGAACACATCCTGCATCGCCCCGCACACCTCGCCGAGGGAGCAGCGGTCCTTCAGCGCCTGGCGGATCGCCGGCAGCAGGTTCTCGCTGCCGCGCGCGACGTCGCGCAGCTCGCCGAGGCGGCGCTCGACCAGCGCACCATCTCGGTTGGACTTGAAAGCTCTCAGCCGCTCGAGCTGTTCGCGCTCGGACTCGGGGTCAACGCGCAGCAGGTCCGGGACCTCGAGGCTGTCTTCCTGGTATGCGTTGACGCCGACGACGATGTCCTGGCCGATGCGGTAGCGCTCCTGGTAGCCCCACGCCGACTCGTCGATCTCGCCGGTGATGAACTCGATCGCGTGCACCGAGCCGCCGAGCGCGTCGACCTTCGCGATCAGCTCGTTGGCGCGCGCTTCGATCTCGTCCGTCAGCGCCTCCACGAAATAGGAACCCGCGAACGGGTCCACCGTGTCCGTCGCGCCCGACTCGTGCGCCAGGATCTGCTGCGTGCGCAGCGCGATTTTGGCGGCGCGCTCGGTCGGCAGCGCCAGCGCCTCGTCGAAGCCGTTGGTGTGCAGCGACTGCGTGCCACCGCAGACCGCCGCAAAGCCCTGCAGCGCCACGCGCACGATGTTGTTCTCCGGCTGCTGCGCGGTCAACGTCACGCCGCCCGTCTGCGTGTGGAAGCGCAGCATCGTCGCCTTCGGGTTCGTCGCGCCGAAGCGCTCGCGCATGATGTGCGCCCACATCCGCCGCGCAGCGCGGAACTTGGCGACCTCCTGGAAGACGTTGTTGTGGCCGTTGAAGAAGAACGCCAGGCGCGGCGCGAAGTCGTCCACGGACAGGCCCTTGTCGATCGCCGCCTGCACGTAGGCGATGCCCGAGGACAGCGTGAACGCGACCTCCTGCACCGCCGAGCAGCCCTTCTCGCGGAAGTGGTAGCCGGAGATCGAGATCGTGTTCCACTTGGGCGCATGCTGCTGGCAGTACTCGAACAGGTCGGTCGTCAGCCGCATCGTCGGCTCGGGCGGGTAGATGTAGTTGCCGCGCGCGATGTACTCCTTGAGCACGTCGTTCTGCGTCGTGCCGCGCAGCATCTGCGAGGGCACGCCCTGCTCCTCGCCGACGAGCTCGTAGAGCAGCAGCAGGCACGCCGCGGGCGCGTTGATCGTCATCGAGGTGGACACCTGATCGAGCGGGATGGCGTCGAAGGCGGTGCGCATGTCGTCGATCGTGTCGATCGCCACGCCGGTGCGCCCGACCTCCCCCAGGCAGCGCGGGTTGTCGGAGTCCAGGCCCAGCTGCGTCGGCAGATCGAACGCCATCGACAGGCCGGTGGAGCCCTTCGACAGCAGGTAGCGGTAGCGCTCGTTGGACTCCTTGGCCGAGGCGTAGCCGGCGTACTGGCGCATCGTCCACGGCTGGCGGCGGTACATCTCCCGGTGTACGCCGCGCGTGTACGGGAACTCGCCGGGCTGGCCCAGGTCGAGATCCTGAGGCAGGTCATCCTGCGTGTACAGCTCGGAGATCTCGATGCCCGAATCGGTGAAGCGGCGCGGGTCATCCGGGCCGACGATCGGCGCGACGGTGAGGTGCTCCTCGGTTGAAGCCATGCGCCAGATGATAAGGACCGCAGGGCGATGGACGGCCAACAAGAACGGACTCAGTGCGTGATCAGCGTCGGTTGCTGCTGCGGATACGGTCCGCAAGCCGTCCCATGTCGGTGCTCGGGTTGCTACGCGGAAGGCTCCCGTCGCCCGCGTGTTTGCGATCTAGCTGCTTCGCGCGCCGTACGGCATCGGCGCAGAGCGGGTCCAGTGCGGCCAGCGCGACGTTGGTGAGATGCTTGCCGCAGCCGAGCAGCTCAGCAGAGCGACGCTGAGCGATGTCCCGCTCGATGTGTGCCGTGTGCTCCTCATGATGCAGGATGAACCACAGCTCAATGCAGGGATTCGACGCAGCCACGTTGATCTCGTGTCTGCCCGCGAGCTCGATTGCCTCCTGGACGTGCGGATGCACGTCGAAGTCGAATACGCACCAGATCTCGTCGGAGGCCCTGCCGCCCCCTTTTCGCGCGTCGCGCAGTTCCGCGGTGCGGGCGCGAATGGCTCGCTCGACAAGCGCCAACGGCGTGCCACGGAAATCGTCGATTAGAAGAATCACGTGCTCGCGCCGCGGCCGCCAGAGGTGCTTGAGGTAGTCCTCCTCGGTGCGCTGCCCCTGAACGAACGCGAGCAGCCGCAGCGGCTGAGGTCCGCTGGAGACACGTCGCTGCGGTGATCGACTAGGTCGCGCCAACCTGTTCGTCGGCGGCGATGAGCTCGCCGACACGGTCGAATTCGGAACCAGAGAGGATCGGCGTGGCGCCGTAGCGCCCTTCGAGGTAGCGCCTGCCGACAGCCTCGTACTTGCGTGGGTCGAGGTCGAGAAGCGGGAAGAGCCGGGTGCTGCCATCGATCCGCTTCTCGGTGAGCCATGTTTGGTCGCGGCCAAGCAGACGGCTTTCGCGCGAGTCTCCGAGGATAGTGGGGTCGTGCGAGTTGAAGATCAGTTGTGCTCTGTGCGGGTTTGTCTCAGGTCGCTGGAAAAGCTCGATCACCCTTTGCACCAAAGCTGGGTGGAGACTCGCATCGAGCTCGTCGGCGAGCAGTACCGAGCCCCTGCTCAGTGCCATCGCCAGCGGACCGATCAGCCCGAGCCACACAAGTGTTCCTAGTGACTCCTCATGTGGCTGTAGCTCTACCTCGCCGGAGATCCCTTGATGCACCAACGAGAAGCCGTCCACTGCGAACGCAAGATCTGCCGCTTCGTCTACCGACTTCCCGTCCTCGTCTACAGCCTCGCGTAGCGCACGCGTGAGGCGCTCCTTGAGAGCAGGGTCAGCCTCAACCTTGCGGGCACCAACGATGCCAAGGTCCGCTGCGCGCAGCAGAGTCAGGATGCGCTCGCGATCGATCCCGCGATCGAGCATCTCGACCGTGAACGCCTGTCGGCTGGGACGGTTCGAGACGTCTGCAGATAGGAGGTTGCGGTGGAACCACTCGTACAACGGAGTTAGCAGGGAGTGATTCGCAGCGGCCGCGGTCGAAAGGAAAAGCGCATTCGGACGCAGCAGACGCTCAACGGCCCGCGTCTCAGCCCGAGCACTTGAGCCGGGATCGAGCGACTCATGTGTGCGACGGAAGAGCCGCGCAGCCTTGCCGCGCGGATACCGGACGGCCCACTCTTCCTGGACCTGCACGCCGTCGAGCACGAAACCATACTCGTGCCGAACGCCACCAAGGACGATGTCGACCTCGTAACTCGAGGCACGGCTCTCAAACGCGGAGTCGAGCCGGAATGGCCACCGTGGCAGTACCTCGCCCGTGCGCCGGAACGAGTTGACGACGTAGAAACGCATGTCGTCCATGGCCTCCAGCACGTTGGACTTGCCGGAACCGTTCGCCCCGAATATCCCGGCGGCCGGGAGCACCCCGAGTGGCTGGCCCTCTTCGCGCCAGCTCACCTGGCGGACAACGCCTCGCTCTGCGCGTGCCGTGGCCAGCATCGAGAACTCCAGCTCGTCACGAAACGAGCGCACGTTCGCAGCGCGGAATGCCAGCAACATAGAGGCTGTTTGAGCGCCGATCTCAGACACAGTAGGCTGATTCTTGCAGAAAAGCTGCGCTGAATGAGGGTTATGCCACCGATCCTGCAGTGTCCGGCTAGACCACACGCGTGCGGCGCACAGCGAGCACGCATGCTGGTCACTTGCGACACGGGTATTCTCCGCGCATGTCCACCTGCCTGGTCACCGGCGGCGCCGGCTTCCTCGGCTCGCACCTGTGCGACGAGCTGCTCGAGCGCGGCAACCGCGTGATCTGCGTCGACAACCTCGAGACCGGCTCGCTCGCCAACATCGAGCACATCCGCGACCCGGAGCGCTTCACGTTCCTGCACGTCGACATCACCGCGCCGTACTTCGTCGAGGAGTCGGTCGACTTCGTCTACCACTTCGCCTCGCCGGCCTCGCCGATCGATTACCTGCGCCTGCCGCTGCACACGCTCAAGGTCGGCTCCTACGGCACGCACCACACGCTCGGGCTGGCCAAGGCCAAGCGCGCCCGCTTCCTGACGGCGTCGACCAGCGAGGTCTACGGCGACCCGCTCGAACACCCGCAGTCGGAGACCTACTGGGGGCACGTCAACCCGATCGGCCCGCGCGGCGTCTACGACGAGGCCAAGCGCTACGCCGAGGCGCTGACGATGGCCTACCACCGCCAGCAGGGGGTTGACACTGGGATCGTTCGTATTTTTAATACCTTTGGTGCGAGGATGAGACCCCACGACGGCCGCGCGATCCCGACGTTCCTGCGCCAGGCGCTCGCCAACCGTCCGATCACGGTGTTCGGCGACGGCAGCCAGACGCGCTCGTTCTGCTACGTCTCAGACCTGATCCGCGGGATCATCGCGCTCGCGGAGTCGGGCCACCACTACCCGGTGAACATCGGCAACCCTGACGAGTTCACGCTGCTGGAGCTCGCCGAAATCGTGAAACAGCTGACGGGCTCGACCGCTGAGATCGTCTACGAGGCGCTGCCCGAAGACGACCCCAAGCAGCGCAAGCCGAACATCACGCTCGCGGGCGAGCTGCTCGGCTGGTCGCCCGAGGTGTCGCTGCGCGACGGATTGCAGCGCACGATCGAGCAGTCCGGCGTCGAGTTCCTTGTCGGTGGTGGCGCCAACTGAAGACGTTGGGCCGCGCGCAGCAGCCCTGCGTCCGCTTGCGCAAGCCACCATGCAGTGCCAGCGGCAGGCGCCGTCCTAACCGCTCCGTGTGCGAGGCTGCGGTGTTGTGAGTAGCGAGATGGGACCACGCGTGTCGGAAACCTCCGCTCCGCCGGCGCGACCTGCCACTCGTGCACGCACGCGCTCGACGTCGCCGCTCAGCACGCAGCGGATCGAGCGCTCCGATCGCGACATCCGCCGCAAGCGCCCGCCGGTGGTCTCGTTCCTGCTGCGCACCTCGACCTTCTGGCGCGTGGCGCGCGTCGCCTCGCTGCTGGCGCTCGACTTCGCCGGCGTGGCGCTCGCGATCTTCACGGCGCTGGTGCTCAAGGAAGCGGTCCACGGAGGCGTGCAGGCGGTGCACGCGCGCGAAAGCACCGAACACTTCCTGCCCTTCGCCTACCTGCTGACGGCGCTGCTGTTCGCGCGCTCCGGGCTGTACGCGCAGCGCTCGCTGCGTCCGGGGCTCTCGCGCATCGTCGGCTCGCTGTTCGAGGTGGCGTTCGTGGCGCTGATCTTCGCCGTCGTCAGCGGCGAACACTTCTCGAGCTACTACCTGTTCTGGAGCTCGCTCGCGTTCGCGATCTTCTACATCGCTTCGTTTCGCGCGGTCTACGAGCGCGTCACCGGACTGCTGCTGCGATCCGCCGGCTACCAGCGACGCGCCGTGCTGGTCGGCAGCGGCAAGCACATCGTCGACGTCGCGCACGCGCTCGCCGACGTGCCACACGCACCGATCGACGTCGTCGGCTTCCTCTCGCCCAAGCCGCTGCCCGACAACGGCCTGCGCGCGCTCGGCTCGCTTGCGAGCCTCGAGCAGGTGCTCCTCGACGGGCGCATCGACGAGGTCATCATCGCCGACCCCGACTTCCCTCAGGACGACGCGGTCGAGCTCGTCGATCAGTGCCACCGGCGCGGCGTGCGGGTGCGCCTGGCGCCCTCGACGATGGAGATCCTGATCCATCGCGCCGAGTTCGTGCCGGGGCAGTCGGTGCCGCTGTTCGAACTCGGGCCGCCGGTGTTCGAGGGCATCGACTTCGCGCTCAAGCGCACGTTCGACATCGTCGGCGCGACCCTGCTGCTGGTGCTGCTCAGCCCGCTGCTGCTGACGATCACGCTCGCGGTGCGCCTGAGCTCGCGCGGCCCGATCCTCTTCCGCTCGATGCGTCGCGGCATCGGTCAGCGGCCGTTCGCGTGCCTGAAGTTCCGCACGATGCACATCGACGCCGAGGAGCACCAGGCCGAGCTCGAAGCGCTCAACGAGGCCTCCGGGGCGCTGTTCAAGATCCGCGAGGACCCGCGGCTGACGCCGATCGGGCAGCTGCTGCGGCGCTTCTCGCTCGACGAGCTGCCGCAGCTGGTCAACGTGCTGCGCGGCGAGATGTCGCTGGTCGGGCCCGCGACCGCTACCCGAACGCGACTACGAGATGCTCGAGGACTGGCACCGCAAGCGCTACCTGGTGCTTCCCGGCATCACCGGCCTGTGGCAGGTCTCCGGGCGCTCCGAGCTCGACTTCGACGACCTCGTGCACCTCGACTTCATCTACCTCGAGCGCTGGTCGCTGGCGCTCGATCTGACGATCCTGCTGAAGACCATCCCCGCCGTGCTCACACGGCGCGGCGCCTACTGAGGCTCGAGACCGTCGATTCCCGCAGCGCCCGTCGCTCCAGCCGGCCGGCGCAGCGGTCGCGGGGTCGGACGCGCGTGGTGGGCGGATGCGGCGCTCGCTGCCCGCGCGTACACGTCCCAGGTCGCGCGCGCGGCGTCCTCCCAGCTCCACGGCGGCGGCGCCGGCGCCGGGCGCTGCGCGGCCTGCGCGGCCGCGATCAGCTCCTCCATGTCACCCGGGCGCCACGAACGTCGCGCGCTCGCCGAGCACCTCGCGCAGCGCGGGCGTGTCGCACGCGGCGACGGGCGTGCCGCACGCCAGCGCCTCGACCGCCGGCAGGCCGAAGCCCTCGTTCGTCGACGCGCACACCAGCGCGTGCGCGCCGCTGTAGATCGCCGCGAGCTGCGGATCGGAGACCTGGCCCGTGAGGATCACGTCCGGCAGCTCGCGCGCCCACGGGCGCGTCGCGCCGACGAGCACCAGCGGCAGCTCGCGCGGCGTGGCCGCGAGCTTGACGATGTGCTTGCCGGGATCGGGGTGGCGCAGGCCGCCGACCCACACGAGGAAGCGCTCGGGCAGCCCGAAGCGCGCGCGCACCTCCGCGACCTCGGCTCGAGCGTGCGCGGGTACATCGCGGCGGTGGCGGCCTCGGGGATCACGACGACCTGCTCGCGCGCGAGCCGCAGGTGCCCGACCGCGTCCTCTGCGACGGCCTCCGTCGGCACGATCACGCGCGCGGCGCGTTGCACCGCCAGGTGGCGCAGGCGCAGGCGCAGGCCGCTGCGCAGGTGCTCGCTGCGGCGCTTGAGCATCCCGAGGTCGTGGATCGTGACGACCATCGGGCACGGGCTGTGCAGCATCGCGCCGTCGATCCACGGCGAGTGGAACACGTCGGCGCTGCGCGAGCGCGCCAGCGCCGACGGGCGATGCGTCTCGACGATCTCGTCGCTTGCCGCGACCGTCTCGCGCAAGCGCCTCGAGCAGGCAACGCGAGTAGCGCCCGACGCCGTCCGGGTCAGAAGCAGGACGGCTGTCGAACGCGACCTTCACCGAGCGGCGCTCGCGTTCACTCGCTGCTCCCCGGTGTGCATCGCGCCACAGTATTCGCTTTGCGCAGCGTTTGATAGCCATGACAGCCGCGCTGCAGCGATGCGATGTCGCGCTCGTATGCCGGGGCCGCGCGAGTACCACGAAGGGCTGTGGCAGGCGGTGCCCGAGGGGCTCGAGCCGGCGCGACTTCGCGCTGCGCCGGCGCTTCCTGCTGGACAACGTCGCGGCGGGGCAGCGCGTGCTCGACGTCGGCTGCGGCGAGGGGCGCTTCACGGCTGAGCTCGTGCGCGCCGGCGCGCGATGCGGTCGGGATCGACGTCGCCGAGGAGCCGCTGCGCCGCGCGCGGGCGCTGCACCCGCAGCTCGACCTGCGGCTCGTCGACGGCGAAGGCTGCGTGGGAGCTGGCGGATGCGAGCTTCGACGTCGTCTGGGCCGGCGAGGTGATCGAGCACGTCGCCGACACGGCGGCGTGGCTGTCGGAGATCCGACGCGTGCTGCGCTCCGGCGGCAGCCTGCTCGCCAGCACGCCCGCTCACGGCCCGCTCGCGCTTGCGCGCCTGGCGCTCTCGCGGCGCGCCTTCGCCGCGCACTTCGATCCGCGCGGCGACCACCTGCGCTTCTACAGCCGCGAGACGCTCGCCGCGCTGCTCGGCGACTTCGGCTTCGAGGCGATCAGCGTGCGGAGCGCGGGTGGCCTGCCCGGCGCGCGTCGGCTGCTGCTCGCGCGCGCCGTGCGCTCGCGCTTTTGATCGCGCGCGGCGCGCGGCCGCCGCAGCGGCGCGTGTTGCTGCCTGCAGGCGCTGCGGCGGCCTGCAACGCCTGGATGTAGTCGTTGTGGACTTCGATCGCTTCCGGCCGTCCGGCGGCGACCGCTTCCGGCGAGATCAGCTGCGGGTCGAGGTAGATCGCGGCCTGCAGCTCCTTCACCGCCGCCCGCGGCTGGCCGCTGGCGAGGTCGTAGCGCCCGAGCACCAGCCATGCCTGCGGGTTCGACGGCTGCAGGCGCACCGCGCGTTCGAGCGTCGCCTGCGCCAGCGCCGGATGGCCGGAGTGCTGCTCGACGTTCGCGAGCGCGAACAGCGCTTCGACCGACAGCGGATCGCGCGACACGGCCGCGTCGGCCGCGTCGGTCGCCGCGCCGACGTGGTTGGCTTGCGAGTTGCGCATCGGCCTGCCCGCGGGCTTCTTCCGCGCGCTGTGGCTGCCACTGCGACCACGCGGCCAGCAGCGCCAGCACGACCACCGCGGCGGCCATCAGCACGCTCGTCTGCGGAGGGCCGCTGCCCGGATCCCGGCCGCCAGCCCGTGCGCGTGCCGTGTCGGCGCGTGCGGCGCCGGTGCCGGCGCCTGCGCCGGCGCCGCGACGCGCCGTGCAGCCGCCGCGGCCGGCCAGCCAGCCGGCGCACAGCAGCGCCACGCACGCGTCACCGGGCACGTACCAGGTCCAGTCGATCAGCGAGTGCGCGCCGAACACGACGACCAGGCACAGCATGCTCAGCATGCCGATGCGCTCGGGCGTGTAGCGAGTCAGCGCGCTCGTGCAGCGCGCGCCAGCCGGGTCGCTCGCCGCTCGGGATCTCGCGCCACGCCCGCCAGCTCGTCCAGCGGCGGTTGAAGGGATGCGTCGCGCGCCCCGCCGCGGCCATCCACGTCAGCAGCAGCGCCAGCGCGATCAGCAGGCCGACGAGCCCGAGGTCGGCGAGCGTCTGCACGATGAAGCCGTGGGCGTGCCTGACTTCGAGCGTCTCGGTTTCGTAGCGCAGGTGCGCTGTCCAATAGCCCTTCGGCGCCGGCGCCGAGCGCGGGATGCGCCTCGAACACCTGCAGCGCCTCCTTCCAGTAGCGCGCGCGCACGCTCGCCACCGCCGTCAGCCGCGCCGCCGTGTTCGGAGGCTGCTTCGCGTTCGGGTTGGTGAGCGCGCTGACCGCGTGCGAGATGCTGCCCGTGAAGCCGCGGTGGCTGTGCGCGAGCGCGCCGGCGAACAGGATCAGCATGAGCAGCGACGAGCGCCACCAGCAGCGCG
Source organism: uncultured Solirubrobacteraceae bacterium (assembly GCA_963815235.1). Taxonomy (GTDB): domain Bacteria; phylum Actinomycetota; class Thermoleophilia; order Solirubrobacterales; family Solirubrobacteraceae; genus Palsa-744. The sequence goes on along the minus strand of CAWFFY010000003.1, from coordinate 242,784 downwards.
CCGGCGCGGCGGCGCGCGAGCAGCGACGGTGCGCGGCGCGCGGTCGCGAAGCCGATCGCGATGCCCGACGATGCGTCAGCACCACGAGCATCGCCACGATCAGCGCGCCGAGCTGGTGGCCCGCCTGCGCGCGTTCGGCGAGCGGCACGCCTTCGGCGCTGAGCGCGTGGCGGGAGAAGTCCCACGCCACGACCGCGCCGGCGCCGAGCGCCGAAACGATCAGAAGCGCCGCGCGCGCGCAGGCGCAGCGGCACCACGCAGAACCACAGCAGCAGCCCCAGCGCGAGCGCCACGAGCGCGCCGCGCGAGTAGGCGAGCACGAGCGTCAGCAGCAGCACGCCCATCGCCGGATAGGCGAGCGCCCGCGGCAGCGCGTGGCCGGTGCGCCGCGAGCCGAGCCACAAGCAGCTGATCACGCCCATCGCGGCCGTCAGCCCGACCGCGTTCCAGTAGCCGATACGGTTCGTTCAGGCGGGCGAAGGTGTTCAGCGGGTCGAGGCTCGGGAAGACCTTCGTCACCAGCGCGTAGGCGCACACCACCACCGCCGCCAGCGTCAGGCCGCCCAGCACCGCCGGCCAGCGGTCGGGCACCACGCGCACGAGCGCCACCCCTGCGGCGAACACGCCGGTATAGGCCAGCATCCGTCCCGCGTCCTGCCAGCTGTGGTCCGGCTGCACCGACCACACGATCGAGAGCGCGGTGAGCACGGTGAAAGCGAGCAGCAAGCCGGCGGGCCACGCGCCGTATGCACGCATGCCCGGCGGCGCTCAGGAGCAGGCACGCCGCGATCACGCACGCCGGCTCCGATCGTCAGCGCCATCTCCGTCGAGACCATCGATTCGAGGTTCAGGCCGCCCTTCGCGTGGAAGGTGATCAGGCAGAAGATCGCCGCGACCAGCAGCGTCGGCCACCACACTGCGTTTAGCCAGCGCCCGCCCGTCAGCTTCGGCGCGCGCGGCGCACGGCGCTGGCGCTCGCCCGCGAGCGGGGCCGGCGCAGCCATCTCCGGTGCGGGCGCGAGCTCAGTCGGCGCGGCCGGCACGGACTCGCTTTCGAATTGCGCCGCCCGCGAGCAGTGCCGAGCACACGAGCACGAACGCCGACGGTCGCGAGCAGGGGAGTGGGCATCGAGCTGAACGCGGAAGCGATGTTGGCGTGGATCACGCCCGGATGCACGACGCTGCCCCCGAGCTTCACCGGTGCAGGGGTCGCTTGCTGGGCGTGCGCGATCGCCTGCTGCTCGGCGCGCGTCGCGGCGATCGCGACCGGTGCGACGCCAGCGCCCGCCGCACCTACGCTGCCCCGGCCGCCCGCCGCCGCTTCCTGTGCACGGCGAATCAGGGAAGAGCAGTCGCTGTACTCTTCGGTGTCGGCGCTCAGCTCTTTCAACGCCTGGCGATACGCGCTCTGGCTGAAGCCGCTGAGCGATTGGCCGTGCGTGCAGCGCAGGATGATCTTTTCGCCGACGTCCGCGCGCGCGGGCTGGGCGATCGCCAGCGCCGCCACCGCCAGCACCGCGGTCAGGAACAGCACGGCCTGGGCGGCCGAGCGAAGTCCGATCGGTCGGCTCTCGAGACGGGCGATTCTCATAGGCTGACTATTCAACGCTACCAATCGGTGCGGAGGCCCCCACGCTGGCGAGCGCCCGCGAGAAGCCCTCGGCCCACGCGCCGTAGCTGAAAGCGAGCACGTCCTGCGCGCCCGTAGCCCCGAGGCGCCGGCGCAGATCGGCGTCCCGCGCCAGCGACCCGATGGCGCTCGCGAGCGCGCATCGGGTCGCCCGCCGGCACGACCAAGCCGTTGATGCCGTCGCGCACCAAGCCGCCGGCGGCGGCGCCGACCGAGTCCGACGCGATTACGGCAAGCCCCTGGTTCATGGCCTCGTTGACAACCAACCCCCACGGCTCGCGAAAGGTGCGCGTCTGGATCGACGGCACGACGAGCACGTCGCATGCGGCATACACGTCGCGCAGCCGCTCCGGCTCGAGCGGGCCGAGGCGCGCTATCGGTGCGTCGGAGGCTTCGCCTGCGTTGCCGTCGAGCGCCCGGTGCTGGTCGGCGCCGGCGAGCACCAGCGCGCTCGTCGGTGAGGTGATCCGCGCGATCCGCCACGCCGACACCAGCACGGGCAGGCCCTTGCCGGCGACGGGTCGGCCGACGAACAGGAACCTGACCTGCGGCTCGAGCGGGCCAGCCTGGATCGGTCGGGGTCGCGACCGCTCGCGAGCGCCAGAAGTCGTTGTCGACCGACTGCGCGGCAACGTGAACGTTGCGTGCGCCGCGCGCACGGACGTAGGCGCTGACGTGCGGCCCGTAGGTGACGACTGCGTCGGCCGAGCGGTACAGGCGTCGCAGCGGCACGTAGCTGAGCGTGTGCGCGAGGCTCCGCGGATGCGCCCACAGCGACGCCCACAGGATCAGCGGAACGCCGGCGCGGCGTGCGCCCGCCCACGCCGCCAGCGGTGCGACACGCCCGCCGGTGGGGCACACGACCGCCCGGTAGCGTCCGCTCGCGGCCAGGGGGTAAAGCTCGCGCGGGCGCACGTGCTGGTGGGGGAACGGAAGCTGTCGCTGGAATTGCGCGCCGCCATGCTGGAGGCGTCCGCCGAACAGTGCCAGCTCGATCTGCTCGCGCTCGTGCAGGCATGCGAGCGCCCCTACCCGGTACGCGGGCGCGTGACCGGTGACGAACAGCACCGGCTTCACGCGAGCACGTGCTCGTAAGCGGCCAGGGTCTGCTCGCCGCAGCGCTCCCACGTGAAGTTCGCGGCGACGCTCGCCCGCGCCCGCAGCCCGGCCTCACGCAGCCTGTGCGGATCGGAGAGCAGCTCGTCGATGCGCTGGGTCAGCCGCTCGATGTCCCCCGGCGGCACCAGCAGAAAGCCGTCGCCCGCCGCCGCGATCTCCTCCGGGCCGGGCTCGCCGCGGCAGCCGATCGCAGGAACGCCCGCGGCCATCGCCTCGACGTAGGCGACGCCAAAGGCCTCCTCGGTCGAGGGCATCACGAACAGGGTGCAGCTGCGAGCGCGCTCGACCGCCACATCGTGGTCGAGCTGGCCGAGGAACTCGACACGCTCGGCGACACCGAGACGTACCGCGAGGCCTTCCAGCGCGATCCGCTCGGGGCCGTCGCCGATGACGGTGTAGCGCAGGGTCGGATGGCGTGGCCCCAGCACCGCCAGCGCGCGCAGCACGTCCGCGTGGCGCTTGCGCGCGACCAGATGCGCGACCGTCACCAGCGACGGCGCGGGCTGCGAGCGTCCGCTCGCGGTCCAGCCGGCGCGTGAATCGCCGCGCACGCGGCGCTGGGCCGATGGAAGGTCGGTGCCGAGGTGCACGACGCGCGTCTCGCCGGCGCCGTGGACGCGTGCGAGCTCGGCGATGCCGTGGCTGTTGGCGAGCACCAGCGCAGCGGCGCCGAGGCCGCGCGCGACGGCCTGCGCGCCGGCCTCGTCTCGGCGGGCGGTGTACAGCACGTCGCCGCCGTGCACCGACACCACGATCGGCGTGCCGAGCCGCGCGTGACGGACGGCCTCGCCGGCGGGCACGGCGTTGTGCGCATGGATCAGCTCGAATGCGAACGAGCGCGCGAGTAAGCGCAGCGCCACGCCGAGCGCAGGCGCCGCCCATGCGCCCCAGGCGGCGTAGGAGCGCTCGCGCGGCGGCGACACATACGGCACGTAGGCGATCTCGATGCCGTCGCGCGTCTGCCTGCGTGGCTCGCGCACCAGCTCGGCGAGAGCGCGCGCGCCGGACGCCGGGCCGGCCGCGAGCGCGGCGCGGGGTGGCACCAGCCGCTGCAGGACGAGCACGCGCACGTCGGCGCCGGCGTCGCGTGCCGCGAGCGCCTGGCGATGTGCCCACACGCCGAGCACCGGGTCGCGCACGCTCGGGTAGAACTCGGCCACGACCGCCACCCGTGGCCGGTTGCGCCTGGCGGCGCTCACCAGCGGCGGTGGGTCGTCACGGTGCGGGCAGCCTCATTCGCACTGATGTAGGGACGGCCGTTCAGGAACGCGCGCGCCTCCGCGACCGCTGCGTCGCGCTCATAGGCGGCGCCCGCCGGCGCCGCGCGATGGCGGATCGAGACCGCGTCGAGGACCCCGCAACGCCAGCCGTGCTCGCGTGCGAGCGCCGCCCAGTGGACGTCCAGTCCCCAGCCCATGCGCAGCTCTGGAAATGGCAGCAGCACTGGAAAGGTGCGGCTGGCGAACGCGGTGACCGGCCCGATCTCGACGAAGCTCGTCTCACGCACCGTGCTCCGCGCCCGGCGCCGCGTGACCGGCCACGCCGCGTGCGAGTGCAGGCGGTGGGCGGGTTGCGCGAGCGCCAGTGAGAAGCGCTCGGAAAGGAACAGGAAGCGGTCGAGGAAGCCGCGCGGCAGCTCGACGTCGTCGTCGATCACCAGCAGCCAGTCGTGGCCGTCGACCGGATGCTCCGCGAGCAGCCGGTTGAGGTTCTCGAACTTGCCGCGACCGTGCGCGCCGGCGGTGTGGAGCTCGACGTCGTGGCGCGAGCGCAGCAGCTCCTCGCGGATCGCCGCTGCCAGCGCGCGGCGCTCGGGGCGCTCGACGCCGAGGACCAGCACCCGCCTGAGCGGCGGAGCATGGCGCGCGGCCAATGCCAGGCGGAGCCTGCGAGCGCTCGCGATCTCCCATGCGTTGACCGCAGCATCGATTGCCTCGCGGCGCGTGCCGTCGAGGCCTGCCGACGGTGCCGCTCGTGCCCGACAGGAAGTCCTCGGCGGTGAGCGCGCGCGCGGTCACGGCGTTCGCCGCGGCCGTAGGGCCGTGCGCCAGCGGTGCGCGTTCGGCGATCCCCTCGCGCAGGCGACCGTAGCTGTGGGCAAGCATCGTCAGCCCCGCCGGGCAGCGGCGGCGCACGACGTGGCCGACGCAGCCGAGCGAGCGTCCTCAGCTCCGCCGCGAGCGATGGCGCCAGCGCCCGGCGAGCATCGAAGCGCCGTGCTGCACGACCGCGGGCGTAGGCGCCGCGGGCGAGCGACCGTAGACGTGCGTCGGCGCCGGCGCGGCGATGCACGACCGACGCCGCGGCCACGTACAGAACCCGCGCGCCGGGCTCTTGCGCTCGCAGCCGTTCCTGCCACTCCTGCTCGTCGCCGCCGTGCTCGAGCGACACGTCGAACGGCCCCCCCCGCTCCAGGGCGGCGCGCCGGATCGCCATGTTCGCGCCCCACGCGTACGTCGTGTCGGTGTCGTGCGGACCCAGCTCCAGCGTGGTGATCGGCGGACGCTCGCGACCGCATGTGCGCGGCGCGGGTCCCTCGAGCTGCGCGGTGATCGGGCCGGTGAACACGTCCACCTGCGGATGTGTAAGGGCGGCGTCGAGCAGCGCCGTGAGCCAGCCCTGGCTCACGCGCACGTCGTCATCGACGAACACCAAGAGCTCCCCCTGTGAGCGCTCGACGCCGGTGTTGCGGGCGACGTTCAACCCGAGCGGACGCGGATGCGCCACGTAGCGCGCGCCGAGGCGCTCTGTCAGCTCGCGCGCCGCCCGCGAGCAGCCGGCGTCGTCGACGACCAGCACCTCCGCGCCGGCGCGCATGGCCTCGGGCACGATCGAGGACAGCGCCACCTCCAGGTAGGACAGGCGCGCGCGGGTGGGGATCACGATCGAAGCGGGCAGGGGCATGACTGGCAGAGAGTCTAGGTTTGACGCCGGGATGGTCCTCTTCCTGCACAACCGCTATCGCACCACGGGCGGTGAGGAGCGGGCGGTCGAGGACCTGATGTGGCTCGTGCGCGAGCGTCTCGGAGAGCCGGCGGAGCTGCTCACGCGCGACTCGGCGAGCCTTGGCCGCGCGGGCGCCGCGGTGGGGCTGCTGCGAGGCGGGCTCGAGCCCGGCGAGGTCACGGCGGCGGTTCGGCTGAGCGGTGCGCGCGTCGTACACGCGCACAACCTGCAGCCCGCGCTGGGCTGGCGCGCGCTGGCCGCTGCGCGCGCGGCCGGGGCGCGCGTCGTGCTGCACCTGCATCAGTACCGGCTGGTGTGCGCGATCGGCGTGTGCTTCACGCGCGGTGCTGAGTGCACTCGCTGCCATGGGCGCGACACGCTGCCGGGAGTGCGCCTGAACTGCCGGGGGAGCCTCCCCGAGGCGGTCTCATACGGCGCTTCGCTGGCGCTGTGGCAGCGGCGCCTGGCACAGCAGGCGGACGCCGTGATCGTCCCCAGCCGCTTCGCTCGCGAGCGTCTGCGCAAGCTGGGGGCGCCGCTCGACTGGGAGCGGGTGCACGTGATCGCGCCGACGCTGCCGACGCTGGCCCTACCCGAATGGCAGGAGCCGGCGCTCGCCGGCTCCTACGCGCTGGTCGTTGCGCGCCTGTCCCCGGAGAAGGGCATCGACGTCGCGATCGACGCGTGCCGCGCAGCCGGTCTGCCGCTGGTCATCGCCGGCGACGGACCGCAGCGCTCCGCGCTCGAGCGGCGCGCGGGTGACGCGCCGGTGCGGTTCGCCGGCCGTGTCGAGCAGGACGAGCTCGCGGAGCTCCGCGCCGGCGCGGCGCTCGCGCTCGCGCCCTCGCGCAGCGCTGAGACGTTTGGCCTGGCGGCCGCAGAGGCGATGGCGGCCGGGCTGCCGGTCGTTGCCAGCCGCGTGGGCGCGCTGCCGGAGCTCGTCGATCCCGAGTTGCTGGTCGCGCCCGGCGACGCGGGCGCCCTCGCGGGGGCGATCGGGCGTTTTGCGGGGGATCGCGAGGCGGGCGCGCGGGCGCGCGAGCGGGTGCGCGCGCTGTGTGCGCCGGAGGTGATCGCGCCCGTGCTGGCGAAGGTGTACGACGGCACGTAAGCTGCGCGCGTGCCTCCCGCTCGCAGCGCCCTCATCACTGGCATCACCGGCCAGGACGGCTCGTTCCTGGCGGAGATGCTGCTCGAGAAGCAATACAGCGTCACCGGCCTGATCAGGCACGGCGAGCAGGAGCCGCTTGGCTGCAGCGAGCACCTGCGCGGCAGGGTCGAGCTGTTGCGGGGCGATCTGCTCGAGCCGGCCTCGCTGCGTGAGGCGATTGAGCAGGTGCGCCCGCGCGAGCTCTATCACCTGGCGGCCCCGTCGTATGTACCGGCGTCGTGGCAGCACCCGGCTGAGACGCTGAGGGCGATCGTGGGCTCGTGTGCGGCGATCCTCGAAGCGGTACGGGATCTCGAGACCGACACGCGGGTGTTCGTGGCTTCCTCCGGCGCGATGTTCGGCGAGGCACCGGAAAGCCCGCAGCGCGAGGAGACCCCCTGCCGACCGACCAACCCATACGCCATCAGCAAGCTCGCCGCCCACCAGCTGGTGGGCGTGTTGCGAGCCAGAGACGACCTGCACGCGAGCTCGGGCATTGCCTACAACCACGAGTCAGAGCGCCGCCCCGAGCAGTTCGTCACGCGCAGGATCACCCGGGCGGCCGCCGCGATCAGCCTCGGCTTGGAGCGCGAGCTGACGATCGGCTCGCTCGAGGCCGTGCGTGATTGGTCGTTCGCCGGGGACACCATGCGCGGCGCTTGGCTGATGCTCCAGCAGGATCAGCCCGACGACTACATCCTCGCCAGCGGTGTCCCGCATACGGTCGGGCAGCTCGCCCAGGCCGCGTTTGCGTGTGTTGGTCTCGACGCCGAGCGTCACCTACGGGTGGATGCATCGCTGGTGCGCCCCGCGGAGCGGACCTCGAACGTGGGCGACCCCGCAAAGGCGCGCACGCGTCTTCACTGGACGGCGTATGTCAGCTTCGAGCAGCTGGTCGAACGCATGGTGCAGGCCGATTTGCGGTTGCTGAGCGCCCAGCCCGGCATGTCTCCGTGACCTCATAGACTGGCGAACCTCATGACGACCGTCGGTGTCATCGGTTTGGGCTACGTGGGTTTGCCGCTGGCGGTGAGCTTTGCCGAGGCGGGCTGCGAGGTGGTCGCGGTCGATATCGAGGAGCGCAAGCTCGAGGCGCTGCGTGCGGGCGACTCCTACATCGGCGACGTCTCCTCGGAGAGGCTCGCGGCGGTCGCCGCGCTCATCCACCCGACCGCGGACTATGCCGAGCTGAGCAGAGCTGACGCCGTGCTGGTGTGCGTGCCCACGCCGCTGACGCGCAACCGCGAGCCCGATCTGACTCCGCTGGTAGACGCCACGCGCGCGCTGGCCGGCGCGTTGCGCCGCGGTCAGCTCGTGGTGCTGGAGTCGACAACCTACCCGGGCACCACGCGCGAGCAGGTCGCGCCGCTACTCGAAGAGGGGTCCGGCCTGCGCGCCGGCCGCGACTTTCATCTTGCGTTCTCGCCCGAGCGCGTGGACCCCGGCCGCACAGACTTCACGCTGCGCAATACGCCAAAGGTCCTGGGCGGCCTCACCGAGGCGTGCGCGCAGCGTGCGCAGGAGCTGTACGGGCTGGTGTGCGACGAGATCGTGCGCGTGTCAAGCCCTGAGGCGGCGGAGCTGACGAAGCTGCTCGAGAACATCTTCCGCTCGGTGAACATCGCCTTGGTGAACGAGCTGGCGATGCTCACCAACCGCATGGGCATCGACATCTGGGAGGTAGTCGACGCGGCGTCCTCGAAGCCATACGGCTTCATGCGCTTCGAGCCGGGCCCGGGCATGGGTGGTCACTGCCTGCCCGTCGATCCCTTCTATCTGAGCTGGCGCGCGCGCGAGTTCGACATGGCCACCGAGTTCATCGAGCTCGCCGGCAAGGTTAACCAGCAGATGCCCTACCACTGCGTCGCCAAGGCTCAGCGCGTGCTCAACGCGGCGGGCATGTCGGTCAAAGGCGCGCGGGTGGCCGTTGTCGGCGTCAGCTACAAGCCCGGCATCGGCGATGTCCGCGAATCTCCGGCCTTGAAGATCATCTCGCTGCTCGACGAGCTGGGCGCCGAGGTCGTCTATCACGACCCGCACGTGCCGGCCCTGACGGACTTCGGGCTCACGAGCACTTCGCTCGAGGACGCCGTTGCGAGCGCCGACCTCGCGGTGATCGTCACGGCCCATCCCGAGGTCGACCACGAGCTGATCGCTGAGCGCGCGCGCCTCGTCCTCGACCTGCGCGGTGTGACGCTGAGCTCGAACGCCACGAACGTAGTCAGGCTGTGAGCGAGGGCGCCACGGCGGGGGGCGCGCACGCGGGCGAGCCGTTGCTGGGCCCGCGGGTAGTGGTCGGCCATGGAGTCTCGTTCGGGGCCTACGTGGTCGTGCACGAGGGCACCGTGATCGGCGACGGCTGCGCGGTCGAGGACCACGTCGTGCTGGGCAAGCGACCGCGACTGGCGCGCCACTCGGGCGCCGGCGGCGAGGTGCGCGCGCTCGAGCTCGGGGCCCGGGTCAGCGTCGGCGCGGGCGCCGTCGTCTTCGCCGGGGCGAGCGTCGGCCCCGACACGATCATCGGCGACCAGGCGTACCTGCGCGAGCGGGCGTGGGTCGGTGAGGGCTCGGTGATCGGGCGCGGCAGCGTCGTCGACAACGACGTCGTGGTCGGCGCGCGTGCGCGTGTGCAGACGAACGTGTACCTGACCGCGTTCACGCTGCTCGAGGACGACGTGTTCGTCGGTCCCAGCGCGATCACGACCAACGACGACACGATGGCGCGGCACCCGCGCGGCCGTGCCGGCGCCGGCACGGGGACGACGGTCAGAGGTGCGACGCTCCGCCGCGCGTGCAGGGTCGGAGGGGGCGCGGTGCTCACTCCCGGCGTCGAGATCGGCGAGGAGGCATTCGTAGCGGCGGGCGCGGTGGTGACGCGCGACGTGCCCGCCCGCGCGGTCGTGATGGGCGTGCCCGCGCGGGTCGTGCGCGAAGTGGACGACGCAGATCTGCTCGAGCGCTGGCGCTAGTGTCGATCTAGACCTTGGTGGACGCGCCGCGGGCGGCCTCCACCACCTGATCGACCTGCTCGCGGGTGAGCACCGGGCTCATCGGGATCGCGAGATGCGTGCGGGCCGCGTGATCGGTCGCGGGCAGCTCGACGCCGGCGGCCCACCGGCGCATCGGCTCCTGCAGGTGCACCGGGGTGCGGTAGTAGGGCTTGTGGCCGACGCCCGCCGCAGCCAGCGCTCCTTCCAGGCGCTCGACGTTGTGATCGCCGACGACGTACAGGTGCCACGCCGGCGCGGCGCCGGCGGCGGCGCGCGGCAGCGTCATCAGCTCGCCGAGCCCGGCCTCCTCATAGTGGCGTCCGGCGCGCCGGCGCCCGTCGGCCCAGGCGTCGAGGTGCGGCAGCTGTACGCGCAGGATCGCCGCCTGCAGCTCGTCCAGCCGCGAGTTGTAGCCGATCTGCTCGTAGGTGACCTTGTCGTGGGAGCCGTGGAAGCGCAGCGTACGGACACGTTCGGCGAGCCCGTCGTCGCCGGTCGTGATCATGCCGCCGTCGCCGAAGCCGCCGAGGTTCTTGGACGGGAAGAACGAGAACGTCGCCGCCGTGCCGAGCGCCCCCGGTCGCTGCTCGCCGACGGTCGAGCCGGCCGCCTGGGCGGCGTCCTCGAGCACCTGCACGCCGAGCGCCTCGATCTCCGCGATCGGCGCCACGTTGCCGAACAGGTGCACCGCGATGACCGCCTTCGTACGCGGCGTCAGCGCCGCGCGCACCGTCTCGGCGGTGACGCAGTAGGTCTCCGGATCGATGTCGCAGAACACCGGCGTCGCTCCAGTCGGCGGGATCGCCTCGGCCGACGCGTAGAACGTGAACGAGGGCACCACCACCTCGTCACCCGGACCCACGCCCATGGCGCGCAGCGCGATCGTGATCGCCTCGGTGCCGTTGGCGACCCCGACCGCCTCCCGTGCCCCGCAGTACTCCGCGAACTCGCGCTCGAAAGCGCTCACCTCGGGCCCGAGGATGTAGCGCTCGGAGTCGAGCACGCGCTCGACCGCCGCGCGCAGCTCCGCGTGCAGGCCCTGCACCGGCGTCGAGGTGTCGAACAGCGGCACGCTCATGATGCTCAGCGCGGCGCCAGCAGCTCGAGGTCGGCGCGCGTCATCAGGCGGATCAGCTCCTCGAAGCTCGTCTGTGGCTTCCAGCCGAGGTCACGGCCGGCCTTCGACGGGTCGCCGATCAGGTGGTCGACCTCGGCCGGGCGCACGAACGCCGGGTCGATCGTCACGTAACGCTCGAAGTCCCCGAGGCCGGCCTCGTCGAACGCCACCTCGCAGCACTCGCGCACCGAGTTCGCTCGCCCGGTCGCGATCACGTAGTCCTCGGCGACGTCGCGCTGCAGCATCGACCACATCGCTTCGACGTAGTCCTTCGCGTAGCCCCAGTCGCGTTCGGCGTCGAGGTTGCCGAGGCGCAGCTCATTCGTCAGGCCGTGCTTGATCGCGGCGGCGTGCCAGGTGATCTTGCGGGTGACGAACTCGAGGCCGCGGCGGGGGGAGTTGGAGATGACCAGGCGTCCGACGCCTGCGCAGAACTTGCCGCTCTCGGTCTCGACGTCGAAGGTCCATTCGTCGTCGGGCACGAGCGCCGGGGTGACCCGCCGCACCTCGGCGGGGTTCTTGCGCAGGTGTTGGCCCTTGGCGCCGACTCTCACCGACGAGGCGAGATTGAGCTGATAGTAGGTCTTCTCGCCTCGCTGCTCGACGTACACGGACGCCGGCTGGCCGATGAGGTGATACATCCAGCACAGGCCCTGTGCGAGCACGGGGCTGTTCGTCTTGATCGAGGCGCCGTTGCCCTCCTTGAGGCCGTCGCCGGCGTAGTAGCCGCGGAGGAAGGCCTCCTGGACGTCCTCTTCAGCATTGAGGATCAGGGGTGGCACCCGCTTGAAGGCGGTACGCGTGTAGAGCTGTTCACGCAGCCACTGCGCCGCGGCCGGAGCGCCAGTCAGGCTCACCTTCTCGACTGTTGCTCCCTCGATCCATCCTGACGTCCCGGTCCACTCGCGCGAGTTGCCCATGAAGAGCCGGGACCACAACAACGCCGCGCGAAGGCGCAGTCCAGCGTCGTTGTTTGTGAAGCACGCCTGCCCGCGATCACGATCGACGTATCCGTCCGCCGCCATCAGCCCGAGGAACTCGCCGAGCTCGGTGCTCGCGACCCCCCACGTTGTGCGCTCCGGCAGCTCCTCGCACAGCGCCAGCTCATCGCCGGGCTCCACGTCGCGCGCCGCGATCTTCGCGAAGTCCGAGTCGAGCATGTTGTGGTGCGCCGTGACGTCGACCGTCCCACCTCGCGCTTGAATCGAGACGAGCTGGTGGTCCGGGTCGCTGCGCCGGCGCCGGGTCGCTGTGACCGCCGTGATCGGCGTCCAGCGTTCACCGTCCCAGACCTCGAGGAACGATTTGGGGAGGAAGTTCTGGACCGATCCGCCCTTCCTCAGCAGCGGCACGAGATCGGCCGGCGTCCTGACGTCGATCAGCCCGTCATCTCTGATCAGCAGGGGGGTTGATTCCGAGAGACACTCGTGGTTGAAAAGTATCCCCGACGTCGCGTGCAGGTCGTAGGACTCGCGATAGTTGACGGTGATGAAGTGCCCGTAGGCCTTGGCGACGCCGTACGGCGAGCGTGGGTAGAAGGGCGTCGACTCGGTCTGCGGCACCTCGAGCACCTTGCCGAACATCTCGCTCGAGGAGGCCTGGTAGAAGCGCGCCTCGGGGCAGACTTCGCGCATCGCCTCGAGCATGCGCGTGACGCCCACGCCGGTGAACTCGGCGGTGAGCGTCGGCTGGATCCAGGACACGGCGACGAACGACATCGCCGCGAGGTTGTAGATCTCGGTTGGCTTGGATGAGCGCAGCGCATCCACGAGCGAGCGCTGGTCGAGCAGATCGCCCTGGTGGAGGGTGAGGCGGTCGCGGATGTGCTCGATCCGGTCGAACTTCTCGGTTGAGGCGCGGCGCACCATGCCGTGGACGTCGTAGCCCTTCTCGAGCAGCAGCTCTGCGAGGTAGGAGCCGTCCTGGCCGGTGACACCGGTGATCAGTGCGGAGGGTTTGTCTGGCATCGGCCGCAGCCTATAGATCGCCGCTGATGGGCCTACAGCTGCCCATCACGCCACCGACGAGCCCGATTCGGCGAGCACCGGTGCCTCGGAGGCGATCGCACCGCTCAGCCAGCGCACCGTCGCGGCGATTCCGTCCTCGACCTCGACGCGCGCCCGCCAGCCGAGCAGACGCTGTGCCTTCTCGACCGACGGCCAGCGCCGCTGCACGTCCAAGGCGGGGCTCGGCAGGTGCTCCAGCTCGAACGCATCGGCGTCCTGGCCGCATGCGAGCCAGACGATGCGCGCGATCTCCTCGATCGTCAGCTCCCGCGCAGCGGAGATGTTGAAGTCCTCGTTCAATGCCGCCGGCGAGCTCATCGCGGCGACGACGCCGTCGGCGACGTCGTCCACGTGCGTGAGCGTTCGCGTCTGCTCGCCCGTGCCGAAGATCCGCAGCGGGCGCTGGCGCGAGAGCCCCTTCTTGACCAGATCCGGCAGTGCGTGCGCGATCCCCGGCTCGGCCTTCGGCAGCTCGCCTGGGCCGTACGGGTTGAATGGACGGCAGATCGTGTAGGGCAGGCCGTGCTCCTCGTGCGCGGCGCGGCAGCAGACCTCGCCGGTCAGCTTCGAGAAGCCGTACGCGGAGATCGGCGTGGGACAGCGCGGCAGGTAGTCCTCCGGCGTCGGAAACAGCTCTGCCCGCTCGAACACCCTCGCAGAGGACACATACGTGAAGCGCTCCACTTCGAGCTCGAGCGCCGCGCGGATGACGGCGCTGCAGAGGGCGTTGTTGATCTCGGTGAGCGTGTGCGGCAGGCGCTCGAGGTTGGCGATGCCGCCGCCGATCTCCGCGAGGTGGATCACGCGGGTGCAGCCGCGCGTCGCCTTGCGTGCCTCTGCGAGCACACGCAGGTCGCCGCTGCGGACCTCACAGCCCTCGCGCATCCACTGCGGCGCGGGGCGCTGGTCGGCGACCCGTACCTCGTAGTCAGGGTCGGCGAGCAGCCGCCTGACGACGGCCGCACCGATCACGCCCGCGCCGCCCGTGACGAGCACGCGGCTCATCTGTGTGAGGCGCTCATCAGAGCCAAGAGGTTAGCGGCGGAGCGGTCTGGAACACGCGTATTGTCAGGGTCTGGGCCTACCGGTGGCGGGCCCGTCGATTCCGGGATCTAAAGGCAAGGATGGTGGATGACCCGCGTCACGCGCTGGTTGCTGGTCGCAAAGAGCTCGGTTGGCCGACGCTATCGCCGCGTCCAACGCGAGGTCGAGCACGTGGTCTTCGAGCGCGGTCTGCACAGCACCTGGAGCCCCGATGTCTCCTCGGGGCATCTGTACCTCGCCCGTGGCCTGCGCGGCTGCAGCGTGACTCGGGAGGACGTGTTCATGGATTACGGGGCGGGCAAGGGTCGCGTGCTGCTGGCGGCGGCGCGCTTCGGATTCGCGCGGATCGTCGGCCTCGAGGTCAACGAGGCGGATGCCGAGATAGCGCGCGCCAACGCCGTCATCGCCGGGCCACGTCGGCGCTGTCCGAACATCGAGGTCGTTGTCGCGGACGCGCGCGTGTGGCCGCTTCCCGACGACGTCACCTACATCTACATGTTCAACCCGTTCTGGGACGAGACCTTCAGGGGGATGCTCGACCGGGTGCTCGAGTCACTCGATCGACGCCCGCGGCAGCTGACGCTGATCTACGCCAACCCGACGTGTGCAGCCGAGCTGCTGGCGACGGGCCGCTTCAAGCGGCTGCGAACCAGCCGCGGGCCGCGCCGGAACTCGCCGGCGCAGCGGATCGACGTGTTCCGCTCGATCTGAGCGCTCAGCTGCGCCCGGATCGCAGGTGCTGCACGTACTGGCGCGTGAAGCCGGCGACGAACAGCGGGTTGTAGCGGGCGTAGCGTCGCCACAGGCGGCGCGGCTCGCGCCACAGGCGGTAGACCCACTCCAGGCCGTGGCGCTGCATCCAGCCGGGTGCCTGCGGCACGAGCCCGGCGTGGAAGTCGAACGCAGCGCCCACGCCTACGAGCAGCGGCGGCGTCAGCCGCGAGCGCATGCGGTGCATCCACTGCTCCTGTCGCGGCTGTCCGGTGCCGACCCAAACGATCGCGGCGCCGGAGGCGTTGATCATCTCGACCTCGCGTTCGTCCTCCTCGGCGCTCAGCTCGCGAAACGGCGGTGAGGAGCCGCCGGCGATACGCAGGCCGGGGAAGCGCTCGCTCAGGCGCTCTTCGAGCAGCGCCCTGGCCTCGGCAGAGCGCCCGCCATAGAGGTAGATCGGCGTGCCGGATTTCGCTGCGCGCGCACAGAACTTCAACATCAGGTCCGGACCGTAGACACGTGTCGCGCGGCGGTGCCCGAGCGCGTGCAGCGCCCAGACGAGCGGCTGGCCGTCAGGCACGGCGAGCGTCGCTGCGAGCGTTGCCGCGAGCGTCTCCGGTTGCTCCTGCGCGGACATCACCAGGTTGACGGCGGCCGCCGTGATGTAGCCGCGCTCGCCGGCCGCGATCATCGCGTTCATCCAGTCGAGCACCTGCTCGTAGTCGGAGACCGCCAGCGGGATGCCGAGGATCGCAGCGCGCGTAGGCGGCGTCAGCGAGGTGGCGGCGGATGAGGTGCGTGTCGGCGGCGTGGCGATTGCGTGAAGATACTCGCCCTCGTGGCGATCGATCCCGACTTCTGGCGCCGCCGGCGCGTGCTCGTTACCGGCCACACGGGCTTCAAGGGCGCGTGGCTGTCGCTGTGGCTGCAGTCGCTCGGAGCCGAGGTCACCGGCCTCGCGCGGGGCGTGCCGACGCGCCCTTCGCTGTTCGAGCTGGCGGCTGTCGGCGCGCAGATGCGACACCTGGCCGTCGACGTGCGCGACGGCCAGGCGATGCGCGCCGCGCTGGCGCAGGCGCGGCCTGAGGTGGTGCTGCACCTCGCCGCACAGCCGATGGTCAGGCGCTCGCTGCTCGATCCGGTGAGCACCTACGAGGTGAACGTGATGGGCACCGTGAACGTGCTCGAGGCCGTGCGCGAGGTCGGGCGCGACGTGCTCGCCGTCGTGGTCGTGACCTCGGACAAGTGCTACGAGAACCCGCCCGGTGGCTCGCGGCGCTTCGTCGAGGGCGACGCGCTCGGCGGCGCTGATCCGTACTCGAGCTCCAAGGCATGCGCGGAGCTGGTCGCGGGCGCCTACCGGCGCTCGTTCTTCTCCGGCGAGCACACGCCGCGCCTCGCCAGCGCGCGCGCCGGCAACGTCATCGGCGGCGGTGACTGGGGCGAGGATCGGCTCGTCCCGGACGCGGTCCGCGCCGTCGAGACCGGCGCGCCGCTGCTGGTCCGCAACCCGCACGCTGTGCGTCCCTGGCAGCACGTGCTCAGCCCGCTCAGCGGCTACCTGCAGCTCGCGCAGGCGCTCGCTCGCGACGCGCAACGGCCGGCGCCGGACGCGCAGGCCCAGGGCGGGTGGAACTTCGGCCCCGCCGAAGCGGACGCGCGGCCGGTGAGCTGGATCGTGCAGCGGCTGGCGGAGCTGTGGGACGGCGAGCTCGAGTGGCGGCTCGACGGCGCGGGAAATCCGCCCGAGGCCGATCACCTGGCGCTTGACTCGAGCGCGGCGGAACGATCGCTCGACTGGTCGCCGGTGTGGCCGCTCTCACGGGCGCTCGAGCTCGTCGTCGAGTGGCATCGGGCTCACCGGCGTGGGGAGGACATGCGCCGCGTCACCCTGGCGCAAATAGAACGCTCGAGCTCGTCGCGCATTTGAAATCTGGGTTCCGCGACGTCGAGAGCGGTGTTCACGTTCAATGACTGCGACCTGATCGACCTTGGCCGCGGCTCAGCCGTGCTCGGCCCGGATCAGCGACGGGCGACCACCCACGCCGCCCTAACCGCGCCAACTTTAAAGCGGTCTGCTCCACCTCCGCGGGGCCGTACCATGCCGGACCCGTGAGCGGCAGTAGCATGCCGACGCGCGATGTGCTATACGCAGCGTCATGTCCAAGCACGACGCTACTACCGCCGCTAACGACCTCCTAGGTAGCTACTGGGGCGGCGACCCGGCGACCTATCATCTTCCGGTGGACCCCTTTGTTATTGCGGATCGGCTGGGCTTGGACGTCGAGTGCGTTCCACTGGAACCGGACGTATCCGGGATGCTAGCCAAGCGCCCTGCCGAAGACCCAAGGGTCTATGTCAACGCTAGCGACAATCCGAGGCGGCGGCGATTCTCGTGCGCCCACGAGATCGGCCACTACGTGAAGCGCATCAAGGCCGGCCTCGATAAGGACGAGGAAGAATGGGGTTACATCGACAGACGGGGCCCCCTTGCGGCCCGCGGCACGAACCCTGATGAGATCTACGCTAACCAGTTTGCTGCGGCCCTACTCATGCCAGATGAGAGGGTCAAGATCATGGTCCGGGAGGGTCGCAGTCTTACCGCGATGGCGGCCGAGTTTGATGTATCACTAGAAGCGATGGCGAACCGCATCGATAATCTCGACCTCAGGGGTGAGATGGCGGCTCGCGCTGGTGCTCGTGAGCGCCAACGTAGCCTTCTATCTCTACGCGATCCATAAAAACTTTGACATTCCTCCCGAAGTCATTATCGGCTGGCTGACCACGACGGTCGTCCAGGTTGTCGGAATAGTCCTCGTGATCGCGAAGTATCTGTTCCCCGAAGGTGGCCCGAAGAACTAACGCCGAGATCGCCACCACGAAGAAGCTCTAGAACTCGCCGCGTATTCGAAATTTACATAATCTCGGGCGATGAGCCCGCAGAGCCTCCGTCGTCATCGCGCCGAGCGTCTGTTGCGTGGCGAGTTCAACACTCTGCGCGGGCGGGTGCTCGAGCGCGTCGACGGCAAGCTGCGGGCGAGCGGCGTCACGCTCGACCAGGACGATCTGGAGGCGTGTTACGCGATGGCGTGGCAGGGCCTGTACGCGGTCGTGCTCCAGGGGCAAGAGGTCGCCAACCCGACGGGCTGGCTCGTGCTGGTGACCTACCGTCGCGCAATCGACGAGCACCGTGCCCGCGTGCGATGCGTCGGTGAGCTCGGGCTGAAGGCGCAGGACGGCTGCGAGCACGATTTTGTCGAGCAGCTCGACGCGCGCATGCGCCTGCGCCACGTGTTCGAGGCGTTGCGCGGACGGCTCGGCGCGCGTGAGCGCGAGGCCGCGACGCTGTGCTATCTGCAGGGCCTCACGCGCTCCGAGGCGGCTGCGCGCATGGGTCTGAGCGAGGCCCGCATGCGCAAGCTGATGGAGGGACGCGGACCGGGGCGTCCCGGCGTCGCCGCCAAGGTGGGTGCGCTGCTGGGCACGATCTGCGACGGCGGCTGGTGTGAGGAGCAGGCCTCGCTGATGCGTGCGCTGGCCTTCGGCATCCTCGAGCCTGACGGCGAGCGTCACCGGCTGGCGCTCGCCCACCACAGCCAGTGCCCGGCGTGCCGCGCCTATGTGGTTTCGCTGCGTGGCCTCGCCGCCGCGCTGCCGCCGGGGCTGCTGGCGTGGCGTACCGCCGCGGCGATCCTCGCGTCGAGCTCGGACACCGGCGCGCACGCCGCACGCGGACTCGCAGGCACGCTCCCGACATCCGCAACCGCCGGCGGGTCGGGGGCGGCCGGTGCGTCGGCGGCAGCCGGTGTGTCCGGAGCGGCGGGCGGGGGCTGGCTGATGGGGGCGGGACCGTTCGGCGCAAAGCTCGCGGTCGGTTGCGTGCTGGCGCTTGGCGTCGGCGCCGGCTGCGTAGCTCTTGACGGCCAGCACAGCCTGCAGCACTCGGAGCACGGGCGACGCCGCCAGGCGTCCCGGTCTGACGCCGCTTCGATCGCGTCCGCGAACACCGAGTACAGGCTGGGCGATCTGACAGGTGGCGCCGACACGGGGCTTGCCGGCGCCGGTATTGCGACAGGCACCACTGCGCCGGCGCCGGTCACGTCACCGATGAGGGCCAGCCGCGAGTTCGGGCCGGAGCAGGCACTGGCGTCCGCGACGGCCGCGGAACGCGCGCCGAGCGCCCCAGGCCTGGACTCTGCGCGCCCGGAGTCGCCCCCGCCGTCAGGGGCGCTCGCGAGCGCGGCCGTCGCCTCGGGCGACACTGAAGCGCCGACCGCGCATGCGGGGCCGGCGTCGCAGCAGGAGGCCGGCGAGACGGCGGCCGCCGCGCGTGAGTTCTCGCCGGGTTAGGGTCTGCCCGCGGGCGGCGGCGGTGTCGGCTCGTCGGCTGATACGCGCCGAGCTCCGATGCGACCTTTGAGGGCGCCGAGCCGGCGCTGCGCGATGACGCTGATCCAGGCCAGTCCGGGACCGGGGTCACGCACGTTCAGCAGCCCGAAGTCGCGCACGCCGACGTATGCGCGGGCAAAGCGCAGGGCGGCGACCGGCCGGCCAAGCGGCCGTGTGTGCCGGAGCGCCGGACCGACCACGTGGGCGTCGAGGTGCGGCAGCAGGAAGCGGACCCCCTCGTGCATCGTCGGCTGCGGTCCGAGCGGCCGGTTGCAGAGCGCGGCGACGAGCCGCTGCGTGGCCGCCACCCCGCACGTATCGCCGAGCCCCCACTGGCCCGGCATCCGCACGTTCACCTCGAGGAACCAGCGCTCGCCGGTGTCCGGATGGCGCTTTGTCTCGACCCCGGCCACGCCGACAAACGACGCCTCGTCGAGCACGCGCCTGGCGAGAGCGGTCGTGTCGCGCAGGTGCGAAGCCTCCCCGACGGTCGTCGCGCCGAACCCCGGTGGGTCCTGGCGCAGCTTGTGGCAGCCGAACAGCACGGGGTAGCTGCCGTCGGCGAGGCGCACCACGATCGCCTCCTCGACGTCGTCATCGCCGCCGGGGATGTACTGGCAGAGGAGCATCTCCGTTCCGTCCTGCAGCGGGACGCGCAGCCGCTCGCGGGCCTCGTCGGCGTCGGCGACGAGGAACACGCGCTCGTCGCCGTAGCGCGCGCGCCAGTCGTGCGAGAGGATCGGCTTGACCACGCATGGCCAGGGCGCTTCGAGCACCGCCTCCTCGATATCCGCGGGACTGCTCACGACCGCGCTCCACGGCACACGCACGCCGGCGGCGCGCGCGATCGCGTTTGCCTGCTCCTTGTCCATCAGCGCGCCATGGGCGACGCTGCCGCGCTCGAACATGTGCACGTTGGCCGTCAACAGGTCGGCCTTCTCCAGCAGCAGCTCGCAGCTGCGATCGGTCGTGGGAAGCACCACGATCTCATCGCCGGCGGCGGCGATCCGCTGCAGCAGCTCGAACCACTCCGCGCCGTCATCTCCGAACGGCGAGACGATGCTGTGCACGCCGCGGGTTCGGTCCACGAACATGTCGCATGGGTCCACGAGCATGGTGACGTGCGCCCCCAGTCGCACCATGCGGCGGGCGGCCGCCAATCCGGCTGTGAAGGGGTCGAGGATGACCACGTGTGGCCATTGCGGCCTGGCTGATCTGTGCCCGTTTGCCATCGTCGCTCCGGCGCGCGAGCGTACGGGATCTGGGGTGCGCAGCCGCTATGCGAATCCCCTACCGGCTCGTTGCATTTATCTTTGGCCCCTCTCCGCGTCTTTTGGCTTGTTGTGGCCGTTAAGCACGGGAATCGATCGCCCGGAGTCATCGATGCTCACCGAAACATCCCCACGCGTCTCACCAACCTCACCGGTCGTCGTCATCGGGGCCGGTCCGCACGGCCTGTCGGCGGTTGCGCACCTGCGCGACGCAGGGGTGCCGGCCGTCGCTTTCGGTGACGCGATGGCCTTCTGGCGCGACACGATGCCGCGCGCGATGCTGCTGCGCTCTCCGTTGCGTGCCTCGAGCATCAGCAGTCCTCGAGGGGAGCTGTCGCTGGCCCGCTGGGCAGCGGCGAAGGGCTGCGAGCTGCGCAACCCACTGCCGGTCGAGGATTTCATCGACTACGGCATGTGGTTCACGCAGCGCGCGGTGCCCGATCTAGATCAGAGATCGGTGACGCGGGTGCAGGCCGGCGACGGCGGTTTCGAGCTGACGCTCTCCGACGGCGAGACCGTGAGCGCCGGCCGCGTCGTGGTGGCCGCTGGGATCGCGCCGTTCGCCTACACGCCGCCCGTGTTCGACGGCGTCGGGACGGCGCGCGTCTCGCACGCCTCGAACGCACCGGACATGGCGACGTTCGCACACAAGTCGGTGGCGGTGGTGGGACTCGGGCAGAGCGCGCTCGAGGGCGCCGCGATCGCGCACGAGGCCGGCGCCAGAGTTGAGGTGATCGGGCGCAGGCCGGAGATCGTGTGGCTGGGCGAGTGGAGCGATCTGCGCCCTGATGCTGGCGACGAGCGCGCGCTGGTGCCGAGCGTCGAGAAGCCGGCCAAGGACACGTGGCGCGCGCGGACCGGCTTGCATTGGCGTCGAGCGCCGACCGGTGTGGGCGGGCGCTTTTCCAGCTGGCTCGGCGCGGCGCCGGACGTGATGCGTGTCCTGCCGCGCAGCGTGCGGGGATCGGTGGCCAGTCGCTGTCTGCTGCCGGCGGGCGCACAATGGCTCCCGGAGAGGCTGCGCGAGGTGGAGATCAGCCTCTCGCGGGGCGTTGTGTCGGCACGCGAGCAGGGCGGGCAGCTGCAGCTGTCGCTCGACGACGGGTCCGAGCGCGCTGTCGATCACGTGCTGCTCGGCACGGGCTACAGGATCGACATCCGGCGCTACCCGTTCCTGAGCGGCGAGCTGACCGCGAGACTCCGCAGCCGCGACGGCTCGCCGCTGCTGTCCAGGGGCCTGGAATCATCGATCGCGGGGCTCCACTTCGTCGGCGCGCCCGCGGTCGAGAGCTTTGGCCCGGTGATGCGCTTCGTGATCGGCACCGCATACACGGGGCCGGCGGTCACGCAGGGCATCCTCGGACGACGCCTACCTGCCTTCCGCTGGTCCTTCTAGCGGTCCTGGCCGTCCGCAGGCCGACGGCTCAGCCGCGCGGGAAGACCTTGCCGAGGCGCCGCAGCGCGAGCGGGTTGCCGCGTGGTCGCAACCTGCCGGTGGCGAGGGCGCGAAGCGGGTCGAGCCGCTCGCCGACGATGTCGACCCAGTCCTGGTAGGAGATGCGCAGGCGCACGTCCGCGCGTGGGGCAGCGCCCTGCTCGACGGTGCTGGAGCCGTTGTTGACGGTCAGGTGCCAGGTGGGGACGTCGGGGTCGGTGAACTCCCACTGGAATGTGGTGGGCCGCGTGAGCCCGTGCCGCGGGTTGACCTGGCGGCGGATCGTGTCGAACAGCAGCGCGAGGGTCTCTGGATCGCGCTTGGTGGGGCCTTCGCGGACGCCCAGCACGCCGGCCTTCGCGAGCGTGCGTCCCCGCCGGGTCAGCTCGAGCGGCTCGAGCCCAGGGGGCAGGATCGGCGGCCCGGGGAGGGTGTCGACGGCGAGACCGGCGGAGCGGAGCTTGGTGGTCATCGAGGTGATGCCTTCGACGCCGACCTCGTCGTAGGTGGAGCCGAACACGGTGATGTAGCTTTCGTCCCAGCCCGGCGGCATCAGCACCTGGGCGGTGAAGCGGGTGACGTCTTGGAGCAGGTGGGCGACTGCCTTCGGGACGCCGACGGGGTCTTCGCGCTTGAGGTCGGCCAGCAGCTTGACGCCGAAGCCGATGTGGCGCTGCTCGTCGGCGGCGATGTTCGCCATGCCGGCGCGGAAGGCGGGGAGCTGGTCGCGCTGTTCGAGGTAGCTGCAGATGAAGTGCTGGCCGGGCTGCGCGAGCGAGGCCTCGACGACGATGTGGTACAGGGTGACTGCGGCGGCGAGTTTGGCGGGCGAGTGATCGGCGCGGAGTTCGTCGGCCATGCGGTCGAGGCGCTCGAAGATCTTGCGAAAGCCGGGAGTGAGCTGCGGCTTGATCGCCTGCAGGCCGCTCGCCATCGAGCCGTCGCCGATGCCGCAGACCTCCTGCATAAAGCGCTTGAAGAACACCGCGTGGCGCGCCTCGTCGACCTGCTGGGTCGCGAGGAAGTACTTCTGCTCCTCGAGCGGGGCGGCGTCGATGTACGGGGACAGGTTGTCCGCGACGGCGTCCTCGCCCCAGAAGAACAGGCAGTAGTTCCAGATCGCGGCGGTGCGCTCGAACTCGGTGAAGTCCTCGCGCCACTGGCGCGCGTCCTCGGTGAAGTCGAGCTCCATGGCGGACCAGTTGCCGCGCTCCCAACGCGCGTACAGGTCCTCGTAGGAGATCGCATCCGTGGGCAGGCTCGCCAGGCCGTCCGCGTGAGTCGGTGTCGAGCTCGTCACAGTTGCCATCGTCTTCGCTCCCTTCGCTCCGCTGATCCGAATCGGATAATGAACGTTATCGACATAATGACTGCTCTGTCAAGTAGGATTAATTTATGGAGAGCGAGGATCGCGCGGCGAATCCGCCTGGCACTCGGACGGCGATGCGTGTGGAGAGCGAGACGCACGACGCGGCTGGCGGGCGCATGACGCGCGAGCAGAGTCGGGCGCATACCCGCGACCGGCTGCTGGCGGCGGCGCGCAGGGTGTTCGCGCGCAGCGGCTTTCACGGCGCGAGCGTCGAGGAGATCGCCTCGGAGGCGGGCTTCTCGACCGGCGCGCTGTATTCGAACTTCGACGGCAAGGAGGATCTGTTCCTGGTGCTGATGGAGCGCGAGATCGACGACCACGCACGCGAGATCGCCGACGCGGTGCGCGAGCGCGCTTCGATCGCCGAACGCGCGACGGGCGGCGCGCGCCAGTGGATGACGATGATCGACCGCGAGCCCGAGCTGCTGCTGCTGTTCATGGAGTTCTGGGCCTACGGCGTCCGCGACGCCCAGGTGCGCCCGAAGGTGGCCGAGCGCTTCGCGCAGATGCGCCAGGTGCTGACGCAGCTGATCGCCGACGGCGTGCGCGAGTTCGACCTCGAGCTGGCGCTGCCCGCCGAGCAGCTGGCGGTGGCGATCGACGCCCTCGCCGACGGCATCGCGCGCCAGAAGCTCGCCGACCCCGACGCGGTCCCGGACGAGCTGATGGGCACGGTGCTGTCGCTGCTGTTCTCCGCGGCTACGCGCCCGGCGCCACGCACAGGCACGCGTAGTGGAGCGTGAACAGCCGCCGCGCGAGCGGTGGGCACAGACGGTGCACGCCGGCGCGCACCGCCCACTTGAGCGTCGCTGAGGCTCGCGCGCGGGGCGTGCGGGCGAAGAAGCGCTGCGCCGCAAGCGGCAGCGGGTCCTCGAGCTCCGCTGCGATCGACAGCCCCGCGCGGGCGACGGTGTCGCGGGTCGCGGCGCGATCGAGCCGCTGCACGTGTCCGACCTCGACCGCATGCGCGCGCTTGCCCGCGCGCCGGGCTGACCAGTTGGCCTCGAGCGGCACCTCGACCAGCACCGCCTGGCAGGTGCGCGCCACCTCCGCGAGCAGAGCCGCGGGGTCGGGCACGTGCTCGAGCACGTGCGAGACGACGCCGAGCTCGTAGACGCCGTCGGCGGCTGCCAGGTGCTCGCCGTCGTAGAGCTCGACCGACTGGATCTCCTCGCGCGAGCGCGCGATCTCGACGGCGGCCTGGGTGATCTCGACGCCCGACAGCGCCCCGCCGAAGCCGCGCCGGTGCAGCTCGCACAGCAGCGCGCCGTCACCGCAGCCGACCTCGAGCGTATTGCTTGGATTCCCGTTCGGCCACACCCCGGCGCGGGCACACAGGGCGATCACGTGCTCGGCCTTGCCGACCGCGCCGAGCGCGCGCCAGCGCGAGAACAGGGCCGCGTCCGCCGGCGCCTGCGCGTAGGCGGCGTCGTAGAAGGCGACGAACCGGGTGGAGTCCTCCACGCCGGTGATTATTGTCCGCTCGATGACGGCCAAGCTCACGGCCTCGCTGCGCCAGGCGCCGGCGACGGTTCCCGCGCTGGCGGTGCTCGTGCTTTTCGTCGTGTGGGCGACCAGCCAGGCCGGCTATCCGGTGACCCACTGGGCGCCGGGGGCGCTGGTCGTGCTGGCGGCGCTCGGCATCGCCCTGGGCGTCGTGCCGCTGCGGCTGTCAGAGGTGCCCGGGCCGGTGCGCGTCGCGCTCGCCGCGCTCGCCGCGTACACCGCGCTCAGCTACCTGTCGATCCTGTGGGCGGCGGTGCCGGGCGAGGCGCTGGAAGGCGCGAACCGCACGCTGCTGTACCTGGCGGTGTTCGCGCTGTTTGCCAGCTGGCGTCAGACCGGCGTCAGCGCCGCACTGCTGCTGTGCGCGTGGACGTTCGCGATGATCGCGCTGGCGGCGTTCGTGGCGCTGCACCTCGACGCCGCCGGCGTCGCCGGCCTGCAGGCGCTGCTGCCGGGCGGACGCCTGGAATACCCCAGCGGCTACGCCAACGCGAACGCCGCGCAATGGCTGATGGCGTTCTGGCCGGCGCTGCTGCTCGCGCGCGAGCGCAGCCTGCCGTGGGTCCTGCGCGGCCTGCTGGCCGGCGGCGCGGTGCTGCTGGCGGAGGTCGCGCTGCTCAGCCAGAGCCGCGGCTCGCTGTTTGCAACGCCGGTGATGATCGTGCTGGTGTTCGCGCTGCTGCCCGGGCGCACCCGTACGTTCGCGCTGGCGCTTCCGGTCGCGGCGGGCATTGCCGCCGCGGCGCCGGCGGTACTCCACGTCGGCGATCGCCTGGACGACGGCGCCGTCGTGGGAAGCGCGGTGCACCACGCCACGAGCGCGATGTTCCTGGCGGCGCTCGTCGTGTGTGTCGTGGTGGCGCTCGGCGCCGCTCTGGAGGCGCGCCTCGGCGACGGGGCGAGGAGGCGCGTTCGCATCGGTGTCCGCGCGCTCGCGGTGGCCACGCTCGTCGCGGTGCTCGCGGGCGGGCTCGTCGCGGCCGGCAACCCGGTGACGCGCCTTGAAAAAGGCTGGCACAGCTTCAAGGGTGGTTACGCGGAAGACAACACCGGCGGCAGCCGTCTGACCAGCGGCCTCGGCAGCAACCGTTATGACTTCTACCGCGTCGCGCTCGACGAATTCCTGCACCACCCGCTCGTGGGGATCGGGGCGGACAACTTCGAACAGCAGTACCTCGTTCACGGCCGCAGCGACGAGACGCCCCACTACCCGCACAGCGTCGAGCTGCGCACGCTGTCGCAAACCGGCCTGGTGGGGGTGCTGCTGGCGATTGTCGGCCTCGGCGCCGCGCTCGTCGCCGTAGCGCGCGCGCTACACAGGCCCGAGCCGCTCGTGCGCGGCGTCGCGGGCGCCGCGCTGGCCGGATTCGGCTATTGGGTGGTACACGGGTCGGTGGACTGGTTCTGGGAGTTCGCCGGCTTGGGCGCCCCGGCTTTCGCGATGCTCGGCCTCGCCTGCGCGCTCGCGCCCGCCCGGACCCTGACGTCGCCGCGGGGACCTCAGCGGAGCGAACGAAGCCAGGCGCGTCGTCGTCCGCCTCTCGCGATCGCGGCGCTCGCTGTACTGGGGCTCGCCGGTGCGCTCGCGCTCGCGGCGCCCTGGCTGAGCCAGTTGCAGGTACAGCGCGCGGCCAATGTATGGGCGCGCGCGCCGCAGACAGCGTATGCGCGGCTCGGCGACGCCGCCCGCCTGAACCCGCTGAGCGACGAGCCCTACGTGGTCGCGGGCAGCATCGCCCTGCGCTACGGCGAACTGGACCGCGCCGATCACGATTTCTCGCTCGCGCTGGCGCGAACTCCCGGAGATGCCTACGCGACGCTCGAGCGGGGCGCGATCGCCTCGGCCCGCGGCGAGCACGCCGCGGCGCTCGAGCTGCTCGAACGCGCCGTGCGTCTCGACCCCCGCGAACCGCTCACACGCGAAGCATGGGCGCTCGTCCGTCGCGGCGGCCGCGTCGACATCGAAGAGCTGAACCGGTCGATTCTGCTCAAAGCTGAGCAGCTCGCGTAGTTCTCAGGCCATTCTCGCCAACACAGGAGAAAATCGCTCGACATGAGTCTCAACCTTCGCTAGCGTGTTCGAGACAATCGTCGATTCGTCGATGACAGCGCCTGTACGCTCAAGGGACTGGCGATAGGGGGGTCGAGAAGACGGATTGGAAGTTGGCACGGATCGGAGCACAGCTTGCTCGAGCCAGAAAGGACTTAAGGGCACGGATGCATGAGAGGCCATCGCCGGACCATCACTGCGATCGTGGCGTTGCTGAGTATGCCGATGCTCGTCCCTGCCGCGGCGCTCGCCGGCCCCCTGCTCAGCGGCTACGGCGGCCCCGGCCAGGGCAATCAGGCGATCCTCGGATCCGGCTTGGTGGGAGGGCGCGGCGGCGACGGCTCGGGTGGGCACGGCTCGAGCGCCGGTCCTGCGGGCCGCGCCGGCCACGAAGGGTCCGTGGGTAGCGCGGCGGCCTCTGTGGGCGCCGGCGGCGCGAACTCGAGCAGCGCCACAGCCACCGCGAAAGGGAGACATTCCCAGGCCGCGGGCTCGACCCGCGCGGGCGTCCGCTCACGCCCCGGCGAACCCCGCCCCGGGCTGGCGCCCGCGGCCGCGACGAGCGCTGCGGCAGGCGGCGGTGGCGCGCTCGGGCTCTCGGGCGCCGACGCGCTGTACATACTGCTCGCTCTGGGGGCGCTCGTCGTGACGGGAGCACTCACCCGGGTTCTGGCACGCCAGCCCGGTTAGGCGGGGGCACAGCTAAAGCGATGCGACACAGGACCCGAGTAGTCAAGTAGGGCAAAGAAAGCCATCCTTTTCATGGACAGCACGAGAGTCACACGGCAGACATCCACGACGCTTCCGCTTCGCGGCGAGCTGACGCACGAGCCGCCCGCGCCGAAGGCGCTGTGGCACGGCGCGTTCACCGGCCCGCTGCAGTGGACGCTCGAGGGCCCCGGCTGGGGGATCATCCGTCCGGTGGTCGATTTCGTGCTGCTGTGCGTCGCCGTGATCGCGGCGCTGGGCGGCGTGGAAGCGACGCTGCACGTCTCCTCGATGCGCGCGCCGCTGCTGGCGCTGCCGCTGCTGGTGATGGCGCTGTTCTACCTTCGCGGTCTCTATCGCACGCGGCTGCGTGCGCTCGTGCTCGACGGCATGGTGCCCGTCCTCAGCGGCGTGTCGGTCGCCGCGATGGCCGTCGCCACGCTCGGCATCCTCGTCAACGGCCAGCTGCCCAACCAGTCGGATTGGCTGCGCGGCTGGCTGTTCGCGCTGATCGGCGTCGGCGCCGGGCGCGTGATCCTGTCGTCCGCCCAGCGCGTGGCGCGTACGCGCCACCTGGTGGGCAAGTCGGTGCTGATCATGGGCGCAGGCGTCGTCGGCGCACAGGTCGCGCGTCGATTGGAGTCCCACCCCGAGTACGGCCTCGTCCCGATCGGCTTCCTCGACGAGGACCCGCGCTCGGTGGCCGAGGTCGGCGGCCGCGACGTCCCTGTGCTCGGCACGATCGACGATCTCGACGAGACCGTGCGGCGCACCGGTGTCACGCGCCTGATCGTCGCCTTCTCCTCCGTCGCCGACGCGCGCGTCAGCCGTCTGATCCAGCGCTGTCAGGAGCTCGGTGTCGACGTCTCGGTGGTGCCGCGGATGTTCGACACGATCAACGATCGTGTCGGCTACGACACGGTTGGCGGTCTGCCGCTGCTGTCCTTCGAGGCGGTTGACCCCGACGGCCTGCAGTTCGCGCTCAAGCACGCGCTCGACCGCGTGCTCGCGCTGACGCTGCTGATCGTCTTCTCGCCCGTGATCGCGCTCTCGGCGCTCGTCGTGCGCCTGTCGAGCCCCGGCCCCGCGCTCTTCAGCCAGCGCCGCGTCGGCCGCGACGGCAAGGTCTTCAGCTTCTACAAGTTCCGCTCGATGCGGGTCCAGCCGGCGCCGGCCGACGACGGCGAGCCCGCCGCGAGCGCGCTCGACTTCCTGCTTGGCGGCGACACCGCGCCCGGAGGCGTCGAGGGCGAAGATCGCCGGACGGCCGTCGGGCGCTTCCTGCGCAGCACCTCGCTCGACGAGCTGCCGCAGCTGTTCAACGTGCTGCGCGGCGACATGAGCCTCGTGGGTCCACGCCCCGAGCGCCCGGAGTTCGTCGAGCTGTTCAGGCAGGACATCGTCCGCTACGGCGATCGCCACCGCGTCAAGTCCGGGATCACCGGCTGGGCGCAGGTCCACGGGCTGCGCGGGCAGACCTCGCTCGCCGAGCGCGTCGAGTGGGACAACTACTACATCGCGCACTGGTCGCTGGGCCTCGACCTGAAGATCCTGGCGCTGACGTTCGTCGCGCTGTTCCGCAACGCCGAGTAGGTAGGGCGGGGCAGCGCCGACGCGCGCGTACGCCCAACGGCGCCCGGCCGGGGCTTGCGCCCGGCCGGCCGCTCCTTCTAAATCGTCTTCTGCGTCGCCTTCGCCGTCCCGCTCCAGTACTGGAACACGCGTACGCGCAGACCATGCGTGCCGAGCGATGCGGGCAGCTTGACGGAGTATTCGTCGAAGCGATTGAGAGTGAAGATCACCCAGTAGCGCAGCACCTTGCCGCGGAAGGCTTCCAGGCGCATGTAGTCGCCGACCGGGCCGGAGCCCGTGGCGAGCACCCGCTTGCCCTTCCGCCGCAGCTTCAAGGTGATCGCGCTGATGCTCCCGAACGGAGAGCTCACCGCGCTCGCGAACGCCGCGAAGGAGGGCTTGCGGGCGCCGGTCGTGGACAGCACGCCGAAGTCTTCGCCGGGCGAGTCGGTCAGCTTGTACGCGACGGCCGCCGCCACGAAGGGAGTGCGCGCGAGCGTGCGCAGGGTGTCCGACAGGTTCCGCGCCTGGACCGTTGGCGTCACGCAGCCCTGTTCCTGCTCGATGCTTGCCCCCGGCCAGCAGCTCGTCCAGCCGAACTCGTCCAGCCACAACGGCTTCGTGTCGCCGGCCGCGAGCTGTGCTTCGCGAATCGAGCGCAGTGAGCCGAGCGTCAGCGTGTAGAAGTGGACCGACAGGCCGTCGTAGTAGCCCTTGATGCCGTCCGCGTACAGCAGCCGCAGAAATGCGCCGTTGGAGCCGACCAGCGACCCCGCCAGCACCGGCACGCTCGGATCGACGGCCTTGATCGCCGGATAGGCCGCCCGCAGGACCGCCGCGTAGCGTTCGGCTTTGTTCGGGCCCGCGAAATAGTCTTCGTTCGACTGGTCGGGCTCGTTCCATACCTCGATCGCGGCCAGGTCCGGGCCGTAGCGGCGCGCGAGATACGCGACAAATGCGGCGTAAGCGCCGGGGTCGGCCGGAGGCCAGGACTTGGCGGCGCCGTCCGCGAGCGGGTTGCAGCCCGCCAGCAGCGGGCTTGGTGCCGAGGACGCCCAGCACGGCGTGCTGTCCACAACCGTGATCACGCCGATGTGTGCGGCGGCCGCGTCCGCCATGAGCCGGTCGAGGAACGCCTGGGCGCCAGCTTCGATCTGCCCCTGCTGGGGTTCCATCAGCGACCACGGGACCTCCAGGCGCACGACCTTCGCGTGCAGCGCGCGCGCCTGCGCGATCGTGCTGTCGGCCTGTGCGGTGGTCAACTGCTCGCCGACGCCGGGGATATTGACCCCCGCCAGCAACTTCGACTGAGCGGGCGCGGCCTGGCCGCCGTGGGCCTCGCCGGCCGCCGGCGCCCAGGCCAGCACGCACAGGGCGAGTGCCAGCGCGGCGGCCGCCCTGTGGACGCGCTCGTGCATGCGCCACACGATAGTGGGCGTGCACCACGGCCCGCGCCGGTCTGGCAGCGCTTGTAGGCTTCGCGGCCGATGCCGCAAACGTGGATCTGGCTACAAGCCGCGATCGTCGTGTTCGTCCTGATCGGAATGGTCATCGCGATCGTGAAGCTCGCCTAGCGGACCGTGTCCGCCGCCGCCGCCGTCATCGCAGGACCCGCGCCGTCGCGGGCGCCAGCGCTCCTGCGCCGCGAGGCGATCGTGCTCGCGGCGCTGACGGCGCTCGCGCTCGTGCTGCGCCTCTCAAGCCTCTCGCGCAGCCTGTTCACCGACGAAACGTACTCGCTGGCGCTGGCCCAGCGCAGCTTCGGGCAGATGCTGAAGCTGTTCGGCTGGGAAGCCAACGGCACTCCATACTCGATCGTGCTGTGGCCGCTGATCCGGATCTTCGGCAGCGGCGTCACGCTGCTGCGCCTGCCGGCGGTGCTGGCCGGCACATTGAGCGTTCCCGCGCTGTGGTGGGCGGCGCGCCGATTCACCACGCCCGCCGCCGCGCTGCTCGCCGCCGCCCTGCTGGCGGTCAACCCGATGGCTGTCTGGTACAGCCACGAGGCGCGGGCCTACGCCTTCGTCGTGCTCGCCGCGTGCCTGGCCTTCGGCGCGCTGCCGCGTGCCCTCGAGCGACGCGGCGAGCGTCGCATGTGGGTCCTCTATGTCGCCGCGATGACGCTGTTGGCCTACAGCGAGATCTTCGCCGCGCCGCTCGCCCTGCCGGCGCAGGCGCTGATCGCGTGGCGCGCCGGGCGCGACGGCGTCAGGCGCTGGCTGTGGTCGCTGCTCGCGGTGCTCGCCTGCTGCGTACCGCTCGCGGTTGCCGCCGTGATCTCCCGCAGTCGACGCGACGCGCTCTACTGGCTGCCGAAGACCGACCGCGCGCTGGTGACGTACACGCTGCAGGAATTCAGCGCCGGCTTCTCGGGGATCACGGCGGTGCGCTGGGCGACGCTCGCCGCCGCCGTCGCGCTCGTCGGCGCCGCCGGCTGGGTGATCGCACGTACGCGCTCGCACGCCGGCGCTGTGCCGCTGGCGATCGCGCTTTGCTGGGGCCTCGTGCCCGCGGCAGTGCTGCTCGTGGTCTCCTTCGTCGAGCCGGTCTACTTTCCGCGCTACGCGATCCTGTCGCTGCCGGGCCTGTGCCTGGCGCTCGCGATCGCCGTCGAGCAGCTCTGGCACAGCAGGCCCGGTGCCGTCGCGGCCGTCGCCGCGGTCGCCGTGCTGCTCGTCGCCGCCGCCCTCGCCGATTCGCGCCAGCGCAGCTACCTGCAGGAGGACTGGCCGCCGATCGCCGCCGTGCTGCGCGCCGAACGCGCCCCGGGGCAGCCGCTGATCGTGGACAACGCACTGGTCCTGCCCTCGCTCGGCTACTACGACCCGGCCTTCCGCGCCCCAGGCGGCCAGCTGGTCGTGCAGGAGTGGCACGACCAGCCGTTGCCGCGCGGTTTCGTGGGCTTCAAGGACCCCACCGGTTACGGCAGCGTGCCCGACGGCCCGCCGAGCGCCGCCGAGTTCGCGCGTCTCGCCCGAGCGGGTGGCGGCAGCGTGTGGATGCTCGTCTCCGAGGTGGACGTCGAACGCCAGGTTGATCCCAGGGAAGGCGCCGCGCTGGCCTGGGCGCGCGCTCACTGTCACGTTCGCACGCTCCAAACCGTCGGTGTCTGGCTGCTGCACGCCAGCCACTGCGCGGCCTCCTCGCGGCGCTGAAGCCTTTGGTCAGCGCCGCAGACGCCACGGGCGTCGCGGCGAGTCCTCGCCGGCGGCACTGGGTCGCGCGGGGATCGGCTCGTCCGCGAGGATCGCTTCGGGCACGAGCTGCGTGAGCCACTCGGCCAGCGGCGCCAGGCCGGCCTGCTCCAGCGCCTCAGCCAGGCCGGGAGGGCGCTTGATGGCGTCGTGGGCGTCGGAGGTGACGTTGTGGATCAAACGCTCGCGCGCCAGCGCGAGCGCGTAGCGGCGCACCTCGCCGCCGAAGCTTCCGATCAGCGACCCCGCCGTGACCGACATCAGGACGCCGGCGTCCGCGAGCGCGGGCACGATCCGCCGGTCGCGGTGGAGAGCCGGGCAGCGCTCCGGATGCGCCAGCACCACGCCGTGGCCGCGCCGCTGCAGTCCCAGCACCAGGTCCTGCAGGCCGGTTGCCACCAGCGTGAACGGTGGCTCCACGAGCAGCCAGCGCCCGCCGCCGAGGCCCAGCCGCCCCAGCTCCGCCGGCTCGACTTCCACGAGCTGGGTCATCGCGATCTCGGCGCCTCCCAGCACCTCGAGCTCGATCCGCTCGGCGGCCAGTCGCGCGTTGACGCGCTCCACGAGGGCCGCGATCGTGGCCGCGTCGTTGGGCGTGCGCGCATTCACGTGCGGGGTGGCGACCAGCGTGTCGATCCCAGCGGCGAGCGCCGTCCGTGCCAGCTCGACCGAGCCCTCGAGCGTCTCCGGGCCGTCGTCGATGCCCGGCAGCACGTGACAGTGCAGGTCAATCATCGTCGCCTCAATCTAGTCGCCGTCGCGGAGCCCATTTGTTCACCTGCTGTGCCGGCGCCCGGATATGATCGCCTCGGCGGTGATACGAGGCGACGACGGCGAGGAGTGACATGTTCAAATCGATCGTGGTTGGCACCGACGGCTCGGACACGGCCAATCAGGCGGTGCGTCAGGCGGTGGATCTCGCTCGCGCGGTCGGCGCCAAGGTGGAGCTCGTCAGCGCGTATGAGCCCGTGCCCGCGCAACGGCTCGGCGAGGAACGCCGGCAGGCGCCCGAGGATCTGCAATGGGCGATCAACCCGCGCGAGGACGTCGATGCGACGCTCGAGGCCGCCGCGGCGATCGGCCGTGAGGCCGGCGTGGCGGTCAACGTCTACCCGCGCCAGGGCGACCCCGCAGACGCGATCCTCGACATCGCCGAAGAGCGCGAAGCCGACCTGATCGTCGTCGGCAACAAGGGCATGACCGGCGCGAAGCGCTTCCTGCTTGGCTCGGTGCCGAACAAGGTGTCACACCACGCACCCTGTTCGGTGCTGATCATCCGCACCACCTGAGCTAGCTGCGTACGCGCTGCAGCGCGATCCAGGAGTCGTCGCGCAGCCGTCGCAACGGTCCCGTGCCGGCGACGTTGAAGCGTCGCGCCGTGCGCGCCGGATCGCTCAGGTCGCGTCGCAGGTTGCGGGTGCGTCCGTGCAGGATCTGGCGGGCAGTGCGGCGCAGGCTGAGGCCCTTCTCGGAGGGCAGGTGCCACAGGCCGATCGCCAGCGGTTCCTCCGGCTTCGCCGCGTGGGCGCGCGGGCCCGTGCTCAGGCGCCTGGCGACGCACGACAGGTCGCGGAAGCGCACGCGCCCGATCGCACCGGCGAGCGAGAGGATCTGCTCCTCGTTGGGCAGCGTCTTGCCTTCCGCGTCGAGCCCCGCGTCGAGCTCCTCGCAGACGCTCACGAGCTCGCGCAGCGTCGAAGGTGTCCCGACGATCAGCTCGCCGCCCACCCACGGCGGCACCGCCTCGGCCTCGCCCATCGTCCTCGCCAGATCGCCGATCGCCCTGCGGGTGCGCCCGTGCACCTCGAAGCCGACCGTGTCCCAGTCCGGCGGATAGCCGATGTAGACGCAGCCGATGTCCGTCGGCGGTGGCGCGCTCGCGAACACGAGCTCCGGGTCCGCCCACACGCAGTCGAGGTCGGTCAGCCAGATCTCGCGGTCCGCCGGCTGGCCCTCGGTCGAGGACAGGATCGCGTCGAGCACGTAGCGCGAGGACACGTACACCTCGGTGCCGGGCTTGGGGCGATGGCGGTACTCCGTCGCCAGGATCCGTACACCCATCTCCTCGATTCGCTCGAGGAGCTCCTCGCCAACGCGCCCGAGCGCGCCGCGGTCGCGGATGTTCGTGGCCAGCGCGAGCTCGACGTCGAGCCTGCGCAGCCGCAGCGTCGCCGCCTGCGTGAGCGCGCACTCCAGGTAGCGGGTGGCGACCGCGGCGGAGGATGACGCCGTGCGCGCGCTCGGGTAATAGAAGCCCTCGCCGGGCTCGTGCACGTATAGGTACTGGACTACCAGCGGTGTCGGTGGCGTTTGCATCCGCACTCTTTTGGTGTCGGCGTCGGTGGGCGCACGCTTTAGGCGTTCGACGGAGGAAATCCTTGCGCAATCGGCGGTCGGGCGCGCTACCCGTCCGCGCGGCCCGCTGAGAGCGCCGCTTCGATGCGCTCCGTCACCGGCGCCGGCAGCGCCAGGACCGCTCGCTTGGCGCGGTAGCGCAGCACGCGTGGCGCAAGTTCGACGCGCGTGCGCGGCCAGCGGCCGTTGCGCACGATCACGCCGCCCCACGTCAGCGGGTCATCGCCGTCGGCGAAGCGCAGCTTGTACGGATGCGTCCCGGCGCCGAGATCGAGGGCGTGCTCGCCGCGAGCGATCCCGTCCTCGAGCGCCGCGAGGATCGTCAGCATCGTCGGCTTCAGGGCGGCGTGCTCCTCCATCCAGCCGCCGTTCCAGTACTTGATCTGACCGCCGGCCGCCTGGAACAGCTGTACGGAGATCAGCTCGCCGTCGACCTCGGCGGCCCACAGGCGCAGGCGGTCGGGCCCGAGCACGGCCGCGGCTTCGTGCAGCAGCTCGCTGACTCCCGGCGCCGTCAGATGCGATGGCGCCCGATCCTCCCAGCGCGCAGCGTGCAACGACAGCAGCGCGTCCAGGGCCGGCCCGACCTCGCCCGGATCGACGATCTGGCGTACCCGGCCGCCCCGCTCTGCCAGCCGCCGGCGCATCCGCCGCATCTGGCTGCGGAAGTTGCTCGAGCGTCCCGCCAGCCACGCTTCGGGCGCTCCCGAGGGCAGCGTCACCGAGGGCGCGGGCAGCAGCGAGTTGCGGTAGCGCGTCAGCCGCGGACTGCGAGCGGCGAGCCGGCCGGTCCACTGCGAACGCAGAGGCACCGCCTCGAAGGCGATCAGGTCCGGCCGCGGACGCATCTGCGTGATCGCGCCGCGCAGCCCGCGCCGCACCTCGTCCTCGCGCCCGGGCACGCACAGGATGTCCACACGGTCGGAGATCTCGGCGCCGAGGAAGCGCACGTCGACGCGCCCGCTGGGCCCGTGGCCGGCGAACCACGGCGCCAGCGCGACCAGCTGCTCGCCGTCGCGCAGCGCAACGATCCGCAGCTCGCTGTCCGCGGGCGCCAGGTGCTGCCACCAGGCGAGCATCCAGCCCGGGGCACACAGCGGCAGCGCCTGTGCGACGGCCAGCGCGTCCCACGCCGGGGCGAGCGAGCGGGCCGCGGCGAGATCGTCGATCACCTCGACCTCGAGCATCTCGCTCACGCCGGCGAGCCCACGCTCGCCGCTTCGCCGCTGCGCCGGACGTCGGCGAGCAGGTCCTCCCAGCTCGCTGTGTAGGGCGCGATCAGCTCGGCGAGTTGCGCCAGCGCGCGGAAATCGTCGCCCTGCTCCCACGAGGTGTGAAGGACGATCGGAATCCAGGTGCCCGGCGCGAGCTCGATCAGTCGCTCGGCCGCCGGCAGCACGGTGCGCGCATCGGCGTACAGGGGGGCATAGCAAGGCAGGTAGACCGCTCCGTCGCGCCACAGCGGGCTGCCGTGGAAGCCCATCATGGCGATGCTCTCGGGGCCGCCGCAGATGACCTCGAAGCGGGCCGCCAGCAGCGCGTACTGGGCCGCGTCGAAGCGGTTGAACGGCGGCACGAACACGCGCGTCTCGCCGACGCCCGCCGCGAGCAGCCGCCGCCGGCCGTCCTCGAGCAGCGCCTCCAGCTCATGCGCCGGCAGGCCAGACAGCTCCGAGCGCCGGCGCGGACTGTCGAAGCGGGTGCGGTGGGTGTTGCCGTGCTGGGCGAAGGTGACACCGTCGCGGCGCATCTGCTCGAGCATCGCGGTCTCCTGCTCGCCGAGAGCGCGGCCGCCGCTCGCGCCGACGCTCAGCGGCGCGTGTGTCAGCTGCGGCAGCACCGACATCAGGTGCGCCACGCCGGCGCCGGCCAGCACCTCGTGAAAGCGGCGCGACATGTCGATGTCTCCAGGGCGGTCGAAGGCGGTGTAGTAGGGGAACTCGTCGACCCGTACGAGGAAGCGCGGCGGCCCCGAGGCCGCGGCGCCGAGCACGCTCGTGCGCGCCTCGATCAGCCGCGCGAGCCAGGTGCGCTCCCAGTCCAGGCGGCCCAGCTTCATCGCGATCCGCTGCGCGGCGCGGATCGGCGCGCCGGGCACGGGGCGCGCCTGCAGCACGCCTCGCACCTTGCGGCTCAGCCGCGCCGGGTCGGTGGCGCCGAGGTGCAGGCACACGTTGCGTGCCAGCTCCGAGCGATCGTTCATGCTCACGGGCGGATCAGTCACTGCTGCGTCCGAGGCCCACGCGCGAGGCGGCGCGGCGTCCCATTTCAGGCAGGTAGAAACGCAGCAGCGGGCTCAGATCGCCGCGGTCGAACATGCTGTGGGCGCTGCCGGGCGCCAGCGCCAGGGCCGTCGCCATGCCCCTGAGCCCTTCGGCGTGGCGCGAGGCCGCGAGATCGCGGTTCAGCCACTGAAAGCGGGCGTCGTCGAGCTGCCGCGGCGACGGCGCCACTGCGCGGCCGGTCGCCAGGCGCGCCCAGGCGGCGGCGACGTTGACGCCCGCGCGCCCCGCCAACGCGATTCCCCCGTAGAAGCGGCCGTTGAGCTCGGTGAAGCGCGGCACGCCGTCGTCGTCGAGCAGGTACTCGATCTCCGCCAGACCGAACCAGCCGAGGCGCCGGACGAGCTCGCCGACGCCCTCGGACAGCGCGGCGTCCGGGGCGATCGTGCGTGCTCGCGCCGTGACGCCGGCCTCGGCCGGCCACGAGCGGTCGCAGCGCTGCTGGACCTCGGCGACGACGTTGCCGTCGCGGTCGACGACCACGACAACCGCGCCTAGCTGGCCGGTGACGCACTCCTGCAGCAGCGGCTGTGCACCTTCGCTTCGCAGCTCGGCGACGAACGGCGCGGCCTGCGCGGCGGAGGCGAAGCGCCGCGTTTCATACCGAGTGGGCACGTGGATCCTCGCCTTGACCACGACCGGTCCGTGCCAGGCCGCCAGTGCCTCCTCGCTGGCCTGCTCGGTTCGCGGGACCGCGAGGCCCACCGCCTCGGCCGCTCTCGTGAACTCGAGCTTGTCAAACGAGCGCTCGACGATCTCGTGGGCGGCGTAGGGCACGACCGCCGGCGCCACCTCCTGGCGCCGGCGCGACAGCGCCAGCAGGCCGACGTCATACGCGCAGAACACGACCTCATAGCCGCCCACGCGCACCGCCTCGGCGATGTCCGCGATGAAGCGATCCTCGTCGGTCTCCGCCTCCTCGACGCGGTGATGGGCTCCGGTGGCCGCAGAGGTCGAGGCGATGCTCGGGCGCCAGGCGCCCGTCCCCAGCACCCAGCCATCCGCGTGCAGCATGCGCGCGGCGGCGAGCGCCGAGCGATCACGGGACTGATCGACGATCAGGGCACGCATCGCTCTTAGTATCGGGCACGCGCAGGCAAACCTTCAGGCCTCGCCCGCGGATGCCGAGATAATGCCCGGCGTGAAGATCGTCAGCGTGATGACCACCGACTCGAGCGGCGGCGCGGAGTTCGCGGCGGTGGAGATGCTCGAGGCCCTGCGCCAGCGCGGCCACGACACGGTGATGCTCACCGACATGCCCGCGATGGCGCGCGACACGCGAGGTGCGCGTGCGTCCCCGATCGCGCTCGGCCCGAAGCTCTCGACGGGCAGCTGGGTCGGGCTGATGCTGCGCTGGCCGCGCTGTCGAGGCGGCTGCGCGCGGCGCTGCGGCGCGCAGGCCCCGTACGACGTGCTGATGGTCCACTACAAGAAGGAGCAGCTGCTGGCCGGGATGCTGCCCGCGCGGCTGCGCAGGACGGTCGTGTGGGCGGAGTGGGGCCCGGTGCCGTTTCCGCTGCGCAAGGGCCTGCCGCGCCGCGCCTACCTGCACGCCGGCGAGCACGCCGCGCTGGTGATGGCGATCTCGGAGGGCACGCGCCGCTCGGTCGCCGACGTGGGCGTGCCCGAGGAGAAGATCGTCGTCGTTCCGAACGTGATGCGCGCGGATGAAATCCGCTTCACCGAGGCGGGACGCGCGCGCGTGCGCAGCGAGCTCGGGATCCCGCAGGAGGCGTTCGTGGTCGGCTGCATATCGCGCTTTCACCCAAAGAAGCGCAACGACGTCGTCGTCGACGCCGTGACCGCGCTCGACGATCCGGCGCGTCCACCTGATCCTCGCCGGCAGCGGCGAGACCGAGGCTGAGCTGCGCGCGCTGGCCGCGCCGCTCGGCGAGCGCGCGCACTTCATCGCCACCCCCGGCGCTGAGGTGCCCGACGTGCTGTCGGCCTTCGACGTGTCGGTGTTCTGCCCGAGCCCGACCGAGGGCGCGCCGCGCGCGACGATCCTCGGGATGCTCGCCTCGCGCCCGTGTCTGGCGACCGGCGCCGAGGGCGTGTCCGACATGATCAAGCCCGAGTTCGGCGGCATCTGCCACGCCCGAGAACGACCCGCAGGCGCTACGAGCACTGATCTCGCCCTACCTCGACGATCCCGCGACGAGTCGCGCGCGAGGGCGCGGCGGCGCGCACCTACGCCGAGCGCACCTACGCCGCGCCCGTCGTCGCCGAGCAGATCGAGCGCTTGCTCGAAGACGCGCGCATCGGCGGCGTGCGCTCGCACGCATGAACGCCGCGGGTGCCCGGCGGCTGCTGATGATCGAGCAGGGCGGCCGCGGCGGCGTCGCCGACTACACCGCCGAGCTGGTCGCGGCGCTCGCCGCCGAGGGCTGGGCGGTGACGCTGGCGACGGCCGCCGACCACCGCTACCGGCCCGTTCATGGGGTCACCGTGGTTCCGGTCTTCCACTACATGCGCGGCGACACGCGCTTCGCGCGCGCGCTGCGCGAGCGCGGGCTGGGCAAGCTCGCCAACGGCCTGCGCTTCCTCGCGGCGCTGCCGCGTCTGATGCGCGCTGGCCGCGCGGTGCTGACATCGTGCACTCGCAGGGCTGGGAGATCCCGCAGATCGGCCCGCTGGCGCTCGCCTGCCTGCGCGCAACCGGCAGGCCCGTCGTGCAGACCGCACATGGCACCTTCGACCGCGCCCAGGACCGCCTGTTCGGCACGGCGCCGCTCGCACGGCGGCTGAGCGGCCGCCTGGCCGCGCGCACGATCGTCCACACGCAGGCGGATCTCGACCGCGTCCCGCCGCGCTTGCGGGGCCGCGTACGCGTGATCCCACACGGCGAGTACGGCGGTCTGGCGCGCAGCGGCGGCAGCGCCGAGCGCGAGCGCGCGCGCGCCGCGTTGGGCCTCGCAGCGGACGCGCCGGTGACGCTGATGTTCGGCCAGCTGCGCAGCGACAAGGGCCTCGACGATCTGGCCCAGGCGGTCGCGCAGGTGCCAGGCCTGCACCTGCTCGTCGGCGGCCAGGACATCGGCGGGCTGGCGACGGCGCGTGAGCCGCTCGAGGACCTCGGCGCGCGCGTCAGCTTGCGCGAGGGCTTCCTCGACATGCGCGAGACGGCGCAGCTGTTCGCCGCGACCGACACCGTGGCGCTGCCCTACAGGCAGGCCAGCCAGAGCGGCGTGCTGCTGCTCGCATACGGCTTCGCGCGTCCCGTCATCGTGTACCCGTCCGGCGGCATGGTCGAGGCGGTGATCGACGGCGAGACCGGCTGGATCTGCGAGCGCGCAGACGTCGAGTCGCTGACAGCCGCGCTCGCCGACAGCGTTCGCGCCGGTAGCGAGGAGTGCCTGCGCCGCGGGCGAGCCGGCGAGCGCCTCGCCGGCGAGCGCTTCGCCTGGCCGGCGATCGCGCGTCGCACGGCGGCGCTCTACGAGGAGGCGCTGGCCGGATGACCGTCCCCGACGGCTCATATCCTTGCCGCGTGATCGACGGGCGCGCACCAGGCGCGCGAGCGACATGAGGCGTGCCGTGATCCTCGCCGGCGGCGAGGGTACGCGCCTGCGCCCGTACACGACGGTGCTGCCCAAGCCGCTGATGCCGATCGGCGACCGCCCGGTGCTCGACATCGTCGTGCGTCAGCTCAAGGCCCACGGCTTCGAACGGATCACGATCGCCACCGGCTACCTGGCGGAGCTGATCGAGGCCTTCTTCCGCGACGGCCAGAGCTACGGCATCCCGATCGACTACTACCGCGAGCACGAGCCGCTCGGGACGGTCGGGGCGCTGGCGCTGATCGAAGGGCTGATCGACGACGACGTGCTGGTGATGAACGGCGACGTGCTCACCGACATCGACTACGGCGGCTTGCTCGAACGGCACTCCGCCAGCGACGCCGCCGCGACGATCGCCACCAAGACGCGACAGATCCAGGTCTCGCTCGGGGTGCTGCGCTTCGGCGAAGACGGCGACCCCACGCGGCTGACCGGCTACGACGAGAAGCCCGCGATCGACTACATCGCCAGCATGGGCGTGTACTGCTTCGCGCCGCGCGCGCTGGGCTTCATCGAGCCCGGCAAGCGTCTGGACTTCCCCGACCTGATCCTGCGCCTGATCGCCGCCGGTGAGGTCGTGCGCG
Source organism: uncultured Solirubrobacteraceae bacterium (assembly GCA_963815235.1). Classification (GTDB taxonomy): domain Bacteria; phylum Actinomycetota; class Thermoleophilia; order Solirubrobacterales; family Solirubrobacteraceae; genus Palsa-744. The sequence continues at coordinate 201,793 of CAWFFY010000003.1, read as the reverse complement.
CCTGGCCGAGCGAGGACTACTGGCTGGACATCGGGCGCCACGACGACTACGAGCAGGCCCAAGAAGAGTTCGAGTCTGTGCGCGACCGGCTGATCCCGCCGGATTAGTAGCTACCCGCCCTGTTAGTGAGCGTCCTTGAGGCGCTGCGCAAGATCCGGCGGCGGGGTGAAGGTATAGCTGCGACCGACTCGCCGCTGCTCGAGGAAACCGTCAGCGACAAGGGGCAGGAGGTCGTTTCTCGCAGTCTCGTGGGTGACGCTGTACGTCGCTGCGTGAGTCTTGAAGCTGTAGGTCACATCAGGGCTCCTGAGCGCGTCCCCGAGCAAGGCCAATTGTCGGTGGTTGAAGTCTCCTGAGCCCCTGAGTAGCGTCTCAACATCGCGGACCTCCTTCACCTTCCGCCGCAGGTAAGCATGTAGCTCCTCGACGGCCCGCTCAATCACTTCCAGCTGATAGGCGATGAAGTATGTGGCGTCCTGTTCATCGGTCTCGGTCAGCACGTAGGCCCTCGTGTACTTGCGGGGGGCGTCTTGGAGGATGCGCGAGATCGACAGGTACTCGACCAGCCAATAGCCGCGCGTCCGCATGTACCAGTAGAACAGCGCTCGTGCCGTTCGTCCGTTGCCATCTTCGAAGGGGTGGTCATACCCGAGCCAGAAGTGGAGCAGGATCGCCCGTATCACGGGGTGCATAAAGTGATCCACCGACTCGCCTTCGTTAGCGAAGCTGCAAAGTCTCTGCAAGCGCTCGTCCAGTTGCTCGGCTGGTGGAGGCCGGTGTATCAACTCGCCGGTTTCCCGCTCGTAGACCCCGACACGCTCCTCGTCTGGTCGCTGAAGCCGGCCCGCGGCGTCTGGGTTATCCAGGGTGCCTTCCGTGAGAATCCGCTGAAGCTCGAGGACGGCTGCGGGCGTCAGGGTGTCCCCGATGCTGTCGCGCATGAAGTGGAGCGCTCGATAGTTGTTGAGGATCATTCGCTCGCTGCGGTCCTTCGGCTCGCGGCCGGACCGGAGTAGCTCCTTCGCTACACGTCTCGTGGTCGTTGCGCCCTCCAGCTGACTCGAGCGGATCGCCTCCTCCATCAGCGAGTTGACGAGATAGTGCTGTCGTGCCTCTGCGTCCGTCGTGACGACCTCTGACATCGCCACCTCGCCACTGCATCGCTGATCCACATAGTGAAGTGCTCGCGCGACGAGATCGGGGGTGTTGTACGTAAAGGGGCTGCCGTCGGGATCGGTCAGCGGAAACTGCCGCGCAGTCTGCTGGCGCGGCCACTTGATCAGTAGCCACCACTCCCTTAGCGTCAGGTCGGACGGTGGCTCCAGGTGCCGCAACTTGTCCCAGTGGACGTACTCGGAGCCATCGAGCGGTATGGCCAGTCGGAGCAGTGCGGCGAGGCGCTCGCCTTCGATATCGACGAGGAGGCTATGGAAGGAGGGTGCAGGCTCTATATACATTGCTTGCTCCAAATTGCTCCAAATTGCTCCAATGTTTTGGAGCATAGCAAATGAACTCCAGATTTTTGGATCGGATTGGATCATTTTGGATCAAGCTCAATTCCAAAGAGTCCCGATCTACTGGGATTCGCTTGGAGCGATAAACGCCCGCAAGTGGGCAGATATCCGCGAGATTCCAGCGGCGCTAGGCCAGCGCCGCGCGCACGGCCTCGACGACCATTTCGACTTCGGCCTCGGTCGTACTCGAGCTGAGCGGCAGCGCGCAGTGGCGATCGGCGACCTCACTGGCATGCGGCAGGCCATCGTCGGGGGCGAAACGCCGATACTCGGTGAACGTGTGCAGCGCCGGGTACCAGGTCGTCTGGATGCCGTTCGCTTTGAGCTCGTCGCGAAAACGGTCGCGCGTCTGACGGTCGGCGAGCAGCACCGGAAAGGCGAAATGCGAGGCGCGCTCGACCGCCTCCTCGCCGAACGGCAGCTCGATGCCATCCACGCCGGCGAGACGCTCGCGGTAGGCGCGGACGGTCGCGCGGCGGCTGGCGATGCTGTCCGCCAGGCGCGCCAGGCGGCTGAGTCCGAGCGCTGCGCGGGGCTCGTCCAGGCGGTAGTTGAAGCCGATGTCGACGACGTCGTAGGCGGGGTCGTGGCCGCGATGGCGATCCCAGGTGCTGCTCGTCATCGCATGCGAGCGAAACAGCTGCACGCGCTCGGCCAGCTGCTCGTCCGCGCTCGTGACCATGCCGCCCTCGCCCACGCACAGCTGCTTCTTGGAGAAGAAGCTGAACGCCCCGAGCTCGCCGACGGTCCCCACCTGACGTCCGTCGGCGTCCACCTGCGCGCCGATCGCCTGGGCGCAGTCCTCGATCAGCATCAGCCCGTGCTCGTCGCACAGCGCCCGCAGCGCCGCGACGTCCGCCGGGTAGCCGCAGAAGTGGACCGCGACGATCGCGCGGGTACGCGGCGTGATCCGGCGCGCGACGTCGTCGGGGTCGATGTTGAAGTCGTGGGCGCTGCGCACGTCGCAGAGGACCGGCTCGGCGCCCACGTAGCGCGGCGCGGCGGCGCTCGCGACGAACGTGAACGCCGGCACGATCACCTCGTCGCCGGGGCCGATGCCAGCGGCAATGCAGGCCAGGTGCAGCGCCGCGGTGCCGCTCGACACGGTCACCGCGTGCGGGGTGCCGACGAAATCGCTCAGCGCCTGCTCGAAGGCTTTGGTGCGCGGACCCATCGTCAGCCAGCCGGACTCCAGGCAGTCGAGCACCGCCTGCACGTCCTGCTCCGGAACCGCGATGTCGGTCAGCGCCACGCGCCAGTCGCTCATCGCGCGACCGCCTCGGCCAGCGCCGTCACGACGCGATCCTGGTCGTCGTGCGTCATGTGCGGGTAGAAGGGCAGTGTCAGCTCGGTGCGCGAGGCGAGCTCGGTGATCGGCAGCGAGACTCCGGGGAAGCGCTCGCGATAGGCGCTGAACCGATGAATCGATGGGTAGAAGATGCTCGTCTGGATGCCGCGCTCGCGCATCCGGCTCGAGACCTCCGCCTGGCGGCCGTCCTCCTCGATCATGATCGGAATCACGTAACACGAGGAGCCCGGCACGTCGGCGTCCTCGAACGGGACGATGATCCCCTCGACCTGGGCGAGCAGTGAGCGGTAGCGGAGCGTCAGCTCGCGCCGGCGCTCGATTTCGGCCTCCAGCCGCCCGAGGCGTGAGAGCAGCAGCGCCGAGCGCGGCTCGTCGAGGCGGTAGTTGAAGCCGAGCCCCACCACGTCATAGGTGTCGGTGCGTCCGCTGTGGCGATCCCAGGTGCCGCTCGTCATCGCGTGCGAGCGGCGCGAGCGCACGAACGCCGCGACCTCGTCGCTGTCGGTGCACAGCAGGCCGCCCTCGCCCACCGACAGCACCTTGTTGGAGAAGAAGCTGAACGCGCCGGCGAGCCCCCACGTGCCGAGCTTGCGCCCGCCGCAGCGTCGCGCTCGGCGCGTGCGCGACGTCCTCGATCAGCGCGATGCCGTGCGCGTCGCACAGCGTCTTCAGGCGGTCGACGGCGGCGGGGTAGCCGGCGTAGTGCACGGCGCACACGGCCTTCGTGCGCGGCGTGATGCGCCGCTCCACGTCATCGGGGTCGAGGCTCGGATCCTTGCGCGAGACGATCTCCGCGAACACCGGCGTGGCGCCGCAGTAGAGCGCAGCGGCGGCGGTCGCGGCGAACGTGAACGCGGGCACGATCACCTCGTCGCCGGGGCCGGCCTGTGCGGCGAGGTAGGCGAGGTGCAGCGCCGCGGTGCAGCTGGAGACGGCGATCGCGTGGCGCGCGCCGAGATGCGCCGCGAACGCCTCCTCGAACGCGGCCGTGCGCGGACCGAGCGTCAGCCAGCCCGAGCGCAGCGTCTCGGCCACCGCCTCGAGGTCCTGCGGCTGCAGCTGCAGGTCGAACAGCGGCAGCTCGGGGAAGGTCTCGGTGCTGGCCATCTGTGCGGTCGGGCGCGCTCGTGACGCTCAGGGAATGTTCTTGTAGCGCGGGTCGAACGGGTCGCCGAACGCTCTCCGCGTCGAGCGCGGTGATGATCTCGGCGATCCCGTCGGGTACCGTCATCAGCGTCTCGAAGCCGAGCTCGGCGCGGATCTTGTCGAAGCTCACCTTGTAGTCGCGCGGGTCCTCGTCGCGCTTGACGTAGGAGACGCTGCCGCGGTCGATCTGCTTGCCGATCTCCTCGACGAGGTCGAGCTTGCGGTAGTTCTCGCCCGAGCGGCCGGCGTTGAAGACGTTGCCCGCGACCTTCTCCTCGGGTGCTTCGAGCACCGTGCGCACGGCCCGGCCGGCGTCGCGCACGTGGATGTAGGGACGCCAGAACTGCTCTCCGAACACTTCCAGCTCACGGTCGGCCCACAGTTCGCGCGTGAACTCGTTGACGGTCAGGTCGAAGCGCATGCGCCTGCCGACGCCGTAGACGGTCGCGAAGCGCAGGCAAGTCGGTTTCACGCTGCCGGCGCCACCGCCGAGGATCAGCTTCTCCATGCTCGACCTTCTGTTCGGCGTACAGCGACACGGGGCTCAGCTCGCCGTCCTCGGTGATCGGCACCGTCGGGTCGGCCATGCGCCCGTAGTTCGAGCACGTCGAGGCGAACACGAGCCGCTGCACGCCGGCCTCGCCTGGCATCGGCGACGAGGCCACGGGTGGCCTGGACGTTGACCTCATCCGAGAGCTCGGGGTCGCGCCCGCACGCCGGGTCGCCGACGATCGCCGCGAGGTGGACGACGTTGTCGACCCCGTCGAGCGCGCGTGCTGCGCGCGTCGGCGTCGCGGATGTCGGCGCGGACCACCTGGACTCCCGCCTGCTCCTGCTCGGCAGCGATGTCCTCCTGGCCGTGCAGCAGCGAGTCCAGCACGCGCACGTCGTGTCCGTTCTGGCGCAGCTCCTCGACGAGCAGCGCACCGATGTAGCCGCTGCCGCCCGTGACTAGGGTCGTGTTGCCCACGTGAACGTCCTCTCTTTCAGTCCTCGGCCTGCCGTCCGGGTCGCGCCGAGGCGACGAGCGCTCGGGGCGGGCCGCGAGTTTCGATGTTGCGATCCGGAGCTCGAATCGTACAAGCGCCATCGGCATCCGCCCTGCGGCGCTTGAGCGGAGGCGGCTGCATGGTTAGCTGTCATTCTCGATTGCAGGAGCAAACCGTCCGATAGGAGTGTCGGACACAGCGTCCCAATGTCGACCCTCGCTCGCCACACGACCAAGCAGCACGCCGCACGCGACATCGTCATGCAGGTCGTGGTGCGCGTCGCCAACCTCGCGCTCGGCGGCGTCGTCACGGCGCTGGTCGTGAGGGCACTCGGCCAGACCGGCTACGGGGAGTGGTCGACTGGCTTCGCCTCGCTGGCGCTGGTCGGCTACTTCGCGAACTTCGGCATGGAAGGGGTCGCGCTGCGCGAAGCCGCCCGCGAACCCGAGGAGGAACACGAGTGGATCGGCGCGGTGATGCTGCTGCGGCTGATGATGCTGCTGCCGGTGATGCTGGTCTCGCTCGCGCTGATCCTGGCGCTGCAGCGCAGCCACGAAATGCTCGTCGCCGGCGTGATCATGATCGTCGCGACACCCTTCGGCGGCGTCGGGGCGCTCGGGTTGATGTTCCGGTTGCGCGTGGACAACCGGGTGCCGATGTTCATCCTGACGCTCCGCAGCATCCTCTGGGGGATCGCGGTGCTGATCATCTACCTCGAGCACGGCGGCATGATCGCGCTCGCGGCCGCGCTGGTCGCCACCAACGCGATCGGCTCGATCGTCCAGGCGGGGTTCGCGTTGAAACTCGACGCGCGCATCCCGCGGCCGTCGCGCAAGCACGTACGCCAGGTCGTGCGCATCGGGCTGCCGATCGGGATCGGCGGGCTGCTGATCATCGCCTACGCGACCGTCGATCAGATCATCGTCTACACGATCGCCGGCACCAACGCGTCGGGGCTGTACGGCTCCGTCTACAACCTGCTCAACCAGGCGCACTTCGTTCCGATCTCGATCCTGACGACTCTGGCTCCCGTGATCGCCGCGTCCTGGCCGGCGGACCGGGCGCGGCTGCTGCGGACCTCGCGTCGCGCGGCGGAGCTCCTCGCGGTCACCTCGTTCGGCGGATTGGCGTTCGTGATCGTGGCCGCCACCCCGGTCGTGCGACTGATCTTCGGTCAGGCGTTCGTGCCGGCGGCGCCGGCGCTTCCCGTGCTGTACGCGGCGTTCGTGTTCATCGCCTTCGGCTACCTCAACGGCCAGCTGCTGATCGTCCTCGGGTTGCAGAAGAGCATGGTCTACATAAGCGTGATCGCCCTGGTCGTGAACGTCGCCGGCAACCTCGTGCTGGTGCCGCTCACGGGCTTCATGGGGGCGGCGTGGATGACGCTGGTCACCGAGATGGTCGTCTGTGGCGCCAGCCTCGTGCTGATCCTGCGGACGCTCGAGATGCGCCTGCCACGGCCGGGCCGTATCGGCCGCGCAGCGCTTTCGGCGGCGCTCCTCACCGGGGTGCTGGAGGCGCTGGCGCTCGCGGGCGCACCGCTGGCAGTCCTGATCGCGGCGGCCTGCGTGACCTACCCGGCACTGCTGTTCGGGTTGGGGGCGCTCGAGGTCGACGACGTGCGCGTGGTGATCGGCGCGCGGCACGCTCAGCTGAGCTCGCGCAGGCGCTCCGCCAGCCGCGCGAACTGCCTGCGCGCGTCGTAGCGATCCTCGCAGCGCTGCCGCGCCTGGCCGGCGAGCTCGAGCCGGCGCTGCGGGTTGGCGAGCAGCTCGCGCAGTGCCTCGCCCAGCAGCCGCGGGTTGCCGTGCTCGACCAGCACGCCCGCGCGCCCGTCGTCGAGCAGCTCGGGGATCCCGCCGACGCGCGTTGAGACGACCGGCGTTGCGCAGGCCATCGCCTCGAGCAGCGCCCACGGGTTCGTGTCCGCATATGTGGGCAGGCACAGGACGTCAGCCTGCTGTTGCAGATCCAGCAGCTGTGGGTCCGACGGTGCCAGCCGGTGGACGCGCACCCCCGGCCGCGCCGCCACCGGGTCCTGCGTGACGATGTCGAGCTCGAGCTCCTGCCCGAGGCTGTCGCCGAGCGCCTCCAGCAGATCGGCGCCGCCCTTGTCGGCGAAGCGGCCGCCGATGAACAGCACGCGTGGGCGCTCGCGCTCGCGCCGTGGCGGCGGGCCGGTAGCGCTGCGAGGTCGAGGCCGGGGTGGTGCTCGAGGACCTTCGCCCGAGGGACCTCACGCTCGACGTCCCGGCGCGCCCAGCCGGTCCACGCGAGCACCAGCGCAGCCGCTCGCAGCGCGCGGCGCTCGAGCGCCATGCTCGGCGCGATCGTGATCGACGCGTAGCGCTGGCTGAGCGGCCATCCGGGCATCGACCACCAGCCGTGGACGGTCGCATCGAGCGACAGCACCACCGGGAGCCGGCGCATGATCGCGCCCATGCTCAGCGCGATCGAGTGGCTGTGCACGTGGACGACGTCGGCCGGCCAGCGGCGCAGCTCGCGCTCGAGCTGCGCGCGTGCGCGTTGCGCCTGCACGAGATGCCAGCGCAGCGTGCGGAAGTCGAGGCTCAACCCCGCCAGCAGCGGCACCGGGCGCGTCGCGAGCGCGCGCTCGAAGCGGCCCAGCGGCGCCAGCCCGACGAAGTGCGCCTCGACGTCGGGCGCGGCGCCGAGCCCCGCTCGCAACGCGGCATCGAGCTGTCCCTGACCGAGGATGTAGCCGCCGAGGTTGCCCTCGTTGAAGAACAGCGCGCGCATCAGCGAGCCGCTAGGGCCGCGACCAGCGCTGGGGGCCGGCTCCGCCGTCCCAGCCGAAGCCGTTGGGGTCGGTCATCATCGCGGGCTCCTCGAGGATCCAGCGCTCGTGGTGGGCGGCGAGCGCGCGGTGGAGCGCTGCCGCGTCGGCGTGCTCGCGCGGGTCGAGCGGCGCCGTCGCCTGCAGCCACACGCGGCTCCCGATTCGCTGTGCGCGCAACGGCACGACCAGCGCGTCGGTGGCGGCTGCCAGCCGCGCGGTGCCGTCGGCAAGCATCGCCGTCTTGCCCAGGAAGCGCGTCTCGTGCGAGCCCGGCATGTCGATAGAACAGGTACAGCAGCTTGCCGCGCGCGAGCAGCGCGGCGAGGATCGGAAAGGACCCCCGCGCCGTGATCGGCAGGCCGTGCGCGCCTTTGCGCCAGCGCGCGAGTCGGCGCCCCCAATAATCGTGGCTGGGCGGCTCCATGAACCACGCGCCGACGATGCTGTACTGCTCGGCGCGCCGGAACGGGAGCGCGCGCATCGAGAGGTAGTACGCGCCGCTGTGACACGCGCTGACCACCACTCCCCGGCCGCTCGTCAGCGCCTCACGCACGACCGCGGCCGAGTGGTCGTCGAGCTCGCAGGACCAGTGCCGCCAGAAGAACACCCTGTCCACCTCGCGCTCGATCAGGTGCTCGCGTGCGAGCGCCTCGATTTCTTCCCGCGCGCGCGGTGCCGGCGACGATCGCGGCCATCGTCGCGATCGCGTTCTCGCGCTGTTCGGGGCTGGTCTCCCAGAGTTCGCGCCCGTGACGCACGGCTCTGCCGAGGAGTGCTCGCGCCGGTATCAGGCTGCGCAGCAGCGGCGAGGTTTTGACGCGGATCCTCAACCCGACAGGCGGCATCCGTGGCGGGCGCGGGCGCCGGGCGACGCGCGCGAGGGTCGCCGACAGCTCAGCGTCGTCGGACGGCGCGGCGCCGGCGGCGCGTGCGTCGCCATGGGAGACGCCGGGATTCGATTGTGTGCTCATGTCGTGTTGGTCTCGTGCGAGCGCCGCGCCGGTCCGGCGCACGATAGGGGCCGGCAGGCATTCCGGCTGTTCGGCACGCCGCCGCTACCTTTGACGCTCGTGCGCATCCTCGTTGTATCCGCGTTGTACCCCCCAGTCGCCTTCGGCGGCTACGAGGTCGAGTGCTCGGGAGTGGTCGAGCGCCTGCGCGAGCGCGGCGAGGTGCTCGTGCTCACCAGCGACCTCGATCGCGACGGTGTCCCGGCGCAGACCGGCGTCCGGCGCGAGCTCGCGCGCCTGACCCACGACGCGCGCGGTGCGCGCCGCGCACCGACGGCGGCGCTGCGTGCGGCCCGCGTAGCGCGTGGTGCGCTTGCGTGGGAGCCGGACCTGGTGTACGTCTGGAACGGCGCCTCGATCCCGCAGTCGGCGCTGCGGGTTCTCGCAGACAGCGAGGTGCCGCTCGCGTTTCGGGTGTGCGAGCACTGGTTCGGCGGTCTCTTCACCGGCGATCAGTTCATGCGTGAGCTGTTGCCTGCTCGCCGCGGGCCGGCCCGGGCTGCCTGGGCCGCGGGCTGTCGCGCGCTCAACGCGCTGCCGGGGCTGCGGCTGGATCCGCGGGCGCCGGTGCGCGCGGCGATCTCCTGGAACTCGGAGGCGATCAAGCGGATGGTGCGCGTGCAGCCCTTCGTCGAGCCCGTGCTCGAGCGCGTGGGCCACTCGGTGCCGCGCTACGGGGACGTTTACGACGCCGTCGTGCGCGAGCCCGCGCCCGACCCGGAGATCGTGTTCCTCGGGCGCGTCACGCCCTACAAGGGCCTGTTCGTGGCGATCGAGGCGCTGGCGCTGCTGCGCTCCGAGCACGCGATCCCGGCGCGCATGGTCGTGATCGGACCCGAGGATGCCGAGCACGGCGCCGAGCTGCGCGGTCTCGCCACGCGCTTGGGCGTCGCCGAGGAGATCAGCTGGCGCGGCCCGCTCGCGCCGGAGCTGGTCGCCGCCCAGCTCGGGCGCGCGCACGCGCTGATCGTCTCCTCCGTGTGGGACGAGCCGTTTCCGCTCGTCACGATCGAGGGTGCGCTGGCGCGCGTGCCGCTCGTCGCCGCCGACGTCGGCGGCATCGGCGAGGGCATGCACGACGAGGAGCACGCGCTGCTGTTCCCGCGCGCGGACGCCGCGCTCGCGGCGGCGGCGCTCGCGCGCACGCTGCAGGAGCGCGAGCAGACCGGCGCCCGCGTCGAGCGCGCATACGAGCGCGCGCAGAGCTTCCGGCTCGGCCCCTACCTGGATGCTCAGGAGCGCTTCGTCCTCGACGCTCACGCGGCGCTCACAGGAAGTCGGCCAGAGCGGCCGGGTCAACCCCTGGTATCGCCAACGCCCTGATCAGGCGTTCGGCGACCTTGCGCCAGGTGAACAGGGCGGCGTGGCGCCGGGCGAGATCGCCGAGGCCCTGCGCGGTCTGCGGGTCGGCGAGCTCGAGCATCGCGGCGTGGATCTGCTCGGGGTCGCGAGGGTCGACGATCCTGCCGCCGGGACCGATCATGGTCGCGGCGCCGCCGTCGCCGCTGCCGATCGAAGGCACGCCCGCCGCCCCCGCCTCCACGTAGACGATCCCCGCCGGCTCGTGCAGCGAGGGCATCACGAAGGCGGTGGCCGATCGGTACAGCGCGGCGACGAGCTCGCGCTCGGCGGGGTCGGTCCGTGACAGCGGCCCGTGTGGGACCACACCCGGCACGTCCAGGCGCGGGTGCCCGCCGACGACGTCGAGGCGGGCCTCGGGGTGGCGCTCGCGCACGCGGCTGAACGCGCTCACCACGGCAGGGCCGTTCTTGCGCTCCCAGTCGACGCCGACGAACAGGTAGCGCGGCACGCTCCAGTCGCGTGGCGAGAGCTCCGCCGGCGGGTGATTCTGGCCGAGGCCGACGACGAACACACGCTCGGCGGGGACGCCGTAGCTGCCGGTGATGCTGTCAGCCGCCCAGTGCGTGCACGCGCAGCAGGCCTGCGCCAGCGCGTAGACCCGACGCTGGCGTGCGGCGTAGCGCCCGACGTCCGCCGCGGACAGGCCCTGCAGGTGAGGCCACGGATAGCTGAGCGCCTGCGCGACGGTCGAGTCCTCATAGGTGACGAAGCGCTGTGCCGCCGGCAGCAGCATCTCGCAGCCGCGCTGCACGATCCCGTCGAGTGGGCCGGTCTGCACCAGACGCCGGCGCATGATGCGGTTGCGCGCCGCGATCGTCGGGCGCCCGAGCTGCGCCGCGCTATGCGCGCGTGCGGCCGCCGCGCGCGGATCGCCGAGGTCGCCAGGACGCAGTCGCGTGCCGACACTGCTCAGGTGTGCCAGCCTGCGCACGCGCGGGGGCAGCGCCCCGCTCAGCGGCACGGCGTCGGAGACGATCTCGCCCATCGCCTGCAGCACGGCGCCGGCGGCGCCGGAATCGGCCTGCATGTCGCGGGGATCGAACGCCGCGGCGATGCCGATCCGCAGCGCAAGCGTCACGGGCGCGGCGCTCAACCCCGCAGCCTCCGCAGCGCCTCGAGCCTGTCCGCCGGCAGCGCGCGCTCGGCGGCGTCGCTGGCACGGCGGCGCAGCAGCCCCGGCAGCGCGCCGCCGTAGGTCAGCGGCAGTCGCGAGGAGGGCGGCATGAAGAGCGTCCACGCCACCGGGTCGTTGCCGTTGGCGAGGCGCAGCTTGCTGGCCTTCTCGCCGACGCCGAGGTGGACGCGCGCACAGCCGTGCTCGTAGGCGCCCTGCACGACGCGCAGCACCGCGAGCTTGGCGGGCGCGAGCTTGGCGTAGCGCTCATCCCAGCCGGAGTTGACCGCGGCCAGCTGCGCCCCCGCGAGCAGCCCGAAGTCGACGCACACGGGCACGCCCGCGACCTCCAGCACGCACATGCGAAAGCGGCCGCTGTCGATCAGTGCGCTGCCGAGCTCCTCCAGCCAGTCGGGCAGGCGCTCGCCGAGGTCGGCGAGCCGCGACCAGCCGCGATCCTTCCAGCGGGCGGCGTGCAGCTCGGCGAACGCCTCGGCGTCTGCTCGCAGCGTCGCGCGCGTGCTCCAGCGGCTCGTGCCGCCGGCCTCGGCGAACGCGCGCTCGCCACGGCGCAGGCTGTGGCGCAGCTTCGCGCTCAGGGTCGCGAACCAGGCCTCGTAGGACGGCTCGCGCAGGACGATCACCGGCGCGCCTTCGACGCGGTACTGGCGCGACACGCCGAGCAGCGGACCCGGCCACTGCGCCCGCAGCGCCGTCGTCCAGTGCGAGGCGAGCGTCATCGGCCCGAACGCGACGACGTCGGGCCGCGGCTGTGAGCCGGCGAGCACGCGGCCGATGCCCTCCGCGAGGTCCCACTCGCGGCCGCCGAGCGCGAGCGGCTCCATGCATACGCCGAAGTCGCTGCCCATCAGACGAGCTTCACGGACGCCGTGGCGGCCGGGGGCGAGGTAGAAGGCGGCGACACCGATCAGCGCGCCGCGCTCGCGAACCGCGACGACCCGTGGCTGAAACTCCGGCGCCGCGACGTGGCGCCACCACGACAGCGCCCACGCCGGCGCGGCCACCGGATTGGAGGCTGCCACGGCGAGCTGGTCCCACTCGGGAGCGAGCGCCTGCAGGCCGGCGACGTCGGTGATCAGCTCAGCGTCGGTCACGGTGACGCGCACTCTAGTGCGCCTCCCAGAGCGCTCTGTCGCGCGCGGCGCCAGGGCGCGTAGTAGCTTCTGCGCGGACTTGCAAGCGGCCTCGGTCAAGCGCTCGACTGTGCGGGATCCGATCTGGATCGCCCGCGGCGTGCTCAACCTGCCCCTGTACTTGAGCGCGCGCGCCTCGCCGGTGTGGCCCGCCGTGGCTCGGGACCTCGCGCGTTTCGTGCAGCCGCGCATGGACCTGCCGTTGCCGCACTCGCTCGACTGGCGAGAGACGGTCCAGGGGCTGCGCCACCCGCCGCTGCGCACGATCCTGTACACGCGCCTGCGTGGCGCGGGCCTGACGTGGAAGCTGCTCGCGCGCGCGCTCGCACCCCTCTACCGGGGCGCGGTGGCGCTCGAGATCACCTGCGCGGACATCGGCGCCGGCATGTTCTCCTACCACGGCTTCGCCACGATCATCATCGCCCGCAGCATCGGCCGCGACTGCCTGTTCGCGCAGCAGGTCACCGTCGGCTACGACGACCGCGGCGGCTCTCCTAGCATCGGTGAGCGCGTGCGCATCGGCGCCGGCGCGATCGTGATCGGCCCGATCACGATCGGCGACGATGCGGTCATCGGCGCCGGCGCCGTCGTCGTCAAGGACGTGCCGGCCGGCGCCGTCGTCGGCGGTGTGCCGGCACGCGTGATCGAGCACGCGGCAGACCGTTACGGCGCGCGCCGACCTTAGTTCGCCAGCGCGCGCCGGGCTTGAGCGCCTGCGCGCGATCAGCTGGCCATCAGTTCCTCGACGGCTTCGGTGTAGGCACCCTTCGACTGCAGTTCCGGCCCAAGGGCCCCCATGTAATATTCGCGGTCGTCGCTCGCTCCCGGGAGTGCCTGGTCGCGGTCCTTGTAGAGCATGAACAGACCCGCTCGGCTGCCGAGCAGCGCTCCGATTTCGGCGACGGTCTTGCGTGCGGTTTCCGCGGCCTGCGCGTAGGTCATGCACGTGCTGTATTCGAAGTTGTCATCGACGCAGCTCGTGTTGTCGGAGGAGAGTCCCCACTCGGTGATGTCGATCGGGATCGTCGATGGCGCGCCGTGGGCGGCGGCCTGGCTGATGATGTCGTCGATCTTCGTCCGCCATCCCGGACCGTAGGGGTGACTGACCCACCCGGCGACGTAGCTGGCAAGGTTGGGCACGGCGGAGAACATCCCGTTCATCCAGTTCCCGGTCCAGTCTTCGGAGACCGCCAGCAGGCCGACTTTGATCCCGCTGGCGCTGATCGCTTCGGCCGCTTCCTTGAAGCGCACCGCATAGGTCTCGGCGCGTGCCTGGTAGGACGGTTCCCCAGGGTTGTCGTTTCCGTACTGGTAGCCGCCCGAGGTCTCGTTGCCGAACTCGATCGTCTGAATCGCGAGCTGTCCGTTGCCGTGGGCGGCCCAGTAGCTGCCGCCGGGGCCGTACGCTCGCGCCCAACTCGCCAGGGCCTGCGCTTCGGCCGGTGTTGGCATGCCGCCGTAGAAGCCGGCGAGCGGCGCCACGCGGACACCCCTGGCGGCGTACCCGGCGATCACCGGTTCCATCTGCGCGGCGGTCGTGCTGATCCCAAAGTCGATCCGCACGACCTTGGCGCCCAGCTTGGTGGCGGCCGCGCCGTCCGTCGGTTCCATGCCCGCGTTGATACCGAACTGGAAGCTCCCGGGGCCGGGTGCGGGTGATTCCTTGGGGGGACTCGGTTCAGCCGGAGGCGGCGCCGGTGTAGGTGCGGGCGCCGGATAGGAGATCGCCACTTCCGAGGACCAGGCGCTGCCGTCGACGGCGGTGCGCACGCTGTAGTGCACCGTTGCGCCTGGGACGGCCTGCGGGGTGACCGAGGTGCCGCTCAGCGACGTGAATCTTTCAGCCTGGCCGGCGACCTTGCTGACCAGTACGTACGTCGAGACACCGGCGATCGCGCTCCAGCGCAGCGTCTGACCCGAGACGGCGATCGTCGGTGCGCTCTGCGTGTCGACCGTTTCCGGTGGCGAGGTCGGCGCGGGCGGCGTGACCGTCGGCGCGGGATAGCTGATCCGCCTGCGGCCTGACCAGCCCGACCAGTCAACCGCGGTCCTGACGGCGTAGGTCACCGTCGCTCCAGGCACCGGCGGCGGCGTCGTCGAGGTGGTGTTGACGAGCGAGTACTGCGTGGCCTCACCCGGTACTTCCCGCATCAGCACATAGCTCGTCATGTGCCGGACGCGCGTCCACTTCAGGCGCTCGCCGTTGACTTTCAGCCGAGGTGGGCGCGAAGAGGAGGCGACGACGGCCCGGTCACTGCCCTGTGCTCGGGCGACATGGGCGAATCGCAGCTCGGCGGCACGCAGGCTGGCGCCGGCGTTCTGCAGCGCGCCGCGCGTCGCGGCGCAGTCGCCGGGGCGACGCGTTGCCCGCACACAGGCGGCGAGCGCCTTGGCGTCGGCGACGAGCGTGCGGTCTGCGCGGGTCGCGCGCTGGCCCGCGAGACGAAGCGGCGCGGGGCTGTGCGCGGCGCTTTGGCGTGCGGCGGCGGTGGCGACGGCGGTTCCGTCGAACACTGTGAGGAGCAGGCAGGCGGCGGCCAGCAGCTTTGCCTGTGAGCGAGCGCGTGCCGGGAGTCGGCGGCTCTTGAGTGTCATCGCTTTCATCTCCTTCGGTGGCTGGGCTGTCTCCGTGCGGGAGACCCCTGGCTTTGCGAACCCGTCTCGCGACGGGGGTGCCTTTGTCGGGGGGTGGGCCGATGAGCGCCGGGTGACTGTCCCGAAACTCTCTGGTTCGCGGTACGGCGCCTGTGAGCCAGACTTGAGTCCTGCGAGCAATCTTTCGGGTCCGCGGGTGCCGGCTGTGAACGTCGTGGGCCATGCTGGACGGATGTCCGCGGCGCGGAGATCGCGTTCTCAGCGCGAAGAATCGGCGCGCCTGGCACCTCAGACGCAGCCCGGCGCGATGTTCAAGTGCCACCGGCGAAACGACGATGAGCGTGTTGTGAGCGCAGGCGCAGCTATACGGGCTCTTGCAGAGCTATCCTGTCGTCAAACATGACGCGGTCAGGTCCGCACGAGGAGATCGTATGAACCCCCAAGAGCAGCCGCGGGCTCTTGCCGCAAGCGACGCGCTTACCAATGCAGCACGCATCCTCCGCCGTCGCTGGATCCTGATAGCCGGCGTGATGATCGCTTGCGTTGGCGTCGCCGTGCTCAGGCACGAGCGCGCCGTGAAGCTTTACGAAGCCAGCTCGAGCGTTCGCTTCCAAAGCGGAACGCTGTCGGACGCCGCGCTGCAGGTGTCTCCCGGAGGCAGTGGTGAACCCCAGCGCGAAGCCGACACCGAAGTGCTCGTCGCGCACTCCCCCGAAGTCGCGGACGGAGTACTCAAACAGCTGATCTCACAGGGCGTGCACATCTCTGCCTCGGCGGCGCAGCTCCTCGGTGAAGTCAAGGTCGAAGCAGCGCAGAACGCGGACGTCCTGAACATCATCGCGTCCACCAGAAGCCCCGCGCTGTCCGCGGCGCTCGCGAATGCCTTTGCCCAGCAGTACATCGCCTTCCGTTCCAGCTCGCAGCTGTCCGGCATCCAGGTCGCCGAGAGCAAACTGCAGCAGCAGATCTCAGGACTGCCGGCGGGCTCTGCCGAACTCGCCGGACTGGAGCAGGAGGTGCAGCGCCTGAATGCTCTGCGGGCGGTCGCCGGTGGCGGTGCAAACGTGATCGCGCTCGCGACCCCGCCCACTTCCCCATCGGGCTCGAGTCTGTCGACCAGCGTCGTGATCGGCCTGCTCGTCGGCATCGCGATCGCCTTCTCGCTTGTGTTCCTGCTCGAATCGCTCGACCGTCGGATCAAGTCGATCGACGAACTGGAGACGGAGTACCGGCTGCCCGCACTCACCGGCGTGCCGCAGTCAGCGTTCCGTGCGCGCCGTGCCGCCGACCGCGAGGAGGATCTCGAGCCGTACCGGATACTGCGCAGCGCGCTGGACCTGGCCGGTGTCAGCCATCAGCTCGACACGCTGCTCGTTACGAGCGCGATCGAGGGCGAGGGCAAGACCACGGTCGCGGTAGATCTGGCGCACGCGGTGGCGCTGACGGGACGCCACACGGTGCTGATCGAGCTGGACCTGCGCCGCCCCACCTTCGCCCGGCATTTCGACCTCGATCCCAGCTACGGGATCACGACGGCGCTGATCGGGGCCGCCTCCCTGGACGATCTGCTCGTGAAACCCCTTCCGGACGCGCCCAGCCTGATCGTGCTTCCTGCCGGGCGCCTGCCGCACAACCCCTCTGAGCTGCTCAGCTCGCCGCGCATCACCGAGATGATCGCCGCGCTCACCACCGAGGATGGGATCGTGATCATCGACGCACCGCCGCTGAACCCCGTCGCAGACACTCAGGTGCTGCTCAACAACCCTGCCATCCACGCGAGCATCATCGTCGCTCGCGTCGACCAGACCACGCGCGACGAGGTTCGACGCGCGCGTGGGATACTCGACAGGCACGTCGTCAGCCCCATCGGTATCGCCGTCACCGGCCTGCGCGACGCGAACATCTACGGCTACAGCGCGTATAGAGGCCAAGACCCGACCCTCGACGTCGACTTCGGCGTCGGCACATCGGCCCCGCCCACGGTCGAGTCCGGCGGGCTACGACTTTGAGCGGCTGGCGATGGGCGCGCGACGGCTGCCGCTGACGGCGCTGCCGCGCCGAGAGCTGGGACTGGCCGCGGCAGCCGCGCTGACGACGGCGCTCGTGGCCTACGCGGGCGCTCACAAGTTCGGCACGATCGGCCTGTTCGTTCCATTGGTGGTGCTGGTTGCGTTGACGCTGCTCGCCTGGCCGGTGCTGGCCGTGTCGCTCGTGACGTTCCTGGTGATCTTCTGTGAGGGGCAGAGCTTTGGGCTGCTGACGTTCAGCTCGAAGCTGTACGAAATTCACTTCAAAGACATCACGCTGCTCGACGGACTCGTCGCGCTCGCGATCGCGTCCGTGGCGCTCGAGCTGGTACGAACGCGCAGGCCCCTGCACGTGCCGCGGCCGTTGATCGTGCCGGACGTGACGTTGGTGCTGGCGATGATCGCGGGCGTCGTCGTCGGCCATGCCTCCGGTGCGAGCCTGAGGTTCGCCGTCAGCTACGAGCACGTGCTCGGCTACCTCCTGCTCCTGCCGCTCGCCGTCGCCAACCTCGACCTCGACCGCCGCAAAGTCATGTGGCTGCTCGGGTGCTTCGCCGTGCTCGCCGGCGTCAAGGGGTTGCTCGGCCTGGCAGAGGTGGCGTTGCACCGCGGCACCGGGATCGAAGGCGTCGCGACGCTCACCTACTACGAACCGACGGCCAACTGGCTGATCATGATCGCGATTCTGACGGTGTTCGCGGCGGTGCTGGCGCGCGCGCGGACGCCCCGCTGGGTGCTTCTCACGAGCCCGTTGCTGATCGCGTGTTTGGTGCTCTCCTACCGGCGCTCGTTCTGGATCGGCGCAGTGTTGGGTCTGCTGCTCGTGCTGATGCTCGGCACGACGCCGGTGGGTCGGCGTCTGCTCGTGCCGACGAGCTTGGCCGTGGCCGCAGCGATTTGGCTGCTCGGGTCGTTGCACTTCCAGAACTCGGTCCCGATCGTGAAACGAGCCGCGTCGCTGAACCCCACGAGCCTGGAGGCCAACGCCGAGGACCGCTACCGCCTCGACGAGCGCGCCAACGTGCTCGCCGAGATCAAACGGCATCCGATCACCGGTCTCGGCATCGGGATCCCGTGGGCGGCGACCGCGCAGACGCTTTCCCTGGAATCCGGCGAAGGCGAAGGCCGCGAGTACGTTCACTTCGCCGCTCTGTGGTTCTGGCTGAAGCTCGGGATACTCGGGCTGTTCGCGTATGTCGGCGTCATGCTCGGCAGCATGTGGCTTGCATGGCAGGCATGGCGGCGCAGCAGAGAGCCGTTGCTGCGCGCGTTCGCGCTGGCGTCGGGGGCCGGGATGGTGGGCCTCGTCGTGATCGACACGACCGCCAGCTTCACGGGCGTGGACGCGCGTTTCACCGTGCTGTTCGCGGTCCAGGTCGGCCTGTTGGCGCTGATCGCCAAGACCGCCCCGTGGCCACCGGCCGAGTCGTCGAGGAGCAGTGCGCCCGCGCCGTTGCGGGCTCCTATGGCGCCAACAGCGCGCTGAGCGCCTCGATCGAGTAATCGCGCTCGACCAGCCCGGCGGCCCCGCGCGTCCGAGCTCCGGCGCGCCGTCGCGCAGGACGCCCACGAGCGCCGCTGCGAAGCTGCTCGGCGTCCGCTGCGATCAGGCAGTCCTCGCCGTCGTGCAGCGCCAGCCCGGCGCCGGCGCGCGGGGTGGCGATCACCGGCAGCCCGTAGGCGAGCGCCTCGATCAGCTTCAGCGGCGTGCCGCCGCCCTGCAGCAGCGGCACGACGCGCGCACGCCGCTTCGGCGTAGGCGTCCTGCGAGCTCGGCGACGAAGCCACGCGTCTCCACGCGCGGGTCCTCGCTCGGCAGCCCGCTCGAGCCCGGCGCCGACGAGCGCCAGTCGCGCGTCCGGCAGCTGCGCCCAGACCAGCGGGAAGACCTCATCGAGCAGGAAGCGCAGCCCGTTGCGGTTCGGCTCGTAGGCGAAGTTCGCGACGAACAGCAGCGCGGCGTTCGCTCACGCGCGGCTCGACCGGCGCGATCGCAGCGACGTCGACGACGTTGGGCACGTAGCGCAGCCTCGCCGACGGGTAGCAGAGCCCGCGGCGCCGTCGAGGTCGGGCTCGCTGACCATCCACGCCTCGGCCGCGCGCGCGAGCAGCCCTCGCTCGAAGCGCCGCAACGCACGGGCGCCGTGCCGGCTCACCGCCTGCAGAGCTCGCCGCGAAACGCCGACTCGAGGTTGTGCGCGTTGTAGATGACCGGACGCCTGCGCGCCAGCCGCGCCAGCGCGGCGGCGGCGATCGGGCCGTCGGCGATCACGCGCCCGCGCTCGATCCGCGCCGGCGAGCGCGCCGGCGCGGGCCGCCAGCTCGGGTGAGACCCCGCGCGCGAAGTCGCCGCGGCACGCCGCGCAGGCGCGCGCTGCGCATAGGCGCGCAGGCGCCGCACGCCGCGCGAGGGCACCGCCTCGTGCAGCGCGATCCCCGGGATCGCACGGAAGGCCGCGTCCGGCTCCTCGGCGCCGAAGCGGACGTACAGCAGATCCAGCCCGCGGTGGCTCGCCAGCGCGCGCGCGACGCCGTAGGTGCGTACCGCCTGGCCGCTGCGCAGGACGGGCGTGTGCGTGGTCACGAGCAGGTCTCTCACAGCGCGTCGATCGCCGCCGCGATCTCCTCCAGGCGCCGTTCCCACGAATGCGCCGCCGCCGCCCGCGAGCGCTCAGCGCGGCGCTCGGGGCTGTCTTCGGCGAGCGCCTGCTCGAGCAGCGCGCACGATCCCGTCGGCGTCGCCGGCGCGCGTGACCTCCTGCGACGTCGGCGAGCGCGGGCAGCGGCGTGGCGATCACCGGCAGGCCCGCGGCCAGGTACTCATAGACCTTCATCGGGAAGATGCTGTCGGTGAGCTCGTTGCGCGCGTAGGGGATCAGCCCGGCGTCGGCGGCGCGCAGCACGCTCGGGCAGCTGCGGTCGTAGGTGCGCGGGCCGAGCAGATGGATGTTCGGCTCGGCTGCGAGCGCCGAGACATCCGCGTGCGGGCTCGCCCGGCCCGACCGGGCCCGACCAGCGCGAACGACCACGCGGGCCGCAGGCGGGCGAGCTCGACGAGCAGCGCAGGTCGAGCTTGAGCGTGACGATCGCGCCCGTGAACACGATCCGTGGGTGCCGGCAGCGCCGCCATCGCCGGGTCCTGCGCGGCCGGCGGGCTCGAGCGTCAGCGCGGTCGCGAAGAGCTCGGTGTCGGCGACGTTGGGCGCGTCGATGACGTTGTCGGAGAGCGTGCGCAGCCGCTCCGCCAGCGCGGGGGCGCTCGCCAGCACGAGGTCGGCGCGGGCGGCAAAGCGCTCCTCGGCGGCGCGGAAGCTGGCGGTGTCGATCAGCTCGTGCGCGGCGATGTCATCGACGCAGTGGTAGACGACCAGCGACGGGTCGCAGCGCGTCGATCAGCACCTCGGCCTGCGGCACGTACGCCCACAGGATCGGCTCGCTGCAGGCCAAGCCGGCGTGCCGCGCGGCGCACGAGCGCACGGCAGCAGCCGGCGCGTTCAGCGCGCGCACCAGCCGGTTGCCATGCAGCGGCACGCACCAGCGGCGAGAGCACGTGCAGGCCGTCGACGGCTCGCGGCGGCGCGACCCGCGCCGCAGCCGGCGGGCGATACGCGCGAGGTCGCGTCCCGCGAGCTGCGGCCGGCGCAGGCCGAGCGACTCGACGAACAGCACCCGGTTCGTCGCGCGCCAGGCGCGACATCAGGTGGTGCTGGTTGGTCCACAGCTCCGTGTCCCAGTCGGCGAAGCCGACGCACACGATGTCGCGGCCGCGCAAGGCGGGCGAGATCTGGCATCGGCGGCATGATCCCAGGCGCCGGGGCGTGTAGTCTCGCGTCGGTGCCGACAGGCGGTCAAACTGCCGGGCAGCGGACGGACGTGGGCGGGACCACACCTCGACGAGCTGCGCGAGCGCTTCGCGCGCGTGGCCGTCGTCCACGACTGGCTGACGATCCCCGGTGGCTCCGAGCAGGTGCGTGCTGGAGCTGCTGGAGATGTTCCCGCAGGCCGAGCTGTTCACCTCGGTCTATGACCCTGCGCCGTGGCCGGCGCAGATCACCGAGCGCACCGTCCACAGCTCGTTCCTGAACCGTATCCCGGGCGCCGCGCGCCATTACCCAAAGCTGCTGCCGCTGATGAACCGGGCGTTCCGCTCGTTCGACCTCTCGACGGCTTCGACCTGGTGCTCTCGAGCAGCCACGCGTGCGCCAAGAACGTGCGCACGCCGCCGGCACGCGCTGCACGTCTGCTACTGCCACACGCCGATGCGCTACGCGTGGGAGGAGGGCTTCCTCGAGGGCGAGGAAGTCGGCCGCGCGCATGCGCCTGGCGCTGCCGCCGCTGCTGGCGTGGCTGCGCCGGGTCGACCTCGCGGGCGCCGCCGGCCCCGATGTGTTCGTGGCCAACTCCGCGCCATGTCGCCGATCGCATCGCAGCGCTACTACGGACGCGCGGCGGAGATCGTGCATCCGCCCGTCGACGTCGAGCATTTCCTCGAGCTCGAGCGCCGAGCGCGGGGCGACTACTACCTCGTCTTCGGCCGCGTCGTACCCGTACAAGCGCGTCGATCTCGCGGTCGCGGCGTGCGCGCGACTGGGCCGGCCGCTGCAAGGTCGCCGGCGACGGCCGCGCGCTGGAGGCGCGTGCGCGCGCAGGCGCCGAGCGCGGGCGTCGAGTTCCTCGGCAAGGTCTCCGAGCGCGAGCGCGATCGGCTGCTCGGCGGTGCGCGCGCGCTGCTGTTCCCGGGCGAGGAGGACTTCGGGATCGTGCCGGTCGAGGCGCAGGCCGCCGGAGTGCCGGTGATCGCCTACGGCGTCGGCGGCGCCGCCGAGACCGTCGCTCGACGGGCGCACCGGCGTGCTGTTCGCCGAGCAGAGCGCCGCCGCGCTCGCGCCGCGATCGAGCGCTTCGAGGCCCTCGTGCTCGACGGCACCGCGTGGTACGCGAGAACGCGCGCGCGCTTCGGCCGCGAGCGCTTTCGCGCGGAGATGGCCAGCGTGATCGTTCGCGCTGCGGACGCGCGCGCAGGCGGAGCCCAGGCGCTAGATGCGGGCGCTCGTCACCGGCGCGAGCGGCTTCATCGGCGGCGTGCTGTGCGGCAGCTGCTCGAGCAGGGCATGAGGTCGCGGCGCTCGTGCGTCGCGCCG
This sequence comes from uncultured Solirubrobacteraceae bacterium, assembly GCA_963815235.1. GTDB lineage: Bacteria > Actinomycetota > Thermoleophilia > Solirubrobacterales > Solirubrobacteraceae > Palsa-744. Next base: position 179,632 of record CAWFFY010000003.1, on the reverse strand, counting down.
GGCTCGGCGCCCGCGGGGACGCGTGAGCTCCTGGCCGAGCTCGGCGACGGGCCGGCGCTCGACGCGCGCCGTGCTGGACGCGCGCCCGGACTGCGTGTTTCACCTCGCGGCCGAGATCGCCTCCCAGCGCAGCGAGCGCAAGCTCGAGGAGGTCAACGTCGGCGGCACGCAGCGGCTGCTGGACGCGTGCATCGCAGCTCGCGGGCTCCGAGCGCGGCGACGGGGCCGCGGGTCGTGTTCGCCTCGACGGTCGTCACCGGCGACGCTCATGGACGCGCTGCTGACCGAGGAGGAGCCGCTGCCCGTGCAGACCCCGTACGGGCGCTCCAAGCAGGAGGGCGAGCGCCTGGTGCTCGAGCTCGGGGCTGCCGGCCGTCGTGATCTCGCCCTTCGCACGTGTACGGGCCCGGGCGGCTGGTACGTGAGCGAGCTGATCGCCGCATCTGCGCCAGCCCGGCCGCTTCGCGGTGATCGGCAGCGGCGAGAACCTGTGGGATGTCGTGCACGTCGAGGACGTCGCATCGGCGCTGCGCTCTGGCGGCGCGGAGCGCGCGCGCGCCGGGTCGATCTACCACGTCGCCGACGACGAGCCGATCAGCTTCTACGACTTCATGGCGCTGACCGCAGAGAGCTCGGCCTCGGGCGCGCCGCAGGCGCATCCCGGCGGCGCTCGCGCGCTTGGTCGCCGGCGGCAACGCGGTCGCCGCGGCGATCCGCTCGGCGCGCTCGTCCAACGCGAAGATCAAGCGCGAGCTCGAGCTGGCAGCCGCGCTTTCCGAACGCCCGCGAGGGCGTCGCAGACGCCGTCGCGCGGCTGCGCGCGACAGCTTAGGCCAGCGCGAACGCGCGCTCGGCCTCGTCGGCGACGTGGCGGGCGATCGCCAGCGAGGAGGTCGCGGCGGGCGAGGGCGCGTTGCGCACGTGCAGCGCGCGCTCGGTGTGCGGAGAAGACGAAGTCGTCGACCAGCCTGCCGTCGCGGGCGAGCGCCTGCGCGCGCACGCCGGCGAACGCCGGCTCGCACGTCGCTCGAGCTCGCAGCTCGGGCACGTAGCGCGCGGCGGCGCGCACGAACGCGGAGCGCAGCGCGCGTGACGCAGCTCGGTGACGCCGGTCGACCACCAGTGGGCGAGCATCCGCCAGGTGCCGGGCCAGGCGAGCGTGTCGAGCAGGTCGCGGCGGTGCACGGTGCGCGAGCGCGATAGGCGTCGCGGGCGCCGGCCATCAGCGCGGTCGGACCGATCAGCACCTCGCCGCCGATGTGCTTGGTCAGGTGCACGCCGAGGAACGGCAGCGACGGGTCGGGCACGGGGTAGATCAGCGAGCGCACGAGCTGGCGGCGCTCGGGCACCAGGCGCAGGTAGGCGCCGCGGAACGGCACGATCCGCGGGTCGGGGTCGGCGCCTGCGGCGACGGCGAGGCGGTCGGCCCACGCGCCGGCGCAGAAGACCGCGTGCGTCGCCTCGGTGACGCCCTGCGCGTGCCCGAGCCGCAGCGCGCGTCCGGTCGACGCTGCACGTCGCTGCACCTCGCAGCCGGTGGCGACGGTGGCGCCCGCGTCGAGCAGGTCCTGCGCGTAGGCGCGTGCGACGGCGGCGAAGTCGGCGATGCCGGTGTCCGGCGAGTGCAGTCCGGCGATCCCGCGCGCGTGCGGCTCGAGCTCCTCGATGCTCGGCGGCGTCGATCCGGCGCAGCCCCGGCACGCCGTTGGCCCTGCCGCGGCGCTCGAGCTCATCGAGCCGGTCGAGCTCCGAGGGGTCGGTGGCGACGATCACCTTGCCGCAGCGCTCGCTGGCGATGCCGCGCTGCGGCGCAGTACTCATACATCTCGCGCGCGCCTTCCACGCACAGGCGCGCCTTGAGCGAGCCGGGCACGTAGTAGACGCCGGCGTGGATCACGCCGGAGTTGTGGCCGGTCTGGTGCGTGCCGATCTCGGCTTCGCGCTCGAGCACGCACACCGACGCGCGCGGGTTGCGCGCGATCAGCTCGCGCGCGACCGCCAGGCCGACGATGCCGCCGCCGACGATCGCCAAGATCGCAGCGCTCGCGGCGCGCTGCTCATGCTGTTGGACGGCGCTCGACACCGCGCGCCAGGCTATCTCGTCAGCAGCGCCGGGGCCGCCGGGGGCGGTCGCCGCGGCGGCGTTCACGAGCCCGGCGCCGTACAGGCGTTCGTCGCCGCCGCCGCCGAGCTTGGTCGCGGTGGCCTGCAGGCGCGCGGTGATCTGCGCCGGCGTCGGGTGCGGCCCGAGCACGCCGCTGGCGATGATCAGCGCGGCGGTCGCGGCCACGTGCGGGGTGGCCATCGAGGTCCCTTCATAGCCGGAGGGCATCCCGAACTTCGCAGGAGCTGCCCGGTGAACGTCACCTGGTAGACGTCCGCGCCCGGCGGGCTTTTCGGGAAGGCAGTTGGGGTCGCCGGGGAGGTTCGCGTCGGCGCCGCCGCCCGGGGCGACGAGCGTGAGCCCTGACGCCGTCGTTGGAGTAGTCGGCGAGGCAGCCGTGTTCGGTGGTAGCGCCGACCGAGACCACGTCGGGCGCGCGCGCGGGATAGTGCGATCGCGGCGTGCCCCTCGTTGCCGGCGGCGGCGACGACCAGCACGTCGTGGCGGTGCGCGTAGCGCAGCGCTTCGATCAGCTCGGGGATGTCCGCGGCGGTCACCCCCGGGGAGAACTCGAGGCTGAGGTTGATCACCTGCGCGTGGTGCTTGACGGCGAAGATCGACGCCTTCGGCGATCGTCGAGGCTTCGCCTTCGCCCTGGCTGTCGAGCACGCGCACGGGCATGATGCGCGCGCCGAAGGCGAGACCGGTGAGGCCGTAGTGGTTGTTGGTGGCCTCGGCGATCGTGCCGGCGACGAACGTGCCGTGGCCGTTGCGGTCGTTCGGGTAGGGGTTTTTGGCGACGAAGTCATAGCCCTTGACGAACGCGTAGCGGCTGAAGTCCGGCGAGCGGCGAAACGGGCCGCGGTTGGCGTAGGCGACGCCGGTGTCGAGCACCGCGACGGTCACGCCGTGCCCGCCGGGTGCGCCGTCGGCGGCGACGTTGGCCCACGCTTCGGGGGCGTTGACGCCGAACGGGCCGACGAAGTTCCACTGCAGTTGCTGCCAGTCCGCCGGGCGCGTGGCCGGCGCCTTCGTCGTCCGGGATGAAGCTGCCGGTCGCGTGCGCGCGGTAGTCGGGCACCGCCCACGCGCACGCCGCGCTGGGCGCGCAGGCGGCGAAGCGCAGCCGCGACGCTCTCGCCGGGCGCGAGGCGCAGCACACGCGTGTCGACGTTGCGGATGACGCTGGGCTGCGCGGCGCCGCCGACGCTGGCTGCGACGGCGCGCGGTCGACGCTCGCTGCGCTGGCGCGTAGCCGACGACCACCTCGTTGGGGACATACGTGGTCGCTGCCGAGGCCAGCGCCGCGTGTCGCGCGCCGCGAGCAGCGCCGCGGCGGCGCGAGCGCGGCCAGGAGCGCGAGCGCGCGCCAGCGCGCGGCACGCGGTTGGGTGGGCTGTGGGCGGGCGCATGTGCTTTGGTAATGATGAAGCGCCGGCGCTTCGGCGGGGGAGGCACTGTCGCAGACGCTGCGGGCGAGATCGATGAGCGAGCGCTTCTTCCCACGCGACGACTACTTCATGCGCCTGGCCCTGCGCGAGGCCGAGCGTGCGTTGGAACACGACGACGTGCCGATCGGCGCGGTGCTGGTGCGCGACGGCGAGCTCGTTGCGGCCGCGCACAACGAGCGCGAGCTGCGCCAGGACCCCACCGCGCACGCCGAGATGATCGCGCTGCGCGAGGCCGCCGGCGCGCTGGCAGCTGGCGGCTGCTCGACACGGTCCTGTACGTGACGCTCGAGCCGTGCGCGATGTGCGCGGGCGCGATCGTGCTCGCGCGGGTGCCGCGCGTGGTCTACGGCGCGAGCGATCCGAAGGCGGGGGCCTGCGGCAGCGTGCTGGACGTGCTCGGCGAGCCGCGCCTGAACCATCGCCCCGACGTCGCCGGCGGCCTGCTCGCGCTCGAGTGCGGCGAGCTGCTCAGCGAGTTCTTCGCCTCGCGGCGGTAGTCTGGCCGGCGCCTCGCGCCCAGAGACGGACTCCGTCGTCCCCGTGCGTACACCGTACACATCGAGCACGTTTTCTGATACGGTCCCGGCATGCGTACACCGTACACAGCCCTGCCGCTGCGACGGGAGCGAGTGCTCGAGGCAGCGATCGCCGTGGCCGAGCGCGACGGCCTCGAGCGGCTGTCGATGCGGCTCGTCGCCCGCGAGCTGAACGTCTCGACGATGGCTCTCTACCGTCACGTGACAAACAAGGACGACCTGCTGGATGGGCTCGTGGAGCGACTGCTCGGGGAGCTGCAGCTGCCCGACGACTCGCTCCCGTGGGACGCGCGCCTGAGGGCGTTGGCCGGCGAGCTCCGGGGGCTGGCGAATCGCCATCCGGGGCTGTTCGTCCTGCTGTTGCAAAGACGCGCGGTGGGCGCCGGGGCGACCCGCGCGCGCGAGGCGGAGCTGCGCGCCCTGCGCGATGCAGGGCTCGACCAGAAGGAAGCGGAGCAGCTCGAGCGGCTGTTGAGCACGGTCGTGATGGGCTTCGCTTTCTCCGAGGCCACCGGACGCTTTGACGGCATCGATGTGGATGGCGAGTTCGAGGCGGCACTCGAGCTGCTCGCCCGTCTGGTGGTCGCGCGATGAAGGCAGGAGCGCCGGCTCGAACCGCCGAATACATGGCGCTGTTCCGTGCGCTCGAGTCCTCCCGATCGCCTCGCCGACGACTGTTCGAAGATCGCGACGCGGCGCGGTTTCTGAGACCGACGCTGCGGGCCATCGCGCGCGCCGCGCGAGTCCCGGCGCTGCGGTCCCTGATCGTCGCGTTCATCGACCATCGCTGGCCCGGTCCGCGCCCCTCGGGCGTCGTACGAACGCGTGTGATCGACGACTTCGTGACGGACGCGCTGCGCGACGGCTGCACGCAGCTGCTGTTGCTGGGCGCCGGCTACGACACGCGCGCGTCCAGACTTCCCGCGGCCGCGTCGAGCACCGTCTTCGAGGTCGACCACCCCGTCACGCAGGCGCGCAAGCACAAGGCCCGAGGAACAGTGGCGGCGCGCGTGCGTTACGTACCGCTCGACCTCGAGAAGGACCCGCTGGCGCCGGCGCTCATCGACGCCGGGTTCGACCTCCGCCAGCGCACCTGTGTCGTTTGGGAGGGCGTCTTCAGCTACCTCACTCCTGAGGCGATCGACGTGACGCTTGCCGCGCTCGTGGAGCTGTGCGCACCGGACAGCCAGATCGTCCTCACCTACGTCGATCAGCACGCCATCGATGGCGCGAGCCGCGAGTCGCAGGCATGGATCACCGCCGTAAGCGACGTCGGCGAGCCGTTCCGTACCGGCCTCGACCCAACTGAGGCATCCGCATTCTTCGCTGAGCGCGGTCTGGGGTTGCGCAGCGACGAGTCAACGGCCGACGCCGCCCAGCGACTCGGCACGGGCGACGCGCACGCAATCCCCGGGTTCTACCGTCTCGCAACCGTCGCAGTCGAGAGGAGGCCGACTCTCGGGTGATGGCACGAATGGGATCATGGCGTCATGTCGCTCGCGGTCAGGGAAATGCGCGTCGATCAGGTTGGTCTCGTTGTCGACTACTTTCACACCGCCACGCTCGAGCATCTGGAGATGCTCGGCGTCGACCCGACACGGTTGCCGCCACGCGGCGATTGGTGCGCACGGTATGCCGCGGAATACGACAAGCCGGTGCGGGAGCGCAGGACACTGCTCGTTGGCTGGGAACTCGACGGGATCGTCGTTGGCTTCTCGAGCGCCGACAAGATCGTCTACGGAGCGCAAGCCCATATGCATCTGCACGTCATCAACCCGCAGCACCGCGGATCCGGCATCGGCTCGGCCTGCGTGCGGAAAACCGCCGATTTCTATTTCGAGGCGTTGGCGCTGAAGCTCCTGTTCTGCGAGCCAAACGCCTTCAACCTGGCGCCGAACCGGACGCTGCAGAGCGCGGGGTTCCGGTATGTCAAGACCTACCGGACGGTCCCTGGTCCTCTCAACTACCACCAGGCGGTCACCCGCTGGGTGCTTGGTGAGCACGAAGCCTAGCCGCGGTCTCGGGGGCCGAGGCCGAGCACGGCTGCCCGGCCGACCGCACGCACGATGCATTAGCCTTCGCGGACCCCATGGAGGGGTGGCAGAGCGGTTGAATGCGGCGGTCTCGAAAACCCCAGGCCCCGAAGAATCGCGTCTTTTGCCCGCGCCGAGATTCTTGGCTTTCCTGAGCCGTTTTCCGCATGATTGAGCGAGATTTGGCGGGGTGGTCGCTGCGGATGCTCGGCGCCGCGAAACCGCTGTTAACCGCCTGAGACCGCTCGATCCGCGGCCGGACTGGCGCGAGTTTAGAGAAGTTGGTTGAGGGTTTGTCCGGAGCGTCTACCGCAGGCCTTCGGGCTCTCCTCCCGTCGCCAGCAGCACGGCGAAGGCGCGTCCCACGCGGGGCGAAGGCGCGTGCCGCGTCGCGCGAGAGCTTGGGTGACTCCCGACCGAGCACATCGGTAGAAATGCGGCGTGCCTCGCACGCAAGCCGTCTACTATCGCGCACCGGATGGGTCCGAGCCGGTCGACGACTTCGTTGCTGGGCTCGACGAGCGCAAGCAGCCGACGATCGACCTGCAGGTCGATCGACTGAACGATCAGCCAACCACGGCACCGCCGCCGCCATTCCCGCACTCGAGCCAGGTGCGCGGCCAGTTGCGTGAGCTGCGCTGCCACTACGGCTCTGAGCTCTATCGAGTTCTCTACCGGCGCTCCGGCAGCCTGATCGTCCTGCTTCACATGCTGCGCAAGGACACGGCCGCGATTCCGGAGGCGGACATCGTCATCGCGGAGGCGCGCTGGGAGGACTTCAAGCGAAGAATGGACGCGCCTCGACGGCGACCGCCGCGCGCTGCGGGACACGACGCTCCCTAGCAAGATCGTTTAGCAATAATGCTAAGGTCATCTGTGGCTCGGATAGCTATCGATGGAGAGGACATCGTGCCGAAAACCAAGTCGACCCCAGAGAAGACCGCAATCGCAAGTGCGAGCGTCTCGCCGGTAGGCTCGACTCATCGGGCCGCGAGCCGGCGCCGTGCGCAGCGAAGCGCCGGTTACCGGCAGGAGCTCGCACGGATTGCTCCCTATGAGGGAATCGCCCGGATCGTGATCGCGCGTCGCCAGGCGCTCGGTCTGACCCAGCAGGAGCTTGCCGAGCGCGTCGGCACAAGCCACTCGGTGATCTCCCGCATCGAGAGCGGTCAGCACCCGACGAGCGTGACGACGCTACGAAGGCTGGCGGAAGCGTTCGGGACGCACCTGGTCGTCGGATTCGAGGACCAGCCAGAGAAGGCGTCCGAGCTGCAGCTCGTCGCCGTCTCCTAGCGCGTCATAGGGCGCCATTCGCTGTGGTCCAGCGCGCGCAAGTCGTCCGCAACGTGCCCCCCACCAGTTCGTGCAGGACGCACGAGTAGATGATGTCTGCGTCAAGGATCGCGCCCGGATTGGTGCTCGCGCCGCGCCCACGAGCGCTCTGGAGGTAGCCACGATGCCAGCTCAGGCCGCTCGGCAGCATGCTTCTTGTGCCGAGCAGCCGGTGTAGATACGGAGGGGGGGAGATTCGAACTCCCGGTACGCCAATCAGACGCACAACGCTTTTCGAGAGCGCCGCATTCAACCACTCTGCCACCCCTCCAGGGTGACCACTGCCCTAGTCGATCCTAGATCGTATAACGCCCTACCGAGGCATACGCTTCTGTCGAGACGGGGCTGGTCGGTAAGGGTCGGACGTACGACGACGCGCTCGCCCATGACGGAGTTCCGCTTGCTGCCGGAGCCAGCCCTCAAGCCCATGGAGAGCGCCGACTCGGAGCCCATATAGGACAGCCCACCCCTCTGAGGACGAGCACCGCTGGTGTCGTCCCGTCGGTCTGTGCCCGTCGGCCGCTGTCGGTCGGTTGCTCGTCACTGGATCATCAACGTGGGCTGTATGCATCCGCGCCTAAACGGCGAGGATCGTAAAGTCGGGTCCGAGGAGCATCCGCATGTCATTGGGATCCGAGGTCGCGATGACATCGAGTCGACGACGCACGCCGACCGCTACACACGCGTCGATCGTTCCGCTTCCTGGGGTACTGCGGCGCAAGCTGCCTGCGGCACGAGCAAGTTGCTCATCGACAGTCTCGATCGAGGATGCTTTGAGGAGGCGAGCGACTCGAGCGTCTTTGGCGTCGCCGCGCCAGACCTCGGCAAGCACGATTGCCGGGATTGTGGGCACAAGACCGCGGGCGTATGCGACCGTCAGGATCTCGCGGATGCGCTTATCCCCGCGCTCGTAAGCGATAAGTGCACCGGCGTCGAGAGTCAGGCCGGCCACTCAGCAGCGACCTGAGTCTTGACGTTCCTAGGGATCGCGCCGAGCTCAGCCACGTCCGCAGCAAGCAGCTCTCGGCCCCGAGTGACCTGTAGCTCGTGCAGGACTGCGGCGTTCACAAATGCCGAGAGACTCCCACCAGAGTGCGCAAGACGCTGCTCGGCCTCGCTTAGTACCGATTCCTCAAAAGAGATCGAGCGCTTCTGACTAGCCATGCAGACGATCCTACCACGGTAGGATCGCGTCAAGGCCAACCGTACGCGAATCATGGGCCACGGAGATTTCGAGGACTTTCCCGCCATCCCCGCCATCTTCACGAAGATCGAACACCAACAGAGCGGCTCGTCAGAGCCGTTTGCTGCTTTCTGGGCCACCCTCTGGATCAGTTCGGCCACCTGAGTGGACCCGGCTGCACTTCCACACAACCTTCGTGCTGGGCTTCCCCTCTGGCACCCGTCGACCAAAGGATTAGCCCCGCCCGTCCGAAGACCTATGCATGAAACCCACTCGTCGTGCTCTCAAGGTCCTTGCCATCTTCGCGTTCGGCTCTGCGCTGTGCGCGCTTTCCCTGGCATCGATCGCCGGCGCGACAGCGCCGAGCGTCACCGGGAAGATCCGCGGGGCCCAGGGCTACACCCTGCTGGCCCTCTCCACCGATGGCGCATCGACGGTCATCAAGCTGAGCCCCGACGGAGCTTTCCGTGCTCCGTCGCGCCGTGGCTGGACACTACAGCTGCTGGCACCGAGCTCGCACTACTTTGGTCCGATCGTGCTCAGGCACAAGGGCGGGCGCGGGTGGGAGGCGCTGTCCGGCGAGAGCGCGTCGCTGGGAACGATCATCCTGCGCAGCGGCTACGCCGCCCCGAAGCGCCAAGCGGCCCTCCGGGCAACGGACACTCCGAAGTGGTTGCACGTGAGCGCGAGCGGCGCGCCGACGGGAGCCGGCAACCTCGGCTTGATTGCGCGCAAGAAGAAGCCGGGCGGGGCGAAGGCCGCCGGTGCGCCGGGATCGCAGCCCTCGGGATCGGCAAACGCTGGTCCGTCCGCACCTGGCTCCGGGCAGGGACCGATGCTTCAGGGGGGCGAAGATCCCGACCAGGACGGCATCCCGACAGCGTTCGACGCTGATGCCACCGGCGCCGGTGAGCCCAACCAAGAGAACGCGCAAGCCTCGAACGGCGGCGCAGGCGGTGGCATCTTCACCCAGCTGGGGAGCACCATCGCCGATTCGGTCAACCTCGATGCGGGCACATTTTCGAGCGAAGAAATGACGCAGTTCATTCACAGGGCGCTTGGACTTGACCTCGGCCTGCAGGACCCCTCGGTCGGGACGATCAAGTCAGTCTCGGTCAACTGCGGCGCGCTCACCTACTGCGCCACCGCGACGGTCGCGGCGGCCGCCGGCAACGTCCTCGCCCATGGCAGCCTCTGGAATGGTGAAGTTCCGCCGGGAAACTCGCCCGGGTTGTTTCAGATCGCGCTCCAGCTCAGCACCACGCCAAGTGAAATCCAGCCCGGTGACACCTTTCAGATCCAATACACGACCGCGACCGAAACCGCTGTCGTGCCGGCCGAGTTGACGCTGTACTTCGCGAGCGTACCGGCGGTGGCCTCGATCGGCACGGGCACCGGCGCGGCTGCCGCATCCAGCCCGCAGTCGATCACCTATCCGGCGAGCCAAGACGCTTATGGCACTCCGCAGAACCCGGTGATGCTCGACGGCGACTCGCTCAACCTCTCCTTCTGGCGCCCGCAACGGGCGGCGTTCCCGGGCGAAACGGGGTCCTACGTCGACATGGGACACCTGCACTACGGAGTGGGGGTCGCCGTTCCCAACGGCACCGACAACTGCCAGGCGAGCGACTTCAGCGAACTCTCTCCAACGCTGAGCGATACGCCGTCGTCCGCCGCCAACAGCATGTATGACGCCTCCTATCCGCTGGTGGACAGTGCGGCTGACGCGCCGCCCTCCTCAGCGAACAAGCTCGGCTTCGCGCTGAACTTGGACAGCTGCCTGGCCGCCGACTCTCAGGCCACGAGTGGTGCGGAGATAAATGTCGGTCTCGCCGCCGCCGATGACCCGCGCGGCGGCGCCTCGGATAGTGGCGAGCAGTCGATCTATGTGTGTCTGCCCGGCTGCACGGTCGGCGATGTGGTCGGGCCTGGGGGCAACGCAGGCCAAGCGCCGCCTGGGACACCGCCGGCGGGGAGCGGCGCCGTGTTCTTGCGACCTCTGCCGACGCTGTGGCCTGGGGTAGACGGAGGCTGAGGAGGTCCCGTGCCGAGCGTGGGCTTTCTCGGGCATCGACGGGTGGCCGCAGCCAGAGCTGTCTGACTGCCTGAGGCGAGCTTCGTCCACCCAGGTTGATGATGCTCAAGCGCGGGGACGCTCATGCCGAGCCGGCTGACGTGTGCGGCGATGCGCTCCTCGAGGCCTCGGCGGGATGACCGCGACCTCGAACGCGCCCAAAGCCGGTGCTGGCACGGGCGCCAAGAGCTCCGCCCCCGCCGGGAACCGCGAGCGCGCGCTGCAGGCACGCCGCGACGCGAAGATCAAGTATCAGGGCGACGAGAGCGAGGGCAAGCCGGGCGCCCACCACCACAAGCCCGCCAAGCACAAGCGCTCGAAACATCACAAGCACCGCCGGCGGCACCACCCCGCGGCGTCGGTCCCGGCGGTGCTCGGCCTGCCCGGCGCGCCACAGCCGCCTGCAATTCCCGTCAACCCACCGCCGCCGTCGAGCACGCCACCTCCGGCGCAGAGCACGCCGATCACGCTGGCGCAGGCGCGGCGGCTGCTGTGGCGCGCGGGCTTCGGGCCGACGCCCGGCCAGGCGCGAGGCGCTTGCCGGCCAGCCCCTGGAGCAGGTCGTTACAGTCCTCACCCGGCCCGCAGGCGCGGCCGTGCTGCGCGGGTCCCGCGCCGACCGATGAAGAAGGCAACGCGCTCGAACCCGCCGACGAGTGGGGCGCAGGACCACTGCTGGTGGCTTGACCGCATGGTCCGCTCCGACCAGCAGCTGGTCGAGCGCATGACGTTCATCTGGCACGACTGGTTTGCCAACTCCAACGAAAAGGTCAACAGCCAGCAGCGGATGCTCGACCAGAACGAGCTGTTCCGCGAACACGCGCTCGGCAACTTCCACGACCTGTTCCTGGCCGTCACCGCCAACCCGGCGATGCTCGTGTTCCTCGACGGCATCTACAACGACAAGCACGACCCCAACGAGAACTACGCGCGCGAGATGATGGAGCTGTTCTCGCTCGGCGCCGACCGCGGCGCCTACACCGAGGACGACGTCAGCGAAATGGCGCGCGCGCTCACCGGCTGGCACTGCCGAATGGACAGAAAGCAGCGGCCTGCAGAACTTCCGCTTCGAAGCCGCGCGCCACGACACCGGCACCAAGACCGTGTTCGGGCAGACCGGGAACTGGAACTGGGAAGACGCCGTGCGCCTGTGCGTCAGCCACCCGCTGCACGCCTCGTTCTTCGTCAGCAAGCTGTGGAGCTACTTCGTCCCGACGCCGCCGGCGGAAGCGACGCTGGCCTCGCTGCAGGGCCTGTACGTCGAGCTCGCGGCTACAGCATCCGGGCGGTCGTCGAGGCGATCCTGCAGCACCCCGACTTCCTCGAAGGGCCGGAGCTGGTCACCCCGCCGGTCGTCTACAACGCCGGCCTGCTGCGCGCGATCGGACGCGGGATCGACACGACCGCATGGGCGTGGCTGTCATCCGCCGCCGGCCAGCAGCTGTTCTACCCGCCCAACGTCTCCGGCTGGGACTTCACCCGCTGGCTCGACACCTCCACCGCCAAGGCGCGCTGGGAAATCGCCAGCTACGTCACCGCCAAGAGCTACCCCAACCCGTGGCCCGCAGAGCGGCGAACCGGAATACAGCGCAACCGAGACCGCCCGCGAAGCGCTGGCGAGCGCGCATGGCCTACTGGGGCGAGCCCGCGCTCGTCAGCCGAATCGCAGCAGTGCATCGCCGCTTTCGCCGAATCGTGCCTCAGCAGGCGTCGGCACCGCCAAATGGCAGCACAGCCCCTACCGGGCGATCCGCCAGAACGCGCTGCGGATGCTGATCGCGACCTCCCCCGACATGCAGGTGAGCTGACGATGGCCAAGAGCTGCTCGTGCAACGACTTCACCCGCTCGCAGCTGCTGCGCGCCGGCATCGCCGCAGGCCGGCAGCGGCCTGCCGAGGATCGAGCCGGGTATGCCGCTGCCGGCCGGCACCGGGCTGGACCGGCGCTCGTTCCTGCTGCGCTCGGCCGGCGCGGTGCTGTCGGTGTACGGCGCCTCGGCGCTCGTCGCCGCGTCACTTCGAAGAGGGCATCGCGCAGGCGGCCGCCGCCGCCCGCCCAACCAGCCGGTGCTCGTGTCGATCTTCATGGAAGGCGGCTGGGACGCGCTGTCGGTGCTCGCGCCGGTCAAGGAAGCCCGCTACCACGAACTGCGCCCCGCGCTCGGCCTCAGCGAAGGCGAAGGCGTGCCGTTCAGCGAGGACGAACGCCTGATGTGGCACCCGCAGGCCGCCGGGCCTTGCCGCAGCTGCACGCAGAGGGCAAGGTCACGGTGTTCCCCGCGATCGGCTACGACCCGCCGGACGAGAGCCATTTCACCAGCCGCCACTACTGGGAGGTCGGCGAACTGAACGCCGACAGCGCGCACCGGCTGGATGGGCCGCTACCTCGACATCGTCGGCGAACCCGGCAACCCCCTGCAAGGCCTTTCGCTGGACTACTCGCTCGCCCCGGCGCTGGCGACCGCGAAGGTGCCGGTGGCGGCCGTCTCCTCGCCCTCGGACTACAACTTCTGGGCCTATGGCCTGGGCGAACCGCTGACGGCGCCCACGCTCGAGACGTTCGGCCGCCTGGGCGCGCTCGGCGCGCCCTCGCCCGCCTGCGCGCAGGCGCGCGACGCATCGCTGGACACCGGCATCATCCGCGAACCAGATCGCGCCGTTCGACGAAGACGAAGGCAAACCGGGCTTCACCTCGCCCGTCACCTATCCCACCAGCGGCGGCGACTTCCCCGCGCGCCTGGCGATGCTCGCCGCGATGCTCGACGACGAAGCGCTGCCGATCAAATGCGTGTCGCTGAACGCGGTCGGCTCCTACGACACGCACTCCGACGAGCACGAAACGCTCGCCACCAACCTCGGCGAGACGATCGAATCGGTGCTCGCCTTCCAGCGTGACCTGGAAGCGCGCGGCCTCGACCGACCGGGTCCTGATCCAGCTGTGGTCGGAGTTCGGGCGCCGCCCGCAGGAAAACGGGTCCGGCACCGACCACGGCGCCGCCGGCGTGGCTTTCTGATCGGCACGCGCGTGAAGGGCGAAATGGTCGGCGAGTTCCCCGGCCTGGTCAAACTCGACGAAAACGAAAACCTCGTCAACACCTCCGACTTCCGCGCGCATGTACGCGGCGCTGCTTGGCCAGTGGTTTCAGACCGAAGCAGGCCTCGTGATCCCGGGGCAGGCACCGGCCTCGCGGGCCCGAGCGCATACGGACCGGTACCGGATCTGATCGTGTGATGTCAGGAACGCGGGGGCGCCTGTGGGCGGGACTCGCGAGCGCCTTCTGTGTATCGCTGGCCCTGAGCGCGGTCGCGCTCGCCACGAGTGCCCATCGGCAGAAGACGCGCACCGACGCGTCACACATGCATCGCTGCGTCGCCAGCCACCACACCGCTGCGCACCCGCGCCGCCGTACGCACTGCCGGCGCAAGGGCACCGCACAGCACACCGACCATGTCAGCACCCCGGCGCAGCCCCCGACTATGAGCATGCCCGGAGACTCCGCCAACATGCCCTCATCCACGGACGGCGCCCCCGTCGAACCGACACCGGCGCCGACACCGACACCAACGCCGGCGCCGTCCGCGCCTTCGGAAGCCCCTGAAGGCTCGGGCGGCACGCCGCCTGCGGTCCCGCACGTACAGGTGATTGGCGTCGAGTATCGCTTCACGCTCTCGCGCACCACCGTGCCCGCCGGCGAAGTCATCTTCGACTTCGTGAACCACGGCCAAGACGAACACAACCTCAACGTGTCGATCGCCGAAGGCGCGCTCGTCGGCGCGATCCCCGACACGCCCGCCGGCGGCACCGTGGAACGAAGCTCCAGCTGCAGCCCGGCACCTACACGCTGTTCTGCTCGATGCCCGGACACGAGATGAAAGGCATGAAGGCCACGCTCGTGGTCGAATAGCCCGCCCGGCTAGCCTTCCGGGTTCGCCGGGGCGTCGACGGTGCTCCAGTGGCGGGTCACGTCGCAGCGCCATCCCGTGTTGCCCTCGGGGAGCAGCACGAATCGCGTGATCGCCGCTTGGCCGCCCTCGTGGTCTGTGTAGAGCAGGTCGATTGTCACTCGGCCAGCCGTTCGGAGCGCTTCGCTCACGTGTTCATGCCACTCCTCGTTTGCGTCGCGCAGAGCAGCCTGCCAGAAGCCGACGTTGCCGCTCGGTATGTAGAGGTCGCGCTGCTGCTCGGCGAACCTGTGCCGGTCGGGAGGCCTATCTCCCCGCCGGTGTCGCGCCACACCGGAGGGATCGTGCGCGACTGTCTCGGCGGACTCGCCTTCGAGGCAGTAGCCGCGCAGTAGGGCGATACCCGCACCGACGTTGCGTAGCGCGAGCGCCAGATAGATGACTCCCTGTTCGTCAAAGATCATCGCGCGACCGGCTCTCACAGAAAAAACGCGTCCGTCGGCAAACTGAACCCGCTCGTCGGGGTCCTCGGGCCGCGATGGGGTCAGCAACGGCCGCAAGCCGGCGAGGAGCGCGCGCTCGGCGATCCGCGCCGAGCGATTGGAAGAGCGGACCGCGGCGAACGTCGCGCCGGCGAGCACGAGCGTGCCGATCGAGGTGCCCCAGGCTGCCCAGTCTGTCATCGCGGCGCGAGCGTACCGCGCGCACCCCCGATCAGCGGCTCTGGGATGTCGTCCGTTACCCGGCGTCGAGGCCTTGAGCGGCCAGAAACTCGCGGATGTAGCGGTTGACGAGCTCGGGACGCTGCTCGGCGATCCAATGCGTCCCGTCCGGCACAGGTCGGAATGTCAGGTTGGCAACGTAGTGCTCGAGGCCGGCGTGGGAGGCGGGCCTGACGTATGGATCCGCCTCCGGGTAGATGACCATCGTCGGGACATCGACATACAGGGGCGCGACGTCTGGGCAGTAGTTGCCGCGGCCGGGCGTGCCGTCCCGATCGGGCGGCGCGATCCCCTCGACCTGATACCAGTGCAACGCCGACTCGATCGCGCGCGGAACGCGCCACGAGCGCCGGTAGGCCTCGCGATCCTCCTCGGAGAAGAAGCCGTGATCGAGCGCCTGCTCGAGCGCGGCGAAGTCGTTGGCGGCGATCGCCTTGATCGCATCCGGGCGACGAAGACCGAGCAGGTACTGGCTGGCGCCGATCTGCTCATCGTCTTCCCGCTGCGCGCGGTCCAAGACACCAGGATGGGCGCCGCCGAGGCTGATCAGCGCCCGCAGCATGTCCGGGTGATGGAGCGCGAATCCCCATGCCACGAGGCTGCCCCAGTCGTGGCCCACGAGGACGAAGCGATCGTACCCGAGGTGCTCGACGAGGCCGCGTAGATCCTCTACCGCCGGCCAGATCCCATAGCTGTGAACGTCTTGTGGCTTGGACGAGAGGTTGTAGCCGCGCTGGTCGGGAGCAACGGCGAGGTGGTCGGCGCCGAACTCCTGCAGCTGGCTGCGGAAGGCATAGTGGAACTGGGGGAAGCCGTGCAGGAAGACGATCAGTGGCCCCGTGCCTGCGCGGGCGTAGTGCAGGTCGACCCCGTTGACCGGTGCGGTCCCGTACTGAAGCTCTCTGTCCTCGGTTTGCCGATCGGTCGTGGTCATCGGCAGATCATCCCGCTGGAGCGTTGGCGCGCCGTTGGCGTCTCGTCAGCGCATCAGCAGCTCGGAGTGCAATGCCAGCAGCTGTGGTCCCGGCGCGACTCCGAGGGAGTCGCGTAGCCGCAGGCGAAGCTGGTCGTAGACGAGGAGCGCCGCCGGCCGCTCACCGCGCGCGTCGAGTGCTCGCATCAGCAATGCGGTCGCGCCCTCGCTCAGCGGCTCGGCGGCGACCAACTCGCGCGCCGCCCTCTCGGCGGTCAGCAGCTCGGTTTCGCGAAGCTGCAACGCGGCCGCGGCGAGCGTCGCCAGGGCGCGGGTGTAGACGGATCCCAGCTCTCTGCGCCGCTGCTCGACCCAGGCGCCATCGTGCCCGGTCATGAAGCTCCGGCGGGTGACGTTCATGGCAATGTGCGAGGCGATCCAGGCACGCTCCCATTGCTGGCGGGCGACCCCCGACTCGGCGTCGTGGATCGCTCGTGTGGCGACCTCCACATCGATGTTCGTCTCGCCACCGAGCGAGAGCCGCAACGGCCCATCTGCCGGCAGCGAATCACGGCCCGTGACAGAGCGGAGCTTTGAGAGCAGAGCGCGCATTGCCTGACCCGTCGCCGGGGAGGCTCGTCGCCCCAGATCGCCGTCGCGAGATCTTCCCGCGGTGCAGCCCGGTGCCGGTTCTCGACGAGCCACGCGAAGGCGATCCGTCCCTGAGCTCCGGGCAGCCGACCTGCCATCTCAGCTCCTTCGGATCTAACGACGAGGCGCCCACACAACTGCACGACCACATCAGCGAACATACCGACATGGCAAAGCGGATCGTCTGCGAGTGCGGCTACGTCATACGCGGCGAGGACGACGAGCGGGTCTTGGAGCTCGGGCGCGAGCACATGGAGGCCAACCATCCCGCGATCGCGGCGGTGATCACCGACGAGCAGTTGCTGGAGATGTCTGAGGAGGAATGAGGTGGGGGAAAGCGGTCGAGCTGTTCTCAGGCGACTGGCTCGGATCCGGTCTGCATGAAACCGGCCGGGCTGCCTTTGCCTACAGAACCACGAAGCGCTTGAGCTTGCCGGTCGCCAGACGCGGAATGCTGTCAACCGCAGTGACTGTGACAGTCGGCTCGGGGCATCCCAGGCGCGCGAGTGCATCTTGGAGCTCGCGGCTGAGGCTCTCGACATCGAACGGTCCCTCTGCACACACGGTGATCTCGGCGCCGGCCCGAGTCTGGCGCACCTGATACTCAGAGATCACCGGCTCGCGCCCCAGTATCGAGCGGAATAGATGCGGGTGCACGCTCACCCCGCGCCCGTAGACGAAGGTGTCGTCGTTGCGTCCCTCGATGTCCGCGATTCGCCGGTGCACGGACCCGCACGCGCACGGCTCGTCCAGGAGCGTGACCTCGTCGCTGATCTCATAACGGATCAGCGGCATCAGCGGGTTGAAGAGGTTCGTCACGTACACCTTGTGTGATCGCACTCCCGCCGGGACGGGATCTCCGTCCGCATCGACTGCCTCGACGATCACCAGGTCGTCGGTGAGATGCATGCCGGTGCCTTTGAAGCACCCAATCGCCGTGACTCCCGCCTCCGAGGTCCCCCACATGTTCGCGACCGGCGCCTGCCAGATCGCTTCCGCCGCCTTACGTGTCTCGGGCAGCAGTGGCTCAGCCATCGTCAGTATCCGCCGCGGCTGGATCTGAAGCCGGCCCGCGCGCGCCTCGCCCACCAGACGAGCGAGCATCGACGGATACGTGGCGAGGTTGTCTGCGCCGACCGAGTTGAGGCCGCTGACGATCTCCTCGATTGGGAGGCCGACCCTGAACCTGTGCGTCTCGATGGCACCCGTGGCGAACGTCTCAGAGAGCGCGCTCGTGAAATGTGTCGCGTTTTCTGCCGCGACGATCATCGCAACGAGAGGCCGCGACGCCAGCGCCGGGTCGCCGATACGGTCGAGCAGCGAGCGGCGAATCGCGGTCAGCTGCACCGTCGCCCAGGCGTCCCAACCCCACACGAACACGCCGCGCACGCCGCTTGACCCGCCCGATGCGACCGCATGCAGCTCGTCACGAAAGTAGGCGTCACCGTCGAGCTTCGCAATGTGATCGTTGACGTTTTGCAGGCGAACCTCCGGATCGGTCACGATCGCGTCGAAGTTGTCCATCAGGTCACCCTTGGTCATCACCGGCAGCTGCCGCAGGTCGTCGGCATCCAGCGCCACGAGGTCAACTTCCTCGAGCCGATCGCGGTGCCAGGTCGACCGCTGCACCGCGATCGCTACGAGCTCGCGGAGTTGCGCCGTCCGCTCGGCATGGAGCCTGTCAGCGGTCCACGCGACCCGCTCGAAATGCTCCCCTAGTTGGGGCAGCAGATGTTCAATGTGACGCTGACGCGTCGCCTCATAGGCATCCACTCAACGGCACCCTACCTACGCCAGCGCGGTCGGGACCTCCTCTTTGAGGATGCCTTTTATCTGGTCGCGCAGCTCCGGCGTGTCCGGATGCCCGTGTGCGGTCACGGCGTGTATGACGGCGGCGTTGAGCACGTGCTCGTCGCTCCCGGCCATCGCCAGGTCGCAGCCGCTCTCGCTCGGCATCTCCCGACAGTCGATGTACTTGCGAGACATCACTCTCTCCTTTGCTCGTCGTTCGCGGGTGCCTTCGGCGGCGGCAGCTCCGCGGTTTCGCTACACTACTTACTAGTAGGTAAGTTGTCAAGCTCGGCTGCAAGAATGCGCCAATGGCCCAGGGAACGGACGACAAAGCGACACAGCAGAGCGCGAACGGCAACAGCCGGGAGGGGAGCACCCGCTCTCGCATCCTCGACATCGGCGAACGGCTCGTCCAGGTTCGCGGCTTCAACGGCTTCAGCTACGCCGACGTCGCGGCGGAGCTGTCGCTCACCAAGGCGAGCCTCCACTACCACTTTCCGAGCAAGGCCGACCTGGGCGAGGCCATCATCGCGCGCTACGCCGAACGCTTCGCAGACGCGCTGGCGCGCATCGATGCGGACGGCGCCGCCGCGCCCGCCAAGCTCGCGGCGTACGCCGATCTCTACGCCGAGGTGCTGCGCGACGAACGCATGTGCCTGTGCGGCATGCTGGCCGCCGAGTACGAGACCATCCCCGGTCCGATTCGCGGCGCAGTCGTTCGCTTCCTCGACGACAACGAGGCGTGGCTGACGCTGGTGCTCGAGCAGGGTCGCCGGGAGGGGAGCCTCAGCTTCCTCGGCTCGACCGCCGTGCTCGCCAGGAGCATCGTCAGCGGCCTCGAGGGCGCGCTGCTGATCGCACGGCCCTACCGCGCGGTCGAGCGCTTCGAAACCGCTGCCGCACAGCTGCTGGCAAGCCTCGCCGGCGCCGGTCAGCGCTAGCCGCAGCTCACGGGCCGAGCTCGTCGCTGTCATCCTCGACAGCGGTTGACTCGACGTCGGCGGGACGCGTGCTCGGGGCGCTTGCACCGAAAGGTTCGTATCCAGTTGTGCGCCGGCGGCCGGGCGCAAAGCGGATGGTCGCCGTAGCGAAGTCGATCGCGCGAGCGGCGTAGTGGCGCGAGATCCAGCGACGCACGAGTCTCCGGCTGGCGGGGAGCAACAGCAGTACGCCGATGGCGTCGGTGACGAAACCTGGGACGACCAGCAGCACGCCACCGAGGAATCCCAGTGCGCCGTCGATCGCAGCGCGGGCAGGAGCACGTCGATCTGAAATCGCGAGCGAGACGCGCGCCCACGCCGCCCGTCCCTCGAGCCGCATCGTCTGAATCCCGAACACGGAGGTCCCGATCAGCAGCACGAGCGCAGGAAGCCAGCCGATTGTGCGTCCGACCTCGATGAAGACGAACAGCTCGAGAACCGGCACACCGATCAGCACGAGTACGAACATGCACCCAGCGTAGGCGGCGCGACGCTGCGGCCCCGACCGCGTGCGCCGGCCGGGGAGCGCGGATCGGTGCGCGGCGGACTCTAGACTGGCCCGGTGAGAAAAATCGCCGTCCCGCTCGCTCGTGGCCTGCGCGGGCGCGTTGTTGGTGTGTCTGCGCCCCCTCGGCTACCTGGCGTTCGTCGTCGCGCTGTGGGCGCTCTCGGCGGCCGCGCGCCTGCTGGGCGAGGAGCACGAGCTGGGGTTCTTCGCGGGGCGGCTCAACCGGATGATCTGGCGCTACCCGGAGGTGACGCGGCGAGGCGTGCAGGTGGCGTGGCTGAGTTGGCTCGTGCTCTTCGTTATCGCGGTGAGCCCGTACGACCCGCTGTCTACTGCGTGGGACGAGATCGTGCTTGTAGCCCTGGCTGCGGGTGTGCTTTGGCGCCAGTTGCTCGGCCGCCGAGCCGGGCGTTGAGGTTCTCCAAGGCCTGCTCGAGCCCGACCTCGGCGGGGTCGAGCGCGCGCATCGCCGCCGCCAGCCGGTATTCGGCGAAGTACTCGGGCTCGATCTCGCATGCGCGTGCGATCAGCTCCATCGCGCGCGTGGAGGGCTTGTCGTGGCCGTTGGCGAGCATGTTGATGTGAGCATGCGTCATGCCCCTGCCGTCGAGTTCACGGGTGGCGTCCGCCAGGGCCCTGTAGCTGAGCGCGCGCTCGGTCATGAGCGCGCGAAGCGCGTCTCCAAATGGCTTGTCGCTGGTGCGCTCCACGCTTGTCTTCTGCAAGAGGACGGGTCGGTGTGGCCTTCGGCAAGAGCCTACCGCGGCTAGGATGCGCTGGCTCAAATTTCTCCCGGAGGCTCCGCTGAACGCCATGACAACCAGAGAGGCCGTGATCTGCCAACCGCTGCGGACGCCGGTGGGGCGCTTCGGCGGCGTGCTGCGCGATGTCAGCGCCGCGACCCTGGCATCGACGGTGATCCGGGAGTTGGTCAGCCGCACAGGGCTGCGCGGCGAGGACATCGACGACGTGATCATGGGCCAGTGCTACGCCAGCGGCGAGGCACCCGCGATCGGCCGCGTCGCGGCGCTCGACGCCGGGTTGCCGGTTGAGGTCGCGGGTCTGCAGATCGACCGTCGCTGCGGCTCAGGGCTACAGGCGGTGATCTACGGCTGCATGCACGTGCAGACAGGCGCTGCGGAGCTGGTGCTGGCGGGCGGAGCGGACAGCATGAGCCAGGCCGAGTTCTACTCGACGAGACCGCGCTGGGGCGTCAAGAGCGGAGCGATCAAGCTCGAGGACCGCCTCGAACGCGCACGAGTCAACGCCGGCGGCGTCAATCACCCGGTGCCGGGCGGGATGCTCGAGACCGCCGAGAACGTGCGGCGCCAGTACCGGATTGCAAGGGCCGAGCAGGACGAGCTGGCGTTGCGCTCGCACCAGCGCGCCGTCGCCGCTCAGCAGAGCGGTGCATTTGCGCAGGAGATCGTGCCGGTGTCGGTTCGCGACTCGGTCGTGGAGCTCGACGAGCACCCGCGAGCCGACACGACACTCGAGACGCTCGAGCGGCTGCGGGCGATCATGGGCGCCAGCGACGCGGAGGCGACCGTCACCGCCGGCAACAGCAGCGGTCAGAACGACGGCGCGGCGATCTGCATCGTCACACACGCCGAAAAGGCGGCCGAGTTGGGGTTGCAGCCGCTCGCGCGCCTGCGCTCGTGGGCTGTGGCCGGCGTGGCACCCGAGACGATGGGCATCGGGCCGGTGCCGTCGACGAGGCTGGCGCTCGAGCGCGCCGGGCTGACGCTCGACGAGATCGACCTGATCGAGCTCAACGAGGCTTTCGCCTCACAGGTGCTGGCGGTGCTGAGCGAGTGGCAGCTTCACGACGGTCTCGAGCGCGTCAACGTGAACGGATCGGGCATCTCTCTCGGTCACCCCGTCGGCGCGACCGGGGCGCGTATCCTGGCCACGTTGCTGAACGAGATGCGCAGGCGCGACGCGCGTCTGGGGCTGGAGACGATGTGCATTGGCGGCGGTCAGGGCCTCGCCGCGATTTTCGAGCGCGTCGACCCATAACGCGCCCTAGGACGCGACGCCCACGCTGCGGGTGGGCGAGCGACGCTCGCTGCGCTGGGCGTTGTGCTCGGGGCAGTACACGCCGCGAACGCCTCCGTCGCGCAGGCCGTACCCGAGCCACTCGGCGCCACGCCACGTGAAGCGGAAAAACTGGTCTTCCAGCGCGGGTGCATGCTCGAGTTGGCGAGCCCATGCCGCGCCGGCGACGCTGCCGGGAACGGTCTGCTGACAGGAGCAGCCGCCGGAGAGGTAGCCGGAGGACACGCACCGCAGCAGGCGGTGGAGGTTCCTCTGGGTGGAGATCGTTGTCGAGGCTTGAGTTTGCATTTTGGGTTCGTTTAGTCTCGGTCGAGTCGTTCTGCCGGGCCGACAGGCGTCTGCCCTTTTCGGGCAATTCATGTCGTCCTTTAAGGGCTGTTCGCCGAGTTTGCGCCTCAGACACCGCAGATTCCCACAAACCTGGACGCTTGTTCTAGGGCTGCGAAGACCGCTCGGTCCGCGGCTCAGCCGCGACCGCGGGAGGTGCCGCGGCGCATGCGGTTGACCCGGCGCAGTTCCTGCACGGCCTCGTCGAACCCGCCGAGCGCCGCGCGAGGGCCCTCACCCAGGAGTTCGACGTCCAGGCGCTTGCGCAGGAGCTCGCCTGCGATGGCGTCCACGCGCTGCGCCCCCGCACCGGGCCGCGAGCTGACGGCGCGCTCGGGGCGCTCACCGCGGAACAGCAGGCCGACGCCATCGTCCAGCGCCCATCCGCCTGGGAGGTTTCCGTCCCGCACGCTGGTCAGCCACACGGGCAGTCGCTCGGGCTCGCCGTCGGCGTGGACGGTGAGCGAGCCTTCGAGCAGGCCGAGGCCGGCGATTGGCTCTGGCGGCCCGCTCGAGCGGGTGATCCCGCCCTGGAACCAGCACATCGCGCCGGCGCTCAGACCGGCGAGCACGGTACCCCGCTCCCACGCCTGCACCAGCAGGCGGTCGAGCCCGTGCGCATCCCACAGCGCGAGCAGGTTGCGCATCGAGCCGCCGCCGACGTACACGATGTCCTGGCCGAGCACGACCTCGGCGAGCGGGCGCGTGGAGTCGCGCAGGTGAAACAGCGACAGGTGCTCGGGGATGCACGCGCGCTCGGCGAAACGGGCCCTGAACGCGTTGATCTGGGCGTTGGTGTCACCGGAGGCGGTGGGCAGGAACAGGATCCGTGGCTCGCCGGCATCGGCGAGCGACAGCACGAAGTCGTCGAGCAGCGGGTTGTTGGGCTCCATCGTGAAGCCACCGCCGCCCATCGCGAAGATCTGGCGCTCCTGTACGTCGACGACGGCTCGGTCACTCATGCCGGGACGGGCTTCGGTTTGGCGTGAACGGCCGTTCGCCGCGTCGCCGAAGCAGGCGCCGTCCTGCCCCTGGCGGGCGTTGCTGGACGTGTGACGGACGCGCCGGCGCTGACCTCTTGGGGTGGCGTCGCCTGGGCGGCGGTGTTCAGGGGAGCGCTGGCGGGCGGCCACGCCTTGGCGCCGCCGAGCGGCCCGGCTTCACCCAGCTGCTCGACCTCGAGGCGCGTCTCGCTGACGTGATCGCCGCACGGCTCGACCAGGTAGGCGCCGCCGTCGGCGCGCGAGCTGACGACCCGCTCGAGGCTCGTGCCGCGGAAATGCAGTGCGACGCCGTCCTCGACGGCATACCCCGGACGCATGCCGTCGGCGACGAAGCGGTGGTACTCGGCGTGGCGCTCCGGCTCGGCGTCGTAGTGGACGCAGTTGGAGTACGGCAGTAGGCCGAGCCCTCGCACCATCCGTGGGGCGCCGTGGAAGGCGCTGAGCGCCTGCTCGAACCAGCACAGCGAGCCGGCGGACGGCCCGCACAGGACGATGCCGCGGCGCCACGCTCTGCGCAGGATCGCGTCGAGGCCGTGCGCGCGCCACGCGCCGAGCATGCTCACGACGTTGCCGCCGCCGACGTAGATCAGGTCCTGGCTCAGCAGGTGGCTGGCGAGGTCGTCCTCGACGCCGCCGGTGCCCTGGTCGCGGCGGAACAGCGACACGTGGCTCGCGTCGCAGTCGGGCGAGAAGCGGCGATAGAAGCGCACCACGTAGTGGTCCGCGTCGCCGGAGGCGGTGGGCAGGAAGCACACCCGCGGTCTCGCCGCACCCGCGAGCGACAGGACGTAGTCGTCGAGCAGCGAGCCATCTCTCTCCATCGAGAAACCTCCGCCTCCGAGCGCAACGATCTGTGGCGATCTGCTTGGCATGACCCTCTTCCTCGGCCGGGACGCAGTACGCACCGCTTGCGTCAGCGTGGCGCAGAACGCCCCAAGCGGGTATGGACCGGCGTCCCAGATCGGCCGGTGCGGCGATCGACATCCGCACATAGAGCTCACCCTTAGGAAACTCTGAGATTGGTCACACGCTGCTCCTACACGCCGCGGCGAAGCTGCCCGCATGAGCTTTTCATGGCGCCCACGCACAGCCACATCGCCGACCGGCTCGGCGCCCTCGGTGGCGACAGCGAGCCGGCGTCGCGTGGGCACCTCGCGCCCGCAGGTGGACGCGGCCGCTGGCAGCGCTGGCGCGCTACCCGGAGCTCGCCGCGGTGATGTCGCTCGCGGCGGTCCTGAACCTGTGGGCGCTGTCGCGCAACGGCTTCGCCAACGACTACTACGCGGCGGCGGTCAAGTCGATGAGCTCGAGCTGGCACGACTTCCTGTACGCGTCGCTCGACCGCGGCGGCATCATGACCGTCGACAAGCCGCCGCTGGCGCTGTGGGTGCAGGCGCTGTCGGTGCGCGTGTTCGGCTTCGGCTCGCTGAGCATCCTCGTGCCGCAGGCGCTGATGGGGGTGGCGAGCGTGGCGCTCGTGTATGACCTCGTGCGCCGACGCTTCGGGCGCGTCGGCGGGTTCGTCGCGGGCCTGGCGCTGGCGTTGACGCCGATCACCGTGGCGATCTCGCGCCACAACAACCCCGACAGCCTGCTCGTTCTCTGCTGCGTCGCGGCGCTGTGGTGCACCGTTCGCGGTCTTGATGCGGGCCCGACCCGCCACAGCACGCGCTGGCTGGTGCTCGCCGGCGTGCTCGTCGGCCTCGGCTTCGAGACGAAGATGCTCGTGGCGCTGGTGGTCGTGCCCGGCATCGTCGCGGCATGGCTGTGGGTCGCTCCCGCGGCGCGCGGACGTCTGCACGCGCTGCGTCAGCTGCTGGCCGGCGGCGGCGCGATGCTGCTCGTCGGCGGCGCGTGGCCGCGCTCGTCGAACTGACCCCCGCGGCCGACCGCCCGTGGGTGTCCGGCACGAGCAACAACACGATCCTGTCGCTGATCTTCGAATACAACGGCCTCGGACGCGTGGACGGCCAGACGGGCGGTCCCGCAGGCAGCGGCGAGCACGATGTTCGGCGGCAGCCCCGGTCCGCTGCGCCTGCTGAACTCGGCGCTCGGCGGCCAGGCCGGCTGGCTGCTCGGCTTCGCCGTCGTCAGCGGGCTGGGCATCCTCATCGCGAGTCGCCTGCGCCGCGGCGATGCGCGCAGCGGCTGGCTGCTCGCGATCGGCGGCGCGTTCGTCACGACCGCCGCTGCTGTTCAGCTTCGCCGGCGGCATCTTCCACCCCTACTACGTCTCGCTGCTGGCGCCGTTCGTCGCGGCGCTCGTCGGCGCCGGCGCGGCGCAGATGCTCCACGCCGGGCGCACAGCGCGCGTGATCGCAGCGCTGGCGGTGCTCGCCGGCGTGGTCGTCGAGCTCGTCGTCCGCGCCGACTACCCCGGACAGCTCACGTGGCTGCCTCCGGTGCTGATCGTCGTCGGCGCGCTCGCCGTCCTGGCGCTGCTCGCGTTCAGCTCGCGGGCGGTGCGGATCGGCGCCCTGGCGGCGGTGCTGGTGGCGCTGCTCGCGGCACCAGCGGTGTGGGCGTTCGACACGCTCGGCCACGCCACCAGCGGCACCTTCCCCGCCGGCGGACCGGCATCCGTCGAGGCCGGCGGTCCAGGCGGCGGCGGTGGCTTCGGTGGATCCCGTGGCGCGGGCGGCCCGGGCGGTGGCTTCGGCGCTGGCGGCAGCGGAGCGGGTGGCCCGGAGGCTTTGGCGCCGGCACTCCACCCAGCGGTGCCCCCGGCGCGGCTGGGTCTGCGGGCGTAGGCGCGGGCACGACGCTCCCGGAGCGCAGCTGTTCGGCTCGGGTTCAGGCTCGACCGGTGCGGGTGGCTTCCGCGGCGGTGGACGCGAGTCGCGCTGGCGGCCAGGGCGGCGTGATGGGCGCCCCGATCGGTGGCAGCGTGACCACCAGCATCCTCGCCTACGTCAAGCAGCACGGCGGCGGCACGATCGCGGTGGCCAGCCAGTCGAACGCCGCCTCGTCGATCCTCACCCAGGACGCAGACGTGGCGGGCATCGGCGGCTTCTCCGGACGCGAGAGCGACGTCAGCGTGTCGTGGCTCGCCGGCGAGGTGCGCGCCGGCAAGATCCGCTGGGTGCTGGACGAACAGGGCGCCACCGCGACCGCTCGCGGCTTGCCCGGCGACACGCGCACGGGCGCGAAAACGGCGATGAAAGCCGTCGCCAAGGCGTGCGTGGCGGTGACGCTGCCGTCGGGCTCCGGCTCCAGCTCCAGCTCCAGCTCGGCGAGCAGCTCGAGCTCCGCGGCGACGCTGTATGACTGCCAGGGCCGCGCGAGCGCGCTGTCGAGCGTGGGCACGTAACAATCAAGCCCGTGAGGATCCTCGTGGTCGATGACGACCGCGCCGTGCGCGAAGCGCTGCGGCGCGCGCTGTCGCTGGCCGGCTATGAGGTGCAGCTGGCCGAGGACGGCGAGAGCGCGCTCGAGCAGATCGTTCAGGCGGTTCCCGACGCGGTGGTGCTCGACGTCGGGCTGCCGGGGATCGACGGCCTCGAGGTGTGCCGGCGGGTGCGCCTCCTCGGCAACCGCGTCCCGATCCTGATCCTGACGGCGCGCGATGCGGTGCAGGATCGCATCGACGGTCTGGACGTCGGTGCGGACGACTACATGGTCAAGCCGTTCGACGTTGGCGAGCTGAAGGCGCGGCTGCGCGCGCTGCTGCGCCGCGCCAACCCGGATTCCGATCCTGACGCGCTGTCGTTCGCCGAGCTGCGCCTGGATGCCGAGCGCCACGGGGCATAGGTGGGCGAGAACTTCGTCGAGCTGACCCGCACCGAGTACCAGCTGCTGGAGCTGCTGATGCTGAACCCCCGGCGCGTGCTCTCCCACAGCCTGATCTACGACCGCGTGTGGGGCTATGACTTCGGTCCGACATCGAACGCGCTGCGCGTGTACGTCGGCTACCTGCGCCGCAAGCTCGAGGACGCGGGCGCGCGCGAGCTGATCCACACGGTGCGCGGCGTCGGCTACGCCCTGCGCGAGCCGTGAGCGCGCGCCTGAGACCGCCGGACACGCGATGACGCTGCGCACGCGCATCGCCGCGGTCGCGAGCCTGTCGGTGGCGCTGGCGGTGCTGGCGGCGGCGATCGGGCTGTACGTGGCGGTGAGCTCGGATCTCCGTGGCCAGATCGACAGCGCTCTGCGTGCGCGCGCACAGACGCTTGTCGCGCATGCGGGCGCCAACGTGCCGACGCCCGCGGGCGGCGGATTGCCCGGCGGCGGTGAACCGGCCGGCGGCTATGGCGGCCCACCGGCTGGCGCGGCTGTGGGTGCGGCGCGGGGACGAGCGAACGGCTTTCCCAACAGGGTCGAACCGGAGCCGTTCGGCGCGGCGTCGGGCTACGTGCAGTTCATCTCCCCGCAGGGGCAGGTGTTCGTCCCCGGCGGCCAGGGGTCGGCGCCGAGCAAGATCGCCCTGACGGCGGGTGACCGCGCGATCGCTCGGCGCGGCAGCGGCACCAGCCTCACCGATCGCACCGTCGGCGGCACGAAGCTGCGCGTGCTCACGCTCGGCACCGCTCCGGCGGCGCGGTGATGGTGGCCCAGCCGCTGACAGAGGTCAACACGAGCTCAGCCAGGTGCTGCTGATCCTCGCGCTGATCGGCGCCGGCGGGGTGGTGCTGGCGGCGCTGCTCGGCGCGCTGGTGGCGCGCACGGCGCTGGCGCCGATCGCGCGCTTCACCGAGCGCACCGAGCCGCTCACGGGCAACCTCGACCTCTCGCACAGGCTCGAGGTGGAGGGGCGCGACGAGCTGGCGCGCCTGGCGGAGAGCTTCAACGGCACGCTCGACGCGCTCGAGCGCTCGGTGCAGGCCCAGCGCCACCTGATCGCGGACGCGAGCCACGAGCTGCGTACGCCGATCTCCTCGCTGCGCGCGAACATCCAGGTTCTCGGCAGAGGCGGAGCGGCTCGCGCCGGAGGAGCAGGCGAGCCTGCGGGCGGACATCGTCGCGGAGCTCGACGAGCTGACGGCGCTGGTCGGTGACGTCGTCGAGCTGGCTCGCGGCACCGCAGCCGATGGGTCCGTGGATGACGTGCGCCTCGACGAGGTCGTGAGCAGCACCGTGGCGAGCGCGCGCCGGCGCGCGGATCGAGACGGCGAGGTCGGCTTCGAGCTGGCGCTCGAGCCGACGATCGTCCGCGGACAGGCCGACCGCATCGGCCGCGCGGTCTCGAACCTGATCGACAACGCCCGCAAGTGGAGTCCGGCGAGTGCGAACGTGGAGGTCGCGCTCAAGGACGGGGTGTTGAGCGTTCGCGACCACGGCCCGGGCTTCCAGGAGGCCGATCTGCCGTTCGTGTTCGACCGCTTCTACCGCGCGCGGGACGCGCGCAAGCTCCCCGGCTCGGGCCTCGGCCTGGCGATCGTGCGCCAGGCGGCCGAGGCGTGCGGCGGCTTCGTCGAGGCGCAGAACGCGCCCGGCGGCGGCGCGCTGCTGCGCGTCGGCTTCGGCCCGGTGGTGCAGCTCGAGTCCGCGCTGCCGGCCCGCTAGCTCGGCCTGCCCGGATCGCCACCGCCCGTGGCCGGATCCAGCCAAGGATTGCGGACGCGCCTCCGCGCGCTAGAACAACATGCGTCGAGTGCCACCGGGAGGCGTCCCGGCCGGCAGTAGTTTGAAGGAGTCGGCGTTAGTGCGTCTAATAGATCGGCTGGTAAACCGCAACTTTTTCGCCTGCGCGGAGTCTCTGAGGGGTGCAGGCGTGTCTCGATCCAGCCGAGTTCCGATAGGGGAGGTAGCCGTGAGGTCCAAGGTCCGTGTTTCGCTCGTGGCGCTCCTGGCGAGCGCGCTCGGGCTGATCGCCCTATCGGCTCCGGGCCGCGCAGGCGGGTCCGTTCCAAGTCGAAAAGTTCGTCGCGACGAACTGCAAGGAAGCGTTCGTAAAATGCGGTAGCGAAGAAGAACTGCGGACCGTGTTCTAACGCGGCCGAAGGAAGAAGTCACGGTCGCTGAAGCGCAAGAACAGGGCTTCACGGAAGCAGGTGGACGGGTGCCATACGGCGTGACCGACTTCAAAGTCGAGACGGTCGGTGCCTACCCGACACGCGGTCCCGACAGGCGTCGTCAACCACGTCAGGGTGGATGTCGCGACGGGCCTTGCCACCTCCCCGATTGCCGTGCATCAGTGCTCGATGGACGGAATTCGACGAAAACGAATTGGCGCCCGGAGCAGGCTCTATACGCAGCCGAACTGCGGAAATGCACACGAGATCGGCATCGAAAAGATCACGCGTGTACCTCGGTGCCTGGCAGGCGATGCCCCGATCGAAGGCAAGGTCTACAACCTGATACCCGAAGAAGCGAAATCCGCTTCCGAGAAGAGCTACGCGTCCCTGTATCGGGGTCGCGCTGGCGTTGCCGAAAGGGATTACCGAAGCCAAAGGCCTCGGCCCCGCCCAGTATTACGTGCACTCCTTCGTCAAAGGCAACGTCGAATGGGGCAAGCGAAGCGAAGTCGGGACACGGATCAAGGCGACTACCACGACTACTTCGAAGTCGAAGTCAGCCCGGCTTGCCGCTGGTCAGCTCGCGGCAGGTCCTGTTCGGCAAGCCAGCGGCGAAGGCGACTTCATCACGAACGCCACCAGCTGCCCGGGCGACAACACCACCTACGTGACACTGAAAGACACCGCCGGCGAAACGACGCGCGAAGGCGTTCACAACCCCGATCGGGCTCGATGGCTGCGGAAGCGCTCGACCTTCGAGACCGGAATTCGCGAACTCGCATCCGGCTCGACGCTCAGCGACCAGCCCGAACCGATCACGACCGAAGCTCGATTCAACGAACCCGAAGGGCACGAACAATCCGACTGCGATCGCTCCGTCCCAGGTCAAGACGGCGTCGATCACGCTGCCGGAAGGCATGACGCTCAACCCGTCGGCGGCGGCAGGGCTCGAAGCCTGCACGCCCGCCCAGGCGCGGATCCACAGCGAAGTATTCGGTGTGGCCTGCCCGTCGGGCTCGGAACTGGGAACGGTCAGCCTCGAACGTCCCGACTCTGCCCGATGGCTCGCTGACGGGCAAGCGTGTACCTCGGCGGCCCCGAATCGGGTCCGATCACCGGCCCCCCATACACGATCTACGTCGTCGCCAACTCGACACGCTACGGCGTCTCGGTCCGCATCAAAGGCGAAGTCGATGCCGAACGAAGCGACCGGGCAGCTGACGACGGTCTTCAACGAAAACCCGGAACAGCCGTTCAGCAACCTGACCATCAACTTCAACCGCGGCGTGCTCACGTCGGTCGCCAACCCGCTGATCTGCGGCATCCGAACGGCTGCGGCGAGCTTCACGCCGGTCGCTGCCGTGCAGCGGCGACGGCCTCGGATCCGTTCGGCGTCTCCGTCACCGGCTGCGCGTCGTCGATCCCGTTCTCGCTCGTCCAGAGCACAGAATACGAACCGCCGACGGCCGCGGGCGCACAGCTCCTACACGTTCAACCTGGCGCGCCCCGAAGGCCAGCAGTACCTGCAGAAGGTCAAGACGACGCTGCCTTCGGGCCTCGTCGGCGAGATCCCGACGTCACGCTGTGCGGCGAACCGCAGGCTGCGCAGGGCACGTGCGGCGGCCAGCAAGATCGGCACCGCGACGGTGACAGCGGGCTCGGGCAGCTCGCCGTACACGTTCACCGGCCCGGTGTACATGACCGGCCCCTACAACGGCGCGCCGTTCGGCCTGTCGATCGCGGTGCCGGCGGTCGCCGGCCCGTTCAACCTCGGGCACGATCGTGACGCGCTCGACGATCAACATCAACCAGACGACCGCGCGCGTCACGGCGGAAAGCGCGCTGCCGACGATCGTCAAGGGCATCCCGCTGCGGCTGCGCTCGCTCAGCGTGAACGTCAACAGGCAGGGCTTCCTGCTGAACCCGACCAACTGCGCGGTGCGAGGCGACCGAATCGACCCTGACCTCGACGTTCGGGACGGTTCAGACGGGGCTCTCGAGCCCGTTCCAGGCCGAAGGCTGCAGTGGGCTTGGCTTCAAGCCGGCGTTCACCGCGTCGACCGGCGCCAAACACTCGAAAACCAACGGTGCGAGCCTTGTGACGACGATCACGCATGCCGGGCGGCCAGGCGAACATCAAATCGGTGCTGGTGCACGCTGCCGAAAGCAGCTGCCGTCACGTCTGACGACGCTGCAGAAAGCGTGCCTGGCGAAGACGTTCGAAGAAAACCCGCTCAGCTGCGCGAAAGTATCGCCCGGGATCTGAAGTGGGCTCGGCCACGGCGATCACGCCGACGCTCCCGGTGCCGATGAAGGGCCCGGCCTTCCTCGTCTCGCACGGCGGCGAAGAATTCCCGAGCCTCGAGCTCGTGCTCGAAGGCGAGGGCGTGCGCATGATCGTCGAAGGCAAGACGAACATCAAAAACGGCATCACGACGACGAACTTCGCGACCACCCCGGACGTGCCGGTCTCGAGCATCACCGTCAACCTGCCGACGGGCCCGCACTCGGCGCTGACGACGGTAACCTCAACACCAACCTGTGCACGGCGAAGCTGTGATGCCGACGACCATCACCGGCCAGAACGGCAAGGTCGTCAAACAGAACACGATGATCGCCCGACCGGCTGCGGCGTGCAGATCGTCGGTCACAAGGTCGTCGGCAACACGCGCTACCTGACGCGTCGAAGACCTTCGCCGCCGGGCGCATCAGCGGCAGCGGCAAGGGCCTCAAAACCAGCGCAATCGAACCTCAGCGGGCCGAGCAAAGCGACGACGCTGAGGTCCCGCTCTCGCGCTGTCGGGCGCAGCAGGCGCAGCCGTTCAAGGTGAAGGTCCGCGTCGGCTTCGTGCCCAAGAAGAAGGGCGCGCGACTCGACCGCCTTCGTGACGGTCAAGTTCCCTAGCGAGCGATCGACAGCCACAGTCATGAAGGGCGGCCTTCGGGCCGCCCCTGCGCTCGAAGACGTGGTCGGAGCCGACACGGTGGCGCCTGCACGCGGTCGCTCCAGCCGTCGCCGGGATGCGCGCCCGGGGTGGCGAAAGCCCACAGCGGCCTCGCATGTCGTACATTGTCTGCATGGATGTCGTTACGGGTATGGATACCTCGAGCATCCTCGGCGGGCGTCGATCGCCTGCTCGCGGGCATCCGCCATCTGACGGCGCTGGCCGACGACGCCAGCGACGCTGATGACGATGCTTCAGGTCGCTCGCCGGCGAGCTGCTGTCGGCGCCCGGCGCCGACGAGGTCCACGTCCACCATCTCGTCGTCGACGGAGACGCCGAGCGAGGAGCTCGTCGCCGTGTACATGTTCGAGCGGCATCGGCCGGCTCAGCTACCTGCTGCCGCGAGCCGAGCGCCCGCCCGGCGTGAGCTGGGTCGCGAACACCGGCAGCAGCTTCCTCGCCGCCGACCCGCAGGAGCTCGCGGCGAGCGTGCCGCGCCTGGCGGAGACCGGGCCCGTGAGCTCGCGCGCTGCTGCGTGCCGCTGGCCGAGCGCGGCGAGGTCGAGGCCGTCGTGGTGCTCGTGCGCCGCGGCTCAGATGCGTTCGTCGCCGGCAGAGGTCGAGCTCGCGGCCGCGCTCGTCGACCAGGCGGCCACCGCGCTGGCGCTCGCGCGCGCGCGCGCCGAGGCTGGGACCGACGCGGTCACCGGCTGCATGAACCATCGCGCGATGCGCAGGCGCCTGGACGAGGAGATCGGCCGCGCGACGCGGACCGGCGGCCCGCTGTCGTGCCTGCTGATCGACCTCGACGACTTCAAGCTCGTCAACGACCGCCACGGCCATCAGGCCGGCGACGCGATGCTGCGCAGCGTGGTCCAGGCGCTCGTCGGGGAGTTCCGTGCGTTCGATCGCGTCGCGCGCTACGGCGGCGACGAGTTCGTCGTGATCCTGCCCAACGCGGAGCTCGAGAGCGCCGCGGCGGCCGCGAGCCGTGCGCTCGAGCGGCTGCGGGCGATCCCTGGACACGACGGCGAGGGTCGGCGCGGCGTGTCCGGCCTCGATCGGCGTGGCGCAGTGGCAGGCACCGATGAGCACCGATGAGCTGCTCGAGGCCTGCGACGCGGCGCTGCTGCGCTCCAAGCGCCAGGGCAAGCGGACGCGTGACGCGCGCCTCGTAGACTGGCAGGTCATGCCACCGCGAACAGCTTTGGCGCCAAGGACACGCTCGCGGTCGGTGAGCGCAGCTACGAGATCTTTCGCCTCGACGCGCTGCAGCAGCGCTTTGACGTGGCGCGGCTGCCGTTCTCGCTGAAGGTGCTGCTCGAGAACCTGCTGCGCAACGAGGGCTCGGGCTGCGGTGCGCGCCGCCGACATCGAAGCGCTCGCCGGCTGGGACGCGAAGGCGCAGCCGAGCAAGGAGATCGCGTTCACGCCTGCGCGCGTGCTGATGCAGGACCTCACAGGGGTGCCCGCGGTCGTCGATCTGGCCGCCATGCGCGAGGCGATGGCGAGCATGGGCGGCGATGCAGCCAAGATCAACCCGCTGGCGCCCGCCGAGCTCGTGATCGACCACTCCGTGCAGGTCGACGCGTTCGGCACCCGCGACGCCTTCCGCGTGAACGCCGAGCGCGAGTTCGAGCGAAACCAGGAGCGCTACGTGTTCCTGCGCTGGGGCCAGGGCGCGTTCGACGACTTCGCGGTCGTGCCGCCGGACACCGGCATCGTCCACCAGGTCAACCTCGAGTACCTCGCGCGCGTGGTCTTCGCCGACGACAAGACCGGACAGGCCTACCCGGACACGCTCGTCGGCACCGACTCGCACACGACGATGGTCAACGGCCTGGGCGTGCTCGGCTGGGGCGTGGGCGGCATCGAGGCCGAGGCGGCGATGCTCGGCCAGCCGATGTCGATGCTGATCCCGCAGGTGCTCGGCTTTCGCCTGCACGGGGAGCTGCCCGAGGGCGCGACCGCCACCGACCTCGTGCTCACCGTCACGCAGATGCTGCGCGAGCGCGGCGTCGTGGGCAAGTTCGTCGAGTTCTACGGCGCCGGGCTCGCCGGGCTGCCGATCGCCGACAGGGCCACGATCGGCAACATGTCGCCCGAGTTCGGCTCCACCTGCGCGATCTTCCCGATCGACGCCGAGACGCTCACCTACCTCGAGCTGTCCGGGCGCGCCACGCGAGCAGATCGCGCTCGTCGAGGCCTACGCCAAGGAGCAGGGGCTATGGCACGACGAGAGCTCGGAAGAGCCCACGTTCACGCGACACGATCGAGCTCGACCTCGCCACCGTCGAGCCGAGCATCGCCGGCCCCAAGCGCCCGCAGGACCGGATCGCGCTCAGCGACGCGCAGGTCGCCTTCCGCGACGCGCTCGGCGGCTACGTCCAGCACTACGACGCCCGCGACGAGGCCGACGCGGAGAGCTTCCCCACCAGCGACCCGCCCGCCAACGGCAACGACCACCCGCGCGCCGCCGACGGCGGCCCGAGCTACGTGGAAGGCGGAGACGGCGGCGCTGTCACGGTGCGCTCCGCGACCGCCGCGCGCTGCACGCTCGCCGACGGCACCGAGGTCGAGCTCGACCACGGCCACGTGGTGATCGCGGCGATCACGAGCTGCACCAACACGTCGAACCCGTCGGTGATGATCGGCGCGGGCATCCTCGCGCGCAACGCGCTCGCTCGCGGCCTGCGCTCCAAGCCGTGGGTCAAGACCTCGCTCGCGCCCGGCTCCAAGGTCGTCACCGAGTATCTCGACCAGCGCCGGCCTCACCGAGCCGCTCGAGCAGCTCGGCTTCAACCTCGTCGGCTACGGCTGCACCACCTGCATCGGCAACTCCGGCCCGCTGCCCGACGAGGTCTCCCAGGCGGTCAACGAGGCCGACCTCGCGGTCGTGTCGGTGCTCTCGGGCAACCGCAACTTCGAGGGGCGCATCAACCCCGACGTGAAGATGAACTACCTCGCCTCGCCGCCGCTGTGCGTCGCCTACGCGCTCGCCGGCACGATGGACATCGACATCGTCGGCGATCCGCTCGGGCAG
This sequence comes from uncultured Solirubrobacteraceae bacterium, assembly GCA_963815235.1. GTDB lineage: Bacteria > Actinomycetota > Thermoleophilia > Solirubrobacterales > Solirubrobacteraceae > Palsa-744. The sequence goes on along the minus strand of CAWFFY010000003.1, from coordinate 144,121 downwards.
GACGAGCAGGGCCAGGACGTCTACCTCAAGGACATCTGGCCCTCCGCGCAGGAGATCGCCGAGACGATCGGCGAGGCCGTACGCGCGGACATGTTCCGCAAGAGCTACGGCGAGGTGTTCGCGGGCGATGAGAACTGGAACGGCCTGCCGGTGCCCGAGGGCGAGCGCTTCGCCTGGGATCGCGACTCGACCTACGTGCGCCTGCCGCCGTACTTCGAGGGCATGCCCGCCGAGCCCGAGCCGGTGCGCGACATCGACGGCGCGCGCGTGCTGGCGCTGCTCGGCGACAGCGTCACCACCGACCACATCTCGCCCGCCGGCTCGATCAAGCGCGACGGGCCCGGCCGGCCTGTACCTGCAGCAGCAGGGCGTCGCGCCGCGCGACTTCAACTCGTACGGCGCCCGCCGCGGCAACCACGAGGTGATGATGCGCGGCACGTTCGCGAACATCCGCCTGCGCAACCTGCTCGGCCGCGACGTGGCCGGGCTGGAGCCGCTGCCGGAGGGCGGCAACACCTACTACCTCGCCGATGGCTCGAACGAGCAGCTGTCGATCTACGACGCCGCCATGCGCTACATCGAGGCAGGGCATCGACCTGGTGGTGCTCGCCGGCAAGGAGTACGGCACCGGCTCCTCCCGCGACTGGGCGGCCAAGGGCACGAAGCTGCTCGGCGTGCGCGCGGTGATCGCCGAGAGCTTCGAGCGCATCCACCGCTCGAACCTGATCGGCATGGGCGTGCTGCCGCTGCAGTTCCGCGACGGTGAGAGCGCCGCCTCGCTCGGGCTCACCGGCGAGGAGACGTTCTCGATCACCGGCCTCGCCGAGGCGATGGCCGACGGCGGCGGGCCGCCGGCTGAGGCTGCGCGTGCGCGCCGAGCGCGCCGACGCCGAGCCCGATCGAGTTCGACGCGCGCGTGCGGATCGACACGCCGCGCGAGGCCGAGTACTTCCGCCACGGCGGCATCCTCCAGTACGTACTGCGGGCGCTGCTGGCGGCATGAGCCCCGCCGCGCGCAAAGCGTCCGGCGCAACGCCACAGCACCCGCCCGGCGCGCCGGCGTGCCCGCCGCTGCTGCGCGACCTGCTCATCGCGCGCGGCCCGTCCGGCTATGAGACCGCCCCCGCCGGCGTGTGGCGCGACGCGGCGAGCGAGTTCGCGCAGGTCAGCACCGACCTCGTCGGCACGCCGCTGGCGCTCGTGGCGCCCAAGCATGGCTACGAGCAAGCGCCGCGCCGGCTGCTCGTGATGGGCCACATCGACGAGATCGGTCTGATCGTCACGCACATCGACGACGACGGCTACCTGTGGTTCCGCGAGGTCGGCGGCTGGGACGCACAGATCCTCGTCGGCCAGCGTGTCGTGCTCGACACCCGCGACGGCCCGGTGGCGGGCGTCGTCGGCAAGAAGCCGATCCACCTGCTGCGCGATGAGGAGCGCAAGAAGGTCGCCGAGATCCGCGACCTGCACATCGACATCGGCGCCCGCGACGGCGAGCAGGCGCGCGAGCTGGTGCGGATCGGCGACGTCGCCGTGATCGACGCGCAGCCGCTCGAGCTCCCCAACGGTCGCCTGACCTCGCGCGCGCTCGACAACCGGCTCGGCTCGTTCGTCGCGCTCGAGGCCGCGCGCCTGTCGCGGAGGCCGGCGGTGCGCAGTGGGAGATCGCCGCGGTCGCCGCCGCACAGGAGGAGATCACCTTCGGCGGCTCGCGCACGAGCGCGTTCGCGCTCGAGCCCGACGCGGCGATCGTCGTCGACGTCACCCACGCCACCGACGCGCCCGGGATCGACGTCAAGGAGGCCGGCAAGCACGAGCTCGGCTCAGGTCCCGTGATCACGCGCGGCTCGACGCTCAACAACGCGCTGTTCGAGCTGCTGTTCGAGGCCGGCGAGGCCGAGAAGATCCCGTTCACGGTCGAGGCCTCCGCGCGCGCGACCGGCACCGACGCGGATGCCGTGCACCTCAGCCGCGGCGGCGTGCCCACGGGCCTCGTCTCGATCCCGATCCGCTACATGCACTCACCGGTCGAGCTCGTGCAGCTCGAGGACGTGCACGCGAGCGCGCGTCTGATCGCCGCCGCGGCGCTGCGACTGACGCGCGAGACGTCGTTCGCGCGCTAGCGCCGTTGCGCGAGCGCGCTCAAAACGTCGAAGCCCCGCAGGACTCGCCTACGCGAGGACCCGCGCCTTCGCGCGCTCGAACTCCTCGTCGCTGAGCACGCCGCGGTCCTTGAGCTCGGCGAGTTTGCTGATCTCCTCGGCGGGGCTGCCGCCCGCCTGGCGGATCGCTTCGACGTGCGTGCGGTCCTCGGCCTGATGTTCGTGCATCGTGTGGCCCCGCACGATCACGTATGCGAGCACCCCGAGCAGCGGCAGCACGAAGATGAACAGGAGCCACAGCGCCTTGGCCCAGTTGGAGAGGTCGCGGCTGCGGAAGATGTCGAACACGACGCCGACCGCGATCCAGATCCAGAGGAACAGGAACGCGAACTCGAGCGCCGTGAGCAGCGCATCGCCGAAGGTGAACGTCGCGAGCAGCATCCCTACCCCGCCTTAGCTGGTGGCGCTCAGCTCGCTCATCGGGGAGACCGCGTACGGCGCACCGGGGCAGCCGCCGATCACCAGCATGCGCAGACCCTCCGGGCCCGGCATGGACCTTGCGCTGTGGCTCCGGGCCGACCCGCACGAACGTCTCGCTGTCGAGCTCGACGCGCTCACCTTCGATGTCCATCCAGCCCGAGCCGCCGAGCGCCAGGAAGACCTCCTCCTGACCGCTCTCCGCGTGATCGTGCTCGGGGTAGTCGCCGTAGCTCGGCGGCATCTGGATCACCTGAAAGCCGAACGCCGTGACGCCGAGCTCGGCCCGTGCCTTGACGAAGCCGCCGCCAAAGCCGGCCTCCATCTCGTTCAGCTTCTTCGCGGTGTAGTCAGCCATGCGCCGTGCACGCTACAGCGCGAGCGCTGATCACGAGCGCTCGGCGAACGGAATCACGATCGCGAGCTGGCGCGACTGCGCCAGCAGCGTGCCGTCGGCGCCCAGATCATTCCGTCCTCGATGAAGAAGCCGTCGTGGACGAGCTCCGTGCTGTCCTCGCCAGGCACAGCTCGCGCGGGTCCGGCACGTCGGTCGCTGGGCGTCGTGCGCGTGGAAGTGGACGGTGAGATCGACTGTCGGCACGGCGACCGGCTCGGACACGCGCATGTAGGGCGCGGGGATCAGCGCGTCGCTGAAGAACGCCAGCGACAGGCGCGTCGATCGGGCGCGGCTCGGCGAGCCCGATCCAGCCGCGGATCTCCATCGGCTGCTCGCTCGCCGCGACACGGCACCCCTGCATGCGCGGCTGCAGCACGATCTGATGTGCGAACTCAGGGCCGCCGCGCTTGATCAGCTTGACGCCCTCACGCGATGGATCGGCGCGGCTCGACCGTCTGGCATCTGCACGTCGGAGATCTCCGGGCCGCCCCACGGGACCGAGAAGGCCGCAAGCGCGAGCGCGATCAGCTGCCCGTCCTGGTGCATCCGCGCCGAGAGCGTGCTCAGCGAGCGCCCGCCGCGCTCGATCGTCGTGCGTGATCTGCACCGGGCCCCGGCTCGGGCGCCCTGCGCGTAGTGGATCGTCAGCGAGCGCGGCGCGCGCGTCTGCGTCGGCGACCGACTCGACCAGCGCGCGCAGCAGCATCGCCGCGAGATAGCCGCCGTGCGGTCCACGACCTGCGCGCCAGTCGGGCGCGACCTCGGCGCCGAAGCGCAGGCGCCGACCGGCTCCGTCGTCACTGTCGCCCTCGGGTGACCCGCTCGCCCCATCCTCGAGCCACACGGCTGTGTCGCGGTCGAACTTGCCGGTCTCGCTGTTCGGCTGCTCGGCGAGCGACTGCTCGCCTGCTTGGCGCTCAGCCACGTACGAGCCGCTTGTAGGTGATGCGGTGGGGTCGGTCGGCGGCCGCGCCGAGCAGCGCGTGGCGGTGCTCCTCATAGGCCTCGAAGTTGCCCTCGAACCACGTGACCTGCGAGTCGCCCTCGAACGCCAGCACGTGCGTGGCGACGCGATCCAGGAACCAGCGGTCGTGGGAGATCACGATCGCGCAGCCGGGGAAAGCCAGCAGCGCGTTCTCGAGCGCGCGCAGCGTGTCCACGTCGAGGTCGTTGGTGGGCTCGTCCAGCAGCAGCAGGTTGCCGCCGCTGCGCAGCAGCTTGGCGAGGTGCACGCGGTTGCGCTCGCCGCCGGAGAGCTTGCCGATGCGCGCCTGCTGGGAGCTGCCCTTGAAGTTGAAGCCGGCTGTGTACTGGCGCGAGTTGACCTCGCGGTCGCCGACCTTTATGTGCTCGTAGCCTTCGGAGATCTCCTCCCAGACGGTCTTCTCGGGGTTGAGCGAGTCGCGCGACTGGTCGACGTAGGCGAGCTGGACGGTGTCGCCGAGCTCGAGCTTGCCGCTGTCGGGCGTCTCCTCGCCGGTGATCATCCTGAACAGCGTCGTCTTGCCGGCGCCGTTGGCGCCGATCACGCCGACGATCCCGGCGCGCGGGCAGATCGAAGGACAGCGACTCGATCAGCAGCCGGTCGCCGAAGCCCTTGACCAGATCGGTCGCCGTCAGGACCTTCTCGCCGAGGCGCGGCCCCGGCGGGATGTGGATCTGGACCTCGTCGAGCTTGATGTTGGCGTCCTCGGCGATCAGCTCCTCGTAGCGCGCCAGGCGCGCCTTGGACTTCGTGCGTTTGCCCTTGGGGTTGGTGCGCACCCATTCGAGCTCCGCCGCGATCGTGCGCTCGCGACCCTTTTCCGAGCGCTCTTCCTGGGCCATCCGCGCCTGCTTCTGCTCGAGCCAGCTCGAGTAGTTGCCCTGGTAGGGGATGCCCTTGCCGCGGTCCAGCTCGAGGATCCAGCCGGCGACGTTGTCGAGGAAGTAGCGGTCGTGCGTGACCGCCACGATCGCGCCCTTGTACTCGGACAGGTGCTGCTCGAGCCACGCCACCGACTCGGCGTCGAGGTGGTTGGTGGGCTCGTCCAGCAGCAGCAGGTCGGGAGCGCGCAGCAGCAGCCGACACAGCGCCACGCGGCGGCGCTCGCCGCCCGAGAGCGTGCTGACGTCGGCGTCGGGCGGCGGCAGGCGCAGCGCGTCCATCGCGTATTCGAGCTGCGTATCGAGGTTCCACGCGTCCGCCGCTTCGATCTTCGCCTGGATCTGCCCGAACTCCTCGGCGGTCTCATCCGAGTAGTTGGCCGCGAGCTCGTTGAAGCGGTCGAGCAGCGCCTTGGTCTCGGCGACGCCGTCCTCGACGTTGCCTTTGACGTCCTTGCTCTCGTCCAGGTGCGGCTCCTGCTCGAGCATCCCGACGCTCGCGCCCGGAGCGAGCGCGGCCTCGCCGCGGTACTCCTGGTCGATCCCCGCCATGATCCGCAGCAGCGTCGACTTGCCGGCGCCGTTGTAGCCGAGCACGCCGATCTTGGCGCCCGGATAGAACGCCAGCGAGACGTTGTCGAGCACCGTTTTGTCCGGCGGGTGCAGCTTCGACAGCCGGTGCATCGTGAAGATGTACTGGGAGGACATTCGCACGCAGGATAGAGACCAACCGAATCCCGCCCAACCCTCGCTAACGTTGTCGGGTCATGCCGACCACGGTCCTCGATGTCGAACAGCATTTGCTCCTGCTGGAGCTCGAGGCGCCGTTCACCAAGCGCGACGTGCAGCTCGCGCGCCGGCGCATGGCCAAGCGCTGGCACCCCGACGTTGCGCCCCAGGGACGGCAGTTCGAGCACGAGCGCCACCTCAAGGCGATCAATGAGGCAGCCGACCAGCTCGAGCGCCTGGCAGAGGGCTCGCGCGGGGGCAAGGTCTCGGCGAACGCCGTCAAAGTCAGCGCCGCCGCCGCCCGCCGCGAGCGCGAAGAGGCCGGCCGGCGCAACTACGAAGCCGAACAGCGCGCCCGGGCGCCGGCCAAAGACCGCGCCGAAAACGACCCCTTCGGCAGCCGGGTGCCCGACCACTCCGTCGTGCACCGCTACGCGCGCTGCCTCACCTACCCCGAGTGGGGCGTCGGCACCGTCGCCGGCATCTACTTCTCCTCCGATCCTGTCGGTGACGGCGAGGAAGTGCAGCAGTGGGCGCGCGTCAAGTTCAGCCACGGCATCCGCACGGTGCCGGCGGGCAGCATGAAATTCGTGGACTTCTCCAAGCCCGATCCCGCCGAGGAGCGCGTCGAACGTTTCCTGATCGCGGCCCAGCGCGCGATGGCCGAAGGCGAGTACGAGCTCGCCGCGCAGCGCCTGATCTACGCGCGTGACGCCGAGCCGCGCAACGTCGCCGTGCTGCGGCTGATGACGCTCGCGTTCTGGAACGCCGGCAAGCTCGATGAGGCCGCGCGCGCGGTCCGCGACTGGGCGCGCGTCGACGGCACCCGTCCTGCCGCCCACCGCTTCGCGGCTCGCATCTACGAAGACATGGGCGCGATCGACCTCGCAGAGGAGGCCGCCGAGCGCGCGGCCCTGCGCGGCCCGTCGGACGCCGGCGCGTGGGAGCGCCTCGGACGCCTGCGCCTGCAGCTGATGGACCGCGAGGGAGCGCTCGAGGCGCTGCGGCGGGCGCTCGCGCTCGGTGCCGGCAACGACGTGCACGAGCTCGTCGCCCAGGCGCTTGCGATCGAGCCGAGCCTCGCCGGCTAGAGGATGTTGACGGCGCGCGAGACGATCAGCCCGATCGTGACGAGCGAGACGATCGACTGCATGCCCATGATGCCCTTGGCCTTCAGCGTCAGCGGCATCGTGTCGGTGGGGGAGAAGGCGGCCGCGTTCGTCAACGACACGTACAGGTAGTCGAAGAACTGCGGGCGCCAGTTGGGCGGCTGGACACGATCGTCGTTCATCTGTGGAAACAAGAAGTCCGGTGGGCCATCGTGGCCGGCGGCGCGACGACCGGGGCCGCCGCGGTCGAGCTCCCAGTACCAGAGGCCAAAGATCAGGAAGTTCGTCAGCCAGATCAGCACACCCGAGACGACCAGCTCGTCGCCGTTGCTGGGAACTTTGTTGTGCAGCAGCGCGTGCGCCAGCGCGGCCAGCGCATAGATGTTGGCGGCGCTGACGAACGCGGTCAGCGCGATCGCGGTGCGACGCCGCGCGCGGTGCTCGTGCTCGAGCTGTCGCGGCGTCGCCAACGACAGGCCGACGATCAGGACCCCCTCGAGCGCTGGCACCAGCCACGTTGGCCCCACGGTGAGACGCTTGGGCAGGCCGATCTGCAGGCCGATCGCGACCAGCAGCGTGACCTGGACAGGCCAAAATGACTCAGGCCCCGGCAGCGGCGGATAGGGGCGGCCGGGCAGGGTCGCGCTCGCTTGCTCCACGAGCCGAGAGCGTAGGGGGCCGGTCGGAGGTGAAAGACGGACGGCCGCAGTCGGCGGGGATCCGATCCGTCACACCCGCTAGGTTCGCGTGGTGCGCCTGATCGTCGCCCGCTGCGAGGTCGCATACGCCGGCCGCCTCAGCACCGTCCTACCCGAGGCGGTGCGGCTGCTGATGCTCAAGAGCGACGGGACGTTCATGGTGTGGGCCGACGGCGGCGGCTCCAACGTCAAGCCCTTGAACTGGATGGTGGCGCCGACCGTGATCGAGGAGCAGGCCGGCGCCGACGGTCGTCTCGAGCGGCTGCTGGTGCGCAAGCGCGGCCAGGACGAGCTGCTCGAGGTAACGGTGGCGGAGGTGCTCTCCGACGTCGAGCACGAGCTCGACACGCTCGCGTCGCTGGAGAAGGAGGGCATCGAGCGTGAACTGCAGGAGCTGCTGGCCGACACGCCGCAATGGTGCGGCGAGGGGTTTCGGCTCGTTCGACGCGAGTGGCCCACCGACATCGGACCCGTGGACCTCATGTGCAGGGACTGCGAGGACGAGTGGATCGCCGTCGAGATCAAGCGCATCGCGACGATCGACGCGGTCGAGCAGCTGACGCGCTATCTCGAGCGCATCCGCCTGGATCCGGCGCTTGGATCCTGCCGCGGCGTGCTCGCCGCCCAGAGCATCAAGCCACAGGCGCGGGTGCTCGCCGAGTCGCGAGGAATCGGTTGCGTGGAGGTCGATCTCGCCGTGCTTCGCGGTGAGCGCGAGCCAGATCTGAAGCTGTTCGCCGCTTAATTACCCGACCGCTAGGCTGCGTTGGTCCCCGAGCAAGGAGCCGCGCCATGAGCACTGATGTGAGCACCGCCGCCGAGCCCGTCCTCACCGAGCGCCGCGGCAACGTCCTCTTGATCACGCTCAACCGGCCCGAGGTGCGAAACGCGGTCAACGCGGCGCTCGCCGAAGGCATCGGCAACGCGCTCGAGGAGCTCGACGCCGACGACGGCCTGTCGGTGGGTGTGCTCACCGGCGCCGGCGGCTTCTTCTGCGCGGGCATGGATCTCGGCGCGTTCGTCAAGGGCGAGTCCTCGTGGTACGGCGACCGCGGCTTCGCGGGCATCGCTCAACGATCCGCGCGTAAGCCGCTGATCGCCGCGATCGAGGGCTTCGCGCTCGCCGGTGGCCTCGAGATCGCGCTCGCCTGCGATCTGATTGTCGCTGCCAAGGGCGCGAAAATGGGGATTCCCGAGGCCAAGCGCTCGATCCTCGCGGCCGCGGGGGCGCTGCTGCGGCTGCCGCGGCGCATGCCCTATCACCTCGTGATGGAGCTGGCGCTCACGGGCGACCCGTTCCCGGCTGACCGCTTCTACGAGCTCGGCGTCGTCAACCGGCTGGTCGAGCCAGGCGCCACGGTCGATGCAGCCCTCGAGCTGGCGGCGCAGATCGGCAAGAACGGTCCGCTCGCGCTGATCGCCTCCAAGCAGATCCTGCAGCAGCAGTTCGACTGGTCGAGCGCGGAGATGTGGGAGAAGCAGGGCGAGATCGTCGGGCCGCTGTTCAACTCCGAGGACGCCAAAGAGGGCGCGAGCGCGTTCAAGGAAAAGCGCGAGCCCGTCTGGAAAGGGCGTTAGACGGAGCTCGCGGGCGAGGCCTGCGCCCGACCTGGCCCTGACGCTGGGCCGCCTGCGGGCATCATCTCCGCGGCCGGCACCAACGGCTGTGCCGGCAGCAGCGCCAGAGCCATCAGCACGCCCGCACCGGCCACCCCCGCGGCGACCAGGTTGCCGGCGCTGAAGCCGTGGAAGAAGGCGCTGTTCGCCGCGTGCTGGAGGTTCGCCGCGAGCGCGCTGTGGCCGGCCTCACGGAGGTGGGCGGCCGCGATCAACGCCGCGCCCGCCGAGCTGTGGGCTGCGCTCGCCAGCGGCGCGGGCAGTCCGAGCGGGAGCAGGCTGGTGAGGCGGCTGGCATACAGCGACGCGTACACGCTGCCGATCACCGCCACTCCGAGCGTCCCGCCGAGCAGACGCGTCGTGTCGTTGACAGCCGAGCCGACGCCCGCCTTCTCGGTCGGCACCACGCCCATGATCGCCTCTGTCGCCGGCGCGCTGGTGAAGCCCATGCCGGTGCCGAACAGCACCATCTGCACCGCGATCGTCCCGTAGCTGAGGCTCGCGTTGCCGGTCGAGACCCACGCGTAGAAGGCGGCCATCATCGCCAGCCCCGCGGCCACCACGACCTTTGTGCCGAAGCGGACCGCGAGCTTCGTGCCGAGCACCGAGGACACACCCACGGCGGTTGCCACCGGCAGCAGGTGGATGCCCGCCGACAGTGGGCTGTAGCCCTTGAAGAACTGGAAGAACTGCGTGATCAGGAAGATGAACCCGAACAGCGCGAAGAACGCGATCGTCACCGACGCGCTCGCCGCCGCGAAGCGCGGGTTGCGGAACAGGCCCGACGTCGAGCATCGGCTCGCGCGTGCGCCGCTCCCACAAGATGAACGTCGCCAGAAGCACCGCGCCTGCCGCGAAGCCCGCGATGCTGCGCGCGCTGCTCCAGCCGTGGTCCGGAGCCTCGATGATCGTGAAGATCAGCAGCGCGATCGCCGCGGTCGAGAGCGCGAAGCCGCCACCGTCGATGCGCGGCGCGTGCGGGTCGCGTGAGGTCGGCACGCTGACGGCGACCAGCCCCGCGCCGAACACCGCCACCGGCGCCATCACGAAGAAGATGCTCGACCACGAGGAGATTTCGATCAGCCAGCCGCCGACGATCGGTCCGAGCGCGATCGCCACGCCCGTCGTCGCGCCCCACAGCCCGATCGCGCGTGCGCGCTCAGAGCGCCCGGTGAAGATGTTCGAGATCAGCGACAGCGTCGCCGGGAACACCATCGCCGCGCCGAGGCCCATGAAGCAGCGTGCGACGATCAGCTGGCCCGCCGTCGCGGTCAGGCCGCCGGCGACGCTCGCCAGCCCGAACACGGCGAGGCCGGCGAGCAGCATGCCCTTGCGACCGAAGCGGTCGCTGAGGCTGCCGCATACCAGCAGCAGCGCCGCGAACACGAGGTTGTACGCGTCGACGACCCACTGCAGCTGGCTGTTCGACGCGTGCAGCTGGCGCACCAGCGTCGGCAGCGCCACGTTGACGATCGTCGTGTCGAGGTTGATCACGAACGCCGCTACCAGCAGTGCGACCAGGGCGAGGGACTTGCGCGCCATCGACGTACTAATAAACCATCGAGACAAAAAAGTCAAGCAATCGCACAAGTAGTTCAATCAGGCGCTAGAATCGCGGGATGCGCTCTTACGGTCAGTACTGCTCGGTGGCGAAGGCGCTCGACACGATCGGCGACCGCTGGACGCTGCTGATCGTGCGCGAGCTGCTCGCGCAGGGGCCGAGCCGCTACACCGACCTGCGCAACGGCCTGCCGGGCATCGCCACCAACCTGCTCGCCGAGCGCCTGCGCGAGCTCGAGCAGGCCGGCATCGTCGTGCGCGACGACGCGCCGCCGCCGGTCGCCACGGCGCTCTTCAGCCTCACGCCGCGCGGGAAGCAGTTGAAGGCAGTGATCGACGAGCTCGGGCGCTGGGGCATGCCACTGATGGCAGAGACCACGCCCGAGGAGGAGTACCGCAGCCGTTGGCTGTCGATGCCGGTCGAGCAGTTTCTCGTCGATCGCTCCGAGGTCCCCACCACGATCGAAGTGCGTGCCGGCGAGCAGCCGATGCTGATCGAGGCGCGCGAGGGCAGCGTCAGCACGCGTCCCGGCACCAGCGAGCACCCGGATGCGGTGTTGAGCGGTCCGCCGCAACTCGTCCTCGGCCTGATCAGCGGTGCGCTCGAGCACGACGACGCGCTCGAGCGGGGCCTCGGCTTCGAGGGCGCCCCCGACGCGCTCGCTCGTCTGCGCCGCGGCGCCCCGGCGACGGCCTAGCCGTCATCTCGCCAGAGGTGCGCCGCGCCTACTTCTTTGCTTTGGCGTTGATCTTGAGGTTGTAGTTGCGAGTGGCGTCGATGGCCGGGTTGGCCGCGTCGCCGATTTCGATGCTGACGGTGTACGTGCCTTCTTCGGTGGGGGTCCCGGTGATCAGGCCGCTATTGATTTCGAGGCCTGGTGGCAGGCCGCTGGCCGTGTAGGTGTACTCGCCGCTGCCGCCCTTGGCGCTGAGCTGGATGCCATGTCCGCCCGTGCCGTACGGGGTGTTGATCGTGCCGGCGGGGAGCTTGGCCGGTTCGATGTCCAGGCGGACGGTGAGCGTCGCGTGGAGGGTCGCGGTGAAGGCTGGGTGGGAGGAGTCGGTGACGGTGACCGTGAACTGGCTTGTCCCGGCGGTGGGGGGTGTGCCGGACAGCAGTCCTGTGTCGCTGAGGTGGATGCCGAGCGGTGGCGTGCCGCCTGTGAGGGTGTAGGTGTACGGCGCGGTCCCGCCGACGGTTGTGAGCTGCTTTTCATAGGGTTCGGTCGCTGTCGCCTTGCCGAGACCCCCGCTCAGGTCAAGGCCGACGGTCAGGGTGTATTCCCGACGGACGCTCCTGGCCGGGTTGGAGGAGTCGCTGGCTTCCACCACGACCGTCGCGGTACCGGCTTTGGTGGGGATGCCGTGAAGTTCGATCGAGCCTTCCGCTTCCGCCGCCGTGTTCCAGGAGAGCCCTTCGGGCAGGCTCCCCGCCTCGGTGAAGCGGTAGGGGCCTTCTCCGGTAGAGGCCGACAAAAGCAGGCTGTAGGCCTTGGTCGCGGTCGCCGCTTTCAGCTTCCCGGGCGTCAACTTCAACGGGCTCGCGGGCTTGTTGGACACCGTCAACGTCACCTGCTTTGTGGCCGTCGTGCCCGTTTCGTTCTTGAAGACCGCCTCGAACAGCGTCCCCGACTGCGCCTTCGTGGTGGCGGGCGTCGTGTAGGTGCCGCTCGTCGCCCCGGCGATTTCGCTGAACGTGCTCTGACCTGGTGCCTCGGAATACCACTGCACCGTCGGAGCGCCACAACCAGCCGGGGTCGATGCGGACGCTTTGAAGCTCGCCGTAGAACCAGGTGTGACGGTCGTCGAGGCAGGCTGGGCTTCGATCGCGGGCGCGGTCGAGCAGCTCGTGGAGCTACCCACGACCGCGAAGATCGTCCCGTACAAATCACTCAGTGACGGGGTCGTCGATGTGTTGACCGTGACCGTGATGCAGAGCGGGCTGCCACTCGGCGGCGTCTGATCAGACACCGGAGCCCACTTCCCGGTCGACGGGTCATACCAGTCGACCTTCGCGCCCGCGGCAACGCCACAGATCTTGAACGTCACCGAGCTGAAGCTGCTCCCTGGCTTGGTTTGCACATCGAAGAAGCTCGAGCCTTCGCCGAGCTGCACCACCGGGTCTTTCGAGTAGGTGCCCGTTTCCAGGGTGCCCTCGCCTTCGCCGGTGCCTGTCAACGTGTCGCCGCCAGATTCGACTGGATCCGTCGATGCCGTCCCGTCCGCTTCGGTACTGCTCGCCGACTGCGGATCTTCCAGCTGACTGTCCGTCGGCACGACCGCCCCTGACACCCCTGCTTCGCCTTCCCCGATCGCGTTCTTCGGAGTCACACTGAACGTGTACGCCGTCCCCGCATTCAAGTGTTCAATGGTCGCCGTGGTCGCATCCCCCGCCACGCTCGTGCTTTCCCCACCAGGCTCAGCCGTGACGATGTAGGACTCGATTTCCGATTCGCCATCGTCCTTCGGCGCGGCCCAGAACACCTTCGCCGAATCCACCCCAGCGCTCGCCGCCACATCCTGCGGCACACCCGGCACGTCCTGCACCGTCAACACGAAGTCCTGCGTCACTTCCGCACCCGAACCATCGGTCGCGGTCAACACCACGTCGTAGGTCCCAGCCGTCCCGGCATCGGGCTTGCCGCCGATGACCGCAACGCCGCCTTCGGTGTCCGCGAAGGTCACGCCACCAGGCAGATCGCCCGACTCCTTGAGCTCGATCGAGGAGCCACCCGTAGCCTCGACATCGAATTCCTGCTCGTCACCGACCGTGAAATCAGCCGAGTCCTCGGAGGTGATCGCCAGCGGCTCAAACGTGAACCTGTCCGCCGCCTTGATCGGGCTGAGCGTTTCGCCCTGCCCATCCGCGATCTTGACCCGGACATCGCTCAGCAGCTCCGAGTCGCCGGAGTCGTATTTCGACAGGTCCGGCGAGGTGAGCTCGATCTCGGTCGAGCTCACCGGCGTGACGTCGACGGCGTCAAGCGGTGTGCTGGTTTCGGCATCGAGGAATTCCACTTCCGCCGTGGCGCCCTGCGGCACGAGGAACCCAGAGCCGCTGATCGTCAGCTCCTCGCCGCCGTTGATCGAGCCGGTCGAGGAGCCGTCTGCCGTGTTCTTCACCGAGTCGACCTTGGGGCCCTCGGCCAGGAAGGTGTCATCGTCGGCCTCTTCTTCGCCCGGGATGCGGCTGGAGGCGCTGTCGGTCCCGTCGCTGACCGTCGCCACCACGTCCGTCAGGAGCTCGTTCGATTCGTTCTTTGCAGCCTCTGCCGACAGGTCGGGTGTTTCGAGCAGGACTTCCGTGGAGCCGACGGGGGTCGCAGACAGACCAGGGACTTCGGTGGTGCCTTCGGCTTCGTCGAAGTCGATCTCCGTGCTTCCGCCCTTGGCGGCGCCGAGCCAGGCACCCTTGACGACCATGACGTCGCCGCCCAGCGCCGAGCCGATTCCCGACCCGGTGTCGTCGTCCACCACCGATTCGACCTTCGGCAGCTCAGCCGTATAGGCGGCGCCCGTCTCGCCTTCGGCGGACTGCACGCCGACGCCTTCGGATTCGAGCACCACTGCAACGTCGGCCGCGAGACCATCCTTTCCGGGTGCGATCCTGCTCCTGTACTTGAGGAGATCCGGAGAGGTGAGAGCGATTTCGGTCGGGCTCACCGGTGTGACGTCGACGCCTTCGAGCGTGTCTCCGGAGCTCTCGAAGACCACCTTCGCCGAGGCGCCGACGGACGGTAGGTTGAAGCCCGAGCCGGTGATGCGGAGTTCTTCGCCGCCCGCGATCGAGCCGGAATTGCTCGTGTCAGCCGTGTCGTTGCTCACGGAGTCGATCGTCGGTGCGAGCGCTTCATAGAGGTTGCCGGCTTCCCCTTCACCCGAGTTGCTGACGGTCGCGAGAGCGTCTTCGATCGTGAGGATCGCCTTCGTTTCAAGCGCGTGCTTGTCGGCCGGGATCTCTGACGCGAAGCTCGCCATGTTCGGCGCCACGAGTTCGACTTCTGTCGCGCTGACGCCCGTCACGGCTACCGGCACGCTGGCCGCGTCGTCGCCGTGGAAGAACGTCGCGGTCGCTGTGTCTCCTGCGGGGATCGAGAGCCCGGTGCCCTTGATCCTGAGGACGTCCCCGCCGAGGATCGGTCCCTGATCGCTGCCTGTCTGTTCGTCGAGGATCGATTCGATCTTGGGGAAGAGGAATTCGTAGCTGTCTTCTGGGCCGGCTGGTTCGTGGTCGACGCTCTCGACGTTTTCGTTCTGTGCGTTGGCGATGTTCACGACGACCTGTGCGCCGAGCGCGGCCTTCCCGGCTTCGAGTTTGCTCTTGGCCTTGGCCTCGTTGGGGACGGTGATCTGCAGTTCGGTCGCGCTGACCGCCGTCGCGCTGACTTCTTCGCCGAGCAGTTCCCCGGGTTTGGGGATGAACGCGATCTTCGCGGTGCCGCCCGCGGGGACCGCGAGACCTGTTCCTTTGATCGAGAGGGTGCTGCCGCCGAGCGCTGAGCCCTGGCTCTTACCAGTGCTTTCATCCACCACCGAGTCCACCTGCGGGGCGAGCGCTTCGAAGACGGCGGTTTCCTTGGGGCTGGCGACGATGTTGTCTTCGGTGTCTTCGATGAGAGCGCGAAGTTCGAGCTTCAAAGCGTTCTGGCCGGACGGGATCTGGTCCTCGTATTTCGCGAGGTCCGGGACGGTCACTTCGATTTCGGTGTCGCTGAGGACGGTCTCGTGGGCGGCCCCGGCCACCACCCCGCCGCCGTAGAGGTTGAACGAGATGCCGCCTTTGTCGCCCGCGGGGATGGTGAACCCGCTGCCCTTGATTTTCAGGGTGTCGCCACCCAGGATCGACCCCTGGTTGGTGCCGGTCTGTTCATCGGTCACCGAAGTGATCGTCGGCTCGCTGGCGAGATAGGTGTCGTCGCCTTCGTCCTCGCCGATCAGTAGTTCGCTCTCGATCTTTTCGCCGCCGATTTCAAGTGTGACCCGCACGGTCAGTTCAAGCGCCGACTTGCCCTCGGGAATCTTGGACTCGTACTTGGCGAAGTCGGGCGCTGTGACGAGCAGTTCTTCGGTCCCTTTGGCGGTCGCTGTGAGGGGTTCGCCGAGGACTTCGCCGTGCTGTTCGAAGGTGACCGTGGCCGTGCCGCCTTCCGGCACCTCGAAGCCCGAGCCCTCGATCTTGAGCTGGTCGCCGCCGAGGATCGAGCCGGTGTTCGTGCCGGTGACTTCGTCGGTCACCGACTCGACAGCCAGGCTGAGCGCTTCATAGCCGTCGCCCGTTTCGTTGGGGGCGCCTTCGCCACTGCGCTGGACTCGGCTTTGCTCTTCGTCGTCGGTGCCGCCTTCGCTGCCTGTGATGGTCACAACGACATCCATCCCAAGGCGATCCTGCCCGGGAGGGATCTTGGAGACGTATTTCGAGAGGTTGGGAGCCTTCATCTGGATTTCGGTGGCGCTGCTGGGTGTGGCTTCGACCGGTTCGCCCAACGCCTGTCCTTCGTGCATGAAGGAAACGGTCGCCTTGCCGCCGGCGGGGACGAAGAATCCGGAGCCCTTGATCGTGAGCGTTTCCCCGCCTGCGACAGAGCCGACATCGACGTTGCTGGCGGCGTCGGTGATCGCGGCGATGTGCGGCAGCAGAGCTTCGTATACAGCGTTGGGGTTCTCCGGGCTTGTCAGGTCGAGCTGTTCGCCTTCATCGTCCTCCCGTTCGAAGTGCACCCGCACCGAGACCAGCAGGCCTTTTGAGCCTTCGGGCACGGTGGAGGCGAGGCTCGCCAGGCTGGGCGCTGCCACCTGAAGTTCGGTTTCGCTGCTGGGGCTGACGTTCTCGGTTTCGACGACTCCTCCGTCTGATTCGAACTCGACTTCGACGGTCCCGTCTTCGGGGTCGAAGCCGGTGCCCTTGACCGTCAGTTCGTCGCCCCCGATCAGCGGACCCTGCTTCGAGCCGGTGGCGTCGTCGGTGACGGAGGTGACCGTGGGGTCTTCTTCTTCCTCCTTTTCTTCGCGTATTTCCTGTTTTTCCACGGCTTCTTCTTCGTCCTCGCCATGCGAGAGCCGTTCGCCCGTCCAGTGGCCGCTGGGGCCCGGGACACGGACCACCTTGAATTCTTCGGGACCGGTTTCTTCGTACTGGGCGAGGGTGCTGGTCCATTCGCCGGACATCGCTTCTTCGTTCGACGAGAGCGAGCCGGTGAAGGTGACGACCATGTTCGGTTCGTCGGTGTCGTGGAAAAGTCCCTCAGGGCCATCGACGGTGATGGAGACGGAGCTGCCGGAGATAAAGCCGGTGAGCGATCCGATTTCTCCGTCGAAGAAGATCTGCGTGCTCCCGCGCAGTGCGCCGCTGATCGACTGGCCGATGTTGAGATCGTCGGCGAAGTCCGGCTCGGACTCGTTGCCGGTGCCGACCACCCATTCCCCGGCCACGTTCGGCTTGGGTATGTGTTTCGTTTTTGACGCCGCCGCCGAGCCGGCGGTGCTCAGAAAAACGACAAGCAGCGTGGCGGCGAGCAGCGTCCAGTGCCGTCTCGGCGTCCTGCCGTCCAGCTTTCCCCCCAGCCCTGTTCGATGCACGGTGCCCCCTCCGTGGTGCAGAAGTCGCGTGCAAGCTAGCAGCCTTGGCGATGCGGCGAGGTCTGCCCGGCGTGTATTAGCGCCCGCGCTGGCGCTTGCGCTGGCGGCGGATCGCCAGAAAACGCCTCCACAGCGCCCTCATATCAGCGCTCTCCCGGCGTCTTGCGCGGGTACTGCGAGATCGGCTGGCGCAGGTCGATCGCCGTCGTCACGATTCGGTTCTGTTCGTCGATGTGCGCGGCCGGGTAGCCCTCGCCCGGGCTCGCACGCTCGGGACGTCCGACGTAGCCGAAGTGCATGTCCTCGGGCATGATCTGCATCAGCCGCGGGAACATGTGGGCGCGCGCGCCCATGTTGCGCGGCTCCTCCTGCACCCACAGCACCTCGGTGAGGTTCGGATAGCGGCCCATCAGCTCGAGGATCTGCCGTTCGGGGAACGGGTACAGGAGCTCCACGCGTGCCACCGCGAGACCAGTGTGCGAGGCGCGCTCGGGGTGCCCGACGAGGTCGTAGTAGATCTTGCCCGTGCACAGCACCAGGCGCGTCACCTGCTCATCCTGCACGCCCGGCTCCGCCAGCACCGGCTGGAAGCTCGTGCCCTCGGCCATGTCCGCGATCGCGCTGGCCGCCTGCGGCAGACGCAGCAGCGACTTCGGCGTCATCACCACGAGCGGGCGCTGCTTGGCGATGCGCGCCTGGCGGCGCAGCAGGTGGAAGTACTGCGCGGGCGTCGTCGGGCTCGCCACGCGGATGTTGCCCTCGGCGGCCGAGCGCAGGAAGCGCTCGAGTCGCGCCGAGGAGTGCTCGGGCCCCGAGCCCTCGTAGCCGTGCGGCAGCAGCAGCGTCAGGCGCGAGGTCTGGCCCCACTTGGCCAGGCCGGAGACGATGAACTGGTCGATGATCACCTGCGCCGAGTTGACGAAGTCGCCGAACTGCGCCTCCCACAGCACGAGCGTCTCGGGCGCCTCCTGGCTGTAGCCGTACTCGAAGCCCATGCACGCGAGCTCCGACAGCGGGCTGTTGTGCAGCTCGAGCGGCGCCAGCGCGTCGGGCAGGTTCTGGATCGGGCACACCGTCTGGCCGGTCTTGGCGTCGTGCAGGACCATGTGGCGCTGGCTGAAGGTGCCGCGCTCGGTGTCCTGTCCGGTGAGTCGCAGCGGCGTGCCCTCGGTCAGCAGCGACGCGAACGCGAGCGCCTCTGCGTGCGCCCAGTCGATCTTCGGCTCGGATGCCTCCGCGAGCGCCTCGCGGCGGCGCTCGAGCTGCTTGACGAGCTTCGGGTGCACGGTGAAGCCGTCGGGCACGCGCAGCAGCTGCTCGCCCAGCTCGCGCAGGCGCGCCGCCGGCACCGCCGTGCCGACCTCCGGGCTCGGCGAGCGGTCGAGCTGGTACTCGCCGGTGATGTGCTCGCCGTCGTGCTCCGCCGCCGCCGCGATCTTCGCCTTCAGGCGCTGGTGCAGGATCGTGAGGTTGTCCCACACGTCCTGTGCCTGGCGGTCCACCTCCTCCTTGGAGACGACGCCGTCGGCGACCAGCCGGTCGGCCCACAGTTCATAGACGCGTTTCTTGGTCTTGATCTTCGCGTACATCTCCGGCTGCGTGTACGCCGGCTCGTCGGACTCGTTGTGGCCGAAGCGGCGGTAGCCGATCAGGTCGATCAGCACGTCGTGGCCGAACTCCTGGCGGAACGCGAACGCCAGGCGCACCGCGCTGATGCAGGCCGGCACGTCGTCGGCGTTGACGTGGATGATCGGCACGTCGAAGCCCTTCGCCAGGTCCGACGCCCAGCGCGTCGAGCGCGCGTCGTCGGGGTCCGTCGTGAAGCCGACCTGGTTGTTCATGATCAGGTGCACCGTGCCGCCGACCTTGTAGCCGTCGAGCGCCTGCAGGTTGAGCGTCTCCGAGACGACCCCCTGGGCGGGGAACGACGCGTCGCCGTGGATCACGATCGGCACCGCGGCGTTGGTGTCCTGGTGCGCGTGCGGCCCCTTGCGCGAGGTCTGTGCCGCGCGCGTCGCGCCCTCGACCACCGGCGAGACGTACTCGAGGTGGCTCGGGTTGGACTCGAGGTTGACGCGGATCGTGCCGCCGTCCGGCAGCTGATAGGTGCCCTGCGTGCCGTGGTGGTACTTGACGTCGCCGGTGCCGCCCTGCGGGATCGTCGTCACCGCCTCGAGCGTCGAGGCGCCCTCGAACTCGGCGAAGATCGTGTCGTAGGAGCGCCCGAGGTTGTGGGCGAGCACGTTCAGCCGCCCGCGGTGGGCCATCCCGACGACGACCTCCTGGCCGCCGTGCGCCGCCGACAGCTGAATCAGCTCGTCGAGCATCGGCACCGTCATGTCGAGTCCCTCGATCGAGAACTGGTGCTGGCCGAGGTAGGCCTTGTGCATGAAGCGCTCCAGCGCGTCCACCTCGACGAGGCGCTTGAGCAGCGTCCGGCGCTCGTCGTTGGTCAGCTCGTGGCGGAACGCGCCGGACTCGATGTGCTCGCGCAGCCACACGCGCTGGCGGTGCGAGGCGATGTGCTCGATCTCGTAGGCGATCGTGCCGCAGTAGGTCTCGCGCAGGTGCGGCAGCGCGTCGGCGAGCGTCGCCCCGGGGACGTACATCTGGAAGATCCGCGCCGGGATCTTCGCCTGGATCTCCGGCGTCAGCCCCAGCGCCTCGGGGTCGAGACCCGGGTCGCCCTCGGGCTCGGAGCCGAGCGGGTCCAGGCTGCGCAGCCAGGTGGCCGTGGCTGCGAACGCGACTGACGAACGTGCTCGCGGCCTGGACGGCCTGCAGCAGCTCTTCGCCGCCGGCGTAGTGAGCTCCCGCGTCCGCCGGCGCGGGCGACGGCGAGGGCGCGGCGGTCATCGTGCTTCTGCGGCCGGCGCAGGCAGCGCCTGCAGCTCGACGCCCAGCGCCCCGAACAGGCCCTCGTAGAACTGGTTCTCGCCCTGCAGATATTCCTCGACGAGCGCCAGGAAGCGTCCGGACTCCGCGCCCTGGATGACGCGGTGGTCATACGTCGAGGTCATCGTCATGACCTTCTCCGCGCCGATGCTCGCGCCGACGCCGGCGAGGCCGACCGGGTAGGCGATCGACCCCGTCGCGACGATCGTCCCCTGGCCGCTCATCAGCCGCGGCACCGACGCCACCGTCCCGAGCCCGCCGGGGTTGGTGAGGGTGACGTTGGCGCCGACGAGGTCGTCGGCCGTCAGCGTGTTCGTGCGCGCCTTCTCGACGAGCGCGTCGTAGGCACGCAGGAACTCGTCGAACGCAAGCTGGCCGGCGTCGTTGATCACCGGCACCATCAGCGTGCGCGAGCCGTCCTTCTTCTCGACGTCCACCGCCAGCCCGAGGTTCACCTGGCCGTCGAGGATCCGGTACGGCTTGCCGTCGATCTCGGCGAAGTGCGTCGCCATCACCGGCATGTCCTCGCACGCACGCGCGATCGCGTACGCGATCAGGTGCGTGAAGGAGACCTTGCGTCCAGCCGCCTTCAGCTCGCGCCGGCGCGCGTCGAGCACGCTCACCGTGAGCGTGCGGAAGCTCGTCGCCGTCGGTATCGAGCGCGACTGCTCCATGTAGCGGACCAGCGCCGCGGCGCCGCCGCGCAGCGGCTGCGCGGTCGGCTCTGGCGGCGGCGTGGCGCTCGCCGTCGCTGCGCCGTTGGCGGCTGCGCCGTTGCCCGCCGCCGCGGACAGCACGTCGGACTTCGTGATCCGGCCGGCCGGCCCGCTGCCTGCGACCGCGCCGAGGTCCACGCCCTCGACCGCCGCCGCGCGCGCGGCCACGGGGGAGACCTTCGTGCCGTCGGGGGGCGCGAGCGTGGCGGCTGCGTCGGCGCCGCGGGCTGCGCTTGCCCGGGGTCGGCCGGGCGGCCGGCTGCGCGGGCGCGGCGGCGGGCGCCGGTGCGGCCCCGCGCGCGGCGTCATCGACCGCGATTCGCGCGATCACTTGTCCGACCGTGACCGTGTCGCCCTCCTGCACCAGGATCTCGGTGACGGTGCCGCTGGCCGGCGAGGGCAGCTCGAGGTCGACCTTGTCGGTTGAGATCTCGACGATCGTGTCGTCGACCTTGATCGCGTCGCCGACCTTGACTCGCCATTCGAGGATCGTGCCCTCGGTGACCGACTCGCCGGCGGCCGGCGTCAGCACGTCGACGACCGTGCCAGGCGTCCCGGCCGAGTCGACGGCGGTCTCGGCGACCGGCGCGTCTGCGACCTCCGCGTCTGCGTCCTGCGCAGCCTCGGCGCCTCGGCCTCGGCGGCCTCAACGGCCTCCGCCGTCTCGGCCACGGCCGCGGCCGTGGCCTCAGCGGTCTCGACAGCGGTCTCGACAGCGGTCTCGACAGCGGTCTCGGTGAGCGTCGCGGCGGCCTCGGCGGTGCGCGCGGCGCCGTTGACCGAGATACGCGCGATCACCTGCCCGACCGTGACCGTCTCGCCCTCCTCGACGAGGATCTCGCTCACCGTTCCGCTCGCAGGCGAGGGCAGCTCGACGTCGACCTTGTCGGTTGAGATCTCGACGATCGTGTCGTCGACCTTGATCGGGTCGCCGACCTTGACTCGCCATTCGAGGATCGTTCCCTCGGTGACCGACTCTCCCGCGGCAGGGGTTACGACGTCTATCGTCTGCACTGCCGTGGTACCTGTTGCCATCGATGTCTCACTTTAGCGCGGCGTGTGGCAGCGCACGTTGGCGCTCTTCGCGGATGAACTGGTAGCTGCCGAAGAACGGTCCGATTCCTCCGAGCACCGCCACTGCGACAGCGAGCTTCAGCGAAACGACCCGCAGACGCGCGGCTGTTATGCAGGCCAGAGACATGAAGATCCACAGCAGCCCGTGCGTCCATCCGAGCACGAATGTCACCGGTTCGGGCTTGCCGATCGCGAACGCGCACACGAGCAGCGCGGTGTACACGCACGAGTGCACGAACGAGGTCCACTTCAGACGCGTGAACGTCAGCGGACCGGCCGCCGCGCGCAGGCGCTGGTTCATCACCGGGGCGCTCGCAGGACGCGAACGCTGGTTCACTGCGACAGCCACTGCGCCATCCGCGGCAGCGTGTCGCCCGCCTCGGGCGGCCAGTCCTCGATCGCTCGCGGCCACCATGCGTATTCGTCGTGCTCGTCATCGGGCGTGACCTCTGCGTCCACGCCCTCGGCCAGCCATGCCTGCCCGACGAACATCACCAGCCGGTGCGGCAGTCGCAGCAGCGCCTCGCCGCGCACGCGCTCGGGCGAGACCGCCCACTCCTCCTGCAGCTCGCGCACCAGCGTGTCGGCCGGGCTCTCGCCGAGGTCGACCGCGCCGCCGGCGCCGAGCGCCCAGCGACCGGCCCACGAGGAGACCCACGGGGCGCGCCGGCCGGCGAGCCAGCGGCCGTCGGCCGAGCGGGTGACGCACAGCGCCGCCATGCTCTGGGAGGCGTCGCCTTCGACCAGCCGCAGCGCCCAGCGCAGCGGCTGCAGCTCGATCGCGAGTCCCTGCTCGTCCTGGCGGTAGTCGACCAGGCGCGCCGGCGACGCCGTCGTGGCTGGGCGAGCCGCGTTCCTGCAGCTGCCTGATCGCGGCGTCGGCGGCCTCTGTGTGCTCGTGCGAGGGCTCGAACGGCTGCTCGCTCCAGTGCGCCGTGATCTGCTCCAGCGCCCACGGTCCGCGGGCGAGGATCTCCGGTGCATGCGTGGCGGGTGCTGGTCGGACACTCGAGCGACAGGCTAGTGAATCGCCCAAAAGCGCGGTGAAGCTCCGGAGAAGTCGGCTGGCCGTAGACTCGCGCCCATGGCCGGCCGTCGCCGCAAGCACTGGGGGTGGGGCTTCGAGGATCAGCAGCCCTCGAGCGCGCAGCTGCGCGACACGGCGCCGCTGCCCTGGAGACGCACTCGGCTTCGCGCTCGCGCGCGCCGAGGAGCCGGTGGCGCTGGAGGCGGTGCGCCTTGCTGCCCCGCGCATCCAGGCGCCGGCCGCGCTCGCGAGCATCTGCACGGCCGACGTGCACGCGCGCGCGTCCCACGCGCTGGGCAAGTCCTACACCGACGTCGTGCGCGGCTTTCGCGGGCACTTCGAGCACCCCCCCGACTTCGTCGCGCGCCCGCGCGAGGAGCTCGACGTCGAGCGCCTGCTCGAGTGGTGCGCGGCCGAGCGCGTCGCGGCGATCCCGTTCGGCGGCGGCACCTCGGTCGTCGGCGGCGTCACCCCGTCGCTGCCGGCCCACTACAACGGCTGCGTCTCGATCGACCTGCGTGCGCTCGACCGCGTGCTCGAGGTCGACGAGGTCTCGCGCGCGGCGCGCATCCAGGCGGGCGCGCTCGGCCCCGAGCTCGAGGCGCAGCTCGCCACGCACGGGCTGACGCTGCGCCACTTCCCGCAGTCGTTTGAGTTCTCGACGCTCGGCGGCTGGATCGCCACGCGCGCGGCCGGGCACTTCGCGACGCTGTGGACCCACATCGAGGACTTCGTCGAGTCGGTGCGCGCGATCACCCCGGCCGGCGCCTGGGAGTCGCGGCGGCTGCCGGGCTCGGGCGCCGGCGTCAGCCCCGACCGCATGCTCGCCGGCTCGGAGGGGACGCTCGGCGTGATCACCGAGGCGTGGGTGCGCGTGCAGCCGCGGCCCTCGCAGCGGAGCTCCGCGGCGGTGCGCTTCGCGAGCTTCCTGGCGGGCGCCGAGTGCGTGCGCGCGATCTCCCAGTCGGGGCTGCACCCGTCCAACTGCCGCCTGCTCGACGCCGGCGAGGCGGCGCTGACGATGGCCGGCGACGGCACCGCCGCGCTGCTCGTGCTCGGCTTCGAGTCGACCGACCATCCGGTCGATGAGGCGATGGCGCGCGCGCTCGACGCTGTGCGCCGAGCACGGCGGCGTCGACCGCCGAGCGGCGCGATCCCGACGGCCGGCGGCGACGCGGTCAGCTCTTGGCGCGACGCGTTCCTCGGCGCTCCGTACGTGCGCGACACGCTCGTCGCGATGGGCGTGCTCGCGGAGACGTTCGAGACGGCGATCACCTGGGAGCGCTTCCCGGCGCTTCCACGAGCGGGTGAGCGCCGCGACCGAGCAGGCGGTGCGCGAGGTCTGCGGCGCGCCGGGCCGTGTCTTCTGCCGCTTCACCCACGTCTACCCCGACGGGCCCGCGCCGTACTTCACGGTGCTCGCGCCGGCGCGCCGCGGCGAGGAGGTCGAGCAGTGGGCGGCGATCAAGCGCGCCGCCTCCGACGCGATCCTCGCCGCGGGCGGCACGATCACCCACCACCACGCCGTCGGTCGCGATCACCGGCCCTGGTATGACCGCCAGCGCCCGGAGCCGTTCGCCGCGGCGCTGCGCGGCGCGAAGCCGGCGGTCGACCCCGCCGGCATCATGAACCCAGGCGTGCTGATCGATCCGAGCGCATGAAGATCGCCGTGCTCGGTCCCGGCGGCGTCGGCGGCCTGCTCGCCGGGGCTGCTCGAGCGCGGCGGCAGCGACGTGGTCGTGATCGCGCGCGAGAGCACCGACGGCGGTGATCGCGCGCGAGGGCTGCGCGTGCAGAGCGTCACGCTTCGGCGACTTCGTCGCGCGCCCGCGCGCGCTCGCGCGACTGCAGGAGCCGGTCGACGCGCTGATCGTCGCGACCAAGGCCGCCGGCCTGACGAGCGCGCTGGAGCGCGTCGCGGTCGAGCCTGGCGTCGTGCTGCCGCTGCTCAACGGGCTCGACCACCTCGCGCGTGCTGCGCGAGCGCTTCGCCCCCGGGTCGGTGCTCGCGGGCTCGATCCGCGTCGAGGCCGACCGGCCGCAGCCGGGCGTGGTCGTGCACACGAGCCCGTTCCTGCTCGTCGAGCATGGCCAGCAGCTACGCCGCCGCCGAGCCGGCGATGCGCGCGCTCGCGGACGCGCTGTCGGCTGCGGGCGTGCCGGTGCGCGTCTCGACTCCGAGGCCGAGGTGATGTGGTCGAAGCTCGTGCGGCTGAACGCGCTCGCGTGCATGACCAGCGCCTACGACAAGCTGCTCGGCGAGATCCGCTCGACGCCGCAGCTGCGCGCCGATCTCGTCGGCGCGATCGAGGAGGCGTGCGCGGTCGGCAGGGCGGAGGGAGCGCAGGACATCGACCCGGCGCGCGCGCTCGCCGAGCTCGAGGCGCGCGCACGACACGCTCGGCAGCTCGATGCAGCGCGACATCGCCGCCGGGCGCGAGCCCGAGCTCGACGCGATCCCCGGCTCGGTGCTGCGCGCCGGCGCGCGCCACGGCATCCCCTGCCCGACGATCGAGCGGCTGGTGGCGATGATCGCGGCGCGGATCGCGAGCCGTCGGCATGCGCTCGACGCTGTCAGCCGCGCTCGGGCTCACAGCGGGCCGGCGTCGCTCGCTGAGGCGCTCTCGCGATCGTGGCGCAGCACCTCCAGCAGCTCGGCGTAGGGACCGACCAGGTAGGCGTCGTCGTCGGGCGCCAGGCGCGTGTCGCGGCGCGGCGGATGCTCGAGGCGCAGTGAGTCCGCCGCGCGGCGGATCGCGACGACCCGCACGCTCGCCGGGAGCTCGCGCATCGCCTGGCCGTCGAGGCCGCCGCCGGCGCTGACGCGCAGGCGCGCGAGCAGGAACGGGTGGTTGCCGACGTAGAAGGTGAACAGCACCTCGAGGCCGAGCACCGCGCCGACGAACCACGGCGCGGCGATCGCCGAGGTCGACCACACGTGGCGGAAGCCGAAGCTCTGCTCGAGGCGATGGCCGAGCTGGCGGTCGAACACGCGCAGCACGACCGGTACCTGCGCCCAGCGCTCGCCGAGGCGGTCGCGCACCGCCAGGCCGGTCTCGATGTTCGTGAGATCGTCGGAGGTGAGGATCGCGACCGCGGCGGCGCTCGAGAGGTTGACCGAGTCGAGCGTCTGCGCGAGCGTCGCGTCGCCGAGCACCAGCGGCACCTCGCAGCGAGCGCGCCTGCGGTCAGGTAGCGGTTGTTCTCCGTGCGCTCGACCACGACGACCTCGCGCCCGCGCGCGAGCAGGCCTTCGAGCACCTGCATGCCGACCTCCCAGGCCGACGAGCACGACGTGTCCGCGCATGCCCGGGATCCGCTCGTGGCCCAGCGACTGGGCGATCCGCCGGCTCACGAGCGCGTTCGTCAGCAGCGCGAACAACGTCGTCACGAGCGTCGTGCCGGCGACGATCAGGCAGATGCCGAAGACCTCGATCCAGAACGGCTGGCCGGAGAAGGAGAAGTCGCCGAAGCCGACCGTCGCGACCGTCTCGACGGTGAAGTAGATCGGCGTCGAGTAGCGGCAGGTGCGAGTGGTGTTCGGCCCAGTGGTAGCCGAAGTGCAGGACCAGCGTCGAGATCACGAGCAGCACGCAGCCCGAGCGCGGCGGCGATGCGCAGCGGCCGGTCGGCGATGCTGAGCGCCGTTCTCGCCGCGCCGCGCAGCTGCCGCGACCGTGCGCGCGCGCCGATGTCTGAGATCTCGCGCGCGCGACCTGCGCGCTGGCCGAGGCCGGCCTCGTCGAGCTCCGCGCGGGTGCCGAGCAGCGTCACGCGGTCGCCGGCGCTGACTCGCTGGTCGCGCCCCGGGCAGGCGATCAGCTCATCCTCGGCCTCGGTCACGACGCCGATCGGCGCGAGGCTGCCGTACAGCTCGCGCAGCGTTCCCGTCGCGCGGCGCGATCACCTCGGCCGCGACGAACAGCGTGTCGCCGAGCAGGATGTCGCGGGCGCGCCGCCCGATGCACGCTTCGACGACCGCCGGCGCGAACAGCGCGGCGACGTCCAGCACGCCGACCGAGCCGAGCACCTCCTCGACCGCGTGCGCGACCGCCGGGTTGTCGAGGTCGGCGACGACCCGCACCTCGGGGCGCAGGTCGCGGATCATGCAGCACCGTCTCGAGCGTGCGCAGGTCGGTGCGCTCGGCGCACACGACCGCCGCGGCGCCGCGCGATGCCGGCGTCGTACAGCGGCTCGCTGAGGTGATGCGAGCCGCGCGGCAGATGTGCGGGATGCCCCAGCCGCGCACGACGCGCTCGAGCCGCTCGTCGGGCTCGTCGTCGAGCACCACCACGCGCGCGCCCGCGAGGTGCAGCTGCTCGACGGTGCGCAGCCCCACGGCGTTCAGGCCGCACACGATCACGTGCCCGACCCAATCGCGGCATTGCTCGGAATCGTGACGGACGAGTCCAGCTGTGACGGTCGCCACGTAGCGGCGTCAGTCTTGCGCTGCCCGCGCGCCTTAGACGGCGTTGGCCGGGCGTCCAAGATCAGCGCGGCTCACTGCTCTTCGAATGGAGAGCGGCCGCGGCGAGAACACCGGGATCGCCTGCGTGGCGATCGCCTCGACCGCCTGCTCCTCGGCCTCGGTCAGCTCCTCGTCGTGCTCGCCGTCGCACAGCACGCGGAAGTTGCCGGTGACGCCGCTGTCGGCGTGGATCGTGATCCCCGGCAGGATCTCCTCGCCCTCGTCGAGGCCGAGACGCTCCATGTCGAAGTGCGCGAGGCCGATGCCGTAGGCGGTGTGGGTCGGGTTCTCGCGATCGTGCGCCGCCACCGCCTGCGCGAAGCGCTCGAGGTTCTTGGCGATCTTGCTCGTGTCCGCCATCGACTCGGGAGGGTAGCGCGAGCGCTAGTAGATTGGGAGCGATGGCACCCGCGCCACCAGTCGAGCACGCAGGCGCTGTCGCCGACCGCCGGCAGCGGACGCCGGCGGCGATGGCGACGCGCGCGAGGTGATCCGCACGGTCGAGCTGACCAAGGTCTACGCCGGCACCGACTTCGCGGCCGTCGACGGGCTCAACCTGAGCGTGCGCGGCGGCGAGATCTTCGGCCTGCTCGGGCCGAACGGCGCCGGCAAGACGACGACCGCGGGGATGCTCACGACGCGCGTGATCCCGACCTCGGGCTCGGCGTTCGTCGGCGCGATCGACGTCGTCGCCCAGCCCGCGCTGGCCAAGCAGCTGATCGGGATCGTCTCCCAGCAGAACACGCTCGACCGCCAGCTGACCGTGTGGGAGAACCTCTACTTCCACGGGCGCCTGTTCGGGATCTCCGCCGCCGCGCTCGCGACGGATCGCCGACGAGCTGCTCGAGAAGCTGCAGCTCGTCGAAATGGGCGAAGGCGTCGGTGTACGCGCTCTCCGGAGGAATGGCGCAGCGGCTGATGGTGGCGCGCGCGATCTTCCACCGCCCGGCGGTGCTGTTCCTCGATGAGCCGACCGCCGGCCTCGATCCGCAGAGCCGCCTCGCGCTGTGGGAGATCCTCGGCGAGCTCAACCGCGACGGCCAGACGATCCTGCTCACGACCCACTACATGGAGGAGGCCGACCAGCTGTGCGACCGCGTGGCGATCATGGATCACGGCAAGATCCTCGCGCTCGACACGCCCGAGGCGCTCAAGCAGTCGGTCGGCGCCGACACGATCGTCACGGTCAAGGCGGCGGGCGACGGGCAGGCGCTGGCCGAGCGGCTCGCGCGGCGAGATCCCCGAGGTGACGCGCACGCGGGTGCTCGAGGGCGGCGTCGAGCTCCACGTCAAGGACGCCGAGCGGCTGGTGCCGCGGGTCGTCAACGCGGCCGAGAGCGGCGGCTTCGAGCTCGCCGACCTGTCGGTCTCCGAGCCGAGCCTGGAGACCGTGTTCATCAGCCTCACCGGCAAGGACCTGCGCGACTGATGGCCACGAGCACGACCTCGCAGCCGACCTCGCCGGCGCCACGAGCGCGCGCGATCACGATCGAGCCGACGCGCTCGACGCTGGCCGCGAGCCGCTCGGCGCTGCTCGCGCTGATCCTGCGCGACCTGGTCGTGCTGCGGAAGAACATGCGGAGTTCGTCGTCCGCACGCTGATCCAGCCGTTCCTGCTCGTGTTCGTGTTCCTGTACGTGTTCCCGACGATCGGCCAGGGCATCGGCGGGCACGGGCCGGTCGGCGAGTCGGCGTTCGCGACCGTGCTCGTCCCCGGCGTCGTCGGCATCACGATCATGTTCCAGGGCATCCAGGCGGTGGCGATGGTGCTCGCCCAGGAGTTCGGCTACACGCGCGAGATCGAGGACCGCGTGCAGGCGCCGTGCCCGATCTGGCTGGTCGCCGTCGCGAAGGTCCTCTCCGGCGCCGCGCAGGGGCTGATCGCGGCGCTGATCGTGTTCCCGATCGCCAGGGTCGTCCACGCCCCGGGAGTGCACGCGCACCTGTCGGTGACATGGTGGATCGTGATCACGCTGATCCCGCTCGCGTGCGTGACGATGACCTCGCTCGGCCTGCTGCTGGGGACGGCTGTTCGAGGCGCGCAACCTCGGGCTGATGTTCGGCTTCGTGGTGCTGCCGCTGACGTTCCTCGGCGGCACCTACTACCAGTGGACGAAGCTCGTCGCCGGTGCAGGTCGACGGCGTGCACTGGCTGCAGATCGTCGTGCTGATCAACCCGCTGATCTACGTCAACGAGGGCCTGCGCGCCGGGCTCACGCACGCCTCGCACATGCCCCTGTACGTCGTCTATCCCGTGCTGATCGGCTTCTGCGCGGCGTTCCTCACGCTCGGGCTGCGCCAGTTCCGCGGGCGCGTGCTGTCGTGAGCGCGAGCCGGCGATGCTACTGCTCGATGATCTCGATCCGATAGCCGTCGGGATCTTTCACGAAGCAAAGTCGCGACCCGCCCTCGCGTACCGAGTACGGCGGCTTCTCGGGCTCGATCCCCTGCTCGGCCAGGCGGCCCAGCGTGGCGTCGAGATCGTCGGCGGTGATCGCGATGTGCCCGTAGCCGGTGCCGATGTCATATACGTCGACCCCGAAGTTGTAAGTCAGCTCCAGACGCGGCATGTCGCCGTCACCCGGCTGGTTCATGAAGACGTTCACCGCCTCGTCGCGGATCGGGATACGCCCGATCTCCTCGAAGCCGAGCGCATTGTAGAAGGCGACCGATCGATCGACGTCGGTGATGCGGTAACAGGTGTGGATCAGAGGCATGTGCTCAGTCTATGCGAGTCCGACTGTTCGCAGCGGATCGTCCGGCTCGAGCATCGCCCGGCGCTGTGTATGATGCCCGGCTCTGAACGGGGAGAACACGGAGGGCACCGGAGGTCAGATGACACACGCAGCTCGCAGCGCTCGCTCTACGTCAGTGACGCAGGTGCAAGCCGGCACACGGTCAGCCCGCCGGCGGGTCGGCGTCGTGTTGGCGGCTTTCACCGTCGCGCT
Organism: uncultured Solirubrobacteraceae bacterium; assembly: GCA_963815235.1. Classification (GTDB taxonomy): domain Bacteria; phylum Actinomycetota; class Thermoleophilia; order Solirubrobacterales; family Solirubrobacteraceae; genus Palsa-744. The sequence goes on along the minus strand of CAWFFY010000003.1, from coordinate 113,861 downwards.
GGCGCTCGTGGGCTGCGGGAGCGGCGGCGGGAGCTCGAGTGGCACGAGCGCGAGCACGAGCACCACCGCAGCGGCGCTCGCATCGGCGGCCAGCGTGAAGGCCTGCCTCGAAGGCCTCGGCTACACCGACGAAGGCACCCTGCCCAAGGCATACCTCGTGGCCAGCGACCCCAACAAAGCAAGGAACCTCTACGCCGTCTCGCCGCTCGAGTACCACAATGAAGGCACCGGATTCGAGGCACACGGTCTACCGGGCCAGGGTGACATCTACGTCAACATCGCGACCAGCCCGGAAGAAGCCGCTGTCCACCTGCACGAATCGCGAGTGCGCTACACGGAACCGATCCCTGAAGAAATCGTCGAGAAGCGAAAGGGTGACTTTCACAAAACTCACTACAAGATCGGGTCCGTGGGCAACGTCGCCTACCTGGCGTGGTCCAACCCGGCCGAGGGGGTCTCGAGCATCAACAAGTGCGCCAAGCCCTAGAGCGCCGCGCGGCGCTCTAGACTTGCCTGCGTGCGAACGCTGATAGTTGGGCATGGCGGACGCGAGAGCGCGCTGGCGCAGCGAATGGCCGAGCACAGCGAGCTGCACGCGTTCGTCGGTCACGAGAACCCATCGATCGTGGGCTACGCCGCCGCCTCCGGCGGCAGCCACCAGCTCGGCGACGTGTGCGACCCGCACGCGGTCGCCGCCTTCGCGCGCGCAAGAGAGATCGAGATCGCGATGGTCAGTGCCGACGAGCCGCTCGCTGCGGGTGTGGTCGACGCGCTGCTTGCTCAGGGGACACGCGCGGTCGGTCCGACCGCCGCCGGGGCTGAGATCGAGTGGAACAAGGCGTTCGCCCGCTCGCTGCTCGCGGAGGTCGCTCCCGAAGCGCTGCCGCGGACACAGGTGGTCCGAGCCCCCGAGGAGGTGGCCGACGCGCTGGCGGCGTTCGGCTCGACCCCGGTGGTGGTCAAGCCCTCCGGTCTCACGGGCGGCAAGGGCGTGAAGGTGATGGGACCGCATCTGGCAAGCCACGAGCACGCGCGCGACTACGCGCTCGAGCTGCTCGCCCGCGGCGGCCCCGGGGAGACGGTCCTGATCGAGGAGAAGATCGTCGGCGCGGAGTTCACGATCCAGGCGATCAGCGACGGCACGACGGTGATGTTCCCGCCGTCCACCTACGACTACCCCTATCGCTACGACGGAGATCAGGGCCCGGGCACCGGCGGCATGGGCTCGCTGTCGATGGCCGACCGCGCGCTGCCGTTCATGGGCGCCGGCGACTACGAGCAGGCGTGCTCGATCGTCGAGCGCGTGATCGAGCGCCTGTCCCAGCAGGGACGCCACTTCAGCGGCGTGATGAACAGCGGCTTCTTCGCCACGGCCGATGGCGTCAAGGTGATCGAGTTCAACGCGCGCTTCGGCGATCCCGAGTGCATGAACATCATGAGCCTGTTCGACGGCAGCTGGCCGGAGGTGATGGAGCACATCGCCGCCGGGAGCCTGCGCGTGCAGGACGTTCGCCTGCGCGAGGAGGCCTCCGTCGTGCTGTACCTGGTCTCGCCGGAGTACGCGCTCGGCAAGCCGCCTGCGGGGCCCGCGGCGGGCGGCGCCTACGACTTCACACTCGAGCGCGAGCGGATCGAAGCGGCGGGATGCCACGTGTTCTTCTCCTCGGCCGTCGCGAGGGCCCAGAGCAGCTACCGCACCGTCGGCACCTCGCGTGCGGTCGCGCTGGCGAGCACCGCGCCGACGCTCGAGCAGGCACGCGTTCGCGTCGCCGAGTGCGCCGCCACGGTGCCCGTGCTCGAGTGGCGCAGGGACGTCGGCGACGGGCGCTACCTCGAGGGCCTGCGCCGCCTCGTCGCCGGCGATCAGCCGAGCCGCGACGGGGCGGACGCCGAGGACCGCGGAGCATCTGGTGAGACCGTGCTACTGCCCAACGCCGGCTGAAGGTTCGTGCAAGGATGGCGCGATGCTCGTCGAGCGCGCCAGCCATCCACAGTTCCTGTCTAACACCTACCTCGTCGCCGACGGCCAGGGCGGGCCGGCGTTCTTCATCGACGCGGGTGGACCGGTCGGGCCGCTGATCGACGCCGCCGAGCGCCTCGCGCTGACGCCGACCCACGTGCTGCTCACCCACCACCACCTCGATCACGTCAGCGACGTCGGCGAGCTGCTCGCGCGCTGGCCGAAGCTGCAGGTGCTGATCAGCGACAGCGAGCGCGAGCTGCTGCGCGATGCGGCCGCCGGCGCTCCGGCGCCGGACGCCGCCAAGGTCCCGGCGGCTGCGACCCCCGACGGCATGGGCTCCGTCGAGGCCGGCCAGACGCTGCGCTTCGGCACGCTCGAGGTGCGGCCGCTGCGTACACCCGGCCACACTGCCGGGATGCTGTCGTTCCTGGTCGGCGAGCGCCCCGAGCAGGCCGGTGTCGAGGGAGCGCCCGCGCGTGCCGTCAGGAGCGCCGCGCCCGGCGGTCTGGCGGGCGCGGGCTTGGTCGTGTTCACCGGCGACACGCTCTTCAAGGACTCGGTCGGCGGCGTCAAAGCCCCCGGTCACACCACCTACACCGACCTGCGGGACTCGATCATGGGGACGCTGATGGAGCTGCCTGCCGACACCGTCATCTACCCGGGACATTCCGAGGAGACCTCGGTGTCGCGCGAGTGGCAGGAGAACGCCTTCGTGCGCGTCTGGCGGGGCTTGGACCCAGAAGGCGCGCAGCCGTGCATCGCGCTCGGCCGGCCGGCCACGCTGGTGCTGCTCGGCGCCGACTACGACGGCGGCACGAAGGCGTGGGTGCGCTGGGACGACGGTTCTGACGACATCGTGCCGGGCTCGCGCATCGAGCGCTCGGCCTAGCCGTTCCTCGCACACCCGGCCCAGCTCCTAGCATGCACGGCATGGCGCGCGAGAACGAGAAGATCCCGACCTCGCGCGCGCGCCGCACAGCGACCGTCGCGACGCTGGCTGCGAGCGAGGCGGTGAAGCGGTTCGGCACGCGCGCGGCGAACGTGACGCGTGGCGAGGAGGCCGCCGAGGAGGCGATGGCCCGCCGCCAGCTCGAGACGGCCAAGCAGATCGTGGCGGTGCTCGGCACGATGAAGGGCGCCGCCATGAAGCTCGGGCAGGTGATGTCGTTCCTCGACGTCGGGCTCGTGGCCGAGGAGCATCGCGAGGAGTTCCAGCGCGAGCTCGCCAAGCTCCGTGACGCGGCGCCGACAGTGTCGTTCAAGCAGATGCGCCGCGTCATCGAGGACGATCTCGAAGCGCCGCTGTCGGAGTTGTTCGCGTCATTCGAGGAGGAGCCGATCGCGGCCGCCTCGATCGGGCAGGTCTACAAGGCGACCCTGCACGACGGCCGCGATGTGGCCGTCAAGGTCCAGTACCCGGGTGTCGCGAGCGCCGTGCGCGCGGACATGCAGAACCTGGACATGATCCTGCGCCTGCTCAAGCGCATGGCTCCCGGGTTGGACGCGAAGGCGCTCGCGGAAGAGATCAAGGAGCGGATCGTCGAGGAGCTCGACTACGAGCTCGAGGCCCAGAACCAGCGATCGCTGGCGCGGATCTTCGCGGGACATCCGTTCATCGTCGTGCCCGACGTGATCAGCTCGCTCTCGCGTGAGCGCGTGCTGGTCAGCGAGTTCGTACGCGGCGCGGGCTTCGAGGAGCTGAAGACCCGCTCGCAGGCGGAGCGCGACCGCCTCGGCGAGATCATCTTCCGCTTCTTCCTCGGCTGCCTCTACCGCCACCGTCAGTTCTCCGGCGACCCCCATCCGGGCAACTTCCTGGCGCTCGAGGACGGGCGCGTGGCATTCCTCGACTTCGGCCTGTTCAAGCGCTTGGACGCCGAGCCGGTCGACCTCGAGCTCGCCTGCCAGCGCGCCGTCGCCGAGGGCGACGCCGCGACGCTGCACGAGCTGCTCGCCGCCTCCGGTTTCCTGCCGGAACCCGAGCGCGTCGATCCTGAGCAGCTGCTGGCGTTCATCCGCGACGCGATCTGGTGGTACACGACCGCGGACGAGGCCGTCCAGCTGTCGCCCGAGATCGCCACCCAGGTGATGATCGAGAGCTCGGATCCGCGCTCGAGCCACTTCCGCGAGATGCGCCACCAGGCGATGCGCCCCGAGCACCTGTTCGGGCGGCGGATGGAGGTGCTGACGCTGGCGGTGCTCTCACAGCTGCGCGCGCGCGCCAACTGGCACAGGATCGCCCGTGAGTGGATGTACGGCGATGAGCCCGTAACCGAGCTCGGTCGCGAGGAGGCCGAGTTCTACGGTCGCAGCGGTGTCGGCGCCCGCAGCTGACGCCGCGCTCAGACGCCCTTCTCGGCGGTGATCCTCCCGGCGCTGACGGCCGCCGCGAGGGCGCGGTAGTCGCGCTGGTTCTGCTCGGCGTAGTCGTTGGCAAAGGCGACGATCGCCCGATCGAAATGTGCGCCGCGGCCGAGGTAGGACGCGATCGCGACGGGGTCGCCGCTGCGGGCGTGCGCACGGGCGAGCGTCCAACCGCACAGCCGGCCGTACGCCGACATGGCCTTGGCGTCCATCTGCTCGATTTCGGCCGAGCCCTTCCAGTCCCGCAGCTGGCGCACGTAGAAGTCTCGAGGCGCGTCCTCGCCGCTCGCCTCCGCGTGCAGCCATCCGAGGAAGATGTCGCTGCTGGCCTGCATCAGCCGCTGCCCGACGACGACCCGCTCGCCATGGTTGGTGAACTCGCTGGGCGCCACGAACTCCTCGAGCACCGACGCCTGCGCTTCCTTCAGCTGCAGGAACAGCGGTTCGTGTCCGTCGCGTCCCAAGAGCAGCGCGATCCAGTCGCGGGTGCCGACGCTGCCGACGCCGACGACCTTGCGCGCGAAGTCGAGCAGGCGAAACTGCTCGATCAGCACGCGGCGGTCGCGCTCGAGGCTGGCGACGTATGAGCGCACGTGGTGGTCGAGGACGTCGAAGATCTCGCCGCGTTCCTCGCCTTCGGCGAGCTGCGCGAGCGGGACGATCAACGGTGGTTCGGCGCGGATGCGCGGCTCGCCGTCGACCACGTGCGTGAGCTTGGAGACCGCCGACATGCTGCTCTGCGTGCGCGCCTTGGCGAGCGTCTGCTCGGTGTTGCGGGCCAGTTTCGGAGTGAGTTGCGAGCGCAGCTGGCTGAACGTGTCGTCGACGTCCAGGTGCGAGTACCACACCTCCAGGCTGCCCATCGCAGCGAAGCGCCGCATCGCGGTGCGGTACTCCTCGACCGTGTCCAGCACCGCCTGCTCTTGACGCTTGGCCGAGCAGCCGTTGCCGCGCGCTGCGATCAGGATGCTCGTCGCCAGGCGCTTGACGTCCCACTCCCACGGCCCGGGGAGCGTCTCGTCGAAGTCGTTGACGTCGAACACGAGCTGGCGCTCGGGCGAGGCGAACAAGCCGAAGTTCGACAGGTGCGCGTCGCCGCAGCACTGGGCCGTCAGCCCCGAGCGCGGCGTCCGCGACAGGTCGCTGGCCATGATCAGCGCGGCGCCGCGGTAAAAGGTCAGCGGCGAGACGAGCATGCGCCCGTAGCGGATCGGCACCAGCTCGGGAACCCGAGTCGTGGCCTGGCGCTCGAGCAGCGCGATCGGGTCGGGACGGTCGCTGGGCGGCTCGAAGTGGCCCTGGCTGCGACGCGGCGCGAGCTTGCGCGCGGCCCTGCCGCGCGCAGCCCGTTCGGCGACGGTCATCTGAGTTACCGCTGCCGCCGGGCTCACGTGTGCCCAGCCGCCGCGTTCAGAAGCCCGTGTTCGTCTTGACGCGCCGTTCGCGGTCCTTCGGGTGCAGCCCCTGACCCCGCGCCTGGAGCGTCGCGCATGCCTGCGCGATGTCTTCGCCGAGGCACGTCGTCAGCGAGTGGCCGAGCGTCTGCTTGACGAGCACGCGCATGATCTTGACGTGTTCGGCCTTCGGCGGCAGCGTGTACGCGGGGACCATCCAGCCCTCGTCGGCGGCCAGCTGGGCGGCCACGTCGAACTCGTCGTAGGGGTGTTCTCCCATGAGTTTGAACGCGACCAGCGGCAGCTGCTCGTCGTCGTCGCTGCCGACCACCTCGAGATCGCAGGCGGCGATCTCTTTGGCGAGCGTGCGCGCGTTGTACTTCATCGTCTCCATCACGTAGCGGTAGCCGGCATGTCCGAGGCGCGCGAAGTTGTAGTACTGCGCGAGCACCATCGATGCGCCGGTGGAGAAGTTGAGCGTGAACGTGGCGTCGCGCTTGCCGAGGTAGTTCTCATAGAACACGAGGTCCTCTGGCAGGTCGTCCTTTTCCCTGAAGATCAGCCAACCGATCCCTGGATAGACGAGGCCGAACTTGTGGCCGGAGACGTTGATCGAGCGAACCTGCTCGAGGCGGAAGTCCCACTCGGAGTGGGGGTAGAGGAAGGGCCACACGAAGCCGCCGCTGGCGGCGTCGACGTGCAGCGGCACATCCAGTCCCTGCTCCTTCAGTCCCACGAGGTAGTCGTTGATGCCGCGGATGTCGTCCGCGTGGCCGGTGAAGGTCGTCCCCAGCACCGCCGCCACACCGATCGTGTTCTCATCGACGTGGGGCTCGACGTCCTCCGCGTCGATCGTGTACTTGTCGGGCTGCAGCGGCACGATTCGAGGCTCGACGTCGAAGTAGCGGCAGAACTTCTCCCAGACGACGTGAACGTCGCCGCCGAACACCATGTTCGGGCGATCGACGGACTTGCCGGCGGCCTCTCTGCGCGCGCGCCACTTCCACTTCAGCGACAACGCCCCCAGCATGATCGCCTCGGAGGACCCCTGGGTGCGCGTGCCGGTCGTTTCGCCCGGCGCGTTGAAGAGGTCGGCGAGCATGCGGACGCAGCGCTGCTCGATCTCGGCTGAGCGCGGGTACTCGGCGTGGTCGATGAAGTTGACGCGCAGGGATTCCTGGATGACCTGCTCGGCCTGGGGCTCCATCCAGGTGGTCACGAAGGTCGCGAGGTTGCGGTTGGGCAGGCCGTCGAGCACCGTCTCCTGCTGGACCAAGCCCATGGCTTCGTCGGCGGTCATGCCCATCTTCGGCAGCTTCCCGTCGGGCGCGGGCTCCAGCAGGTAGCGGTTGCCGTAGATGTCCTCGAGCTTTTCGATCTGCTCGCGGGTGAGCTCGGGCGGGGCGGTGGCGGGGCGCCCGTCGGCGCGTTGCTCGGTTGACACGGTGATCCTCCTGTCGTTGCGCGGCTGACTCGCGCCTGAATCCTCGCACGCGCGGGCCGCATCCTCGTCGTCCCATTCGGGTGTACCGATCGTGCCGCCGGACGCTAGGCTCGGCACGAGGTGACTGCATGACCCGCACGCGAACATGCTTCACGCCGGCTCGATGACTGCCCCGGCGCTCGAGACCGTGGTGCTACGCGACGAGGCCTCGGCGCTCGAGGCGACGTTCGTCCCCGCCGCCGGGATGCTGTGCTCCTCGCTGCGCCACCGCGGCGAGGAGCTGCTCGCGCAGAACGCAGGCGTGGCCGCGTACGCGCAGGAAGGCAAGACGATGGGCGTGCCGCTGCTCTACCCGTGGGCCAACCGTCTCGCGGACTTCGACTACACCGCCGCCGGGCGCAGCGTGCGGGTCCCACGCGACCTCGCTCGCGTACGTGTCGATCAGAACGGCATCCCGATTCACGGTGTGGTGCCGGGGCTGATGGCCTGGGAGCTGACGCCTGCGGAGGATCGCGATCGCAGCCCGGAGACGACGGTGGCGCGCTTGAGCTGGAGCGACGCGCGGCCCGAGCTGTTCGAGGTGTTTCCCTTCCGCCACGAGCTGCGCTACGCGGCGGCTCTGCGCGGCGCTAGCCTCGAGATCGAGGTGACGGTCGATGCATGCGGGGATGACCCGGTGCCGCTGTCGTTCGGCTTTCACCCGTACCTGTCACCGCCGGGCGCAGCGCGCGAGCGCCTGCTCGTCGAGCTACCGGCGATGCGCCCGCTCGAACTCGACGCCCAGCAGATCCCCATCGCTCCCGGGCAGGCGCTCGCCCCCCAACGCTTCGAGCTCGATGCGCGTGAGTTCGACGACGGCTTCGACCAGGTGGCGGAGCCGGCCCACTTCAGCGTCAGAGGCGCGGGCCGGCGAATCGAGCTGACGTTCCGGGAGGGCTACCCGGAGGCCCAGGTGTTCGCGCCGCGCGCCGGCCAGTTCATCTGCTTCGAGCCGATGACCGCGCCCACCAACGCGCTGCGCAGCGGCGACGGTTTGCGTGTGCTGGCCCCCGGCGGGCGCTTCAGGGCCGGCTTCTCGATCACCGTCGCCGACTCGCGCTGAGCCTCACGCCACCCACGGCTCGCGCCATGCTCCGAAGTCCGCGACCAGCGTGTCCGCCTCGGGCGGGCCCCACGAGCCCGGCGCGTAACGGTGGACCGGCGGCGGATGTTGGAGCAGCGGTTCGAAGATCCGCCATGCCTCTTCGACCCCGTCCTGGCGGGTGAAGCGCACCTTGTTGCCTTCCATCGCGTCCAGCAGCAGCACCTCATACGCCGACGGCGCTTCGCCGCCCTGGTCGGCGAACTCGACGTCGAGGTTCACCGGCTCGGGCCCGGCGATGTCGGCGCGGTGGGCGTCGAGCGTGACGCGCGCGCCGGTGGTGGGGTCGACCCTGACGACGAACTGGTTCGCTTCGGGGTGGCGCTGGCCGCCGTCGATGAAGCCGAGCTCCGGCGGCTCGCGGAACACGGCCCGCAGCTCGGTCTGGGTGAGTGGCAGCTTCTTGCCCGTGCGGATGAACCACGGAACGCCAGACCAGCGCGGGTTCTCGATGTCCAGTCGCAGCGCCGCGTATGTCTCTGTCGTCGAGTCCTTGGCGACGCCTTCGACGTTGAGATAGCCGTCGTACTGACCGCGTACGTAGTTCGCGGGGTCGGCATCGGCGATCGCGCGCAGGACCGCGACCTTGGTGTCCTGCAACGTCGTCGCGTCGCGCGCGGCGGGCGCCTCCATCGCGGCGAGCGCGACGAGCTGCATGAGGTGGTTGACGACGACGTCGCGCAGCGCGCCGACCGGGTCATAGAAGTGTCCGCGGTCCTCCACGCCGAACACCTCCGCCAGCGTGATCTGCACGTAGGCGACGTGCTCGCGGTTCCAGATCGGGTGGATCATGGTGTTGGCGAAGCGCAGGTACAGCAGCTCGTCGGTGCCCATCTTGCCGAGGAAGTGATCGATCCGATAGAGCTGTGACTCGTCGATGTACTGGTGGATTTCGCGCGCCAGGGCGCGCGCTGAGGCGAGGTCGTGACCAAACGGCTTCTCGACGGCCACTCGCGCGCTCTTGGTCAGGCCGGCGCCGGCGAGTTCCTTGATCACGGGTCCGAACAGCGACGGCGGGATCTCGAGGTAGAAGACCGGGCTCTGCTTGCCGGCGATCGCGTCGGCGACCTTCTTGTAGGTGGCGGCGTCGGTGAAGTCGCCACTGAGATAGGACAGTCGCGCGGCAAAGCGTGCGAACACCTCCGCGTCGATCTGTTCGCCGCAGGCTTCGATCGATTCACGTGCGTGCTCGCGCAGGCGCTCGACGGTCCAGTCATCCGCGGCGACCCCGACGATCGGGCAGTCGAGCAGTCCGCGGCGCTCCAGGCGGTAGAGCGAACGGAACGTCATCACCTTCGCGAGGTCGCCCGTGATGCCGAAGATGACCAGGGCGTCCGCGCGCACGGGCGGGGATCATTCCAGATAGGTTGTGCCGATGCCCGACGAGCCTGTCGTGGGTGGCGATATTGGTTCACAGGAGCTGCCTGCCCCCGGCACGATCGGCGCACGAACCTTGCACCTGCTGGCGCTGGAGTTCGGCTCCAAGGCCCAGTTCGAAGACCCGCGCTTTGCGTGGCGGCGGCTGTTCTCGGAGCTGCTGGGCACGTTCATGCTCGTGCTCGTCGCTGCCGGCGGCGCGCTGCTTCACGGCAAGGGCCAGATCACGCTCGCCGCCGCCGTCGTCGCCCCCGGGCTGATGGTGACGGCGATTATCCTGTTCATGGGAGCCGTCTCGGGTGCGCACCTGAACCCGGTCGTCTCGCTCGCCTTCGCGCTGCGCGGCGACTTCCCCTGGCGGCGGATACCAGGCTACATCGTCATGCAACTGCTCGGTGCGACGCTCGCGTGCCTGTTCCTCCTCGCCGTGTTCGGCAACGTCGAGCACCTGGGAGCCACGCTCCCCGGTCACGGCTATGCCGACTGGCAGGCGTTGTTGATGGAGGTGGTGCTGACGGCGTCGCTGGTCAGCGTCATCCTCGGTACCGCGTCGGCCGCCCAGAACGTCGGCCGCGTCGCCGCGCTCGCAATCGGCGGCTACATCGCGCTGGCCGGCCTCTGGTCTGCGCCCGTCAGCGGGGCGTCGATGAACCCGGCGCGCTCGTTCGGACCCGCTCTCGTCAGCGGCGACTTCAACGCGTACTGGGTCTACCTCGCGGGCCCGGTCGCCGGCGCCCTGATCGCGGTGGGGTGCGCGTTCATCCTGCGCGGCGCGGGCGGCAATCCGATCTCCTACGTCGCGGGGTCGGGCACCCTGGGCCTGCCGTCGAACGGCGGCGAGCAGCCGTCCAACGCGCCGCCGTCGCTGTAGCTCTAGAGCACCTGGATCTGGAACAGGCTCGTGGTGCCGGGCCGCCCCGAGGGCAACCCCGCGGTGATCCCCACGCGCTGGCCGCGCTCGCACCAGCCGAGCTCGACCACGCGCCGCGCCGCATCGGCGATCAGCGCCTCGGTGGTCTCGTGCCGCGGCATCGACGCCGCCTGCACGCCCCACATCAGCCCGCAGCGCCTGACCGTCTCTTTGCCGGGCGAGAGCGCGTAGATCGGGACCGTGGGGCGGTGCGCGGAGACGAGACGCGCGGAGCGGCCCGAGAGCGTCGGGATCACCAGCGCATCGAGGCGCAGCTCGCGGGCTGCGTCGCAGAGGTTGTGCGCGATCGTGTACGCGGGGTCTGAGTGAGTGCGCCGGACGCGCGACTGGTTCCAGCGCTCATACGGCGCGATCGACTCCGCCTGCTCGGCCACCGCCGCCATCATCGCGACCGCCTCGACGGGGTAGGCGCCGACGGCGGTCTCCTGGGAGAGCATCACCGCGTCGGTGCCATCGAGGATCGCGTTGGCCACGTCGGCCACCTCGGCGCGCGTCGGGCGCGAGGAGCTGACCATCGAGTCGAGCATCTGGGTCGCGGTGATCGACGGCACGGCCATCCAGCCGGCCAGCTCGAGCAGTTCCTTCTGCACGAGCGGCACGCGCGCGATCGGCAGCTCGATGCCGAGATCGCCGCGGGCGACCATCACGTAGTCGGCGGCGCGCAGAATCTCGGCGGCGCGCTCGACGGCCTGTGGCTTCTCCATCTTGGCGATCAGCGGCAGGCGCGTGTGGTCGCGTACGAATTCGACGTCCTCGGGCTTCTGCACGAACGACAGCGCGACCATGTCTACGCCGATCGACTCGCCGTGGCGCAGCAGGTGCAGATCCTCCTCAGGGACCGCCGGCAGCGCTGCGACCGGACCGGGGATGTTGAGGCCCTGGCGCGAGGCGACAGCGCCGCCGACCTCGATCTCGACATCGAGCTCGCACGCGCCGGCGCGCACATCCACGACGCGCAGCCGCACGGAGCCATCGGCGAGGTACAGGATCGAGCCGTCCTCGACGGCCTCCGGCAGGCCCGCCCAGGAGATGCTCATCTCGTGGGCGTCGCCGGGGCGCTCGCCATCGCCGCAGAAGAAGGTCAGGCGCTCGCCCGGGGTGAGCTCGACGACGTCCTCGCGCAGCGGGCCGATGCGGAGCTTGGGACCCGGTAGATCCTGCAGGATCGCGACCGGGCGCCCGACCCGCCCGGCGGCGTCGCGCACGCGCCGCGCCGTCTCGGCGTGCTCGTCGAGCGTTCCATGCGAGTAATTCAGCCGCGCGACGTCCATTCCGGCCTCGACCATGCGCATCAACGTCTCGATCTCGCGCGAGGCGGGCCCGATGGTGGCGACGATCTTGGTGCGGCGCATGCTCGGAAGGTATCGTCGCCGCGCCTGTCATGCGTAACCGGCCTGCGCCGTAGCATTCAAGCGTGCTCGGCCCCTCGCGACAAGTGCCCCATGTTGGCTCGCGCGGGCGCATCAAGCACTTCGGCGGTGGCCGCGAGCAGTGCATCGTGCTCGCCGTCCACGACGACGGCCGCCGCTTGGAGGTGCGCGACGAGGCCGGGGCGGTGCTCGAGTTCGTGCTCAGCCCGGCGAGCGCGCGGTTCGTCTCGGCCGGCGGCGCGCACGGGCCACGCCTGGAGCTGCTGGGCGAGCCCCGCTGAGGGCGCCAGCGGAGCGGCGTCGCCTGGTTACACTACTGTAATCCAACGAGGAGCTGATGATGCGAGCTGAAGGGTGCGGGGCGTGAAGGCGGTTGTGTGCACGGAGGCGAGGCTCGAGCCGCTGGATGGGCCGCCGCCGGTCCCCGGCAAGGGCCAGGTGCGGATCGAGGTGCTGCGCTGCGGCATCTGCGGCTCGGACCTGCACGCTCGTGAGCACTGCGACGAGCTGGCCGATGTGCTCGGCGAAGCGGGCTACGACGGCTTCATGCGCTCCGATCAGCGTGTCGTCTTCGGTCATGAGTTCTGCGGCGTGGTGGCCGAACACGGACCTGGGTGCCAGCGCAAGATCGCAGCTGGCACGCACGTCGTCGCGCTGCCGCTGTTGCGCACCCCCGGCGGCCTGCAGGCGGTCGGCCTGTCGGCGGCGGCCCCCGGCGGCTACGCCGAGCAGATGCTCGTGCAGGAGTCGCTGATGCTGCCCGTCCCCAACGGGTTGGCGCCCGACGTGAGCGTGCTCACCGAGCCGATGGCGGTCGCGTGGCACGCTGTTCGCCGAAGCGATGTTCGTAAGCGCGACGTCTCGATCGTGATCGGCTGTGGGCCGATCGGGCTGGCCGTGATCTGCATGCTGAAGGCCAAGGGCGTGCGCACGATCGTTGCAAGCGACCCCTCGCCCGGTCGGCGCGCGCTGGCGCAGGCGTGCGGCGCACACGTCACGGTCGACCCCGGCGAGAGCTCGCCGTTCGCGGCGGCGGGCGACCGAGGGCACCTCGAGACGATCCCCGCCGCCGCTCAGCTGGCGGTTGGAACAGTCGAGAAGCTGCGGCGCCTTCCGATCGCCTGGCACAGGGTCTGGCGAGGCATCGACGCGGTCGGCATCAAGCCCGCCGCGCCCGTCGTCTTCGAGTGTGTGGGGATCCCGGGGATCATCGAGCAGATTCTCTCGAGCGCCCCGTTGTTCTCGCGCGTGATCGTCGTCGGCGTGTGCATGGGGGAGGATCGGTTCCGCCCGTCGATGGCCGTCAACAAGGAGATCGAACTGCGCTTCGTCGTCGGCTACAACCCGCTCGAGTTCCGTGACACGCTGCACATGCTCGCCGAGGGCAAGGTCGATCCACGGCCGCTGCTGACGGGGATCGTCGGACTCGACGGCGTGGCCGACGCGTTCGCGGAGCTGGGCAATCCGGAGCGACACGCGAAGATCGTGATCGACCCGAGCAGCGACGCGCAAGGCGTCCAGCGCGTGGGCGCCGACGGACAGCGTCAGGCGGCCGTCCTCTAGCGCGCGCGGCGGGCGCCGGCGCGCGCGGCCTGCGGCCTATGCGGGCAGGAGGCTGTCGTCGAACGGCGGCAACGGCGTGATCAGCGGCGCGAGAAGCTCGGCGGCACGCTCGGTGCTCAGCACGTCATCGGGGTCGAGCTTGATCAGGCGGTGCTCGCTCGGGTCGTACTCCCAGACGTTCTCACCCACCAGGCGACCACGCTCGTCGTAGGGCCAGATCATCGCGACGCGGCCGCGTACGAGATACATCGCGTCCTCCTCGGCCTCGATGCCACCGGCGAGCAGCGCGGAGCCGAGCGTCTGCTGGTAGCCGACCATCGTGCTCACGACCATCCAGTCGCCGACGGCGACGGTCTCGCTCTCGTTGTAGAAGATCGACTGGCTCGTCTGCGCCCAAAAGCTATAGACCGGTTCGACCTGCTCGCGCCCTTCGAGCACCATCGGCGGCTGCCCGATCATGTTGAAGCGGTAGACCGGCCGCTCGACCGTCATCTCGGGGGTGAATATCTCTTCGAAGCGCCCTGCGTGCTCGAGGTTGCGGTGGCGATCGTAGGCTTCGAGCAGATACCGGTGGCGAGGGTTCTCGGTGCGCTCGATGAGCTCCGTCACCGCGATATTCGTCTTGGTGATGTCAAGGTCGCTTCCGTCGACTTGCGGCATCTTGCTGCTCCCTTCTCGCAGACCGGTGGGTGCCGTCTGGCGAGCTCCTGTCCGCCAACCTACACTACTGTCGGTCGGGCCGCTACGGCGCCCGTACGTCCGGAAAGTGCTCCGCGCAGTGCTCCCGCAGCACCTCGCGTACCCACGCGCGCTCCTCCGGCGAGGCGACGCGAAAGCGCGCCAACAGCTCGCGTTGGCGCTCGATCGGCGCGCCGGCGATCACCCAGCGAACCGCCAGTCGCTCGAAAAGCAGCTCGCCCGCGCGCTGCCACGCATCCTCACGTGTGCTCGACGGACGCCCGTCGCTGCCGGCGAGCGCCCGCGCGTACTCAGCGCGCGCGCCGGGTGTGAGCGAGCCGCGCAGGCTCAGCACGTTGCCGTGCGCGTCGGTGTAGTCGCTGCTCGGCGCCGCAAGCCGCGTCTGGCGACGCCCGCGCCTACCCACGCTCAGCCCGCGTCGGCGGTCCGTTCGAGCTTGCTGCGCACGTCGCCGGTGACCGGCTTGGCGTGACCGGCCCACGCCGCCGCGGGTTCGAGCGCGGCGAGCTTGCGGATGCTCTCGCGAGCCTGGTCGGTGTCGAAGTTGTAGATCCGCTCCGGCACGCGCGGCTCGCTGTCGCGGCCCCACATGTCGAGCGTGTAGAAGCAGTCGCTGCTCAGCGCGAGCCGATCGGACTCCCGCCACAACCCGATCATCCCGGGCGCGTGCCCGGGCAGGTGCACGACCGTGAAGCCCGCCAGCTCCTCGCCCTCGGCGACCGTGCCCGCGATCTCGACCGGTCCGCCGTCCCACGCGTAGCGGTGCATCAGGCGGTGGGCCTGGCGCAGCGGCGTCGGCAGCCCCGCCAGTCCCTGCGGCCAGTAGCGAAAGCCGCCGCTGCCTTCGGCGTCCTGCACCTCGTCGGCGTGACACAGCACCGGCACGCCGAGCGCGGGCGCGACGCCGCGGTGGTCGGTGTGGCCGTGGCCGAGGATCACCCGTCGGATCCCGCCGAGCTTCGCTCCGGCGCTGGCGACCGCGCGCGTCATCGTGCGTGCGCCGGCGTCGAACAGCGTCACCCCGCCCTCATCCTCGATCAGGTAGACGTTGCAGCGCCCAGGCTGGCCCTGGACGACCCACACGCCCTCCGCCACCAGCTCCGCCTCGCCCGCGCCGAGGCGCGCGCTGAGCCGGGTCTTGGCATTGAACGCCTGCATCATGCGTTTCTCGGCGCCGGAGTCCTGCGGCGGCATCATCCCGATCTGACGCGCGAAGCTCATCGAGTCGGTGAACGCGTCGTTGCTCTGGATCAGCCCGCCGCGCACGCTCAGCAGATCGAAGCCTTCCAGCTCGACTGGCAGGCCGGTCGGCGCGACGCCACCGAAGTGGCCGGGTCCGGCGAAGGTTCCGGTCAGGCGCCACTGCACGCCGCAGCGCTCGCCCTCGGTGGTCGTCGAGACCACCTGCATGCTGAGGTCCGGCATCGCACCGATCAGCTCGCCGATGAACCCGCGCACGCCCTCCGGCGCGAGCACGTCGACCTGGCCGCGCACGTACTCGCGGCCGCCCTCCGCCCACAGCGACACGGCCTGGTCGAGGTCGCGCGCGTCGATCGCGCCGAAGTAGCGCCGGGCGACCGCCTCGGCCTTGCTGCCCGAGATGCGTTTGCGCGTTGCTGCCGCCTGCTGCATGTTGGCGGCGACCTCCTGCACCTTCGTGCTCGCTTCGCTGGCAGTCTCTCGATCGGCCATGCCGTCTCCTTTACGCCGCTGAAGGGTCCTAGTCTAGTCTCCGCGCCATGCCCGATGTGCTGAGCAGGCGCGAGCAGGGTCGGGGCGAGCGCGTGCTCCCGGGCCTGTTCCGCCTGCGGCTGCCGCTGCCGTGGCCGGGCGTGCCGCACTGCAACGCCTGGGCGGTCGCGAGCGGCGACGGCTTCGTGCTGTTCGACACCGGCATGCACGAGCCGGAATCGATGTTCCACCTCGAGCGGGCGCTCGCGATGTGCAACCTGCGCATCGAGCAGGCGCGGCTGGTGGTGTGCACGCACGCGCACACCGACCACTGCGGGCAGGCCGCCACGATCCTCGAGCGCGCCGGCTGTCGAGCTGTGGATGCACCCCAACCACGAGCACCTCAACCGCATGATCGAGGATCCCGAGGCGGTGTCCGCGCGGCGCTTGGAGATCGCGCGCCAGAGCGGCGTTCCCGAGGAGCCGCTGCGCCGTTACGCCGCCGAGCGCAGCACCCGCGGCTCTGGGATCGCGGGTCCGATCGAGCCGGACCGCGACCTGATCACGGGCATGGGCGATCGTCACCGACCTCGGCGAGTGGATCGTCTATGAGACCCCGGGGCACGCGCCCTCGCACGTCTGCTTCTTCCAGCCCGAGCGGCGCCTGCTGGTCTCCGGCGATCATCTGCTGGGGCGCATCTCGCTGTACTTCGACTACGGCTACTCGCCCGACCCCGTCGGCGAATTCCTGAGCTCGCTCGACGTCGTGGAGCGGCTCGGCGCGCGCCTGTGCCTGGCGGGGCACGGGCGCACCTTCACCGACGTTCACGCTCACATTCAGGGCAACCGCGCGCTCGTAGGAGAACGGCTGGAGGCGGTACAGCAGGCACTCGCCGGAGCAGCCATTGACGGTGTTCGAGATCGTGCCGCACGTCTACGGCGACTCGCTCTCACAGCAGAACGCGCACTGGCTGCTGTCGAAGATCCTCTGCTACCTGACGCACCTGCAGGCCCTCGGCAAGGTCGATCGCATAGCCGGCGAGCCCGAGCGGTGGGCTGCATAATCAGAGAATGCGCATCGATGAGATCCTCGCCGCGGGCTCCCCCGTTTTCTCGTTCGAGTTCTTCCCGCCCAAGACCGCCGAGGGCGAGCGCAACCTGTACGCGGCGCTCGCAGAGCTGAGGACGCTCGAACCGTCGTTCGTCTCCGTCACCTACGGCGCCGGTGGCTCGACGCAGGGAGAAGACGATCGAGATCGTCAAGCGGATCCGGGAGGAGTACGGCCTCGAGGCGATGGCCCACTTCACGTGTGTCGGGGCGACCGCGGCGGAGCTGCGCGAGACGCTCGAGGAGATGCAGCTGGCGGGCATCGACAACGTGCTCGCGCTGCGAGGCGACCCGCCCAAGGGCGAGGAGGCGTGGATCAAGACCGAGGGCGGCCTCGAGTACTCACGCGAGCTCGTCGAGCTGATCTCCGAGGACTACCCGTTCGCGATCGGCGCCGCGTGCTTCCCCGAGACCCACATCCACGCCTCGAGCCCCGAGTCCGACCTCGAGCATCTCGTCGAGAAGGTCGAGGCCGGCGTGGACTTCCTGATCACCCAGTTGTTCTTCGACAACGCCGTGTACTTCGACTTCGTCGCGCGCGCGCGCGCCGCAGGAGTCGCGGTTCCGATCATCCCGGGCGTGATGCCGATCACGCGGGTCGGCCAGGTCGAGGGCATGGCGGCGATGTGCGGCGCGTCGATCCCCGATGGCCTGCGGCACGAGCTGCACGCTCGTGGCGAGGACCCCGAGGCGGTGCTCGACTTCGGCGTCGCCTACGCGACGCTGCAGTGCTCGGAGCTGCTCGCGGCGGGCGCTCCGGGGATCCACTTCTACACGCTCAACCGCTCGCCCGCGACACGCGCGATCCTCAGCGCGTTGAAGCTCGCCAAGCCGTGGCAGAAGGCCGTCTACCCCAACTCGATCTCGAGCCCCTCGGCGACGCGAGGCGATCCGTCGGCGGCCTCGTAGCGGACGTCCACGGAATCGTCCTGGCGGTAGGTGCCGACGCCCCAGGCGCCGAGCAGCCAGCGCCAGCCGCTGATCTTGTCCTTGCGCAGCTCGCGCTCGAACACGAGCGCGCCTTCGCGCACCGTGTAGTCGGTGCCCAGCTGCTGTGGCACGCCGTTGACGTAAACCTCATAGCCGCCGCGCACCCCCCGCGGCAGCGTGACCCGGGACCGCGTCATCGCGGCCTGATTATGACCGTGTTGCAGAGCTCCGTCAGCCCGCGGCCCGCTCGCCGCGCCGGCGGACGTGGCGGGCGTAGGCGCGCTGGCGCTCGCGGGCCCGCTCGACGATCGCACAGGCCTGCGCCGGCTCCGTTGCCCTCTGCACGATCTCGAGGTCGCCGGCGTCGATGCGCCCTCCGGCGAGCGGCCCCGCGCGCAGCCACTGCACGAGCCCGTCCCACTCGCCGTCGCCCATCAGGATCATCGGAACGTGCCGGATCGTCCCCGTCTGGATCAGGGTCAGGCACTCGAACAGCTCGTCCACCGTCCCGAAGCCTCCCGGGCAGATCACGAACGCGCTGGCGTAGCGCACGAACATCACCTTGCGCGCGAAGAAGTGGCGGAAGCGCAACCCGATGTCGACGTATCGATTGAGCGCCTGTTCGTGGGGCAGCTCGATGTTGCAGCCGACCGACACCGCTCCCACGTCACGCGCGCCGCGGTTGGCGGCCTCCATGATCCCGCCGCCGCCGCCGGTGATCACCGCGTAGCCGGCGTTGCCCAGGCACGCTCCGAGCTCGCGCGCGAGCGCGTAGTCCGGGTCCTGCGGCGGCGTGCGCGCGGAGCCGAATACGGTGACCGCCGGTCCGATCCCAGCGAGCGCGTCGAAGCCTCGGGCGAACTCCGCCGCGAGGTCTCGCACACGGTCCGCGTCGGCGGCTCGCACCCCGGGCGACTCGTCGCCGAGCCACAGGAGCAACTCCTCGTCGAATGTCGGCGTCGTGACGCTGGTCTGCTCGCCGGGCTGCACCGCGCAAGCGTATGCGCCCGACGCCCGGTCCGGTGCGTACCCTCAGCGTGCGATGCCGTCGCGCGCCCCGACGAGATCCCTTACACCGTTCGGCGCTCCACGCGGGCGCGGAGGGTGCGCGTGAACGTACACCCGCAAACGGGCGTCGAGGTCGTGCTGCCGGCCCGTGCGCCCGAGCGGGCGGCGGCGGCCGCCGTCAGCGAGCTGCGCCCGTGGATCGAGCGGCGCATGGACGAGGCGCGCGAGGTGCTCGCGCGCGTGGCCGCTCGCGCGGGGACCGTGCCCTATCTCGGCGCCACGCTCGAGTTGGTGCCGCAGCCGGGACGCACGCGCGTCCACCGTGCCGGGGAGCGTCTGCTCGTCCCCGACGGCGACGCCCGGCTGGCGCTCGAGCGCTTCTACCGCCGCGCAGCACGCACGGAGATCGCTCCGCGACTGGATCGGGCCACCGAGCTCGCGGGCCGCTCATACAGCGCGCTGGACATCCGCGCGCAGCGCACCCGCTGGGCATCGTGCTCCTCGAGCGGGCGGATGAGCTTCAACTGGCGCCTGCTGCTGGCGCCTGAGCGAGTGCTCGAATACGTCGTCTGGCACGAGGTCTGCCACCTCGAGATCCTCGACCACTCGCCCCGCTTCTGGGCGCTGGTGGAGCGGAACTGGCCGAGCTATCGCGAGGAGCGCGACTGGCTGCGCGTGCATGGCGCGACGCTCGTTCTTTGATTCGAAACGCTGTATAGCCATGGCTATACAGGTCGGCGATGCTGGACCTGACAAACCCAGCTGAGCACAGCGAGTTGCCCGACGTTCCCTGACCTCGTGCCGGTCGCTTCCGGCAGCCTCACTCGAAAAGACGAGGGGCAAGTAAAGAAAAAAGCGGAACGCCGGGACTCGCCTTGCCGTGCCTTGCCCAGCCTCAGCAGGCCATGCCGAGCCTCGGCACGACCCAGTTTAGCTTTCCTCGCCTTGAGCCATGACCGAAGACAACCCAATCGCGCAGCGCAAGACGGACAAGCTCGAAGGGCGATATGGCCTCGAACGACTCGCAATCGAGACGGGCGCAAAGCACGCAGAGCACGCCAACGATGTACTCGCCAGCAGGCAGTTCATCGTGGAGGAGCTGATGCCGAAGGCCGCCGAAGCGGGCATTCCGTTCGACGCGGTGGCCAAGCTTCTCGGTATCAGCCGCCAGACACTGTATCGCTGGCGCGATGGGACGGCGCGGGACTAAATCGTCGCGCCGAGCGCTAATGCTATTTGATCAGAATCGGGTCCATTTGGGTCCTCCTCGCTGAGGATAGCACCGGCCCGCAAGGGCGCGCCCGCGGCTTCCGTATCGGTTTGTGGGCCTTTAGGCTTGATCGATGGTCGCTGCGCTCTCGTTGGACGGCTGGGGGGATATCGCGCAATTTGCGATCGCCATTGGCGGCGTAGGAGCCCTGATCGGGGTCTATCTGCAGCTCAGGCTGGGCCACGCGACGTCTCGCCGAGCGCGAGTCTACGACTACGCCGACTGCTTCAACAAGCGCGACATGCTCCGAGCCTCCGCCGAGTACGTAGAGCGGCTATGGGGAGTCAGCGGATCGCTTGTGACCGAGGTCAGAGCCAAAGAAGGCCGGCCGACCTTCTACTCCGAGTGGGAGGAAATGCAGGCCGACACCCCCGGCCGCTCCGATCGGAATCTCCGAGACAGACGCAGACGCCTCGCGCACCGAAAGTACTTGCGTTCGCTGTTGGACCCGCCTCATTGAGCGTCGTGAAACGCTGGGTTTGTCAGATCCAGCATCGCCTACAGGTCGACCGCGTCGCCGTCTGGCCCGGCGCTGAGGTCCCGTCCCTCAGCCCCGCTCCTCGATCGGCACGTAGTCCCGATCGCGCTCACCGGTGTAGATCTGGCGCGGGCGCGCGATCTTCTGCTCGGGGTCGCCGACGAGCTCCTTCCACTGGGCGATCCAGCCGCTCGTGCGCCCGATCGCGAACATCACAGGGAACATCGCCACGGGCAGGCCGAGCGCCTCGTAGATCAGGCCGGAGTAGAAGTCGACGTTGGGGTAGAGCTTTCTGGAGGTGAAGTACTCGTCGTCGAGCGCCCGCTTCTCGAGCTCGGTCGCCACGTCCAGCAGCGGGCTCTTGCCACGCACCTCGAACACGTCGTCGAGGTATTTGCGAATGATCCGCGCGCGCGGGTCGTAGTTCTTGTAGACGCGGTGACCGAAGCCCATCAGGCGCTCGTCGCCCTGCTTGACGCCCTCGAGGAAGGCGGGGATGTTCTCGACCGTGCCGATCCGCTCGAGCATCCGCAGCGCCTGCTCGTTGGCGCCGCCGTGCAGCGGACCGTACAGCGCCGCGACGCCGGCGGCGAGCGCCGAGTAAGGGTCCACCTGGGTCGAGCCGACTGAGCGCACGGCGCTGGTGGAGGCGTTCTGTTCGTGGTCGGCGTGGAGGATGAACAGCACGTCGAGCGCGCGCTCGAGACGCGGATCGGGCTCGTATTTGAGCTCGGTCATCTTGTACATCATCGAGAGGAAGTTGCCCGCGTAGTTGAGGTCGTTGTCCGGGTAGACGTACGGCTGGCCCATGTTGTGGCGGAACGCGAACGCCGCGAGCGTCGGCATCTTCGCCAGCAGGCGGATGATCTGCATCGCGCGGACGCGCTCGTCGTGGATCTTGTTCGCGTCCGGGTAGAAGGTCGACAGCGCGCCGACGGAGGCGACGAGCATGCCCATCGGATTGGCGTCGTAGCGGAAGCCCTGCATGAAGTCCTTGACGTTCTCGTGCACGAACGTGTGGATCGTGATCTCCTGCACCCAGCCCTCGAGCTCGGCTTTGTCCGGCAGCCGGCCGTTGATCAGCAGGTAGGCGACCTCGAGGTAGCTCGATTGCTCGCACAGCTGCTCGATCGGGTAGCCGCGATGCTGCAGGATGCCGGCGTCGCCGTCGATGTAGGTGATCGAGCTGCGACACGACGCGGTGTTCATGTACGCCGGGTCGTAGACCATCAGCCCGAAGTCCTGCTCGTCGGTCTTGATCTGCCTCAGGTCCATGCCGCGGACGGTTCCGTCCTGGATCGGCAGCTCGTAGGTCTGGCCGGTGCGGTTGTCGGTCACCGTGAGCGTGCCCTCCTCTGGCGCCGTGGCCGCTGTCGGGCGCCGCGGCGCGCTGCCGCCTCGATCGTCGATCGCTCGATGCTCATGTGTCTCTCCTGGTCTGCGGTTTTGGGAACGCTCTACAACGATTATGAGCAACGCGGCGCGTGCGCTCGCCGCCTCGCGCGGGCGTGCGCTCGTCGGCCCGATGCAGGCCGCCTGCCCGCCGATTGCGCCGAACCGGCTCAGCGGTGCGGCTGGCGCTGGCGCGTGGCGCTGATCCGCACACGCTGCGGTGAGGGCGATGCAGGCTCCCCATGCGGTCCGCGTCGCGGCGCACGCGGCGGTCGCGAGCGCGGGTGATGGGGATGCAGCGGCCCGCGCGTCGGGCCGATTCCGCCGTCGTTGCCCGGCTCGACCTCAGGGGTCTGGCGGACCGCCCAGCGCACGATCATGAACAGGGCCACGATCGGCACCTTGAGGATCACCATCAGCCAGATGAACATCCACGTCGACACGCCCCACGATCGTATACCCGTGGACGGATCCGTACAAGCCCCGAGACGGCCGCCTGCAGCCACAGTTCGCGCGAATGCATGCGTCGACGAGCTCAGCCGCGTAGCTGCAGCGGTGCGCCGCTGAACTGGGTCATCGCGTGCAGTTCCTCGATTCGCGCGGCTATCTCGCCGCCCGTCAGGCGCTCGATGCGCTCGGTTCCGAACTCCTCGACGTTGAACGACGCGAGCACGGTCGCGTGCGCCATCGCGCGCCGCAGCAACGCGTCGGAGAGCTCCTCGTGCGGGTGCGCGGCGACGTAGCCGACGAGCCCGCCCGCGAACGTGTCGCCCGCGCCGGTGGGGTCGACGACGCTCTCCAGTGGGTACGCGGGCAGTGCGAAGAAGCCCTCGCGCGTCACCAGCGCGGCGCCGTACTCGCCCTGCTTGGCGACGACCACGCGCGGGCCCCAGGAAAGGATCTCGCGCGCCGCGGAGACGAGGTTCGGCTTGCCGGTCAGCTGGCGCAGCTCGGCGTCGTTGAGGATCACGCAGTCGACGCTCTCGATCGCCGCGACCAGCGAGTCGCGGGCGATGTCGATCCACAGGTTCATCGAGTCGAGCGCGACGAAGCGCGCCTCGGGCAGCTGGCCGCGGACCTGCTGCTGCAGCTCCGGCTGGATGTTCGCCAGGAACAGCACGTCGCTGGAGCGCGAGCGCTCGGAGAGCTTTGGCGCGAAGCCCTCGAACACGCCGAGCTGCGTGTCGAGCGTCTCGCGCGAGTTCAGGTCCCAGCCGTACTCGCCCTGCCAGAAGAACGTGCGGCCGCCCTGCACCTGCTCGACATCGGACACGTCCACACCGCGGCGGCGCAGGACCTCCAGCTGCTCCTCGCCGAAGTCCTCGCCGACCGGGCCGACGACGCGCACATCGTCGAAGAACGACGCCGCCAGGGCGAAATGCACGGCCGCGCCGCCGAGCATCCGCTGGCGTTCGCCGAACGGCGTCTTGACGGTGTCATAGGCGATCGATCCGACAACGGTGATTGGCATGGGCGCGCACCTTAGAGCACCTCGCCCGCGGCCGGCGTCGCGGCACTTCGCTAGCCTCGGAGCCCATGCGCGCGATCCAGATGACCGAGTTCGGCGGCCCGGAGGTGCTCGAGCTCGCAGAGCTGCCGACTCCCGAGCCCGGGCCCGAGGAGACGCTGATCAAGGTCACGCGCGCTGGACTGAACTTCGCCGACACGCACACCCGCACCAACTCCTACGTGCAGAAGGCGACGCTGCCGCTGGTGCCGGGCGGAGAGGTCGCCGGCGTGCGCGAGGACACCGGCGAGCGGGTCGTCGCGCTGGTTGGCAGCGGCGGCTACGCCGAGTACGCGATCGCCCCCAAGGACCTGTGTTCCCGATCCCCGACGGGCTCGACGACGGTACGGCGCTCGCGATGATCATCCAGGGAACGACCGCGTGGCACCTGTATCGCACCGCCGGTCGCGTCGCCGATGGCGAGAGCGTGGTCGTGCACGGCGCCGCCGGCGGCGTCGGCTCGATCGCCGTGCAGCTCGGTCACGCGATGGGCGCCGGGCGCGTGATCGCGACGGCCTCCAACGAGGACAAGCGCGCGCTGGCGCTCGAGCTCGGAGCAGACGTGGCGGTCGACCCCGCCGCAGACGGGCTCACCGAGCGTCTGCTCGAGGCCAACGACGGCCGCCCGGTGGATGTCATCTTCGAGATGTCCGGTGGCGAGGTCTTCGACGCCTCCTACCAAGCGCTCGCGCCGTTCGGGCGGATCGTCGTGTATGGGATCGCCACGAACGAAGCCAACGAGGTGCTCAAGCGGATCGCTGCTGCGCCACTCGCGCGCGGTCGTTGGCTTCTACCTGTTCCACTGCCTGGGGCGACCCGGGATGTTCGCCGAGGCGCTCTCCGACCTGTTCGCCCGCGCCGCGCGCGGCGAGCTGCGGGTGATCGTCGGGCACACCTACCCCTTGGAGCAGGCCGCCCAGGCGCAGATCGACCTGCGCGCGCGGCGCACAACCGGCAAGCTCCTGCTCGACCCGTCCTCCTAATCTCCACATCTACCGTCATGGCCAAGTCATTTGCCGATCTGGGACTCTCCGAGTCCACCCTGCAAGCCCTGCGCGACGTCGGCTATGAGTCGCCGAGCCCGATCCAGGAACAGGCGATCCCGGCGCTGCTCGAAGGTCGCGACGTGATCGGCCAGGCGCAGACGGGAACGGGCAAGACGGCGGCGTTCGGGCTGCCGATCATGGAGTACATCGACCCCAGCGAGAAGGTCGTACAGGCACTCGTCCTGACGCCCACCCGGGAGCTGTGCATCCAGGTCACGCAGGCGCTGCGCACCTACGGCGCACACACCGGCATCGACGTCGTCGCCGTTTTCGGCGGCGCCCCGATCCGCACCCAGCAGGCGCAGCTACGTGCCGGCGGGCACATCGTGGTGGGCACCGTCGGCAGGGTGCTCGACTTGATCTCGCGTCACTCGCTGGTGTTGCACGACTGTCGCTTCCTGGTGCTCGATGAGGCGGACGAGATGCTCGACCTCGGCTTCCTCGAGGACGTCGAGAAAATCCTCTCGCTGACGCCCTCCAGCCGCCAGACCGCCCTGTTCAGCGCAACGATGCCGCCGCCGATCCGCAAACTGGCCGACCGCTACATGTACGACCCCGAGATCATCCAGGTCGAGGCGGCGACGCTGACGATCGACACCGTCGCGCAGTTCCAGCTCCCGGTCGAGACGAAGGACAAGCCCGACAAGCTCGTCGAGGTGCTGCGCTCCGAGATGGGGCCGAAAGGCGAAGCTGAAGGCCAGCAGGCGATCGTTTTCGTGCGCACCAAGATCCGCTGCGAGCAGTTGTTTCGCACGCTGCGCGATCGCGGCATGAACGTCCGCGCGCTGCACGGGGACATGTCGCAGGGCTCGCGTGACGGCGTGATGCTCGCTTTCAAGGGCGGACGCGTGCCGATCCTCGTCGCCACCGACGTCGCCGCCCGCGGGCTGGACATCTCGACGGTGACGCTGGTCGTCAACTACGACGTTCCCACCAGCCCCGACACCTATGTGCATCGCATCGGGCGCACCGGCCGTGTCGGGCGCGCTGGCCGCGCGATCACGTTCGTGGAGAGTCGCCAGAAGCGTGAGCTCGAGGCGATCGAACGCCACATCGGCACACAGATTACGCAGTGGGAGCAGGGCGCGGTGGCGGCGCCGACGCCTGTACGCGAGCGCCCGCGCAGGCACTCCAAGCCACGTATCTCGCGGCGCGACGACGACGAGGCGTACACAAAGCTGGTGCTCGGCGGCGGGCGCGCGGCGGGCCTGAGCGTCGCCGACATCGTCGCCTCGGTCACCTCCTCGGCCGGCCTCGACGGCGAGGCCGTGCGCGACGTGCTCGTGCTCGACCGCTTTTCGTTCCTGTCGGTCCCCGCGTCCGAGGCGGACAAGGTGATCGAGGCGCTCGACGGCCGCGAGATCGGCACGAGCGACGGCGGCCAGTCCGTGAGCCTCGAGCGCGTGAAGGTCAGGTAGGCGCAGCTTCCTCGAGCCTTGATCGGTCACATCCGCTCTGGGTGTGGCACTTAAGGACCGATGGCTGATCGACCGCTCGACATCGGGCGTCTGTATGAGCTTCACGGCGAGGAGCTGTTGACGTTCATCGTGCGCCGAGCAAGCGACACCGAGGTCGCGCTGGATCTGTGGGCCGAGACTTTTGCCCAGGCGCTCGCCGGCCGCGGACGCTATCGCGGAGCCACCGACGAGGAGGCCGGTGGCTGGCTCTACGCGATCGCGCGGCGACAGCTCGCACGTTATTACCGCCGGGGACGCGCCGAGCGCCGAGCGATGCAGCGCTTGGGGATCGAGCGCCCACAGATCGATTCCGACACGCAGGCCGAGATCGTCCGCCGCGCGGGTCTCGATGACCTGCGTCAGGTGATCGCGGCGGGTGTCGCGATGCTCCCGCGGGACGCGCGCGAAGCGCTCGAGCTGCGCCTCATCGAGGAGCTGTCCTACCCCGACCTCGCCGCGCGCTTGGCAATCACCGAGCAGGCAGCGCGCAAGCGCGTCTCGCGCGGCATCGGCGCGCTCAGTCGTCTGCTGGACACCAACACGCTGATGGAGGCACTGGAGACATGACTGAGACCTGTGACGACACCGGATACGAGCGCCTCCTCGAGGACTTCGGCCAGCTGCTGCGCGAGGCCGAGGCCAGACCCGCGCGCAGGCGGCGCCCGCGCCCCCCGCGGGCAGTCGTGGCCGCGCTCGCGCTCGCGGGAGTCATCGCCGGCGGGCTGCTGTTGACGGGGACAGGCAGCGGCGGGCGCCTGGGAGTCGCAGCCCAGGCCAAGGCTGCGCTCGCGCCGCCGGGGCAGGTGGTGCACCTCCTCACCACCTCGCACATGGAAATGCGCGGCGGCTCCGACGCCGAGATCGTCGGTCGCGAAGCCGAGCAGAACACGCCCCAGGTCGCTGAACGGTGGTCGGCCGCGGCGCCCACCCGCTGGCGCGTCGCGGCTACGGTCCCGTTTGTCAGCGCCAATGGCGCGCACCCCGAAGCGACGCAGTTGGCCTACGCCGGGGGCACCGAAGAGCTCTACCTGCAGTCGCTCAACAGACTGCAGATAACGAGCGGGGTACGCGAAGACAGTGCACGGGTGAGCCTGCACGACGGAGCGCTCGGCGCAGAACCCGCGGCTCGCATCCACGCGATGCTCGAAGCCGGGCAGCTGCACGACGCCGGTGGCGGGACCGTCGCCGGCCACGCGGTCGAGCGTCTCCTGGGTGCTGAGCCGGGCTTGCCCCCCGGTGGGTCTCCCGTGCCCTGGCCGGTCGAGTATGACGTCGACCCCAACACCTACGCCCCCGTTCGCTTCACGGTCGAAGAGGTCGGCGTGCGCTTTCCGGGCAACACAGGGACGCCGACGCAGGTCGTGGAAGTCGACGCCTTCGAACAGCTTCCGCTCAACGAAACGACCCTCGCGCTGCTGAGCATCCACCCGGCCGGCAGCCCCGTCGTCATTCGCCGCTGAGGAGGCAGCGAGCCCCGCTATCGTGCCCCTGACGGCGACCACGAAACGAGGGGAAGGGCAACATTTCCACCGCCACGATGCAGACCACCGAAGGACCGATCGTCTTCGAGCTGTTCGACGAGGACGCGCCAAAGACCGTCGAGAACTTCCGCAAGCTCGCCACCGACGGCTTCTACGACGGGCTGACCTTCCACCGCGTGATCAAAGACTTCATGATCCAGGGAGGGTGTCCGCAGGGCACCGGAACGGGCGGTCCCGGCTACACCTTCGAGGACGAGATCAACCCGCACAAGATCGTGCGTGGCGCGCTCGCGATGGCCAATGCGGGCCCTGACACCAACGGCTCACAGTTCTTCATCGTCACCACCGACGCCGCGCCCTGGCTCGACGGCAAGCACACGGTCTTCGGCCAGGTGACCGAGGGGATGGATGTGGTGGACAAGCTCGAGGGCGTCCCCACAGACGCTGGCGACCGCCCGTCCGAGCCGATCGGCATCGCTTCGATCGAGCTGTCAGAGCAGACGCCTCGATAGACCAAGCCACCTAGGGGGTAGGGGGTATGGGACACACGAGAATCGTGCCAGCGGCGGCTGTCGCGGCCTGCATGCTGATGCTCGGGACGGGCGTCGCGCAGGCCAAGCCAGTTCATCGCCAAGGCCGGCGAAACCGAAGAAGGCGAATTCAAGATCGACGGCGCCAGTGGAAGCGCAAACCCGCAGGTGTTCGCGCTCGACGAGCTGGAAATCGTCTGCACGGTGGGTCGCGAGCAGGGAACGCTGATCGCGCCGAACGAAACGCTTGAAGGTCAGCTGCAGGTCAAGGACTGCACGACCGAGGTGCAAGACGGCGCCTTCACGGGGCACGCGAAGGTCGCGGTCAAAAGCGCGCTGTCGCTCTCCTATGGGCCGGGCCAGGGCGGCCCGGGCGCGTGGGTGCGGGCGGTGGGCTCGATCACGTTCGACATAAAGGCTCTGAGCTGTGAAGTGACGAACAAAGTGAAAAACGCGCCTGAATGGGGGCAGCCGGGCGCAGCCGCGCCGGCGCCGCCGGACGGGAGCCCGCATGCGGGCTCTCCCGGGGCCGCACATGTGCGGCCCCGCCGGGTGGCGCATGCGCCACCCGGAACAGCCAAGAACGAGTCCATCGCACCCACCCTGGCCAGCCGGACAGGAGTAGTCTCTGCGATAACGAAGTCACAATCTTGGGAGGCTTGGATGGCGAGCGTCGAGCAGCATGTCGAGCAGGAGATTCTGCAGACCGATAACGGCGCAGCGGATGTGATCGATGCGGTCCCCGCCGACGCCATCCCGGTCGAGAATCCCGCCACCGGCGAGACCGTCCGCACGGTCCCCGACCTCGATGCGGCCGCCGTCGCCGAGATCGCCGCGCGCGCACGCGCGGCGCAGCCCCAGTGGGACGCCTACGGCTTCGAGGGGCGCGCGCGCGTGCTGCGTCGCGCACAGAAGTGGCTGATGGACAACGCCCAGCGCGTGACCGAGACGATCGTCTCCGAGACGGGCAAGACCTACGAGGACGCGAGCCTCGCCGAGATCGGCTACGCGGGCAACGCGTTCGGCTTCTGGGCCAAGGAGGGACCGCACTACCTCGCCGACGAGTCGGTCAAGTCCAGCCAGGTGTTGGTGAAGGGCAAGAAGCTGATCCTGCGCTACCGACCGCTGGGCCTGATCGGCGTGATCGGGCCGTGGAACTACCCGCTGACGAACTCCTTCGGCGACTGCATCCCCGCTTTGATGGCCGGCAACAGCGTGATCCTGAAGCCCTCGGAGGTCACGCCGCTGACCTCGCTGCTGATGGCCGAAGGCCTGCGCGAGTGCGGGCTGCCCGAGAACGTCTTCCAGGTCGCCACCGGACGTGGGGCCACCGGCGCAGCGCTGATCGAGGAGGTGGACATGATCATGTTCACCGGCTCGACAAAGACCGGCAGGAAGGTCGCCGAAGCGGCCGCCAAGCGGCTGATCCCCGCTTCGCTGGAGCTCGGTGGCAAGGACCCGATGATCGTGCTCTCCGACGCGGACCTCGAGCGGGCGGCCAACTTTGCGACGTACTTCTCGATGCAGAACGCCGGTCAGACGTGCATCTCGATCGAGCGGGTGTACGTCGAGGAGCCGGTGTACGACGAGTTCGTGGCGAAGGTCTCCGAGAAGGTGCGCGCGCTGCGCGTCGGGCGCTCCGACGGAGGCTTCGGCACCGTCGAGGTGGGGGCGATCACGTTCCCACCGCAGATGCAGACGATCAAGGACCACGTCGACGATGCCGTGCAGAAGGGCGCGCACGTGCTCTCGGGCGGCAAAGAGGTGCCGGGCGCCGGACGCTTCTACGAGCCGACGGTCCTGGTCGACGTCGATCACACGATGAAGATCATGACCGAGGAGACCTTCGGCCCGACGCTGCCGATCATGAAGGTCGCCGACGCCGATGAAGCCGTGCGACTCGCCAACGACTCGCCATATGGCCTCGGCTCCTCCGTGTTCACACGCGATACCGCCAAGGGCGAGGCGATCGCCCGACGCCTCGAAGCAGGCGCGGTCAACGTCAACGACGCGATGATCAACTACACCGTGCTCGAGCTGCCGATGGGTGGAGCGAAGACCTCCGGCATCGGCTCGCGCCACGGTGCCGGCGGCATCCGCAAGTACTGCTCCCAGCAGGCGATCGTCGTGACGCGACTGGCGATGAAAAAGGAAATCTTCATGTACCCGTACAAAACGCGCACCTCGAAGCTGCTCGCCGGGTTCTTCAAACTCATGTACGGCCGCGGCAAACGCGACTGAGCCGGCCGTATACCGGCGCGAGGCGGCGTCCTCGATCGCTCTCTCAAAGAAGCTGGAGCACCACGTCGCAGCGATCGCGCTGCAATTCGCGTACAACCTCGTTCGCCCGCACAAGACGCTCGCCAACCCCTATCCCCGCTCCCCGGCGATGGCCGCAGGCGTCGAGGATCACGCCTGGACGATGACCGAGATCGCAGCGCTACTCGACTAGCTACTTCCCGCGGAAAAACTCTCTGTGATGGCGAACGGCCGCGCTTGTTGAGGGCGCGGCCGTTCGGTCTGTGAGTGGGTTGCTCTGGTCAGGAGCGCGTGGAGTGTTTCACCGGGCTCGGACGGCGAGCGTGTCGGCGTTATAGGCGAGGATTCCCCACTCGGTCCAGATCTGCTGGCCGTCTTTGCCCTTCAGGCGGCTGCGGCCCATCCCGTAGCGGCGCTTGAGGTGGCTGATCCGGCCCTCCTTGCCGGTGCGGTAGCGCTGCAGCCGGCGATTGGTGCGTCTGGAGTCGTGTTCTTGGCGGCCGGAGATGAACACTCGCTCTGGTGTGAGATCTTCGAGCGCCTCGTTCGTCGGGCCGGGCATGAACCCACCGTCGAATGCCAGCTCGCGCGGGGAGATCTGAAGCCGTTTGAGCTCGGCGATCGTGTTCGGGAGCAGCGTATTCTCGGTCGGGTTGCCCGGCGCGCTCGATGCCGGCAGGATCAGCCCTCGTGCGCCGCGTTTGGTGTTCTCGGTCACCTCCGCGAGCTGGGTCACATAGCCGAACTCGGTTGGCTTGCCCAGCTTGCCCTTGCGGATCGGGCGGGCATCCGGGTCCGTGAGCGACACGATCCGGTCTTTGATTGGCTTGCCCTGCACCCGCTTCGTGATCTGCGAGGCGACCTTCTCGCAACGATCCGCGAGCTGTTCGAGCTTGGCGGCTGCTTTCAGCTTGCCCTTCGCGCCCCGGCCACGCGCCTTGGACCGCGCGAGCTTCGCCAGCCTTCTGGCCTCGCGCACCGAGTGCTCCAGCAGCTCGCCGGTCTGCGCCGTGAGCTTGAGCACCTCGGCCTTCGCCTCCCCTGAGCGCCGGCGGATCGTGCGCGTGATCCCCCGCAACCGGCGACCGATCGCCCGCGAGCGATCCCGCACCCGCCGTTTGCTCTCTGACACCATCGCGGCGAGCTTGCGGCCCTCGCGTGCCAGCGCCCTGACCCCGCGCCCAGCCAGCCCCGCATCGGTCGGATACTTCACATCCGCCTCGACCACGGTCGAGTCGACCCTCACCGCGCGAGGACGAAAGCGCTTCTCCCGCGTCGCGCTCGCGATCAACGTGCGCGTTACCTCGCTCACCGTCTCTGAGCCCAGCCGCCTGGTCAGCTTGCGGACCGTCGACTCGTCCGGCACCCGCTCGCTCAACGAGATCCGGCAGAACCGCCGCAAGTGAATCGAGTCCGAGACCTCCGCCACAAGCGTCCGATACCCCCACCGATAGCGCGTCTTGAGCACCATCAAGCGAATGAACGTCTCCATCGCGATCGTCGGGCGACCATCCGTCAACACCGCCCGAGACGACTCCAACACCTCCTGGCGAAAACGCTCCACGATCGGCCCAAGCAACCCAGGGTCTACGAGCAACAAATCCAGCGCCGCCAGATCCACCGGCAGCTCCCTAACCTCGACCGGCAACGCCTCGTCCCACAAGCACTCCGCCTGCCCCGCAGACAACCTCAACACACCGACCCCTTTCGACCAAAAACCCACTCATTTGCAGGACATTCTGGCGATCAGACCGGACGGAACAAGCCCCTCAACACCCTACTTTTTCCGCAGGAAGTAGCTAGAGGTGCCCGGACCGCCCTCTGGGTCTTGGAAACCCGGCCATGCCGGGTTGATCCCCTCGCTCTCAAGCAGCGCGGCCATCCGCGCGAGCACGTCCTCAGCCGATTTTCCAGGCGCGAGGACGTAGCCCCTGGGGGTTGCTATGCAGTCCATCCCGTCACCCTGCAGATCAAGTCGTAGATCTCTTGGTCGAGCCATGGAGGTCTCCCTTCCTGGCCGCGCTGCCTGCGCCCCATAAGGAGCGCGAACACCTCTGCGACCACCTCGTGCGTGTAGCTCGAAACACCGTAGTTTGCGGATCGGATGTCTTCGGCGATGCCCGGAGGGCAAAGCTCCAGAACCCGAAACGCCTGAGCGCGAACGCACGGGACCGAACCCCGCGCAGCGCTCGTCAAACAGCGGGTGACGGGACGAGCGACACGCCCAGCAGGCGTTCGAGCTGGGGGATGGTGGTCTCGGCGCTGGTGTGGTGAACGGTCGCCATCCCGAGCTTCTCGGCGGGCACGAGGTTGAACGGCAGATCGTCGACGTAGACGCAGGCCTGAGGGAGGACTCCCGCGCGCTCGGCGCCGAGCTCGTACATCCGGCGCGATGGCTTGCGGATGCCCTCGACGCCTGAGATGACGACGCCGTCGAAGAGCTCGTCGAACAGGTCGTGCGGGTAGCGGTGTACGCCCCAGGAGTTGGACACGAGCGCGGTGCGTATCCCGGCTTCGCGCGCCATGCGCACGGCCTGCACCATCGCCTCGTCCGCGTGCACACCTGCGAACAGACCGTCGATCAGGCCCTCAGGGCCGACCTCGAGCAGGTGCGCGAACTGCATCTCGAATTCGCGCTCGTCCAGCTCCCCCTTCTCCAGCGCGACCAGCAGCTCGCGAGCCTCGGGGTCCGTTTTGAAGCGTCCCATGAGCGTCTGCGGGTCGATGCCGACCTCCACGCAGTAGGCGTGGAAGGAAGAGAAGAGGTTCGTCGTGAGGACGCCACCCCAGTCGATCAGGAGCGCCGAGCGGGGCCCGATGTTGCTCTCGCGCGCGGGCTCAGCCACCGAGCGCCACCTCCTCGGCGCGGTCGGCGAGCTCGAGCACGCCCTCGCCGAACTGCTGCAGGTAGGGGTCGTCGGTGGTGCCCGCGATCGCGCGCTTGTAGTTGCCCTCCATGAACACGATGCTCTTCCACAGCGCGAGCGTCATGTACCAGCGGATCTCGCTGACCGAGCGCCCGGAACGCTCCTCATAGCGGGCGATCAGCTCTTCGCGCGTGTAGAAGCCCTCCGCGCGGGTGACGTTGCCGAGATGCGCTCGCAGACCCTCGCTGGGGTCGCCCTCCTGCGTCCACATCATGCACATGTAGCCGATGTCGGCGAGCGGGTCGCCGATCGTCGCCATCTCCCAGTCGAGCACGGCGCTCAGCCGGGCGGGAGCCTGCGGCGCGAACATCGTGTTGCCGAGCCGGTAGTCGCCGTGGACGATCGTCGCCGCGCCGGAGCTCGGGATGTGGTCGGCCAGCCACCCGCCCACCGTCTCCACGGCGGGGATCTCACGCGTCTTGTTCAGCTCCCAGAGGCCCGTGAAGCGCCGGAGCTGGCGCTCCAGATAGCCCGTCGGCTTGCCGAAGTCCTCGAGGCCCGCCGCGCGCCAGTCGACGGCGTGGATCTCCACGAGCGAGTCGATCAGCTGCTCGCTGATGCGGCGACGTTCGGCCGGCGTGTCAAGCGGAGCGGGCACACTGGCGACGATCGCCTCGCCCTCGATCCGCTCCATCACGTAGAACGGTGCGCCGATCGTGGCCGGGTCCTCGCACACGGCCAGCACGTCGGGCACGCGTGCGGGCGTGCTCTGCAGCGCTCGCAGCAGACGGGCCTCGCGCAGCACGTCGTGCGCGCTCGGCGGCAGCGGCGGGCGCGGCGGGCGGCGCAGCACGACCTCGGAGCCGTCGCGCTCGATCAGGTAGGTGACGTTCGAGTGGCCCTCGCCGATCGGGGTCGCCCGCAGGGCTCCCTCGCCGAGGCCGTGGGCGTCGAGGAAGGCGCGCAGCGGATCGAGGACCAGCAGCGGCGCACGGCTGTTACCCTCCGCCTCCGCCGGGGTCTGGACGATGTCGTCAGGTGCGATCGGGGCGCTCATCGACGGGAAAGCTATCTAGACCGCAACCTTCTCTGCGCCGAGGTGTCTCAAGCGACCATGCCCAGAATCCGCACGCTTCTCATTTCAACGCTCGCCTGCGCGCTCGTCGCGGGCTCCACAGGCGCAGCTCAGGCGCTCGCCTCGCGAAACCAGGTCACCTACTTCGAGGCCTCTTCCGAGCTGCTCAACGCCAGCACCCGTCATCACGCGATCGAACAGATGCAGTATCTCGGCGTCAAAGCTCTGCGCGTCGAGCTGAAATGGTATGACGTCGCGCCGTACCGGACCAACGCGTCCAAGCCCAACCTCGACTTCACGCAACCCCTCAACTACCTGTGGGGTCAGTACGCGATCGTGCTCGCGGAAGCCAAGCGTCTCGGCTGGCCGGTGCTGCTGACGATCACGGGACCGGCACCGCGCTGGGCGACCGCCAACGGCAAATCCCCCTACATCACGCGCCCTGACCCGAAGGACTTCGAAGAATTCACGACCGCCGTCGCGCGCGAGTTCGGCTCGGAGGTCTCGACCTATTCGATCTGGAACGAGCCCAACGAGTCCGTCTTCCTGCTGCCGCAGTGGAGCGCCAACGGCGCGCCCGCCTCGGGACGCATCTACCGCGGCCTCTACCAGGCCGGCTACGCGGGCCTGCAGGCCGGCGGGCTGGCGCACCCGAAAGTGCTGTTCGGAGAGACCGCGCCGGTCGGCTACGACAAGGTCAACCCGCACAAGGAAGGCTCACGGGCGCTGATGCACCCGGTGGCGCCGCTGGCGTTCATGCGCGAAGCGTTGTGCCTGAACGCGAAATACAAGAAAGCCTCATCGTGCAGCGAGCTGCAGATCTCCGGTTACGCGCATCACGCCTACACGCTGCCGGCCGGCCCGTACTTCAAGCCCGGAGAACAGGACAACGTGACGATCGGAGCGCTCTCGCGACTGTCGAACGCGCTGAACCTCGCCGCCCGGGCGCACGCGATTCCCGGCGGCGTGCCGATCTACCTGACCGAGTTCGGCGTGCAGAGCTTCCCGAACAAGTTCCTCGGGGTGTCCGCCGCCAAGCAGGCTGAATACGACGCGATCTCCGAGCACATCGCCTACGAGAACCCGCGCGTGGCGGCGTTCTCGCAGTACCTGCTCAAAGACGACCCGGTCGGCGGGCCCGCCAACTTCCAAACGGGCCTCGAGTACTCAAACGGCAGCGCCAAGCCGCTGTACTTCGGCTGGCCGCTCCCGCTGACGGTCAGCAAGACCAGCCACGGCGTATCGCTGTGGGGTCTGGTGCGTCCCGCGACGGGCGCGACGAAGGTGACGATCCTGGTCAGAGCCAGCGGCTCCCGGCGCTACAAGACGCTCAGGACCGTCACGACCAACAGCGCCGGCTACTGGAGCCTCAGCTCCTCCACCGCAGGGCAGTTCTGGCGCGTGCGCTGGACGAGCCCCAACGGCGTCAAGTACGAAGGGCCGCCGATCGCCAAGTAAGCGGCTGGAGGGCTCCGGCATCCGCCTACGATGAAAGGGCGATGCCGGAGCTGCCTGAGGTCGAGATCACTGCGCGACTGCTTGACGCTGCGCTCACGGGCGCTGAGATCGCCTACGCGCGAGCACCGGGGATCAACGCGCTGCGAACCTTCGAGCCGCCGCTGTCGGCGCTGGTTGCAGGGCGCGTCACGGCGGTGCGCCGGCGCGGCAAGCAGCTGATCATCGACGTAGCCGGCGGCGCCGACGATCCGAGGGCGCTGACGGTGCTCATCCACCTGATGTCGGCCGGCCGGCTGCAGCTCTACGACAAGCCGGCGGGACCACGCGATCGGACCTCGCGCGTGCTGATCGGCTTCGCCGACGGTCGCGAGCTGCGGCTGCGCGAGTTCGGCTCCAAGCAGGCCGCGTGGGTGAAGCTGATGCCGTCCGAGCAGCTCGACGAGGACGACGCGCTCGCGGCCCTAGGGCCCGAGGCGTGGCCGGAGCCCGGTGGGGAGGCTGGGCTCGAGGAGCTGCTCGACGCGCCGCGCCCGCTGCACGCGCTGCTACGCGATCAGCACGTGATCGCCGGGATCGGACGCTCATGGGTCGATGAGATCCTGTGGCAGGCGCGGCTGTCGCCGTACAAGCGCGGCGCCGACCTCGATCGCGCCGAGATCGAGCGGTTGGCGGACGCGATCCGCGAGACCCTCGGCGCGGCGCTCTCTCACTACGAGCAGACGATCAGCCTGCCGATCCCGGACAAGCTGCCGATGCCGCTGCGCATCCACCGTCATCAGGGTGAGCCCTGTCCGCGCTGCGCCGCGTCGCTGCTCGCCGTTCACTTCGAGGACTATGTGATCGCCTACTGTCCCGCGTGTCAGACGGAGGGACGCGCGCTCAAGGACCGCCGCCTCTCGCGCCTGCTGCGATGAGCGCCGCCGTCAGCCCGCCGCAGGTGAGATCCGCGCCAGTGCGCTCAGCACCAGCGCGTCGTGCTCGGCCGGCTTGACCTTGCGCAGCACCTCGACGACGTTGCCGGCGGGATCGATGATGAACGTAGTGCGCTCGTTGCCGAGATAGGTGCGCCCGTACATGCTCTTGGTGACCCAGACGCCGTAGGACTCCGCGACGGCGTGATCCTCGTCGGCGAGGAGCGGGAAGTTCAGGCCGTGCTTATCGTGGAACTTCTTGATCTTGACGACGGGATCCGGTGAGATCCCGAGCACGACAGCG
This sequence comes from uncultured Solirubrobacteraceae bacterium, assembly GCA_963815235.1. Classification (GTDB taxonomy): domain Bacteria; phylum Actinomycetota; class Thermoleophilia; order Solirubrobacterales; family Solirubrobacteraceae; genus Palsa-744. Next base: position 76,863 of record CAWFFY010000003.1, on the reverse strand, counting down.
CCCGCGTCGCTGTAGTCGCCCTGGTGGTCACGCACACCGCATGCCTGCGTTGTGCAGCCTGGCGTGTCGGCCTTGGGATAGAAGTACAGGACCAGTGGGCGTCCGGCGAAGTCACCGAGCTTGACGTCATGTCCGTCCTGGTCGAGGAGCTCGAAGTCGGGGGCCTGCTCTCCAGGTTCGATCATCGCGCCGATGCTACCGTCGCCTTTGTGCCGCGGGTCATTGTGTGAGCCACGCCGCGGGGTCGACGTCGGCAAGCGTCTCCGAGAAGGTCCAGCGATGCCCGAACGGGTCTTCGGCCGCATACTGACGCTCGCCGTACTCGAAGTCGGTCGGCTCCATCAGGATGCGTGCGCCGCCATCGCGTGAGCGCACGCAGTGAGCCCGGGCGTCGCTCACCCGGACCAGCACCGAGTGTGAAGCCTCCCCGGGCCTCGGCTCGCGCGTGTCCGGGCGCACCTCGGCGAGAATCACGGCACCCCCATCGGGGATCTCGAGCTGAGAGCGATGTCCGTCGCCGATTCTCAACCGCTCGGCGAAGCCAAACGCCTGCGTGAGCCACATGACCGCGGCCCGGACATCGGCGACGGTGAGGACCGGAACGGTTGTGGCGGGCGGGATCGAGCGGTTGATCTTCATGCTGACGACCCGATCCTACGGGCTCCAGCGGAGCCAGGTGCGGCGCACGCTCGACTTCGAACTGCCGCAGAAGGCCTCCTTTGTTTCTGACTAATTGGTCAACCGTGAAGTATGGAATGACCGATACGATTGCGTTCAGTTCAATGATCAGTCGACGCTATGTCGTGAGGAGCACGGTTGGCGGTACCTGGGGAGTACGTATTGGAGGAGGGGGGTGCAACCCCGGCGGGCTTTGCCGTGCTGCGTTCCCAAGTCGCGTGTGCGGTGCTCGGTCTCGTGATCGAGAAGCCGAGTCACGGCTATGAGATCGGACAGCGCTTCGAGCGCCGTTTCGGCGGCTTCCTGAGGGTTGGTCGCTCGTCGATCTACGCAGCGCTCGGCACGCTGCTGGAGGCTGCGCTGATCGAGAAGATGGCCGCCCGGTCCACGACCGGAGTCAGCCGGGGGGCCAAGGCGGGTGCTTGCTACCGGGCCACCGCGGCGGGCGCCCGCGCCTACCGAGCCTGGCTGGCCGAGCGCCTGCGCAGCGATCCACAACGTGTGGAGATGCTCGGGCGGATGATGCTCGCGGGCGTGCACAGCGTCGACGCGGCACTTGATTTCATCGCCCGCTACGAGCGCGAATGCATTCGCGAGGCCCAGGAGCTGGCGCGACCGGGTGCCGCGACTGTATCCGAGGACGACGGCGTCGGCGACCTGGTGGAGCGATTGCTGATCGAGGAGCGGCGCCGAATGATCGACGCTCAGCTCGCGTGGATCAACTACGCCAGGGCCGAGCTGCTCGCGGCACGTGCCGGCCACTCGGAGTTGGCTGGCTCGCAATGAGCCTGCTGTCGATCGCGAACGTGACGAAGCGCTACCGGAGTGGCCGGCTCGAGCGCGTGGCGGTCAGAGACGTTTCGCTCGATATCGAGCCCGGCGAACTCGTCGCCGTGTGGGGTGCCCGCTTCTCAGGCCGCAGCACCCTGCTGCGAGTCGCCGCTGGAATCGAGTCGCCTGAAGAGGGCACCGTCTCCTTTGAGGGGCATGACCTCGCGCAGTGCCGCGACAGCGTTCTCGGCAGGCGCATCGGCTACTGCCAGACGGTCTTCTCCTCATCTCGGCGTGATCTCGTGATCGAGCACGTCGCGGCCGGCCTTCTGGCGCAGCGGGTCTCGCCTAAGCAGACGCGACGGCGCGGTCAGGAGCTGCTGTTCCGAGTCGGCGCGGAGGATTGCGCGCGGCTGAGGTGCCACGAGCTCGACGGCGCGGAGCTCGCGCGGGTGGCGCTCGCGAGTGCGCTCGCGACCAAGCCGGCACTGCTGGTGATCGACGAGCCGACCAGCGGCGTCGATGTCCTGCAGCGCGACCCGCTGCTCGCGCTGCTGCGCTCGATCGCCAACGAAGGCACCGCCGTACTGATGAGCGCCGGTGACGCTCAGGGCCTGTCCGGCGTGGATCGTGCGCTCACGATCTACAACGGCGAGCTCCAGGCGGAGCCGCCGGGGCACGGGTCGTGCCGCTGCGCCGCGCGGACGCTGGAGCGCGGCGGCGGTGAGCGCCGTCGTGCGTGGCGCCGTTCTGCAACTGGACAGAGTCGTCAAGCACTATTCCGGCTACGGCGGCGAGGTGGTACGCGCGGTGGACGGAGTCACCCTCGCGATCGATCCTGGGGAGATCGTCGCGCTACACGGCCCCAGCGGCTCCGGCAAGAGCTCGCTGCTGATGCTCGCCGCTGCGCTGATGGAACCGGACGCCGGCGTGATCCGCTTCGAAGGACGCACGCTGGCCGAGCTCTCGGCCGCCGACGCCGCCGACTACCAGCGCCGCAAGATCGGGTTCGTGTTCCAGTCCTTCCATCTGATGGCCGGCGTGCCGGCCGTCGAGAACGCGGCGATAAAGCTGCTCGCCGACGGGGTGCCGTTGAAGCGGGCGCGTCGCGCCGCGCTTCCGTGGCTCGATCGCGTGGGCCTCGCGGCGCGTCTGAACCACACCCCCGATCAGCTGTCCGGCGGCGAGCGCCAGCGAGTCGCGATCGCGAGGGCGCTCGTGAACGAACCACGGCTGATCCTCGCGGACGAGCCCACCGGCAGCCTAGACACGCAGCGCGGCGCCGAGATCCTGACGCTGCTCGCGGAGATCGCCCGCCAGCAGCAGGCGGCGGTCCTGATCGTCACCCACGACACGCAGGCCGCCGCCATCGCTGACCGGATCTGCACGCTGCGTGACGGCCGGCTGATCGACGACGAAGAGGTCCCGGTGGCGTCGCTGGCGCTCGCGCAGCGGCAGGGCTAGGAGCGGATGCGGCTCTCGGGGCTCATCTACCTGTACGGCAGGCGGCTGCGCACCCGGCCGGTGCAAGAGCTGCTCGCCGGGATCGGGATCGCGATCGGCGTGGCACTCGTGTTCGCGGTGCAGGTTGCCAACAGCAGCATCACCGACGCCTCCAGCGCGATCGTTCGCGGCATCGCGGGCACTGCGACGCTGCAGCTACGCGCACGCGACGCCTCGGGCTTCGATGAAGACCTGGTGCAGCGTGTGCGGCGACTGCCCGGAGTCTCGGGAGCCGCGCCGATCATCGATGAGAGCGCGTCACTCGTCGGGAACGGTGGTCGTCGTGTCGCGATCGATCTGGCCAGCGCGGCGCCGAGCCTGCTCGCACTCGACGGGAGCATTACTCACAGCATCTCCCAGCACGATCTGTCGAGCGCCGGCGTGATCCTCCCGAGCGCAACAGCCCGGGCGCTCGGGTTGCCCTCCGCATCCGCCTCCTCGGTCGACGGCGCGCTGCCACATGTGCAGCTCGACGTGCGCGGCCACGCCACTTCGGTCGCGGTCGTGGCGGTGCTCGGACCGGAAGTGATCGGGGCACTGTCGGACGCGATGGCAGCGATCGCGCCGCTGAGGTTCGTGCAGCAGATCGACGGGCTCTCCGGACGCGTGACGCGCATTCTCATCACGACAGCGCCCGGTCGCACAGCCACCGTGCGGCGAGAGCTGACAGCGCTCGCGGCGGGCCGCCTTACGGTCGCCGGCGCCGACCAGGATGTCGCGCTGCTCGAACAGGCGGTCGCGCCAAATACGGAGGCGACTGGCTTCTTCGTGTTGGTCAGTGCGATCGTCGGCCTGCTGCTCGCGTTCAACGCGATGCTGCTGACCGTCCCGGAGCGCAGGCGCATGATGGCCGATCTGCGCATGCAGGGAGTACGGCCTTTGCAGCTGGCGAGGATGTTGCTGTTCCAGGCGGTCTGCCTGGGAGTCGTGGCCTCGCTCGTCGGGCTGGCGGCCGGCGACTTCCTGTCGCGCACGATCTTCCATGCGACGCCGACGTATCTGTCGGCAGCGTTCCCACTCGGCACCCAGACCGTCGTCGGCGTGCGGCCGCTCGTGCTGTCGTTCGCCGGGGGCGTCCTCGCGACGTGCCTGGCCGCCGCACCGCCGTTGCTCGATCTGCGCCGCAGCCGGGCCGTCGACGCCGTGTACTTCGAGGACGGTGAACCTGGCCAGGCGCTGGACAACCGCGCGCAGTTGCGCCTGTTCATCGCCGGCGCAGTGGTGCTCCTCGCCACCAGCGCTCCCCTGATCGTGTGGCCGGCGGCCATCGTTCCGGCGACGGTCGGCGTGGCGGTGGCGACCCTGCTCGCGATCCCGTTCGCGTTTCAGATGATCGTCCGTCTCGCCGAGCGCGCGGCCGCGTCTTCGGCCCGGCTGAACATGCTCACGGTCGCCGTGCGCGCGCTACGAGCGACCACCGTTCGCTCGCTCGCGCTCGCGGCCACCGGTGCGATCGCGGTGTTCGGCTGCGTCGTCGCCGAAGACTCCCACAACGACCTGCTGCACGGCCTCTACCGCGACTACTCCCAATATGTCTCAACGGCCGATTTGTGGGTGGCTGGCGCCGACGACGATCTCGCGACCAACAGCTTCCAGGCGGGCCGCTTGCCCGCACGGATTTCGGCGATCCCGGGCGTGGCCGCCGTTCGTAGCTACCAGGGTGGCTTCTTCGACTACGACGGCAGGCGCGTCTGGATCATCGCTCGCGCCTCCAGCACCCCGGCGCCGATCCCCGCGAGTCAGCTGGTGCAGGGAGCTCTCATCACTGCGACGGCGCGTCTGCGCGGGGGCGGCTGGCTCACGGTCTCCCAGCAGCTCGCAGAAGCCGAGCATCTGCACGTCGGCGACCGGCTGACGCTGCCGACACCGAGCGGCCCGGTCGCCTATCGAGTCGCCGCCACCACGACCAACCTCGGCTGGAGCGCCGGCGCGATCATCATCAACGACTCCGACTACCGAAGCGCTTGGCAGACCTCCGACCCGAGCGCGCTCGAAGTGAGCGCTCGTCCGGGCGCGAACATTCCAGCGCTCGAGCATGCGATCAGGGCGGTGCTCGGTCGCGGCAGCGCGCTGACAGTCCAGACGAGTGGCGAGCGGGCGGCGCAGGCCGACCTGCTCGCGCGCCAAGGTCTCAGTCGCATGAGTCAGATCACGCTGCTGCTGATGATCGCCGCGGCGCTGGCGATGGCGGCGGCGATCGGAGCCGGCATCTGGCAGCGGCGCGCGTCGCTGGCGTCGTTGCGGATTCACAGCTTCACGCCGTGGCAGCTGCGCGCCGTGCTCGCGTTCGAGTCGGTGCTCGTGCTCGGCACCGGCGGGCTCGTCGGGGCGGTCGCCGGGATCTACGGGCACCTGCTGTGCGACAGGTATCTCAGGCTCACGACCGGGTTTCCGGCGCCGTTCGCCGTAGAAGGTCTCCACACCGTCCAGACGATCCTGTTGATTGTCGTCGGCGCGCTCGTAGTGCTCGCCATCCCCGGCTATGTCGCGTCGCAGGCGCCACCGCAGCTCGCGCTCCAAGACTAGAAAACATCGGTTGGGCCGATGCGGAAGTTCCGCTCTTTCATACCAGCATGGTGGTATGAACTCCAAAGGCACGTCCGTAGCGATAGAGATAATCGCGTTCGTGACGGCTGGCGTGGTCTACTGGCTGACGATCTACCCGCGGGCCAGGTTGGAGATCCGCCGCTGGGCGGCTCGCGCCGGTCAGATCCCCGATCCCGACGTTGCGCGCCCAGGCGCTGTTCAAGCTGACCCGCGAGCGCCTGAACCCGGAGGCGGCAGCGTTCTTCGCCGTGCTGGCGCCGCGCCGGCAGCGCGCGGCGCTCGTGCGCCTGATGGTGTGCTTCCAGATCGCCTACGACTACCTGGATTCGATCAACGAGGAGCCGGAGACAGCGGCTCTGCGTAACGGACTGCAGCTGCACCGGGCGCTTACCGACGCGGTCAGCTCGCGGGCCTCGGACTGCGACTACTACCGGTATCACCCGCAGCGCGACGACGGCGGGTATCTCGTGGACCTCGTCCGTGCCTGCCAGGATGCGCTGCGGGTACTGCCCTCGGCGTCAGCGATCGAGTCGCTGCTGATCCACGCGGCTGAGCGTTGCGGAGAGGCGCAGAGTCGAAACCATGCGATGCTCGTCGAAGGCGACGGACAACTGATCGACTGGGCGAGCAGCCAGCCCGAAACCGGTGAGTACCTGTGGTGGGAGCTTGCCGCCGCCGGCATCTCGTGCCTGGCGCTTCACGCCCTGTTCGCCGCCGCCGCCTGCGCGACGACGCTGGAGGAGGCGGCGCGCATCGACATGGCGTATTTCCCGTCCGATGTGCGCGATCAGCGCGCTGCTCGACAGCTTGGTCGACCAGTCCGACGACAGCGCCGGCACGAACCACAGCTTCGTGGCGCACTACGAGAGCTCGACGCTGGCGGCCCGACGCTTCGCCGCCATCACCGACGAAGCTCGCACGCTCTCGAGCATCCTCACAGACCACCACCGCCACGGGGTGATCCTCGCCGGCATCGCCAGCTTCTACCTCTCAGCCCCTGGGGCGAGCAGCGAGCTCGCTCTGCCTGTCGCGACGCGTACGCTCGATTGTCTCGGACGATCCAGCGCGCCGATCCTGGCGGTGATGCGGCTGCGGCGTTGGAGCGCCGGCTGAGCGCAGGCGCTGCGCCGTCGCTGCGTGCCGCAGGCCCGACCGAATACTGGACGTCCGTTCAAAGCGGGAGCCGGTACTTGCGGGTCGCGGGCTCTTGCACGAGCAGCCCAAAAGCCACGAGCGTCGTCATGTAGCGATGCGTCGTGCTCGGGCTCAAACCGAGCTGCCGCGCGACTTCGACGACGCCGCGCCCCTCTTCGCCGGATATGAACAACGCGAGTATCAGCAGGCCGCGAAACAGCGAGTGCGAAAGGCGTCCGCTCTCGAGCTCGGTGTAGTAGCGCTCCTCGAGCGAGCTCGCTGATAGCGCCTGCTCGGCGACCAGGCCGGAAAGCAGCAGACTGAGGCTCGGGCCGTGGGCTTCGGCGTTAGCGCTGATCACGCGCTCGACCTGGGCCTCCGTCAGTTCTAGCGAGACCAACTCGCGGGCCGCACGTGCGGCGCCGGGTGCCGGACGGCGGCTCGCTCGACGGGGCTGTGCTCGAGCCGTGGGTGCGTTCTCGGTATCCATCGTCCATATAGATGATGGCGTGTGGCCGGCGCCGCGATAAGGCGCGGCGTGAATATTCAGGCGATGGACTATTGATCGAGCCGATATCGTCCCTGCCATGGAGGATGAGTCGCAGGACAGCGGAGACGGCCAGGATTGGCGCTTGGAGGCCGAGCTCGATGTGCCTGAGCCAGGCGGCGCGCTGCGCTCGCTGCTCGGCCGTGTTCGCGGGCCGGATGTCGCCAAGGAGTTGGAGGCGATGGTCCCGCACGACGTCGTGATCACGCACGACAGCAAGCTCCTGTTCGCCTACGCCGCCGACGAGCAGACGCTCGCGGCGGCACGCCATGGGCTCGAGCAGGTGCTCGCTCACGACGGAATCACTGCGAGCGTGCGCGTCAGCCACTGGGACGACGAGCGCGACGCATGGCGCCAGACCGACCCGCCGCCAACGGTGCAGGAGCGCCAGGCCGAAGCGGCCGCCGAGCGCGACCTGGAGACGATCGAAACGCGCTCGCTGATCGTCACCTCGGGGCGGCTGATCCGCGAGGAAGTCGAGCAGACGATGAGCGACTGGGCAGCGAAACTCGGCCTGGAATGCAAGGTCGTCGAGCACCCGCACCTGCTCAACTCACAGCTCGCCTTCACGGTCACCGGCTCGAAGCGCAAGATCGACGAGTTCGCGCGCGGCCTGCACGCCGAGGAGTTGGCGACGATTCGCGCCGAGACGACGGTCATGCTGAGCCCGCTGTAGCTTGACGGAGACGGCAACTGGGCGTACTGTCAACTGCGACAGTTGGGGCGCAGTGTTTCGTGGGACGCGAGCGACAAGGAGAGAGGGATGTCGAGGGAGAGAGGTTTGGCTGGGGGTCGGACGCACCTGTGGAGCTTGGGGCTCGGCCGGTTCGCGCTGGCTGCGGTTGGGGCGGCGCTGGCGCTGGCCGCGCTCGCGTCTTCTGCGAGCGCGATGCACGAGGTGCGGACGCGTCAGGCATTGGTGAAGCGCACCACGTTCGCGGTCCAGGAGACTCACGCAGAAAAGAAGGCGGAAACGATCTCTACCACGCAGTTGGGGACGCTCAAGCTCGACCGGATCGGCATCATCAAGGTCCGCCCGAAGGGAGAAAGCGCGCCGAACGTGCTCGTCATGGAGCCCGGCACCTCGGCTGCCGCGGCCTACTTCATGCCGTTCGCGAAGGCCCTGATCGCGTCGACCCCGGGCTGGCAGGTGTGGGCCGTTGAACGACGCGAGAACTTCCTCGAGGATCAGCACGAGCTGACCGCGTACAAGGCCGGCGAACTACCGGCGGAGCTGGAAAATCCGAACACCAAAAAAGACGAAGCGCCCTCGGAACAGTTCTTCAACTACTACCTCGGATATCTCGGGCAGGACCAGCAGAAAGCCACCGAAGAAGTAACCGCTGCGGTGACAAAACTCGTCACGGAGAAAGTCGAACAAACGCTGGAAGAAAAGGTCACGAAAATCGCCCTCGAAGAGGTAGAAGCCTTCGTTGTCGAACAGGTGATCGGGCAGGCGTTCGAAGAAACCGGCGGCGCCGAACCCGCATTCCGGGAACGGATCGAAACGCTCGCGGCGGCATACAAAGCGAGCCACTTCGAGGAAATCCTCGGAAAGGCCCACGAATTCGGTCTCAAATACGAGGCGGAACACTTCACGGAACTGGGCGAAGAAGGCGAGCGCCTAGGTGCCGAAATCGGCGCTCAGTACCAGGCCGAACACGCGATCGAACTCCAGAAAGAGGGAGAAGAAGACTTCGCCAAGCTGGTCGCGGAGTTCAAAAACCACTACGAACCGGTGCCGGAATCGCTCGTGGAGTTCGCCAAGAACTGGGGCATGGCGCGGACGGTGGACGATCTCAACGTGGTCATCGAAAAGGCCAAGTCGCTGGGCGGCAAGGTGGTCCTGGGCGGCCACTCGCTCGGCGGCTCGGTGGTGACGGCCTACGCGACGTGGGACTTCGGTGGCACGCCGGGAGCCGCGGGCCTGTCAGGGCTCGTGTACGACGATGGCGGCAGCGGGCCGGCGTCGATCAAATCAGAAGAAGAAGGCACCCAGGCGCTGGCGAAACTCGACCAGCCGACGGAAAGCCCGTGGCTGGCGTTCGGGGGGATCGTGGCGCCGGATCTCGGTCTCTTCTCGGTCACCGGCTCGACGCTGACGACGGTTGAACCCGGCGGGCCTTCGCTGCTCGAAAAGTTCCCGTTCCTGCCGCCCGACCTGAAAGGGCCGCCCCAGGACAGCCCGGCGACGAACGAAGCCGGCTTCGGGTTCTCGGTCAACTACAAGACCTCGCCTGTGTCGCTGGCGGCAGCTCAGATACACGGCGGCGAAGGCATCAACGAAGTCGCCGAAGCCGACGGTCTCCACGGGTGGAATGGCGCCGGTGCGCTGACCCCGGTCAGCCGCTATGCGGAAATGCTGGCGGGGACGGGCGTGCGCGAAGCAAACGGCTCGGAGTGGTACTTCCCGGCGCGTCTGACGCTCGACACGGGCGCCGTCAACAACGGCATCGCGACGCCGTCGCAGAAAGTCCTCGGCCTGCAGACGACGATGGGGACGCAGTTGCCGAAATCGCTTCACATCCTGGCGATCGACACCGAACTGGACAAGCTCTTCGGTGGCGGCGGGCAGACCGTCCTGACGGAGGCCGAAGCGCTTGCCGAACAGAACGGGATCACGAGCGAAAACGTGAAGCTGATCGACCGGCTGAACGAGTACTCGCACAACGACCCCGCCGGTGCGCTGCCCGAAGAACACGAAGGTGTCGAAGCCAACGTGTCCCTGAAGGAACTGCACCCGTACCTCGAAAAAATCGCCAAAGACGAAGAAGGGGCGTAGCCCGCAGCAGTGCCTCGCGCGGCTGAGCACAGCTCGGCTCGCGCGGGGTGGTGCCGGCGCTCAGGGCCGTGTCATGCCTCCGACGAGCATGCCCGAGCCGAGGTGCGCCCCGAGCACCGGGCCGACCTCGGTGCAGAACAGCGGCCCGAACCCGAACAGCGCGGTGCCCTCGCTGACCAGACGTTCGGCGTCAGCGGCGGCCTGGGCGTGCTGGACGATCCAGTCGGTGGCACCTCGGTCGCGCAGCTCGAGGAGGTAGGCGAGCATCCGCTCGAGCGCCCGCCGGTGCGTGCGCACGCGTCCGACCGGAGCGATCTCGGATGCGAAGGTGAGGATCGGCTTGACCTTCAGCGCCGTTCCCACGAGCGCTTGTGCGGCGCCGATACGCCCGCCGCGGCGCAGGTACTCGAGCGTGTCGAGGCAGAACCAGATGTCGAGACTCTGGCGGCAGTGGCGAACGCCGTCGATGACCTCCTCGAGCGCCGCCCCCTGCGCCGCGAGCTCCGCGGCCGCCAGCACCAGGCAGCCGAGCCCGCCCGCGCCGGTCTGGCTGTCGAGCACCTCGACGCGGCCCGGGTGGGTCTGCTCGGCGACGATCCGCGCCGCTTCGCGCGCGCTCTCGCAGGTCCCCGACAGGCCGGCGGCGATGTGGATCGAGACGACGTCGCAGCCCGCCTGCAACAGCGGCTCATAGCTTGCCAGGAAGTCGCCCACCGACGGCTGTGAGGTGGTCGGCAGCTGCGGCGAATCGTGCAGCCTCTGGTAGAACGCGTCGAGGTCGCGGTACTGGTCCTCGGCGCGCAGATCCCCGTCCCAGCCGACGTACAGGCTCACCTGCCGGATCGCCCAGTGCTCGATCAGCGACTGCGGCAGGTAGGGCGTGCTGTCGGTGACAACGGCCACCATCAGCGAATCAAGGGATCCAGGCGCGTCGCGCGGATCGTCTCGCGCAGGGTCTGCATGGCGTCGTGTTTTGGCCGCCAGCCAAGCTCGCGCCGCGCCTTGCTCGCGCTCATCAGCACCGGCTCTCGGAATGCGGCGATCCACTGCGCCTGCGCGGGCAGGAAGCCGAGTCTCGCGATCATGTCCGCGACCGCATCGACCGCCAGCTCGGGTACCGGAATCGAATACCAGCCGAGCTCGTCGGCGAGCAGCTTGATCGTCAGCTCGCCCGATGCGGCGAGGTTGTAGGCGCCCGGCGCGCCGCGTCCGAGCACCGCCGCGCGCATCGCGCTGGCGACGTCGTCGTGGTGGACCAGCTGGAAGGGGATGCCCGGGTCCGGCAGCACGGGCTTGAGAATCGGCACGCCCTCGAGCAGGCTGAGCACCGGTCCGGGTAGGCGCTCGGAGATCTGGGTGTAGGGGAGGCTGTCGATCAGCAGCGGCGCGTGCGGCCCGGCGACAATGCACGGACGGAAGACGTAGCCGGCGGTGCGCCCGCCTGTGAGCGTCCTCTCCAGCAGCGCCTCGACCTCGGCCTTCTGTGCGGAGTAGTAGTGGGCGGGGGTGCCCCGCGCGGGGACATCCTCGGTGAGCGGTTGGGGGTTCTCGCGATGGAAGCCGTATGCGGCCACCGAGGAGGCGTAGACGAGTCGCTGCGAGCCCGCGGCGACGGTCGCCTCGAACACGTTGCGAGAGCCGATCAGGTTGACCTCGCGGCTCTCCTTGGCGCCGCCCATGATCATGAACGCGAGGTGCACGACGACGTCTGCGTCGCGCACGAGCGTGTCGACGGCGTCACGGTCGAGGACGTCGCCCCGGCGGTAGGACACCTTCCGCCAACCTCTGCCCTGTGCGTCGAACGGCCGGCGGGCCATACCGACGATCGACTCGACCTCGCGTGAGCGCTCGAGCGCATCCACGACTGCCTGGCCGATCTCGCCGGTCGGACCTGTGACCGCTACCCGGAGACCTGCGCTCTTGGTGGCGCGCGTCGGCATTGACGCTTTCTAGCGCATCTCATCCACCGCGCGACACTTCGCGGACGGCGCGTCGCAGCGACAGCGCGAGGATCGCGAGCACGGCCAGCGGCATGATCCACCAGGCGGCGACATCGGTGGTGGCGAGGACGGCGGTCAGTCCGAGGGCAACCGTGACCCCGATCGCCGCCCGCCAGTCGTCGCCGACGACGAACTCCCATACCCCCAGCACGAGCCGCCTGGCGGCGCTCATGCGCCGGCGCTCGCCGGGTGGGGGGCCTCGCCGCCCGCCGGCGTCGGCGCCTCAGACGCCCGCGCCACGGAGCGCCGCACGGCCCGCGACATCGCGATCGACACGAGCGCCAGCCCGGGGATGATCGCCAGCAGCGCCGCATCGCCGCCGGGCCAGTGCGCGCCGGCCCCCTCCGCGCCCCAGAAGCTCCCGAACGAGCTGAGCATCACGCCGACGCTGAACTTCAGCGTGTTCTCTGGCACCCGCGCAAGCGGCGCGGCGGCGGCGAATCCCGCTGCCACCACCACCAGCACCGCAAGCCCGGCTGCCGCCGCCGCGAGCGGGACGCGGTGCTGGTTGGCGCCGAAGGTCAGCACGATGAAGGCGACCTCGAGCCCCTCGAGCAGCACGCCCTTGAAGGCGACGCTGAAGGAATATCCGTCAAAGCCCGGCCGTGCCCGGCCGGCGGCAAGCGCCGCCTCTCGCTCCTGCTGGTAGCTCGCCAGCTCGTCGTGCTTGGCCTTCACGCCCGCCGAACGCAGGATCGCCTTGCGCAACCACTGCAGGCCGAAGATCAAGAGCAGACCGCCGACCAGCAGCCGCAGGAGATCGATCGGCAGGCTCGTGATCGCCGGACCGAGCGCCGCGACGATCGCAGCGAGCACGAGCAGCGCGGCTCCGACGCCACCGATCGCCGAGCGCCAGCTGCGCGTCGAGCCGACGGCGAGCACGATCGTGAGCGCCTCGACCGCCTCGACGGCGCACGCGAAGAAGACAGACAGGGCAAGGCCTAGATCCGCGCCGCTCATGTGTTGTGGTGTCCCGCAGTGGGGGGCATGCCGAGGTGATCCCACGATAGGGGAGTCCGGATCGCGAGATCGAGCGCAGCGACGAGCGCCGGCGGCGAGCACCGGCGGCGAGGCCGCGTACCGCGCTCTGGGCGCCCGCCGGCACCGTACGCTGAGACGGTGACAGCGTTTCTCGCCTCCACCTCGATCGGCCAGAGCATCAGCTCGTTCCTGGACGCGGCCGGGCAGTTCTTCGCGGACCTCGCTGCGGTTCACTGGCTCGCGCTGCTCGGGGGGCTGGCGTTCTTCGGGCTCAACCTGACGCTGCGTTCGCGCGCGTTCTTCAACAGCCTGCGCGCGGCCTACCCGGCGACCCCCTTCCAATGGCGGCGGATCTGGGGAGCGTATCTCGCGGCGGTCGGCTTCAACAACGTGGTCCCGGCGCGGGGCGGCGACATCATCAAGCTGTTCCTGACGCGCTCCTCGATTCCGGGCTCGCGCTATCCGACCGTCGCCGCTGCCTTCTTCGTGGAGTCGATCTTCGACGTGAGCGTCGGCGTGCTCGTGCTGATCTTCGCGTTCACCCAGGGCGTGTTCCCGAGGCCGCCGGACTTCTCGAAACTGAGCTCGTTCGACATCTCATACCTGGCCGAGCATTTCCACCTGACGCTGTTCTTGGTGACGGCGCTGGGCGTGGCCGCGGTGGTCGCGTTCGCGCTGCTGTCCGAGCGTGCGAAGGCGTTCTGGTCGCGCGTTCGCCAGGGGCTGACGATCCTGAGCGACCGCCGCCGCTACCTGCGGGAAGTCGCGGCGCTGCAGGCGCTGGGATGGATCTGCCGGTTCGTCGCCTTCTGGTTCCTGCTCGACGCGTTCCGCGTCGGCGGCTCGGTCAAGAACGTGCTGCTGGTGTTCGCGGTCAACCAGGTCGCGGGCGCCGTGCCGTTCACCCCCGGTGGCGCCGGTGTCCAGCAGGCGCTGCTGGTCAAGGTGTTCGCGGCCAGTGCGCCGACGGCTGTCGTGGCGGCCTACTCGGTCGGCCAGCAGATCGCGATCGCGGTGTTCACAGCGCTTGATCGGCCTCGGCGCTGTGGTGTTCATCTTCCGCTTCCGGTCCTTCCGCGAGGTCCTGCACGCGGGGCGCGCGTCACGCGAGGCGGAGCGGCAAGCCGAGCGGGCTGGGGCTTATTGAGTTCGTCCAGGACGGCGCTGCGCGCCGGCTGGATCGGATTTGAGTTCGTCCAGGACGGCGCTGCGCGCCGGCTGGACTACTGAAGTCCCTCGCGCGCCTCGCGCACGAGCGCGACGGCCTCGGGGAAGACGCGCGCGATGACGGTGCGGATCTGCTCGGCCTGGGCCTCGGCGTTGCCCTGAACGTTGACGCGGCCGACCGCGGCGACGGTCATGTCGACCGCGAGCTTGATCGCGTTGTCGGCCCACGCGAGGCGCTGGTTGCCCTGCATCTGTTCAGCGAACTCGGCGAGTCGTCGCTGGAGCTCCTCGGGGTCGCCGAACATGTCGCCGAGTCCACCACTTTCCATGCCCGCATCATAGACTGCCCTGCTCATGCCGAGCGCAAGCGGAGATCAAGCGCGCAGGTCGCGCGCGAGACGCACTTGCGCAGCCGCCTCGCGGTGCCGGCGTTCGCCGGCGGCTTCCTGTACCTGCTGAGCGCGATCATCATCTCGGGGACGCTGAGCGGCGCCCCGACCGTGGGCCTGCTGCAGGGCCTCGCGCCGGCGCTGGCGGGCGTGGCCAACCCGGCCGTCAGCCCGCGCACGCCCGAGGTCGAAATTCGTCAGCCACCACGCGTTCTGCTCTGATCGCCGGCAGCTTGCTCGCGGCGATCGCGGTCGGCGTGCTGACGCTGGTCCTGCTGGTGCTGCTCGACGCGACCCGCTTCCGGCGGCCCACGACGTGGGCGGCTGGCGCTGCCGCTGGTGATCGTCGGGGGCATCGCGCGTGGCGCTGGTCAGCCTCGGGCACCAGATCGCGAGCGCGATCGAGACGCACAACTTCGTGACCGCCACGACTACTCCAATCACGCGGTCGAACAGGCGCTCACGGCCGGCACTGCCAACAGCGATCACCGACTACGTCGACCTGCTCGCGGGGTTGGCGCTCGCCGCCGGAATGGTCGCGACGATGATCAACGCCTTGCGGGTCGGCCTGCTGCCCCGCTGGATGGCGTTTGTGGGCATGTTCGCCGCGCTGCTGATCTTCCTGCCCGATCGGCGGCGCTGAGCTGCAGCTGATGCCGGCATTCTGGATGGTGATGATCGGCATCCTGTTCGTCGGTCGCTGGCCCAAGGGCGACCCGCCGGCGTGGGCGGCGGGCGAAGCCCGCCCGTGGCCCTCGCAGGCGCAGCTGCGCGCCGAAGCGGCGGGTGGCGGCTCCTCGCCGAGCCCGGCGGCGGTAGGCGCGACACCGGCACCGGCACCTGTGGCCGGTCAAGGCTCCGCGGGCCGGCGCCGGCGCAAGCGCAGCGGGCGCAGCTGACGGTTAGCCGCGCGCTGTAGCGGGAAAAGAGTACGGAGGGAGCGCAGCGCTGGCGGCCTTCCGTCGCGCCCGCTCGCGAGGGACCGAACTCAACAGGTTTGAGGCGGCGGCCGCGGAGGCCAGTCAAAGGAGGCTCTCATGGAGGCAGCAGCAATTCATCGTGATGCGCGCGAAGATCGCGGGCAGCGTGAGGATCCGACGCGGCCGGCGATTGCAGGGTGGAAACCGGCGGACCCTGGCCCGCTCGGGCTTGGCGGCGTTCGCGATGACGACGTTCGTGCTCTCGATCTTCAACGCGAACCTGGTCGACGAAAAGGGCCTGCCGGTCGTGCTTGGGCTGGCGCTGGCGTACGGAGGCATCGTGCAGCTGATCGCGGGCATCTGGGAGTTCCGCACCGGGAACACGTTCGGCGCCGTGGCCTTCTGCTCGTTCGGTGGCTTCTGGATCTCCTTCTGGGTGTTGAACGTGTTCTACGCAAAGGACATCGGTGGCAACGCGGGACACGCGGTCGGCGTCTACCTGTGGGCGTGGGCGATCTTCACCACCTACATGGCGGTGGCGGCGCTGCGGACGAGCGGCGTGGTGCTGCTCGTGTTCGTGTTGCTGGCGGTGACGTTCATCCTGCTGGCGATCGGTGCCGACGGGCCCCACAAAACGGTCACGCACTGGGGCGGCTATCTCGGCCTGGCGACGGCGGCTGCGGCCTGGTACGCGTCGTTTGCGGCGGTGGTGAACTCGACGTTCGGGCACACTGTGCTGCCCACGGTTCCGCTCGGACGGGCGTAACGGAGCGCCGCGCTTGCACAGCGCGGTGGGAGAATGGCTCCCCGGCGCGAGGAGACACCGGGGAGCCCGAGACAGGGGAGTGACGAGATGTCGACCGAATCGAAGACCACGGCGGGCGAGGAGCTCGACGCGGAGCTGGCGTCGCTGCTGGAGGTCGAGAAGTTCGATCCGCCGGCGGAGTTTCGCGAGCACGCGCTGCTGAACGACCCGAGCGTGTACGAGCGCGCGGCGGCCGACCCGCTCGGCTGGTGGGAGGCGCAGGCACAGGAGCTCGAGTGGTTCCAACGCTGGACGCGCGTGCTCGACGACGAGAACCCGCCGTTCTACAAGTGGTTCACGGGCGGCATTCTGAACGTCTCCTACAACTGCCTGGACCGGCATGTGATCGCGGGCCGCGGCGAGCGCGTGGCGTTCCACTGGCGCGGCGAGGACGGGCGAGGAGCGCGACATCACCTACGCGGAGCTGCTCGGCGAGGTCGAACGCTTCGCGAGCGCGCTGAAGGAACTCGGCGTGGGCAGGGGCGATGTCGTCGGGATCTACCTGCCGATGATCCCGGAGGTGGTGGTGGCGATGCTCGCGTGCGCGCGCATCGGCGCGCCCCACAACGTCGTGTTCGGGGGCTTCTCGGCGGAGGCGGTGCGCGAGCGCATGGAGTTCTCCGAGGCGAAGGTGCTGATCACGGTGGACGGCGCGGCGCGCAAGGGCAAGACGGCGCCGGTGAAGGACCGCGTCGATGAGGTGATGGGCGATCTGGCGAGCCTCGAGAAGATCGTGGTGGTTCAGAGCAAGGGCACGCCCTGTGCGATGCGGGAGGGCCGTGACGTCTTCTACGAGGAGATCGTCGCGGCGGCCGACCCGGTGTGTCCGCCCGAGCCGCTGGACGCGGAGCACCCGCTGTACATCCTCTACACGTCGGGCTCGACGGCCAAGCCGAAGGGCATCCTGCACACGACCGGCGGCTACCTGACAGGTGTCTCGGCGACGCACCGCTACGTGTTCGATCTGAAGCCGGAGTCGGACGTGTACTGGTGCGCGGCGGACGTCGGCTGGGTGACGGGCCACTCCTACATCGTCTACGGGCCGCTGTGCAACGGCGCGACGTCGGTGATGTGGGAGGGCGCTCCGGACTACCCGAACAAGGGCATCTGGTGGGAGATCGTCGAGCGCTACGGGGTGAGCATCCTGTACTGCGCGCCGACGGCGATTCGCGCGTGCATCAAGTGGGGCGCGCAGTGGCCGAACCAGCACGACCTGTCCTCGCTGCGCCTGCTCGGGTCGGTGGGCGAGCCGATCAACCCGAAGGCGTGGCTGTGGTACCACAAGGTGATCGGCCACGAACGCTGTCCGATCGTGGACACGTGGTGGCAGACGGAGACGGGCGCGATCATGATCACGCCGCTGCCGGGGATCACGCGCGACGAAGCCGGGCTCGGCGACGTTCACCGTTCCCGGGCGTGTTCGCGGAGGTGCGCGACGAGTCGACGCGGCGAGCCGATCGAGCAGGGTCAGGGCCTGCTGGTGCTGACGCAACCGTGGCCGTCGATGCTGCGCACCCTGTACAAGGAGCCGGAGCGCTTCATCGAGACGTACTTCTCGCGCTTCGGCCCCGAGACCTACCTGGTCGGCGACGCCGCGCGGCGCGACGCGGACGGCTACTTGTGGGTGATCGGCCGCATCGACGACGTCGTCAACGTCTCCGGCCACCGCCTCTCCACGGCGGAGGTCGAGTCGGCGATCGTGGCCCACCCCGACGTCGCCGAGGCGGCGGTGATCGGTCAGCACGACGAGGACACGCGGCCAGGCGATCGTGGCGTTCGTGACGCTGCAGGGAGAGCCTCGAGGGCGACGAGCGCACGGTCGAGGGCATCCGCGAGACGGTCGCGGAGCGGATCGGCAAGTTCGCGCGTCCGAAGCGCATCATCTGGGCGGATGACCTGCCGAAGACGCGCTCGGGCAAGATCATGCGCCGCCTGCTGCGCGACATCGCGGAGGGGCGCGCGCTGGGCGACGTGACGACGCTGCGCGACCCGGCGGTGATGGGCGCAGCTCGAGGAGCAGGTCAAGGCAGCTGCAGGCCGAGGAGGACTGAGGACGTCAGTTTTGAGTGGGCGGCCTGCGTCGGGGCCGCCTTTCGGCGTGCGCGTGGCGGGATCGTGGCTAAGGGGAATCCCCTACGTGCTGCGCAGATCCGCGCTGGCATGATTGATCGATGGCTTCCGCCCAAGCACCGGCGGGGCAGCCCGGAGCACTGTGCTCGCCTGCCCCTCCGCCGTCGCATCGATCGCGGTCTGCTGGGAGGCGTGTGCGCCGGGCTGGCCGAGCGCCTGGGGGTCGAGGTCTGTGGTGCGCGTGATGGCGGTGATGATGGCGACGGTCGGGGGCCTCGGCGTGGCCGTCTACGCGCTGGCGTGGGCTCTGATCCCGGTCGCGCCCGACAGCGAGCAGGTCGGTCGTCGGGCCGGGGCGTGGCGCGAGGCGCCGCTGATCGTGTTGGCGGTGGCGGCGCTGTTCGCGGGAGTGCACCTCGCGGGCTCGCATGTCGGTGAGGGCCTGTGGCCGTTGGTGCTCGGTGTCTGCGGCATGGCGCTGCTGTGGCGGCCGGCGGCGGTGGCGGATGGCTCGCCGTCGCAGCGGCGCCGGACGCTGTCGCGAGCTACTGCGCCGTCCGAGCGCGCTCGACGCCCCGCGCGTGACTCGCGGGCGCGCTGTTCGTGGCGTTCGCTTCCGCCGCGCTGCTGCACGCGATCGGCGTCCAGCACAGCCTCGGCAAGGCGATCTGGGCCGTCGCGATCATCGCGGTTGTGCTCGGTCTGGTGGTCGGTCCGTGGGTGCTGCGCCTCGGCGCGCAGCCTGTCGTTCGAGCGCGCGGCGCGGATCCGCGAGCAGGAGCGCGCTGAGGTGGCGGCGCACCTGCACGACTCGGTCCTGCAGACGCTGGCGCTGATCCAGAAGCGCGCCGGCGATCCCCGCGAGGTCGCGGGCCTGGCGCGCCGCAGGAGCGCGAGCTGCGCAGCTGGCTGCTGGAGCGTCCGGACGGAGCGCGGGCAGGACGAGCGTGGCGAGCGGCGCTCGAGCGCGCGGCGGCGGAGGTCGAGGAGCTGCACAGGGTGCCGATCGAGGTCGTCACGGTCGGCGACGGCCCGCTGAACGGCGGGCTCGAGGCGGTCGTGCAGGCGGCGCGCGAGGCGATGACCAACGCGGCCAAGTTCGCTGGCAGCGAGCGCGTGGACCTGTACGCGGAGGTGGAGCCCGACCGCGTGGAGGTGTTCGTGCGCGACCGCGGCGTGGGCTTCGATCCCGACGCGATCCCAGCCGACCGGCGCGGCGTGCGCGACTCGATCATCGGCCGCATGGAGCGCCATCACGGACGCGCCGCTGTGCGCAGCCGCCCGGGCGAGGGCACCGAGGTCGAGCTGGTGATGGAGCGGGGTCGAGCGCGTGAGCGCCGCGACGGGGGTGGAGGAGCAGCGCGCGGCGCCACGCCTCGCGTGGTGATCGTCGACGACCACCATCTGTTTCGCGCGGGCGTGCGGGCGGAGCTCGGCGAGGAGCTGGGGTGGTCGGCGACGCCGGGCAGCGTAGAGCAGGCGGTGGCGCGTGATCCGCGAGCAGCGACCGGATGTGGTGCTGCTCGACGTGCACATGCCGGACGGCGGCGGCGTTGAGGTGATCGCGCGCGTGGGCGATGCAGTGCCCGACGGTGCGCTTCCTCGCGCTGTCGGTGTCCGACGCGGCGGAGGACGTGATCGCGGTGATCCGCGCGGGCGCGCGCGGCTATGTGACGAAGACGATCTCCGGCGCCGAGCTGGCGCGAGGCGGTGCGGCGGGTGGCCGACGGCGACGCGGTCTTCTCGCCGCGGCTGGCGGGCTTCGTGCTCGACGCGTTCGCCAGGACGCCGGCGCGGTCGTCGCGGATCGCCGACGCGCCCGACGGCCGAGGATCCTGAGCTCGACCAGCTGACGCCACGCGAGCGCGAGGTGCTGCGCCACATCGCCCGCGGCTACATGTACAAGGAGGTCGCCCAGCGTCTTGGGATCTCGGTGAAGACGGTCGAGGCGCACGTGTCGGCGGTGCTGCGCAAGCTGCAGCTGTCGAGCCGCCACGAGCTCAGCCGCTGGGCGGTGCAGCGGCGACTGGTGAGCCTCGACGGGCCGTAGTGCCGTTCAGGCGGCCCGCCGGCAATCGAGGCCCTAGGGGCAATCCCCGATTGCGCGAGGCGACGCTCCCGATAACAATGGGCAGACGATGGATCTGAGCTCGTCACCGGCGATCGAGACGACCGGCCTGACCAAGCGCTTCGGTGAGCGCGCCGCGCTCGACGGCATCGACCTGCAGGTGCCGCGCGGCGTGCGCGTTCGGCTTCCTCGGCCCCAACGGCGCCGGCAAGACGACGATCATCCGCACGCTGCTCGGGCTCACGCAGGCGAGCGCCGGCACGATGCAGCTGCTCGGCTATCCGGTGCCGGCGCGAGCGCGCACACGGCGCTGCAGCGCGTCGGGGCGATCGTCGAGGAGCCGCGCTTTCACATGCACCTCACCGGGCGCGAGAACCTGCGCATCGTGGCCGCGGTTCGCGGCCCGGAGACGTACGCGCGGATCGAGCCGGCGCTGGCGCGCGTCGGCCTGGCCGAGCGCGCGGGGCAGAAGGTCAAGAGCTACTCGATGGGCATGCGCCAGCGGCTGGGGGTCGCGCGCTGCCTGCTGGCCGACCCGCTGCTGCTGATCCTCGACGAGCCGACCAACGGCCTGGACCCGGGCGGCATCCAGGAGTTCCGCGAGATGATCCGCGCGATGGTCGAGCAGGAGGGGCGAACGGTGTTCATCTCCTCGCACCTGCTGGACGAGGTCGAAAAGACGTGCGACGCGGCGGCGATCGTCGACCGCGGCAAGATCGTCACGCAGGGCGCGATCGCCGATCTCGCCGCAGGCGGCGGCGCGCGGCACGAGCTGATCGTCGGCGTCGATGACCCGGACCGGGCGCTCGGCATGCTGCGAGGCAAGCGAGCTCGTGGCCGAGGCGCGCCCCGATGACGAAGGCATTCGCGTGGTGCTCGCCGGTGAGCCGCAGACGGCGGCGCAGATCAACGCGGAGCTCGTGCGGGCAGGGCTCGGCGTGACGCGCCTGGAGCCTGTGCGCCAGAGCCTCGAGCAGCGCTTCCTGCAGATCACCTCGCGACTCGACGCTGACCTGGCGCCGCGAGGAGGTGAAGGCATGAGCCCGGCAATCGCTATCCGGATGGTGGGCGCGGACTTCCTGAAGCTGCGCAAGAAGCGCGGCACGCTGATCTGGGCGCTGGTGCTGGCGTTGGCGCCGCTGCTGATCTTCTTCGTCGTCAAGGCTCTGCAGCACTCGTCGAGCCCGGCTGAACACTCCCCGGCCGGTGGCATCGGCGGCTTCACCGACGCGCTGCGCGTGCTCGCCTTCGTTCTTCGGGCCGCTCGCCGCGATCATGATCGGCACCGACGGCGGCGCGGGCGACCTCGCGGCGGGAGTGTTCCGCGATCTCGTCGTGACCGGCCGCTCGCGCCTGGCGCTGTTCGCGTCGCGCATCCCGGCGGCGGTCGGCCTGACATGGCTGGTCGTCGCTCGCCGGCTATGCGCTGACCCTGATCGGCACCTACGCGCTCGCCTCCGGGTCGCCCACGCCCGGCGGTGCGCTGGTGCTCAACGGGCTGCTGTTCACGCTGTTCTCGACAGGCGTGATGTGCGTGGTGGCCGTCGGCTTCGCCTCGCTGACCGGCTCGCGGCCGGCGGCGCTGACGGTGCTGATCGGCTGGCAGCTGATCGCGAGCCGCATCCTCGAAAACATCGAATCGCTCGGCAGCTCGCGCGAGCTGATCCTCAGCCAGGCGGTCGCGCACTTCAGCCCGATCAGCCTCGACGACGGCCACGGGCCGCAGGGGCGGAGCGACCGTGACGATGTCGACGGGCACGGCCGTGATCGTGACCGTCGGCTGGATCGTGATCTTCGCCGGGCTCGGCGCGTGGCGCACGCGCACGATGGACGCCTGACACGATCGTTAGGGCATTTGTCGGGATGAGTCGCGACCGAGTTGCCTCTCAGGCCGGCGCGGCTCCGGCGTGACGAAGCCGGTCGAGGCCGTCGAGGATGAGATCGAGCCCCCATGCGAACTCGACGGCGTTGTCGTACCCGGACTCGGGGAGCTTCGTAGCGATCTCGACGAGGTGGGGGTAGTTCTCGAGCGCGCCGATCGTCTGCGCCCTCTTCTGCGCGGCTTCTCCGGCGCTGTCGGGGGTCTCGAACCCGGTATCGCGTTCCTGAAGCGCGAAGCCGTAGATATAGGCGTCCTGGACCGAATAGGCGTGGATCGCAATCTCAAACGGGAAGCCCGCCTTGCGCAGGCAGCCCATCACCGCGTTGTGGTTTTGCAGGTTCGCCGGCCCCGGGCGCCGAGACTCCATCATCCCGATCGCCCAGCTGTGGCGCTTCAGCGCCTCGTGCGTCGAGATCGCCCGGTGTCGCATGGCGGACCGCCAGTCGAGGTCCGCGGAAGGGAGCTCGATCTCGCTGAAGACGATGTCGACCATGCCATCGAGGAGCTCCTCCCTGTTCGCGACGTGCTTGTAGAGCGCCATCGGCACGACGCCGAGTTGCTGTGCGAGCCCGCGCATGCTGAACGCTTGGAGCCCGGCATCGTCGGCGAGGGCGACAGCGGCTTGCAACACATGAGCCCTGCTCAGCGGTTTCCGGGTAGCGATCTTCTGTTTCGTCATCGACCTTGACAAGTGTACATCGTACACCTATAGTCCCACCCACGAGTGTACGCCGTACACCTCACCGAAAGGCATCGCATGAATCCCGACGCGCCGTATCCCGTCCAGTATTCGGTCGACTACCCGGACCGACCGCTCAACCGCTTGACCACTTTCTTTCGCCTGTTCATGCTCATCCCGATCGCGATCGTGCTCGCTCTGATCGAGGGCGGCAGCTACGCCTACGGTGGCGGAAGAGCCACCGGAGCTGTCGGCGCTGCCGGTCTGGTCGTGCTGCCCACGCTGCTGTTGATCCTGTTCCGGCAGAAGTACCCGCGCTGGTGGTTTGACTGGAACATCGAGCTGATGCGGTTCTCTGCGCGTGTGGGCGTCTACCTGGCACTGATGGAGGACCGCTATCCCTCCACGGACGAGCATCAGGCGGTGCATCTCGAGTTCCCGTATCCGGACGCGCGCAACGACCTCAACCGCTGGTTGCCGCTGATCAAGTGGCTGCTCGCGATCCCGCACTACGTGGTGCTGTTCTTCCTCTATATCGCGGCGTTCTTCGTCGTGATCGCCGCGTGGTTCGCGATCCTGGTCACCGGTCGCTTCCCGCGCGGGATGTTCGACTTCCTCGTCGGCGTCGGCCGCTGGACAAACCGTGTGATCGCATACGCCCACGTGCTGGTGACCGATCGCTACCCGCCGTTCCGCCTCGCCCCGTAGGCTCCGCAGGCACGTCAGGAAGCGACGGCCGTGATCAGGCCCACATGGGGTCCGATCACGGCTCTCGATTCCCGCAACGCTAGACCTTGCGGTACTCCGGGACCCAGCTTCCGTCGTCCTGACGGGCAAAGTCCTGAAACAGCCCTGGTGCCTCGGCGTGCATCAGCCGCGCGACTTTGTCGAACACCAGGCGCAGCTCCTCCTCGGCTCCCTCGGCGGTGCGCATCTCGATCACGTGACGCAGCGTGCGCGCGTTGGCCGTCCAGAGGATGTCGGTGCTGAGGCCGGTCGGCGCCAGCCGGCGCAGGGCCGAGGTGACCTCCTTCTTGACGTGGAAGGGCACACCCTCCTCGTCGATCCCGAGCTCCTTGGCGGCGCTCAGCTGGAACTCCTCGAGCTGCTCGACGATCGACAGCACCTGCTCGCGCACGGGCTCGAGCGCCGGCGGCACGCGAAAGCCGATGTCGGTCAGGCGCACGTAGCGAAGGCTCTCCTGGCTGAACGCCGAGCCGGCGCGATGCCGAATCAACTCATGTGTAAACACCCGGCTCACGTTTCTGAATGCCAAGGAGTAGTTGGCGTGCTCGAGCACGCTGCCGTGGGCCGATCGCAGGATGTTGGCGAAGTACTCGCGCTGGTCGGTGCGGACCCTCGTGACGTTCGCGTTGAGGCCCGGCTCCCAGCTGCGATAGCACGCGCGTCCCCCGAACTCGACGATCAGCTCGCCCCCGTTCGGCCGCTCGCCGGCCTCCTCGAGTCGGCGCTCGAGCCACGACTCGCCGCCGACGTCGCGCAGGTACGCGCGCATCCCGTCGACGTCGATCGACGGGCGGGCGAGCAGGAACACCTCGGGGCTGGTGGGGTGCATGGGGGTCGATGATGCTAGGGCGTCTTGCGGACGGCGCCGGTACGCCTGGCGGCGCTCAGGAGTCTGGGCACGCGAGTGGTTTCGTGCCCATCGCTTCGAGACACATGTCGACCCTTTCAGGGGGCTTGCCACGGCGCGCGCGGAAGCGGGTGTACTTGCCGATCTCGCCTTGTTTTGCCACCAGGATTTCGAGCGACACGCCCGCAGGCAGCCAGTGCTCGAAGCGCTTGAATTCGATCTGCGCGACGGCCTGCCCGGTGCTCGCGGCGAGGCGACTCAAGGATTTGAGCGGGCAACCGTGCCCCTTGCAGCGGACCGTGACGCGCGCCCCGACCGGCATCTGCTGGACCCTGAGCAGCCTGAGCTTGACGCCCCTGGCGTTGTAGGTGCCGGCGATCCGCACCACCGGGAAGGGCTGCATCAGGGGCGTCGTATGGCCGAGAACGTCGATCGTTTCGGTGGCCACGCTCGCGAGGCCGGCGGCGTTGGTGACGCGCAGCCGCACAGCGTGAGGCCCGGGCGTGGAGAACGATGTGTTGAGGACCGTGCCGCCGCTTTCGAAGGGGTCGGAGCTGGCGAGCGACCACGCGAGCGCGGTGATCGGACTGGCGGCGTCACTGGAACTCGATACGAGCGACACGGGTTCGCCCGTCTGCGGCACCGGCGGGAACCACTTGAACGAGGCCGTCGGTGGCGCAAGGGCGGGTTCAGGCGCGGCTACCAGGGGTGGTGTGACCGCGAAGCTGACCGGGGCGCTTCGGCCGGCTGGGTTCCCGGCAAGCGAGCTGTCCTGCGTGGCGACGGCCGTGTATTCGCCGACGGGCAGCGCTGGCTGCGCATCCGCCGAGGACCAGCTTCCTCCCGTGCCCGCGGCAGTCGCCAACGAGACGATCGTCCCTTCTTCGGTCGCACCGGCATGGATTTGTACGGTGACCGGCGTTATGTCACTGGCGCTGCCGGCAAACGACGGCGTGACGTCACCCGGCGGTGGTTCGAGCGAGTTCAGCGTCACCACGGGCGCAGCTGTATCGATCGTAAACGTCGCCGTCGCGCTCCCCGTTTCCCCGTTTGTCTGGGTTGCCTGTGCTGTGTAGGTGCCGTCTTCGAGCGCCTTGAGGGGTCCAAGTGACCAAGCGCCCCCCGATGAGAACACGAAGATGCTTAGTGTCTGCACGACCGTCCCTTCGGGCGCTACGCCGGCGTAGATGTTTAGCGTCAACACGGCCCCTTCTTCTCCGAGCCCAGTAAAGGAGGGTGTCCGGTCGTTGCTGACGTTCGGCGGGCCGACAATCGTGACATCGGGCGGCGCGGCGACGGCGATGCCCACGTTGCCCAGCACCGTCACGGCCGACAACACCACCGCGACTCGAATGAGCTCGATTCCAGCCCGACTCTGGGAAAGGCGCTTTGCAGGCACGCAACGCTTCTTTCGGCTGCCTGACAGGCCAGGCTAGCAAGCTCTGCCGCCCCGGCTTCACCCTGTCGGCGAACGTCGCACTCGAGCGTGCGCTCAGGCGGGGGTGCCTATCCGTGCGCCAACGATAAGCTGCCGAGACGATGGCCGCTTCCGCCCCAGCCGAGCCCGCCGACGCCGAGCTGCAGGCGACCGCGTGGGACCTCGCGCCGCTGGTTGACGGCGAGGGGGTGGAGGGGGTCGAGCGCCGCCTGACGGAGGCCCTGAAGCGCGCGCAGGTGTTCGCGGAGCGCCACGCGGGCAAGCTCCAGGAGCTCGACAGCGACGGGCTGCGCGACGCCATGGACGAGCTCGCTGCGATCCACGAGCTCGTGGCCCGCGCCGGCTACTTCGCGGCGCTGCGCTTTTCCACCGACACCGCCGAGCCCGCAAACGGGGCGCTGCTGCAGAAGGTGCAGGAGCAGGAGACGGCGATCCAGACGACGCTGCTGTTCTTCGAGCTGCAGTGGGCGGAGCTTTCGGACGAGCGCGTCGATCAGCTGCTGGCCGGCGACGGGCTCGAGTTCTGCGCGCACTACCTGCGCAACGTGCGCCGCTACCGCGAGCACCTGCTGAGCGAGCCGGAGGAGAAGATCCTCACGGAGAAGGCGCTCACCGGCGCGGGCGCGTGGACGCGGCTGTTCGAGGAGCTGACCTCGGCGATCGAGGTCGCCCTGCCTGGAGCCAACGGATCGACCGTTGGGGGCGAGACGGTCGCGCTCGACGTCGCGCTGAGCCGCCTTTCGCTCCCCGATCCGGATGCGCGGCGCACGACCGCCGAAGCCGTCACCGCCGCCCTCGCTCCGGGCCTGCGCACGCGGGCGTACCTGTTCAACACGCTGCTCGCGGACAAGGCCACCGACGATCGCCTGCGCCACTATCCGCACTGGCTGGCGGCGCGCAACCTCGCGAACGAGGCCAGCGACGAGTCGGTGCAGGCGCTGATCGAAGCAGTTCGCGGCCGCTACGAGATCCCGCGCCGCTGGTATCGGCTGAAGGCGCGGCTGCTGGGCGTGGAGCGGATCGCCGACTACGACCGCATGGCGTCGGTGACGCAGGACGAGGTCAGCTTCCCGTTCGCACAGGCGCGCGAGATCGTGCTCGACTGCTACTCCTCGTTCTCTCCCGAGCTCGGTGCGCTCGCCAAACGCTTCTTCGACGAGCGCCGGATCGACGCGCCGGTGCGTCCGGCCAAGCGCGGCGGCGCCTTCTGTGCGGCCGCGGTGCCGTCGGTGTTCCCGTATGTGCTGCTCAACTACACCGCCCGCAGGCGCGATGTGCTGACGCTCGCGCACGAGCTCGGGCACGGCGTGCACTTCGCGCTCGCGGCGCCGCAGGGCGTCTTTCACCAGAGCACGCCGCTGACGCTCGCCGAGACGGCGTCGGTGTTCGGTGAGACGATCGTGTTCGGGCGCCTGCTCGAGGAGGACTCCTCGCCGGCCTCGCGCCTGGCGCTGCTGGCGGAGAACCTCGAGGACACGATCGCCACCGTCTTCCGCCAGGTGGCGATGAACCGCTTCGAGGATCTCGTGCACACGAACAGGCGCGAGCAGGGCGAGCTGTCGGTGGACCGGCTCGGCGAGCTGTGGGCGGAGAGCCAGTCGGAGATGTTCGGCGACTCGGTCGAGCTGACCGAGGGCTACCGCACGTGGTGGTCCTACATCCCGCACTTCATCGGCAGCCCCGGCTATGTGTACGCCTACGCATACGGGCAGCTGCTGGCGCTGTCGGTGTACGAGCGCTACCAGCAGGCCGGCCCTGAGCTCGTTCCGAGCTACCTGCAGATGCTCGCCGCGGGAGGCTCGCAAATCACCTGAGGAGCTGGGCGCGATCGTCGGCGTGGACCTGGCGGACCCCGGCTTCTGGACGGCCGGGCTCGACCTCGTGGAGCGCCAGCTCCAGGAAGCGGAAGCCGCCGCGGAGGCGTCGGGACGGCTCGGTTGAGCTCGGCCTTCGCCGGCAAGACGGTGCTCGTAACGGGAGCGTCGCGTGGCATCGGCCTGGCGACGGCGCGCCGCTTCGCCTCGCTCGGAGCGCAGGTGGGGCTCGTGGCGAGCAACGCGCAGCTGCTGGCCGACGTCGTCGCGCGATCTCGCAGGGCGAGCACCACGCGGTCGCGGCCGATCTCACCGATCCGAGCGAGTGCGCGCGCGCCGTCAACGAGGTGAGCGCGGCGCTCGGGCCGATCGACGTGCTGATCAGCTGCGCGGGAGTGCTGCGGCGCGACTTCGTCGAGGACGTCACAGCCGGCGGACTTCGAGCGCAGCTACCGCCTGCACGTCGGCGCCGCGATCTGGCTCACCCAGGCAGTGCTGCCTGGGATGCGCGAGCGCGGCTACGGGCGGATCGTGCTCGTCTCCTCCGAGCTCGGGCTGATCGGCGGCCCCTCCTACGCGTCCTACTGCACGAGCAAGTGGGCGATGGTGGGCCTGGGCGAGGTGCTCACGCACGAGCTCGCCGGCAGCGGTGTGCGCGCCACGGTGGTGTGCCCGGGCGACGTCCACACCGACCAGCTCGAGGAGGAGCACGAGTGGGGCCCGACGGGCGGGGTCACGCCCGAGAAGGCGATGTCAGCCGACTACGTCGCGCGCGCGATCGTGCGCGCGAGCGAGCGCGGCAAGCCGCTGGTCGTCGTCGATCGCCCGCACCTGCGCGTGGCCTTCTGGGTGATGCGCCGAGCTCCTCGCCTGCGGGTGCCGATCATCGCCGACGCGTACAAGAAGCTGACGCGTGAGCGGCGCGAGCGGACCTGTCACGTGGAGCACACGCCACGTGTATGATTGGTGTATGAGCGCGATAAGGACAAACATCGAGATCGAGGACACCTATGTCCAGGCGATCATGGATCGCTACGGCGTGCGAACCAAGACGGCCGCTGTCGACCTCGCGCTGCGCCACTTGGCGGGGCAGCCGATGACACGCGAGGAAGCGCTGGCAATGCAGGGAGCCCGTGCGATCGATGAGCTCCCGGCGGACGTGTCCCCAGACGCGGCCGCGTGATTCTCGTCGACAGCTCGGTCTGGGTCGAGTACGACCGAGCGACTGGCAGTTCCTCGCATCTTCGCCTGACGGGGCTGATGGGGACGGGGGGTCCCGTGGCGGTCACCGAGCCCATCGTCATGGAGGTGTTGGCAGGCGCACGCGACGATCGACGCGAGGCTGCCCTGCGCAGACTGCTTGCGCGCTTTGAGCTTTTGAGCTTCGACACCGTCAGCGACTTCGACGGCGCTGTCAGGATCTACCGCCGTTGCCGCGCCGCGGGCGTTACCCCACGTGGGATGCTCGATTGCATGATCGCGGCCGTTGCGTGGCGCAGCGGCGCGACGTTGCTCTCGCACGACGCAGACTTGGCGCGGGTCGCGAGGATCATCGATATCGAGCTGGACGCCGCTTCGCTGCGGCCTTGAGCGGTTCGCACGGTGCGTGAGCCGACCACGGGGCCCTCAGAACAGCCCGAGTGAGGAGCCGGCGTGATGCACGAAGTCGAACAGCGGCTGCGGGATGATGCCGAAGAAGATCGTCGCTGCGGCGGCGAGCACCGCGACGAACACGACCTCGGGCTGTAGGCCGCGGCCCGCTCGCCCGGGCAGCCCGCCGTCGCCGCCGGCGGGCGTGAGCGCACCCTCCTCGTCCAGCTCGGGCGAGCCGCCGGCCAGCGCCGGCAGCGCGCCCGGCAGCGGCGCGGGGGGCCCAGCGGCGCCCTTCGATCCGCTCCCCGCTGCGGCGGGCGCCTCGCGCATCCACATCGCGGCGACAACAGGCAGGTAGTAGCCGAGGGAGATCATCGAGCCGATCACGATCACCACCCCGAGCCACGTGTAGCCGCCGGAGACGGCCGCGTCGATCAAATAGAACTTGCCGATGAATCCTGCCGTGGCGGGGATGCCGGCGAGCGCGAGCATCGAGATCGTCATCGGCCACGCGAGCCACGGGCGCTCGCGTCCGAGGCCGGTGATCGCCTCGATCGAGTCGCCGAGGCCGGTCTCGCGCTCGCGCGCGACGATCACCGCGAAGGCGGCCATGTTCATCGGCAGGTACACCGCCAGATAGAACACGGTCGCCGACACGCCCAGCTGCGTCGCGACGACGACGCCGGCGAGGATGTAGCCGGCCTGCGCCACCGACGAGTAGGCGAGCATGCGCTTCAGCGAGGACTGTCCCAGCGCGCCGACGTTGCCGACGATGATCGTGATCGTCGCGAGCACCGCGAGCGCCGGTCCCCAGCTCGACTGCGCGCCGAGCAACGCGACGTCGAAGAATCGCAGGAACGCGCCGAACGCGGCGACCTTGGTCGTGACCGCCATGAACGCCGTGACCGGCGTGGGCGCGCCCTCGTAGACGTCGGGCGTCCACTGGTGAAACGGCGCGATCGACGCCTTGAAGCACAGGCCGGCGACGCACAGCGCGATCCCGGTCAGCGTCAGCGGGTCGGTTGCGAGCGTGCCGTTCGACAGGGCGCTGGCGATCGCGGAGAAGTCGGTGGAGCCGGTCGCGCCGTAGATCAGCGCGAGGCCGTACAGCAGCGTCGCCGAGCCGACCGAGCCGATGATCAGATACTTCAGGCCCGACTCCAGCGAATGCTCACGGCGCATTTCGGTTGCGCACAGCACGTACAGCGGGATCGACAGAAGCTCCAGGCCGATGAACAGTGCGACCGTGTTCTGCGCGCTCGCCATCACCGACATGCCGCCGATCGAGGCTCAGCAGCAGCGCGTGGAACTCGCCGTGCGCCGCTTCGTGCGCGGCCCGCGAGCGCCACGCCAGCAGCACGGCGCAGGCGCCGCCGGCGATCAGGATGACGTTCAGCGCGAGCGAGAGGTCATCGACGCGCAGCGCGCCCGAGACGATCGACTTGTCTGCGTTCCACTGCCAGATCGTCAGGCCGAGCGCCGCGCCGAGGACGCCGAGGCTCAACGTCGGCACCAGCTGCGTGCGCACCCAGCTCGAGCCGAGCAGGCCGACGAGCAGCACGAGCGCCGCGCCGCCCAGCAGCGCGATCAGCGGCGAGAGCCCGGCGAAGTCGACGTGTGGGCCTTTCAGGTGGGCCGTCGCGAGCGCTGGTGCGAGTGAGCTCAAGGCGCCGCACCCCTTTCGGCGCCTTCAGGCGTTGCGCCTTCTGATTCGCCGGTGGCCCGTTCTTCGACCGGTCCGGCCGCACCTTCTGTCGATTCGCCGGCCGCGCTCGGCAGGCGCGCCGCCAGCGTCGCTGGCGGCGGATGCAACGCGATCTGCGCCGGCGCGACCGCCGTCTTGACGGAGCCTTCGCTGCGGTGCAACGCGAGCTGCGGGTACAGCGCGAGGAACACGATCACGCCGACGAGCGGCACGAGCACGAGTCCGTCCAGTGGCTTGATGTCGAACGAGCGCACGCGCGGCCCGACGCGGTTGTGCATCGAGCGAATGAACATGCGCAGCGCGTACACGCTCGCGAGCACCACGCCGCTGAAGCCGATGATCGCGATCACGAGCTTGGCTTTGAAGACGCCGAGCAGGATCAGGAACTCGCCGACGAAGTTCGAGGAGCCGGGCATCGCGAGCGTCGCCAGCGACACGATCAGGAACAACGACGCGAGCACCGGCGCGCGAAACGCGATGCCGCCCATGTCGCGGATGTCTTCCGATCCCCCCGCGCGCCGCGCGAGCAGCGCCACGATGAACAGCAGCGGCGCCACCACCAGCCCGTGGTTGACCATCTGCAGCAGCGCCCCCTGCGCGCCCTGCGGGTTCAGCGCGAAGATCCCCAGCGTGATGAACCCGAGCTGGGCGACGGAGGAGTACCCGACGATCAGGCGCGCGTTGGTCTGGCTGAACGCCTGCAGCGAGCCGTAGATGATCGACAGCAGCGCGATCACCAGCATCAGCGTCTGGAAGTGCGCCGCCGCGTGCGGGAACAGCGGCAGCACGATCGCCAGAAAGCCGTAGGCGCCGACCTTCGACAGCACGCCCGAGAAGACCATCAGTACCTCGATCGGCATCGCCGTGTAGCCGTCGGGCATCCAGCCGTGCAGCGGGAAGGCCGGCATCTTTACCAGGAACGCCGCGGCGAAGAACAGGAAGATCCACTCCTGCGAGCCGCTGCTGAGCGGCAGCTTCTGCAGTTCCGAGAGAACGAACGTGATGTGATGTCCGCCCTGCTGCGCCGCCAGCACGCCGGTTGCGATCGCCGCCGCCAGCATCAGCAGTGAGCCGACGAGCGTGTAGATGACGAGCTTGATCGTCGCTTTGACGCGGCCGGGCTCGCGACCCCAGCCGCCGATCAGGAAGTAGAACGGGATCAGCATCAGGTCGAAGAAGGCGACGAACAGCGCCAGGTCCTGGGCGAGGAACGCGCCGAGCACGGCCGTCTCGGCGACCATGAAGTGGAAGTAGAAGAGCCGCGGGCGCTCCCATGTGCGCAGGTTCGCCGCGAGGATCGCCGCGGCGAACAGCAGCGTCGTCAGGCCGACCAGGAACACGTTCAGACCGGTGATCGCGAGCTTGTAGTGGATGCCCAGTTCGGCGATCCAGACGACGTCGGTGACGTTCTGCAGAGCGGCTCCGCCGCTCTTGTAGTCGACGATGTAGGTGATCGCGAGCCCGAGCGCCGCGAGCGCGCCGAGCATCGCCAGCGAGCCCGATACGCTGCCGGCCCACGCGCGCGTGGTGTTCTGCTCGCTGTCGTCATCCGGCGGCGCCGCGCTCGCCATGCCCCGGTTGTGAAACAGCGTCGCGACGAGTGCGGCCAGCAGGCCGAATGCGGCTGGCAGCCAGATCAGGATCGAGAGCGGTGGCATCCTCAGATCAGCTCGCGTTCAGGACTGCAGCAGGAAGTAGAAGCCGACGCCGGTGACGCCGAGGATCAGCAGGGCGGCGTAGTAGCGCACGAAGCCGCTCTGGGCTGCGCGCACCGCCGCCGATCCGGCGCGCACGATGCCGGTGGTGCCGCCGATCAGCGTCTCGTCGACGAACACGCGCTCGAACGTGTCGCGCGCGAAGCGTCCGGCGGCGGCGGTCGGGCGCACGATCAGCGTGTCGATCAGCTCGTCGAAGTACCACTTGTGGGCGAGCAGCTCATACACGCCGTGCAGGCGCGCCTGGATCGCCGCGGAGGTCCCCGGACGGGCCACCCAGATGCGGTAGGCGATTGCGATACCGGCGAGGCCGAGCACCGTGCCGAGCGCCAGCCCGAACCACAGCAGCCCGGTTTTGGTGTGCGGTTCGTAGAGGTGTGAGCTGGCGAACGACGGCCGCAGGAAGTCGTCGATCACGAAGTCGACTTTCGGAACCTGCACGAGCCCGATTCCGGTCGCGCCAATCGCGAGCAGGCTCATCGCGACCTTCATCGGCAGCGCCCTTTCGGCGATCGCGTGGGTCGGGTCCCGGGAAGCCCACGTCGTAGTCCTCCACTTCGCCGTTCACGGGGTTTCGGGGCACGTCGACATGGTGCAGATGACCCTGTTCCAGCTCGCGCGCCTCCGGCACGGGTTCGCCGTGGAATGCGCGGAAGATCATTCGGAACGTGTAGATGGCTGTCAGGAACGCGCCGGCGTAGCCGGCCGCGTACAGGGCCCAGTGCCAGCCGCCGCGCTCGCCGGCGACGAGCAGGATCTCGTCCTTCGAGAAGAACCCAGAGAACGGCGGTATGCCCGACAGCGCCAGGCCGCCGATGATGAAGCAGGCGTACGTGAACGGCATCGCCTTGCGAAAGCCACCCATCTTCTCCAGCGACTGCTCGCCGGCCATCGCGCCGATGATCGAGCCGGCGGCCATGAACAGCAGCGCCTTGAAGAAGGCGTGGGTCATCAGGTGAAACAGCCCGGCGGCGTACGCGCCGACGGACACGCCCATGATCATGTAGCCGATCTGGGACATCGTCGAGTAGGCGATCACGCGCTTGATATCGGTCTGCACGAGCGCGATCGTGCCGGCGATCAGCAGCGTCAGCGCACCGATCACGGCGCCCACGTCCTGCGCGGCGGGTGCGCGTTCGAACAGTGGGTGCATGCGCGCGATCAGGTACACGCCGGCCGTGACCATCGTCGCGGCGTGGATCAGCGCGCTCACCGGCGTCGGCCCTTCCATCGCGTCGGGCAGCCACGTGTGCAGCGGGATCTGCGCGGACTTGGCAAACGCTCCGACGAGCAGCAGCACGCAGCCGGCGACGAGGTCGCCGTTGTTGCTGGCGTGTCCAAAGGCGGGGTGCACGTGTGATTCGACCGCCTGGAAGGTCTTCAGGAATTCGAGCGTGTGCGTGTGCTTGAAGATGAAGTACGTGCCGAGCACCAGCCCCACGTCGCCGACGACGTTGATCACGAACGCCTTCAGGCCCGCCTGCGTGGCGGTCTTGCGCCGGTACCAGAACGAGATCAACAGGTAGGAGGCGGCGCCGACGAACGCCCAGCCGACGATCAGCAGCAGGAAGTTCGATGCCAGCACCAGCAGCAGCATCGAGAAGACGAAGAAGTTGAGGTAGGAGAAGAAGCGGACGAAGCCGCGATCCTTGTCCATGTAGGAGACCGAGTACAGGTGGATCAGCGTCGAGACCCCGGTGACGACGAGGATCATGTACACCGACAGCGGGTCGACGAGGATCGACAGGCGCGCGTCGATGCCCACAGTGACGGCGTAGTTCCACAGCGATGAGACGAGCTGGCGGTGCGCCGGCGCGTGGCCCTGCAGCGAGATCAGCGCGCCGAGCGCCGCGAGGAACGCGAGGAAGATCGCGAGCGTCGCGATCCAGCCGGCGGCGCGGCCTTGGTTGGAGCTCGAGAAGAACCGAAAGCCGAACGCGCTTACGAGCGCACCCGCCAGCGGGAACGCCAGCACCAGCCAGCCGTAGGTGGTGGTGCTCATCAGCCTTGTAGCTCCCGCAGCTCGTCTACGTCGATCGGCAGGTGACGACGGTAGAGCGCGACGATCATGCCGAGGCCGATGCACACCTCGCACGCGGCGACGGTCATGACGACGAGCGCCAGGATCTGCCCGTCGCCGTTGCCCCACATGCGCGAGAACGCGATCAGCGCGAGGTTGCCGCCGTTGAGCATCAACTCGATGCACAGCAGCAGCACGAGGGGGTTGCGCCGGGTGATGACACCGACCGCGCCGAGCGAGAACACGATCGCCGAGACGGCGAGATACCAGGCGAGGCTCATGAGGGTCGCCCGGCGCCTGTCTCTACGGGCGTCTCTGCGGCTCGATCTGCTCGTCCCGGGCGCACTTGATCGGCTGGCAGGACCCCGCTCCCCTCTGCGGTCGTGCCGGTTCCCCACGGGCGAATGAGGTTCAGTGGCGTGAGCGCGTCCGCCGGATCGTCCTCGCCTAGGCCGCCGCGGCGGCGGGCCAGCACGACACCGCCGACGGCGGCGATCAGCAGCAGGAAGGACGCGAGCTCGAACGCGAGCAGGAAGCGCGTGAGCAGCAGCTTGCCGATATAGGCAGGCGTGCCGTACGTTTCTGGGCCGGCCGTATAGGGGGCGCCGTAGCCGCTGACCGCCTCGAGGCCGGTGCCGAGCAGGGCGATCAACAGCTCCACGAGCAGTGCCCCCGCGACGATCGCGCCGCCGAGGCGCAGGCCGGAGCCGACCGGCCCCTGCGCCCCCACCCCGCGCAGACGCTCGCCGAGGGTCTCGCCCTCGCCGCCGACGTAGGCCACCACGAACACGTACAGCACCATCACCGCGCCCGCGTACACGACCACCTGCACGGCCGCGACGAATTCAGCGCGCAGCAACAGGAACAGCACGGCCAGCGACAGCAGGTGCACGACGAGTGCGAGCACGCTGAAGAACGGGTTGCGCAGCACCACCACGCCGACAGCGCCGGAGACCACGCCGATGGCGGCGATGAAGAACAAGATCGCGCTCATTCGCCCTCGTTCCGCAGCGGTGTCCGCTCGAGCGGCTCGGCGAGCAGCATCTCCTTGGTGAAGATCAGGTCCGTGCGGTCGTAGTCGGAGAGCTCGTAGTCATGTCCCATCGTGATCGCGTCAAACGGACAGGCGACCTCGCAGTAGCCGCAGAAGATGCAGCGAGACAGGTTGATCTCGTACACGGCCGCGTAGCGCTCACCGGCCGACACACGGTTTTCGGGGGTGTTCTCGGCGGCGACCACGCGGATGCAGTCGGCGGGGCACGCCGCTGCGCACAGCGAGCAGCCGACGCACTTCTCGAGACCTGTGTCCTCGAAGCGGTGCAGCTTGTGGCGTCCGCGAAAGCGTGGGTAGACAGGCGTCTTCTCCTCCGGATACTGGACCGTCACGGGGTGTTCGGTGAAGCGGCCGAAGGTCGTCATCAGGCCGCGAACGGTCTCGCGGAAGGTGCGCCAGGTACCGCGCGCGGCTCCCGGGGCCGGGGTGCGCGTGACCTCGATCACATCCTCGCCGGGGTTCCACCGCTCCACGTTCAGCGTCG
The DNA here is from genome assembly GCA_963815235.1 of uncultured Solirubrobacteraceae bacterium. Classification (GTDB taxonomy): domain Bacteria; phylum Actinomycetota; class Thermoleophilia; order Solirubrobacterales; family Solirubrobacteraceae; genus Palsa-744. Next base: position 40,523 of record CAWFFY010000003.1, on the reverse strand, counting down.
CGGGTGCGTCGGCCTGACCGCTGTCGGGTGTGGCCGCCATCAGTGCGTCACCACCACCAGCACCGCCGTGACTAGCGCGTTGAGCGTGGCCAGCGGCAGCAGCACCTTCCAGCCGAAGCTCATCAGCTGGTCGTAGCGCAGGCGCGGCAGGGTCGCGCGCACCCAGATGAAGAAAAACGTGAACAGCGACATCTTGAAAAGCACCACGAACGGGTCCACCCAGCCGGGCGGGTGGATGCCGAACGGCAACAGCCAGCCACCGAGGAAAACCGTCGTGACGATGCCCGAGACGACGAGCACGTTGAGGTACTCAGCGAAGTAGTAGGAGGCAAAGCGCCCGCCACCGTACTCGGTGTTGTAGCCACCCACCAGCTCGGCGTCGGCCTCGGTGAGGTCGAACGGCGCGCGATTGGTCTCGGCGAAGCTCGCCGTGAGGAAGATCAGGAAGCCGAAGAACTGCGGCACGATGAACCACATGCCCTCCTGCGCTTCGACGATCCCGGTCAACGACAGGGTCTGCGCGGTAAAGATCACGCCGAGGAGCGCCAGGCCTTGCGAGACCTCGTAGGAGATCAGCTGCGCAGCGCCGCGCATCGCGCCGAGGAACGAGTACTTCGAGCCGGATGACCAGCCGCCGAGCATGATCCCGTAGAAGGCGATCGCGCCGAACGCGAACAGGTACAGCGGCCCGATCGACACGTCGATCCCGTACAGGCCGACCGGGGTGCCGAAGATCTTCTGGACGTTGCCGAACGGGATCAGCGCGAAGGCGGCGACGGCGGTGACGATCGAGATGATCGGCGCGAACGCAAACAGGAAGCCGATCGAGCTGGTCGGGCGGAACTGCTCCTTGGTGAGCAGCTTGAGGATGTCCGCGAGCGGCTGCAGCGCGCCGTACGGACCGACGCGGTTGGGGCCGTAACGCGACTGAAAGCGTCCGAGCAGCTTGCGCTCGGCGAGCAGGACGACCGGCACGAGCTGCAGGCCGACCGCGAAGATGACGATCGCCTTGAGGATCTGGATCCACCAGGCTTCGTAGTAGCCGACGAGTGCGATCACGCGCGCTCCCCACCGGTGAGCACGGCGCTGGCGGCCCGCGCGTTTGCGCCGCCGGGCGCGAGGAACTCGAGCGCCGGTGAGTGCTCGACCTCGGGCGCGTCCCACACTGAGCGCCAGCCGGCGAGCTCCTCGGCGTCCTCGGGCGGCTGCACGGGTGCCGTCGAGGGCCCCTCGGGCGCCGCCGCGGTGACGGGCGAGGGGAACGCGGCGGCGGCTGCGCGCTCCTGCCAGCGCACGCCCCGACCGCCGATCTCCTCGAGGCTGAGGCCCGCGTAGAACGGCACGGCCTCGAACACGCGCTGCGAGGCCATCGCGCCGCTGAGTACGTCGAGGTCCAACCCGAGCCGCAGGCTCAGCTCGACCAGCACCTGCCACTCGGCGCGCACCTCACCGGGGCGGGCGATCGCGGGACGCAGGCGCTGCAGGCGTCCGTCGGGATGTACGACCGTGCCCTCCTTCTCGGCGTAGGACTCGGCCGGGAACACCACCGTTGCGTGCTCGCGAATGGCGTCGGTCAGGAACGAGGCGTGCGCGATGACCGTGCTCGCGCCGGCGAGCGCGCGCTCCCACAGCTCCCGATCGGGAAGGTCGCGCAGCGGATCGCAGTGCAGCAGGTACAGCGCACTCAGCTCGCCCGCGGCGAGGCCCGCGGCGATCGCGCGCGTGTCGCGCGCGGCCACTCCGCCGCTCTCGGCGTCTGGCTCGCTCAGCCCCGGCCCGGCATTGGGCAGCACGCCCGTCTCGCGCAGACCGCGGCCGTTGGCGAAGGCGGGTACTTCCAGCAGGCCGGCGCCGTCGGTGCCGACCATGCCGAGCGAGTCGGCGAGCCCGAGCAGCGCGATCGCGCCGCCGGCGGCGTTCGGACCGGCGGTCAGCCGCTCGCCCCACACGATCACGATCTCACGGGCCGGCGTCTCGGCGTCCTCCGGCGCGCCATCGCCGCTGTCACCGGCGCCTGTCAAAAGCGCCGCGAGCTCACGCACCGCGTCGGGCTCGGCGCCCGCCTCGCGCGCCAGCTCCGCGGCCGTCGAGTCGTGGCTGAGGGCCGCGCTCAACGCGCCGGCGAACAGCGCCCCGGCACCGGGCGCGTAGCGCACCGACAGCGCCGCGTTGGCGTCCAGCAGGCTTGCGTGTGGCGAGGCGACCGCGAGCTGCACGCGCTGGCGGCGTACGCCCTTGCGCAGGCGCAGGTCGAGGATCGGCGCGTCGTTGACGGGCTCGGCGTCGAGCACCAGCACCGCGTGCGCGAACTCGAGGTCTGAGACCTTGGCCTGCAACTGCGGCTCGTTCAGCGCGCGGTGCAGTCCGAGCGGCAGGCTGCCGGCGCGGCGCGAATCCAGATGCGGCGAGCCGAGACGCTCGCGCAGCAGTCGCGCCAGCAGCAGCCCCTCCTCGTTGGTCGTGCCGCCGGCGGCAATCGCCCCGGTCTGCACGCCCGCACGCGCTAGACCCGCGCTGGCCTCGGCCAGCGCGCGCTCCCAGGACACCGGCCGCAGCTCGCCGCCGTCGCGCAGCAGCGGCTCGGTGATGCGCTCGTCGACGTGAAAGGACTGGTAGCCGAAACGGCCCTTGTCGCACAGCCAGCCGTCGTCTACCTCACCGTTGTCGCGGGCGAGGACACGCAGCGCGAGCTCGTCACGGACCGTGAGACTGACGTTGCACTGCGCGGGGCAGAAGGTGCACACGGTGCCGGCGTCCTCGACGTCCCACGGGCGCGCCCGGAACCGGTAAGGGCGGGACGTGAGTGCACCGACAGGGCACAGCTCGATGATGTTGCCGCTGAACGGTGCGACGTAGGGGTGTCCGTCGAACGTCGAGACGTAGGAATGCGTGCCACGCTCCAGCAGCACCAGCTGGTAGTCCTCGGCGACCTCCTGTGAGTAGCGGACGCACCGGTAGCAGAGGATGCAGCGCTCGCGGTCGATCGCGATCAGCGGCGAGAGCTCGAGCGGCTTGACGAAGTGGCGCTTCGGCTCGATGTAGCGCGAGATGCCGCCGCCCCAGCCGAAGGTGATGTCCTGCAGTGGGCACTCGCCGCCCTTGTCGCACACGGGACAGTCGAGCGGGTGGTTGATCAGCAGGAACTCGACGACCGACCGCTGCGCGGTCTTCACGCGCTCGCTCTGCGTGTACACGACCATGCCGTCCTTGACCGGCGTCGAGCAGCCGGTCTGCAGCTTCGGGATGCCCTCGATCTCGACCAGGCACATGCGGCATGCGCCGACCGGCTGCCCGAGCTTTGGCTCGTAGCAGAAGACGGGGATCTCGACGTCGCCGCGCTTAGCAGCGTCGACCAGCATCGCGTTTTCGGGCGCCTGCACCTCGCGGCCGTCGAGCGTGAACGTGATGGTTCTCGGTTCGGGCCTAGGCATCGAGTGCTCCTTGCGCGGCGAGCGCGGTGTCCGAGTCGGCGCTGGCCCCCAGGCCGTTGCGCACGCGCGCGCTCTCCATGTGCGCTTCGAACTCGTCTTTGAACTTCGCGATCATCGAGCCGATCGGCATTGCCATCGCGTCTCCGAGTACGCACAGGCAGTTGCCGATGATGTGCTCCTGCACCGAGGCCATGATCTCCAGGTCCATCGGTGTCGCCTCGCCGGCGTCGATCCGCTCGAGCATCCTCACCGTCCAGTTCGTGCCCTCGCGGCACGGTGTGCACTTGCCGCAGGACTCGTGCCGGTAGAACTTGGCGACCTTCATCGCCACGTTGAGGATCGGCGTGGAATCGTCGACGACGATGATCGCGCCGGAGCCGAGCATGCTGCCGGCCTGCGCCATCGAGTTGAAGTCGTAGGGGACGTCCAGGTCCGTCGCCGTCAGCACCGGCGACGAGGAGCCGCCGGGAAACCAGCACTTGATCGTGCGTCCGTCGGGCGGCCCGCCGGCGAGTCCGTAGATGATCTCGCGCGAGGGGATGCCTAGTTCGACCTCGTAGTTGCCGGGACGCTTGACGTGGCCGGAGACCGACACGAGCTTGGTGCCGGTCGAGGTCTCCACGCCGAGCTTCGCGTACTCCTCGCCGCCCATCGCGACGATCGCGGGAACCGTCGACAGCGTCTCGACGTTGTTGATCAGCGTCGGCCCCTGGTAGAGACCCTGGTTCGCCGGGAACGGCGGCTTCAGCCGCGGGTTGCCGCGCTTGCCTTCGAGCGAGTCCAACAGCCCCGTCTCCTCGCCGCAGATGTAGGCGCCGGCGCCGCGATGCACGACCATCGAAAGCGAGTGCGTCGAGCCGAGGATCTCCGCACCGACGTAACCGGCGTCGCGCGCTTCCAGCAGCGCGGCGTCGAGCAGGTCGGCCTGCAGCGCGTACTCGCCGCGGATGTACAGAAACGAGCGGTTCGCGCCAGCCGCGTATGAGGCGATGATGATCCCCTCGATCAGCAGATGCGGGTTCTTCTGCATCAGTTCGCGGTCCTTGAACGTGCCCGGCTCGGACTCGTCGGCGTTGCACACGAGGTACTTGTCCATCGTGCCCTTCGGCAGGAACGACACCTTCGTCCCCATCGCGAAGCCGGCGCCGCCGCGACCTCGCAGCCCCGAGGCTTTCAGCTGCTCGAGGAGCTCTTCGGGGCTCATCGCGAGCGCCTTGCGCAACGACTCGTAGCCGCCCCGGCGTTCGTAGACCTCGAGCGTGTTCAGACCGGGCTCGTCGATGTCGCGGAACAGCAGGATTGGAGCCTGTCCACCCTCGCTTGCGCCGGCCGTCGTGGTCGTCATGTCTCGCCCGGCTCCTGCCCGGTGACGGACCCCTGAGTGTGCTGTTCGGCGGCCGGCCCCACGGCGGCGGTCTCCGCCGGCTGCTCCGGGGTCGCGCCGCCGGCCCGCGCGACCTCCTCGGCCGGATGCTCGGGGAACTCGCGCGTGTTTGCGTGCGGGTCGGCGACAAGCCGGCGCGCGAGCTGCTTCTCGGGCAGCACCGGGCGTCCGGCGCGGACGTCGTCGATCAGCTGCGGCACGTCGGCGAGGGTGAGCGGGCCGACGTACACGCCGTCGACCGAGGCCATCGGCGCGATGTCGCACGCGCCGAGGCACTCGAACGAACGCACGCTGAAGTCAGGGTCGGCCCCGACCGCTTCCAGCATCTCGGCGTGGAGCTCGTCGGCGCCGCACAGCGAGCAGGAGATGTTTGTGCACACGTACACGCTGTGGCGTCCCGCGGGCGAGGTCTCGAGCATGTCGTAGAAGCTCGCCACCGACTCCAGATAGGCGGGCGTCACGCGCATCACGCACGCGACCTGCTCGATCGCCTCAGGCGAGCACCAGCCATGCACGCGCTGAGCGGCCGCGAGCGCGGGCAGTGCCGCCGAGCGGGAGTCCGGGTAGTTGGCCATGTGCGCTTCGATCTCGGCGCGCAGATCCTCGGGCACGGGCGTGAGCGCCGGGTCGGGGATCTCAGCGGGGTCCTTGGTGAGGTCGGCCGGCGCGTCCCAGCCCGGCGCGCGTGAGCCATGCTCGAAGCGGCGGATCGGGCGCGGCGGCAGGCCCTCCTGCGCCGCCTCCACTTCGAGCGCCCGCGCAGCGCGAAGGATGTCCTCAGGCGTACTCATCGGTCGACGCCGCCGAGGATCGGATCGAGCATCGCCGTGGTCGCGATCATGTCCGCGATGTAGCTGCCGCGGACCATCGGCCCGAGCGCCTGTAGATTGACGAAGCTGGGATCGCGCATGTGCACGCGAGCGGGCTTCGAGGAGCCATCCGATCGCACGTAGCAGGCGAGCTCGCCGCGGGGCGACTCGATCGGGAAGTACACCTCTCCCGGTGGCACGCGCATGCCCTCGGTCACGAGCTTGAAGTGGTGGATCAGCGCCTCCATCGACGTGGCCAGCTCGTGGCGGGGGGGCAGCGCGATCTTGCGATCTTCGGTGATGCAGGGGCCTTCGGGCAGGCCGTCGAGCGCCTGTTCGATGATGTGCACCGACTCGTATATCTCGGCCAGCCGCACAGCGAAGCGATCGTAGTTGTCGCCGACCGTGCCCACGGGAATCTTGAACTTGAAGTCCTCGTAGGAGCTGTATGGGTCCGCCTTGCGCAGGTCCCACGGGTTGCCCGCCGCGCGCAGCAGCGGACCGCTGACGCCGAGGCCGAGCAGTGTCTCGGCGTCCAGCGGGCAGGTGCCGCGCAGGCGCTGCAGCACGATCTCGTTGGAGTTGAGGATCGCGCCGTACTCGTCGGCCCGCTCGGGCATGATCTTCAGGAACTCGCGCAGCTTCGCCTCGAAGCCCGCGGGGATGTCCTCGATCACGCCGCCGACCTGGAAGTAGCGGGTGTGCATCCGCTGGCCCGAGGACATCTCGAACAGGTCGAGGATCAGTTCGCGCTCACGCAGGCAGTAGAGGAAGATCGACACCGCACCGAGGTCGAGCGCGCTCGTGCCGAGCCAGATCAGGTGGGAGGCGATGCGGTTGAGCTCGAGGTGGATCACGCGCAGGTACTGGCCGCGCCGCGGCACCTCCACCTCCGCCAGCGTCTCCACCGCGCCACAGAAGGCCATCGCGTTGAAGTAGTAGGACAGGTAGTCCATCCGCTCGATGACCGGGATCACCTTCCAGTAGGCCTTGTCCTCTGCGGTCTTTTCGATGCCCGTGTGCACGTAGCCGATGATCGGTTTGAGGTCGCGGACGATCTCCCCCTGAAGCGTCACGAGCAGGCGCAGCACGCCATGGGTCGCTGGGTGGTGCGGGCCGAAGTTGAGGGTCAGCAGCTCCTGCCGCTCCGGGTCGCTCGGATCGTGCTGCTCCTCGAGGGGCGAGAGCGTGACGCTCTGCTCGCGCCGGCGGTAGTCGGACATCGTCCGATCGTCGGTCGAGCTCACTCCCGCGACTCCAGCCATTTCGCCTCATCGCGCGTGAACAGCACCGGTTCGCCCCCGAGCGGGAAGTCACGACGCTGCGGATGGCCCTCGTAGTCCTCTGGCATCAGGATCCGCCGCAGATCTCGATGCCCCTCGAACACCACACCGAACATGTCGTAGATCTCGCGCTCCTGATGGTCGGCGGTCGGCCAGCCGATGCCATCGGGTGAGTCCGTGGTCACCGACGGCACCGTCGGTGCGTCCACCGGCACGCGCAGCTTCACCGTGATCCGGTCAACGCGGCCCATGTCGAGTAGCTCATAGATGACCCCCAGCCGTGGCTCCTCGGGGTAGTGGTCCACGCCGTGCACGCTCGCGAGGAACGTGTACCCCTTCTCGCGGAGGGCGGCGAGCACCGCGCGGATCCGTGACGGCTCGACCACGACCGTCGCGCGGTTACGGAAGTACACGGTCTCAAGCGCCGCGTCGCCCAGCTCTGCGGCGAGCAGCTCGAGGCCCGTGGCGTCGGGCATCTAGGGGCTCTCCTCGGTTCCCACGGCTTCGTAGCGCTCCCGCCAACCCATGTCCGGATCCTCCTGGACGAGCTTGCGCAGCTTCAGCACGCCGTGCATCAGCGCCTCCGGGCGCGGCGGGCAACCTGGCACGTGCACGTCGATCGGCATGAACTTGTCCGACGGGACGAGCGCGTAGTTGTTGAACACGCCCATCGAGCTGCAGCACGCGCCCATCGAGATCGCCCACTTCGGCTCGAGCATCTGGTCGTAGAGCCTGCGGATGATCGGCGCCATCTTGATCGACACGCGTCCGGCGAGGATGATCAGGTCCGCCTGGCGGGGGGACGCGCGGAAGGCCTCGAAGCCGAAGCGGGCGATGTCCATGCGCGGGCCGGCGGTCTGGAACGTCTCCATCGCGCAGCATGCGAGCCCGAACGCGAGCGGGAAGAACGAGTTCGAGCGCGCCCACGCCACCGCGCTGTCCAAGGTGGTCGTAAGGACGCGTTCCTGCACGTACTCTTCGAGCTCCGTGCCCTTCAGGTGCGCCGACTGGTTGCGCCCCTCGATCTCGCCCCCGCGCAGCAGCTGCTCGGCGTTGAGCTGCTGCACGCGCAGGTCCCCGGCGGCGGCGCGGGCATTTGGCGAGCCCTGGCCCGCCGGGCCAAGCGGCTCGCGTTTTACTTCCACGCCAACGCTCCTCTGCGCCAGACGTATACGAACGCCACGAACAGCAGCACGATGAACGTGATCGTCTCGGCGAGCGCGTAGCTGCCGTAGGCGCGCAGCTCCACTGCGATCGGGTAGAGGAACACGACCTCGATGTCGAACAGGATGAACAGCATCGCGATCAGATAGAAGCTGATCCCGAAGCGCAGGCCGCGCTTGACGTCGGAGGGCAGGCCGCACTCGTAGGGGTCCTGCTTGTGCGGAGTCGCGCGGCGCGGCCCGATGGCCGAGTTCAGGACCGTGAAGGCGCCGCCCACGGCGCCACCGAGAATGAGGAATACGATCGCCGGGAGATAAGTGCGCAGCACCGCGCGCTGTTATATCACTGCTTGTGGCAGGGTGTTACATAGTGGCAATCGGCTCGAAATCCACCCTGGCGTGACGCAGGCGGTAGTCGCCGGCGCGCTTGTCGTGGCGGCGCTGAACGCGCTCTCGGGCGTACTCGGTGCGGTGGTCTGGTATCGCGGCGCAACACCCGCTCCCGGCCCCGCGGCCACGCCGGCAGTGCGCGCGTTCTGGGTCGCGCTGCGCGTCGGTCAGGGCTCGGCGCTGGCGCTCGTGATCGCAATCGGCTCGCTGGCGGCGGCGGGCAAGTACTCGACCGAACACCTCTTCTATCTGTACGCCTTGCTCCCGCTCGCGATCGCCTTCATAGCCGAGCAACTGCGGGTCGCATCCGCCCAGACGATCCTCGACCAGCGCGGGCTCGAGAACGCAGCCGCGGTCGGGGGGCTGCCCGAGCCCGAGCAGCAGGCGCTGGTCGCGGCGATCGTGCGTCGCGAGATCGGGGTGATGGCGCTGTCGGCGATCGTCGTCGCGTTCCTCGCGCTGCGTGCCGCAAGCACGGCCCACGGCTTCTAGCGCTCCGTGCCGGCCGAGGGGCTATATATTCCCCCGCGCATGAGAGCAGCAGCCACGATGATCGTGCTCCTCGCCTGCGCCGCCATGGTGGCCGGCTGTGGCTCGCAGGGGATCTCGGTCCCGAAGGCCAGCCCGTACTACAAAGGCGCGGTGCTGTTCCGCGACCACTGCTCGGGCTGTCACACGCTGGCGGTCGTGGGCGCGCAGGGCTCCGCGACCGTGGTCTCCAATCGCGTCAGGACCAACGGGCCGAACTTCAACTTCCGCAAGGAGAACGTCGCACAGGTGCTCTACGCGATCCGCAACGGAGGCTTCTCCGGTGCGATCATGCCCGAGAACCTGGTCGTGGGCTCCAACGCACACGCGGTCGCCGCATTCCTTGCGAAGTACTCTGGGTTGAAAGCGGAAAAGGTGCCATCGACGAACATCGTCCTCAAGGAATAAAGGCCCACTCGCCTCACCCGCCCGGGGCCTGGCCCTACGATCGAGCTATAGCCAGCCGATGCTGGACCTGAAACGCATCCGGGAGGACCCTGACGGCGTGCGCGCGGCGCTCGCGCGGCGCGGGCCGGCCTTTGTCGAGGTCGTCGACCAGGTCCTCGAAAAGGATCTCCAGTGGCGGGCGGCGACGACCTCGGCCGAGACCCTGCGCGCGACGCAGAAGACGCGCTCCGAGGAGTTTGCGGCGGCGAAGGCTCGAGGCGAGGACGCGCCCGAGTTGCGCGCCGCGATGCAGGAGATGAGCGCGCAGGTCAAGGAGTTCACGGAGCAGGCCACTCGCGCCAAGCAGGAGCTCGATGCGCTGCTTGCGCCGCTGCCGAACCTGCCCGACCCCTCTGCCGCGCCGGGCCCCGAGGACGCGCTCGTGCGCGAGGTCGGCGCCGTGAGGAAGCTGGACTTCCCACCACGCGATCACCTCGAGCTTGCCGGCGAGATGATCGACATGGATCGCGGGGCAAGGCTCTCGGGAGCACGCTTCGCCTACCTGAAAGGCGACCTTGTGATGCTCGAGCTGGCGCTGGTGCGCTGGGTGCTCGAGAAGCTTCGTGGCGCCGGCTTCGAGCCGGTCGTGCCGCCGGTGCTGGTGCGCGAACGGGCGCTCTACGGGACGGGCTTCCTGCCTGACACCGAGCAGCAGATCTACAGCCTGCCGGAGGACGAGCTGTTCCTGGTGGGTACTTCCGAGGTCGCGCTGGCCTCGCTGCACGACAGCGAGATCCTCGAGCGCGAGCGCTTGCCGCTGCGCTATGCAGGCTTCTCGCCATGCTTCCGGCGCGAGGCCGGCGCCGCCGGAAAGGACACGCGTGGCATCTTCCGCGTGCATCAGTTCGACAAGGTCGAGATGTTCAGCTTCGTCACGCCCGAGGAATCCGTACAGGAGCACGAGCGGATCCTCGCGATGGAGGAGCAGATCCTCGACGAGCTCGCGCTGCCCTACCGGGTTCTCAACATCGCGGTGAGCGACCTCGGCAACTCGGCGGCCAAGAAGTACGACTGCGAGGCGTGGATCCCGAGCCAGGGTCGCTACCGCGAGCTGACGTCCTGCTCGAACACCACCGACTACCAGGCGCGACGCCTGAACATTCGCGTGCGCGGCGATGGCCGCACGCGTGTGCTGCACACGCTCAACGGCACAGCCGTCGCGGTCGGGCGCACGATCGTCGCGCTGCTCGAGAACGGCCAGCGCGCCGACGGCAGCGTGGAGCTGCCGCGGGCTCTGCTGGCATACGGCGCGCCGGCCGTTCTGTCGCCCGCGGCGTGAGATGAGCGGCGCCGCCGCCGGTCTCGGCGACGAGCCAACCTCTAGACAGTAAGAAGATAGGCTCTCCGACCATCGTCAAGGGGGAGTCCGGGGGCGTGCGGGAGGTTCAACGAACGAGGGTTCTGGAAGCGCTGGCCGAGGCGATGGTGGAGCGCGGCGCCGGCGGGGCGAGCGTGACGGTCGCCGAGGTGATCGCGCGGGCGGGCGTCTCCGGTGGGGCCTTTCACGAGGAGTTCCCAGATCGTGAAGCGTGCCTGCTCGCGGCACTCGAGCTCGGCGTCGAGCGCGCGCGCAGGCGCGTGCTGAGTGCCTACGACGCGGAGTCGCGCTGGCTGGATGCGGTCAAGGCCGCGCTCGTGGCGTTCCTGCGGTTTCTCGAGGAGGAGCAGGCGCTCGGGCGGTTGCTGGTGGTGTATTCGCTCGGCGGCGGCGAGCGGGTCCTGCGCCGTCGCGTCGAGCTCCTCGCGGTCCTCGCCGAGGCGGTCGATCATGGTCGTCTGGAGGGGCCCGCCGGACGCCAGCAGCCTCCGGCGGTCATCGCGGAGGGGGTCGTCGGCGCGGTGTTGGCGATCCTCCAGAACCGGCTGCTGGCAGAGGGGGAGGTGGTCGCGATGGACCTCTTCGGGGCGCTCGTCAGCATCGTCGTGCTCCCCTACCTCGGGGTTGGGGTCGCGCGTCGCGAGCTGCTGCGCCCTCCACCTCGCATCCGCAGCGCCGCCACGATCGAGCCGCCCGAGGCGGGCGCGTCGGGCGAGCGCGCCGGCGGCGGTCGCATCACCTACCGCACCGCTCGCGTCCTCATCTCGATCGCCGCCTACCCCGGGGCGAGCAACCGCGAGGTGGCCGACCGCGCTGGCATCGTCGACCAGGGTCAGATCTCGAAGCTGCTCAATCGGCTCCAGGCGCGGGGGCTGATCGCGAAGCTGAGCGAAGGCCGTACGCGGGGCGCACCGAACTCCTGGCGTTTGACCGAGCGCGGGGAGCTGGTGTTACGCGACGCCGGCGCGAGCTAGCCGAGCTTGAACACGAGCGACAGCGGGCTCCCGTCCGACGGCGCGAGCGTGAGCCTGTAGTCGCCGGCAGCGAGCCAGCCGCGTCCGCTCAGGTGCTTGCTGTTGGTACCGCGCACCGCACCCAGCTTGTAGGCGTGGAGCTGCTGCCAGCGCAAACGCCCGTGCGTGCGGACCTGCCGGGCAAGCACCACGTGCACCGTCATAGCGGCGCTCGCGACGAACGAGAAGCCGACCTGGGAGAGGTTCGGGCGGCGGGTGTTCAGCGCGACGAGCGCCCGCTGGGTGAGCGCGAGTGTCGACACGCGCAGCGATGCGGCGGCGGCGCTCGGGGCAGGCGTCGGTGTCGGCGTGGCGCTGACCGCGGGCCGAGCCTTCGCTTCGGCCTGCAGGCGTGCTTCTTCCAGCGCCCGTTCTTCGGCCCTCAGGGTGGCTTGCGCCCTGGCGGTGGCTTCGGCTGCGGCCTGTGCTTCGGCCGCACTTCCGGCTTCTGCCGCGGCTTGGGCTTCGGCGCGTTCTTTGGCTTCGATCTGGGCCAGCTGGTCGGTCTCTTCGGGGGACAGAGCTTTGAACGCCTCGAGGCCGTGTGGGGTTCCGACCCCGCTCGGTCCGTCATAGCCGCTGTGGGCAAGGCATATGAGCTGGAGCGAGCAGCTGGCGGTGGCCTCCTGTTCGGGTGTGCAGCCGGTCAAGAAGGTTTCTTCGTTGAACGGCTTCGAGCATTTCCCGTTTGAGCCGGACGTCGCAGATGCGTTGACATCGTGCAGCGAGGCCGGCAGCAGCTTCTGATTCTGGTACAGCGTCTGGGCCGGATATTTGACCTCGCCGGCTCCGCCGGCGAGCGCGAACACGGAGGCGACGAGCGGTGAGGCGAGGCTCGTGCCGCCGATCGTGCACCAGTCAGCGAGTCCTTCGGATTCACATTCGGGGCGTGAGTAGCGCACGGCTAGGCCCGTGTAGGGGTCGGCATCGGCGGACACGTCGGCGACGGCGCGGCGCGATCCACACCCGACCGAGGACCAGTCGCTGACGTTCTGCTGCCAGGGCTGCACGGCGAACACAACGCTGCAACCGCCTCCGCCCGCGCCGTGTTCTTCGCTCGGTGCGACCTCGTTTTCGCCGCCGTCGTTCCACACGGTCTCGCTGCGCCACGTATGGGAGGCGCGTTTGAGTTCGAGGCGCGTGCCGCCGACCGCGACGACATCGGGCGAGGACGCGGGGAAGGAGGCGAAGCCGCGTTCGCTGCTGTTCGGGGCCGTCCAGCTCAGATATCCGTCGTCGCCGGCCGACGCCGTGATCACGATCCCGGGCTGGTCGAACGCCTGCGTGCTCGACACACATTCGCTCATCGTCGCTCCGCACTCCGGCCCGCCCCACGAGTTCGAGATCTCGGTGGCGCCAAGATCAGCGGCGGCGCCCTCGGCAGCTTCGAGGTCGGAGAAGCTCGTCGATTTCGCCTCCACGAGCGCGATGTTGCAGTTCTGGCAGATCGCGTGGGCGGTCTCGATGTCGAGCGAGATCTCGAGGCCCCACCCTTCGGCGCGGGCTGCTTCTACTTTCTTGGCTTTGTTGGGGCTGGTGTCCCAGTTTTCGAGTTCCATCGTCGTTTTGGGAAACGGCAGGCCGGTCGTTTCGCCTTCCTGGTTGTATTGCGTGAAGCAGCCGGTACCGGTGCTGCATTCCGGAAGGCCGAATTCTGTGCTGTAGGCCGCCAGATCTGCGGCGGCCGTGGGATCGTTGTACGCGTCCACCAGAGCGATCGTCTGGCCCGGTGGTGAGCTCGTCGGCAGTTCGTAGGCCGAGTGCAGTTCTGCCGGGGTGTAGCCGAGTTCGCCGAGCGCGGGGAGGGCGCCGCCTGCGCCGAGGCGCCGGTCGAGCTCGAGCCCGCCCTGAGCTCGGTCGTCGGGTGGATTGACGCGGACCGTCGCACGAGCCGCAGCGCCATGCAGCCGGCGTGGCCGAACGCCGGCGGGGCGCAGGCCGCCTGCACCGTGTACGCGGATGGCTGGAGCTCGGGGAGAGCGTCTGCTGGCGCGCCGTCAGCCCAGGACAGGGTCAACCCCACCGCCAACGCGAGCGGGAGCGGGAGCATCACTTTCTTTTGGAGCGTAAGCGAGGTCATCGTCTGCGCTGCTCCGTGCACGTATCGGCTTTTTCAGCCGGGGCTTGAGATTTGGGCGCTCACGTGCAACGCGCCGACCACGGGTCACGAGATCGTCACAGCGTGGTCACCGGAGCGTCACTTCGCGAAGGGCGGGCACTCGCGATGATGACCGCGGGACGGTGGGATAAGGGATGGAGCAGGGCCCCTGGAGGGAGACCGGGCTCCATCGGCGCACCGAACCGCGCAGGGCGCACCGAACGGGGCGGGAGGCGAGACCCGCCCCGTTCGTCTTAGGCTGATGGCGGTGCCATCGCCGTTCGGCTTCCTGCTGTCGTCGGATCCGCCCCCCCGCAGGGTGGGCGCGGTCGTGGCGCTGGTAGCGGTCGCGCTGTCCACGCTGATCGTGTATCCGCTGGCGCACGTCGCGCCGGTGGTCTCGCTCAGCGTCGTCTACGTGCCGGCGGTGCTGATCGTGTCGGTTGCGTGGGGCGCCGGGTTGGGCCTCGCCACCGCGATCCTGAGCGCGGCGGCGCTCAACTTCTTTCACCTCCCGCCGGTCCGGCACTTCACGCTGCGGCACTCTGGCGACTGGGTCGCGCTCGGCGCGTTTCTGGTGGTCTCGATCGTCGCAAGCTCCGTCGCCGAGGTCACCCGTGCGCGCACCCGTGACGCCGTGGAGCGCCGGCAGGAGGCCGACCTGGCGGCGGAGATGGCTCGGCTGCTGCTGCGTGCGGACAACCTCGCCGAGGCGCTGCCCACCGCGGCGGCGCGCGTGGCACAGACGCTCGATCTGAGCTCCGCCGCGATCGAGATGGATACTGTCGAAGGCGACGAGCGCCGCATCGCGTTTCCTCTGCGCGAAGGGTCGAACCGGCTGGGAACGCTGCTGGTCGGCGCGGGCACATCGGAGGCCAAGCTGCGCCGGCTGCAGGAGCGCGTAGTACCGGCGCTCGAGGCGCTGTTGAGCGCCGCGCTCGAACGCGAAGCGCTGCTCGGGGGCGTGGTCGAGACGGCGTCGCTGCGGCGCGCCGACGCGGTCAAGACGGCGCTGTTGCGCGCCGTCTCGCACGACCTGCGCTCGCCGCTGACAGCCATCTCGGCCGCCGGCGAGGCGGTCGGCTCGCCGGCGATCTCGCCAGAGGAGCGGTCCGAGATGGCCGCGGTGATCCAGGAGGAGACCAAGCGCCTGGCGCGTCTGGTCGACAACCTCCTCGACCTCTCGCGGCTCGAGGCGGGCGCGGCCGAGCCGCGCAGGGAGTGGACCTCGATCGAGGAGCTCATCCGTGCAGCCCTGTCAGAGGTGGGAGGCGGCCCCGAGGCCTTCAGCCTGTCGATCGACCGCGAGCTGCCGCCGGTGAGTGTCGACCCCGTACAGATGGAGCGCGCTTTCGTGAACGTGCTCGAGAACGCGCGACGCCACTCCGGCGGGCACCCGGTGTCGGTGCGGGCTCGCGCGGTGCGACGACTGGCGGGCACGCCTGCAACGTCTTCGCCAGAAGCGCGCGACGTCGGCGCGGCGCCGCGTGGGCGCACGTCGGGTGACCGCGTGATCGTGCGCGTCGTCGACCGCGGCCCGGGGATCCCGCCGGCACAGCTCGAGCGAGTGTTCGAGCCCTTCTACCGCGCCGGTACAGCCACCAGCGGGCACCGCGGGTCTGGGCTCGGGCTGGCGATCGCGCGCGGCTTCACCGAGGCCAACGCCGGTTCGCTGCACGTCGAGTCGCTCCCCGGCCAGGGCGCGACGTTCGTGTTCGAGCTGCCGCTCGAGGCGCCCAGCCGCCAGGCCGTGCGAGACGAGCCGTCGACCGGCTCCGCACAAACGGCGCAGGTGTCCGGCGCCCGGGGCGGCGGCCGAGAGCTGGCCACTTGAGCACGCGCGAGCCCGACGAGCCAGCGCGCCCGCCGCGCGTGCTCGTGGTGGACGACGAGCCGCAGATCGTTCGTGCGCTCAAAGTGGTGCTGCGCGAGGCGGGCTTCGAGGCGGTGCCGGCCGAGACCGGCTCGCAGGCGCTGGACCTCGCGGCGGTCCGTCCTCCCGACGCGGCGATCGTCGACCTCGTGCTCCCCGATCTCGACGGGATCTCCCTGACTCGCACGCTGCGAGAGTGGAGCGAAATGCCGATCCTCGTGCTCTCGGCTGTGGGTGAGGAGGAGCAGAAGGTGAGAGCCCTGGAGGCGGGGGCTGACGACTACATCACCAAGCCGTTCGGCGCACGCGAGCTGGTGGCGCGGCTGAACGCCGCGCTGCGCCGTGCGGCGCGTGGCGAGGAGGAGCCGCGCATAGTCCTGGACAGCTTGGAGATCGACCTCGCGGCGCGGGTCGTACGCCGCGACGGCGAGCCGGTTCACCTCACGCCGATCGAGTTCGACCTGTTGCGCGTGCTCGTACGCAACCGCGGGCGGCTGATGACCCACCGCAAGCTGCTGGCCGAGGTGTGGGGCGCAGAGTACGTCGATGACATCCAGCCGCTTCGCACCCACATCGCGCGGCTGCGCGCCAAGATCGAGCCCGACGACGAGACCGGCGCGGTGGGTGGGCCGCGATTCATCGTCACCGACCCGGGCGTCGGTTACCGCTTTTCCGAGTGATCAAAGCGGCTTTAGGCCGTCGTTATGAAATCGTTATGTGTCACGGCGGATTCGTTACGCGATCGTGACGCGCGGGCGCACATAGTGCTCGCATGGATGTCATTTACATAGTTCTCGGGATCCTCTCCTTCGCGATCCTGCTCCTGCTGATCGAGGGCATCGACCGGGTATGAGCGTGTCACTCCCGCTGGGCTTCTTCATCGCACACATGGGCGGCGCCGATTTCTTCGGCCTGGTCGTCGCGGTGCTGGTGATCGCCTATCTGTTTTACGCATTGATCCGCGGCGAGAATCTCTAGATGACCTTCGCCGGCTGGTTCACGATCTTCGCGTTCGTGCTCGTGCTGAGCGCGCTGGCCTTTCCGCTCGGCACCTACATAGCGCGTGTCTACACCGGTGAACGAGTGTTCCTGTCACCGATCTTGGCCGGTCTCGAGCGCTTTCTCCTGCGCATCATCAGGGTCGATGCGGAGCGCCAGCAGGACTGGAAGTCCTACGCAAAAAGCCTGATCATCTTCTCGCTCGCGGGCTGGCTCTTCCTGTACTTCGTGCTGCGGACGCAGAACGCGTTCTTCGTGCCGCGCGCGCTCAACCCGCTCGGCTTCCACTCGGCGCCGGCGAATGTCACCTTCAACACCGTCTCGTCGTTCATGACGAACACCAACTGGCAGTTCTACGGTGGCGAGACGACGATGACCTACCTCAGCCAGATGATCGGGCTGACGGTGCAGAACTGGCTGTCGGCGGGTGTCGGCATCGTCGTGGCGGTGTCGCTGGTTCGCGGGATCATCGGACGCAGCGGCAAGGGCATCGGCAATTTCTGGCAGGACATGGTTCGCACGATCCTCTACGTACTGGCGCCGCTGTCGATCGTGATCGCGCTGGTGCTCGCCTCTCAGGGCGTGCTCGCGAACTTCTCCAACTACCTTCACGTTCACACGATCACCGGCCTCAGCCAGACGATCGCGATGGGGCCGGTCGCCGGCCAGGAGGCGATCAAGGAGCTCGGCACCAACGGCGGCGGCTTCTTCAACACCAACTCCGCGCACCCGTTCGAGAACCCGAAGTGGCTTCACCAACTTCTTCGAGATGCTGGCCGTGCTGATCATCCCGGCGGCATTGATCTTCATGTACGGGCGCATGACCGGCAACCGCCGCCAGGGCTACGCGATCTACTCGACGGTGATGATCATGTTCCTCGGCGCGGTGATCGTCGCCTACATCGCCGAGGCGCATGGCTCGCCCGCGCAGCACGCGGCAGGCCTGCACACCGGTGTCATCTCGGGCTCGGGCGGCGGCAACCTCGAAGGCAAGGAGCAGCGCTTCGGTATCGCCGGCTCGGCGCTGTTCGACGTGATCACCACCGTGACCTCGTGTGGCGCGGTCAACAGCGCGATCGAGTCCTTCACAGGGATCGGTGGAGCGGTCCCCTTCGCCAACCTGTCAGCCAGTGAGGTGATCTTCGGTGGCGTCGGCACCGGCCTTTACTCGATCCTCCTATACGTGTTGTTGGCGGTGTTTCTCGGTGGTTTGATGGTGGGCCGCACGCCTGAGTGGCTCGGGAAGAAGCTCGAGGCGAAAGAGATAAAGCTCGCCGGCCTCGGCATCCTGATCACGCCGCTCGCGGCGCTGTTCTGCACGGCGCTTGCGGTGGCGACAAAGGCAGGGCGATCGTCGATCGCGGAAGTCGCAACCTCCGCAAAGCTCGGCGTACACACGCCGCAGGGTTTCTCCGAGAGTTTCTACGCCTACCTCTCGCAGGCGAACAACAACGGTTCGGCGTTCGCCGGCTACACGGGCTTCATTCAGCCAAATGCCGGCAACCTCGGCTCGCACGGAGTCACCTTCGCGGACGTGCTCGGCGGCTTTGACATGGTCCTCGCGCGCTACGCACCGATCCTGTTCGCGCTCGCCGTCGCCGGTGCCCTGGCCGGCAAGCGAGTTACGCCGACCGGCCTCGGCACGATGCGCACCGACAACGGCACATTCGTGGTGCTACTGATCGGCGTGATCATCCTCGTCGGCGCGCTCACGTTCTTCCCCGCACTGCTGCTCGGACCGATCGTCCAGGGCCTGACCGGACACCTCTACTGACATGAAACCCTGGCTTAGAGACGTAACCACCTCGATCCTCGCGGTCATCGTGTTCGCGATCCTGCTCGGGCTCGTCTACCCGCTGGCGATCACGGGCATCAGCCAGGTCGCGTTCCCGGGCGACGCCAACGGCCAGAAGGTCTACGTCCACGGCAAGCTCGTCGGCTCGAAGATCATCGGCCAGAGCTTCGCGAAGCCGGTGATCGGAAAGAGCGGCAAGCCGGAGGAAAAGGAAGGCGAACTCGTCACCGAACCCGACCCCATCTATTTCCAGTCGCGCCCCTCGGCAACGGAAGGCGGCGCGTACAACGCGGCGGCGAGCACTTTCTCCAACCGCGGGCCCAACAGCGTCAAGACCAAGGAAGCTGATGAAGAAAACATCAAGGCGTATCTCGAACTGAACAAGAACCCGGCGACCAAGGCCGAATACGATCCAGGGCTGAACGCCGGCAGGATTCCAGTCGACGCGGTCAACACCTCGGGCTCCAACCTGGACCCGGAAATCTCGATCGCGAACGCCAGGATCCAGGCCTACCGGATCGCGGCTGTGCGCCGCCTCTCGCTCGGCACCGTCGACGGCCTGATCGCCAAGTACACCTCAGGGCGCGGACTCGGCTTCTCCGGCGAAGAAGGCGTGAACGTGCTCGAACTCAACCTCGCACTCGATCGTGGACACACAGGGCGCAGCCCTGGGTCAGGAGCAAAGAGCTGATGTCCGCCCAGATTCCCGCCGCGCAAGAGCGTCAGGCGATCTCGCTGTTCCAGCGCGACATCGTGGTGCGTGCTCTGCTCGACAGCCTCAAGAAGCTCGACCCGCGCGTGCAGATTCGCAACCCCGTGATGTTCGTGGTCGAGATCGGCGCGCTGATCACGACCGTGACCTGGTTCATACAGCTCGGCGGCGGCGAATCGCTCGGTGGCAAGGAGCCGTCGTGGTACACGTTCACGATCGCGATCTGGCTGTGGCTGACGGTCGTGTTCGCGAACATGGCCGAGGCATTCGCCGAGGGTCGCGGCCGCGCCCAGGCGGCGACGCTGCGCGCGATGCGCAAGGAGACCGTCGCGAAAATGCGTGACGGCTCGACCAAGGCCGCCGCGGAGCTGACGCGCGGTGACATCGTCGTCGTGCCCGCCGGCGAGCTGATCCCCGGCGACGGCACCGTGATCGAGGGCATCGCAACCGTCGATGAGTCCGCGATCACGGGCGAGTCCGCGCCGGTGATCCGCGAGTCCGGCGGCGACCGCAGCGCTGTCACAGGCGGTACCCGCGTGACCTCCGACCGAATCGAAGTCGAAATCACGCAGGAGCCCGGGCAGTCGTTCCTCGACCGCATGATCGCGCTCGTCGAGGGCGCCGAGCGGCGCAAGACCCCCAACGAGATCGCGCTCAACATCCTGCTCGCGGCGCTGACACTGATCTTCGTGATCGTCGTCGCGACGCTGCGCCCGTTCGGCCTGTTCGCCGGAACCGCGATCTCCGAGACGACCCTGATCGCGTTGCTCGTCGCGCTGATCCCGACCACCATCGGCGCCCTGTTGAGCGCGATCGGGATCGCCGGCATGGATCGTCTCGTGCGTCGCAACGTGCTCGCGCTCTCCGGTCGCGCCGTCGAGGCGTCGGGCGACGTCGATGTGCTGCTGCTCGACAAGACCGGAACGATCACGATCGGCAACCGCCTCGCATCCGAATTCGTGCCGATGCCGGGCGTGCCCGAGTCCGAGCTGGCCGAGGTCGCGCAGCTCGCGTCGCTCGCCGACGAGACACCCGAGGGCCGCTCGATCGTCGTGCTCGCAAAGACCTACGGGATCCGCGAGCACGACATGAACACGCTGCAGGCAGAGTTCGTGCCGTTCACGGCGCAGACGCGCATGAGCGGCATCGACATCGACGGCCACCAGCTGCGAAAGGGCGCCGGCGACGCGATCATCGAGCTCGTCAAGAGCGAGGGTGGCACGCCGCCGCCGGAGCTGCAGGTGCAGCTCGACCGCATCGGCAACGAGGGCGGCACGCCGCTGGCCGTCTCGCGCGACAGCCAGGTGCTGGGCGTGGTCTACCTCAAGGACACGGTCAAGGAGGGCATGAAGGTGCGCTTCGACCAGCTGCGCGCGATGGGCATCAGGACCGTGATGGTGACGGGCGACAACCGCCTGACGGCGGCGAAGATCGCCGAGGAGTCGGGCGTCGATGACTTCCTCGCCGAAGCCACCCCCGAGCGCAAGCTCGCGCTGATCCGCGAGGAGCAGTCCGAGGGCCGCCTCGTCGCGATGACCGGTGACGGCACCAACGATGCCCCTGCCCTGGCCCAGGCGGACGTCGGCGTGGCGATGAACACCGGCACCCAGGCCGCGCGTGAGGCCGGCAACATGGTCGACCTGGACTCCAACCCGACGAAGCTGATCGAGATCGTCGAGGTCGGCAAGCAGCTGCTGATCACGCGCGGCGCGCTGACGACGTTCTCGATCGCGAACGACGTCGCCAAGTACTTCGCGATCCTGCCCGCGGTGTTCATCTCCACCTATGCCGCGAGCGCCGGCGAAAAGGGGCCGCTGCACGTGCTCAACATCATGGACCTCGGAACCCCCGAATCGGCGATCGTCTCGGCGATCATCTTCAACGCGATCGTGATCCCGTTGCTGATCCCGCTGTCGTTGCGGGGAGTGCGCTACCGCCCGATCGGCGCAAGCGCGCTGCTGCGTCGAAACCTGTGGATCTACGGTCTCGGTGGGATCATCGCGCCGTTCATCGGCATCAAGCTGATCGACCTGATCGTCCACAACCTTCTCGGAGGATGAGCGAGGCGCGCGCCGCGGCCACCGCGAGCGCGCGACTGCATCGCCATGAATGCTCCCGCCGAATTCCGCCGCGGACGCCTGAAGGTCTTCATCGGCATGGCGGCGGGCGTCGGCAAGACCTACCGGATGCTGCTCGAGGGACACGCTGAACTGGATGCGGGCCACGACGTTGTGATCGGCCTGCTCGAGACGCACGGCCGCGCCGACACCGCCCGCCTCGCCGAGGGTCTGGGGTCGGTGCCGCGCCGGCGCGTCAGATACCGCGAGACGGTTGTCGAAGAGATGGACCTCCCCGGCATCCTGCGCCGCGCGCCTGAGCTCTGCCTGATCGACGAGCTCGCCCACACGAACGTCCCCGGCACCGAGCACACCAAGCGCTTCGAGGACATCGAGGCGGTCCTCGACGCCGGGATCGACGTCTCCTCGACGCTGAACGTCCAGCACCTCGAGTCGCTCAACGACCACATCACAGAGCTGAGCGGCGTGCGCGTGCGCGAGACGATCCCGGACGCGATCCTCGGCCGTGCCGACGAGGTCGTGCTTGATCGACCTCACACCCGAGGCGCTGCTCGAGCGGTTGCGCGCCGGGAAGGTCTATCCGGCGGAGCGGATCGACGCAGCGCTGAACAACTTCTTCAAGATCGAGAACCTATCGGCGCTGCGCGAGGTCGCACTGCGCCAGGTGGCCGAGGAGGTCGGCGCCAAGCGCCTGACGACAGAGCTCGTGGGCTCGCGCGAAGAGAGCCTCGCCGCCGACGCCCCCCAGGCCGTTGGCGAGCGCCTGCTCGCGCTGATCGAGCCCTACCCGGGCGCCCAGCGGCTCGTGCGGCGCGCGTGGCGTTCGGCGCAGCGCCTCGGCGCGGGCCTCGACCTGCTGTGGGTCCGCGCGCCCGGCAAGCCGCTCTCCGATGAGGAACAGCGCTCGCTTGCGGCGCTGCGCCAGCTCGCGTCGGTGCTCGGCGCGCGGATGCTCGAGGAGGAATCTGACGATCTGACGAGCGCGGTCGCCGAGGTCGCCTCGCGGCGCGGCACCACCTACATCCTGATCGGAGGCTCACGCCCGGCGCGCGGACTGGCGCGCCTGCGCACGCCACTGCCACAGCGACTCATGCAGAGGCTGCCGGGTGTAGACGTACGCATCGTCGCCGATCGCTCGCGGCGACCAAACGGGGGCAGCGTGAACGGCCCATGAGCGCAGGCGCCGCCGTCGCCATCGCCTGCGCCGCGGCCCTGCTCGGGATCGCCGCCGGTTACTGGCTACCGCCGCACGGGCGCCGTCCCGCCCGCAACCGGCTGCAGGCCGGCCAGCGCCGGATCCTGCTGCCGTTCACCGGCGAAGAGATATCCCGACGCTCGTTCGAGGCCGCCGTGCGTCTGGCAAAGGCCGAGGACGCGATCATCATGCCCGCCTTCCTCGCGCGCGTGCCGATGAGCCTGCCGCTGGAAACGCCACTGCCCGTGCAGAGCGCGCTGGGCATGCCGCTGCTCGAGGCGATTGAGCAACGCGCCTCCTCGCTGGGTGTCCCGGTCGACTCGCGCGTCGGCCGCGGGCGCTCCGCCCGCGACGCGCTGCGCAAACTGCTCGAGCAGGAGCATTTCGACCGCATCATCGTCTCAGCCGACGAAGACCCCCGGGTCGGTCTGAGCTACGACGATCTGCGCTGGATGCTCGACCGCGTGCCGGCCGAGATCCTGATCCTGCGCCCCGCGCCCGAGGACAACCGGCGCATATCCACCGAGGCGCTCACCGGACACTTTTGAGCCCCGCGAGGCCGAGCTCTCCGGATAGCGGCACCTCGGCGGCGCCCGGTATCGTTGGCCGCCGGTGAGCCGGGAAGACTGGTCGGCAGCGCTTGGTGCTGTCCGAACGTGATGTCCGACCAGATCCCCCTTCCGATGACCCGCAAGCGACGCCCGCCACTTGGAGCCGTGGGCAGTGTGATGTGGCGATGAGGCTCCAGCTGCCGCTGCCCTCGGCATGGCGGCGCGAGGCGCTGCGCACGAACCTGTGGCTCGTGCCGACGGTCGAGATCGTGCTCGCGGTCGCGCTGTTCGCCGTCACCTATGCGCTCGACCGGGCCCATTACAACGGAACGCTTCACTTTCCCTCGTGGGTGATCAGCGGCACCGCCGACGCGGCTAGGCAGATCCTGACGACGATCGCCGCGGCGGTGATCACGGTGGTGACGCTGGTGTTCTCGATCACGATCGTGACGCTGACGCTCGCGTCTACCCAGTTCGGTCCGCGCATGCTGCGCAACTTCATCCGCGATCGGATCACCCAGCTGACGCTCGGCAGCTTCGTGGCGACCTTCGTGTACGCGATCCTGGCGCTGATCTCGATCGGTCCGGGTGCGCACGGCGAATTCGTCCCGCACCTGTCGATCACGGTGACGATGGTGCTCGTGATCGTGGACGTCGGCGTGTTGGTGGTGTTCATCGACCACATCGCAAAGTCGATCCAGCTGCCGCAGGTGATCGCGAGCATCGCCGGCGACCTCGCGCACGCGATCGAGTCCGAGGTCGCGCTGCCGAGCTCCGACGGGCCGAAGACCGGTCCCTCGCTGTCGGAGATGCTCGTGCGCCTGGACGAGGACAGCGGCGTGGTGACCGCGCCGAGCAGCGGCTACCTGCAGTACGTCAGCATGAGCACGCTGATCGAGATCGCCAGCCGCAGCCACGCGGTGATCCGTCTGTTGCGCCGTCCCGGTCACTTTGTCGTCGAGGGCGAGCCGCTCGCGAACGTATGGCCCGCGACCGCGGCATCGGGCGTCGCTCGGGCGCTGGGCGGCGCGCACGCGACGGGACCGCACCGGACCCTCACGCAGGACCTGTCCTTCGCTGTCGATCAGCTCGTGGAGATCGCGATCCGCGCGCTCTCAGCCGCCGTCAACGACACCTTCACTGCGCTTGCATGCATCGACTGGCTCGGCGATGGTCTCGGCAAGATCGCAAGTCGCTGGCACCCGGCGACGGTGCATCGCGACGCGGCTGGACGCGTGCGCGTGATCGCCGTCTCGGTAGGCTTCGAGCGCCTGCTCGAGCGCGCGCACGACAAGATCCGTCAGGCCAGCCGGGGCATGCCTGCGGTGATGATCCGCCAGCTCGACGGACTCACCCACGTGATGGCCCGCACGGCTTCGCCCGAGCAGCGCGAGCTGGTGCTCGCTCAAGCCGACATGATCATGCGCTCGTGCGAGGAGTCGGTGCCCGAGCGCAACGACCGCGCAGACGTGCGTCGTCGCTATGAGGCGGTCCTGGCCTCGATGTCCGATGCGCTCGGATCGCCCGAAGACTGAGGACTCGTTCGCTCGCCGCGTTCGCGGCGCGCCAGCCACCGGACTCCGGGCGTCGCGCTCGCGCCATGCACGAGGATCGAGGCGAGCACGGCAAGCGCCGCGAGGTTGAAGATCCGCCCGGCCGCGTCGATCTGGCGCGAGAGCACCAGCAGCGAGAACGCCATCGTGGCGACGCCCTTCGGGCCGAACCACGCCATGAATGCCTTGCTCGCGTTGCTGATGCGCGTGCCGGTGAGCGCCACCCAAATCGCGATCGGACGTGCCAGCAGAAACGTCGCCGCCACGACGGCGATTGCGGCCCAACCGTCGCCGAGCAACCCAGCGACGGTGAGCAACGAGCCGAACACGGCGAAGATCGCGAGCTTGACGATCTCGACGACCTCCTCGGTGCGCTCGGCAAAGCAGCGGCGCAGGTCGGCGCGGCGGTTGCCGACGACGATCGCCGCGACGAACACGGCGATGAACCCGTTGCCGCGGGGCGGCAATACCGTCACGCCATAGGTGACAAACGCCAGGCCGAGCCCGTAGAGCGCCTTCTGGTGCGGGGGAATGCCCCCGCCCTCGGGGCCGCCGCTGCCCTTGGGGATCAGCAGCGAGCCGATCACGCCGCAGACGAGCCCGAAGGCGAATCCGAGCCCGATGTCCTGGAGCACGAAGTGCCACCACACGAAGTGCGCACTGTTCGGTTCCAGTGCCGCCGCGAACGCCAGCACCGCGGGCAGCGCGAGGCCGTCGTTGAGCCCGGACTCGAGGTTGAGCGAGTGGCGCACGATGCGCGGGACACGCGGGTCGGTGACGACGCTGGAGGACAGCACGGGGTCGGTCGGGGACAGCAGCGCGCCGAGCAGCAGCGACTCCGTCCACGTCAGGCCCACGAACACGCGCGCAGCCAGCGCGACGAGCACGGCTGTGATCGGCATCGCGATCGCGAGCTTGCGCAGCGGCAGTTGCCACTCGCGTTGCAGCAGCTCTCCCTCGACCTCGAGCCCGTCGCGAAACAGGATCACGATCAGCGCGACGGTCGCGAGGTCGCGCACCAGCCCCGAGCTCGCCTTGAAGTCGAGCACGTCGGTGGCGCCGTGCCCCAGCAGGAACCCGGCGAGCACGAACACGGCGGTGAGCGAGAGCAGGCTGCGGTGGGCGACACCCGAGAGCAGCGAGCCGATCATCAACAGGGCGCCGAGCACGGCCGCCGCGGTCTCGAACGAGGTCACTTCGATAGCGTCCCACACCCCCTGCGATGACCGACGAGAAAGGACACCTGAAGGTCTTCATCGGAATGGCGCCCGGCGTGGGCAAGACCTATCGGATGCTGCAGGAGGGCGTGGCCGAAGCCGACAGCGGTCGCGACGTGGCGGTCGGCTATCTCGAGACGCACGGCCGCGCGGAGACGCTCGCGCAGGCCGAAGGGCTCGAGATCATCCCGCGCCGGCATCTGAGTTATCGCGGCACGCCGCTCGAGGAGATGGACCTGCCCGCGGTGCTGGCACGCGCGCCGGAGCTGTGCCTGATCGACGAGCTCGCGCACACGGACGCTCCGGGCCTCGAGCACGAGAAGCGCTTCGAGGACGTGCGCGACGTGCTCGACGCCGGGATCGACGTGTTCTCCACCGTCAACGTTCAGCATCTGGAGAGCCTCAACGACCAGGTGGCCGAGCTGACCGGGGCGCGCGTGCGCGAGACGATCCCGGACGCGGTGCTGTCCGCCGCCGACGAGGTGGTGCTGATCGACCTGACGCCCGAGGCGCTGATCGCGCGTCTGCGCGCCGGCAAGGTGTATCCGCCGGCGCGTGTGCCGGCGGCCTTGAACAACTACTTCAAGATCGAGAACCTGGCCGCGCTGCGCGAGACGGCGCTGCGCCAGGTAGCCGAGGACGTCGAGATCAAGCGCCTGGTACGGGTGCCGGACCCGGTGGCGCGCCGCGACGAGGACGGGCTGCCGGCGATCCCAGCGCCCGGCCCGCAGGCGATCGCCGAGCGGCTGCTCGCGCTCGCGACGCTCGCGCCGCACTCAGAGCGCATCGTCCGGCGCGCGTGGCGCTCTGCACAGCGCCTCGACGCGACGCTCGATGTGCTGGTCGTGCGCCCGCCCGGCCGTCCGCCGAGCGCCGATGACCGCCGGCGCCTCGAGGAGCTGCGCCGGCTGACGGCGATGCTGGGCGCGCAGCTGCGCGTGCAGGAGGGCGAGGACGTGGCGGAGGTCGCGATCGACCTCGCGCGCTCACTGGGCACGACGTATGTGTTCATCGGCGCGCCATCCGAGCGGCGCGGGCTCGGGCGCTTCGGCGCCGGCTCCGAGCGCTCGCTGCTGATGCGCCTGGTGCGCGGGCTACCGGGCGTGGACGTCCGCGTCGTCGCCGACCCCGCGCTCCGCGGCCAGGGCAGCGAGCCACTCGCCGGGGGGGCCGTGGGCGCGGACTGATCGGGGATCCGCGATCGCGCGATCTAAACGCCGACTTAAAGTTCGCGACGCGAAGCAGGGCGCCGGCTAAAGGCCTGGTAAGAGTGTTTGACCCCACGCAACCATCGACCGCCTACCCTGTTGCCCATTCATATGAGAACACTCCCGCGCCTCCCCACAGTCATCCTCGCCTCGCTGCTCGCGTCCGCGCTTGCGTTCGGCGCCATCAGCCAGGCCGGCGCGGCGCCGAGCGCGAGCGCCGCCACCCGCGCCCATGCGGCCAGCTCGTATCTGACGGGGATCGGCAACGAGAACCCGAAGATGTTCAAGAACCCGCTGTACACGCAGCTGCACACGAAAATCGTCCGCTACGTCGCTCCCTACGACGCCATCGCGCACCCGTACTCGCTGAAACTGGCGATCAACTTCATCGACGCCGCCGAAGCGGCCCACGAGCAGGTGCTCGTCGCCTTCTACCACTCGGAATACTCGCCCACGAAGCTGCCGAGCGTGTCCGTCTACCAGCGCGACGTGCAGAAGTTCCTGAAGCTCTTCCCCAACGTGCACCAGTACGAGTCGTGGGACGAGTCCAACCGCGGCAACGTCAAGGGTCAGTTCTCGAGCCCCTCGGGCGCGGCGGCGGCCAAGTACTACCAGGCGCTGCTGCGCGTGTGCAAGGGCTGCAACATCATCGGGCTGGACGTGCTCGACTCCGACTCGATCAACCCGACGCTGCGCTACATCTCGGAATTCAAGCACGAGATCAGCCATCTCGAGACGGTGATGCCGAAGATCTGGGGTCTGCACAACTACTCCGACGTCAACCGCCTGGAAAGCTGGCGCACGCGCAAGCTCGTGAAAGCGCTCGGCGGCCAGGTGTGGCTGACCGAGACTGGCGGCCTCGTGAAATTCGTCCCCAGCTTCCCGAACAAGAACGGCTCGGGGCTGACGCGGGCGGCGAAGGTGATCAAGTACATGTTCTCGCTCGCCGCCGCGCTGCCGCAGATCAAGCGCCTGTATGTCTACGCATGGACCGGCGGCACGAACTCGACGCGCTTCGACGCCGGCCTGACGAATATTCACGAACAGCCGCGCGCCGGCTACGTGGTCGTGTGCCGCCAGCTGCACGCGGCGAAGTGCAACGTCAAGACCGTCAAGAACTGATCACCCACTGAGCGCCGGCTGCGTCGGCGAGCCCGCGCCGGCGCTGCCCCCGCGCCGGCGCGAGGGCTCCTTCGGCTGGTTGCGCGCCAGTCGCATCGCGCCGAGCGCCAGCACGCCGACGAGAACGGCGAGCGCCGCGAGCTTGTCCAGCGGGTATCTGGCGCCGGAGTGCAGCGCCAGGTTGAAGGCGGTGTGGTCGCCGGCGCCGTAGATGCTCGCCAGGCCGGCGTGGTCGATCCCGAGCACGGTCGGCGCGAGCGCCGCGAACAGGCCCCAGCAGGCAAGCGCCAAAAGGCCCCAGCCGAGCGTCGCGGCCGACAGCCGCAGGCGCGGCGTCGCCAACACGCCAAGCACGATCGCCCCGCCAGCGGCCAGGAAGAACGGCCAGATCCCGCCCCAGCCGCGACCGAGACCGTAGGCGGAGGCGATCGTCGGCTGGAAGAAGCTCTTGGAGAGGTAGCGAATCCAGGTGACGGTCTCGTTCTCGTAGCCGATCAACGGGTGCGTGGTGGTGGCGATCACGGTGGTCGTGATCGAGACGGCGGCGAGCGCGATCGTCGGTCCGGGAAAGCGCTTGAGGGTCAGCGCGACCGGGAACGCGATGAACGGCAGCAGCGTGTCGAGGAAGCGCGGGCCCATGAAGCCTCCCCCGAACGGCAGGTAGTAGCCGGAGTTGTAGAGCAGGTAGCACAGGCAGATGCCGCCGATCGTGAGCGCCTCGGCGCGGCGCCCGCGTTTGTAGAGCATCACCGTGCCGATCGCGCCCATGATCAGGATCGGCGAGAGCGTCAGCAGGCCGCGCGAGTCGAACAGCAGCGTCGCCAGCACCTTCAGGCTCGGGGCGCCGATCCCGAAGAAGCCTTTCTGCTGGCGCGGCACGTCGGAGTAGGCGAGGTGCGTCCAGGAGCGAAACGCGTAGTGGTTGTACAGGAGCAGTGGGATGATGCCGACGAGGCCGCCGGCCACGTACGCGCCGCCGCGGCGCAGAACGCCGAGCGGCGTCAGCGAGTCTCTGCGTGAGAGCAGGAACAGTCCGAGCACGATCGCGGCGAAGAACGTCGGGTACTCCGAGGAGAACGCGTAGCCCATCGCCAGGCCGGCCAGTGCGAGCAGCAGCATGCTCGGCGGTCCGTCGCGCTCGCGCAGCATCAGCCAGAAGGCGGCGAAGCACAGGAACGTGGTGAACATGTGCGAGAACAGCAGCTGCGAGAACGGGAGCACCATCGTGCCGAGGCCGAGCGTCACCGCGGCGGCGACGCCGTAACCCGGCTCGTAGCGTTCTGCCACGCGCCACACCAGCAGCACGAGCAGCAGCCCAGGCAGCACGTTGCCCCACAGGCCGATCAGATAGATCATCTCGTCGCCCGGGTGGTTCGGTGGCGCCACGTGCGCGTCGGTCCACGATTCCGCGCCGACGAGGTTGAGCGCGTCGTAGAACGGCAGCGCGAACAGCGCCATCCCGGGCGCTCGCGCCGAGTAGTAGTGCCCCTTGTAGAAGACCTTGTCGCCCGTGTTCGCCTGGTAGGGGTCGATCGTCGTCCGATCGTTGTTGAGCGCGCGGACCAGGTCGTAGTGCGAGGTCTGGTTCCAGGAGAAGCTCTGGATCATCACGGCCGAGGCCAGGCCGACCAGCAGCACCGACGCCAATGCGAGGCGGGAGCGCGTCATCAATCGGTTCCGTGCAGGGCCTTCGGCCCGGGCCCGATCTCATAGATGACGATCGAGCCGACCTGCCGGCGCGTGATGCCGAGGCCCGTGATCGGCTTGGCGGCGGCGGCTGCCGGGTCGGGTGGCTCGGGGACGACGGCGCCGTGTTCAGGCGGCAGGCCCTTCGGCAGCACCGTGTGCAGCACGACCGTGCGGATCCCGTAGTAGCGGAGCTTCTCGACGCTCGCACGATCGGGGAATCCGTACATGCCGCCGCGCAGGTCGTCCACCGAGGGCATGTCGAAGGTGCTGTTGCCGATCGGGATCTTGTAGAAGCCGTCGGTCGAGAAGTACTGCCACACGCGGTCGAGCGCCCCGTCGGTGGGCAGGTCCAGCACCGGCCCGGGCAGGCCGATTTCGGCCTTCACCGGCTGCGGCACGACCGGGTGGCCGAGGTGGCCGGCGCCTTCTCCGAGGATCCCGATCAGGAGCACCGCTCCCGCGAGCGCCGGCAGAGCGGCGGCCGGCAGCGCAGCGCTCAGCCGGTGTCGCGCGTCCCACGCGCGCAGTCGCCCGACGAGCACCTGCGCCCCGGCGCCGGCGAGCAGCGCGTAGAACAGCGTCGCCAGCGTGAAGATCCGCCCCGGCACGCGCACGCCGTCCCAGCCGGGCGCGTAGTCGTAGAGCAGCCGATAGGGATATCCCGCGCCGGTGATTCCGAAGCCGAGCGCGAGGATCGACACGACGATCACACCGGCCGCCAGGCCGAGCGCGCAATCGACGCGTGTACGCGCCCGCGGCGAGCCCGATCAACGCGAGCACGAGGATCAGCCCCCCGGGGAAGAACACGCTCTCGTTCTTCGAGTTGACTTTCGCGCGCATCCCCGCCGTCGCCGAGCCCCACACGCGGTTCTCCGAGGACGCTCCGAGCAGCGCGGCCGGGCCCGGCGGAGTACGTCTTGACTTCCCTGAGCGTGCGCTTGGCCGTCGGATACTCGGCCGCGACCTTCAGGTAGGGCCGGGCCTGGTACACGGCTACCGCACCGAGGATCGCGACCCCAGCGAGCGTCACGCCCAGCAGTCGGCGGGGGAGCAGCGGCCCGCGCGGGCGCTGGCGCGATGCGGTGTCGGAACCCTCGTCCGCCACGGAGCCCGAACCGGAGACGGGCCGATCGCGCGGCGGGCGGCGCGCCGGTCGCTGCCATGCGACCCCGGGGGTCAGGCGCCCGCGCCACCAGAAGACGAGCGTGAGCGCGGCCAGCGCGAGCAGCAGATAGCAGTACTGCAGCCCGAGCGTGAAACCGAGGCTGACCTGCCAGGCGGACAGCAGCCAGCCGGCGAGCACGAGCTTGCGAGAGTCGCGCCGGTAGCCGCGCAGCAGCAGGAACAGCGCGAGCGACGAAGCCTCCGGAGGAGATCACGTGCAGGTGTCCGGCCTCGGTCACGCGGTAGGGCGCGTAGGCGAAGGCGAGGCCGGCGGCGGCGCCTCCGAGCCGGCCGAGCCCGAGCTCGCGCGCCAGTAGGTAGGCGCCGACGAAGCACAGCGACCAGGCCCCAGGAACAGGAGGTTGTAGCGGACCAGCGCGGCGACCGTGCCCGAGCCGAAGAACGCCGCGGGGCCGTAGCCGAGCAGCGAGTCTGAGAAGGCGAGGCTCAGCGGGTGCGGATAGAAGGCGTTGGAGTCGAACAGGTGCAGCGGGCCGTGGAGCATCGCGTGCCCCACCCACGCGATCTCCCAGGCTGTGCGGACCGGGTCGCCGAGATCGGGCGCGATGCGGCTGGACATGTGCAGCACCAGCGGCCAGCTCGTGAGAATCGCGAGCGAGCACGCCGGCGAGCACGACAACCGCGATCTCGCGGCGGCCGAGCGTCGGCGATGGCGCCCAGCGGCCGGTGGCCCGGCCGGCCTGCTCGGGCGGCGCCTGGGCGGGCGCGTCGGCGGCTCCGACCGCCAGCATCAGGCGCCGGCGCAGGCGTGTCGGCTGACGTGCGCGGCGGGCTGGGGAGGCCGGTGCTCATCCGGTGCTGATCCGGGATTGCTGGTCTGCTGTGTCGGGCACCGCGCGGATCGCCGCAGCATACGGGAGCCGCCTGCTGCGTTGCGGAGCACGAAGCGCTCGAACTTGTGACATCGCAAACTTGCGTATTGCGTCACACTGGCGGCGATGAAGGTCCTCGTTGTTGGAGCCGGCGGTGTGGGAGCGGCGTTCGCCGCGATCGCGCAGCGTCGGGACGTCTTCGAGCGGGTGGTGCTCGCCGACGTGGCGCTCGAGCGCGCGCAGGCGGCGGCCGACCGGCTCGGCGAGCCCGACCGCTTCGGCGCCGAGCGCGTGGACGCCTCCAGCCGCGAGGAGCTCGTCGAGCTGATCGGGCGCGTGCGGCCCGACGCGGTCCTCAACGCGTGCGACCCGCGCTTCAACGAGCCGATCTTCGGGGCCGCGTTCGACGCCGAGGTCACCTACCTGGACATGGCGATGACGCTGTCGCATCCGCATCCCGAGCGCCCGTACGAGCTGCCCGGCGAGATGCTCGGCGACTACCAGCTCGCCGAGCACGAGCGCTGGGAGCAGGCGGGCCTGCTGGCGCTCGTGGGCATCGGCGTCGAGCCGGGCCTGTCGGACGTGTTCGCTCGCTACGCGGCCGACGAGCTGTTCTCCGAGCATCGACGAAGTGGGCGTGCGCGACGGCGCCGACCTGGTCGTCGAGGGCTATGACTTCGCGCCGACCTTCTCGATCTGGACGACGATCGAGGAGTGCCTGAACCCGCCGCTGATCTGGGAGCGCGAGCGCGGCTTCTACACGACGGCGCCGTTCTCCGAGCCGGAGGTGTTCGAGTTCCCCGAGGGCATCGGCGCGGTCGAATGCGTGAACGTCGAGCACGAGGAGGTCGTGCTGATCCCGCGCTGGGTGCACTGCGAGCGCGTGACGTTCAAGTACGGCCTCGGCCAGGAGTTCATCGACGTGCTCTCAGCGCTGCACAAACTGGGTCTCGACTCGACCGAGCCCGTGTCCGTGCGGGGCACGAAGGTCGCCCCGCGCGACGTGGTCGCGGCGGCGCTGCCCGACCCGGCGACGCTCGGCGAGCGCATGAGCGGGCGCACCTGCGCGGGCACATGGGTGCGCGGCCGCGGCAGCGGACGGCCAGCCCCGCTCGACCTACCTCTACCACGTCGTCGACAACGAGACGACGATGCGCGAGTACGGCAGTCAGGCGGTCGTGTGGCAGACGGCCGTCAACCCGGCGGTCGCGCTCGAGCTGCTCGACCGCGGCGAGTGGAAGGGCACCGGCGTGCTCGGCCCCGAGGCGTTCCCGCCGCAGCCGTTCCTCGAGCTGCTCGCGCGAGTACGGCGCGCCGCACGGGCAGATGGAGCTGCCGGCGCGGGGCGGTCACGGTCGCGCGAGCGTCCACGGCGCGTGCCGGCGCACCCGGCGCCTAGAAGTCCACGGGCCGGCCCGGTCGGCGGCGGCCGGTCGAGGATCCCCGGGCGGCGCGGTTTCGGTCTTGCGCGAGAAGAACTCCTTGAAGTAGGGCCGCGAGACGAGCATGATGACGACGCCAGGATCATGCCGCCGATGCCCAACCAGATCGGCAGCGTGATGCCGAGGATCGGCTTCGGATTCGACGTTTTCGGTGTGTCCGTAGTAGAAGAACGCCTTGACCCCGATGCCGAAGAGCATCAGCCCGCCGAGCACCGGACCGACGCCGAGCAGCAGGAAGTTGCGCGCGCTTTCGTCAGGTCGCGCCGGTAGTACCAGGCGCAGGCGACCCCGGTAAAGCCGTAGTAGAAGCAGATCGGGAAGCCGATCGCCGTCAGCGAGTCTTCGAGCACGGTTTCGGAGAGCAGCAGCAGCACGACGGTGATCGCGATCGAGAGCGCGCCGAAGCCGAGCGTCGAGACGGTCGGCGTCAGGTAGCGCTTGTGCACGCGCGAGAGCAGGCGGTGACGGCTTTCCAGTGCGCCATCGACAGCGTCGTGCGGGCGGTCGGCAGGATCGTCGTCTGCGTCGAGGCCGACGCGGAGGTGAGCACGGCGATGATCAGCAGCTTGTTCGAGCGGTTCGCCGAGCACGCCGGTGCCGAGCGCGTTGAGGACGTCTTCCTGGTTGTCTTCGTTGGTGAGGAAGCCGATGCCGTGGAAGGACTGGGCAGCGGCCGTGACGACGACGTAGATCAGCACGAGCAGGATCGTCGAGACCACCGCGGCCTTGCCGGGCCCCTCCGCCGGGTCCTCGGACTCCTCGTTGACCGCCACCCCGGAATCCCAGCCCCAGTAGATGAACACCGCCGAGCAGCAGCGCCACGACCAGGTCGCCGAAGTTCATCGCGAACGGGTTGATCCACGACGCGACGGCTTGATCGAGCCGGCCGGCGGGTGGCTGCCGTATACCTTGACGAGCGCCACCACGGCGAACAGGCCGAGGATGAAGACCTCGACGCCGAGCAGCACCTGCTGGATGCGCGCCGACAGCTCGATGCCGCGGTAGCAGATCCAGGTCATGATCGCGATCCACAGGACGGCGGCGATGATGATCGCGGCTTTCGATTCGCCGAGTTCGCTGAAGCCGAAGAGCTTGAACGTGTAGATCGCGGCGATGTCCGCCAGCGAGGCCATCACGATCAGGTCGGCGAGGAAGATCGCCCAGCCGTTCAGCCAGCCGGTCATCGGACCGAACGCGCGCGTCACCCACGCGAACGTGGTGCCCGCGTCGGGGTCGGCGCGGTTGAAGTATTTGTAGGCCGAGGCGACCAGCAGCATCGGGATGAACGCCACGAGCATCACCGCCGGGGCGTGCACGCCGACGCCCTTGACGGCGACGATGAAGCCGAGCGTCGCCGCCAGCGAGTAGGCGGGCGCGGTCGAGGCGACGCCGATGACGATGTTTGAGACGTAGCCGATCGCGCCTTTTTTCAGGCCCTTGTCCATGACGCCCGACGACGCGGGCGATCCGGATACGGCGGTGCTCTCGGTGGCCATCCAGGCTCCTCTCGTGGACGCGGCTGGCGCGGTCGCGCCTGTAAAGCAAATGTACGGTCCTGGTCGGCCAACGCGCAATGGGCGCGATCCCCAAAACCTCGGCGAGCGCTTGGACGAGTCGTACAATGGCGGCGATAGTTGTTGACCAGGCGGCTCATTGAGTGGGCCATGGAGAGCGGTTAGCGTTGTCCTGAGTGTCTAGTCAGCGATCGAGAGGGCGGGTTTTTGATGTCCGGTGACCTCCAACAGCAGGCCAAGCGGCATCTGTGGATGCACTTCACGCGAATGGGCTCCTTCGCGGATCCCGGCAGCGAGGTGCCCGTGATCGTCCGCGGCGAGGGCTGTTACGTCTACGACGAGCACGGCAAGCGCCACCTCGACGGCCTGTCGGCGCTTTACTGCGTGAACGTCGGCCATGGTCGCGCGGAGCTCGGCGAGGCGGCGGCGGCGCAGTCGAAGGAGCTGGCCTTCTACACGAACTGGAGCTACGCGCACCCGCGCTCGATTGAGCTCGCGAGTCGCATCGCCCAGCTCGCGCCGGGAGACCTCAACCGTGTGTTCTTCACCTCGGGCGGCTCGGAGGCGGTGGAGTCGGCGTGGAAGCTCGCGAAGGCGTATCACGCCGCCACAGGCGAACCGCGCAGGCACAAGATCGTCTCGCGCAACCTCGCCTACCACGGCACCTCGATGGGCGCGCTGACGGCGACTGGCCTGACGCCGCTACGCGTGCCGTTCGAACCGTTGACGCCGGGCGGCGTGCACGTGCCGAACACCAACTCGTATCGCTGGCAGGAGGACCGCGACTCATTGTGGGCGGCGGACGCGATCGAGCAGGCGATCGAATTCGAGGGGCCGGAGACGGTGGCGGCGGTGATCCTCGAGCCGGTACAGAACGGCGGCGGCTGCTTCGTTCCTCAGGAGGGCTACTTCCAGCGGGTGCGCGAGATCTGCGACCGCCACGGCGTGCTGCTGATCTCCGACGAGGTCATCTGCTCGTGGGGGCGGCTGGGACACTGGTTCGGCTGCGAGCGCTACGGCTACGAGCCCGACATGATCACCACGGCGAAGGGCATCAGCTCTGCCTACGCACCGCTGGGCGCGGTGATCGCGGGCGACCACATCGCGGAGCCGTTCCTGCACGGCAAGGCGATCTTCAACCACGGCTTCACGTTCGGTGGTCATCCGGTCGCGTGCGCGGTCGGGCTGGCGAACATCGAGATCATCGAGAACGAGGATCTGTGCGGACACGTGCTGGAGAACGAGGGTGGCTTCAGAGACATGCTCGAGAGCCTGTGCGACCTGCCGATCGTGGGTGACGTGCGCGGTGCGGGTTACTTCCAGGCGATCGAGCTGGTGAAGGACAAAGACACAAAGGAATCGTTCGACGCCGAGGAGTCAGAGCAGCTGCTGCGCGGCTTCCTGTCGGGCGAGCTGTACAACCGCGGGCTGATCTGCCGGACGGATGACCGCGGCGATCCGATCCTGCAACTGTCGCCGCCGCTGATCGCCGGCGAGCAGCAGTTCGAGGAGATCGAGGCGATCCTGCGTCCGGTGTTGAGCGAGGCCTCAGAGCGGATGGAGCGGTGGAGCTCACTGTCGCGAGCCTGATCGACGAGCTCGGCTTGGAGCTGGTCAGCGGTGCGAAGTCCGCCCAGGCGCACGTGCGCTGGGTGCACTGCACAGAGCTGCCCGACCCGACACCGTGGCTGAAAGGCGGCGAGCTGCTGCTGTCGACGGGTATCCAGCTGGCCGGGCCGAAGTCCCAGCGCGAGCTGGTGGACCGGCTGGCCGACCACGACATCGCGGGTCTAGGCTTCGGCACGGGCTTCGCGTACAAACGGCTGCCGGCGGCACTGGTGACGCAGGCGCGCAAGCGCGAGTTCCCGCTGTTCGAGGTTCCCTACGAGCTGCCGTTCATCGCGATCACCGAGCGTGCGTTCGAGCGGCTGCTCGACGAGCGCTACGAGCTGCTGCAGCGGACGATGGTCGGCGACGTGCTGGCGGAGGTGCTGACGGGGCACCTGTATCCGGAGGACCTGCAGGCGCGGCTGCGGCCCTTCGGAATCGGCGAGCAGGTGGCGGTGCTGGCTTTCAGGCCGCCGGACCCTGGCGCGGCGGCCGAGGTCGTGGAGCGGAGCCTGCAGCGCGAGCGCGTCCCGAGCCTCGTGGCGATCCGTGCCGGGCTGGTGTGCGCGGTGATCGATCCGGGCGCCGCGGCGCGAGGCTCGACGCCGGTGGCTCCGGTGGAGCTGGCGCGCACGATCCGCGCCGAGCTCGCGCGCCGCTTCGGCGACGTGCACGCGGCGGCCAGTCGCCCGACGGCGACGCACTCGCTGCGGATGGCCTTCCACGAGGCGCGCTGTGCGCTTGAGGCTGTGCGGCTGCGCAACGGCAGCGGTCCAGAGGTCGCGACGTATGAGGATCTGGGCGCGTTCCAGCTGCTGCTGTCGCTTCAGGACGACGATGCGCTCAACTCGTACTGCCGCAGCGTGCTCGGTCCGATCGAACAGGGCGAGGGCGACTATGGCGATGAGCTGGTGCGCTCGCTGGACGTCTTCATCGAGCACAACGGGCATTGGGAGAAGGCGGCGAACGCACTGTTCTGCCATCGGCACACGCTGCGCTACCGCATCCGCCGCATCGAACAGCTGACCGGCCGCGACTTCTCGAGCGCGCGCGACCGGATCGAGTTCTGGCTGGCACTGCGAGGAAGGGAGTTGGCACGATGAGGATCGGGGTTCCGACCGAGGTCAAGAGCGACGAGTACCGCGTGGCGATCACGCCGGCGGGGGTGAGGGAGCTGGCGGCGCGCGGGCACGAGGTGCTGGTGCAGCGCGGCGCGGGCGAGGGCAGCGCGATGAGCGACGAGCAGTTCCAGGCGCAGGGCGCGCTGATCGTGGCGGACGCCGATGCGCTGTTCGCCGAGGCGCAACTGGTCGTGAAGGTCAAGGAGCCCCAGCCGGAGGAGGTCGCGCGCCTGCGCGAGGGCCAGACGCTGTTCACCTACCTGCACCTGGCGGCCGAGCCGGAGCTGGCACGCGGGCTGATGGCCTCGGGTGCGACGTGCATCGCCTATGAGACGGTGGAGGACGCAGAGGGGCGGCTGCCGCTGCTCGCGCCGATGAGCGAGGTGGCGGGCAAGATCCTCCCGGGCGCGCCCCGGCCGGGGGGCACGATGAGTGCGCGAACCATCGGACCGGGCAGGGAGCAAGCACAGACGCCCCGCTGGTGACTCCCTGTCGGCATCGGTCCGATCAGCCGACGCGGCTGGAGGCCCTTCTGCCCGGTACCGCCGGGACCTCGGCACGCACAGTCCGCCGCTCATACCCTCGCGGCGGCGGGTCAGCGGCAGCCGCCGGGCTGGACCTGTGCCTGGACGCCGCCGCCAACGCCCTGGGTGACCTGCAGGCCGGCCAGCGGATACTCACACCAGGCCGGCACCGAGGACGCCGCCGCCGCTTGGCGCGGCTCGTCCCTGCCGGCGCGTCAGCCGGTAACCCTGACGTTTTCCGCCTGGGGTTCCTTCTGGCCGAGGGTGATGTCGAACTCGACCTTCTGCCCTTCCTCCAGGCTGCGGTCGCCGCCACCGGCGATCGCGCTGACGTGCACGAATACGTCCGGGCCGCCCTCGACCGCGATGAAGCCGTAGCCTCTGGCGCCGTTGAACCATTTCACAGTGCCTTGCGTCATCGTGCCCTCTTGGTTGCGGATGCGGCGCCCCCTCACCGCCGTGGGGCGCGCTCGCCACTTGCTTGTGGCCAGCCTGTCACAGAACGCGCGGGGGTGTGAGCGGGCAGGCAGGGCACGCGGCCGGCTAGGGACCTGCCAGGGACCTGCCAGGGCCCTGTTCAGCGGAACCTGCGCATGGGTCGTCCGCAGCCTCGCCCGCGGCCCCGGCCGGCGAGCGGGCTGGCCTCGGCGTTCGGCAATGCCGGTAACATGGCCGCTACCAGCCGTCAAGCTGTTGCGGCTCCCGTCGGGCTTTGCGGAGCCGCGGACCGGGCGGCCGATCGTTTTGTTCCGGTGATGTGTCATGCGCCGCAGGGAGTTCCGGCCGCGGGCCGCAAGCGGCGGCACTATGCTGCCGCGCCGGCCGGCCGCCATGCGCTGCCGCGCCGGGCCGCGGCCGGTAGCCGGAAGCTGTGATGACGTGCGCTGATCGCGGGCGCATCATTGTGATCGCGGCGGTGGCCTGGATGGGGGTCCAGCTGCTGCGCCCGGTCCCCTCGATGACCCTGACAGTTTCGGTCACGACGGCGCCGGTGCTGCCCGGGACCGCGCCCCGCCCAGACTGGCCCGGCCAGGCCGAAGCCGCCCTCGGGCTGCCCGGAACCGGCCTGCTCGGCACGCATGGCGGCAGCGCGCCGGTGCCCATCGCGAGCCTGGCCAAGATCATGACCGGGTACGTGGTGCTCGGCGACCATCCGCTGCCGGCGGGGGCCGGGCCCGGTGATCACCGTGACCGCGGCCGATGCGGCGGCCTATGCCAGCGACCGGCAGCAGGGCCAGTCGGTGGTAAAGGTGGCGGCCGAGGAGAAGCTGACCGAGCGTCAGGCGCTGGAGGCGATGCTCATCCCCTCCGGCAACAACATCGCCTGGATGCTGGCCCGCTGGGACGCCGGCGAGAAGAGGGTTCGTGGCGAAGATGAACGCCCGGATCGCTCGCTCCGGCTGCGCCGGACGCGGTACGCCGACGCCAGCGGGGCCGACCCGGCCACCGTCAGCACGGCCAGCGACCAGTTCTGGCTCACCGTGCGCGCGCTGCAGATCCCGGCGTTCCGCCAGTCGTGGCCATGCCGCAGGTCACGCTGCCGGTCGCCCGCCTGGCCTACAACGTCAATGCCGCCCTCGGGCACGACGGGATCACAGGCGTCAAGACCGGGTCGAAGCTCGCAGGCAGGCGGTGCCTGGCCTTCGCCGCGGCCCTGACGGTCGCCGGCAGCCCGGTCACGATCGTCGGCGTCGTGCTCGGCGTGCCAGCGACCCCCGCCCAGCCCAGCGAGCTCGGCGGCGTGATCACCGCCGCCGAGAACCTCCTCGGCAGCGTCGGCGGGGACCTTGAACACGCCGAGGTCATCAGGCCCGGCGCCGTCCTGGGGAGGGTGTCCAGCGCGTCGACCGCCGGGCCCGCCGCGGTCGCGGCCACCGGGGTCGCGGTGACCGGCTGGCCCGGCACCCGGTCACCGTCACGGTGACACCCCGCCCGCTCGCGCACGCGATTAGAGCGGGCCAGCCCGTCGCCCAGGCCACCGTCACGATCGGCAGCGAGGTCAGCCACATCACCCTTGACGCCAGCCAGGCCGCTCCGGCACCGTCGGTACGCTGGCTCCTCACCCGGCTGTGACCAGATCTGGCGCTGCGGCACGTCCCCGGGCGCAGCTCACCGGGATGGCGCCAGGCATCCCGCTGGCGAGTGGGAGCAGAACCGGGACCCCGCACCGATCCCAAGCCGTCGCCCGCGGCCCGGTGACGGCTCCCGCGCCAGGACTGCTGACATAGTTAACGCCGAACCTTCCCCGATCAGCGCGACGACAGCATCGGCACGCAGGCCCGCCACCCTTGCCGGGTACCCAGGACGGCTGGACGAGGGCCACCGCCCCGCCGGCCGGGTTCGCCATCGCCAGCGATCAACACCCCGGCGGGATTCTCCACAGCGGTCCTGTGCCGCCCATCAGCGCGCAGAACACCCAGATCTGGGCGGCCAGCATCTTGACCGGTACCCAACCTGTGCC